>CAVQXT010000007.1:0-1501611 GCA_963717945.1 uncultured Acidobacteriota bacterium | reverse complement strand
CCGTCTTACCGCCCGGTTCCGGCTGACCAGCTCTTCGAGTCCCGGCTCGAAGATCGGGATCCGCCCGCGCCTCAAGACCCTCAGCTTCGCCGCGTCCTTGTCGACGCAGACCACGTCGTTGCCGTTCTCGGCGAAGCACGCGCCGGCGACAAGCCCCACGTAGCCGGTGCCGATGACCGCAATCTTCATCCTGTTCGGCTCCCGTCCGCATCGATCGCCACCGCCAGGAGGACCCAAAATCGCGACGTTAGCACAACGTCACAGGCCTGTCAATCTACTGAGGGACAAGCACTTACCGTGCGCGACCCCCGCGCCTCGCCGCCCCGGGCGCGGGAGGCCGGCCGTCGCCCGGAGGCGACCGACTTCCGCTATCATTAGCCGTGCGAATCGCGATCGACATCCGGAGGTACCAGGATTTCGGCATCGGCACCTACGTCCGGAACCTGGTCCACCAGCTGGCCCGCATCGACCAGACGACGGAGTACATCCTGCTCTGCCGGCCGCGCGACCGCGGCCGCATCGCGATTCCCGATGGGAACTTCCGGCTCGTCGACGAGCCGTCCGACCCTTACTCGGTGGCGGAACAGGTGCGCATCCCGGTGTCGCTCAGGCTCGAGCGCGTGGACCTGTTCCATTCCCCGCACTACTTCCTGCCGCCGCTCATCCACTGCCGGTCGGTGGTGACCATCCACGACTGCATCCACCTGATGTTCCCGGAGTACCTGTCGGGCCGCGCGGCCCACCTCTACGCGAGGCTCCAGATGTGGACGGCCGCGCACCGGTCGGACCGCGTGCTGACCGTCTCGGAGACGTCCAAGCAGGACATCCTCAGGCGTTTCAGGATCCCCGCCGACAAGGTGACCGTCGTGTACAACGCGATCGACGAGCGGCTGACCGTGCCGCCCGCGGCGGAGGATTTCGAGCGGGTTCGCGACCGATACCAGCTGAACGACCCGTTTGCCCTCTACGTCGGGAACATCAAGCCGCACAAGAACCTCGAGCGGCTGATCGAGGCGTTCTGCGAGCTGCGCGGGGAGCCGCGGTTCGAGTCGCTCAAGCTGGTGATCATCGGCGACGAGATCTCCCGCTACCAGGGACTGCGGCGCGCCGTGCACCAGCACAAGCTGCACAAGCACGTGCGGTTCCTGGGCTTCGTCCCCCCGGCGACGCTGGCCGTGCTCTACCGGGCCGCCCGCGTGTTCGTGTTCCCGTCACTCTACGAGGGGTTCGGCCTGCCGCCGCTCGAGGCGATGTACCTCGGCACGCCGGTGGTGACCTCCAACGTGTCCTCGCTGCCGGAGGTCGTCGGCGACGCGGCCGTCCTCGTGGACCCGTACAGCCCGGCCTCGATCGCCGAGGGCATGCGCAAGGCGCTCACCGACGACGCCCTGCGCGCGTCGCTCCGGGAGAGCGGCATGGCCCGCGCGCGCGAGTTTTCCTGGGCGCAGTCGGTCGGGCAGATCCATCAGGTCTACATCGAAGTGCTGGAGCGAGCGGAGCCTCTATGAGCAAACCACGCGTCGTGATCACGGGAGCCGCCGGCTTCATCGGCTCGCACCTCTCCGAAACCCTCCTTGACCTCGGCTACTCGGTCGTGGGGATCGACAACCTGCTGACCGGGGACGTCGCAAACGTGTCGCACCTGGCGAACCGGGACTTCGCGTTCATCAAGCACGATGTGACCAACTACATCGACGTCGACGGCCCCGTCGACGCCGTCCTCCACTGGGCCAGCCCGGCGAGCCCGCTCGACTACCTTCAGTGGCCCATTCAAACGATGAAGGTCGGCGCCCTCGGCACGCACAACGCCCTCGGCCTTGCCAAGGCCAAGCGCGCGCGGTTCGTGCTGGCCTCCACCTCCGAGGTGTACGGCGATCCGCTCGAGCACCCGCAGCGCGAGAGCTACTGGGGCAACGTGAACCCGATCGGGCCGCGGGGGGTATATGACGAAGCCAAGCGGTTCGCCGAGGCGCTCACCATGGCCTACCACCGCTACCACGGGCTCGACACCAAGATTGTCAGGATCTTCAACACCTACGGCCCGCGCATGCGCGTCAGCGACGGCCGCGCCGTGCCGACGTTCATCCCCCAGGCGCTCAGAGGCGAGGACATCACCGTCTTCGGCGACGGGCAGCAGACGCGCAGCTTCACCTACATCACCGACCTGGTGGACGGCATCATCCGGCTGATGGCGGCGGACGTCCACGAACCGGTCAACATCGGCAACCCCCACGAGCTGACCATCGAGGAGATCGCCCGCACGATCATCCGCATGACCGGCTCGGGCAGCCGGCTCGTTTACCGCGACCTGCCGGTGGACGACCCCAAGGTCCGGAAGCCCGACATCACGAGGGCGCGAACCCTGCTCGGCTGGGAGCCGAAGGTGGACCTCGAGCGGGGGCTCGGGCAGACCATCGCCTACTTCAGGGGGAAACTCGGCGCCTGAGGCTTCCGCTGGGAATCGGCCGCCGAAGGCGTGTTGATGATGCGCGCGGCGTGCGCGATGTAGTGGAAGCCGGAGACCAGCGTGATCGCGAGCGACGCCCAGACCCCGATGTCGACGAGCACCGACGTGCGGCCGAGGTAGTTGAACCACATCAGCACGACGCAGGACACGAGGTAGACGCCCGTCGCGGCCTTCCCGTAAATCGAGGGGCGGAAAGTCCTGACGCCCATCACCGCGGTCACGATCGCCACGGTGGTCACGATGACGACGTCCCTCGTAATCACGAGGATCGTCAGCCAGAACGGGAACCGGTTCACCAGATCGGTGCCGGGCACGGTCAGCACGACGAAGGTGGTGACCAGGAGCAGCTTGTCCGCCATCGGGTCGAGCCACGCGCCCAGGCTCGTCTTCTGCCCGGCGCGCCTCGCAATGAGCCCGTCGAGGCCGTCGGTGATTCCGGCGACGACGAAGGTGACCAGCGCCCAGCCCGGCTTGCCATACACGACCAGGATCACGAAGGCCGGAATCAGCAGCATCCGAAGCAATGTCAGCTGGTTGGCGACGGTCCACTTGGTCATCGGACTAGTCCCTCGAGACGGGTCACGACGTCGATCGCTTCGGCGCCAGACACCGGGCGCGACGGTTCGAAGTCGGCGCCGTCGACGAGCGGCATCACGCCGGCGCCGACGACGAGCGCCGCGGCCGGGTAGCCGAGATGGCCGGGCGGCACGTCCGCAATCTGCGGCCGCGCCTCCAGCCACTCTCGCGCCTGTTGGGGCCGCCTGGCGGCCAGCAGTTCGAGCACGCGGCTCGCGGCCCGCGCGAGACCGAGGCGCGACACCACGTCGTCGGGGCCGAACGTGTGGTTCGGGTATGGCTCCATGACGCCGGCCCTCATCACGGCCGCGATCCAGGAAGCCGCCCAGTGCCCGGTCACGTCGGTCACGACGACGACGTCGCGACGCGGCGCCGAGTCGAGCAGCGCGCCGAGCCGGGCCCCCAGCAGCGCGGCCAGGTCGCCGCGCGTGATCCGGGCCGCCTTCGCCATCGCCTGGAACGGCCCGGGCAGGCGCGAGACGCCCGCCATGGCCCTCGCCGCCGCCGCGCGCGCGAAGAGTTCCGCTCCCGGCTCCAGGGTGGCGGCCCTTCCGTACGCGTCAGCGGCCGCGCCATCGTCGCGCTCCGCTTCCAGAACCTCCCCCAACTGCACGAACGCTCGGGCGTCGGACGGGTCGAGCGAGACCGCCTTTCGAAGATGCTCCACCGCCAGATCGGTCCTGCCCTGCCGACGTTCGACCCCGGCCAGCTCCTTGTAGAGCAGCGCCGAATCCGGCGAGCGCGTGATCGCCCGCTGGTAGGCGGCCGCCGCATCGTCGAGGCGGCCGGCGCTGGCGGCCGCGCGCGCCGCCTGCAGCGTCTCCTGCTGGTGCCGGAAGACCAGCACGTCCAGCCGCCGGCGCACGTCGGTGAGCTCGGGACGCGCCGCCACCGCGGCCTCGAGATCGCCAATCGCTTCGTCGCGCCGGCCCGCCCCGGCCAGCGCGTCGCCCCTGCCGACCAGCGCCGGCACGTATCGGGGAGCCTGGCTGAGGGCCCGCCCGAATGAATCGACCGCGCCCGCGTAGTCCCTGTCGGCCAGGCTGGCGTACCCCAGCCCGGTCTCGGCAGGATAGAACGCCGCGTTCGATTGTAACGCCGCGGAGAACTCGCGCCTCGCGCGGGCGGTGTCTCCCGCCTGGAGCGCCAGCCATCCGCGCTGCACCCGTTCGGCCAGGCTCGTTCGCGCCAGCGCTTCTGGCGCCGCCGGGAACACGAAGTCCGGGTACCTGAGCGTGGGGCTCGACGGCGGGGGCGCGGTCTTCGGCGCGCACCCGGCGATCAGCGCGGCGGCCAGCACGACAGCCAGGCGTGCCACGTCACGCCTCGACATCCTGGCCTCCCTGCTGCAGCCGCTCCCAAAGCCGCCTCGGGACCTCCGCCTCGATCCGGGCGCGGCCCTCGAACTCCGCCTGCTGCTCCACGCGGCCGAACCGGTAGATCTGCGCCAGCTTCCGCCTGTCTGCCTCCACGGCGAGATCCAGGGTGACCACCAGTCGGCAGGTGTCGAGGCCGAGGCGGGCGGAGATCGCGTCAACGAGCTCCGCGCGGCCGAAGCCGGTGGCGGCCGAGACGCTCGACGCCTCGGGCTCGCGCCTCTGCAGGCGCTCGAGATCGGCCCGGTCGAGCAGGTCGCATTTGTTGAACACGTCGAGCGTGGCTACCGTGCCGGCGCCGACCTCCTCGAGCGTGCGCCGGACAGCCGCGACGCGCCGATCCATCCCGGGCGTCGCGGCGTCGACGACGTGCAGCAGCAGGTCGGCCGAGACCACCTCTTCGAGCGTCGCGCGAAACGCGGCCACCAGCGTGTGCGGCAGACGCTCGATGAACCCGACGGTGTCCGACACCAGCAGCTCGCGGCGGTCGGCCAGGCGAACCCGGCGAACCAGCGGGTCGAGCGTCACGAACAACGCGTCGGACACGGTCGCCTGCTCGCCCGCCAGCAGGTTGAACAGCGTCGTCTTTCCCGCGTTGGTGTAGCCGACCAGCGCCACGGTCGGGAGCGACGCCTTGTGCCGCCGCTCGCGCAGCTGCGCTCGTCGCCGCCGCACGTCCTCCAGTTGCCCATTCAGATGGCTGATTCGCTGGCGGATCTTCCGGCGGTCGGCTTCGAGCTTCGTTTCGCCCGGGCCGCGCGTGCCGATCCCGCCCCCGAGGCGCGAGAGGTAGTCGCTGCCGCCGACCAGCCGCGGCATGAGGTACTTGAGCTGGGCCAGTTCGACCTGCAGCTTCCCTTCCCTGGTGCGGGCCCTCGCCGCGAAGATGTCGAGGATCAGCTGCGTGCGGTCGACGACCTTGCGCTCCAGCCGCGCTTCGATCTGCCGCAGCTGGGCGGGCGTCAGCTCGTTGTCGAAGACGACCAGCTCCACGTCGGCCTCGTCGCACGCCACGGCCAGCGACGCGAGCTTGCCGCTGCCGAGAAACGTCCCGGCGTCCGGGCGGACGCGTTCCTGCAGCACGCGCAGGGCGACGGCGGCGCCGGCGGTGGTGGCCAGGCCGCCCAGCTCGTCGAGCGATCGCTCGGCATCCAGGCGCCGCACGGGACCGGTGATGAGCCCGACCAGGGCGGCGCGCTCGGGCCTCACAGCGCCTCCAGCACGCGGGAGAACGGGATCGCCCCCGCCCTGAGCAACCTGACGTCGTCTCCCCTGGCGTCCACGATCGTCGAAGCCGCGCCGCCGGCGACCGGCCCGGCGTCGAGTACGACGTCCACGCCGCCGCCGAGGGCCTCCACCGCGGCGTCGGCCGTGGCCGGCGCCGGGCTCCCCGATCGGTTCGCGCTCGTCGCCACGACGGGAAACCCGAGGCTGCCGCTCAGGCCGCGCGCGACGGCGTGGGCCGGCACGCGCACGGCCACCGTTCCGGCGTCTCCGAGCGCCGCCGCGGCGACGTGGGGGCCCGCCCCGACGATGAGCGTGAGCGGCCCGGGCCAGAAGTGTCGCGCGAGCTGTCTCGTCGCCTCCGAGATGTCGCCAAGCGAACGCTCGATTTGATCGAGGTCGGCGGCGATGAGGGGGAGCGCTTGTCCGGCTGCCCGTCCCTTGAGAAGGAACACGCGGTCGATCGCCGCGGGGTCCCGGGGATCGGCGGCCAGTCCGTACAGGGTGTCGGTCGGGAAGATCACGAGCCCGCCGTGCGACAGCACGTGGGCGGCCCCGGCCAGGACGCGGGGCTCGGGGTCGGTGGGCGAGACCGTCAACCTCTCCACACCGTCAACTCTATCATCATCGGCCGGGCTGGCTTCCGCCAACATGCGCGTCGGTCAGCGGGCGGCGGGAGCGTCGCCGCCGAACGGCGGGAGCGCGCACCGGGCAGGCCGATCTTCGCGATAGCCGAGCACGTAATCGGCCTGCATCAGCTTGTGGATCTCGCGGGTGCCCTCGTAGATCACCGCTCCCTTGCAATTGCGATAGAAGCGGCCGACGGGGTACTCGTCCGAGTAGCCGTTGGCGCCGTGCACCTGGACCGCGTCGCTCGCGGCGCGCTCGGACGCCACCGTCGCGAACCACTTGGCCAGGCTCGTCTCGCGCGTGCACCGCCGGCCCAGGTTCTTCATCCAGCCGGCCCGCAGCCAGAGCAGCCGCGCCGCCTGGTAGTCGGACTCCATCTGGGCGATCATCTCCTTCACCAGCTGGTGCCGCCCGATCTCCGAGCCGAACGTGGTGCGCTCCCGCGCGTACTTCACCGACGCGTCGCGGCACGCGCGGATGAGCCCGGTCGCGCCGGCCGCCACGGTGTAGCGCCCCTGGTCGAGCGCGAACATCGCGATCTTGAACCCCTCGCCCGGCCTCCCGACGACGTTCTCGGCCGGGACCTCGACCTCCTCCATCTTGAAGAAGCCGGTGTTGCCCGCCAGGATGCCCCATTTCTCCTTGAGCGTCCCGCTGCTGAACCCCTTGAACGACCGCTCGACAACGAACGCCGACATGCCCGACGGATCGCGCCGCTTCTTCTTCTCGAGGTCCGACCAGGCGAACACCAGGAAGTTGTCGGCGACGTCGGCGAGCGAGATCCACATCTTCTCGCCCGTGAGGAGGTACCGGTCGCCCTTCTTCACCGCCACCGTCTGGATGCCCCTGGCGTCGCTCCCGGCGGCGGGCTCGGTGAGGCCGAAGGTGGCGATCGCGCGGCCTTCGGCCTGCGGCACGAGATAGCGGCGCTTCTGATCGTCGGTGCCCCACGAGAGCAGGGTCAGGCTGTTGAGGCCCACGTGGACCGACAGAATGACGCGCAGCGAGGTGTCGACGTACTCCAGTTCCTCGCACGCCAGGCCCAAACCGATGTAGTCGGTCCCGCTGCCGCCGAACTCGGCGGGGATCGAGGCGCCGAGCAGGCCGAGGTCGGCCATCTGCGCGAGGATCGCCGGATCGAAGCGGTGCTGCCGGTCGAGATCGCGAATGCGCGGGGACACCTCGCGCGCCCCCCATTCGCGGACGCTTTCCTCGAGCAGGCGCTGGTCGTCGGTGAGGTCGAAGTTCATGATGGCGTCCGGACCACGGTCACGGCGGCGCCGCGGCCGAGGCAAAGCGTGTCGGCCGCGCTGGCGGCGTGGGCCGCGATCTCCAGGTGTTCGGTACTGCCGAAGAGGCTGCACACCTCGTCGGGCGCGATCTCCGCGTAGGAGGTCACCATCCGGCCGACCAGGTGGTCGCCGGCGCGGATCTCGAGCATCACTTCGCCGAGCCGCCCCAGGCGGTCGAACGCCCGGCGGTCGATGTTGGTGATCAGGTTGCCGAACCGATCCACGCGCAGCACTTCCCCGCGTACCTCCGTGTCGGTGGCGACCGGGTCCGGGATCGCCAGGCGCAGGTACTCGGTCAGGGTGCGGCCCAGCGCCTTCATCTCGGTGCCCTTGGCCAGCCAGCCCGCCGCCGGCGCGAAGCGGTCGCGCCCCTCGAACGTGTGACTGACGGTCGGCCGGGCGAAGCGGCGCTCGGAGAGCTCGACGACGCGCCGCGGCGGGAGCTCCTTGAACACCGCCGACAGCACCCCGTTGTCCGGGGCCACGAACCGGTAGTCGCCCGCCTCGGCGGCGAGCGGGCGGCGCGCCGATCCGACGCCCGGATCCACGACGACGAGAAATATGGTCCCGGACGGAAAGAACTTGTAAGAGGCCGCGAGTTCGAGCGAGGCCGTCAGGACGTCGTGGGGCGGCACGTCGTGCGTGATGTCGACGAGGGTGGCCTCCGGGCAGATGCCGAGGATGACCCCCTTCATCGTGCCCGCGTAATGATCACGAACGCCGAAATCGGTGAGGAGGGCGACCACTGGGCGCATGATACGGGACACCCCCTTACGGGTTGAACAGGTAGCCCGGCTTGCGAAACAGGATCTCGCGCACCTTGCTGTGCAGCAGGAACAGGTCCGACACGCGGAGCTGTCCGAACAGCTGCCCGATGTCGCGATTCTGCATGACCGCCTGGCGCATCCGCCGCGTCGAGTACGGGCGATGGCGCAGCGTGTCGTCGTCGACGACGACGAACTTGGTGAACCGGGCCTCGGCGGGATGGTCGGTCGAGAACATGCCGAACAGCGCGCCATCCGGCTTCAGGACGCGCATCAGGTGGGCGGCCACCACCTGCGACGCCCGGCGATCGAGGAAGTCGAACAGGTCCCAGCAGAGAATCCCGTCCACGCTCTGCCGCGCCTGGGGAAACCGCGTGTCGAGGAACGCCGGCAGCTCGGCCACCCGGCCCTCCCGTTCGAAGCGATCGAGGTCGTCGAAGATGTCCTCGACGAACACCTTGCAGCCGAGCCGTTCGCCGAAGTACTGGATGTTCGACCCCACCACCGGCCCCAGGTCGAGCAGCGCCGGCGACGGGGACTGCCGGACCGCGGTGACGAACTTCCGCAGCGTCTTGGTCGAAACCTCCGGCTCGGGCTCCGCGCCCGCCGCCGGACCCGTCTCCGGCTCATCTGCGGGATCTCGCCCGCGGCTCAGGCGGGACAGGAACCCGGTGACCTTCCCAACACCGGACACGGGACACCCTCGCTTGGAATGCGCGGGCCGGGCAGGGCGTCACGGACGCGGCCGCCCGGCCGTCGAGACAATTTCTGTCGCGGTGCGCGGGCTACGACTTGGGTACGTTCGGCGCGGGAGCGTTCGCGGCCGGAGCGGCCGGAGCGGCCGGCCTGACCTCGGTCTTCGGCGAGTCAGTCGGCTTGACGGCGTCCGGCTTGCGCTGCATGTCCACGCTGCCGCGGAAGTGCGCGCCCTCGGCGATCGCCACCCGCGGCGCGACGATGTTCCCGTCGACCGATCCGTTGTCGCGGATGTCCACCTTCTCGCTGGCCGTCACGTTGCCGGTCACCTTCCCCAGCACGACGACTTCCTTGGCGAAGATCTCGGCCTTGATGCGGCCGTGCGGGCCGATCGTGAGCACGTGGTCCTTCAGCTCGATCCGCCCGTCCACGTACCCTTCGACCGTCAGGTCCTCGCTGCCGTTCAGCTCGCCCTTGATGACGACCGACTGTCCGATATTGATCATGTCCCCGGCCCCCCCGTGCCGCCGCACGTCAGCGTCCGGAACTTGCCCTCCCACGGCGCCCGAGTACCCGACCGGCGCGGCCGGCTGCGGGTTTTCACGTCCGGGCGGCGGCTTGACGCTCTCGTCACGCTTCCACATGTTGTCCCTCCGGCACTGCGGCCCGCCGAGCTGGCCCGCTCAGGAAGCCCTGCCCATCGGCGCGGCGGCCGTGCGCATGGTAATGCAGAGAACTCCGGCCAGTATATGGGAGGGATCCCGGGTTGTCCACACCTGTCCGGGCCGTATCGCGACCCGCCTCCGGCCGGCGGGCCGTGAGGCAATGCTATGATCGGGAGGCCGCCTCAGTCAGCACGCATGACCACCCGAATCTACCTCGATCACAACGCCACCACCCCACCCGCGCCCGGCGTGGTCGAGGCCATGACGCGGGCGCTGCGCGAGGAGTTCGGCAACGCGTCGAGCATCCACGCGTTCGGCCAGCGCGCCAAGGCGGCAATCGACGACGCCCGGACGGACGTGGCCCGGCTGATCGGGGCCGAGCCCGGCGATGTCGTGTTCACCGCCGGCGGCACGGAGTCGGACAACATCGCGCTGCGCGGGGCCCTGGAGGCCGCCCGCCCCGCCCGCCCGAGACTGGTGGTCAGCGCCGTCGAGCACGAGGCCGTTCTCATCACCGCGAAGGCACTGGGCCGTGGCGGTCGGCCGGTGACGGTCCTGCCAGTCGACGCTGACGGCCTCGTGACGGCGTCGGCGCTCGAAGCCGCTTTGGGCCCGGACGTGGCGCTGGTGTCGATCATCGCCGCCAACAACGAGACGGGGGTCATCCAGCCGGTCGCCGAGATGGCGGCCCTGACCCGGCGCAGCGGCGCCCTCTGTCACACCGATGCGGTGCAGGCCGCCGGCAAAATCCCTGTCGACGTCGCGGCGCTCGGCGTGGATCTGTTGTCGGTGGCGGCCCACAAGTTCGGCGGCCCGAAGGGCGTGGGCGCGCTCTGGATCCGCCGAGGCACGCCGCTCGCCGCGGTGATCACCGGGGGGCGCCAGGAGCGTAACCGCCGCGCCGGCACCGAGAACGTGCCCGCGATTGTCGGCATGGGCGTGGCCGCCCGGCTGGCGCTGTCCACGCTCGCGGCCGACGCCGCGCGGATCGGCGCCCTGCGCGCTCGCCTCGAGGCGGGCATCCTGGAGACGGTGCCCGGCACGAGCGTGAATGCCGGAGGCGCGGCGCGCGTGCCGAACACGACCAACATCGCGTTCGACCGCGTAGAGGCCGAGTCGCTGCTGATCGCCCTCGACCTCGAGGGCATCGCGGTGTCCACCGGGTCGGCCTGCTCGTCCGGCACGCTCGAGCCGTCACATGTCCTGCGCGCGATGGGGCTGAAGCCGGGCCGCGTGCAGTCGTCGATCCGGTTCAGCCTGGGATCGACCACGACGCCCGACGAGATCGACCGCGTGCTGGCCGTGCTGCCGGCCGTCGTGCGGCGGCTCCGCGCCGTGCGATGATGGGGATCATGTCCAGGGGAGCGCCACGGCGCATCGTGGTCGCCATGTCGGGAGGCGTCGATTCCTCGGTGGCCGCCGCCCTGCTCGCGCAAGAAGGGTGGGACGTCATCGGCCTCTCGATGCAGCTCTACGACCAGGGCGAGGGGCGCGCCGCTTTTGGATCCTGCTGCACGCTCGACGACCTCAACGACGCCCGCCGCGTCGCGGCCGCCCTCGGCATCCCGCACTACATCGTCAATCTCGAGCGCCGGTTCCAGGAGACGGTGGTCGCCAACTTCGTGGGCGAGTACCTGGCCGGCCGCACGCCGCTGCCCTGCGCCCACTGCAACAGCGAGCTGAAGTTCGCGGAGCTGCGCCACCGCGCGGCCGCGCTCGGCGCCGAGGCGGTCGCGACGGGGCACTACGCGCGAGTGGTCCGCGACGCGGACGCCGAACGCTGGCGGCTGTTGCGCGGCGTGGATCCGGCCAAGGATCAGTCGTACTTCCTCTTCTCGCTGACGCAGGAACAGTTGGCCCACGCGGTGTTTCCTCTGGGCGAACTGCGCAAGACCGAGGTGCGGGAGCGGGCCAGGGAGCTGGGTCTGCGCGTGGCCGAGAAGCGGGACAGCCAGGAGATCTGCTTTGTGCACGACAACGACTACGCCGCCGTCGTGGAGCAGCGGGCGCCCTCCCCCATTCCGCCCGGCCTCATCGTGGACGCGAGCGGCCGCGCCCTCGGGCGGCACGACGGTATTCACCGCTTCACCGTCGGCCAGCGCAAGGGGCTCGGCGTCGCCTCCGCGACGCCGTTGTACGTGCTCCGGATCGACGCGGCCACGCAGACGGTGGTCGTCGGGCCGCGGCCGCAGCTGGATCGGACGACGTTGGAGGCCGCGGGCGTGAACTGGATTGCCGGAGGCGAGCCGTCGGGCCCGATCGCGGCCAGCGCGCAGATCCGCTACCGCCATCCCGCGGCGCCGGCGACGCTCGAGCCGCTCGGCGGGGGCCGGGTGCGCGTGCGGTTCGAGCGGCCCCAGCCGGCGATCACCCCGGGGCAGGCCGTGGTCTTCTACGACGAAGACGAAACGCTGGGAGGCGGGTGGATCGAGGGGTAGAGACAGAGCCTACCAGGCGCGAAGTTACGAAGTACGAAATACGAAGTGCGAGGTAGGCCGGCGCTTCAGCCCTGCCGAGAGGCGACGGCGGCGGCCCGCTCGGCGTGAAGTTCGGCCTCGACGAACCGCTCGGCGTCGAGCGCGGCCATGCAGCCGGTCCCGGCCGCCGTGATCGCCTGGCGGTACACGTGATCCTGCACGTCCCCGCAGGCGAACACTCCAGGCGCGCTGGTCAACGTCCCGTCGTGCGTGACCAGGTATCCGTTGGCATCCATCTCGAGCTGGCCGGCGAACAGCGACGTGGTCGGCGTGTGCCCGATCGCCACGAACACCCCGTCCACGCGCAGCCGGCTCCGCTCGCCGGTCACCGTGTCGCGCAGCGACAGCGCCGTCACGGCGCCGCCGTCCCCGCCGACGACCTCCTCGACCACCGAGTTCCAGCGGTACTCGATCTTCGGGTTGGCCCTGGCCCTCTCCTGCATGATCTTCGACGCGCGCAGGGCGTCGCGCCGGTGGATGAGCGTCACCTTCGACGCGAACTTGGCGAGGAAGATCGCCTCCTCGAGCGCGGAGTCGCCGCCGCCGACGACGGCGATCGGCCGATGGCGGTAGAAGAACCCGTCGCACGTCGCGCAGGTCGACACGCCGCGGCCCATCAGCTGGCGCTCGGACGCCAGGCCGAGCAGGCGCGCCGACGCCCCGGTGGCGACGATGACGGCGCGAGCGCGGTAGCTGGCCGTCTCCGTCGTCACCGTGAACGGCCGCTTCCTGAAGTCGACCCCGGTCACCGTCCCCTGGACGAACTCGGTCCCGAACCGCTCGGCCTGCGCGCGCATCGAGCCCATCAGATCGGGGCCCATTACGCCGTCGCTGAAGCCGGGATAGTTCTCGACCGCTGTCGTCAGCATGAGCTGGCCGCCGGCGTCGAACCCCTCGATGAGCATCGGCCCGAGGTTGGCGCGCGCCGAGTAGATCGCCGCTGTCAGGCCCGCCGGGCCCGACCCGATGATGATGACGTTTCGCGCGTCGCCCATTGATGATGCCCGGTTATACGTGGTTGTCGATCATCTTCTTGAGCGTGCCCTTGTCGACCGCGCCGACGACGCTGTCGACGAGCGTGCCGCCCTTGAAGAGCATCAGCGTCGGAATCCCGCGGATGCCGAGCTGGGTCGGCACGCTGGGGTTCTCGTCGATGTTCATCTTGGCGACGGTCAGCTTGCCGGCATACTCGGCGGCGAGCTGATCGACTGTCGGCGCGATCCGTTTGCACGGCATGCACCACTCGGCCCAGAAATCGATGAGGACGGGCGTTGGCGACTTGACCAGCTCTTCGAATGACGCATCGGTCGCCGTCTGAATCAACTCGGATGCCATCACAACTCCTTCTGCGCGTCGAGAGCGCGCCACCCCGGCGGCTCGACTTCCCATTGTCTCAGAGATTCACGTCCGGGGGCGGGCGTTACTCATCCGCGCGGCTCGGCCTTCTCCCGCGCCCGGATCGCCGACTCGTACACGCCGGCGTATTCGGCGGCCGACGCGTCCCAGGAGAAGTCCTTCGCCATTCCCGCGCGCTGGAGGGCCCGCCACGCCTTCGGCTTGTGCCACAAGTCCAGCGCCTTCTGTAACGTACCCCGAAGCGCGTCCGGTGTATAGGCGCCGAACTTGAACCCGGTCCCCTCCCCCGTCCGGAGATTCCAGGCGTCAACGGTATCGTCGAGACCGCCGACCGCGTGCACGACCGGCACGGTGCCGTAGCGCAGGCTGTACATCTGGTTGAGGCCGCAGGGCTCGAACCTCGACGGCATCAGGAAGATGTCGGCGCCCGCCTCGACCAGGTGCGCGAGGCGCTCGTCGAAGACGAAGCGGCAGGCCACCCGGTCCGGCGCGCGCTCGCTGAGCGAGCGCCACATGTCCTGGTATCGGGGCTCGCCGCTGCCCAGCAGGACGAACGTCGCGTCGAGGGCGAGCAGATCGTCGCCCAGCGCCGCCACCAGGTCGAACCCCTTCTGGTCCACGAGGCGGGAGACCATCCCGACGACCGGCCGGTCGGGCGCCGGCCCGGCCGCCGGCCATCCGACCGCCTCGAACAGCGCGCGTTTCGAGGCGCTTTTCGCTTCGAGTGTGTCGGGCCCGTAGGGCGCCGGCAGATACGGGTCGGTGCGCGGGTCCCAGGCGTCCACGTCGATCCCGTTGAGGATGCCGCGCAGATGGCGGCTCTTCCTTCGCAGGATGCCGTCGAAGCCGAAGCCGAACTCCGGCGTCTGGATCTCCTTCGCGTATTTCGGGCTGACCGTCGTCACCATCTCGCTGAAATTGATCCCCGCCTTGAGGTAACTGAGCTTGCCCCAGAACTCGACGCCGTCGATGCCGAACGTCTCCCACGGCAGGTCCACGGCCGGCATCCAGGCCGGCGGGAAGAGGCCCTGGAACGCGAGGTTGTGAATCGTGAACACGGCGGCGGCGCGCCCGAGCCCCGCCCTGTCGGCGAGCCGGGTCTTCAGGTAGGCGGGGGCGAGGCCGGCCTGCCAGTCGTGCGCGTGGACGATGTCGGGGCCGGTCCCGTCGCGCGCGCCGAACTCCAGGGCGGCACGCGCCAGGACGGCGAACCGTGCGGCGTTGTCCGGATAGTCCGTGTGGCCGGGGCCGTAGAGTTCCGGGCGATCGTAGAGTTCCGCGCAGTCCACCAGGACGGCCCGGGCGCGATCGCCGAGCGCGTGCTCGAGGAACGTGACGTCGAATGTGCGGCCGCCGAGGGCGATCGATTCGCGCCCGGCGATGATGCCGCCGGCGGCGCCCCGGTAGCGCGGCACCACCAGGGTCACCTGGTGGCCCAGCCGGGCCAGCGCCAGGGGCAACGCGCCGGCCACGTCGCCGAGCCCGCCGGTCTTGGCGAACGGCACCGCTTCAGACGCCACCATCAGGATCCGGCGCACGGCCATCGTCACCTCGGCTCTCAACTCATCAGTCTATACCCGTCGCCCGACGACCTCCACGGGCCGGCAGGGTCCGGTCCCGCGCGCCCCGGAGCATCCGCAACAGAGCCTCCATGTCCCCGGGCAGGTCGGCCGTGAATTCGACGTGGCGTCTCGTGGCCGGGTGCGTGAACCCGAGGCGGGCGGCGTGCAGCGCCTGGCGGCCGAACGCCGGCTCGTGCGCCTCGTCGCGCGGACGGCCGAAGCGATACTGCCGCTCGCCGACCAGCGGATGACCCCGAGAGCCGGCCTGCACGCGAATCTGGTTCCGCTTGCCGGTCACGAGCGACACTTCGACGAGCGACTGCCAGGCGAAGCGTTCGACGACGCGGTAGCGCGCCTCCGCGTCCTTCGCGCGTTCCTCCTGCGCGTGGGCCCGCTTCTGGATCAGCCGTTCGCTGTCCCAGACGAGCAGATCCCGCCAGGTGCCGCTCGGCGGCTCGGGCGTGCCGTTGACCACGGCCAGGTAGGCGCGCGTCGGCGTGCGCTTCTCGAACTGCCGCTTGAGCGTGTCCCGCGCGGCCGGAGTGAGGGCGAACAGCACCAGGCCGCTGGTGTCACGGTCGATGCGATGCACGACGTAGGGCCGGATCCTCTTTTCCGATCGCAAGAGGTCCCCTACCATGTCGAGCAGCGTGACCTCCGGGGGCGCGTTCCCCGGCAACGGCTCGACCAGCCAGCCCGGCGGCTTGTCGGCCACGAGCAGGTGCGGATCCCGATACACGATGCGAAGCGCCGACCGGGCCGCGACCACCTCGCGGCTTCGTGGCCGCGCGCTGCCCGGCCTGTCGGACCAGAAGCCGACGAGGTCGCCCGGCCGCAGTCGCCGCGCGGCATCCGCGTAGGTGAGCTCCGCGCCGTTGAGGAACACCTTGCCGCACTCGACGGCGTCGCGCGCCCTGCCCCGCGACCCGATTTCCGGGCGCGCCGCCAGCCAGGCGTCCAGGCGGGAGCCGGCGTCGGCGCCGGCGATCGTCCAGGTGGTCATAGCCACAGCGTACAAGAAAAACCCCGGAGACCCAGCGGCCCCCGGGGCGACAAGGCGCCTGGCGCCGCCGCGGCGGCGCCAGTTCGCTCAACGGAACTAGAACGACCAGCGGACGCCGAGCGTGATCTGACGCGCGCTCTGCTGTGACGTCGGCATCGTCGTGTACACCCTCTGCGAGTCTCCCGTGAAGGGATTGGCGAGGGACTGGTAGGGATACCGCGTCAATATTCCCTGTATCGAGTTCTGGTTGAAGGCGTTCATCAGGTCGAAGTAGATGCCGAACCGGTTGACGCCGTAAGTGAACACCTTCTCGAGCCGCAGGTCCGTCTGCGTGTACGAAGGCAGCACGAAGGGCGAGACGCCGCGCGGCTGCATGTTCTGGTTGATGGTGCCCGTCCAGTTGGTGACCGGCACCACGTTCCCCTCGGCGTCGTACTCTGTCGACGGGATGCGCAAGTATGGCGCCGTTGGCCAGCCGGACTCGAAGCGCCAGTAGCCGTTGACCGACACCTCGATCTTCGGAATCTGGTAGCCGGCGAACAGCCTGACCATGTGGCGTCTATCGTAGTCGGTGTTCCCTTGGTTGTTGACCAGGATCCCGTTCGGCGTCTCGAACTGTCCGCTCGAAATGCCGGCGTAGGTGCTGTTGCTGATCGTGCCCTGGGTCCTCGAGATGACCCAGGAGAACTGCGCCTGCCACCGGTTCTTCTGGGCGCGCTCGAGCACGAACATCAGGCCCCGGTAACTCCGTGCTCCGGTGGCCACCACCGGACTCCCGTCGATGTTGTAGGTGACCGAGTCCGTGTTCTGGATCCGCAACTGCGGCACGCTTTCCGGATTCGTCCACCTGTAATACGGCACGGTGGTGACGCCAGGCACCGGGTTCGGAATCCCGGAGGCCGACGGCCACCCTGACACGTCCCGCGACTGGGCGGACCAGATCGCGTCGGGGATCACCGAGTTCACGAAGTTGTGCCAGTCGCGGGCGATCCCCGTGACCGTCAGCTTGAACTGCTTCATGAACTGCTGTTCCCACGAGGCGTTCCACTCGGTGACCTCGGGGTGCTTGATGTTGCTGGTGTCGACCGTGTACTGCTTCTCGGTCGAGCTGTACAGATAGTAAGAACTCGTCTCCGAATCATACAGGTAGCGGAGGTTCGGGCTCAGGCCCGGAACGGCCCGGCTCCACGACGAGAACACCGCGCCGTCATAGAGCTTGCCGTAGTAGCCCCTGATGACCGAGGTGCCCTTGCCGCTCAGATCGTAGGCGAACCCGAGGCGCGGGCCGTACGACCAGGTGTTGTAGAGCGTCGCGCCGGTCGTCGTGGCCTCGCCGGCCACGTGGTCCACGCGCAGGCCGAGGTTCAGCGTCAGGCGGTTGATCACCTTCCACTGATCCTGCGCGTAGTACGACTCCCGCTTGTTCTTGCCCTGGAGGTCGTACGAGTAACCGTACGCGCTGGACGGGGCGCCGTAGTAATCGTAGTACATGACACCCAGGTCGCCGGTGTAGTGAAGCCGGTCCCGGATGGAGCTGCGTTCGATTTCGGCCCCGAACTTGAAGTTGTGCGTGCCGGCGAACTGCGCGTACTTCGACAGCGACGCGTTCATCTGGTTCCGCGTCCGGTCGTACTGGGCCGCGTATCCCGCGCCGCCCGAGTACACGCCGGTGCCGCCGTCGTAGTGCGTGGGCGCCTGGCTCACCGGGTTGAGGTCGTAGTAGCCCCACCACCCCGTGAACTTCCCCTCGAGGAAGGTGGAGGCGTTGAACACCCTGCGGTACTGCACGTTGTAGATGATCTCGGGCGAATCCTGGTCGATCGTCTGGTCGTGGTTGCTGACCGCGTAGCCAGGGATGTTCCCGGTCCGGCCAGTCTGGTTGTACTGGTCGTACTGCAGCGAGGCGATGATGTTGTCGTTCGCCGTCGGCTGGAAGGTCATCTTGAGGTTGAAGCGCGGGCTGATCTCGGTCCTGACCGGCGGGTTGTACTGGGCGATCTGGTACCGCTGGATGCTGGCGAAGAAGAAGATCTTGTCCTTCTTGATCGGCCCGCCGAGCTGCACCGTGTAGTCCTTCATGCTCAGCACTTGCGTCGTGGCGCCCAGTGCCGGATTCAAGGCGACCCAATCGGCGTTGATGTTGCTGCTCGAGAAGAAACTGTTGCTGTTCGTGTAGCGGTACTCGGACAGCGAGGAGAAGCGGTTGCCGCCCGACTTGGTGATCGTATTGACGACCGCGCCGGTGAACCCGCCGTACTCGGCCGCCTGGCCGAGGCCGCCGACCTGGATCTCGTCGATGATGTTGTAGTTGTAGAAGGTCCAGGCCGTGCCGCCCTCCGGGTCGCGCGTGTCGACGCCGTCGAGCATCAGCGAGTTGGCGCCGTCCGACGCGCCGCCGAACGCCGACCCGTCGGTCACGCCCGGCATGTACGCCAGGATGCTGACGGCGGGGTTGTTGTGCGAGATCGGCATGCTGAACAACAGGTCCTGCGACATGTTGGTGTCGGTGGCCGTCGTCGTCGTGTCGATCATGACGGAGTTGGCCACGACGTCGACCGTCTCGGTCAGGCCGCCGACCGACATCGCCAGGTTGACCTCGACGGTCCTGCTGAGGCCGACGTCGATGGCCGCCTGCTCCTTCGGACGGAACCCCTGGAGTTCAACCTTGACGTTGTAGATACCCGGGGTCAGGCCAAGGAAGCGGTACTCGCCCCTGGCATCGGTCACCTGCGTCTGCGAGCCGGTCCGGCCCGTCAGTGTTACCGTCACACCGGGGAGCACGCCCCCCTGTTCGTCTGTCACCTTGCCCGTCACTGTCCCGGTCAGGGTCTGCGCGCCGACGAAGCTGCCGCAGGCCACGAACGCGACAAGGAGGGCAAGCATCACGCACTTCTTCATCTCATGCCTCCTCGTCTACTGCGTCTGCCGGAGCACCGAGTGGATCCGGTCGTGCTTCGCCGAGTAGACGGCGAAACCGGTGCCCAGGGCCACCACCACGATAGTCGCGATGCCGGCCGGACTCTTGAAGAACGACGTCGATCCAAGCTTGGCCCTGTCGGGTGCCGTCGGCTTGGCCTGCTCGAGCGCCGTGCTGCCGGACGCCGCCGCCTTTGCGATCGACGCCTTCAGCCCCGGCGGCGGAGCCGCCTTGTCCGGTTCCCCTGCCAGGCCCGGCAGCGGGATGGCGGCCAGAATGAGCGCGAGTGCCATCACTCGCCCCAAGCGACGCCAGTGTGGGAATTGACGTTTCACCTCTCGCACCTCCTCCCCGTATTGGACAGCAGTCGTGCAGGTTTATCGTCCGAGCCGACGACGGCCGGGAGTATACCCTAAATGCTCAGCCGGGTGAACGACTTATCGAATCGACCGACTGCCGGCAGCGGAGCACGGTCGGAGGACGGGAATCGGGTTAGCTGACAGCGGATCACGGCCGAGTGCCGGATTCGGCCGGAAGCGCCTGAAGCCTGTAGCCTGTAGCCTGACGTCTGTCGAACGGCCCAGGTTGACGCAACTCGGCGGGATGCGAGAGCATGGCGGGGCTTGAGGGAGGCTCAGGGCTCAGGGCTCAAGGCTCAAGCCAAGAGGCTCAGGGCTCAAGACTCAGGGCTCAGGCAAGGGGAGACGACGAGAACTATGGTGCGCCAGAAGAAGCGAATCGGCCCCGCCAGGTACCGTCGCCTCCTACTCGCCTTGGTGGGCCTGGCCTCGCTGGCCATGCTCGCGGGAGGCGGTTGGTGGTTCTACGCCAATCGGGAGGCGACCAGTTTCACCCGCCTGGACCTCGGCCGCCCGACCGGCGGTGTCGGCCCGCAAGGCCTGAACCTGCTCGTCATCACCCTCGACACGACCCGGGCGGATCGAATCGGCGCTTATGGCTATCAGGGAGTGGAGACGCCGGCGATCGACGGGCTCGCACGCGAAGGCGTGCTCTTCGAGCACACGATGGCGGTGGCGCCGCTCACCTGTCCGGCGCACTGCAGCATCTTCACGTCGAAGTTCCCGCCGGATCACGGCGTCCGCGACAACGGCGGCTTCTTCCTCTCTCCCAAGCAGCTCACGCTTGCGACATTGCTCAAACGGCGCGGCTTCCAGACCGGCGCGGTGGTGTCGGCCTTCGTGCTCGACCGCAAATGGGGCATCGGGCAGGGGTTCGACACTTACGTGGACGACTTCGACATGTCGGAAAGCCGCGGCGCCGGCCCGGGGGACGTCCGGCGGCCCGGAAACGACGTCGTCGATCGCGCGCTGCCCTGGCTCGAGAAGGTCAAGGGCCAGCGCTTCTTCGCCTGGCTGCACTTCTACGATCCGCACGCGCCCTACACGCCGCCGGAACCCTTCAAGACCCGCTACGCCGAGCACCCGTACCTCGGCGCGATTGCGTTCATGGACTCGCAGATCGCCCGGGTCATCGACTTCCTGGATCGCAACGGGCTGAAGGAAAGGACCGTGATCGCGGTGATCGGCGACCACGGCGAGAGCCTCGGCCAGCACGGCGAGCAGACGCACGCCTTCTTCGTCTACGAGGCCACGACGCGCGTCCCGTTCATCGTCCGGGCGCCGTTCGAGAAGCTGCGCGGGCGACGCGTCGCCGACCCGGTCCGCTCGGTGGACCTGATGCCCACCGTGCTCGATCTCATGGGCATCCCGGCGCCTGGAGGCATCCAGGGCGTGAGCCTCGCGCCGCTCATGACCGGCACCCGCACCACGATGGACCTCGAGGGGTACGCGGAGGCGCTCTATCCCCTGCACCATTTCGGGTGGAGCGAGCTTCGCGCGTGGCGCGTGGGCCGTTACAAGGCCATCGACGCGCCCCGGCCCGAGCTCTACGACCTCTCGCGCGACCCGCACGAGACCACAAACCTCTACGCAGAACGGCGGACGGTGGCCGACGGGATGATCGCGCGGCTGCGCGAGATCGAGCGGGACGCCCCGCGCGACGATTCGGTGGCGAAAGCGACGCCCGAAATCGATCCCGACGCGCGCGCCAGGCTGGCGGCCCTCGGTTATGTCGGCTCCTTCGTCGCCACGGTATCGGGGCCCAGATCCGACCGCGCGGACCCGAAGGACAAGATCGAGCTGTTCAACCTGATCAGCGACGCGCGCGACACCGCCCTCAGTGACAAGAAGAACGACGAGGCCGCCTTCAAAGCCATCGCGCTGTACAAGCAGGTCCTGGCCGTGGACCCGAACGTCATCGACGCGTGGTTCAACCTCGGGAACCTCCACTCTCGGCTGCGGCGGTTCCCGGAGGCCATCGAGTACTTCAAGCGCGCGCTGGCGCTCAAGCCCGACTACGACCTCCCGGTCATCAACATGGCGAACGCCTACCGCCAGATGGGCAACGACGAGGCCGCCCTCGCCGGCTACGAGCGCTATCTGACGTTCGACCCGACCAGCGCCCACGTGCGGTACCAAATCGGCGAAATCTACCTCGACCGGGGCGACGAGGCGCGGGCCGCGCAGAGCTTCCAGGACGCGCTGCGGATAGACAACCGCGAGGCCTCGGCGCTCAACGCGCTGGGCGTCATCGCCTTTCAGCACGGTGACGCGGCCACGGCCGAGCGCTACGCGCGGCAGGCGATCGAGATCAAGAAGGACGTGCGGCTGGCGCATTACAACCTCGCCCTCATCGCCGAGTCGCGCAAGAACCTCCCGGGCGCCGAGGCGGAATACAAGAAGGAACTCGAGCTCCACCCGAATGCGTTCAAGGCCGCCTTCAACCTCGCGATGCTCTACGACCAGCAGGGGAACCGGACGGCGCAGATCGCCGCCCTCAAGCAGGCCCTCGATCAGAACGACCACTTCCCCGAAGGGAAGCTGTTCCTCGCCAAGGCGTACCTCGACGCCGGCATCAACTTCCCCGACGCGATCGCCCTGGTGCGCGAGAGCCTCACGATGAAGCTCAGGCCGGAGCTGACGCCGCTCGCGCATTTCGTGCTCGCCGACCTCTACAACCGCGTCGGACGGGCGGAGGACGCGTCCCGCGAAGTCGCGCTCGGACGCCGCGGCAAGTAGGACTGTAGGGACGGAAGTAGTGGCTAGTGGTTAGTTGTCAGTGTGTCACGCGTGGTCGACTGGCCACTGACCACTAGCCACCGACCACTGAAGCCGCCAGCCGGCTGGGTGCTACAATCCCCCCGTGCCCGACCCCCATGTGCGGCAGCCGCGGGCCGAGTCGCGGGAACTGGCCGAACTCAAGCGCCTCAAGCTCCGTCAGCCCGAGCTCGCGGAAGCCGTCGACCTCCATATCGCCCTGCTCCAGCTTCAACACCGCGTCAAGGCCCGCGTCCCGACGCCGTGGATCGAGTTCACCCCGGAGTGGCTGAAGACGCAGCACGCGGCCGGCAGGCCCCTGCTCCGCTTCGAGGACATCCCGCTCGACTGGACCGATTTCCGGCTCGTCTTCCGCCAGACCGCCGACCTGCTGCTGCGCTTCGGCGCCATCGAGGCCGGCGATCACCAGACGCTCCTCTCGCTCTCCCGCGCCGGCAACACGCTCGACCCGGTCGTCGTCCGCTGGTTCGAGACCGCGGCGGCGCCCGAACGCCTCCAGGACGGGCCTCCTCCCGCGCTGCCCGTTCCGACCGAGGTGCTCGACCAGGTGCTCGGCCTCGCGATGCGCCCGTTCCTCGAGCGGTGCGCCGAGGTAGTGCAACAGCGCGCCGACTTCAGCACGTGGACCCGCGCCCGATGCCCGCTGTGCGGCGGCGAACCGGAGTTCGGCGTGCTGCTGTCCGCCGGCGACCGGGTGCTCATCTGCGGGCGCTGCACCGCGCGATGGCGGTTCGACGCCCCGACGTGCCCCTACTGCGGCAACGCCGACGAGGCCCGCCTACACTCGTTCAGCAGCCCCGACGGCCTCTATCGGCTTTACGTCTGCGACGCGTGCCGCCGCTACATCAAGGCGTACAACGCCCCCGTCGGCGGGCGGCCGGTGATGCTGTCGCTGGATTCGGTGGCGACGCTGCCGCTGGACGCGGCGGCGGTTCAGCGCGGGTACGGGGGCTGACCCGGGGTCTCGGAGTCCGGCTGCTCCTGGTCCTTCTTGACCAGCAGGTCCTGCGCCTTGGTCGTCAGCCAGGTGAACAGGTTGCGCACTTCGGCGAAGCGGGCGGCGTTGGAGCGCGCGCCCAGCACCACCACCGCCACCGGCTGGTTGACCTGCGGCAGCTTGAGCAGCGTCGCCAGGCAGTAGCCCGACCGCCCGATGAACCCCGTCTTGGCGCCGAGGACGTTCCCCTCCATGTCGGCGCGCGAGAGCAGCTGGTTGGTGCTGTGGATGACGACCGCCCGCCGCGAGAGCATCACGGTGGCCTCGGGCTTGCGCATGACCTCCGAGATCCGCTCGTCGCTCGCCGCGTAGGAGATCAGCCGGGCCATGTCGTAGGCCGACGAGACGTTGTCGGCGTCGAGGCCCGACGGGTCGGCGTAGCTCGTGTTCTGCAGCCCCAGCTCGAGGGCCTTCTCGTTCATCCGGGCCACGAAGCCGGCCGGCCCCCAGGGCGACACGCGCGCCAGCGCGCGGGCGGCCGCGTTGTCGGACGAAATGAGCAGCAGGTGCAGGAGGTCGTGCACCGACACCTGCTGCCCGGCACGCAGGTGCGTCGTCGATGCCGCCGTCGTGTCGGCCCGCTCGACCGCCACGACCTGGCCCATGTCCGGGTCGCTCTCGACGAACACCACCGCCGTCATGACCTTGGTGATGCTGGCGATCGACCGCTGGTCGTGAGAGTTCTCCTCCCAGAGGACCTGGTGCGTCTGCGGGTCGTAAATAATCGCCGCGGCGGCGTGCAGGTCGGGGACGACGGTGCCGGTCGCGTCGGTCTTGTAGCGCGGCACCGCGTTGTCGCGCGCCAGTCTCACTCGCGCCGCGCGGCGTGCCTTCACCAGCGCCGCCGCCCGCGCCTTCGACGCTTTCGACGAGTAGGTGGCCTTGACGGCCGGCTTGTCGGTCGGCTTCTCCACCGACTGCGCCGCGGGCTTCCGGGAGTGTCGGGCGGATGGGGCGGCAATCGCCAGGTCCGAAGAGAATCCGCCCAGCAGGCAGACTAAAGCCAGCGTGGCGGTGAAACCGGGCGAGCGATGCAGATTCATGGGCAACTTACGCAACAGGGTAACGCGACTGGCAGGATTGTAGCAGAATTGCCGGGCCGCGCAACCCCCCTGTTCTCTATCTCGGTCATTTGCTTGTACTTGAATAGGGCTGCAGGCTGCAGGCCGAGTCACGCGAGTCACACCGTGCGACGCTCGTGTACGGCCCGCCCTCCTTGAGCCTTGAGCCTTAAGCCTTAAGCCTCCGAGCTTGAGCCTTGAGCCCTGAGCCTTGAGCCCTGAGCCATAAGCCCTGAGCCTATTCCGTCGGATCCGGGTCCGCCTCGGCCAGTTCCTCGGGCGTTTCCGGCGGCCGGACCGGGGGCTCGTACGGCGCCTGGCTCAGCATCTGCTCGAATCGGTCCCGGTCGAACCCCACCAGCGCCCGGTTGCCGATGAGGACCGTCGGTACCGTGGCCGACGCCGCGCGCGTCAGCAGTTCGCGCAACGCCTCGGGGTCCGTCGTCGGATCCCGCTCTTCCCACGACTCGCCGGACGCCCGGATGGCCTCGCGCGCGACCGCGCAGTGCGGGCAATCGGAGGTCGCGTAGAGAACAATGCGTGGGACGGACATGAACCCTCCCCGGTCGGCGGCCTCAGCGCCCGGCCAGCGTGATGACGGGAGGCCAGGGCGACGAGTCATGGGACTATCCCCTGCCCAAGCGACCGTGTCAAGGCTCGGGACCCCGACAACCGATCCAAATTCTTGGGGTGGCCGATCCAAATCGGGGCAATCCCGCCTCGAGCCAGCCGAGAGGAGCGGCTGCGCCGCCGGCGGACTCTGCCAGAAAGTGTGCAATTCCGACTCGGTGCGAACCCGGTGCCTCGGCTCCCCGTCCAGAACCAGACTCGCCGCGTCCGGCACGCCGGTTGCTAGCGTGACTGACAACGGATGCCGTGGAGAGCGCCGAGCCCGCCGAAGGGGCTAACCACCCGTTGCTCCTTCTGCGACACTCCGCGGTATCCGTCCAAGGAGTTCGTCATGAGCCTCGTCCGGCTTCTCGGTTTCTCCACGCTCGCCTGTGGCTGTGTCGTCGGCCGGTATTTCGATCTGGCGGGTGACCGGGAAGTCGTGTACGTCGAGGAAAAGGGCGACGAGTGCACCGAGCACGCGCACCGGCGCAATCATGCGATTCCCCGTGTCCGGCCCGGGGCGGACCCGGCGCTGTCCCTGGTGGCGGTCGCGCGCGCGTCCTAGGGCCCTCTCACGGTGAAGCCACCATCACTGCAGCCGTACGCGGAGCTTCGGCGCGGCCCGGTGACGCTCCGTTTCTTTCAGGGCGACTGTCTCAACGTCCTGCCGCTCATCGAGCGGGCGTCGATTGACGTCGTCGTCACCTCGCCGCCCTACAATCTCGGGACTCGCTACCGCTCGTACGAGGACACGCTGCCGCGCGACGAGTACCTCGGCTGGACCGGGCGATGGGTGCGGGAGGTGGCCGACCTGCTCGCGCCGGGCGGGTCGCTGTTCCTGAACGTGGGCGCGAAGCCCAAGGACCCGTGGGTGGCGATGGACATCGCGCAGGCCGTGCGGCCGCACCTGCGGCTCCAGAACACGATTCACTGGGTGAAGTCGATCGTGATCGAACAGAACGCGGCGGGCGCCGCCGCCGGCCTGACGCGCGACCTGGCGGTCGGCCACTACAAGCCGATCAACAGTTCCCGGTTCGTCAACGACTGCCACGAGTTCATCTTCCACTTCACGCCATCCGGCGACACGGCGCTCGACCGGACGGCGATCGGCGTGGCGTACCAGGACCCGTCGAATGTCGGGCGGTGGCGGAAGGGCGCGGGCAACCGGCGGTGCCGGGGAAATGCGTGGTTCCTTCCCTACGACACGATCAACAGCCGCGAGAAGGACCGGCCGCACCCGGCGACGTTCCCCGAACGGCTGCCGGAGTACTGCCTGCGGCTGCACGGCACGTCCCGCGCGCGCCGGGTCCTCGATCCGTTCACGGGCCTCGGCTCGACGGCCGTGGCGTGCGCCCGGCTCGGTCTTGACTTCCTCGGCGTCGAACTCGACCGGGAATACCTCGACGTGGCGATCGAGCGGGCCGCCCGGGCCCTGGACTCGCCCGCCCTCATCGACGAAGGAGGTGCCCGACCGCGAAGGTCATGACTTGTCTGTGCCTGTCGCCGCGCGCCGGCGGGACGCCGGCGCCGTCGGGCGGTCGCCAGGACGCGCGGACGGCCAAGGTGAGCCGTTGACTTGGGGCCGAACTCAGTCTATTGTTTCGAGTCGGCCGGCCCGCGGCTTCGATGATCGCCGCTCTGATCGTCGGCCTTTTCCACGGGAAATCGAGACGTGGTGCACGTGTGTGATTGGCTCATTCCCAGGAGCCTGTGAGGAGAAGCGGAGCGAAGCATGAATACTCTATCCAAGAACGTCCTGTGCGTGGCGGCGGCGGTGATGCTGCTGCTGGTCGGCGCCCAGGCTGGCTTCGGCCAGAACGCGACGACCGGGACCCTCTCCGGCGTGGTGATGGACGCGCAGAAGGGCGTGCTGCCGGGCGCCACGGTGACCGCCGTGCACACCCCCACCGGCACGACCTATGAATCGGTCACGCAGGCCGACGGCCACTTCACGATGAACGCCGTGCGCGTCGGCGGCCCCTACACCATCAAGGTGACGATGTCGGGGTTCAGGGACGCCGAGCAGAAGGACATCAACGTCGCCCTCGGCGAAGTGCGCGAAGTCGAGTTCACGCTGGGGCTGGCGACGGTCACCGAGACGGTGAACGTGGTGGCCGAGGCGCAGATGATCGACACCCAGCGCGCGGGCACGGCGTCGAACATCGCCGCGCAGACGATCAACGCGCTGCCGACGATCAACCGGAGCATCAACGACTTCGCGCGCACGTCGCCCTACTTCAACGTGACGTCCGACAGCGCGGGCGGCACCGAGTTCGTCAGCGTGGCGGGCCGAAACAACCGCTACAACAACATGCAGATCGACGGCGCGGTCAACAACGACGTGTTCGGCCTCGCCGCCACCGGCACGCCGGGCGGCCAGACGGGCACGCAGCCGATCAGCCTCGACGCCATCCAGGAAATCCAGCTGCTCGTCTCGCCCTACGACGTGCGCCAGGGCGGGTTCTCGGGCGGCGGGATCAACGCCATCACCAAGAGCGGCACCAACGCCTTCCACGGCGGCGCCTACTACGTGGGCCGCAACCAGACGCTCATCGGCGACATCCCGCCCCTTCCCACCCAGTCGAACCCGCAGCCGGCCGACACGAAGGTGGGCAAGTTCACCGACAAGCAGTATGGGTTCACCGTCGGCGGGCCGGTCCTGAAGAACAGGGCGTTCTTCTTCGCCAACGCCGATTGGGCCCGCAAGGACACGCCGACGGGCTACTCGCTCGACGGGTCGTCCGGCCAGACGTTCCCGGGCTCGGCCGAGGCGCAGCAGGTGATCGCGATCGCCCAGAGCCAGTACGGCTACGACGCGGGCGGCCTCACCGAATACAGCCGGGCGAACAACTCCAACAAGTTCTTCGGCCGCGTGGACTTCAACCTCGGCGCCAACCACCAGCTGACCGTTCGTGAGAACTACGTGGACGCCGTGGCGGACATCGGTTTCCCGAGCGCCACCAGCTACATCATGCCGAGCAACTACTACCACATGACCGACAAGATGCTGTCGTCGGTCGTGCAGCTCAACAGCTCGTTCGGCCGGCTGTTCAACGAGTTCCGCGTCACCTACCAGCGCGAGCGCAACTTGCGCGGCGGGCAGCCCGGCAACCCGGCCTTCCCGCAGGTCCGCGTCGACTTGTCGGGCGGCAGGTACGTGCAGTTCGGCACGGAGTACTCGTCGCAGGCCAACGCGCTGAACCAGGACATCGTGCAGATCAGCGACGACATCACCTGGGTCCGCGGGCAGCACACGTTCTCCTTCGGCACGCAGAACGAGCTGTACAAGTTCTACAACCTGTTCATCCAGAACCTCTACGGCCAGTACCGGTTCAGCAGCATCGCGAACTTCCAGGCCGGCATCGCGGGCGGCTACAGCCACTACTTCTCCAACGACCCGAACAACCCGAACAAGGCCGCCGACTGGAGCGTTCAGCAGTTCGGCGTCTACGTCGGCGACAAGTGGCGCATGAAGCCGAACTTCACGCTGACCTACGGCATCCGCATCGACAAGCCGCACTTCCCGACGAAGCCCGCGGACAACCCGCTCGCGACCACCTACTACGGCTACTCGACGGCGGTGGTCCCGAATCCGACGATGTATTCGCCGCGCGTCGGGTTCAACTGGGATCTGAGCGCCGGCGCGGCGGCCTCCCGCAGTCAACTGCGCGGCGGCGTCGGGCTCTTCACGGGCCGCACGCCGTACGTCTGGCTGTCGAATCAGTACACCGGCACGGGCCTCGAATTCACGAACCTTTCGGTCAACTTCAACAGCACGAACGCGATCGCGTTCGTCGCCGACCCGAACGCCCAGCCGACGACGGTCGGGAACTCGGGCAACCAGTCGCTCAGCCTGATCGACCCGAATTACAAGTACCCGGAGATCGTCCGCGCGAACGTGGCGTTCGACCACGACCTGTTCTGGGGCATGGTCGGCACGGCGGAGTTCCTCTACACCAAGACGATCAAGGACATCGCTTACCAGAATCTCAACTACATCCCGAAGACGTCGGGACAGCCGCCGACCGGGCAGATCCTGGTGCAGAAGGCCCACACCGATATCAACGACGCGATGCTGCTCTACAACACCTCGATGGGCCACGCGTGGACGACGACCTTCTCGGCCGAGCGGCCCTACCGCCACGGCCTCTACTTCAAGGCGTCGTACCTCTACGGCCGGGCGTACTCACTCAACGACGGGACGTCCAGCGTCGCGCGGTCGAACTGGTCGAATCAGCCGTACCAGTACTACACGAACAACCTGAGCGAGTCCTACGGCAACTTCGATCCGGGCCACCGCGTCAACATCTCGATGAGCGTCGATCTGCCTCGCACGCTTGGCGTGTCGCACCAGGTCGCGTTCTTCTACAACGGGATGACCGGGCGGCGGTACTCGCAGGGCTGGTATAACGACGCCAACGGCGACGGCGCGTATAACGACCTGCTGTGGGTGCCTTCGTCCCCCAACCAGGTGATCGTCACTGGCGGCACGTACCAGCAGATGGCCGACTACTTCGCCCAGGACCCGTGCGCCAGCCAGTACAGCGGCCAGGTCATTCCGCGCAACTGCGGCCGCGCGCCCTGGCAGAACCAGTTGGACATTCAGTACACGGCGAGCATCCCGACCGGCGGGAAGACGAAGGCGGAGGTCACGCTCACGATCTTCAACTTCCTCAACATGCTCAACAACAACTGGGGCTGGCAGTATTGGGGCTATTTCCCGATGTCCGAGGAGTTCTCCTACAACGGGATCGACGCGGCCACGGGGAAGATCAAGTACGCGATCTCTTCGCCGAGCAGCGTGAACGCGGTGTTCCCGGGCACCTTCCAGCGTGACGATCTCCGGTCGCGGTGGCAGATGCAGCTGGGCGCGCGGTTCAGGTTCTAGGAAGGCTCAAAGCTCTGGGCTGAGGGCTCTGGGCTGAGGGCTGAGACAGTTCGGGGGTGGCAGGGAAACCTGCCACCCCCTTTTTATTGCCCTACTTCTTCTTGGTCTTCAGGGAATACCCGGGGCGGGCCCAGACGGTGACGTCCTTCCTCGTGACCTTGACCTCGATGCGGCGGTTGCGGCGCAAGGGGTCGGGGTTGCTCGAGTAGTAGCCGAGCACGTAGTAGTCACTGGTTTCGGCGTCGATCCGCTTCAGGGCCTTCTCGAACTGGTTCTGGTTGATGATGGCGATCCCGCCGGTCTCGCTCGCCAGCACCTGCAGGCTGTCCTGCGACTTGCGGATGTAGTCCTGCCACTCGGTCTGATCCACCTTCTGGTCGAGGTCGAGCATCCCGGTCAGCCCGCGCGGGTCGATGGCGTAGAAGGTCACGTTGGCGCGGTTCGCCGAGCGCGTCAGCTCCGCCAACTCGCGCGCGAGGTCGGCATCCGCGAACTCGGCGCCCTGCTGGCTGAAGAGCGCGCTCGGATCGTCGGTGGCGTTCAGGTAGGTCTGGCCCGCGGCGTTGGTCTGCATGTGGGACGACCCGGGGTTCAGCCGATCCTGCTCCGCGTTGGCGATCGAACCGGGGAACGGGTTGAAGTCGTAGCCGTTGCTGATGTAGATGAAGACCTTCCGCCGGTTGTGCATCTGTTCGAGCTGGTCCAGCAGATCGTAGGCGGTCGAGAAGGCGACGTGCGCCCGGTAGCGGACCTCGGACGGGCCCTGGATGCCGACGGGGGTCTCGAGGATCTCGTTCGGGCTCAGGCCGGCCCCGGTAATCCTCGCCATCGCCTCGTCGAGCCGCTTCGGGTCGTACGTCATGTCGATGGCGAGCGACGACGGTCCCGTGGACACGACGCAGAACATGTCGCCGTCGTGCACGAGCTCCTGGCGGATCTTCTTGATGAGGTCCTTGATCCGGGGCGAATCCCGGAAGTCGAGATGGAGATCGTCGAGGAAGAAGACGAAGACGCGGCCTGCCGCGTCGTTGGTCGGCCGCGGCGGCGGCAGCACGATCCCCTCGCGCTGTGTCTGCACCGGGGCGGCCAGCGGGCTGTACTGCCGCCCGCCGTGGTACAGCAGGAGCTGGACGACCTCCTGCTTCACGCCGTCCTCGTAGACCTCGAACTCGTCGCCCTTGAGGTCGGCGACGAATTGGCCGTTGCTGCCGCGGGTGATGACGTCGGTCGTCACCATCTCGATCCCGGAGCGGAAGAGCGCCGGGGGCGCCGCTTGCGGCGGCACGACATGCGGCACCGTGATCGGCCCCTTCGGCACGGGCGGCGTCTGCCCCTGCCCCTGGCCTTGTTTCGGGTTCTGGGCCGGCCCCGATGGCGCGTGGCCGGCGATGGTGACCGACAGGAATGCCGCCGCCGCCACGGCCAAACTCAGCCGTTTTCCGTTCATCGACATGCCGTAAGTATATGCCAGCCGCCCGTCGGCCGCAGACGGTCACAGGACCGCGCGACGCACGGGCGACCGGGAGTGGGGGGAACGATCGCCTAGCGGCGCTTCCGGACGGCGCTCGTCTTTGCAGGCTTCGCCGGCTTCTTCGGCGCGGTCTTCACGGTTCGCTTCACCGGCGCCTTCGCGCCCGCCTGCTTCGCTCCCGCCTTCTTCGCGGCGGCCGGCTTCGCGGCCTTCTTTGAGCTCTTCGACGACGGCTTCGCCCGCTTTCCGGCCAGCGCGTCCGACGCGGCGCGTCTCGCGGCCCGGGCCGACAGCGGAGCCTTGTAGACCATCGTGAAGCGCATCTGGTCGCCGACGGGATGGAAGGTCCAGATCTCGGCCACGGGGATGCGGTGCTCCGCGCACAGCCGTTTGGCCGGGTCCACCGAACCGGTAGGCACGTAGAGGTGGAAGGCGACCTTGAGCTGGCTCATGCGCAGCCACTCGGCCAGCGCCTCCAGGTTGTTGACCGACTCGGAGGTCTCCACCTCAACCACGATCTCCGGCTTGCCGGGCCGGCCTGGAGGTGTGAGCACCACGTCGGGATAAATAAGTGCGCCGGGCTGACCCACCGACGCCAACGTCTCGCTGCCCTGGTTGATGCCGACCGCGTACTTGCGCCGCCATCGCTGCTGCAGCAGCCGGATGACCCGGTCGTGTTCGAGCTGTTCCCTTACCGGGCGCACCAGGATGGGCGTCACAGGGCCTCCCTTGAGAACTCCAGGCTACCTGAAGAGTAGCCGGACAAGCGCCGAAGTATACCACTATTGTCAAGCAATCCGGCCGCTGGCGCCCCACGCCGTCGCCTGGATATGCGATACTTGTGGCTTTGCCACCGATCCAGAGGCCACCCAATGAACGATCGATTCCTGCGAGCGTGCCGGCGTCAGCCTGTTGACGCCACCCCGGTCTGGTTCATGCGCCAGGCGGGCCGATATATGAAGGAATACCGCGCCCTCCGCGACCGCTACTCGATGCTCGACCTGTGCCGGACCCCCGAACTGGCGGCCGAGGTCACCCTGCAGCCGGTCCGGCGCCTGCCGCTCGACGCGGCCATCATCTTCTCCGACCTGCTCCTGCCCCTGGAGCCCCTGGGACTCCCCTTCGACTTCGTGAAGGGCGACGGGCCCCGGGTCGATCGCCCGATCAGATCCGAAGCCGACATCGACGCGCTCTCCCCGTTCGAGCCGCGCGAACGGCTCGCTCCGGTCCTCGAGGCGATCGGCCTCGTCAAGTCGCAGCTGGCGGGGCTGGTCCCCCTCATCGGGTTCGCGGGCGCCCCGTTCACGCTGGCGTCGTACGCCATCGAGGGCGGTCACTCGAACCACTACGCGCACACCAAGGCCCTGATGTACGGCAAGCCGAAGGCCTGGCACCGCCTGTGCGCCCTGCTGGCCGAGACCGCCGCGGAGTACCTCGTGGCGCAGGTCGAAGCCGGCGCCGACGCCGTGCAGCTGTTCGATTCCTGGATCGGCGCGCTCGGCCCGGCCGATTACCGCGAGTTCGTGCTGCCGCACACCCGGCACATCTTCGACCGCCTGAAAACGACCGGCGTCCCGACGATTCACTTCGGGACCGGCACCGCCACGCTGCTGCCGCTCCTCGCCGAAGCCGGCGGCGACGTCGTGGGCGCCGACTGGCGCATTCCGCTCGACGCGGCGTGGGCGCTTATCGGCGAGGATCACGCCATCCAGGGGAACCTGGACCCGACGCTGCTGCTCGCGCCGGCCGAGCGCCTCTTGTCCGGCGCCGACGACGTGCTGCGGAGGGCCGACGGGCGGCCCGGCCACATCTTCAATCTCGGGCACGGGATCCTGCCCGGCACGAGCGTCGAGGCGGTGGAGGCGCTGGCTAATCACGTGCACGAGTACGGGGTGGGCACGAAGCAGTAGTGGTCAGTCGCTAGTGGCTAGTGGTCAGTCTGTCACGCGTGCTTACTAACCGGTGGGCAGTGGCTGCCAGATCGCGCGTGATACGGCCCGAAGCCTGGAGCCCGAAGCCTGGAGCCCGAAGCCTGGAGCCTGTTGAGGTCATGTCCACCGCCATACTCCTGATGGCCCACGGGACGCCGTCCTCGCTCGACGATCTGCCCGAGTACCTCGAGCGGGTCCGCGGCGGGCGGCCGGCCTCGCCCGAGCTGCTGGCCGAGATCCGGCGCAACTACTCCGCCATCGGCGGGCGCTCTCCGCTGACCGAGATCACCTTCAGCCAGCGCGAGCGGCTGGCAGCAAGACTGGGTGGCGCGGTGCCCGTGGTGGTCGGCATGCGCAACTGGCACCCATACATCGCCGAAGCGCTCGGCGGCCTGGCGGGCTCGAGCGTGACGCGGGTGGTAGGGATTCCGCTGGCGCCGCAGTTCTCCACGCTGAGCGTCGGGAAGTACGTCGACGCCGCGCGGGCGGCGATGCCGGCCGGGATCGACTTCGAGTGCGTGCCGTCGTTCCACGCGCACCCGCGGCTGCTGGAGGCATACGCCGCCAGGATCCGCGCGATCGGCGGGCCGGCGCCCGGCGAGGCGGTCGTCTTCACGGCGCACGCGCTCCCCGAGCGCGTGGTCGCTTCGGGCGACCCCTACGTGGACGAGGTTCGCGCGACGGCCGCCGGCGTGGCGCGGCGGGCCGGCATCGAGAGCTACGGCCTGGCGTTCCAGAGCGCGGGACGGACGCCCGAGCCGTGGATCGGCCCCGAGCTGAACGCGACGATCCGCGAACGCGCCGCCGCCGGCATCCGGCGGATGCTGATCGTCCCGATCGGGTTCGTCAGCGACCATACGGAGATCCTGTTCGACCTCGACGTGCAGGCGGCCGCGACCGCCGCCGACTGCGGCGTGCGGTTTCGCCGCACGCCGTCGCTGAACGATTCGGAGGAGTTCATTTTGCTGCTCGAGGAGCTGGTGAGATCGGTTCTCGCCTGACGGTGAGGACTTGGGCTCCAGGCTTCGGGCTCCAGGCTTCGGGCCTCAGGCTTCGGGCCTCAGGCTTCGGACCTGGATCATGATCCGCTGGCAGCTGCACTGGTCCCCGTGCGCCGACCGTGATCCGCTGTCAGCTAATTGCTGTCCGTGACGTGCAGGTGTCCATGCCGAGTTCGTGTGACGTGCTGATCGTGGGCGGAGGGATTGCCGGGCTCGCGACGGCGTACGAACTCCAGCGCCGCGGCATCAGCTTCCGGGTCCTGGAGCGCGGCGCGCGGGCGGGCGGCGTCATCTTCACCGAGAAGATCGACGGGTTCACCTTCGACGCGGGTCCCGACGCCCTGCTCATCCAGAAGCCCGCCGCCATCACGCTCTGCAAGGAGCTCGGACTCGGCGACCGGCTCTTTCCGACCTCGCTGCCGCGAGCGGCGTACATCCTCAAGAAGGGCACGCTGCACCCCCTGCCCGAGAGCTCGATGCTCGGGATCCCGCGCAACGTCGGCGCCCTGGCGGCCACGCGGCTCTTCTCCTTCGCCGGAAAGGCGCGCATGGCGGCCGAACTGCTCGTGCCGAGGAGGACCGACGGCGCGGACGAGTCGATTGCCTCGTTCATCGGCCGCCGGTTCGGCTCCGAAGCGGTCACCTACCTGGCCGAGCCGCTGCTCGCGGGCATCCACGCGGGCGACGTCAATCGTCTCTCGATGCGGGCGCTCTTCCCCCGGTTCCTGGAGGCCGAGCGGAAGTACGGCAGCGTGCTCCGGGCTTTCCGCCAGATCAGGCAGCCCAAGTCGTCCAACGGCGCGTTCATGTCCCTGCCGGGAGGGCTCGAAGAGATCGTGGACGCCCTGCTCGGTGTCCTGCCTTCGGACCGGATCTCGCTGAACACCGGCGTCCGCGCGATCGAGCGCCGCGATCGTTACCAGCTCACGCTCGAGTCGGGCGACACCCTGTCGGCCGCAGTCGTCGTCGTCTGCGCACCGGCCTTCGCCGCGGCCGAGATGCTGCGGCCAGCCGACGGGGATCTCGCCGCGCTCTGCGCCCGGATCCCGTACGCCTCGAGCGCGACGGTGACCTTCGGGTACCGCCGCGCGGACGTGGCGCACCCGCTCCGGGGCGCCGGTTTCGTCATCCCGCGCGTGGAGAACACGATTATCATGGCCGGGTCGTGGATTTCGTCGAAATGGCGGGATCGGGCGCCCGACGGCCACGTCCTGCTGCGCGCGTTCGTCGGCGGCGCGCGGGATCCCGAGGCGTTCCGCCGGTCCGACGACGACCTGGTCTCGGCGTCAAAGGCGGAGATGGTGCGCCTGCACGGCATCACCGGCGATCCCCTGTTCGCCAGGCTGCACCGCTGGGAACGGGCGAACGCCCAGCACAACGTCGGCCACCTGGATATCATCGCGGCGATCGACCGCCGGCTCGCCGCCTTGCCGGGTCTCTTCGTGACGGGATCGGGCTTTCGCGGCGTGGGGGTCCCCGACTGCGTGGCCGATGCCCGCAGGACGGCGACCGACGTGGCCGCATGGATGGCTTCGGATCGGAGCGAGCGAGTATGACGCACACCCCGCGGACCTGGCTCTTTCGCCTTGTCGTCCTGGTCGCCGCGCTCGCGGCGGCGCCATCGATGTCTCGAGGGGGCGCGCAGCCGCCGCAGCCGCCGAGACCTCCGTCCCAGTTGCCGCCGGAGCTGAGCAAGCTGCTGCGGCAGATCAGGCAGGTCGATACCGGCCTGCTGGCCGTGTCCGAAGAGGACGGCCGGTTCCTCCGCGTGATGGCGGCGGCGTGCCGGTCCAAGCGCGCGCTCGAGATCGGGTCGGCCAGCGGGTACAGCGCGATCTGGATCGGCCTCGGCCTGCGCGAGACCGGCGGCCGGCTGGTCACGATCGAGTTCGACCCGGCTCGCGCCCGCGAGGCGGCCGACAACGTGCGCCGCGCCGGCCTCTCCGACATCGTCCAGGTCGTGCAGGGTGACGCGTTCAAGGAAATCCCGCGCCTGCCGGGCACGTTCGACTTCGTCTTCCTCGACGCGTGGAAGAAGGACTACAAGCGCTTCCTCGACCTGGTGCTGCCGCGCCTGGACGGCGGCGGCGTCTTCCTGGCGCACAACGTCGTCAACAAGGGGAAGGACATGCCGGACTTCCTCGCGGCCATCGAGCGGTATCCGAACCTGCTGACGTCGATTGTCACGCCGGCGGGCGAAGGGATCTCGATCTCGTTCAACCGGCGGTAGCCGCGCGCCTTTCGACGGGGGGGGATGCCCATGGAAGGCCTGGCCCGAGACCTGAAGTACGCGCTGCGGTCGCTCCTGGCGCAACCTGGTTTCACGCTGGTCGCCGTGCTGTCGCTCGCGCTCGGCATCGGCGCGAACACGGCCATCTTCACCGTCGTCAACGCGGTCTTTCTCCACCCGCTCGCGATCGAGGACCCCGCCACCGTGGCGGAGCTGTTCACCCTCGATACGAAGACCGTGCAGGCCGGCAACTTCAACCTCACGCCGACGTCGATCCAGAACTTCCGGGACTACCGGGACAAGAACACCGTCTTCAGCGGGCTCGCGGGGTTCTCGTTCGTCGGCCTGCAGCTTGCCGGCCAGGGCGACGCCGAGCCGGTGCCCGGGATGATGACGACGGCGAACTATTTTGGCGTGCTCGGCATCAGGCCGGCGCTGGGCCGCCTGTTCCTGCCCGACGAGGACATCGACCGGGCGGCGCCCGTGGCCGTCCTCAGCTACACCGCCTGGGTCAAGCGGTTCGGGGCCGACCGCGGCGTCATCGGCCGGAGCATCACGCTCAACAACATCTCGTTCACGGTGGTCGGCGTGACGCAGGAGGGATTCAAGGGGACCTTCGCGCTGGCCGGCCCGGAATGGGTCTGGATCCCGCTCGGCATGCGGGACCAGTTGTTCACGGGGCAGATCAAGGACCTCATCACCAACCGGCGGTTCAGGTGGGTGAGCATCCTGGGCCGCCTGAAGCCGGGCGTCGGCATCCGCGAGGCGCGCGCGGCGATGAAAGTGCTGGCGGCGTCGCTCGCCCAGGAGTACCCCGGCGACAACGGCGGGCGGACGATCGAGATGGCGCCGGTCTCGGACTCGGCGCTCGGCATCAACGAGCGCGCGCAGTTTGTCCGTGCCGGCGGCGTCACGATGGCCATCGTCGGGTTCGTGCTGCTCATCGCGTGCGTGAACGTCGCCAACCTGCTGCTCGCCCAATCGGCGCGGAGGGAGAAGGACATCGCCGTCAGGTCGGCGCTCGGGGCGAGCCGCGCTCGCGTGGTGAGGCAGTTGCTGGTCGAGAGCGTGGTCCTCTCGCTCGCGGGCGGCGCCGTCGGGATCGTCGTCGCCTGGTGGGGCCGCAACGCGCTGTGGGCGTTTCGCCCGCCGATGCTCGCCGACGCCGCGATCGACCTCACCCTGGATCGGACCGTGCTCGCCTTCACGGCGGGCGTCTCGCTCCTCACCGGCATCGTCTTCGGCCTCGCGCCGGCGATCAAGCTGTCCCGGGCGAGCCTGGTGGACGCGCTGAAGCTCGGCGGCCGAAGCGGCGCGATGGGGGCCGGCCGCGGCGCGCTGCGCAGCCTGCTCGTCGTCTCGGAAGTCGCGCTGGCCACCGTGGCGCTCGTGGGCGCGGGCCTGTTCGTCCGGAGCCTGCACGCGGCCCAGACGATGGACGTGGGGTTCGACGCGGCGCACCTGGCCTTCGCGGGCCTCGACCCGGGCCGCCAGCGGTACGACGAGGAACGCGGCCAGCAGCTCTACCAGGCGGCGATCGAGGCGGCGCGGCAGGTCCGCGGCGTCCGGGCGGCGGCCGTCGCGTCGATGGTGCCGCTGGCGGGCGGCAACGGCGTCCTGCTGACCGTGTTCCCGGAGGGCCACGAACAGTCGTCAACCGCGCGCGGCACGCTCGTCCCGTTCGACGACGTGTCGCCGGGCTACTTCGAGACGATTGGGGTGCCGTTTCGCGCCGGGCGCGATTTCACCCCCTTCGATCGCGCCGACGCCGCGCCGATCGCGATCGTCAACGAAGCCCTGGCCCGCCAGCTCTGGCCCGGCCAGCAGGCGCTCCACAAGCGCTTCACCATCGTCCAGTCCACAATCCTCTATGAGGTGGTGGGCGTCGTCGCGGACTCCGTATTCGGCGCGGTCGGAGAAGACCCCGCGCCGGTCATCTACCGTCCGCTCCGCCAGGAGTACGCCCCGGCGGCCGCGCTGGTGGTCCGCACGGTCGGCGACCCGACGGCGGTCTTTGGCGATCTTCGCGCCCGGATCAAGGCCGTCGATCCGAACATGCCGCTGCCAAACGCGGGGACGATCGCCGAGCAGATCGAGCAGAACCTGTGGGCGCCGCGGATGGGGGCCGCGCTGCTCGGCATCTTCGGCCTGCTGGCCCTCGCGCTGGCGGCCGTCGGCATCTACGGCGTGATGGCCTACACCGTCACGCTTCGGACGCAGGAGATCGGCTTCCGGATCGCGCTCGGCGCGCAGCGGGCCGACGTCCTCCGGCTCGTCGTGGGACAGGGCATGACGCTGGCGCTGGCCGGGCTGGTCGTCGGTCTCGCGCTGGCGGTCGCCCTCGGCCGGCTCATCGCGCAACTGCTGTTCGGCATCCGGCCGCACGACCCGGTGACGCTGGTCGGCGTGGCCGTGGGGCTCGGCCTGGTCGCTCTCGTGGCCTGCCTCTTCCCTGCCCGGCGGGCCACGAGAGTGGATCCGATGGTGGCGCTGCGGAGCGAGTGAGGGCGCCGCGCCAACCGTTACCTCGACGCCGCCGGCTTGATGTTCTGGTTCACGCGGAACACGTTGCCCGGGTCGTACTGCTTCTTGATCGCGGCCAGCCGGCCGTAGTTGCCGCGGTAGGTCGCTTTCACGCGCTCCTCGCCCTCGTCCATCATGAAGTTCACATAGGCGCCGCCGGCCGAGTAGGGATGCACCGCGTCCCAGTATGCCCTGGACCAGTTGACGATGCGGTCCTTGTTGGCCGGGTCGGGATCGACCCCCACGATGACCATGGCCCAGGTGGCGGCGCGGTAACTCCAGGCCGTGTCCTTGTCGCCGACTCTGTGAGCCGCCCCATTGATCGGGTAGAGGTGCATGCTCGAGTGCATCGTCGGGATGGCGGCTCCGAACTTCGCGTGTTCGGCGATAGCCTTGGTGCTCAGATCGTTGACGAAATCCGCCCGCCAGTACCACTGCAGGCCAGGCGGATACAACCCGTCGAACATGCTCTGCATCGCCGGCTGCGGCATCGCCCCCACCAATTCGCAGGCCGGCGGCCTGATCCGACGCACCGGCTTGAAGTGCTCCTCGAATCGGTCGGCCGGCCCCGTGTAACACCAGACGATCCCGCACATCTTCTTGTGGTGGAGGTGTTCAGGGAATGGAGGCGCCGGCGGCACGACGAGCATGGCCAGGAAACCGCTGAGGTCGTCGGGCGCTGTGCGGATGAAATCCGCATACCACTGAGCGACCTCCGACGTGTGCTCGAGGTCCCACAGCATGGGCCCCGCCACCACGTTGTCGACAGGATGCAGCCTGAAGAGGAACGACGTCACGATCCCGAAATTTCCCCCTCCGCCCCGAATGGCCCAGAACAGGTCGGGGTGGCGGTCCGGCGACACGGTCACGAAGGTGCCATCGGCCAGGACCATGTCGGCCTCCAGGAGGTTGTCGATGGTGAGGCCGCACTTGCGCGTGAGGTGTCCGATCCCGCCGCCGAGCGTGAGGCCGGCCACGCCCGTCGTCGAGATGATCCCGGCCGGCGTGGCCATTCCGAAGCCGTGCGTCGCGTGATCGACTTCGCCCCAGGTGGTCCCGCCGCCCACTCGGACGGTCCGGGCGTCGGGATCGACCCGCGCGTATCGAATGGCGGACAGGTCGATCACGAGACCGTCATCGCACACGCCCAGGCCGCCGGCGTTGTGACCGCCGCCCCGAACCGCTATGAGCAGGTCGTGTTCGCGGCCGAACCTGAGCGCCGTCATGACATCCGCCACATCGGCGCAGCGAGCAATCAGCCCCGGGCGCCGATCGATCATCGCGTTGTAGACCTTCCGGGCGGCGTCGTAGTCCGCATCACCCGGCTGAGTGACCTTTCCGCGCAGACTGGCGCGCAAGCTGTCAATCGTCGGTTGGTCGAGCATCACATCCTCCTTGCGGCGTCCGCAAGACGAATGGCCCCTGCGAAGCCGCGAAGCCCTCCGGAGGCAGGAACCACGAAGCCCGAGCAAGGGCCGTGCAATGTTCAGGTTGTAATCCCAACCTAAGCGACCGCTCAGCCGCTGTCAAGCCGACGCCGGCAGGCGGGTTCAGAAAATAGTGCCGGGGCTCGGCAATCCGCTCGATGACGGGGCCGCGGGGGCGGGGGACGGGTTGGCGCCTGGCGGGTCCTGTCGCCAGGATCCCCCAGCGTCCTCGCGCACACAGCGCTTGTCACGGGCGTCGCGCTCGGCCCGCTGGGGGGCCCCCGCCTGGCGCCACCCGCCCGTCGGGAGATCTCCGGCCGGCCACCTTGGAGTCGCCAACCCGCGTAGGCCGCGGCCGTCATTTTCATGGGTCAGGGTGCGCCCCGGCTCATGACGCAGTGTTCTATTGGTGGATTCTGGTGAGCCGGGTGGGGATCGAACCCACGACCACCGCATTAAAAGTGCGATGCTCTACCACTGAGCTACCGGCCCTTGCGCGAGGAGGGTGGCGCCGCGGAACCAGCCGGTTTCGCTCGGCGCCTTCCGGCGATCGTAGCACAACCGCCGAGGCTGGACCGGCCCGGCGCGCGGCCGCCGGACTCCTCTCCCCTACCTTCCTGTTATGATTCGCGATCGAGTTCTCCGAACAGCGAATCCGTGGCGGCCGCGTCTGAGGCTCGCAGGCCTGGCTCGGTCCGATCAAGAAGTCCTGCCGGCCCCAGTCGTCGAGTCCGGGCCGTGATTCTCGTGCCGGGAGCGCAAGATGGCCACGCGTCGAATCGGCATCCTGACGGGGGGCGGAGACGTGCCCGGGCTCAACGCGGCCATCAAGGCGGTGGCGCTGCGGGCGCGCAGCCATGACCTCGAACTCGTGGGCCTGCGCCGCGGCTGGCTCAGCCTGCTCGAGATCGACCCGTCCGACGCCTCATCCGCGGACGCCTGGACGATGCCGCTTCCGCCCGACCGCGTGCGCACGATCGATCGCACGGGCGGGACGATCCTGCACACGTCGAGGACGAACCCGAGCAGCATGAAGCCGGAAGACGTGCCGGCATTCGTCCGGCAGGAGGACCGGCTCGCGCGCCCGGACGGACGCGTGGACTGCACCGGGCACGCCCTGCGCGTCCTCGAGCACCTCGGCCTCCACGCGCTCATCGCCGTCGGCGGCGACGACACGCTCAGCTTCGCCAGCCGCCTCCACCAGGAGCGCTTCGCCGTCGTCGCCATCCCGAAGACGATGGACAACGACGTGTTCGGGACCGACTACTGCATCGGCTTCTCGACGGCGGTCACGCGGTCGGTGGACGCCATCACCAACTTCCGCACGTCGGTCGGCTCGCACGAGCGGATCGGCGTCGTCGAGCTGTTCGGTCGCAACTCGGGCGAGACGTCGCTGTTCGCCGCGTATCTCGCGGACGTCGATCGCGCGCTCATCTCGGAGATCCCGTTCGACATCGATCGGCTCGCGGCGCTGCTGGTCGAGGACCGGAAGCGCAATCCCTCCAACTACGCACTGGTGACGGTCTCGGAGGGCGCGCGTCCGATTGGCGGGACGATTCACGAGTCGGGCGAGGAAGACGCGTACGGCCACCGGAAGCTCGGGGGCATCGGCCGCGTGGTCGCGCAGGAGATCCAGCGGCGCGCCGGCGCGAACATCATGTTCGAGCAGCTCACCTACATCATGCGGTCGGGTGCGCCGGACTCCCTGGACCGGATGGTCGCCGTGTCGTTCGGGTCGCTGGCGTGCGACCAGGTGGCCAGCGGTCGCACGGGACGGATGGTGGCGCTCCAGCAAGGGGTCTACACGAGCGTGCCGCTCGACCTGGTGGTGGCGGGCCGCAAGCGCGTGGACGTGGCGGCGCTTTACGACTCGCTGAACTACCGGCCGCGCGTGTTCGACATGCTGGGGAAGCCGATGTTCCTGTACTGACGCGAGCCGGCTGACGCCACACTGCGTCATGAGCCGGGGACCACCCTGGGCCTTGGAAACGGCAGTTCCCGCGCACAGCGCCGCACGTGGCGGCCGCACCCGACTGAACGCCGCGTCTCGGGTCTGCCGCTTCGCCCCTCGACGTTGCTCGGGGCGCTCTGAGCCTGGTCGAAGAGCGCAAAGCGGCCCCTCCCTGGCAGCACGGTCGGGGCAGGTTTACGCTTTGCTCGGGCAGATCCCTGCGGCGCGGCATAGGGCCGACCGGTCCGCCTCGCCTCGGCGCCAGTCCCGGGTGCGCGTTGGCGTGCGTAAAGTGCGCGTGTTAGACTAGGAGATTCTTGTCGCCGGTCCCCATCGTCCAGAGGCCCAGGACGTGGCCCTTTCAAGGCCAAAACACGGGTTCGAATCCCGTTGGGGACGCCAACCTACGCTCTCGATCCAGGCGAAGGTTGCCCGCCATAGCCGCGAAGCGGCGACGGCGCGCCTGCCCCAGTCTTTTCGAGAGCTACGGTTGGCAAGCCAGCGAGTCCCCGTCCAATCAAGCGGAGGTTGCCCTCCCAATCGGGAGCTACGGCCTGCAAGCGCTGTCTCTGCCAAGCACGAGCTCCGGCTGACGAGCGGAACAACAGATCCTCGGGCCGTAGGCCGGTGGTTCTGGCGATGCGGGCGAGCATCCTGGGGCCGACCTCCTCGTCGTCGTGAAACGCAAACACCAGGTCAGGCCATTGCGGACGCGAGAGGATTCGGTGGGATCCCGTCTGTCGCTGGACTGTCCACCCGATTCGGGTGAGCGCGCTAGAAACACGACGAGCTTTCGTCGAGGGCCAGGTGCTCACGCGGCGCGAAACGACACGTCAAGAAGTTCGGCAGGGGCTTCAGCGTGTTCGAGCCGGTCGGCAAGCACGCGGAGCGCGAGCGCTTGCACGCGGACGATCGCCTCCTCACGGCTGGCGCCGTAGCACAGCACGCCGGCCGGTTCGCGAATCTCGGCGATCCACCGGCCGTCGTCCTCGCGGTCGAGTTCGATCGCACATCTCACGCTCATGCCGGTGCTGTAGCACGACCCGAACACGGCCACCGAGCGACGGATGGCACCCGATGGCGCTCGGCGGCGTTCACCCCGCCCGAAACACCGGGGAAAGAGCCTTCCCGTCGCGTGCGGTTCCGTCGGGGACGCCCTCCCTGAACTACGCGGCCAACCGCGCCGTCAGGTCGTAGGGGTTCGGCTCGCGTGGAGAACCGAGCCCTGTACCATCGAGATGGGGCGCGAACAGCGCCGCAGAGGCGACGCCGTCAGCCGTCAGTGTGCACTCTTGTACAGCGCCGCCCCCGTGAATGGACACAATTACACGAATGGCGAAGAAAAACCGTCGCGTGCGGGTTCCGCCTGTTGTCGCCGCCATCGTCCGGCCCGTCAGCACTCGACTTTCCCGAATGGAAGACCTGCTGATTGAGATGCGGCATGAGCAGGACGTGAAGCTCAAGAAGATCAACAGGCTTCAGGACCAAGTCGACGTGCTGACGGAAGCCCTGAAGCCAAGGCTCGCTCAGGAGGCGAGGGGATTGATCGCCGCCCGACGCAAACTACGATAGTCCGCTGGGCGAGAAGGGCGGGCCGGAACAGCCCGCCGCGACCCGCTCTCACGCAGCGCCCAACCCGGTGAACTTGCGCGGTGAGCGGCCGATCGCAACCGTTCGCGCTACCCGAGCGCGCGGCGGCCGTTCAAGAAACCGACGACGAACAGCACCAGGGCCCCGACCCCCAGGAGGTGCAAGAGCGGGCCGATCGTGTAGATGCCCGTCAAGCCGAGCAGCCACGCGACCAGCAGGATGACGGCGATCGTGTACAGCATGTCCGTTCTCCGGCGCGGAGTGGGCTCCGCGCGTGAAGCGCGAGCGGAAGGCGATCCTCTCGCGCGCTACCGAGGACTATGGCCCTCGAGGGCAGCGGTCCGCTGTGCCCTTGAGCACACATCCCTTCGCGACGGAGAATCGACGGGGACCCCAGCCCTTCCGGCACGCTCCCGTCCGCTTCCCGGTAACCTTCCGTCCGATTCCCTTCACTGGCGTTGTGACGACACCACGGAGGTTTGCCATGAGATCACGCTGGATCTTCCTCACGCTCGTCCTGGTTGCGCTGTCGGCCGGTTGCATGGCGACCAAGTCAGCGAGGGGCGTCCACGAGCCCGACCTCACCATCGTCCGGCCGTCGGCGCAACGCTCCGGTGTCGAGTCGAAGCTGGGCAAGCCCCTGTGGCGGGCAGGGTCTGTCGATGGCTCGACCTACGACGTTTACCAGTACAAGGCGGCTCGGCGCGGGCACCCAAAGATGGCGCCCCTCGTGTTCGGCATCGACATCCTGTCGTTGGGCACTCTCGAGCTCCTGGCTGCGGCCAACCCGGATAAGGACCCGCTCAAACAGATCGCCGTCGCGTACGACGACGCCGACCGCGCGCCCGTCCCCCCTCCCCGGCCGTGCGTCGAACGTCGCGACGCTGCAAATAGGGCGCGGAATCCCGATGACCGTTGACGATCGCCAGGTCGGGGGACGCGTGGTCGAATTGCCGCCGGGACCTTATGCGATCGACTGGGACCCGGCCGCCAGGCGCGGCGTCATGTGCGGCTCGAGCACGCTCACCTCCTGCAAGGCCGCCTCGCCCGGCGTGGAGTTGTTCGCAGGCCGGCATTATCGCCTGTCGAAGTCTGGATGGTTTTCCGGGCCCCAGCCGGGCATCCTCTTGCTCGAGGACGCGGACAGCCGTGAGACGCTGAGCTGCGTGGTCGCCGCCCGATAGCGCGGGACGAGCCACGGCCGATAGGCCAGGTATTTTGCAGGCCGGCCACGCCGGTTGACAGTCCCGGAACTATAATCGAGCGTACAGCGCCATCCTCTTTCGGACCGTTCGAGCCGTGGACAGTCCGCCCCGCTGAGCGGGAGGGCTCGATGACCAACGAGCAGATCGCCGCGTTAATCGGTCGCCACGCCGACGGGTGGAGCAAGCGGGATGCGGACGCGCTCTGCCGCGACCACGCCGAGGACGGGGTGATCGTGTGCCCCATGTTCGCTCGCGTCCAAGGTCGGAAGCAGATCTGCGGGAGCTACGCCTCCCTGTTCGCGTCATTCCCCGACTGGCAGCTCCGCTTCGAACCGCCTATCGTGAGCGGTCTCCGCCTGGCGGTGTACTTCTCGGTAGCCGCTACCCATCTGGGCGAGTTCCGGGGGATCGCGGGGACCGGCAGGCGGTGCACCTTCGAAGGGGTGTCGCTCTACGAACTCGGCCCCGACTTCCTCATCAAGGAGGAACGGCGGTTCTACGACTTCACCGGGCTGCTGATGCAGCTGGGCGCCCTGAGCGTAGACCCGCCGCGATAGCGCGGGCCACACCCGGCCGGCCCTTGGCGCGGACCAGGTTGAGATCGCCGCGCCGCCCGCGCGCCGGGGAGTAGGATGAAGTCGGAATCCGCTCTCACGGCCGGAGGCGGGTTGTTCAGCGAGGGATGTCATGAAGGCCACCATGCTGCTTTGCGCAGCCGCCGTCGTCGCCGCTGCCTGCACTCATGGCGGACGGCCCGAAACCCGCGCGCGCGACCAGGCACGGACCGCCGAGGATGAGGCGAAGCTTGCCGCGGAACTGAGCGGCATGGTCGCCGGCCCGGCAGAGGACTGCGTCCTCGAACGCGACCTGGGAGGCAACCAGGCGTACGGCGGGCGCGTCATACTCTTCCGCGGTCCGACCGACGATGTCGTCTATGTGAACAGGCTGCCGGGCCGTTGTCCCGGCCTCGACTCCGGCATGGCGATCAAGGTGCGGACCCCCGCGGCCCGCCTCTGCCGCGGCGACGTCGTCAGCGTGTTCGACCCGGTGAGCCGCACCGCCTTCGGTGGCTGCAGCCTCGGCGAGTTCACGCCCTACCGCCGGTCCGTCCCGCCGAAGATCGAGTAGCGGCACCCCGGCGCGTGAAACCCGCCGCGCATCCCGAAGGGCAGCGGCGGAACTGTTCTCATCCCCCCGACCTTCGGCCGATCCCCCCGATCGGCTGCTCGAATGCTATCTTTGGAGGAGTCAGGAGGACAGCCGATGAGCACAGTGAAAGGCTATGCCGCGCAGAGCGCCGCCTCGCCGCTCGACGCCTTCCGATTCGAACGCCGCGAGCCGGGGCCGCGCGACGTCGAGATCGACATCCAGTTCTGCGGCGTGTGCCACTCGGACCTGCACACCGTCCGCAACGAGTGGATGTTCACCACCTACCCCGTCGTGCCGGGCCACGAAATCGTCGGGCGCGTCAGCCGCGTGGGCGGCAGCGTGACCCGGTTCAAGGCCGGCGATCTCGCCGGTGTCGGCTGCATGGTGGACGCCTGCCGGACCTGCCCGGACTGCCAGGCGGGCCTCGAGCAGTATTGCCAGCAGGGCGCGACGCTGACTTACAACAGCCCGGACAAGCACCTGGGCGGGATGACCTACGGCGGGTATTCGAGCCGCATCGTGGTGGACGAGGCGTTCGTCCTGAGGATCGCGCCGGGGTCCAACCTGGCCGCCGTCGCGCCTCTCCTGTGCGCCGGGATCACCACCTACTCTCCTCTCCGCCACTGGGGCGTCTCGCGAGGCTCGAAGGTCGGCATCGTCGGCCTCGGCGGCCTCGGCCACATGGGGCTGAAGCTCGCCCACGCCTTGGGCGCGCACGTCATCCTCTTCACGACGTCCCCGGGCAAGGCGGCCGACGCCCGCCGGCTCGGCGCGAGCGAGGTCGTGGTCTCGAGGAACCCGGACGAGATGAAGCGGCACACGGCCAGCTTCGACTTCATCCTCGACACGGTCGCCGCCCCGCACGATCTCGACGCGCTCACCGCGCTGCTCAAGCGCGACGGCACGCTGTGCCTGGTCGGCGCGCCGGCCACGCCGCACCCGTCCCCGATGATCTTCAACCTGATCTTCAAGCGCCGGCGGATCGCGGGCTCGCTCATCGGCGGGATCGCGGAGACGCAGGAGATGCTCGACTTCTGCGCGAAGCACGGCATCACGTCCGACATCGAGACGATCCCGATCCAGGACATCAACGCCGCCTACGAGCGCATGCTCAAGAGCGACGTGAAGTACCGCTTCGTCATCGACATGGCGTCGCTGGCGAAGGGATAGCCCCTCAACACAAGGAGCACACATGAAGCGCAGCGCACACGCGACGTGGACGGGCGGATTGAAGGACGGCCGCGGCAGCTTCAGCGTCGCGAGCGGCACCATCACCAATCAGAGTGTCACCTTCCGGACCCGTTTCGAGAACGACCCGGGTACCAACCCGGAGGAGTTGATTGCCGCCGCGCACGCGAGCTGTTTCAGCATGGCGCTCAGCGCGCAGCTCGGCGAGCGGGGAATCACGCCCGACGCGATCGAGACGACGTGCACGGTCACGTTCGAGAACCTCGCGCTGACCAGGAGCCTGCTGCAGACCACCGTGCGGGCCCGCGGAGCGGACAAGACCAAGGTCGAGGAGGCCGCCGCCGCCGCGAAGGCCGGGTGCCCGATCTCGAAAGTCCTGAAACTGGACATCGTGCTGGAGCTGACGGTGGCGTGAGCTGACGGCCGGCCGCCGCGACGTTCAACCGTCAGCGCGGTTTCGAATCTGTATGGCCTGGACGGCTCCTGCGGCCGGTCGGCCCGTCGGAACGGGTGGTCGGCCGCAGGATTCGCCCCAGAATCGTCCCGATCGGCGCGTTTTCACCACGACCCGTGCCGGGCACCGCTCTTGCGTACTTGGCGGTCGAGAGCCACTGCCCGGGGAGGAGCCGCCGTGACCAAGCGTCTCGGGATTGTCGCCTTGCTCCTGGCCGTTCCGCTGGCAGCCGGCGCCGCGTCCTGGCCGGGCCGCCAGGGGACCGCCGCCGCGCCGCCCGGCACGTCGCCGGCCTCCCTGGAGCAGCAGACCCACGCCCGGGTCAACGCCTATCGGTCCTCGAAGGGACTCGCCTGTCTGCAGTGGAGCGAGTCGGTCGCCGAGCAGGCGCGCCAGCACAGCCGCGACATGGCCAGCGGCGCGACGGCCTTCGGCCACGACGGCTTCGACGCGCGGATGCACGAGCTCGCGAAGACCATCACCTGGACTGGCGTGGCCGAGAACGTCTTCATGCTGCTGAACCTGTCGGACCCCGCGGCCGTCGCGGTCGGCGGCTGGATCGACAGCCCGGGCCACCGCCAGAACATCGAGGGAGATTACGACCTGACGGGCATCGGCGTCGCCCGGGCGGAGAACGGCTCGCTCTACTTCACGCAGCTCTTCGTCAAGTCCAGGCCGCCCCGCCGGTAGCGTCCGTGATGACGGCGATGGCGCCGCCTACCCGCCCCACACCCACGCGAGCGGGACCAGACCGGCCACCGCGAGCACCAGCAAGAGGCCCAGGCTCATCCGGCCCGTCCGGCGATCGGACGCCGCGTACGCGTAGATACCCTTGGCGACGTTATTACTGCTGGTCGCGAGGAGAATCGCGACGGCCGCCGCCACGAGCGGCGTGCCTCTCCCGCCCGCCTGCGTCACGCCCATGATGAACGGATCGACGTCGGTCAGGCCCATCAGCACGCCCAGCACGTAGAGGCCGAGATGGCCGAGATAGCCGAGCGCCAGTTGCGTCAAGACCAGCATGCCGACGAACACCAGCGCAAAGAGCGAGGCCGCGCCCAGGTCGAGCGGGTTCTTCGCGGCCACCACCGCCTGCCCTGTCTCCTCCACCGTGCCGTCGGGCACGCGCGACCAGATCCAGCCGGCCGCGACCGCGCCGGCCGCCAGCACCAGGAACGGCGCGCCGACCACCCACAGCAGCGCGGGGTTGAACAGGCCGACCAGGACCGTCAGCCGCACGTACATCACGCCCGACGCGACGAGGGTCGCCCCGGAGAGAAGGTGCGGGCGCGCTTCTCTCGCCGCGCGCCGCGCCAGCACAAGCGTCGTCGCGGTGGACGAGTAGGCCCCGCCCAGCACGGCCGAGAGCACCACGCCTCCCCGCCCCCGCGTCAACAACTGGATCACGTAGCTGCCGTAGGACACCGAGCTCACGGCCACGACCACGAGCCAGACCTTGAAGGGATTGATGCGGAAGGGCCCGAACTCCGCGTTCGGCAGCACCGGCAGGACGACGGCCGTCAGCAGGAGGAACATCGTGAAGGTGAGGATTTCCTCGGACGCGATCCGCCTGGTCAGCCCTTCGAGCGCCGACTTCAGCTCCAGCAGGAACGCGCCGGAGACGCTGAGCGCGGTCGCGATCCAGATCGCGTCGCGCGCCACCAGCGCGCCGGCCAGGTAGGTGGCCAGCGCCGAGATCTCGGACGTGGCGCCGGCCGTCGCCGTGGTCTGGAGCTTGTGCCAGTAGGAGATCCAGAGGAAGCCCGCCACGGCGACCAGGCCGAGCACCACCGGCATCACCTGGCCGCCGGACAGGTAGGCGGTGGCGTAGCCGACCAGCCCGATCAGCGGGAACGTGCGGACGCCGCCGAACGAGTACTTCCCCCCGGCCGTCTTGTGCTCCTCGCGCTCGAGCCCCACGAGGAACGACAGGAACAGCACGAGGACGATCTTGACCGCGTCCGGCGCCAGCATCCACTCGACGCTGCCCATGATGGCGCTAGTCTACTGCGGCGCCCCGGATTCCGTTACGATTGTTCGATGCCGCTGCCGGTGGCCCTGCGCGCCCTCGCCCATCGCAACTTCCGGCTCTTCGTCGCCGGGCAGCTCGTCTCCCTCATCGGCACCTGGATGCAGGCAGTGGCACAGGGCTGGCTGGTCTACCGCCTGACGGGATCGTCGCTGCAGCTCGGCCTGGTCGGGTTCGCCTCGCAGATCCCCGTCTTCCTGTTCGCCCCGGCCGGGGGCGTGATCGCCGACAGGTGGCCCCGCCGGCGCGTGCTCATCCTGACGCAGTCGGCCATGATGGTGCTGGCCTTCATCCTCGCGGCGCTGACGATGACCGGCGCGGTGCGGCTGTGGCACGTGTTCGTGCTGGCGTTCCTGCTCGGCGTCGCCAACGCCATCGACATGCCGACCCGCCAGGCGTTCGTCGTCGAGATGGTCGGCAAGGCCGATCTCTTCAACGCCATCGCCCTCAACTCCTCGATGGTCAACGGCGCGAGGCTGGTCGGCCCGGCGGTGTCGGGCGTGCTGGTGGCGGCCGTGGGCGAAGGCTGGTGCTTCCTGCTGAACGGGGTGAGCTTCCTGGCCGTCATCGCGGGCCTGGCCGCCATGCGTGTGCCCGCGGCGCTGCGCGAGGCGGTCACCGGGGGCGCCTTCGGCCGGGTGGTGGAGGGGTTCGGCTACGCGGCGAGGACCCCGCCGATCCGGGCCCTGCTTCTGCTGCTCGGATCGGTGAGCCTGATGGGGATGCCGTACACCGTGCTGGGCCCGGTCATCGCCGAGAAGGTCCTCCACGGCGGGCCGAGCGCCTACGGCCTGCTGATGTCGGCGGCAGGAGTCGGCTCTCTTGTCGGCGCCGCCGCGCTGGCGGCCAGGCGCACGACCAGGGGCCTGCTGCGCTGGACGCCGACGGCGGCCGCGGGCTTCGGCCTCGCGCTGATCCTCTTCTCGCTCTCGCGCGTCCTCTGGCTGTCGGTGGCGCTGCTCGTCCCGGCCGGCTTCTGCATGATGGTCCAGATGGCATCGGCCAACACGCTCATCCAGTCGATGGTGCCCGACCGGCTGCGCGGGCGGGTGATGTCGGTCTACGCCATGATGTTCCTCGGCATGACGCCGTTCGGGTCGCTGCTCGCCGGCCTGCTGGCCCATCCGCTGGGCGCGCCCGCCACGGTGGCGATCGGCGGGGCGGTCTGCGTGGCTGCGGCGGCGGTGTTCGCGTGGCGACTGCCGGGTTTCGGCCCGCTGGCGCACGCGCTGCTCGAGCACCAGCGCGGCTTGGAGAACGCCAAGCTGTGAGACAATGACTTGCCCCCGGTTCATCTCCCGAGGCGGCCATCATGTTCAGGATCGAAGAGTCGTTCGACACGCAGCTGCTGGCGGTGCAGAAGAACCGGCCGGTGGTGGTCTTCACCGAGCCGCTGGATCCCAGGATTCTCGAGGCGGTCTGCCATCTCACCCGGTTCATCAAGCCGGCGCTCCTCGCCCCGGAGGCGGAGGTTCGCCGCGCGGCCGCCCAGTTCCTGGGCCACCTCGACCCATCGCGGGTCGCCTACTCGCTGAGCGAGTGCGCGTTTGTGGACATCGCGCGGCGGCCGGACCTGGTCGAGGAGTTCAGCGCGGATTGCCTGACGCACCCCGGCTGCCGGCGCGAGGTCCAGGACGCCGACGAGGCCCGGCGCGCGGTCGCTTCGGCCGGCCTGTTCGGCGTCTACGCCGTTCACCTCGGGCACGCCGACATGGTGGTCGGGGGCGCCTCCTTCGGCCCCCGGCAGTTCTTCCGCCCGATGCTGGCGCTGCTCGCCAACCGGCCGGTGGTCTGCGAGGTCGGCATCTTCGTGCTGCCCGACGACTTCCCCGAGGGCTACTACCCGCACAACATCGTCGTCTTCGGCGACGTCGGCGTGAACGCGGTGATGACGCCGGAGATCCTGGCCGAGGTGGCGGTGGGCACCTGCGCCGCGGCGCGCGACCTGATCCCCGAAGACGTGCTCCCCGAGATCCACGGCGCGATCGTGTCGTACTCGCACCGCGGGTCCGACGAGGGCCCGTCGCCGGAGACGGTCCGCCGCGCCCTCTCCCTCATCCCGGACCTGCTGGCCAGGCGCGTGCAGAGCGGCACGCGCTACGCGAGCATCCGGATCACCGGCGAGGTGAAGTTCAGCGCCGCGATCTCGCGTCGCTCGGCCGAGCTCTACGGGATGAACGGCCTCTCGGGCGGCACCAACGTCATCATCAGCCCGAACCTCGAGACCGGCAACCTCCTCTACCACCTCTACTCCGCGCGGTTCCCGACGGCCAAGAAGTTCCCCGTCATCTTCGGCGTGGCGTTCCGCGGCGTGGATGTGGCCATCGACTGCACGCCGGAAGACGTCCGGCTCGCGGTCAAGGCGACGGTCCTCCGCCTGCAGCGCGACGGCCGCTGGGGCCGCACGCCGAAGGACACGTTCTTCCGCCGCCACCGGGTGCTCGTCGTCAACCCGGGTTCGACCTCGACGAAGATTGCCGTCTACGAGGGCGACCAGGAGACCTGGTCGCGCGAGATCCAGCACACCGGCGAGGAGCTGGCCTCGTTTGCCGGCCGGCGGATCACCGACCAGTACGACTTCCGCCGCGAGGCGGTGTTGCAGGCGCTCGCTGAATTCGGCCTCTCGGTCGGCGACCTCGACGCGGTCTGCGGCCGGGGCGGTCTGCTCCGCCCGCTCCCCCACGGCACCTACCGGGTGGACGAGGCCATCCTCGACGACCTGCGGGCCGGCGTCGGCGGCGACCACGCCTCGAACCTCGGCGCCCTGATCGCCCACGAGCTGGCGGCGCCCGCCGGCAAGCCGGCGTTCATCGTGGACCCGGTCGTGGTGGACGAGGTGCCGTCGCGCGTGACGATCACCGGTGTCAAGGAGCTGCGGCGCCGCGTCATCAGCCACGCGCTGAACCAGATCGCCTCGGCCCGGCGCTACGCGCAGGAGCGCGAGACCTTCTACGAGAACGTCAACGTCGTCGTCTGCCACCTCGGGGGCGGCATTTCGGTCGGGGCCCACTGCCGCGGTCGGTACATCGACGTCAACAACGGCCTCGACGGCGAGGGGCCCTTCTCGGCGGAGCGCTCCGGCAGCCTGCCCGTCGGCCAGCTGATCGATCTGTGCTTCTCGGGCAAGTACACGAAGGCCGAGATGAAGCGCCTGAACAAGGGGGCCGGGGGCCTGATCGACCTGCTGGGCACGGGCGACCTGCGGGAGGTCGAGCGCCGGATGGCCGACGGCGACGCGTGGGCCGCCGAGGTCTTCGACGCCCTCGCCTACCAGGTGGCGAAGGCGGTCGCCTCGCTGCTGCCGGCGTTCGAAGGCCAGCCGGTCGATCGCGTCATCTTCAGCGGCGGCATGGCTCGCTCCGAACTGCTGCTCAAACGCCTCGAGTACTACCTCTCCGGCATTTCGTGCGGCGTCACGGTCTACCCCGGCGAGAACGAAATGGTGGCGCTCGCCAAGGGCGCGCTGCGCGTCCTGTACGGCAAGGAGCCGGCGCGCGAGTACGCGCCGGCCGAGGCGCTCGTCCGATGATCCAGGTCACGCGGACGCTCGCGATCGACGAGCGCGATCTCGACGAGCGATTCGTCCGCGCCTCCGGGCCCGGCGGTCAGCACGTCAACAAGGTCGCCACGGCGGTCGAGTTGCGCTTCGACATCGGCCGCGCCGCGCTGCCCGCCGACGTCAAGGCGAGGTTGCGGACGCTCGGCGGCACGCGCGTCACCGTGGACGACGTGCTGATCCTCGACAGCCGCGAGCACAGGACGCAGGGCCAGAACCGCGAGGCGGCCCGGGAGCGCCTCGTGGCACTCGTCCGCGCGGCCAGCCGACGCCCGCGCCGCCGCCTCGCGACCGCGCCGTCGGCCGGCGCCCGCGAACGGCGGATCGCCGCCAAGAAGCTCCGCGGCAAGGTGAAGGCGGGGCGGATCCGCGGCGCCGATGACGACGCGAGCGGGTGATGACGCCGCGCGAGCTGGTCAGGCGCGCGCTTCGCCACGGCTCTCCTTGCCGAGTTCCCCGACAAGCCTGGGTCACGCCCTGGGCGGAGCGCCATTTTCCCGAGGCGGTCGCCGAGCTGCGCGCGCGCTTCCCCGACGACATTCTCACGGCCCCGGCTTCGTACCTGGACCCGCCGCCGGTCGTCGGCCATCAATACCAGAAGGGCATCTACGTTGACGAATGGGGCTGCCGGTTCGAGAACCTGTACGACAGCGTGCTGGGCCTCGTCCGCGACCCGGTGATCGCCCGGTGGAGTGACGCCGACCGGTTCCAGACGCCGGACCGGCTCCTGGCGCTCGATGTCACGGCGATCGATTCCTTCTGCGACGCCACGGACCGGTTCGTGCTGGCCGGCACGCTGGTGAGGCCGTTCGAGCGGCTCGCCTTCCTGCGGACGATGGAACAGGCGCTGGCCGACCTGGTCGAGCCGTCGCCGCCGTTCCTGGAACTCCTCGATCGGGTCGCGCGTCATTACCTGGCCGAGGTGGAGGCCTGGGCAGCCACCCGCGTCGATGCCATCGTCATCATGGACGACTGGGGCGCGCAGGACCGGCTGCTCGTGGCGCCCGGATTATGGCGCCGGGTGTTCCAGCCGATCTACGCGGCGATCTGCCGGGCCGCGCACCGCGCGGACAAGTTCGTCTTCATGCACTCGGACGGCTGGATCCTCGACATCGTGCCCGACCTCATCGAGGCCGGTGTCGACGCGCTCAACAGCCAGATTGCCTGCATGGGTGCCCGGGCGCTCGGGCGGTTCCGCGGCCGCCTCACCTTCTGGGGCGAAATCGATCGGCACGCGGTGCTGGCGAACGGCTCGCTGGCCGACGTGCGCCGCGCCGTCGAGGAGGCGCACGCGAACCTCTCGGCCGAAGGCGGCGTCATCGCGCAGTGCGAGTTCGGGCCTGGCGCGCGCCCCGAAAACGTGCTCGAGGTGTTTCGCTGCTGGCAGTCGATCGGCCCCGCCGCCTGAGCCGCGGTCAGCCGGTCGAGATGGCGGCGGCCGCGTAGGCGCGGGCCCCGCCTTGCGGCTATAATCCGCCGAATCGTCGCCCGCCTTCCGCGGGGGCCTTGTGAGGACCGTCCGATGAACCGTCGCCGCTCTCTGCCCGTGCTGCTCCTGCTCTTTGTCGGCAGCGGCGCTGCCGCGCTCGTATACGAAGTGGTCTGGTTCCAGCTCCTTCAGCTCGTCATCGGCGTGTCGGCGATTTCGCTGGGGGTGCTGCTCGGCACCTACATGGGCGGCCTGTGCCTCGGCAGCGTGCTGTTTCCGCGCCTGGTGCCGGCCAGGTACCACCCGCTGCGCGTTTACGCGCTCATCGAGGTGGCGATCGGCCTGATCGGCCTCCTCGTGCTGGTCGTCGTTCCGCTCGTGGCGGGGGTGTACACCTCGTGGGCCGGTCCGGGCATGTTCGGGCTGATGATGCGCGCCGCCGCGGCCGGCATCTGCCTGCTGCCGCCGACGCTGCTGATGGGCGCCACGCTGCCGGCGCTGTCTCGGTGGGTGGAATCCTCGCCGAAGGGCGTGTCCTGGGTCGGCCTCTTCTACGCCGGCAACACGGTGGGCGCGGTGCTCGGCAGCCTCCTGGCCGGCTTCTACCTGCTTCGCGTCTTCGACGTGCGGACGGCCACGTTCGCCGCGGTCGGCCTGAACGCCCTGGTCGCGCTGACGTCGATCGTCGTCGCGGCGCTGGCCCCGGCGGGCCCGCCGGTCGAGGAGCCGGCGAAGTCTGCGCCGGTGCCCGGCTCGTCGGCGATTTACATCGCCACCGCGCTGTCGGGCCTCACGGGGCTCGCCGCCGAGGTGGTGTGGACGCGGATGCTGTCGCTGCTCATCGGCGGGACGACCTACGCCTTCTCGCTCATCCTGGCGGCATTCCTGGTGGGCATCGGCCTGGGCAGCGCGGTGGCCTCGGCCTTCGCCGGCGACGCCCGGCGGGCCCGGCTGGCGCTCGGCTGGTGCCAGGCGCTGCTCGCGCTCGGCATCGCCTGGGCGGCCTACATGCTGTCGGCCTCGCTTCCCTTCTGGCCGATCGATCCGTCGCTCGCCGACAGTCCCTGGTTCAACTTCCAGATCGATTTCGTCCGGAGCCTGTGGGCGGTCCTGCCGGCGACGCTGCTGTGGGGGGCCAGCTTCCCGCTGGCGCTGGCCGCGCTGGTCAAGGCGGGTCACGACCCGGCGAAGCTGGTCGGCCGGGTGTATGCGGCGAATACCTTGGGCGCCATCATCGGCTCGCTCGTGACGAGCCTGGTGCTCGTGGCGGCGATCGGAAGCCAGCACACGCAGCAGCTGCTGATCCTCCTGTGCGGCGTGTCGGCGCTGGTCGTCCTGGAACCGGTGGGAGACGCGCCGCCGGCCGGCCTGTCGTGGAGCCGGTTCGCCGTGGTCGTCGTCGTGGTCATGGCGGGCTGCGGCACGCTGATGGCGCGCGCGGTGCCGGCGGTGCCCGGACTGCTGGTCGCCTACGGCCGCTTCACCGCGACCAAGTCGAACCAGGGCGACGTGCTCTACATGGGCGAGGGGCTCAGCTCGTCGGTGGCGGTCACCCGCCTCGCCAACGGCATCCTCAGCTACCACAACGCCGGCAAGGTGCAGGCGTCGAGCGACCCCGAGGACATGCGCCTCCAGCGGATGCTGGGACACCTGACCACGCTGACGCCCGCCCACCCGAAGTCGGTGCTGGTGATCGGCTGCGGCGCCGGTGTCACGGCCGGCGCGGTGTCGGTGGACCCGGCGGTCGACAAGGTCACGATCGCCGAGATCGAGCCGCTCGTCGTGCGCACCGTGTCCACCTACTTCAGCCGCTACAACCACGACGTCATCCGCAACCCCAAGGTCCAGGTCCGCCTCGACGACGCGAGGCACTTCCTGGTGACGACCAGGGAGATGTTCGACGCGGTGACGTCGGACCCGCTCGACCCCTGGGTCAAGGGCGCCGCGATGCTCTACACGAAGGAGTTCTTCGAGCTGGCCAAGCGCCACCTGAACCCCGGCGGCGTCGTCACGATCTTCGTGCAGCTCTATCAGAGCAACGAGGAGGCGGTGAAGAGCGAGATCGCCACGTTCTTCGACGCGTTCCCGAACGGCGTGGTGTTCGCGAACACGGTGGACAACGCCGGCTACGACCTCGTGCTGCTCGGCCAGGTCGAGCCGACCCGGATCGACGTGGACGCGTGGCAGGAGAAGCTGGAGCGGCCGGAGTACCGGGTGGTGGCCGCGTCGTTGCGGGAGATCGGCTTCCCGACGGCGGTGGAATTGCTGGGCACCTACGCCGGGCGGGCGTCGGACATGAAGGGCTGGCTGAAGGACGCGGCGATCAACCGGGACCGGAACCTCCGCTTGCAGTACCTGGCCGGCCTCGGGTTCAACCTGCGGATGAGCGGCGTGATCTACAACGACATGATCGCCTACCGTCGCCGGCCGGACGGGCTGTTTGTCGGGTCGGACCGGATGGTGTCGATGGTGTGGGACACGATCGAGAACCCGCCGGCGAGGTGACCCGCGCCGGTCAGCGGCCGGACGCCTCGGCGGTCCAGTAGTCGCCCCCGCCGCCCTGGCGCAGCATGAAGCCGAAGTCGACCAGGTGGCGCCGGAGCCGAGCGGTGTCGGCGTTGAAGCGGCGCAGCACGGTGTTGACTTCCTTCTCGCTGTAGCGCCGGCCGGGCTCGAAGGCCTTGACCACGTGGCGGAGGATGGCCAGCTCCTTCTTGCGCTGGGCCGGGAACGCCCGGATGCGGCCGTCCTCGTGCATGAACGTCGCGAGGACCTTCCGGTCGTAGGCGTCGGTCTCGACGCCGGCCGCCACGGCGGGCAGCGTGGCCTCGTTCAGCAGGCGGAGCGACATCGCCGCCAGGGCGCCCTCCTCGAGGCGGTAGATGCTGTAATACCCCTCGGCCCGCGCGCTCACGAGGCCGATGGCCGACAGCCGCGCCAGGTGGTGCGACACGGTCGGCGAAGTGAGCCCGAGCTTGGCGGCCAGCTGCTCGACCGAGCGCTCCCCCGCGGCGAGCAGCGCGACGATCTTCAGGCGGTTGGCATCCGAGAGGGCCTTGAAGAAGGCCAGGAGTTCATCGGTCCGGGCGGCGTCAGCCATCGCGATCTCCGTGGAACTACATCGACGGGGCTCGAACTAGAGTGATTGGTCTCGCGCCCGGCGTCAAGGGCCGATTTCGCGCCACCGGAGGGTGGTCCATGACACTCACGCGCATCCTCGTCGTCAGCGTCGTCGCCGCCTGGCTCGGCGCCTCGGGCGTGCACACCCAGCAGCCGCCTGCCGCGCAGAGGCCCACCCTCTACCTGGTGTCGAACTCGCACCTGGACACGCAGTGGAACTGGACGGTCCAGGACACGATCCGCCAGTTCGTGCCCTCGACCTTCTTCGACAACTTCGCCTTGATCGATCGCTTCCCCGACTACACGTTCAACTTCGAGGGGGCGATCCACTACATGTGGTTCAAGGAGTACCACCCCGAGGCGTGGACGCGGCTGCAGAAGTACGTGGGCGACGGCCGGTGGCGTCTCTCGGGGTCCTGGATCAACGCGGTGGACACGAACATCCCCTCCCCCGAAGCCCTGTTCCGGCAGGCGCTCTACGGCAAGCGGTTCTTCCGGCAGGAGTTCGGCCGGGTCCCGCTCGACATCTACCTGCCCGACTGCTTCGGGTTCGGCTTCGCGCTGCCGTCGATCGGCGCGCAGTCCGGGCTTCGCGCCTTTTCGACGCAGAAGCTGTCGTGGGGCGCAGCCAGGCCGACGCCGTTCGCCGTCGGCCTGTGGAAGGGGCCGGATGGCCAGGCGCTGGTGGCCTCGCTGCGAGCCGGCGACTACGTGGCCGAGGTGAGGAGCGACATCTCGAACGACCCCAAGTGGACCGGCGACATGGTCGCGCTTCCGTCGGGGCGGACGATCGGCTTCCGGTACTTCGGCGTCGGCGACCAGGGGGGCGCGCCGGATGCCCAGTCGGTCGAGTGGGTCGAGAAGGCGATCGACAACACGGCGGGCGCGGTGCAGGTCCGGAACGTCTCGGCCGACCAGCTCGCGCGCGACCTGACTCCCTCCGAGCGCGCGTCGCTGCCGGTCTACGAGGGCGAACTCCTGCTCAAGACGCACGGCGTCGGCTGCTACACCTCTCAGGCGGCGATGAAGGCGTTCAACCGGCGGAACGAGCAGCTCGCCGACGCGGCGGAGCGCGCCAGCGTCGCGGCCGAGTGGGTCGGCGGGCCCGCCTACCCCCGCGAGCGCCTGCGGGCGGCGTGGACGAGGTTCCTGTGGCACCAGTTCCACGACGATCTCACGGGCACGAGCATTCCCCAGGCCTACCAGTTCTCGTGGAACGACGAGCTCATCTCCGCGAACCAGTTCGCGTCGGTGCTGACCGGCGCGGTTGGCGCCGTGGCGAGCGGCCTCGACACGCGCCCGGCCGCGCCGTCGGGCTCCGCGTCGGCCCACGTCCCGCTCGTCGTCTACAACGCCCTCGGCGTCGGACGCGCCGATCCGCTCGAAGCCACGGTGCGGTGGCCGGGGCCGCCGGCCGCGGGCGTGCGCGTCATCGACACGGCCACGGGCCGCGACGTGCCGGCGCAGGTGGTGTCGAGCCAGCCGGGCAGTGCCACGATCGCGTTTCTGGCCGAGATGCCGCCGATCGCCTTCAAGGTGTTCGACGTCGCCCGCGCCGCGAAACCCGCCGGGCCGGGTTCGCTGAAAGTCACCCTGTCGTCGCTCGAGAGCGACCGCTACCGGGTGAAGCTCGACGCCAACGGCGATGTCGCGTCGATCTTCGACAAGCTGGCCGCCACGGAACTGCTGAAGGCGCCCGCGCGCCTCGAGTTGTTCGACAACCCCTCGTTTCGCTGGCCGGCGTGGGAGATCTTGTGGGAGACGGTCAGCAAGCCGCCGCTGGCCTGCGCGGCCAGGCCGACGGTCCGCATCCTCGAGCGCGGCCCGGCGAGGGTCGTGCTGGAAGTCACACGGACCGTGGAGGGCTCGAAGATCGTGCAGCGCATCCAGTTGGCCCAGGGAGGCGACCGCGTCGAGTTCGACACCCAGGTGGACTGGCGGTCCCCGGGCCGGCTCCTGAAGGCATCATTTCCGCTGACCGCCTCGAGCCCCAAGGCCACTTACGATCTCGGCCTCGGCACGTTCGAGCGCCCCAACGCCACGGCCGACCTCTACGAGGTCCCCGCGCAGCAGTGGGCCGACATCACCGATGCCGGCGGGCGTTTCGGCGCCGCGATCGTCAACGACTCCAAGTACGGCTGGGACAAGCCGGCCGACAACGAGCTGCGGCTCACGCTGATCCACACGCCGAGGCCGAACGAGAGCTTCGTCTACCAGAGCACCAACGATATCGGCCACCACCACTTCACCTACGCCATCGCCGGGCATGCGGGCGGCTGGCGCGACGGCCGCGTGCCGATGACGGCGGCGCGGCTGAACCAGCCGCTGTCCGCCTTCCAGGCGCAGCCCCACGACGGCGCCCTTGGCCGCGCCTTCGGGCTGCTCGAGATGACCGACACCGGCGGCCAGGTGGCGGTGCGCGCGTTCAAGAAGGCCGAGGACTCCGACGAGCTGGTCATCCGCGTGCAGGAACTCTACGGGAAGCCGACGGGCCCCGTGCAGCTCGCACTGCCCGGCGGCGTCCAGAAGGCGCGTGAGATCAACGCGGCCGAGGAGCCGCTCGGTGACGCCGAAGTGGCCGGCGGCAAGCTGAGTTTCACGCTCGGCGCGTACCAGCCCAGGACGTTCGCGGTGACGACGGCCACTCCTGGCGTTCGTGTCGCGCCGGTCACGAGCGTGCCGCTGGCGCTGGCCTTCGATCTCAACGGGACGTCGAGCGACGCCAACCGGGCCGGCGCCGATTTCGACGGCCGAGGCCATGCCTTCCCCGCCGAGCAGATTCCCGACTCGCTGTCGCTCGGCGCCGTGTCCTTCCGCTTCGGCCCGACCACGGCAGGCGCCAGGAACGTGATGGCGGCGAAAGGACAGCGGGTCGCGCTGCCGAAGGGCGCGTTCAATCGCGTCTACATTCTGGCCTCCGCCGTCGGCGCGGACCAGCGCGCGGCCCTGACCATCGAGCGGCAAGGCGCCGCGGCTTCGCGGGTGCCGTTCAACGTCCAGGAATGGTCGGGTGCCATCGGCCAGTGGGACAGCCGGCTGCGCGACGACCGGATTCTGCGCGAGGTATTCGTCGCCAAGACGGAAGATCAGTCCTGGGCCCTCGCCGACATCGAATCGCAGATGGTGACGAAGTGGGTGCCTGCGCCCAAACCCGTGGCAGGAGCCCCGGGCGCGAAGCCAGGAGCGCCGGCGCCGCTGCCTGCGATCACGGGGCTCGAGAACATCCGTCCAGGCTTCATGAAGCGCGACACGGTGGCCCTGGTGACGACCCATCGCCATTCCCGAGAAGGCAACGAGCCGTACATCTTCAGTTACGTGTTCGAGTATGCGGTGGACCTGCCGGCGGGCGCGACGGCCATCGTGCTCCCGGTCAACGACCGGATTCGCATCTTCGCGGTCACGGTCTCGAACGAGCCCTCGGCGCCGGTCGTGGCGGCCGCACCGCTCTACGCACCGGACCTGGGACGTCGCTAGCGTCAATTGGATCGGGACGAATTGGAACTTCCGTGCCAAGTTGGCAGAAACTGAAATTCGTCCCGATCCAATTGGGGGCGACGGGCGAAATTACGTCGGGCGCCGGGAGTCGAGATCGTCCCAGCGCGCGTAGGCGGCGAGCAGGGCGGCCTGCAGCTCGTCGAGACGAGCCAGCGTCTTCCTGATTTCGTCCGGCGTCTCTTTGTAGAACTCGGGAGCGGCCACGGCGGCGTGCAACCGCTGCTGCTCGGCCTCGAGCGCCTCGATGCGCGCGGGCAACCCGTCGAACTCCCGCTGTTCCATGTACGACAGGCGCTTCCCGGCGGCGACCGATCCGGCCGCGCCCGCCGCATCACGTCTCGCCGCCACGCTCGCGCGACGGCGGCCTTCCAGGTCCGGCACCTCGGCCGCGGCCCGCGCAGCGGCGTGACTCGCGCGCAGGTAGTCCTCGTAGCCGCCGACGTACTCGGCGACGCGACCGTCGCCTTCGAACACGAACGTGCTCGTCACGACGTTGTCGAGGAACACGCGGTCGTGGCTGACGAGGATCAGCGTCCCGGGCCATTCGACCAGCTGCGCCTCGAGCAGCTCGAGCGTCTCGAGGTCGAGGTCGTTGGTCGGCTCATCGAGCACCAGGACGTTGGCCGGCCGCGTGAACAGCCGCGCCAGGAGCAACCGGTTCCGTTCGCCCCCGGACAGCGCCTTCACGGGCGAACGCGCCCGCTCCGGGGGAAACAGGAAGTCCTTGAGGTACCCGTTCACGTGGCGCGAGCGACCGGCCACCACGACGACCTCGCTCCCCTCGCCGACCGTGTCGAAGACCGTGCGTTCCGGGTCGAGCTGCTCGCGCTGCTGGTCGTAGTAGGCCACCTGCACGTTGGCGCCCGCCCGCACTTCCCCCTGGTCCGGCGCCAGCTCGCCGAGCAGCATGCGCAGCAGCGTGGTCTTGCCGACGCCGTTGGCGCCGATCACGCCCACGCGGTCTCCGCGCATGACCCGCGCCGAGAACCCGTCCACCACGACCCGATCGGCGAAGCGCTTGCCGATGGCCTCCGCCTCGAACACCAGCTTGCCGGACGGGTCGGCGTGCTCGACCTGCATCCGGACCGCGCCCAGGAGCGTCCGCCGCGCGGCGCGCTCCTCGCGCATTTTCAGCAGCGCGCGCACCCGGCCTTCGTTCCTCGTCCTCCGGGCCTTGATCCCCTGCCGCAGCCAGGCCTCCTCTTCGGCCAGCTTCCGGTCGAACTTCTCCTGCTGGCCCGCCTCGGCCGCGAGCGCCTCTTCCTTCCGTCGCAGGAACGTCGCGTAGTCGCCCGGCCATGACGTCAGCCGCCCGCGGTCCAGCTCGACGATGCGGGTGGCGAGACGCTGGAGGAAGGCGCGGTCGTGGGTGACGAAGACGACCGCGCCGGCGAAATCGGCGAGGTACGCTTCGAGCCACGCGATGGCGTCGATGTCCAGGTGGTTGGTGGGTTCGTCGAGCAGCAGCAGGTCGGGCTGCGACACCAGGGCGCGGGCCAGCAGGACGCGGCGGCGCCATCCGCCCGACAACGTGTCCACGGCCGCATCCGCCGGCAGATCGAGATGCGACAACACCTGCTCGACGCGCTCCTCGAGGCGCCAGCCGTCGCGCTCCTCGAGCTCGTGCTGCAAGCGACCCAGGCGCTCCAGCCGCGCCACCTGCGCGTCGTCCGCCACCAGCACGGCCGCATGGTGGTACGCCGCCACCAACTCGCTCAAGCTCCCCAGCCCCTCGGCCACCACCTCGAACACGGTCCGGGAATCCGACAGTGACGCGTCCTGGTCGAGTCTGGCGGTCTTCAGCCCAACCTGGCGCCACACCGATCCTGAGTCAGGAGCGACTTCCCCGTTCACGATCTGCAGGAGCGTCGATTTCCCCGTCCCGTTCCGCCCGATGACCGCCACCCGCTCCCCCGCCTCGACCTGCGCGCTCGCGTCGTCGAGCAACGGGAGATGGCCGAAGGCGATCGAGACGTGGTCCACGGTCAGGAGCGGCATCTGACGAAACTACCACGAAGGCGCGACCAGCCGCACGCATCCGCCTCCTGCCGCCAGGGCCGCTGTCAGGGGTCGGACAGACAGACGAGTCGGACATTGCCTCCGTGGCCCAAATCGGGTACAAGCGTGGGACACGCACGTGCCCCCGAACACGAGGAGTATCGGATGTTGACGATTGGACCCCGGCTGGCGGCGACCCGCCGCGCAGGATTCGTGCTGCTCGCCGCGCTCGCTGTCGTGGCCGCGACGCTCGTGGCGCAGGACCGCCTCAAGAGCATGCCCGGCTACGAGCAATACCAGAAGATGAGCAAGGAGGTCACCGGCGCCTTCAAGTCCGGCGCGCTCTCGGTGACCTGGAAGGACGCCGGGACGGCGTTCGAATACCAGAAGGACGCGCTGCTCTACCGGTACGACATCGCCGCCAGGACCTCGACCGAGATCGGTCCGGCGCCCGAGCGCGCCGGCGGCGCCGGGCAGCGTGGCGAGGGACGTCCGCCGTCCGCCCGAGGCGGCGCGCCCGAGCGGGGACGCCAGGTGGCGACCGCGGCCTCTCCCGACAACCAGTTCAAGGCGTTCTACAGGGACCGGAACCTCTGGCTGAGCGAGACGTCGGGCGCGAACGAGCGGGCGCTGACGGTCGATGGCAACGAGAAGGACCGCATCAAGTACGGCACGGCCAGCTGGGTGTATGGCGAGGAACTCTCGCAGACAACCGCCATGTGGTGGTCGCCCGACAGCACGAAGCTCGCCTACTACCGCTTCGACGAGAAGCAGGTGGACGACTACTACCTGCAGATGGATCAGACGAAGCTCTACAGCCGCATCGACGTCGAGGCTTACCCGAAAGCGGGACGGCCCAACCCGGTTGTCGATCTCTTCGTCTTCGACCGCGTCACCGGGAAGACCGTGAGGGTGGACGTCCGCGACGGCAAGCCGTTCGACAACGCGGTCGTCGGCCATTACGTTTACAGCGTCGCCTGGTCGCCCGACGGCACCGAGCTGCTCTTCAACCGCACGAACCGCCGGCAGAACATCCTCGAGCTGGCCGCCGCCAACCCGACGACGGGGGCGTGCCGCGTCGTCATCCACGAGGAATGGCCCACCGGCTGGGTCGACAACCGGCCGGCGATGGTCTTCCTGAAGGACGGGCGCCGGTTCATCTGGGAGTCCGAGCGCACCGGCTGGCGCAACTTCTACCTGTACGACCTCTCGGGCAAGCTGCTGCTCCCGCTGACCTCGCACACGACGTTCGAAGCGGTCGCGCTCGTCAAGGTCGACGAGGTCGCCGGGCTGGTGTTCTACACCGCTCGTGACGGCGACAACTACCTGAAGACGCAACTGCACCGCGTCGGCCTCGACGGCAAGGGGAACGTGCGCCTCACCGACCCGGCCTTCAACCACACGATCGGGAGCTGCATGCCCAGGCCGGCCGGGGCACGCGGCGGACCGGGTGGCGCGGGCGCGGGATCGTGCGGCATCGCCCCGGACAACCAGCACATCGTGGACGTCTACCAGACGCACGACAAGCCGCCGGCCACGCGCCTGCTCGACGCGAGGGGCAAGGTGGTCGCCGAGCTCCTGGCGAGCGACATGACCAAGTACGAACAGCTCGGATTCAAGAGAGCCGAGATGTTCACCTACCTGGCGGCCGATGGCAAGACGACGCTGCACGGGGTGATCAACTTCCCGTCCACCTTCGACCCGACGAAGAAGTACCCGGCGCTGGTGCAGGTGTACGGCGGCCCCGCGTCGGCCAGCAACACCGCGCGCGAGACGTTCGTGCCGCCCGTTGCCCTGACGGAATACGGTTTCCTCGTGCTGAACCTCGACTCACGCGCCGCGCCGGGCATGGGCAAGCGCACGCTGGACGCCATCTACATGAAGCTGGGCCAGGTCGAGATGGACGACATGGCCGAAGGGGTCAGGGCGCTCTGGAATCGCCCCTACTTCGACAGGCAGCGCGTCGGGATCTACGGCACCTCCTACGGCGGGTACGCATCGCTGATGTGCGTGCTGCGCCATCCCGAGGTATTCCGCGCCGGCTCGGCCTCGTCGCCGCCGACGGCGTGGTACCACTACGACACCATTTACACCGAGCGGTATATGTGGATCCCGGAGGAGAACAAGGAGGGCTACGAAGCCGGCAGCGCCATGACCTACGCCGACAAGCTGAACGGCCGGCTCCTCATCTACTACGGGACCGCCGACAACAACGTCCACCCGACCAACTCGATGCAGCTCATCGCCGCGCTCAGGAAGGCGGGCAAGAGCTTCGAAGTGCAGGTCGGGCCGGACGCCGGCCACTCGGGCGTCGCACCGGACCGGATGATGGAGTTCTTCATCGAGAACCTGGTGCTCAGCACGCCGCCGCCCGTCAGCGCGCCGGCGCGCTGACGCCCGGCCAGTCGGTCACGGCCGGACGGGAGCCGCCGCGGAGCGGCTCCCCGCCGGCTCCTCTCTCGTATCGGAGGACTCTCATGCGCCGCTCGGTCCTTCCCATCAGCGGTTCGGTTCTCCTCGCCGTGGTGATCGCCGGCGTGGCGCTCCACCAGGGGAGCCTGCAGGCGCCGTCGACACCGCCATCGCGACAGGCCAACGCGGAGCTCGCCACGTTCCCGTCGTCCTGGACGTACCGGCCCGGCGCGCAGGCCCCGGCCTTTCCGCACGGCATGGTGGCCTCCAACTGCGCGCTGGCCACCCAGGCCGGCGTCGAGATCCTCGAGGCCGGCGGCAATGCCGTTGACGCCGCGGTGGCGGTCGGCTTCGCCCTGGCCGTGGCGTACCCGGAGGCGGGCAACATTGGCGGCGGCGGCTATGCCGTGGCCCGGATGGGTACGACCGACTCGGCGCTCGATTTCAGGGAGACGGCGCCGGCAGCCGCATCCCGCAACATGTACATTGGCCCCGATGGCAAGCCGACTGACGAAAGCCTGGTCGGCTACCGTGCGTCCGGCGTGCCCGGCAGCGTGGCCGGCCTGCTCGCCCTGCTCGAGAAGCACGGTACGCTCCCCCGCGCCGAGGTCATGGCTCCGGCCATTCGCCTGGCTCGCGACGGGTTCATCGTGGACCAGATCTTCAGCACCTCCGTCTCGCAGAACGCGGACGTGATCGGCAGAAGCGCTGGAGCGAGCCTCTTTCTGCCGGGCGGCCACGCGCCAGCCCCCGGCACGCGGTTCGTGCAGGCCGATCTCGCGCGCACGCTCCAGGCGATCGCCGACAACGGCGCCGATGGGTTCTATCAGGGAGCGGTCGCTGAGGCCGTGACGGCCGAGATGCGGCGGGGCCATGGCACGATCACGGCCGCGGACCTCGCGGCCTACCGGCCGGTCTGGCGAGAACCGCTCGTCGGCAGTTACCGGGGCCGGCGGATCGTCGCGATGCCGCCCTCGTCGTCGGGCGGGATCACAACGATCGAATCGCTGAACATCCTGGAGCGGTGGCCGGAAGCCGCCCCATGGAACAGCGCGCTGGCGCTGCACCGGCTGGCCTCCGCGTTTCAGCGGGCCTTCGTGGACCGGAACAACACGCTCGGCGACCCCGCGTTCGTCAAGATGCCGCTCGCGACGCTGATGAACAAGACGTACGCGCAGCAGCTGCAGGCCGGGATCCCCGAGGCGAAGGCCACGCCGACTTCCTCGCTCAAGCCCGTGGCCAGTGAGGGGACCGACACCACCAACTACGCCGTCGTAGACGGGAGCGGCAACGCGGTGGTCATCACGACGACGATCAACGGGCTGTACGGACCCGGAGTGTGGGTGCCCGGCGGGGGCTTCTTCATGAATCAGGAGATGGACGACTTCGCCGTGCAGCCCGGCACGCCGAACCAGTTCGGCCTGGTGCAGGGCGAAGCCAACGCGATCGCCCCCGGCAAGCGGATGCTGTCGGCGATGGCGCCGACCATCGTGCTCGATCGCGACGGCAAGGTCTTGATGCTCGTCGGCGGGCGCGGCGGCCCCCGCATCATTACGGCCGTCGTCCAGGCGATCGTCAACGTCGTCGACTACCGCATGACGCTCGCCGACGCGGTGGGCGCGCCGCGAATCCACGACCAGGCGCTGCCCGACCAGCTCGAGTACGAGAAGGACGGCGTTCCGGCCGACGTCGTCGCTCAGTTGAACAGGATGGGCTACAAGACGCAGCCCGGGGCCACGGGTTCGCTGACCGCGATCAAGCGGACCGCGACCGGCTGGGAAGGCCTCTTCGATCCGCGCAAGCACGGTCTGGCCGCGGGGTATTGATCGGACTACACTGCTCGGATGACTCTCCGAGCCCGATCGCTCGTCGTTTGCTCCGTCCTTTGTGCGCTCGTCGAAGTCGCGCCGTCCGCGCGCCAGGCCCCCTCGCCCGCCGCGTCGGCGAAGGATCTGTTCCAGGCCTGTTGCGGCGACCTGCGCTACCGCATGATCGGCCCATTCCGCGGCGGCCGCACGAAGGCGGCCACCGGGGTGCCCGGCCAGCCGAGCGTCTTCTACATCGGCGCCTGCAACGGCGGCGTGTGGAAGAGCACCGACTACGGCCGCGTGTGGACGCCGATCTTCGACGACCAGCCGACGGGCTCGATCGGCGCGATCGCCGTCGCCCCTTCCAGCCCTGAGATCGTCTACGTCGGCAGCGGCGAGGGGCTGCAGCGGCCCGACCTCTCGACAGGCGACGGCGTCTACAAATCGACCGATGCCGGCAGGACCTGGCAGCACCTTGGCTTGCGCGACGGACAGCAGATTCCCCAGATCGCCGTCGATCCCCGCAACCCCAGCCGCCTGTGGGTCGCGGTGCTCGGTCACCCGTACGGCCCGAACACGGAGCGCGGGATCTTCCGATCGACCGACGGCGGCCAGACGTTCCAGAGGGTCCTTTACCGCGACGAGAACACCGGCGGCATCGACGTCGTCGTCGATCCCGCCAACGCGGACGTCGTCTACGCGGCGTTGTGGGAGCACAGGCAGGCGCCGTGGGAGAACGGCGAGTTCGAGGGCCCGGGCAGCGGCCTCTACAAATCGGCCGACGGCGGCACGACCTGGCGCCAGCTGACAGCCGGGCTGCCCACCTTCGCCAAAGACCACCTGGGGCGCATCGGCATCGGGATCGCGCCCAGCCGGCCGCGGCGAGTCTTCGTCACGATCCAGGCCAGAGAGAACTCGGGGCTCTACCGATCCGACGACGCCGGCGAGACCTGGACGCTCGTCAATGACGACCCGTACGTCACCGAGCGCGGAGACGACTTCGCCGAGGTCAAGGTCGATCCGAAGAACCCCGACATCGTGTACGCGGCGAGCGTGGTGACCTGGAAGTCGGTGGACGGCGGGAAGACCTTCTCGGCGCTTCGCGGCGCGCCGGGCGGCGACGACTATCACCGCCTGTGGATCAACCCGGACAATCCGGACATCATCCTGCTCGCGTCCGATCAGGGCGCGGTCGTGACCGTCAACGGCGGCCGGACCTGGAGCTCCTGGTACAACCAGCCGACGGCGCAGCTCTACCACGTGGCCGCCGACAACGCGTTCCCGTACCGGGTTTGCGGCGGGCAGCAGGAGAGCGGCTCGGTGTGCATCTCGAGCCGAGGCGACGACGGGCGGATCACGTTTCGCGAGTGGCACCCGGTCGGCGTTGACGAATACGGCTACGTCGCGCCGGACCCGCTCGACCCGGACATCGTTTACGGCGGACGGGTCACGCGCTACGACCGCCGCAACGGCGAGGTGCAGAACATCGCGCCAGTCGTCGGTCCCACCAACGACCCCGACTACCGCGTGATTCGCACTCAGCCGGTGCTCTTCTCGCCGCTCGACCCGAAGACCCTCTACTTCGCGGCCAATCGTGTGTGGAAGACGGCCGACGGGGGCCGGCACTGGACGGCCATCAGCCCCGACCTGACGCGGGCGACCTGGGAAGCGCCGCCCAACGTCGGCACGTACCTCGGGTCGGCCGAGGCCAAGCCGTCCAGGCGCGGCGTCGTCTACACGATCGCGCCCTCGCCGCTCGAGGCCGGCCGCATGTGGGCGGGCACCGATGACGGCCTCATCCACTTGACGACCGACGGCGGCCAGCACTGGGCCAACGTGACGCCGCCCGATCTGACGCCATGGGCCAAGGTGTCGCTGATCGACGCGTCGCACTTCGACCCGAACACGGCCTACGCGGCGGTCAACACGATCCGCCTCGACGACCTCCACCCGCACATCTTCCGGACGCGGGACGGCGGGCGGACGTGGGCACACATCACGTCGGGCATCCCCGACGGCGGAACGGTCAACGTCGTGCGGGAGGATCCGAAGCGTCGAGGGCTCCTTTTCGCCGGGACCGAGCAGGCGGTCTATGTCTCGTTCGACGACGGGGACCACTGGCAATCGCTGAGGCTGAACATGCCGGCCACGTCGATCAGGGACCTCATCGAGAAAGACGACGACCTGGTGGTGGCCACGCACGGCCGGTCGTTCTGGATTCTCGACGACATCACGCCGCTCAGGCAGGTGAGCGAGGCGGTGGCGGCCGCGCCCGTCCACCTCTACCGGCCGCAGGATGCCTGGCGCGTGCAGTGGGACAAGAACACCGACACGCCGCTGCCGCCGGACGAGCCGGCCGGACAGAACCCGCCCGACGGCGCGGTCATCGATTACTGGCTGAAGTCGCAGGCGTTGGGCCCGGTCGTCATCGAGATTCTCGACGGTAGCGGCAGGCCCGTGCGGCGGTTCTCGAGCACCGATCCGGTCGAGCCGGTGAAGGACGTCGGAAACTGGCCGGCCTATTGGATCAAGCCGACCCGCGTGCCGGCCGCCACGCCCGGGATGCACCGGTTCGTGTGGGACCTCCACTGGCCGCCGCCCAAGGTGTTCGAATGGTCCTACCCCATCGCGGCGACGCCCGGCGATACGGCCAGGGAGCCGAAGGGGCCGTGGGCGGTCCCGGGGGCCTACACCGTCCGCCTGACGGTTGGCGCAACGGTTCAGACGGCGCCGCTCCTGGTGAAGATGGACCCGCGCGTGAAGACGCCCCTCACGGCGCTGGAAGGCCAGTTCGCGCTGTCGATGAGGCTCTACGACGCGATCGCCCGCGTGCACGACGAGATCGTCCGAACCGAAGCCGGCTCGCCGCCACCCCGGGCCAGGCCCGAACAGCCGGCGCCGTGGGCGGAAGGCGATGCGCCGAGCGCGGTGCTGCGCCGTCTGCACGAGCAACTGCTCGGGCTGTTCGGCGTGGTCCAGGAGACCGACGCCGAGCCGACGCCGGCCGTGGTGGCGGCTGCCGCGGCGTGCCTGGCGCGCGTCAAGTGAGCGATGCGAGGTCGTGAGGAAGGCCGGTGCGCCCGCGCCGGCCTACTTCACGATCGCCTGGTAGACGAGGTAGCGGAACTTGTCCTGCACGTCGAGATTCCCGGCCGGATTGAGCTGCGTCAGGAACACCGCCACGAGCTTCTCACGGGGATCGACCCAGTACTTCGAGTAGTAGGCGCTGCCCCACCCGAACGCGCCGAGCGAATCGGGACGACCGGCCGCGCCAACGTCCTCCGTGGTTTCGAACCCGAGGCCGAATCCCAGGCTGCCGTCCTCGCGATAGAGCTTCCCCACCTGGTTGGACGTCATCATCTCGACCGACTTGGGCCCGAGCAGCCGCGCGCCGTCCAGCTCTCCGCCGTTGAGCAGCATCTGCAGGAAGCGCGTGTAGTCGGCGGCCGTCGAGAGGAGGCCGGCGCCGCCGCCGAAGCAGGCTCTCGGGCCGTCGATGAACTCCCCCTGGCCCGTTCCGCCTTCCGGCGCGCGCGCGATCCTGCCGTCGGCGCCCAGCGCGTACACCACCGCCAGCCGGTCGCGCTTCTCCTTCGGCAGGAAGAAGGCGCTGTCCACCATCTTCAGCGGTTCGAAGATGCGCGTGCGAACGAACTCGTCGAGCGTCGTGCCCGACGCCTTCTCGATAACGGCGCCCAGGACATCGGTGCTGTACCCGTAGACGAACCGCTCCCCCGGCTGCGCGGCAAACGGCAGCGTCGCCAGCCGCTCCATCAGCGGCCCGATCGGCTCGGCCTTGTCCGCGAGATACCACCCGAACAGTCCGGCAGCCTTGTAGGCCGCGTCGGCCGGCCCGGATCCGTACGAGATTCCCGCCGTGTGCGTCAGCAGATCTCGAATCGTGATCTCACGCCTGGCCGGCGCCGCGCCGTATCGTCCACTTCCAGCCGGCCCCGGCACGAGCACGGTGGTCGATGTGAACGCGGGCAAGTACTTCGAGACCGGATCGGCCAGTCGAAGCCGCCCTTCCTCCATCAGCATGACCGCCGCGACCGAGGTGACGGCCTTGGTCATCGACGCCATGCGGAAGATCGTGTCCTTCCGCATCGGCAGCCTCTTCTCGACGTCCATCCAGCCGACGGGCTCGAGCACGGCGATCTTGCCGGCTCTCGCGATGACGACGACGGCCCCGGCGATCTGATCCCTGGCGACCGAGTCCCGCATGAAGGAGGTGAGGCGTTCGACGCGGGGCCCGGACAGGCCCACCGCCTCGGGCGTCGTGAGGGGCAGTCCCTGCCCCCACGCCGACGCATGCGCCAGCACCGCCAACGCGACCACCACGCCGACAAATCGTCGTCTCACGGTCGTCGTCCTTTCGGGCTACGGGCTACGGGCTCAGGGCTCAAGGCTCAGGGCTCAGGGCTCAAGAGCGCGCTTCACCAGCCGCATCGCGCTGGGTGTCACCGCGAGGCCGCCGCGGGCCGTGCAGCGCAACTCGGACGGCAACATGCGCCCGACCGCGCCGACGGCGTCGATCGTGTCGTCGAGGCCGATCGGGTTGAGGTAGCCGCCCATCGCCAGGTCGGCGCAGACGAATGCCGACGCGGCCGCCGCGGCGTTCCGCGTGTGACACGGGATCTCCACGATACCCTGCACCAGGTCGCACACCGACCCCATCGTGTTCTGGAAGGCAATGGCCGCCGCGTCGGCGGCCTGGCGCGCGGTGCCGCCCGCGGCCTCGACCACGGCCGCCGCCCCCATGGCGCCGGCGGCGCCGATTTCCACCTGGCAACCGGCCACTTCGGCCGCGAACGTCGCGCGGAACGACACGATGAGCCCGACGGCCGCCGCGGCGAACAGGGCCCTCACCGCCGCGCTCTCGTCGAGGCCTCGCTCCTCCATCAGCGACACGATCACGCCGGGAATCACGCCCGCCGAGCCTCCGGTCGGCGCCGCGCAGACGACGCCCATGGCGCCGTTGACGTGCATGACCGCCATCGCGCGCGCGGCGGCCCGCGTGTGGAGCCCGCCGATGGCGACGCGTCCGGTCCGCTCGGCGTCGAGCACGCGCCGCGCCGTGGGCTCCAGCAGCTGCATCGGCGGCGCCGACGCGCTCAGCCCGTCGCGCACGGCGGCGCGCATGATGCCCAGGCGACGCGTCATCTCCGCAACGACCGTCTGCTCATCGAGGTCCAACAGCTGGCATTCGTAGGCGAGCGCCACCTGGCCTAGCGAGCCGCCCCGTCGCTCGGCCAGCACCAGCATCGCGTCGGCCGACTCGAACAGCGGATGTCCGCGCTTGACGTGCGCGAGGGGCGGAAGCTCGTGCAGCGCGCGCATTCCCGAAACGGCTCCGACGCGGGACCCGGCCTCGGGGTCGAGCGGCGAGAGGCGTCGCGCGATCAGCAGCCGGCTGCCCTCGCGCTCGACGACCCTGATCTCCTCGACCGCTGTCGCGCCCGGCGCGAGCACGGACAGGACGTCGTTGACCTTCTCGACAGCGACCTCGACCAGCACGGCGTAGGTCTCGCCGCCCAGGCTGACCGGCCAGCCGTTGACTCGCGTCACCTGGATGGCGCCGCCGCCCACCGACGCGGCTCGAAGCGTGGCGAGCGCGCCGTCGGCCGCAGAGAGCTCGATGTCCACCGTGTTGGGGTGGTCGGCGCCGGCGAGCGGCGCGATCTCGAACGCCAGCGACACGCCGGCCGACGCCGCTTCGTCCAGCGCGCCGAAGAACCGCGTGTCGGTCAGCGGCCATCCCAGGAGGCCCAGCGCGAACGCCCGGTCCACGCCCTGCTCCCTGTAGACGCGGGCGTACGAGCCGGCCGGGTCGAACCGCGCACGGGCTCGAACCGGCGGCGCCCCGAGCAGCGCCCTCGCCATGACGGCGATGTGGTACGAACCGGCGGTGTGTGAACTCGACGGCCCCCGCATGACCGGGCCGAACACGTCGCCGAAGATGCCGGGCGCCTGGTGGCTCACGCTGGTGAACTCCCGTAGAAGGGGCCTCGTGGCTCGCGCATCCGGCCGGCCAGGAGGCCGGCCCCACACATTCCGCCTTCAGCCTTCAGCCCTGAGCCCCGAACCGCCCTTGCGTGAGCCTTGAGCCTCGGGCCCTGAGTGCCCGGGGCAAGGGTAACACCGCTCGAGACTCTGTGCTATCGTGACCCGGCCCGGAGAACAGCCGCCATGCACCTGCAGCTCGTCGACTGGATCATCGTCGTCGTCTCCCTGCTCGTCTGTTTCGTGCCGGCCCTGTTCTTCGGCAAGCGGGCGGGGCGCAGCACGTCGGAGTTCTTCGCGTCCGGCCGCGCCGTCCCGTGGTGGCTGGCGGGCCTCTCGATGGTGGCCACCACCTTCAGCAGCGACACGCCCAACCTGGTCACCGACATCGTCCGGCGGAACGGCGTCGCCGGCAACTGGGTCTGGTGGGCCTTCGTGCTGACCGGCGTCTCGACGGTGTTCTTCTACGCGCGGCTGTGGCGGCGGTCGGGCGTGATGACCGACCTCGAGTTCTACGAGGTCCGCTACTCCGGAACCGCCGCCAGCGTGGTCCGCGGCTTCCGCTCGGTCTACCTGGGCCTGTTCTTCAACTGCATGATCATGGCGACGGTGAACCTGGCCGCGTGCAAGATCGCCGCGGTGCTGTTCGGCCTCGAGCGCTGGCAGACGCTGCTGATGGTCGGCGCGCTCAACGTCGTGTTCGCCACCCACTCGGGGCTGTGGGGCGTGCTCGTCATCGACATGGTGCAGTTCTTCATCAAGATGACGGCGGTCGTCGCCGCGGCCTACTTCGCGCTGCACGCGCCGGCGGTGGGCGGCCTGAGCGGCCTCATTGCCAAGCTGTCGGTCGCCAAGGGGCCCGGCGGCCTCAACTACCTCAACATCCTGCCCGATTTCAAGAACAACTGGGACATGGCCGTGGCCGTGTTCGTGATGCCGATCGCGGTCCAGTGGTGGGCGGTCTGGTACCCCGGCGCGGAGCCGGGCGGCGGGAGCTACATCGCGCAGCGCATGCTCGCGTCCAAGAGCGAGAAGGACGCGCTCGGCGCGGTGCTCTTCTTCAACATCGCGCACTACGTGCTGCGGCCGTGGCCGTGGATCATCACGGCGCTGTGCTCCATCCTGGTCTACCCGCAGCTCTCCGACATCCAGGCGGCCTTCCCCCACCTCGACCCGCGCCTGCTCGGCCACGACATCGCCTTCCCGGCGATGCTGAAGTTCCTGCCCGTCGGCTTCATCGGCCTCATGGTGGGCGGCCTCATCGCGGCCAACTCGTCCACCATCCTGACGCACCTCAACTGGGGCGCGTCGTACCTGGTCCACGATTTCTATCGGCGGTTCATCCGGAGGGACCGGAGCGAAAAGCACTACGTGGCCGTCGGGCGCGTCGTCACGATCATCCTGTTCTTCGCGTCCTCGGGAATGGTGTACCTGCTCGACACGGCGAAGGACGCCTTCGACATCATCCTCCAGATCGGCGCGGGGACGGGGCTTCTCTACCTCGTCCGCTGGTTCTGGTGGCGGGTGAACGCCTGGTGCGAGGTGGTGGCGATGGTGGTGTCGTTCGCCGTCTCGATCGGGATCCTGGTCCTCGCGAGGATGGGCCTGCCGATGAGCACCCACGTCGCCCTCCTGGCGACCGTCGCGGTAACCAGCGTGAGCTGGATCGCCACCGCCTACCTCGGGCCCGAAACCTCCCGCGAGACGCTCGTGGCCTTCTACACCAGGATCCGGCCCTTCGGTCCGGGCTGGGAACGCATCCGGATCGAAGCGGGCCTCGAGAAAAGAGGGCGGGGCGAAGATGCCGACAACATCCCGCTGGCGCTGGTCGGCTGGGTGTCGGGCTGCACGGTGATCTGGTCGGCGCTGTTCACCGTCGGCAACTTCCTCTACGGCCGCCTGGGCTACGCCTTCTTCCTGCTCGGGGTCTTCGCGGTGTCCGGGGTCGTGCTCCTGCGGGTGATGCAGCGGCTGTGGCCGAGCCAGCCCGCGGCGGAGTGAGACGCGCCATGGGTGTCAGAGTGTGCTGGGCAACCGTCTTGCTGGCTTCCTTGCCGCTCGCCGGGCAGCAGGCCCCGCCGGCCATGGCGCCGACGCCGACCTTCCGAACGGGCGTCGAGCTCGTGCTGCTCGACGTCACCGTCCTGGACAAGGATCGCCAGCCGGTCCACGACCTGACCGCCGCCGACTTCACGATCCTCGAAGACGGCCGGCCGCAATCGATCCAGTCCTTCGTCGAGTTCAAGTCCCCCGACGTGGACCTCGCCGAGCCGCCGGCAGCCAGGTGGGTCCGCGAGGTCGCCCCCGACGCCGTTCGCAACGACACGCTCGAGAACCGCCCCGTCACGGTGATCGTCCTCGACGATGCCACGCCGATGATGGCGGTGGAAGGCCTGGCTCTCCGGCGCATGGCCGGGAACGTCGTCGACCGGCTTCCCGCCGGCGACAGCGCCGCAGTGCTGTTCACGCGGGACAAGAGCCGGGGACAGGAATTCACGGCGGACCGCGGCCTCCTGCGATCGGCGGTGGACCGGTTCATCAGCGATCCTGACCTGATGACCGGCCCCGCCGGCGTTCCCGTCCCGTTCGACCAATTCAACCGGTTCGAGATGGACAAGTACCTGGCGGTCGTCGGCACGCTTCGGTCGATTGCCTCCGATCTGTCAGCCTATCCGGGACGCCGCAAGACGATCGTGTTCCTGAGCGTGGGCCTGCCGGTCGGCGCGGCGGACCTGGGCCCGTCGACGAGCCTCTCGGACGGCAGCGCCGGCGCTTCGGGCGAGGTCGCGCTGCTCATCCACCAGACATTCCAACTCTTCCAGGCCGCGCAGCGCGCCAACATCCGCATCTACTCGATCTCGCCGGGCGGGCTTCGCGCCCCGAGCGGGGCGCTGTCTACATTCGCGAAGATGGCCGGCACCAGCGGCAACGCGTATCCAGGCGAATCGAACGATCTCTACCTCCGCTCGGTCGCCGAGAACACGGGCGGCTTCGCGGTTGTCGACACCAATGCGTACGAGCCCGCCATCCTGCAGATTCACCGGGAGAACTCGTCTTACTACCTGCTCGGGTACGTGCCCGCAGACAGCCGGGCACAGGGCAGGTTCCGCCGGGTCCAGGTGCGCACGAACCGCGCCGGGCTGACCGCGCAGACGCGGCCCGGTTACGTGGAGCCGGTCGCGTCGGCGAGCAACTCCCGGGTAAAGGCGGCCTCCGCGCCCCCGAAGCCGCCTCGCGCGGATCAGGCCATGGCCGGGCTGCTTCCCAAGTCCGATCTGCCGATGGAACTGGTCGTCGCGCCGTTCGCCATCCCCGGCGACACTCGGGCCGCCCTGGCGATCGCGCTGGCCGTACGGCAGCACGCACCCGGGCGAGCGACGCGGGTCGTCGGGCACGTGGACCTGACGATCTCGGCATTCACCCCCGACGGCGCTCGCCAGGCCTCGCGGCGCGAGAAGGCGGACGCGCGCATGTCGCCCGGCGCCGACGAAGACGTGGAGTATGCGTTCCTCTCGCGCCTCGACGTGCCGCCCGGGCGCTACATGCTGCGGATTGGGGCGGTCGGCTCGGTGACGGGCATCAGCGCAGCTCCTGGGGCCCCGGCTGTGGCGGTGCTGGCGCCCGGGGCGGAGTTCGAGGGCAAGACAGGCAGCCTCTTCGCCGACGTCGAAGTGCCCGACTTCCAGCGCGAGCCGATCTCGCTGTCCGGCGTCGTGCTCAGCGCAAGCCCTGGCCTGGTGGCCGGCCCGAAGGACCGGCTCGCCTCGCTCATGCCCGTCGTGCCGAGCACCGTGCGCAGCTTCCGGTCCTATAGCCGCGTGACCGCGTTCGCCAGGGTTTACCAGGGCTCGGGCCCCGTGGCAGATGAGGTGGCCGTATCGGCACGCGTCGTGGACGGCGACGGGACGACCGAGTTCGAGTGGACCGACACGCTCCCGGCCGCCAGGTTTGGTCCGCGCCGGGCGGCGGACGTGCTGCTCGAGATCCCTGTCGCCAGGTTCAAGCCCGGACCGCACCTGCTGACGATCCGGGCTGCGCGTGGCGGAAAGACCACGTCGCGAAGCTCGCGATTCGACACCTGGTTCTGAGTTTCGCAGAGATTGGAGCGCGGGGACGAGCTGCCGGCGCCGCCAGGCCCGCCGGCCCGCCGTGGCGAAACAGGCGCCTAGATCAGGCGGCCGTCCAGCTCCGGGTGCCTGAGGACGACGTCCTTGACGATGTCGATCCAGGCCTCGCGGCGGCCATCGGGGAGCCGCTCGAACGGAAGCTTCTTCTCGATCAGAAGGCTGTCCACCAGCTGGTCGATCTGCCGCATGAAGAACTCGTCGGTGTCGCGGACGCCATCGGCGGACGCTTGCCCCGAGATCGGCACCTTGAAGAGCAGCGTGTAGCTCTTCATCCAGTAATCGACGAACCGCTCGACGGCCTTCTGCCGTCCGCACGCGAAGCTCATATAGGCGTAGTTGTCGAGCACGGAGCGATCGCACACGACCACCTCGTGGTGGGCCGACGAGCGAATCTCCTCGGCTACCTGCGTCGTGAGGATCCAGGTCTGCGCATCGAGGGAGGTCTTGCGGTTGATGGGCAGGGGCGAGAGGCGCGCAACCTCCTTCACCATGTCCACGTTGATGCCCTGCCGCTTGAGCGCCGCCGCCAGGTCGTAGCAGAGTGTCGTCTTGCCGACGCCGTGAGTACCTATGAACGCCAGTTTCATCGCGCCGGCAGACTATCGGCTCGCGGCGGGGCCTGTCAAGCGACCTTCAGAATCGCAGGGGCGGGATCCCCGCCACTCCCGGCGGCCGCGCCGGGGAAGACGGGCGCTTTCCTGCTGACGGGCGGCACGCGGCTTGGTAGGATACACGGGTTCGATCCTCGATCGAGCCCCGAAAGGTCCCATGTCAAAGTACGCGTTTCGCTTCGTTTCACTGGTCCTGACCCTGTCGGTGGTCGGCTCGCTCGGCTGCGAGCCCCGGACCGTGGCGGCTCGCCGCAAGACGCCCGCCCGCGCCCGGCAGGCCACGCCCGCTCCCTTGTCGGCCGGCGAGCTCACCGACACGGCGCGAATGCTGGCCGGCCTGGCGCCCGATCCCTCGAGCCCTCTGGCCGCGGTGGCCGCCAAGCCCGAATGGCAGGCCTGGCAGCGGGAGTTCGACAGCCAGTGGACGACGGCGACCAGGGAACGCTTCGTGCAAATGACCGCCTGGCGCGACAAGGAACTCGCCCCCGCGACCGGCACGTGCACGACGCTCATGTATCCGTTCAGCGGGCCGGACATCCTGAACGCGATCGTGCTGTTCCCCGACTGCCAGCGATACATCCTGTTCGGCCTCGAGCCGGTCGGATCCCTGCCCGTCCTCGAACAGCTCCCGCCCGAGCGGCTGGCGCGGCTGCTCGAAGAGACCCGGCACGCTCTCAACGATCTGCTGTCGAGGAACTACTTCATCACGAGCCACATGATGCTGGACACGGCAGCCCAGGAGCTTCGCGGGACGCTGCCGCTGCTGGCCGTGTCGCTCGTCCGCCTGGACGCCCGGCTCGTGAGCGTGCGCGAGATGGAGATCGCCGAGGACGGCCAGCTCCGCCCGCGCACGCCGCCGGTCAAGGACCGCCGCGTGGCGTCGGCCGTCGAAGTGGTCTTCGAGCGCCCGGGCCACTCGCGGCAGACGGTCGTCTACTTCCGGGCGCAGGCCGAGGACAAGGCGATCCCGCAGCGGCCGGGCGTGGTCCCGTTCCTCGAACACGACGCGCCGTTTGTGACCTTCCTCAAGTCGGCGTCCTACCTGCTTCACGGGGGCGACTTCAAGGTCGTGCGCAACCTGCTCCTGCAGAATTCGCGGCTCATCCTCGAGGACGACTCCGGCATACCGCTCCGCTACCTGAAGGCGCCGGAGTGGAAGGTCTCCTTCTACGGGAAGTACGTGAAGCCGATCAAGGACTTCAACTACGGGTATCAGACGGACATGGCCCAGGTCTACTCCGACCCCAAGGTCGTCAAGCCGCTGACCTTCTCGTTCGGCTACCACTGGTCCGATGGTTCGGCGTCGGTCCTGCTCGCCGTCCGCAACCCGTCGTCGCCGGCCAACTGAGTGCGGACGAGCCGATGACCCACCGCATTCGCGCGGCTTCGATCCTGGCGCTGACGGCGTGCTTCGGTCTGGCTTCGGCCGGTCCGGCGGGCCCGGCCTCGGCTCCGTCGGTCCCCCAAACGAAGGTCCCCCAGACCGACACGCTCGCCCGCGTGGCCGATGAGGTCGCGCGTGAGGTCGAACAACTGCGCGGGTGGAAGTTCAAGCGGCCGGTCCGGAAGGAGCGCGTCCCGCTGGCCCGTGCGCACGAGGACCTCGCGCGGATCCTCTCCGCCTCCGACAAGCCGGACCGCCGCGCGAAGCTGCAGGCGTTCCTGCGCGTCGCCGGCCTCATTCCGCCCGACTGCGACCTGTTCGGCACCAGCCTGGCGGTGCTCGACGAGCAGGTCGCCGGCTACTACGAGCCGGAGACGAGGACGCTCCGCCTCGTGGATCGGTCGAGCCAGCTCCCGGCGTTCGTCGAGCGGATGATTCTCTCCCACGAGCTGACGCACGCGCTCGACGACCAGTACCTCAACCTCCGCAGCATGCTGAAGGCCGGCGGCGAGTCCGAGGACGCCGAATTCGTGGTCACGGCCGTCAGCGAGGGATCCGCCACGTCCCTGATGCTCCAGGAGATGGTCGCCGACCAGAAGTCGGGCCGCTTCTCGTTCGCCGACCTGTCGCAGTACGTCGCGGTCGAGCTCGAGCGGGCGCGCGCGCTCGAACAGCTGCCTCGCTACTTCTCCGCCATGTTCGGGTCCTACGTGGTCGGCGCGGCGTTCCTCGCCCACGGCGATCTGACGACGGTCATGACGCAGCCCGACAACCACTCGGTCGGCGAGGCCCTCCTGACCGTCCGCCGGGCCATGCCGCGCTCCAGCGAACAGCTCCTCCACCCGGACAAGTACTGGGACTCCGCGCATCGCGACGAGCCGGTCGTCATCGACGACAGGGCGATGTCCCTCTGGGTGTCCAAGCCCGGCCGGCACATCGTCCATCGCGACACGCTCGGCGAACTCCTGACGGCCGTCCTGACCGAGCCTCGCGACGCGAGGCGCAACCTGATGCAGATGCAGGCGGCAAGCGCCTGGACCAACGCCGGCGCCACCGGGTGGGGCGGCGATCGCTTCTACCTGCTCGCGGACCGGGCGGGCGCCGACGCGCTCAGGACCACCAAGGGGCTGCAGGGCGTCTGGGTGACGACCTGGGACACGCCCAAGGACAGAGACAAGTTCCTCGCGGCCCTGGACAACGGATCCCCGCCGCCCAATTCCGTCGCCGTCCCCGTCGGCTCGCAATCCGCCATCGTCTTCATCGCAATTCCCGAGAGCGAGCGGGCCTCGCTCCTGCGCCGATTCGGCGCGCTGGCGCGGACGATGACGCGAGACGGCCGGAGCTGGACACCATAGGAGGTTTCCGCGTGTTCAAGTCGGCACTCGTCGGCTTAGCCGCCCTCGCCCTCGCCACCGTCGCCACCACCGGCCAGACCCCGAATCCAGGCGCTTCACGCTCCCCCGACCAGCTCGGGTCGCTGGCCGCGGTCTATGCCGGGCCCCACGCCGCCGTCCGCGACACCAACGGCGACGGTCTCAACGACGCCGTCGCGGCCCGCGTCATCGTCCCCGACACGCCGACGGCCGACGATGTCGAAGCGGCTGCCAACATCGCGGCCCGGCTCGGATACGAGACGACCGCCCTCACGCTGCCGCTCGTGCAGCGCGACACCGAGGTCGCCGCGCCCGCCGAGGTCGGGCTGCCCATCCTCGTCGGTCGCCAGAACCGATTCGTCCAGGCGCTCGTCAAGCGCGGCGCCATCGACCTCTCGTCACTCCAGCCCGGCCAGGGCCTCATTGCGCTGGTCGCCTCCCCGCTCGGCAAGCCCTCCGGCATCGTCGTAGCCGGCGGTGACGACGCGGGCACGCTTGCCGCCGGGGTGGAACTGGCCGCGAGGCTGCCGCGGCTCTGGAACATGACGGGCGTCACGCTCGGAGGAATCGAACAGCAGGTCGCCGCGTTCCTGGCGTCGAGTGGCGTCGCCGGCGCCACCGTGCGCGTCACCAGCCTCGTCGTCGACGCCGAGCGCCGGGGGATTCGATCGATTGGGGTACGGGCGATCGTGGCGCCTGGCCTCGTGACCCGGGCCGTCGCCGCGCTCACCGCGCTCGACGCCTCGCATCGGCGTGGCCAGGGCGAACGGACGCTGGACTTCTCCGAAGCGGCCGCCACGACGGTCGAGCTCGTCGCCGATGGAACGAAGCGAGGCGAGGCCTCGGTACGCCGGTCAGGCCTGAACGCCCGGACGCTGACGCCGCCGGTAGATCCGGACGAATTCGCGCCCGAGCCGAACGCGGCCGGCATCGTCGAACCCAGGCTGGCGCCGGCCAAGCCGTTCGACCTCACCAACACCTATTCGATCGACGGCTGGTACGGCGACGCCTACCAGGACCTCATCCCGGACCGGACCGACACGACGCTGGTGGTGGGCGACGCGGCCGACTCCCTGGGCGCGGCGCACATCGCGGCCCGGCTGGGCCTCGAAACGACCGGCATCACGCTGCCGATCACCAAGCGCGACGAGAAGGTCAAAGAACCCGGCGCCGAGGCGAGCCCGATCCTTGTCGGACGCAACAACGCGCTGGTGCAGCAGCTCATCAAGATCGGCAAGACCCGTCTGGACGACCTCCGCCCCGGCGAAGGCGAAGTGCAGATCGTGCCGCGCGCGTTCGGCAACGCGACGGCGACGGTCGTGGCGGGGGCCGATCCCGCCGGGACGCTGGCCGCGAGCCGGTACCTGGCGGGCCGCCCGCCGTACCTGTGGGACGTGCAGCGTGGCGCCCTGACGTACGAGGACCTGGCCGGCGAGGTCACGAAGTTCCTGGCGGCGAAGAGCGGCGCCGGGCAGGCCAGCCAGGCGGCCGTCGAACTGAAGGCGGTTCTCGACGACCTCAAGGGCAAGACCATCGAGTCGTTCGGCGCCAGGCTCTTCATCGAGAAGGGCGACAAGGCACTCGACGCGCACCTGGCCTCGTTGGCGAAGACGGCTCTCGGCGAGTCGGCCGCCGTCACCGTAACCAGCCAGGGGGTGACCGACCCGGCCACGGTCTTCGAGGACAAGATCGAGATCCCGTGGGAAGTGGACGAGCTCCGGGCCCGGTTCAAGTCGGACGTGCTGCCGAAGGTCAAGGCGGGCGTCAGCGTCGAGATCGAGGCGCGCCTGAGCGAGCCGCGCCCGGTCCGGGACTCGCTCGCGGCCGAACTCGCGGCGGATCTCAGGAAGGCCGGCGCGTCCGACACCAGGGTGCGCGTGCTGTCGGCGTACAAGCAGGGCTACTCGTGGCTGACCGAGGAGGTCGTGCCGGCCCTCAAGGGACGCCGCGCGGCGTCGGTGCGCGTGCGGGTCGCGACCTACAAGCCGGACCTGAAGAAACCGTTCAAGTTCTACTCGGTGCCGACCCGCTGGCTGCACGAGCTCTATCCCGTCGACGAGATCTTCCAGCGCGACCTCGGCATCCCGACCCGCGCCTTCCGGATGGAGCTCGACGACGACGCGAAGGAGATCTACGCCGTCGAAGCGACCGACGCGGGCGGCCGCGTCGTGTACAGCGGCACGTTCAGCCCCAAGTTCGTCGAACGCGAGTACCTCGAGAAGTTCCCGGGCTGGTCGCGCGTCGAAGTGACCACCGGGTGGCTGACGGCCCGCGTGGACGGCCAGGTCGCCGTGGACGCCCGCATCGAGACCGACCCCGAACGGTTCTGGGACTACTACCAGGCGAAGGTGCTGCCGCGGATCTACGACAACGTGATGAAGGTGACCGGCGGCAAGCCGACGGCCGACAAGCAGCCGTTCTTCCGCGACCTCGACATCGAAGTGTGGATGAGCGAGCCCGACGAGAAGATCGGCGTCGACGAGGAACTGGTCTCGTCGCTCGAGGCGCTGCACGAGGACATCTACTTCGTCACGCTCGACTTCTTCTCGGCGATGGGGCGCACGCTGACGAAGAATCGGCTGAACGCGCCGGGCAAGGTGTTTCCGATCGTGCACCCGGCCCGGCCAGGCCAGCCAGGCGAGGCCCGCATCCTCTATGCCGGGAACGCCTCGACGAAGGCGAAGCTGGAGGTCACCTACAAGGAGAAGGGCGCCGCAGCCCCCACGTCGGTCTCCCGCGACCTCTCGCGGATCGACACCACCGTCCCCCGCGTCGTCCGCGCCGTAGCCCGCGAGGACCGCGTCAGCGAGATCGAATTGCAGGTCGAGGCCAAGGACGACAAGGAGGCGACGCGCGCCGTGGACGCGATCGACGGGCTTGGCGCCCTCCAGGCGGCGGGACTCTACAAGACGGCCCTCTCGTTCGAGCACGTGGACCGAGTGGCCCTGGCCGTCGTGCTCAAGGACGCGCGCACGCGGCGCGTGGTGCGGAACACGGGAGCGTCCACGCCGTCCAACGTGCGCACGGCGCCCCAGGGCGCGCCGCCGACGCGCGTCGCGTGGGATCACATCATCGGACCCGACGAGTCCGAGCGGATCGTCGCCGGGCTCGCGGCGTCTCCGGCCGTCCACAGCTTCAAGATCGGCCAGTCGTATCGCGGCCGCGACATCTCGGCCATGGAGGTCACGCTCCCGGTGACCAGCGAGCTCGTCTCGACGGCCAAGCTCACCGCCTACAAGCCGACGATCCTGATGATCGGCAGGCAGCACGCCAACGAGGTGTCGTCCACCAGCCACATCCTGCGGCTGGGCGAGCTGCTGGCCACCGACCCGGCCTACCGCCGGATCCTCGAGAAGGTGAACGTCGTCCTCTGCCCGACGCTCAACCCCGACGGCGCGGCGATGGCGTACGAACTGCAGAAACTCACACCGACCTGGATGCTGCACGCCGGGCGCTACAGCGCGCTGGGCATGGACATCACCTCGCGCGCCATCGGCCTGCTGCCCGAAGCCGAGGTCGAGGGGCGGCTTTGGCGCCGGTGGCTGCCCGACATCTACCTGAACCCGCACGGCTACCCGTCGCACGAGTGGGTCCAGCCGTTCTCGGGCTACGTCGCGCCGGGGTTCCGCGCCTACTGGAGCCCGCGCGGCTGGTACACGATGTTGAGCGGGCTTCGCGACCCCCGCTATCCCGGCCAGGAGGAGGCCACACGCGCCCTGCGCGAAGCGATCGTCGGCGAGATCAACAGCAACGCCGACGTGCGCGCGATGTGCCTGCGCCAGCAGGATCGCTACCGCCGGTGGGCCGCCGGGTTCAGCCCTTACGTGTTCGGCGTCGAGATCTACAAGGACACGATGATCTACTACTCGGACCCCGAGACCGGCGAGCCCCGCGGCAGCCGGCGCGCGACCCCCTCACCCGCCGGCGAGGCCGGACGTCGCACCGCCATCGGTGCCTGGCCCCAGGTGACGTTCATGAGCGGCATGACCGAGGCGCCCGACGAAACGGCGCAAGGCGAGTGGCTGAGCCTGGTCACCAAGGCGGGTTTCTCCTTCCTGATGGCGCACGTGAAGTACCTGGAGCAAGGGCAATACCGCGTGGAACGGATCGAAGAGGGCGCCGCCCGAGACGGCGCCCAGCTGACGACGCTTCGGGTGCGGCCCGTGATGCCCGCCGTGAAGAAGGCCGAGCCTGCTCGATTTCACAGGCCATAGTCGCTTCCAGTGGAGACGATTGCCTGAACCACTTTTCGCAAGTGCATCAAATCAGATGGTCGTAGACGAGCCCGAGGATCTGCCGCGACCGGCCTGCCGAGCGGTCGCCGCTTCTTCATTCGGCGGGCCAGGCGCTCTGCCAGACGGCGCGGCCGACGAAGAAAGGGCCGAGCCGGTCGAGGTAGAGCGAAGTCTGTTGCGTCTTCCTCATGGCCTCGACGACGGCCGACAGCGGGTGGAGAGACTTCCCCACCAGGCCAACGACGAAGTCGTTGTCGTCCACGTCGAGGCCGTGGCAGGCCAGGCGGATGTCGTGAGCGAAGTCGGCGGCTCCAAACGCCATGCCGATCGCGCCGTGCTCGGCGAGGATGACCCGCTGCTGGTCGGCGGGCAGCTGCGCGAACCGGCCGCTGCGCCTAAGCGGGTACCACACGGCCCACGGCCACTCCGGGTTGAGCACCGTGCGTGTCGGCCGGCGAAAGAGGACCTCTTCCAGGTCCGGCTCGTATCCCAGTCCATAAGTCCGGCCGAACAACCTGAATTCCGGCTTCGGCGCCAGCGCGGCGAAGGGCCCCGCGTTGAGGGCGGGCCGCAGCGCGTCGAGAAAGAACGCGGGGTCGCGGCTGAGGGCGAGCACGGCGACGCCACGAGGATCGTTCAGGTCTTCGTAGACGGCGCCGGTGACTCCGGCGGCGGCCAGGTGCGGGCCGAGGGGGCGCGGGTCGGCGCATCCGCTGAAAGCCAGCAGCTGCACGAACAGCCGCTCGCTCGAGCGTTGCGGTTCCCCGCCCTTCAGACCGCCCTTCTCGCTGATGTCCGGCGGCCCGGGTCCGTGGCGGGCGGGACGACCGGATGGCGGCTGGGCTGTCTCCTCCATCGTCTTACTTCGGGTCGCCGCCACCCACGAGATCGGCCAGCCCGCCCCACGTTTCAGGGTCCTGTCCGACGAGCGTCTCGAAGTACAGATCCACATCGGCCGCCGGGAACGCGGCTCGGAGTTTCGTCGCCGCCTCCTTGAGCAGCTCGGCCGGCGGCGGGGTCAGTTTCTCGACGTTCAACACGCCGTTGTCGTGCGGCATGCCAAGCGCGTCCAGGAAGGCCGCCAGCATGGGGCGCTGGTGCGCCAGGTGGTAGGCAACCAGGACTCGCCCGGCCACCGAATCCGGCACGCCGGGCAGCGACGCCAGGTAGCGCGCCTTCTTGTCCAGCGGCAGCGCGCGGACCGACTTGGCCCTGAACCGGAAGTGGTTGGCGATGGCCATGAGGGCCTCGGCCTGCTGCTCGACGGCCTCATCCTCCTGCCAGAATGACAGGCACGCCTCGAGACGGCGCTCCGGCGGAACGCGCTTCCACAATTTTCCCGGGGTTGCGACGGTTTCTTTCCGGCCGGTCCCGGTCGACGAATACGGGTACGCCATGTCCACTCCGATGGTGAAAGACTGTTAATCTCCGGATCGTAGCACAGCCGCGCGTCCTGCACGGCGCAACCGGCGCCGCGAAGCGGCGGGCGCCAGGTACGCTAAGATTCGCGGCGACTATGAGTCTCCAGACACTTCGGCGCGTCCCCCTCCTGCTCGTGACGTGCGCCGTCCTCACCGCGGGCCCCACCGCGCAGACCGTCGTCCGCGATGCCGCCTCATCGATTCCCTACGGGACGGGCACGTGGGACGCGGACACGCTCGGCAATCATCGCGTGGTGCTCGAAGTCGGCGCCGCGGCCGACGCCGTCCGCGTTCGGATTCCGTGGCGCCGCCGCGACACGGCCCCCGAGAAGAAGAACCTCGTGGTCGTCGACGCGAAGTCGAACGCCCGGGTGGCCAACGTCTTGCGGGTGTCCATCACGCGCGAGGCCGGCGACCTGGTCTTTCAGCCCACGTCAGGCAGGGGACGCTACTACGTCTACTACCTGCCCTACGTCACGTCCGGCCGTTCGAACTACCCGACGGTCGTCTATCCCGAGCCCGAGCAGACCGCCAAGGCGGACTGGCTGGCCCGGTACGCCGGCCTGGCCGAGAGCACGTGGACCGGCCCCGAGCGTGCGCCTGTCCTGCCGCTCGCGCGCGTCGTCGAGTTCCAGGCAATCGACGAGTTCAACTCGTTCTTCCCGATGGAAGTCACCGCCACCGCTGACGAGGTGGAGGCGCTCGTCGCCCGCCATCCGTCGGTCCCCTACCTGGTGTTCCCGGAGCATCGCCGGTTCCCGATACGAATGACCGACGATCTGCCGCAGCGGTGGATTCAGTCCGGTGCAAACGCGCCATTCCGCGGGATAGCCAGCCGCGGAGAGTTCTACGTCTTTCAGGTCGGCGTGTTCGCGGCTCGCGCGCCCATCGGCCGGCTCGACGCGCGGTTCACCGACCTTCGCGCCATCTCCGGCGGCATCATCATTCCGGCCTCCGCGCTGCGGTGCACCACCCTTGGCGGCAAGGACTGGATGGGCCGCGCCTTTACGAAGACGGTGCCCGTCCCGCTCGGCAAGGTGCAGGCGCTCTGGTTCGGGATCCAGGTGCCCGAGCGCGCCGCCCCGGGCGAGTATCGCGGCGAGGTGACGATTGCGCCGAGCGGATTGCCGCAGACGCGGGTCGAGCTGACGCTCTTCGTCTCCCCCCGCACGATCCCGGCGTCGGGAGACAACGAGCCCTCGCGCCAATCGCGCCTGCGGTGGCTCGACTCGACGCTGGCCATCGACGAGGAGCTGGTCGATCCCTACACGCCGGTCCAGGTGCGAGACACGAGCGTCAACATCCTCGGCCGGTCGGTCGTCCTCGGCCGAGACGGCTTCCCCGAGCGCATCCAGAGCCGGTTCACGCAGGAGATGACCTCGATCGGCGACAAGCGGCGCGACGTGCTGACCGGCCCGATTCGGCTGGTGGCGGAGAGCGCCGACACGAGCATCCCGGCCTGGACGACGTCGGGCATCCGCTTCACCCTGCTGGGCCCCGGAGCCGTGCGGTGGGAATCGGACGGGACCGCCGGGCCTCTCACGATGAAGACGCGGGCCCGGATGGAGTTCGACGGCACGATCGAATTCGAAGTCGAGGTGCGTGCGTCGCAGCCGGCCTCGCTCTCGGACATCCGCCTGGAGATCCCCGTCGCCCGCGACGTGGCGAAGTACATGATGGGCATGGGCATCAAGGGCGGGCTGCGGCCGCCCGCGTTCCAGTGGGCGTGGAACGCCGAGCACAACCAGGACTCGGCGTGGCTCGGCGACGTCAACGCGGGTCTGCAGTTCACGCTCAAGGACGACAAGTACTCCCGGCCGCTCAATACGAACTTCTATCACTCGAAACCGCTCGCGATGCCGGCGTCGTGGGCCAACGCCGGCCGCGGCGGCTGCCGGATGGACGAGCGGGAGCAGACCGTGCTCGTCCAGTGCTACAGCGGCCCGCGCACGATGCAGAAGGGCGAGCTGCAACACTACGACTTCAGGTTGATGCTGACGCCGTTTCACCCGCTGGACACCAGGGCCCACTTCAGCACGCGCTACTTCCACGCGTTCAAGCCGGTGGCCGAGGCGGCCGCCACCGGCGCCAACACGCTGAACATCCACCACGCCACCGAGATCAATCCGTACCTCAACTACCCCTTCCTCCGCCCGGCGCAGATGAAGGCCTACATCGACGAGGCGCATGCCCGCGGCCTGAAGGTGAAGATCTACTACACGGTGCGCGAGCTGTCGAACCATGCGCTGGAGCTGTTCGCGCTGCGCAGCCTGGGCGACGAGATCTTCGCCAAGGGCCCCGGCGGCGGGTTCTCCTGGCTGCAGGAGCACCTCGGCTCCGACTACATCGCGGCCTGGTTCGTCCCGGACCTGAAGGACGCGGCCATCATCAACACCGGCGTGTCCCGGTGGCACAACTACTACGTCGAAGGGGTCGCGTGGCTGGCGAAGAACGTCGGGATCGACGGCCTCTACCTCGACGACGTCGCCTTCGATCGGACGACGATGAAGCGGGTGCGCAAGGTGCTGGACCGGGCGCGGCCGGGCGCCCTCATCGATCTGCACTCGGCCAACCAGTTCAACGTCCGCGACGGGTTCGCCAGCAGCGCCAACCTCTATCTCGAGCACTTCCCCTTCCTGAACCGCCTGTGGTTCGGCGAGTACTTCGATTACAACTCGGCGCCCGACTACTGGCTGGTCGAGCTGTCCGGCATCCCGTTCGGCCTGATGGGCGAGATGCTGCAGGACAACGGCAATCCCTGGCGCGGCATGGTCTACGGCATGACCGGCCGCCTCCCGTGGGCCGGCGACCCGCGCCCGCTCTGGAAGGCCTGGGACGCATTCGGCCTCGACGACAGCCGGATGATCGGCTTCTGGGTGGACGCCCGTCCGGTCAGGACGGACCGGGCCGACGTCCTGGCCACGAGCTACGTTCGCGACGGCCGGACGATGGTCGCCCTGGCGAGCTGGGCCAAGGAGAAGGTGGACGTCCGGCTGGCGATCGACTGGAAGGCGCTCGGCCTCGACCCGGCGTCCGCGACGCTCGAGGCCCCGGCGATCGATCAGTTCCAGGAGGCCCGGACGTTCCTGGCGGGAGACGCCATCCCCGTGGAACCGGGAAGGGGATGGTTGATTGTAATCAAGTAGTGGCTAGTGGCTAGTGGCTAGTGACTAGTCAGTCACGCGTGGCACACTGACCACTAGCCACTGACCACTGATCACTATCCGGCCGTCAGCCGTGAGCCGTCGGCCGGCTGTCACTTCGCCGCTTCCACCAGCCTCTTGACGGGCGGCGCGACCATCAGCAAGACGTCCGCGACGGGCGCGGCAGCCGTCGACAGCGCCGCGCCCTCCTCCGCCGTCAGTACCAGCGGCTTTCGCGCCTCCATGGCATCGAGCGCTTTCAGGCCGACGTCGGCCAGCGCCCCCCATGACGCGGCGAGGGGTGCGGCGTCCACGAGCAGCGGGCTGCCCATCTGCGCCGCGGCGGCACGGGCGTCCGCCTGCCATTGTCTCAGCGTCGCCGCGAGGGCGTCGCGCCCGGCGACCCTCCCTGGATCCGCGAGCAGCGCATCGATCTGGCGGGCGAACGCGCGCGCGGCGTCGCTCTCGGGCCTGGCCGCGTCCACCATCCGGTTGAGGGGCGACAGGCTCGTGAAGGCGCGCCGGCGGCCGCGGTCGTAGTTCTTCACCGGCTCCAACAGATCGGCCAGCCGCCGGACCGCGTCGGCCGGCCCGTCGTCGGCGAGCCGCTCGATCATCGGCTCGTAGTTCGCCCGGTGCAGGATCCCCGTGGCGTCGAGGCGCCGGCTCACCAGCGCGAGCCGGCGATACATGTCGTCCGGATCGGTCACCGTCGCCGGCGACCAGAACCTCTCCGCCACCGCCGCCAGGCGCGGCCAGATCCTCGAGTCGATCGTCTCCGGCGTCACCCACTCCGCCCACATGCACGCCTCGCCGCCGAGAACCCTGGCCTTCGCGTCGTCGGGGAGCCCGGCGGCGTCCTTCGCCAGGGGGTCCACGGCATAATGACGCGAGGCGGGCCACATGTAATCGAGGTAGTACCCGTTCGACAGGATTCCGCTGAAGCCCGCGCGCGCCGCGTCGGCGAGCGACTTCTGGCCGCGCCACGACTGGACCACGGCGGTTTTCGGCAGGCCCTGGTGCAGCACCTCGTCCCACCCCACCATGATCTTCCCGCGCGACTTCAGGATCGCCGCCACGCGCCGGTTGAAGTAGGCCTGCAGATCCTCGTTGGTCGCGAGACCGTGCCGCTTGCGGAAGGCCGCCACCGCCGGGCTCGCGTCCCACTGCTTGCCGTTCACCTCGTCGCCGCCGATATGGAAGCAGGCGTCGGGGAACAGCGCCGTCATCTCGGCGATGAACCGGCCGAGGAACGCGTAAGTCCGCTCGCTGGTCGGATCGAGCACCGGGTCGAACACGCCCCACGTCCGCGCCAGCTCGAACGGCCCCTTGCCGGCCGACAGCGCCGGGTATCCCACCAGCCAGGCGAGCGTGTGCGCCGGCATGTCGAACTCGGGCACGACGCGGATGCCGCGATCGGCGGCGTAACGCACCACTTCGCGCACCTGCTCCTGGGTGTAGTAAAGCCCGTCGGACCCCATCAGGTGCAGGCGCGGAAACGCGCGGCTCTCGACGCGGAAGCCCTGGTCCTCGGAGAGGTGCCAGTGGAGCACGTTCAGCTTCACGGCTGCCATGGCGTCGAGGTTCCGCTCGATGACCTCGACCGGCATCCAGTGCCGGCACACGTCGATGAGCAGGCCCCGCCAGGGGAAGCGGGGGCGGTCTTCGATCGTCGCCGCGCGCACGACGAACCCGGCGGGCGTCTGTTCGACGAGCTGCGCGAACGTCTCGAGCCCCCTCAGCGCGCCGTAAGTCGTCGGCGCGCGCAGCACCGCCCCGTCAGGCGCCACGCGCAGCGAGTAGCTCTCGTCCTCGACCGCCCTCTGCGTCCCGACCCGCGGGTGCAGACAGACGACGGTCAGCAACGGCCGGCTTCCGGAGCGGACGATGGGAATGCCGGTCAGCCTGGTCAGGCGGACCAGGAGCCGTTCGACAGCGCGCTGGACGCGCGCGTCCGCCGGCCCCTCGACCGTCACGCCGAAGCGCGCGTCGAGAGCCAGGCCGCCCGCGTCGAACGTCACGCTCGCGGGCACCGGCATCAGATTGCCGGTGTCCGCCGGCGCGGCGGTCGCCGCCGCCGGAGAGAGGGCGCACGCCATCGACGCGATTCCCACCAGCACCGCTCGTTTCCACGCCATCGCACGGTCCTTCCTCAAGCCAGCCATCGTGTCACCTGGTCGCGAACGCTCTCGGCGAGCGCCCGCGCCGCCGCCTCGTCGGCCGCTTCAGCGACCACTCTCAGGACGGGTTCGGTGTTCGATCCGCGCAGGATGAACCAGCCGTCGGGCCGCATCACCTTCACGCCGTCGCGGAGGTCCATGGGGAACTCCGCGTATCGATGCCGGGCCTTCCTCACCAGCTCGGCCAGGCGCTGGGAGGGACAGGGGAACTGGATCTTGACCATCTCGCGCGGCGGCAATGCCGACACCAGCTCGGTCACGGTTCGGTCCGAGGCCACGAGCCGATGGAGGACGAGCCCCATGCCCACCAGGCTGTCCCGCGCGAAATTGATGGCGGGGTAGATCACGCCGCCGTTCCCCTCGCCGCCGATGACGGCCTTGTACCGCAGCATCCCCTCGGTGACGTTCGCCTCGCCCACCCTGGTTCGGTAGACCGCGCACCCGAAGCGTCCCGCCACCGCCTCGAGCGCGTGCGTCGTCGCGAGATTGGCGACGACGGCCCCCGGCGTCTTCTCGAGGACCTGCTCGACGGCCAGCAGCAGCGTCTTCTCCTCCCCTACCGCCGCGCCTCGCTCCGACACGATGGCGAGGCGATCCGCGTCCATGTCCTGCGCGAACCCGACGTCCGCGCCGTGCTCTCGAACGGCGGCGCACAGCGCGGTCAGGTTCTCCGGCGTGGGTTCGGCCGGACGCGGGAACCGCCCGTCCGGCGTCGTGTTGATCCCGAAGACGTCGGCGCCCAGCGCCTCGAGCAGGCGCGGCCCGACAACTGAACCGGCTCCATTGCAGGCGTCGAGCACGACCCGCACGCGCCGGCCTCTCGACGGCAGCTCGCCGAGCGCGTCCACGACGGCGGCGACGTGGAGGTCGAGCGCCCCCGACATCGCTTCGACGTTGCGGGCCCTCGGGCTGCTCACCTTCGTGTAGTCGCCCTGATGGTAGATGTCGAGCAGCTCGCGGCCGCGGGCGGCGCTCAGGAACAAGGCGTCCGGGCCGATGAACTTGAGCGCGTTCCACTCGGGCGGGTTGTGGCTGGCGGTGATGGCGATGCCGCCGGCGGCGCCCAGCCGGCGCACGAGGAGCTGCACGGTCGGCGTCGGGCACACGCCGGCATCCACGATGCGGCAGCCCGCCGACATCAAGCCGGCGACGACGGCCTGGCGCACCATCTCGCCCGACGTCCGCGCATCCCGGCCGACGACGATCGCCCCGGAGCCGCGGTAGGTGCCGAACGCCTGCGAGAACCGCGTCAGCAACTCGGGCGTCAGCGAGTCGCCCACGATGCCGCGCACGCCGGACACGCTGATCTTGAGGCTCGGAATCGCTCGCATAGCACGCCGGCCGGGCCTACCGCCGCAGCCGGTCTTGCCCCCAGTTCATCAGGTCCGCCGCGCGTCCTGCCGAGTCGGCCTCGGCGATGAGGCGGATCATCGATTCGGTGTTCGACACCCGCACGTGCACCCATCCGTCGAGAAACGCGACCTTCACGCCGTCGGTGAGGTCAACCGTCGCCCCCGGCTCGTCCTGGACGGCGTCACGGAACTCCTGGAGCGCCGAGAAGATCACGCTCGGCTCGATGGCCACCCGCTCCTTCAGCATGACCGTCGGCGGCAGCGCGTCCACCATCGCCGAGAGCGGCACCCGCGTCGCCGCCAGGTGCGTCACGACGAGGCCGGTGGCGGCCGCGCTGTCGTGCGAGGCCTGGACGCGCGGCACGGCGACCGAGCCGTTCCCCTCCCCGCCGATGACCGCGCCGTGCTCGACGATCGCCTCCGAGATGTAGGTCTGCCCGACCGGCGTGCGCACGACGCGCGCCCCGTACCGCGACGCGATCCGCTCGATCGCCATCGTCGTCGACAGGTTGGTGACGACCACGCCGACGCGGCCCCGGAGCGCGATGTCCGTGCACAGCGCCATCGTGGTCTCCTCGGAGAGGGCGCGCCCGGTCTCGTCCACGAGCGACAGCCGCTCGCCGTCGGCGTCGTGCACCAGGCCGAGGTCCGCGCGCCCGGCCTTGACCACGGCGCGAACCTGCACGGCCGTCCCGGGCCCCGGTTCCGGCGTGTGAGGAAACGGCGCGTCCGGGTCGTCGTTGATGGCGAGCACTTCGCACCCGAGCATCTCGAGCCACCGCGGCGCGAGCAGCGAACAGGAGCCGTTGCAGCAATCGAGGGCCACCTTCAGACGGCGGGACCGCGCCGCCTCGACGTCGAAGCCGGCCGTCAGGGCGTCGAGATGGTGGGAGATGGCTTCCCCCGGCTCGACGCGCGTCGGGATCCGGTCCCACGTGGCCTTCTCGAACCGTCCCTGATGGTAGAGATCGAGCAGCTCCTCGGACTGGTCGGGCGAGAGATAGCGCCCGTCGCGGCGCACGAACTTGAGGGCGTTCCACTGCGCGGGATTGTGGCCGGCGGTGATCGAGATCCCGCCGTCCGCGCCCAGCCACGTCATGGCGAGCTGGAGGCTCGGCGTCGGGCAGATGCCGAGGTCCACGACGTCGCAGCCGGTCGCGAGCAGGCCCGCCACGACGGCCGGCAGGACCATCGGCCCGGACGGCCTCGTGTCGCGGCAGACCAGAACGCGCCCCGGGCCGAGGTAGGTGCCAAAGGCCTGGGCGAAGCCGACGACGAGCTCGGGCGTGAACGTCTCGCCGACGACGCCGCGCACGCCGCTGATGCCGATCTTGAGAGGCTTCATCGCGGGAGTTGTCCCGGCGCGCCCATCGAGGGCGCCCGTCGTGCAACCACTTTCACAGCAGATTGTGCCCCATTCCGGCACGCGGCGCTCGCGCCTTTCGCTCTCACGAAGAGTACGCGCGCCACGGCCCGGTCACAGCCTCGAGGCCGCCGCGCCCGCACGCGTGACCAGGAATGACGGCGCCGACGCGGGGAATGCGCGACGACAGGCCGCGTCCCAGCCGCGCGCGAACCCGTCCACGGCGTCGTCCGGCACCAGCGCCCACACGCTGCCGCCGAAGCCGGCCCCGAACGCGGAGGCGGCCTCGGCGCCGAGTTCCCGCGCGAGGCGCGCGAGCGCCGCCGTCTCGGGCACCTGGTTGCCGAGGCGCTCCTCGGCCAGCGCCTGCGACCGGTCCACCAACGCGCCGAACCGCCCGATCTCCCGGCGCGCCAGCGCCTCGGCGGCCGCCGGGACAATCTCCGTGCTCTCGGCGACGAACTGGTCGAAGCGATCGAGCAACGCGCGAGTCGTGAAGCCGTCGATCGACGCCTGCTCGATCGCGGCTCGTACATCCCCCATCCCCGCCCGGGCGACGGCGTCGCCCAGCGAGGCGTCCTCCCGCCCCGACGCGGCACGCCAGAGAACGAGAATCGCGCGCGCGGCGAGCGAAGCCCGGTTGTAAGCGTCCTTCGCGGCGCCGGTCTTCTCGGCGCTGATGCCGCTCACCGCCACGACGAACCGCCGTCCCGGCGGGCAGATGACCTGGCGCTCGTGGCGTACCGGGCAGAACGAGTACTGGCTCAACTCCCCGGCCCGGCAGCAGAGCATGGCCGTGTGATCCTCGCTCCCGCCGAAGGTCCCGACACCGCCGTCGCCGGTCAGCGCGCCGAAGCTGTGGCCGTTCTCGATCGTGGCCAGGTAGCCGGCCAAGTCCTCGGGCGAGGCAATCTCACGGCGGTAGGCCTCCTCCTGATCGAGGCCGTTCACGCCGGCAATCGCCAGGAAGACCGACACCATCAGCGCGCTCGAGCTGCTCATCCCGGAGGCCGGCGGCAGGTCGCTCAGGAACGCGAGGTCGGCGCCGCGCCGCGCCGAGGGGAAGTTCCGGGCCACCCGGCGGACGACGGTGGCCGGATAGCGGGTCCAGCCCGATGGGAGGGGATCCGTGCCCGCGGTCAACAGCAGCTCGGTCATCCCGCCGCCCGCCACGTCGAGGACGCGGACCAAGTCGTCGTCGCGCGGAGCGGCGGCTACGACGAACCCCTGCTCGACCGCGCACACCAGGCTGCGGCCGCCGGCGTAGTCGGTGTGCTTCCCAAGGACCTCGATCCGGCCGGGCACGAACCACGCGCCGGTCTCCACCGCGGCGCCCGAAGCGGCCAGCGCCGCACGCACCCTGGACAGCGCCGCCACGCTCACAGGCGCACCTGCACGCCCGCCAGGCGGCCGGCGACGGCGGGGATGTCGGCGCGCTGGGACAGGTCGAGGACTCCGGCCCGAACCGGCACCACCTGGAACCGCTCGCCGCCCCTGATGGCGTCCCTCACGGCGTCCGCCAGTTCGTACTCGCCGCGCGGCGACAGGCCGATGCGCCGCACCGACTCGAAGATCGACGGGCCGAAACGCCAGCAGTTCATGCTGATGAGCGCGTCGGCCGGCGTCCGGGACCAGCGCTCGGAGTCCGGCTTCTCGACGATGTCCGCCAGCGTGCCCGCCGGGTCCACCTCCAGCACCGCATACCGGCTGATCCGGGCGTCGTCGATGTTTCCTTCCGACACGAGCGCTGCCCTGTCGAAGCCGGGCAGGCCGGGGCCGGGCAAGGCCGCGACCGCCTCCAGGACGGAAACCGGGTAGTAGTTGTCCGAGTTGATGACCAGAAACTGTTCGCCGGCCGCGAAACCCTCGGCGGCGGCCACGGCATTGGCGGTCCCCAGGGCCTCCTGCTGCAAGGCGAAGGCAATTTGCACCCGCGTCGGGATCGCCTCGCGCCCGTAGCGCTCCCGCACGACCTCGTGGGCAGGTCCGACGACCAGGCAGACCTCCCGGAAGCCGGCATCCGCCAAAGCGCTGATGAGGTAATCGAGGAAGGGCCGGCCGACGGGGATCATCCCCTTGAGGCCCGAGTCGGCGGCACGGGCCTGGGCGGCGTCGAGGCGGGCTTTCACCGTGGGGCGCCGCATGCGCGTCCCGAGCCCCGCGGCGAGGATGACGGCCCTGGTCAGTGGCATTCCGCGTCGTTCCCCACCGGAGCATAACATGGCGTTGTCGGAGCCCGTTGAATCACGATTTCCCTTGCGCGAGTTGCGCTATAATCGCGGCGGTTGACGCGACCCGTGTCCTACCGCCGTTGAAGGAGGAGCAGATGGCGAAAAAGCGCGTCGTGAAGAAGGCCGTCAAGAAGGCGGCTCCGAAGAAGAAGGCGGTTCCGATGAAGAAGAAGGCGGTCGCTCAAGAAGGAAGAAGGCCCTGAAAAAGGCCAGGAAGGCCCTGAAGGCGACCAAGAAGGCCGTGAAGAAGCCGGCGGCCAAGCGGGCCGCGGTCAAGAAGACCGTCAAGAAGGTCGCCAAGCCGGTCGTCAAGAAGGTCGCCAAGCCGGTCGTCAAGAAGGCGGCCCCGAAGAAGAAGATTGTGAAGAAGGTCGCGCCTCCGCCAGCCCCGGTCGTCGCGCCGGCCCCGGTCGTCGCTCCGGCCCCCGTCGTCCCTGCGGCTCCCGAGCCGCTCGTGATGCCGGCTCCCGTGGCGCCGGTCGTCATCCCATAGCGTCCCCGTCTTCGTCGCCGGCCCCGCGTCTGTCGAGACTCCCAAGGGCGGCCCGCCGGGGCCGCCCGGCCCATCTTCGCTCGGTCGGCGCCAATCGGCCGCCAATCGGCCCTTCGCTCCCGCGGGGTGAATCCTGTAGACTGCTCGCTGGCACATGTCCACATCGATCTCCGACCTGGTCGGCGAGGTCGCCGGCGACGGGCCTGGTGCTGTGCGCGCCGCCGCGCGGCTGATGACGCTCGTCGCCGACGATCCCTCGAGGCTCCCCCAACTGTTCCAGTCGGCGTCGACCCTGCATGGAATCGACGCCTCGCGCCTCACGCTTCCGCGAATGCTCGTCGGGATCACCGGGGCGCCCGGGTCCGGCAAGAGCACGCTCACCGACGCCCTCATCCGCGAATTCCGGCACCGGCGACCGGACCGCCGCGTCGGCGTCGTCGCGGTGGACCCGTCCTCGCCTTTCACGGGCGGGGCCGTCCTGGGCGACCGCGTGCGGATGATGCGCCACGCCACCGACCCGATGGTCTTCGTCCGCTCGATGGCCTCGCGAGGCCATCTGGGCGGCCTCGCGCTGGGCGTCAAGGGCGTCGTGCGGGTGATGGGGCTTCTCGGCTGCGAGACGGTCATCATCGAGACGGTGGGCGTCGGGCAGAGCGAGGTCGAAGTGGCGGGGGTGGCCGACCTCGTCATGATCGTCCTGGCCCCGGGCCAGGGCGACTCGGTCCAGCTGCTCAAGGCGGGGCTGATGGAGATCGGCGACCTGTTCGTGGTGAACAAGGCGGACAGGCCCGGCGCCGAGCGTCTGCACGGCGACCTGCTCGCGATGCTCCACGCGTCGCAGCAGGATCCCACGGGGCATCACGGCGCGCTCGACGACGGCGCCCAGGCGGAGGATCTGGCCCCGTGGCTGTCGCGCCGGCCGGGCACGATCCTCGAGCCGGAGACGTTTCTCGTCAGCGCCGAACGCGGTCAGGGGATCGCGGGACTGGCGGAGAGGCTTCACGCGCTGGGGGATGCCCACGGCGACTCGTGGCAGCAGCACCGCCAGCAGGCGATCGAAGGCCAGGTCCTCGAGGCGGTGCTCGAAGAGGCGACGCGCCGGCTGCGCGAGACGCAGCAGCGGCCCGGCGCCGCCGAAGAGGCCGCCAGGGGCGTGCTCCACGGCACCCTCACGGTCGAGCGGGCTGCCACCCTGCTGCTCTCTGCCACCGCGAAGTGCGCGTCGTCCGACGATTGATCGGCGGGGCCGCCCGCCGCGAGCCAGGAGGCTCGCGCCACCGACAACAGCGGGCGCCCTACGCCCGCTGCGCGTCCCGCAACATCAGCCGCTCGAGCGCGTCGACGATGTACGGACGAAGTTCGCTGGCGCGGATGATCCGGTCGAGCGACCCGACCTGCAGGGCCCGATGCACGCTGTGGATCCGGTCGAACTCGTCGGCCACCTCCCCCAGCTTCTCTGACCTGACGCTGCGCGCCACGTCGGCAAGGCGCGCCCGGATCGCCGCGCGCGCGCCGTCGGACGCCTGGTCCAGCTCCTTCTGCAGCGCCTGCACCCGCGGGTCCTTCCGCGTCCGCGCGTCCACCTCCCGCGCGAAGACGACCGCCGCGGCCGGGGCCCCGCCGATGACGGACGCGTAGGTTCCCTCGAGCGCCACGACCTCCAGGTTCTCGTTGAGCGCCTTCGAGAAGACGACGAACGCGCCGCCGTGATAACGCGAGATCACGACGAAGACGATCGGCCCCCGGAAGTTGACCACCGCCCTGCCGATCTCGGCGCCCCACTCGAGCTGCCGGCGGCGCATCGACTCGGGCGACCCGTCGAATCCCGAGAGGTTGGCCAGGATGACGAGCGGCCGGATGCCGCTCGCGGCGTTGACGAAGCGGGCCACCTTCTTCGACGCCATCGGGAACAGCGTCCCCGAGGTGAACTGGTCGGGGCCGTCGGGCGGCACCATGCCGACGCGCGGCACCGCGCGCGACTCGAAGCCGAGCAGCGCCACCGGGTACCCGCCGACGTGCGCGTCCCACGTGACGGCGTTCTCGGCGTCGCGCATGTGCGGCCAGCGCTCGAGCGGCTCGTGGTCCTGGTCGCTCACCGCCCGCATCACCTTCCGGATGTCGAACGGCTTCTTGCGGCCCGGGTTCTTCTCGTCCGAGAACACGTCGCCCACGACCTCGAAGCCAGCCCCCTGCACGTCGCCGTGCGGGAACGCGCAGACGTCGCGCGCGATCGGGTCGCGCGTGACGGCCCGGCGCGGGAACCGCTCGCCCGGCAAGACGTAGGTGTGGTCGTAGTGCCGCAGCAGGATCTGGGCTGCTTCGCCGAGGTCGCGGGCCCAGTACTGGGCCTGGCCGTTGGGCCCCATGATGTGCTCGTACCCGCCGATCCCCTGGTTGTCCTCGGCCGACACCGAACCCGAGTAGTCGAGCGCGGTCTTCCCCGTCAGCACCATCGCCCCTTCGGGCGTCATGATCAGGATCCCTCGCGTGTGCATCAGCATCGTCGCCTCGGCGTTCCAGTACGGCTGCCCGCCGACGTTGATGCCGATGACGATGATGTTCACCTCGTGGCCGGCCTGGGTGAACTCGATCAGCCGGCGCAGCACCTTCGCGATCCAGTCCATGTTCTCGGTGCCGCTCGCCATCGAGATCTTCGCCCCGGCCGACAGCGCGAACCACTCGAGCGGGACGCGCATCCGCTCGGCCAGGTCGAGGGCGGCCAGGATGCGGGCGCACTCGGGCTCGGCCAGCGAGCCGACCTCCTTGCTCGGGTCGCCGAGGACGATGACGCGCGTCATCCCCTCCGGGTACTTCTCGGTGACGTTCCTGATCAGGCCGACCACCACGTTGGCGGTGTTGTGGCCGTACTGCCGGTCAACCGGAACGAGCTGGCGGTCGGAGTCGAGGTCGTGCTCGACGAACTCCCCAGGCGGCAGGTCGCCCTGGGCGGCCTCGGCCGGCGGCGTCAGCATCCGGATCAGCTCGTACGGGATAGGTGAGGCCGCGCTGGCGCATCCGCACGACCTTCTGCGCGTAGTCGGTCAGCGGCCGGATCGGCTCGGTCGATGCCGGGCTGAACTGCAGCGCCATCGCCTGGACGCCGCCGACGGCGACGCGCAGGACCGTGTCCCGCAGCACGCCCGCCTCGTCGGGAACGGTCGCGCGCAACACCACCTTCTGGAGACCGAGCCCCTCGGCTTCGACGCCCATCCTGCGCGCGACCGTCTCCAGCTCGGTCACCGGCAGCCTGAGCGGCGGCCGGACGTAGAGCAGCACCCGGTTCCACTGCAGCCGCTCGCCCGGGCTGCGCCGCATCTGCTCGCGGCGGATGGCGGTCAGCGATTCCATCAGCATCCGCTTGAGGTGCGGAAGCTCGACGAGACCCCCGCCGCCGTCCCGGATCGCCGTCACGTCGCGCACCTCCGCCACCGCGAACAGCCGCTCGTCCTTCGGGTTGTCCCGCGCCACCCCGTGGAACAGGTAGACGTCTTCGACCGACGGCAGCCGGTTCACGTAGAAGTTGCGGAGGCGCCACAGTTCGAGCCGCTTGGCCACCATCGGGTGCACGCCGCGGTACAGCTTCTGCTCGCGGAACCCCGACGGGCCCGGCCGGAACGTGAAGTACTGCGTCAGCCCGGACGCCGCGACCACCGCCGGCCCTGACACCATCACGACGATCCGGCGGACCGGCCGATCGAACCCGGTCTGGTCCAGCATCAGGCACAGGTCGGCGGATGCCGCGTCGGCGTCCTCGAGGGCGCTGCGCGTCCACACGTGCAGGTCGATGACGACGTCCTGCCCGTCGGGCAGCGCCGCCGCCACCTGCCGCATCGCTTCGAGGGCGCGCTGGAAGTCGGCCTCCGTCGTGTGCGTCGCCACGAGGTGGATCCGGCGGCCGTCGAGCGCGTAGTTGGTGACGACGACGCTGCACTCGCCGGCGTCGAGCGCACTGAAGGGGCCGAGATCCCGGATGCTGTAGAAGCGCCGCGCGAGCACTTCGAGCATCACCTCCCGGACGGCCGTCGACGCCTCCTCGAAGCGCGGCGCGAAGAGCGACTTGAGCGGCTGCGGGCAATCGACGAGCGCCGCGATGCGGGCGCCCCGGTTCGCGCCGTACGGGTCGCGCGACAGCGTGGCGAGGTGCGCCTCCATCGTCGCGTAGACCGCGCGCCGGGACTGCTCGAAGCCGGGGCGGTCGAACGCGGAGTAGCGGACGTCGCCCGCCACGTCCCACAGCGCCTGGTGGCGGTTGCGGGACACGGCGATGAGGCGATCGAGGAGCGGCAGGAAGCCGGGAACGTCGGCCGCGTCGCCCCGCAGCAGCCGCTCCGAGAGCACGGCCGCCACCGCGTCGGCCTGCTGGTCCACCCGGCGGTGCGACTTGAACATCCAGAGCAGGCTCTCGCGCAGCGCCGGCGTCGGGTCGAGCGAGTCGATGCCGAAGTGCGACAGCGCGCGGCGCAGCTTGTCGAGGAAGCCGCGCGGCAGGTCCCCGCCCCGCGCCTCGAGCGTGCGCAGGTAGGTGAAGAGGTACTCCTCGGCGCTCAGCGCGCCCTCCTGCTCGTCGGCCTCCGGCGCGGCATGGCGGCCGAAGACCGCCGAGATGTCCACGAAGATCCGGACCAGGTCGTCCTCGGCGCGCCGCCGCTCGGGATCGGCGTCCTCGAGCGACTGCGCGGCCCGCGCGTACTCGCCCACCAGCCGCTTGGACTCGACCGGGTCCACGTCGAAGCCGAGCATCAGGCGCCGCAGGTCCTGCAGCAACGTCGGCACGCGGAAGCCCGGGCCCCGCTTGAGCTCGCCGATGCCGGCCTTGACGCCCTTGAGGATCGCGCGAGTGCGCGAGACCCGCCGCTCCGGTTTCTGCCCGAGCAGCGAGATCCCCTCGAAGGTGACCCGGACCCCCTCGGCGCCGCCGTCCCCCGCCCGTGCGGCGTCCACGTGGACCAGGGGCGCGCCGCCCGCAACCTGCGCGTTCGGCATGACCATCACGTGGCGGACGATGCCCGAAAACGGCGCCGTGACGGCCAGCTCCATCTTCATCGACTCGAGCACCGCCAGGCGATCGCCGGAGGTGACGAATTCGCCGGCCTTGACGTTGACCGCGACCACGATGGCCGGGCCGGCGGCGCGTACAACTCCCGCGTCGGCGCGGGAGATCCGGTGCGGGACCCCGTCGACCTCCACCAGGTGGGTGAAACCCTGCACGAAGCACAGCACGCGGTACCGGTGATCGCCGTGCGTGATCCAGCGCTCGCAGGCGCCGAGACGCTCGACGTTCAGCTCGATGTGGGTGCCGGCGACGTCGACCCGGTACTCCTGCAGCCCCTGCCGGTAGACCCTGAACTGGTAGCGGTGGCCGAGGTACCCGACCTCGACCTGCCGGCCCACCTCGGGCCGGCACGTCGGCCGCATCCGGGCGGCCGACGAGAAGAACTCCTCGAGCTCGGCGCCAGACTCCGCGTCGTACACCTCGATGGCCGCCTGCAGCAGCGCGATGCCCGCGTGCTCGCCGGGGCCGACGGCCGGCGTCTGGCTCGAGCGATCGAGCCAACCCACGTCGACTCGCGACGCGCGGACCTCGTCGCGGTCGAGCATCTGCAGCAGGTAGGTCCGGTTGGTCGTGCCGCCCTTGATGACGATGACGCTCTCGGCCAGCGCGCGCTTCAAGCGGCCGAGCGCCTCCTCGCGCGTGTGCCCGACGGCCGACAGCTTGGCGAACATCGAGCCGAACTCCGGCGGGATGACGTCGCCCTCGGCGACCCCGGAGTCGACACGCAGGCCGGGACCGGTGGGCAGGCGGAACATCTCGACCTCGCCCGGCGACGCCGAGAAGCCCGAGTCCACGTTCTCCGCGTTGAGGCGCACCTCGATCGCGTGGCCGGTCGTCGCCGGCGGCCGCCCCTCGAGCCTGCGGCCCCGCGCCACGTCGAGCGACAGCTTCACCAGGTCCACGCCGGTGGTGTGCTCGGTGACCGGGTGCTCGACCTGGAGCCGGGGGTTGACCTCCATGACGAAGAACCGCCGGGTCGAGGGATCGAACAGGAATTCGACCGTCGCCGAGTCCTGGTAGTCGGCGGCCCGGCAGAGCCGGCTGGCGGCTTCCTTCAGCGCCTCTTCTTCGCCGGAGAGCAGCGCCGGCGACGGCGCCTCCGCCATCAGCTTCTGGAAGCGGCGCTGGATCGTGCAGTCCCGCACGCCCATGGCCCACAAGGCGCCATAGTGGTCACCCTGGATCTGGACCTCGACGTGGCGCACCCCCTCCAGCCATCGTTCGACGAACACCGTCGCATCGCCGAACGTCCGCCCGGCCTCGCGCCGCGCGCTGTCGAAGGCCGCGGCCAGCTCGGCCTCACTCCACGCGCGGCGGATTCCGCGGCCGCCGGCGCCGGCCGACGCCTTGACGAGCACCGGGTAGCCGAGCCGCTGCGCGTGGGCCCACGCCACGTCCAGCGACGCCGCGGCCTCTCCACCCCAGGGAATGACCCCAAGGCCGGCCTGTTCGGCGATTCGCTTGGCGGAGATCTTGTCGCCCAGCCTCCGGATGGCCTGGCTGTTCGGCCCGATGAAGGTCAGCCCCGCCTGCTCGCAGAGCTCGACGAAGTCGGCCCGCTCCGCCACGAAACCCCACCCGGCCCAGGCCGCGTCGGCGTGAACGGCGGCCAGCGCCTGGCGAAGCCGGTCGTAATCGAGGTAGGTCGGCTTGCGCTGCCCGTCGGCCTCGTCCACGAACGTGGCCGGCCCGAGGTTGAACGACTCGTCGGCCTCGCGCACGAACCTGGCCCGCCGATCCGGCTCCGTAAACAGGGCGATGGTGCGGATGGCCGTGCCGCGCTCGAGGTTGAATTCGCGAATCGCATGGATGATCCGCATGGCCGGCTCGCCCCGATTGACGATGGCCACGCGCTCGAAATCTGCCGGCATGATGACCTCAAACAGTTGAAAAGAAACCGCCAACGGAGATCCGCCATTTTATCCCATCGACCTGCGGTAGACTCATCAGGCGTCGGTCGAAGACTCGTGAGGACCCGGAAATGGCCGTCTTGTCGAGAGATTCCCGCAGCCTTCCTGCCGGCCCTCAACTGGCCGTCGCCACCTGGCTGCTGTTGGCGGCGCTGCCGGCCGGCGCCCAGCCTCCTGCCGATCCTCGCGAGGCCAACCCCGAGCGCCCCACCGTCGCCACCCATGCCTACGCCGTCGCGCCAGGCATCGTCGAACTCGAGGCCGGCGTGCAGCGCCAAGCGCTCGGCTCGGGAAACGGCCAGCTGACCTCTCCGATCCTGCTCAAGATCGGCCTCGGACGGCGAGTGCAGCTCGACATCGCGCCCGGACTGGCGTGGATCGGCCCCGACGGCGCCCGGAGGGGGGGCATCGCAGACTCGGCCCTGGGAATCAAGTGGCAGATGGCGGCGGGGGTGCCAATCCTGGCCGATGTGGCCATCGAGTCGCTGCTGAAGCTGCCCACCGGCAGTCATCCGCTTGGCACGGGGACCGGGACGACGGACCTGAACCTCGTGTTCATCTCGAGCCGGCTGGTCGGCAAGGTGGAGCTGGACATCAACGTCGGGTACACCCGCCGCAGCGGTGACGGCACCCAGGCGCCGAATTCCGCCACGCTGTGGACCGTGTCCACGGGATTCCCGGTCGCCGGGCCGCTCAGCTGGGCCGCCGAACTGTTCGGTTACCCCGGCACGCGGGGCCCGGCCGGCGCGCCACCCATCGTGGCCATTCTCACCGGCCCGACGTTCAGGCCTCAGCGCAGCGTCGTGCTCGACGCGGGTGTCATCATCAACGTCGAGGGATTCGGGGCGACCGCCGTCTACGCGGGCGTCACGTGGAATATCGGGCGGCTGCCCCCTTTCCGGCGGATGCCTTCCCGCGCTACGATGCACTGACCCGTCGCGACCCTGGCCGCCGACCGCGGCCGCATCGAAGGATACCCGCGTGAACAAGCTCACTCGCCTCCTGGCCGGCCTGACCATCGCCCTGCTGTCGCTCCCGCCGCTGGCGGCCGCCCAGACGGCGTCGCTGACGATCCTCCACACCAACGACACGCACGGCCACCTGCTGCCGTTCAGCTATCCGGACTCGGCGGCGTCGGGGCGCGAGCTGCAGGGGCTGCGCACCTACAAGGACATCGGCGGGATCGCCCGGCGCGCCACGCTGGTGCAGCGGGTGCGGGCCGAGCAGAAGGCGCGGGGCATCCAGACCTGGCTGGTCGACGCCGGCGATTACTCCGACGGCACGCCGTTCTCGATCGAGTACCACGGCGAGGCGGATGTGGCGGCCATGAACGCCACCGGCTACGACTTCGGCACCATCGGCAACCACGAGACCAACAACACGTTCGCGCAGCTGCGCCGGCTGATCGCCCAGACGAAGTACACGCTGGTCTGCGCCAACGCCGTCGAGCGCGCCTCGGGCCGGCCGCTGCTGCCGCCGTTCGTCATCCGGAAGGTGGGGCCCGTCCGCGTGGCCGTCTTCGGGCTGCTGACCAAGGAAGCCGCCACCTATCCCGCCGCCAAGGAGGCGTTCGACGTCACCGACGAGATTGCCGCCGCCAGGAAGACCGTCGCCGCGCTCCGCGGGCAGGCGGACATCATCGTCCTCGTCTCGCACGCCGGCGAGAACGTGGACGAGCGCCTGGCCGCCGAGGTCCCCGAAATCGACGTGATCGTGGGCGGGCACTCGCACACGCGGATCCCGTCCGGGGAACTCGTCTGGCACTCCCAGGACCTCAAGGCCTCGTCGGTGAACGGCACCGTGATCGTCCAGGCTCATCAGTGGGGCGGCGAGCTGGGCCGGCTCGACCTGCTGTTTGCGAAGGACGAAACCGGCGCGTGGCGCGTCGATCGCTACCGCGCCAGGCTCATCCCCGTCTCCGCCGACACGCCCGAAGACCCCGGCGTGGCGGCGGTGGTGAAGCAGTTCTGGGAGCCGATCGCGCCCCGTTACGCCGAGGTCGTCGGCCAGGCGAGCGGCGAGTTCAGCAGCCGCGGCGACGATCTCGCCGAGTACAACCTGATGTCGGACGCCCTGCGCGAGTCGATGCACGCCGACTTCGCCGTCGAGAACATGGGCGGCATCCGCGCGCCCCTGCTCAAGGGAACGGTGACGCGCGGCGACCTGGTCACGCTGGATCCGTTCAGCAACACGGTGGTCACCTTCAAGATGACCGGCCAGGAGCTCCGCCAGGTGCTGCAGCGGTACGCCCCGGCCGTCAGCGGCATCCGGTACCGGCTGGAGAACCGGACGCTCGTGGAGGCGACCGTGGGCGGCGCGCCGCTCGACGACGGCCGCACCTACACGGGCGTCACCAACTCCTATTTCGCCGGGTTCGCCATCAAGGGCGCGACCGATGTCTCGGACACGAAGAAGCCCCGGCTGGACGTGTTGATCCAGTACATCCGCGACAAGGGCACGATTCGCCCCGCGTATGACGGGCGGCGCATCGTCGTGAACGATCGGTAGTCGACCGCTTCCCCCGACCCCCACGTTGTCGTTGACGGGACCGCGGGGCGCCATGCGCTCCGCCACGGAGGGATATGCCTGCTCACGCCACGACCCCGGTTCGCGCCCGGCGCGGTTACCCCGCCTCGTTCTGGACCGCCAACGTGATGGAGCTGTTCGAGCGCGCGGCCTACTACGGGATGAACTCCGTCCTGGCCGTTTACATGAGCGCGAGCGTGGCCGACGGGGGGCTCGGCGCGACGGTCGAAGGCGTCGGCTTCCTGCAGAGCATCGTCTACGCGGCCACCTACGTCCTGCCGATCCTGGGCGGCGCGCTGGCCGACCGCTACGGCTACCGCCGCATGCTGATGGTGGCCTTCTCGTTCCTGGCGGCCGGCTACTTCGCGGCCGGCTACGCGTCCAGCTACGCGCTCTTTTTCCTCGCGCTGCTCGTGATGGCCACCGGGTCGGGCCTGTTCAAGCCGATCATCTCCGGCACGATCGCGCGGACGACGGACGAGACCAATTCGGCGTTCGGCTTCGGCATCTATTACTGGATGATCAATCTCGGCGCCTTCCTGGCGCCGCTCGTGGTCAGCATCCTGCGCGGGTTCTCGTGGCGGTGGGTGTTCATGGCCTCGGCCGTGTACACGGGCCTGATGCTGCTGCCGACGGCGCTGATCTACAAAGACCCGCCAGGGGCCGGCAACAGGAAGACGCTGAAGGACACGCTGCTCGGCGCCGTGGAGGTGCTCGGCGACTCGCGCTTCATGCTGATGGTCGTCGTCTACTCGGGCTTCTGGATTCTCTACTTCCAGAACTTCGGGACCGTGCTCTTCTACCTGCGGGACTTCGTGGATCGGGCGCCGGTGAGCCTCGCGGTGACCTCCGCGCTGCACAGCGTGGGGCTGCCCTGGACGTTCGTCTTCGACGCGGAGCACGTGACGGTCATCAACGCCGGGACGATCATCCTGCTGCAGGTCTTCGTCAGCCGGATCGTCAAGAACCGGCCGCCGCTGGCGACGATGGTGACCGGCATGGGCATCGGGGCCCTCGGGTTCCTCTGCCTGGCCGCGTCGCGCAACCCGTGGATGTTCGTGGCGGGCATCGCCGTGTTCTCGATCGGCGAGATGACGGCGCATCCGAAGTACTACAGCTTCGTCGGCCTGGTGGCCCCGAGCGACCGCAAGGCCGTTTACATGGGCTACGCGTTCCTCTACGGCGTGTTCGGCTCGCTCATCGGCGCGAGCGTCGGGTCGCGCCTCTACGCGATGCTGATGACGCCGGCCGTCGGCACGCCGATCGCGTCGGAGCGGGCGCAGATGTTCTGGCTGCTCTTCGCGGGCCTGGACCTGGTGGCGATGTGCGGCCTGGTGCTGTTCGCGCGCTATTGCGGGACCGACACGCCCGGCACCAGGAAGTGGTCGCGCCGGGCGATGTACGTCGTCAACGCGGGGATCCTGGCGCTCGGCGTCCTCTTCCTGCAGAGCGGGTTCGCGACGACGCCGGTGACCTATCGCATGGTCGTGCAGGCGATCATCTTCGTCGCCGTCGGGGGCGCGGGCCTGGTGATGATGCTGGTGCGCCGGTAGCCGGGCGGGCTCCACGTACTGAGTCATGAGCCGGGGCCCACCCTGGCCCACGAAAATGGCATCTGCCCAGCACGGCGCCGCGCGTGGCGGCCGCGCCCGATTGAACGCCGCGTCTCGGGTCTGCCTCTCGCAACGCGGCCCCTCCCTGGCAGCGTTGAGTCAGCATGGTCCGCCAGTCGCCTTGCACTTCGCAGGAGGAGGCGGCGTCACGCCCATGCGGGTCAATGCCTGTCGGATCGCCGCCGCCGAGGTCAGCGTTCCTTCGAGGCAATCCGCCGCGGGCAGGAGTCGCTCGAGCTTGGGGATTGCTGGCTTCGCTCGAGGGCCAAGGACTCCCAGGGCCCCGGCCACGTAGAAACGAACCGAGTCGTCAGGGGCGTCCAGCAAGGATGTGAGACTCGAGAGAGTCTGATCATCGATCGCGTTTGGGCCCATTTTCGCGATCAGCGGTACGAGGTCTTCCGCGTGCTTCGTTCTGATAGTGACAGTCTTGCCAGTTCGAACCTTCGCAATCGCGTCAGCGATCTGTTGGGTCAGCACCTGGTCGCCACGCGCGTGGACCCCTCCGGACAGCGTCAACGTCAGCAGGGCGCCAACCCGTCCCTTCCCCGCAGTCACCGCCATCGAGCGGATCGCATAGCCCCGGCACTACTTTCTGAACACCGCCCAGCATCCCCTTCTTCAGGTCGGAGGCGGGCGGCGGCGTGTTCGGTTCACTCACCGGCGCTCACCAGCCGCCGCCCGATGTTACGGACAGCTACCTGGCACAACTGTGTGTCAGGCCGCCCGGTTCCTGCCTCTGCCGTGAAGTGCCGCTGCCACCGCCTTCGGGTTCTTTGCCGCAACTCGCAGCAGCGCCAGGGCCGGTCCGTCCGGGGTTCGGCGGCCCTGCTCCCAATTACGAAGCGTCGCGACGCTCACCCCGATCATGAGCGCGAACTCGCTCTGCGAGACCCGGAGCTTCGCACGCACCGCCTTGACGTCAGCGGGTTCGAACACGGTGGTGCGAGATGGCCGAAGCGTCCCGCGCCGAATCCGGCCCGCCTGGCGAACGCTCGAGAGCAGTTCCTGAAACGCCCGGTCCTTCACTTGAATTCCTCCCGAACCAACCGCCCGAGGACCAGCGTCTGCGCTGCCGTCAGGTCGCCTTGTTCGTTCTTCAGGTAGGCGTACAGCATGTAGAGTGCTGCCTCGGTTGGCGACCAGTAGTAGATGATTCGGAGCCCGCCGCGCTTGCCGACCCCACGCCCGGCCCAGCGGACCTTGCGAAGCCCGCCCGAGCCGGAAATCACCGCGCCCTGCGCCGGCCTGAGCATCAAGGCAATTTGGAGACGACGGTACGCCTCGTCGTCGATCAGGCGAGTGATAGCCGCCGTGAAGACCGGCGTTTCGACGAAGCGCCTGAAGTACCATACGCCAATGGCGTATGCTCGTCAACCGACCGGCTGTTGGTCGCTGAGCAGATGCTGGTGCGCCGGTAGCCGGGCGGGTTCTACTTGCCGCCCAGCATCCCCTTCTTGAGATCGGAAGTGGGCGGCTTCGGCCCGAGCCAGACCGAGAAAACCGCCTGCGCGAACGGCAGCCCGGCGATCGTCAGCTTGTCCTTTCCGCGGAGCGACAGCGTGGTGCCGGCGCCCGGGACGTAGGTCACCACCAGCTGCTCCCCCTTCTTCATCGCCTCGAGCGCGCCGACGAACTGGTCCACCTGCGCCTGCGTGGCGCTCGGCGCGTTCCCCTTGAACCCGTCGGTGAAGGCCTCGACCAGCTGGTCGCGGCTGACTTCGCCGTAGATGAAATGCAGGACGACGCGCTTGGCGGCGTCGGACTTGACGATGGCGCCGGCGTCGCCGGACTTCTTCTCCAGGTACAGCCCGCCGACGTAGACCTTGATGAACAGCTTGGTCCGCAGGCCCATGCCGTTGAGCACCAGCGTCTGGTTGCCGACCGTCACGGTGTCGGGCAGCGTGACGCCGGCCAGCGTGGCCGCCACGACAGGCAGTGAGAACGCACACACGCACGCAAGCCCCAGCAGCGTCTTCCGCATCGTCATCTCCTCGCTCAGTGCCGAGTAAGGCGCGCATCATATCACCAACCCAACCGGGGGTTATACTGGCCGCCAGATGGCCTCCCCCGACCTGCTTCGGCGGCTGCGCGAAGTCGTGGGCGACGAGCACGTGCTCGCCCGCCCGATCGACCTGGCGGCCTACGCCTGCGACGCGAGCCTGTACCGGCTCCAGCCGCTGGCGGTGGTCAGGCCGCAGTCGATCGAACAGATCCGGCGCCTGTTCGCCGTCTGCCGCCGCGAGCGCGTGCCCCTCACGTTCCGCGCGGCCGGCACCAGCCTGTCGGGCCAGGCGGTGACCGACGGCGTGCTGGCGGACCTCTCCCGTCACTGGCGGCAGGCCGACGTGCTCGACGCCGGCCGCCGCGTCCGCGTCGAACCGGGCGTCGTCGGCGCGGCCGTCAACGCGCGGCTCCGGACGTTCGGGGCGAAGATCGGGCCCGACCCCGCCTCGCTCGAAGCGTGCATGATCGGCGGCATCCTCGCCAACAACTCGAGCGGCATGTGCTGCGGCGTCGCGATGAACGCCTACCACACGCTCGACTCGCTGGTGTTCGTCCTGCCGTCCGGCACCGTCATCGACACCGCCAGCCCGGCGGCGGACGACGAGTTCCAGCGGGCCGAGCCGGCGCTGTGCGCCGGCCTGCTGCGGCTGAGGAGCGAGGTCGCCGCGCACCCCGACCTCCAGGCCCGCATCAGGCGCAAGTACCTGACGAAGAACACGACCGGCTACTCGCTCAACGCCCTGGTCGATTACTCCCGCCCGGTCGACATCTTCTCGCACCTGCTGGTCGGGTCCGAGGGCACGCTCGCGTACATCGCCAGCGCGGTCCTGAGGACGGTGCCGGAGTTGCCGGTCAAATATGCGGGGCTGCTTCTGTTTCCGACCATTCGCGACGCCTGCGCCGCGATCGTGCCGCTCCGTGACGGCGGCGCCGCGGCGCTGGAGGTCATGGACCGCGCCGCGCTCAGGTCGGTCCAGGCCCAGCCCGGCATCCCGGCCTCGCTGGCCCGCCTTCCCGAGGAGGCCGCCGGCCTGCTGGCCGAGTTCCAGGCCGCCGAGGAGGGCTTCCGGCCGTCGCTCGAAGCCGCGGCCCGGGCCGCGCTCGGCGAGGTCCGCCTGCTCGAGCCCGCCGGCTTCACTCATAGGCCGGAAGAGCAGGCGGCCTTGTGGAAGGTCCGCCAGGGGATGTTCCCGTCGGTCGGCGCCGCCCGGCGCCGCGGCACAACGGTTCTCATCGAGGACGTGGCCTTCCCCGTCGATCGTCTGGCCGAGGCCGTCGTCGATCTTCGCGCGCTGTTCGCGCGTCATGGGTACGACGATGCGATCATTTTCGGCCACGCCAGGGACGGCAACCTCCATTTCGTCATCACCCAGTCGTTCAACATCGAGGCGGAGGTGGCCCGTTACGCCCGCCTGATGGACGATCTGGTCGACCTCGTCGTGGGGCGCTACGACGGCGCGCTGAAGGCCGAGCATGGAACCGGGCGGAACATGGCCCCGTTTGTCGAGGCCGAGTGGGGCGGCGAGGCGTACGCCATCATGCGCCGGTTGAAGGCGCTGGCCGACCCCGACGGGGTCCTGAACCCGGGCGTCGTCATCGACAGCGATCCGCGGGCGCACCTGGCCCACCTCAAGAAGTTGCCGGCGGTCGAGGAGGAGGTGGACAAGTGCATCGAGTGCGGCTACTGCGAGCATCGCTGCCCGAGCCGCGATCTGACCACGACGCCCCGGCAGCGCATCGTCGTCCGGCGTGAGATGGAGCGCCTGAGGGAGGCGGGCGGAAGGAAGGCGACGCTCTCGGCGATCGCCGACGACTTCGTGTACGACGCGGTGGAGACGTGCGCGGCTGACGGGCTCTGCGCGGTGTCGTGCCCGGTCGGCATCGACACCGGGCTGCTCACCAAACGGCTGCGGGCGGACCGCCATCGTCCCGTCGGCCGTCGGGTGGCCTGCGCCATGGCGCGGCGCTTCGGAATCGTGGAATGGGCGGTGCGTGCGGCACTCACGGTTGGAGGCCTGGCCGAAGCGTTGGTCGGAAGTCGCGCGCTGGCGGGGCTGACGCGCGTGGCGTCGGCGATCGTGCGGCAGCGCACGCTGCAGTGGATTCCGCCGATGCCCGCGGCCGCCAGGCGGCGACGGCCGGCCACGAGGCGCGAGGGGGCCCAGGCGGTCTACTTCCCGTCTTGTGTCTCGAGGACCATGGGACGACTGCCAGGCGAGCCGCGCGACCGCCCGCTCATGGATACGCTCGTGATGCTGTCCGAACGTGCGGGCCGTCGGCTGTGGATCCCGGACCGGGTCGAGGGCCACTGCTGCGGCGTGCCCTTCTCCTCCAAGGGATATGTGGACGCGCACCGGCTCGCCGTGAACCGGACCGTCGAGAGTCTCTGGCGGTGGTCGGACGGGGGACGGCTTCCCATCGTGATCGACACGAGTCCGTGCACCTACGGACTTCGCACCTGCCGCCATGCGCTCGACACCGACAACCTGCAGAGGTTCGACGGCCTGACACTGGTGGACAGCGTCGAGTTCGCGGCGCGCACGCTGCTGCCGGACCTGACCATCCACAGACGCCAGCGGCGGGTCGTGCTCCACCCCGTGTGCTCGGTGGTGAAGATGGGGCTTGGAGAGGACCTCGCGCAGATTGCACGCGCCTGCGCCGACGACGTCGTGGTCCCGGACGACGCAGGCTGCTGCGGGTTTGCAGGCGATCGGGGCTGGCTCGTGCCGGAACTGACGGCCAGCGCGACGGGCCGCGAGGCCAAAGAGGTGTCGGCGCTGACGATGGTGGACGGGTACTACTCGAGCAGCCGGACGTGCGAGATCGGGCTCGGCCGTTCGACCGGACGAACGTACCGCTCCCACCTCTACCTGCTCGAATGGGCCTCCCGGGACTCGTAGCGCGGATCCGGGGCGGCAAATGCCGCCCGCGGCTTACCTCCTGTGCACTTTGAGGCCGCTCGGCTTGCTCGGCGCGGCCACCGAGCGCTGCGTCACCGTGATGACCTTCCCGGCGGCATTGATCGTCCCCGTTCGCGTGTCGCCCGTCCGGTTGCGCGCCACCGTGAACCTGAACGTCCCGTTGCCCTTGCCGGTCGCGGCGCTCGTGGTGATCCAGTCGACCGAGGCCGCGTCCGACCAGGAGCAGGTCGCCGCGCTCGCCGTCACCGAGACCGTCGCGGTCTGGCCCCCGGAGGCGGCGGTGAAGAAGCGAGGCGTCACGCCGAACGTGCACGAGCCCGCACCCTGGCTGATGGTGTAGGTCCGGCCGCCGATCGTCAGCGTCGCGGTGCGTGCGGCCCCGCTGTTCGCCGCGACGGTCACCGTGACGGTGCCCGAACCCGTTCCGGTCGCCGGGCTCACCGTCGCCCAAGCAGAGTTGCTCGCCGCCGTCCAACCGCAGGCGGAATCGCCGGTCGAGATGGTGACCGTGCCGGTCGCGCCAGCCGGCGCCGCCGACAACAGGGTAGGCGAGATCGCATACGTGCAGGAGGTGCCGGCCTGGCTCACGGTATAGGTCTGACCGCCGACCGACACGATCGCCACCCTCGCGGCGCCCGTGTTGGCCGCCGCGGTGACCGTCACCGCGCCGGTGCCCGTGCCGCTCACCGGACTGACTGTCACCCAGCCAGCGCCGCTGGTCGCGGTCCAGCCGCAGGTCGAGAGATTCGCGCTGACCGTTACCGACCCCGCCCCGCCTGCCGCCGCGACCGTCAGGGTCGGTGCGGAGAGGGCGAAGGAGCAGGACGCTGCGGTCTGGGCCACGGTGAGCCTCTGGCCCGCAATCGTCAACGTCGCCGTTCGCGCGCCGCCCGTGTTGGTGGCCATCGTCACCGTCACGGTGCCGGACCCGGTGGCACTGGCGGGGCTCACCGTCGCCCAGGCAGCGTCGCTCGACGCGGTCCACGGACAGTTCGCCAGATTGCACGTTACCGTGACGGTGGTCGCGGTTGTGGTCATGACCGCCGCGGAGGAGTTGTTGAGCGACACGGCATAGGTGCAAGCCGCTCCGGCCTGACTGATGGTGTAGGCCTGGCCCGCGATTGTCAGCGTCGCCGTGCGCGCCGCGCCCGTATTCGCCGCCACCGTCACCGTCACGCTTCCCGACCCCGTTCCGCCCGCCGGGCTGACCGTCGCCCAGGGAGCATTGCTCGACGCCGTCCAGCCGCACGTCGTGAGGTTCGAGGTGATCGTCACGCCGCCTGTCGCGCCCGTCGCGGCAGCCGCCAGCGTATTCGCCGACAGCGCGTAACTGCAGCCAACGGAGGCCTGGCTCACGGTGTAAGTCTGCCCGGCGATCGTCAGCGTCGCCGTGCGCGCCGCGCCCGTATTCGCCGCCACCGTCACCGTCACGCTTCCCGACCCCGTTCCGCCCGCCGGGCTGACCGTCGCCCAGGCAGCATTGCTCGACGCCGTCCAGCCGCACGTCGTGAGGTTCGAGGTGATCGTCACGCCGCCTGTCGCGCCCGTCGCGGCAGCCGCCAGCGTATTCGCCGACAGCGCGTAACTGCAGCCAACGGAGGCCTGGCTCACGGTGTAAGTCTGCCCGGCGATCGTCAGCGTCGCCGTGCGCGCCGCGCCCGTATTCGCCGCCACCGTCACCGTCACGCTTCCCGACCCCGTTCCGCCCGCCGGGCTGACCGTCGCCCAGGCAGCATTGCTCGACGCCGTCCAGCCGCACGTCGTCAGGTTCGAGGTGATCGTCACGCCGCCTGTCGCGCCCGTCGCGGCGGCCGCCAGCGTATTCGCCGACAGCGCGTAACTGCAGCCAACGGAGGCCTGGCTCACGGTGTAAGTCTGCCCGGCGATCGTCAGCGTCGCCGTGCGCGCCGCGCCCGTATTCGCCGCCGCCGTCACCGTCACGTTTCCCGACCCCGTTCCGCCCGCCGGGCTGACCGTCGCCCAGGCAGCATTGCTCGACGCCGTCCAGCCGCACGTCGTCAGGTTCGAGGTGATCGTCACGCCGCCTGTCGCGCCCGTCGCGGCAGCCGCCAGCGTATTCGCCGACAGCGCGTAACTGCAGCCAACGGAGGCCTGGCTCACGGTGTAAGTCTGCCCGGCGATCGTCAGTGTCGCCGTGCGCGCCGCGCCCGTATTCGCCGCCGCCGTCACCGTCACGCTTCCCGACCCCGTTCCGCCCGCCGGGCTGACCGTCGCCCAGGCAGCATTGCTCGACGCCGTCCAGCCGCACGTCGTCAGGTTCGAGGTGATCGTCACGCCGCCTGTCGCGCCCGTCGCGGCAGCCGCCAGCGTATTCGCCGACAGCGCGTAACTGCAGCCAACGGAGGCCTGGCTCACGGTGTAAGTCTGCCCGGCGATTGTCAGCGTCGCCGTGCGCGCCGCGCCCGTATTCGCCGCCACCGTCACCGTCACGCTACCCGACCCCGTTCCGCCCGCCGGGCTGACCGTCGCCCAGGCAGCATTGCTCGACGCCGTCCAGCCGCACGTCGTCAGGTTCGAGGTGATCGTCACGCCGCCTGTCGCGCCCGTCGCGGCAGCCGCCAGCGTATTCGCCGACAGCGCGTAACTGCAGCCAACGGAGGCCTGGCTCACCGTGTAGGCCTGGCCCGCGATTGTCAGGACAGTGCTCCGTGCTGCCCCCGTGTTGGGCGTCACGTTAACCGTCACGCTTCCCGACCCCGTTCCGCCCGCCGGGCTGACTGTCGCCCAGGTCGTAGTGCCCAGCGCGGACCAGGCGCAGGTGGTTCCATTCGTCGATACGGTCGCCGTGCCGGTCCCGCCCGCCGCACCCACCGAGAGCGTCGTCGCCGACACGGCGTAGGTGCACGACAGCGCGGCCTGGGTGACGGTAAACGCCTGGCCGGCAATGGTCAGCGTCGCGGTTCGCGCCGCGCCGGGGTTGGCAGCCGCCGTCATCGACACCGTGCCGGATCCGCTGCCGCTGGCCGGGCTCACCGTCAACCACGTCGAGTCGCTCGCCGCCGTCCAGCTGCAGCTCGGGGCGCTCGCCGTCACGCCCACGCTACCGCTGCCTCCGATGGCCGCCGCGCCCCACGACGAGGAGGCCAGCGCGTAGGTGCAGCCCACCGCGGCCTGGGTCACCGTATACGTCTGCCCCGCAATCGTCAGCACCGTCGTCCGGGCCGATCCGGTATTGGGTGCCACTGTGATCGTGACGGTTCCGGAGCCCGTCCCGCTGGCCGGACCGACCGAAGCCCACGTCGACGTGCCCAACGCCGTCCAGCCGCAGCCGGAGGCGCTCGCCGTCACGACAACAGCAGCCGTGCCGCCTGCCGCTCCCACCGCCCACGACGTCGCCGAAAGCGCGTAGGTGCACGGCGCGGGCAACCCGCCCTGGAATGTGAAAGTGTTCGAGACGTCGCTCTGGCCGACCCCGGTCTGGCCGATCGCCACGACGCGTGCGTCGTAGTTGCCGTCGGGCAGCGGCCAGGACGTCATCAGCGTCGAGAACACCACCTGGATGGTGCCATCCGACCCGATCGCCGGCTTTCCGAGGTTCACGGTCGTGGTGGGCACCGAAGCGCCGGCCGGATAGATCTGCAGGTCGTATCGAACGACGACGGGCAGGCCCGTGGAGGTCACCGCGGAATGGTCGGCGGAGGGGTCGAACTGGACGGTCGTCGGGTTGACGACGCTCGCCGACTGGCCAAATACCGCCGTTGCGGCGAGGATGACCACTCCGGACAGCCACGCGACTCTGAAAATCGGCCTCAACAAGGTTGGTCTCCTGTGCCTGACAGCCGTCGGTACGGCACTCCGAGCCATCGTTTCGCAAGACCTGTACCGTCTGATCATCAACGAGATAGCGGCTTTCCAGGCGCTAGAGAGGTCAAAAACAGACCCGGGAGGATTACGATCCTGGCGAGTTCGTGCAGAATTGTCAGGGAGCGCCCGGGACCCGGAATGTCGGGCCGACGGCCTGCAACCAAAGGCGTCGGGGCCAGCTTCGGAGAGGGAGACCCCCAACCGTGGAGTTCATTGACCCGTATTCACGCGTGGATTACCGCCGGCTGGTGGCCTGGCCCGAGCGGATCGAGCGGGAGTGGCCGTTCCTCTCCCGCATCCTCGGAGCGTCCGGCCGCGTGCTCGACCTCGGGTCGGGAACCGGCGAGCACAGCCGCTTCCTCGCCTCCAGGGGATTCGAGGTGGTCGGCATCGATTCCTCGCCCGCGATGCTGGCGAAGGCGGCCGACGCTCCCCTGCCCCCGAACCTGGCGTTCCTCGAAGGCGACATCGCGGCCGTCGAGCGACTGACGGACGGCTGGTTCGACGGCGCGGTCTGCCTCGGCAACACGCTGCCTCACCTGCGCGACCTCGCGACGCTCGCCCGCTTGTTCTCGGGGCTTCGCGCCCGGCTGCGCCCGGCGGCTCCGCTTCTGCTCCAGGTGCTCAACTACGCCAGGATCATCGGCGGTGGGCAGCGGTATCTGCCGCTGAATTTCAGGCGCGACGAGGGCGAGGGGGAAGTCGTGTTCCTGCGCCTGATGACGCCGCGACCCGACGGCACGGTGGTCTTCACGCCGTCCACGCTGCGTTACCGGCCGGACGGGGATCCGCCGCTCGAGGTGGTGGCCACGCGCAGCATCGAGCTGACGGGGTGGCGGCGGCCGGAACTCGAGGGCGCCCTCGAGGCCGCGGGGTTCGCGCGGCGCGAGATCTTCGGCACCGTCGGCGACGTGCCGTTCGACCCCGAGCAGTCTCCCGACCTCGTCATCGTCGCCCGATGAGGCGCGGAGGCGGCCCTACTCCGCCTGCCAGGGCTTGGGCCGCTGATTGGCGGCGAGGATCTTCTTCCGCAGGCGAATCGTGGTCGGGGTGACCTCGACCAGCTCGTCGTCCTTGATGAACTCGATCGCCTGCTCGAGGCCGAGCACCCGGCGGGGCACGAGGCGGATGGCCTCGTCGGCGGTGGACGCGCGCATGTTCGTCTGCTTCTTCTCCTTGGTGACGTTGACGTCCATGTCGTTGCTGCGGGCGTTCTCGCCGATCAGCATGCCCTCGTAGACCTGCGTGGCCGGGGAGATGAAGATCTCGCCCCGCTCCTGCAGGTTGTAGATGGCGTACGCCGTGGCCGTGCCCGGCCGGTCCGCCACGAGCGCCCCGGTCGCGCGCGCCGGGATCGGGCCGTGCCAGCTCTCCCAGCCCGCGAACAGGTGGTTCATGATGCCGGTGCCGCGCGTGTCGGTCAGGAACTGCGACCGCAGGCCGATCAAGCCGCGCGTCGGGATCCGGAACTCCAGGCGGACCCGGCCGCTGCCGTGATTCACCATCTTCGTCATCGTGCCGCGGCGCGTGCCCACCTGGGCGATGACGATTCCCTGGAACTCTTCGGGGACGTCGATGACGAGGTCCTCGGCCGGCTCCATCTTCCGGCCGTTGACCTCTTTGGTGACGATCTCCGGGCGGGACACCTGCAGCTCGAACCCTTCCCGCCGCATCATCTCGATGAGGATCGACAGCTGCAGCTCTCCCCGGCCGATCACCCGGATCAGCTCGGGCGAGTCGGTGTCCTCCACGCGGATCGACGGGTTGCCCAGCAGCTCTTTCGCCAGCCGATCGCGCAGGTTGCGCGAGGTCACGAACTGCCCTTCGCGCCCCGCCATCGGCGAGGTATTGACGCCGAAGATCATCGAGACGGTCGGCTCGTCCACGGCGACGGCCGTGATCGGCTGCGGGTTCTCGCTGTCGGCAATCGTGTCGCCGATGGTGATGTTCTCGATGCCGGCCAGGCAGACGATGTCTCCGGCGAACGCCTCCTCGATGTCGACGCGCTTGAGCCCGTCGAAGGCGTACAACTTGGTCACCCGCGTCGGCTGCGTGCCGCCGTCCGCCTTGCACACGGTCACGGCGTCGCCGATCCTCACCTGCCCGTTGAAGAGGCGGCCGATGGCGATCCGGCCCAGGTAGTCGCTCGAGTCGAGGTTGGCCACGAGCATCTGCAGGCTCGCGTCGCGGTCGCCCCGCGGCGGCGGCACGTGGTGGACGATGGCGTCGAAGAGCGGGCGCAGGTCGGCCTCCTGCCTGTCGGGGTCCGCGCTCGCCGTGCCCGCGCGGGCGTTGGTGTAGAGCACCGGGAAATCCAGCAGGTCCTCGGTCGCGTCCAGGTCGATGAACAGGTCGTAGACCTCGTTCAGCACCTCCTGCGTGCGCGCGTCCTTCCGGTCGATCTTGTTGATGACGACAATCGGCGGCAGCCGCCGCTCGAGCGCCTTCCGCAGGACGAAGCGCGTCTGCGGCAGCGGTCCCTCGGACGCGTCGACCAGCAGCAGGACGCCGTCGACCATCGACAGCGTGCGCTCCACCTCGCCGCCGAAGTCGGCGTGCCCCGGCGTGTCGACGATGTTGATCAGGTAGTCGTGGTAGTGAACGGCCGTGTTCTTGGCGAGGATGGTGATCCCGCGCTCGCGCTCGAGATCGTTGCTGTCCATGACGCGCTCGGCGACCTTCTCGTTGGCGCGGAACACGCCACTCTGCCACAGGAGGCCGTCGACCAGCGTCGTCTTCCCGTGATCGACGTGCGCGATAATGGCGACGTTCCGGCGGAGCGGGTTGGCGACCGGAGGAACCGATTTCTGCGAACCAGGCATCCCTCCAGTATACCAACCCGCCGCCAGTAACCTCTACCGCCTCGCGGGCAGCGCCTTGAGCAGCTCCGATACGGCCGCGTCGAGCTGGCTGTCCTTCCCGCGCAGGCCCTCGCCGATCGGGCGCGTCACGGCGACGTCCACCGGGCGCGGGTGCATCTCCATCGGGGAGCCATCGGCCGTCGTAATCCGGGTCCTGGGCAGGCGGAAGCTCGACCCGTCGATGAGCCGGATGTTCCAGGTGTAGATGATCCAGCCGGCGGTCGGCTCCCCCACGACCTTGCCGAGTTTCAGCGCGCGGTATCCCTCGGTGAAGTCCTCGGCATCGGAGAGCGAGTGTTGGTTGGTGACCAGGATCGTCGGCGCCTCGAGCGCCCGCTGTCCGAGCACCGGCCGTGCCGGCGTCGGCGGCAGTCCGCGCTGCGTCATCGTCAGGTAGCGGACGGCGAGAGAGCACGTCGATCGCATACGCGTTGACGAAGCCGCCGTTGTTGTTCCTCACGTCCACGACGACGCCGTCCCGGGTCTGATTCTCGACGTCGAGGTCCACGTAGAGCTGGGCGAGCGACCCCGCGCCCATGTCGATCATGTGCACGTAGCCGATCCGCCCCCTGCTCGCCGTCTCGACGTAGGCGCGGTTGGACTCGACCCACTCCCGGTACAGGAGGCTCTTCTCGACCGACTGCGATACCGGGCTCAGCGCGACCTCGCGCTTGTCCCTGCCATCCGCGTTGGCCGACACGGTGAGGACGACGCGGCGGCCGACCTTGCGCTCGAGCCGCTCGTCGAGGTTCGCCGCGCGTGTCTCCAGCGTGACTCCGTCCACGGCGAGCAGGTAGTCGCCCGGTTTGATGGCCCCGGTGACGGCCGCCGGCCCGAGCGGCACCAGGCCGGCCACCCGGAACCGCCCGCCAGGGTTCTCGTACGCCGCGCGGTCGAAGGTAATCCCGAGACGACCGACAGGCGCCGTTGCCCCGCCGGCTGAAGGCCCGGAGATTCCGAGGTGCGACGCGTTCAGCTCGCCGACCATCAGCGAGATGACGCGCCGCAGCTCGTCCGACGTGGACGCCCCTGCGGCATGAGGGCGGTACATCGCGCGCACGGCGTTCCAGTCCACGCCGTTGAACTTCGGGTCGAAGAAGCTGTCGCGCTGGTAGGTCCACGCCTGGTCGAACACCTCCAGCCGCTCCTTCGCGAAGTCCACGTCCATCTCGGCGGTCACCGCGACCCCGCGAGTTTGTCGCTGGTCGAGCGCGATCGCCTGGATGCGGCCGTCCTCGAGGTAGTAGACCTCCTTCGAATCGGGTGAGAACTGCGCGTTCGACTTCGAGCCGGCCGTGGAGGTCAGCTGGCGGGCCACCGGCCTTTCGCGCGACAGCTCGTCGAGCGAGTAGGTGTAGAGGTTGGTCTGGCCCGCGACCGACGCTGTCATCAGCGCCAGCTTGCCGTCCGGGCTGATGGCGATCGACGACACGTCGAGGCCGACCGGCAGCAGGGAGAGCCGGCGCCGGATCTGGTCCCAGGAGATTTCAACCTTCTTCGGCCCCTTCTTCGCGTCCCCGCCGTCCTTCGGGTCGGCCGGTGGCGCCTGCCTGGCGGTCCCGGGCGCGGCCTGCGAGGGGGACGGTTCGGCGGGCTGCGCCGGCGGCTTCGCGGTGTCGTCCTTGAAGAGGTCCCGGAACTGGTCCTCCCTGAACTTCGGCACGCGCTGGATCAGGTCCACGCGGGCGAGCTGCGGGCTCTCGGTGCGCTGCGACGTGTCGAAGAGCAGGAACGTCCCGTCGGGACTCCACGCGACGTTCCCGATCGACTGGTTGGCGAGGAACGACGCCTGGTGAGCTTCTCCCCCGGCGGCCGGCACGGCCCAGACACAGCTGAACCCCTTCGCGCCAAGGGCGAGATAGGCGATCCACTTCGAGTCGGGCGACCAGGCAAGCTCGCGCCCCGCGCCAATCCGGTCGCTCAGGTAGCCAGTCGCCACGACCCGCTCGGTTCTCGCCTCGAGGTCGAGCACGCGCAACTCGTGCTGCCCGCGTTCGAACGCCAGCAGCTTCCCGTCCGGCGAGAAGGTCGGCAGCGCGTCGTCGAGCGGGTCGCGCGTCAGCGCCGACTCGCTCATCGTCCGGAAATCGAAGAGGAAGAGGTGCGACACGCCGTCCCGGTCCGACGCGTAAACGAGACGCCGGGCATCGGGCGCCCAGGCGATCTGCGACTCGTTGGCCGCCGTGTTCGTCACCCGCGTCGCGTCGCCGCCGTCCCTGGCCGAGGCCGCGAACACCTCGCCGTGCACCGCGATCGCCACCTTCTTCCCGTCGGGCGACAAGGCGAGCTCCTGGAACTGGTTCGAGAGCGACAGGTGCTCGACGGCCGGGCCGGCCGGTACGCCGCGGCGTGAAATCGCGACGGGCGAGGCCTTGCCCGTCGCCGCGTCGAGCAGCCAGATCCCGAAGTCGCGCTCGAAGGCGATCCGGCGCCTGTCGAACGAGATCGAGGGCCACAGGACCCGCCCATCCGTGAACTTCGTCACCGGCGCCGCCGGCTTGCCCGGCTCCTGCCGCCAGATGTTCTGCGCGCCGCTGCGGTCGGAGACGTAATACAACGCACCCCCGTCCGGGCCCCACATCGGCCACATCTGCTTGGCGCCGCCCGGCGTCACCTGCGTGTAGGACTTCGCCGGGCCATCGTCATAGATCCAGATCTCGGACTCGTCGATGTGGCTGTGGCCCTTCCGCCACCACTGGCTCGACGCCAGGCCCCGGGCCGTGAACGCGATCTTCTGATCCGGTCCCGGCGCCGCGAAGTACTCGTTGACGTAACGGTCCGCGCTGACCGGCATCGGCGTGCCCCCGTCCCCCGCCACCCGGTAGATGTCGTTCATCCCGGCGACGTCGTGGCTGCTCGACGAGAAGTAGATCCACCGCTGGTCCGCCGACCAGCCGTCCAGCATTTCAGGCGCGTCGTCGAACGTCAGGCGGCGCAACGCCCCGGTCTTGAGCGCGAGGACGTAGATGTCGCCGTTGCCGGTGCGCGTGGACACGAAGGCGAGGTAGTTCGCCATCGGGCGAGTAGAGCGGCCTCGACTCGGTCGCCGGGTGCGACACGAGCAGCCGCGCCTCTCCCCCGCCGGAAGACACCGTCCAGATGTCCCCGCCCGACACGAACGCGATCTCCGATCCGTCCGGCGAGATCCCCGGCTCGCCGAACGACGGCAGGGCTTCCCCCCCGGCCGGGGGCTGGTCGAACGCGCGGGCCGGCCCCGTCGAGGTTGCCACGATGAGCCAGGCCGAGGCTGCCGCTGTCACCGCCCGCACGCAGTATCGCACCATGACGTGTCCTCCACTTGCCCGTCGGACGAAGCGCTCACGCTCTCGCGATTCGGCCGCCGGTTTCGACGATCAACTCGTGTTCGGCGGTCGACAGCCGCTGCTCGATGGCCTCACGGTCCGCGACGAGCGATGCCGCGGACGGCTGCGGTTCGGTCAGCAGGGCTGCCGCGGCCACGTCGCGGAGCCCAACTCCGAGAGACGCGAGCCGCTCGCCCAGCGTGGAATGTCGATCGGTCGGGTGAGCTTGCGCCGTCATCTCGACCCCGATCAGGCGCTCGACCCCGGAGTTGGTCGCCGCGATCTGCTGGAACACGGCGCTCGCGTTCAGATACTGGGTGTCCGAGTAGGCGGCGTGCTGCATCAGGGCGAACACCGCGTGCCAGGCCGGCGCGAACGCCGCCAGCTTCACGAGCCCCGACGCGAACGCCTCGCGGCCGGCCACGGCCGCGGCCGCCTCGTCCGCCGATCGCTCCCGGTCCCCGTCGAAGACATCCCCGCCGGCGACCTCGCCCACCAGCACCGACAGCAGCGCCAGCGGCGGCTCCGACACGACGGCGCGGATCCCTCGCGATCGCCTTGCCGCTTCGTCAATCGCCCGAGTCACGCCGACCAGCGACGAGACCGCCCGGGTGCTGAACGCCGCCTGCTCGCGCGAGTAGTGCGCCAGGTCGTGCGCCAGTTGTCCGCGGAGCTCTTCGACGGTGAGAATGCGCGCCAGCGGGAGGGACAGGCAGAGCGTGCGGCCCGACACCCGACGGTCCAGGCACGTCACGTTCATTTCGGTCACGAACAGCCAGGGCACCAGGCACACGACGACGTTGTCCGGAGGCTTCGCGCCCACCGCCGCCGACACGGTCCCGACCATCTCGGTCAGCGGTCCCTGGCTCGACAGGTCCAACGCCTGGCCGACCAGCGAGATCGTCGGCCGGCGGATCAGGCTGAACGCCACGGTGGCCATGGCCACCGCCCATGCAAGACCCGCGGCGCCAGCGGCCAGGATCAGCGAGTTGGACACGCCCTCCAGGGGCACGCGCCACAAGGCTCCGGCGCCGACCACGACGGCCGCCACCGCCAGCAACCCGTGAGCGATGCCCAGGCACGCGGTCCCCGCAGCAGCCGCGACCAGCGCCGGTCGAAGCATCCGGACCATGCGCCGGCGGCTCCCGCGGCACCATCGCCCAGCCAGCAGGAGACCCGCGACGAAGGCGAGGCCCGCACCGCCGACGACGACCGAGACCCGGATTGCTTCCGAGAACAGGACGTAGGTGCGACAGGGCGGGAACCGCGATGCGGTCCGCCCGTCGGCGCACACGGTCGAGAGGGACGGCCGAATCAGCAGGCCGCCATACGGCAGCGCTCGCTGCAAGACCATCTGCCTGTTCAGCCACGGATCCCAGCGGGCTTCCCAGCTGGCCCGCCCAAACAGGCCCAGCGCGGAGACGAGGATCGGCAGCGCCAGGAGGATGACCAGCGGCTTGACGACACGGCTCATCCTCGCGGCTCTCCCGGCCCGAGCCCCCAGCATTCCAGCACGCTGGCGATGAGCTCCGACGGCTTGTCGATCGCCGCCAGCCGGTCGAGCCTGCGCCGGAGGATTGGCTTCAACTCGTCGCGCGACCAGGTGCGCACGACGCGGAACGGCTTGCCTTCCGGCGCCGCGATCACCGGAAATGCCCGGACGACGTCCACCACTCCGTGCTCGGCGGCGTGCAGGCCCGCGCGGGCCATCGTGGCGGCGACCATCCCGAACGACGGCGTCCCCGGGTTCGCCGCCTCGTCCTCGAGCCAGTCGAGCAGGAACTTCACGGTGCCCGCGTGCAGGCCGTGCACGGCCTGGATGAGCAGCGCCAGCGACTGGCGCCCTTCGTCGCCGATCCGCCGCCAGGCGCGCGACACGAGCGGGTCCACGCGCTTGTCGCCGAGGGAGAGCAGCCCCGCGATGATCCCGGCCCGGGCGTCGTCGCTCTCGATCTCGGCGATGAACGACTCGACGTACCTCGGCCCCGACATCGGGTCCCCGTCTTCGAGGGGCAGCAGGATGGCCATCTCGCAAGCCGCCGCTTCGACCACCGACGGATCGCGCTCTTCGACCAGGAACGGGAGCAGGCCGTTGGTGTACCCGGCGCCGTCGTGAATCTCGTGCTCCCGGTGCAGCCGTTCGACGGCGCGCGCCACCTGCAGCACGACCTGGCGCCTGATCTCGGGAGGCAGCCGCTCGACGGCGAGCCGCATCAGCGCGGTCACGCGCGGCACCTCGTCGTCATCCGGATCGATGCCGTAGGAGAGACACTGGTAGAACAACAGGTGGCGAAGGAGGTCCGGCTCGAGTTCGGGCCAGTCGGCGGGCCGGGCCAGGAGCGCGTCGAGTTGGTCGAGCGAGGGGGTGCCGTCCCCGGTCTTGGGTGCTCTGCCGTCGTCCAAGTGCGCTCCTAACGGTGTGGGCCCGGGCTTCCGCGAGTATGTCGGATGCGCAATCGGGGCGTCAACCGACGAGCAGCCGTCCCTCTTCCATCACTTTCACGTCGTCGAACCAGACGGTCGGGTTCCTGACCAGGCCGTCGAGGTGGCTCGCCACGCGCACGGTCCCGCCCATCGACTTGTTGTCGCCGAAGGCCACGTGAATGGTCCCCATCACCTTCTCGTCCTCGAGGATGACGCCGGTCAGCGTCGCCTTGTCGTTGGTGCCGATGCCGAACTCGGCCACGGTGCGCGCGTCCTGCCCGTGCGGCTCGAAGAGCGCGACCAGCGCCGCCGCCTCGGGGCCGCCGGTGACCTCCGTGGCGTACCCCTTTTCGACGACGATGCGGAGCGGACGGCTGAGCAGGCCGACGCCGGCCATCGAGCCGTCCACCACGACCACGCCCTCGGACCGGCCCTCGAGCGGGGCCAGGTAGGCCTCCCCCGTTGGCAGATTGCCCCACTGCCCCTTCTCGCGGAACAGGCCCGAGCTGGCGTGCGCCTGGCGGCCGGTGATGGGCATGGTAATGTCGGTGCCCGCCGGCGCCGTGACGCGGACCGTTCTCGTGCGCTCGAGTCGCGCGCACAACTGGTGAGTGCGCGCCGCGATCTCGTCGTAGTTCGCGTTCATGCACCGGACCATGATCGCCTCGGTCACGCCGGGCAATGTCGCGACCCTGGCCCCCGCCAGGCTGGCCGCCCGCCGCGAGTCGGTATGGGTCAGCGACTTCGAGGTGGGACAGAGCACGACGTCGGCGTGCTTCATGAGGTCGGCGACCTCGGGCGGCGGCTCCTCGCCGTTGCTCCGCCGCGGCAGCATCTCGACCAGCAGCACGTCGAGCCCCAGGTCGCGCGCGGCGCGCTGCAGGGCGAAGCCGATCGCCCTGAGCGGCTCGTCGGTCACGACGAGCACGCGCTCGCCGGCCCGGGCGCCCATGCAATCACGGATGGCGACGGTGGACGCGGACAGCAGATCGGCCGAGATCGCGAACATCGATCGGACTCCTTCCACCCGCGGGCGGCTAGGCCAGCGCGAGCAACGCGTCGGTGACGACGCCCTGCAGCAACGGGATCTTGTATCCGTTCTTCTCGAGGGCGGTCGCCCCCGTCACACCGGCCTCGGCCGCCTCGGCCACGACGGCGGGCGTCAGCGACTTGCCGGTGATCACTCGCTCGACCGCTTCGGAACGCCACGGCACGGGGGCCACGCCCGAGAACACCACGCGGGCCCGCTGCACCCGGCCGTCGTTGACCACCAGCGCCAGCGCGACGCCGGCGAGCGCGAAGTCCCACGCCCCGCGCGCCCGCACCTTCCGGTACGAGCTGCGCAGTCCGGGCTCGGCCGGCGGCAGCACCACTTCGGTGAGGATCTCGTTCTTCTCGAGAATCGTCTCGCGCACCACCGCCTTGGCGGGGCCGACGAAGAACGCGTCGAGCGGAACCAGCCGGCTGCCGCCCGGGCTGGCGATGCGAACCCTGGCGCCGAGCGCAAGCAGCGCCGGGGCGGTGTCCGACGGGTGGACCATGACGCACTGGCCCCCGCCGAGCACGGCGTGGTTGTCGTTCTCTCCGCCAATCGCGTAGCACAGCTCGCCGCCCTTGCGCAGGCAGTGGAAGTCGCCCCGGAAGTACCAGCAGCGCGGCCGCTGGCAGAGATTGCCGCCGATGGTCCCCTGGTTGCGAAGCTGCGGGCTGGCGACCGAGGCCGACGCCTGGGCGAGGCCGCGGTAGGACTCGAGGATGGTCTTGTGCGCGGCGATCTCGCTGTGGGTCGTCAGCGCGCCGATCCGCAGTCCGCCGCCCGGCACCGGCCCGATCCCGTGAAGGTCCTTCAGGCCGCCCAGGCTGACGAGCGTCCTGGCCGTAAACACGCCGTCGCGCAGACAGCCGATGAGGTCGGTGCCGCCCGCGTGGAGCCTCGCGCCCGGAGCGGCCAGTCGGCGCACGCCGTCAGCCACGCTGGCGGCACGGGTATGAGTGAATCCCGGCAGCATGTGTCATCCCCTCTTCTTCGAGGCGGCCAGCAGGCTGAGCAGCCGCCGCGGGTTCACGGGCGTGTCGGGGGTCCGCACGCCGCACGCGTGGTAGATTGCGTTCGCCACGGCGGGCGCCGCCGGAACCGTCGCCGGTTCGCCGAGCCCCTTGGCGCCGGTCGAGTTGGCCTCCGCGTCGTGCATTTCGACCGACAGGACCACCGGGTCCGCCGGGACGTCCATCGCCGTCGGCACCTTGTAGTCGTGCCAGTTGCGGTTGACCATCTTGCCGGTCTGCCCCCGGTCGAGCACCCGCTCCTCGGTCAGCGCCAGGCCAAGCCCCATGGTGATGCCTCCCTGGGTCTGGTTCTCGAACGTCAGCGCGTTCATGGCCCGGCCGCTGTCCTGCGCCGCCAGGTAGCGGACGACGTGCGTCTCGCCCGTGCGCGTGTTGACCTCGACCTCGGCGAAGTGGACGCCGAACGGACAGGTGACCTTCCCTTCCGGGTTGGGCCCGCGATAGCCGACGCCGACGATCACGCCCCGGCCCCTCAGCGCGCTCACGCCCGTCACGGCCACCTTCTTCGACGGATCGGCCGTGGAGACGATCTCGCCGTTCCGGAGCACGAGGTCGTCCGCGCTCACCTTGAGTTGCGCCGCCGCCAGGCCGAGCAACTGCTGCTTGACGTCGAGCGCGGCCGCCCGCGTGGCGGGCGCCTCGGTGGGCACCGTCTTGCTCCCGCCGCTCGGCGTCGCGTACTGCGTCGTGGCAGTGTCGGCCCACTCGACCTGGATCCGTTCGAGCGGCATGCCGAGTTCCTCGGACACCACCATCGCCATGATCGTCTTGGTCCCGGTGCCGAGGTCGCTCGCGCCCATGTTCAGGTTGGCGCTGCCGTCGGCGAACAGCTTGACGATCACGGTGGATGGCGGGCCGCCGGCGCCACCCCTCCACAGACCGGCCGCCATCCCGACGCCGCGCCGGATCGGGCCGTCCCCCTGGGAGCGCTTGCGAGCCTCGGCCCATCCGAACCGGCTGGCCCCTTGTTCGAGACAGGCTCTCAGCCCGCTCGTGGTGTAGGGCGCGCCGCCATTGCCCTGGCTCACAGACGGCACGTTCTTCAAGCGGAACTCGACCGGGTCCATCCCGATCTTCTCCGCGAGCTGGTCCATCATCTGTTCGAGCGCCCACGCGCCCTGCGGGTGGCCTGGCGCGCGAAATGCCCGAGCCTGCCCGGCGTTGATGTAGACGTCGGTCATCTCGGACTTCACGTTCGGGCACGTGTACAGATCGCGGAAGACCCAGTCCACGCCGCCGACGCCGCCGCCCGGATACGCGCCACCCGTGCCGAGCACGGTCAGCTGGAGGGCCGTCAGCGTGCCGTCCTTCTTCACGCCAGCCTTGACCGTCATCGTGGCAGGCGGCCGGTTGCCGACGGCAAGGAAACTCTCCTCGCGAGTCAGGTGCAGCTTGACGGGGCGCGCGGCCATCTTCGCGAGCAGGGCCGCGATGACCGTGTGCTTGTTCAGGCTCAACTTGGAACCGAACCCGCCGCCCATGTAGTGGCCGATGACCCGGACGCTCGAGGCTGGCAGGTTCAACGTGCCGACCAGGCCGAGCTGAATCGGGTAGACGCCCTGCGCCGAGTCCCAGACGATGAGGCGGCTGCCGTCCCACTTGGCGACCGACGCGTGGGTCTCTGTCGGCGCGTGAATCTCGCAGGCCGACTTGTAGGTCTGTTCGACGACGACGTCGGCCGCGGCAAACCCGGCGTTCACGTCGCCGCGGGAGTACCGCGAGACGTCGCCCGAACGGTTGCCGCCCTGGTGAATCGCCACGGCGTCCGGCTTCAGCGCGTCCTCGGCGTCCCCGACAAACGGCAGCACGTCGTACTCCACGGCGATCGCGCGCACCGCATCCCACGCCTGGTACGGGGTCTCGGCGGCCACGGCCGCGACCTCCTCTCCCTCGTACCGACAGTGGGGATCGAGCAGCCGGCTGAGCGCGCCCGCGCGGGTGTTGAACCACGGGATGTTCGCGCCGGGGGTCTGGTCGGTGAGGATCGCGACGACGCCCGGCATCGTCTCCGCCTTCGCCGTCTCGACCTTCTTCACCATCGCGTGCGCGTGGGGGCAGCGCAGGATCGCGCCGTAGAGCATCCCCGGCAGCAGCACGTCGGCGGTGTAGGTGGCCGCTCCGCTCACGCGCTCGTAGGCGTCGATGCGGGGCAGGCGCCTCCCGACCACGGTCGGGTTCGACCAGGGCGCGGGCTGCTCGGCGGGCTCCGGTGTCTCGGGCACCTCACCGGTGACGTAATACCGGTCGTCGGGTGTCATGAGCGGCCTCCTTCCTGCTTCCTCAGCTCGGCGGCCCGCTGCCCCGCCTTGAAGATGTGGGCGTAGGCGCCGCAGCGGCAGATGTTGCCGCTGACGCCGGCGCGAATCTCGTCGATCGTGGGGTCCGGATTTGCCCGCAGCAGCCCCTCGACAGCCATGACCTGGCCGGGCGTGCAGTACCCGCACTGGAAGGCGTCCTGCTCGACGAAGGCCCGCTGCACCGGTCCGAGCTCCTCGCCGCGCATCAGCCCTTCGAGCGTGACGATGGCCTTCCCCTCGGATTCGACCGCCAGCATCATGCAGGAGTAGGCCGGCTTGTCGTCGACCAGCACCGTGCAGACGCCGCATTCGCCGCGCTCGCAGCCGAGCTTGGTGGCGGTCAAGCCGAGCCGCTCGCGCAGGACGTAGAGCAGCGACCACCGCGGTTCGACGAGCAGGCGGTGCGCGCGCCCGTTGATGGTCAGCGTGACGCGGACGAGGTCGGCCGGGTCGCCCAGGTCCGCCCCGGCGGGTGCCTGGTCGGTCGCGGCGCGCGCGGCGGCCGCCGCGGCGACGGCGCCGGTGCCGACGGTCGCGATGAATCCGCGCCGGGTGAAGCCTGTCGGCGGCGTTGCGGGATCGTGCGGATTTTCGGACATGAAAAGACCTCTGGTGGCGGGACGGCTTCAACGCCGAACCCGAACGATGGGTGCCTGCGGATTATAGCGCAGGCGGCTCCGCCTTCACCCTTCGGGCTTCGGGGGTGTGGGCTTCGGGGGGGCTTCGACCGGCCGCAACACCGCCACCGCGGCGCCACAGACAAATGCGATCTCGACGACGACCGTTGTGGCGTCTGGCCGGATCGTTCCGACGAGCGAGATGCCGAGGCCTGCCGACACCAGGATCGCCCAGAGCCGATCCCAGTCGATCCGCGGGCGCGGCCAGTCCGAGGACCGGGGCCGGAACAGCCCGGCCACGGCCAGCAGGATGGCCGGGAAGAACAGGACGGCATTGTAGACGCCGCGCGGCGTCGGCGAGATGAAGTCGGTCAGGTAGACAGCCCCGAAGAACCGCGCGGCGAATGACGCCAGGCGCTCGCCGCGGGCCCGCCAGAGCACGATGCCCGCAACGAGCCCCGCCGCCAGCGTCACTGCAGTGGCCAGGCCGAAGGGCGGCATCCACCCGAGCGTCCTCGCGAAGTGGATGAGCCCGCTCCCGCAGGTTCTGAACAACCACGCCGCCGTCATCGCGGGATCGCCTTCCGGGGCGACGGGGTACGCCAACGCCGGGGTCGCCCCAGGCAACCCGATGCGAGCGTTCAGACCCCACAACTCCAGGTACGCGTCACGCGACGACGCCAGGAAGTCGAACCACCACGAGATCGGGTACGCCAGCAGCGTCGGCAGGGCGAGCAGGCCGCCCGCGCCCGCGGCAAGAAGAATGGACCGCGGAATCCTGCGCTCCCGGAAGGTCGTGAACATGGAGATCCAGAGAGTAGGCCGGAGCAGCGCGGCGAGGCCGCGAAACCACGGGCCCAACAGGGGGCGGGGCGGACACAGCGCCAGCAGGAGCAGCAACGCCAGGTACACGTACTGCTGCCCCCGCTCGACATGAATCAGCCAGGGTCCGGACACGGCGTATGCGCCGGTGGCGAGCAGCACCGCCGGGACGCGCAGCGCCAGCGACCTCGCCGCCCACCAGGCGATCGCGACCAGCGCGAGCCAGGCGAGGACGAAGTTCGCCCACTTCTGCCGGCCGTAGTCAACGCCCGCAAACAGGCTGTGAAGCCAGACGTCCGAGGGCGGCGACGTGAGTCGGGTAAACCGCAAGTCCGAACGGTCCCGGCCGTCGAGCAGCGTCTCGGGGTAAGCCGGGGTCCACTTGAACAAGTAGGGGTTGAGGCCACGCCCGGCCTGGCGCGCCGCGACGACCCTGTTCCGGAGATCGATCGCGCCGGTCCGGGACACGAGCCCGGCAGACCTGACGATACCGACCGCCACCAGCACGATGCCGATGACGCCGACCGTCGTGCTGAAACCGCGCCGGGCGAGGATTGTCGTCGGCGCGGCGCGATTGGTCGGGTGTTCGGGCATGCACGAACCTGTGGTGACGCAGCGACACCGAGACGGCTCCTGGACGGTGGATGGTTCCGGATTATAGCGTAGGCGGCAGCCGGCACGTTCGCCGGGGCCGCTCGCGGTGCCGGCGAGAGGGCCTCTCACGCCGCGGCGCGCGAGGGACAGCCCGGCGATTCCACGCGCGGTGTTTCCAATCAGCCCTCGACAGGCCCCCGTCGGCGGCTCAGCCACGAATCGAGCAGGCGAACGACGAGGTTCGCGCGCGGGCCCGACGCGTCAACGAGGCGCTGGAACAAGGCGTTCATCGAGGCGACCTCCTCCCGCGTTTGGAACGGGAGCATCACTCGCGCTTGCGCAGCAGGATGTGCGTCGCGCGTTCCCCTGCCACGCACCCGGCGCATTCGTAGCCCAGGGCCCGCAGATCGATCCCGTTCAGCAAGTGCTCCCCGGAGCCGAGCAGGACCGGACGGAAGACCAGGTGCAGCCGGTCGATCAGCTTCGCTTTCAAATACTGTCGAATGGTGGCGACGCCGCCGCCCAGGCGAACGTCGAGGCCGCCCGCCGCGGCCGTCGCCTGCTCGAGCGCCGCGTGGATCCCTTCGGTCACGAACCGGAACTCCGTGCCCCCGGCCATCGCGAGCGGCGCACGCCGGTGATGGGTCAGCACGAAGACGGGCGTGTGATACGGCGGCTCGTCGCCCCACCACCCTTTCCAGCTCTCGTCCAGCCAGGGTCCCCGGACAGGACCGAACATGTTCCGTCCCAGGATCCAGGCGCCGACGCCCGCGAAGCCTTCTTCGGCCATCCGGTTGTCGACACCGGCTTCCCCGTCGTCATGCCCGTGCATCTTTCGCCACAGGCGCGTCCGGAAGAGCCACTCCATGAGTTCGGGGCCGCCGATGCCCAACGGATTCTCGAGGTCCTGCCCCGGTCCGGCCCCGTAGCCGTCGATCGATATCGCAAAGCTCTGGACGCGGAGTTTCGGCATGAGCTGCCTCTCCGCTGATTATCGCGCGATCCGGGTTCAGTGGGGGGTCAGGCGGTATCCCTGGCGGGCTCGGACCTGGTAGCCGCCGGCCACCTCGACGCTGATCCGCCGAAACGCGCCGTCGCGCTTCCCCGCGGGTGGCGCGTAGGACAGCAGGTACTGGTGGGACATCTCTTCGAGGATCACGTCCATCACCCCGCGCAGTTCGTTCGTCTCCTGCGGAAAGAAGGCACGGCCGCCGCTCACCGTCGCCAGACGGCCGCACAGATCCTTCAAGCCGGGGGACGCCACCGCGCGGCCCTGGCCGATGACGTAGACCACCGCGTCGCTCGTCTCGGAACGCCGTTCCACGGCTTGCCGCGGGATGCGGCTCGACGTGTCGTCGCCGTCGGTGAACACGACGAGCCCGCGCCGCCGGGCCTGCCTGCCGAGGAGGTCGAACGATCGCACGAGCGCCTCGTAGAGCGACGTCGAGCCCCAGGGCGCGAGGCGGCCCGCGGCCTTCATGCGCGCGTCCAGATCCGCCGACGGCGGCGTCAGCACGAAGAAGTTCTCGTTGAAGAGGGTCAGCGTCACCCGATCCGCCGGCCGAAGCGCGGACACGAAATAGCCGACGTTCTCCCTGAGCTGATCGATCGCCCGGCCCAGGCTCCCGCTGACGTCCACGCCGACGACGAGCTCGAGCGGGCTCGTCTCGGCGGCGAAGTAATTGATCGGCTGCTCGACGCCGTCCTCGAACACCCGGAAGGCCTCACGCGGCAGGCCGGTCACGAACCGGCCGTTGTCGAGCACCGTCACGGTGACGTGAACCATCTCGACGCCGCTGTTCTCGGCATAATCCACCCCGGTCGTCCGGACCGTCTGCGCCAGCCGCTGGCCGCCGGGCAGGTAGGCCACGACCCGGAACATGTGCGAACGAACTGCGGCGCCGGCGTTCCACGCGCACTCGAACGGCGGCTGCTCCACCGTGCACGCCAGGCGCCCGTCGGCGAAGAACGCCACACGGTCGACCGGTTGGCCGGGAGGCTCGACCGCCGCTCGAATCGAGACTTCCCCGCTTTGGTACGCCCCCTCGGACGGAGAAAGGACACGCAACGATCGCCCCGCGCCCCGCCCGGACGCGCTCGCCGACGAAGCCGGGCCCACCGGCACGAGCGGCCCGTCGGCCGTCAGCGCCGAGACGTAATCCGCCACCCGGTCCGGGGGCAGAGCCTGCGCCACCCGGATCGCGGCCAGCCAGTCGTCCGCGTCCGCCATCTGCGTGCCCATCGACAGGTCCCACGCGGCCGCGCGAAGGATTGCGGGCGCGAGGCTGGCCGGCAGTTTCGACCCGGCCAGCCACTCGAGAACATGCAGGTGAAGGTCGGTGATCCGTGCGGCCGCCAGTCCGGCGCCAAGCCGGCCGCCAAGACCGTGGTTCGCCACCCGAAGCGGCATCGCGGATCGCCAGCTTCCGTCGAGCGGACGCTGCGCGACACCCCAGGCCTGCGCGCCGGCAACGTCATCCGCGAGGCCGACGGCGTAGATCTCGCCGAGCGACCAGTCGCGACTCACCGCCGCCACGCCCCCGGCGACGGCGATGCGCATCAGGCGCCGACGCCACCGCTCCACCCCGGCCCGCTCGGCCAGGGCATCGAGATCCGCCGGGTTCCGCGCGGCCGCGGCGAGGCGCTCCCGGCCGCGCCGCAGCACGGCCGCCATCGCGTCGCGCCCCTGGTCGTCGAGGCGGAGCGGGTCGAGCGTCACCGCCGACTCGGCAATGCCTTGCACGTCCGCCTCGCCGATCCTCGGCGCCGCCGCCGGCGCGTCGAGCATCGTCTGGCGCAGCGACGGAACGGCCAGCGCGCGCTCGAGCCCGAAGAGCGATCCGCGGAGGATCAATTGCGAGTCGGCGCGCACGCTGGTCGCGACCAGCCAGGTGCCCGAGCGGCCGACGGCGAAGTCGTGCGATCGGGCGGGATCGCCAGCCAGCAGCATTGGCGATTCCGGGTCGCCGATCGCGACGGCGTAGGCGTACGACGCCAACACCTCCGCCGACAGGACGTTCAACCAATCGGCTGAGGCGTCCACGCGCCCAGCCGCCTGGGCCTGGCCCGGCTTTGGCGACGCCCCCTGCGCCCCGACCTCCGGAGGCGGCTGGCCGACCGAGAAGAGCCGCCGGCCTCCTTGCAAGCCGAGCCGGGAGATGGCGTCCGAACTCGCGGCCGCGTATCCGGGATCTCCCTTCGATTTCATTTGACGCAGACGCAACAGCGTCGCCAGGTCGCCACCCCCCTGCCGCTCCCGGACCCGGCGAAGCCGCGCGCGCTCGCCGGCTGCAGCGTCCACGCGATAGACGTGGTCCTCCCACTCGATGACCGGCGACCTTCCGCCGTGGCCCACTCCCGCCAGGCCGTCCAGCAGGCGGCCGTCCGCATCCGCCCCTCCGGCGCCGGCCGCCGGAGTCAACGCGGGAAGCAGTTGTCCCTCGATCCACAGGAGGACGTGGTCGCCGTATAGCGACTGCGGGGTCGCCGGCAGCCTGAGCAGCGCGCGGGCAAGGTCCCGCGCCGTGTTTCCCTCGACCTCCCCCACCTGCGACAAACGCGCGACGATGGCGAGCGCGCCTTGGAACATGGCCACGCCAAGCGTCGCGCGGTACCGATCGATCCCGGAGTCGAGGAGGTCCGCGGTGCGAGCGGCGTTCAGGTAGTCGGCCGGATCGGTGAAGCCGAGGCGCTCGAACGTCAGCATGAGCGCCGAGTGAGAGGAGAAGGCGGAGAGCGCCTGCGACAGCCGCTGTCGCGCGGGGGCGGACCGATTGGCGTCGCCCTGGGCCCCGAAGACCCGCTGGGCGAACAGGAGAGCCTCCAGCCGCGACCGGCGCTCGCGGGTGTCGACCGTCGCCAGCGCCCGCAGCAGCCACGGGCCTTTCACCTCGTCGCCCTCCGCGGCGGCGCCGCGCTGACTGAAGACGCTGTTCCACAAGCGCAGGTTGCGGGGCGGGGCCAGGCGGCCATCGCCGTCGACGCCGACCGTCGTCAACACCACGCCCAGATCGAACGGGGGACGCCGGAACGGCTGCCGGGAGAAATCGACCGGCGAGCCCTCCTGGCCGAATGTGTCGTAGAGCCGGCCGAGGTCGCCCTGCACGGCGAACTTCAGGCGCGCCTCGTCGAGCGAGGCCAGGCTGTCGAACAGCCACGCAAGGCGGCCGCCATCGCGTTCGAGCAGCGCAGGGAGAAAACGGGCGGGCTCGCCGGCGGGCACTCCGACGAGCCGCTCCCACTCCTGTAACTGCGCGGTGCCGCCCGGGAGCACCACTTGTCCATCCCGAACCGTCAGGCTCTCGGCGAAGGCGGCAAACGGCCCGACCGGGCCGTTGCAGAGCGAGGCGATGAGCGCCGGGTGGCCCGCGAAGTAGTCGAGGGTGCCGGGATCGAGCGAGAACAGGCCGACGTAGATCAACGCGGCCCGCCGGTCCCGCAGGATGGAGAAGGCCAGGTCTGCCGGGCCGACGGCCCGGTTGAAGACGGCCTGCTCCCAGACAGCCGTCGGCAACAGCGCCGGCACACGATCGGTTCCAGATTCTATTCTCGCGCCTGCTGCCGAAAGATACGGTTCGAGCGTCGACACGCTGACCGCGGGGGCTTCCGCCGGCTGGCCTCCATGGAGCGCGCGGGCCAGAACCAGCCACGCGCGCGAGGGCTCCACGCCGGCCGGAAGGCGGGCGGCCGCGAGCAGCGCCGCCGTGCCGCCCGGCACCGCCATCAACTCGTCGTCGGTTCCGCCCGCCGGAGGCCCGGGCGCCGCCGACGGAGAGACGACCACCAGGGCGCCGAGCGCCACCAGGGAGAGAACTGTCGAGACGACGTCCCGCGCACGCATGGGCTAGGCCCTTTCCACCCGATCGATGACACCGCGCGAGAGGAAATGGTGCGGCGCCGGTTGGCCCGTAGACTAGTGGCGCACCCTCCGCTTGTCAATGCGGTCATCGAGAAGCGGCGGACGCGGCTTGCTCCTGACGGGCAGCGTTGGTGCACAATGGACTCATAGGGTTCTCAAAAGCAGTCGGATGCTCCCGGCATCGGCCGGCGTCTCAGCGGATCTGGCGTTCCAAGGAGGGGATCATGAACCGGTGGACTGGCAGTCGCCTGGCCCTGGCGGTCGCTCTGGCCGCGCTGGGCGTGGCGCTCGACGGGTCGCCCGCTTCCGCGATAAGCCTCTTCGTCAAGGCGCGGGTGCCCCAGCGCAGCACGTTCGACACCGAAATGGAACTGCAGGGGATCTATGACGAAATCAGCGAGATCTCCGTCCCCGCCCTGACCCACGAGGACATGAACGTGCTCTCCGACGTGATCTACGCGCCTGACTGGGTGTTCGTCGATGCGGCCGGTCGGAAGCTCACTCGTGCCGAGTTGGACGCACGTGACGCGCAGTCGCCAGAGCCCGATGCCGTCATCGAGCGGATCGAGAAGGTGTCGCCCGGTGCTGGAGGCGTCACGACGCTCATCACCGCCATCTCCGTCCACACGTTCGCGGATGCGCAGGGGCGCTACGGCCGCCCGGGGGCCACGCACACGCTCACCGAGATCACCCCGTATCGCGACAGGTGGGCCAGGAGCGCCACCGGATGGAAGATGACGTCGCGCGAACAGGCCGGCCCCACCAAGACCGTCCTGGACAAGCCGGAGTGGGGTATGTAGCCCCGCACGAGAGCCGGCGCCGGAATGGCGCCGGCTTGCCCTTCCCGCCCTTCTTGCCCTACGCTTGCGGGGTTTGAGAACCCCCTCACTCGCCCCCCTCGGCGTCATCAAGGGAGCATCGATGAAACGACTCGTCTTGGCGGTGATGGTCATCGCGACGCTCTGGCCGCTCTCGGCCTTCGCGCAGGAACGGGAGGACCGGACGCTCCTCTCCTGGGATCAACTGCGCGCCATCATCAACGAAGTGTCCGGCGAACGGGCTCAGCAGACCGTCCTCGAGATGGTGCCGTACCCGCGCGTCCGGCCGGCCTCGGAGTATCAAGGCACGTTCCGCGAGAGCCAGGTCATGGCACGGCTTGCGCGCGAGTACGGGTTCAGCAACGTCGAAATCGAGACGTTCCCGACGTCGCAGAAGCTGTGGCAGGCGAGCCAGGCGGAACTCTGGATGGTCACGCCGACGGCCCGCAAGCTGTGCGACTTCCGCGACGTGGCGGTGAGCATCGCCTCCGGCAGCGAGACCGGCGATGTCACGGCCGATCTCATCGACGTCGGCAGCGGCGCTCGCCCGGAGGACTACGCCGGCAAGGACGTCAAGGGCAAGGTCGTCCTCGGCACCGCGTCGAGCAGCCAGCTGCAGCGCCTGGCGGTGTTCGAACGGGGCGCGGTCGGCGTCATCAGCGCGAACCCGATTCACCCCGAAGCCGACATCGATCAGGTCGGCTCCCAGAGCATCTCGGCGACGGCGGGCCAGGGCCGGATCGCCGGCTTCGGCTGGTCGGTGTCGCCGCGCCAGTTGCGCGAGCTGGCCGGGATGCTCGCCCACGGCGACCAGGTCACGCTCCGCTCGATCGTCAAGGCCGACTCGTACCCGGGACGGATGGAAACCGTGCACGCGGTCATCCCGGGCGACGGCAGCTCGGACCAGGAACTCGCGATGTCCGGGCACCTCTACGAGGGCTACCTCAAGCAGGGGGCCAACGACGACGCGTCGGGCTGCGCGATTACGCTGGAAATGGGCCGGGCCCTGATGCGCCTGGTCGCCGAAGGCAAGCTGCCGAAGCCGAAGCGCACGATCCACTTCCTCTGGGTCCCCGAGATCAGCGGCACGTCCGCCTGGCTCGCGAAGCACCCGGAGGTCACCAGGAAGCTCGTCGCCGACCTCAACTTCGACATGGAAGGGCTGCGGCTGTCGACGCACGGCAGTTTCTGGACCATGCACCGGACGCCGGACAGCTTCCCCACGTTCCTGAACGACATCGGCGCGAACCTGATGGAGGTCGTCGCCAACCTCAACCGCGAGCGCGTGCGCTACCGCTCCGGCGGCTACGGCTTCACGCTGCCAGTTCTCGCGCCCACCGGCAGCCAGGACCCCTTCTACATCCTGGTGGACAAGCACTATGGCGCGAGCGACCACGTCGTCTACTTGAACAACGGGATCCCGTCGCTGATGTTCATCACCTGGCCGGACCCGTTCTACCATTCCTCGATGGACACCCCCGACAAGCTCGATCCGACGCAATTCAAGCGCGCCGGCGTCGTCGGGCTGGGAGCGCTGGCGGTGCTGGCGCAGGCGGACGAGGCCATGGCCCTGAAGGTGGCCGCCGAGACGCTGGCGCGCGGCACCGAGAGACTCGGCGAAGCGCAGCGCAAGGGGATGTCGTACATGGCCGATGCGGTGACCTCGACCGCGGTCGTCGAAGGGCTCAAGGATGCGCGCGCGACCATCCGGCACCAGCTCGAGGTCGAGAAGACCGGCCTGCGGTCGGCCGCCGTGCTGTTCCCCAGCCCGGCCGACGGGCAGAAGCGCCTGGCTGCGATCGAGCCGCTCCTCGACCAGCAGGCCGCCGCGCTCCAGGCGCAGGTCACCGCCGTCTACAAGCTCGCGGCGGCGCGCCTGAACGCTCCGCTCACCGAGCCGACGCCGACCGACGTCGAACTGAAGGCCGCGCGGACCCTCGTCGAGCCCGTCGCGGGCATGGGCGGGGGCCGCGGCGGATTCGGCGGCGGACCGCCGGCCGGACAGCCTGCGGGAACGGCGGGCGCGGCGCCGACGGTGACGGCGGCCGACCGGCAGGCCGCCACCGCGGCCACGAGGAAGATCCCGGGCCACATGACGGCCGAGCTACGCGCGATCCTCCCGCGCAAGCTGACCGTCCTGCAGATTCGGGAGTTCATCTCGGGCGAGTTCGAACCCGTCCCGCTCGCCGACCTGGTCGGCTACTTCGACGCGCAGGCGAAGGTCGGCGCCGTCAAGCTGACCGAGCAGGCGCCGGCAGCGGTCGGGAAGACAAAGAAGAAGTAGGCAGTTCGAAGTCGGAAGTCACGATTCGGGAGTCGGGACCCGGAAGAACCAGGTCTTCAAAGAGGAGTCAGTCATGGCGAACGCAATCGACGGTCTCACCCCGGCGCTCGTGTGGAAGTACTTCGCCGAGATCAGCCGGATCCCGCGCGGGTCGAAGAACGAAAAGGCCATCGGCGCCTACCTCGTCGCCACCGCGAAGAAGCTCGGCCTCGAGGCGCAGCAGGACGCCGTGGGCAACGTCGTCGCGCGGAAGGCCGCGTCGAGGGGACGCGAATCGGTGCCGGGCGTGTGCCTCCAGGGCCACATGGACATGGTCTGCGAGAAGAACAAGGAGACGGTCCACGACTTCCTCAAGGACCCGCTGGAGCTGGTCCGCCAGGACAACTTCATGCGCGCGAAGGGCACGACGCTCGGCGCCGACAACGGCATCGCCGTCGCCACCTGCCTCGCGATCATGGAGGACAAGTCGCTGGAGCACGGCCCGCTCGAGTTCCTCTTCACGGTTGACGAGGAAACCGGTCTCACCGGCGCGAACAACCTGCAGCCCGGATTCCTCCGGAGCACGATCCTCATGAACCTCGATTCCGAGGACGAGGGCGAGCTGTACGTCGGCTGCTCGGGCGGCCGCGACAACACGGGAACCTGGGCGGCGACGTGGGACGACGCGCCGGCCGGCGGGAGCGGGTGGCTCGTCACGGTGAAGGGGCTCAGGGGCGGCCACTCGGGGCTGGAGATCCACACCGGGCGCGGCAACGCCCTCAAGATCACGACGCGCGTGCTGCTCGAGATCGCGGCGCTCGGCGCCCGCGTCGCGAGGATCGACGGCGGCAACAAGCGCAACGCCATCCCGCGCGAGGCCGAGGCCGTGGTGTGGCTGCCGAAAGCGAAGGCGGCCGCGGCGGTGGAGGCCATCGGCAGGATGAACGGGACGATCAAGGCGGAATTCGCGACCGTCGAGCCCGGCCTGGCCATCGCCTGCGAACCGCAGAAGAACGTGCGGAAGGTCTTCACCCGCGGGCTGCAGAAGAAGATCCTGCTCGCGCTCGCCGGCCTGCCGCACGGCGTGCTGAAGATGAGCGCCGACATCCCGGACCTCGTCGAGACGTCCACCAACCTCGCCATCGTCCAGACCGGCAAGAAGGCGATCGTCGTGCAGACGAGCCAGCGCAGCTCGGTGGCCTCGGAGATCGAAGAGGCGTCGCAGATGGTGCGGGCCGTCTTCGAACTCGGCGGCGCGACGGCCACCGGTTCGGATGGCTACCCGGGCTGGAAGCCCGACATGGCCTCGCCGATCCTCGCGCTCGCCCGTGACACCTACAAGAAGCTCTACGGCAAGGACCCGGAGATCAAGGCCGTGCACGCCGGCCTCGAGTGCGGGATCATCGGCGAGAAGTACCCGGGCATGGACATGGTCTCGTTCGGCCCGACGATGCGCGAGGTGCACTCGCCCGACGAGCACCTCTACATCGACACGGTCGGGAAGTTCTACAATTTCCTGCTGGGCATCCTGAAGAACGTGAAGTAGGCTGTCCCCGGTTTCTCGCAGGGGTCGGAGCAGCCGCTCCGGCCCCTCCTATCACGAACAACGCACGGAACGTCCGGTCCCCGGTCGAGGAGGGTTTATGCGTCAGCGCAACCTGGCACGGCTGTTCGCGCTCGTCGTGTGCGCGGTCGTCGCCGGCCAGTGGGTCATCACCGCACAGTCGAAGCCGCAGCCGAAGGCGCCCTCGTCGGTGCAGTCGCAGGCGCCCGTCAAGCGCCCGCTCACGTACGATGTCGTCGACTACTGGCGTGCCATCCAGGGCACCCGCCTCTCGAACGACGGTCAGTGGCTCGCCTACGCCACGACGTCGCAGGCCGAGGACGGCGAGCTCGTCGTGCGCAACCTCAAATCCGGCCAGCAATTCACGTACGGGCGAGGCACCGGGCCGGTGTTCACCGAGGACGGCGCCTTCGTCGTCTTCACGATCGCGCAGAGCAAGGCCGACGAGGAGAAAGACCGCGAGGCCAGCCGCGGTTCGACGGGCCAGGAGAGCGGCGGCCAGGCCGCGCGCGGCGAGAGCGCGAGTGCGCCGGCACCGCGCGAGCCAAAGACGGGCCTCGGCATCATGGCCCTGCCGGGCGGGCAGGTGACGGCCATCGAGAAGGTCGGCAGCTTCCGGGTGGCCGAGCAGTCCTCCACATGGCTCGCGTACTACAAGGGCGTGGGCGGCGCGAGCGGCGGACGCGGCGGCGCCAGGGGCGGCGCGCGCGGAGCCGGCGGCGGCGCCCGCGCAGGTGCCCCGGCGGCGACGGGGACCCAGACGCCGCAGCGGTCGGGCCGTGGCGGCGCGCGCGAGAAGCGCAAGGATCCCGGTTCCGATCTCGTCCTCCGCAAGCTCGCGACGGGTGAGGAAGTCACCATTCCCGAAGCGGTGGAGTACGACCTCGACAAGAAGGGCACCTTGCTCGCCTACACGACCTCGTCGGCGACGGCGGCCAAGGACGGCGCATTTGTCCGCCACCTCGCCGGCGGGACGGTGTCCACGCTGATGACCGGCCGCGGTCACTACAAGAGCCTGGCGGTGGACGAGGCAGGCAAACAGGTCGCCTTCCTGAGCGACCAGGCCGAGTACGACAAGCCGGTGTCGCCCTACAGGCTCTACTGCTGGAAGGGCGGCGACGCCCCGGCCGCGGAACTCGTGTCCGCGGCCACGCCGGGCGTGCTGAAGGGGATGGTGGTCGCCGACACGGTCGCGCCCAGGTTCTCCACCGACGGAGGGATGCTGTTCCTGAGCGTCGGCCCGGCGCCGTCCGCTCCGGCCGACCCGAACGACAAGACGCCCGCCCCGCTGTCGGTGGACCTGTGGTCCTACAAGGACCCGATCATCCAGCCGATGCAGAAGGTCCGCGCGGAGCAGGAGCGGACGCGGAGCTACCGCGGCGTGGTCCACCTCGCCGACTTGCGGTACGTGCAACTGGCGAGGCCCGATCTGCCGACGGTCAATCCTGGTGACGACCCCGCACGCGCCATCGGCACCTCGGATCTTCCGTACCGGATGGAGGCGTCCTGGGACCAGACCTACAACGACGTCTACCTCGTCGAACTGCAGACCGGGAAGACGACCAGGGTGCTGGAGCACTGGGGCGGCGGCAACACGACGCTGTCGCCGGGCGGGACATTCGTCCTCTATTTCGACGAGACCTCCGGCCAGTGGTGGACTTACCGCATCGCCGACGGCAAGCGCACCAACCTCACCGAGAAACTCGGCGTGCGCTTCCAGCAGGACTCCACCACGCCGGACCTGCCGGGGCCTTACGGCACGGGCGGGTGGACGGCCGGCGATCGCTCGGTGCTGCTCTACGATGAGTTCGACATCTGGGACGTCGCGCCCGACGGCAGCGGCGCGCGCACGATTACCAACGGCGAGGGGCGCCGCCAGTCCCTCGTGTACCGCTACCGGCCGCTCGACGCCGAAGAGAAGACGGTCTCCACCTCCAAGCCACTGCTGCTGACGACGACGAACGAGAAGACGAAGGCCACCGGGTTCTACCGGACCGGGTTCGAGGGCACGGCGCCGCCCGTGAAGGTGGTCATGCAGGACAGGGCGTTCGGCCCGCTGGCCAAGGCCGCCAAGGGGGACACGGTCGCCTTCACGATGTCCCGCTTCGAGGAGTTCCCGGACATCTGGGTGTCGAGCGACTCGACGTTCAAGGACATGAAGAAGGTGTCGAACGCGAACCCGCAGCAGTCGCAGTTTGTCTGGGGCAAGTCGGAGCTGATCGAGTACATCAACGGCGACGGCAAGACGCTGCGGGCGATCCTCACCAGGCCGGACAACTTCGATCCCGCGAAGAAGTACCCGCTGATGGTCTACATCTACGAGGAGCTCACGCAGGGCCTCCACAGCTACAGCGCGCCCAACGTCGGCACGAGCATCAACGTCACGCGCTACGTCAGCAACGGCTACGTGCTGCTCCGCCCGGACATCGTGTACCAGACGGGGTTCCCGGGCCAGAGCGCCGAGAAGTGCGTGATCCCGGCCATCAACACCGTGGTGGCCATGGGCTTCATCGATCCGAAGCGGATCGGCATCCAGGGCCACTCGTGGGGCGCGTACCAGATCACCTACATGATCACGCGCACCGACATGTTCGCGGCCGTCGAGGCGGGCGCGGCCGTGTCGAACATGATCAGCGCCTACGACGGCATCCGCTGGGGCACGGGGATGGTGCGCCAGTTCCAGTACGAGAAGACGCAGAGCCGCATCGGCGCGCCGCCGTGGGACGCCCCGCTGCTCTACATCGAGAACTCGCCCATCTTCTGGGTGAAGAACATTCACACGCCCTATCTCACCATCCACAACGACGCCGACGACGCGGTGCCGTGGTACCAGGGGATCGAGTTCAACATGGCGATGCGGCGGCTGGGCAAGGAAGCCTACATGTTCAGCTACAACGGCGAGCCGCACGGCCTGCGCAACCGCGACAACATGAAGCACTGGACCGTCCACATGGACGAGTTCTTCGACCACTACCTGCTTGGGAAACCGCGGCCCGAGTGGATGGACACGGGCGTGAGCTTCCTCGACCGGGGCAAGCGCGACGTCGCGCCGATGTTCAAGAAGAAGTAAATCCTCGGAGCTGCCGCTCCAGGCCGCCCAGCCCGGCCGTGCTACACTGCCGGGCTGGGATTCACCACACTGGAGTACCTCATGCGAAGAGCCTCGGTCCAATGGACCGTCGCGGTCGTCCTCACCCTGATTTCCGCGGTGTGGCAGCGCTGGTCCGGCCCGACCTACCCGGCCAAGGGCACGGTCGCGATTGCCGGCCAGACGGTCGCATTCAATCTGCTTCGAACCAACTCGATCACCGGGCGCCAGCCGGTCAGCGTGGCCGTCGCCAATCCGGCCGTGACGGGCGTCGTCGAGTGGAGGCACTACCCGACCGACGAGCCGTGGCGCGCGCTGCCGATGGCGCGGCGCGGCGGAAATCTCGAAACCGAGATTCCGCCCGCGCCCGAACCGCTGATGCCCATGGCGGGCAAGCTCGAGTACCGGGTGCGGCTGTCGGCCGGCGCGGAGCAGGTCGTCATCCCCGCCCTGCCCGCGGTGACCCGCTTCAAGGGCGACGTGCCGGCCGGGATTCTCATTCCGCACGTCGCCGCCATGTTCTTCGGGATGCTGTTCGCGTGCCGCGCGGCGCTCGCCGCGATGTTCGGGGGGCGCACGCGCCTGTTCGGCTTCCTGAGCGTGGCGTTGCTGCTGTTCGGCGGGTTCTTCCTCGGCCCCATCGTTCAGAAGCTGGCGTTTGGCGCCTACTGGACCGGCATCCCGTGGGGCTACGACCTCACCGACAACAAGACGCTTATCGCCATCGTCTCGTGGATCCCCGCGGTCCTTCAGTTGAGGCGCAAGCAGGACGCCAGGCTGATGGTCGTGGTGGCCGCCGTCGTGACGATGACGGTGTTTGCCATCCCCCACAGCGTGTGGGGGTCTCAGGCGAAGTGGTAGGCGGCTAGAAGCCGGGCGAGACGTTGAGCTGGAAGACCGGCCCCTGCCCAGGACGCTGGAACGGCTTCGACACGTCGAACTCGAGAATCAGCAGGTTGAACAGCCTGGCCCTGACCGCCACGCCGACGCTCGACACGGCCTGGCGCCGGCCGCCGAAGATGGCCGGCCGCTCGCCCGCATTCCACGCGACGCCGGCGTCGGCGAAGACGGCGATCTCGGTCGGGACGGGCCCGTACATCCCGGACTTCACGCCGAACGGCCGCAGCAGCGGAAAGCGCCACTCGAGGTTCCCGACCAGGACGCGGCTGCCAAGCAGGCGATCGAATTCCTCGCACGATCCGCTCGGCGTCACCGTGCACTCGCTCCCGCCGAACGAGCTGACGTCGTAGCCGCGAACGAGCGTCGGCGCCCCGAGATAGACGGGCACCAGCCGCCCGTCCTCCGCGTCGTGGCCGTAGCGACCGAAGTGGAGGATGCGGCCCGCCAGCGTGTAGAACGGCGCCGGCATCACGTAGCGCCGGTAATCGGCCAGCACGTCGGTCATGTGCAGCGTCCCGACGGTGCGCGTCGCCTGCACGCGGTAGCTCTCGCCGGAGATCGGACTGGTGGGCCCGTAGGTCGCCGTGTCGTGCACGAAGGCCGCGCTGAACTGCCCGAGCGCGAGGGGCCTCGCCGCCGCGGCGTTCGCCCACTCGTCGCTGATGATCTGCCCGGTGTTGGGGTCGAAGAGCGTCGTCTCGACCCGGTTGTCGAAGCTGATGTGCGAGAAACCCGCGCTGACCTCGATCCGCTCGGCTGCGTTGAGGGGGTAGTACGCAATACCCGACGCCGATCGCTCGACCTGGCGGTAGACCGTCAATTGCTCCACGCCGACCGTCTGGCCGTTGTGCTCCGTGAGGCCGAGCGCGAATCCGGCGGCCACCCACGGCGACTGCCCCACCTGGACGCCGTAGTTCCACCGGTGCTTCCTGTTGACGAAGGTGATCTGGCCCCCGACGCTGCGGCCCAGGTCGCTCCAGCTGTTGATGAGGCTGCCGTTGACTTCGACGGCCGTGCCGAGCCCGTAGTCTCCGAGCAGGTCGCTCCAGAAGAACGCCGTGCCGCCCCCCGCAAACGCGCCGTTGGACCCGACACCGGCCGTGATGAACGGCTGGCCGACCTCGTCCAGCGTCAGTCGCGTCTTGTACGGCGTGATCGTCGCGCTCCTGGCGCCGGCCGCCCCGAGGTCGGTGTTCCGCCGGAGGTCGGCGACGAGTGACCCTGACCGCTTCTCGGGCGGCAACTGCGACGGGTCCGGCGTGATGCGCGCCGCGGGCGCCCGCCCGGCCAGCACCCGCGAGTCGTCGATGGCGAAGATGCTGTACTTGTCGTGCTCGTAGGCGCTGAAGGCGAGCCTTCCGGCCTTCGGCGCGTACGAGATCGCCGGGCTGATGGAGGTGATGCCGCCGACGCCGGTCGCGATGTCGGTCACCTGCGCCAGCCGGCCGGTGGGGAGCGAGACCCGGTAGATGTCGCTGACGCCCGAACGGTCGGACACGAACAGGAGTTCGCCCTCCGCGATCCACTGCGGATTGATGTTCTTCCCTTCGGCAGCGCCCTCGACACCGCGTATCGCGCCCGAGGCCAGGTCGAGCAGCGCGATCCGATACGCCCCCGGCGCGCAGTCGTCCAAACGCGTCGTGAACCGGTCGGTCACAAACGCGATCGTCCCGCCGTCGGGCGACCACGCCGGCTGCAGGTCGGCATAGGCGTCGTCGGTCAGTTGGCGCGTCTTCTTCGTGGAGAGGTCGAAGACGAACAGGTCGGTGACGCCGCCGTGAAGGGCCGAGAACACGATGGCGCGCCCGCCGGGCGCCCAGGAGGGGCTGAAGATCTCACCCACGGCCGGAAACGGCACTTCCTGCTCGGTCCTGCCCGAGTTCGCGTCGAGCACGGCCAGGTGGGCCGTGCCGCCGTGGACAACCGAGAGCACGAACCGGCTGCCGTCGGGCGACCAGGCGCCGGACGAGTTGATCGTCTGCAGGCTGCTGAAGTGAGGGTCCACGGCGGTGTTGGTCACCTTGCGGACGATCCGCCCGCTCGAGGCGTCGGCCAGGAACAGGTCGATCGACAACAGGTCCCGCTGCGACATGAACATCAGCCGCCGGCCGTCCGGGCTGATCGACGGCGAGATGTTGTAGGTCGCCAGTTCGTTCGGGTCCCGCTCGATCGCGCGGCCGTAGTCGGCGAGGGGGCGCGTCTGCCCCCGGACCGCCGCCATGTTCTCGCGGAGCGCGGCATGCCACTGCTTCGAGAGCTCGGCGGGGTCCACGCCGAGCACGACGCGGATGGCCGCCTCCGCGTCGCCGCCCAGGGCGGCCGTGCGGAATACCGGGCCCACGATGTCGTCGCCGTAGCGTCCTGTCAGGTAGGCCCACAGGGCCTGTCCCCACCGATACGGGAAGTAGCGCGGTCGCGCGAGGTCGTGAATCGACGGCAGGCGGTCGCCGGCGGCCGCGTCGCGCATCCACATCGCGGTGAGCGGGTCGTCGGCCCCGATCGACAGGTACTCGGCCAGGCCCTCGACGAACCACAGCGGCAGGCGATCGATCCCGGCATCGCCACCAGACAGGTGACGGATCCCGGCGGTTCCGATGTCGAACTGAAAGGCGTGCACCAGCTCGTGGCCGATGACGTGATCGCTCTCGGCGAGCGAGGCCCCGAGCGGCAGCACGATGCGCCGCTTGAACCGCTCGGTGACGCCCCCGGTGCCCTCGCCCAGCTCGCCTTCAATGACGTTGGTCTGCTCGAACTCCGGATGGCTGCCGTAGATGATGAGCGGCTGACGGTCGATCAGCTTGTGGGAGAAGACCCTCGACAACCGTGCGTACCACCGCTCCGCCATCAGCGCGGCCTGGCCGACGGCGGCCCTCTCGGCCGGGTAGAAGTAGATGTCGAAGTGCTCGGTGCGCATCACTTCGAACTGGAATGTCTTGTACTGGATCTTGTTGCGGCCGAAGTACTGCGCGCCCGCCGGCTGCGCGACCAGGACAGACAGCGCGGCCGCCGCCAGCGCCGCTCGCCAGACGCGCCCGGGGCTCATTCTCGTGGGCCGGGATTCAGGGGCTGGATGGTGATCGTGTAGGCGTCCACAGTACGGCCGCCGATGAGGTGTTCCTGGATGATCCGCTCGAGCACCGGCGGGTCGCAGTGGTGATACCAGACGCCTTCGGGATACACCACGGCGATCGGCCCGCCGGCGCAGATCCTCAGGCAGTTCGCCTTCGACCGCAGGACGCCTCCCTGCTCAGACAGACCGAGCTCGGCCAGCCGCCGCTTGAGGTATTCCCACGCGGTGCGCCCCTGCTCGAAGGTGCAGCACTTCGGCGTGCTCTGCTCGCAGCAGAGGAAGATGTGGTGGCGCGCCACCGCGACCCCCACCGACTGTGCCTTGGCGCGCAAGGCCGCAATCTCGACCGGATCGACGTCAGCCCTGAGATCTTCCACGGCCGCTCCTGCCCCGCTCTCCTTAGAATCCGGTGCCGGGTGAGATCTCGCGGAACGTCGCACCCGGCTCCACGAACCGGTCGAGTCTCACCATGCTCCCCACGGCCGGATCCCAGTATTCAGCTTCCTCGACGCGCACCCTGATGAGCCCGATCGTCGGGTCGTCGGGGCCGCCGGGCAGCCACGGCAGATACCCGGGATGCCACAGGCGCCTCAACATCGCCGGATCGTCCACGAGCGCCGCGGTTCCAGAAGCCCAGACGTAGCGGTCGGCCGAGGGCGCCACGAACGTCACGTGCACGGCCTGCCGGTCCCGGATCTCGTCCGTCTTGCCGGCCGCACGCGCCGTGACGAACCACAGGTGGCCGTCGAACGGCAGGCGCTGGGTCACCATCGGGCGGCTGCGCAGGCGTCCCATGCCGGTCGTGGTCAGCATCGCCACCGGGATGCCTTCGATCATCGCGCCGAACGTCCGGATGGTCTCTTCACGCGTCGGTATGGCCGGCATATCGTCGCTCCTTTACGGCTTACTGCGTCATGAGCCGGGGCTCACCCTGGCCCATGAGAACCGAACGCCGCGTCTCGGGTCTGCCACTTCGCAAAGCGGCCCCTCCATGCCTGAGCGGTCGGGGCAGGTTTACGCTTTGCTTCGGGCAGACCCTGCGGCGCAGCATAGGCCCGATTGGGCGGCCGTCGCCCCGGCGCTCTTTTCTGGGCACGCCTTACGCCCTACGCCCGCAGCCGCTTCCCCGATCCCCGATCCCCGATCCCCCCCTCGTCCCCCGTCCCTCGTCCCTCGTCCCTCGTCCCTCGTCCCCCGTCCCTCGTCCCTCTTCCCGTATCAGGTAACCGCAGATGGGCGCCGCCCGTCAATTGCGCGGCCGCGCGCCGGCGGATCAAACTGTCGCCGGCTGCCACAGCTTCACGTTCTCCATGATCGACCCGCCGATGAACTCGCGCAGGATCGAGTTGTCCGGCACGTGTTCGGCCGTGGCCGGGACGAACCACTGGAGGAACGACAGGAGCCGATTCGCCTCGGTGTACTCCGGCGCTTCGTGCCGGACCTGCAGCAGGAGCGGCTCGGCCAGCGGGCGGAGCACCGCCAGCTCGTGCACCAGCGCCGAGTTGAAGATGGCGTCGCTGTTCTCCTGGAACGGGAAGATGTACTGCTTCTCGCCGCGGGTAACCGAGTCCCAGCGCTGCAGCGTCTGTGCCGCGGTGTAGCCCCGCGCGGCCGCGTCGCGCACGATCCGCCGGATCAGCCGGCAGTCGGTCGTGCTCACACGGTTGTGCCGGTCGAGGTTCAACTGCGTCAGGCAGGACACGTAGACGCGGTAGACGCGCTCGGGCGGCACGCCCGGGACGAGCGCCGGGTTCAGCCCGTGTATCCCCTCGACGATGATGATGTGGTCGGGGCCGAGCGAGACCGTCATCCCGGCCTCCCGGCGCCCGGTCCTGAACACGTAGTGCGGCATCCGCACGGTCCGGCCGGCCATCAACTCCACCAGGTGCTCGTTGAACAGCGCCACGTCGACGGCCCGGAGGCACTCGTAGTCGTACTGCCCGTTGGCGTCGCGCGGCGTCAGCTCCCGGTCCACGAAGTAGTCGTCGAGCCCGACCGGGAACGGGCGTTTGCCGTTGGCCAGCAGTTGCACGGCCAGCCGCTTGGAGAACGTCGTCTTGCCCGACGAGGACGGGCCGGCAATGAGCACGACCTTGATCCGATCGCCCTGCTCGGCGATGTCGGCGGCGATCCGGGAGATGCGCGCCTCGTGGATCGCCTCGCCGACCAGCGAGGCCTCGGCCAGCCGCCCGGAGGCGATGGCGTCATTGAGCGCGCCGACGCTGCGCACGCCGAGCCGCTCCAGCAGGTGTCCGGCGTCCTCGAACACGGCGAACAGCTTCGGGTACGGCACGAACGGCGCGATCTCGGTCGGCCGGCTCTGGTGCGGGAACTGCAGCAGGAATCCCGGCGGAAACGCGTGGAGCGCGAAGTAACGCAGGCAGCCCGTCGAGGGGACCATGTAGCCCTGGAAGTACTCCTGGCGCCCGCCGAGCGCGTGCAGGACCACCGTCTCCTTCTCCCGGTGGGCCATCAGGCGGACGCGCTCCTCTTCTCCGCGCTCGTGGAACAGCGCCATCGCCTCGGCCACCGAGACCGTCGTCCTCTCGATCTTCAGGTCGCTGGCGACCATCTCGCGCATCCGCGCCTCGATCCGCGCCAACTCTGCCTGCGTGAACGGCTCGCGGCCCCTGATCTCGCAGAAGTACCCGCCGACGGTTGACGCCGAGTGCTCGATGCTCACCTCGACGCCCGGAAACGCCTCGGCCGCCGCCGTCATCAGCAGAAACGCCAGCGATCGGCGGTAGATCCGCACGCCGTCGCCCTCGGCGGTCGTCACCGGCACCAGGTCGGCGTCCTCGGTCAGCGGCGTGGTCAGCTCGCGCAGCCGGCCGTTCAGCATCACCGCGACAACCGGCGCCCCGTCGGTCGGCGACGGCGTCCCCTGCATCGGAAACGCCGTGGGCCCGTGGACGTCCCGGGCGTGGAGGATGTCGCCGATCGGCGTGCCGATGGGGGCCTCGAAGACGCGGCCGTCCGGGAACGTCCCCAGGACGTTCGGGCGCGGCAGCGCGGGGCGGATGCGGGGATCGGGCGCACGGTTCGACATAACGGGGCGATCATACAGGAATCGGGATTCAGGGAGCAGGGACGAGGGACGAGGGACGAGGGACGAGCGGCCTGGTGCCCAGCCGCCCGCCGTAACTCGAGGATGAGACCATTCTGAGCGAATCCTGGATTCGATCTTCCGACTTCTGTTATTGTTTCCGCGCCCCAACGGAGGTGACTCGATGAACGTGAAGCTGATGCGGCGCCTGGTGGCGCTGGTGCCGCTCCTCGTGCTGCTCGTGGCAGCCGGCGCCCTGGCGCAGCCAAAGATCACAACGCCGAAAGAGTTCCTCGGATTCGACGCCGGCGACGACTACATGCTGGCGAACTACACGCAGCTGAAGGCTTACTGGGAGAAGCTGGCCCAGGAGTCCAACCGGATGAAGCTCGTCGAGATCGGCAAGACGGCCGAGGGCCGGCCGATGATCATGGCGATCTTCACCTCGCCCGAGAACCAGAAGAACCTCGCGCGCTACAAGGAGATCGCCCAGCGGCTCGCGCACGCCGAGGGGCTCACCGACGAGCAGGCGAGAACGCTGGCGGCCGAGGGCAAGGCCGTCGTCTGGATCGACAGCGGGCTTCACGCCACCGAGTGCATCCCGTCGCAGCACCTGTTCCAGATGGCCTACCAGATGGCCAGCCGGACCGACGCCGAGACGATGCGGATCCTGAACGACGTGATCCTGCTGCTCGTGCCGATCAACCCGGACGGGATGGAGCTGGTCTCGAACTGGTACATGCGGGATCCGGACCCGAAAAAGCGGTCCATGAACATTCCGCGCCTCTACCAGAAGTACGTCGGGCACGACGACAACCGCGATTCCTACGCCAATAACCAGCCGGAAACCAAGGCCGTCTCGCGCCAGCACTTCATCGAGTGGTTCCCCGAGATCGTTTACAACCAGCACCAGTCCGGGCCGGCCGGCACGGTGCTCTTCACCGCGCCGTTCCGCGACCCGTTCAACTACAACTACGACCCGCTCGTGCCTGAAGGTGTCGAGGTGGTCGGCTCGGCCATCCACCAGCGCTTCATGGTGGAGGGCAAGCCGGGCGCCGTCCAGCGGAACGACGCGTCCTACTCGACCTGGTTCAACGGCGGCGTGCGGACGGCCGCTTACTTCCACAACGAGATCGGGATTCTCACCGAGATCATCGGGAATCCGACGCCGATGGCGATCCCGTTCGTCCTCGCCCGCCAGCTCCCCGACGGCAGCCAGCCGTACCCGATCGCGCCGCAGCAGGTCTGGCACCAGCGGCAGTCGATCGAATACCTGCTCACCGCCGACCGCGCCATCCTGGACCTGGCCTCGCGCGACCGCGAGGGGTTCCTCTACCGCAGCTACGTGATGGGCCGCAACTCGATCGCGCGCGGCAGCCAGGACACCTGGACGGTCACACCGAAGAAGATCGCCGCGGTTCAGGCCGCGGTGACCAGGGATCAGGGCGCGACGGCCCCGCGGGGCCAAGGCGGCCAGGGCGGCCAGGCCGCCGCGGGCGGCGACGCGCCCCCGATGCAGGCCGGCGGCGGCCGCGGGGGCGGGCTCGCACCGAAGTACTGGGACGTGCTGCACAACCCGGCCACGCGCGATCCGCGCGGGTTCATCATCCCGTCGGATCAGGCCGACTTCCTCACGGCCACCAAGTTCGTGAACGCGCTCCTCGAGTCGGGCATCACCATCCACCGCGCCACGGCTCCCTTCCAGGTGGCCGGCAAGTCGTACCCGGCCGGCTCCTACGTCGTCAAGACGGCGCAGGCATTCCGCCCGCACGTCATGGACATGTTCGAGCCGCAGGATCACCCGGACGACATCCCCTACCCGGGCGGGCCACCCCGGCCGCCGTACGACGCGACCGGTTGGACGCTGGCGTTCCAGATGGGCGTCAAGTTCGATCGGATTCTCGACGGCTTCGACGGTCCGTTCGAGAAGATCCCGGGCGTCATCACGATCGCGCCCGCCAGGGTCTCCGCGGCAAAGACGGCCGTCGGCTACGTGCTCAGCCACGAGCAGAATGACTCGTTTGTCGCCACCAACCGTCTGCTCGCGGCCAAGGAAGACGTGTACTGGCTGAAGGCGCCGTTCAAGGCCGGCACGGCGACCTATCCGGCCGGGGCCATCTACGTGCCGGCCAAGCCGACGACCAGGGCGGTTCTCGACAAGATCGCGGCGGACCTCGGGTTGGCTATCGACGCGGTGGCGGTCCGGCCCGGCGGCGAGGCGCTCAAACTGAAGCCCGTCCGCATCGCGCTGTGGGATCGCTACGGCGGGTCGATGGACTCGGGGTGGATCCGCTGGATGTTCGAGCAGGCGTTCCCGACGACCTTCGAGCTGGTCTACGCGCCGGCGCTCGACGCGGGTGACCTGAACGCCAGGTACGACGTCATCATCTTCCCCGGCGGCAGCATCCCGGCCCTCGCGGCCGAGGGCGGCGGCCGACGGGGCGGCGGTGGCGGCGGATTCGGCGCCAGCGCGGCCAGCGTACCGGACGAGTTCAAGGGCTGGGTCGGCAACATCACGGCCGACAAGACCATCCCGCAACTCCGGAAGTTCGCCGAGAACGGCGGGACGATCATCGCCATCGGCAGCGGGACGTCCATCGCGGGCCACTTCGGTCTCGCGCTGGGCAACCACCTCTCCGAGCGCCAGCCGAACGGGACCGAGCGGCGGCTGGGCAACGACAAGTTCTACGTGCCCGGTTCGGTCCTCCAGGTGGCGGTCGATCCGACCGACCCGCTGGCGTTTGGCGTCGGCAGCAAGGTGGACGTGTTCTTCGACAACGACCCGGTGTTCCGTCTCGATCCGGACGCGGCGATCAAGGGCGTGAGGCCGGTCGCGTGGTTCGACTCGCCGACGCCGCTTCGCAGCGGCTGGGCGTGGGGCCAGGATTACCTGGAGGGCGGCGTGGCGATGGCCGAAGCGGCCGTCGGCAAGGGCAAGGTGTTCCTGTTCGGGCCGGAGATCACCTTCCGCGGCCAGCCGCACGGGACGTTCAAGTTCCTCTTCAACGGGATCTACTACGGGTCGGCGACCCCGGTGAACCTCGGGGGCGCGAAGTAGCCTGAAGATGGCCTGTTCGGCGGGCTCAGCCGAGCCCGTCGAACAGGTCGTCGAGCGGCCGCCGCGCCAGCGCGGGGCCGAACGCCTGCCTGAACACTTCAATCCCCAGCAGCCGATCGCGATCGGGTTGCGCGCCGAAGTTGCGCTCCACGCTCTGGTGCTGCGTGGCGTGCGCACCGAGCGCCGCCGCCTTCCGCTCCCGCCACGCGCTGACGTCGACGACGAAATCCACACCGGCAATCGCAGCGATGTCCGGCTCCCGCACGAGCTGCCAGGGGTGGCGGCCCGGGGTCCACACCAGCCGGCGCACCTCGTGCGCGGGCCCCGCCGCCGGCACGTAGCGCGGATCGGCCGCCGCGACCACCGCGTCGGTGGCGAAGCGGCTGATGGCGACGTGATCGGGATGGAGGTTACCCCCGTGGGGATCGAAGGAGGCGACGACCGACGGGCGGCACTTCCTGATGATCGACACGAGCTGTTCCCGCACGCGCTCCGGCGGCGCGGAGGCGAGCTCCCTGTCGTGATAGCCGAGGAGATGGAGTTCGGCAATGCCGAGGATGGCCGCGGCTCGGCGCAACTCGGCCTCCCTCACGGCGGGCAGCGCCTCGCGCGTGCAGAGTGGCGGCTCGCCCGCCTTGCCCGACTCACCGAGCGTCGCCGTCGCCAGCACCACGCGCGTGCCGTCGCCGGAGTACCGGCACGCCACCCCGCCGGTCAGAAAGCTCTCGTCGTCCGGATGGGCGAAGATCAGCAGCAGCGTCCGCGCCATAAGGGCATTGTACAATCAGCGACGCAGGCTCAAGGCTCAGGGCTCAAGGCTCAAGCCAAGAGGCTCAAGGCTCAGGGCTTAAGGCTCAGGGCGAAACTGAGATGTTTCAGCACACAATGCTGCCGACGCCGATCGGGCCGATGCTGGCTGTCATGTCGCCGGACGGCCTGTGCGGCCTCGAGTTCGATCGTCCCGAGCGGGCGACGAGACTCTGGAGGCGCCTCGCGCGGTTCAGGCCCGGCTGGAAAACCAAACAGGGCGATCGACCGGCGTTCGAGCCGGTCGTGGCATGGCTGGACGCGTACTTCGCCGGCAGGTGGGACGCCTGTGCGGCTCCGGTCGTGCTCGATCTCGTCGGTACCCCGTTCGAGCGTGACGTCTGGAAGGAGCTGATGCGGCTCTCCCACGGAGCGACGACGACCTATGGCGCGATCGCCGGCGCGCTCGGACGCCGCGACGCCGCGCGCGCCGTGGGCGCCGCGGTCGGCGCCAACCCGGTCTCGCTCGTCGTGCCGTGCCACCGCGTGGTCGGGGCGTCGGGCTCGCTCACGGGGTACGGCGGCGGGCTCGACCGCAAGGAGTGGCTGCTCAAGCACGAAGGCGCGCTGCTGCTGTGAACGCCGCCGACATCGGTCCCATCGCACCGGCCGATCGGCGTCAGCCGCCGCTCGACCTGTTCATCATCTTCGCCTGCGCGAACATCGTCGCGACGACGTTCCAGACCGGGGCCAGCCTGGTCCCGTCCTTCAGCCTGACGTCCGCGTTCACGCTCATCGCGATCGGCGGCGTGGCCGGCTCCCTGCTGATCGCGATCTTGTCCGCCGTGGGCCCGCGGCTCGGCGTCCCGTCGGTCATCGCCGCCCGCGCGGCCCTCGGGACCACCGGGGCGGGGCTGGTCGCCTGCCTGCTCTACGTCACCAACTTCGCGTGGATTGCCGTCAACAACGTCATCGCCGCCTCCGCGTGCGCCCCCATCGCCGGCGGCCCGGGGTCCGAGCGGGCCTGGGCTGTCGGCCTCGGCGTCGTGTCGACGCTCATCGTCGCGGGCGGCCCGCGGCTGGTGGCCAGGGCCGACCGGCTGGCCGTGCCGCTGCTGGCGATTGTCGGTGTCGGATTGACGGTGGCGTGCCTCAGGCTTCCGGCGCGCGTGCTCTGGGCGCCCGGCACGGGAAGCGTCTCGTGGCCGGCCGGCCTCGACATCGTCATCGGGTACCAAGTGTCGTGGATCCTGATGTTCGCGGACTACTCGCGCTACACGGCGTCGAGGCGCAAGGCCGGCGCGGCCGTCTTCCTCGGCCTCGCGCTCACGAGCCTGTGGCTGATGCCGCTCGGCGCGATGGCGGCAAGGGCCGCCGGCAGCAGCAGCCCCGGCGCGATGCTCCAGGCGCTCGGGCTGGGGCTGTCGGGCGCCGTCCTGATGACGGTCGCCACGGTGACGACCAACTTCGTGAACATCTACATGTCGTCGCTCGCGCTTCGCAGCCTGATGCCGAAGGCGGGCGACCAGGTCACCGTGTGGTCCACCGGTCTGGTCGGGGCCGCGCTGAGCGCGTTCTCGGGCGCGTGGCTGGAGCGTTACGCCGGCTTCATGCTGGTGCTGGGGGGGACGCTGGTGCCGATTGGCGGCATCCTGCTGGCGCGGTTCTACCTGATCCGCTCCGAGGTCCGCGTCGAGGCGCTGTACGAACGGTCGGGCGAGTTCGCCCGCTACCGCGGGTTCGACCTGGCTGGACTCGCGGCTTGGGCGGCCGGCGCGGCGACCTACTATCTCGCTCGGGGCCTCGGCGGCACGCTGCCGTCACTCGTCGTCGCCGTCGCGGCCTATCTCGTGCTCAAACGAGGACAGGCCTACCTGACGGCCACTCCCCGCCGCGCCTGATCGATCTTCTCGCCGACGCGAGTGCAGGCCCGCTGGAACCTCGCGGTCAGCGCGCGAAGCGTCGCCTCGGGCACCGGGCCGACCTTTCTCCAGGCCGCCTGGGCGGCGCGGACCTGCTCGCCGGCCGCCTTCCATTTCGCGGTGTCGTCCGGCCGGCCGGCAATCGTGTTGGTGGCCAGCGCCTCGCGAAGCTGGCGGGCGAGCATCGTGGCCGGCGACTCGTCTTCGGACTGAACCTGGGTCGCCGTCGTCTCCTGGCCGGTGCTCAGCAGCGACTCCACCTCGGCGCACAGCGCTTCCATCCGGCGGGCGTTGGCCGCCGGGTCGAGATCGGTGCCGACGAAGCTGGCCGGCCACGTTTCGATGAGCCGCGCCAGCGCGTGCTGGAACCGATCGCTCAGGACCAGCGCGCGGTCCCTCGGCAGGCCGGTGAGCTTCTCGGCCAGGCGGCGCCGAAGCTCGACCGCCACCTGGCCCGCGCCATCGGGCACGGCCGGCTCGGCCGCGTCGGGCGCAGGCAGGAGCGCCTCGATCTGGACGCACATCTGCTCCGCCTCGGCGATGGCCGACGACGAGGCGGCGTGGTGCCGCTGCTGGTAGGCCTCGAAGAAGGCGTCGCACGCGGCGCGGAACCTCTGCCAGACCTCATCGGCGCGCGTCTTGCGCACCGGGCCGATCGTCTTCCACTCGGCCTGGAGCCGCTTGATTTCCTCGATGCCCGTCTGCCACTCCGTGGTGCGGGCGATGGCCTCGGCCCGCTCGCAGATCGCCTCCTTGCGCGCCAGGTTCCCAGCCCACTCCTGCTTCCGGTGCTGCAGGTCCTCGCGCCTCCGGGTGAAGAAGCTGTCGCACGCGGCGTGGAACCGATCCCACAGCCCCTTCTCCTGCGCCCGGGCCGCGGGGCCGACCGTCTTCCATTCGGCCTGCAGGGCCTTGATCGCGTCGGCGGTCTTGATCCAGTCGGTGGAGGTCGAGAGCGCCTCGGCCTGCTGGCAGAGCGCCTCCTTGCGGGCCGCGTTCGTCGTCTGATCCTCGGCCAGCTTGACGAAGTAGACGTCGCAACGCGCGCGCACCGCGTCGGAGGCGGCCTTGAACCGCGTCCACAGCGCCTGCGACTGCGCCTTCGGCGCCGCCGCGACCTGCTTCCACTGGACCTGGAGCTCGCGAAGTTGGCGTGCGGCGACGGCCAGGTCCTGGACCTCCATCAACTGTTCGACGCGCCGGCAGAGGTCCTCCTGCACGCCGGCGTTGGCCCACTTCTGCCACTCGTCCATGTCCCTCAGTTCCTGCACTCGAGGGAACAACGCCGCCAGGACGGTCTTCAACCGGTTGTCGATGGTGTCGCGCATCCTGCCGCGACGGCAGGGGCGTCGCTTCGTCGATCGCCGCGCGCGCCTCCCGGACGGCGCGCTCGGCCTGCTTGAGCGAGAGCCCCTGGGTCGCCGCGACGGCCTCGAGTTCCGCGCACAGGGTCTCGAGGCGCGCGAGATTGGCGGCGAGCAGCCTGGCGCGCTCTTCGCGCGACACCGCCTCGCGATCCCGAAGCCGGGCGTCGGACGCCGCAAAGCGCGCGACCGCCGCCTCGTCGTCGAAGCCAATGGCCTGCACCTCCTGCCACGCGCGCCGCAGCGCCTGGACCTCGGCACGCGCATCGGGAAACGCGGCGGTTTCGGCCAGCCCTTCGGCCGCCTCGCACAACTGCAGGGCCCTCTCTCCCGCCGACCGCCGCCCCGCGAGCGCGGCGTGCCGGTCCATCGCGGCGCGGCACGCCTGCTCGAACCGCGCGGTCCAGCGGGGGGCCTCCGCGGCATCGGGAAGGGCCGGCAGGGCTGCCCAGGCGGCTTTCGCCTCCTCGACCTTTCCAGGGATCTCGTCGCCGGCGGAGGCGTCCACCTGCTCGCAGAGCGCCCGACGCGCGGCCACGGCCTCGGCGGTCTCCTGGCGAAGTCGCGTGCGCTCGGCGCGGTAATCCTGGTGCCGCGACACGGCCTCGCGGGCAGCCGCTCGGGCGGCGTCGAAGCGGGCGACCAGCGTGGCGTCGGCCTCACCGAGCGCGTGCCAGCTCCGCTCGATCTCGGCGAGCAGCGCCTCCCCTTCATCGGAATCCGACACCGGCAGCACCTCGAGGCGACGGCAGAGCGCGTCGGCGGCCTTGGCCCTCGCTCTTGCGGCCTCCGCAGCGGCATCGACGACCCGGGCCTTCTGCTTCGCGGCCGTCTCGGCCTCGGCGTCGAGGGCCCGAACCAGCGATCGGGCGTGCTTGGCGGCGGTCTTGTTCTTCGCGCGCTCGGCCACCTCGCCGAGCGCGTCGCGCCCCGACAGGCGGTCGACCGCGGCGACGGCCACGTCCTTGAAGTCGGACCGGAGCGCCACGGCGGCGACTTCCGCGGGGCTGCTCACCCTGGAGAGCGCCTCGAGGCGGACCGACGGCAGCGACGCCTTCCTTGCCACCGCCGCAAACGCGGCGTCGTCGCGCAGCCGGTCGAGCGCGGCCCTGGCCACCGTTTCGTGCGTCGCCGCACGGGCCACGGTCACCAACTGCCTGGATTCGGTCAGCCCGTTGAGGGCGGCCAGGCACTCGGCCTGATCGGAGCCCTCGAACACGCCCGAGGCCAGGTCCACCAGCAACTGTTCCACTTCCTGCCGCACGCCGGCGTCGGCGTCCGCCTTGCCGATGGCCGCCAGCACCGCGGGGTCGATCACCTTCTTGAGCGCCGCGATCCGCACCGCGGCGTCCCGGTCTTCCCGGGCAATCGACACCAGCGTGTCCTGCTGATCGAGCGGCAACTCTTCGACCGCGGCGATACGGACAGCCGGGCTGGCGTTTTTCCATCGGGGCTGTGCGCGGAACCTGTCGAGAAGACCCATGGCGGTGTTCAGCTCCAGGAGGTAATCCAGGATGGACGACGGGTAGCAGCCGCAGAAACCGCGGCAGGAAAGGTTGTAGTTTACTATAGTTCGCGTTACGCGCCTCCGGCGCGCCCCGACCACCCTCGAAAGGACTCAGACATGTTTCGTCGCCTCGTGGCCGCCGCTGCCTTGCTCGCCGTCGTGGCGCTCGGCCCACAGCCTGGCGCCCGGACAGAAGCTGCCGGCGCCGACCCGATCGTCACGCCCGAGAAGTTCCTCGGCTTCCCAGTGGGCGCCGACAACAAGCTGGCCCGCTGGGACAAGATCGTCGACTACATGAAGCTGGTCGCCGCGGGCTCCCCGCGCGTGAAAGTCCGGGAGCTCGGGAAGTCCACGCAAGGCAATCCGTTCATCGCCGTCGAGATCAGCTCGGGCGAGACCATTGGCAACCTCGACCACTTCAAGCAGCTCGAGCGGAAGCTCTACTTCCAGGGAGGCGCGCCGACGGCGGCCGAGCGGGACGAGATCTTCCGCTCGGGCAAGGCCGTGGTCGCGGTCACCTGCAACATCCACTCGACCGAGATCGGCTCGTCGCAGATGGTGCTCGACCTGGTCTACCGGCTGGCGACCGAGGATTCCCCGCTCGTGCGGAAGATCCTCGACAACGTCATCCTCGTGCTGGTCCCGAGCCTCAATCCCGACGGCGAGATCATGGTGGTCGACTGGTTCAACAAGAACCTCGGGACCGAGTTCCAGAACAGCTCGCTCCCCTACCTCTACCAGCTCTATACCGGCCACGACAACAACCGCGACATGTATATGTTCACGCAGAAGGAGAGCCAGTTGACCGCCGCCCTGCTGTGGCGCGACTGGTTCCCATCGGTGTGGCTCGACGAGCACCAGCAAGGGAGCTCGGGCGCGCGGATCTTCGTCATGCCGGCCACCGATCCGATCAACCCGAACGTGCACCCGCTCATCTACCGGTGGAACGGGATCCTCGGCCAGTCGCAGGCGGCGGCGCTCGAGGCCGCGGGCAAGGACGGGATCATCTACAACTCCACCTACACCAACTTCTGGCAGGGGGCGATGGCGTGGAGCGGCTGGTGGCACAACCAGGTCGGGCTGCTCACCGAGGTGGCCAGCGCCCGCATCGCCGCGCCGGTCGACCAGCAGCGGGCCGTCCCCGGCGCGCCGCAGGCGCCCGAGGCGCAGGGCCCCGGGGCGGGTCGCCGCGGCGGCGAATCCTCCGGCCCGCTCGCCCCTCCGCGCGACATCACGCCGAGAACCGAGTACCCGCGGCCGTGGATGGGTGGCCACTGGACGCTTCGCGACATCGTCGACTACGAGCTGATTGCGACGATGGGCCTGCTCGAGACGGCAGCGGACCAGCGTGAAGTGCTGCTTCGGCAGATCTACGAGGTGAACCGGTCCACGGTCGAAAGCGGCGCCAAGGCGGAGCCGGCCGCGATCATCATCCCGGTCTCGAGCCAGTTCGAGCCGCGCGCGGCCATCCGCCTCGCCGAACGCCTGCAGATGGGCGGCGTGGAGGTCTGGAGAGCCGACGCGGCGTTCGACGCCGACGGCCAGCACTACGCGGTCGGGACGCTGGTGGTCCCGATGACGCAGGTGTTCGCGCGCTACGCGAAGGACCTCCTCGAGAAGCAGACCTATCCGGAGGTGCGGCGGACGCCGACTTCCCCGCCCGAGCCGCCTTACGACGTCACCTCCTGGTCGCTCGGCATGCTGATGGGCGCCGACGTCGTGTTCGCGAAGACCCCCGTGCCCGCCGGGGCCGGCCTCGTGAAGCTCGATGACGCGCCGCGGCTCGCGGGGGCGGTGGAGGGGAACGGATCCCGCTTCCTCTTCGACTACAAGGGGGCGGACGGCGCGCTGGCAATCAACCGCCTGCTGAAAAGCGGCGCCCGGGTTGCGTTCGAGCGGAACGGCGCCACGCAGACCGTCGTCGTGACGGGCGCGCCCCGCAAGACGCTCGAATCGCTGGCCGCCGATCTCGGCGTCCGGTTCAAGGCCGCGGAGACGACGAAGGACACCGCGTCGAGGGCGACGACGGTCGCGATCAAGGCGCCTCGCGTCGGCCTCTACCAGTCGTGGACGGCCGCGATGGACGAGGGCTGGACGCGCTGGGTGCTCGAGCAGTGGGAGTTCGCGCCAAAGACGCTCCACAACGCCGAGATCCGGGCGGGCAAGCTGCGCCAGCAGTACGACGTCATCGTGTTCGCCGACCAGCAGCCGCGCGACATCCTCGAGGGCAACACGGCTCGCTCGACCCGACCCGAGTACCGGGGCGGGATCGGCGAGGAGGGGCTGCAGGCCCTGAAGGCGTTCATGGCCGACGGTGGCACACTGGTGATGATGGGCAACAGCACCGACCTGGCGATCCAGAAGTGGCCGATCCCGGTGCGCAACCTCAAGCGGGGCCTGTCGCGCGACCAGCACTTCGCGCCGGGCACCATCGTGCGCGTCCAGGTGGACACGGCCAGCCCGATTGGCTTTGGCCTGCCGGCCGACACGTGCGGGTTCTACATCAACAGCCCGTTCTTCGACGTCACCGACGGGTTCGCGTCGCAGCGGGTGAGCGTCGTCGCCCGCTACCCCAACACCGACATCGTGGCGTCGGGCTGGCTGAAGGGCGAGGAGTTGATGGCCGGGCGAGCGGCCGTCGTCGAGGTGGATCTGAGCCCGGGCCGGCTGGTGCTGTTCGGCCTCCGGCCGCAGCACCGGGCGCAGACGCAGGCGACGTTCCCGTTGCTGTTCAACGCGCTGTATCAGTCGACGGTCCAGTAGAAGGGCCGAGCGCGGGAGATGATCGAGCGATGAGCGATTCGCTGCAGCCTCTCAGCGTCCAGGAGCAGTACGCGCCGCGCAGCATCTGTTTCGGCTGCGGCCCGGCCAACGATCTTGGGCTTCGCATCCGCAGCTTCCCGGACGGCGACGGACTCGTCGCCGTCTGGTCGCCGGAGCCGCACCACCAGGCGTTCGAAGGCGCGGTCAACGGCGGCGTGATCGGCGCGCTCTTCGACTGCCACTGCAACTGGACCGCGGCGTACCATCTGATGCAAACGGCCGGCGCGGACCACCCGCCCGCAACGGTCACGGCGGAGTACGCTGTGCGGTTCAAGCGGCCGAGCTCGTCGGCCGGCCCGCTGACGTTCCGGTCCCGGGTCGTCGACTCGGGGCCGGACAGGGCGACGGTCGAAGCGACGGTGGAGTCGGGCGGCGTCGTCTGCGCGACGTGCCGCGGGACGTTCGTGGCGGTCAAGCCGGGACACCCGGCGTATCACAGGTGGGAATGAATTGGAAGTGGTCGAGCCGGCTTACGGCTTACGGCTTACGGCTTACGGCTTACGGCTTACGGCTTACGGCTCCGGAGAACAGGCGTCACGCGTGGCCTGGGCGTAAGGCGTGCTCGGAAAATAGCGCCGGGGCGCTGCCGCCCAATCGGGCCTATGCCGCGCCGCAGGGTCTGCCCGAAGCAAAGCGTAAACCTGCCCCGACCGCTCAGGCGTGGAGGGGCCGCTTTGCGAAGTGGCAGACCCGAGACGCGGCGTTCGGTTTTCATGGGCCAGGGTGAGCCCCGGCTCATGACGCGGTAAGGCGTAAGTCGTAAGGCGTACGCAGATCGGCGATCAGCCCCGATCGAAGTGCGGCAGCTCGTCCGGAATCGGGATGGAGATCTCGACGAAGCCGGCGAACTTGCCCCCCTCGAACCATGGCAGCTGGTGGATGATCTTCCGCTGTCCGTTCTTGGTGATCGTGTACTGATTCGGCTGCTGGGCCGCGTAGAGCGCGCGCGTCTTGGTGAGGGCGGGCTCCGGGTGGCAGTCGAAGATGCTCTTCCCGACGAGCGCTCCGCCGCCGTCGCTGGCAAACGCCTCGCGCGAGCGCGCGTTCATTTCCAGGATCGTCCCATCCGCCGACGTCACGGTGATCGCCACCGGGAGACCTTCAATCCACTTTGCATCGCTCACGAGAACCTACCTCCTCACCGGCTTATCCACGCGGGCCAGGAGGCCCGCGCTACCACACAAACTCGGTGTGGGGCCGGCGTCCTCGCCGGCCGACCAACGCGGGCCAGGAGGCCCGCGCTACCACATGTCATCGGGCCGGCATCCCGATCGCTTTCTTCATCATCGCTTCGAACCCCGCCCGTCCCGCCTGGCCCGCGTGGCGGTCCACCACCCGGCCCGTCCGGTCGATCGCGATGGTCATCGGCACGGGGCCCGGCAGGCCGAAGCGCTGGTTGATCGCGTCGTAGTCTGGCGCATTGTAGATGTACACCGGCGCGTCGATCTTGCGCGCCGCGACGAACGCCTGCATCTGCTTCAGCACATCTCTCGGCGTCACGTCCGGCAGCATCAGGTCGTACGACACGGTCAGGACGACGCCGTGCCGCCCCCGGAACTCGCGGCCGACGGCGAGCAGGTCGGGCAGCTCCGCCACGCACGGCTCGCACCAGATCGCCCAGAAATTGAGCAGGATCCCTTCGCCCTTGTGGGCGGCCAGGGCGGCCTCGAGTCCCTTCAGATCGACCACGCGGATCTCCGGCTGCGCGGCGCGTCCCTGTGACACGCCCAGCGACAGGAGACACACGAGCACCATCCACGAGCGTTGGAACCGCATTGCCGTTTCAGCCTGCTGCTTGCCTCTTCACGAGAGGCTATCTCTTGACGCTTCAACCATACGGCTTGGTCGTCGGCGTCGCCACCGGCCGGCCCGCCAGCACCGCGTCGACCGCGTCGCGGACGTAGGAGACGGCGGACGCCCCCTTGGTGCCGCGCGGGTCGTCGTCGAGCGCGCCCGCATACCTGAGCACGCCGTCCCGATCGAGGATGAAGCAGTGCGGGGTGCTCTGGCCGCCCAGCAGGTCGGTGATCTTGTTGCCGTGATCGACGGTCACGATGAAGTTGACCCCCGCCTTCTCGACATGGTCGCGGAGGTTGGCGTACGGCGGGCCGCCCTTCAACTCCACCTGGTTCGCGTTGATCGCGATCTCGACGACGCCCTTGTCCGCGTATGTCTTCTGGATGTCGATGCACTTGGGCTCGGCCAGCTTCTCGTACGGGCAGACGATCGACCAGAAGTGGATGAAGACCACTTTGCCGCGATAATCCGCAAGCGAGTGCGTCTTGCCGTAGATGTCGGTGAGCGTGACCTCCGTCGGCACCACGGAGCCGACGGCAATCGGCGCGGGGGCCGCTTGCGGCACACCAGGCGACGCGGCGCCCATCACGGACGCCAGAAGCAGGACCGCGGCCAGAATCAGACCTCTACGCATGGCATGCATCCTCCGTTGACCGTCCACTCTCTCAAGGCGCCATCATATCGCGGACACCGCACAGGACTGAAGATCGTCCAGGGCGAGGACGCTCGCGAGCAGGACGTCGGCGCCGCGGGCGCAGTCCGCCCACGAGGTCCACTCCCGCGGCGAGTGGCTGATCCCGCCGACAGACGGCACGAAGATCATCCCGGCCGGGCCGAGTTTCGCCATGATCTGAGCGTCGTGGCCGGCGCCGCTCGGCAGCGCGAGGTGGCGCAAACCCAGCCCTTCAGCGGCTCGCGCGATCGCCGCCCGCACGGCCGGCGACGACAGCGCCGGTTCGTGCAAGCTCGACGGCGCCATTTCGATCGTGGTGCCGGTATCCCCGGCGATGACGGCCGCCCGCGCTCTCAGTTCCTCCGCCAATTCGCTCAGGACTCCGGTCGCGAGATCGCGCAGCTCGACGGTCAGCCTGACCGCGCCGGCGATGACGTTGGGGGCGTTCGGCTCCACGTCGAGCCGGCCCACCGTTCCAACCTGCCGGCCCGGTCGGGCGGTCACGACCTCGTGCACCGCCTCGACGAGCCGCGAAGCGGCGAGTAGCGCATCGCGGCGGTCCGACATCGGCGTGGTGCCCGCGTGATTGGCGGCGCCCCTCATTTCGCACTCGTAGCGATGGATGGCGACGATCCCCTCGACGACGCCGATTGGCACGGCCGCGCGATCGAGCACGCCGCCCTGCTCAATGTGAAGTTCCAGGTAGGCGTGAATCGACCCCGGTGCGCGCTTCGCCTCCGCGATGCGAGACGGGTCTCCGCCGAGGGCGCGAATCGCGTCCGCCTTGCGCATGCCGTTCCACACCTTCTCGAGCTCGGCGGCTGTCATCTCCCCCGCGGCGGCCCGGCTGCCGCACAGGCCGTCGCCGTAGGCCACGCCTTCTTCGTTGGTCCACACGACGACCTCGAGCGGGTGCTGTGTCGTCATGCCGCGTTCGATGAGGGTGTGGGTGGCTTCGATCGCCCCGAGCACGCCGAGGGCGCCGTCGAAGTTGCCGCCGGCGACGACCGAGTCGCCATGGGAACCGAACAGGATGGGCGCCGCGGTGCCGTCGAGACCCTCTTTCCGCCCGATGACGTTGGCGGCGGCGTCGAGGCGGACCTCGAGGCCGAGATCCTTCATCAGGTCCACGATCCAACCGCGGGCGGCCCTGTCGGCCTCCGAATAGCCGACCCGTGTCACGCCGTCGGCGAACGTCCCGCCCGGCGGCCGGCCGAATTCGCTCATCCGCTCGAGCCGGGCGCGCAAGCGCGCGGGGTTGATGTGAAGCATGGCGTCGCTCATTCTACGGCAGTGGCCCCACCGCGTGGGACCGGCGTCCTCGCCGGCCGATTCGCTTGACGCGGCCGCAGGGCGGGCCGAGAATCGCTGGTGGAGGGCGTTCCATGAATCGATTGATGCTCGCCGCGCCTCTCGCACTCGCCTTGATCGCCGCCGCCCCGCCGCAGGCCGCCAAACCGATGGCCGCGGGGCAGGAGAAACCCGCCGAGGTCACGCACCGGCCCATGACTCAGTCCCCCGACTGGCAGAAACTCAGTTCCCTGGTCGGCCAGTGGGCCGGGTGGATGGAGGAAGGCGGCAAGCGGATGGACGCGACGGTCGAGGTGCGCATGACCGCCGACGGCTCGGCCATCATGCACGTCCTCGGCAAGGACACGCCGCACGAGATGGTGACGATGTTCCATCCCGACGGGACGCGGCTGCTGGCCACCCACTACTGCGCGGCGCACAATCAGCCCCGCATGGCGCGCGTGCCGTCGGCGGCCAACCAGGTCGCCTTCGAGTTCGTCGACGGCACGAACATCGCGCCCGGCGACGGTTACATGCGACACCTGGCGATCACGTTCATCGACGCCGACCACCACGACGAAGCGTGGACGTACCAGGACAAAGGCGCCGCAATGCCGCCGACGATGTTCCACTTCACGAGGGTGAAGAAGTAGGGCTGGATCGCGGTCAGATGAACTGCTTGACGTGCGGCCAGAGCGTCTGCAGCGTCCCGCGTCGGAGTTTGCGCGCGACCCAGATGTCCTTGGTCGCTTCGTAGGGCATGCAATCGGCGCAGTGGTAGGTCGCGCCGAGCTCGACGTGTTCGAACAGCTCCTCGAGGCGCTTGCGGTGGTCGCCGATGACGATGAGCACGTCGCCGGTGCAGTCGCGCGGCCCCCAAAAGTAGTAGCTGTTGTGGCCTGAGATCGCTTTGGGCAGCCCCAGGCGGGGGCCGAAGAGATCGATCGCCCCGGCCTGCCCGTAGTTCTGGGCGAACACGCAGGCCCTCGCGCGGTCCGCCGCGGGCAGCGTCCGGTACACGCCTGCCACCGTGTCGGCCAGCTCCGGCCAGCCCTGCATGTCCGCGTACATCTGAGGCAGCCGGCCCAGCCTCTGCCGCTCCCCCGACGAGGCGCTGAGGCCCAGTGCGCGGGCGTAGCGCACGAAGGTCTCGAGCGGCAGCACCGGCTTGGCCAACGGCGCCGTCAACACCCCGCCCACGATCACGAGCGCGACGACGATGCCCCGGACCAGGGTGTCAAGGACCATCCGTGGGCGCAGGGCTGATCCGAAGCGTTCAGTCGCTACTCCCCCCGCCGCGAACAGGACGGTGTAGCTCGGGATCATGTAGTAAGGCTTGGCGTCGCCTGCCGCGAGCATGGCCGCCAGCACCACCGGGTAGATCCAGCCGACCGCACGAATCGGGCGCGCGGCGCGAGCAAAGAGCAGATATCCGAGGCCCGCCACCCAGACCGGCAGCGCCAGCGGGTTTGCCATCAGCACCTGCTCGCGCATGAACGCCACAAACGAGAGGTCCACGTTCTTGAGGCGCCGGGCGTTCGCCATGAACTCGAGCAGCGGCCACCCGTGCGCGGCTTGCCAGGCGACGTATGGCGCGAAGATCAGGCCGGCCAACGCGCCGCCCGCCCAGAACCATCCGGACCGGAATGTCTCCCAGCGCCTGGCGAGAACCAGGCCGGCGACGATCCCGAACCCCAGGAAGAGCACGCTGATCTTGTTCTCGAGGCCCACACCGGCCAGGAGGCCGAAGAGAAGCCAGAGGCGCTGGTCGCCGCCCCGCAGGATTCGCGTCACGACCAGCGCGCACGCCGCCCAGAAGAAGACGTCGAACGCGTTCATCGAGAGGATCGAGCACATGCCGATGAGGCCCGGCATGGCGAGCAGGGAGAGGCCGGCCAGAGCGCGCGCGAACCGCCCGCCGCCGAACTCCCGGGCCAGGCGGACGCCTGTCCAGACGGTGGCCGCCGCGGCGAGCGCGGGCAGCAGTCGGATGGCGAAGCGCGAGTCGCCGAGCGTCGCCCGGACGAGGGCCGCGACGAAACCGATGAACGGCGGGTGCTCGACGTAGCCGAAGCCGAGGTGCTCGGCGTTGGCGAGGTAGTACAGCTCGTCGCGGAAGTAGCCGTAGCCCTGGATGGTGAGGAGGTGAAACAACAGCGTCAGGCCGGCGAAGGACCAGGCCACCACATCACGGCTCGCCCGCGACTCGCCCAAGGCGGCGTCACTGCCCATGGGCGCATTCTAACGCGAGCTCGCGTTCGATCGCCCGCCCGACTGACGCCTTACGGACTACGCCCTACGCCTTACGCCCGGCTCACGACGCAAGGACGAGGCTCCATAGCGGCGCGGTCACGTGTATCATTCCCCGAACAATTGGGGCTCTCTCACAGAAGCCGCTTCCATCACGCGAGAACATCATGCGCCGAATCAGTCATTTCACCGCTCGCCCTCCGCGCTGCGTCCTGGCGGGCCTGGTCTTGTTGTGCGTGCTTGCCGCGACCGGCGCGGCGTCCGGGCAGGAGCGTCGGACCGAAGGCCCCCGACCGCTCACGGCGGCCGATTACGCCCGCGCCGAGCGCTTCCTGGCGCCCGCGGTCAATCCGCTCGTCATCGGCGGACAGGTTTCGGCGAACTGGCTGCCCGGCGACGCCTTTTGGTACCGCTACCAGGTTCCCGACGGATACGAGTTCATCCTCGTCGATCCTGTCGCCCGGACACGCAGGCCGGCCTTCGACCACGCGAGGCTGGCGGCGACACTCTCGGCCGCGGCGAAGGGCGCGTACACGGCTCACACGCTCCCCTTCCGGACGCTCGCCTTCTCGCCGGACATGAAGTCGATCTCGTTCGACCTGAACGGCAAGCGGTGGCGCTGCGACGCGCTGGGCGCGCGGTGCGCCGAGGCGGGCGCCGAAGGTGCGGTGGCGGAGGCCGCCGCCACCGGGCGCCAGGGCAGGCGCGGGCAGGCGCGCGTCGACGTCCCGTCTCCCGACGGCAGGACGTCGGCGTTCATCCGCGACTGGAACCTGTGGGTCCGCGATCTCGCCACCGGCCAGGAACGCCGGCTCACCACCGACGGCGAGAAGTACTTTGGCTACGCCACCGACAACGCAGGCTGGAGCAGCAGCGATCGCGCCATCGTGCTCTGGTCGCCGGACTCGAAGCAGATCGCCACCTACCAGCAGGACGAGCGCAAGGTCGGCGAGATGTACCTCGTCAACACGCCCGTTTCCCCCGTCACGCACCCGGCGCTCCGCGTCTCGAAATTCCCGCTGCCCGGCGACCCGGTGGTCGCGATGCTCCACCGCGTCGTTATCGACGCCGCCACTGGACAGGTGGTGCGCCTGCAGATGCCGCCGGACTATCACCGCGCCACGCTCGGAGACGACGTGAGCCTGGATGACTGGAAGTGGAGCCCGGACGGCCGGCAGTTCGCCTTCATCTCGACCTCCCGCGACCACAAGGAAGCCGTGCTGCGAGTGGCCGATACGGCCACCGGCGCGGTCCGCACGGTCATGAGCGAGAAGGTCTCCACGCAGTACGAGTCGCGGATCGGGTGCCAGGTTCTCTGGAGTTCCGGCGAAGTGCTCTGGTACTCCGAGCGCGACAATTGGGGCCACATCTACCTCTACGACCTCGCCACCGGGGCGTTGAAGCGGCACGTCACATCCGGCGAGGGGCCGGTGATGCAGCTGCTGCGGCTCGACGAGAAGTCGCGCACCATCTGGTTCGAGGCGCAGGGGCGCGAGCCCGGCGAGGACCCGTACTTCCGCCACGCGTACCGCATTGGTCTGGACGGGACGGGCTACACCTCGCTGACGCCGCTCGTCTCCGACCATGCCGTTCAGCTATCTCCCTCCGGGCGATTCCTCATCGACACCTACTCGCAGCCGGACCAGGAACCGGCCATCGCCCTCCGCGACGGCAACGGAAAGTTCGTGATGATGCTCGAGAAGGCGGACATCTCGCGCCTCCGCGCCACCGGCTGGCAGCCGCCGACGCCTATCAAGATGAAGGCGCGCGACGGCAAGACCGACATCTACGGCTTGCTGTTCCGGCCCAGCAGTTTCGACCCGTCGAAGAAGTACCCGATCGTCAACAACGTCTACCCGGGCCCGCAGACAGGCTCGACCGGCAGCCGCGCGTTCGCCGCCGCCCGCGGCGACCGGCAGGCGCTCGCCGAGCTCGGCTTCATCGTCGTCACCATCGACGGGATGGGCACGCCCGGGCGGTCGAAGTCGTTCCAGGACGCCTACTACGGCGCGATGGGGCGCGACAACACGATCCCGGACCAGATCGCGGGGATGAAGGAACTGGCGGCGCGCTTCTCCTGGATCGATCTCGCCCACGCCGGGATCTGGGGCCACTCGGGCGGCGGGTTCGCCACGACGACGGCCATGTTCCGGTATCCCGGCTTCTTCCAGGCCGGCATCGCCGAGTCGGGCAACCACGACCAGCGGTTGAACGAGGACGACTGGGGCGAGCGCTACCAGGGCCTGGTGACGCGCGGCGCCGACGGGACAGACAGCTACGCGGCCGAGGCGAACCAGGAGTTCGCGAAGAACCTGCAGGGCCACTTGATGCTCGCGCACGGGACGATGGACACCAACGTGCCGCCCTACCAGACCATGCTGGTGGCGGACGCGCTCATCAAGGCGAACAAGGACTTCGACCTGCTGATGCTGCCGAACCAGAACCACGGCTACGGTTCGGCCTCGGCCTACATGATGCGCCGGCGCTGGGACTACTTCGTCAAGTGGCTCGTCGGCGTCGAGCCCCCGAAGGAGTACCGGATGGGCGGGGCGCCGACGCCTCCGCCGCGCGAGCCGACGCGGGCCGACATCCTGCGCGGCGGCTGGGGCGAGTACCGGGCCAATAATCGTCTGCTGTCTTACGACCTCGACATCCGTGTGGATCCGGCGAAGCAGTTCATCAGCGGCCGGAACACGATCCGGTTCCGGATGCTCGCGGACGGCACGCGCATCCAGCTCGACCTCACGGACGCGCTCCAGGTGGACCGCATCCTGCTTGGCAAGACGACGTTGAAGTACGAGCGCGAGGCCGGCGCGGTCTTTGTGGACTTCCCCTCCGCGCTGAAGAAAGGCCAGACCTACGCCATCGACTTCTACTACTCGGGCCAGCCCAAGGCGACGGGGAGATTCGGCGGCTTCACCTTCGGCAAGGACCCTGCCGGCCGCCCCTGGATCAACACGGCCTGCCAGGGGATCGGCGCGAGCGTCTGGTGGCCCAACAAAGACCAGCAGCGCGAAGAAGTCGAGGAGATGCGCCTCAGCGTGTCGATCCCGAACGACCTGGTGGACGTGTCGAACGGGACGTTCGTGGGCAAAACCGATCTCGGCGACGGCTACACGCGCTGGGACTGGCTGATCCAGTATCCGATCAACAACTACGACGTCTCGCTCAACATCGGGCGCTACGTGCACTTCTCGGACACGGTCAACGGCCTGACGCTCGACTTCTATTGCCTGCCGGAAAACCTCGAGAAGGCGAAGAAGCAATTCGTCCAGGCGAAGTCGATGATCGAGGCGTTCGAGCGGTACTTCGGGCGCTACCCGTTCGAAAAGGACGGCTACAAGTTGATCGAGGCGCCGTACTCGGGGATGGAGCACCAGACGGCGGTGACCTACGGCAACCACTTCGCCAACGGGTATCTCGAGCGCGACTGGACCGGCGTCGGGATCAGCCCGCGCTTCGACTTCATCATCATCCACGAGAGCGCGCACGAGTGGTTCGGCAACGCCGTCACGGCGGCCGACATCTCGGACATGTGGATCCACGAGGGCTGGGGCACCTACATGGAGGGGCTCTACGTCGAGCACATGTGGGGGTACGCCGACGCCCTGAAGTACCTCAACGGCTACAAGTCGAAGGTCAGGAACCGCGAGCCGATTGTCACGCCGAAGGGGATCAACCGGACGCCGTCGCAGGACCAGTACTTCAAGGGCGCGCTCTTCCTGAACACTCTCCGGCACGTCATCGACAACGACCCGCAGTGGTTCGCGCTCATCAAGGCGTGCTTCCAGGAGTTCAAGTACAAGAACATCGCGACCGAGGACGTCGTCGCGTTCTTCAACCGGCGAACCGGCCGCGACCTGACGCCGATCTTCGACGAGTACCTGAGGCAGGCTCCCCTGCCGACGCTCGACCTTCAGTTCCTCGAGGACGGCCAGGTGGCCTACCGGTGGACGGCCGGCGTCAGCGGCTTCAACATGCCGATCAAGGTCGGCGCGAAGAACCACTGGCAGACCATCACGCCGACGACGGACTGGAAGGTGATGACGACGACGATCAAGAAGGACGAGTTCGAGGTGGCGACGGATCTCTACTACGTGAATGTGAGCAAGGAGTGACAGAGGGCTGAAGGCTGAAGGCTGAGGGCTGAAGGCCGCACGGACTTCAGGTCGGGTCACGGATGTCTCGCTGGGGCAACCCTAAAGGGTCGCCCTACCGATCCGACTACTCATCGTCAGAACCGATTCCTCATCGTCAGTTCCGATTGCTCTACGCCCCCTCGAGCCTGAACTCGGTGTAGTCGAACCAGAACCCGAGGCCCGTCAGCGCGTCGATCTCCGCCTGGACGATCGCTTCGTGCCCGGCCTCGATCTCGACGAACCGGCTGAAGAGCTTCTGCTCCTCGTTCTTCAGCTCCGCGACCATCTGCTTGAAGAAGTTCGTCGCCTCGATCTCGAGCGCGAGCGCCTTCTTGAGCATCTCCAGCTCGACGCCGAAGTCCTGCACGGCCATCCGCGTGGTGAGCTTCCCCATCGCGCCGTCGATCGCCGCCTGGGACGGGATGACCGTCTCGAGGACCGCCGCCGTCACCTCCCCGGTCCGCTCCCACTCGTCGAGGCGGCTCTCGAGGTACTGCACGTGGCGGTCTTCCTCGTCGGCCAGCACGCCGAAGATCTTGCGCGCCACCGGGTCCTTGAATTTCTTTGCGGCCTCCGAGTACACGTGCCGCACCTGCAACTCGAATTCGATCCCGGTCTTGATGGCCTGTTCGATCGTCACGCTCGGATCCTCCCTGTCAGATGGTCGGGTTCCTCATGATACTACGGCCTCGAACACGCCCGTCTGGCGGTTCTTCCGCACCTCGTCCCACCGGAAGGACCGGCCGTTCATCGCCACGTAGACGCCCGGCGGAAGCGACTGCACGAAGGACAGCGCCGACCCGAGGTTGAACATCCCGTCGGAGCTGCCGAACGCGTACGGGATCATCGCCCCGGTCAGCACGATCGTCTTCTGCTCCATCCCCCCGGCCTGCGCGAGCGCCGCCGCGGTTTCGACCATCGTGTCGGTGCCGTGCGTGATGACGATCTTCAGCTCCTCGCACTGCCGGCAGTTCTGCACGATGGCCTGCCGGTCGGCGTCGCTCATGTCCAGGCTGTCCACCATCATGATCGTGCGCAGTTCCACGTCCAGGCGGCAGCGGCCGAGCCGCAGCATCTCGCCGACGTGCGAGTCCTTGAAGACGAGCGTCGCGTGAATCTCGTCGTACTGCTTGTCGAAGGTTCCCCCGGTCACGAGGATCCTGATGGCCATAAGCGCCAGTGTACAATCAACCGGTATGTCCCATTCAACCGCTTCCGTGCTGTCGGCCCTGCTGGCCCGCCGGATCCTCGTCCTCGACGGGGCGATGGGGACGATGGTGCAGCGGCTGGGACTGACGGAGGCCGACTTCCGCGGCAGCCGGTTCGCCGACCACCCGCGGGACCTGAAGGGGAACAACGACGTCCTGCCGCTGACGCGGCCCGACGTCATCGAGCGGATCCACGACGACTACCTCGCCGCCGGCGCGGACCTCATCGAGACCTGCACCTTCGGCGCCACCTCGATCGCGCAGGCCGACTACGGCCTCGAGTCCTCGGTCCGCGAGATGAACCTGGCGGCGGCCCGGATCGCCCGCCGCTCGGCCGATGCGTGGGCGGCCCGCACCCCCGACCGCCCGCGGTTCGTCGCCGGCTCGATCGGCCCGACCAACAAGACACTGTCGATCTCGCCCGACGTCGCGGACGCGTCGTTCCGCTCCACGACGTTCGACCAGGTGCGCGCGGCGTACGCCGAGCAGATTCGCGGCCTCGTCGAAGGCGGCTGTCACCTGCTGCTCATCGAGACGATCTTCGACACGCTCAACGCCAAGGCCGCCATCGCCGCGGCCTTCGACGCCTTCGACGAGACCGGCATCGAGCTGCCGCTGGTGCTCTCGGCCACGGTCGCCGACCGGAGCGGCCGTACGCTGTCCGGCCAGACGATCGACGCGTTTTGGACTTCCGTCGCCCACGCCCGGCCGATCGCCGTCGGCCTCAACTGCGCGCTCGGCGCGCGGGAGATGCGGCCCTACCTCGCCGACCTGGCGCGAATCGCGGACACGTTCGTCAGCTGCTACCCGAACGCAGGGCTGCCCAACCCGTTCGGCCAGTACGACGAGCAGCCGGCAGACACCTCTTCTCTGCTCCGCCAGTTCGCCCTCGACGGGCTGGTCAACATCGTCGGCGGCTGCTGCGGGACGACGCCGGATCACGTGCGCGCGATCGCGGCCGCGATGGACGGGTTGGCGCCGCGCGCGGTCCCCGAGGCGGACGCCACGCCGACGCGCTACGCCGGCCTCGAGACGCTCACGATCCGCCCCGACAGCAACTTCCAGATGATCGGCGAGCGGACCAACGTCTCCGGGTCCGCCCGGTTCCGCCGCCTGATCACCTCGGGCGACTTCACCGAGGCCGCCGACGTCGCGCTCGAGCAGGTGCGGGGCGGCGCCAACATCCTCGACGTCAACATGGACGAGGGACTGCTCGACTCCGAGGGGGCGATGACCCGCTTCCTCAACCTCGTCGCCACCGAGCCCGAGATCGCCCGGCTCCCGGTCATGATCGACAGCTCGAAGTGGTCCGTCATCGAGGCGGGCCTCAAGTGCGTGCAGGGCAAGTCGATCGTGAACTCCATCAGCCTCAAGGAGGGCGAGGAGGAGTTCCTGCGCCGCGCCCGCGCCGTCGCCCGCTACGGCGCCGCCGCCGTCGTCATGGCCTTCGACGAACGGGGGCAGGCGGACACGGCCGACCGAAAAGTGGAGGTGCTGACCCGGGCCTACCGCCTGCTCACGGAACGCGCGGGATGGCGCCCCTCCGACATCGTCTTCGATCCCGCGGTGCTGGCCGTCGGCACGGGGATGGAGGAGCACAATCGGTACGCCGTGGCCTTCATCGACGCGACGCGCCGCCTGAAGGCCGAGTTCCCCGAGGCCCGCGTCAGCGGCGGGATCAGCAACCTGTCGTTCGCCTTCCGCGGCAACGAGGCGGTACGCGAGGCGATGCACTCGGCCTTCCTGTTCCACGCCATCCGCGCCGGCCTCGACATGGGGATCGTCAACGCGGGGCAACTGGCGGTCTACGAGGACATCCCGCCGGACCTGCTCGAGCGCGTCGAGGACCTGCTGTTCGATCGAAGGCCGGACGCGACCGAGCGCCTCGTGCAGTTCGCCGCGGGCGTGAAGGGGGAAACCAGGAAGAAGGACGCGGACCTGGCCTGGCGCGCCGGGCCGGTGGAGGCGCGCCTCGCGCACGCGCTGGTCCACGGCATCCTCGACTTCCTGGAGGCCGACCTCGACGAGGCCCGCCGAGCCTATCCGAAGCCGCTCTCGATCATCGAGGGCCCGCTGATGGACGGGATGAAGCGGGTCGGCGACCTGTTCGGCTCGGGAAAGATGTTCCTGCCGCAGGTGGTGAAGAGCGCGCGGGCCATGAAGAAGGCGGTGTCGTTCCTCCAGCCGTTCATGGAGGCCGGCAAGGCCGGCGCCCACCGGTCGCGGGGGCGCATCCTGCTCGCCACCGTCAAGGGCGACGTCCACGACATCGGCAAGAACATCGTCGGCGTCGTGCTGGGCTGCAACGACTTCGAGGTCGTCGATCTCGGCGTAATGGTGCCGGCGGCACGGATCCTCGCAGAGGCGACCGGCCGGGAGGCCGACATCGTGGGGCTGAGCGGCCTGATCACGCCGTCGCTCGACGAGATGGCGTCGGTCGCCAGGGAAATGGAGCGCGCCGGGCTCCGTGTCCCGCTCCTCATCGGCGGCGCCACGACGAGCCGGCAGCACACGGCCGTGAAGATCGCGCCCGAGTACGGCGGCCCGACGGCCTACGTGCCCGACGCTTCCCGCGTCACCGGCGTCGTCGCGCGGCTGATGGACCCGGACTCGCGTGCCGCCTTTGTGGAAGAGAACCGGGTCGAGCAGGAGGCGCTGCGCCTCCGCTTCGGCGCGCCGCCGCCGCGCCGCATGGCGGCCATCGCCGACTCCCGCGCAAGGGCGCTGCGCCTCGACTTCGACTCCTATCAGCCCCCGGCCCCTGACTTCACCGGGCGCCGGGCGATCGAGGACCTGCCGCTCGACCGTCTCGTCCCCTTCATCGACTGGACGTTCTTCTTCGCCGCGTGGCAGGTGAAGGGACGCTTCCCCGCCGTGCTCGACCACCCGGAGCACGGGACGGCGGCGCGAGAGCTGTATGACGATGCGAGGAGGCTGCTCGACGAGATCCTCGCCGCCAGGCTGCTGACGGCGAACGGGGCTTACGGATTCTGGCCGGCCGAGAGCGACGCCGACGACATCGTCTTGTTCGGAGGCGAAGACCGGCGGGCGGAGCTGACCCGGTTCCCGATGCTGCGCCAGCAGGAAGAGCATGGCGATGCCAGCCCGAGCCTGAGCCTGGCCGACTTCGTGGCGCCGCGCGGGAGCGGCGCTCGGGATTTCGTCGGCGCCTTCGCCGTGACGGCCGGGCTCGGAGCGGACGACCTGGTCGCGCGGTTCCAGGCGGACCACGACGACTACCGCGCGATCATGACCAAGGCGCTGGCCGACCGGCTGGCCGAAGCGTTCGCGGAGTACCTGCACGCCGAGGCGCGGCGCGAGTGGGGCTACGAGCACGGCCCGGCGCTCGATGCCGACGCGCTCCGCGCCGAGCGCTACCGCGGCATCAGGCCGGCCTTCGGCTACCCTGCCTGCCCGGATCACCACGAGAAGCGCCGCCTGTTCGATCTGCTGGGCGCGGAAAAGGTGGGCATCACGCTGACCGAGACGTGCGCGATGTCGCCCGCGGCCAGCGTCAGCGGGCTCTACCTGAGCCATCCGCAGGCCAGGTACTTCAGCGTGGGCCGCGTCGCGCGCGACCAGGTGGAAGACTACGCCAGGCGAACGGGCCTGACCGTCGAAGAGGCCGAGCGCTGGCTGCGCCAGTCGCTGAGCTACTGACGTGACACTCACCCGCTGCCCGTGGCCGACCGCCGACCCGCTGTATCTCGCCTACCACGACCACGAGTGGGGCGTGCCCGCGCACGACGACCGCCACCTGTTCGAGATGCTGGTGCTCGAGGGCGCGCAGGCCGGCCTGAGCTGGATCACGATCCTGCGCAAACGCGAGCGCTACCGCGAGGTGTTCGACCGGTTCGACGCGGCGGCGGTCGCCGACTACGACGGGCGGAAGGTCGCTGCCCTGCTCGCCGACGCCGGCATCGTCCGCAACCGGATGAAGATCGACGCGGCGATCGGCAACGCCCGCGCGTTCCTGGACGTGCGCCGGGAATTCGGGACCTTCGACGCCTACCTCTGGACGTTCGTCGGCGGCACGCCGAGGATCAACCGGTGGCGGACGATGAAGGAGGTGCCGGCGAAGACGCCGCAGTCGGACGCGTTGAGCAAGGACCTGCAGCGCCGCGGATTCAGGTTCGTCGGCTCGACGATCTGCTACGCCTTCATGCAGGCGGTTGGCATGGTCAACGATCACCTCACCACCTGCTATCGACACGCGGAGATAGCGAAATCTCGCGATCGTGCGATCTGAGGATCGTACGAACTGAATTCCATGTTGGTGGGGCCGGCCTCCTGGCCGGCCGGTTCGCGAGCCAGGAGGCTCGCGCTACCGAGTCTCCGCGGCGGCGAGCCCCCTCCCCGTCGTCAGGTACACCGCGAAGCTGCCCAGCCAGTGGCCGCCCTCGTAGTGTTCACCCGTGACGGCGCGCAGGCCGGCATCGCGGTGCCGGGCCGCGGCGGCGGCCAGCGCCTTCCGCCGCACGTCGCCGGCCGGCAGTCCGGCCGCAATGCCCTCGAGCATCCAGGCGCGGCTCAGGTTGAGGCCGTCGAGATGCGCCAGCTTCGGGTCCCCGGGATCGGTCACCACGGCAGGCGCCAGCCACGCGGCGCTCCCGTCTTTCGGGATGTCGGGCAGGAACGCGGTCAGCCAGGTCGCGAACTCCGCGGGCGGCAGGACGCGGCGCATGAGGTCCGCTTCCGCCAGGCACGGCGAGAGGAAGTCCTGCCCCGAGGGCTCCCACGAGAACGGGCAGCCGCGGTCCTTCAGGTAGAAGTCGCGGATCCGGCCCGTCAGCAGGTCGGCTGTCGCGCGATCGCCGGCCGTGCGCGCCCAATCCAGGATCAGGCCGAACGAAAAGGCGGTCTGGTCGTGCTCGCCGATCCGGATCGGGCTGGCGAGCTTGGGCAGCCACTCCTTGAACCGGGCGACGGCGGCCTCGGTGAGCGGATTCAACGCCGCCGCCCAGGTCCTCGCCTGCGCGTCGTTCCATTCGCGGAGCTCGGCGTCGAGTTGCAGCAGCCAGGCAAGACCGTAGGGCCGCTCGAAGCTCGCCCGCCCGGCGCCCTGCAGGTACTTGACCTCACCCGCGATGTGCTCGGGCGTCAGGCTCTCGCCCACGGCCTCCCGTGCCGTCGCCGCGAACGGGGCCTGTGGGAACGTGCGTGCCAGCCGGACCAGCAGCCAGTGGCCGTGAACCGACGAGTGCCAGTCGTAGCAGCCGTAGAAAGCCGGCGTCAACTCGCGGGGCGGGAGCACGTCCGCGTCGCTCGCGAGCACGTGGGCGATCTTGTTCGGATACTCCTTGTGGACGCAGTCGAGCGCCAGCGCCGCGAACCTCGCCGCCGCCGCTTCGTCGAAGCGGGCGGCCGTGCGCTGTTGCCCCACCGCCTGCGCCGCGGCCCCGAGCACCAGGCACGCACCCATCACCGCCATGAACTTGTCCACCACTCGCCTCCTTGATTCCGGTCCGGACTATCATGGTCTCATGAACCCTTATGCAGCAAGCCTCGGCAACCGGGATCCCCTGGTGGCGATGGCCGAAACGCCGTCGCGAATCCTTCAGATCGTGTCGGCGCTCGGCCCCGCCGGCCTCGCGCGGAGCTACGCGCCCGGCAAGTGGACCGCACGCCAGCTGGTCGTGCACCTGGCCCAGACGGAACTGGCCTTCGGCGTGAGGGCCAGGATGGCGCTCACGAGCGACAACTACGTGGTCCAGCCGTTCGACCAGGACCGCTGGATGGCCAGCGAGCCGGCCACCGAGCCCGCAGCCGCGCTGGCGGCCTACGAAGGACTGCGCGCGCTCAATCTCGCGTTCTTCCGCAGCCTGTCGCCGGCGGATCTGGGGCGGACTTTCCAGCATCCCGAGCGCGGACAGCTCGACGTCCGGGACGTGATGGTCATGCTCGCGGGACACGAGCTGCACCATCTGAAGCACCTGGAGACGATCGCGGCGATGAAGTGAGAGCCTTCGGGGCGGGCTACTTCTGGAAGGAGGCTCTCAGGCGGACGGGGCCGGCCAGGGTGGCCGTCACGTTGTAGACCAGCTTCCCGTACTTCGGATGCTGGAAGGTGATTTCGTGCTTGCCGAGCGGCACCGCCATGCCGGATACCGGCGTATTGCCGACCACTTGCCCGTCCACCAGCACCTCGGTCGGCTGGTCTGACGTCAGATTCAGCGTGCCCATCGGCAGCTCGAGCGGCACGGTGACCAGTCTCCCGGGCTCGGTGTCGACGGTCTGCCGGAGCTTGAGCCCGAGGCCCAGGTTGGCGAACTCGAGGTGGTGGTGCCCGGGCGACACGACGACGCTCGCCTGGCCGGTCGTGCCCAGCGGCCGCCCGTCCTCCGAGACCTCGAGAATCGTAGGGCGCCGCGACCTTCACCCACGAGATGGTCTGCACCGCCACCGACAGCAGCTTGCCGGCCTGCACGGTGACTTCCTGGGTTTGCGAGCCGAGCGGTGTCTCGATGACGACGACGTGGGAACCCGGGGTCAGGTCCGCGACGTTTACTGGCGCGGGGCCTCGAGCCTCGCCGTCGACGATGACGCGTCCCGCCACCGGATATGTCGTGACCGACAGCCCGCCGCGGTCCTGGCTGCCCGGAAACGTCAACCGCTCGGCCAGCCGCTTGCCAGCCTCGATCTGGACCGTCTTCGACTGCAGCGCCCCCCCGCTCTGGACCTCCAGGCGATGGGAGCCTTCGCGGAGCGTTGCGGTGAGCGGCGTCAGCCCCAGGAACCGTCCATCAACGGTGACGCTGGATCCCGTCGGCTCGCTGTCGACGATGAGCTGCCCCGACGTCCGCTGATCGGCGAAGACCAAGGCCCAGACCCGCGGCGCGTAGACGACTGCGGCCGCCGCGACCGCCAGCAGGAGGCCGAGCACCAGCACCGGTCGGACGACCAGAGCCGGCGACAGCGGCCACTTCTTCGTGAGCCAGGGTTGGGCTTCCGACTCGGTGTCCGGCGGCCCGGCGTCTGGCGGCTCGACTTCGCCTGCCGGCTCCTCGGGCTGCCAGGGCATTCCAGACGTATCCAGGGCGCTGTCGATCTGAAGAACGGGCAACGGGGCGCTGTCAGCGCGAGGAGGAAGCGGCGGTGCCGTGAGAGCCGGTTGCGCCGGAGCCTCGAACGCCGGTTGCGCTGGCGCCGGAAGTGCGGTCGGCGACGCCGCCGCGAGAACCGCTTCCGCCGCCGTGGGGGCTGCGTCCGGAGGCGCGGCAACCCGGTCGGCGTGCCCGACCGCGGGAGCGGCCGGGCGCACCGGCTCGGATTCGACGGTCCACGACGCCAGCAGATCCGCCGCCGCGCCTGCCCCGATGCCTGCGGCCGCGGCCTGCCCGTCGGATGTCACTTCCGGTATCGTCTCTGGTTCCGGCGCCGGCTCGGGAGACACCGTCGCCGGGGGCGGCATCCTCTGCAGGGCGGCTTCGCACGTGGAGATGAAGGCGTTCCACGCGGAAGGCGATGCGCCATAGCGCTCGTCCTGACAGAGGTCTGCCAGGGCCTTCTGCGACTCGATCAGCGAGGTGAACGACCGCTCGCCGGCGATCGAGAGGGTGCGCTCGACCCAGTCGTGGAGGCCCGTTCCGAGCGGCGTGCGCGTGCCGTCGGGCGCGGTCTCGGTCGCCTGCTGCAGCAGCCAGAGCACTTCGTCCGGATACTCGTGCGGCGCGATCGTCCGGCCCAGCAGCAGCGCCAGGACGAGCAGACCTACCTGCACCACGTCGTCGCGCCGGCCGTCGTGCGCGAGGGCCGGGTCCGTCATCGTCGCCACGCCCAACTCACGCCACAGGCGACCCGCCCCCCACGCGTCGGCGGCCTGCGTCATCACGGTGCCGAGCACGTGCTCGGCCATGACGATGCGTCCCTCGGCGGCGAGGATGAGCCGATCGGGCCCGATCGCGCCATGGAACCCGTCCGGCGCGAAATCGTGGAGCAGCGCGACGGAAGCCATCGCCTGTTTTACGGCGGCCAGCACGGCTGAGATGGGTGGGCGCACGCCGGCCCAGGCGGCCGCGTCGAGAATCTCCGTCAGCCGGCGGCCGGGAACGTGCACCGAGACGAGCGCCGGCCGGATGCCGGGGTCCGAGGGCAGTTGCACCCGCCGGACGCGGCAGTAGGAGGCGTGCGAAAAGGTCGAGAGCCTGGCGACGCGCTCCTTCAGGGCCTGGGCAAAGAACGGGGCGCCGGCCAACGAATCGGCGAAGTACAGGTATTCCAGCAGAACGCCCGACTTCTGGGCCAGGACGACCCGTTCGCCGAGGCGGTCGCGGAACCCCGCCGCCTGCCCATGGGACAGCCGATCCGGCACAGCCACTGCCATCGTGTCTTCTATCGGCGCGAGACCCGCCGAACATTCGGGCCGGCGGCCGTTGACTGCGGGCCAGGAGGCCCGCGCTGCCAGGGTGGGGAGCGGGGTTAATATGGGGTTGTCGGGAGGTTCGCCACGTAGATCTGGAGGCGGTCCATGACTGAAATAGGAATGGTCTTCGCATCCCTGGGGTTGGCAGTCCTGGCGGCAGCGGCGGCCAGCCCGAGTCCGGCTGACGATTTGAAACCCGGAGATGTCGCACCGGCGTTCCAGCTGCCGGGTTCGGACGGCAAGACTTACACACTGGCCGAGTTCAAGGGCAAGCAGCCGGTCGTGCTGGCCTGGTTCCCCAAGGCGTTCACCTCGGGTTGAACCCTCGAGTGCAAGTCGCTCCGTGAGAGCGGCGCCGACATTCGCAAGACCGGTGTGGCCTACTTCACCGCCAGCGTGGACACGCCGGAAACCAACAAGAAGTTCGCCGAGGAACTGGGCCTCGATTACCCGGTGCTGAGCGACCCGGGCAAGGAGGTGGCCAGGGCCTACGGCGTCATCACCGGGGACAAGGCTTACGCGTCGCGGTGGACGTTCTACATCGGGCGCGACGGGAAGATCCTCTACATCGACAAGCAGGTGAGCCCCGAGTCGCACGGCCGAGACGTCGTGGCGCGCCTCAAGGCGCTGGGGATTCCACGCTGAGACCGGCCGGCGAGGACGCCGGCGCTACACATTGTTTCGTGTGGCGCGAGCCTCCTGGCTCGCGAAGGCCGGCCTACGGGCGCCTGGACGCGACCTCGACGAACTCGGCCAGCACCATCGCCGTGGCGCCCCAGACCACGAGGCCGTCGAGCGCGAAGTAAGGGACCTCGCGCGCCACGCCATCCCAGGTGCCCGACTGCCGCTTCACGCAGCCGGGATCGAGCAGGGCGTCGAGGCGCGGCTCGGCGAGTCGTTCGACTTCGCCGCGTTCGAGCCGGTAGGACGGGCGGGCGTCGGTGACACCCACGACCGGGTGGAGCACGAACCCGCTGACGGGGATGTGCAGCGGCGTGAGGCGGCCGAGGACGCGCACCAGCGCCGGGTCCACGCCGGTTTCCTCGTGCGCTTCTCTCAGCGCCGCTTCCTCCATCGACTCGCCGGCCTCGACCGCGCCGCCCGGCAGCGAGACCTGGCCGGCGTGGCTCGGCAGGTCCGTCGAACGCACCGTCAGCAGCAGGTGCACGCACTCGTCAATCGGGAACAGCAGCACCAGGCCGGCCGCGTTGCGCCCCTGGCCTGCCTGACCGGCCGGCTGCCAGCCGGGGCGCGGCGTCGGCGCCATGCGGCGCTGCGCCTCGAGGCCCGGCAGCGGCCCGGCCAGCGCCGACCGCAGCTGCGACTCCAGGTCGTCCAACGTCGTCTTCCCCGCCATCGATTGCTACACCTTCGCGATCGCCTGCTCGAGATCGGCCAGAAGATCCTCGACGTTCTCGATGCCCACCGAGTAGCGGACCAGGCCGTCGGTGATGCCGCCCTCGAGCCGGTCGGCCTGCGACATGCCGGCGTGCGTCATCGACGCGGGGTGCTCGATGAGCGTCTCGACGCCGCCGAGCGAGACGGCGAGCGTCGCCAGCTTGACGTTGTCCATCAGGCCGCGCCCCGCCTCGTAGCCGCCCTTCAGCTCGAAGCTGATCATCGACCCGAACCCCGACATCTGGCGCGTGACCAGGTCGTGCTGAGGATGCGACTCGAGGCCGACGTACCGGACCCAGGCCACCTTCGGATGCGCCTCGAGCCAGCGCGCGACCCGCATCGCGCTCTGCTGCGCCCGCTCGACGCGCAGCGACAGGGTCTTCACGCCGCGGCTCACCAGGAACGCCTGGTGCGGGTCCATGTTCACGCCCAGGATGACCATCATCGCGCGGAGCTTCTTGTAGACGGCCGGGTCCCTGGCGACGATCAGGCCGCCGACGACGTCGGCGTGGCCGTTGATGAACTTGGTCACCGAGTGGAAGACCACGTCGGCGCCGAGATCCAGCGGCTTCTGGAGGCAGGGACTCGCGAACGTGTTGTCCACGACGACCAGCGCGCCGTGCGCGTGGGCCAGCTCGGACACCGCGCGGATGTCGGTGACGAGCATCGCCGGGTTGGACGGCGACTCGAGATAGACCACCTTCGTGTTCGGGCGCATCGCCCTCCGCACCGCCTCGAGGTCCGAGGTGTCGATGTAGGTGGACTCGACGCCGAACCGGCTGAACTGCTGCTCGATGAGCGTCCGCGAAGGGCCGTAGACCGACCCGGTGCTCACGATGTGCGCGCCCTGTGACAGGAGCGCCATGTAGCAGACCGTCACGGCCCCCATGCCGGACGCGGTCGCCACGCCGTCCAAGCCGTTCTCGAGCTCCGCGATGTTCTTCTCGAGCGCGCGAATCGTCGGGTTGCCGATGCGCGTGTAGATGAACCCGTCGGCCTTTCCGGCGAACCGGTCGGCCCCGTTCTGCGCGCTCTCGAACGCAAACGTCGAGGTCTGGTAAATCGGCGTCACGGCGCTGCCGTACTGGTCGTGCGGCATGCCGGCGTGCACCATCTTCGTGTCGAATCCGAGCTTCTTGGTATCCATAGCGCTCCAGGGCTCCGTGGGGAAGATAACGACGATCCTGAAATGATATCAGGTCGGTCAGCCTTGCTCGGCGGGGAATTCCTCTCCGGGATTGATAAAGCGGTCCTGCGTCAGCCGGTACTGCTTGTCGTGAAGCTGCCGGTAGCGGCCGTTCGCCGCCAGGAGCTCCTGGTGGTTCCCCCGCTCGATGATCTCACCGGCCTCCAGCACGAGGATCTGGTCGGCGCTCTGGATGGTGGACAGCCGGTGCGCGATGACGAAGGTGGTGCGGCCGCGCCGGAGCGACCGAAGACCGTCCTGGATCAGGGCCTCGCTCTCGCTGTCCAGGCTGGACGTCGCCTCGTCGAGGATCAGGATGCGCGGGTCGGCCAGGATCGCCCGGGCGATCGCGATCCGCTGGCGCTGGCCCCCGGACAGTTTGACGCCCCGTTCGCCGACCACCGTCTCGTAATGGTCGGGAAACTCCCGGATGAAGACCTCGCAGTGCGCGAGGCGGCTGACGGCGACGATCTCCTCGCGGCTCGCGCGCGGGCGGGCGAATGCGATGTTCTCGGCGATGGTGCCGTCGAAGAGGAAGTTCTCCTGCAGCACGACGCCGAGGTGGGAGCGGAAGTCGTGCAGCCGGAGCGCCGAGAGCGGCACGCCGTCCACCAGCACGGTCCCGCTCCCGGGCTGGTTGAACGCCATCACGAGGCTGATGAGCGTGCTCTTGCCCGATCCGCTCGACCCGACGAGCGCCGTCGTGGACCCGGCCGGAGAGTCGAACGACACGTCGCGCAAGACGGGGACGCCTGGCGTGTACTCGAAGTTGACGTGCTCGAAGCGGACGTCGCCGCGGAGCCACTCGACGCTCCGCTTCGTCTCGTCTTCCTGCCCCTCGGTCGTCATCGACCGGATCTCGCGGATGCGGTCGAGGCCGGCGAACGCCTCGCTCACCTGCGTGCCGATCGAGGCGATCTGCACCAGCGGCGCCGCCACGAGGCCCGTGAAGAACAGGTACATGACGAAGTCGCCGAGCGTCATCGACCCGGCGAGGATCGAGCGGCCGCCGACCATGATCATCAGCACGCCGATGGCGCCGACGATCACCGTCGAGAACGCCGTGATGGCCGACACGCCGGTGATCGACCGGGCCACGTTGCGGAACAGCTTGTGCGCGCCGCGCGTGAAGACGATCTCCTCCCGCTTCTCGGCGATGTAGGACTTGACGATGCGGATGCCGCCGAGACCCTCGCCGAGCCGGCCGGTCACGTCGGCGTTAATCTTGCCGCGCTCGCGGAACAGCGGGCGCAGCCGCATGAAGGCGACAGCCATCCCGCCGCCGAACGTCAAAAGGACGACGAGCGTCAGCGTCGTCAGGCGCCAGTTCAGGTAGAACAGGAGGCCCAGGGCGATACTGGCCGTGACCAGGCCGCCGACGAGCTGCACGAGGCCGGTGCCGACCAGGTTCCGGATCCCCTCGGCGTCGGTCATGATCCGCGAGATCAGGATGCCGCTCTTGGTCGAGTCGAAGTAGTTGATGGGCAGGCGAAGGACGTGCGCCTGCACGTCGCGCCGCAGGTCGGTAATCGCCCGCTGCGCGGCGACGCCGAGCACCTGCGACAGCGCAAAGGAGGTCGCGGCCTGCACGACCGTCGCGGCGCCTGCGGCCGCCGCCAGCCAGACCAGCAGGTCCCCCTGGCGCTTTCCGATGACGTCGTCGATCAGGTACTTGGATGTCCCGGGAAGCACGAGGCCGGACAGGCGGTTGACGAGCAGCAGCGCCAGGCCGATCGACAACCGCCGGCGATGCGTCCAGACGAGGTCGCGGGCCTCGCGCCACACGACGGGCAGCGACACTGGCTTCTTCACTGGTTCCGACGGCATTCAGAAACAGTAGCACGGCAGCCGGAACCGACGCAGAGCGGTCGGCACTGCTTGTCCGCCGAAGTCACGCAAGGAACGAAGGCGGAACGATGTTCGCGGAACGAAGAAGGGACGGTGCGATGCGCCGGTCCGGACGAGCTACAGCGTGCTGTTTCCTGGGTGCGCGAGCTTCGGACCACTATTCATGGTCAGCCGCGGTGCGGAATCTCAAGAGGTACCGGACACACAGCAGCACGTGGAAGGTCGCGATCACATAGAATGCGCGCATCATCGCTCGGAGGTGGCGACATGGCCCGCACACTCGCCCTCTTCTTCGACGGCACCTGGAACAACCCCGGCAGTCACACGAACGTGTGGTCTCTGTTCAACCTGACAGCGGCCGACCAGCGATTCCTCGGCGCGATGGGGCGGAAGGCCAGACCGGTTGCCGGCACCAGCGGGCCGGTGTCGCAGCTGGCGTTCTACCACCCGGGCGTCGGTGTGAAGTGGAACGAGAAGGTCCGCGGCGGCGCGTTCGGCTATGGGTTGTCGCGGAATATCCGCGACGGCTACTTGTGGCTTGCCGAGCACTACCAGTCGGACGATCAGCTGTTCTTCTTTGGGTTCAGCCGAGGCGCATACACGGCCCGCAGCCTCGTCGGCCTCATCCGCAAGTGCGGTATTCCGAAGACGCCGTCGGAGGGGTTCGCCAAAGAGGCGTACCACATCTACCGGGAGAAACGGTGGAGCCCCGACGGCCGCGAAGCCCTCGCCTTCCGGGAGACGTTCAGCTGGCCGGACATCCGGGTCAAGTTCATCGGGGTCTGGGACACGGTAGGCGCGCTGGGCATCCCCGTACACGAGGTGCCATTCAGCTCCGACTACTACCGGTTCTTCGACACCGACGTGAGCCGGATGGTCGAGAACGCCTATCACGCGGTCGCTCTCGACGAACACCGGCACGACTTTGCGCCGACCATGTGGTCGCGAACGAAGGAACCGGAGCTGACGAGGATCGAGCAACGCTGGTTTCCGGGCTGTCACGCCGATGTTGGCGGCGGGTACAAAAACGGGGGCCTCGAGCAGCTCTCCCTCCAGTGGCTTCAGCAGAAGGCGCAGGCGTGCGGTCTGGCGTTTACCTCACCGGTGACGCTGGAGCCTCGAGCCTACCTCGCGCCGATGCACGATTCGTTGAGTGCGTTTGCCTTCGGGCTGTACGAGAAGCTGCCGTGGACCTTTCCGTACTTCCGGCCCCGGCATCTTGGCGTGAACGAGACGATCGACGATTCGGTGTGGCAGAGGATGAGATCGCCCGAGGGCACGGATGAACGCGGCCATCCGTACGCGCCGCCGGCGATGGAATAGGGCGCTCTCGGTCCTGCCTGCCGCGCCGAAGCCGCGACAGCGGCGAAGGCGGAACGATGGAGGAATCGGCCTGCCTGCCTCGCCGAAGCCGCGACAGCGGCGAAGGCGGGACGTTGAGGGATCGAAACTGAAGATTGAGGAATCGGAACCGGCGATAAGGGATCGGCCTTTCGGCTAGATGAGAGACCGCGACTCTGAGTCGCCAACATGACCGGGCGCATCGCTCGTGGGCCGCTCCGCAGGCCGGGAAAGCTACCTCGCGGTGCCGCGATTTCCGGCTCCTTGCGTCGGGCGCGCGCTATTCGCGCTGAATCGACCGCACGCGCTGCGCCCGGGAAATCGCGGCACGCGCTCATCGCTTTCCGTCGCGCTGTTCGACGGCCTGCTCCGAAGGCCCGCTCGCGACGCATCCCGGCCCTGCTGGCGCGACTCCGAATCGCGGTCTGTCATCTGCTTGCCGCCGGCTTGATATTGCGTTCATGCCCTGTTCCGAGAATCCCTGCGTGCGCGCCGGACAGTTTCGCCTGGTTTGGCGGGGCCCTTCGTGACGTCGTAACTGTTTCAACAATCACCCGTTTGACGAGACACCCGCCTCGGGAAGCGGTTGGTTCGCGAGGCAGCTCCCGCCCACATCGTCCCCGCCGCGATAGAATGCGCGCATCATCGGGAGGGCCGGCCGTGTGCGGGGTGTCGGCGACCGCTCGGCTCGGTCGTGAAGCGCCACAAGCGGCGTCGGGGGCGGCCGTCTGGTTGAACCGGCAGCCGAACCGGGCAGGATCATGCCCCTGGGCCTCCATCGGCGCGAAGTGGGCTCGATCGCGGAAACGGCCGATAGATAAGCAAATGTGGGCGCGGCTACCAACCGCCCGCGCTCGACGCCGTCGTAAGCCGCAGTTGACGAGCCCCTGAAGGTCATGGCGCCCTCGACAGTTGAGCGGAGGAGGACGAGATGAACGGCCTGTGGGGAGACTTGAAGCTCGCCGTGCGGCGTCTGGCACGGACGCCGCTCTTCGTCTTGTTCGCGGTGTCTTCGCTCGGGCTCGGCGTCGGCGTGACGACGGCCGTGTATTCCCTCATCCACTCCCTGCTCTGGCAGGCGCCAGGAGTGCACGAGCCGGGCCGCCTGGTCGTCCTCACCACTGAGGGACGACCTTCTGCATCCCCTATCTCGCGCGCGGACCTCGACGAGCTAGCCGTTGCCCAGACGACCTTCACTGGCCTCGCAGCGTCGACGAGGCTCGAAGAGAGTCTGGCCAGCGATCGCGCGGCGGGGTTTGTGGTGGCTGAGGCTGTGACCGGCAACTACTTCGACACCGTCGGCGTGGGCAGCGCGCTCGGCCGGGTGATCCAGGCGCCGGACGATCAACACCGTTCCGCTGTCGTGGTCCTCAGCGATCGCCTGTGGCGCGGTCAGTTCGATGCGGATCCCAGGGTCATCGGGCGAATCGTCCGGCTCAGGGGACAGTCGTTCGAGGTCATCGGCGTCGCCAGGGAATCCTTCGACGGCTTGGGGACAGGCGCCGCGGCTCGTACGTCGGCCTGGATCCCTTTGGAGTCGGCTCCGCTGTTGGACACCCGAACTTCGTCGGCCCCAGAGGACCGGGTACGGCGTCGACTCGTGGTCGTCGGTCGGCTTGGGCCGGGCCGCACGTTCCAGCAGGCAGCAGCAGAACTGAAGGCCATTGGGGAGCGCCTAGACGCGGCGATGCCATACCGGGGGACCGAGGGCGCTCAGATCGGAGGCCGAAGGGGACGGAGGACGTGGTCCGGGCGGCCCCTCACCACCCGAAATCTCGACGCTCCCGATTCGCGGGCCGGCCTGTTCTTTGTGGGTATGGTCGGACTCCTGCTGGTCGTCGCGTGTACGAATCTCGCAAACCTCATGCTCGCGCGCGGTACGACTCGGCAATACGACCTGGGCATCCGTCGGGCGCTCGGAGCATCCCGCTGGCGCCTGGTTCGCGACGGGTGCATGGAGAGCGTCGCCATCGCCGTTCTGGGGGGATTCGCCGCGCTGGTGGTCACACACTGGCTCCTGACCGCCTTGACGCTGGAGGTGCCGACCCCTCGAGGTTCTTTCTACCTCCAACCGGAACTGAATGTCAGTGCTCTGTTGTTCGCCACGGCCGCGCTACTGGTGTCGCTGCTCGTCTTCGGCCTGGAGCCCGCGCTTTTGCTGACGCGGGCTGGAAAGCACTCGGAGCCGGAACATCGACCCGCTAATCCGGCGACGAGAATGAGTCGCCATCGTGCTCTGCTTCGGTGGCAGGTAGGCATATCGGTGGCGCTCTTCCTGGTGGCGGGGGTGTTCGGGACCTTGCTCATCGACGACGCGCGCCACGATCCCGGAGTTGACCTGGACCATCTTGCACTCGCCACGGTGCATTTCGGTGCTCAAGGATGGGACGAACCTCGAGCCCGACGGGTTCTGGAGGATGTGCTCAATCTCGCCCAGCGCACGCCGGGACTCGAGTCCGCGGCCGTTTCGTCTGGGACACCGTTCGGGATGACCCTGACCGCCCGGGCATCGGCGCGTGTTTTTGAGGACCGTGGACGGAAGACCGCGCCCGAGGGCATCGATACAGACCTCCTCGCCGCCTCGCCGACAATTTTCCAGACGCTTGGCGTTCCGATTACCCGTGGTCGAGCATTCGATGAGCGCGACGAAGCCGGATCGTCGCGTGTGGCTGTGGTCAGCGAACGCACCGCGCGGGCGCTCTTCGGAACGGCGCAGGCCGTTGGCCGGGAGGTGACGTTTGAAGCGTGGGGCCGTCCGCCGGCGGAGACGTTCACCGTGGTTGGGATCGCCGGAGACACCGATGGCGGAGTGGGGCAAGATCGTACGCGGAATACGCTCTACGTGCCGTTCGCCCAGCACTACGAACCGAACCTTGTCCTCTTGGCCAGGACAGCCGGGAGCGCGAGCGCGGCAGCGCAGGCGCTCAGGTCGTCCATTCGGCGGGCGAATCCCGACTTGAGTGTTGGCATGGCCGGGACAGCGTCGCTCCTGCTCGCCGCCCCGATGGCCATGGTTCGTCTGCTCGCGACGGCGACGGCAGCCCTCGGCGGCCTGGCGCTGTTACTGGCCATGGTCGGCCTCTACGGAGTCCTCGCGCTGCTCGTTGCGCAGCGAACGCATGAGATGGGCGTGCGGTTGTCGCTCGGTGCGGACCCTCGACAGATCGAATGGCTGGTTCTCCGCCAGGGATTCCGTCCTGTCATCGAGGGCTTCGTGATCGGCGTGCTGTTCGGCGTCGTAGCCCGTCTCGCCCTCCGAGCCGTACTCGTGGGGACGATCGCCGTTTTCGACCCGGTCGCTTTCGTCCTGCTGCCCGTGGCGCTGGGTTTGGTCGCGCTGCTCGCGTGCTATTTCCCTGCGCGGCGCGCCGGCCGGGTGGATCCGAACGTCGTGCTTCGGGACTTGTAGTCGGCGTCCCGCAGGCCGAGGCGAGAATCGACGGGTGCCACGGTCTTCAGCACGGCGTTCACGCCGCCCAAAACAGGCGCGAAAGCGGGATTCCGAAGGTATCGAATCCCGTTGGGGATTCGAACCCGTGTCCCGAGAATCGTAGCCAGACTCCACCAGGTACTTGTGACGCTGGGACTTGGCCGGCGCCGCGGCTTGTTCCACCAATCACTAGATTGGCGAGACGGGCGCCCCGGAACCCGGTGCACTGGGGGTGGTGCAGCGCCCTCATCGGATAAGACGCGACCAATCGGGAAACGACGGCGCGACCGGTTTGCGCCGGCCCAGATTCTTCATCGTCCCGCCTTCGCCGCTGGCGCGGCTTCGGCGAGGCAGGCAGTTCCGATTGACCTAGACGTCAAGCTCCTCCGCTTCCTCGGCCCGGTCCATGATGAACCGGAACCGCGCGGACGCGTCGCGGCCCATCAGCTCGTTGATGATGCGGTCGGTCACCAGCTGGTCCACGATCTCGACGCGGAGCAGGCGCCGCGTCTTGGGGTTCATCGTCGTCTCCCAGAGCACCTTCGGCATCATCTCGCCGAGCCCCTTGAACCGGGTGATCTCGGGTGTCGGTCGCCCGGGGCCCGGCGCGCCGCTCTTGGACAGGATCGCGTCCCTCTGGGCGTCGTCGAGCGCCCAGTGCGTCTGCTTGCCGATGTCGATGCGGTAGAGCGGCGGCTGCGCGAGGAACACGTGGCCGCGAGCCATCAGCTGCGGCATGTGGCGGTAGATGAAGGTGAGCAGCAGCGTCGCGATGTGGTTGCCGTCGGAATCCGCGTCGGCCAGGATGATCACCTTGCCGTAGCGGAGGCGCGAGAGGTCGAAGTTCTTGCCGAGGCCGCAGCCGAGCGCCGTCACCAGGTCCGACAGCTCCTTGTTCTCGAGCACCTTGGCGAGCGACGCGCTCTCGGCGTTGAGCACCTTGCCGCGGAGCGGGAGGATCGCCTGGCGCGCCCGGTCGCGCCCCTGCTTGGCCGAGCCGCCCGCCGAATCCCCCTCGACGATGAAGATCTCGCTGTCGGGACGCGAGTGCGACGTGCAGTCGCTCAGCTTGCCCGGCAGCGTCAGGCGGTTCGACGTGGCGCTCTTGCGCGACACTTCCTGCTGCGCGGCGCGGCTGGCCTCGCGGGCCCTCGCGGCCAGGACGATGCGCCCCACGATCGACTCGGCCACGCTGCGGTTCTCGTTGAGCCACAGCTCGAGCGCCGGCCGGATCATCGAGTCGATGACCGAGAGCACCTCGGGGTTGTTGAGCCGATCCTTGGTCTGCCCCTGGAACTGCGGCTCCTCGATGAAGACGCTCAGCAGCCCGACGAGCCCCTCGCGGATGTCCTCGGCGCTGATCGTCACGCCCTTGGGCGACAGGGTGTGCGTCTCGATGTAGTTGCGGACCGCCTTGCCGATGCCGGCCCGCAGCCCGCTCTCGTGCGTCCCGCCCGACCCGGTCGGGATGCCGTTCACGTAGCTCCTCACCAGCTCGTCGGTGGCCTCGGTCCACTGCAGGATCAGCTCCGCCCGCAGTCCGTTCTCCTTGAACAGCGTGAACGGCGCCTCGTGCACCGGCCTCAGGCCGCGCTCGGCGATGAGCTTCCTCTCGAAGTCCACCAGTCCCTCGGCGTGCTCGAACGTCTCCTTCTTGCCGTTCGACTGGTCGTCGAACACGATGGTCAGCCCCTTGTGCAGGTAGCTGGCGACCTCGAGCCGCTCGCGGATGACCGCCGGCTCGAACTCGATCTTCGGGAAGATTGTCGGATCGGGATGGAAGTAGACCGTCGTGCCCGTCCCGCGCGCGGCGCCGAGCCGCTTGAGGGGCCCGACCGGCTTCCCCTGCTTGAACCGCTGCTCCCACTGCGCGCCGTCGCGCTTGACGGTCGCGACCAGCTCCTTCGAGAGCGCGTTGACGACGCTCGCGCCGACACCGTGAAGCCCGCCGGCCGTCTTGTAGCTGCCCTGGCCGAACTTGCCGCCCGCGTGCAGCATCGTGAAGATCACCTCGAGGGCGCTCTTCTTGGTCTGCGGGTGCTTGTCCACCGGGATGCCGCGCCCGTCGTCGGTCACCGTAATCGAAGAGCCGTCGGCGTGGAGGACGAGGGTGATCGACGACGCGTAACCGTTCATCGCCTCGTCGATCGCGTTGTCCACGATCTCCCAGACCAGGTGGTGGAGGCCCGCCGAGCCGACACCTCCGATGTACATGCCCGGCCGTTTGCGGACCGGGTCGAGGCCCTCGAGAACGGTGATGTCTTTTGCGGTGTAGGAAGTTGTCATCGTGCACGAGCGCCAGGTCAATGCCCCGGCGCGGATTCGAACGGGTTCCGGACCTTCAGGAAATCGAATTTCCTGAAGTCCTTGTCGTTGGTGTAAAGCGTCGTCACGCCGTGCTGGCGCAAGAGCGCGGCGAGGTGCGCACCGGGCACCAGGTTGCCCCGGGTCGGCGTCGAGCCGGCCACCTCCCGGTAGACGGCCCAGAAACCGTCTTCCTCGCCCAGGGTGCGGACGTGAGGCAGCCGCAGCAGCGCCTCGACGTTGCCCATCGCTTCCTCGGGCGACAATGGGCGCGAGAAGATCGACGGGTGCGTGGCGAGCCGAAGGTAACTCATCACCGTCGGCCAGGCCACGCAGACCACTTCAGGGCCGGCGGCGCAAGCCTCCAGGAACTCCACGGCCCTGCCGCTCTGAGGGCTCGACACGTCGGACGCGTACAGCAGGACGTTGACGTCGAGGGCGAAGCTCACGACGCCCCGCCCTCGGGCTGCCCGGCCCCGTCGGATGCGTCGAGAGCCGCCTGCACGGCGTCCTTGTCGGCGAGGTCGACGCGGGCGTCCATCCGACGAGCGGTCCAGGCGAAGGGCGGCACGGACGGCGCCCGGGCCCGACGCCGGCCGAGCGACTCGGCCAGAAGCTCCGACACGACGCGCCCGAGGGACTTCCCCTCTCGCCGCGTCAGGCGCTTCACCTCTTTCAGCACCGGCGCGTCGATATCGACAGTCGTCCGCATGGCATCGTGATGCTATCGTAGATCGCATCAGATGTCAATAGCTCGGTCATCAGGTCCTGCGGTGGCTTGAGCCCTGAGCCTTGAGCCTGAGCCCTGAGCCTTCTGTCAGTTCTGCCCCGCGATCTCCGCCCTGCCGACCAGCTGTCCGGCTTCCGTCCACACCTCGACGCGAATCGACGTGCCGGGCTTTACGTCCTTCGCCGGAGCGCTGGTCCACAGGCGGAACCCTTCCTTGCGGCCGCCCTGGACCGGGTAGAAGGGCGAGGTCCACACGAGATGTCCGTCCTGGTACCAGCGGTGGCCGATGCGGTCGGCCAGGCCCAGCGGCGCGTAGATTGACGTGACTGCGTAAACGCGGCCCGACCAGCCGCGTTTCAGCGTCTCCAGGCGCTGGACCACCTCGATCGTCCGCCGGTTGATCCCCGCGCCGAATTCGGTGGCGACCAGGCGGAGCGGCGCCGGCGGGATGAGCGGCCGGCCAAGGGCCACGAGCAGGACGAGGCCGACGGCCACCAGGCCGACGTGCAACCGCAACTGGAACCGAGCCAGGTCGCCGAACCTGTACCGGATGGTCGCAAACGCGAGGACGGCGAGGGCCGCGCTCACGATCAGCGCGACGCGGTTGCTGATGCTCCAGAGCAGCGGCAGCATCACGTTGATACAGGCGAACAGGTTGAAGGCGAAGAAGACCGCCGTCAAGCCGCGCCGGACCGAGAGGTGCCGGTCGTACACGACGTCGAATGTGGAGATCAGCGCCGAGGCGGCCAGGAACGCCACGAACAACAGGTTGAGCGACCAGCCCGTCGCGCTGGCGTAGTAGATCGGCAACAGGAAGAACAGGAGCTGCTGGTAGAAGTTCTTGCTGAAATAGTTGATGACCAGGCGCAGCCGGCCTCGCCACCTCGTCGGGCGGCCGGGCGGATCGACCAGGTCAGGCACGAATAGGCTCGCCACCCAGAGGAACGCGATGTACAGAATGGTGTAACGGATCAACGCGTAGTTGCGGGCGCCCGCCCACATCACGACGATGCCCAACGCCAGCGCCCAGAGGCTGTGGAGACACCACAGCAGCAGTTCGTGGCCGTGAACGAAGGCGATCGCCGTCGAAACGAAACGGGGTGGTCGCAGCACAGGTGACCCAGATCATAATCCGCGGGGCCGCCCGGCGGCTATCGTCAGGTGAACGAGGTTCGCGCCAAGAATGCCCTCCTCCCGCAAGCCGTTCATTCGCCGACGCGGCGACCGGTCGCAGCTGCTGCGCCACGCGTTCCAGGCAGGGTTCCTGCTGTTGAATCTGTGGATCGGCGCGCAGTTCTACTTGTTCGTCCGCTACTGGGAGACCGGCGAACGGGGCGTGCGCGTCCCGCGCCCGCCGGGCGTCGAAGGCTGGCTGCCCATCGCCGGCCTGATGAACCTGAAGTACCTCCTGGTGACCGGAAGCGTTCCGTCCATCCACCCGGCCGGGCTGTTCCTGCTGCTGGCGTTCCTGACGATCTCGTTCGTCTTCCGCAAGTCGTTCTGCAGCTGGCTCTGCCCGATCGGGACGCTTTCGGAGTGGCTCTGGCAGGGCGGCCGGGCGCTGTTCAAGCGGAACCTCGAACCGCCGCGCTGGCTGGACATTCCCCTGCGCTCGCTGAAGTACGGGCTGCTCGGCCTGTTTGTCTGGGTGATCGCCGGCATGTCCGCGGCCGCGCTCCGGGAGTTCCTCACGAGTCCATACGGCCTGGTGGCCGACGTCAAGATGCTCGCCTTCTTCCGCGAGCTGACCATCGTCGGCGCCTCGGTCCTGCTCCTCCTGGTCGTCCTCTCGGTGCTGGTGAAGAACGCGTGGTGCCGCTTCCTCTGTCCTTACGGCGCGATGCTGGGCCTGGTGTCGTCACTGAGCCCGGTACGCATCCGGCGCGACCCGGACGCGTGCATCGACTGCGCGAAGTGCGCGAAGGCGTGCCCGTCGGCGCTGCCCGTCGATCGTCTGCTCTCGGTGAAGTCGCCGGAATGCACCGGCTGCATGGAATGCGTCGCCGCGTGCCCGGTTCAAGGCGCGCTCGACCTGGCGGTCACCGGCAAGCGCCGGATCCCCGTCGAGGCGATGGCGGCCGGGATCGCGCTGGTCTTTCTCGGCCTGGTGGCCTTCGCGCACCTGACCGGCCACTGGCACACTTCCCTGCCCGACGACGTCTACCGCCGGCTGGTGCCGAAGACCGACTCGCTGACCCATCCGGGATTCTGACGAGGGTTCGCGACTTACGGCTTACGCCTTACGCATTACTGCGTCATGAGCCGGAGCGCATCCTGGCCCATGAACATGACGGCCGCGGCCTACGCGGGTTGGCGACTCGACGGTGGCCGGCCGGAGATCTCCCGACGGGCGGGTGGCGCCAGGCGGGGGCCCCCCGGCGCGCCGAGCGCGACGCCCGTGACAAGCGCTGTGTGTGCGAGGACGCTGGGGGATCCTGGCGACAGGACCCGCCGGCGCCAACCCGTCCCCCCCGCGGTCCCGTCATCGAGCCGATTGACGAGCCCCGGCCCTGTTTTCTGCACGCGCCTCTCGCCTTACGCCTCACGCCTCACGGCCCCGCGGCGCAGGGCTGAAGCCCTGCGCTATCTGTGGTTCTCCGCCCGATCTTCAGATAGCGCAGGCCTTCACCCCTCGGCGTTGCTCGGGGTGACCTGAGCCAGTCGAACGTCAGGCCCGCCGCCCGGCAAGTGTCAGCGCCTCGTCGAGCGCGGGAATGCCGGCGATTGCCCCGAGGCGCGTGCACGCGAGCGCGGCCGCGGCGTTGGCGAGCCGCAGCGTCCGCTCGACCGCCCAGCCGTTCAGCAGCCCGTAGATGAACCCGGCGCGAAAGACGTCGCCCGACCCGGTGGTGTCCACCGCCTTCACGACGAACCCGGGCGAATCCAGGAACCGGTCGCCGTCGAGCGCCACGGCGCCGTGGCGACCGCGCGTCACCACGAGCAACCCGGTGTGCCGGCGCCTGAGCTGCCGGAGCGCGCGCTCGTGGTCGCGCTCGCCAGTGAGCTGCTCGGGCAGGCCGTCGGCGAAGATCGCGCACGTCACGGCGAGCGCCAGCTCCTCGGTCCGCTCGGTCATCCGGTCGAGGTCGCTGGTGACCGGGATGCCAAGGCCCCTCGCGTGCCGAGCGGCCGCGATCGCGACATCCTGATCCACGTCGTCAACATGGAGGAGGCGCGCCGTGGCGATCGCCACGAGCGGCACGTCGCCCTCGCGCAGGCGCACCGACTCGCCGCGGTCCCAGAGCACGGCGCGCTCGCCGGTCCGCTCGTCGATGATGATGACGGCCGACTGGTTCTGCCCGGGTCTCGACGCCAGGGCGCTCGCGTCGAGCCCGCCACGCGCCAGCTCCGCCGCCACGCGCCGGCCGTTGTCGTCGTCGCCCACGGCGCCGACATAGAGGGCCCGCAGGCCGAACCGCGCGCACGCGGCCATCGCCGTTGCGGTCTGGCCGCCGCACGACACGAGGTGCCGGCTCACCCGCATCTTCGAGTGCCAGCCCTCGGGCCGCGGAAACGCCGGGACCAGGTGCACGAAGTCCACCGAATTCGCGCCGACGCCGACGACGTCCCAGCGGGATTCGGGGCTCACGCGCACCTCTTTCCTCTTCGTCGGCCTACTGCAGCGGTGGCGGGATTTCAGGCGTCGGCTGCACGACTCGCGTGAACTGCCCGCGCTGGAGCAGCTCGCGCCCGCGCCCGCCGCGGCCGGTCACCTCGTACTTGGTCGTGCTGACTGTCTGCTCGGCGCCGCGGCTGGTCTCCACGGTGAGCAGGTTCCGATCGCCCGTTGACGCGAGGAACCCGAGCACGCGATCCTCTCCGGGTGTGATCTTGATCAGGATGACGCCCCGTCCCGGCCCGGACAGGAAGTTCACCTCCGAGGCCGGGCACAGCATCGCCCTCGCCTGCTCGGTGACGGCGATCACCGTCTCATCGCCGTGCACGACCGAGACGCCCACGACCTCCGCCCCCGCGGCCGGCCTGGCGTAGCGGCGGCCGGCGCGCGTGCTCGCCTCGACGAACCCTTCGAGGCCGAAGCGCAGGCTGTAGCCGTCGCTGCTCACCGCCAGCGCGTGCGTCGGCGGCGCCTCGTCCGGCGAGTCCGCCGCGATCCCCTTCGTCGCGCGCGGGTCGAGGCTGACGGCGCTGACCACCTTTTCGCCGTCGCGGAACTTGAACAGCCGCTGGATGGGCTCGCCGTAGCCGGTTGACGCGGGCACGTCGATGACGCGCGCCGTGTAGGCGACGCCGAAGTTGGTGAAGAACGCCACCGAGGCCCGCGTGCTGCCCGCCAGCACGGCCAGCACGGAGTCCCCCTCGCGCAGCCGCGTCGTCGCCAGGTCGCGCACTTCCTTCTGGCGCTTCACCCACCCGTCGCGCGACACGATGACGACGTTGTCCTCCTCGACGATGAAGTCGTCGGCGCGATACTCGACCTCCTCGCCCGCCGGCTCGAGGTGGGTGCGCCTGGGGTCGAGCTTCGCCGCGCCATACTGCTGCTGCAGCGCGAGGATCTCCTCCCGCACGATGGCCCACCGCGACGCCTCGTCGCGCAGCAGGGCGCCAATCTGCTTGACGCGCGCCCGCTTCTCGGAGAGCTCCTGGCGGATCACCAGGATCTCGAGGCGCGCCAGCCGATAGAGCTTCAACTCGAGGATCGCGTCGGTCTGCTCCGCATCCAGGTCGAAACGAGCCATGATCTGCCGGGCCGCGTCCTGCTTGCCGTCGGACTTCCGGATGAGGCGGACGATCTCGTCGAGCGCGTCGAAGATGGTCGCGAAGCCCTCGAGCACGTGGATCCGCTTCCGCAGCGCGGCCTGCTCGTGCTCGAGCCGCCGCGTCACCACGTCGAGCCGGAAGTGGAGGAAGTGCCACAGCATCGACTTGAGGTCGAGCCGCTCGGGCCGGCAGACCTCGGCGTTCTCGGTGGGGATCAGGCACGTGAGGTTGACGACGAAGTTGGTCTGCAGCGCCGTGTGCTTGTAGAGATACGCCAGCACCATCTTCTCGTCGGCTTCGCGCTTCAGCTCGAGCGCGATCCGCACGTCGTCGGCCGACAGGTCCTTCACGTCGAGGAGCGACGCCAGCTTGCGGCCGATGACGACCTCGGCGATCTGCTCGACGAGCTGGGCCTTGTTGACCATGTACGGGATGCTCGTGACGTAGATCGTCTTCGACCCGCGCGTCGTCGGGCCCTCGGTCCACGTGCTGCGCAGGCGGATCGATCCGCTGCCGGTCTTGTAGATCTCCTTCAGCTCGTCCGCCGAGTTGAGCACCTGCCCGCCGGTCGGGAAATCCGGCCCCTTCACGTAGCGGCACAACTGGACGACGCTCAGGTCGGGGTTGTCGAGCAGCTTGACGAGCGCCGTGCACACCTCGCCGAGGTTGTGCGGCGGGATGCTCGTCGCCATGCCGACGGCGATGCCGGTCGCGCCGTTGACCAGCAGGTTCGGCAGGCGCGCCGGCAGCACCACCGGCTCGGTCTTCGTGCCGTCGTAGTTCGGGCGGAACGCCACCGTGTCCTGGTCGATTTCCGACAGCATCTCGTCGCTGATCCGCGCCAGCCGGCACTCGGTGTACCGCATCGCCGCGGCGCTGTCGCCGTCGAGCGACCCGAAGTTTCCCGACCCGTCCACCAGCGGGTAGCGCAGCGAGAACGGCTGCGCCATGCGCACCAGCGTCTCGTAGAGCGCCGCGTCGCCGTGCGGGTGGTAGCTCCCCATGACGTCGCCGACCACCTTGGCGCACTTCCGGTGCTTGGCCGACGCGGTCAGGTTCTGCTGCCACATCGTGTAGAGGATGCGCCGCTGCACCGGCTTGAGGCCGTCGCGCACGTCGGGCAGCGCGCGAGCGGTGATGACCGAGAGCGCGTAGTTGAGATACCGCGCCTGCGCCGCGTCGTGGAGCGCGACGACGTCCCCTTCGCCGTCGGCGGCGCCCTTGGACGCAATCGGCGGCCAGGTCGGCGCCTGCCCGGCCGGCCCCTTCACGTACTCCTCGAGGTCGAACAGCGAGCGCGACGGCTGGCCGCTGCGGTCCTGATCCGTGTCCTTCTCTTTCGGCAACCTTGAATTCCTCCAAGCGTTCGATGATACAACCGGATCCGCGATCGGCGGGTCTAAAGACCCGCCCTACACACGGTCTTGCTTGAGCCCTGAGCCTTCGTGTGTAGGCCGTCCCCTTCAGGGGCGGCGCTGGAACAGGTCGCGGACGCGGGTCTTGACGACCTTGCCCATGGCGTTGCGCGGCAGGTCGCCGACCAGCCGCAGGCGGGTCGGCAGCTTGTAGCTCGCGAGCCTCGACGCGGCCCACTCCCGCAGGGCCTCGAGCGTCGGGCCCGGGCCAGACGATGGCACGACGGCCGCCGCCACCCGTTCGCCCCATTCCTCGTCGGGCACCCCGACGACCGCGCACTCCCGAACCTCCGGGTGCTCGCGCAGGACTTCTTCGATCTCGAGCGCCGAGACCTTGTAGCCGCCGGTCTTGATGATGTCCACCGAAAGGCGGCCCAGGATCCGGTACGCCCCACGCTCCACGACGGCGACGTCGCCGGTCCGGAACCACCCGTCGCGAAACGCCTCACGCGTGGCGTCGGGCCGCCCCCAGTACTCGAGAAACACGCTGGCGCCGCGGATCTCGATCTCCCCTGCCGTTCCCGATTCAACCTCGACGCCGTTCTCGTCTACCAGCCGGACGCCGACGCCCGGCAACGGCTGGCCCACGAAACCTGGCCGGCGCTCTCCGGCGAGCGGGTTGGACAGCGCCATGCCGATCTCGGTCATCCCGTAGCGCTCGAGCAACACGTGGCCCGTGGCGGCCTGCCACCGCGACAGGAGCGACACGGGCAGCGCGGCCGAGCCGGACACCATCAGGCGCAGCCGGGCTGCCGCAGCCGACCACCCGGCGCGAATCTCGGACGGCGCCGCGTCCCACGCGGCCAGCAGCTTCGCGTAGATCGTGGGCACGGCCATGAACAGCGTCGGACCTCCGTCAGCCAGGCGGCGCCAGACCGCGTCGGCGTCGAACGGCCAGAGGAACTCGCACTCGGCGCCCGACCACAGCGCGCAGCCGAGAACGTTCACGATCCCGTGCACGTGGTTGAGCGGCAGCACGTGGAGGATGCGGTCGGCTTCGCTCCAGCCCCACGCGTCCGAGAGCATCGTCATCTGCGCCTCGAGATTGAGGTGCGACGTCACGACGCCCTTGGGCCGGCTGGTCGTGCCGCTCGTGTAGAGAATCATCGCCCGCCGGTCCGAGGTCACCTCGGGCAGCGCCCTCGTTGTGGCGCCGGCCTCCTGGTCGGCGGTGAGAACCGATGCATCGACAAATCGCGCGCCGCACCGGGCGGCAATCTCTCGGAGCTTCTCCGCCTCGCCAACGGCCACGACCACCGCGGCCTGCGTGTCGCCCACGACGTAGTCCCACTCCCGCGGAGCCTGCGAGGCGGACAGCGGCACCGCCACGCCGCCGGCACGCCAGATCGCCCACTGGACGACGACGTGGCCGACGCCGGGCGGCACGAGGAAGACGACGCGCGCCTGGCCGAGATCCGCGCGCCCGTCGAGCAGGACCGACGCCGCGCGGGCCGAGCGCTCGACGAGGTCGTCGTAGGTGGCCGTCTCGCCTGCGCCGATCAGGGCCTTTCGCGCGCCCCGGGCCGCCGCCCGCCGGATGAGTTGCAGTCCCGTCATGTCTGGCGTCCGGTGCGACGGCCTTCCCTACTGGAGGAACGCGAATCCGAGCGACGCCGCCTGCCGGTTGACGGCGGCCAGGTCGTTGTCGAGGATCGCCTGGTACCGGCCCTGGTAGCCGTCCAGCTCCTTGCGCTGCTCCGCGTAGACCTGGCGGGCGCCCTGCGTGGGGGCCCCGTCGCCTTCGGCGACCCACGACATCAGCGGGCTCAGCCGCGAATAGAGCTTGGTCCCGCCGCGCTGCGCGAGGATGTCGTAAACGATCTCGGCCTTCGGGTTGTGCAGCTCCCCTTCGAGCGCCTCGCATTTCGCCGCCAGGTCCAGCACGGCCTTGACGAGCGGCGCCGCCTTCGGGTCCCCCTTCAGCAGGTCGGCGCGCTCCCGGGCCTGCTTCTCGATGGCGCGCAGCCGCTCCACCATCCCGGTCAGGCGCGAGATGTCGTCGCGGATTGCGAGCGTGAGGGCGACCTGCTCGGCCAGGTCCGCCTCCGGCACCGTCACGCGCGGGTCCTGCCTCACCACCAGCGACGTCGTCTGGGACTGCCCGTCGGCGGCGATCTTGACGGTGTAGGTTCCCGGCACGACGAGCGGGCCGGTCTTCGGGTCGCCGCTATCGAGCTTCGCGCCCCGAATCCTGCGCGCCCCTTCCCAGCGGAAATCCCAGATGGCCCGCTGCACGCCCGGCTCCACGGCGAGGTCGGGCTTGCGCGGGTCGGTCTCCGATTCCTCGACTTCCCACTCGTAGCTGCCGTCGAGCTCTTTGGGCTTCGACGTGAGCGTGCGAACCAGCTTCCCCTGCGCGTCGAGGATCTCGAGCGTCACGTCGCCCTTGGGCTTGGACTTGAGGTAGTAGTAGATGGCGGCCCCGGCCGGGGGATTCTGCCCGGCGCCGGGCTCCCCTCCCTGGTCGAAGTAGCGCCACTCGATCGACTCGGCAACGGGAAACACGTGCAGGTCCCTGGCCGCGACCTGCGGCGTGAGCGCGCGCACCGCCACGAGGTCGTCGAGAATCCAGAACGACCTCCCGTGCGTCGCGAGCACCAGGCTGTCGTGCTTCACCACGAGGTCGTGCACGGCCACGGTGGGCAGGTTCAATTGCAGCGGCTGCCAGGTCGCGCCGTCATCGGGCGACACCATCACGCCGCGCTCGGTGCCCGCGTAAAGCAGGCCCTTGCGGGCCGGGTCCTCGCGCACGGCGTGCAGGTAGACGTCCTGCGCCAGCGCGGCGTCGAGACGCTTCCACGTCTGTCCGAAGTCGGCGGTCTTGTAGAGATACGGCCGCACGTCGTCGAGCCGGTGGGCGTCCACCGCCACGTACGCGGTCGCCGCGTCGAACGGCGACGGCTCGATGAGGCTCACCGTGCCCCACTCCGGCATCCCCGGCATGCCCGAGGTGAGGTCCTTCCACGTCCGGCCGCCGTCGCGCGTGAGGTGCACGAGGCCGTCGTCGCTCCCCGCCCAGATGACACCCGCCTGCTTCGGCGACTCCGCGATCGCGAAGATCGTGCAGAAGGTCTCGACGCCGGTGTTGTCGCCGGTGATCGGCCCCCCGGCCCACTTCTGCTTCGACCGATCGTTGCGCGTGAGGTCGGGGCTGATCACGGTCCACGTCGCCCCGTCGTCGGCGGTCCTGAAGAGGACGTTGCCGCCGTGGTAGAGGACGTGCGGGTCGTGCGGCGAGAGGGCGATCGGCGCCGTCCACTGGAAGCGGTAGCGCATGTCCTCGCCGCCGTGCCCCGACGGGTTCTCGGGCCAGGCGCTGATGTCGCGCGACTGCCTGGTCCGGTAGTCGAACGCCGAGATGTATCCGAGATACTCGCCGGCGTAAACGATGTTCGGGTCGGCCGCATTGTGCGCGGTATACCCGGCTTCGCCGCCCCCCACCGAGTACCAGTCGCTCGGCAGCAGACCCGCGCGGTTCAGGCTGTTGCTCGGCGCCGCGGCCGTGCCGATGTCCTGCTGCGCGCCGGAGAGGTGGAACGGCACGCGGGTGTCCACGGCCACGTGGTAGAACTGGCCGAGCGGCAGCAGCGGCGCGAACCACGTCTCGCCGCCGTTCACCGTCACGTCCACCCCGCCGTCGTTGGCGACGATCATCCGCCTGGGATTGGTCGGATCGATCCACAGGTCGTGATAGTCGCCGTGATGCGGTCCCTTGGTCGCGACGACGGTCTTGCCGCCGTCGACGGTCTTGAGCAGCGGCACCTGCGGGAACCAGGCGATGTCGGCGTTCGACGGGTCGACGGTGATCGTCGAGTAGTACCAGGGCCGCTGCCTGAGCGCGTGATGCCCGCTGACCCGATCCCACTTCTCGCCGCCGTCGTCGGACCGGAACAGGCCCCCTTCCTCGGCTTCGATGAGCGCGTAGACGCGCTGGCCGTCGGACGGGGCCACCGCGACGCCGACCTTGCCCCAGATGCCGTCCGGGAGCCCGTTCCCTGTCAGCGCCCTCCACGTGTCGCCGCCGTCGCGGGAGACGTAGAGCCCGCTGCCCGGCCCGCCCGACACCAGGTCCCACGGCTTGCGGCGCGCCTGCCACAGCCCGGCGAAGAGCACGTGCGGGTTCGACGGGTCGAAGGCCACGTCGGACGCGCCGGTGTCCGAGTCCTTCTTGAGCACCTGCTGCCAGCTCCGGCCGCCGTCGAGGGTGCGGTAGACGCCGCGTTCGGGATTGGGGCCGAACGTCCGGCCCAGGACCGCGGCGAACGCGATGTCGGGGTTGGTCGGATGCACGACGATCGTGCCGATCTGGCCGCGCTCGGCCCATACGTGCTTCCACGTCTTGCCGCCGTCGGTCGACTTGTAGATGCCGTCGCCGTCCTGCACGTCGCCGCGGATGTTCGCCTCGCCCGAACCGAGGTAGACGACATTGGGGTCGGACGCCGCGACGGCGATCGATCCGGCTGTCGCCACCGCCTGGTCGTCGAAGATCGGCTTCCAGGTCACTCCGCCGTCGATCGACTTCCACACGCCGCTGCTCGCCGTCGCCGCGTAGTAGACGCGCGGGTCGCCGGCCACCCCGGCCACGCGATCGACGCGGCCCCCGCGAGATGGCCCCAGGGAGCGGTATTTCAAATGGCGCAGTTCCGGTACGCTCTTGAACGCGGCTCGATCCGCCTCGGGCTTCGTGTCAGCCCGGGCCGCGGGCGGCGCGGACGGGCCCTTGGTTTGCGGCCCCGCGGCGCCGGCCGCTTGGGCCTGCGGCGGCCGGGCCGGCGAGCCGGCCGGTGACGCGGAAACAGGTGCGGCCGGCGACACGGCGAGCAGTCCGCCTGCCACGGCCAGGGCGATTCCGAAGCGAACGTGATGGCGCATGCAGACAGCCTCCAGGACAGGAGTGCTCATCGTATCAGAGCCGGCAGCGGATCACGGTTGGAAGACGGGTCGCGGAGTAGCTGGCAGCGGATCACGGGCCCGAAGCCCGGAGCCCAAAGCCTCGTAGGGCGACCCTTCAGGGTTGCCGAGGCCCGGCGTGCCGGACGAGGACGCTGCCGGCCGCGAACCAGCCGGTCACGTTCGCCAGCGTCCGGAACATGTCAGGGATCGTGTCCACGCCCATCAGCACGCCGATCCCCTCGACCGGCACCCCGGCCGCCGCGAGCACCGGCGTCATCGTGATGATGGCCCCGGCAGGAATGCCGGGGATCGTGAACGAGGTGACGATCACCGTCAGGACGATCGTCGCCAACTGCGCCATCGAGAGCGGCACGTCGTAGAGCCGCGCGACGAAGAGCACGGCCACCACCTGGGCGATCGCGCCGCCGACCCTGAAGACCGAAGCGGCGAGCGGCACGAAGAACGCGGCCATCTCCTCCGGCCAGCCGAGCCCCGCCTCGACGCCCGCGATCGTCGCCGGCAGAGCGGCCAGCGACGATCGCGAGGAGAACGCCACGGCCTGCGCCGGCCCGGCGGCCCCGGCGAACTTCCCGAGCGGCACGCCTCCGAGCCAGATCGCGGTCGGGTACAGAACCACCAGGATGAACGCGCCGCTGACGAGCGACAACAGCACGATGTAGTACAGGAGTGCCCCGGCCGCCGTCAGGCCCATTCGCGCGCCCAGCGGCACGGCCAGCGCGAACACGCCCGCCGGCGTCAGCCGCAGGATCCACCCCACCAGCGCCAGCATCGCGTCCGACACGCCGTGGAAGAAGCTCACGACAGCCTGCCGGCGACCGGCCTCGACCACGGTGAGCGCGAGGCCGAAGGCCAGCGCGAAGACGACCAGCGGAAGGATCGCGCCGTCCACCGCCGCCTTCAGCGCGTTGACCGGCACCAGGTCGGTCATCCACTGCGACCAGGTCGGGAGCTGCCGCGCCGACTCGACCACCGTCTGCCCGGCGCCGGACGCCCCGGCCCTGAGGTTGGCCGCCACCGACGGGTCGATCGAGAGGCGCTGCAGCAGCGGGTAGGCGATCGCGGCGCCGAACAGCGTCGCCGCGCCGACCAAGGCGACGAACACCACGAGCGCTCGGGCGCCCAGGCGGCTGACCGCCCCGGCGTCGCGCATCGAGGCGACGCCGACGATGAGCCCCGACGCCACCAGCGGGATGACGGTCATCCGGATCGCGTTGACGAAGATCAGCCCGAACGGCTCGACGACCCCGGGCAGGTGCTGCCACCAGCCGGCCCCGGCCGCCGACACGCCCATCCCCACGGCGAGTCCCGCCACCAGCCCCACGAGCACGCGAGCGGTGAATGACACGTCTTTGCCTCAGCGGACGAGCAGCCGGGCGCCGAGTCCGACCAGCACCACTCCCGTCACTCCCTCGAGCGTGCGACGCACGAGGGGACGCGCGAGCCGGTCGGCGAGGACGCCGAGCGCCGCCGCATAGAAGGTGAGCCAGACGAGGCTCATCAACACGTGGGTCGCCGCCAGGACCAGGAACCGCGCGAAGAACGGGTCTCGCGGCCCGATGAACTGCGGCAGCAGCGTCATGTAGAAGAGGATGACCGGGGGATTGAGCAGGTTGGTCAGGATCCCCCGGACCACGGCACCGTGGTGACCGGGCCGCCCGCTTTGGGCGCGCGCGCCGCACGCCGTCCCGGCCGTCGAGCGGGCGTCCGGCCCCGGCGTGACGCTCGCTTCACGTCGAGGCCGAAACGCGAACCACAGCCCGCGCAGCCCGAGATACGCCAGGTAGATCGCGCCGGCCGTCCTCACCACTTGCAGCGTGGACGGCCAGCGCGCGAACACGACCGACATGCCGAGCGCCGAGGCGAGCGCCAGCGACGAATTGCCGATGCCGACGCCCAGCACGGTGTAGAGCGCCGCGAGCCGGCCCTCGCCGATCGCCGTCTCGGTGACCACCGCCAGCGTGGCCCCGGGGCTGACGACCAGCAGCGCCGCGAACGCGAGGAACGCGAAGTAGCGCGCGTCGAACATGCGGTCTCGGCCTCAATGGCAAGGCTAAAGCCTCGCCCTACTTCCTTAGCATCTCGTCACGTTTGGCCTTGAACTCCGTGCCCGGCTTCCACTCGGGATACCTGTCCGCCTGCGCGACCCGGTACCCGACCATCCAGTAGTACTGCAGGTCCTCGACGGCGCCGCTCATGTCCCAGTCGGGCTTCACCTTGTCGGACGGCTTGTGATAGTCGTTGGCCGTGAACTCGGCCATCCGCTCCCGGCCCCAGCCGGCCGGCCGGCCGATGAAGTCGATGCCCCCGCCGCTCGCCAGCGCCGGCACGCCCTGCTGCGCGAACGGGAAATGGTCGGACCGGTAGAAGCCGCCCTTCTCCGGCGTCGGATCGGGCTCGATCTCCCGCCCCTGCTCGGCCGCCACCTTCCGCGCGTAGTCGTCGAGATCCGAGTTGCCGAGGCCGGTGATGGTGATGTCCTTCGTCTTCCCGAGCACGTTCAGCGCGTCCATGTTGACGACGCCGACCGTCTTCGCCAGCGGGTAGAGCGGGTTGGCCGCGTAGTAGCCCGAACCGAGCAGCCCCTGTTCCTCTCCCGTCACCGCGAGCATCAGGATCGTCCGCTTCGGCGCCACCGGCATCGCCGCGAACGCGCGGCCGATCTCGATCATCCCGGCGATGCCCGTCGCATTGTCCACCGCGCCGTGGTAGACGCGGTCGCCGTTCACCGGCACGCCGATGCCGAAGTGGTCCCAGTGGGCCGTGTAGATGACGTACTCGTTCTTGAGCGCCGGGTCGCTCCCCTCGATCTTCCCGACGACGTTCCGCGAGTCGATCGTGCGCACGGTGTTGCGCAGCGACACCGAGGCGGTCACGCCGAGCGGGACCGGCTTGAAGGCCGGCGAGAGGGCCGCCTTCTTCAGCGCGTCGAAGTCCTTCCCCGCCATCGCGAACAGCGCCTTCGCCTGGTCGATCGTGATCCAGCCTTCGACCGCGGCCCGACTCATGCCCTTGTCGGGCGCCACCAGGCTGAATTGCTCCGCCGTCTTCCCCTGCACCACGGCGAACGGGTAGCCGGCCGGCTCGGTCTCGTGCACGATGAGCACGGAGGCGGCGCCGAACTTCTCCCCCATGTCATACTTGTAGGTCCAGCGGCCGTAGTAGGTCATCGCGCGGCCGCCGAACATCTTCGGATCGAGCTCCGCCGGGTTGCCCGGGTCCGGCACCGGCGGGTCGCCGACCAGGACCACCATCGTCTTGCCCTTGAGGTCGATCCCCTTGTAGTCGTCCCAGTTGAACTCCGGCGCCTGCACGCCGTAGCCCACAAAGACCATCTGCGACTTGTCCACGCTCACCGACTCGGCCACGCGCCTGGTCCACGCGACGAAGTCGTCACGCCAGGCCAGCGTCCGCGCCGTGGCGCCCGCGCGGAAGGTCAGCACGGCCGTCTGGTCGCTGACCAGGCCGACCATCGGGACCTTCTGGATGTACGTGCCGTCCGGGTTGCCCGGCTTGAGGCCCGCCTTCCTGAACTGCTCGGTGATATACGCGACGGTCACGTCCTCGCCGTGCGTGCCCGGCGCGCGCCCTTCGAACTCGTCCGAGGCGAGCGTCTTGGTGTGTTCGAGCACCTTGCTGCCGTCGATCGCGGGAAAGGCGACCGAGGCGTTGGCGCCCGGGGATTCGGTTCGACTGCCGCAGGCCGCGAGCGCGACCGCGGCCGCCACTGCCAGCACTGCCACCAACGACCGTTTCATTGCGGGACTCCTTAAGAGGGCGTATCCGACACCGACGCATTCTATATCAGGCCCGGGCGCGCCCCGGGCCTGCTGATATAGTGCACGGTGTGACGTTGCGCGAAGAATTCCGGCCGATGCTGGCGCTGGCGGGCCCGGTCGTGCTCGCCGAGATCGGCTGGGTCACGATGGGCATCGTCGATACGATCGTGGTCGGCCCGATCGGCCCGGCGGCCATCGGCGCCGTCGGGATCGGCAGCATCCTGTTCCTCGCGCTGGCGATCTTCGGCATGGGCATGCTGCTCGGCCTCGACACGCTGGTGGCGCACGCCTACGGCGCCGGGCGCCTCGACGAGTGCCACCGGTGGCTGCTGCACGGCCTGACGCTGAGCCTGATCCTGGCGCCGGTGCTGACGGTGGCCGGGCTGGTCGGAATCGCGGCGCTGCCGCGGTGCGGGCTCCAGCCGGAGGTCCTCGCCCTCGCGGTCCCCTACCTCCACGTCATCCTCTGGAGCCTGCTGCCGCTTCTGCTCTACGCCTCGTTCCGCCGCTACCTCCAGGCGCTCGGCATCGTGACGCCGATCACCATTGCGCTCGTCACGGCCAACCTCATCAACGCCGCTGCCGCCTGGGCGCTGGTCTACGGCCATCTCGGTCTGCCCGCGATGGGCACGACCGGCTCCGCCGTCGCCACGCTGGTGTCGCGCTTCTACCTGGCCGGCGCGCTGCTCGCCTCGGTCATCTCGGCCGACCGGCGCCACCACGTCGGCCTGCGCAGCGTCTCGTGGAAACCGGCGTCGAAGCGGCTGATGCGGCTCGTGCGCCTGGGACTGCCGGCGGCCGTCCAGGTCACGCTCGAGATGGGCGTCTTCGCGGCGGCCAGCGCGCTGGCGGGCCGACTCGACCCGGTGTCGCTCGCCTCTCACCAGATCGCGCTCAACCTGGCCAGCCTCACGTTCATGGTGCCGCTCGGCCTGGCCTCGGCCGGCGCGGTGCGCGTCGGGCAGGCGGTCGGCCGGCGGGATGCCCGCGGCGCGGCGCGGGCCGGCTGGATGGCGCTGCTCATCGGCACGGCGTTCATGTCGTCGGCCGCGCTCGTCTTCGTCGTCGCGCCGCGACCGCTCATCGGCCTGTTCAGTTCGAGCCAGGCCGTGTTCGCGATCGCGCGCCGGCTCCTGCTGATCGCCGCGATGTTCCAGCTGTTCGACGGATTGCAGGGGGTGTCGACCGGCGTGCTGCGGGGCCTGGGCGACACGCGGACGCCGATGCTGACCAATCTCGCGGGGCACTGGCTGCTCGGCCTGCCCGTGGGGTACGCGCTCTGTTTCTGGTGGAGGTGGGGCGTCGTCGGCCTCTGGACAGGCCTCTCGGTCGGCCTGATCGCGATCGGAACCACCCTGCTGCTGGCCTGGCGCTGGAGGATCGGCGCCCTGCGAGGCGAGACGTCTTGAAGGGCCACAGGCGTGGCAAATGACCCTGGCCCGTCGAATTCACTCGGGCCCTTCAAGACGTCTCGAGCCCCGCGCACGCGCGGGGCCAGCCAACAGCGTCTCTCGGGCTAGCGAGGCGAGGTTCTCGACATGCCCGATAGTCTGATGCGCGCCTCGCTAGCCCTTGAGGTAACATGGACGGACCCTGCCATATATCGGGAAGGGGGAGGCGAGCATGAGGGAATTCTGGCGGCCGCTGGCGCTGGCAGCCGCGTTCATCGCGACCATCGTGGCCGGACCGGCGTCTGCCCAGACCGTCACCGTGACCAAGGCACCTCCCGGCGGGTCGATCCAACTGGTCCTCGACTCGACGACGGTGGCGACGGCGACCGCGGACGAAAAAGGCATCGCGAGGCTCCCCGTCGATCTCCAGAAGCAGCGCGGCAAGACCGAGACCGACGTCCGCATCTTCGTGGACGTCTGCGGGCAGGCGCGCCGTATCACGCTGGTCGAGACCGGTTACCAGCCCGACCAGGCGGCGCCCGCCTGCACCCGGCGCGAGATCTTCGGCACGTTCTACCTCCGCGAGATCACGACGCTCGTGGTGAACGCCTCCGCGGAAACGCAGGGTGTCTGGATCAGCCAGGGCCCCGCCCCGCTTCGCTGGCTCGGCAACGAGGTCGCCGGGGGATCGGCCGAGCACACGGGCAGCGCGCTCTACGTCCCCAACGGCTTCCACGTGTTCGCCGGCGGGGGCGTCGGCAGGTACAGCAATGCGGTGGGAACGTCGTGCGGCGTCAACACGTCGTGCAGCGGCAGGGCCACCCGCCTGGCCGGCCAGATCGGTTTCGACTTCTGGCCCACCTCCAACCTGGCCATCGCCGGCTTCTATCTCCGCCCCGCGAACCCGGCGACGGCCGGCAGCGGATCGGGGTACGCCTTCTCCAGCTCGCTCGCCACCAACGTCGCGGTAGTCACGGGCAAGGCGGGCGTGCCGTTCGGCAAGACGAGGCTCTACGTGCAGGGCGGCCTCACCTACACCTGGGCGACGTTGACGACCAACGAGACGATTGCGGGCCGGGTCATCACCGGCGGCGGCGGGACGATCACGATCCCGGGAGGCTCGGCGACCATCACGCACCCGACGCGGGGCCTGGGCTGGACGATCAGTGGAGGGTCGGAGTACCTGGTGGCGGCGGTCGATGGCGCTCTACGTCGAGTTCGGGCGCGCCGGGCTGCGGGGTACGCCCGTGGGCGGCGGAGAGGGCGGGCTCAACGACGCGGTGCTCTACGCGGTGGCCGGCTTCAGGTTCCGGCTGATCGGGTCGCGCTAGCGCGCTTGCCTACTGGACGCTCAGCAGCTCAACCTCGAAGACGAGCGTGCTGTTCGGCGGGATCGGGCCGTTTCGGCTGCTGCCGTATCCGAGCGACGGCGGGATGACGAGCCGCCTCCTGCCGCCGACCTTCATCCCCGGGATCCCCTGGTCCCAACCCGCGATCACCTGCCCGTTCCCCAGGACGACCGGGCCGAACGGGCCTCCGCCCGTGTTGGTGTCGAATTGCAGCCCCTTGCCGTCGATCTTCGTGGAGTCGTACAGCCAGCCGGTGTAGTTCACGTACACCGTCTTGCCGGTGGCGGCCTCAGCCCCGGTGCCGACCAGCAGGTCGGTCGCGCTGTAGGCGGCGCCGGTCGGCGCGGCCGGCGAATTGTTGCACGCGGTGACCGCCGCCACGAGCGCGGCGCCGGCACATCCCACACGAAGAAGACGCATCAGCTTCACGGGCACTCCATCAGGCAACTGGCAGGCAGACGATTATCCCACGATTTCCCGCACCGGTTTCAAGCTTCTCCGGAGTGTTACCATAACTGGCGCCGCCGGACGCCGGCCGCAGGACCACGATGCCGATCGACGCCACCGCCCAGGATCGCCGGGAATTCATGCTGCGCGTGCTTCGCCTCGGCGGACTGAGCGCCGCCACGCTGGGCGCCGGTGCGTGGCTGCACGGGCGAAGCGGTCGGCCGGCGGAGTCGGCCGTGCTCGTGGCCGACCCGCGCGCCGGCATTCCGGGCGATCCTGCGCTGCCCGAGATGGTCGTCGTCCAGGGCGGCGAGCCGGGCCCGATGGCGCGCCTGGCCGTGGCGGAACTGGGCGGCATCCGCCGGTTCGTCGCGCGCGGCGACGTCGTGGTGGTGAAGCCGAACATCGGCTGGGACCGCGGGCCCGAGCAGGCCGCCAACACGAACCCGGCGCTGGTGGCCGCGGTCGTCCAGCTCTGCCTCGAGGCCGGCGCCGGCAGGGTCGTCGTGACCGACATGAGCTGCAACGACCCCCGCCTCTGCTTCGAGCGCAGCGGCATCGCGGCGGCCGCGCGCCTGGCCGGCGCCGACGTCATCCTGCCCGACGAGCGGCGGTTGAGGCAGGCGAACCTCGGCGGCGAGGTGCTCACCACGTGGCCCGTGCTCGAGCCGTTCCTGACGGCGGACAAGGTCGTCAACCTGCCGATCGCCAAGCACCACAGCCTGACCGGGTGCACGCTCGGCATGAAGAACTTCTACGGCATCATCGGCGGGCAGCGCAGCCGCCTTCATCAGCGGATCCACGAGAGCCTCGTCGACCTGCTCGCGTTCGCCCGCCCGACGTTGACCATTCTCGACGCGTACCGCGTGCTCGTGCGCGGAGGCCCGACCGGCGGAAGTCTCGCGGACGTCGAAGTGAAGAAGACCCTGGTGGCCGGCACCGACCCGGTGGCCATCGATGCGTATGCCGCCAAGGCGTGGTGGGACCTGGACGCCAGACGGCTCCCGTTCCTGCGGCTCGCGGACGCCCGCGGCCTGGGCAGGATGGATTTCGAGCAGGTCAGGACGAAGCTGCTGTCGGCCTGACCGGCCTGGCGCGGCCCAACGAGCACCCGCATGCCTCACGTTTCACGATCGGCGTGGCCCCTCGCCCGGCGCATTTCGCAGATCGTCTGCCTGGGCGCGTTCGCCTTCCTCCTCGCCAGGTCCGAGTTCTCCGGGTCGTTCCGGGGGCTGTCGGGCCCGGTGCGCCTGCCGTGGCCGGTCTCCGCGTTCCTCGAGGCCGACCCGCTGGCGGCGGTCTCGACGGCGATCTCGACGCACGCGCTCTACCGCACGATGTGGTGGAGCCTGGTCGTCCTGGTCCCGACGTTTCTCCTCGGCCGGTTCTTCTGCGGCTGGATCTGCCCGCTGGGCACGCTGCACCACTTCTTCTCGAGCCTGAGGTCGGAGAAGAAGCGCGGGAAGGCGCTCATCGAGTCGAATCGTTACAAGTCGTGGCAGGCGGCGAAGTACGACGTCCTCGCCGCGCTGCTGGCCTCGGCCGCGTTCGGCTCGGTTCTCTCCGGCCTGCTCGACCCGATCCCGCTGCTGGTCAGGTCGCTCGCGCTCTCGATCCTGCCGGGCGTCAATTACGCGGCCGGCGCGGTCCTCGACGCGTGGTACCAGGCGCCGTCGCGGCCGGTCCGCCTCGGCGCCGACGTGGCGCAGGCCGTCCTGCAGCTCACGGTGGGCGGCTTCCGGCAGCCGCACTTTCGCCAGGCCTTCCTCCTCGGCCTGATCTTCGTCGGCCTGCTGGCGCTGAACCTGCGGGTCACGCGCTTCTGGTGCCGCGCGGTGTGCCCGCTCGGCGCGTTGCTCGGTCTCGCCTCGCGCTGGTCGCTCGTGCACCTGCGCAAAGACCAGAGCCGGTGCGACACCTGCAACACGTGCCTCCTCCACTGCCAGGGCGGCGACGATCCGATCCCTGGGCCGAAATGGCGGAAGGCCGAGTGTCACCTCTGCCTGAACTGCGTGGCCGACTGCCAGACGGGCGGCCTCGCATTCAGCGTCGGCCGCGTGCGCTCGGCCCGGACGACGATCGAGGCGCCGGAGGCGGGGCGCCGCAAGCTGCTGGCCTCGGCCGCAGCCGGGGCGGCGCTCGTGCCCCTGCTTCGATCGACCACCGGGTTCGCCGTGGACTTCGACTCCCGGTTGATCCGGCCGCCCGGCGCCCTGGACGAACGGCACTTCCTCGAGCGCTGCATCCGGTGCGGCGAGTGCATGAAGGTGTGCCCCAACAACGCCCTGCATCCGACGCTCGCCGAGGGCGGCCTCGAGGCGCTCTGGACGCCGGTCCTCGTGCCCCGCGTCGGCTACTGCGAGCCGAACTGCGTGCTCTGCGGCCAGGTGTGCCCGACGGGCGCCATCTGGGAGATCACCGAGGCCGAGAAGGTCGGCCCTCCGGGTGCTTCAGCGGCCACCTCGGGCGGGCCGCGCGAGCAGGGCGGGACGGCCGCGGCCCGGGACCGGCGTGACGCGGGCGCGCCGGTCAAGATCGGCACCGCCTTCTACGACCTCGGCCGTTGCCTCCCCTGGGCCATGGCCACCGACTGCATCGTCTGCGAAGAGTGGTGCCCCACGTCGCCGAAGGCGATCGTCCTGCTGAACGCCGACGTCACCGACGCCGAGGGGCGGACGCGGACCCTGCGCCGGCCCCAGATCGACCCGGTTCGATGCACCGGCTGCGGCGCGTGCGAGTACGCCTGCCCCGTCAAGGACCGCCCGGCGGTCTACGTCACGAGCGTCGGAGAGTCCAGGTCCCGGACGAACCAGTTCATCCTGCCCGCCGCCCCGAAACGGTGAGTCTCCAGAGAAAGGTCCAGCGCATGAGCACACGACGTTACCGCCCGATGGACATGACAGGCCGGCTCGACCGCCGCCAGTTCGTGAAGGTCGCCGGCGCCGGCACGGCCGCGGCCGGCGCGCTGGCGTTCGCGCCGCTCACCTTCGGGCAGGCGGCCCCCGCCGCGCCCGCCATCACGACCAACATCGCCGACTTCCAGAAGGTCGCCAGGACGCCCCGCTCGCTCCCCGGGCCGTTCCCCGGCAGGGTGGTGAAGGTCACCGATCGGCGCTCGTTCGCGAACGAGAAGTTCGACGCCCGGGTGATCGGCGAGATGGTGCTCAAGGGGATCACCACGCTCACCGGCCGGAACGCGAAGGACAGCTTCCGTCTGCTCATCGACCCGCGCGACGTCGTGGGCCTCAAGGTGAACCCCGTCGGGCCGCCGCTCATCAACACCAGGCCGGAAGTCGCCGAGGCGGTCATCCGGTGGCTCGTGGACAACGGCATCCCGACATCCAACATCGTCATCTGGGATCGGTTCGACTACATGCTCAAGGACGCGGGCTTCACCAGGGAGCGGTTCCCGGGCATCGCGATCGAGGGGCTGCAGACGATGGACGAGCAGGGCAACAAATGGCGGGGCCCGGACGGGAAGCACCTGTCGGTGAACAACTTCGACCAGGAGGTCTACTTCGAGGCGAAGGGCGCGGTGTGGACCTCGGATCGGAACCAGAAGAACGAGGACGGGTACCTCAACCAGCACGTCTTCAACGGCGAGCGGTCGTTCTTCGGCAAGCTGCTGACCAGGCGGCTGACGCGGATCGTCAACCTGGCGGCCTACAAGAACACCGGCGCCGCGATCTCGATGGCGACCAAGAACCTGGGCTACGGATCGATCTGCAACACGGGCCGCCTCCACGCCGGCCTGGCGCTGCGCGTCAACGCGGAGGTGCTGGCGGCGCCGGTCCTGCGCGACAAGCTCGCGCTCAACATCACCGACGGCCTGCGCGCGCAGTACGACGGCGGCCCGGACAAGGACGCGCAGTTCGTGTACGACAACCACTCGCTCTACTTCGCCACCGACCCGTTCGCCCTCGACATGGCGTGCCACCTGGAACTCGCGGCCAAGCGCAAGGAGCAGGGGGTCACGGCCGGCGACCATCCGCGCTACACCGAATACCTGCGCTACGCGGAGACGCTCGGCCTCGGTGTCGTGGCGCCCGACAAACTGACCGTCGTCAAGGTGTAGCCCCATGAAACGCGCGTTGCTGGTTCTGATCGCGCTGTGCGGGATTCCGCACGCGGCTTCCGCGGCGTTGCCGGGCCCGAGCCAGGCGGCGGCGCGGCCGTCCGGCGACGGTGCCCTCATGCCGGCCGACGCCGCGGTGGCCGGGTGGAAGAAGTCGGAGGCCGCGCGGGTGTTCGGCGGCGCCGACCTGTACGGCTACATCGACGGCGGCGCCGAGCTGTTCCTCGAGTTCGGCTTCGACCGGCTGACGCTTCAGAAATACCGATCTGGCAAGGACGAGCTGGCCGTCGAGGTCTACCGGATGACCGACGCGGTCGCCGCCACCGGCGTCTACTTGATGAAGCGCGGCAAGCCGACGGCCGATCCGTCGTTCGCCGCGCGCCACACGGTCAACCGCCACCAGCTCATGTTCGTCCGCGAGCGCTACTTCGTCACGGTGAACAACCTGTCGGGCGGCGACGCCGCCAGGGCGGCGCTCCTGACGTTCGGGCGCGCGGTCGCGTCGGCGCTGCCGGCCGATCGCGTGCCAGCCGACCTCTCGCGTGTCCCCGCCCAGGGCGTGGTCGCCGGTTCCGAACGGCTCGTGCGGGGACCGTTCGGCCTGCAGTCGATCTTCACGCTCGGCGAGGGCGATGTGCTCCAGCTCGGCGGCCGGGTCGTCGGCGTGTCCGCGGACGTTCGCGACCGTGAGGGCGAGCGGACGCGACTGCTGGTCCTCTATCCGGACGCCGCCGCCGCGGCGCGCGCGTTCGCGAACCTGAGGCAGCACCTCGACGCGTACCTCAAGCCGGTGACGAGCAGCGCGACGCGGCTGGTCTTCAGGGACTTCGAGAACAAATTCGGTCTCGCCACGGTGAACGCGCGGACGCTGGAAGTGACGCTGCACCTGGCCAAAGCGCCGTCTGACGCCGCGACGACACGGTGAGTCTTTCGACACCCGGAGGCTCGTCCAAATGCGCTGAATTGCTGAGAAATACAGCGCCATACGACGCGCACACGAGTTTGTGAATGCGTTCACAAAAGGCTTGTGGTCCGCCGGTGGTTGGAGCACAATACACGGGATCGGACGCGGCCGCAGACCGTGCCGAAGGCCACTTCGTTCATACTCGTCAGTTGACGTCATCATCTTCGTCCCCATACGTGGCTCTCGCCGAGGACTAGGGTCGTTCGGTCCTGCCATCTGCTGCCGCGCCGCGCGGGAAGGCGCGCCGCAATCACGCGGCGTGCGCTTCTGTGCCCCCCTGGAAGGCGCGAGGTTTCGATTCTCATCCGCTGACAAGGGACACGCTCATGTTCGACCTGTTCATCGTGGCGGCGACACTCGTGTGTGCGTGGCAGGCGGTGCGCGCCCCGCGCCTGCTCCTGGCCGCGTTGTGGCTGGCGGGCGCGTCCGCGCTCACGGCCGTGATCATGTATCGCCTCGGGGCCCCCGAGGTGGCGGTCATCGAGCTCAGCGTGGGCGCCGGCCTGGTCACGGTGCTCTTCGTCTTCGCCATCAACATCGCCGGCGAAGAGCCGCCCGTGGCGCTCAGGTCGCTGGTCCCCCGCCCGCTCGCCGCGCTGGGCGTGCTGTGCGCCGTCGCGCTCGCCGCGGTGATGGTGCTGCCGGCGCTTCGGACCCCCGCGGCGCCGGGGCAGGCGGTTCCCTTTCCCACGGTGCTCTGGGAGCAGCGCGGCCTCGATGCCGTGCTCCAGGTCGTCCTGATCATCGGCGGCGTGCTGGCCGTGCTGGGCCTGCTCGCCGAGCGGCGGACGCGCGCCGGGAAGGAGTCTCAGTGATGTCGCTCTCGCTTCCCCTGCTGGCGGCCGTCGCCGTGCTGGGCCTGCTCGGCACCGGCCTGCTCGGCCTGCTGGTCACCCGAAACCTCATCAAGGTCGTCGTCGGCCTCCAGGTCCTGGTCAAGGGCGCGATGCTGGCGCTGATTCTCGCCGGGCGGCTGGCCGGCCAGATCCAGGTCGGGCAGAGCATGGCGCTCACGGTGATCGTGGCCGACACGATCGTTTCGGTCGTCGCCCTGGCGCTCGCGGTCCAGGTGCGGCGGCAGTTCGGCACCCTGGACCTCCGGGCGCTGTCGACGCTGAGGAGGTAGCGCGATGCTGACCATCGAAACCCTCGCGCTGCTCTCGATCGGCCTGCCCTGGGCCGGCGCGCTCGTCGTCCGGCTGATCGGGGACCGCAAGCCGGCCGCGCAGCACGCCTCCGCGGTCGTCTTCGCCCTCGCCGGCGCCGTCGCCGCCGTCGCGATGATTCCGCTCAAGACCGACGCCAACGTGCTCGACCTGCCGCTCGGCTCGGCCTTCGGGCACCTCACGTTCCTGCCCGACGGGCTCGCGGTGTTCCTCGCCGTGGTCGCGACGGTCATCGGCAGCCTCGCCGTCATCTTCTCGGTCGACTACATGAAGGGCGAGCGCCAGCTCGGGCGCTACTACTCGTACGTGCTCTTCTTCATCGGCTCGATGGTCGGCCTGGTCCTCTCGAGCAACCTCCTGCTGGTCTTCGTGTTCTGGGAGATCACGGCGCTCTGCTCCTACGCGCTGATCTCCTTCTACAACGACGACCCGAAGGCGGTGGCCGCCGGCATCAAGGCGCTCATCGTGACGCAGGTGGGCGGCGTCGGCCTGCTGGCCGGCGCCCTGCTCCTCTACGTCTACCAGGGCAGCTACGACGTGCCGACCTTCCTCGCCTCTTCCTCGGCGCTGCCGGCAAATGTGCTCGCGGTGATGGCGTTCGGCTTCCTGGTGGCCGCCGCGGCCAAGTCGGCGCAGTTCCCGTTCCAGACGTGGCTTCCGGACGCGATGGAGGCGCCGACGCCGGTCAGCGCCCTTATCCACGCCGCGACGATGGTGAACGCGGGCGTCTACCTGCTGGCGAGGTTCTACCCGGCCTTCGAGGCGGTGCCCCACTGGAAGCTGGCCGTGGTGACCGTCGGCGCGGTGACGGCGCTCATGGCGGCGGTGATGGCGATTGTCTCCAACGACCTCAAGCGGGTGCTCGCCTACTCGACGGTGAGCCAGCTCGGCTACATGGTCTATGCGGTCGGCGCCGGCGGCCTGTTCGCCAGCCAGTTCCACCTGCTCTCGCACGCCGTCTTCAAGGCGCTGCTCTTCCTGTCGGCCGGCGCGGTCATCCACGCCGTGCACACGCGCGACATGCGCGAGATGGGCGGCCTCGGCAGGCAGATGCCGGTTGTGAAGGTGGTGATGATCATCGGAGGCCTCGCGCTCGCCGGCATCCCGATTCTCAACGGCTTCTGGAGCAAGGAACTGGTGCTCGAGGCCGGCCACGAGGGCGGGCCGGCGTGGGCGTGGGCGTTCATGCTGGTCGGCGCGGGCCTGACCGCGCTCTACACCCTCCGGTTCCTGAGCATGGTGTTCTACGGGGAGCCGAGGGGCCGCCTGCGCGTCCACGACGCGGGGCCGGCGATGAAGGTCGCGCTGGTGCCGCTCGCGCTCGCGACGCTCACGACGTGGCTTGTTGCCGGGCCGTTCGGCGGCTTCCTCGGCCGGGCGCTCGGCGCCGAGCACGAGGTCGAGGCGACCGGCGAGCTGCTCCTCAAGATCGCGACGGCGCCGGCGACCTTCGTCGCGCTGGCGGTCGTGGCGCTGGGCCTGCTCGCCTGGTGGCGTCGTGAGAGCCTCTCGGGCGTCGCCCGCGCGCTCCGCGGCGTGGGCACGATGGCGTCGAACAGCTTCGGCTTCGAGGCCATCAACCGGGGCATCGTGTGGGCCACCGTCGGGTCGGCCGAGTCGTTGCGGTCCACGCACAACGGCGTCCTGAACTGGAACGTCTTCGCGATTCTCGTCGGGCTGGTCGTCGTGCTGGCCATCCTGGCGCTCGGAGGAGCCTGAGGCGTATGAACCCGACACTGGCACTGACCTGGCTGCTCCTCCTCCCCCTGGTGGCGTCGCCCGTCATCTACCTCGCGGGGCGCGTCAGCTTCCGCCTCGGGAAGACGGCGGCTCCGGCGCGATGGCTTGCGGCCCTGACGCTGGCGGCGACGGCGATCCCGCTCTGGTTCACGGGCGAGGCGGTACTCCAGGCGGGGTCGGTCGCGCTCTCGGTGGGCGCGATCTCGCTGCGGATGGACGGCGTCGGTCTCGTGCTCGCCGGCACCGTGCTGGCGCTCACCTTCCTCGTGTCGATCTTCTCGATGCCGTACATGCGGCGTGAGGACGGCGAGGAGAAGCATTACGCCCTGCTGGTCTCGATGGCGGGGACGATGGTCGGCCTCGGGTGCGCGAACGACCTGTTCAACCTGTGGGTCTGGTTCGAGGCGATGGCCGTCACCTCCTTCCTGCTCGTGGCGTTCTACCGCGAGCAGCGCGGCGCGCTCGAAGCCGGCGTGAAGTACCTGGTGCAGTCGGCGGTCGGCTCGGCGTTGGTCCTCATCGGCATCGCGCTGGTGTTCGCCCGCACCGGGACGCTGGAGCTGTCGCAGGTGGCCGCCGCCGTGGCCGGCCCGCTGCCGCTGCCCCTGCCGCTCGCGGCGGCCGGCGCGCTGTTCCTCATCGGGTTCGGCGTCAAGACCGCGCTCGTCCCGCTCCACACCTGGCTGCCCGACGCCCACTCGCAGGCGCCGAGCGGGATCAGCGCCATGCTGTCGGGCGTGGTCATCGAGGCGGGGCTGGTCGCGATGCTCCGCGCGCTCGGCTGCCTGGCGCCGATGAGCGCGAGCTGGGGCGCGATGCTGCTCGCCTTCGGCGCGCTCAACATGGTGGTCGGCAACCTGATGGCGCTGCGGCAGACGCAGGTCAAGCGGATGTTCGCCTACTCGTCGGTCAGCCACGTCGGCTACATGCTCCTCGGCTTCGGCGTGGCCGTGGGCTACGGGATCGCGAACGGCGCGGCCGGCGGGTTCTTCCACCTGTTCAACCACGCGCTGATGAAGGGGCTGGCCTTCATGGCGGCGGGCGCGCTGCTCTACGCGCTCCACATCTCGCGGGGGAGCCACGACCCGCTGATGGTCGACGACCTGAACGGCGCCGCCGGCCGGTACCCGCTGACGGCGCTCGCGCTGACCGTCTCGCTGCTCGCGCTGGGCGGCCTGCCGCCGCTGTCGGGGTTCATGTCGAAGTGGCAGATCTTCGTGGCCGGCTTCGAGACGAAGAACGCGGCGGTCGAGATCCTGGTGATCTTCGCGGCCCTCAACAGCGTGCTGTCGCTCGCGTATTACGCGCCGCTGGTGAACCGGATGTATCGGCACGAGCCGTCGGCGGCCGTGGCGGCCGGGCGGCCCGTGTCGGTGATGATGGGGGTGCCGCTGGCGGTGATGACGATCCTGGTCATCGTGCTCGGCTTCTGGCCGGGCCTGGTCGACGCGATCACTCACCCGGCCGCGGTGCACCTGGTGTCGATCTTCGGCGGCGCCGGCGCCCTGGCGCGTTTCTAGCCCGCGGCATTGGGCTGTGCGCCCTGAGCCTTGAGCCTTTTGGTGAGAACGATATGAACCTGCTCCTCACTCCTCCACTGGCGTTCCTGGCCTACATCCCGCTCGTGCTGGCGCTGGTCGGCCTCGGCCGGCTGCTGGCGGGACCGGCCAACGCCAACGCCGTCAAGACGAGCATCTACGGGAGCGGCGAGGCGTCGCCGACGTTCGAGGCGGCGCCGGGCTACCAGCCGTTCTTCCTGATCGCGCTGTTCTTCGCCGTGGTGCACCTGGCGATGCTGGTGCTGGCGGTCGGCCAGTTGCCCGCGCCGGCGGCCGTCTACCTCGGCGGACTCTTCGTGGCGCTCGTGGCGCTCATCCTCGGATAGGAGCGTGGTATGGGGAACCAGTCGCTGCTCGACGCGATCATCAACCCGCTGAAGACCTGGGCCCGGGTCAACTCCCCGTTCGCGATCCACTTCAACAGCGGCTCGTGCAACGGGTGCGACATCGAGATCCTGGCCACGCTGACGCCGCGCTACGACATCGAGCGGTTCGGCATCAAGCTCCAGGGCAGCCCGCGGCACGCCGACGTGCTGGTCTGCACGGGCCCGGTGACCAGGCAGTCGCGCGACCGGCTCGTGCGCATCTACGCGCAGATGCCCGACCCGAAGTTCGTCGTTGCCGTCGGGTCGTGCGGCATCTCCGGCGGCGCCTTCCAGGGCTGCTACAACGTCGTCGGCAGCCTGGCGGACGTCATCCCGGTGAATGCCTTCGTGCCCGGGTGCCCCCCGCGGCCCGAGGCGATCATCTACGGCGTCGTCGCGCTGCTCAACAGCCTGAAACAGCCGGCGCCGAGCGTGGCGGCGGCCGCCGCCGAGGTGTGAGGACTACGACATGGATACGCAGCAGAACCTGGTGACAGCCGACGCGCTGCTCCAGCCATATACGGTGGGCGCCGCCGCCCACGCCCCCGGCCGGGTCGATGCCGTGATTCGCCGCGAGGACTTGAGGGCGGCCGTCAAGGCGCTCGTCGACGCGCCGTGGGGGTACCTCGCGGCCATCACCGGCCTCGACCATCCGTGGCCCAGGACGCCGAAGGCGGCGCCGAAGCCCGGTGAGGCGGCTGCGACGTCGGCGCCCGCCGGCCCGGTGGAGGACCGTCTGGAAGCGCTCTACCAGTTCGTCAACGGCGCGGCGGTGGTAACGCTGCGCGTGAGCGTGCCCTATCACGACACCCGGCTGCCGACGATCTGCACGCTCATCCCGTCGGCCACGCTCTACGAGCGGGAGCTCCAGGAGATGTTCGGCTTCGTCGTCGAGGGCACGCCGGACCCGGGCCGATTGCTTCTGCCCGACGACTGGCCGGACGGCGTGTATCCCTTGAGGAAGGCCTTCGAGACCCCGGGCGCCTAGGCGGTGCCGCGGGCGCGGGCTGGTGTGGACGTCGGCGGGGCGGACGGCGGGCTGCGGGCTCGCCAGCGAGGACGCGATGGAGACTCAGCAGGACGGTCGCAGGAAGTTCGTGGTACCGATCGGGCCGCAGCACCCCGCGCTCAAGGAGCCGGGGCACTTCGAGATCGCCGTGGATGGCGAGATCGTCACCGGCGCGACGTTGCGCCTGGGCTACGTGCACCGCGGCATCGAGAAGGGGGTCGAGCAGCAGAACTGGGCGCAGGCGATGTACATGCTCGAGCGGATCTGCGGGATCTGCTCGCACGTCCACGCCACCGCCTACGCGCTCGGCGTCGAGGCGCTGGCGGGCGTGCAAGTGCCGCCCCGCGCCCAGGCGATCCGGGTGCTGGTCGCGGAGCTCGAGCGGGTGCACAGCCACCTGCTCTGGCTCGGCGTCGCGGCCCACGAGGGCGGGTTCGACACGCTGTTCATGTACTCGTGGCGCGACCGCGAGATGATCATGGACGTGCTCGAGGGGTTGACCGGCAACCGCGTCAACTACTCGTGCAACGTCCTCGGCGGCGTGAAGTTCGACGTCGACGACGAGCAGGCCGACGCCATCCAGCGGGCGATCGACTACCTCGAGCCGCGGACGCACCACTACCTCAAGGTGGTCACCACCGACGAAACGCTCATCGGCCGGACGCGCGGGGTGGGCACGATGACGACCCGGGAGGCCGAGCGTCTGGGGACGGTGGGCCCGACGGCCCGGGCATCCGGCGTGACGCGCGACATCCGCGTCGAGGCGCCGTATGCCGGCTACCCGGACTTCCCGGTCAAGGCCATCACGGCGACGGCCGGCGACCTCGAGGCCAAGTTCGTCGTGCGCCTGCAGGAACTGTTCGAGAGCTACCGCGTCATCCGCGAGATCCTCGAACGGCTTCCCACCGGCGACCTGACGGTCCGCGTGAAGCCGCGCGTGCCGCCGGGAGAGACGATGAGCCGCGTCGAAGCGCCGCGCGGCGAGCTGTTCTACTACCTGAGGAGCTCGGGCGGCGCCGGGCCGGACCGCGTCAAGGTGCGGACGCCCAGCCTGTGCAACTGGGGCTCGGTGCTCGCGACGGCGCCCGGCCACAAGCTGGCCGACGTGCCCATGCTCATCGCGGGCATCGACCCGTGCTTCTCGTGCAACGACCGCCTGGTGACCATCCGCCGCCGCCACGACACCGACACGTGGACGTGGGCACGGTTGCGCCAATACGGAATCGAGTACTACCGATGAACCTCCAGCTGCCAGCACTGGTTGCGCTGCTGCTCTTCCCGGGCGGCCTGTTCCTGCTCTTCAGCGGCACCGTCTACGAGTGGGCCGACCGCAAGCTGGTCGCCCAGTTCCAGAACCGCATCGGCCCGCGCTGGTTCCAGCCCGTCGCGGACGTCGTCAAGCTGATGGCCAAGGAGGAGATCGTGCCCGACGGGGTCAACCCCGTCCTCTTCCACGGCCTGCCCGTCGTGGCGCTGGTCGGCTCGCTCACCGCGGCGCTCTACGTGCCGATGGCCGGCCTGGTCCCCTCCTACAGCTTCACCGGCGACCTGGTCGTCACGCTCTACCTGCTCAGCCTGATGACGCTGTCGATGGGGCTGGCCGGCGCCAACACGATCGACCGCTTCTCGCTGGTGGGGGCCACGCGCGCGCTGACACAGCTGTTCTCTTACGAGGCGCCGTTCCTGCTGGCGCTGCTCGGCCCGGCCATCGCCGCCGGCAGCTGGCGCATCGGCCAGATCGACGTCTACGCGCACGGCCACTGGTGGCTCGTGCTGACCCAGCCGATCGGCTTCCTGGTCGCGCTGGTCGGCCTGATGGGCAAGCTGGAGCTGGCGCCGTTCGACTCTCCCGAGGCCGAGACCGAGATCGTCGCCGGGCCGATGACCGAGTACAGCGGGCGCGGGTGGGCGCTGTTCCGGATCGGCCGCGACGTGGAACTGTTTGTCGGACTGACGCTCGTCGCCTCGTTCTACCTGGGCGGCCTCGCGAACCCGATCGAGTTCGTGATCAAGACCGGCGGGCTGCTGGTCGTGACGGCCGGCCTGCAGTCGCTCTTCTGCCGGCTGCGGATCGACCAGACGGTCGGGCTGTGGTGGAGGATCGGCATCCTGTGCGCCCTGGCGCAGCTGTTCCTGCTGCTGGTGATCAGGTAGGGATCGGGGATCAGGGATCGAGGATCAGGGATCGGGGATCGGGGTCCAAGGCTCAGGGCTCAGGCCGTGAGGCGAAAGCCGTGAGCCGTAAGCCGTAGAGAGATCATTGGAGAAGGCCATGAGAATCGGTGCGATGCTTGGCGACATTTCGCGGTCGCTGTTCAAGCGGCCGGTGACCGAGCTGTACCCGTTCGAGAGGAAACCGACGCCGGAGCGCCTCCGCGGGCGGCTGACGTTCGACCCGGCGCGGTGCACCGGCTGCAAGATCTGCGTGCGCGACTGCCCGGCCCGCGCGGTCGAGCTCGTCGTGGTGGACAAGGCGGCCAAGCGGTTCGTCATGCGGTTCCACACCGATCGGTGCACCTACTGCGCGCAGTGCGTGGTGAGCTGCAACTTCGACGCGCTCGGCATGTCGCACGAACAGTGGGAGCTGGCCGCCCTCAGCCGGGGACCGTTCGTCCTGCATTTCGGCCGCCCGGAGGACGTCGAGGCCGCGCTGCAACCCAAGTCCGCCGCGCCGGCCCCGGTCGCCGCGCCGACGGTGTCCCCGGCCTGAGCACGGGTTCACGCGGAGAGGTCGTGATCAACTTCCCTGTCCCCCGGCCCGCCCGAGTCGCCATCATCGGCGTGGGCAACGAGATGAACGGCGACGACGGCGCGGGGGTCTGTGCGGTCCGGCACCTGGCCGCGCTGCAGCCCACGCCGCCGGACGTGCTCCTCATCGAGGCCGGAGCCGCCCCCGAGAGTTTCACCGGCCCGTTGCGACGATTCACACCCGATCTGATCATCGAGATCGACGCGGCCATGCTGGGCGACGAGGCGGGGGCCACCGCGTGGCTGGACTGGCGGGAGGCCGACGGCATGAGCGCGTCCACGCACACGCTGCCGCCGTCGGTCCTGGCCAGGTTCATCCAGGCCGACCTCGGCTGCGAGATGACCATCATCGGCATCCAGCCCGCCAGGGTCGAGATGGGAACCGGCCTCTCCCCCGCCGTCGCCGCGGCGGTAGAGCGCCTGGCCGGGTCGATCCACGATTGGCTGACGCGGTAACGGCCGGCCACGAAGCCGGCTCCCGGCTCTGGGCTCTCGACTCTCGGCGATGCCTGGCTCTCGGCCATCGCTCGTGTCATTCCGCGATGGCCGCCAGATTCCGATGCCGCGTCTCTGGTAGCGTCCAGACCCAGATGGCGGTCGCGAGCGCCAGCACGAACGGCACGCCGAGCCCGCCCGCCAGGCCGAAGAGGTCGGTGAAGTACATCACGACGAACGGCGCGCCGAACTGGACGCCGCGCGCCGTGTTGTACACGGTGCCCATCGTGAAGTTCCGGATGTCGGTCGGAAACAGCTCCGCCAGCAGCGCGCCAAAGCCGGCCGTGCACCCCGACCCGAGACCGAGCGCGAGGAACGCCCCCCAGAAGAGCACCGGGTGCAAGAGGAGCGCCTGCCAGTGGAACGCCAGCGGATAGAGCGCCGCCGCGGTGACCACCGAGTAAACCGTGAACAGCACCCGCCGGCCGAACTTGTCGGCCAGGTACCCGAAAAGCAGCATGCCGGCGAACTGCCCCATCTGGGCGGTCAGCATCCACAACGCCGACCGTCCGATCGGCTGATGGAACTCGGTCTGCAGAAACTTCGGCAACCACGTGTAGCAGGTCCAATAGGTCCCCAGCTTGAGCACCCCGAGCACGAATCCCTTGAGCGTCGTGCCCACCAGCCGGTGCTTCACGATGAGCGCCAGTGCCTGCAGGGGCGAGAGCCGATCCTCGCGCTGGCTTTCCCACAAGTGCGATTCCGGCAGGTGCGTCCGGACGACGAAGGCGACGAGCGCCGAGGCGGCCGAGACGAAGAAGATCGCCCGCCACCCGATGACCGGCGCGACCAGGAAACCCATGACCGCGGCCAGGCCGACCCCCATCGGTTCGCCGGCCTGCAGCAACGCCGACGCCCGGCCGCGCATCCGCTGCGGCGTCGATTCGGCCAGCAGCGCGTGGCCCACGGCCCATTCGCCGCCGACGCCGAGGCCGGTCAGCATCCGGAAGCCCAGGATGGTCCAGAATCCTGTCGAGAAACCGGTGAGGCCGGTGCCCACCGAGTAGAGCAGGATCGTCCACGTCATGACCTGTCGGCGGCCGAACCGGTCCGACAGGTATCCGAAGATGATCCCGCCGACTCCTGAGCCCCCGAGTGTCACGCCGAGCAGCGTGGCCTCCTGACCCGGGGTGAGCGAAAGCTCCGTCCCGATCGGCAGCAGGAGGAACGCGAACAGCACCAGGTCGTAGAAGTCGAACGTCCACCCGGCCAGCGCGATGAGCCAGATGCGAACCGGAAAGCGATCGGGCGGGACCGACGCGGGTGCCTGGGCAGGTAGACTCATCGCCGTGAACTCCCGGGCGGTCTCGGCGCCGGAGACGCACGCCCGCCGCTTGCGCGGGTATTCTATCTCAGCGGGGCGCGCGACGGTTCGGCCGCATCGCTGGCGCGAGTCGCGCCCTGTTGGTGGGTCTCGTCGAGGCACGGGCCGGTCGGATGGCAGCCGAAACACAGGCACTGGCCGCAGGCCGGGCACTGGCGGCGCGTGCCCCAATCGCTGCTCCGCTTGCCGTTCACGGCGGATGGACGGTCGCTCATGATCTCTCCTCGCCCGTCGAGCCCGGCGGTTCGGCGCCGCCGGCGCATTGCATAACTATCCCTCTCTAGGCATGTTCCGGCACGTCCCCGCCCGGCCCCGCCGCCTCATCCAGCCAGGCGGCGGCGTCGGCAAGGGCGGCGGCCACCGCCGCCGGATTGGTGGACTGCGGCGTGCGCCGGGCCGCCACGGCGGCCTCCGGCGTAAGGACGCGCCGCACGTCGGCGCCGAACAGCGGGCTGAACCTCGTCCATTCCTCGGGCGACAGCGACTCGAAGTCGCGCCCGTCGGCGACCAGGCACCTGACCATCGCGCCGACCGTTTCGTGGGCCTGCCGGAACGCCATGCCGCGCGCCACGAGATACTCGGCCACGTCGGTCGCGAGCAGCAGCCCCGACGCCCACCGCCGTGCCCGCGCCGCGTCGAGCGCCAGGCCCGAGACGACGGCGCGCGTCGCCGCGAGCGACGCGCCGAGCGTCGCCTCGGCGTCGAACACGGCCTCCTTGTCCTCCTGGAGGTCCTTGTTGTAGCCGCTCGGCAGCCCCTTCATCGAGGCCAGCCAGCCCGCGTGGCGCCCGATCACGCGGCCTGCCTTCCCGCGGACGAGCTCGAGCGGGTCGGGGTTCTTCTTCTGCGGCATCAGGCTGCTGCCCGTCGCCACCTCGTCGGAGAGCTCGAAGAAGCGGAATTCCTCGGCGGTGAAGACGATCACGTCCTCGGCCAGACGGCTCAGGTGCACCATGGCCAGCGCGCAGGCGTGCAGGAACACCGACACGAAGTCGCGATCCGACGACGCGTCGATGCTGTTGGCGGCCACGCGGGAGAACCCCAGGCGCGAGGCCAGCGCGGTCACGTCCAGCGGATAGCTCGTGCCCGCCGCCGCCCCGGACCCGAGCGGCAGGCAGTCGGCCGCGCGGCGGGCCACGCCGAAGTACTCGTGGTCGCGCCGGAGCGCCGCGACGTGCGCGAGAAAGAAATGCGCCACCAGGACCGGCTGCGCCCGGCGCAGATGCGTGTAGGCGGGCATGGGCGTCTCGCCCGCACGCCGGGCCTGCTCGACCAGGGCGCCCGCGAGACCGGCCACGCCCGCCTGCAGCACCGGGACGCGGCGCATCAGGTAGAGGCGGAGGTCGGCCGAGACCTGCTCGTTCCGCGAACGTCCGGTGTGCAGGCGCTTCCCCGTCTCACCCACGCGCTCGACCAGCTTCCGCTCGACGAAGGCGTGCACGTCCTCGTCCGGGCCGTCGACGCACGACGGATCGCGGCGCACCTGGTCGAGCACGCCGCGCAATCCGTCGGCGAGCGCCCCGGCGTCAGCCGGCGACACCGCGCCCGCGGCCGCGACGGCCTCCACCCACGCCAGGCTGCCGCGGATGTCGTCCTCGACCAGGCGCCGGTCGAACGGCAACGACCGCCCGAACTCGAAAGTGCCGCGGTCGGGCTCGCCCGCGAACCGGCCGGACCAGAGGTTGGCCATGATCAGAGCCCGACCCAGTCGGACACCACCGCGGGCCTCGCGTAGCCCGAGGCGGCCGAGACCGCCGCGTCGGCGACCTCGCTCCCGGGGGCCGTGTCGGTGGCGGCGATCCGGCTCGCGGCCCGAAGGCGCGCCGCCTGGCGCGCCACCGTCTCCACCGGCAGCCCCCAGAGCTTGATGAATCCCTCGGCGGAGGCGTGGTCGAACCGGTCCCCCTTCTCGTAGGTCGCAAGCCCGTGGTCGTAGAGCGCAAACGGCGACCGGCGGCCCGCCACCCGGCAGTCCCCCTGGAACAGCCGCAGCCTCACCTCCCCGGTCACCTGCGCCTGCATCGTCGCCACGAAGGCGTCGATCGCCTGCCGCATCGGCGTGAACCAGAGGCCGTTGTAGACCAGGTCCGCGTACTTCACGCCCAGCTCGCGCTTGAGGCGGAGGAGGTCGCGCGGCACGACGAGCGATTCGAGCTCCCGGTGCGCCGCGTGCAACACCACCGCCGCGGGCGCCTCGTAGACCTCGCGCGACTTGATGCCGACCAGGCGGTTCTCGACCATGTCGATCCGGCCGACGCCGTGGACGCCGGCAATGGTGGCCACGCTGTGAATCAGCTCGGTGAGGGGCATCGCGACGCCGTTCACCTCGATCGGCACGCCGGACTGGAACGCGATCTCGATGTAGGCCGGCCCATCGGGACAGGCCGCGCCCGAGCGGGTCAGCGCGAAGGCGTCCTCGGGCGGCTCCTCCCAGGGGTCCTCGAGGATGCCGCACTCGATCGACCGGCCCCACAGGTTCTCGTCCGTGCTGTAGAGGGTCTCCCTCGTCACCGGCACCGCGATGTTCCGCGCGCGGGCGTATTCGATCTCGTCGCTCCGCGTCATCCCCCACACGCGCGCCGGCGCATGCACCTTGATGGTCGGGTCCAGGGCGCGCGCCGACACGTCGAGCCGCACCTGGTCGTTGCCCTTGCCGGTGCACCCGTGGGCGATGGCCCGGGCCCCCTCCCGGTGCGCGATCTCGACGAGCGTCTTGGCGATCAGCGGCCGGCCGAGCGCCGTCGCGAGGGGGTACCGGTCCTCGTAGATCGCGCCGGCCTGGAGGGCCGGCAGGATGTAGTCGCGGGCGAACTCCTCGCGAACGTCGATCACGTGGGCGCCCACCGCCCCGGTGGCCAGCGCCCGCTCCCGCGCGACCTCGAGGTTCTCGCCCTGGCCGAGGTCCATCGTCGCGGCGACCACCTCGGCGCCGTAGGTCTCCCTCAGCCAGGGAATGGCGACGGACGTGTCGAGTCCGCCGGAGTACGCGAGCACGATGCGTTCCATCGGTTCTCCTTCGGGATCGCCGTTGCCGGCGCACGGATATCTATGCATCGCAATGCATACATATACCGTACGCGCCGGCGCTCGCGCAACCCCCGCCTGCGGCGGGTCCGCCAGGGCACGCCCGAACCCGCTCAGCGGGCCAGCGCTTCGAGTTGTTCGAGGAACGCGGCGGCCTGCTTCGGCCCCGCGGCAATGACCAGCACCGTGTCGTCGCCCGCGATGGTCCCGACCACCCCGGCGAGCGTCGCGCGGTCGATCGCCAGCGCCAGGTGCTGCGCCTCCCCCGGGGGCGTGCGCAGGACGACGAGCTGTTCGACGCGGGCGGATCGGGAGAGGGACCGGACCGCGACGCGCTGCAGCTGGGCGAGCGTCGTCTCCGGGCTGGCGGCGTCCTGCGCCGGGCGGCTGTAGGCGCCGTCCCCGGCCCGCTTCACCAGCCCCAGTTCCTTGAGGTCGCGGGAGATGGTGGCCTGGGTGGCGCCAATCCCGCGCGTGCGGAGCCGGCGGTGGAGCGTGTCCTGGGAGGTGATGACCTCTTTGCCGACCAGTTCGAGGATCACCGTCTGCCGCCGCGTCTTCGTCATGGCTGCCTCGGGCGCAAGCGTCGGTCCGGGCCGTGCGCGTCGCGGCGTCCCGCCGCGCGCGCGGATGCCGCTATTCTACCCGTGCGGTACCGATTCAGCCACCAGGCAGGCGCGCACTCGTTCGAGGCCGGCGAGCCCGTGCACGTCCGACTCGAGCTGCGGCACCTGCACGCGGGGCGCCGGCGGCATCCGCCGCGCGATCTCGCCGAGGTACACCCGCTCCTGCCGCTTGCGCGCCTCGAAGTACTCGCCGGTCGCCGCCTCGGGCAGCACCCGGTTCACGATCACCCCGCCGATGGCGATCCCGGCCTCCGAGAGCTCGTGGGCGGCTCGGACCGACTCCTCGAGCGGCAGGCGTTCCGGAATGAGCACCAGGACAAACGCGACCCGGTCCGCCTGCGCGAACTCGGCCCTCAGCGCGGAGAGGCGCGCGCTCCTCGCCTCCAGGATGCCCAGGACCGGGTCGGGGGATTGCGAAGCCGTCGCGCCGGGCCCTGCCGCGATCGCCCGGGCCTCCAGCCCTTCCCGCCGCCGCCGAGTCAGCGCCCCCACCCACGACGACAGCAGGTCGGGCAACCTGAGCATCTGCAGCGCGTGGCCGGTGGGCGCGGTGTCGAAGACGACGAGGTCGTAGGCGCCGGCGCGCGCGAGCACCAGGTCCGTCATCCGGTCGAACACGGCCAGGTCCGCCACGCCCGGCATCGACACGGTCAATTCGATCTGCCGCGCCGCTTCGGCGAGCACGGCCGGGCCGAACAGCCCGGACATCCGCGTCTTGGCCTCGTCCACGTACCGCCGCGCTTCCCGCGCGGCGTCGATCTCGAGGCCGGAGAGCCCGGGGAGAATCTCGCGCTCGTCCGGCCCGAGCGGCGTCTCGAGGATGTCGGAGGTCGAGTGGGCCGGGTCGGTGGACACGAGCAGCGTGCGGCGTCCCTCCCGGCTCGCCGCGAGCGCGAAGGCGGCCGCGCAAGTGGTCTTGCCGACGCCGCCCTTGCCGCCGAAGAACAGGACCCGCCGGTCGAGGAGATGTCGCACGGTTCAGCAGCAGGAGAAGGTGGCGAGCGGCGAACGGTCCAGTCCCATCCGCCGGTGCCACAGGTGGAACTCCTCGACGAGATACGGATACACGTCGAGCAGATACAGGGCCCCGGGGTTCGGCAGCCCCATCAGGTCCATGAAACACATCAGGAGAAAGAGGTCCTCGAGCTCGATGGCCGCCGACCGCAGCTGGCGCCGGTGGCCGGAGAGCGCCATGCCCTCGAACACCTGCGCGACGTTGCGCCAGACCTCGGACACTTCCATGCCGGTCCCGTCCCGTCGCCCCGCCCCGCGGCCCGGCGCACGCACGCCGCCGGTCACCTGCCGCCCGCCGGCTCGATCCTTCCGATCACCAGGTTCGTGCCGGTCGGCGTGTCGAGCCGGCGGATCCCGCCGAAGCCGGCCTCGGCCATCCACTGCCGCACTTCCGACTCCGTATAGGTGTCGCCGGCCGGCGTCCCGACCAGCATGTTGAGCGCGAACAGCGCCGGCTGCAGCGGCCCGCTCCGGTCCTCGTTGATGAGGAACTCCTGCACGACCAGCTGGCCGCCCGGCCTCAGCGCCCGCGCCGCCTTCCCGAACAGCAGCCGGATCTCGGCCGCGGAGTTGCTGTGGATCACGGCCGACATGAACACGAGGTCGTAGCCCTCACCCAGCGGATCCTGCAGGTAGTTGCCCTCCACCGTGCTCACCTCGGCGGCCAGCCCCTCCTGCTGGGTGTACATCCTGGTCAGCGGCACGACCTTCGGCAGGTCGAACACGACCGCCGAGATGCCGCGGCGCGCGCGCACGAAGGCCATCGCGTAGGCCCCCGATCCGCCGCCGACGTCGAGCACGCGGGACACACCGTCGAGGTCGAGCATCCCCACCACGTGTCCGGCGCCCTGCCTGGCCCGCATGTGCATCGCCGCGATGAATGGGCGCAGCCACTCGGCGTCGCGCTGGTCCGTGTTGCCCAGCCCCGCGGGGTGGCCCGCGCGGACGACCGAGGTCAGCTGGCTCCAGGTGTCCCAGAGGTGATTGGTGTGCCCGAGGCCGCCCAGGTAGTCGGGCCGCCCCTTTACGAGGAACTTCTCGGCCTGGGGTGAATTCCGGAATCGACCCTGCTCCTTCTCGAGCAGCTCGAGGGCGACCAGGGCGTTCATCAGCCGGTCGGTCGCGCGCGCGTCGGCGCCGATGGCGGCGGCGACCTCGTCCGACGTCCGCGCCTCGGAGGCCAGCGCCGTGAAGAGGTCGAGCTCGAACGCGGTCAGAAGCGGGCGGCTGCGCTGAAAGGCCGTGGCCAGTTCCATGATCGGCGCGGGCGACAGGGGCCGAGCCGAAGATCCCGGGGTCATGTCGGTGCCTCCAGTGCCGGCCCGGGCGGACGCCGCGCGTCACGCCGTCAATGCCGACGAGCCGATCATAGCCAATCCGCGGACGGGGCGGCGACGAAATCCCGGCGCCCCGGTCGCCCGCCGGGGCGGTCTGCATTACCATGGGGAGGGTTCGCGCCGCCCGTGCTCGGGACGCGGGGCGATCGTGCCGGCAGACACGGCGCGGGCCGGCTGAGGAGGCACCGTGAAGGCGATTGTCGTTCGCGAGTTCGGCGAGCCGTCGGTCATGCGCGTCGAGGAGGCGCCCAACCCGGAGGCGGGCCCCGGACAGGTGCTCGTCCGGATTCGCGCGGTCGGCGTCAACCCCGTCGACACGTACATCCGCAAGGGCGCCTACGCCCGCAGGCCCTCGCTCCCCTACACGCCTGGAGCCGACGCGGCCGGGACGGTCAAAGCCCTCGGCGCCGGCGTCACGGCATTCTCGCCCGGCCAGCGCGTCTACATCGTCGGCACCGTCGCCGGGCCGTTCGGCGCCTGCGCGGAGCTGGCGCTCTGCGATCCCGCCCAGGTCCACCCGCTGCCCGACGGCGTGTCCTACGAGCAGGGCGCCGCGATCGGCGTGCCCTACGGCACCGCCTACCGCGCGCTCTTCCAGCGGGCGCAGGCACGGCCCGGAGAGACGGTCCTCGTCCACGGCGGCAGCGGCGGCGTCGGCACCGCGGCCATCCAGCTGGCCAGCGCCGCCGGCCTGGTGGTCCTCGCCACGGCCGGCACCGACCGCGGCCTCGCCCACCTCACCGCGCAGGGCGCCGCCCACGCGTTCAACCACCGGGCGGCCGATTACCTGGAACAGATCATGGCGGCCACCGGCGGCCGCGGCGTGGACGTCGTCCTCGAGATGCTGGCCAACGTGAATCTCAACCGCGACCTGGCGCTGCTCGCCCGCAAGGGACGGGTCATCGTCATCGGCAACCGCGGCACGATCGAGATCGACGCTCGCCAGACGATGACCAAGGACTCCGACATCCGGGGGATGACGCTGTTCAACACCTCGCCGGCCGAGATGGCCGAGATTCACGCGGCGCTCGGCGCGGGCCTGAGGACCGGCACGCTGCGGCCGGTGGTGGGCCGCGAGTTCGCGCTCGCCGACGCGCCCGCCGCGCACGAGGCGGTCATGGCCCCCGGCGCGCACGGCAAGATCGTGCTGAAGGTGTGAGGAGGCGCCGGGCCCGCCCGCGGGACGGCCCCGCGGGCGGCGGCCGGCGTCCTACTTCTGGTACCGCTGGCGGATGGTCGGGATGAGATACTCCGAGAACGCCCGCTCGAAATCGTAGACCGGCGTGAAGCCCCAGTCCTTCCGCGCCGAGCAGTCGTCGACGTCGCCCGGCCACGAGTCGACGATCCCCTGGCGCAGTTCGTCCACCTTGTAGTCGATCACCGCTCCCGGGAACGACGCGAGCACGACCTGCCGGACCTCTTCGGCCGACGGGTTGAACGCGCCGACGTTATAGGCCGTCCGGCGCAGCCGTTCGCGCGGGGCCGCGGCGAGCTGGAGCAGCGCCTCGACGCCGTCCGGCATGGCCATGAACGGGATCCGCGTGTCGGGCCGCACGAAGCAGTCGTAGGCCTCGCCGCGGGCCGCGGCGTGGATCATCTCGGGCGCGAAATCCGAGGTGCCGCCCGACGGCACGGTCACCGCCGAGATCAGCCCGGGGAACCGCACGCAGCGGAAGTCCACCTTGCGGCTCACCGTATCCCGGGCGAGCTGCTTGTAGTGCTTCGTGTAGTAATTGCCGAGCTGCTCGCAGTAGAGCTTGTTGCACCCGTACATCGTGCTCGGGTGCGTGAACTGATCTTCCTTGACCTCGCCGGCCCGCGCCTTCGAGTCGAGGTCCGGCATCCCGTAAACGGCGATCGACGACGGGTAGAGGAACACGACCGGCCGGCCGTGCGCCTCCCCCTGCTTCTGCGCGAACTCGAGCAGGTTGAGCGTCCCGCCCACGTTCACCTCGTGCGCCGCGATCGGCGTGAACTCCGACCGCGTCGAGAGCAGCGCGGCCAGGTGGAACACCAGGTCCACCTCGTACTCGGCCACGATCCGGTCCAGCAGGTTCCTGTCGAGAATCGAGCCCTGGAACTCGCGGGTGACGAGCCGGCCGAGCGAGGGCTCGAGCGGATTCACGTCGAGCGTGATGACGCCGCGGCCTGCGTCCTGCGCCAGGCGGGTGATGAGGCCGTGGCCGATTTCGCCTCCGGCGCCGGTGATGAGGACGACGGGTTTTCGCACGAGACGACCTTCCTTTCGACGAGATGACGGCACCGGGTGCGGGGATGATCGGGGGCGTCCCCGGGCGCGGGGACAGGTAATTCTACCGGATCTTCCCCGCCGGGCGGGGCCGGCGTTGGGCTATGATCGTCCGATGTTCAAACGGCAGCGGACCGGGTCGGTCGTCTGTCCCTCCTGCGGCAGCCTGGTGGGCGTCAACGACGAGCGTTGCTATACCTGCGGCCGCTGGAATCCGGGGATGTGGGGCCTGACGCCGCTGCTGCGCCGCCTCGGGAACGACCTCGGCTTCACCTCCATCGTGATCGGCGGCTGCGCCGCGCTCTACCTGCTCACGCTCGCGTCCTCCGGGGGCCACATCGGGATGGGCGGCCTGTTCACGATGCTCGCCCCCAGCTCGCAGGCGCTGTTCCTGTTCGGCGCGAGCGGCGCGGTGCCGGTCTTCGAGTTCGGCCGGTGGTGGACGGTCCTGAGCGCGAACTGGCTGCACGGCAACCTCCTCCACATCGTCTTCAACATGATGTGGGTGCGGCAGCTCGGACCGCCGACGGGGGAACTGTTCGGGGCCAGCCGGCTGGTGATCATCTACACGGTCGCCGGCGTGACCGGGTTCCTCGCCAGCTCGGTGGCCGGCTACGTGCTGCCCGGCGTGCCGTTCATCGGCGGCGCCACGTTCACGATCGGCGCCTCGGCCGCCATCTTCGGCCTGCTCGGCGCGATGGTGCTCTACGGACACCGCACGGGCAGCACTCATATCGGGCGCCAGGCCTGGTCGTGGGCCGTGATCCTGTTCGCCTTCGGTCTCTTCATGCCGGGCGTGGACAACTGGGCCCACGCCGGGGGATTCGCGGGCGGCTACGTGACGGCCAGCCTGCTCGACCCGCTGAAGCCGGAGCGCACCGACCACATGCTCATCGCGCTCGGCTGCATCGCTGCCACGCTGGCGTCGGTCATCGCGTCGGTCGTGCAGGGTTTGGGCTGGCTGATGAGTGCCCGCTGACCGATCCACGACCCGATTGGTCGCCGTGTTTGCTGAGGTTCCGGGTTCCCGGCACCCGCGCCGGGAAGTTGTCGACCGGGACAAAAGCGGTATACAATCCGATGAGAAACCGCCGGTCACGATTGGGATCGGCTTTTGCAACTCAGAGAATGTCGGCCGATACCGGCCCTTGAACAACGAGGAGTGGTTACGATGGCAATGACGATCAAGGAAGACTGCATCAGCTGCGGCGCCTGCGAGCCGGAGTGCCCGAACGAAGCGATCGCGCAGGGCGACACCGTCTACGTGATCGACGGCGCGAAGTGCACCGAGTGCGTGGGCCACTACGATTCCCCGAAGTGCGTCGAGGTCTGCCCCGTCGACGGTTGCATCGTCAAGGTCTAGCGACCCGCACTCATCCCCGATAAGTCAACGAGGACGCGCCCCCGCAGGGGCAGGTGCGTCCTGCCCCGCCGGGTTCCGCCCGGCATCGTGCGACCTCGTTGACAGCCGGTCGGCCCGCCTCACGCCTTACGCCTCATCTCTTCAGCCTTGAGCCCTGAGCCTTGAGCCCTGTCCTTGTGCTACCCTTCGATTCCGACGGAGAGCACTTATGATGAAGCAGGCCGTAATGATTGCCGTCCTCGCGATGATTGCCACCTCCACCACCGCAGCCGCGCAAGCTGTCTTCCCGACGTTCTTCATCGAGAAGACGATGCGCCTCGACTACTACCACACGGGCGGCGGGCAGGAGCTGTTCGCGCTCGACCAGGTGGTCTCCGACGGCCCGTGGGCCGGCAGCCGCACGCAGCTCACCGACACGACCAACCTCGGCCCGTACTTCTTCGAGGTGATCGACTGCAAGACCAACCAGGTGATCTACTCGCGCGGCTTCGCGTCGATCTACGGTGAATGGGAGACGACCGACGAGGCCCGGCAGGGCCTGCACCGCTCGTTCCACGAGTCCCTTCGCTTCCCCTGGCCCAGGCAGCCGGTCCAGGTGGTCGTGAAGAAGCGCGACGGAGCCAACATCTTTCGCGAAGCCTGGACGACGGTCATCGACCCGGCGTCGCGGTTTGTGACGGCGACCGAGGCCAGGCCGGCGGGCAAGGTCTGGACCGTGTTCGAGAACGGGCCGTCGGCCACCAAGGTCGATCTGCTGATCCTCGGGGACGGGTACAGCGAGGCCGAGCTTCCGAAGTTCCACGCCGACGTCAAGCGGATGACCGACCGGCTGTTCGCCACCGAGCCGTTCAAGAGCCGGAAGTCGGATTTCAACGTGCGGGCGATCGACCTGCCGACGCCGCGCAGCGGCGTGAACAGGCCGCGCACGGGCGACTTCCGGCGCACGCCGCTGGGCGTCACCTACAACGTCTTCGACTCCGAGCGCTACGCGATGTCGCTCGACAACCGCGGGATGCGGGACATCGCGTCACAGGCGCCCTACGATTTCCTCGAGGTCCTCATCAACGAGAAGCAGTACGGCGGCGGCGGGATCTTCGGCGATCACGCGACGGCGGCGGTGGACACCGCGTTTGCCGAGTACATCTTCGTCCACGAGTTCGGCCATCACTTCGCGGGCCTCGCCGATGAGTACTACACCTCGCCGGTCGCCTACCAGACGGGCGTCGCGGACAGGCCGGAGCCGTGGGAGCCGAACGTCACCGCGCTCAAGGACCCGGCCGCGCTCAAATGGAAGGACCTCGTGGATCCCCGCACGCCGCTGCCGACGCCGTGGGACAAGGACGCCTACGACCAGCGAAGCCGCGACATCCAGCAGCGCCGGCAGGCGCTTCGCGCGCGCAACGCGCCCGAGAGCGAGATGAACGCGCTGTTCACCGAGGAGCTGAACTGGTCGTCGCCCTTCCTCGCCGGGATGACGTACTCGCGCAAGGTGGGCGCGTTCGAGGGAGCGGCCTACGAGTCGAAGGGGCTTTACCGGCCCGAGGCGGACTGCATCATGTTCACGCGCGACGAGGTGGGGTTCTGCCGCGTCTGCCAGCGGGCGATCGCGCGGATCATCGACATGTATTCGAAGTAGCGTCGGGCGGGTGCGGATAGTCGAGCGCCTCGGGAATGACGACTCCGGTCAGCGCTTCGGCGACGCGATCCTTCGCGAGCCTGGCCCCGGTCAGGCACGCGTCCATGCGCCGCCGCAGGTCCACGAAGTCCTCGAGGCCGGCGATCCCCGCGCACGGCCCGGCCTTCTCGCCGTGGCTGCCGCCGACGCCGATCACGTCGGCGTAGGCGCCCGCCGAGCTCTCGATTCCTGGAATCATGACCTCGAGCGCGGTGAGATCGTCCGCCGCGTAACACGCGGCACATCCCTCGGCGTCCCACGCCGGATGACGACGGTACCCGAACACGAGCGCCGCGGTGATGCGGGCCACCTCGCCGGCGGCCCGCGCCGCCTGCACGTGGCACAGGTCCATTAGGGCCGACACCAGCCCGGGCAGCTCGCCGGCCAGCGCCGTGCAGCCCGGCCCCCTGGCCTCGAGTTCCAGCGCGTCGAGGATCTGGCAGCAGGACGCGAGCAGCCAGCTGAGGGCGTCGGCCATCGGAAAGGTGACGCCCTGCCGGGACCAGTCGTAGAGCGGCCGCCCGTCGGGGTCCGTGGCCCGCTGCAGGTGGTTGACGGTCCAGGACCAGAGGTCCATTGCCGTCGCGAGCACGCACGCGCCGGTGCCGGGCCGCGACGCCGCCACGCGCCGGATCTCCGCGGCCCAGGCCCGGAACTGAGCGAGAAAGACCTCGTCCACCATCGTGGTCGAGAGCGAGCGGCGCTGCACCGATTCGGGCCCCTCGTAGGTTGCCTCGAGCTGCGCGTCCATCCACTTCTGGCCGAGGAAGCCCGGGCAGTCCTCGATGATCCCGTAGCCGCCCATGAGGCTGACCGCCTCGCGCATCATCGTCGCGCCGTGGCCGGTGTTCCACAGCTTGGCGGCCGGCCCCAGCACGGCGGCCAGCGAATTGGCCGCGACGTACTGCACCACGTCGTCGCCGGCGAGTTGCGCCAGGCGAGCCTCGTTCCGCCGCCCTGGCGGCCGCGCCGACTCCCGGAGGTACTCGGCGGCGTCCTTCTCCCGACGACGGAGCGCGCGCACTCTGGACCCTCCGCCCCGCAGCCCTTGGCGCTCCATCGCGGCCGTCATCCGGCGCTCGACCGGCTCGAGATCGTCGAATGCGCGAGCCGCGGCGAACGCCAGTGACGCGGCGGCCTCCCCCGCCGCCCAGACGTCGATGAGCCGGTGCAGCGCGTCCTCCCGCAGCTGCAGGCCCATCTCGTATCGCGGCGTGCCGGGAGCGACCGACGCGGCGCCCCGGAACCGGCCGCGCTGGTAGCGCAGCACCGGCTCCACGGCCGACAGCAGCTTGGCCGCGGTCATCGCCCCGACGGTCACCCGTGTCCGCCGGAACACGGTCTCGGCGACGTCGCCGTGGCTCGATCGCGGCACGACGACGCCGTCGACCACGTCGTACCCGCCGACGATCCGGCTGGCGGGCACCTTCAGGCTGAAGACCGGGTCGTGGGTGGAGGACAACTGGTGCACGAGCGTGGGCGTGGCGCGGCCGCGGTCGAACGTGCCCGGGTCGTCCCGCTCGACGATCACCATGCAGCTGCCCTTGATCCGCGGGTCGGCGCTCCTCACCGCCACGACCACGAAGTCGGCGAACGCCATGTTGGTGATGAACCGGCCGCGCTTGTCGACCTGCAGCACCGGGTCTTCGCCGTCCCGCCACTCGGCGATTCGGAGCGAACCGCCGAGCAGACCGGTCTCGACGCCCACGTTGGGCAGCGGCTCGGTCAGGCAGAAAGCGCCGCGAATCGGCGGCCGGCCGTCGGCTCCCGCCGCGCGACGCAGGTAGGTCCGGCGCTGCTCCGCCGTCCCGCGATCCCGGATCGGGGCGAGCGCGAGATGCTGGGCGAGGCCGATGCTGGCCGCGCCGGCATCGACCCATGCCAGTTCGAACCCGGACAGCGCCAGCGCCAGGCTCTTCGGGCCCTCGATCGACCCGCCGTCGGCGCGATCCACCGAGAGGCCCGTCACGCCCGCCCGGTCGAACGCCTCGAGCAGTGCGTGCTTTCCCGCCGTCCAGTCGGTGGTGCGCCTGGCGCCGCTCGCGACCAGTCTCGCCACGTCCCCTCTCGCGACCGCGCGGATCGACCGGACCAGGCCCTGAAGATCGCCACGATCGGCGAACCTCCACATGATCTGCCGCGCCTCGTCGCCCGGAAGCGCGCGCAGACGTTCGGCAGGCGTGCGGCGGCTGGTGGTGCTCATGCCCATTCCTTCCCCGACGCGTGACCCGGCGGTCGCCCGGGATGGTCGGCCCAGCGGTGCCGGCCGGGCCCGGCGACGACCAGGGGAGGCAGGAATTATAGCGCGCCGCCGCGGTATGATGAGGGCATGACAGCCACGGCCGCACCCCCGTCGTCGGTCGCCCCGGCGCTTCTGCTCTCGATGCCGCAGCTCGACGATCCGAACTTCCGCCGCTCCGTCGTCCTCCTCTGCCAGCACACCCCCGACGGCGCGTGGGGGCTCGTGCTGAACCGGCCGACGGGCACCGCGGCGGCACAGGCTGTCCGACTCGACCCTCCCGTAATGCTCGACAACGGCCTCGAGCTGTGGACCGGCGGGCCGGTGGAGCCCGAGCGGGGCTGCCTCCTGCTCGGCGACGACCCGAATGACATCGAATCGGTGCAGGTCTGCCCCGGCATCTACATTTCGGGGTCGGCCACGCTGCTGCGCAAGCTGCTCGAGCGCGAGCGCCCGCCGCGCACGCGGCTCCTGATGGGCTATGCGGGTTGGGGCCCCGGCCAGCTCGACGCGGAACTGCGGGACTCGGCGTGGCTGATCATGCAGATCGAGCTGGACCTGATCTTCGACGTGCCGCCTGCCGACATGTGGGAGGCCGCCATCAGGCGCCTGGGCGCCGAGCCCGGCACGCTCCAGATGAGCCCTGGCGTGCACTGAGCGGGAAGCCGCCTTACGCCTCTCACGGCGTACGGCTTACGGCTTACGTCCACCGGAAGATCTTCAGCGCGATCGCGAAACAGCCCACTGCCCAGGCCGCGAGGATCCCCAGTTCGCCTCCCACCGCGGTGAGCGCCGCGCCGTCGAGGATCACGGCGCGCAGCGCGTCGTTGAGCGCCGTCAGCGGCAGCGCGTGGATGAACGGCTGCATCACGCCGGGAAAGTGCGCCGACGAGAAGAACACCCCCGAGACGACCCACATCGGGAGCATCGAGAAGTTCATCCACCCGGAGGCGGCTTCGATCGTGCGGGCGCGGCTGGCGACCAGCAGCCCGAGCCCGCTGAAGGCGAGCGCGCCGGCCAGCAAGACCACGATGAGGGCCGTCACCGACCCGCTCATCGGCACCGAGAAGACCAGCGCGGCGAAGCCGAGCAGGCCTCCCGCCTCGACCACGAGGAACACGAGCCTCGCCAGCATCTGCGCCAGCAGGTAATCGCGGCGGGCCATCGGCGTGGCCGCCAGGCGTTTCAGCAGACGCCGGTTCCGCGCCACGACCACGGTGAAGCCGATGCTCCACATCCCGGTTCCCATGATGTTCATGCCGAGCAGGCCGGGGACGAGCCAGTCGATGTAGCGTGAGCCGGCGACCTCGACCCGCTGCTCACGCGCCGTGAACCGGTCGGCCCGGCCAGCCGCGCGCTGAAGCGCCCCGTCCACGGCGAGCCGCGCCAGCGCGCTCTCCGGCCGCGCGGCGTCGAACCGGTAAGTCGGCGGGTCACCCGGCACCACCACCACCTGCACCTCGCCGTCCCGCAGCGCGCGATCGACCTGGTCGGCGTGCAGCAGGCGGACGTGGATCCCCGACGCCGGTGCGAGCGCCGACCTGACCTCGGCGGCGCCGGCGACGTCGACCACCCCGGCGAAGACCGGCTCCTCGCCCTTCGACCTGAAGGCGATGCCGAGCGCGAAGGCGAGCGCCAGCGGGAAAACGATGATCCAGAAGACCGCCTCCGGCTCGCGCACGAACTCCAGCAGCCGCGCGATGGTCAGCTCGAGGAGCGGATGGGTCGGGTACTCGCGTCTACTCATCGCGAAGATGCCGTCCGGTGTGAGCCACGAACACGTCCTCGAGCGTCGCCTGGTGGACGGCGAATCGCGCGAGCTTCAGGCCCTGCCGCGCCAGTTCCGCGAGCAGGGCGGGGACGACGACATGCGGTTCGGCCACGCGAAGCCGGATGGTGCCCGCGTCCACCCGGGCCGCCGTCACGCCGGGCAGGCCGGCGAGCGCCGTCTCGTCCACCTCGGCGTGCTCGTCGACGGCGAACTCGACGACGTGCTCGGCGCCGAGCGAGGCGACCAGCTCGCGCGGCGTGCCGAGCGCGATGACGCGGCCCCGATCCACGATCGCCACCCGGTCGCACAGCGCCTGCGCCTCGTCCATGTAGTGCGTGGTCAGCAGGATCGTGCCGCCCCGGGCGCGGAACCGGTCGAGCAGCGACCAGAGCTGCCGGCGCGACTGGGGATCGAGGCCGGTGGTCGGCTCGTCGAGGAAGAGCATGTCGGGATCGTTGACCAGCGCGCACGCGACGGCGAGCCGCTGCTTCTGGCCGCCGGAGAGCTTGCCCACCCAGCTCCGGCGCTTCGACTCGAGCTCGACCATCTCGAGCACGCGCGAGACCGGCGGGCCCTGATGGTAGAACGACCGGAACAGCCGCACGATCTCCTCGACGGCCAGCTTCTCGTTGAGCTGCGTCTCCTGCAGCTGAATGCCGAGTCGCTGCCGGATCGCCCCGTCGTCTGCGCCCCACCGCAGGCCGAGCACCTCGACCTCGCCCTGGTCGGGCTGCAGCAGCCCCTCGAGGATCTCGACCGTCGTCGTCTTGCCGGCCCCGTTCGGGCCGAGCAGCCCGAAGCACTCGCCGGCGCGCACCTCGAGGTCGAGGCCGTCGACGGCCACGACGCTGCCGTACCGCTTGTGCAGGCCCCGGCACACGAGGGCCGCCGCCGGGGCCGTCACGGGCCGATCGCCGACATTGCTGCCAGCCCTCCGCGCCTTCTGCTAGACTGAACCGCGATGTCCAAGCCGCCTGTCATTTTGATCGCCGCTCCGGACTTCATCCCCGCCCTGCGCGAGCGCCTGGGGGACGACGCCAAGGTCGTGACCTTCGGCGACTCCGAGCCGCTCCGCGCGTTGAAGGCGATCCTGACGCTCCGGCCGGAGGTGGTGGCCCTCGAACGCGTTTTCGCCGCCAGCCCCCGTGGCGCGGCGCTCATCGCCCGGATCAAGACGGACCCGGCGCTCGGCACCGCCGAAGTCAGGGTGCTCTCGCACAACTCGAGCTACCAGCGCGTGTCGCCGCGACGCCCTGCCGCGCCGGCGGACACGCGGGCGCCCCGGTCCGCGCGCCGCCTGGATCCCGGCACGCGCCGGGCGCCACGCTATCAGGTGAAGGACTCGACCCGCGCGGCTGTCGACGGCGAGGAGGCCCAGGTCGTGGACCTCTCCACCTTCGGGGTACAGCTCGTCGTGCCGGGAAGCCTCAGGCCGAAGCGCGTGGTGACGGTCACGCTGGGGTCGGCGCGCAAGTCGCTGCACGCGACCGGGACCATCGTCTGGGCTCGCGTGGAACTCACGCGCAAAGGCCCGGCGTCGCGCATCGGCGTCGAGTTCGCCGATCCGGACCAGCCGGCCCTCAACGCCTTCATCCAGGCCCACCGGCGCGCCTGATCGGCCGAGCGCGGGTCGCCTAGCGCGTTCGGCCGAACCAGGACGCCGCCGTCGAATCACCGCGGAGGATCGTCTCGTTCCGATCCGACCCGGTCGAAATGATCCCCATCGGCACGCCGGTCAGCGCCTCGAGCCGCGCGATGTACGCCCGCGCTTCGTCCGGCAGGTCGTCGAACGTCCGGACCCCGTGCGTCGGCCTCGACCACCCCGGCAGCCGCTCGTACACGGGCCGGCACGCGGCCAGCTGCCGCAGGTCGCCGGGGAACTCGGTCAACGTGCGCTCGCCGCAGCGATACGCGGTGCACACGTCGATGTCCTTCAGCCCGTCGAGCACGTCCATCTTGGTCAGCGCGATCGAGTCGAGGCCGTTCACCCGCGCCGCGTAGCGGACCGCGACCGCGTCGAACCACCCGCAGCGGCGGGGCCGGCCGGTCGAGGCGCCGTACTCCTGGCCTCCCTCGCGCAGCCGGTCGGCCATGGGGCCGGAGAGCTCGGTCGGCAGAGGCCCGCCGCCGACGCGGGTGGTGTAGGCCTTGGCCACGCCGAGCACGCCGTCGATCGCCCTCGGGCCGATGCCGAGGCCCGTGCAGACGCCGCCCGCCGTCGAATTCGACGAGGTGACGAACGGGTAGGTCCCGTGGTCCACGTCGAGGAACGTCCCCTGCGCACCCTCGAACAGGATGTTCTTCCCCTCGGCCCGCGCCCGGGCGAGCAGGAGCGAGACGTCCTTCACCCACGGACGCATCCGTTCGCCATAGGTCACCAGGTGCTCGAACAGCGGCTGCCACTCGAGGGTCGAGTCGCCGATCAGGCGGTTGCGCGCCATCACGTTCTCGCGCACCTGCTCGGCGAGCCCGGACGGGTCCGCAAGGTCGCACACGCGGATGCCCCGGCGGCCGATCTTGTCCTCGTAGGCGGGCCCGATGCCGCGCGAGGTCGTGCCGATCTTCCGGTCGCCGCGCCTGGCCTCGCTCAGCAGGTCGAGGTCGCGGTGGTACGGCAGGATGAGGTGCGCCTTCTCCGAGATCGCCAGCCGGTCGCCGACCTCGATGCCGTACTGCGCCAGCGTCTCGATTTCGAGGAACAGCGCCTCGGGATCGACGACCACGCCGTTGCCGATGACGCAGTCCACGCCCGGGTGCAGGATGCCCGACGGCAGCAGGTGCAGCACGAACTTCGTGCCGCCGACCAGCACGGTGTGCCCCGCGTTGTGGCCGCCCTGGTAGCGGGCGACGATCGAGAAGTTCGGGGTGAGCAGGTCGACGATCTTGCCCTTGCCCTCGTCACCCCACTGGGCGCCGATCACGGCCACGTTCATATCAGTTCGCGTCCTCCGCGCCGGCGGCAGATGGAAGAACCGAGCCTCCGCCAGCCAAACCTTACGATCGTAGCACAGCCCGGCGGCGACCACGATCGGCATCGGGCTCCGGGCGTCGGACTTCAGGCCGTGTCAGCCCGGCATGCGTCCGCGCGCAGGGTACCGCCCTTGACGCCGCCTGACGCCTGAGGCCCGTGGTCTGAGGACTTCCCACATGCCTGTTGCGTCACTTCCAATTCCGGTAGAATGGTGCGCCCGGCGAGTGGTTCGCGCGTGGGCGCTCAGGCCGACCGACTGGATCGGGTGATTGCGCCGCCGCGCCCAATCCGGCGGCGGACGCAGCGGCGGCAGCGGAAGGGACCTAGGAGAGCGATGCGCGAGCGCGGGCCTGGCGGACGGCGACACGGGAGCACCGGGCGGTGACCACCATGGTTCGGCCGACGGTCGATCAGCGGATCAGGGCCATGCTCACCGAGGATGCGGGCCGCATCCCGGTGGTCGTGGGGCCCTGCGGCGCGGGCCGCACGAGTCTGCTGCACCGGCTGCACGCCGATTTCGGGCCGACCGAGAGCCAGTACGTCAACGTGGAGCGCACGGCGACCACCCCCGAACGATTCCTGGCCGCCCTCACCGGCACGTCCCCGTTTCTCGACATCCGTTCGGCTGCCGTCGCGCTCAACCCGCGGCAGGCGTTCGACGCCGTCCTGGCCTTCCTGGCCGGCGCGCACGGGACCGAACACGGCCCCGCCACGTTCCTGCTCGACGAGGCCCTCGAGTTCCGCACCTTCGAGAGCTTCCCCGGGCTTCGCCGCGCGATGCCCGAACTGCTGGCCGTCGTCGCCTCGTCGCCGAACCGTTTCGTCCTCACGTCCCGCTATGCCGCCCGGACGGCCCGGGCCCTGTCGGGCGCGTCGCCGAAGTTCGTCGTCATGCCGATGCCGGCGCTGTCCGACGAAGAACTCGCGCGGATGATCGCGGCCGCCCTGCCCGCGAGCCCGGCGGGCGCCGCGGACGGGGCCGGGAGCGACGCGACGATCGGCCTGGTCGCGAGCCTGTCGGGCGGCCGGCCGGCGTACGCGCGGGTGATCATCGAGGCCATGGCGGCTCGCGCCGGCGTCGACGCGGCGGCCGACCCGGTGTCGGCGCTCGCCTCCGAGATGGAAGCCGACGCGGCGCTCTGCGCGATGTGCGCGTTCTCCTACGAGCTGCGGCTCCACCGGGCACGGGGCTACGGCGCCCTGAAGGCGATCCTGGAGATCCTGTCGGAGCAGGAGCCGCTCACGCTGACCGAGATCGCCCTGCGCCTCGGCCGGACGCCGGGCTCGACGAAGGACTATCTCTCCTGGCTCGAGGACGTGGACCTGGTGGCGGTCCATCAGAAGCGGTATCGCTTCGGCGACCCGCTGATGCGGATGTGGGCGAGGCTGCACTGCCGGTCGACGCCGCCCACGCGGGAGGCGATCGGCGGCGAGGTGCGGCGCTACGTCGGCGCCTGCACGGCGCCGCCGCCGACGCCCGCGCGCGGCTAGCTCGCCTACTCTTCCGACAGCCTCTCCATCGCCTTGCGGGCCGCCTCCTGCTCGGCGGCCTTCTTGCTCGGCCCGCGCGCCGCGCCCATCACCTCGCCGTGCACGCGCACTTCGACGTGGAAGATCTTCCGGTGGTCGGGGCCGCTTTCGGCCGCCACCGAGTAGTCGGGCAAGGGGAAGTCTCGGGCCTGCACCAGTTCCTGAAGCGCCGACTTGTAGTCGCGGGCCCAGAACTCGGGGCTGCGCACGTCCTCGAGGTCGGCGGCGAACACGCGCCCGACGAACGCCCGCGCGGCCTCGACGCCGCCGTCGAGGTAGATCGCGGCGATGACGGCCTCGCAGCAGTCGGCGAGCAGCGCGTGCTTGGCGCGCCCGCCGGTCTTCTCCTCGCCCCGCCCCAGCGCGAGGAACTCTCCGAGGCCGAGCCGCCGGCCGAGCCGCGCGAGCGTGTCGGTCGAGACCAGGGAGGCCTTGATCTTCGACTTCTGCCCCTCGTCGAACTGCGGGTAATCCCTGAAGAGCAGGTCGGCCATCACGAAGCCCAGCACGGCGTCGCCGAGGAACTCGAGCGACTCGTTGTCGATCGTGCTGCCGCTGGCGTCCTCGTGCGCCTTCGACCGGTGCGTCAGCGCCCGTTCGAGCACCGCCGGCTCGCGAAACCGGTAGTCGAGCCGGGCTTCCAGCGCGGACAGGTCGCGGGCCTGGTCGGGGAATCGCACGACCTCGGCCCCCTCCGGCCGCGCCCGCTGCTCGCGGATGATCGTCTTCGCCGCGTCCGCCTCGGCGGAGGCCACCGCGACGCGCACCTCGCCGAGGCCGTCCATGTTCAGCGGGAACATGGCGTGCGTCAGGCCGGACGACGTCGCGGCGTAGATGCCGCGCGATTCGAGCAGCCCGCGGACAATCGTCGCCTCGATGTCCGAGTGCGTCCGGAAGACCACCGTCATCCCCGACTCCTCGTCGGGCCGCCGGTCAGGACCGCTCATTGTCGAACCCCGTCCTGACGGCTCCCGCCACGAAGTCGTCGATCTTCAACAGGATCATGGTCATGTCGTCGTGCTGCGGCGCGCCCGCGACGAACGCGTCGATCTCCCTGAGGATCCGCTCCCTCAGTTCCTCGGGCGGGAGGTGGCCGTGCTCGCCCACCAGCCTGGCGAGCCGCTCCTCGCCGAACAGATCCGAGTCGGCGTTCATCGCCTCGGTGATCCCGTCGGTGAACCACAACAGCAGGTCGCCCCGCCGCAGCGTCAGCTCCGCATCGACCAGCAGGCGGGCGAACAGCTCGCCCCCGTCGATCTTCAAGCCTAGCACCAGGCCGTCCGGCGTGAGCACGTCCACCACCCGGTCGCCCGAGTCGGTTTCCCGCCGGTGGATGAGCGGAGTGTGCCCGGCCCGCGCGTATTGCATCCGGTGCGTCGCCACGTCGATGACCGCGTAGGTCATGGTGATGAAGCTCCGGCTGTCGAGATTGTGCGAGATGATCTCGTTGGCGGCCAGGAGCAGCTCGCGCGGCGTCGCGTAGGTGCGGCTGAGCGACAGCATCAGCCCCTTGAGTTCGGCCATGTACAGCGCGGCCGACGTGCCCTTGCCCGACACGTCCGCGATGAGCACGCCGAGCCGATCGTCGCCGAGCGGGAAGAAGTCGTAGTAGTCCCCGCCCACCTCGCGGGCGGGGACGCAGAGCGCCGTGATCGACAGCCCCGGGATCGCGAGGCGCCCGCGCGGGAGCAGCGACATCTGGATCGACCGGGCGATCCGCAGCTCCTCTTCCAGCCGCTTCTTCTCGTCGGCCTGGCGCAGCAGGTCCTCGATGCTGCCGGTCATCTGGTTGAACGACTCGGACAGCTCGCCGAGCTGGTCGTGGGTCGTCACCTGGATCCGGTGGCTGAAGTCGCCGTTGCGCACGCGCTCGGTCCCGGCGAACAGCTCGTACACCGACCCGGTGATCGATCGGGCCAGCGTGAGGCCCATCAGGAGGGCCGCGATCTCGATGAGGAGGAACAGCACGGCCAGGAACAGCAGGACCAGGAGCAGCAGTGAGCCGAGGTTGTAGGGACCGACCGGCGCGCTCGAGAGGCGCGAGTAGATGTCCCCGAAATTGACCCCGATCGTGAGCCTCGTCTGGACGGGCTCGCCGCTCTCCCAATCGGTCCCCTGGAGCGTGGCCACCCAGGAAAATCGGCTCTTCCCGCCTGCCGCGTCGGGCGCCGGCCCTTGCACGAGCTGCTCCATCGCACGCCGCGGCCGGTTGAGCGGGGCGCCGAGCCCCTGGGTCAGGGCTATGGCGACCGCGCCCACTTTCACGCTCGTCTGGTCGCGCAGGCGGTCGTCGAGGCTGTCGTTCTTTGGAATGTCGACGATCACCGCAAAGGTCGGCCGCTGGGTGTCGGGCAGGCCGACACCCCGCACGACGGCCATGGCCGGGACCCCATTCCCCGCCGCGGCCCCCACCGAGCCGGTCAAGGGTTCCACGACGACGCCGCCGAAGCCGGCGCAGCTGACCCACGACGGGAGGCCGGTGGGTGGATCGACGTGCTCCCACGGCCCGTCGGCGAGCGCGGTCACGCCCGCGCCCTGGCGCGCGGCTTCCACCGGCGACGTCCCCGTCGCGCGCGGGACCGCGGCCGGTCCGCCCGGGATGTCGATGGCGGCGTGCGCCGCCGGCCCTCCCACGCACGGTTCCGGACCGGAGGTCGGCACAAGCGCCATCGACGCGCCGGGATACCTCGCGGCGAGCGCGGCTTCACGCCGGCTCAGGGTGGCGGCCGCCTCTCCCGCGCCGGGGCCCCGCTGGATCTCCAGCGCGGTGACTCGCGCGACGTACACGGCGTCGCTCTCGACGTTGCCGAAGCCATTGACCACCAGGTACGACGCCACGTTGAGGAACAGCCCGAGACCGCAGACGAGGAAGAAGGCGATCACGAGGAGGACGGGGACGACCCCGATGAACATGTAGGAGACGATCAGCTTGTCGCGCACGCGCCAGAGCAGGTGGCGGCGGGCGCGCGGGACGAGCCCGATCGCGAGGCAGACGACGCCGACGATGAGCGCCAGGCTGGCGGCGGAATCGGCCACGGCGACGGCGGTCGGCTCGCTGCCCGCGAAGTACCGAATCGTGACACACACCCCCTTCAGCGCCACGCCGACGAGGAGGGCGCGGCCGCCGAAGCGGCGGCAGAGGGCGCCGGCCGCGCGCCGCAGCCATCCCCGGGGCTGGGGAGCCTGTGGCGCCGTGAGCGAACTGGTTGGCGTCGAGGTCATGCGGACTGCGAAATCATACAGGAATCGACGGCCGGGACACAGCGCGTCCCCGGCCGGTCACGGGCCGACGCAGTCGGCAAGCCAGGCCAGGTACGGCTCGGCACCGGCAATGACGGGGACGACGAGCGCCTCGGGCACCTCGTAGGGGTGCAGGTGCCGGAGCCGCGCCACCAGGGCGTCAACGCGCGCACGCGTCGTCTTGATGATCAACTGCCGCTCCTGCGACCGCTCCACGGTATTCTTCCAGAGGTACACCGACTCCATCGGCGGCAGCACGTTCACGCAGGCGGCCAGGCGCTCCTCGATGAGCGTCGCCGCGGCCGGTCCGGGGTCTTCCTCCGCCGGCCAACTCGAGAAGACGATGACGGCTTCGGCGTGCGACATGGGTACGCTCCTCGAGGCCCCGTGGGCGGCAGTGGCGATTTTCCTGTTGAGCCGGGCCCGAAATGCGGTAAAAAGATCCTGCACACGTGTGGCCGCCGGGGCCTCCGGGAGACATTATCGGACATGGGCAGCAAAGTCGGTGACGAGAAAACGACACCCGGGCACGACGGGGCTCCCGCCGCGTCGTCGCGCCGGAGATCCATCGCCACCTACTTGTTCGTGTTCGCGGCGCTGGCGCTGTTTCTCGACGGCATCGCCGGCGAACGCGGCTGGTTCGCCAACCGGCGGGACCGCGAGCAGCTCGAACAGGCGGAGATGGCGCTCTCCGCCAAGCGGCAGGAGAACGCCGATCTGCGAGACCTGGCGCACCGTCTGCAGACTCAGGATCCGGCCACGATCGACGAGATCGCGCGCCGGGAACTCGGGTACATCCTGCCGGGCGAAACCGTCTTCATCCTCCGCGACGTGGCCAAGCCCGCGAAGAAATAGATCGTCGCCCCTCCCCTGCACGCCGCCGTCCTGGGCCCGCCGGATGCGGAGCGATTCGGCGGCAACATTGACGGACGCGCTGATTGAGTGATACCTTTCTGACGCGGGGTGGAGCAGTCCGGTAGCTCGTCGGGCTCATAACCCGAAGGTCCCAGGTTCAAATCCTGGCCCCGCAACCACAAGGGCCGCTTGGTGATGCCGAGCGGCTCTTTCCATGTACACCCTGCTCGCCGCTCGGCATGGTGAAGCGGCGTACGGTTGCGGGGGCCAGGATTTGAACCATCTCGTTTACCGCAACGCCTCCGCCTGCGGCGGGGCGTTGCTCGAACTGGCCCCGCAACCATTGGCCAACACCGGCCAGGATTTGAACATCCTGTTGTCGGCAACCACCCTGAGCCCGTCGAAGGGTCGGCGGGGCGTTGCTCGAACTGGCCCCGCAACCATTGGCCAACACCGGCCAGGATTTGAACATCCTGCTGCCGGCCACCATCGCAATCTGTCGCGGGGCAGGAACTAGTTGAAGTGCGTCGAGATCCGCCTCGCATGGTTCATTTCGACGTGTGAGCCTGGGCCCGTCCCCAGCATCATGAAGGCAATCTCGAGTGCCGATGCGTCACCCGCGATGACGCCCACGTACGCGTACGGCCCGGCTATGACCTCTCCGAATTCCGGTATTCTCATCGAAAGGCTGATAGGAATACTGCAGTCGGCTCTGGGAGCGCCGAACTGCGAGTTGACGAACTCGGCCGTCATCGCCAGCCCGCCCGCGTTGATGAACCCCCATCCCGTCACGTCACCATTGCTGTTGACCTTGAAGGCGCCGATAATCGTCACGGGCGCGTAGCCCGCTGGCAGCGCCGGGTTGAGCTGCGACAGATCCTGCCACGCGGTCGCGGTAAAGGCGTAGGTGCCCCGCAGGGCCGAAAGGCTCCAGGCGCGGCAGGGTCTCTGCGCCTGGGATGCCAGCGCATCCGGCTGGCGAACAGGGTCTGCCGGTTCGTGCGCCTGGACAGTCGCCGTGAGCAACAGCACGCCAGCCGCCAGGATGCTCAGTGAGAGTACGTGCTTCATGACCTGTCTCCTTTCGGTCTGTTCCGGGAGGCCCCCCAACCTGGCTCTCCCTCGATGCGTGCACGGTAGGCCCTTACCGTTGCCCTGGCCATAGACAGCGGCTGGAAACTGGCTGGATTTGTCCTTGGCGCCCAACGTCGTCACACGATTGAACTTGCAGGGATTCCGGAACATGACAGTGATTTCCGGTCGGGTGACTTTCGGGGCGTTCGAGCTTGACCCGGAGAGCGGCACGCTGTGCAAGTCAGGCAAAGTCCTGAAGCTCCGGCCGCAGCCCATGCGCGTCCTGTGCCTCCTGGTGAGCCAGGCAGGCAGACCGGTCGACCGCAAGGAGATCCGATCTCTCTTATGGGGCGAGTCCACGTTCGTGGACTATGACGTGGGAGTGGATTACTGCGTGTACCGCATCCGCTCCGTTCTTGGCGACAACGCGCAGGCCCCCCGCTATGTGGAAACACTGCCCGGCCGGGGATACCGCTTCATCGCGCCGGTCAAGCGCGAGAGGTCGTTCGCAGAGCCGACGATAGCGGTGCTGCCCTTCGCCAACCTGAACCGCGACCCCGGCAAAGACTATTTCGCCGACGGCGTGACCGATGCGCTCATCACCGAACTCGCCCGCATCCCGGCGGTGCGGGTGATCTCACGCCAGTCCGTGCTCCATCTGAAAGGGAGCAGCCTGAGGCTGGAGGAGATCGCCCGCGACCTCAGCGTGGATGGCGTGGTGGAAGGAACGGTGTTGCACGAGGGCCGTCGCGCCCGCCTGGCGGCGCAGTTGATCCTGCTCGAGCCCGAGCGACACGCGTGGGCCCAAAGCTACGACTGCGACATGTCCGCCGTGTTGGCGACCGAGCGCGAGGTGGCGCGGGCGATTGCCGGATGTGTCGCCACGGCGTTGAGACCCGCCAATGCGGTCATACCGCTCCAGCTCGCGGCGCGGCCGGTGGCGCCGGAGATTGCCGAGGCGTATCTGAACGCCCGCGCCGAGTTCGAGAAGATGAGCGCGGAAGGAATCGGGAACGCGCTCAAGTCCTTCCGGGAGATGACCCTCGAAGTGCCCGATTTCGCGCCGGGCCTCGCCTGGTACTCCGCCTGTCTGTTCATGCTGGGTTATTGGGGACATGCTCCGACCAGTGAGGTGTACCCGAGCGCGAAGCATCTGGCGCTGCAAGCGCTTGCCATCGACGACAGCTTCGCCCGTGCCCATTTGGTCCTTGCCTGGATGAACCTGCTTCTCGACTGGAACCTGGACGCTGCCATGCGGGAGGTTCGGCGCGCCATCGAACTGAGCCCGAGTGAGACGGATGCCCACTCGTTCTATGCGACGCTGCTGTCGTTCGTCGGCCAGAAGTCCGAAGCGGTGAGCGAGGTTCAGTACATGCTGAAGCTCAATCCCGCGCCGCTCATGCCGAATCAATATGCCGCCTGGATGTTTCTCCAGATGGGCCAGCTCTCGCGGGCAGAGGCGCAAGCCAGGCAGACCATCCAACGATTCCCGGATTCACTTCAGCCCTACTTCGTGCTCGGGTGGTCTGCGTGGTATCAGGGTCGGACCGAGGACGCGGTTGCGGCCCTGGAGAAGGCTCTCAGCCACTCACGCGAAGCCTTGTCACTTTCCTACCTGGGACATGTTTACGGCCGGCTCGGCCGGACAGACGAGGCCAGGGACCTCTTCGGAGAACTCGAACGACTCCGCACGCAAGGTCAGGCTCCACCGATCGCGTTCGCGGTCATCCACGCGGGACTTGGCGAGGTCGACGCGGCGTTCGATTGTCTCGAAGCGTCCTACCGGCTCCGGGATGGCCACCTGTTCTGGCTGTCCGGATCTCCCGGGCTCGACCCCCTTCACCCGGACGCACGCTTCGCCGACCTCGTCCATCGCATAGGGGTCGTTCTGCCCGATCCCGACAGATTTCGTGTGCCTCGACGGGTGCGGGCGTCGCGAACGACGGGCGCACGGGCACGGCCATGATGGGCCCGGGCCATGGACGATCACCAGTGGCTCAAGGGGGCACCGGTGCAGAAGCGTTGAGGAACGACCTTCAGTCCTCGAATCCGCCGTGGGTCCCCTGGAAGCCGTGCGCGGCCTGCTTCAGCACCCACCTGATGGCCCGGCTCGCCTTGTAGCAGTAGGCGAGGTTGTGGTTGAGCGTCGAGAAGCAGTGCTTCTGGCACGTCACCTTCATCTTGTCCAACTCCCGGACGTCGAAGCGCGGGGCCCCGACGACGCCCCAGTCCTCGGTCGCGGAGTACATCGGGAAACAGGGCGCCAGCGTTCCGTCGGTCCGGATGATGATCGAGTTCTGGCCCGCCCGACAGTCCCACGGCTCGACCTGGTCGCGCATGAAGTCCTTCATCTCCGCCAGGCGGTGCGCCGAGTTGACCATCTTGTAGCCCGATCGATACCTCTCGATGAGCCAGTCGATCGCGGCGTCGACGGCGGGCCAGTCCTCCTTCCGGATGTGGGTGCGGTTGAGCGTCGCGTGCTTGAAGTGCTCCTGCTCGAGGTACGGCGCTTCGTTGATGTGATAGTCGGTCGCGATGCCGTTGTCGTGCGCGATCTCGGTGAGCCGCTTCACGTCGTCGAGGTTGACGCGCGTGATGTTGATGTTGAAGAACACCGAGAAGTCATAGACGTACTGCTTCTTGATGAGATAGTCGAACCACGGCCGGATCGGCGCCAGCGCCTTGGGCAGCCCTTCCTGCTCCTCCACCACGTCGACGGCGAGATTGACCGTCGCGACGCCCGCATCCCCCAGCCGATCGATGACGTCCGGCCGCATCAGCCGGCCGTTGGTCGGCACGTAGACCCAGAATCCCTTCTTCGCGGCGTAGTAGACCACCTTGTGCACGAACGCCGGACGCAGGAGCACTTCCCCGCCCATCAGCGCCAGCACGCGGCAGCCCGTGTCCTCGAGCCAGTCGATCGCCCGGCGGGCGGTGTCCTCGCTCATTCCCGTCACGCGGTTGTCGAACGAGTAGCAATAGTGGCAGTCGAGGTTGCATTTCCACTCGGTGAAGAAGTAGGCGATGATCGGATGGAACGGCCCCGGCAGCACGCGCGACTTCACCCACGGATACAGCCACCCGCGCAGGGCGCCCGCGATATAGGGCGCCGACGCCCGCGAGCGATAGACGTGCCCCGGTTGCGGCACGTACTTCGCGGGCGGCTCCACGTCGCCGACCTTGTCGGGATACTGCGGAAACACCGGGTCGGGAAGGCGGAGCGGAGCCCCGACCAGCGTGAGCCGCGCGCGGGAGGTGGCGGTCTGCAGACGCTCTCGCAGGGCGTCGCTGATGTGGTTGGGCTCGGACTCGGAGTCGGATGACGCGGCGACGTAGGGTGCTACGGGCATGGCGCCTCCTCCAGTCGGTTCCAGCAGCCGGCAGAGTTGCGGCAGCGTGAACCACGGCCAGGTCCTGGCACGGGCGCCCGACGCCCGCGCGGATGGCCGCCACAGGCTCGTCGATCAACGATTGTAGCACCCCGATTCAGGAGCGGAATCTGGGCCGGGTTTCGGCGCACACCGTCGGGCTGGGCGGCTTTCAGGCCAGGGGGCCGAGCCGGCTCAGGCGCAGGACCGGCTGGCTGGCGGCGCGAGACTCTTCGAGATCGACCCCGAACCCGGCCACCCAGTCGTTTTCCATCTGCGGGTCGACGAGCATCTGCTGCACCCGCCACGACCGGCCGTCGGCCGCGGGCTCCACGTGGGTGTGCCGCACGTTCCTCGCTTCCGGATCGAGGCGCAGGCGCACGTGCTCGGCGCGGTAGCCTTCGAACGCCTGCTTCAGGCGGTCGGCCGTCCAGTCCTCTCCGTCCCCGTCCTGCAAGGAATCGAGAACGGCCAGCGCTGAAAGGGCCTCGCCGGTCGACCACGCCCTCAAGAACGTGAAGACGCGGGCGCGGATGGCCGCCGTGAAGGTCTTCGCGTCGCGCGTCACGTCCGCTTCGAGCGCCTCCGCGCCGGGCGGCCGCGACTCGGCGCCAGGGACCAACGCGCGGGCAAACGGCTGGTAGCCCGGGTCGCGCATCCGCTCCCACTCGTCGGCCAGGCTCGAGTCCACCTGCCGCAGCAGCGTCCGCAGGTACCACTCCATCTCGAACACATCGTCGGTCTTCGCCCCGTCGGGCACCGTCTGGCTGAGCACCTTGTAGACGCTGTTCAGGTGACGGAGCAGCAGCCCCTCGACGCGCTCCAGGTCGTACTCGAGGATGTACTCGGCAAACGACAGGTAGCTCTCGAACATCTCCCGCGCGATCGACTTCGGCCGGATGTTCTCCTCGCCCACCCACGGGTGCCGGTCCGCGAACGCGTTGAAGGTCGTGTAGACGAAGTCGCCGAGCGGCTTGGGATACTCGAGCTTCTCGAGCTCCTCCATCCGCCGGTCGTACTCGACCCCGTCGGCCTTCATCTGCGCCACCGCCCGGTCCTTGATCCGATCGAGCTGGCGGCGGAGGATCACCTCCGGGTTCTCGAGGATCGATTCGACGAGCGTGAGCAGGTCGAGGCCGTACCCGGGCGATTCCCGATCGAGCAGCGGGATCGTCTCGAGCAGGTAGAGCGACAGCGCCTGGTCCATCGAAAAGTCGTCCTGCAGATCGACGTTGACCCGAAGCGTGGACCCGCCCTCGGTCTGCGGAATGAACTCGACGATGTGACGGGCCAACAGGCTGCGGAACAGCTGCCAGGCGCGCCGCCGGTGCGCGCTCCGCGCGGCCTCCGGCTCGTGGCAGTCGCGGATCAACTGGCGCATCGCGCCGCAGCCGTCGCCCGGGCGGCTGAGGACGTTGAGCAGCATGCCGTGCGTCACCTTGAAGCGGGAGCTCAGCGCCTCGGGCTGCGCGCCGATCAGCCGCTTGAACGTCCCCAGGTCCCAGTTGACGAAGTTGTGCTCGGGCGGCTTGCGCCTGACGAACTTCCGGCCTTCCTTCGCCGCCCTCTCGGTCAGCCGCATGTTCTCGATGACGTGCTCGGGCGCCTGGACGACCACGAAGCCGCGCGTGTCGAACCCCTTGCGGCCGGCCCGCCCGGCGATCTGGTGGAAATCCCGAGCGCTGAGGTGAGCGGTCTTGCGGCCGTCGAACTTGCACAGCCGCGTGAACAGCACGGTGCGGATCGGCACGTTGATGCCGACGCCGAGCGTGTCGGTGCCGCAGATGATCTTGAGCAGCCCCTGCTGCGCGAGTTGCTCGACCAGGACGCGGTACTTGGGCAGCAGCCCCGCGTGGTGCAGGCCGATCCCGTGCCTGAGCCACTTGCGGATCTCGCTGCCGTAGGGGCTGGTGAACTCGAAGCCGGCGACGATCCCGGCGAGCGCCGCCTTCTCCTCGCGGCTGCAGATCTTCAGGCTGGTGAAGTCCTGCGCGCTCGCGGCGGCCTCGGCCTGCGTGAAGTGCACGACGTAGACCGGGGCCTTGTCCTCGTCGACGAGCTTCTCGATCGTGTGCGCCAGCGGGATCTCGGCGTACGCGAACTCCAGCGGCACCGGCCGGTCGGTCGCCCTCACCGTCACGGTCGGCCGCCCGTTGAGCGCCGTCAGCGCCCGATCGAAGAAGCTGGTGTCGCCGAGCGTGGCCGACATGAGCAGGAAGCGGGTGTGCGGCAGCGTCAGCAGCGGGACCTGCCAGGCCACGCCTCGGTCGCGGTCGGCGTACCAGTGGAATTCGTCCATCACGACGTTGTCCACCGGGGTGGCCGCTCCCTGCCGGAGCGCCATGTTCGCGAGAACCTCGGCGGTGCAGCACAGGATGGGCGCGTCGCGGTTCACCGAGGCGTCGCCCGTCGCGAGGCCGACCCGCTCGGGACCGAACTCGCGGCAGAGCGCCATCCACTTCTCGTTGACCAGCGCCTTGATGGGACAGGTGTACACGGCCCGCTGGCCGCGCGCGAGCGAGGCGAAGAGCATGGCCGAGGCGACCAGCGACTTGCCCGACCCGGTGGGCGTGTGGAGGATGACGTTCTTCTCCTCCAGCAGCTCGAGCGTCGCCTCTTCCTGCGCCGGATAGAGCGTCAGCCCCTTCTCGGCCGCGTAGTCGAGGAACCGCCCGAGCAGCGTGTCGCTCGACGCCTCGTAGACGTCGGGGATCCGGTCGCCCAGCGTGAGCAACGGCCCCCTACCCCTTCATCGCGGCTTTCACGCGCTCCGGGGTCATGGGCATCCGGTTCATCCGCGCGCCCACCGCGTCGAAGATGGCATTGGCCACGGCCGCGCCGAGCGGCACGATGGCCGGCTCGCCGCCGCCCTGCGACGCCACTTCGGGCGCATCGACAATGACGGTGTCGAGCTTCGGCACCTGCGAGAAGCGCGGCAGCCCGTAGCCGGAGAAGCTCTTCTCGAGCACCTCGCCGCCGGTGAAATGCACCTCTTCGCTGAGCGTGTAGCCCAGCCCCATCGTGAGGCACCCTTCGATTTGCTGCAGCGCCCCTTCGGGGTTCACGACGACGCCCATCTCCTGGGCGCAGGTCAGGCGCTTCACCGCCACGCCGCCGGTGGCCTTGTCCACGGCCACCTCCGCGAAGATGGCGACGTACGTGCCGGCATCGATGCCGAGCGCCACGCCCACGCCCCGCCCGCTCGGGGCCGCCTTCGGCACCCAGCCGAACTTCTTGGCGCCCGCGTTGAGCACGCGGATCATCCGGGCGTCGGCCAGGTTCTTCAGCCTGAACTCCACCGGGTCCACGGCCGCCTTCGCGGCGAGCACGTCGATGTGCGACTCGCGCCCGAACGCGTTGCTGCTCGCGCCCGGGGCGCGCCACGGCCCGACGGCGAACGGGTGCAGGCCGCCCGAGCCTCCGCTCCATCCGCCGGTCCAGGCGGTCCGGTGGTTGGGGACGTCGTAGAACTGCGCCGCGCCGCGCTCCCCGGCGCAGTACACCAGGTAGTCCCACAAGCCGATCGTCTTCGACGGCGTGATGCCGGCCCGGATCTTGACGATCGAGGCCGGGCGGAACGTGTCGTAGAAGAACTCCTCCTCGCGGCTGAACACGACGCGCACCGGCTTGCCGGTCAGCGTCGCCAGGCGCGCCGCCTCGATCGACTGGCGCGAGGCCGACTTGCCCCCGAACCCGCCGCCGACAAACGGCGTGATCACGCGGACCTTGTCGGCCGGCAGCTTGAGCGCCTGCATCAACTGGTTCTTGACCGGGAACGGGGTCTGCGTCCCCGCCCAGACGGTGACCTTGCCGTTCTCGACCGCCGCGGTCGACGTGTGCGGCTCCATCGGCGCGTGCGCCACGTAGCTGTCGTAATACGTGCCTTCGATCACCTCCGTGACGAGCTTCTCGCCGGCGTCGAGGCTGCCCCCTGCGGCGGCGGTGGTGGGCGCGCCGGCCGTCTTGAGGAAGTGGTCGTACATCGTCCGGTCGTCGTACGGCGGGTCGTGGCGGGTCCAGTCGGCCTTGATGAGAGCCAGCGCCTTGTCCGCTTCGTCGCGGTGCGGGTGCAGCACGGCGATCAGGTCCCCGTCGCGGATCACCTGCACGCCCGGGACCTTCTCGGCGGCGGACGTGTCCACGCGGTCGAGCGTGGCACCGTGGGCCGGCGGCCGCAGGACCCTCGCCTGCAGCACGCCGCCGGGCGGGACGATGTCGCCGGCGAACTGCGCCTTGCCGGTCACCTTGGCGGCGCCGTCGCGCCGCCGGACCGACTTGCCGACGATCGTGTAGGAGGCGACCGGCTTGAGCGGCGCCTTCCCCTCCGCCTTGCGCTCGATCCGCTGCCCCGCCGTCAACTGACCGTACGTCACCGACCGCTTCGGGTCGTTCGCGTCGCTGACCAGACCCGCCTTGACTCTCAACCGATCCACCGGCACCTGCATGCGCTCCGACGCCATCTGCAGCAGCATCCCGCGCGCGTCGGCCGCCGCCTGGCGCATGACCGGGCCGAACTGGCGGACGCTGAGCGACCCGAACGTCCCCATGTCCCACGGGCACAGATCGGTGTCGCCCATCACGATGTCCACCGAGGCCGGCGTCACGTCGAGCTCCTCGGCGAGCAGCAGCGGCAGCGAGGTCATGACCCCTTGGCCCAGTTCGACCTTCCCGACCAGGCAGGTCACCTTGCCGTCGGCGCCGATGTGGAGATAGGCGTTGACGTCGGTCGGATAGCCCTGTCGCCCGGTCTGGAGGCGCGCGGTCTCCTGGCGGGCGCCGAGGGGATCGACGGCCACGAGCACCAGCAGGCCGGTGGCCGTCAGCTTGACGAACTCGCGGCGGTCCACCGGGAAGGTGGTGGGGCCGTCGACGACGAGTTCCTGGTCGCGGTCGAAGTCGGTGTCAACGGGCTTCATCGCGCGCCCCCTTTCATCGCCCCGGCGGCGGCCTCGACGGCGCTCACGATGCGGACGTGGGCCCCGCACCGGCACAGGTGGGAGTCGAGCTCCTTGACGATGTCCGCGCGGGTGGCCCTCGGGTTCTGGAGCAGCAGCGCGTAGGCACCCATGATCATGCCCGGCGTGCAGTAGCCGCACTGATAGGCGGCATGGTCCACGAACGCCTGCTGGATCGGGTGCAGCCGGCCGTCGTTCGCGACGCCCTCGATCGTGACGACACGCTTCCCCTGGACGTCGCCGACGGCGGTCACGCACGAGCGAACCGCCTGCTTGTCGACGATCACGGTGCAGGCACCACAGATGCCCTCGCCGCAGCCGAACTTGCTGCCGGTCAGGCCGAGGTCGTCTCTGAGCACCCAGAGCAGCGGCCTGGTGGCGTCGACGGTCAAGCTGGTCGGCTTGCCGTTCAAAGTGAAGGACACGACAGGCATCACGATTTCTCCCGGAAGACCGGCAGCCGGCCGGCAATCATCCCTCTCGCCTCGCCGACCCTGGTTCGGGACGGCCGCGGCGCTGTTGCAGTGTCGAACCGTGGGCGGGATTTGTCAACCGAGCCGCGAGAAAGACGAGAAAACAGGCAAAAAAGAAGGACCCTGGCTCGGAGGGTCCTTCAAGGGAGGAGCGAGGCTCTTTATGCTCGTTACTAGATATGACGGCCTCACCCCCGAAATAGTTTGGATTGTCGAGCTTCTCTATTTCTTCGTCTTCTTCCGAACCGCCGGAGCGGGCTCAATCGTCCTGATTTCAATGGTCCCGTTCTTCCTCAGAGTCTCGAGCGCGGCATAGACGAGGTCGAGGTCCACGTCCGGCGCCTCGGGCGCGAGGAGGTAGGCGAACTTCGTTTCGTCGCGCCCCACGATCAGGTTTCCGCACTCGGCCCGCACGGCGTTGTAGATGTCCAGCACGCTGCGCGTGCCGTCGATGAAGTTGGTGACCTCGCCGGCCGCCAGGCCCGGCAGGCGGGGCGTCTGCGGCCCCTCCCCCCGTTGCCCGCGTCCCCCGCGCCCGCCGCCCTGCGACTGGCGTTTCTTCGCTTCCTCGGAGTAGACGCTGAACAGGCGCCGAGGCACGAGCCTGGAGTACTCACGCTCCTTCCCGGTGAGCGTGATCGGGACGGGCTTCGCGCCGAGCGCCGCGGCGCGCTCCGCATAGAGGCCTTCGAGCAGCTTTGCGTTGGCGTCGCGGGCGGCGTCCAGCGTCCCGACGAGCCGCGCCACCGTCGCCGCCACCTCGGGTGTCGCCGCCAGCCGCTGCACCGACTCGACGGCGCCCCTCGCGCGGTCGTAGGCGCCGCTGACCTTGGTCTGCGCGGCCTTGTAACGCTCAGGCAGCGCTGCGGCGTCACGACCGAGCAGCCAGCCCGACTGGCGAGCCACCTCGGCAATCCACCGTTCCCCGTTGGCCGTGGACTCGAACGCCAGGTCCCGCGCCTGGTCCGGACCGGCCGTCGCCAGGTAGTAGAAGGCCGACGCCGCCATGAACCCGACCCGCTTGAGCTCGGTCGGGTCCACGTCGTTCACCCGGTCCTCGCTGCTGTGGTAGAAGTTGTCGGGCCAGTAGTTGAACTGCATCGCCGGCACGCCGCCGTTGTTGAACACGGAATGGTCGCTGCCGGACGCGATGGCGGCGACGGGCGAGAGCCGGTAGTTGAACGGCGCGTTCACGCCCTGCTGGGCGCGGATGTCGGATTGGTCCACCAGCTGCAGCAGGCTCGCCATCAGGTCGTTCAGGTAGCTCGGCCTCGAATCGGGCGTCATCTTCATCCGCAGATACGTGTCGGTCAGCTTCGTGTTCGCGCCGGTCATGTCGAAGTTCAACGCGGCCAGCAGACGATCCTGCAGCTCCGGGTGGGCGAACATGTAGGCGGTCGAGCCTGAAATCTCCGGCCCCCACAGGAACCGGATCGTGCGCCGCGGCGGCGGCAGCACGCCGGACTTGACGAGCCGCGCGAGCGTCCGCCCCACCTCGAGAATCGTGGCGACACCGGTGCAGTTGTCGTTGGCGCCCGGTGTGGCGATCGTCTCGAAGGCGTGCGCGACCATCACCAGTTCGCCCGCCGCCGGGTCGGTGCCCGGGATGGCGGCCGAGATCACGTTCATCTTCCCGGGAAAGGTCCGGCTGACGACGTGCGCGCGCATCACGACCTTCTGGCCCCGGTCGATGAGGTCGCGCAGGCGCAGGAACTGGCGCAGCGAGAGCGCGAAACCGAAGCCGTTCTGGCCCGCCGGCACGTTGACGCTGCTCCAGCCGATCTGGTCGAGCGTGGCGCCGGGCGCCTGGTCGTCCACGCCCGGGCTGCCGGTGCCGAGGAGGCCGGCCGCGCCGTGCTGCCACGCGACGGTGGCCAACGACCCAACCGACGCGCTGCCGAGCACGATCTTCCCCTTGACGTCCTTGCCCGCGTAGTCCGGCTCCTTGCCCGCGCCGACGAAGACCACCTCCGCCTCCACGTCCGCGCTCCTGCTGCCCGGCGCCAGCGCCGTGGGCACCATCGCCAGGCCCGCGATCTTCTCCCTGGTCGGCTGGACGAGCCACAGGTCGCCTTCCACCCCGTCCCACACGTCGCGGGTCGGGAAGAAATCGACGCGCACGTCCGACAGGCCGTACTGTCGGGCCATCTCGCTGATATAGGTCGTTTCGAAGAACTGGTTCTGGTACTCCTCGGCCTGCCGATCCCGGTTGGCCGAGAGCAGCTGGACGTGCACGAGCGCCTGCTCGCCGGCCAGTTCGTTGAGGATCGGGTCGCGGATTGCGGCGGGCACCAGGCAGCGGTCTCCCTGCGCGGGGCCCTGTGCGACGAGGCCGGACGCGGCGAGCAGCGGGACGACGACCAACAGGCAGACGAACGACAGACGCGAGCGGCGTGCGAGCATGGAGCTCCTTGCGGGGGATGGGGGCGTGACCAGACCGCCAGACGACGCCGAAGTTTCACACAAACGTGGACGTCGGAGCAAGTAGGCGGACGGCAGAAGCGCAGGCCTGAAGGCCTGCGGTATCTGTGGGTCGCCGCAGGAGCAGCAGATAGCGCAGGGCTTCAGCCCTGCGCCTAGGGCCGCGAGCCCGTGGCGTCGTGAGGCGTAAGGCGTAAGGCGTATGCCGGACTTCGTATACACTGACGCGGAGGTTGCCCATCAGTCGCCGCTCGACCACCATCCTCGCGTTCGCCCTGCTCTACGTGTTCTGGGGCTCGACGTATCTCGGCATCCGCGTCGCGGTCGAACGAGTGCCGCCGATCCTGCTCGCCGGCACGAGGTTCTCGGTCGCAGGCTCGCTGATGCTCGCCTTCTGCGCCGTGACGGGCCGGCGCGTCCGCGTCACCCGACGCCAGTTGTTCCAGCTCGCCGTCATCGGCGTGCTGCTGCTGAGCATCTCGAACTCCGTCCTGGCCTGGGCCGAGCTGTTCCTTCCCTCGGGACTGTCCGCGCTACTGGTCGCGATCGTCCCTATCTGGTTCCTGGTGGTGGAGCGCTTCGTGCTGCCGACCGGCGACAGGGTCCCGGCGTCCGGGGTGGCCGGCATCGCCCTCGGCGGCCTGGGCGTCGCCGTGCTGTTCTGGCCGAAGGTCGCCTCCGGGCCGTCGCTGGGGTGGGCCGAGCTCGCCGCCTGCCTCGCCTTGCTCGGCTCGTCGCTCTGCTGGGCGTTCGGGTCGGTGCTCTCGCGTCGGTGGAAGATCGCAGTCGATCCGCTGGTCGCCAGCGGCTGGCAGATGCTCTGCGCGGGCGTGATCAACGTCGGCGCGGCCACCGCCCTGGGCGAACACCACCGGGCCGTCTGGAACCTCACCAGCGTGGGCGCCATCGCCTACCTGGTGGTCTTCGGATCCTGGGTCGGCTACTCGGCCTACATCTGGCTGCTGCGGCACGTGCCGACGTCGAAGGTCGCGACCTACGCGTACGTCAACCCGGTCGTGGCGGTCCTGCTCGGCTGGGCGTTTCTCGGCGAATCGCTCGATCGCTACATCGTCGCCGGCGCGGTGATCATCGTCCCCGCCGTGGCACTGGTCACACGTTCAGAACATGCGGCCGACGCCGAGCCGCCGGTCGCCGAAGCGGGGTGAGGACGATGGCCGAACTGCGCCGCAGCCTGACGCTCTTCGACATGACGATGATCGCCATCGGGGGCACGATCGGCTCGGGCATCTTCCTGACGCCGTCGCTGATCGCCCACGCGTTGCCCTCCCCGTGGCTGATCCTGGCGGTGTGGGCCGTGGGCGGCCTCATGGCGATGTCTGGGGCGCTGACGTTCGCGGAGCTGGCGGCGCTGATGCCGAAAGCCGGCGGCGAGTACGTGTACCTGACCGAGGCGTACGGCGGCCTGGTCGGGTTCCTGTTCGGCTGGGCGTACTTCCTCGTCGTCAACGCCGGCGGCCTGGGCGCGCTGAGCGTCGCCTTCGCCACCTACTTCGGCTACTTCGTGCCGCTCGGCCCGTCGGGCACGAAGATCGTCGCCATCGCCGGCCTCCTGCTACTGACCACCATCAACGTGGTGGGCGTGCGGGCGGGCGCGATCTTCTCGGACGTCTTCACCGTCCTCAAGATCGCCGGCATCGCGGCCCTGGTCGCGGTCGGCCTCGCCTTCGGCTCGGCCCACACGACGAGCTTCGCATTCGCGGCGCCGGCGATTCCGGGCGGCCTCGGCGCCGGGCTGGCCGCCGCCATGGTCGGCGTCCTGTGGTCCACCGGCGGCTGGCAGCACGCCACGTATGCCTCGGCGGAGGTCCGCGATCCGCGCCGCACACTTCCGCTCGCGATGATCGCCGGCACGGCAGTCGTCACCGTCATCTACCTGCTGGTGAACGTCGCCTACATGTTCCTGCTGACGCCGCAGGAAATCGCGGCCTCCCCGCGCGTCGCGGCCGACGCCGTGTCCCGCGTGTTCGGGACGGCGGGCGGCTCGGCCATTTCGCTCGCGATCTTCATCTCGACGTTCGGCGTGGTGGGAATCTACACGCTGACCGCGCCGCGGATCTACTTCGCCATGGCCACCGAGGGGCTCTTCTTCAGGCGCGTCGCCGAGGTTCACCCGCGGTTCAGGACGCCCGCTTTCGCGATCCTCGCGCAGTCGCTCTGGGCCGCGCTCCTGATCCTCTTCTGGGGCACGTTCGAGAACCTGATCTCCTACGTGGTCTTCACCGACTGGATCTTCTTCGGCCTCGCCGCCGCGAGCGTGTTCGTCTTCAGGCGACGTCTGCCGGACGCCGAGCGCGTCTCGCGCGTGCCGCTCTATCCGTGGACACCGCTGTTCTTCGTCGCCATGTCCGCCTGGTTCGTCGCGGTGACGCTCGTCCAGCGCCCCGCGCAGGCGTGGGCGGGACTCGCCTTCCTCGCCCTCGGCGTGCCGGTCTACTTTTACTGGAAGCGGCGGAGGGACGCGACACCCGCCGCGGCGACGTCCCGGGATTAGGTCGCGGCGGGCTCGCAGGTCATGGCAGCGAGAGCGGCGTCAGCGTGCCATTCTTCTTCACGCCGAGCCTGATCGGCCGCGGCGGACCGCGGCGCGGGATCGTCACTTCCGCCCAGAGTTCCTCGCCGGCCCGACGAATGGATGGGTCGCGCACCGACTCGGAGATGAAGAACGCCACCGGGTCGAGTTCGAGGGACTCCCGGTCGCCACGCCTGATGACATGGCCGAGGACGCCCGTATCCACGTCCGACCCGGTCGCCGTCAGTCGCCCGTCGCGCACCTCGAATCGCACCATCTTCGGCTCGCCCCAGATCGTCGTCACCTGGCCGGGAGCCATCCCGCGAAGCACGGTCGGCGACGGCATCCGCTCGTAGTGGTCAACCACGAGGCGAAGGCTCAGGTAACGGCCTCGGATCGGCAGGTTCGGATCGACCGGCGCCGTGCGCACCCAGACCCGCGGGCAGTTCGCGCGGTCGGCCAGCAGCTTGACTCCCAGGCTGGCAACGATGGCGAGCTGGATCGCGGCGAGAATCAGCCCGTTGCGCATGCCGCGTGTCATGCCCGACCCCCTTTCACGTTGTCGACCATCCGCCGCCTCACCCGTTCGAGCAGGTAGCCGCCGACGAGAAACAGCAGGCCGAGGCCCATGAGGCTGACCGAACGGCTCATCTTCGTCATGACGGTTTCGAAGTAGAACGCCGTGACGGTGAGGGCGAACCCGGCCGCGGCGAAGTTGACGAGCGCCGCGCGGCGCTCACGCAGGCCCCACCAGACGACGCCGACGCAGCCGACGGCGAGCCACGGGTAAATCCAGAGTCGATTGCGGAAGACGTAAAGGTTCACGAGCGCGATCGCCCAGAGCGCGGCCACGCCGTTCAACCAGGCGGCACGTCGGCGAAGAAGCGCCGCGAGGGCAAGCGGCAGGGCGAGCGCCACGGTCCACGCGACTGCCGCCTCGGTCGGGGTGATGATGGCCTTGTACCCCATCTGGGCGAGAAACGGCCTGAACGAGTCGTGAGTCTCTCTCTCTATCCGCGCGACCGGCGCCATGGCCAATGCGATCGCGCAGACCGGTAGAGACAGCGCGCCAAGCCAGGACAAGGTCCGTTCGATGGCGCGCGACAGGCGCCCGCGGTCGACCGTCAGGTAGGCCAGCGCAAGCAGGAACATGCCGACTTCCGGGGCGGGCACCCGCCACGCGTCCCAGAAGTGGAGCGAGGACCATTCGGCCAGGAGCCATGCCGGCGTCAGGACCGCCGCCAGGGCGAACTGCGGCCAGTCGCGGCGGAGCCAGCAGCCCGCCCACGCCCCGATGGCCCAGAGGAGCACGGCGCTCGGCCAGTGCTCGTTCAGGTTGAAGATCTGACCCGCAAGGTAGATGCCCGCGCCGAGAGCGACAGTGCCGAGGGCGTGCATTGTCGTCGCCAGCGCCTCGAAGCGACCCGCGGCCACCGCTCCGCCGACGTGAAAGACGCCCACCAGGCACAGGACGGCGGTCGTCCGCAGGGCCGGCGACATCTGGTCCCAGTTCGCCGCCACGAACAGCAGGACCCCGGCCGCCACCAGCAGCCCGCCGAACCCGAGCGCCAGCGCCACCGGCAGGGCCTTGCTGGTGCCGCGCTCACGCTCGGCCTCGAACGTCCGGATTCGCTCAGCCGCCTCCCCGTCGATAACGCCCGCCGCGAGCCATCGCTCGAGCCGCCGATCGCTTCGATTCATCGCGGGCAGCCTCCTGAGATTGACCTGACGGAGATCGCCGACTTGGTTACCAGGGGGAAACGCCCACCTATGGGACGGCGATCTCGCCGAGGCTGTCGGTGTCGTGCGCGAGCATGAGCGCCACGAGGTCGGCCACCGTCATCGGCCCGCGGGACGGCTCGAAGCCGATTCGGTTCAACTGCTCGGCCGAGCACTGCTCGAGCACCTGCACGGTGTCGGCGCGCCTCGCCGCGAACACGGCGTGAGCCTCCGCGGCCGAGAGCGTCGCCGCCGCCGGCGCATGAACGCCCGGCAGCGCCGGGAGCGTCGGTCGTTCGACTGTCAGCATCATCGAGAGGCAGTCGCGGTAGACCATCTCCGCCGCGGCCAGCCGAGCCGTCACTTCCCTCACCCTGCGCTCGCCGTCGGCTGGCGACAGTGCGTTCGTACGGACGTCCGCCGCGCGGGCCGCCAGGCGCCTGGGCGTGTCGGCAACGCCCTTGATCTGGATGAGACACTCCAGCAGGTCAGCCACGGCGCCCCTCATTCTGTCCTGTCGGCGGCGGCCAGTCGGCCGACGCCGCCGCCAGCAGGTCGTCCACCGAGCGCCACGAGCGTCCCGGCTGGCCCTGCCAGCCCATCGCGCGCGCCAGAAGTTCGAGCGCGGGAAGATCGTCTTCGACGGTCGGCACCCGCTCGGGCAGCAACGAATAGCCCAGGACGAGCGGAACGACGCCGTCACCGGCGGCGCCCGCGACGACCAGGTCCGGGCGCAGCCGCCCGTGACAGACGCCGTGGCGGTGGCCGTCGGCGACGGCTTCGCACACCTGCGCGAACAGGCGCGCCCGGCCCGGCCCGTCGAGGCGCCGCGCCTGGCAGTACCGGTCGAGCGGCGGCCCGCTCGCGTAGTGGGCGATGACGCAGTAATCGCCGGCGGCAGTGCGACGCCCGTCGACGACGCGCGGCACGCTCGGGTGGACCCACCGGGTCAGGGCGCGGAGGCGCTGGTCGAGCCAGGAGGGTTCGGCCGCGCCGGCAATCCGGGCCGTTCGCACGACGTCCAGCGTCAGGAGCCGCCGCGTTCCGTCCTCTTCGGCGAGGTACATCGTGCGGGCCGGCTCGGACGCCAGGACGGTGAGCACCCTGTAGACGGGAGCCGGCGCGTCCGACTGATCGTCGCACTCCGGCGAGTGGTCGGCGTCGAGCGCGAGGCCGAGCAGGCACGACGGGCAGAGCCCTGCCCTCCCGAGACCGGGCGACGTGCGGCCGCAGCGCGGACAATCGGTCGGAGCCGCCACCGCCTCTCACTCCCCCTTCAACGCGCGAAACAGCTCGCGAATCTCGTCGTCCACCTCCGCGGGAGCCGACACGGTGTCGCCGACTTCCTCGCGAAGCAGCGCGCCGAACCGGCGGCGCAGCCGGTGGATCATCACCTTGACCGCGCCCTCGCTCATGCCCAGCTCCGAGGCCAGCTCCGCGTACGGGAGCGTCTCCTGCTCGCCGGTGAGATACCCCTCGAGCCGGGCGAAGAGCGCCCGCTTGCCCGACGCCTCGAATTCGCGTGACAGCCGCGCCAGCGTGCGCTCGAGCAGTGTGAGCGCCCAGCGACGTTCGTAGATCGTCTCCGGCGTTTCGTCGTCGGGCGGCTCGAGGCTGTATCGACCCTCCGCGTTCTCGATCTCCAGCGGAATCACCGTGGCCCGGCCGCCGCGCTTGACGGCGCCGGCGCGATCCCGCTCGTTGGACAGGAAGTGCTTGAGCGAGGCCAGCAGGAACGACCGGAACCTCCCGCGCAACGGGTCGGCGGCCTTCAGGTAGTGCTTCTCGAGCAGCCGGGAGAAGAACTCCTGCGTCAGGTCCTGCGCCTGGTCCGCGTCGTACCCCCAGCGCCGGACGTAGACGTAGAGCGGATACCAGTACGACTCGCACAGGCGCGAGAGCGCCTCCCGCGATCCGTCGGCGCCGGTCTGGCCGGCTGCGAGCACCTGGCTCCACCTCGTGGTGGCGAACCGCCGCCGGTCGCGGGCCCCCGCCGATGGGTCTTCAGGCTGATCGGTCATCTCACTCCTGCTCCAGCATCTGCGCCAGCTCGTCGAACACCCCCCGCGCGTCGGCCGGCCGCCCGGCCGGCTCGACGGCGAGCCACCGGGAGAAGAACGGCCGCCACGCCGCCGGGACGCGGCCATCCTCCGCGGCCCACGCCGGCCCTGCGCTCGGCTCCGCACCGGCGACGCCGAGGGCCAGTGTGGCGAATGGATGGGATCCCGTCAACATCTCGTACACCACCACGGCGAGGGCCCAGACGTCCCAGGAGGGCTCCGGCGATCCTCCACGGAGCTGCTCGGGCGCCATGTACCGCGGCGTCCCGACCACCACCCCGAGGCCCGTGTCGAGCGGCGAGGACGAGGCGCCGCCTGACAGCACCTTGGCGATGCCGAAGTCGAGAACCTTCGGTGTCTCACCGACGTCGCCGCGGACGAGGAAGACGTTCTCCGGCTTGAGGTCGCGATGCACCAGCTGCCGGCGGTGCGCGGCATCGACGGCCGAACACACGCCGCGCATGATCGAGAGGACGCGGGCGCCGCTCATCGGACCGCGGTCGATCTCGTCCCTGAGCCTCGTGCCCTCGAGCAGTTCCATCACGAGAAAGGCCCGCGAGCCCGACGCCACGCCGAAGTCGTGCACCGTGACGACGTTCGGGTGGGTGAACATGGCCGACACCCGCGCCTCGCGCTCGAAGCGGCCGGCACTCTCGACATCGTGCACCAGTTCCTCGCGAAGCACCTTGACCGCGACGGTCCGGCCGAGCGAGAGGTCCGACGCGGCGTAGACCACGCCCATCCCGCCGCGGCCCAGTCGGCGCTCGAGGCGGTAGCGCCGCGAGAGCACGCGCGGCAGGGCGACGGGCGCGAGCGGGCTGGCGTCCGCCGGGCAGACCTCGGTGCCGTGATCGTAACAAGCGCCGCACCGCCCGCACTCGGCGAACACCGTCTCCAGGGACGGGTCGCCCCGCTCGCGCCCCTCGAGCACGGCCAGGCTCTGGGCGATCGTCCTGAGCATCTGGCGGTCCTCCTCCGCATACGGCTCCTCGGATCGGCGGGCCCCGAGCGCCAGCAGCGCGGCCGGGCGCCCGCGGCCCGGATCGATCGGCACCACCATCTCGAGTCCGAGCCGTTCGACGACCGACGTTTCGACCGGCGACAACCGGGAGGCCAGCCATCCGTCACCTGCCGCCGACAGATCCAGCGGCTCTCCGAGGAGCCGGGCGAGCGCCACCAGCTTCGAGCCGGCCGCGAGGTCCGCCGGTCCGGCCGATGGCGGCGCGGCCGCCATCGCCTCGTACGGCCCCCCTTCGGCCCGCTGCGCCAGCAGCGTCACGAACTGCGGGTGCAGCGCGCGCGCGATCTGATCCACGACGAGCGGGGCGGCCTCCGGCAGCCCGGGCGAATGGCGAACGTCGTCGACGACTTCGTGCAGCAGGCGCCGGGCGTCGTACCGGTCGCGGAAGAAGCGCTTGTCGAGGCCGTCGAGCCAGCGCTGGCGCTGATGCGCGGCGACCAGCGCCAGCACCGACAGCAGGCCGTAGATCGGCGCGCGCGCGACGAACTGGGCTTCGATCGCCCGGTCGCGGTGCCAGTAGGCGTCGAGCACCATCAGGGCGGCCAGCGCCGGCACGATCGACAGCAGCAGGCGCCGCGCCAGGGCGTAGCGCACGCCCTGCCGAATCATGAGGGTGACATCGAACAGGCGATGGCGCAGGATGGCGTAGGTGAACGAGAGCGGCACGACAAGCAGCAAGAGCGTGGCGAGGGCAACCCAGGGCGAGGCAAACACGGCCGTCTGCGACCCGCGCCAGAACACGAACGCGATGAAACCTCCCCCGACCGCGCCCAGGCCGCCTCCGAGGGCCATCACCGCCAGCCGGCGGCCCTCGGTCGGTTCCGCGCGGCGGTATCTGACGAGCGCCACGACCGCGGCCGCGCACAGGTAGCCCATGGCCACGCCGAACCGCCATCCGAACCACTGGTCCGGCAGCCGATCGGCTCCCGCCCGGTAGACGAAGTTCAGCTGGAACCAGGCCTGCCGCGCACCGACGGCCAGGGCGGGGGCCCAGATGCCGACCCACGCCAGGGTGGAGTGCAGCACGCGCCGCGGAAAGCAGAGGAAGAACGCCAGCAGCAGTCCGGGCAGCAGGCTCGTGCTAATGAGCGGCATCCAGAGCACGACGCCGGCTGCCGCCGGCAGCTCGCGCCAGACGTCGAAGAGCCGGTACGGAAAGGCGAGACAGAACACGCCGAACGTGGCCAGCAGCCAGCCGCCGACTCTGGCGCCGAAATCGTCGGGACGCTTGAAGACGACGAAAAGGCCGAGGCTGAGCGACACAAGCTGGACCAGCCTGGTCAGCAGCAGCTCGACGCCCTCGCGGCCCAGCCAGTAGTTCCAACTTTCCCGCGCCACGGTCCACTCGACGCGTCGCGAGGCGCCGCCGTGCGACACCTCGATCGAAAGGGGGCGGTCGAAACGGAGGTTGGTCTCGAAGGCTTCCCACTCCAGCCGCGACCTGAGGGGCCGCCGGTCAGCCGAGAGGATCGTGTCGCCCTCGCGAATCCCGGCCCGTTCCGCCGGCGATCCCGGCGACACGGCCTCCACGAGCAGGCCATTCAGCCCGGCCGACGACGTGAGCCTGAGTCCCTCGGCCTCGGGCCGCCAGACGTCGCAATAGACGAGGAGCAGGAAGTACGCCAGGAAGGAGGCCGCACAGGGAACGACCCACCAGGGCGCAAACACACGTCGCATCAGCAGGTCCCTGTCTCAGCCCGACGCCAGGCACGGCGGCCGCGCGGCGTCACAGGTCGATGGGGTGACCGCGCCGATCTCCCGGCGCGGCGCCGCCCGGCGGCGGCATCCCGTGGAGCTTCTCCGCAATCTGCCGCGCGTGCCACTCGATCCCCCGGATGTCGTCGAGCATCATCAGGTAGATCGACGACGCCCGCGGCTGGCACACGCCTTCGATCAGCCGCTTCTCGTGGAAGTGGGCGTACTCGTTCACGCGCGCCTCGCACGATCGGCCGGCCTCGATGACGTAGCGCACCAGCACCAGGTTGCCGGTCCTGATCGCGTCGCGCACGCCCTCGAGGATCTCGATCGCCGACGCTATCAGGCCGCCCACCTCTCTCACCGCCCGGTCGGTGAACAGCGTGCCTTCCCGCACGACCTTCACCGTCGACGCGGCCAGCCGCTCGACGTTCTCGGCGATCCGCTCGAGGTGCATCGGCACGAAGACCACGTCTTCGTTGCGGGCCGCGCCGGCGATTCTCGCCGCGACCGACTGCCGCGCCAGCCGCTCGAGCACCCCCTGCTCCTGCTTGTGCACGAGCCGGCCGAGCCGCGACGCCTGTTCCACCAGCTGCGGGTCGAGGCGGCCGAACCCGTCGCGAACGTGCCCCAGCATCTGCACGATCTCGTCGGCCATGGCCACGATGTCCGCTCGTTCACCATCCTGCACGGCGGCGGCGTGATGGGTGTCCATATGCCCTCCTCGGCTGGTCCCCGGGCGGTTCGGACCGAACAAGCGACGGACGGGGCCCGCTGACGACCAGGACCAGTTGAGCGTGCCCGACTGAGTATTGATCGGAACGGCCCCGGTGGGTACCGGTCCATTCGGGATATAATCTGCCCCTTTCCCGCGCGTGGGACGGCTGACAGGAGTGTGCGGAGTGGATTGGATTCGGGAGTTCTTCCGAACCGTGTACGACGTCGAGAGACTCGTCGGACTGGCCGGTCTCTCCGGCCTGAGCTTCATCGTCTTCGCGGAGACCGGGCTGATGGTGGGGTTCTTCCTTCCGGGGGACTCACTCCTCGTCACCGCCGGCATCTTCGCCGCCCGCGGAGACCTGGAGATCGTGACGCTCATCCTCTGTCTTCTCGTCGCCGCGGTGGTCGGCGACGCGACCGGCTACTTCATCGGCCACAAGGCCGGCCAGAAGCTGTATAGCCGCCCGGACTCCTTCTTCTTCAGGCGCGAGCACCTGATCCGCACGCACGCCTTCTACGAACGCCACGGCGGCAAGACGATCGTGATTGCGCGGTTCATGCCTGTCGTCCGGACCTTCGCCCCGGTTGTCGCCGGCGCGGCCGGCATGAGCTACCGCCGGTTCGCGATGTTCAACGTCGTCGGCGGCGCCTTATGGGTCACGTCGATGTGCCTGACCGGGTACTTGCTCGGGATGGCGGCCCCGGACCTCGTGCGGGGCCGGGTGGACCTCGTGATCGCCGTCGTCATCTTCCTGTCGCTGCTTCCGGCGATTGTCGGCTGGCTGCGATCGAAGCGCGGGGGCGAACCCGCCCGGTAGTCTGCTGTCGCCGGCGCCAGGCCACCGCCAGCCGCACGCTGAACAGCGTGCCCAGCACCGCCGCATAGATCCTCGGTTTCGAAATATCCGCCTTCACGAGCCACCAGTAGTGGATGACGCCGGCAACGGCCGAGAGGTAGACGAGCCGGTGCAGCGCCCGCCACGCGGGGCCGCCCAGCCGGCGGATCATCCCGGCGGTCGAGGTGGCGGCCAGCGGCACCAGCACGGTGAAGGCCAGCGCGCCGACCATGATGAAACGCCGGTGCATGACGTCGCGCCAGATCTCGTGCCACGCGAAGAACTTGTCGAGCACCACGTAGGTGAGCAGGTGCAGGGTGCCGTAGAAGAACGCGAACAGGCCGAGCAGGCGCCGGAAGCGCACGAGCGGGTTCCACCCGGTGAGCCAGCGCAGCGGCGTCACGGCGAGCGTCAGCAGCAGGAAGCGCAGCGTCCAGTCACCGGTCGTGTGCGTCACCGCCTCGATCGGGTTGGCGCCGAGCGCGTTCGACACAGCGCCCCTCACGAGGAGGCCGAGCGGCACGAGCGCGGCCGCGAACACCGCCGGCTTGACGACGAACCTGAGCACGCGCGTGGCGGACATCAGAAGTACTTCCTCAGGTCCATCCCCGCGTAAAGGCCCGCCACCTGGTCGCCGTAGCCGTTGAACAGCAGCGTCTTGCGCCTGAAGAACTCACCGATGCGCCGCTCGGTGGCCTGGCTCCAGCGCGGGTGATCGACTTGCGGGTTGACGTTCGAGTAGAACCCGTATTCGTGCGAGTTCTGACGCTCCCACGCGCCGACCGGCTGGTTCTCCACGAAGCTGATCCGGACGATCGACTTGATCCCTTTGAAGCCGTACTTCCACGGCACCACCAGGCGGAGCGGCGCCCCGTCCTGGTTGGGCAACGCGACGCCGTAGAGGCCGACCGCCAGGATCGTGAGCGGGTTCATCGCCTCGTCGAGCCTGAGCCCCTCGACGTAGGGCCATTCCAGCACCGAGCTGCGCTGGCCCGGCATCTGCCGCGGGTCGAGGAGCGTCGTGAACTCGACGAACTTCGCCCGGGATGTCGGCTCGAACCGCTTGATGAGGCCGCCGAGCGGGAACCCGACCCAGGGGATGACCATCGACCAGCCCTCGACGCAGCGCATCCGGTAAACGCGCTCCTCGAGCGTGTATGGCTTCACGAGATCGTCGAACTCGTAGTCGGCGGGATGGTTGCACTCACCGTCGACTTTCACGGTCCACGGGCGCGTCCTGAGAGACCCCGCGCGCTGCGAGGGCGACGACTTGTCGGAGCCGAATTCGTAGAAGTTGTTGTAGGTGGTGACGTCCTCGTAGGGCGTCATCGCTTCCGTCGTCCCGAACGGGCCTTTGCCTACGTGCTCCAGCCTGGGCGGACGACCGGCCGGCTGCGCGTCGAGGCTCACGACGCCGGCGGCCAGACCGGCCGCGGCCAGGCCGACCGTCTCGATGAACTCGCGGCGTTTCAGGTACAGCCGCTCGTCGGTGATCTCGGACGAGGGTATGTCCGGAGGGCGACGAATGAGCATTTTAAGGACTCCCTGAGTCCAGTATACTTCCCTCAGTGACCAATACTCCCTGCTTCACCCCTCGAACGCTGACCTTCCTGCGCGGCCTCAAGCGCCACAACGACCGCGCGTGGTTCGCCGGGCACCGGGACGCGTACGAGCGCGACGTGCGGCAGCCGATGGTCGCGCTGGTCGAACGCCTCGCCCTCGACCTTCGCGCCTTCGCTCCCGATCTCGTCGCGTCGCCGCGCGCGTCGCTCTACCGGATCTACCGCGACACGCGTTTCAGCTCCAACAAGCTCCCGTTCAAGACGCAGGTGGGCGCGATCTTCCCGCACCGCGATCTGCCCCGCCACCGGGGCGCGAGCCTGTACCTCGAGATCGGCCCCGATGGCGCGATGCTCGTCGGCGGCGTCTACATGCCCGAGCCTCCCGACCTGCACGCGCTGCGCGAGTACCTGGCGGCGAACTACAGCCGTTTCCGCACGCTGGTGGAATCGCCGACGTTCAAGCGGACGGTCGGGCCCGTTTACGGAGACAGCCTCAAGCGCGTCCCCCGCGGCTACCCGCCCGATCACCCCGCGGCGGAGTACCTGAAGCTCAAGCAGTTCATCTTCGGGAAGGACTACCCGGCGGCCTTCGCGGTGAGCCCGGCCTTCTACGCCACCGTCGTCCGGCAGTTCGAGCGCATGGCCCCGGCGATCGCCTTCCTGAACGAGCCGCTCGTCGAGGCCCTGGCGCGACGCGATCCGCTGGCCCAGGTGTCGAAGATCAAGCGCGGCCGGCTGGCCTGACAGGAACGGCGTCGGCGCCGGCAAGGCCCAGCAACGGCGCGCTCTCCTGCCAGATCGCCGGAAGGCTCTCCTGCAACTGGTGCGTGTCCTCGACCATGCGCAGGGTGACGTTCGCGCGCGGCGCCGCCCACGCCTTCACGCGGTCGGGGTTCACGACCGTGTCTCCCGAGCCCTGGAAGACCAGCGCGGGGATGTCGAATCGCGCCGCGAACGCGTCGTAGGCGTGAGCGTCTTCGTACAGCGCGAAGCCCAGGGGCAGCGTCCGACCGTAGGCGTAGTGGAAGACCTCGCGCCGGTCGGTGCGGCGCCAGTCGTCGAGCTCCGCGTCGGTCAGCCAGCCGTCCCGCCCCGACGCGAAGTCGACCGCGGGCGCGAGAAGAACCAGGCGAGCGATCGGATGAGTGGTGGCGGCCGGCTGCCTCGCGGCGGCGTGGATTGCCAGGAAGCCGCCAAGACTCGAGCCGACGAGCGCCACCGGGCCGGCCGGCAGCGCGTCGATTGCGGTGCGGAGCTGCGAGAGCATTCGCGTCGCCGTAAGCGTGGTGAAGTCGGGCTGGTTGAAATCCGGGGCGTGCAGCTCGATGGCGTATGCCGACAGCCGTTCGCGCAGGAACGTGGCCTTGCCCGACGCGGGGGACGATCCGAAGCCGTGCAGGTAGAAGACGTTCATTACAGTCTCGTCCGGCAGTTCGGCCGGCACTGGCACGCGATGGTCTTCTCCCCCTCGGTCTGGTAGTTGTAGGTCAACTCCTCGCCGCGCTCGATCGTCTTGGCCGCCCGGATCCAGATCACGCCGTCGATGATCTGCGCGTAGCAGTTCGGCGTGCACGAGTGGTTGATGAACCGGGCGTCGTTGCCGCCCCGGCTCCCGTCGATCACCCAGCGGCTGTTCAGGTGGAAGCACCAGATATGGCCGCGTCGGAGGTGCTCGACCTCCCGCCTCGCGCTCTCGCGGTGCGTGATCTTCTCGCCCGCGTAGTGGATAATGCGCGTGTTCTTCGTGATGCGGCTGGTGGCGAACACGCCCCAGCCGTGGAGTTTCGATCGCCGCCGTTCGATCATCACCCTGGAGGCTCCCGCTCGTCCGGCCGACGCGCTGCCGTGCGCGGCGGCCTCGATCATTGTACCTGATGGTCCGCGTCTTCATCTCCGGTGAGGCAGCCATGAGATCTCCCGCACTGACGCTCCTGCTTCTGCTCGGCCTGCCCGTGCTCCTCGCGGCGGCGCCGCCGCCGGATCGGCTCATCTACCTCCCGGGGACGGGGCCGTACGACGTCTCGGGGAACGTGGTGACCGGCGACGTGCGCGCCCAGACGGCGCGGGTGCTCGACACGCTCGCCGCGAGGCTGGCGGCACAGGGCTCGCGGCTCGAGCGCGTCGCCGCGGTGACCGTGTACCTCCGCAGCCAGGCCGACTTCGCCGCCATGAACGAGGTCTACGCCCGGGTACTGGCCCAAGGACCCGCCGACACGGACGACCGTCGTCGTCAGTCCGCTCCGGCCCGAGGTGCTCGTGGAGATGAGCCTCGTCGCGCTGCCGGAGGGCGCCGATCGGCGCGTCGTCCTCCCGGCGGGATGGGTGAAACCGCCGAGCCCGTACAGCTACGGGATCGAGTCCGGCGACACGCTGTTCCTCTCGGGCCTGATCTCGCGGAACGGTCGCGACAACTCGGTCGTGGCCGGCGGCATGGCGGCGCAGACCGGGCAGGTCCTGCAGAACGCCGCCGACATCCTGAGAGCCGCCGGCATGACGATGGGCGACGTGGTGTCGGCGCGCGTCTACGTCACCGACACGGCGATGTTCCAGGAGATGAACTCAGCCTACCGCGGCGCCTTCCCGTCCAGCCCGCCTGCCCGCGCGACGGTGAGAGCCGGACTGACGGCAGCCCCGCACCTGGTCGAGATCACGCTGCTGGCCGTGCGGGGCGGAACCAGGGAGGCCATCACGACGCCGAATGCGGACGGGACGCCCGGGACACCGAGCCCGGTCCTCAGTTCGGCGATCCACGTGGGGAATCGGCTCTTCCTCTCGGGAATGCTCGGCGCGACAGACGCGACCCGCGGAAACGCGGTCGCGCAGGCGCGAGAAGCGCTCGCGCGTCTCGCGCGCACGCTGAAGAAGGCAGGGTTCGGCTGGACCGACGTCGCGGACGGGGTGGTCTACGTTCCGAACGCCGCGGACGTCCCCGAGGTCATGAAGGCGTGGCGCGAGGTGTTCGGGCCGGCCATGCAGAGGCCCAGCGTGGTCCCCGCCGGGCTCGTCTCGCCCGACGGGCTCGTGGAGATCGCGCTGACCGCGGTGAAATGAACAGCGCAGGGGTGCGTCGCCGATAGCGCAGGGCTTAAGCCCTGCGCTGTCTGGCGCGGATCGGACGGCAGGCCGCGCCTACCGCCCGGGCGTGTCGTTGCTGAAAGAGAAGAAGCCGCTGACGTTCTCGGCCAGCAGCTGCGCGAACGGCTTGTCCAGGCTCGACCGGATGGCCACGTAGCACTCGTCGCACGTGTTGCGCGAGGTGAACTCGCGAACCATCTTCGCCTGCTCGTCGAGCTCGTAGCGCTTGAACTGCATCGAGCAGGGCTGCATCTTGCCGTCGCACGTGACGACGAGCCAGCGCAGGCCGGCCTTGCAGCCGGCCGCCCCGCCGGTCTCGAAGTACTTCTGGGTCGCGTCGAGCGTCGTGAGCGAGTTGGTCACCCAGCGGCTGTTGATCCGCGTCTTCAGGCGCGCCAGCTCGCCGCGCAGCGCGTCGAGCTGCTCGGCCGTCGTCAGGAAGTAGTCGCGGCAGCCGGTGCGGCGCGGCGAGTAGGCGCTGTAGTTGATGTTGACGCCCCACTCCTTCGCCTTGTCGGCCGCGGCGTTGATGCACCCGACGTTCTCGGACGTGATGCAGTTGTTCAGGCAGATATTGTCGTAGCCCAGCTTCGCGGCCGCCGGCACGATCTGGCTGAGATGGTCGTAGAGCCCGGCGTGACCGCGAAAATCGTCGTGGCGCTCGTCGGGGAAGTCCAGGCTCACGCTGAACTGGTCAACCCCCGCCGCGCACAACTCCTTGTACCGCTCGGGCGTCATCTGCGACCAGTTCGACACCAGGATGAGGAACGGCAGGCCATTGGGCCGTCGGATGGCCCTGATGACGTCCGACAGGTCGTCGCGCATCAGCGGCTCGCCGCCCGACACCTGGACGACGACCGGCTTGAGGACTTCCATGTAACGGCTGTAGTCGGCCGGCTTCATGTCGCGCGACATGTCGCGCAGTCCGCCGTGGTCGCAGTGCTTGCAGAAGCAGGTGCAGGCGTCGGTGACCTCGAACGACACCACGATGGGCCGCTCGGCCCTCCAGTTGAGAGAGCCCTGCCGAATGACCTGGAGCGACTGCACGAGGGGCAGCTTGCGCATAAGGCGGTATCGTACCAGACCAGGCAGGTTCGGCGCAAGAGGTGAATCGGCGTAAGCCCTGTCGAATCAAGGCTTTCAGGGCGCCCAGCCACCCCTCTGCCCGTTCAACCCGCCGCCTGTCCCGTTCGCCGTCGCTGGCGACCGTTCAGCCCTCTCCCGTCGGCGCAGGCCTTCAGGCGTTTGCTCTCACCCGGAGGCTCGGGCCTGAAGGCCCGTGCTGGCCGAATACAGTAAGATCTCCCTCATGCCATCTTTCGACGTCACCTCCACGGTCGACCTCCAGGAAGTCGACAACGCCGTCAACCAGGCCCGCAAGGAAGTGAGCCAGCGGTACGACTTCAAGGGCTCGAAGGCGGCCATCGATTTCGACCGCACCGAGGGCACACTCACGCTGACCGCCGACGACGAGTTCAAGCTGCAGGCGCTGTGGGAGGTGGTGGAAACGCGGATGGTGCGCCGGAAGGTTCCGATCAAGAACCTCAAGCGCGGCGAGATCGAGCGCGGCGCGAACGACACCGTGCGGCGCGTCATCACCCTCCAGCAGGGCGTCCCCATCGAAGCCGGCCGGGAGATCGTCAAGTTCATCAAGGACCGGAAGCTGAGGAAGGTCCAGCCGGCCATCCAGGGCGACCAGCTGCGCATTTCCTCGCCCTCGCGCGACGAGCTGCAGGCGGTGATGTCGGCGCTTCGCGCCGAGGACTTCGGCGTCGAGCTGCAGTTTGGGAACTATCGCGAGTAGCAGTCGGCTTACGGCTTACGGCTCGCGATTTGCGGCCCCCGCATTCGAGAGAGTCACGGGGCGCCAGATGGCCTGATCGCACGGTCGCACGATAAGCAGATTCACCCTGCACTTCGTACTTCTAGTAGAAATCCCGCGAGTCAACAACCACCTGTCGTCCCCCGAGCCCCTCCAGGCGCTCGGCGCGGATGGAAGTGACCCCCTCCTGGTTCTGCAACGTCCCCTCGACCAGCAGGAACGGCTCCTGGAGGACGATCAGGCGCCGTTCGGCAAACAGGTCGGGCCTGATGATGATGTTGGCGATGCCGGTTTCGTCCTCGATCGTCAGGAAGACGAACCCCTTGGCCGTGCCCGGGCGCTGCCTGGTGATGACGGCGCCGGCCACGCGCACGCGGCGGCCGTCGCGCTGGCGCGCGAGATCGGACGCTCGAAGCGCGCCGCGCAGGCTCATTTCCTCGCGGCGCAGCGCCATCGGGTGCGGCCCGATCGTCAGGCCGGTCCCCTCGTAGTCGGCGACGACGCGCTCGACGGCACCCATGTCGGGCAGCGGACAGGGTTCATCCCTCGTCTCCCGTCCCTCGTCCCTCCTCCCTCGTCCCTCGTCCCTTCCGCCTTCGCCTTCCAGGCTTCGGCGGACAAGCGTCCCTTCTTCGTAGAGCTCGCCCGTCGGGCGGATCGCGCGTTCGACCTGCCAGAGTGCCTCGCGCCGCGTGTAGCCGAACGCGTTGAGCGCGCCGATCTCCGCCAGCACCGACAGCTCCTCGCGGTTGATCCCGGTGCGGGCGATCAGATCCTCGACTGAGTGAAAACGGCCGGCGGGCGCCCCTTCGGCAGGGCTGAAGCCCCGCCCTACACACGGTTCTGTAGGGCGACCCTTCAGGGTTGCCTCGTGGTCGGCAGGGCTGAAGCCCCGCCCTACACACGGTTCTGTAGGGCGACCCTTCAGGGTTGCCTCGTGGTCGGCAGGGCTGAAGCCCCGCCCTACACACGGTTCTGTAGGGCGACCCTTCAGGGTTGCCTCGTGGTCGGCGGGCCTGAAGGCCCGCCCTACAACGATCTTCTGTCCTGTCTCCGCCCTGAGCCCCGTGACATACCGCAGCCCGAGCCGCACCGTGCCGTCCTCCTGGATCGTGCAGCGCCAGTCCGACGCCTGGACGTCCACCGGCGCGAAGTGCACGCCGTGCCGCTGCGCGTCCTTGACCAGCGTGGCCGGGTTGTAGAACCCCATCGGCTGGTTGTTGAGCAGCGCCGCGTAGAAGGCCGACGGGAAGTGCGCCTTGAGGTAGGCGCTCGCGTAGACGAGCAGCGCGAAGCTGGCCGAGTGCGACTCGGGGAACCCATAGAGCGCGAACGAGGTGATCGACACGACGATCTGGTCGGCCGCCTGGCCGGTGATCCCGTTTCGCGCCATCCCCGCGCGGAGCTTCACCTCGATCTGCTTCATCCGCTCCCGCGACCGCTTGAAGCCGAGCGCACGCCGCAGCTCCTCGGCCTGCCCTCCGGTGAACCCCGCCGCCACCATCGCGATCCGCAGCAGCTGCTCCTGGAACAGCGGGACGCCGAGCGTGCGCGCGAGGATCGGCTCGAGCGACGGGTGCGCGTAGACGACCGGCTCGCGGCCGGCGCGGCGGTTCAGGTACGGGTGCACCATCTGCCCGGTGATCGGCCCGGGCCGGATGAGTGCGACCTCGACGACCAGGTCGTAGAACTTCGCGGGCTTGAGGCGCGGCAGCGTCGCCATCTGCGCCCGCGACTCCACCTGGAAGACGCCGATCGTGTCGGCCGCCTGCAGCATCCGGTACACGTCCGGGTCGTCGGGCGGCACGTTCCACAGCCCGAGCGGCGCGTCCGCGCGCGGCCGCTGCCGGTTGATCATCCCGAGCGAGTCCTGCAGCGCCGCCATCATGCCGAGGCCGAGCAGGTCGATCTTCACGATCCCCATGTCGGCGCAGTCGTCCTTGTCCCACTGCACGACGACGCGCCCGGGCATGGAGGCGTTCTCGAGCGGGACGACGCCGTCGAGACGGCCCTGGCAGACCACCATGCCGCCCGAGTGCTGCCCGAGGTGGCGCGGCAGGTCCTGGATCCGCTGCCACAGCTCCCCGAACAGCCGCATGCGCGGGCGCGCCGCGTCCACGCCGGCCGCTTCCATGTGCCGGACCAGGTCCTCGCCCTCGTCCAGGTGGCCGAACCGGTGCATCACCTTCGCGAGCCGGTCCACCTGCTCCGCCTCGATGCCGAGCGTCTTCCCCACTTCCCGCGCGGCGCTGCGGCCGCGGTAGGTGATGACGTTGGCGGTCATCGCCGCCCCGCGCGGTCCGTACTTCTCGTAGACGTGCTGGATGACGCGCTCCCGCCGGTCGCCGCTCGGCAGGTCCAGGTCGATGTCGGGCCACTCGCCGCGCTCCTCGGAGAGGAACCGCTCGAACAGCAGGTCCATCCCCACCGGGTCCACCGCCGTGATCCCCAGGCTGTAGCAGACGGCGCTGTTGGCCGCCGACCCGCGGCCCTGCGCGAGAATCCCCTGCTGCCGGCAGAAGTTGACCAGGTCCCAGACGATGAGGAAGTAGCCGGAGAGCTTCAGCGTGTCGATGAGCGCCAGCTCGCGGGCGATCTGCGCCCTCGCCCGCTCGTGGTACGGCCGATACCGCTCGCGCGCCCCGGCCTCGGTCAGCTTCCCCAGGAACGACCCCATCGTTTCGCCCGCGGGCACCGGGTAGTCGGGAAAGCGGTAGCCGATGTCCGCCATCGTGTAGCGGAGGCGGTCGGCGAGCGCCTCGGCGCCGGCCACCGCCTCGGGGACGTCGCGGAACAGCTCCGCCATCCGCTCGCGCGGCTTGAGATACCGCTCGGCGTTGACCGCCAGCTTCCGCCCGGCCGCCTCGAGCGTCGTCTTGTGGCGGATGCAGGTGAGCACGTCGTACAGCGGGCGGTCCTCGGGCGCCGCGAAGCGCACGCCGTTTGTGGCGACGACCGGCACGTGAAACGCCGAGGCCAGCGAGCGCAGCGCCTCGTTGTCGGCCTCCTCGTCGCGGAGGAAATGCCGCTGCAGCTCCACGCAGACGTTCGACGGGCCGAAGATTCCCACGAGGCGGTCGATCAGGCCGCCGACGCCGTGGCGCCCGCCGCGCAGCGCCTCGCGGCCAACCAGCGCCACCATCCCGGCCGTCTGCCCGTCGAGTTCCTCGAGCGCGAGCGCGCCCTCGCCCTTCGGCGACCGCAGGTTCATCTGCGTCAGCAGGCGACAGAGGTTCTGATAGCCCTCGCGGGATTCGATCAGGACGGGGAGGCGAAATGTAGTTGCCAGTGGCCAGTTGTCAGTTGTCAGTCGATCACGCGTGACACACTGGCCACTGGCAACTGACCACTGACCACTACGGATGCTTATTTCGGAGCCCACGATCGCGCGGACGCCCGCCGCGACAGCCGCCTTGTGAAACCGGGGCATGCCGTGGACGCCGTCGCGGTCGACGAGCGCCACGGCCGGGTAGCCCAATTCGGCCGCGCGCGCGACGAGCGCCTCGGGCAGCGAGGCCGCCTCGAGAAAACTGAAGGCGGAGGCGGTATGGAGCTCGACGTAGGACATGGGTATCGACACGTGTAGTTGCCAGTGGCCAGTTGTCAGTTGCCGGTGTGTCACGCGCGATCGACTGGCCACTGGACACTGACAACTGGCAACTGGTAGCGGCCACTACTCAATCCACGATCCCATCGACGAACCATCGATCGCGCGAGCGGTCGCGGAAGATGCGGTAGACGCCGCCGTCGGAGAGCGCCACGTCCCACTCGTCGCGGCACCACCCTTCGACTCGCTGCGCTCGCTCAGGGCAAGCTCCTTCGACCTGCCCCGAGCCCTGTCGAGAGGCTCGCCCCGCTTCCTCCTTGACGAGCCACCAGTCGCCAGAGGTGCGCCACGGCCCGGCGGACGCGGCCACCGATCCGCCATCGAGCCCTCGCCGCGCCATCGTCACGCGGACCGGCTTCCCCGCCTGCACCATGACCCGGGCCGGCACCGGCACGCGGAACCGGCGGAACCCCGACCGCGGCTCCCCTGGCCTGAGCGAAGTCGAAGGCTCGCCGGCCGGTTCGGCCTCGCCGCGGCTCCAGCCCATGAACCGCGCCATGGCAAACGCGCCGGGCCGGTGGGAATCGACCAGCGCGGCGGCGCCGACGCGGCTCTCGCCGACCAGCGCCGACAGCCGCGCCATGAGCGTGGCCATCTGCTCGGGAAACGGCCGCGCGCGCGCCAGCAGCGAGAACTGCGTGATGCGGGCCGGCGCGACGTCCACCCGGAGCGCCAGGCGCTCGACGCCGCCGGTCAGCGGGTGCGACTCGAGGTGCAGCAGCAGCAGGGTCCGCAGCACTTTCGGATCGCGCATCGGGGCCGGCAGTTGCAGGTCGCGCGTCTCGGTTTCGCGTGACGCGAGGCGGCACGAGAGATGAAGCCCCACGGCGGCCAGGTCCTCGGCCGCCAGGCGCTCGCTGAGCGGCTCGCAGACCCGCGCCAGCACGAAGGAGAGCGGCTCGAGTCCCTCCACCGGCCACTCGAGGTCCAGCACTTCTTCGACCGGCGCCGCGGCCTCGGTGGCGACCAGCGGCTGCAGGTCCTCCCCGCGCGCCAGGCGCCGCCAGGCCACGCCGTCCTGTCCCAGCCGCTCCGACAGCGGACGGGCGGGCAGCCCGGCCAGGTCGCCAAGCGTCCTCAATCCCCAGCGCCGGAGCAGATCGATCACCCGCTGGCCCTGGTCGTCGGTCCCGTGCAACTCCCGCGGGTACTGCCGCAGCACGCCGAGCGGCAGCGTCGCCACCGCCTGGCGTTCGCCGCCCGGCGGCACGACGATCACGCCGGGCCGCGCCAGCGCCAGCAGCAGCGCGGCCGTCCGCGTGGGGGCGATGGCGATGTGCAGGCTCAGCCCGCGGTCCTCCGCCGCGCGCTTCAGATCCTCGCCGATCTCGGCCGGCGTGCCGAGCAGCCGTCCGAGGTCGCCGATGTCGAGCGACACCAGCGTGTCCCGGTGCGCCTGCACCCGCGGCGAGAACTCCCGGGCCAGCGCGTCGAGCGACCCGGGCGCGCCGGCCGCGACAGCCGGCGCGGCATCGGCCGCCCGCCCGGCCGTGCCGAACAGCGTGAACTGCGACGAGGGTTGGAAGAGACAGGCGAACATGGGAATCCTATTCGGCTTACTGCGTCATGAGCCGGGGCTCACCCTGGCCCATGAAAATGGCAGCTGCCGAGCACGGCGCCGCGCGTGGCGACCACGTCCGATTGAACGCCGCGTCTCGGGTCTGCCGGCTCGCAAAGCGGCCCCTCCCTGGCACCACGGTCGGGACAGGTTTACGCTTTGCTCGGGCAGATCCCTGCGGCGCGGCATCGGACCGACCGGGCCGCCTGGCCGCGGCGCTTTGTTCTAAACACGCCCCACGCGGGTTGGCGACTCGACGGTGGCCGGCCGGAGATCCCCCGACGGGCGGGTGGCGCCAGGCGTTCTCCGCGACCGACGCCACGCGTGGCGTCGGTGTCCGACTTGGCCGTCGCTCGTCGCTCGGCCAAGCCGGGCGCGGAGCCTCCCCCCAGCGGGCCGAGCGCGACGCCCGTGACAAGCGCTGTGTGCGCGAGGACGCTGGGGGATCCTGGCGACAGGACCCGCCAGGCGCCAACCCGTCCCCCCGCGACCCCGTCATCGGCGACCCGCCATCGAGCGGATTGCCGAGCCCCGGCGCCATTTTCTGAGCACGCCTTGCGCCTCACGGCCGGCTACAGGCTTCAGGCTACGGGCTACGGGCTACAGGCCGACCACGCGTGACGGTCCAACGGCCCGCAGCCCGAGGCCTGCAGCCTGTGGCCCGGTGTGGCCCTCCGCCCTATGCTCTGGCCCTCACCGCGCACCTCCCATCGGCGGGCTCACGGGCGCAGACGATGCGCGCCTGGATGTCCAGGCCGCGGAACAGCGGGGGCGCCCACAGCCCCGGGCGGGGCGACGTCAACCGGATGCTCACGCCGGAGGCCGAGCGCGCAATCGGCGCGAGGCCGAGGAGCAGGCAGACCGTGCGGCTCCCCTCGATGACGCGCTGCAGCCGGAACCAGGAGGTGAATGGCAGCCGGCGAATGGCGTCGGGAAGCACCTCGGCGCAGTCGAACACGACCAGGTCGAAGCCCCCCGCCTGCAGCACCAGGTTGAGCGCCTTCACGGCGCGGTCCATCACCCGGTCCGACTGCCCCTTCGCCTGGAGCGGCAGGGGCCCGGTCGCCATCCCCTCGCCGCGAATCCAGAGCAGGCGTTCGAGCGCCACGCCGCAGGAGGCGGCCGACTCGGGGTCGAACGCGTCGAGCGGGTCGATGAGGGCGGCCAGCTCTCCGCGTTCCGTGGCGGCGGCGAGCGTCGCGCACATCAGCGTGGTCCGCCCCGACGACCGCGGACCGACGATTTCCGACATCTGGCCGCGGGGCAGCCCGCCGCCCAGGCGTTCATCGAGCGCAGCCAGGCCGGTGGACAGGATGCGGTCGGACGCCGCGGGAGACCGGTCGGCCGATCCGGCGTCGCCTGCCGGCTGAAGGGTGCGGTCGAGTTTTCGGGCCCGCAGCAGCGCCTCGAGGTCGGTGCGGGCCAGCGCAGCGTGTGCCATGGTCGGGTTTCCCCTTGTTTCGCTTTTTATTCTCTCACGAAACTATAGCGAAAGTCGGGTCGGGAATCAAGGGGCTCCCGCGTGCTACCATGAATCCCCGTCCATGACCGACGCAACCGGCGCCGCCGGACCTTCGCCCACTGCCCCAGGCGCCGGCGCCCCCGAGGCGCAGTCCGAGCCGCTCTCCCCCGCCCGGGCGCTCCGCCGCCTGGCGGCCGCCTTCACCTATCCCGACTTCCGCAACCTCTGGTTCGGGGCCTGCACGTCGAGCATCGGTACGTGGATGCAGAGCGTCGCCCAGAGCTGGCTCGTGCTGACGCTCACCGGCTCGGCGTTCTTCCTGGGGCTGGACGCGTTTCTCGGGCAGCTGCCGATCATGCTCTTCACGCTGGTCGGCGGTGTCGTGGCCGACCGGCGCGATCGCCGGCGCGTGCTCCTGGCGTCGCAGTACATCCAGATGACGTCGGCGTTCACGCTCGCCGTGCTCGTCTTCCTGCACGTCGTGCGGCCGGTGCCTGGAGCGGCGGGCCACGCCGTCTCGGTGACCGTCTGGTACGTGCTGGCGCTGTCGTTCGTCAACGGCTGCGCGCAGGCCTTCGGCGGGCCCGCCTACCAGTCGCTCGTCCCGTCGCTCGTCGAGAAGAAGGACCTGCCCAACGCGATCGCGCTCAACTCGATCCAGTTCAACCTGGCGCGGATCATCGGGCCGCTGCTGGCCGGTCTCGCGTACGCCACGCTTGGCACCGTCTTCTGCTTCGCGATGAACGGCCTGTCGTTTGTCGCGGTGATCGTCTCGCTGCTGCTGCTCCACGTCCCCGCGCGCACGCCGCTGCCGCCGCAGCCGATGCTGGAGCAACTGCGCGGCGGGCTGTCCTACGTGCGGCACCAGGGGCCGCTGCTCGGCCTCACCGTGGTCGCCTTCCTGACGACGTTCCTGGGGATGCCGCTGATGACGCTGCTGCCGGTCATCGTGCAGAAGGTGTATCACCTCGGCGTCGAGCAGTACACGTGGATGATGGCGTTCCAGGCGGGCGGCGCGGTGGTCGGCGCGCTGATGGTCGCGTGGGTGGGACGGTTCCGGCGGATGGGGTCGGTGGCGCTCGTCGTCCAGGTCGGCCTCGGCGCGGCCATCGTCCTCTTCGCCTGGTCGCGGACGCCCGCGCTCAGCTACGCGCTGCTGTTCCTGGCCGGGCTCGGGCAGATCGTGGTGTTCTCGCTGGCGAACTCGATCGTGCAGCTCATCGTCCCCAACGAGATGCGGGGACGGGTGATGAGCATCTACATGGTGTCGTTCCGCGGCGGCATGCCGCTCGGCAGCCTCGCGGCCGGGGCGCTCGCCAACATCTACTCCGCGCCGGCCGTCCTCGCGGTGAACGGCGTCCTGCTGATGGTGGTGGGCGTGTTCGTGCTCGCGACCTACAAGAAGCTTCGCGCGATTTGAACGGCTCTCGGCTCTGGGCTCTCGGCTCCCGGCGGAGTCCGGCTGCGGGCTGACGGCCACGCCGGGTTGCGGGCTTCAGGCTACAGGCCTTCGGCAGTGCCACGCCGTCCTGCCGCCACTCCGGCCGGGGGCACATCAGCTATTCTTAATAGAGGGCAATCGACACGTTGGCAGCTCGAGGGCAACGACCAGCGTTTCCCGGACAATGTCTATGCGCCTCGCGGCAGGTGCCAGGGTTGGACGGTACCAAATCGTCTGTGGTCTCGCAGCGGGCGGCATGGGCGAGGTGTACCGGGCGATCGATCCGAGGCTTGGTCGCGAGGTGGCGATCAAGGTGCTTCCCCGCAGCCTGTCGTCGGATCCCGACCGGCTGATGCGCTTCGAGCGGGAGGCCCGATCCGCTTCGGCGCTCAACCATCCGAACATCGTCACGGTGCACGACGTCGGAGAGGACGCCGGCGTCCCCTACATCGCGATGGAACTGGTCGACGGGCAGACGCTGCGCCGGCTGCTCGCCGAAGGTCCGCCGCCGGTGAAGAAGGCGCTCGCGATCGCGGTGCAGATCGCCGAAGGGCTGGCCAAGGCCCATGCCGCGGGGATCGTCCACCGCGACCTGAAGCCCGAGAACGTGATGGTCACGACCGACGGCTTCGCGAAGATCGTGGACTTCGGCCTGGCCAAACTGCTGACTGACGATCACCCGGCCGATTCGGCGACGACGGCGACGGGCCAGACCATGGAGGGCGTGGCTATCGGCACCTTCGCGTACATGTCGCCCGAGCAGGCGCTCGGCAGGCCGATCGACTTCCACTCCGATCAGTTCGCCTTCGGCTCGCTTCTCTACGAGATGCTGGCGGGACGGAACCCGTTTCTGCGCGCGAGCGGGCCGGAGACGATGACGGCCGTCATCCGCGAGGAGCCCGCTTCGGTCGAGCAGCAGGCGCCTCACGTCCCCGTTCCTCTCCGGTGGGTCGTGGAACGATGCCTGGAGAAAGACCCGGGCGACAGGTACGGATCCACCCGCGATCTCGCCCGCGACCTCGCACGCATCAGGGAGGGGCTCGCCGACACCGACGGCGGCGCGGCGATGGGCGCCATGACGAGCTTCGTCGTGGCCGGGCAGCCGGCGACCGGGTCGGAGCGGGCCGCCGCGGGGACGACGGGCGGGCGCGGCAGCGCCAGTCTTCCCTCGGTGGCCGTGCTGCCCTTTGTCAGCATCAGCGCGGACCCCGACAACGAGTTCTTCGCCGACGGCATCACCGAAGACGTGATCGCCCGTCTCGCGAAGGTCAGGACCCTGCGCGTCACCTCTCGCGCCTCGGTCATGGCGTTCAAGCGGCGGGGAGAGAGCCTGCGCCGGATCGCCGAGGCCCTCGGCGTCGGGATGCTGCTCGACGGCAGCGTCCGCCGCGCGGCGAACCGCGTGCGCATCGTCGCCGAGCTCGTGGACCCTCGTACCGGCGAGCCCGTGTGGGCCGAGAGCTACGACCGCGACCTCGACGATGTCTTCGGCATCCAGAGCGACGTGGCGCTGCACATTGCCGCCGCGCTCCGCGCCGAGCTGACGGTGGGCGAGCGCGAGCGCATCGGCGTGCGGCCGACGCGCGACCTGGCCGCCTATCAGCTCTACCTGCAGGGTCGGCACCACCTGCTGCAGTTCACCGAAGCGGGCGTCGTCGGGAGCCTGGCGTTCTTCGAGCAGGCCGTGGCGCGCGACCCGGCCTTCGCGCTCGCGTACGTCGGGCTGGCGCACGCGCAGACGCAGATCGGCATCGAGGGCTTCAGCGGCGCCTCGCCGGGCGAGAGCTTCGCCCGGGCGCAGCGGTCGGTCGACAGGGCGCTGGCCCTCGACGACGGCCTGGCCGAGGCGCACGGCATCGTGGGCCTGCTTCGTTTCGTGCGAGACTTCGACTGGCAAGGGGCGGAGGCCGAGTTCCGGCTCGCACTCGGGCTCAGCCCCGGCAGCGCCGATCTCTACGACCACCTCGGCTGGCTCTGTTCGTCGCAGCGGCGCTTCGACGAAGCGATCGCGCTCGTCCGGCGCGCGCGCGAACTCGACCCGCTCGCCCATCGCAGCGACGTGGCGAATGAGCTGATGCGCGCCGGCCGCACCGAGGAAGCGCTCGAAGAGGCGGAGCGCGCCATCGCGGTGGACCCCGGGTACTCGCGCTCGCACGCCGTCTTCGGCTGGGCCTGCCTGGCGCTCGGGAGGACGAACGAAGGCCTGGCCGCCTTGAGGCGCAGCCTCGAATTGTCCCCCGGAAGCACGCTCTTCCTCGCGCAATTGGGACAGGCCTACGGCATGACGGGAGACGAGGCGCGCGCACGAGAAATCCTCGCGGAGCTCGAGAAACTGGCGGCGACGCAGTTCGTGGCCAGTTACCACCTGGCGCACGTCCATGCCGGCCTCGGCGACCGGGAGGCGGCGCTCGATTGCCTCGAGCGCGCGTTCGAGGAGCGCTCGGGGGCGATCTACGGCATCAAAGGGTCGTACCTGTTCACGAGCCTGCACGACCATCCGCGCTTCCAGACGCTGCTCCGCAAGATCAATCTCTGAGCGACCGGAGGGCGATGTCAGGTTCGATCGGCGTCGAGGATGACCGGAAGCTCGCCAACATCTACTCCGCGCCTGCCGTCCTCGCGGTGAACGGCGTCCTGCTGATGGTGGTGGGCGTGTGCGTGCTCGCGACCTACAAGAAGCTTCGCGCGATCCAGGCCGGCTTACGGCTTACGCCTCGCGGCTCAAGGCCCAGGGCGAGTCCGACCCGCGGCTGGCGTGGGTGCGCCGCCTTTTCCGGTTGGGCATCACCAGTCCCCGGCCTGGTCCTGAGCGACGGGCGGCACCGGATTGGGACACAAGGGCCGTTCTCGAACGCGCTCTCACCGACGGGCGGCTCGTGGCAGCCCCTCCCGCGTCAGAGACGGCAGCGCGCTGACCTCCCCGTGGACGGCCTGCCGTCGCGTCGGGACACCTTCAGACTGGCCGCCGGCACCTACAACTCCATCTGACATTCAAGAAAGTCTGGCGACGTCGTGCGCAGTCAGAAGAAATAGTTCATGCCGGTTCAGCGGACCCGACGCTCGGTGGCCCACCGGACCATCTCCGGCAGGGTCGGTTCCTTGCCGTAGAGCAGGATGCCCAGCTGGAAGATCCGCCCGGCCATGCGGCGCATGACCCATACGGCGCCGGCGAGGAGCGCGAGCGAACCGGCCACCTCGAGGGGGCCCGGGTCGGAGAGGACCAGGCGCATGGGCAGCGCCGGCGAGCTGGTCAGGGGGAACACGGCGAGGACGCGGGCGACGAGCGCGTCGGGATCCCGCAGCACCGCAACCGACAGGGCGACGGGCACCAGCGGCAGAAAGATCAGCGACGAACGGGATGACGTGTAGACGTCGCTGACCGTCGCCGCGACGGCGGCGAAGAAGGAGTTCCACAGCAGCAGGCCCAGGATGGTGTACGCGGCGAGGGTCAGGATGACTGTGGGCCGGAGCGACGCCGCCGGCCAGGTGAATCCGGAGACAAGCTGCGCGGTGACGCCGATGATCGCCAGCCCGACGATGATGTTGCCCACCGAGGCCAGGGCGGCCGCGGTGATGCCGAGCACCTTGCCGTCGATCCAGGCCTGCGGGGAGATGGCGGACACGACCGATTCCGTCACGCGGAGTTGCTTCTCGCCCGTGATGCCGGTGAGGAGGTTCGCCAGGCTGGTGAAGATGGCGATGAGCATCACGCCCACGCAGAAGCCCGCGGCGATCTTCTCGGCGCGTCCGACGCGCCCCCGTGCGGGGTCCACGAACCGGACATCGACGGCCACGGGAGCGAGAATCCGCTGCAAGGCAAGGGGCGACACGCCGGACGCCTCGAGGCGCTCGCGGCGAACCACGTCGCCGAGCAGGGCGGCGAGTTCCGCGCGATACCGCGGGTCCTTCGTCACCAGGAGCTCGAAGGCGCCGTCGGCGCGGCGTGACAGCACGCCCTGAACGTCGCCGCGGCGCAGGGCGTCGGTGCCCTGGCGGTCATCGGGTGCCGCCGGCACGAACTGGAACCGCCCGCCGGCCGGAGGCTGCAAAGCGACGCCGGCCAGCGCGACGGTGACCGTGCGTCCCGCGGCGCCGGCCACGAGTGCCACGCCCGCCCACACGGCGCTCACGAGCAGGAAGAGCGCCAGGCCGATGAACTGGTCCCTCCACTTGAAGAAGCGCCCGAACTCCCATTGGGCCACGACGCAGACGTCACGGGCATGGCTCATGACACCCTCCCTGCGACCCTTGCCTCGTCATCGCGGACGGCGCGCACGAAGACGTCATGCAGGCGCGGCGCGTCCGTGCCGATCGCCGTCACCGGCACGCGCGTGACGAGGCGCGCCAGGAACTGCGGCGTCTGCGCCCCGGCGCGCAGGGCGACACGCAGCTCAGGACCCTCCCCGTCGATGTCCTCGACGTCCGCGTCGGTCCGCAGCACCCCGACATCGGCGGCCCGCTCCAGCGTCACCCGCAGCCTGGGACGGCCGTCGAGGCGTTCGTGCAGGTCGCCCACCGAGCCCGAGAGGATCTCGCGGCCGTGGTTGAGGAGGAGGATCCGGTCCGCGACGCGTTCGACGAGATCCATCTGGTGCGACGACAAGAGAATCGTGGTGCCTCCGTTCCTCAGGTCCCGGACCAGTTCCAGGAAGAACTCCTGGCTGAGCGGGTCGAGGCCGGAAAAGGGCTCGTCGAGAATCGCCAGCGCCGGGCGATGGAGCACGGCGGCGATGAACTGGACGCGCTGCTGGTTGCCCTTGGAGAGCGCGTCCAGCCGATCGGCCTTGCGGTCGAGCAGGCCCATCCGCTCGAGCCACTCGCAGGCGCGCCTGCCGGCTTCTCGACCGTCCAGCCCGCGGAGCCGGCCGAAGTACACGAGCGATCGCAGGACCGGGACCTCCTGGTACAGGCCGCGTTCCTCGGGCAGATAGCCTGTCCTGTCGGGCCGAAGCCGGTCGCGCGTGGCCCCGTCGCCGGGAACCTCGATGCGTCCCTCGTCGGGCCTGATGATGCCGACCAGCATCCGCACCGTCGTGGTCTTGCCGGCGCCGTTCGGGCCGAGCAGGGCGAACACCTCGCCGCGACGGACCTCGAAGCTGAGCCGCTCCGCGGCCACGCGCCCGGAGAAGCGCTTCACGATCCCGTGGGCTCGAACGAATGCGCCGTCCATCGAAGTCTCCTGTGGAAGGCCTGTCGAACAAGCTGGTGCGCGCAGCCGCCGGCTATCTTGCCCATTCGCCCGGCGCCCATCAAGCAGTTCCTTTCGGCACCGTCCAGGCGGCGAAGGCAAGGAGGGCCGTTATCGGACGCGCTCTCGACGACAGGCGGCCGGTCGCGGCCTCTCCCGCCCTTGGTTCATTTGCCCGAGAGGAACGCGACAGATCGATCCAGCGCGAGCCTCCCGGCCTCGGTTTCAAGGCGAAACTGATAATCGTGGGGGAGCGCGGGTCTTCGGTCGCCCGGGAAGAAGAGGCCGTCCACCTTCACCCCGCGCTCGGCGAGAGCCTTTGCGAACGCGCTCGACGAAGGTTCAGCCGGATCACCGTTCCCAGCCGAAATGAACGTAGGGGGAAACGTGGACGTGACGTACTCTTGCACGGACCCCGTTGCGAAGCGGGGGGCGTTCATGAAGTCCTTGCTGCCGCTGTACGACCAGAGAACCGTCTTCATCAGGCGGCCGTAGGGTCCGTTGAGATTGATCCGTCTCAGATCGTAGGAACCAGAGTACAGGATCACGCCGGCGAGCTGATTGCGGTCGATGGACGGCCTGATCGTCAAGCTCCTCGCGTAAGACGGCTCACTGAGGACGTTGGCAAGTTGCGCAGCGATCTGGGCGCCGGCGGAGTTGCCGGCGAGCACGAAGTGCGCGGGATTCACGCGCAGGCGCCCTGCATTCTGCACGAGATACGCGAGCGCGGCATTCACTTGCCTGACTGGAGTCGGATAGGTCGCGCCAGGCGCAAGCGAGTAGCCAACCCCGACCACGGTGTATCCCCGACCCGCGAGTATTCTGAGGTAATTCGCGACGTGGTCTTTGCTGCCCGCGACCCAGCCACCGCCGTGCACCCAGACGACGGTAGGGCGCCACGCTGTGCTGTCGGCGACCTTCGACGGATAGAAGACGTCGAGGAGCGCATCCTCGTCCGTTACGTCGTACCTGAGGTCGAGTTGAGCCGTGATGCCAGCCGGAACCCGCGCGTCGAGCGCTCGGGATATTCGGGCGCCACCTCTGTCAAATGCCACGCGTACGATGAGCGCGCCCGGCCACGGACTGAGCTGGAACGCCGCATATCCCGCTGCGACCAAGGCGGCACCGAAGCCAAGCGTCCACACGACGGCCTTTGTTCTCAACGACATCTCGCTTCCTCCTGATAGACCATCATGTCTGCTGGACACTGATGATAGGCGATATCAAGCCCCTTCTGCCGCGTCGCTGGCACGACAGAAAACCACCCACGTGGCGGAGGTGGGTTTATGCTGGTTGATAAGGAGGACCAACCCATGTCCCCGGAGACGAACAATCATCGCAACCACAGATTCCTGACCGGACTGGTGATGGGCACCGTCGTCGGGACCGGCCTGACGATCCTGCTCGTCCCGCGAGCGGCCTCGGAACTCGGCCGTCGGATGAGCGATTCGGCGAGGGCGCTGAGGAAACGGGCGTCGAAGCGCTACGAACACGCAAGCACCCGCGTCGGCGAGGCGGTCGACGATCTGGCGAAGAAGGGCCAGAGCGTCCGTAACGAAGTGGCCGACGTGGTCGCCCGCGGCGCCCACGAAGTAGAACGCGTCGCGAAGGCCGTCAAGACCCATTGAGCGCGTTCCTCGATTCGACGGTCCGGTCGGAGCCGACGCCAGTCGCCCATTCCAGGCATGCGGCCGGCCCATTGGCAGCGGTGACGGGAGGCGGCTCCCTGGCGCCATGGGCCGGTCGAAGCCCGGCCGGGCGACACCAGGTCCCGGCGGGACCGGCCGCCGAAGGGAGGCGAAGATGAGACGAGCCAGGTTGCGGTCCCTCCTCGCGGCCGTCGCCGTCGCGATGGCGGTCGCGTGGCCGCACGGCCAGACCCCCTACGAGAAGCAGCTCGAAATCAGAACGTCCAGGATTCCGCACGCTGGAAACGGCGTCTACACGAAGGTGGCCATCCCGAAGGGCGCCTACCTGGGGGCCTACACCGGGGAGTTCATCACCGACGTGGAGTACGAACGCCGGGCGGGCGCGGACCGGTGGCAGTACATGATGGGGCTGCTCGACTGCGCAACGCCGCACACGGGCGGCATCACGGTCATCGACGGCGTTAACGGCAACGTGTTCAGCCGGATGAACTACGCGCCGGCCGAGTTCCAGAACGTGAAGTTCGAGAAGATCTGTGAACCCCCGTTTGTGAAGATCGTCGCGCTGCGGAACATCGCCGCCGGCGAGGAGCTGTGGGTCGACTACGGCCCCAAGTACCGCTACGACTTCATGGAGGACCCGGCGGTGATCAAGTTCTTCGCCGACCTGCACGCACGGCGAGATAGATCGCCAGGGTCGTCTGGAGAACGAAGCCGACCGAATTGAGGAGGGTCGAGCCGGAGACCGACTGCGCGTATGCCGCAACCATGAACGCCCCCAGCAGCGGGACGAGACTCCTCCTCTTCACGCCGCTGAATTTCCATAAGAGGACGAGCAGGGCGACCGACGCCGCCGGCGGGATCCACGCGAGATAGGGAAACTGCTGCAACATCAGGTCACCGCCTCGGGCAGGCGGCATTGTCCCTCGGGCCGGACCGTCCAGGCAACGGTGAAGAGTCACCCGATAAACGCGTGACACCGCCGTCAGCCGTCGGCCGTCAGCCTTCAGCCCTCAGCCTTCGGTCCTTGACCATCGTTGGACCCGGTTGATATGGTTCACGGGCCTCCGGAGGTCCCGTTCCATGTCGCATCGGCTGACTCGTCGCGTCCTGACCCTGGTCTTGTCGTTCGGCGTCCTGGCGGCCTCGCTGCACGCGCAGGCCCCACCGCCGCCGGCTGCCGCCGCGGACCAGGCGCTCCCGAAGGATCTCCGGCCGCTGCTCTCGCCGCGGCAGAGCGAGATGCGGCTGGTCACGGCCCGCTATACGCTCGACCGCGTCACCCTGGCGGGCAATTACCTCGGCGGCCTGCGCACGCGCGGCGCCCGCGGCGGCGGCGCACCCGTCGCGCCTCCCGAGCCGCTGTCGCCGAACCGCATCGCGCGGCTCGAGCGGTTCGACCAGGACTGGCTCGCCGCGCTCGGCGCGCTCGACGCCTCGACGCTGACACCGGCCGCCAAATCCGAACTCGGAGCGCTCAAGGGCACGGTCCAGTCGAACCTGAAGCAGCTCGACGCCGACACGACGGCGCTGTCCGACATCGCGCCCATCCTGCCGTTCGCACCCGCGATCGTGGCCCTCGTCGAGTCGCGCATCCGCCTCGACGACCTCGATGCCGAGACGGCCGCGGGCACGCTGACGGCCGTGACGAAGGCCGTCACTGACGTCCGCGCCCGCCTCGAGGCGGGACTCGCCGCTTCGGGTGCATCAGCAGACGCGCTGGGCGTGCCGAGGCGTGTCGCGCTCCGCGGCCCGGCGGCCGTCGAACAGCTCCGGACGGCGCTCGCCGAGTGGTTCACCTTCTACAACGGGTACGACCCGCTCTTCACCTGGTGGGACGGCCTGCCCTACAAGAAGGCGGACGCCGCGCTCGAGGCCTACGCCTCGTTCCTCAAGGACAGGACCGCCGACTCCAATGCCTGGCCGTCCGGCGCGGCGCCCGTGGCCCGCCGCGCGATCGCCCCCGCGCCGGTTCCGAAGTACCCCTCGGTACCCGACCTCGAGGAACTCATCACCCTCCCGCAGGACGAGATGACCGACATCGTCCAGCGGTTTCGAGGGCCGGTGCGCAGCAACCGCGGCGACGCGCCCCAGGGCGGCGCGCGCCGCGACCGGGTGTTCTACGAGAGCTGGCTGAAGGCGCTCAAGACGCTCGACTTCGACAAGCTCACGCGCAACGCGCAGGTGGACTACCTCTACATCAAGAAGACATCGGAGCGGCAGATCGCCCGCGCCGGCGTGACGCTGCCGGAGAATCTGCCGCGCAAGGCCGACGCCTCGGGCATCGCCGGAAAGGCGCGCGGCCGCCAGGGCTTGATCTTCGACCTTCAGGACGAGCTCATTCCCTACACGCCCGAGGAGTTGATCGCGATCGCCGAGACGGAGTTCGGATGGTGCGAGGCGGAGATGAAGAAGGCGTCGCGCCAGCTGGGCCTCGGCGACGACTGGAAGGCTGCGCTCGAGAAGATGAAGGGGATCCATCCTCCGCCCGGCGGCCAGGTCGGCGTCATACGCGACCTCATGTTCGAGGCGGTGGACTACCTCCGCGCGCGCGATCTGCTGACGGTGCCCGCCGTCGCGGCCGAATCGCTCCACATGATCATGATGACGCCCGAACGGCAGCTGGTGAACCCCTTCTTCACCGGCGGCACCGAGATCAGCGTGTCGTACCCGACCGACACCATGGAGCACGACGCGAGGCTGCAGAGCATGCGGGGCAACAACACGCCGTTCTCGCACGCCACGGCCTTCCACGAGATGATCCCGGGCCACAACCTGGTCTACTACGTGAGCCCCCGCTACCGCGGCTACCGCCCCGCGCTCGGCGGAAACAGCCCGTTCTACGGCGAGGGCTGGCCGCTCTACTGGGAGTTGACGATGTATGACATCGGCTTCCACGACACGCCCGAGAAGCGGATCGGCGCCCTGTTCTGGCGGATGCATCGCTGCGCGCGCATCATCTTCTCGCTCCGGTTCCACATGGGCGAATGGTCGCCGCAGGAGTGCGTGGACTTTCTCGTGGATCGCGTCGGCTTCGAGCGCGAGAACGCCATCGGCGAGGTGCGGCGTTCGTTCCAGGGCGACTACGGCCCGCTCTACCAGGCGGCGTACCTGCTGGGCGGCCTCCAGCTGCGAGGGCTGCGGAAGGAGATCGTGGACTCGGGCGCGATGCCGCAAAAGGCGTTCCACGACGAGGTCCTGCGCCAGGGCAGCATGCCGATCGCGCTGCTGCGGCTGGTGTTCAGCCGCCAGAAGCTGACGCGCGACATGCCGATCGACTGGAAGTTCTACGGGGAGACGCCGGGCAGGTAGCTGCAGGTATCGGCACCGCGGGCCGCTCGTGGCGGGCGAGCCCGTCCGCGGCGGAGGCGGCGACGCTGCGGTATAATCCCGCGCATGACGTCGCGACCGGAAACGCGGGGGGGACCGAGGAAGGCGCGGGGCGCCGGAGCCCGCCTCGCCGAGGCCGAGCGCCTGTTCTCCGATTTCCGCGCGCTGACTCCCTATCGGTTCCGGCCGTTCGCCCGGTCCTTCCCCACCTTCGCCGAATACGAGCGGTGGAGACGTGCACAAACCAATCCCTGGTACCGATAACCGGGTGCTTCGCGTCTGCCGGCTGCTGAACCGCCACCGGGCGCGGTATCTGCTGGCCGGCGGCGTCGCGGCAAACCTGCACGGGTCGGTGCGGGCGACCAAGGACGTGGACATTCTCGTCCCTTCCGACGAATCGAACATGGCGCGCGTGCTGAAAGCGCTCGGGGGCCTGCCCTACGGCGTGGCGCGGGAACTCGAGGCCCCTGAGGTTACTCGAAGCCCGATCACCATTGTCGGCGACGATCCTCGGGTCGACATCCTGGCTGTCGCCTGGACCCGGCGCGACGGCCGCGCCACTCGACGGGCAGCCGGAAAAATCGCCGTCCGCTTCGAACGGGCCTGGAAGGGGCGGGTCGTCCGCCGAATTCAGGGCACACGCGTCCCCTACCTCGGGCGCGACGATCTCATCGCGTCCAAGCGCACGGGCCGGCCCGCCGACCAGGCGGACATCGACGTGCTGGCCTCCTTGCCGAAGTGATCGCGTTGCCGACGCGTGGGTGCCCGGTGCGCCGTTCGAGGCGAGTCGAAGGGCTGGCTTCCGGCTACAGGCGGCGTCAGTTCGCGGGGCCCACCACCACCACGTGCTTGGCCGTCGCTCCCTTGACGGCGCGCAGGCGGATGGAGCGGTCGAAGGTGACCAGCCGCCCCCCTCGTGCGCGCGCGAGGGCCAGGAGATAGATGTCGGTCACCTGCCGGTGCCCGACGGCCGCCGACCAGTCCAACAGGCCGGCGTCCAGCAGCGACGCGGAGTCCTCCCAGAAGACGTGGCCGCCGCTGGCGCAGAATCGGGACAACCGCTCGACGAGGTCGGCGATCCTGGCCACGGCCGCGCCGTAGGCGGGACTGGCGAACACGCGCACGAACCCGTTCTCGGTGATGGGGCACGTCGCCCAGCTCGAGCGCCCGTGCTCGGCGAACCAGTCGTGGGCGAGTTCGTGGTGGACGTGGTCCGGATCGAAGAGCGCGACGAGCACGTTGACGTCGAGCAGCGACGCCGGCTTCACGCGTCCCTCAGCTCGTTGACGAGCTTCATCGTCGGCCGGGGGCGCCCGTGCGGCCGCCGCGGCAGCAGCGGCACGCCGTTGCGAATCTGGCGAGCCGGGGCCGGCGTCAGCGCCCGGCGCGCGAGCTCGGACAGCATCTGGCCGGCGGTCACGCGATGCGCCGCGGCCAGCTCCTTTGCGGCCTGAAGCACGTCGTCGTCGATGTCGAGGGTGGTGCGCATGCCGCGATCATCACGCATCACGCATCAGATGTCACTTCCGGCCGGCTGGGCGCGGCGTGCGCGACGCCAGCACGGCCTGCACCCAACTCTCGATGCGCTGCCATGTGCCCTCGGCCCGCAGCGACTCGTTGTGATGTGCCCCTTCGACCAGGATGAGCTCCTTGGGCCCGCCGAGCGCCGCCAGGATCCGGCGCGAATGGTCCGGCGGGGTGTCCGCGTCCAGCGCGCCGTGGATCAAAAGGACGGGAACGCGGATCCGGCGGGCCGCAGCCACCGGGCTCACCTCGTCCGCTCGAAAGTCGCCGCGCGTTTCCGCTATTGAGAAGGCGCGCCGAATCAAGCCCTGGGTCAGCAAGCGGGGCGCCCGTTCCCGCGCCACCGTCCGCAGGTCGGAGAAGGCTTCCGCGGCGACCACTCCCACCACGCGAGGGTCATCGGGCGCCTCCTGGAGCGCCACCGCAGCGCCCAATGACGCACCCACCAGGACGACTGGACCAGGGCCGACCTGGTCGATCACGTCTTTGAGATCGCGCTTCTCCCAATAGCCGTACGTGCAAATCGTGCCCGTGGACTCCCCCTGCGCCCGGCTGTCGTAGGCGACGAGGTCGAGTCCGATGCCGGTGAACCTGGCGACCGCGCCCCGGATGCTGGTGCGGTTGTCGGCGACTCCGTGCAGATAAACGATGGTGCCTCGCCTCGGGCCCGTCGCCTGACATCGCCAGCCTTTCAGCGTCACGCCTTCGCCGGCGAATACGGCGTCTTCGCACCCGGACGGAGGCGGCCCCGCGACGTGGCGACGCGCCGGGTACAAGAGGCCGCCGGCCGCGACGGGCGGCACGATGCTGATCGCGACGATGTACCCGGTCGCGACGACCACGAGTCCCGCGGCCGCCAGGGCCGAGGCGAAACGCCTTCTCATCCGTCTCCTTCAGGCAGCCCTAAAGGGCCGCCCTACGCACGACCGCAGCGTGATCCATGTGACACGGCCCGGAGCCCGGAGCCTGGAGCCTGAAGCCCGGAGCCGGCTAGACGGCTGTCTTCATCCACCCCGCCGTGTTGTGGAAGTCCACGATCGCCGTGCCGGGTGGGTTGATCGCGTCGCACGCGGCGCGCTGCGCGTCGGTGAGGTTCATCTCGAGCACCGGCAGCAGGTCCCGCAACTGCTCCAGCGTTCGCGGCCCGACGACGGGCGAGGTGATCCCCGGCTGGTCCTTGCACCAAAGCAGCGCCAACTGGCCCGGCGGCAGGCCGTGCTCGCGCGCGAGCGCCACGAAGGCCTCCCCGGCCTCGATCCCTCGCGCGGTGACGCGCCGCGAGTAGATGCTGTCCGGCTGCCGCGCCGCGCGCGAATCCTCGGGCACGGCCTGACCGAACCGATACCGGCCGGCGAGAACGCCCTGGGCGATGGGGGCCCACGGCAACAGAGCCAGGTTGTGTCGGAGAGCCAGCGGCACCAGCTCGTTCTCGATGCGGCGGTCCAGCAGGTTGTAGGGCGGCTGCTCGCTGACGTAGCGCGCCAGGCCGAGCCGCTCGCTCGCCGCCAGCGCCTCCATCACCATCCAGGCCGGGTGCGTGGAACACCCGACGTAACGCACCTTCCCCACCCTCACCAGGTCGGTCAGCGCGCCGAGCGTCTCCTCGATCGGAATCTCCGGGCTCGGCCTGTGCACCTGGTAGAGGTCGATGCAGTCGGTCTTCAGCCGGCGAAGCGAGTCGTCGCACGCGCGCAGGATGTGCAGCCGGGAGTTGCCGGCGTCGTTCGGGCCGGAGCCGGTCGGAAAGTGCACCTTGGTGGCGAGCACGACCCCGGCCCTGCGACCGGACAGCGCCTTCCCCACCGCCTCCTCCGACCGCCCCGCGTGATAGCTGTCGGACGTGTCGACGAGATTGACGCCCGCGTCGAGCGCCGCGGCCACGATACGGGCGGCATCGTCGTCGGAGGTCGGGCCGCCGAAATTCAGGGTGCCCAGAGCCAACGGCGACACGCGGACGCCGGTCCGGCCGAGGAAGCGGTAGTTCACGGCATGAGCTTACAGGCTCAAGGCTCAGGGCTCAAGGCTCAGGGAAGGACGGCTCAGGGCTCAAGGCTCAGGGCTAAGGGAAAGACGGCTCAGGGCGGGGACGGTCCCCGGACCAGAAGCGTCCCCGGCGCGGTTCAGACGCGCCGCAGCGCGCGGATGATAGCGACGAGGACGACGCCGCCGAGAGCGGCCACCAGAATATGCCCGATCCAACTCGTGGGCACGATCCCGAGGAACCCGGCGAGCGAGCCGCCGATGATTCCTCCGATGAATCCCACGACCAGGTCGCCGATCAGGCCGAACCCGCGGCCCCGCATGACCAGCCCCGTGAGCCAACCGGCGATAACGCCGCTGACGATCCAAAGGAGCAAGTACATTCGCTACCTCCCCGGAACTTCGCTCAATCTCATCTTAGCAGCGCCTCGACGGTTCATCTAGCCCGAGAGGTAACGCCGGGAAGTGACCTGACAGGTTTGGGCGCAGTGGGCCTTGAGTGGCCGGATCCCGGGGCAAAGGCGCCCTTGTCTTCTGCTGCCGCAGCGAGCGGTATCATTCGGACATGGACAATCGGGCGGTGGCAACGATCCTGCGCGAAACCGCGCAGCTCCTCGAAATCGACGGCGCGTTTATCGGGCGCTACCGCAGCTACGAAAAAGCCGCCGAGCTCATCGACTCCTTGCCCGAGCCCATCGCCGAAATCGCCAAGGACACCGAGAAGCTCACCGCCCTGCCCGGCATCGGCGAACGGATGGCCGAGCACATCCAGGAAATCCTCTCGACCGAGGACTACGGCCTGCGCAAGAAGCTCCTGAAGAAATATCCGCACACCATCCTCGCCCTGCTCACCCTGCAATCGCTGGGCCCGAAGAAAGTCGCGCTGCTGTGGAAACGCTTCAAGGCGGGCACGGTCGAGAAAGTCGAAGAACTGGCGCGCGACGGCAAGCTGCGGGACCTCGACGGCTTCGGCGAAAAGAGCGAGCAGAACATTCTGAAGGCCATCGAGGTGTTCAAGCGCGCCTCGGGGCGCTTCCACATTCACGTGGCCGACGCGGCCGCCGACAAAGTCGCCGCGCACATTGGCGGATATGGCAAGCCCGTGGAGCTGGTCACGCCGGCCGGCTCGCTGCGCCGCGGCAAGGAAACCGTCGGCGACCTCGACCTGCTGGTCACCCTCGCCCCGGGCAGGCACTCGCAGGACGTCGTGGACGCCATCAGCGCCCACATCCTGGAATTCCCCGGCATCCAGCAGGTCCTGGCGAAGGGCGAGAACAAGGTCAGCTTCCTCATGGAAGACAGCCTCCAGGTGGACGTGCGCATCCTTGAAAAGGAGAACTTCGGCGCGGCGCTGATGTATTTCACCGGCTCGAAAGAGCACAACGTCGCTCTGCGCGGCCGCGCCAACAGGATGGGCTTCACGCTCAACGAGTACCAGCTCGCCACGCTGAAAGCCGAGCGCCACGTCGCCGGCAAGTCCGAGGAGGAAATCTACAGGAAGCTGAAGCTCGCTTACATCGAGCCCGAATTGCGCGAGAACGCCGGCGAAATCGAAGCCGCCCAAGCCGGCAAGCTCCCCAAGCTCATCACCCTCGACGACATGCGCGGCGATCTGCAAATGCACACCACCGCGAGCGACGGCAAGAACTCCATCGCAGAGATGGCCGAGGCCGCCCGCGCGCTGGGTTACGAGTACATCGCGCTCACCGACCACTCCAGAGCGGTCACCGTCGCCAACGGGATGGACGAGAAGCGCACCCTCGCCCAGATCGAGAAGATCCGCGCCGCCCAGGAGCACCTGCCGGGCATACGCGTCTTCGCCGGCATCGAGGTGGACATCCTGAAGGACGGCAAGCTCGACCTCGACGATGAAGTTCTCGCGCAGCTCGACGTGGTGGTCGCCTCGGTGCATTCCCATATGAACCTGGAGCGCGCGGCCATGACCGATCGCCTGCTTGCGGCGGTCGAGAATCCCTACACGCAGATCATCGCGCATCCGACGGGCCGGCTGCTGCTGCGCCGCGACGCGTTTGAATACGACATGGAACAAGTCCTCGATGCCGCGCGGAAACACGGCGTGGCCATGGAGTGCAACGCCTATCCCGACCGGCTCGATCTGCGCGACAGCTACCTGCGCATGGCCAAAGACCGCGGCGTGAAGGTGGTCATCTCCACCGACTCGCACGCCACCGCGAACCTGACGTTCATGAAGTACGGCGTGAAGATGGCCCGTCGCGGCTGGCTGGAGAAGAAGGATGTGATCAACACCCTGCCGGCGGGGAAGCTCCTGGCGGGGCTGAGGAAGCGCTAGTCGCGATCCGCGCAAGAGCCAGCGGCCGCCGTCATTGCGTCTGGCAGGAATCGCAGCCACCGGGACCCTCTGCCTCGAGGGCCGGTACTCCATCCAGCTGAGTTACGGGCGCAAGGTCACCAGTTCATCGAAAACGAGGCTGGACGCATACACCGCAGCGGACACGACTTGTGAGGCTCCGTCACTGACTCCGGACATCGCAGAACACAAAACCGTCTCGCTCGACGACTTCTCCGATGGCAACTCCGATGGGCGAGGTGAACATCGGTCCGGCGTGCACAAACGAGTGGAACTCGCCCTTCTCACCGCACGGATCGGCGGTGGCCGGAAGATCGGCCAGCAGTGACGCATCGAATGCACGGCCGGTGAGGAAGCGATCGATTTGTCTGGGATCGACACATGTGAGCGTCGCTTTGAGGCCGGCCGCGATCATCTCCTCCGCGAGTTCACGCGTCGGGCGTCCCCAGAGCGGGAAGATCGGCTCGAGGCCGCTTCCCGCCAGGCGCTCCTCGCGATAGCGCCGGACGTCCTCCAGGAACAGATCGCCGAAGGCGACGTGTGTGAGCCCATCGGCGCGCGCCAGGTCCAGCGCCCCGCGCATCTGTCTCTCGTAGACTTCGTTGGAACACGGTGACGGCAGGGGCACCTGCCACAGCGGCAGGCCGGCGCGAGCGGCTTGCTCCAGGACGAGTTTCCGGCGCACCGCGTGCATGGCGACGCGACCGGCGGCTTCGTTGAAGGTCGTCAGCAGCGCGACGACCTCCACCGTGGGATCCTGGCGAAGGACGTGAAGCGTCCACGCCGAGTCCTTGCCCGACGACCAGGCGAGCAGGACGCGCTTCACCGGTGAGGTCATCTGATTGCGTCCGGATGGAGTACCCGGCGGCGGATCAACGGGTCGACAAGTCCGAGTCACGCGGAGCGATGAGCCCCGCGAACGACCGCCCAGATCGAACCGACGGTGCCGACAAGGGCGCCCATTGCGCCGCCGATCATGACGTAGAGCAACACGCGTTCGGCCGTATGCTCGAACGCCGCCCCGTATCTGGCGGCGTTCATCGACGCGTCGATCGTCGTCCACAGAGACGCCGTCCACGCGCTGGGCACGGCGGCCCACCCGAGCAGGCCGCCGACGAGGAAGGCCACCGGCAGCGCTGTCAGCGTCGCCTTCACGGCCAGCCGGAAGTCCCAGAAGCTGCCAATTCCCACCGCGACCAGGGCAAATGGCGCCAGCCAGAGCAGCGCGATGACGATGAATAGAACGTGCGGCACCGGAAGGTAGATCGCGATGGCGGCCGCCGCCGCCACCAGGCAGATCATCAGGGCCTTCAGCCAAAGCCGGACCGAGTCGTTCATCGTCCACCCCCGCACCATCGGGCCGAACAACAACGCGTGCAGGCATCCCGCCTAGCCGCGAACCGCCACGATGGAGTCCGAAGCCCGAAGCCTACTTCCTGGGAAACTCCTCCGGTTTCGCCGGCGCGGCGATGAATCCCAGCGGTTCGCCCTTGGTCGTCGGCGGCGTGCCAATCACGTAGAGGATTTCGCCTGCGAACGGAGCGCGGACTTCCTCCATCGTCTTCCCGTGGAAGTCGGTGATACGGCCGATGAGAGCCCCTTCAGCCACCGTATACCCCTTCTTGACGAGCGGGTAGAAGATGCCAGTGTGCTGGCTGGTGAGCACCTGGTTTCGGCCGAGGAACACGATGTGTTCGACCGGGTCCGGGCCGGTGGCCTGCATCTTCAGGTGCTTGAGCACCCCCGCGACGCCCCGCTCGATCCGCGCGATCGACTCCTCGTCGCTCTGGCCCATGCCGCCCGATTCGATCGTGAGGGCCGGCTTGCCGCGGGTGATGGCCGTGTTCTCGAGGTAGACCGACGCGGCCGGGTCGGTCGGCCGGCCGTTGTCGAGGATCACGTGATCCATGCCGAACGCGGCCGCGAGCTGCCGGATGCTCTCGACGAGCGGCGGCGCCGCGTTGATCGTCCAGTAGAGATACGGGCGGAGCGACTCGTTCGCGTCACCGCAGTGCAGGTCGATCAGGTACTGCGTCCGCTCGATGAATTCGCGGGTGATGGCGAACGCGATGCGCTCGGAGATTGTTCCATCGGACCGGCCGGGGAACACGCGGTTGAGATTCTTGTGGTCGCCCGGTGTGTAGTAGATCGCACGCCCGAGGAACGCCGGCATGTTCGCCGTGTGAATCATCACGATCGTGCCCGCGAGTTCCTTCGGGTCGATCGACCAACGCAGCCTCTGGAGCGCCAGGATCGGCGGATACTCGGCGCCATGCGTGCCGGCCACCAGCGTCAGCACCGGTCCGGGTTTGGCGCCGTTGAGGATTGAGAAGGGAATGACCGTGCCGGGATCGGTCCCGCGCGCCGGAACCTGTACCTCGCCCGAAGCGATGGTTCCGGGCTGCGCCGTAACGCCGCCGACCGTGAACGCCGACTGCGCGGAGGCGGGGAGGAAACCGACCAGCAGGAGGGCCGCGGTGACCGCGGAAACTGTCCAAGCTCGCATGTGTCATCCTCCATCGGGAAATGCTGGCAGACAATACCACGAACGCCCGAGCTTGGTGTCTGAAGCCCGGAGCCTGAAGCCCGGAGCCTGTGTTAAGCTGAGGGCCCCGCCCCTTCCGTGAGGAGTTACCCCAGTGTCCGATCATCGCATCCTGGAACACCCGATCCTGCCCCCGGCCGGCGAGGCCAGCGTGCCGTTCACGTGGCAGGGTCAGGCAATGCTGGCGCGCCCGGGCGAAACGATCGCCTCCGCGCTCTTCGCTAACGGCATCAGAACGTTCGGCCATCATCCCAAGGACGGCGCGCCGCAGGGGATCTTCTGCGCCAACGGCCAGTGCGCCCAGTGCGCCGTCGTCGCCGACGACCTGCCGGTCAAGTCCTGCATGGTCGTCGTGCGCGGCGGCATGCAGGTGCAGCCGCTCGACGGCCTCCCCGTGCTGCCCGACGTGGACGGGCAGGTGCGGACGCACCCGATCGAGACGGTGGACGTCGAGTGCCTGATCATCGGCGGCGGCCCGGCCGGCCTGACGGCGGCCATCGAGCTGGGCCGAGCCGGCGTCCGCGCGCTCATCGTGGACGACAAGCACCGGCTCGGCGGCAAGCTCGTCCTCCAGACGCACAAGTTCTTCGGCTCGATCGAGGCGTGCCACGCGGGCACGCGCGGCATCGACATCGCCACCAAGCTCGAGCGCGAGGTGCGCGAGTTCGAGAACGTCCGCATCTGGCTCAACTCCACCGTGCTCTCGGTCTTCTCCGACCGCCGCGTCGGCGTCCTCCGCGACAACCAGCAGTACTTCATCGTCCGGCCCGACATGCTGCTGGTCACCGCCGGAGCGCGCGAGAAGTCGCTCGTCTTCCCCGGCAATACGCTGCCCGGTGTCTACGGCGCGGGCGCCTTCCAGACGCTGGTCAACCGCGACCTCGTCCGGCCGACCGAGCGGCTGTTCGTCATCGGCGGCGGCAACGTCGGCCTCATCGCCGGCTACCACGCCCTCCAGGCCGGCATCGGCGTCGTCGGGCTGTGCGAGGCGATGCCCGAGTGCGGCGGCTACAAGGTGCACAAGGACAAGCTGGTGCGCATGGGCGTGCCGATCTACACGTCGCACACGATTCTGCGGGCCGAGGGGAAGAACGAGGTCGAGTCGGTCACCATCGCCGAGATCGACAAGACGTGGCGGCCGATTCCGGGCACCGAGAAGCGCTTCGAGTGCGACACGGTCCTGGTGGCGGTCGGCCTCGACCCGGTGGACGAGTTCCTGCACAAGGCGCGCGAGTTCGGCCTGCCGGCGATGGCCGCCGGCGACTCGGAGGAGATCGCCGAGGCCTCGGCCGCCATGTTCACCGGCCGGATCCGCGGCCTCGAGATCGCCCGCGCGCTCGGGCGCGACGTCGGCGAGGTGCCGCCCGAGTGGCACCGCACCGCGGAGATCCTCAAGTCGCGGCCCGGCATGACGATCGCCGAGGACGTGCCCGAGGACGCGACCGGGCGTCTTCCCCGTCTTCCACTGCGCGCAGGAGATCCCCTGCAATCCCTGCACCTCGATCTGCCCGAACCACGGCATCAACATCGCGGGCGACGACGTGCTGGGCATCCCGGAGTTCGTGGGCCACGCGTGCGACGGGTGCGAGAAGTGCGTGGCCATCTGCCCAGGCCTCGCCATCACGCTGGTGGACTTCCGGAAGGACCCGCAGCAGCCGACCGTGGTCATCCCCTACGAGTTCTCGGCGAAGCGGATCAAGAAGGGGGACACGGTCACCGTTCTCGACAGCGAGGGGACGCTGCTCGGCAACGTGGAGGTGACGCGGGTCCGCGCGCCGAAGGACGCCGATCGCGCGCTGCTCGTCCGGGTGACGGCGCCGGCCGAGATCGCGCCGCGCATCGCCGGCATCCGCGTCCAGGAGCCGTGGCAGGCGGAGCGCGCCGAGCGGTACGAGCCGTCGGTCGGCGACGACGAGATCGTGTGCCGGTGCGAGCGGGTGACGGCGAAGGAGCTGCGCCGGCTGATCCGGGGCGGCATCCGCGACATGAACCACCTGAAGGCGGTCACCCGCTGCGGCATGGGCGCGTGCGGCGGCAAGACCTGCCCGAACCTGATCAAACGCATCTTCAAGGAAGAGGGGATCCCGGCGAGCGAGGTCACCGACCTCACCCGGCGGCCGCTCTTCATGGAAGTTCCGCTCGGCGCCTTCGCGGGCGTGGTCGCGGGAGAGACTCCGATCAAGGACGTGCCCCGGCGACACGCCACCGACGCCCACGAGGGAGGCATGTGATGAGCCTGCAGGTCTACGACGCCATCGTCGTCGGCGCCGGCAGCGTGGGGCTGCCGACGGCGATGTTCCTGGCCGAGGCGGGGCTCAAGCCGCTGGTGGTCGATCAGTTCGCGGGGCCCGGCCAGGGCAGCAACAAGGCGGCCATCGGCGGGATCCGCGCGACGCACTCGTCGCCGGCGAAGATCAGGCTCTGCCTCGAGTCGCTGCGCATCTTCTCGACCTGGACCGCGTCCCACGGCGACGAGATCGAGTGGTTCCAGGGCGGCTACGTGTTTGTCGCCTATCGCGAGCAGGACGAGCGCTCGCTGAAGGATCTGCTGAAGATCCAGCAGAGCTACGGCCTGAACATCCGCTGGCTCGACCGCGACGAGATGATCGCGCTCGTGCCGGACATCAACCGCGAGGGGCTGCGCGGCGGCACCTACTCGCCCGAGGACGGATCGGCGTCGCCGATGATGTCGTCGGCGGCGTTCTACCGCAGGGCGGTCGAGCTCGGCGTCCAATTCCGGTTCGGCGAGCGCGTCACCGGCCTCATCCAGCGGAAGCGGGGCGTCGTCGGCGTCCGCACCGACAAGGGCGGCTACGCCACCGAGACGGTCGTGAACGCGGCCGGGGCGTGGGCGAGGCCGCTCGCCCAGTCGATCGGCCTCGACACGCCGGTCGTCCCCGACAGCCACGAGGCGGGGATCACCGAGCCGGTGGCGCGGTTCCTGCACCCGATGCTGGTCGACATCCGCCCGACCGAGGGGGCGCGCAACTACTACTTCTACCAGCACAAGCCGGGCGGCCTCGTCTTCTGCATCACGCCCGACCCGCCGATTGTCGGCACCGACCGGCGCGAGACGTCGGCCTACCTGCCGATGATCGCCGGGCGGATGGTCGGCCTGGTGCCGAAGCTGGCGAACATCAAGGTGCGCCGCACGTGGCGCGGCCTCTACCCGATGACGCCCGACGGCGCGCCGGTCCTCGGCTGGTCGAAGTCGGTCGAAGGCTACGTGCACGCGGAAGGGATGTGCGGCCAGGGCTTCATGCTCGGCCCTGGCGTCGGCGCGGTGCTTGGCCGTATGATCCGCGGTGCCGACACGGCCGCCGACAAGGCGATCCTCGAGGAACTGAAACCGACGAGGGAGTTCGGGGGGGAGGAAGCGCTCAAGTAAGGCTCAAGGCTCAGGGCTCAAGGCTCAGGGAACGACGGCTCAAGGCTCAGGGCTCAGGGCTTACGGCGGAAGGCGTAAGCCGTAAGGCTTGGAAGGAGCGATCATGTCACACCTGACCGTGCGCTCCGCCTACCGCGATCTGGCCGACCGATTGAACCGCTTCCCGCAAGGGGCACCGCCAACCGACCGCCTGTTCGACATCCTGGCCCTGCTCTTCAGCGAGCGGGAGGCGGGGCTGGTGGCGCAGCCTTCCCATCCGGCCGTTCACGGCGGCCGACGCCGCGCGCCGCTGGAAGGTGCCCGAGGCCGACGCCCGGCGCGTCCTCGACGAACTGGCCGGCCGCGCGATTCTCCTCGACGTCGAGTCCCCCGACGCCGTCACCACCTACGTCCTGCCGCCGCCGATGGCCGGCTTCTTCGAGTTCTCGATGATGAGGATTCGCGAGGACGTCGACCAGAAACTGCTGGCCGAGCTGTTCCACCAGTACCTGAACGTCGAGGAGGATTTCGTCCGCGACCTCTTCGACACCGTCGAGACGAAGCTCGGGCGCGTCTTCGTCAACGAGTCGGCCGTCCCGCCCGAGCTGTCGCTCCACGTGCTGGACTACGAGCGCGCCAGCGAGGTGGTCAAGACCGCCAGCGCCATCGGTGTCGGGCTCTGCTACTGCCGGCACATGAAGCAGCACCTGGGCCAGGCGTGCGACGCGCCGCTCGACAACTGCATGATGTTCAACACGGCGGCCGCGTCGCTCACCAGGCATGGCGTGGCCCGCCTGGTGGACGCGGCCGAGTGCCTGGACCTGCTCCAGCAGGCGCGGGACCGCGGGCTGGTGCAGTTCGGCGAAAACGCGCGCCGTCGCGTGTCGTTCATCTGCAACTGCTGCGGCTGTTGCTGCGAGGCGCTGGTCGCGGCGCGCCGGGTCGGCTTCCTGCACCCGCTCCATACGACCAACTTCATCCTCGACGTCGATCGCTCGAAGTGCAGCGGCTGCCTGAAGTGCGTGGACGCGTGCCCTGTCGAGGCGCTGGGCGCCGTATCGGCCAACGACCCGGAGAAGCCCAAACGGAAGGTGGCGCGGCTCGACGAGCAGGCCTGCCTCGGCTGCGGCGTGTGCGTGGCCACCTGCCCGGAGCAGGGGCTGCGCCTGGTCCCCCGCGCCGAGCGGGTGATCACGCCGATCGACTCGACTCACCGCTTCGTGCTGCAGGCGATCGAGCGAGGCATGCTCCAGAACCTGATCTTCGACCATCACGCCCTGGCGAGCCATCGGGCGATGGCCGCGATCCTCGGCGTCATCCTGAGGCTGCCGCCGATCAAACGCGCGATGGCGAGCCGGCAGCTCGGTTCGAGATACGTGGAGAAGCTGATCGAGAAGGCGCAGGCCTGAAGGCCTGCGCTATCTGATGAGCATGGGCAGCGACGCCCCTGAGCCTTGAGCCCCGCCTTCGCCCTACGGGCTATGGCGGGCAAGCCTGAGCCTTGAGCCTCTTGGCTTAAGCCTTGAGCCCGGAGCCCTGAGCCCAAAGCCACGCCGCCCCGCGCGCGCCGCTCGCGTCGCCGTGTTTCGGCGGGACGAGCCGCGTGTCCACGCGATCCGAGAAGATATAGCGCGCCCATCGTCCCGGCACGTTCCGGTAGAGGCGCGCGATATTCGACACGCCGCCGCCCAGCACGATGACGTCGGGATCGACAACGTTGATGACGCTGGCCAGCGCGCGCGCCATCCGGTCCTCGTACCGGTCGAGGGTGGCCGACGCGGCGGGCTCTCCGCCGTCGGCCAGCCGGGCGATCTCGGCGGGGTCGAGCACCTTCCCGCTCGCCAGCTCGTGGTCGCGCGAGAGCCCGGGGCCCGAGAGAAACGTCTCGATGCACCCGCGACGGCCGCAGTAACACGCCGGGCCGGGCCGTTCCTCCGGCAGCGGCCCCGGCAGCGGGTTGTGACCCCACTCGCCGCCGATCGCATTCAGGCCGGTCAGCACCTGTCCGTGAACGACGAGACCGCCGCCCGTGCCGGTGCCGATGATGACGCCAAACACGCACGAGGCCCCCGCCGCCGCGCCGTCGCTCGCCTCCGACAGCGCGAAACAGTTGGCGTCGTTGGCGAAGCGCAGCGGTCGGCCGAGGCGCGCCGACAGATCATCGGCGAGCGGACGGCCGTTCAGCCAGACGGAGTTGGCGTTCTTGACCAGGCCGGTGGCGGGCGACAGCGCGCCCGGCATGCCGACGCCCACGGTGGCGCGCTCCCCGATGGCCCGCTCGATCTCGGTGATCAGTGTGGCGATGGCCGTCAGCGTGCCGTCATAATCGTGGCGCGGCGTCGGGATGCGCAGACGGACCGGAATGCTCCCGTCGTCAGAGAGCGCGATGGCTTCGATCTTGGTGCCGCCGAGGTCGACGCCGATGCGGAACATGCGGGAGGTTCCGGGCAGTCAGTCGCGCGGGCTCTAGTGCCGGGTCTTCGAGTCGTCTTTCGGCTCGTCCTTCGACCCGTTCTTCGACTCGACTTCGTCCTTGAATCCACGGATGGCCTGGCCCAGCCCCTTCCCCAGCCCGGACAGCCGGCTGGTGCCGAACAGCAGGATGATGATGGCCAGGATCAGGATCAGTTCGGGAACACCGATTCTCATAACGCACTCTCCAGTTGCCGGGCGTGTGTGTACGATAGCACAGCCCGCCCGCGCGCGGAGCGCAATGGCGAGGCCCGCCTACCCGGGCAGCCGGCCGACAACCGTGAGCACCCAGCGGTGGAACTTGTGGATGGAGGCCACCGGCTCGGCGAACATCAGGATGCACTGGCCGTGCACGGCTTCCAGCCCGAGTTGCCGGCACGTTTCGAGCGCTGCCGGGGATTCCGCCCCCTGCTGGAACCAGATCTGCCGCACGCCCGCCGCCGCGGCGTCGCGGGCGACGGCATCGGCCAGGCCCGGCTTGACGCACACCAGCAGCCGCTCGACCCGCTCGGGAAGATCCGCCAGGCTCGGCCAGCACGGGTCGCCCTGGATGGCGGCCGCCGCCTGATGGACCGGGAGCACGCGGTACCCGCGCGCCTTCAGTTCCTTGTAGGCCGCGCTGCCGAACCCGCGGCCCGCCGCCGACGCGCCGACCAGCGCCAGCGTCCGCCCCGACACGAACCGTTCGATCGAATCACGACTCGCCCGTGTCATCCCAAGCGCTCCTGGCTGCCGGTCATTCACCGCCCCACTCGAACTTCATGGTCACCTGCACGTCCGGGTGAAGGCTCTGCCTCACCGGGCAGGTGTCGGCAGCCCGCTCGAGCAGCAGGCGATCCGCCGCCGACGTGATCCGCCCCGCCGGGACGGTGATCGTCGCCGTCAGGGCGCCGATCCGCCGGATCGGGACGGCGGTCATCTCCTTGACCACGCTGACGCGCATGCCGGTCAGATCCCAACCGTGGCGCCCGGCCACGATGCCCATGATCGTCGCCAGGCAGGTGCCGAGCCCGGTGGCCGTGAGATCGGTCGGAGAGAACTCCTCGCCCCGCCCGCCGTTGTCGACGGGCGCGTCGGTGACCAGCCGTTTGCCGGACGGGCCGTGCGTCGCCGCGCAATGTAGATCGCCGAGGTAAGAAATGTCGATTGTGACTGCCACCTGAGCCTCCGGTCGGGGCGTTCCCGCGAAGGCCTCATGCTACCATGAGCCATTCGCGCATCGGGTGTAGGATGGGCGCCATGATCTCACGGCGCGACTTCCTCTCGCTGACCGCCTGGTCGGCGACCGCGACAGCCGGCCTCGGCTTCGTGCCCTCGTCCGCATGGGCCGGCTTTCTGGCCTCCCCGCAGGACGACCTCCTGCGTCTCGCGCCCAGGGCCCGCTACTGGACCACCTCCACGCTCTCGGGCAACAACTGCCTGGCCTGTCACACGCCCCCGCCGGGCGCCGGGGCGGCCCACACGCACGACCCGGCGACAATCCGCTGCCTGCTCTGCGCGCAGCGGTGCGACATCCGGGCCGGTCAGCGCGGCCGGTGCCGGGCGCGGATGAACGTCAAGGGGGAGCTTCGCAGCCTGGTCTACGGCCGGCCCTCGGCGGTGCACATCGATCCGATCGAGAAGAAGCCGTTCTACCACTTCCTCCCGGGCGCAAGCGCCTTGTCGTTCGGCACGTCGGGTTGCCCGCTCCACTGCAAGTTCTGCCAGAACTGGGAGCTGTCACAGTCCACGCCCGGGGACCTGGAGGCGCCGTTCACGAGCGCGGCCGACATGGCGGGCGCGGCGGTGTCGCGCCAGGCGCCGGTCATCGCGTTCACCTACAACGAGCCGACCGTCTTCACCGAGTACCTGCTCGACGTGGCCCAGGCGGCGCAGGCGCGCGGCGTGCGCTCGGTGATGGTCAGCTGCGGGTTCGCCAGCGAGGCGCCGCTCGCGGACATCTGCCGCGCGCTTTCGGCGGTGAAGATCGACCTCAAGGGCTTCAGCGAGCCGTTCTACCGCACCGTCTGCGGCGCCGAACTCCAGCCGGTGTTACGCAGCATCAAGCAGGTGGCCAGGAGCGGACGTCATCTCGAACTGGTCAACCTCGTCGTCCCGACGCTGAACGATTCGGAGAAGTCGCTGCAGGACCTGGCGGCGTGGGTGGCGGGCGAGCTCGGGCCGGACGTCCCGCTGCACTTCACGCGGTTCCATCCCGACTATCAGTTGATGAACCTGCCCCCGACGCCGGTGTCCACGCTCGAGCGGGCCCGCGACATCGCCATGGCCCGAGGGGTCCGCTACGCATATGTCGGCAACGTCCCCGGGCACGCGGGCAATCACACCTATTGCCCCGCCTGCCGGAAGATCGTCATCAAGCGCGACAACTTCTTCGTCACCGAGATGCACCTGAAGAGCGGCGCGTGCGCCTTCTGCAGGCAGCCGATCGCGGGAGTCTGGAAATGAAGAAGCTTCTCGGCGTGGCGTCCATCCTGCTGGCCCTCGCCTGCCGGGGCGGGCTCGGCGCCGCGGACCAGCCCGGCCAGGGCGTCCGCGAGCCGGCGGTGGCCGGCCAGTTCTATCCGTCCGACGCGCGATCGCTGAACGCGACGCTCGACGCCGTCCTGAAAGACGCGACGGCGCCGGGCCCCGAGGCGCCAATCGCGATTGTGGCGCCGCACGCGGGCTGGGTGTTCTCCGGGCAGATCGCGGCCGACGCGTGGCGCCAGACGGCCGGCCGGCAGTACGACACGATCGTCATCCTCGGCACCAATCACACCGGGGTTGGTTACGGGCGGATCGCCGTCTACCCGGGCAGCGGGTTCCGGACCCCGCTCGGCGTCGCGCGCGTGGACACGGCGCTCGCGGCCGCGCTCGTCAAGGAAGACAGCGACTGCTCGCCCGATCCGTCGGCGCACGCGAAGGAGCACTCGATCGAGGTGCACGTGCCGTTCGCGCAGCGGCTGTTCCCGGACGCGCAGCTCGTCGCCGTTGTCGTCGGCAGCGAGGACGCCGCCGTGCTGACGCGGTTCGGCAGGACGCTGGCCCGCCTGCTGCAGGGGCGGCGGGCGCTCATCGTGGCGAGCTCGGACCTGTCGCACTACCCGTCGTGGCGCGACGCGAACGTGGTCGACCGCCGCACGATCGAAGCGATCGCGAGCCTCGATCCCGACCGGTTCCGCGCGGCGGCCGAAAATGGCGTGCGCGGCGCGCCCAACCTCGACACGTGCGCCTGCGGTGACGGGCCGATCCGCGCGGCGATGGTGGCGGCCAGGGCGCTGGGCGCCACGCGCGGCCGCGCGGTCAGCTACGCCAATTCCGGCGACCTGCCCGTTGCCGAGCCCGATCGCGTCGTGGGCTACGGCGCTGTAGTCTTTTCGGCGGGGGATCCCGGCGCGGATACGCGCGTCCTGACGTTTCCGACCGCGGCCGCGCAGGCGCTGCCGCCGACGGCCGCCGACAAGAAGCAGATGCTCGCCCTGGCGCGCGAGACCATCCGGCGCTACCTCGACACGGGCTCGATTCCGCTCGCGCGAGGATTCTCGCCGGCGATGGAGCGGCCGCAGGGCGTGTTCGTCACGCTGCGCAAGAAGGGCGACCTCCGGGGATGCATCGGCCAGATGACGCCGGACAGGCCCCTCCGCGTGCTGGTCGGCCGCATGGCGCTGGCCGCGGCGTTCGACGATCCCCGGTTCGAGAAGGTGCGGGCCGCCGAATTGAAGGACCTCGACCTCGAGATCTCCGTCCTCACCCCGTTCAAGGAAGTCGCCGGGCCCGCCGCGATCGTGGTCGGCCGCGACGGCGTGCTGCTGCAGAAGGGCGGCCGCTCGGCGGTGTTCCTCCCGCAGGTGGCGGTCGAGGAGCGCTGGACGCGGGACGAGATGCTCGACAACCTGTGCGTGAAGGGCGGGTTGGACGCCGGCTGCTGGCGCCAGGGCGCGAAGCTGTCCACCTTCCAGGGAGACGTGTTCAAGGAGGGGGATTTCCGGTGAAGTGACGGCGTCATGATGCTCTTCATCGTCGGCCTGCTGGCCATCCTCTGCCAGATCGTCCTGCTCCGCGAGCTGAACGTCGCCTTCTACGGTGTGGAGCTCATCTACGCCGTGGCGCTCGCGGGCTGGATGCTCGCCGGCGGCGCCGGCGCGGCGTGGCGATCCCGCGGGCGGGTCGCCTCTGCCGCGCACGTGGCGTGGCTGCTGGTCGCCGTCTCGCTCGCGCTTCCTGCCGATGTCGCGCTCGTTCGAGCCAGCCGTCTCCTGCTCGGCGGGGTGCCCGGGGCGTTCCTGCCCTTCGGCCGGCAGCTGTTCGTCCTGGCCGCGTCACTCGCTCCCGTGTCGTTCGTGCTGGGACTTGCCTTCAGGCGCGCGGCCGAGGCGGCGGCGCTGCACGGGCGCTCGCTCGCCTCCTGCTACGCCATCGAGAGCGCGGGCGCGGTGGTCGGGGCCACCGCCGCGACCATCGCTCTGGTCTCGGGTGTCCAGACGCTCGCGGTCGGCCTCCTGGCGGCCGGACTGGTCGCCGCGGCCCTCCTCTTCATGACGCTTCGCAAGCCCCTCGCCGGCTCTGCCTGCCTGATCGCCACGCTGCTCGTCGCTCCTCTCTCTTCCGACCTCGACCTCGCGATGACGCGGTGGACGCACCCGTCGGCGGTCGAGACCCGCGATTCGCCGGTACGCGCGGATCACCGCCAGCGTGAGCGGAACCCAGACCGCCCTCTTTGCCGACGACGTGCTGACGTTCGAGAGCGAGTCGGCGCAACAGGAGGAACTGGCCGACGTGGCGGCGCTTCAGCACCCGGCCCCCCGCCGCGTCCTGCTGCTCGGCGGGTCGGTCGAGCGGCTGGCGTCCGAACTCGCGCATCATCGTCCCGAGCGGATCGACAGCGTGGAGATGGACCGCGTCTTCTTCGAACTGGCCGACAGGCGCCTGCGCCTCGGCTCGAAGCCGATCTTCGACGACCCGCGCGGCTTTCTGCGGCGGGACGGGACCTACGACCTGATCGTCGTCGCGATGCCCGAGCCGACCTCGGGCCAGTCGAACCGCTTCTACACGGCCGAGTTCTTCGCCGAGTGCCGGCGCCGCCTGGCCCCGGCCGGCGTCCTGGCCTTCAGGCTCGCGCTGCCAGAGAACGTGATCACGCCGCTGCTCGCCCTGAGAACGGCGAGCATCGCGGCGGCCGTGCGCTCCGCCTTCCCGCACGTCGAACTCCTGCAGGGCGCGAGCGCGCTCGTCTTCGCCTCGACTGCCCCGCTCGCGGCCGGACCCGACGTCCTCATCGACCGCTGGCACGCCCGCGGGCTGACGACCAGGCTGGTCACGCCGGCCTACCTTCGCTACCTGTACGAGAACGACCGCCGTCCCGCGCTGGCCCGGCTCGCGTCGCTCGCGGTGGCGCCGAACTCGGACGCCAGGCCGGCCTGTTACCCGTTTGCCGCCGTCAACTGGCTGGCGAAGTTCTATCCGGACCTGCTCCGCGCCGACCCGACGATCCTGACGACCGGCCTCGCTCGCTCCTCCGCGGACCGGGCCGTCGGCGCCAGCTCCCGCGCCGAACCGGCACTGATCCGCGATCCGCGCTACATCGGCCCGGTGTTCCTGGTCATTCTGATGCTGCTGGCCCGCCGGCACGCGACCCTGCGCACGACCCTGCTGGCCGGCTTCGCGGGGCTCGCCGGGATGCTGCTCGAAACCGTGCTGCTCCTGACCTACCAGGCGCGGAGCGGGGCGCTCTACGAACGGCTCGGCGTGCTGCTGATGGCCTTCATGGCGGGCCTCACCGCCGGCGCATGGCTCGTGGCGCGGATCGCGGCGCCCGATCGCCGCGCCGCCGTCATCGGCCGGACGACGGTCGCGCTGCTGGCCGCGCTCGCGGCGGTCGGCGCGGTGACGGCGCGACTGATTGCGAGCGGATCCCCGATGGGGCTGACGGTCACGAGCGCCGTGTTGCTCGCAGGAGGCGCGGCGGTAGGGGGGGTGTTTGCCTGCGCGGCCGCGGCGTCTGGCGATCGGAGTGGCGGCGCGGTCGGCCGGCTGTACGGCGCCGATCTCGCCGGCGGCGCCGTGGGCTCACTGCTGGCGAGTCTCGTGCTGGTGCCGATGGCCGGCCTCGCCCCGACGGCATGGACCGTCGTCTTTCTCGGCCTCGCCGCGCTCCTGCTCGTGTAGGCGGACGACGCAGGGCTGAAGCCCCGCGCTATCCCCTCTTTACGGATACCGCAGGCCTTCAGGCCTGCGCTATCCGATCTAGAGCAGGTTGGCCGCCAGCGCCGCCAGGCGCGACCTGACGGTGGTGGTCATCGTGATGTGACCGAATTCTTCCTGCCCCTTGAACCGCTCGACCAGGTGAATCAGGCCGTTGGTGATCGAGCTGGAGTCGGGCAGGTCCACCTGGTCGGGGTCGCCGGTGAAGACGATCTTGGTGCCCTGGCCCGAGCGGGTCAGCAGCGTCTTCACCTCGTGGTGGTTCATGTTCTGCGCCTCGTCCGCGATGATGAACGCGTCGTGGATGCTGCGCCCGCGGAGGTGCGAGATCGGGGCGATCTCGACGATCTCGCGCGCCAGCAGCTCCTGGAGGTCGAGGTGATGCCGCCCACCCTCCTCCTTCTTCCCCTCGCGGCCGCCCTTGGCGCGCTCCTCGAGCCCCATCGACATCCCCGTGCGTGACTGCCCGCGGAGCACCAGCTCCAGGTTGTCGAAGACCGGCCGCGTCCACGGCGCGAACTTCTCCTCGAGCGACCCGGGCAGGTAACCGAGCGACTGGCCGATCTCGATGTTCGGCCGGTAGATCAGCAGGTGGCCGTAGCTCTCCCGGAGCTGGAGGTAGCCGGCGAGCAGCGCCATCAGGGTCTTGCCGGATCCGGCCCGGCCGACCAGCGTGACCAGCAGGATGTCGGGGTCGGAGAGGAGCGCGAGGGCGAACTGCTGCTCCGCGTTCATCGGCGCGATGCCGCGCTCGGTCTCCGGCTTGCGCACGAGCCGGAAGTAGGCTGGCGGGCCCGCCTTGTAGATCGCGAGCGCGACCTTGCCGCTCGACTCGGTCGCGATCGTGCAGCACTGGTTGGCGAGGAGCGTGATGCTCGACGACACGCTCAGCACGCGCGACGCCTCGAGCCGCGACTCGCGGTGAAGGTCGGTCAGCAGCCCGTGGTAGCCGTCGGGGATCGTGATCGCCGCCGCGCCGGGGTACAGCTCGTCGACCGACGAGATTTTCTTGTCGTCGCGATAGTCCTCGGCGTCGACGCCGAGCGGCCGCGCTTTCACGCGCATGGCCACGTCGCGGGTGACCAGGCTCACGCGCGCGTCGGGCCGGTTGCGCGTCCACTTGCGCGCGATCGAGATGATCCGGTCGTCGCTGTTGCGCGGGTCGAACCCGTCCCACGCATCGTCGGACGGCACGAGGTTGTCGTCGAAGACCAGGCACCCGCCCTCGGGCATCGCGATGCCCTTGGAGAGCGCGGCGAAGGGCTTCCCCTCCTGGAAGGTGTCGAGCATCCGGGCCACGCGGCGCGCGGCCATCCCGACACCGTTCAGGCTGTCCTTGAGCTGATCGAGCTCGCGGACGACCGGGTAGGGCACGACCACCATGTTCCCACGGGCGAGCTTGGTGAGGGAATCCGGGTCGTTGATGAGGACGTTGGTGTCGGGCAAATAGACGCGAGGCCGCTGGGAACCGCCGTTATCCATTCGGATACCTTCCACTGACGCCTGAGGACCGGGCACCACCGTACACCACCAATAGGGGCTCGCCAGCAGTATAGCCTCAATGGGCTGCCGGATCGATGCGCGGGGCGCCCCGGCGCCCCGTTGCCTGGTTATCGCGGTCCGCGGACCCGGACGAGCATCCTGGGAGGCGCGAACCACTGCAGGTGACCCGGGACGGTTGGCGGGAGACGGGTGACGTCGATCCGGCACACGCCGCCCTTGCGGAAGTCGAATCGACCCGGGCAGCCCACCAGCCGCGCCGCGATTTCGCCGAGCGAGGGCTCGTGGCCGACCAGCGCCACGCTGCTCCTCCGGGCGTGCCGGCGGAGCTCGGACGTCAGGTCCTTGTAGGCGGCGTCCGGCGACAGCGCGCCGGTTTCGACGACGGACGGATGTCCGCTGAGGCCCTTCGACAGCAGGTCGGCGGTCTGCCGGGCCCGCAGCAGCGGGCTCGTCAGGATCAGATCGACCTCGACATCGAGGTCACCCAACCCGGCGACGACTTTTCGGAATCGCGAGATGCCGTCATCGGTCAGCGGGCGCTGCGTGTCGTCCGGGTACTCCGGGCCGCGCTCCGCCGCGATGGCGTGTCGGACGATGTAAAGGCTGTAGCTGGCGGCCATGGCTGCCTCCTTCGTGCGGGCGCGCCGCCCCCGGCGCTCCCCAGTCGCCGGCCGACTTCCCCACGACAACCCGAGATGACGGGAGCAAGCAGGTGGACGCGCGCCAGATAGCTCGCGTGCAACTCGCGCATCTCGCGCTCGAGCAGGCTGGTGACGCGGTCGAACTCGGCGGCGTGCCGCCGCGCTTCCGCGCCGCGCTCGCGCTGGATGTCGCCGGCCACCACCTCCAGGTCGTGGAGCCGGCCGAGCAGATCCTGGAACTGTTTGAGCACGCCCGCGAACCGACGCGTCGGGACCCGGCCGAACTCGTGAACCAGCTCGAGCACGTACCTGAGCTTCTTGGCCGCGATCCGCACCTGGTGGAGCCGATCGAAGGCGAACAACGAGCCGGCTTCCGCCACGGCCGCATCGAGCCTGTCGGTTCGGCGCGAAAGGCGTCGCCTCAGCAGCGTCGCGCGCGTCTCGCGCGACGTACGGCCGGCGGCCGAGACCAGCCTCGAAAGGTCCTCCAGCATGGCGACGGCCTGAGCCTCCTCGACCTGCCTCACCATGTCCTGCTGGGACTCGCGGCGCTCGGCGTCGATGGCTGACCTGACGCGCCCGAGGACTTGGTCGAGGTCCGGATAACCGTGTCGGAGCTGGTCGAGGATGCCGAGGGAGACGTCCAGCTCCCTGACCCCGCCAAGGGCCGAGGTGAGAAATTGCAGGCGGCGCTGGAGCTTCCGGACGGGAGCCTGGCGGCCCGCGCCGCGCTCGAGGCCGAGCACCGGCAGGATCTCGCGCAGCCGGCGCGAGGCCACGCGCGAGCGATGCAGCGCTTCGACGTCGCCTCCGAGCGCAGCCGGGAGGTCACGCTCGAGGGCGCGAACGCGGCGCTCCAGGGCGCGCTGCACCGCCGGAATTCTCATCATCCTCCGCGGGGACCGCGGACAACCGAGAGTCCCGGCCCGCCCAGCGTTAGGGTAACATGGCGGCAGCCCGGTAGCCGAGCCGCGCCGGGCGGGACCCGTCACCCATGCGCCTTGCCGCCATCGACATCGGCACCAATTCGATCCACATGATCGTGGCCCAGGTAAAGGCGGACTTGTCCTTCGAGGTCGTGGACCGGGAGAAAGAGATGGTCCGGCTCGGCGCCGGCGGCCTTGGCGGGCGCATGCTGGCGCCCGCGGCGGTGGAAACGGCCATCGAGACGTTGAGCCGCTTCAAGCAACTCGCCGAGTCGCGGCAGGTGGACGAGATCCTGGCGGCGGCCACCAGCGGCGTGCGCGAAGCCCGCAATGGCGGCGAGTTCCTGGCGGCCGTCGCCGAGCGCACCGGGATCAGGCCGCGCGTCATCTCGGGCATCGAGGAGGCCCGGCTCATTCACAAGGCCGCCGTCTACGGCGTGGACGCCGCCAACGGGACCACCGTCGTCGTGGACATCGGCGGAGGGTCGATGGAGGTGACCCTCGGCACGGCCGCCGCGGCGCACCTCGCCCGCAGCTTTCCGCTGGGCGTCATCCGGCTCACCGACCGGTACGTGACGACCGACCCCCTGTCGAAGGGCGACGAACGGAAGATCGTCAAGCACGTCCGATCGGAATTCCAGTCGTTCGCCAGGCAGGTGAAGTCGGCCGGATTCACGCGGGTGATTGCCACGTCGGGGACCAGCCTCAGCCTTGGAGAGATCGTCGTCGCGGGGCGCCGCCTGTTCGACAGCGACACCATTCACCACACCCGGATCCCCGCCAAGGCGGTGCACAAGGTCCGCAAACAGGTGGTCGGCCTCGACATGCGGCACCGTCTTCGGCTGCCGGGGCTCGACTCGCGCCGCACCGACCTCGTGGTGGCGGGCGCGATCCTGCTCGATACCGTGATCCGGCTCCTCGGCGCCAAGGAGATCACGCTGTCCGACCTCGCGCTGCGCGAAGGCCTGATTCTGGATTTCATCGACCGGAACCACAAGAAGATCGCCCGCGTCGAGCGATATCCCGACATCCGGCGGCGCAGCGTGGTCGAGCTCGGCGAGCGGTGCCGCTGGTACCCCGAACACGCCGAGCACGTCGCTCGGCTGGCGCTGTCGCTGTTCGACCAGAGCCGCGGCATTCATCGCCTGGGGGACCGTGCCCGCGAATGGCTCGAATACGCGGCGCTGCTGCACGACATCGGCGGCCACATTTCGTATCTGAACCATCACAAGCACTCGGTACTATCTCATCCGCGAGGGCGGTCTTCGCGGGTTCGAGCCGGAGGACGTCGAGGCGATCGCCCTGCTCGCCCTGTCCCATCGCCGGGGCCGCCTGAAGAAGTCGAACGGGTCGTTGATGTCGCTGCCCGCGCCGGCGCGGCGGGCGGTGCGCGCGGGCGCGGCGATCTTGCGCGTCGCCGAGAGCCTGGATCGCAGCCACGGCCAGGTCGTCGACCGGGTGGAGCTTCAGCTCGCCGATCGCGGTTGCCGCCTGATCCTGCGTTCCCATGGCCCTGCCGAACTCGAGCGCTGGGCCGCGTCGCGCCACCTGGCTCCCCTCGAGAAGGTCCTCGGCACAACGATCGCCATCGAAGTCCTCGACGAAGATCACGCGGAACCGGTCGGGGCCTCCTCGCCCCCCCGCGCTGCGCCCGGCCGTCGTCGCGCGCGGCGGTAGCCCTCCCCTCCGCCAGGGCCCGCAGAATTAACCGGCAGGTAACATCGCTGTTCCCTGGCCGACACAGGCGGCCCATATGCTGGGGTCCAAGTGCCGGCGCGCCGCGCCGCGCCACACAAAGGAGTTTGAGGCCAGATGGACCACGCATTGTTTGCCCGCTGCTCTCGCTGGTGCGCCGCCACCCTGGCCGGCGCCATGCTGTTTGCGACCGCCCCGGCCGCCGTCGCCCAGGTGACGCCGGCCGCCGGCTACACCCCGCCGAACGATACCCCTTCGGTCAAGGTCGGCGCGACCATCTTCTCCGACTACACCTACCAGTCGCAGCCGACCTCCACAGACGCGGCCGGGAACATCATCAACCCGAGTTCCTTCAACGTGAGCCGCGCCTACATCAACATCACGGGCAACGTCTCGCACCTGATCGCCTTCCGCATCACGCCCGACGTGACGCGCGAGAGCGGCGCGGGCAGCTCGCTCAGCGGGAGCCTGACCTTCCGGCTGAAGTACGCTTTCGCCCAGGTCAACCTCGACGACTGGCTCCCCAAGGGGTCGTGGGTCCGGATAGGGCTTCAGCAGACGCCCTTCATCGACTACACCGAGGGCGTATACCGTTACCGGTTCCAAGGCCCGACCTTCGCCGACCGCGAGGGCTACCTTTCCTCGTCCGACTTCGGCGTCAGCTTCCACAGCGCGCTGCCGAACAACTACGGCGACTTCCACGTGGGCTACTACAACGGTGAGAGCTACTCCAAGGCCGAATCGAACAACCAGAAGGCCCTCATGGCGCGGCTGAGCTTCCGCCCCCTTCCAAGGCAGCCGCTGCTGAAGGGCTGGCGCCTGACGGGGTTCGCCGACGTCGACAACTACATGCAGGACGCCGAGAGGAGACGCTACGTCCTCCAGACCTCCTACGAGCACCCTTACGTCAACGTCGGCGTCGATTACCTGAAGACCTCCGACAAGGCGTCGTCCGCCCTCACCGACGGCGTGGATCTGAACCCAACGCTCAAGGGCACCGGCATCGCGGTCTGGGCCACGCCGAAAAAGGTGTACGCCAACGGCTCGTCGATCGAGGCGCTCGTCCGCTACGACCACATGAAGCCCGGGGGCGCGGTGAGCGGGGGGACGACGATCACGTCGCCTGACGGCCTGGAGGCGCGGTGGATCGGCGGCGTGGCCTACTGGTTCCCGCACGAGGGCAGCGTGTCGGCCGCCATTCTCTTCGACGTGGACAGCACGACGTACACCGGGTGGACGCCGGGCAAGCCCACGGCAAGGAAGTTCTACGTGCACACCCTGATCAACTTCTAGGAGACATCGAACCATGAGCTTCGATTTCAGCCTCGTTCGTCGCCGCGCGGTGCTCCGCGCCGCGTCGGTTCTCTTGACCGCCGGACTCCTCGGCATCCCCGCGCTCGCGCAGGCCCAGCAGATCAGCGGGGCCGGGGCGACGTTCCCCGAGCCCATCTACACCAAGTGGTTCAGCGAGTACAACAAGCTGCACCCCAACGTGCAGATCAACTACCAGGGCATCGGCTCGGGCGGCGGCATCCGGCAGATGACCGCCCAGACGGTGTTCTTCGGCGCGACCGACGGGCCGATGACCAACGAACAGCTCGCCGCCGCGCCCGGCGCCATCCTCCACTTCCCGACGGTGCTCGGCGGGGTGGTCCCCGTGTACAACATCGAGGGCGTGAGCGCGGAGCTGAAGTTCACCGGGCCGGTGCTGGCCGACATCTTCATGGGGAAGATCACGAAGTGGAACGACCCCGCCATCACCAAGTTGAACCCTGGCGTCACCCTGCCGGGCAGTGACATCGTGGTGGTCCACCGGTCGGACGGCTCCGGCACGACGTACATCTGGGCCGACTACCTCGCGAAGGTGTCGCCCGAGTGGAAGAAGCGCGTGGGCGTCAACACCGCGCTCAACTGGCCCGTGGGCCTCGGCGGCAAGGGGAACCCGGGCGTGGCCGGCCTGGTCAAGCAGACGCCGGGCGCCATCGGGTACGTCGAGCTCATCTACGCGCTCCAGAACCAGATCGACTACGGCTACGTCCAGAACGCGTCGGGCAAGTTCCTGCGCGCGTCGATCGACGGCGTCACGGCCGCCGCCGCCGCAGCGGCCAACGCGATGCCGGCCGACTTCCGCGTTTCGATCACCAACGCGCCGGGCGACGGGGCCTACCCGATCTCCTCGTTCACGTGGATGCTCTTCTACGTGAACCCGAAGGACAGGGCCTCGGCGAAGACGATGGTCGAGTTCATGAAGTGGGCGCTGACCGACGGGCAGAGGTACACCAAGGACCTCGGCTACGCGCCGCTGCCGGAGAGCGTCGTCCGGCTCGAGATGGAAGCGCTGAAGAAGATCCGGCTGTAAACGGCCCGTTCGGCGATTCGGTAACGAGCCGGACGATCGCCAACCCGTCCGGCTCGATGTATGTACGAGCCCGGCCAGGGCACGTGCCGTCCGGCTGTGCCATAATTGTGGTTTGTAGGCTGGCGCGCCAGTCCGAATCCCGCCTATGGCTGAATTGGTGACCGACGTGGCCGATCTAGACCCGCAACGTGCGGCTCCTGACGGGCAAGCCGAATTCCTGAACCGGGATCTCGGCTGGCTCGAATTCAACCGCCGCGTGCTCCACGAGGCGGCCGACGAGCGAACGCCGCTGCTCGAGCGCCTCGGCTTCCTCTCGATCTTCACGTCGAATCTCGACGAGTTCGTGATGAAGCGCGTCTTCGGGCTCCGCGAACAAGTCCGTTCCGACGTCGAAGGGCTTACGCCGGCCTCCGGCCGGTTGCTGGCCTCGGTGCGTGCGACCATCTCCGACCTGCTCGCCAGCCAGGCCGATATCTACGCCAACGCCATCAGGCCCGCGCTCGCGGCGCGCGATATCCATCTGCTCGGCTGGAACGATCTGACCCCGGAGGAACGTGCCGTCGCCGAGGCCCACTTCGAGCGCACGATCTTCCCGGTGTTGACGCCCCTCTCAGTGGACGTCGGGCACCCGTTTCCGTTCATCTCCAACCTGTCGGTCTCGCTCGGGCTCATCCTCGAAGACCCGGAGTCGTCGGAACAGGCCTTTGCGCGGGTCAAGGTGCCGGACTCGCTCCCGCAGTGGGTGCGGCTCGAGACGCCCGCCTTCAAGAAGGCCTGGCGGTTCGTGCCCCTGGCGGACCTGATTGCGCCGCACCTGTCGGCGCTGTTTCCCGACATGATCATTCGCGCCGTCACGCCGTTCCGCGTCACGCGCAACGCCGACGTCGACAGCGACTTCGACGAGGTGGCGGACCTGCTGACGGCCGTTCAGGAAGGGGTCCGGACGCGGCGGATGGAAGGCGTGGTGCGGCTCGAGGTGCCTGTAGGCGCCGACCCCGAGGTTCGCCGCGTGCTGATGGAGGAGCTCGAGATCGCCGACGAGGACGTCTACGAGATGCCCGGCCTGCTCGAGTACCGGTCCCTGCGGGCCATCGCCGGCCTCCCGGTCTCCGATCTCCGCTACCCGCCCTGGCGGCCGGTCGTGCCGAGGAGGCTGCGCGACGAGCAGGAGAGCATCTTCGACGTCATCCGCGCCGGCGACCTGCTGGTCCACCACCCCTACGACTCGTTCGACGAGACGGTCCTGAGGTTCGTGCGGGAAGCCGTCGAGGATCCGGACGTCCTCGCCATCAAGATGACGTTCTACCGCACCGGCCACAGCAGCCCGTTCGTGCCGCTGCTCGTCCAGGCCGCCGAGGCCGGCAAGCAGGTGGCCTGCCTGGTGGAGCTCACCGCGCGGTTCGACGAGCAGGAGAACATCCAGCTCGCCAAACGGATGGAGAAGGCCGGCGTGCACGTCGTCTACGGCGTGGAGGGGCTGAAGACCCACACGAAGACGGCGCTCGTCGTGCGGCGCGAGCGGAACGAGGCGCGTTCGTACGCGCACATCGGCACCGGCAACTATCACGACGACACGGCGCGCACCTACGTCGATCTCGGCCTGCTCACCTGCCGGCCGGAGCTGACGGCGGACCTGGGCCACGTGTTCAACTACCTGACCGGCCGGAATCACCGCCGGGACTATCCGACGCTGCTCGTCGCGCCGGCGAACATGAAGCGCCGGTTCCTCGAGATGATCGACCGGGAGACGGCGCACCAGGCGGCCGGCCGGCCGGCCGCCATCATCGCCAAGATGAACCAGCTCGAGGATCGGGATGTCTGCCGAGCGCTGTACGCGGCAGCGCTTGGCGGAGTGTCAGTCGACCTGATCGTCCGCGGCTTCTCGGTCCTGGCACCGGCGCCGGAGGTGAGTGACACTCTGCGCCTGACTTCAGTTATCGGCCGCTACCTCGAGCACTCGCGAATCTTCTACTTCCGCAACGGGGCGAAACGCGAGGTGGACGGCGAGTTCTACCTCGGGTCAGCCGACCTGATGCACCGAAACCTGGAGTCGAGAGTCGAGGTGGTCGCACCGGTCGCCGACGCGGCGCTTCGCCTGGAGCTCTGGGAGATTCTGCGCCTCTACCTCGCCGACCACCGGAACGCCTGGGACATGCAGCCCGACGGGAGCTACGTGCAGCGCCGGCCGCAGGGCTCGACGCAGGCGTCCGCCCAGGACGGCGCGCAGCAGGCGCTCATGCAGCGCGCGCGCCGCGAGGCCAGCCGGCGGTCCTCCGCCAAACGCCGCTGATCGTCGAACCCTCCTGCCGACGGGTCGTGCGGCTCCGGCTGCCGGACCTGGGCCCGACGATCCCGCTTCGGGACGACACGCACATCCGAGGCTGCCCACTGGCTCACGGTTCCCCCCTTCGAGTCAGTCCGGCCGTCTGGTGGTCGATCCAGGCGCCGATGAGAAGGAGGGTCACCCGCCAACATGTGTGGCGGGCGACCCTGGCGACACCGACAACCGGGCTCGTTCGGTCCGGCGTCCTGGGCGGGAGGGTGGTCGAATCGGCGCCGCTGGCTCGTTCCTATCCGCGCGCCGTGACTTGATCATGGGGCCGCGACGCGACCGCGCCGTCTCGGCGGTGTAACGGTCCCGTCAAATCGCCATCGACGGGGGATCGCGGCGGCGCCGCCGCCGATCCGGCCGTTACGTGGAATTTACGCCCCGCACACCACTTCGACACGGCCCACTTGCATACTGGCCTCCATGGAGTCCAGCATGAGCGCCATTCCCGTCCAGCAGGTCGCGCGGGCGATCCACGGCGACTACCTCGACATGCCGGGGCTGAGCCTCACCCGCGAGCAGGTCCAGCGGCTCTACTCGCTCGACGCCCTGACGTCGGAGTCCGTCCTGGCCGCGCTGGTCGACCTGCGGTTCCTCACGAGAACCGGTGCGGGCCGCTACGTTCGAACCGGCCAGACCGACGGGACGCTCGGCCGGCCGACCGCGCAGCAGACTTGCGCGGCGTAGGGCCGCCCCCGTCTGGCGCCCCTTACCGCTCGACGTCCTCCGGCGGGACGCTGTCGACGAAGCGGTACCCGAGCCCCACCAGCGTCTCAATCTGTTCACCGGCTGGCCCGAGCTTGCTCCTCAACCGGCCGACGTGCACGTCGATCGATCGGGTTTCGACGCTCCGGTCGTACCCCCACACGCGTTCGAGGAGCCGATCGCGCGACAGCACGCGGTTCCGGTTCTGCACGAGGTACTTCAGCAGGTCCAGTTCGCGACGGGTCAGCCGGACCGGCGCTCCGTCGACCGATACGGCCACGGCCTCGAAGTCGGCCACCAGGTGGCGGCCCCGGTAGATGGCTGACACGTCCGGCGCCAACTGAGGCGCGCGCCTGAGCACGGCCTTGACGCGCGCGGCCAGCTCGCGGGGGCTGAACGGCTTGGTGATGTAGTCGTCGGCCCCGACCTCGAGCCCCGACACGCGGTCGGACTCGGCGGCACGCGCCGTCAGCATGATGATCCGGACGTGCGCGGTCGCGGGACGCGAGCGCAGGATCCGGCAGACCTCGAAGCCGCCGACCACCGGCAGGTTCAGGTCCAGGATCACGAGCGCGGGAATCTCCTCCGCGACCGACCGCAGCGCCTCGTCGCCCCGTTCGACGGTCTCGACCGTCAGGTCGGCGTCGTGTTCGAGGGTGTGCTTGACGAGTTGAGCGATGTCACGTTCGTCTTCCACCACGAGCACCCTCGTCGCCATGTCGCCTCCCGTCATCCGACGATAGCGCGGCGGCGTTACGGGCGATTCACATCGTCGTCAATTGTGCGTTTCGTCGCCCGACAATCGGAACGGTCAGAAGAGGCTGACCTGACCGGTCGAGAGCGCCGCCCGCAGGAGTGGCCGTGCCGACGGGCTGCCTGCCATGCGCAGCACGCCGACGAAGCTGGATAGCCAGATGGGGATCCGGCCGTTCCAGACCTCGGCCACGGGCCGCTCCCGGCCCGACTCATCTGCGAGGACCACGCGGTCGAACCAGTGCCGGTGTCCCTCGGCCAAAGCCGGGTCGGTGCCGAGGATGTCGGCCAGGGCGGCGAATTCGCGGGCGACCGGTTGGTCGGCGTACTCGGGCATGACGACGATGTGCGAGCGCTGGCCGACACGAACGTCCTCGACGAACTCGTCGAACGAGACGGCGCGCGAGAGATTGAGCAGGGCGTTCGGCGCGCGGCCGTGGCGATCGCCGCCGGCGACCAGAGGCAGACGCCACCGCTCGGCCAGCGCCATGGCCAGGTCGTTCTCGGCCCGGCGCCGGTAACCGTTCAGCTCGATGGCGTGAATCCAGGACTGGTGGCGTCCGAGGAAGGCCTCCACGGCCGCATCCTGCTGCGCATGGTTGACGTCGCCGTCCCAGAACGGGTGATTGAGGACGATCAGCGTGGACGGGGAACTGGCGAACAGCGCGAGGAGGCCGGCGAGGTCGCCTTCGCCGCGCCCCGTCGTCAGCGCCGACGCCTGCGACCGGGCGACGCCGACCGGGAGGTTGTGAACGCCGAGATGGAACCGTGCGCCACGGTGATGAACGGTCCATTCGAGCGACACTGGCGGGGCCTCCCGCCCGGCGATCACCCTCATCGCGATTGGGCCGTCGAACGAGTCGTGGTCGGTCAACGACACCAGCGCGTCGAGACCGAAACGCCGGGAGACCTGCTCGGCTTCCGACCCGACGACGACCCGCGGGCACAGGGGCGGACGCCAGAAGCTGCGGGCGAGGTCGAAGGCGCAGCCGTCCTCGCGCTGGCGCTCGAGCTCACGCGCCCAGAGCCGTCCGAGCACCGGCACCCGTTCCATCCAGGCGGGGAGGAACCCGAGCGACTCCTTCGAGTAGCTCGTGTGAGCGTGCAGCGACACGCCGGTCCGGTAGCCGGTCAAGCCCGCCCGATACGGCTCGACAACGCAATGGGACATCGTCTCGCTCCCGGTAGAAGCCCGTCGGCCGGGCGTGGCCGGAATCAGGCCGATGGGGGCAGCGCGACGTGCGTCGTGTCCTTGGGACGGTGGTGCCACAGCTCGGACCAGAAGTTCCGCACGTAGAGGCGGAACACCGCCATCCGTCCCATGACCTTGTATCGCCTGGCCGAGGTGTACACCCAGCACGTGTTCGACAGGGCCACGCGGCCGACGCCGGTCAGCCGGCGCCCGAGGTTGGTGTCCTCGCCGTGAAACTCGATGCTCGTGTCGAACCCGCCGATCGCGTCCAGCGCCTGGCGACGCACGCAGTAGCCGCCCCCGTAGAACACCGCGCCCACGTGGAGAACGTACTGCGCGAGCAGGTGAACCATCGGCGCCAGCGTGTAGTCGTAGAGTCGGATGAGCGCGCGGCTGGACCGATCCCAGTCGTAGTAATGAAACGGGCCGGACAGGCCCACCAGGTGGGCGTCGCGCCGGAACTTGCGCTCCACGCGCTCGAGCCATTGCAGTGGCGGGCGGCTGTCGGCGTCGAGGAACGCGATCAGTTCGCCGCCGGTCGAGGCCCGTCCGCGCTCGCGGGCGAGTACGAGGCCGAGCCGTGGCTCATCGACCACCCGAATGCCGGGCACGCGTTCGGCCACCTCTCGCGTCCGATCGGTGCTCGCATTGTCGATGACCACGATCTCGTCCGGCCGTCGCGTCTGTGCCAGCAGCGCGTGCAGGCAGGGTGCGAGGTAGGCTTCCTCGTTGTGGGCGCACACGACCACGCTGATCCGGTCCACCACGGGTACCAGACTAGGGCGCCCCGATGACAGGAACGCGTCGGCCGTGTCTCGGCGAAGTAAAACCTGGCCGGCGGCCCCGCCGGCCGGTTACCGATCGCGCGGGCCGGCTCCGCGACTGGCGGCGCGGCCTCCGAGATGACGCCGCGCGAGACGCAGCTCCCGGACCTGCGCGGCGTCGGTCTTCGGGAACGCGAGGCCGAGGCCCTCGAGCGCCTCGATGATGATCCCGGCGACGGTCAGGTGGGTGAACCACTTGTGGTCCGCCGGGATGACGTACCACGGCGCGTGTTTCGTGCTGGTCGCCGCCAGCATCTCTTCGTACGCCGCCATATAGTCGCCCCACCGGTCCCGTTCGTGCGCGTCCGCGGCCGAGAACTTCCAGTTCTTGGCCGGGTCGTCCAGGCGCTCCAGGAAACGGCGGCGCTGTTCGTCCTTCGAGACGTGCAGGAAGAACTTCCGGATGACTGTTCCGCTCCGGGCCAGGTGACGCTCGAAGGCGTTGATGTCCTCGTACCGCTGCTCCCAGACCTTCCCGGTCACCAGATCCGAGGGCAGCCGCTCCTTGTCGAGCAGTTCCGGGTGCACGCGGACCACGAGCACCTCCTCGTAGTGCGATCGGTTGAAGACGCCGATCGCGCCTCGCTCGGGCAGCTCGCCGTTCACCCGCCAAAGAAAATCGTGCGCGAGCTCGCGGGCGGACGGCGCCTTGAACGAGGCCACCGTCGTCCCCTGCGGGTTGAGGCCGCTCATGACGTGCTTGATGACGCTGTCCTTGCCCGCCGCGTCCATGGCCTGGAAGACGATCAGCAGCGCCCACCGCTGCTCGGCATAGAGCCGTTCCTGCAGGCGGGACAGGCGGACGACATCCTTGGCGAGCCGGCCGTCCACCTGCTCTCTCGCCGAGAACGGCCGGGTGTCGGCGGGATCGAACCGGCGAAGGCGGACCTTCGAACCGGGATTGACGAGGAACCGGTCGGCGTTGAGCTTCATCTCCACCCTCCGCGGCGGCGGACTCAAAGAGACGGCCGCGCCCCTGTCCGCCCCTCCTTCAGTTTAACCGTAGCGCCCCTCGATATAGTCCGCGGTCCGCGCGTCCCGGGGGGTGAGGAACAGGTCCTCGGTCCTCGCCACCTCGACCAGCTCGCCGAGGAGCATGAACGCGCACTCCTGGCTGACCCTCCTCGCCTGCGCCATGTTGTGCGTGACGATCAGGATCGTGTAGCGCCCCGCGAGCGTGGCCATCAACTCCTCGACGGCCAGCGTCGCCTCCGCGTCGAGCGCGGAGCAGGGCTCGTCCATCAGGATGACCTCCGGCTTGAGCGGCAGCAGACGCGCAATGCACAGCTTCTGCTGCTGTTCGAGCTGGAGCGTCGTCGCGCGCGTGTTCAGCCGGTCCTTCAGGTCGTCCCAGAGCGACACTTCGCTCAGAGCCTTCTCCACGACCTCGTCGAGGACCGCCCTCCGGTGCCGGCCGAAGCCGCCGTGCACGCGGAGACCGAACACCACGTTCTCGTAGACCGAGATCGGCAGCGGGTTGGGCCGCTGGAAGACCATCCCCACGGCCTTGCGGAGCTCGACGAGCGACACCTCCTGAGCATAGATGTTCTGACCGAGGACCCTGACCTCGCCGGTGGTGGTCACCCCGCCGTACCGCTCGTTGATCCGGTTGAAGCACCGCAACAGCGTGGTCTTGCCGCAGCCCGACGGCCCGATCAGCGCCGTCACCTGCCCGTGATGAACGGACAGGGTGATGTCGGTCAGAGCCTGGAAGCTCCCGTACCACAGGTTGAGCGCCCTGGTCTCGATGCTGTGGGCCGCCGCTGGGTCGCTCATCCGAAGATCCCGTTCACGTAGTCGTAAGTCCGCCGATTCGCCGGCGCGTCCGAGAAGATGACGTCCGTCCGGCCGATCTCCACCAACTCGCCGTTGTAGAGGAAGGCGGTGCGGTCAGCGATGCGACGCGCCTGCTGGACGAGATTCGTCACCAGGATCACCGTGATATGGTCCCGCAGCTCCTTCAGCACGTCCTCGATGCGCATGGTCGTCACCGGGTCGATCGCGATCGAGAACTCGTCGAGGCAGAGGATCTCGGGGTCGTGCGAGAGCGCCCTCGCGATGGTCAGACGCTGCTGCTGACCGCCGGAGAGCTTCGTGCCGAGGCTGTCGAGGCGGTCCTTCACCTCGTCCCACAACGCCGCCTGGCGGAGGCAGCGCTCGACCCGCGCCTCGAGGTCGCCGCGGTCGCGGATGCCGGCCATCCGCGGGGCGAACGCCACGTTGTCGTAGATCGACATCGGCAGGCCCACCGGCAGCGGCGCCACCATGCCGATCTTGCGCCGGAGGGCGGAGACGTCGCCGATCCGCCGCACATCCTGACCGTCCACCTTCACCGTGCCCGTCACCACCGCCGCAGGCGTGTCGTCGATCGTGCGGTTGATGGTGCGGAGCAGCGTCGTCTTCCCCGACTGCGCCGGCCCGACGATGCCCAGCACCTCGTGGCGCCGGACGTCGAAGGACACGCCCTTCAGCGCCTCGCGCGCGCCGTACCGGACCCGCAGGCCGGCGACTTCCACCATCGGTCCGGCGCTCACCACTTCCTCCTCGACCGGATCCGGATGCGCACCAGGATGGCCAGCGCGTTGACCACGAGCACGGTGGCGAGCAGCACCACCGCCGTGCCGTAGGGAAGCGCCCTCGGCACGTCGGGCACCTGGGTGGAAATCGTGAACAGGTGCATCGACAGCGCCATGCACTGGTCGAACGGGCCGTAGGCGAACAGGTCGCCCTCGGGAATCGCCTTGAAGAAGACCGCGCCGGTGAACATGATCGGCGCCGTCTCGCCCGCGGCGCGCGACACCTGCAGGATCACCCCGGTCAGGATGCCGCTGATCGAATTCGGCAGCACGACATGCCACACGGTCTGCCAGCGCGTGGCGCCCACGTTCCAGCAGGCCTCCCGGAACGACATCGGCACCGAGGCCAGCGCCTCCTTCGTGCTCGCGATGATGACGGGCATCGTCATGATCGCCAGCGTCAGCGAAGCCGCCAGGATCGACTTCCCGAGCCCGGCGAACAGGACGAAGGCCCCCAGGCCGAACAGCGCGTGCACGATGCTCGGCACGCCGGCCAGGTTCACCACCGCGAGGTTCACGACGCGGGTGAACCAGCTGGGCCGCGCGTACTCGTTGAGGTACACCGCCGCGAGCACGCCGATCGGGGTCGCGATGGCCAGCGACGTCACAACCAGGTAGATCGTGCCGAGCAGCGGCGACCAGATGCCGCCGGACCGCATGCCGTTCCGCGGGTTGGTCAGCAGGAAATCGAGGGAGAGGATCGGCCACGCCTCGTAGAACAGGTAGCCGACGATGAGCAGCAGCGTGGCCACCATCAGCAGCGTCATCGTCAGGAATACGGCCCTGGCGACGAACTCGGCGTACTGCCGGCGGCGGGTGGATGAGGTGGCGTGGAACACAGTGGTCTAGCGACTGGACAGGCGCGCGGTCATCGGCCCCGCACGCCCCGAACCACGAGGTCGGCCGTCAGGTTGACGACGAACGTGATGGTGAACAGCAGGATCCCGATGATAAACAACACCTGGTAGTGATCCGAGTGCACCGGCGCCTCGCCGAGCTCGGCCGCGATGGTCGCCGTGAGCGTCCGCACGGAGTCCATTACGCTGGTCGGAATCTTCACCGCGTGGCCGGTCGCCATCAGCACGGCCATCGTTTCGCCGACCGCGCGGCCCACGCCGAGCAGCACCGCAGCGAGCAGCCCGTTCCGCGCGCCGGGCAGCAGCACCCGGTAGATCAGCTGCCACCTCGTCACGCCCAGCGCCAGGGCCGCCTCGCGGTAGGAATCGGGCACCGCCCTCAGCGCGTCCTCCCCGATCGACACGATGATCGGGACGCTCATCAGCGCGAGGATGACGCCGCCGTTGAGCACGTTGAGGCCGATCGGCACGTGGAAGAGCCGCATGATGAGGGGGCTCATCACCGTCAGCCCGATGAACCCCCAGACCACCGACGGAATCGCCGCCAGCAGCTCGATGACGACCTTGAGCGTCTCCTTCATCCGCGGCCCGCAGAACTCGGACACGAAGATGGCCGCGCCGACGCCGAACGGCACGGCGATCGCCATGGCGAGCGCCGTCACGCTCGCGGTCCCGGCGATGAGCGCGGCCACGCCGTAGCGGACGTGGCTCTCCGAGGTCGGGTACCACTCGATGCTGGTGAAGAACTCCCAGGGGTTGAACCCGCGGAACAGGAAGCCCGCGCCCTCCCTGAATACGAAGAAGAAGATCCCGAACACGAACAGGATGGCACTGAAGCCGCACAGGCGGATCAGCGCCTCGATGCCCCGCTCGACGATGCGCGCCCAGGCTCGTCGCTCCTGCACCTCAATCACGCCCCTCTGCGCCAGCCCGGGCCGGCGCGGTCAACAGTCTGCCCGGCCCGGGCTCACCGGGCCGGCGCCGCGGCCGGGGCCAGCGGCACGTATCCGCTCCTGACGACGATCGCCTGGCCCGCCGGCGACAACACCCAGTCGAGGTAGTGCTTCGCGGCCCCGGCGGGCTCCCCGATCGTGTACATGAACAGCTCCCGGGAGACCGGGTAGGTGTGGTTGAGCGCGTTCTCCACCGTCGGCGCGTAGAACCGGTCTCCCGCCGTCTTCGCCACCCGCAGCATCTTGACCTCGGGTGTGGCATAGCCCATCCCGCTGTAGCCGATCGCCTGCGGCGTCTTCGACACCAGCTCGACGACGTCCTTCGAGCCGTGCATGTCGCGCGAACCGAGCTTGAAGTCGCGTCCTCTGCCCAGGATGGCTTCGCGGAAATAGACGTACGTCCCGGAATTCGACTGGCGGCTCACCCGGATGATCTCGTCGGCGCCGGCCGGCATCCTGACGCCCAGGTCCGACCACTTGGTGACCTTCCCGTTCTCGCCATAGATGTCGCCGAGTTGCGCCAGCGTGATCTCCTCGAGCGGGTTGCTCCGGTTCACGTACACCGCCAGGGCGTCGTGGCCGACCACGAGCTCGCGCGGCTCCTTCCCGCGGTTCTTGCGCGCCAGTTCCACTTCCTGCGGCTCGAACCTCCGGCTGCAGTTGGCGATGTCCACCGTTCCCTCGATCAGCGCCGCGATGCCGGTACCCGATCCGCCACCGGACACTTCGACGGAGACCGACGGGTCCACCTTCGCGTATTCCTCGGCCCAGGCTTGCGCCAGGTTCACCATCGTGTCGGACCCGGAGTTCTGGATCACCGTCCTGGCGGGCGGCCTGGCTCCGCGCGAGCAGCCGGCGGGCGCCACGGCCAGCACTACCGCGGCCATCGCCGTGACAGCCAGGCCGATTCGGATACGCACGTCACTTCTGGGCTGGTTCATTGGTCGGATCATCCAGGATGGCTTGCACGAGGTCTCTGATGTGGGACGACAGCGAGTCGAACGCCCCTTCATACGCGCCCTTCATCCCGGCCGGCGTTCCACGCTGCTTCGACGGATCGAGCACGTACCAGTCGATGCCGAGCGTCTTCGAGGGCCGCCGCGGCAGCGCGCACTGGGCCCCTTCGTTCAGCGCCACGATGACCTGGAGCTGGGCGAGGTCTGGGATCTCCCCGATCGCCTTCCCGCGGTGGTGCGAGGCGTCGATCCCCTTGCCCGCGAGGAACTGGATCGTCTGGGGATCGACGGCCCCCGCCACGACCCCGGCGCTCGCGAACGTGAACCGCTTGGGGGCCAGGTGATTGGCGATGGCCTCGGCCATCTGGCTCAGGCAGTTGTTCGACTCGTCGACGAACAGCACCCTGAAACCTTCCCGCAGCCGGTGGCGCTGATACTCCCCGGTCGCGAAATAGACGGCCTCCTCGCAGATGTTGGTCGCCTGGTCCGACACGCGCTCGAACCGCCGGGCCACCGTGATCATCGGCGGCAGCGCGTCGATGGGCACCCGGCCCTCCCCGCGCCAGTCCACCAGTTGCGCGTTGATCGCGTCGCGGACCTCGTTGACACGGGGCTCGGCCGCCATCGTCGCGCGGGCCAGGTCGGGGTTCTTGTCGAGGAACGCCCGAATCGCATTGTGCATCATCGGGATCGCGAGGCCGGCGATCTCGATGTACAGATCGGTGGGTACGTTGTATGGCAACGCCGGCGCCAACAGCACTTGCCGGGCGATGCTCTCGGCGTAGTCACCGATGCGCTCGAGCGCCCCGACGATCTTGCTGGCCGCATAGACGAAACGCAGGGACGCGGCAGCGGGCTGGTGGCGGAGGATGAACTCGGTGCAGAGCCGGTCCACTTCCGTCTCGTAGGCGTCCACGTCCTGGTCACGCAAGATGACCGAGTAGGCCATCTGGCGGTCGGCCTTCAGAAAGGCCTGGAGCGCCCGGTTCAGGGCCCGCTCGTCCAGGTCTGCCATTTCCAGCAACTTCTGCCGGATCACGTCGATGTCATGCTGGAGGAGCGCCTCCAGATGCGGCGTGGGTGGTGTCGTCACGCTCAATACCCCCGCCAATTCTCTACCTCATTCGAGGCAGACAACACAAGCAGTATCGGGCGCGCACCGGACGCGCACTACATGTAGGGGTGGTGTAACAGCCGTGTAACGGCGGACTTACGGCTAGTTCTGCGGCTTGCCGCCGAGGAGCGTCCGAGCGCCCACGTTGGCGGCCAGCACGAGCGTCAGGAGCACGAGGCCGGCGGCCCAGGCCTGGCGGTGCCAGTCGTCGTAGGGCGAGGTGGCGTAGTTGAAGATCATCACCGGCAGCGAGGCGCTCGGCTTGAGGATCCCCGGGCTCCAATACATGTTGCCGAGCGCCGTGAACAGGAGCGGAGCGGTCTCGCCCGCCACGCGCGCCAGCCCCAGCATCGCCGCCGTCACGATGCCGCGGCTGGCCGCCGGCAGCACGACGCGGACGATCGTCGCCGTGCGCGAGGCGCCCAGAGCGAGCGAGGCGTCGCGCAGCGACCGCGGCACGGCGAGCAGGAACTCCTCGGCGCTGCGAGTCATGATCGGAATCATCATCACGCCGAGCGCCACGCCGCCGGCCAGCGTCGAGAACTGCTTCATCGGCAGCACGATGAGCGTATAGATGAAGATCCCAATCACGATCGACGGCATGCCGTTCAGCAGGTCCGCCGCGTAGCGCACGGCGTGCGCCATGGCGCGACCGGAGAACTCGCTCAGATAGAGACCGGCCATCAGGCCGACCGGCAGGCCGGTGAGGGCCGCGATACCGAGCATCTTGGCGCTGCCGACCAGCGCGTTGGCCATCCCGCCGCCGGTTTCCCCCGTCGGCTTCGGCAAGGCGGTGAAGAACGCGAGGTTGAGCGACCGGCCGCCCTTGACGACCAGGTACCCGAGGACGAAGAAGAGCACCGAAATGCTGAGCAGCGTGAACACCGCCGTCATGCCCAGCATCACCACGTTGACCAGCCGCCGGCGCCGGTTGCGGGCGAGTCCGCTCATCGGGCGCTCCCGCTCCCGGTGGTGGCCGCGATGAGCCCGCGCGCGACGGCGTTGACGACCATGGTCAGCAGGAACAGCACGAGGCCGACTTCGATCAGGGAGTGGAGGTAGAGCTCCTCGGCCGCCTCCGAGAACTCGTTGGCGATGACGGCGGCCATCGAATAGGCGGGAGCGAACAGCGAGGCGACTATCTCCGGACGATTCCCGATCACCATCGTGACGGCCATCGTCTCGCCGAGGGCGCGCCCAAGGGCCAGGAAGATGGCGCCGTAGAGCCCCGGCCTGGCGTACGGCAGCACGACCTTCCACGTGCTCTCCCACCGCGTCGCGCCGAGCGCGAGCGCCGCCTCCCGCTGCTCCCGCGGCACCGACAGGAGCACCTCGCGGCCGACCGACACGATGAACGGCACGATCATGATGGCGAGCACGAGCCCTGCCGTCAGCATGCCGATGCCGTAGGCCGGACCGCTGAAGAGCGGGAACCCCGGCACGAGGGCCTTGAGGCCTGGCTGAACCCACTCCCGCATCACCGGCACGAGCACCGCGATGCCGAGCAGACCGTAGATCACGCTCGGCACCGCGGCGAGCAGTTCGAGGAGCATGCCCGCGGCCGCCGAGAGCCGCGGCGGCGCCAGCTCGGCGAGGAAGATCGCCACGCCGATTCCGAGCGGCACGGCGATGAGCAAGGCGATGCCCGATGTCATCAACGTGCCGAAGACGAAGGGAAGCGCGCCGAACTGGCCGGCCACCGGGTCCCAGGTCTGCGAAACGAAGAAGGAAAATCCAAAGGCCTGGCGCGAGAGCGCGGAGTTGCGCCACAACTCCCAGGCCAGCAGCCCCGCCAACCCGACGACCGAGGCGCCGAACAGGAAGGCCACGGCGTGGGCATAGGCGTCGCCGATCCTCAGCCTCGCCGACGCGTTCTTCATCGCCCGGGTCATCGGGTCACGAGTCTCCTATCTCGACCGAGTCTAAGGAGTTGCGGTTTCGACACGGTGTCGGGCGGGTTAAATGCGTGTTTCGCGCTCGGCAACCTGTTGACAGGGCGCATGGGCACTGACAGGATCGAGGCCGAACGGAGCGGCTGTGAGCCACATTTTGATCGTCGAAGACGACCGTGACATCGCCGAGCTGATTCGGCACTACGTGAGCAAGGCTGGGCACACTGCCGACGTGCTGGCGTCCGGCGCCGACGTGCTGCCGCGCGTCCGCGCCCGGCGCCCGGACCTGCTCGTGCTCGACCTGATGCTGCCCGGGCTCAACGGGCTCGAAATCTGCCAGGCCCTCCGGCGCCACGAGGCCACCGCCGAACTGCCGATCATCGTCGTCACCGCCAGGGCCGCCGAATCGGATCGGGTGACCGGGCTCGAGCTCGGCGCCGACGATTACCTCACCAAGCCGTTCAGTCCCAAGGAGCTCGTGGCCCGCATCGGCGCGCTGCTCCGCCGCACCTCCCGCGGCCGGGGGCATGTGCCGGCCAGCGCGAGATACGGCCCGATTACCATCGACCGGGAGCAGCACGTGGTCGCCGACGAGGGCCGCGAGGTGGCGCTGACCGCCAAGGAGTTCCTCCTGCTCGAGTACTTCCTCCAGCACCCGGGCCGCGTGTTGTCGCGCGACCGGCTCCTGTCGGAAGTCTGGGGGTATCAGTACACCGGTGGCACGCGCACGGTGGACGTCCACGTGCGCCGGCTCCGCGAGAAGCTTCCCCTGCTCGTCGACGCGCTCGTCACGGTGAAACAGTTCGGGTACAAGCTCGCGGCCCGCTCGGGGGCGGATGACGAGGTCGGGTGATGCGGCTCGGGTACCGCGGAAGAATCGCCGTCGCCATCTACGCAGTCGCCGCCACGGCGCTGCTGCTGGCCGCCACGCTGCTGGCCTTCTCTCTCTCCGGCCAGACCTACCGCCGCATCGAGCAGTCGCTCCTCTCCGAGGCGCGCCTGGTCGCCGACATGATGGCCACGCACGAACGGGACATCGCGCCGGAGGCCATCGAGGTCGAAGCGGCCCGGATCGGGAAGACCCTCGCGGCCCGTGTCACCTTCATCGCCGCCGACGGCACGGTCGTGGGCGACTCGATGGTCAAGCCGTCCGACCTGGCGACGCTCGAGAATCACGGAACCCGGCCCGAGGTGCTCGAGGCGAGGGCGCGCGGGGCCGGCGTCTCGCGCCGCTACAGCCGCACCCTCCAGACCGACATGGTCTACGTGGCCATCCCGATCACCCACCCGAGGATCGCCATCGTCCGACTCGCCCTGCCGCTGACCGAGGTGCAGCAGCAGGTCGCGGCTGTGCGGGCCGCCACGCTCGTCGCCCTGGGCGCCGCCATGATCGGCGCGCTGGGCCTCGCATGGCTGGCCTCGACGCTGCTCGGACGACGGCTCCGAGCGACGGCCGACGCCGCGCGGCGCTACGCCTCGGGCGACCTGTCGCGGCGGTTGCGCGACTACGAGCCGGACGAAATCGGCACCGTCGCCCGCGTGCTCGACGACACCGTGCACGAGCTCGCGCGGCGTGCCCTGGAGCTGGCCGAGGACCGGGCCCGTATGGACGCCATCCTGTTCGGGATGGTGGAAGGGGTGATCGTCGTCAACGACCACGGGCGCGTCCAGCTCGTCAACCGGGCCGCGCGGGAGATGCTGGGGCTCGAGGGCGACAGCGTGGGCGGGCACTACCTGGAGGCCGTGCGGCATCCCGGCGTCGCCGCGCTCCTCACCGAGGCGCTGGCCGGACGCGAGCCGACCCACCTCGAGCTGTCGCCGACCAGGACGCCGGGGCGCCACATGGTGGCGCGGGCCGCCCCGGTGTCGGCGCCGTCGGCCACCGGCGCCGTGCTCGTCCTGCACGACATCACCGACCTGCGGCGGGCCGACCAGGTCCGTCGCGATTTCGTGGCGAATGTCTCGCACGAACTGCGCACGCCGCTGACGGCGATTCGCGGCTACGTCGAGGCGCTCGCCGACGAGCCGCCGAGCCCCGAGGACCGCGCCCGGTTCCTCGAGGTGATCGCGCGCCACGCCGCGCGGATGGAGCGCCTGGTGAAGGATCTCCTCCGCCTGGCCGCGCTCGACGCGAGACAGGAACTCATCGAGCGCGCGCCGTGTCCGCTGCAGGGTCTGCTGGCCGGCACGGTCTCCGATCTCGCGACCATGATCGAAGCGAGGCATCAGAGTGTCGAGATCCTGGTCGATCCGTCGGTCGCCACGATCCGGACCGACGCCGCCAAGCTGCAGGACGCGCTTCGGAACCTGGTCGAGAACGCGGTCAATTACTCGCCCGAAGGCCGCCGGATCCGGCTGGATGCGCGGCCGAGCGACGGCCAGATCGAGATCACGGTCTCCGACGAAGGCCCCGGCCTCCCTGAGGCGGACCTGGAGCGGGTGTTCGAGCGGTTCTACCGGGTGGACAAGGCCCGTTCGCGGGACTCGGGCGGCACGGGCCTCGGGTTGTCGATCGTCAAGCACATCGTCGGCCTGCTCGGCGGCCGCGTCTGGGCCGCCAACAGGCCGGAAGGCGGCGCGGTGTTCACCATCAGCCTGCCGCGCGAGTGACCGCTCGCGGGACGCGACACGCTCGCTGCGCCGGCGGGCTTGCCGTCCCGGGACTCTCGCCATAGGCTAGTACCGCATGAAGAACGTCCTCGCACTGATTCTCGGCGGCGGGCGAGGCACTCGCCTCTTCCCTCTCACCCACCTCCGGTCCAAGCCGGCCGTGCCCATCGGCGGCAAGTACCGGCTGATCGACGTGCCCCTCAGCAACTGCCTCCACGCCAACCTCCGGCGGATCTACGTGCTGACGCAGTTCAACTCGGCGTCGCTCAACCGGCACATCGCGGAGACGTACCGGATGGACATGTTCTCGCACGGCTTCGTCGAGATCCTGGCCGCCGAGCAGACGCCCGACAACACCAACTGGTTCCAGGGCACGGCCGACGCGGTCAGGCAGGCGGCGCGCCACTTCCTCTACCACGACGCGGAGTACCTGTTGATTCTCGCCGGCGACCATCTGTACCGGATGGACTACGCCGCGATGATCGACGAGCACGTCGATCGCCGCTCGGACATCACGATCGCCGCCCAGCCCGTCACGCCCGAGGAGGCCCCGGGCATGGGGATCTTCCAGTTCGACGCCGACGGCCAGATCGTCGGCTTCGAGGAGAAGCCCACGCCCGACCGGCTCCGCGCCATCGGCTCGAGCGCGCCCGTCGGGGCGACGTTCGTGGACCCGGCCGACGACAAGCCGTTCATCGCGTCGATGGGCATCTACGTGTTCTCGCGGGACGTGCTGCTCGACGCGCTCGACCGCCACGCGGGCGTGGACTTCGGCCACGAGATCATCCCGGCGGCGCTCGACACCCGCCGCGTCAACGCCTACTTGTTCCGCGACTACTGGCAGGATGTCGGCACGGTCGCGTCCTTCTACGACGCCAACATCATGCTGACCCGCCCGAGGGCGCCGTTCAACTTCTGGGACCCCCGGCGGCCGGTCTTCACGCGGCCCCGCTTCCTCCCCGCCTCGCGGTTCAACCTCTGCGACGTGGACCAGGCGGTGATCTCGGAAGGATCGTACGTGGACCGCTCGACCGTGCGGCAGTCGATCATCGGCATCCGGACCAGGATCGATCACGGTTGCCGCATCACCCGCTCGGTTTTGCTCGGCGCCGACTTCTACGAGCACGACGACGATGCCCCGCCGTTCGAGGGGGACGGCCCGCAGATGGGCGTCGGCGCCGACTCGGTGCTCGACCGCGTGATCGTGGACAAGAACGCGCGCATCGGCGCGGGCGTCCGGCTGACCAACGAGGCGGGCGTGCAGAACGCCGACGGCAACGGCTACTGCATCCGCAACGGCATCATCATCGTGCCCAAGTGGGGCGTGGTGCCGGCGGGGACGGTGGCCTGACGACGGCCGAAACACGGATTTAACCCGCGGGTAACCGACCGGCAACCTCCGCCCGCTATCCTGCGGGCATGGCTCATGCGCTCTCGACGACCGGCATGGGGTTCCAGCCGGGCGCCGTTCCCATCCCGACGCTTGCGGGCGTGGTCCGAGCGGTCGAACGCGCCGATGCGGCCGACCCAGGTCGTCCCGAGATCCGCGTCAGCCGTGCCAGCTTCTTCTATGGCGTCAAGCAGGCCCTGTTCGACATCTCGTTCGACATTCCGGCGAACCTCGTCACCGCCTTCATCGGCCCGTCGGGCTGCGGCAAGAGCACGCTGCTCAGAACGTTCAACCGCCTCAACGACACGATCCCCGGCACCCGGCTCGAGGGGGGCGTCGAGATCGCGGGCGAGGATATCTACACCGCCGCAACCGACGTGGTGGACCTGCGGCGTCGCGTCGGCATGGTGTTTCAGAAGTCCAACCCGTTCCCGAAGTCGATCTTCGAGAACGTCGCCTACGGCATTCGCGTGAACGGCCTTGCCGCCGGCCGCGCCGACCTGCACGGCCAGGTCGAGGAGAGCCTGAGGGCGGCTGCGCTGTGGGACGAGGTCAAGGACCGGCTGCGCGACTCGGCGCTGTCGCTCTCCGGCGGCCAGCAACAGCGACTGTGCATCGCCCGCGCGCTCGCCGTGCGGCCCGAGATCATCCTCATGGACGAGCCCGCCTCGGCGCTCGACCCGATCGCCACCCAGCGCATCGAGGAGCTGATCTACCAGCTCAAGCGCGACTACACGATCGTCATCGTCACGCACAACATGCAGCAGGCCGCGCGCGTGTCGGACTTCACGGCCTTCTTCTGGCTGGGCAAGCTGATTGAGTTCAACCGCACCGATCGGATCTTCACGGCGCCGGGCGAGAAGCTGACCGAGGACTACGTCACGGGGCGGTTCGGGTAGACTGGCCTCAGGCTTCAGGCCGGCAACCCTGAAGGGTCGCCCTACAGGCTTACAGGCTTCGGGCTAGCTCAGGCGGGGGGATTGAGTGACGACGGATACCCACGAGCAGGTCAGGCACTTCCAGGAGGAACTGGAGCACCTGAAGGAGCGCATCCTCGCCATGGGTGGCCTGGCCGAGGACCGCGTCGAGACCGCGGTCGAGGCCCTCGTGACCGCCGAGTCGAGGCGGCTCGAGGCCATCGTCACGGGCGACGAGCCGATCAACCAGCTGCACGTCGAAATCGACGGGCTGGCCTTCCGGCTGCTCGCCCTCTACCAGCCGATGGCGTCCGACCTCCGGGTGATCGTGGCGGCGCTCAAGATCAACGCCGACCTCGAGCGCGTCGGCGACATGGCGGTGAACATCGCCGAGGCGGCGCTGCGCTACCTGGCGCACCCGCCGGTCAAGCCGCTGCTCGATCTCCCGCGCATGGCCGACATCGCCCAGGCGATGCTGCGCGACTCGCTCGACGCATTCGTCCGGCGCGACACGGTGCTGGCGCAGTCGGTGCTCGACCGCGACGACACCCTGGACGCGCTCAAGACGACGATCAATCACGATCTGCTCGCGCTGATGGTGCAAGACCCGTCGGTCATCGAGCCGGCGCTCGAATCTCATCCTGATCTCCCGCCACCTCGAGCGGATCGGCGATCACGCCACCAACATCGCCGAGGACATCATCTTCGTCGTCTCGGCGAAAGACGTGCGGCACGCCGCCCCGTCGGCGTCCTAGACATCCGGCTTCGGGCTTCAGGCTACAGGCTTCAGGCAGTGTCACGCGCGCCAGGCGTGATTCGGCCCGAAGCCTGAGGCCCGTAGCCCGTAGCCCGCGTTCGGCCGTCCCCTTCAGGGGCGGCGCAAGTCGCGTGGCGGGACGACGATTCCTGCCGCATAATGGTCTGGTGAACGAGCCGCTGTGCGTGTACTGCCGGAAACGCCCGGTCGCGCCGGCTTTTCGCCCGTTCTGCAGCGAGCGGTGCAAGCTGCTCGACCTGGCCAAGTGGGTGGACGGCGACTATCGCATTCCCGACACCGCGGGCGAGGAGCCGGACGATGAGGAGGCGACCGATGAGGAGTAGCCTGGCCGTGGGGATGCTGTGGGCGGTCACCGCGGCCCTCGCGATGGCCGTCGCGCCGGCCCCGCCGAAGTTCGACGGCGGCCGCGCCTACGAGTACCTGCGGCAGGTGGTGGCCTTCGGTCCGCGGCCGGCCGGCTCGCCGGCCCTCGAATCGACCCGCCAGTACATCAAGAAGCAGCTGGCCGAGGCCGGCATCCAGGTCGTCGAGCAGCCGTTCGACGCCGAGACGCCGATTGGGCGGATCCACATGGTGAACCTCATCGCGCGGATCCCGGGCGCGTCTCCCGATCGCATCGTCTTCGCCGGCCACTACGACACGAAGCTGTTCCGCGAGTTCCGCTTCGTCGGCGCCAACGACGCCGGGTCGAGCACCGCGTTCCTGATGGAATGGGGGCGCGTGCTGAAGGCGCGGAAGAACCCGCTCACCACCGAGCTGCTGTTCCTCGACGGCGAGGAGGCGACGGTCGAGTGGGAGGGAACCGACCACACCTACGGCAGCCGGCACTACGTCGAGGCGGCGCAGCGGGACAAGACGATCGGGAGCCTGCGGGCGATGATCCTGGTGGACATGATCGGCGACCGCGACCTGCGCATCAGGCGGGAGCTGGCCTCGACCTCCTGGCTCACCGACGCCATCTGGGCGGCCGCGAAGCGTCTGAACCTCGGGGGCGTCTTCCTCGACGCCTCGACCCAGATCGAGGACGATCACATCCCGTTCCTCAACGCCGGCGTCCCGGCCGTCGACATCATCGACGGGCCGGAGGACTATCCTCCGTGGCACACCGCCGGCGACACGCTCGACAAGGTGAGCGCGCGAAGCCTCCAGGTGGTCGGGGATGTGCTTTACGAGGCGCTGCCGGCTATCGAGAAGCGCGCGGCGGCCCGCCCCGGCCGCGCCGGCTTCTGAGCCAGACCGCGAGGGCCAGCGCCGCCCCCGGCGCCAGTTCCACCGACGTCCAGCCCCACGCCGCCCGCAGCCCGTCGCTCCGGGCGGCGCTCATCACCTGGCCCATGTCGGCGCGCGGACCACGGCCCTCGGCGTACACCTGCTGGCGGTCCACGTAGTCGCGGGCGCCGCGCGTGATGTGCGCGTCGAACACCGTGTTCCACACGACGCCGGCGCCGGCCAGCCACACCGCGGCGACGAACCACACGACGCCCCGCACCCTCCTCCGCGCGGCCGCCGGAACCCCCGGCTTGAACCTGGGTTCGGCCGTCGCCTGCCCGCAGCGGTAGCAGACCAGCGCCTTGTCCGCGATCTCGGTTCCACAAGTCCTGCAAATCATCGGCTGATCACGCGATGCGGGCGCGAGCGAGCGGCTCGAGCGCCGTCGTCGGCCTGTTGACGTCGAGACGAATTATATCCCGGGGCGACGGAGGCGCGCCGGGCCGGTCGTACCGTATACTCGTGGCGTGATCCCGCTGCGCGACGTCATTCCGTCACGGACCACGCCGTTTGTCACCATCGGGATCATCGCCGCCAACGCGCTCGCGTTCTGGTACGAGCTGTCGCTGCCGGCCGGGGCCCGCCAGGTCCTGATCCGCGATCTCGGGATGGTCCCCGCCGCCTTCGCCTGGCTCACGCTCCTGTCGTCGATGTTCCTGCACGGCGGCTGGCTCCACATCATCGGGAACATGTGGTTCCTGTGGATCTTCGGCGACAACGTCGAGGACCGCCTCGGCCACGGCCGCTACCTTGGCTTCTACCTCCTGGCCGGGATGGTCGCCGGGCTGGCCCAGGCGATGGTCAGCCCCGACTCCTACGTGCCCACGATCGGGGCGAGCGGCGCGATTGCCGGCGTGATGGGGGCCTACTTCGTGCTCTACCCGCATTCGCGGGTGCTCACGTTCATCTGGCTGTTCATCTTCGTCGACATCGTCGAGATTCCCGCGGTCTTCTTCCTCGGCATCTGGTTCCTGATGCAGCTGTTCAGCGGCGTCGGGTCGGTGGCCCAGACGGCCGGGTCCCACGGAGGCGTCGCGTTCTGGGCGCACGTGGCCGGGTTCCTCTTCGGCGTCCTGGCGGTCTTCGTCTTCCGCCGGCCCGAGCGCCAGCGCGTGGAGTGGTGGCACCAGTAGCCGCCCGGCCCGGCGCCGCGCAGGCCGCGACGATGACTGTGCGAGAATGAGGCTATGGCGAACACTTCGTCGATCAAGCTGCCGGCCGAGCTCCCGGTGCTTCCGCTCCGGCAGAGCGTCCTGTTCCCGCTGACGCTCCAGCCGCTCGCGGCCGACCGGCCGGTCTCGGTCGAATCGGTCCACCGCGCGCTCGGCACCGAGCGGATGCTGTTCCTGACGCTCGAGCGCGAGGAGGCCGACGACCCCCAGCCGGCCGACCTCAGCCAGATCGGCACGGTGGGGATCGTCCGCCAGATGGCGAAGTCGCCGACCGGCGTGCACATCATCGTCGAAGGCGTCGCCCGCGCCGCGGGGGTCATCTCGCGGACCGACCTGGTGATGACCGCGGCGGTCACCGCGCGCCCCGAGCTGGTCGAGAAGACCCTCGAGGTGGACGCCTACGTCAGGAGCCTCAAGGAGCTGATCGACCGCGCGATGAACCTGACGAGCGGCCTGTCGCAGGAACTGCGGGCGATGGTGATGAGCATCGACGACCCGCTCCGCCTGGTCTACCTGCTCGGCAGCCTGCTCGACATGAAGCCCGAGGACAAGCAGAAGCTGCTCGAAGAGGACCGGCTGCTCGTCAAGCTGCAGGCGGTCTCCGGCGTCCTGAACCGCGAGATCGCGCTGCTCGAGCTGAAGGGCAAGATCGAATCGCAGGCCCAGGCGGAGATGACCGACGCGCAGCGCCAGTACTACCTGCGCCAGCAGCTGAAGGCGATCCAGGAGGAGCTCGGCGAGAAGGAGGGGGCCGAAACCGCGGAACTGCGCGAGCGGATCGCCAAGGCGAACCTGCCCGAGCACGTGGCGACGGCCGCGGCGCACGAGGTGGAGCGGCTGGAGCGGATGACGCCGGCCTCGCCGGAGTACCAGATGATCCGCACCTATCTCGACTGGGTGCTGGACGTCCCGTGGAGCACGACCACCGAGGACCGGCTCGATCCGGTCGAGGCCCGGCGCGTGCTGGACGAGGACCACTACGACCTCGACAAGGTGAAGGAACGGATTGTCGAGTACCTCGCCGTGCGCAAGCTGAAGGGGGACATGCGGGGACCCATCCTCTGCTTCGTGGGAGCCCCCGGCGTCGGCAAGACGTCGCTCGGCCAGTCGATCGCGCGCGCGATGAACCGGAAGTTCGTCCGGATCTCGCTCGGGGGCGTGCGCGACGAAGCGGAGATCCGGGGCCACCGGCGCACGTACATCGGCGCCCTCCCGGGTCGGATCATCCAGGCGATGAAGCAGGCGGGGTCGGCCAACCCCGTCTTCATGCTGGACGAGGTCGACAAGATGAGCGTCGGGTTCCAGGGCGACCCGGCGGCCGCGCTGCTCGAGGTGCTCGACCCGGCGCAGAACAACACGTTCCGCGACCACTACCTCGAGCTGAACTACGACCTGTCGCGCGTCCTGTTCATCGCGACCGCCAACACGCTGGGCCCGGTGTACCCGGCGCTGCTCGACCGGATGGAGATCATCTCGCTGGCCGGCTACACCGGAGACGAGAAGCTGCACATCGCGCGGCGGTACCTGATCCCGCGCCAGCTCGCCGAGCACGGCCTGCCGGCGGAGTCGGTCCAGCTGCCCGACGACACGCTGCACGCGGTGATCGAGCAGTACACGCGGGAGGCGGGGGTCCGGAACCTGGAACGCCAGGTCGGCACGGTCGCTCGCAAGGTGGCGGCCCGCGTCGCCGGATCGGGTCCGGCCATGCTCCCGGTGACGGTTCATGCCGGCGAGCTGCCCGAGTACCTGGGCCCGCCGCGCATCCACGGCGAGGTGGCGTTCAGGGTGTCGCGCCCCGGCGTGGCCACCGGCGTCGCGTGGACCGAGACCGGCGGCGACGTCCTGTTCATCGAGGCGACGCTCGTGCCGGGAGGCCATGAGAACCTGATTCTCACCGGCCAGCTCGGCAACGTCATGCAGGAGTCGGCGCGGGCGGCCGTCAGCCACATCCGCGCCAACGCGACCGCCTTCGGCGTGGACCCGGCGTTCCTCGACGATCACGACCTGCACGTCCACGTCCCGGCCGGCGCGATCCCGAAGGACGGGCCGTCGGCCGGCGTCACGATGGCCACCGCGATCCTCTCCGCCGTCCGGCACGAACCGGTGCAGCCCGATGTCGCGATGACGGGAGAGATCACGCTGACCGGCCTGGTGCTGCCGGTCGGCGGCATCCGCGAAAAGGTGCTGGCGGCCAGCCGCCACGGCATCAAGACGTTCGTGCTGCCGGAGAGGAACGAGCCGGACCTGGCGGAACTGCCGGAGGAAGTGCGGAAGGCGATCCGCTTCGTCCCGGCGTCGACGCTCGAAGAGGTCCTGCGGGTCGCGCTGCCGGCGGCGGTGCCCGCCGCGCTGCCCAGCCCCGCGGCGGTCTGAGCGCGCCATGCAGCCGATCGTCTGGTATGTGTCCGGCCACGGCTTCGGCCACGCGTCCCGCGACATCGAGATCATCAACGCCCTGCGCGAGCGCCGGCCCGGCCTGCCGGTCGTCGTCCGGACGGGCGCGAAGCGCTGGATCTTCGACCTGACGCTGAGGGCGCCGGTCGAGTTCCAGCAGGTCGAATGCGACACCGGCGTCGTCCAGATCGACAGCCTGCGCCTCGACGAAGCGGCGACCATCCGCCGCGCGGCGGCGTTCTACGCGGACTTCGACGCGAAGGTGGCGGCCGAGCGCGATCTGCTGCGCTCGCTCCGCCCGGCCCTCGTCGTCGGCGACGTGCCGCCGCTCGCCTTCGCGGCCGCGCGCGCGGCCGGGATCCCGTCGATCGCCGTCGCGAACTTCACCTGGGACTGGATCTACGAGGATTACGAGCCCGAGCGGTTCGGAGCAGTCGACCTCGTGCGACAGGTCCGCGACGCGTGCGGTCAGGCCGACCTGTTCCTCAGGCTGCCGATGTGGGGCGGGTTCGAGATGGCGCCGCCGGAGGCGACGCGCGACCTGCCGCTGGTGGCGCGCCGATCCACTCGCCACCCCGACGAGACGCGAAAGGCGCTCGGCCTTCCCCTCGACCGCAAGCTCGTGCTGCTCTCGTTCGGCGGCCACGGGCTGCGCGACGTCTCGCCGCGGGCCTTCGACGCCTTCGGCGGAGAGTTCGTCGCCGTGCTGACCGGGCACCTCGAGATGTCCGACGCGGCACGCCGGAGCGATCGCGGGGTGGTCGAGTTCGACGAGCAGGCGCTCTACGGCGCCGGGTGGCGGTACGAGGACCTGGTGGCCGCGGTGGACGTGGTGGCGACCAAGCCCGGCTACGGCATCATCGCCGAGTGCGCCGCGCATCAGACGTCGCTGCTCTACACCTCGCGCGGGAACTTCATCGAGTACGAGGTCCTCGTCCAGGAGATGCCCCGCTACGTGCGGTCGCAGTACATCCCGCAGGAAGCCCTGTTCGCGGGCGAGTGGCTACCCTATCTCGAGGAACTGCTGGGACAGGACCATCCGGAGCCCGCGGACGTATCGGGGGCGGCGGTGGCGGCGGAGTTGATCCTGGAACGGATGGGCGTCAGTCGACGGGTGCCTTGACGCACGTGACCAGCGACCAGAGCCGCGGCACGTTCACCTTCTCGATCGACACCGGGTGCAGGTCCGCCTGGGCGAGAAACGCGGGCAGGTCGAGGTCGGCCTTGAACCCGGCGTACAAGGTGAGCGGCGAAATCAGGCGCTCGAACCAGGCCAGCAGGCCGTTCGGGCTGCGGAAGTGATTGAGGATGATCACCCGGCCGCCGGGGCGGCACACGCGCCGCATCTCGGTGACGACGGTCACCGGGTCCGGCACCACGCTGATCAGGTACGGCGCGTAGACGATGTCGAACGAGTTGTCAGGGAAGGCCATCGCGGCCGCGTCCATCTCGAGCAGCCGGACATTGGTCCGCCCCTTTCGCGCGAGCCGACGCTCGCCCCGCTGGAGCATCTCCGCGGAGAAATCGATGCCGGTGACCGAGCACTCGCGGGGATACAGCACCGCGTTGATGCCGGTGCCCACGCCGACCTCGAGGATGCGGTCGGTCGGCTTGATGCCCATCCGCTGGATCGCCTGCAGGCGACCGGGGTGCAGGGTGGGGCCGAAGAACCAGTCGTAGTTCGGCGCCAGCTTGCGGTAGACCTCTTCGACGAAATCGTTCTCGACCACCGTCACCGACAAGGCCCGGGTCGCCACATCGGAAGTGGCTATGATTTCTTCCGCGCGTCCCGACTCGCCTCGTTGAAATAGCGCCATTCAGTGCTCCGCAAGTATTTCGGCTCGATTGGGTCGACTTTAGCGGGCGTGAGCCGGACTGGGCAGTGTACTATTCTCGGCACCCGCCCCACAAGTTTGTGTGTCGAGCGCCGGCCAGGAGGCCGGCGCTACACCTGTTCGTGTGGCGCGAGCCTCCTGGCTCGCGAGTCCGCCGGCGCTACACCTGTTCGTGTGGCGCGAGCCTCCTGGCTCGCGAGATCGCTGGCGCTACAGGAGGCCATCGAGCACTTCCAGGGCGACCTGGATGCGCCCGGTCGCGTTCGAGAGTTGCACCCCCTGCACCCGGTCCTTCACCGCCGCCGCGATCTCGCGCGCGATCGCCACCCCCTCGGCCGCCGCCGCGCCGTCCGAACCGGTGGCGCGCATCCGGCGCAGGTAGTGGTCGGGCACCCGCACGCCCGGCACTTCGTTGGCCAGGAACTCGGCGTTCCGCAGGGTGTCGAACGGCCAGAGGCCGGCCAGGATCGGAATCCCGAGGTGCTCGATTCTCCGCATGAACCGGTCGAATGCCTCGAGGTCGAACAGCGGCTGCGTCACGGCGAACTCCGCCCCGGCCTCGACCTTGAACTCGAACCGCCGGACCTCGTCGTCCAGGTCGAGCGCCGTCGGGTTGACCGCCACGCCGATATGGTAGGCGGTCTGGCTGACGAGCGGCTCGCCGCCGATGTCCACGCCTTGATTGAGCCGCGTCACGACGTTGGTCAGACCGATCGAGTCGACGTCGTAGACGCCGGTGGCGAACGCGTAGTCGCCCCGCCGCGGCGGATCGCCGGTCACCAGCAGCAGGTTCCTGATCCCCATCGCGTGGGCGCCCAGCAGGTCCGACTCCATGCCCAGCAGGTTGCGGTCGCGGCAGGCGTAGTGCAGCACGGTCTCGATCCCGGCCCGCTGCTCGATCAGCACGGACGTCGAGAGCGCGCTCATCCGCGCCTCGGCCAGCGGCCCGTCCGGCACGTTGACAGCATCGACGCCGCGGATCTTCAGCGCCCGGGCCTCGTTGACCACCGGGCCCGGCTCGTGGCCCCTCGGCGGCGCCAGCTCGACCAGGTGCACGAACGTCCCGCGCGCCAGCGCGTGGGCCAGCCTCGACTTCCGCTCGCGCGGGACCGGGGCCACCGACGGTTCGCCGGCCGCCACCGGGCTCACGCGCACGGCGCCGGCCCTCGGCGCGGGCGAGACCGAGCCGACGGCGAGCTTGATCTGGCGGATGTGCTCGGGCGTCGTCCCGCAGCAGCCGCCCACGAGCCTGACCCCCTTCGCGCCGAACCGCCGGGCGTAGGAGGCCATGTACTCGGGCGACGACAGGTAGATCGTCCGCCCCTCGATGTGCCGGGGCTTGCCCGCGTTGGGCTGGGCGGACAGCGGGGCGCCGGTGGCGGCCGCGATCCGCTCGATCGTCTCGAGCATGGCCGCGGGGCCGACGCTGCAGTTGACGCCGACGACGTGCGCGCCGAGCCGGACCAGCTCGGGCGCGAACTTCTCGGGCGGCGTCCCGTCGAGCGTGTTGCCGTGCTCCTCGATCGTCATCTGCGCGACGATCGGCAGGTCGCACAGCCCGCGGACGGCCGCGATCGCCGCGCCGATCTCCTTCAGGTCGCGGAACGTCTCGAGGATGAACAGGTCCACCTTCCCCTCGAGCAGCGCCGCCGCCTGCTCGCGGAAGAACTCCTCCGCCTCGTCGACGCCGGTCTTGCCCCACGGCTCGATCCGGATGCCGAGCGGGCCGATGGCGCCGGCCACGTAGGCCTGCTCCCGGGCCGCGTGCCGGGCCACCCGCGCGCCGGCGATGTTGATCGCCCGCACCCGGTCGGCCAGGCCGAACGAGGACAGCTTGACCCGGTTGGCGCCGAAGGTATTGGTCTCGAGGACGTCCGCGCCCGCCCGCACGTAGCCGAGGTGGACCTCGGCGACCAGGTCGGGCTCGGAGGTGTTGAGCGACTCGAAGCAGCGGTTGACGAACACGCCCTTCGAGTAGAGCATCGTGCCCATGGCGCCGTCGCACACGAGCACGCGCTGGTCGATCTCGTCGAGGAAGGGGCGCAGCATATCGGCGGCAGCCGCCGTCAGCTGGCCGACACCAGCAGGTCCGACTTGTCCCAGATGAAGTCGCTCTTGCTGTAAACGGCCAGCTCGTAGTCCTTGCCCATGAAGATGGCCGACACCGGGCAGGCTTCTTCGCAGTAACCGCAGAAGATGCAGCGCGTCTTGTGGATCTGGTAGACCTTGGCGTAGCGCGGGCCGGCCTGCACGGTTCCGTCGTTCTCGGCCGCCTCGAGGTAGATCGCGTCGGCCGGGCAGGCGACGGCGCACAAGCCGCAGGCCACGCACTTCTCGAGCCCGTTCTCGTCCCGCATGAGGACCTGCTTCCCGCGGAGCTTGGGGAAGACCGGGACTTTCTCCTCGGGGTAGTTGACCGTGACCGGCTTGGTGAAGACGTAGCGGAGCGTGGTCGCAAATCCGACCAACAGCGCCTTGATCATCCGAGAGGCCCTCCGAAGCGATCATAGCATCTTCCCTCCCGCCCGCGAGCCGTGAGGCGTACATGCGCAGGAGCTCAAGCTGGCCCATGACTCCCGCCTGGGCGAGCACGGCGCCGAACGCGGCGGCCGCGACCGATTGAACGCCGCGTCTCGGGTCTGCCGCTTCGCAAAGCGGCCCCTCCCTGGCCGCACGGTCGGGGCAGGTTTACGCTTTGCTTCGGGCAGACCCTGCGGCGCGGCATAGGACCGACCGGGCCGCCTGGCCGCGGCGCTGTTCTCTGAACACGGCCTGCGGCTCACAGCCCACGGCGTGCGTAAGCCGTAAGCCGTAAGCCGTAAGCCGTAAGGCGTTTGACACCGGTCCGAGGGTGACGCAAGCTACCTACTCGGTGCCACAGCAGCCTCACGGCCTCACCGCGCAGCAGATCCTGATGACGACGCTCGTCGTCAAGCTGGCGGTCATCGCCGCACTGGCCATCGTCCTTGTCCGGTACCACAGGTTCCGCGCGATCCTGCTGACCGAGCGGCGCGCCTGGCCCGATCGCCTGACCTTCGCCCTGGCGCTCGGGATCCCGACGTGCGCCGGCGTGGTGGCGCGGCTCCTGCTCGGCTACAAGGCGGCCGACCTGACGCTAGAGGCGACGTTCCTCGCGGGGCTCATCGCCGGCCCTTACGCGGGGGCGCTGGTCGGGACGATGTGCGGCCTGCCGCCGATGTTCGCCGGCGAGTTCGGTTCGCTCCCCTTCGCCGTCGGGTGCGGGTTCGCCGGCGGCGGGCTCCGGGAACTGTGCCCGAAGCCGGACATCTGGCATTTCTCCCCCTTCGTGTTCACCACGCTCCACCGCCGGGTGTGGCGGTCGATGCGCACGCTGCAGATCGACTGGCAGGTCGTCCTCGTGCTCGCCCCGATCTTCATGGAGGGGATCCGCATGACGGTCGGCGAGAAATTCGGGGCGAAGCACCTGTTCTACCTCCACGCCACGAGCGCCTGGATGGCGGCGCTGCTCATCGTCGCGACCGTGCTGGCCATCGCCATCCCGATCAAGATCTGGAACGGCGCCCGGCTCGAGCACCAGCTGGCCGAGCAGGAGAAGCTGCTGATGGCGGCCCGAATCGAGGCGCTGTCGAGCCAGATCAACCCCCACTTCCTGTTCAACACGCTGAACTCGATCTCGTCGCTCATCCGGTCCAAGCCCGAGACGGCGCGGATGCTGGTGGGCAAGCTGTCGAACCTGCTGCGCCAGCGACTGAAGAGCCGCGACCACTTCGTGACGCTGCGCGAGGAGCTGCAGTCGATCGACCAGTACCTCGACATCGAGGTGGTGCGCTTCGGGCCGCAGCTCAGGGTGGACAAGCAGGTGGGCCCCGACACCCTCGACCTGACGGTGCCGTCGATGATCCTCCAGCCGATCATCGAGAACTCCATCAAGCACGGCTTGACGGCCAAGCTCGGCGGCGGGACCATCACCCTGCGCAGCTTCGTGGAGCGGGCGCACCTGGTCATCGAAGTGATCGACGACGGCTTCGGGATGACCGACGCGCAGCTCCGGAACGCGCTGACGGCCGGCATCGGGCTGAGCAACGTGAACGAGCGGCTGAGCGTGACCTACGGCGCCAACTACCAGCTCAAGCTGACCAGCAGCACCGACGGCGGAACGTGCGCCCGCTTCGAGATCCCGCTGCGGGCCGCCAGGGCCGGCCGGGAGTCGTGACCGCGGGGCCCGCCGGGCGGGCGGTCGCGCTCGGAGCGCGGGGGATTTGACGATGGAACTTCGAGCACTGGTCGTCGACGACGAGCAGCTGGCGCGTGACGAGCTGTGCTTTCAGCTCGCCCAGGTGGACGGGGTGACAGTAGCCGGGCAGGCCGAGAACGGCGTCGAGGCGCTCGACCAGCTGAAGCGCCTCCGCCCCGACGTGGTCTTCCTCGACATCCAGATGCCCGGCCTCGGCGGGTTCGACGTGGCCCGGGGCATACTCGCCGACGGGCTCGAGAGCCAGGTGGTATTCGTCACGGCGTTCGACCAGCACGCGGTCGAAGCGTTCGAGGTCAACGCGGTCGATTACCTGCTCAAACCGGTCGAGCCCGCGCGGCTCGAACAGGCGCTCCAGCGCGTCCGGCGACGGATCGAGGCCGAGGAGCCGCTGAACGAGCACCTCGGCAAGATCGTCAAGTTGATCGGCGACCGCGAGCAGCGGCGGGGTCAGATCGCGGTCAAGGTCGGGGAGCGGTTCCTGCTGGTCCAGGCAGACGATGTGATCTATGCATCCCTGAATCGCGATACGATATGCATAGTCACGGGGCAGGTCGCCGGGACGTCCAGTTGCCGGACGCTCGACGAGCTGCAAGCGACGCTGGACCCCGCGGTCTTCTGGCGGGTGCACCGGTCGCACCTCGTGAACATCAACAAGATCAAGGAGATAGTCCCCTGGTTCAGCAGGAATTACATCCTCAGGATGAAGGACGCGAAGACCACGGAGATCCCGGTCAGCCGGTCCCAGACCAAACGCCTTCGGGACTACCTGAAGCTGTAGCGGCGACGCCCATCACGCCGGAGCCCTGGCTGCCCTGGTCGCCCAGGGTGGACGACGGCGCGGGCGCCGACCCGGTCACGGGTGCCGCCGCCCGCACGCGGACGGCTCGTCCGCGCCCGGCCGTGTCTTCCACCAACGCCACCCTGGCCAGGATCCGCGACGAAGTCTGGGCCTGGATCAGGACCGTGGCCTCGGCCGCCGTCTATGCGGTCCTCATCGTCACGTTCGGATTCCAGGTCGCCCGGGTCGAGGGGATGAGCATGGCCCCGACGCTCGAGGACCAGGACCGGTTGATCGTCAACAAGCTGATCTACCGGATCAGTTCGCCCCGCAAGGGCGACATCGTGATGTTGTACTACCCGGTGAACCCGGACAAGTCGTTCGTCAAGCGGGTCATCGCCGAGGAAGGCGACATGGTGCGCATCGTGGACGGCCGCGTCTATGTGAACGACGTGCCGCTCAACGACGATTACGTGCCGAACGAGTTCCGAAGCCACGACGACTACGGCCCGCAGGTGATCCCGGAGGGGTATTACTTCGTCATGGGCGACCACCGGAACAACAGCTCCGACAGCCGTCAATGGGGCATGGTGCCGAAGAAGTACATCATCGGCAAGGTGCAGGTGAGGTGGTGGCCGGTGCCTCAGGCGAGGATCTTCCAGTAGAAGGCTTCGCGGAGAGCGCAGGGCACGTCAGATAGCGCAGGGCTTAAGCCCTGCGCTGTCAGGTGAGGGTCCTACCCGTAGATCGTCTCGATGAGCGGCCGCCAGCGCTGCTCCACCACCTGGCGCCGCACCTTCATCGTCGGCGTCAGCTCGCCGCGCTCCATCGTGAACTCGGACGGCAGCAGCGCGAACCGCTTGACGCGCTCGAACTGCGCCAGGCTCCCGTTCAGCCGATCCAGGACGTCCTGGTAGAGCCGCAGCACCTCGGGATGGCGCACCAGCTCCTCGCGCGAGGCGGCGCGCAGCTTCATGGCCGCAAACCGCGCCTCCAGCCTGGCGAAGTCCGGGACGAGCAGGGCCGCGGGGAACTTCCGCTGCTCGCCGATGAGCACCGCCTCGGAGATGAGCGGGTCGGCCTTGAGCAGGTTCTCGAGCGGCTGCGGCGCAATCTTCTTGCCGCCCGACGTCACGATCAGGTCCTTCTTCCTGTCGGTGATGGACAGGTAGCCGTCGGCGCTCACCTCCCCGATGTCGCCGGTGTGGAGCCAGCCGCCGGTCAGCGTCTCCTCGGTGGCTTCCTTCCGCTTGTAATAGCCCTGCATGACGTTCGGGCCGCGGACGAGGATCTCGCCGTCGGACGCGATGCGCACCTCGACGCCCGGCAGCGGCTTGCCCACCGTGCCGAGACGCGGCGCGGCCATCGGGTTGCCCGAGATCCCCGGCGAGCTTTCGGTCAGGCCGTACGCCTCGAGGATCGGCAGGTTGATCGCGAAGAAGAACTCGCCGATCTTGGCCGAGAGCGGCGCGCTGCCCGACACCAGGAAGCGGATGCGGCCGCCGACGCGCTCCCTGATCTTCGCGAAGACGAGCGTGTCGGCCACCGTGCGCCTGACGCGCAGCCAGGTCGGGATCTTCCTTCCGGACAGCCACAGCCTTGCGTACTCGAAGCCGACGCCGATGCCCCAGTCGGCCAGGGTCTTTCGCGGGCCGCCGAGCGCCTTCAGGCCGTCCTGGATCGCCTGGTAGAACTTCTCCCACGCCCTCGGCACGCCCGTCATGATCGTCGGCTTCACGCGCAGCAGGTCGCGGGCCACGCTGGCCATGCTCTCCGCGAAGTAGATGCTCACCCCGTCGTACAGGCACCGGAACAGCACGACCCGCTCGAACACGTGGCTGAGGGGAAGGAACGACAGGATCCGGTCGCTCGGGTCCAGGCTGAGCCACCCTTGCGTCGCCAGCACGTTGGAGACGATGTTCCGGTGGGTCAGCATGACCCCCTTGGGATCGCCCGTCGTGCCCGACGTGTAAACGATGGTCGCGAGCGACTCGGGCCGGACTTCGGCGGCGGTCTTGCGGTACCGTTCCTCGGCCGACGGGTCGGCGTCGAGGATGGCCCTCCCGCGGTCCGCCACCTCGGAGAGGGTCAGCACGCGGAAACGCCCGCCCTTCGCGTCGCCGTCCATGACCACGATCGTCTCGAGCTCGTACGCGGCCGGGACGGCCTCGTTGATCTTGTCCACCTGCGACGCGTTGGCCACGATGGCGATCCGCGCGCCGCTCTCGGCCAGGATGAACCAGGCCTGCGGCGAAGACAGCGTGGGGTAAACCGGCACCGTGACGGCGCCCGCCGCGAGAATGGCCAGGTCGCTCGTGACCCACTCGGGCCGGCTGTCGCTGATGAGGGCCACGCGGTCGCCGGCCGCGAGGCCCAGGGCGCGCAGGCCCAGGCTGAGGGCGCGGGTCTCCTCGAACAGTTGCGCGGTGGATCGGGAGTGGCTGCCGCGCTCTTCGCAGCGGCACAGGATGTCGGGCTTGGCAAACCGATCCAGACACCGGAATGTCAGGTCGGCCAGGGTGAACCGGTCGTTGTTCTCCACAGGATTGCGAATTCTACTCAAAAGTCGGCAGAACCCAAAACCCCAAATCAATAGCCCGCGCGTTTGTCGACGACGTTCGCCAGCGCTTCGCCCCGCTCGAAGCGGCGCAGGTTCGACGCGAGGAGGTCCACCGCGAGCGTCCAGTAATCGTCCCTGAACGCCGACGTGTGCGGCGTGATGACGACGTTCGGCAGGTCCCATAGCGGGCTGTCTGGCGAGAGCGGCTCGTGCTCGAACACGTCGAGCGCCGCCCCGGCGATGGTGCCGCGCGAGAGCTCCGCCGCCAGCTCACCCTCTTTCACCAGCTTACCCCTCGACACGTTGATGAGCACCGCGCCCGGTCGCATCTGCCGAAGCTCGGCCGCGCCGATGAGCCCCCGAGTGTCTCCCGTCAGGGGGGCGGTGAGGACGACGACGTCCGCCCGGCCGAGCAAGACAGACAGTCCCGACGGCGGGTAGACCGCCGACACCGGGGCGGGGCGCGGCTCGTCGATCCGCCGGCGCACGGCGATGACTTCCATCCCCATGGCGGCCGCCCGCTCGGCCACCGCCGTCCCGATCGAGCCGAGGCCGACGACGCCGCAGACACGTCCGCGCAGCATCCGGAAGGCGGCCTGGGGCGGCTTGCGCCAGGCGTGGCCCACCTGGTCCCGGAGAGCGGCGTGCATCTGCCGGAACAGCACGATGGCCAGGCCGATGACGTGCTCGGCCATGGCGTCGCCGTGGATGCCGCGCGCGTTGGTGAGGATCACGCGGCTGTCGCGAAGGGCCGGGAACAGCAGGCTCGCGACGCCCGCCGCCGGGCTCTGGATCCAGCGGAGGCGGGAGGCCGCGGCGAACTCGTCGGGCTGGAGCTGCGAGAGAAACGCGACGTCGGCGTCGGGCAGCTCCCGCAGGCGCTCTTCACGCGACGGCGCGTTGACGATCGTGGAGTGCGGAAACGCGTGGCAAAGCCGTTCGACCTCGGCGACGGGGAGCGTCCAGGTGGGGTCCGAGTAGACCGATGTGACGACTTTCATTCCCTCCGCCATTCGCCCGAGCGGCCTCCCCGCTTCTCCATCAGCCGAATCCCGCCGATGACCATCCTCTTGTCCACCGCCTTGAGCATGTCGTAGACGGTCAGCGCGGCCACCGAGACGGCCGTCAGCGCCTCCATCTCGACGCCGGTCGGGGCGGTCGTGCGGGCGCGCGCCTCGATGTCGTATCCGTCGGGCGTGGCCGTCAGCTCGACGCCGACGTGCGTGAGCGGCAGCGGGTGGCAGAGCGGCACGAGGTCGGCGGTCCGCTTGGCCCCCATGATGCCGGCGAGCCGCGCGGCCTGGAGCGGGTCCCCCTTGGCCACACGCCCCGTCCGTATGGCCTCGATGGCCGCGGGCGACATGCTGATGTGGCCCCGCGCGACAGCCTCGCGCGCGGTGGCGGCCTTCCGGCTGACGTCCACCATCCGGACCCGTCCCGCGCTGTCCACGTGCGACAGCCGGGCCGCGGCTTTCTCAGTTCGTCTTGGCATGAACGACATTCGCCAGGTGGTACGCCAGGCCTTCGAGCGACACGGTGAGGTCGACGTTCTTCACCTTGACGCCCGGCGGCACGGTGACGCTCCCGGGCGCGAAATTGAGGATCGCCCGCAGGCCCGCGGCGACCGCCGCGTTCGCCACCTGCTGAACAGCCGCGGCCGGCACGGCGATCATGGCGATGCGAATCCCCTCCTTGCGGACGATGGCGGGGAGCCGCCTGATGTGGAAGATCGGGACGCCGCCCTTGGACCGCGTGCCGATCTTGATCGTCGCCCGGTCGAACAGCGCGACCGGCATGAACCCGTCGTTCGGGAAGCCCGGGTAGTCCGCCAGCGCCTGGCCGAGATTTCCGGCCCCGATCACCGCGACGCGGATCGGCTCGCCGAGGCCGAGGATCGTGCGCAAGTGGGCCGTCAGGCCGTCCACCGAATAACCGACCCCCCGCACGCCGAACTCGCCGAACCAGGCCAGGTCCTTGCGAATCTGCGCGGCATTGAGGCCGAACTGAGCCGCGAGCGAGCGCGACGACACCGTCCGCACGCCCGCGCCCGACAGGTGGTCGAGGCAGCGCAGGTAGATGGACAGGCGATTGGTGGTCAGTTCCGACACCTGATCGGCGCCGGAACTCTTCTTGTTGCGCGCTTTCATGAGTTTGACGTGATTCTACGGAACAGCTTCCCCCGGGGTCAAGCGCGATCGACGCTATGAGACCCGGGGCCGCCCGGCCGGAGCGGGCCGCGCCCGGCTGGCTCAAAACGCGCGAACGCATGCTAAGATGCGCCCTCATGAGCCAGCCATCCTCCGACCAGCAGCAGAAGACCGGGTTCCAGCCGCTCGTGCCTGACAACACGACGATGAACGAGTTCACGCTTCGGGCGCTCGTCCTCGGCCTTGTCATGTGCGTCGTCCTCGGCGCGGCCAACGCTTACCTCGGGCTCCGGGCCGGCATGACGATCGCCGCCACCTACCCGGCGGCCGTCATCGGCATGGCCGTCCTGCGCCTGTTCAGGGGCAGCGTGCTCGAGGAGAACTTCGCCCGAACCGTCGGGTCGATCGGCGAATCGGTCGCCGCGGGCGCCATCTTCACGGTGCCGGCGTTCGTCATCCTGAAATTGTGGAAGTTCGACCCGGCGCACATGTTCCAGGAATACCTCCTGGCCTCGTGCCTGATGATCCTGGGCGGCATCCTGGGGATCATGTTCGTCACCGTCCTCCGGCGCGTCATGGTCGAGGACCCCGGGCTTCCCTTCCCCGAATCGGTGGCGGCCAGCGAGATTCACAAGGCCGGCCAGAAGGGGGCCGACGCCGCGCTGCAACTGTTCCGCGCGATGGGCGTGGGCGCGGTCGTCAAGCTGCTGGACGGGTTCGGGATCTTCCGGTCGTCGAACGACTTCACCGTCGCCGTGGGCAAGCTCAAGCAGAGCTTCGTCAGGCTGGGCATGACCGACACGTCCGTCAAGCTGCAGACCGGCGGGATCACGAGCTTCTCGGCCCCGGCCGTCACGCCCGCCTACCTGGGCGTCGGCTACATCATCGGCCCCGAGCTCGGCGCGCTGAACTTCGCCGGCGGCTTGCTCGCGTGGGGGCTGTTCGTGCCGCTGCTCGTCTACTTCGTCGGCCCGACGCTCATCGACCAGTACATGGCGCTGAACAACGGCAACGAGGCCGCGGCCTGGGCCGGCATCGTCGCGCACCTGTACCGGTTCATCGTGCGGCCGATCGCCGTGGGCGGCATGCTCGTCGGGGCCTGCTACACGCTCTTCAAGATGAGGAAGAACCTGATCCTCGGCGTCAAGCGCGGCATCGCGGACGTGAAGAAGACGGCAGCGGTGCAGGCCGAGACGCGGCGGACGCAGCAGGACCTCTCGCTGCGCATCGTCGGCCTGGTGATCGCCGTCATCGTGGCCCTGATGGTGACGCTGTACTTCTACTTCACGCAGTCGCTGCTCTCGGCCGTCGTCGCGGCGATCGTGATGTTCGTCACCGGGTTCTTCTTCGCGGCGGTCTCCGGCAATCTCGTCGGGCTGATCGGATCGTCGAACAACCCGCTGTCGGGCCTGACGCTGGCCACCGTCGTCGTGGCCGCCCTGACGATGGTCATCGTCGGCGCGAAGGGAGACGAGGGCGTGCTCGCGGTGCTGGCGGTCGCGGCGATCGGCTGCGTCTCGTCCGCCGTCGCGGGCGAGATGCTGCAGGACCTGAAGGTGGGCCACATCCTGGGCGGCACGCCGTGGAAGATGCAGGTGGGCGACGTCATGGGCGTCATCTTCGCCGGCGCGGTGATGTTCTTCCCGCTCTACCTGATGCACACCTCCGACGTGGCGCAGTTCGGCCCGGTGCTCGGCGGCTTCGGCGGCAAGACCTACCCGGCGCCTCAGGCCGGCCTGATGGCGGCCCTCTCCAACGGCATCGTCGGCGGAGAGATGGCGTGGCCGCTCGTCCTGGTCGGGATCGCGATGGGGATCGCGTTCATCCTGGTCAAGGTCAGGAGCCCCATGCTCTTCTCGGTCGGCATGTATCTGCCGCTCGAAACGACGGCGGCCATCTTCGTCGGCGGCCTGGTGCGCGGCCTGGTGGACAAGTTACGCGACAAGCGCGGCTACAACGCGGCGCAGAAGGCGCGGGTCGAGAACGCGGGGGTGCTGGCGGCCTCGGGGCTGATTGCCGGCGAAGCGCTCATCGGCCTGTTCATCGCGGCCGTCGTCGGCTTCCGCGGAAGCCACCAGTTCTGGTCCGTCTCGGGGTTCGAGACTTACGCCCCCTGGATAGCCATCCCGGTGCTGGCGTTCCTGGTGTGGTACCTGATTGCGGTCCCGCTGCGGAAGGCCGGCGCCGCCGACGAGCCCGCGCCTCCGACAGCAGTCATGTAGGGCTTCAGGCTTTGGGCTCTCGACTCTTGGCGGTGTCTGGCTTCAGGCCTGGAGCCGGACACTGCCGGGAGCCCAAAGCCCAGAGCCCAAAGCCCCCGTCCCCCGTCCCTCGTCCCTACGGAATGATGCGGAAGGCGGCGAGCACCTTCTGCGTCGTGTCCCCCTGCCTGATGGTGACCTCGAGCACGTAGTCGCCCGTGCCGAGCGGCGCGAGCGTGGCTTCGCCCGAGAGGACCCTGGTGCCCGTCTCGTCGCGCTCGGCGGCGGTGACGGGTATCGGGAGCGGATGGCCGGTCCGGTCCAGCAGCTGGATGCTGCTGCCCGTCATCGCCCCGATCACGCTGACCTCCACCTTGATCCGTTCCTGGCGCCTGAACCTGAGGTCCCCCGCCGCCAACCACCCGGGCCCGGTGAACGGCCCGCGCCTGAACAGCGCCGGCTGGCCGACCGCGGTCGTGCCGGCGGCAGGCCACTTGGGCACGACGATGTGCAGCGTCTCGGTCGTGCCGAGCACCGCCCCCGCGGGCTTGGTCGTGATGCGCACGTTGTAGTCCCCCGCCGTCTGGCCGGCCGGCACCGGCACCCGCACGTCGAACGACCGCGCGTCGCGGGTCAACGTCTGCCGGACCGTGTCCAGCGGAGTCCTGTCCGGCGCCGTCACGACGATGGTGACGTCCGCGCCCGGCTTCCACTGCTCGTCGCGCGTCGCCAGCGCCGGGTCCCACTCGCCGAAGAGCCAGAGCGTCGGGCGCACGGCGCCGTCGGGCGCCGCCAGCCACGTGTATCCGCCCTGGGCCTGGACGACGGCGTCGGTGCGGAACTTCGACAGGGTGGAGAGGGCGCTCGCCGTCGGCGACGGCGCGGCGCCGGGCGCCGGCTCCGCCGCCGCGCGGCTCGCCACTTCCTCCCTGGTCGCGGCGCGGTATCCGCGGCGGTAGCGAAGGTCGATGCCCGGCCTCTTCACGCGGACCTTGATCGAGCGAAACCGCCCATCGTATTTCGTGTTGGTCGGGTAATAGCCGAGCAGGTAGTAGGACGTCAGGTCGTCCACCACGCGCCGCAGGCCGCGGTCGATGTCGTTGCTGTTGACGATCGCGATGCCGTCGGTGGCCGAGGCGAGGTTCTGCAGCGACTCGAGGCGCGAGTTGAGGTTGATCGAGTCCACGTTGGCGTCGATGAACCCCGTGGCGAGCGACTGGTCGAACACGACCAGCCCGCGCGGGTCGAGCGGATAGAAGCTCACGTTCGCGCGGTTGGCATCGTCGACCAGGTTCCGGAAGTCGCGCTGATGGTCTTCCATCGACAACTGCTGGCGATCGCTGTCGCAGCGAGACTGGAACTGGCTGCCGATGTTCATCTGCCCGGCGGTCGTCTGCGTCAGCCCCCGGCTCTGCTGGTAGAGCACCCAGCCCTCGCTGACCGCCAGCACCGCCTTCCGCTCCTCGCGGATGCCGCCGAGGTGGAAGACCAGCTCGCTGAGCGACTGGAGGGTGATTCGCTCGCGGCGCCGCGCGATCATCTCGCGGGCGATCGGCGAAACCGTGCTGTGGTCGGCGGACGACGGCGGATAGCACTGCATGTACTGCTCTTCGATCGGGTCGTACTCAGTGAGCGCATCGCGCCGGCTCCAGCGGTAGAACTTGTCGACCAGGTCCTCGATGCTCCCGGTCTGCCGCGCGAAGGTCACCGTCGACGCCGGGAGTTCGGGCGTCGTCACGGCGATCAGGTCGTCGGGGCCGAGCGCCTTCCGCAGGAAGCGGACGAGCGCGTCGCGCACCGACATCGCGCCGCCCCGCGAGATGTGGTAGGTGTCGAGATAGAGGACGAACAGGCGCGCCTTGGACTCGGCGGCCATCTGCCGCGACTGCGCGACAGTGTTCGGCTCGCGCCGCGCGGCCAGTTCCTCCGAGGTCGGCGCCTGGACGACGACGTGCTCGAAGGTCCGGACTTCCTGGGGGACGTTGTCCTCGAGCACCTCGAAGTCGTCCAGCTTGAGGTCGGGGACCGGCTTGCCGCCCGCCGTCGGGTAGACGTCGACGCGGACGAGGTTCGCCTCGGCTCGGAAGGTTGGAGGCTGCTGTTGCGCGGCGGGAGGCTGGGGCTGGCCGGTCTGGCCGCGCGGCGGCTGGGAGGCCGTCGCCGGCGGTTTCTGCGTCGTTGGCGGCGGCTGCGGCGCCTGGGCCAGGGCCGCCGCTCCGAGCGCGGCCACCAGCGCCGCTGCCAGGCAGCGGCTGGTGATAGCGGCGACAGAGGCTGGCGCGGGTGAAGGCGACATAAGTGTCCTCGAATATTGGATCGGGACGAATTTCAATTACTTCCAGATCGTGGCAGAAACAGAAATTCGTCCCGATCCATTTCTGGCCGCGCGATCATCGCTTCGATTTGCTCGCGGGCCATGCCAATCAGTCGGGCGCGGTCGTCGAGCGTCATCCCGGCCGTCTCGATGGGCAGGCCGATGCGGACGTCGATGCGCACGGGGTGAATCAGCCGGCTCCCCTTATACATGGCGGCCCTGCCGCCCAGGATTGCCACCGGCACGACCGGGACCTGGGCCTTGATCGCCATGATGAAGCCGCCCTTCTTGAAGGGCAACAACTCTCCGGTCCGGCTTCGCGTCCCCTCGGGGAACACGAGGAACGAGTGGCCGCGTGCCACCGAGTCCGCCGCCTCGTCCACCGCGTGCTGCGACTGATCGGGATTCCGGCGCTCGACCGGGATGAAACCGGCGAGCCGCGCCGCACGGCCGAGGATCGGCATCCTCCCGAACTCGACCTTGTAGAGCAGGTGGAGTCGGGGGTGGAGCAGGTGGAACAGCAGCGGCGCGTCGATATTGCTCGTGTGGTTCGCGCAGAAGACCGCCGTGCGGCCCCGCGGGATCCGCTCGGCGCCGGTCAGGCGGTACGAGATGCCCGACAGGGCGAGGCCGAGCCCTATGCCGCCGTGCGAAAGCGCGAAGAGGAGGCCGGGCTTGTCGAACAGCCGGGCGATGAGCACGCCGGGCGGGCCGACCAGCACGACGTACAGCGAGATTCCCACGTAGGTCGCGAGGGACCGAGCCGCGGAGACGAGCCACGCCAATCCTGTCAGGTGCGGCACCGACCGCGGCGCGCAGGGGGCCACCTGCGGACTGGCATCAGCGGGCGGCATCATCGCCGCATGATACACGAAAGGCCTGGACCGGCTGACGATCCAGGCCTTTGCGATCTTTCGCGGACCACATTCCGTTCATCTGAGGCCTGTCGCGATCGCCTCGAGAACGGCGCTCGGCACCTGCCCTCGGCGCTACGACGCGCGCGCGGCCCGGCGGGCGACGGGCTGGACCGCCACCGGCAGCACCTTGACCGCCTTGGCCTTCTCGTCCACGCGCGTCCGCGTCGTCATCGATCGATCCAGCGCCCGGTCGACCCGCGCCTCGATGGTGGGCTGGACCTGGTGGAGGACCTCGGAGATCTCGGAGACGACCAGGAACCGCGCGCGGTCGAGCATCCGCTTCTCGCGGAACGACAGGTTCTTCGACTTGCTGAGCAGCGTGAGGCTCTTGAGCACGTCGGCCACGTCGTAGATCGAGCCGCTGCGCATCTTCTCGGAGTTGTCCTTGAAGCGGCCTTTCCAGTTCTGCTGACTGTCGATCTTTCCGTCCCCGAGAATGCGGAAGAGACGATCGACCTCGGTGTCGCCGATGGCCCGCCGCAAGCCGACGCTGTCGGCGTTGCCGACCGGCACGAGTACCATCGTTTCGTTCGCTGCAATACGGAGCGAGTAGAACCCGCAGGTAGTGCCGAGGATGGTTTTCTCTTCGATGCGTTCGATGACGCCGAGACCGTGATTCGGGTAGATGACCTTGTCACCGATCTGGAATGTCACGCGTCCCCCGTTCTAGGAAGGGTATTGACTGGAGGCTGTGGATCGCGACCGATCATTAGTATACAGAACCCAGCGACGATTCTCAAGGAAATTGGCCACAAGCGCTACCATTTCGCTTTTGTTTCCCTCTTGTGGCCGGGATCGGGCGGCGGAGGCGGACGGAGCCTGTTCCGGTTTCTCCTTTGCTGACATCAATTTAGAGCCTGATGGCGCGCGACGACACGGGCTGGCCACCTCTTGTGGCTGCAGAGCTTTGGACTACCATGTATTGTGGCCGGCTCAACGTTTGCGCGGCCGAGGTATACTGAGATTCCTCTCCACGTGCCGGAGTGGCGAAATTGGCAGACGCGCGGGACTCAAAATCCCGTTCTCCGCAAGGGGAGTGTGGGTTCAATTCCCTCCTCCGGCACCATTACTAACAAATGTGACGATTTCAACGTCCGTGATCCTGTTGGACAGTTTTTGTATTCTGCTTTTGTAACACCTGATCTGCCCGCCGCCGCCCTCGCTTTCTCGCCAGTTCCGTGGCATTCTGCTCCGTCATCCGTCTGATTGCGTCAAGCGATAGGGACGTTTTGTAGTTCTTCATCGCCCGAGCCTGGCACTCACGGAGCGGGACCGCTTCGCCGCGCCACTCCCGCAACTTCCGCACGACCGTTCGCTTCGATTCGTCATCAACGAGCCGACCATCCACCACCTTCTTGTCCCACGGAATCTTGCCACCGAGATAGCGCCCCTGCTCTCTCGCAACTCGCTTCTGGTCAGCCGTCCGCTCACGGATGCGTTCCCGCTCCCATTCAGCCACCGACGCCATTATGCCGATGAGAAGCGCCGCAATACCGTTCCCCGTCACGTCAGCGCCGTCGGGGAGGTCGCAGATTGACGTGGAGACGCCCCGCTCTTTCAGCAGCGCCAGCGTATTGTGGCAGTCCCGTGCCGAACGGAATGCTCTGTCCAGTTTCGCAAAGCAGAGATGGTCGCCCTTCTTCAAACTCGCCAGAAGCGCCGCCCCCCGCTCACGCTTCGGAAACGCAACGCTTCCGCTCACCTGCTCTCGCACTACCGTCACCGTCATTTGCCCAGCCATCGCGACGGACTGAAAACGCTTCTTCCACGTCTCCTGTCCGAGCAGATTGCTGAGAAACGACCGACACGTCGCCTCCTGTGCGTCCAACCCATCGCTCTGCTGGATTGTCGATACTCGGCAGTAGATGTAGATGCTCACGTCCGTCTCACCTTCCGTAGCGGACATAATGTCCGCTTGATATGCCACAAGCATACACTATGAACGCTTGCGGACGCAAGCATACATTTCGATCTCCCTTCTTCCTCCTCTTTGGACTTCCGAGCATCCCCGCCAACTCCACGCCAAACGCTCAGAAATGCGCCAGGAACGACGAACCGAGCGGGAACGGACTGAGCCCCCGATCGGGGAAGTGGGGGGTAGAGCGGGGAAGGAGGGAGGGAACGCTAAGTCGTTGTAAGGAATGGACTTCCAGTGGTGTCGCTAAGCGTCTAGACGTAAGCGTATGAAACCAAACGACTTATAGTTTATTTTCACCTGAATACAAAAACCGAGTTGCCGCCACCTAAGTAGATTTTGCGGACGAGGCAAACGTGCGCTTGTCCGTCACGGAGGGAGTTGCCGAATGTGACCCTGACGTGCGTTCGCTGAATCCCCCTTGACGGTCGGAGTGTGTCCAGCGAGCGACGAACACGAACAACAGGAACGCAGCAATGATGACGAACCGAGAACGGAAAGAACGACTGACCCAGGAATGGACCCAGTTTCTCTCGCACCCGAGTGTCCAGCATTCCCTGAACGTCCGACTGGAACTGACCTTGAAGCAGAGACGGGACAGCGACCTTGAAACCACCCGACCCAGGAACGAGAACATCACCGTCCGTGTGAGAGAGCGGCGCCGAGGACCACGCCCCGCGTTCCGAGACGCACCGCTCTTCGCCCCGTTCTACTACCTCACCGAGAACGAAACGCGCCGAATCGCCACCCGACTAATGAACCGTCTGAACAAAGAACTTTTCGGAACCGCCGCACGACGGAAGAACGCTCCACTTCGCCTTACCGCCCTTGTCTGCCACCACGACAAGGGAACGAGACGCCATCTCCACCTTCTGCTCGCTCTGCCACCCGACGTGACGATTCCCCGATTCCGTGCCGCTCTCTCGCACGCCTGCTATTCCGAACCGTTCATCTACCGAACCACTCGACTCGAACACGTCGCCAACCTCGCCGCTTCGATTCGCTACAACGCCGATGACTTGAAGACACTTTCACAAAACTCCATCCTCTACATTCACACACAACCCGTGCCACAGCCCGAGAACGGAGAACAACCAGAATGAACGCTCCCGCACCACCAGAGCCACTTGCTTTTGGACTGCCCCCCGTCGCCCAAACGGAACGCCTGGAAATCTTCGCCGCACTGGAACGCTACCTACTCCTGCTCACAAGCGACTCGACGCCAATTGTCCAACACGTTGCCGCTGTTCTCGCCAACCACAAACTCAACCGACTCCACGAACTGGAAACAGAGGGAGACCTTCACCGATGGAACTGATTACGCCCGAGAAGATGACCGACACCGTGTCCTTGCGTCTTACGCACCAGGAACGTGTCGCACTCGAACAACTCGCCGCCCTTGAAGAACGGACCGTGAGCAACTACCTCCGCAAGCAACTTCGCACTCACCTCGAACGAAAGAGAGAGACAGAACAATGACCAGCAAACCGCAGACCGTGGAGATTCCACCGAACGCCACGGACCAAGTAGTCCGCATTCAGTTGGAGGAAATCGCAAAGGTAATCCGCCAAGCCCGCACAGGGAGGAAGGACCGCGTCCGAGTGACTATCTCTTCGTCGTCGGACCAGGGGAAGTGAGGCGCCGACTGACCGCAAGCCCGATCGGGTCGCTCTGTTGCGAGCGCCCAACCAACCGTCCTCTCTACCGAGAGATGTACCCGCCCTTGTAGGTGCGTTCGTCCCCGACATAGACCCCCGCGAGTCCTTCGCTGAACGGCTCCGCGGCAACAAACTGCGCCGATATCACGTATTTCCCCTGCTTGTCGATGTAACCGCAGCGGTCTTTCTGGCGGACAACGGTGAGGACAGGAGCGAGTCCCTCGCTAAATGAATCCACCCAGTCAAACTGAAAGTCGATGACCACCTTGCCGTGCTTGTCGATGTATCCCCACTTGCCCAACTTCTTTGAGCGTACCGCCGCGACGCCGTCGCGGAAAGGAAGCACCGACTCGAACTGCGATTGGACGACGATGTTTCCTTGCCCGTCAATGTAGCCCCAGTGATCGATATCGCCAACCGCCACCGCCGCAAGTCCCTCGCTGAAATTGCCTGCGATGTAGAATCGGAGGTCGATCACGACCTTGCCCTGTTTGTCGATGAAGCCCCAGTTTCCAACCGCGTTCTTCCCGACGCCGACCGCAGCAAGCCCTTCGCTGAACTGGTATCCGTGGTCAAACGTCGCCGCAATCACCGTCCTGCCTTGTTTGTCGATATAGCCCCACTTGCCCGTGAGTTGCTCGCCGACCCTCAACTGGGCAAGTCCTTCGCTGAATGGACCAGCCCAGTCGAATTGCGCCCCCAGGACGAACTTGCCATCCCTGTCGATGTAGCCCCACTTGCCCGTCCTCTCGTCTCCGACGCGGACCGCCGCGAGCCCCTCGCTGAACGCCGTTGCCGCACCGAAATTCGCGGCTATCGCCAATCTGCCCTGCTTGTCGATGTAGCCCCACTTACCCGTCTCGCCGTCGCCTATGCGGACCGCCGCGAGCCCTTCGCTGAATCGATCAGCCCAATCGAATTGGGGCGAGATGACGAACGTGGGACCGCCACCGCACGCGCAGCATAGCCCCGCAACCAGAACCAGCAAGACCAGAACCCTGCGACGGAGCCCGCGTCTCATAGCCGTCAGTCCCTCCTACCCACGCCCCGCGTCTCCGCGGTCGCGTTCCGAGCCTGCCGTTTGGGAATCGAAGACAAAGCGTCCTTGTTCATCTCTGCGGTCAGCCGCTTCGCGTAGAACTCGTCAATCATCACCACCGACGTTCCAGCATTTCGCGCAATCACCTGCAAGTTCAGATTGGGGTTGTTGAGAATCCGATAACTAATCGACGTGGCACGCAGCGACTTGTAGTTCCGTTCAAAGCCCGACTTCGGGTCCGTCCGCAGATGTGCCGCTTCGAGCAATTCACGGAATGCGTCCCTGTGATGCTCGGGGAAAATGAGCGCGTCCCTGTCGTTCGCCTGTTTCAGCCGACGCTCATAGACGGACGCAGCGCCCAAGAGAGCCACCACCGTGCGAATGCCCCTCTTCCCAGACACCTCGCAGATCAGGCACTTGTCTCCGTCCTCGTTCTTGTCGAGGCGACAATCACGGAATCGCAATGAGAGGACTTCTCCCACGCGGCACATCGAATGGACGAGAAACACCATCAGGTCGTGGGTATCCTGCCGTTGCTGTCGGAGTCGTTTGTTGCTCGCAGCGGCACGAATCCTCTTCTCAGACGCTCGCAACAGCACTCGCCATTCGGCAGGAGTCAGCCAGGGTCGAGGGTTCTTGTCGATTTCTCCGACCTTGGGAATGAGCGGAAGTGCGGTCAGTTGCTGGTCCTCCAACGCTCGTTTGAGAACCTGGCGGACCAGCACCACGTCCTTGTGAAGCGTGTGATTGGAGACGTGCTTGCGTCTCCGCCACACGAAGAAGTCACGGAACGTCTGAGTAGAAACCTCCCGTACCAGCAGCGCCTTCCAGTAGTCGGCAATCGGTCCCCACTTCTGGGCAGCGTATGCCTGCTTCTTGGCAGAGAGTCCCGTGCGATACGTGGAGAACACCTCCGCCATCGTGGGGTCCGCCGTCAATCTCGCAATCGGATGCGCCATCCCAAACGACACGGACGCACGGAGCAACCGCCTGTACCAGTCCTCCGCCAGTTTGAACGCCGTTGGGAGGTTAGTTGTCTTCGTGGATTTCTGAACGAGTTTCCCGTCAAGGAACGTGCGAGCCTGGTAGAAACGTGAGTTGGTCCGCAGGTCGATGACGAGACGGGGGAACTTCGGATGCCTGTGCTGTTCCGTGACCTTCGTTCTTGGCACTACTCATCGTCTCCAACAGGAAGGAAGCGAACGAGGAGATGATACAAGAGGGAAAGCAGTTTTGTATGTGGCAGTTCTGACTTTTGTGAAATATTCTGTAAATACCTGATGGCTAATGCTTTCCAGCAATACACCGCGGACTCAAAATCCCGTTCTCCGCAAGGGGAGTGTGGGTTCAATTCCCTCCTCCGGCACCAGCCTTCGCTCCCCCTCGGCTTGCTCGACCCTCGGGGGAGCTTCGGCTTGGCAAGCCGGTCGCATGCGAAGGCTGTCTCGCCGTAGCGACGCGAGCACTCCGGGCCACGCGCAGCGTCGCGAAGGCGGACTTCACAGACACTCCTCCACCGACCTTGTCCCTCACCCCGGGCGGGCTCCGGTAATCGGGTCTGACGCCTATCAATCGAGATCTTCGATGAGGAATCGGACCTGTCGCCCGAGGGATCGGACCTGTCGCTCGAGGGATCGGAACTGACGCCTGTCAATCGGTTACTTCGACGCTCGGGGTCGCCCCGAGTTCCGCGCCAGGCGCAACGCCCCAAGGGTGCACCTGCCTCCATGTTGCTCTAGGTGATCACGACGCCGCTTCCCGCTTCTCGAGGATCGCACTCAACCCGCGCCCGGCAACTGTCCGGCCTGTGTCCGCGAAACCGGCGGCCGCCGCGAGCGGGAGCGCATGGGCAAGTGTGAAGGCGACGCCGCGGCACGGGCCCGCGGGCGTCCTGGAATCGGCTCGGGCGTGTTAGTTCTCGCGCTCTCATGATACGAGTGCAAGCCCGTTGTAGTGGCGCTGAAGCGCGTTGAGGCGCGAGGCGTCCAGGCAGCACGCATGGCGAGCGGGGGTTCCTTCGCTTCAACGTCCAGCGCAAGCGCCCGCGATTCGGAATCGTGAGCCGGACCGCGAGGACGAGGCGCCCGCAGTTCGGCGAACCCAGGAATCGCGGCGCCTCGCGTTGAGCCGCGCGCAGAACAAGGCGCCGCAGCACGGCGGCCCGATCGGCCCTATGCCGCGTCGCAGGGATCTGCCCGAAGCAAAGCGTAAACCTGCCCCGACCGTTCCACGATGGAGGGGCCGCTTTGCGAAGCGGCAGACCCGAGACGTGGCGTTCGATGGCTGCGGCCGCCGCGCGCGGCGCCGTGCTCCGCAGAGGCCGCTTTCATGGGTCAGGGCCTGCCCATGCTCGTGACGCAGTCACATGGAATCAGTGAGGGGCACCCCCCCATGCCCACGACGACCAACACCGTGCGGCTCCACCGCGTGCTTCGGGCGTCGCCCGAACGCGTCTACCCCGCGTTGCTCGAACCCGACGCCATCGCCATGTGGCTGCCTCGGGACTCCCCTACTTCGCGCCCGGCGCCGCCAGCTTGCGGGTGAAGAATTCGGCGGCGGCGGCGTAGGCCCTCAGCCAGCTCGCGTGGCGGAGGAAGTCGTGTATCTCGTCGGGCAGCACCAGTTCCTCATACGCGACGCCCCGGGCCTGCAGGCGTCGCGCCAGGTCCACGGTCTGGTTGAACGGGACGTTCCGGTCGTCGTCGCCGTGGATCAGCAGCACCGGCGACGTCCAGTGCTCGACGTCGGCGACCGGAGACGCGTGCCAGGCGACGGCAAGGGCATCGGCGCGATCGCCCTTCTCGAAACGTCCTTTCAGGTCCTCCATCTCGCCGGCGACGTCGGCCGGCCAGTCGTGGACCCCGTGCAGGTCCACGCCCGCCTGGAACAGGTCCGAGTTGCGCGCGAGGCCCAGCGCCGTCAGCAGCCCGCCGTACGAACCGCCCCAGATGCCGATCCGCGCCGGGTCCACCCCCGCGGCCTGTTGCAGGAATCGTCCGCCCGCCACGACATCCTGGTATTCCGACGACCCCGCCGGGCCGGCGTGCTCGGGATGCTGAAAGTCGTAGCCGTAGCCGATGCCCAGCCGGTAGTTGACCGACAAGACGACGAAGCCGTGCGCGGCCAGGTACTGGTTCATCGCGTAGGCGTTGCTGTAATAACGCATGTACGACCAGCCCAGCATCATCTGCCGGGGCGGTCCGCCGTGGACGAAGACGACGCCCGGCTTCCGGGCGGCGCCGTCCTCGCGCTGGAACAGTTGCCCGTGGATGAGCAGGCCGTCGGCCGCGCGGAAGGTGACCTGCTTCGGGACAACGAAGCGCGGCCCCGCGAATTCCGGCGGGGCGGACTGGCCGTCGAGGATGCGCGGCCGCGGCGCGGTCAGGTCCGCTACTGCGGTTGAACCCGGCCGCCTGGCATCCGCACTCACGAATGCGAAGGTACCTGACAGCGCCGCCGGGCCCCATTCGAGGCTCTCGCCGCTGGTCAGTTGCACCGGTGCCCCGCCGCCGACCGACACGCGGAACAGGTGACGGCGGTCGTCGTCGCCCGGACTGTTGCCGGTGTTGGCCGAGTAGACGAGCGTCCCGCCGTCGCGCGAGAGTGACACGTCTTCGACCATGAACTCGCCCGGCGTCAGCAGACGCGCTTCCCCGCCGGTCTCGGCGACCGCGTACAGGTGCGGCCAGTTGTCGGTCGTCGCCAGGAACGTCAGCCTGCCGCCCTGCGCCCAGTGCAGATTGGCCCCTCCCGCGACGTCGGGGAACGAGCCACGCAGTGTCTCGGGGCTCCTCCAGGCCGGCCGGCCCGCGCCCGTGAACGCGTCTGCCGTCCAGATCGCCCACGGATGCGGTGTCGGCTTCAGCAGCGGCTCAGGCGGACCACCGTGCCCGGGCAGACGCACGAAGGCGATGCGCGTCCCGTCAGGCGACCAGACGGGTGAGATGTCGTACCCGGTCGAAGGGGCCAGCCACGTGATCGGTTCGCTCTCCGCGGTGTAGACGCCGACAAACGAGTGGTCGTCGCGGCCGGACACGAAGGCGAGCCTGCTGCCGTCGGGCGACCAGGCGAGGTCCCGGTCCTTGCCGCGGTCGAAGAACAGGCGCCGGGCGTCCGTGCCATCGAGCTTGACGGTCCAGACCTTGTCGTCCTTCAGGTAGGCGAGAACTCCCTTGGCGGACACAGCCGGGGCATCGCCCTCCACCAGCGGAGCGGCGCGTCTGACGCCGGCGGGGTCCGCCGTCCACAGCATCACCTTCGGCTCGACCGGGCTCGACGTCGGGTCCGGCTGCAGGCCGCCCTTCGCCGGCCAGTTGGCGTCGTGGTCCCCGCCTCGCACGAACACGAGGATCGAGCCGTCGGCAGACAGCGTGACCTGCGTCAACTCCTGGCCGTCGTCGTCGGTGAACCGGGTCACCTGCCGTGGCACGAAGCCGGGGCCATCCGCCACCCAGACGTTGCGCACGCCGCCCACGATCCGCACCCAGGCGATCCGGTCCGCCGCCCGCGCGCTGGTCAGCTCGCTGACGAACGGGAACGACATGGCGTCGTTGAGCGAGAACTCCTGCGCCCCGGCGCCCGCCGCCAGCAGCAACACCGCCACCACCGCGGCCCCGACGGCACGCCATGCCCTCATGCTCCACCTCCACGCCTCGTGTCCGGCCAATTGCCGCCTGCCGGCCATTCTACGGCAGACCGCAGGGCAGAACCTCTCCCTACCCGAGCCGCAGCTGCATCTCGAGGCGGCGCGATTCAGCGTCGCTCCAGGTCGGCCAGCGCGTCGCGCAGGAGCGCCGTGTTCCGGGCCAGCGCACCCACCAGCCGATCCGTCTGCTCGCGGGCCGTCTTCCAATCCTGTTTCTCGACGGCCTCGGTGACGCCGGGCAGCTCCAGGTGGGCGTAGGTGTAGCGCGCCGCGTAGATCATGTGCTTGAACCACGGGCGGCCCGGAATCCCTTCCGGGGACAGCCAGTTCGACTCCACGTCCATGATGCGCCGGTTGAGCGCGGCGGCCTTCTTCGGATCGAGCGGGCCGGCGGCGAGCGCCGTCTCGATGGCCTGCTTCAACGCGCGCCCCGCGCCGGCAAACTCCCCGGCGGCGGCGATCGCGGGGCCGAGATCCAGATCTCCGGCCCGGCACCCGCCAGTCGTCCGGCTTGCAGCCCCACGGGCCGGGTCCCCTGCGCCGCACAGCTCGTTCAGGAACGTCCCGATGTCGCGGCCGTAGAAGCCGAAGTCGAAAGGCAGCACATCGGCGTTGGCCAATCGCAGCGCCAGCACGCCCCAGAACTTCGACATCAGCGTGTGATAGCGGTAGCCGGGATCGCCGAAGTGATTGATCCAGTAATAGTCGTCGTACATCGAGTGATAGACGCCGTACGGCCCGTCGAAGCTCAGCCCGACGACCGGCCGGCCGAGCGCGTTCAGAAACACGGTGTGATCCGAACCACTGCCGATGCGTGTGTCCACCAGCGAGTCGTCGTCCACCGCGGCCTTGCGCTCGCCGCCGCCGGTGGCCGCGAATCGCGACGTGTCCTCGGCCGCCGACTTCTTCCACGCCTCGTAGAGCGACGCGCCGGACGGATCGTCGAGCGAGCGGCTGACCTCGACGAGCAACGGCGCCAGCGAGCCGACCGCGCTGGCCTGGAACGCCGGGCCGGACGCCGAGGAATCGACGTTGATGTAGGCGACGAGCTTTCGCTTGAGGTCCGGGGCGAACTGCTCGCCCCACTCGGTGGAGCCGGTCAGGCCGACCTCCTCGCCGTCCCAGCTGCAGGCGATGATGCTCCGCCGCGGGCGGATCCCTTTCTTCGCCATCTCACCAAGGGCCCGGGTCAGCTCCAGCATGGACGCGGTGCCGCTCGACGGATCGACGCCGCCGAACTCCCACGCGTCGCGGTGATTGCCGAGGAGCACCCACTCGTCGGCGAGTTCGGTGCCACGCAGGCGGGCCTCCACCACGTAGTACGGCTTGACGCGGTTGTCCATGTCCACCTTGAGGTGGACCTTCACCCGCCCGCCGCCGAGGCGGTAGGTGATGGGAAGGCCGCCCTGCCAGTCCTTCGGCGCCTCGGCTCCGTCCATCTGCTCGAGCAGCGGCTTCGCGTCGTGCCACGACAGCACCGCCGCCATGATCTTCGGCACCGACAGGGCGTCCTCGGGCTTGATCCGCCGCGCGTCCTTCGTCGACGCCCAGCCGGGCGTGAGCGGGTCGCCGGGGACGATGAAGTCGTAGGTGATGGCGCCGCGCTGGAAGTGAGTCTCCGGGCCCCACGGACCGTCGGGGAACACCGCGCCCTGCTTGTAGCCGTCCTCCGCCGGATCGGAATAGATGATGAGCGCCGCGGCGCCGCGACGCTCCGCCGTCAGCGCCTTGAACCCGCGGTAGCTGTAGGGGTTCGAGTAGCGGACGATGACAATCTTGCCGCGGACGTCGATGCCGTTCTTCTCGAGCAGGTCGTAGTCCTCGGGGTTGCCGCCGCGCGCGTACACCAGCGGCGCCGTCACCTCGCCCGACGCCGACATGGCCAGGTAGCCGCGGCTCACGCGCGGATTCTTCGTGTCCGGATCGACGTCGTAGGGGGCTTCGCGCAACCCCGCGGTGTAGCGGACCGGCTCGACCATCTCCACCGCGACCTGGCGGGGGGTGGAGTCGTACACGTCGTAGCGATGGATGCTGACATCCTGCCATCCCTGTCGCTTCCACTCCGCGGCGACGTAGCGCGCGAGTTCGTTATTGCGCTCGGACCCGGCCGGGTGCGGTTCCGCGGTGAGATACCGGTGGAACTGGCGCACCCGCTCCGGCGACGGCAGGGACTTGAGCGTCTGTTCGACCTCACGCTCCCTGTCTGCCGACTTGTCGGTGTACCCGGTGAAACGCTGGGCCGGCGCGGCGCCGACCAGGAAGGCAGAGACGACCAGCGCGAACAGCTTCTTCATGGCTGATTCTCACCACTTGCGGCGTGTGGAGCCGGCTTCAGAACCGGGCGCGCGCCGTTGACGGCGGCGCGCCGGGTCCGACCGGCCGGATTGTCCCGCAGTTGCGCGGCTCAGGCAAGCGGTCTCCGCGCCGCTCGACGAGCCGTGCTGCCTGGTGAGGCGCGCTTGGCAGCCCGGCGCGCTAGGCCGCCGTCAGCACCGAAGCGGCATCCAGCCCGCACGCTTCGGGCGTGACGGTCTTGGCGATGTGGCGCAGGTAGGTCCCGGAGGCGTCGCGCTCGCTGGTATCGACTTCGCGCGCCGTCCGCTTGAGCCCTTCGTCGATGATTGCGACGACCGGGTGCATGACGTCGCCGGACGTCGTCCTGACGACGATGCCAAACTCGTTCTCGGAGGTCCGCACGAAGGTGCCGACCGGGAAGAACGTCACGGCATTGATGAACGACTTGACCAGGGCCGTGTTCAGCGACTCCCCGGCGACGCGCGCGAGCGTCAGGCAGGCCTGCTCCGGCTGCATGGGCTCGCGATACGGACGCGCGCCGGTGACGGCCTCGTAGACGTCCGCCACCGACACGACCTGGCTCAGAACATGCGGGACGACGCCATTGCCAAGGTCCGGATACCCGCCGCCTTTGGTCGTCCGGTGATGCTCCAGGGAGATCATGGGAGTCAGGGCGTGCAGGCCCGGGGTGTTCACGAGGATCTCCGCGCCGATCTTCGTGTGCGCCTGGATCAGCTTCCGCTCGCGCGGGTCGAGCGCCCCGGGCTTCATCACGACCTCGAGCGCGATCCCGGTCTTTCCGATGTCGTGCAGGAGCGCGGCCTCGACCAGGCCCGCTATGGTCTCCTCGCCGAGGCGCAGCTGCTTGCCCAGGAGCAAGGCGAGCATCGCGGTATTCACGGAGTGGCAGTAGGTGAGGTTCTCGTACTGCTTGATGGCCAGGACCTGCGCGAGCGCCACGCTGCTGGTCGCGACCTTGTAGATCAGGAGATTCACCAGTTCCCGCACCGCGGCCGCTTGCACGGTACCTTCGGCGGCAACCTCTTCGAAGGTCGACTGCGCCAGGCGCAGGGACTCGGCGTAGTCCGGATCGAGGGGACCCGTCGGGCCGTCGGGCCACTGCCGTGACTGCCACCGCGTGTCCAGCGGGATCAGGCGTCCCAGGCTGACATGACGGACGCCGCGATCGGCAAGCCTGGCGTCGATGGGTTCTCCCCCGGTGACGTTCGGGGGCAGTTCGCGCAACAACTCCACGAGCTGGCGGAGTTCGTCGGGCCCGAGCCCGCGCTGAAAATGGACGCTGTTGATGCCGATGGCCGCCAGGTCATCAAGCGCCGGCTCGGCCCCGGCGTCGAAGGGCAGGCCGTCCAGCTGCACGGTTCGGCGCACGACGTCGATGTTCAGAACGGGATTGTTCTGGAGGTAGCCTCCGATGGAGGATCCCAGCTCGGTCAGCTTCTGCTGGACGATCGGATGGCCCGGCGGATAGAGGCGGGTCAGCTTCGACGCGTGAACCAGGCCGCGAAGCACGGCGACCGGGTCGATGGCCGCCTGTTCCCCGCAGTCCGGTGCCGTGGCGGGCGGGCGCGATTCGCTGGTCATGACGAGAGCAACTGGCGTGCGGTGAATCCCACACGCATGAGCGCCGGGCGCCAGAAGCGCCGGCGAAGGGACGCGAGATGCCGGAGCTCCGTCTCGATTCCTCTGGCGAGGTCGGCGTCGGCGCGGTTCAGCATTCGAATGACGATCTCGGGATTGTGCACGACGAAGTCGTCCCGCCGCAGGATCGTCCGAAGCTGCGCGGCGACGAGCGGGGATGGGAATCGCCACAGGGCTTCGACGGCGGTGTTCAGCAGCGGGTTGCCCGGCTCGACGATCTGATGGGTCACGATGCGGGCGGCCTGGGGTGTCTCCATCCGGACCAGGGCTTCCAACGCCTCGCGCCTGAGCATCGCGTCCTCGTCGGCCAGGTAACCGGCGACAAGTTCTTCGTGGGCTCCGCCTGCGCTTCCCAGGACGCGGAGGATCACTCGCGTGGCCGCCGGGCTCGTATGCCCGAGTTGGGTCACCAGTCCGGGCGCCAGCGCCGCGGCGTGGTCGCAGACCAGGTCGGCCAGTGACGGAAGGCTCGCTTGCAGGCGCCGATCGTCGAGCAGCGCGGCGAAGACCGGCGCGACGTCGGGCGCCAGGGCGTTGACGTACCCGGCTGCGATCGACCGGGCCTCGGGCTCTCCGTGATGCATTTCGACCAGCCACGCGGCCCGTTCCCTCGTGAACAGGCTCTGGATCGCCGCGCCCACGCACCTGGCGACTTCCGGTCGCCTCGGCTCCGTCGCGACGGCGATCCCACGCAGCGTGAGGAGCCAGTTCAAGCCGGCTTCCGGCCGCCCTCGCCGCTCGAGATCCGCCAGCAGCGGCGTCAACGCGGTGAGGAAGGTCTGGACGCGGTCGGCGTGGGGCTCCAGGCGAATCAGGCTGCACAGGCATCGGAGCTGCTGGTCGAGAAGATCCGTCTTCCCGGCAACCTCGCGTATCGTCTCCACCGAGGCCAGCGTCGACGCGTCCATCGACACGTCGAATGCCGAGAAGTCCGCGAAGCCCTTGGCCTGGTCGTGGCGGATTTCAATGAGCCGTCGCGCGTAGCCGACAAGCGCCTGGTTGGCCTGGGTCCCGGCGGTCGCGCTGGGCCACGGGTCGCGCGCGAGGATCCGGTCATTGAGAAGCGGCAATACCGCCTGCTGACGGTCGGCCGGCAGGTCCAGCCTCGTCAAGGCGACGTTCAGCACCTCGGGCGACGCCGTCTCGAGGTCGAGCAGGAGGCTCAACGCGTCGGCCAGTTCGACGTCGGGAAAATCCTCGAGGATCGAACCTTCCGGCCGGCCGTCGAGCAGGCCCGGGAGAACGGTGTCCTTCAGCAGCCGCGTGCGAGCCTGTGGCTCGAGCCCGAGCACGGCTCTCGAAAGCCGGGTGAACATGACCCTGGCGAGGTTCGGGTCGAGGCTCGCGAACACGGTCGCCAGGTCGCCGAATTTCCGCTCGAGGGGCGGTCCGCCGCCGTCGAGCGCGGGATTCTCCCCACCGAGCCGCGCCAGGATGGCCGCCAGGGCGGCGGGATCCTCGACGAGAATCGCCAGCTCCGACAACGACACCGAGGAGAATGGGGAAGTCGGATCGACACGGACCCAGCCCCTGTCCGGCGGATACAGATGGTGGGCGGCCCCGCTCGTCGTCGAGAGGGCGGCACGACGAACGCGCTCTCGATGGACCGTATCGGAGATCGTGCCGGCATCCCCGCGTATCTCGACGATCTCCGGCCGGAGCGTCGTATCCGCTTCGATGTGTTCGACGCCCTGCTCGATGAGCAGGTCCGGCAGCGAGGCTTCTCCGTCCCGCTGGGTTTGAATCAGGGCCCAGCAGAACTGGGCCAGTTCCGTGTGGGTGGCGTCACAGTGGATGCGGAGCCGTCCGACCGACGCCCGGTGCAGCTGGAGCGCAAGCTCCCGCTCGATCACGGTGCCCGCGCCGAGGCCGGAATTGTCGACGATCAGTTCCCGCCTCGTGACGCGCGCGTCCAGGTATTCGAGCCCGTCAATCGAGGCCAGGCCCTGCCGCGCCGCCAACACCGCCTCGACGCAGAAGGGGCTGTCGGACGGGTAGGTCCGGAACTTGTGGACGGCTCGGGCCAGGAGCTGGAGGAATTGCTCGGCGGCAACCGGAGGAAGAGCCGCCTGCGCGGGCGGATCAATCGGACCCGCGTCATCCGGCACACGCCGCTCGACTGGAGGGTGTGGCATCGCAATCTAATCCGGGCCGCTGGATGGGGTCAGGCACCTTTTCGACACGTTTGGCCAGGTTCCGTTGCCGGCCGCCGGGTGCAAAACCCGCCGTCTTTCCACTTATCGGCGGATGCACCGGCGAGCATCACCAGCGGCTGCCGTCCCGAAGTCAGCGAGTGATGACACTGGCTCAGCGTGCCCGCGACCGGCGTGTGATGCTGTCGACCACCTTCTGAAGCTGCGCCCGGTCCTTCACCGCACCCAGGTCTCCGGCCGCCTTGAAGCGGTACGTCCTCGCGTCGGATTTGACGGTGAGCACGTCGCCTGAAAGCGCGTACCTGAACGCCTGGTACTTGAGGGTGAAGCCGTCCTTGCTCGTGTCGGGAACAAATGACACACCGGTCGCGGTCACGACAAGCCGCCCCGTGCAGCTTCCGAGCACGTGCAGGTGGACGGCAGGGAACGATTCGGCCGCTGGCCCCCGCACGACGGCGGGCGGTGGAGCGGCCTTCGCGGTGGCCTGCCGACCGGCGCCCGGCGGGAGCTCGACGTCCGCGTCCCGCGGACTGGAGTGGGGGGACGAGGCCGACGATTGGGAAGGCCGCGCCGGTCCCGTCGGCGAATGACGCCCGAAACCGGCTCGAACGGCGAGGCCGGCCGAGACGAGCAGCGCCGCGCCGACGAGCGCGACCGCGAGGACCGACCGGCGCGTGGTCCTCTTCGCCTCCCACGTCACCGGAGGGACGCTCGGCGCGTCTTCGCCGGCGGGCCCGGTCTCTCCGGCCTGCTGCGGTTCCGGCCTCAGGTCCAGGCCGGATTTCAGGAGCGCCTCGGTCTGCTCGCCATCGAGCGGGCGGGCGAGCAGAAAGCCCTGCACGTAGCCGCATCGCAGCGAGCGAATCACGTCCAGCTGCTCCTCGCGCTCGATGCCCTCGGCAATCACCTCCAGGCCGAGCTGGCCGGCGAGGTCGTTCACGGTGCGGACGATGTCCGCCTTCTCCTGTTGCGTCTCGAGGCCGCGGATGAACGCCCGGTCCACCTTCAGGACATCGGCCGGGAACTGGTGCAGGTAGGCCAGCGCGGAGTGCCCCGTGCCGAAATCGTCCAGCCCGACGCGAATGCCCATGACCCGCAGCTGCATGATCAACCCCTTGGCCGCCGCGGGGTTCTCCATCAGCACGCTCTCGGTCAGCTCCACCATCAGGCACCGCGGGTCGAGCCCGGCGTCGCGCACGGCGCTGCCGATCTGCGCGAAGAGCACCGGATCGCGAAACTGGACGCCCGAGAAGTTGACCGACACCCAGAGGTCGGGAGGGACCGACAGGCTCCTCTGCCACGCGGCGAGCTGCCGGCACGCCTCTCTGACCGTCCACGCGCCGAGGCCCACGATCAACCCCGTCTTCTCGGCCAGGGGGATGAACTCGAGCGGCGCGACCAGGCCCCTCGACGGATGCTGCCACCTGACGAGGGCTTCGAGGCCGGCGATCCGGTTGGTCGCCAGCGACATGATGGGCTGATAGAACAGGACGAACTCGTGGCGCTCGAGGGCCTTCTCCAGATCGGCCTCCATCTCGAGCTCCGAGCGCGTCGAGTCGAGGAGCGCGGTGTCGAAGACCTCGCAGCGCGCCTTGCCGAGCGCCTTCGCCCTGTGCAGCGCCGTGTCGGCGTCGCGCAGCACGGCCTCGGCGTCGGCATAGCCGGTCACGCTCACCGCGATCCCGCCGCTCGCCTGGACGAACACCTCGCGTTCGCCGATCGAGAAGGGCGCGAGGATTTCCGCGAGAACGCGCTGCCCGGTCACCAGCGCATCGCCGACCTGCGTGAGTCCCTCGAGCAGGATGCCGAACTGGTCTCCCCTCACCCGCGAGACGACGTGCTCGTGGCCGGGGCCGGCCGGCGCGCCGCCGGAGCGGAGGCAGGTCTCCAGGCGCCGGGCGGCGGCGGCCAGCAGGAGATCGTGCCCGCCGGGCCCCACCGGTTCTGACGCGCAGTCGGGGCGGTCGAGGTCGATGAGGACGACCGCAAACAGCAGTTCGGGGTGCCGCTTCGCCTGCTCGATCGCGCGGGCGAGGCGATCGAGAAAGAGCAGCCGGTTGGGGAGCCCGGTCAGATCGTCGACCACCCGCGCGGCCGTGACGTCAGTGTGGGAACCCATCATGCGGACCGCCCGCCCGACCTCGTCGCGCGTGACCACGGCGTGGCAGGCCATCCACCGGTAGGTGCCGTTCTTGTGCAGCATCCGGTGGCGGATGCTGAACTCGCACGGGCCTGCTTCCAGGTGGGCCGCTATCTCACGGCTGACCTCCGGCCGGTCCTCGGGGTGCACCCGGTCCAGCCACTCGTCCGGCGAGTGGCCCACCTCGTGCTCCTCGCATCCGACCATGGCGATCCACCGGGGGGCGAAATGGACCCGGTTGGAGGCCAGGTTCCAGTCCCAGAGCCCGTCACTGCCGCCCCGATTGGCCAGGTGGTAAGAATCCATACGAACACCGCGCCGACAGACGTCCCCCTGCTTGTTCTCGGCACCGGACGGGGTTGGGTGTAGTGGGAAACCTGCTCAGCCAGCGAGTTCCTTCACGCGAAGGAGGGCACTGGACAATCGGCCAGTCACAGGCTCAATCTCGAGAGAGGCGATCGATCAGCCAAAGCGGCACGGATCGGAGGAGCGAAAGGACTGAGGACCGATGAGCTGGATTCCCGTGATGGAGGAGGCGGCATTGCCCGAGGGCGCCATGGCCCCCGCGTACCCGCTCGGCGTCAACGTCGTCGTCGCGCGCGTCGGCGGCACCGTCTACGCGGTGTCCGGACGCTGCGCGCACATGGCCTGCCCGCTCTTCACGGGCAGCCTCGACGGTCACACCCTCACCTGTCCCTGCCACGACTGGCGCTTCGACGTGAGGACCGGCCGATTCCTCGATGCTCCGGAACTCGGCCTCGCGGTCTACCCCGTCAAGATCGAGGGCGGCAAGCTGTTGGTGGAACTCGACTAAGAGGAGGTCGTGATGAAGAAAGTCGCCATGTACACGCTGTCCACCTGCCCCTGGTGCAGGAAGACCAAGAAGTTCTTCGCCGAACACAACATCCCGTTCGAGTTCACCGATTACGACCTCGCCGACGGCGCGACGCAGGCGAGGATCATGAAGGAGCTCGACGCGGAGGGCGCGAGCGGCTTCCCGTTCGTCCGGATTGACGGCACGGTGGTTGTCGGCTACCAACCGGACCGCTACTCGAAACTCCTGGGGCTCTGAGGCGGCCCTGTATGAACACCGAATCCAGGAAGCAGGCGCTCCACTTCTTCTACAGCAAGGTCGTCGATCCGCTGGGCTACAAGTTCACGCCGGACGCGGAGCTGAGGGACTTCCTGCTCGAGCAGGAGGTGACGCTCGAAGACAAGCACGGCACGCCGTTCTGCCCCTGTCAGCCGCTGACGCCCGACCGCGCGCGCAACATGCGCATCGTCTGCCCGTGCATCCCGTTCCACCGGGCGCATTTCGACGCGATGAAACGCTGCTGGTGCGGCTTGTTCGTGCACAAGGACGTGACCGACCCGGACAGCCTGCCGCAGGTGTCGGCGAAGGAGCTGGGCATTGAGTAACAGCCTCGTTCGAGTCATCAGGACCGATGACGTGGCGCCGGGAGGCATGAAGGCGGTCGAGGTCAACGGCCGCGAGATTGTCGTCTGCAATTGCGGCGGGAGCTTCTACGCCGTCGACCGCCGCTGCGGGCACATGAACTCTCCGCTGGACATGGGAACGCTCGACGGCGCGGTCCTCACCTGCCCCATGCACTGCGCGAGGTTCGACGTCACGACGGGAGAGGCGCTCGCCGGCCCGGTGCCCGCTTACCTGGGCGACGACGCGCCTCCGCCGAGACTGGGGGCCTATCTCCAGAACGTCGGGATGTTGATGCAGCACATCCGCACCGAGTCAATTGGCGTCTACAAGACGACCGTGGATGGCGGATGGGTCTGCCTCGAGGTGTAGTGTCGGCGGGCCTCGAGAACGTCCGGACGATCCTCGCCTTGCCCGATTATCCGCGGCTGGCCAAGTACCACACCTTCCTGCCGTCTCAGTATTTCCTCGTCGTCACCAAGGGCCAGGCGGACCGACCTGGCCCTGGCCGAGTGGCGCTGCCGGTCGGCCCGCGCCTCAATTGCCGAGATCCACGGTGACTCGGTACACTTGCCCGCCCTTGACGCCGAGGAACCGCAACGTGTGGGCGTCCACGAAGCGAAAGAGGTTTTCGTTCGCGTTCGCTTCGACGAGGTCGTCGTATGCGGGTCCCACCTTTCCGTCCACGAAGACCGAATAGCCCTTTGAGGTCCACATCGCAATTGCGAAGTGCTTGCTGTCGGGGCTGAAGCAGTGGTACGAGAAGTTGGTGCCGTGGACGGTCTCCTGTCCGTTGATGACGATGGCGGTGCCGTTCGGGCCCGGGTAACCGAAGACGAGACGGGTGCCATCCGGACTGAAGAGCACCGGCGAGAAAACGATGTGGGGCGGCATTCTCGTCATGTACGGGTAGAGCCCGGGAACGTTGGTCGTCTTGCCATCCTCGACGACCTGGCAGTGCGACAATTGCGCACACGCGGCGTAGACAGAGCGTTTGCCGTCCTCACTGAAGGCCAGCGAATTGTCGATCACGTTCAGGAACTTGCCGCTGGGCTTGCCGTCGACCACCATCGTGAAGCCCAGTTGACCATATCCTTCATAGCCAAAGCGGCTGCCGTTCTGGCTGAAGACGAAATCCTTGACGGTATGCTGTCCGGGCATTTCCTGCCCGTCGATTACGACGAAGTTGTCGATGGTGTTCTTGACGCCGACAAAGAAGGCACGCCGGGAATCGGGACTGAACTCCATCACGCCGATGGCGTCGTAGGCCAGGCTTTGCTTGCCGTCGATGATGGCGGCGATGCCACCGGGGACCGGCTTCGCATAGGCAAACCTCTTCCCGTCCGGGCTGAGGACGACCTTGACTCCGATTTGAGTCCGCGTGGCCGGGGAGATGGTGGCGAAGGGCCGGGTTTCGGGCGAGACCTCCTGATTCCCCACGAACAGCGGTTCTCTGGACGGCTCGCTGGCGTGGGCTCCGGATCCCGCGTATCCGAGGTAAGCGACGCGGCCGGTCGACGCGATTACCAGGTTGTGGAGACCGCTGCTCCCGACGTTGGGACGAGGCGTGCCGGGGACCCCATCGACGACCGCCACACTGTTCCCGCCATTCCTGCCAATGAACGCGTAGTGCTGGTCGTTCTCGCTCAATTGGAGGTGCCTGTCGCTCGGCATTACCTGGCCGAAGGCGTCGTACGCGGGACCGGGATTGTCGTTCACGACCATGTGCCATTTCTGGTCCGTCGTCTGCGCGGCATACACCAACTTGTCCGCGACAAACGCCACCTCCCGCCGGTCGAGGCTGAGGTAAGGCGGGCTTTTCACTCCGTCGAGGAACATGTACCAGGAGGGGCCCTCTTCAGCCATGACGGCGACATGCGCCCCGCTCGGGCTGATGAGGAACTGATGCGGCACCGGCTGGTCGCCGGTCACATGAACATAGGCTGGGTCGATGGTCGGCACGATGTTGTCGCCGGTGTCGTTGGGAGAAAGCGCATAGACCGTGTACGCTTCCTTGCCGTCCACCACCGCCACCAGGTTGGCCCCATGCTGGGCCAGGTAGGCCGAGCGCTTCCCGTCGGGACTGAACTCGACGTCGATCGCCTCTCCGTGCATGTGCGCGGCGTGGTCGAACTCGGGACCGTCGATTCCATCCAGGATGACGATGTCGCGACTTCCATGCGTCGAGTAGACGGCCAGGTGCCCGCCGTCCGGGCTCACGACGAACTTCCCTTGTGGCTGGGACGGACCGAGCCGCGTCTCCTTGACGTTGGCGGCCAGGGGGCCGCCCGGCGCCGCCGCGGCCTGCGGCGCGCCCGGCGTTGGCTGACCCGCCCCGGGTGCTGACCCAGCCGGGTTCGATGACGGGGGGGCCCCAAGAACGAAGCTCAGGCTGGTTCCCGGTGGCAAGACGACTCTCGAACCCGAGGCGACCGCGGCGATGCTCGCGGCCGTGCTGCCGCGGCGTCCAAATCGTCCGAGCATCGAGCCCATCGTCTTCACCGCCGACTCGGCGGCATTCTCGGCGTTGCTGGTCACTCGCGCCGAGTTGCTGGCGACAGCGATCGTCTGGCCGTTGATGACCACCGACGACAGGTGCGCAACCCACCCCGCGCTGTCTCTCACCAGCGTGACAGTGGCCGGGGAGCCCCGCGAGATCATCACGCCGTTGCCGGCGTCAGCTGGCTCGCTGACAATGGCGCGATACTGTCTCCCCGCGCTATCGCTGCCGGAATCAACGGCGTCAATCATCCTGACCGAAACCGTGGCGCCTGCCGACGGAGCGTTCTGAGTCTGTGAGCCCGGGGCCGGCATTCCGTGACTGGAAACGGTTCCGGCGATGAGCAGCAAGCCGCACAGGGCGAGCACAATGCAATTGGGGCGGATGTTTCGACACACGTTCTCTCCTCTCAGGTAGAACCCGTCTTCGACGTTCCGAAGACGATGAGGCTGGTCTTGCCCAGAGCTCCCGTGCAGGCCGAATCGTCGTTTTGGGCGTTCCCAGCCGAAGCCTGGACCCGACGGTCGGACGTGTCAACCGATGGCATACCTACATCCCGAACCACCGACTCGCGCGGATGGAGCCGAACAGCCGCTTGTTTGCGACCCCCTCGGGCGTGGTGCCGATGTACTGGCTCGTGGGCTTCGGGCCGCCGAGGAAGTTCACGGAAATCTCGGAGATCTGGTTCTCGCCGAATTCGATGTAGCAGTGGCCGTCGCCCTGATACCGGGCGACGTCCCCGCCTCGGCCGCGGGCGATGATCTGCGCGGCGACCACCCTGCCCGCTCCTTCCGCAAACGTGCCGGCCCGCGGCGTACCAACGCTGGTGACGTCGCCGATGGCATAGACGTCCGCGAAACGCGTCCTGAGCGTCGCGCGGTCCACCGGAATCCAGCCGCCCTCCGCCAACCCAGACTCCAGGACCACGGGCGGAGCCACGTGTACCGGAACGGCGAGCAGCAGGTCGTAGTCGAGCGCGACGCCGTTCGAGACGTGAAACCGTCGTGCGGCGCCATCCACCCGCGTCGGCGTCACGGCCACGAGGCACTCGATCCCGAGCTGTTCGAAGCGGGCCAGGATGGCATCGCCCGCTTCCTTCGACACGGGGAGCGGCGAAGGCATGGGAGTGGTCATGATGATTCGGGACCGGCCGCGCAGCCCGCGCGCGGTCAGGTAGTCGTGCATCAGCATGGCGGCCTCGCTCGGCGCAGGCGGGCACTTGTAATGCGGGGTCATCACGCCGACCACAACCGTCCCGCCCATGAACCTCGGCAGGATGTCGCGCAGCTTCATGGCCCCGGCGACCGAGTAGAACTCGTGCCCGCCGCCCGCCAGCCCGGGCGTGGCCGACACGTCGTAGTCCGCGCCGAGTGCGACGACGAGCACATCGGCGTCGTAGGTCCCCTTGTCGGTCGTGACACGTTTGGCGCTGGGGTCGATCGCGGTGACGATCTCCTGCCTGAACCTCACGCCGGTTTTGGCGAATGCGCGATAGGGGAAGCGGATCGCGTCCACCGTCGTGCGCCCGAACATGACGTCGAGCTTCGCGTATCCGAGAACGAAGCTGTCGTTCTTGTCGATGAGCGTCACGTCGGCATGGCCGCCGAGCGTTTCGCTCAGGCAGGTGGCCGTCTCCAGGCCGCCGAAGCCGGCTCCCGCGACCACGACTTTCATGGCGTCGCCTCCGCCGAGTCCAGACTGAGGTCGTTCCCAAGGATGAGTATGGCATATTGTAGACTGGCGGAGTCCAGTTTTAGCTTGGAGATCGTCGGATCGCTTTGCGCCCGCATATCGCACGCCAACGATGCGGGCGAGGATTCCCGTGTCGCGCGTACGCCAGCAGGCAACGACGATGACGACGCAAGAGGCGCTACCCGGTCGCTTTGCCAGGTGGCCCGTGTCGGTCCGGGCCGTGGTGTCCGGTCTTCTCGTCGCGCTCATCGCGGCCAACGTGTGGCCACCTTTGCTGTGGACCTTCGGGGTGCCGCTCGCGGCAACGCTCGAAGTGGCGTTCCTCGGGACCTACGTCTGGTGGACGCGCGGCGGAGGCCCACCGCGAAGCACGCACGCCGCGCGCCGATTCGCCTTTCGAAGCGGCGTGCTCTCGCCGGCACAGTGGTTCTGGGGCCTCGTGGCCGCGCTCTCCTTCGCAGCGACGATTCACGCGGCGATCGTGGTGCTGTTTCGGCTGGTGCCGTTTCCGGCCGACGCGTTCCGTCGCGGCTACGACTTGTCCTCCCTTCCGTCTCTCCCTTTGAAGTGGGTCGCCGTGGTGGTCTCGGCCGCATCGGCGGGAATCTGTGAAGAGACCGGGTTTCGCGGTTACATGCAGCGGCCCATTGAAGAACGCCACGGCGCGCCGATCGCCATTCTCGCCTCCGCGTTCTTCTTCATGCTCCTCCACCTCACCAAGGCCTGGGCCCTGATCGGGATGGTGCCGATCGTATTTGGGGCGGGGATCTTGCTTGGGCTCCTCGCGTGGTCCTCCCGCTCTCTCGTGCCGTGCATGATCGGACACGTCCTCATGGACGTGGGGCTGTTCGCCTATTGGTGGACCGGCATCGCCGGCGACTTCACCGCGCGACCGATCTCGGAGACCGGCGTCGATCCGGCGTTCCTCATCACGTGCGCCGCCACGGTCAGCTTCCTGCTCGTCGTGCTGTGTTCGGTGAGTCGGCTCCGTAGAATCTCAGAGGTCGAGACCAACCCTCTCCGAGCCGGACCTCAAATGACAGAAGTGAGTCGTTCTGATTAGACACGACTCGACGATGTCCCCTATTCTGGGTGTACGGCCCACGCGGGACAGCGGTGCGGTCCAATGGCTGAGCCGCCCCGCGGGTTTCGCGCGCGGTCGTTGGGAGGTTGCCATGAAACGCGCCCTGCCAATCGTCGCCGTGCTGTTTGTCGTCGCGGGCGCTGTCTCGGTACTCGCGCAGAGGCAGCACCTCTACGTCATCCCCACCCTCGTGTTCACGCCCGAGCCCAGCGATCCCACGCTCGAGTTGCCCGACCTGGCTGAACGCCGGGAGACGGTGAAGGACCTGCGCGGCTGTCTCTTTGGGAAAGTCAACGACTCGGTCAGCGTCGACGAAGTGGACAAGGGGGCGCGCCCCAAGGTCCAGGTCGAGGTCGTGAGCCGCAACGTCAACGAGGACGACCCTCGACTGCTTGAAGTGCATCTCCTGGTCACGGCGGCCGGAAAGTCGTTCACGGCAGACGGCAGCGGCGATACCTGGGAGAAAGCCGCACGGGACGCCGCGGTCAAGATCCAGCGATGGATCGCGAAGAACGTCAGCGCGATCGAGGACCCGGCGCGCCTGTCCGGTCCGATCCGCTGACCTCGGCTTCTCGTGGTGACGCGCTCGCCTAACGGACCGTCAGGACTGGACAGGTCGCGCCTCGCACCACTTGCTGCGTCGTCGACCCGAAGAGCGCCAGGGCGGCACCGCCACGTCCCTGAGCGCCCATGACGATCAGATCGGTGCCTTCATCCGCCGCGACCTGGAGAATACCGTGGTGCGCGCGGCCGACCACGACGACGGTTCTGACGCCGCGGCTCAGTCGCGGTTCCCCAGAAGCCAGGGTCGCGAGCCGCTGCCTGGCATCCTCGAGCAGGTAGGATCGAAACTCCGGGACGTTGAAATGCGCGTTCTCGAGTGGTTCGTCTTCTGCCAGGAATTCGATCGCGTGGACCAGGACGACTGACGCGTCGGCGCGGCGCGCGAAATCGAGGGCGAATCCGAACGCCTCCAACGCGGCTGGCGAAAAGTCGATTGGACAGAGGATGGTCCGGAGCGCCACGTGGGACGGCGGGGTGGCGGGCGCGTGCGGCGGCACGGTCAAGACCGGGCACGGCGCCTTCCGCAGCACCTTCTCGGCCACAGACCCGAGAAAGAATCGGTCGAACCCGCTGCGGCCGTGCGTGCCCATCACGAGGAGGTCGGCGCGCGTCGCGACAGCCCGGTCTACGATCGTGGCCGCCGCTTCGCCAGCTTCGGCCGTCAGAGCGACCGTCCCCTCGCCCAAGCCCGCCGCGGCCACGGCCTGCCGCAGCTGTTCGAGCACCTCATCCCGCGAGACGGGATACACCAGGTTGACGTGCTCGAGGCCGGTCCAAACCTCCATCGGCGTAAATGAAGGGGCCACGTGCAAGGCGGTCAGCCGGGCGTCGTACCACTTTGCGATTGCGCCGGCGTAGGCGAGCGTCCGAACCGACAGTTCGCTGAGGTCAACCGGACTGGGCCTTCCGAAGGGGCGCGACGGTTGATGATGACTGGACGCACACCGGCAAGATGTTCAGTATTGAACACGGTAGGGTCCCGATAACCCGCGCCATTGCCGAACCGTCAGATCCATCGCTGTCTAGGCCGGCTCACATCGCGAGCGCCCGCGTGGTAGCCCTTTTTGTTGTAGCCCTTTTTGTTTGACAGCCCGGCCAGTGGGGCATAGCCTTAAACCTCATCCGTTCCACAAATTGGCGTCGAGAAGACCATCGGGGGGTTCCGCACGTGCCGTTGGTCCAGGGTGGACACGACGGCTCGGGGCGTCCGCTCGAGACTCTTCGACGCCTACAAACCCGTCAAGAGGAGCTCCCGATGAAGAGACTGTTTGTCGTTGCTCTCGTGATGCTGGCACTGCCCGGCCTCGCCTTCGGACAGGCGGCCGCGCAGAAGGCCGCGCCGGGCAAGGGTCAGAGTGTCGAACAGGAAGTGAGCGCGCTCGAGCGCGCGTGGATCGACGCCTCTTTGAAGTTCGACGCCGCGTGGTTCGAACGCCATATGGCCGACACCCTTGTCAACACGGATGAGGAGGGCGTCGTGACGGGGAAGGCGTCAATGGTCGCTGACGTGAAGAGCCACGCCTACACTTACGAGACGCTCACGTACGATGACCTGAAGGTGCAGGCCTACGGCGATACCGCCGTCGCCACCGGCATCTCGGTCTGGAAGGGCACGAAAAAGGGCAAGCCGGACAGTGGCAGGTCTCAGTGGACCGACACCTGGGTCAAGCGAGCCGGGCAGTGGCAGTGCGTCGCGTCGCACGGCACGATGATCGTGAAAAAGTAGCGCGGGCGGACGACCGAGCGGACTCCGCCGACTATTGCCAGGGGCCACCGCCGCGGTGGCCCCTTCCTTGTACGCGGGCGCGAGGCACACGTCGCCGATGTCCTCGATTGTGGACGCTCTAGCAGCCGCTCCCGTCGGCCCACCGGGAATGTCCAGTAATCGCCACAATCCCGGTTGGCATCGCGGTTGCGAGTGTACGCGGCGTCAGGCACCTGCCGCTGCCTTCGGGAGACAGCAAGGGAACCACATGAAGCACACATTTTCGGTCGCATCGGCCGTCATCGTAGCTGCCTTGAGCATTGCGGCCCTGCCGGCCACCGCCCAAGAGCGGCGGGGCGGCGGACAACAGAATGGCGGCGGACGCCCATCGGGCGGGCAGTCGGCGCCGCGCCAGTCGTCACCTCGGGCGTCGGCGCAGCCCCGGCAGAGCGCGCCTCACGGATCGTACTCGGCACCGCAGTCGATGCCCCGGTCCAACGGGAACCGTTCGTACTCGGCGCCGCAGTCGATGCCCCGGTCCAACGGGAATCGCTCGTACTCGGCACCGCAGTCGATGCCCCGATCCAACGGGAATCGCTCGTACTCGGCACCCCAGTCGATGCCCCGGTCGAACGGGAATCGTTCGTACTCGGCGCCGCAGTCGATGCCCCGGTCGAACGGGAATCGTTCGTACTCGGCGCCGCAGTCGCTGCCCCGCTCGAACGGGAATCGTCCCTACTCCGGGTCGCAGGCGGCGCCCCGGTCGTATGGTAATCGTCCGTATTCCGGATCGCAGGCACTGCCCCGGTCGTACGGAAATGGCTCGTACGGGCCCCGAACGGCTGGGCCCCGTTACAGTTCGCCGGCCTATCGCGGCGGACGCGGGCCCGGTTACGCGTCCCCCGGCTACCGCGGTTACGGCGGCCATCCGAGCATGATCCGTCCGTACTTCTCGCGCTCCTACGCCCGCCCCTACGGGTGGGCGCCCTACTACCCGTACCGCTTCGCCCGGCCCTATTACGCGTTCTCGCCGTGGTTGAGCCTTGGGTTCGGCATCTGGTGCGGCTACCCGGTGCCGTATCCCTGGGTCTACCTGGGTAGCTATCAGCCGACCGTGTTCGGAGTGTATGCGGACGGCGGCTACCAGCCGTTGCCGGATTCGTCGACGACGACATCGGCATACGGCGGCATGAGCTTCGACATCCAGCCGGCCGACGCCAACCTGTTCGTGGACGGGCAATACGTCGGGGTCGTCGGCACGTTCGGCCCGAGCAGCGAGCCGCTGACGCTCGAGCCGGGCCCGCACCGGATCGCGATCCAGCGCGACGGCTACAGCCCGCTGGAGTGGGACGTGACGATCGAGGCCGGGCAGGTCATTCCGTACCGAGGCGTCCTCGAGAGACAGTGAGCTGGGGGCCCCGCCGCTCGCAGAGCGGGGCTCTTTCTCCTCTTCCGGCCTGGAGTGCCTTCAGGCGAACAGGAGAAACGCGGCGGCCGCGATCACGAGCACGAAGACCACCACGAGGATCGACCAGGTCTGCCACCCCAGGGTGATGAGCGGAAACCGATTCGTCGGGACCATCATGGCCTCCTGTCTTGGCGACAGAGGATTACGTCGGACTGAGCCCCTCACTCCCGGCACTCGCTCCTGCCCCATTAGACACCAGAGGGACGCGGACGGACGCCCGCTTGCGGACACCCGCGTGTTCGAACCCGGGACGTGATGGCGGGCCGGATTGTCTCCGGCTCGCGTGTCGGGCGAGAAATCGAGCGAATCCGAAGGTCCCGGCTGGCACGGGTTTTCCATGCTCTACAGTGGAGCCGACGATGACCAGAGCCGTCCGTCCCGATGAACAGGAACTCGCGGCCGCGATTCGCGACGGGGCCCGGCGCCGGCATCACCAGATGTTCGGCGCGTATTTCGAGGGCCGGGACTGCTCCGACGCGCTCGGCGCAGCCTACGAGGGGATCTATCGCCTCCCGGTCGACGCCACGGGAATCCGCCCGAAGGGGATCTACAAGTTCTTCACGTGCCTGGACGATCGTGTCCGCAGGTGCCCCGAGCCAGGGTGCATCAAACAACACTTCCTCGACTCGCTGATCATCCACCTCAACGACGACCACGGGTGGAGCCGCGAACGAATCGCGGCATACATCGACGGACAAGTCTGACACCCGGCGCCGCCACTCCGCACCGCCTCGGCTCTACCGCGCTGCCGTTGTTGCCGGGAGCGGCGTCACCATCTGCATGACCGCGCGCCAGGCGCCGCCGCGCCGCGTGAAGACGCGGAAGTAGCGGACGATGTTCGGCTCCGGCGGCCTGCCCTCCTCCACTCTCGTCCCCGACGTCCTCGCTACGAGGATCGCGGTGTCCCCGAAGACTCGCACCTTCACGTCGCTGATGCTGAGCGACATGTATTTGCGGGTGCCCGCGCGATATGCCGCCATGATCTCCGGCTTGGTCGACTCCTGGCCGGTGGTGGTGTAGGCCACGTAGTCGTCGGCGACGATCCGGTCGTAGGTGGCGAGGTCACCCTTGCCAATCGCCGCCACGAGCTCGCGCTCGACGCGCTCGACCTCCGTGGCAGCCGCGGTCGGATTCGCAGGCTTCGCCGCCGGGGCGGCCGAACGCTGCGCGGCTGGCGGGACGGGCTGCGCGGTCACGGCGCCGGCAACGAACAGGCCAACGAGCAGAACGACGACAGCAGACATTCGCCTTCTCACAGTGCACCCCGTTTCACGACTCCCCGTCGATTACGCCATCGTGATGACGACCTTCCCTCGCGCATGACCTAGTTCCAGGTAGCGAATCGCCGCGGGAACGTCGGCGAGCGCGTACCGCCTGTCGATGACCGGCGTGACCGTCCCGGCTTCCATGAGCGCGCCGATCGCGACGAGATCCGGCTTGCTGCTCTTCGCCAGCATCAAGCCCAGCGTCTGGCTCGTGAACCAGGACAGCGCCGCGGCTCGAATCACCACTGAGAGCAGACTGAGCAACCGGTCATCCGATCCTCCAATCATGAGGTAAGTCCCGCCGGGGTTCAGCACGCGCCTGCAGGCGGACAACGAGTGATTCGTGACCAGGTCGAAGATCAGGTCGTAACGTCGATCGCCCCTGGTGAAGTCCTCACGGGTGTAGTCGATGACGTGGTCGGCGCCGAGCGACCGGACCATGTCCACGTTCCTCGTGCTGCAGACGCCGCTCACCTCCGCGCCCAACGCCTTGGCGACCTGGACGGCCAGCGTGCCGACGCCGCCGGCGGCGCCATTGATGAGGATCGATTGCCCCGGCTGGAGCCTCCCCCGGTCGCGAAGACCCTGCAGCACCGTAAACGCAGCCACCGGCGTCGCGGCGGCCTGCTCGAACGTCACGGCGGCGGGCTTCCGGGCCACCGCCGACTCGGCCGTGCACACGTACTCCGCGAAGGCCCCGCGGCACGATCCGAACACCGCGTCGCCCGGCGTGAACCCGGCGACCTTCCGGCCGACCGCCTCCACCTCGCCGGCCACGTCGGTGCCGAGCCGCGTCACCTTCGGCTTGTTCCACCCCGCCATCACGCGAAGCGCGAAGGGCGCGCCCCTCATGAAGTGCCAGTCCACGGGATTGACCGACGCGGCCCGCACCTTGATGAGCACCTGGTCGTCATTCGGCGCCGGCGTCGCGATCTCTTCGCACCTGAGAACCTCGGGCGGGCCGTACGTGTCGTAGACGATGGCTTTCATGGCGACTCGATTGTACCGCGGAGCGCTCGACTCCGATTCCTCATCGTCAGTTCCGATTCCTCTGCGCAGCCCCCGATCCCTCTGCGCAGCCCCCGATCCCTCTGCGCAGCCCCCGATCCCTCTGCGCAGCCCCCGATCCCTCATCGTGCCGCCTTCGTCGCTTACGCGACTACGGCGGACAAGCAGTTCCGATTAGACCGAAGGTCTGGCGTATACTCGCCGAGATGAACGCGAACCTCTGGCTGCCGATACTCACCGGCGCGCTGGTGCTCGTCTCGGCCTACTACGCCTGGACCGTGCGCCGGCTGCTCGGGTCGACGCAAGAGATGGTGTCGGCCACCAAAGAGATGGTCGAAACCGCGTGGAAGACCTATGCCCTCTCGGTGGCGCCGCACGTTCAGTGCCGGACGGTCACCCGTGCCGCGACCGAGCCGCCGCCAGCCGGCGAGCCGGCTCGACCGTTCGTGGTCGAGACCACCATCACCAATCTGGGACCGCACCGGCTGCGCCTGACCCGCGTCCGCCTGGAGACCGAGGGCGAGGGGGAGCACGTCCGGCGGTTCGTCGACCGGTGGCTGGTCGCCAACGAGTGCGAAGTGGTCAGGATCCCCCTTGGCAAGTCCGACCACGCGAAGGTCTTCGTCCACTTCGACGACATCGCCAGCCAGAGCCACGTCGTCATCGCGGATTGGGGGCCCGACGAACCCTGAGTGGACATCTGGCCCGATTCCTGCTAGCCTGTTGTAGTTCCGCTTTGAGACCCGCCGCCGACGGCACGCCTCGTGGTATGCCGCTCCCGTCAAGATCAAAGCTACAGGTTGTGCGACTCGATCTTCTCTTTGAATACACAGACTCGATCGTGCTCATCCGGTATGTGAACGACCAGACGGCGCCGCAAGTGCGGCGTCGCGGCGGGTATCGCATCTACGTTCGGTAAGGAGAGACGACGATGGCAATGAATGGCACGATCAAGCGGCTGGTGAGTGAAAAGGGTTTCGGGTTCGTCGCCGCGGATGACGGCACCGAGTACTTCTTCCACCAGTCGGCGTGCTCGACGGTGCGGTTCGACGACCTGCGCGAAGGCCAGGCCGTGACGTTCGACAAGGGCCAGGGTCCCAAGGGCCCGCGCGCCGAGAACGTCAAGCCGGTCTAGTCGGTCCGGCAACTGCTCACGTTGACCCGGCGAGGCCGTTCCCGCGCATCGCGCGCTGGACGGCCTCCATCACGCTAGGCGTGCGTCTAAGCCATGCTTTTGGAATGACTTACGAGCGCATTTCCGGCCCGGCGGCGCGGGACGGGACGGCGCACGTGGTGAGGCGCGCCAAAGCGTGGTAGAGTGCCTCTGAGGGAACAGCCCGCGGCTCGGCTCGGCCCTTTCGGGTGGGTGCGGCGCTGCCGCCCCGGTGCTGCCGCTCTTCCCCGGAGTGCATGTGAAGGACTCGACTCACGCGCTGGTCGCCGTTGTCTGGGATGACGCCAAGGCTACGGCCGTGGTGGAATACGACCTCAACGAGGTCCGGACCCAGTTCCACCGGCCGGCCCGCTACACCACATACGGGTTGCTGCTGGTGGACGACCAGCAGGGCGTCACGCTGGCCAGCGAAGAGGGTGACGACCACAATCTGCGGGGCCTCAGCTTCATCCCCCGCCAGATGATCGTCGAGGTTGTCGTTCTGGCCCGGCGGCGGATCCGAAAGCCCACCGTCAAGAAGCGCCCGGCGACGACCGCGCCGGCGACGGCAGCCGACCCGCCCGCGACGGTCAGCGCTGAAGCCCCTTCCAAAGACTAACGCTCCCGCCGCACCACTGGTTGTTTCCGGCCTGTAGCCTGAAGCCCGTAGCCTCGGAGTGAGGGGCCGGGCAGGCCCACCCGTTATCCTGAGAGCCTGCCACGGCCATAGCCGGCATGAGAACGCTGTCGGCGGCGAGCTGAAGCCTCTTGTCTGAACGCTCGGTTCACCTTCCAGATTCGACAGAAGAACGGATCCGCCCACTTCGAACAACGCTCGAATAGCTACCGTCCGGCCACGCTGGGGTACATGGACCCGCTTTCCTGGCGACTGACAATGTGGCAGTGCCAGACATACGCGGGGCCCTCCGCCGGGTCGAGGCCGGACAAGCTGACTGGAAGGGCGGCGTCCCCGGCCAGAAGGTCGTCCACCTGTCCGGCATCGCCGGATGCGGGCCGGGCACGGAATCCCGCCAGCGTCCCGCCAGCGTCCCCGAACGGCCCTCCGGACGAGAGAACGTAGCTCCGATCGACCCGCCGCGCCGGTGCGGGCCCCGATACATGGATCTCGACAGACGTCGCGGCCCGGCTCGCCGCCACCATATCGGTGTCATCGATGGCGCCCGGATACCGGGCGCCTGGGAACAGCGAGCCGTGAAGCGTTCTGAAGGCCTCCGCGTCGAGCCCATGGCGGCCGACGAACCGCACTTCGACGAAGTGGATGAACTGGGAAGCCACCATCAGGTTGTAGCTCTCCCAAATCTCGGTCGGTGCCGAGCCTCTCCCTTCCAGCCCGTCCCACCTGGTGTTGTTCACCAGGACGGGCTGGGGCAGACCCGCGCGCCTCTCGACCTCGGCGAGGACGACCTGCCGTGCCACCTCCGGAGTCACGCCACCCGCCGGCGCGCCCGGTATGGGGCTGGCCAGGCGGACCGTCGGTTGCGCGATGGTCCGGACTCTGCCAGGAGTCGCCCTCCCCACGGCCGTATCCTGCTCCTGCATGGGGCACTCTCGTGGCGGTGTCCGGTACATTCCCTCATCGACAGTGATGTACTGGCGCAGGATCGGGCTCAGCGTCAGCTGCCCGCCGCAGCCCAAGGTCCAATCACCAGTCGGGGCCTCGGGGGAGACGGAGAAGCAGCCCGGACCCAGGACGGCAGGCCGCACTTGATAGCCCCAGGCATAGACTTCGGCGGCGAATGGTGCGGGCAAGGTGGCGATGAAGCTCAGTGGCCGGACTTCCTGCAGCCTGCCGCCGATGATCACCGTGATCGCCGGGCCTGACAGCTCCGGCAGGAGAATGTGCTCCGTCCCCGCCATGCCCGTCACGGCTGCAGTCGCACCGAACTTGAGAACGTCTCTGGCCGTGCTCATCGATTCGCCGACTAGCACTATCGAGCCGAACCGCCGGCTGAGCAATGAGCCGAAAGTACCGGGTGGGCGGGTACCTTAGTACCGGCAGCGACGAGGAGGGAATCACACCCTGAGCCGACGCCCCGAGTCGCGCTTCAGCTCTTGGGGAAGAGCCCGAGCGCCACCAGCAGATTGAGCCGGGCCTGCCGGACGTCGTGGTCCGCCATGGCCACCGCGGTGTCGGCGTCCCGCGCCACGCGCTGGGCGTCGATCACTTCGATGTTGGTCGAGGCGCCCACGCGGAACGACACCAGGACGATATCGACGACCTCGTGGGCCTGGGCCGCCGCATCCCGGGCGAAGCCGAGCGCGCGCTCGGCCGCCTCGAGGCCGTCCCGCGCGGTGCGCACGTCGGATTGCGCCTGCCGTGTCGTGGCGTCCTCGGCGATCTTCACCGTCTCGAGATTCACCTCGCGCAGGGCCTTCTGGGCGCTCCGATACCCGAAGTCGAAAATGGGGATGGTCGCCACGACCTGCGCCCTCCAGCTCCACCGCGGCTGGAACAACGTCGCGGGCTGTTCGATCTGGGGCGTGAACAGCCCCTCGACCGACGGCAGCCAGTCCTTCCAACTGTCGCTGACGATGCGGGTGGCCGCCTGCTCGCGGCCCGACAGCAGCCGCAGGTCGGTGCGGGTCGACGCCAGCGCGCCGACCGCGGCGTCGATCGAGGGCGGCAAGACGAGCTTCGGCTCGTCGGTGAGATCGGCCGGGCCGCCCACGGCCAGGAGGACCCCGAGGGCTTCCTGCGCGTGGTACAGGTCCGTTTGCGAGGCCTCGACCAGCGCCTGGTCGGCCGAGAGCGACTGCTGCGCGCGCAACTCGTTCAGCCGCGTGCTGGACCCGGCCACGCGGCGCTCCTTCGCATCCTCGTAGTGAGCCCTCGCGACGTCGCGGGCCCGTACGTCGGCGTCGAGCACCTGACGCAGCGCGATGATCGCCAGGCAGGCCTGGGCCGTCGACACCGCCACCTGCTTTCGCACGTCCGCGGCGGCGAGTTCGGCCACGCGCTTCGAGTCGGACGCCTGCACGCGCAGGGCCCACTGGACCGGCGCGATGAGCGGGGCGGAGACGGTAATCGTCCCGGCCACCTGGCTCTGCGCGGAGGCGGTCGCGCCGCCAATCGACACGCCGGTATTGAGGAAGGTGGCGGTCACGCCGCCGACGACGTTCGGCTTGATGAGCGAGCTCGCCTGGTTCAACAGCGCCTGCGCCTGCAGGATGCCTTGCGCCGCCTGCGCGACCGACGGGTTGCGCTCGAGGGCCTGCGAGATGGCCTGGTCGAACGTCACCTGCACCATGCCCGGCCGCGCGACGACAGCCGGCGCCTGGGCCGCGGGCGCCCCCTGCGCCCCGGTCAGGGCCGGCACGGCGAACAGGGCCAGCGCGAGCGCGCCGCGGCGCACGCGCGACGGGAGCCTACGCATGCTGCCCTCCCCCGCTGCCCGCCTCTGGCCGCGCCGCCGTCCGGCTGCCGCCGCCGCCGATGCTGCGGACGACGACGTAGAGCACGGGGATGATGACCACGTTCAGCATCGTCGAGAACAACATGCCCCCGGCGACCGACGTGCCGACCGAGTGGCGCGAGGCGCGCCCGGCGCCGGTCGCGAACACGAGCGGCATCACGCCGAGGATGAAGGCGAACGAGGTCATCAGGATCGGCCGCAGCCGGATCCGCGCCGCCTCGACGGCCGCCTCGGGGATGCTCAGCCCCCGCTCGCGGAGCTGTTCGGCGAATTCCACGACGAGGATCCCGTTCTTCGCGGCGAGCCCGATGAGCATGACCAGGCCGATCTGGCAGTAGACGTCGTTGATGAGGCCGCGCAGCCACTGGGCGCCGAGGGCGCCGAGCACGGCCAGCGGCACCGACAGCAGGATGATGAACGGCAGCACGAGGCTCTCATACTGCCCCGCCAGCGTGAGGTAGACGAGCAGCAGCCCGAGGCCGAAGATCGCCGCCGCCTGCCCGCCCGACTGGATCTCCTCGAGCGACAGCCCCGCCCACGCGTAGGTCATGCCGCTCGGCAGCGTCTGCCGCGCCACTCTCTCCATGGTCTGCAGCGCCTGGCCGGAGCTGTAGCCGGGAGCCGCCCGCCCGTTGATCTCGGTGGACCGGAACAGGTTGAAGTGGTTGATGACCTGCGGCGCCGTCCCGAGCTTGACGTTCACCACCGAGTCGAGGCGCACCATCTCGCCCTGGGGAGTCCGGACGTAGTAGCGGCCGATGTCGCGGGGCGCGCTCCGGAAGTCGCGGTCGGCCTGGACGTAGACGCGGTAGGAGCGGTTGTTGAAATCGAAGTCGTTGACGTAGTTCGACCCCATCAGCGTCTGCAGTGTGTCGGACACGTCGCCGAACTTCAGGCCGAGCGCCTGGAGCTTCTCGCGGTCCACGGTGACGGTGAGCTGGGGGTCGTCGACGGTGAACGAATTGAGCAGGCCGGTCAGCCCGGGCGTGCGGTTGCCCACCGCGGTCAGCGCGGCCGTGGCGGCCCCGAGGTCCTCGATCGGGCCGTTGGTCTCGTCGAGCACCTCGAACTGGAAGCCGCCGAACCGGCCGATCCCCTGGATGGGAGGCGGCAGGAACGGCACCACGACGGCGCCGGTGACGGCGCCGAGCTGGCCGTAGAGCCGCTGGATGACCGTCATCGCCGAGTGCGCCTCGCCCGGCCGCTGGTCGAACGGCCTGAGGCGCACGAACATCGTGGCGCGGTTGGCCCCGGCGCCGAAGAAGCTGAACCCGTTCACGGTGAAGACGGCGTCGATCTCAGGGTTCCTCTTGCTGAGCAGGACCTGCTCGACCTGCCTGGTCACGCCAGAGGTGTTGCCGAGCGATGCTCCGCTCGGCCCCTGGACGAGAACGTAGAAGAGGCCGGGGTCCTCGTCGGGGACGAACCCGGTCGGCACGCGCGTCCAGGCGAACCACGTGAGGAAGAGGCCGAGCAGGAAGACGCCGATCACTGCGAACCGGAACCTGATGAGCACGCGCACCGCCGACACGAAGCTCCTCGTGCCGGTGTCGATCACCCAGTTGATCGGCCTGAAGAACGCCCCCGGCGCGCGTTCGCTCCTCAGCAGCAGCGCCGAGAGCGCCGGCGTGAGCGTCAGCGCGTTGAACGCGGAGATGAGGACCGAGAACGCGATCGTCAGCGCGAACTGCTGGTAGAGCCGCCCCGTCGTGCCCGGGAACAGCGCGACCGGCACGAAGACGGCGGCCAGCACCAGGGCGGTGGCGATGACGGGGCCGACCACCTCGGCCATCGCCTCCGACGCGGCCTCGCGCGCGCTCTTCCCGTACTCGTGCAAGTGCCGCTGCACGTTCTCGACGACGACGATCGCGTCGTCGACGACGAGGCCCGTGGCGAGGGTGATCCCGAACAGCGTCAGCGTGTTGATCGAGAAATCGAGGAGCCGCGCGAAGGCGAAGGTGCCGACGAGCGAGACGGGGATGGTGATGGTCGGGATGATCGTGGCGCGCCAGTCCTGCAGGAACAGGAACATCACGAGGATGACGAGGCCGATCGCCTCGAGCAGCGTGATGAGCACCTCGCGGATCGACTCGGTCACGATGATCGTGTTGTCGAAGGCCAGCTCGTACTTCATCCCCGGCGGAAACCGCTGCGAAAGGCGGGCGAGCTCGGCCGTCGCGTCGCGGTAGACGGTGAGCGCGTTGGCCGTCGGCAGCTGCGTGATGCCAAAGCCGACCGCCTCCCGGCCGTTGAACCGCAGCTCGGAGGTGTAGTTCTCGGCGCCGAGCTCGGCTCGGCCGACGTCCCTGACGCGCACGAGGTCGCCGCCCGCGCCGCGCTTGAGGATGATGTCGTCGAACTCCTTCGGATCGCTCATCCGGCCCGTCGCGCGCACGCTGATCTGGTACGCCTGGCCGGCGCGCGACGGCGGCTGGCCGACCTGCCCGGCCGCCACCTGGACGTTCTGGTCCCGGAGCGCACCGACGACGTCGTCGGCCGTCAGCTGGCGGCTGGCCAGCCGGTCGGCGTCGAGCCACAGGCGCATCGAGTACTTCCGCTCGCCGAAGATGATCGCGTCGGCCACGCCGTTCACCCGCTTCAGCGAATCGCGGATGTAGACGTCGGCGTAGTTGCTCATGAACAGCGGGTCGTACTGTCCGTGGTCCGCGTAGATCGCCGCGCCGAAGACGAACCCGCTCGACGACTTGCTGACGCTGACGCCGACGGCCTTCACCTCGGCGGGCAACCGGCCCGACGCGATGTTGACCCGGTTCTGCACGTCGACGGCGGCGAGGTCCGGGTCGCGGGTCACGTCGAAGGTGACCGTGATCGAGCACGACCCGTCGTTCCCGCTGGTCGACGTCATGTAGGTCATGCCCTGCACGCCGTTGATCGCCTGCTCGAGCGGTTGCGTCACCGCCGTCTCGACGACGGCCGCGTTGGCGCCGGTATAGAAGGTGCTCACGACCACCTGCGGCGCCGCGAGCTGCGGGAACTGGGCGATCGGCAGGACCGGGATCGAGATCGCGCCCGCGAGGACGATGACCGCCGCGAGCACGCCGGCCAGGATGGGGCGCCGGATGAAGACGTCGACGAACATCGGGCTAGGAGGTCCTGATGCGCATGCCGTTGCCGAGCTTCTGCGCGCCCGAGACAACGATCTGCTGGCCGGCGGTCAGCCCGCCGAGCACCTCGAAGGCGCCGCCGACGAGGTCGCCGACCTCGATCCGCTGCTGGCGGACGGTCAGCGAGCCGCCCTTGGGCTCGGCGACGAAGACAAACGGCTGGCCGTTCACGCGCACGACGGCCACAAACGGCACGGTCAGCCCCGGCCGGGTGCGCCAGATGACGCGGGCCCGGACGTACTGCGACGACCGGACGCCCGTGCTCGCCGGCACCTTGGCCTTGACGAGCACGCTCTGCGTCTGGTCGTCGACCCGCCGGGACACGAAGTAGACCGAGGTCCGCGCGATGACGGTCCCGCCGTCGCCGAGCACCTCGATCGGCAGCCCCACCTTGAGGTCGGCCGCGCGCTCGAGCGGGACGCTGACGTCGATGTCGAGGTCCTGGTTGCGGTCGATCGTGGTGAGCAGCGTGTCCGACGTCACGTGCATGCCGACGCGGACCGGGATGTCGCCGACCGTGCCGTCCGACGGCGCACGGACCCCGTAGTAGCCGAGCGTCACGCGCTGCTGGCGAGCGAGCGCGTCGAGCGACGTGAGCTGCGAGACGGCGGCGTCGTAGTTCGCCTGCGCCTGGTCGAGGTCCTGCTGGCTGCCGGCGCCGGCCTTGAACAGCGTGCGGGCGCGTTCCAGCTGCTGCCCGGCGAACGTCGTCGCGGCCACCTGCGCGGCGCGCGCCGCGTCCTGGCTCGACACGGCCGCCTGCTGCCGCGCCGGGTCGATCTCGAACAGCGGCGTCGACGGCTGCACGTGCTGGCCCGACGTCACGAGGATCGCGCGCAGCTCCCCGGTCACCTCGGGCTTGATCTCGGTCGAGGAGAGCGACTGGATCGTCGCGACATACTCCGACGACTCCTCGACCGGCACCGGCCGCACTTCCGCCGTCTGCACCAGCGTGGGCGGCGGCGCCTGTGGCCCCGCGGAGGAACGGCCCCCGCACGCGGCGGCCAGCGCCGCGGCCAGTCCGATGCCCGACCACGCCCACGTCCTCGGAGAAATCCTGCGAGTTACAGCCACACCGCGTACTCCCTGCCTGCCGCCTGATTGGTCGCCCCCGTCAGGCCGCGCACCGTCTGCGTATAAGCCCACTTTCCCATAATAGACGATTTTCCCGCCGGCCTCAGCGGGTGTAAGCTTGCCTCAATATGAGCCGGCTTCGTGTGCCGCGCCAGCGTCTAACATATAAGGAAGGAGGGCCGGGACAGACAAGAGGATGAACCACTCGGGCCGATTGCCATCTCGGAGATGATGGCCCCCAAGCCACAGGAGGACACGCCGATGCAGGTCCAGGTGCATGCCGACAGCAGCGTCAAGAGCAACGCGATCCTCACCGAGACGGTCGAAGAAGCCGTGGGGAACGCCGTGCGCCGCTGGACGCCGCGCATCACCCGCGTTGAAGTTCACCTGAGCGATATCAACGGTCAGAAGGGCGGCGCCGATGACAAGCGCTGCCTGCTCGAGGCGAGGATCGGCGGCCTTCAGCCGATAGCCGTGACGCACCAGGCCGGCACGCTGCACGACGCCGTGGAAGGTGCCGCGGATAAGCTCAAGAAGGTGCTTCAGAACACGATGGAACGGCTGAGCGACCGGTAGCCGGCGCGAGGCGTTGAAACGGGACGGAAGAAAGGGCGGCTCGGTTCGGCTTCGGCCGGATCGGGCCGCCCTTTCGCGTCACGGGCGGCGCCCGGGCGCGGCGCCGCCGGCCGGCGCCCGGGGCAGGCTGATCAGGTTGGCCAGCAGCTGGTACGCCCCCTCGGTCTGCGCCGGCAGTTGCCTCCACAGGCCAAGACCCACGTAGATCCAGTGCCCCTTGCCGACGCGGGCATCGACCAGCGCGCCGAGCTTGACGCCCGGGTTGTCCGGCGCCGAGTCCACCATCGACACCAGGTCCACGTACCTCGGGTCCTTCTCGCCCAGGAAGTACAGGCCGCGCTCCTGCACCCAGCCCCTCCAGGCCGCGTCGGTGATCCTGTTCGGGAAGTTGAACACCGGGTGCGACGGCACGAGGATCTTCACCGGCGCGTTCTCGTCGGTCACGCGGCCGTTTCCGACCTTGGCCGGATAGGGGCCGAACTGCGCCTGGTTGAACTCCATCTTGTTGTACTGCACGATGACCGTCCCGCCCCGGTCGGCGAAGTCGATGAGACGGCGGTTGTAGGCGCGGAGGTCGCTGCGCTTCAGGTACGCGCGGACCCCGGTCATGATCACGTCGTACCGGGAGAGGTCGCCCCACGCGAGTTCATCGGGCTGGATGAAGCTGACGTGGGCCCCGAGCTGCTCGAGCGCGGGCGGGACCTGGTCGCCGGCGCCGACGATGTAGCCGACCTTCAGGTTGGGAGCGGTTCGGACGTCGATGACATCCAGGTCGGTCTCGGCCGGCTTGATGACCTGCCGCCGCTCGACATGCGGGTAGTCGATCTCCTGGTAGCCGCGATCGAACGTCGTCGCGCCGGTCGTCGGCGAGGTGGCCACCGCGCGGACCTGATACGTCCCGGTCGTGACCGACGCCGGCACCTTCACCGTGAAGCGGGCGGTCAGCGATTCGTCCTCGTTCGAGAAGTCGAGCGGCGCGGCGGCCGGCACGGCCGTCCAGCCCTTCGGCAGCTCGAGCGCGACGCTCGCCAACGCCGCGCCTTTCGCGCCGCTCGTCACCGAGACGAAGATCTCCCGCTCGATCGGCTTCGCGCCCGCCGTCCGCACCGCGGGAATCACGGCCGTCGACGGCGTGGTCTTCACCGAGAAGGCGGGCACGACGTTCAGCTCCATCCGCTTCTCGCCGACGAAGATGTCCTTCGCGTAGCGATACTGGATCGCCTGCTCCAGCGGCACGTCCGTCCCGCCGATTCGCACGCGGAAGGCGACGCGGAACGGGGACGGCCGGAACGGCAGGCCGAACTCGACGTCGGGCGCGAAGATGTTGAGCGCGGCCTTCGGCGGCCGCGTATCCCAGTACTGGTCGGTCCAATAGGGCTCGGTCAGCCGGGCGTCGGCCGGCACCTGGACGTCGGCGGTGCAGGTGAACACGCCGCGCGCCTTCGCGGTTCCGGCCGCGCAGCCGGCCGCTTTCGCGAAGCCGGCCACGCTGACGCCGCTCACCGCGACGTCGGCCGCTCCCCTGTTGGCCACGGCGAAGGAGAGTCTCACCGGCTGGCCGGCGACGACCAGGCCGTCGTCTGCCAGGGCCTCGAAGGCGAGCCCCGCCGACAGCAGCGCCGCGCGGTCGTAGTCCGCCTCCTTGATCGTCAAGCGACAGTCGATCTCGAACCGCGCGGTCCCTGAGAGCCCCATCGAGCCGAGTTGGGCCCTGAGGCTCCTCAGCGCATTGAGGCCGGCCACCACCGGCCCCGTCGTGGCCGCGTCGTCGCCCGAGTCGAATGCCTTCTGCGCGAGCCGCGCCTGTTCGGCGATGGCGGCGAGGCCGGCCTTCAGCCCTTCTGGGGGATTGGCGCCGGCGAACTTCGCGAGGCCGGCCAGGCTCGTGTCGACGCCGTCGAACAGCGACGTCTCGTCCTTGTCCATCTCGCCGGCGATCGTGGAATCCACCAGGCGATAGCGCGACGGCCCGGCCGGGCCGCGTCCGCCGCCGATGCCGCCCGGCAGCGGGACGAGCTGCCCCATCCCCTGGCACTTGTGGCTGCTGCGGGCGTCGGCGCCGATCTCCTGGTAGGTCCGTCCGAGCAACGGGTCGTACGCGCCGGTGTCAATGGTGGCGAGATGGCCGGCGGACTCGGGCGACGCCGTAGCCGACGGCGGCCCGCCGAAGCCGCCATACCCGACGGTGAAATACAGCTTCTTCGCCTGCCACGGCCGCAGGCCGCTCTTGATCTGATCGGGATAACGAGCCGGGTCGGCCGCGGCGCGGAACGCCTCGCGGGTGAGGACCGCCGTCGCCTCGTGCGCCCGGTCGCCGCCCCGGCCCTGGATCGCCATCGTGAGCACGACGTCAGGCCGGTGCATCCGAATCAGGCGGACGAAGTCGCCCACCACCTCGTCGCGCCCCCAGAATCGGTAGACCTCTTCCGGGTCGAACGAGTAGCCGTAGTCGATGGCGCGCGTGAACCACTGCTCGGCCCCGTCGAGCCGGTGCGCCGACAGCAGCTCGGACGTGCGCAGCACGCCGAGGTCCCGGAACAGCTCCGGGCCGATTTCGTTCTGCCCGCCCTCTCCGCGCGTCGTCTGCACGTCCACCGACCGGAGCCCCTCGCCCAGCGTCAGCAGCGCGTAGAGCTGGCTGTGCTCGTCGTCGGGGTGCGCCGCCGTCTGCATCAGCGTGCCGACGACGGCCAGCCGGCGGAGGGCGAGGCCGAGGGCCGCATGGCCGTTGTCCTGCGAGACGAGCGAGACCAGGCGCGCCTGGGCGTAGGCCGGCGCCACGGGGCGCAGCCCCGCGGCCAGGCCGACAGCAAGGGCAAGAGCAAGCAGGAGCAGGCCCCGACGGGCCAGCTTCACGCGCGAACGCTGGAACATGGCGCAGTCCTCCGCGGCCTTATCGGTCGAGTTTTCATCATACTCACCGCAGGCCCGCCCGGCCAAACAGCGGCATCGGGCTACAGGCCCCGGGCTACGGTCACCTCGCAGCGCGACGCACGCGATCCGGCCCGAAGTCCGAAGCCTGCAGCCCGATGCCTGCCTGCGCTTGGGTATACTTCAGATGATGTCCTTCGCCCCCGAGTACGTCGCCCTGGTCCTGCGCGAGAACTTCGAGGACGCCAGGACGCTGTTCCTGGACCAGTTGATGGCGGTCCACGACGCGCACCTGGTCATGCTCGCCGACCGCGGGATCCTGACGGCGGCCGACGCCCGCCGGCTGGCAGCCGCGCTCGACGGCATCTCGCGCGAGCAGGTTCGGCGCGCCGTCTTCGACGGCACCGACGAGGACCTGTTCTGCCACGTCAACCGGCTGCTGGTCGAGGCGTGCGGCGAGGAGGTCGCGGGCCGGCTGCACACGGCGCGCAGCCGGAACGACATCGACGCCGTGCTTTACAGGATGCGCCAGCGCGACCTGGTGCTCGCCCTCCTCGACGCCACCCTGGGGCTGCGGGACACGCTCATCGAGGTCGCCGGCCGGAACCGCGACACGACGTTCCCGGCACATACGCACACCCAGCCGGCGCAGCCCTCGACCATCGCGCACTACCTGCTGGCGGTCGTCGAGCAGCTCGAGCGGGACGCCGTTCGACTGCGCGCCGCGTACGAATCGACCAACCGCTGCCCGCTCGGCGCCTGCGCCATCACCGGCACCGGCTTCGACATCGACCGCCAGCTGACGTCGGACCTGCTGGGATTCCAGGGCCCGACGGGCAATACCTACGGCAGCATCGCCGCGGTCGACTATCTGCTGCAGAACGTCTCGGCGGCGGCAGTCGCGATGGCCGGGTTCGGACGTTTCGTGCAGGACCTGCTGCTGTGGTGCACGGTGGAGTTCGGGTACCTTCGGCTGGCCGATGGCTTCGTCCAACCCAGCAGCATCATGCCGCAGAAGCGGAATCCCGTCTCGGTCGAGCACGCCCGCAGCCTCGCCAGCCGGGCATTCGGCGAAGCGCTCTCCGTCATGGTCGCCGTCCACAACACGCCGTTCGGCGACGTCGTCGACACCGAGGACGACCTGCAGCCGCTGGTCTTCCTGGCGTTGCACGACGCGGCCCGCGCCGTCGGCCTGCTGGCGGCGGCCCTGCGCGGCGCCGAGTTCGATCGGGCGAAGCTGGAGTCCGGCGCGTCGAGGGGCGGCATCACGACGACCGAGCTGGCCGACGTGCTGGCGCGAGAACACGGCCTGCCGTTCCAGGTGGCGCACCGCGTGGTCTCGGCCTTCAACCGGGCCCTCGCCGCGGCGCCGGACCGCTCGAGCGCGGCCGTCCTGGCCGAGGCGTCGGCCGGGATCGTCGGCGCGTCGATTCTCTACTCGGACGAGGCGCTCGGCGACCTCCTCAGCCCGCGGCATTTCGTCGAGGTCCGGCGCACGCCAGGCGGGCCGTGTGAGCTCGAGACCGGGAGAGCGATCGACCGGTCGCAAGCGCAGTTGGACGCCGACCGGCGCTGGCTGGCCGGCGTGCGATCGGCGATCTCGGCCGCAGCCGACCGGCTCCGCGCGAGAAAGGCCGCTCTATGACCGGAAGCGACGCGGCGCCGCGCTCGCGCACGCGCACCTACATCCTCGTGCTGCTGCTCCACGCCGCGGTCATCACCGCGCTGTGGGGCTTCGGCCACTACTTCGGGGCGTGACCGGGCGCCTCCTCAGGCCGCATGCATCTGCTCGACTGGATCGTCATCGGCGCCTATCTCGTCTGGATCGTCTACGACGGGCTCAAGCGCACCCGCTCGGCGAACGAGATGGAGGGCTACCTGCTCGCGAAGCGGAGCCTCCCGTGGTGGGCGGCCGGCCTGTCGGTGATGGCGACGCAGCTGAGCGCCATCACGCTGGTCGGCACGACCGGCCAGGGATACGCCGACGGCATGCGGTTCGTGCAGTTCTACTTCGGCCTGCCGATCGCGATGGTCATCCTGTCGGTCACCGTCGTCCCGTTCTTCTACCGCGCCCGCGTCTACACGGCCTACGAATACCTGGAGCGGCGGTTCGACGCCAGGACGCGGATGCTGGCGGCGGTGCTGTTCCTGGTGTCGCGAAGCCTGTCGTGCGGCGTCATCCTCGCCGCGCCGGCGGTCATCCTGTCGATCGTGCTCGGCTGGAACCTCACGCTGACGGTCCTCGCCATTGGCGTGCCGACGGCCGTCTACACCATGTTCGGCGGCGTGCAGGCCGTGGCGTGGACCGACGTCAAGCAGATGGGCGTCATCGTCGCCGCGGTCGGGACGGCGGTGACGCTGCTCGTGCTCGGCCTGCCGCGCGACGTCTCCTTCCTCGACGCCCTGCGCATCGCCGGCGCGGCGGGCCGGCTGAGGACGGTCGATTTCTCGTTCGATCTGACGACCAACTACACCTTCTGGTCCGGGATCGTCGCGGGCGTGTTCCTGATGCTCGCCTACTTCGGCTGCGACCAGAGCCAGGTCCAGCGCTACCTGACGGCGAAGTCCGAGGACGAGGGGCGCAGCTCGCTGCTGCTGAGCGCCTTCGTGAAGGTGCCGCTCCAGACGCTCATCCTGCTGACCGGCGTCCTGGTCTTCGTGTTCTACCTGTTCACCCAGCCGCCGCTGCTGTTCAACAGCGTGTATGACGCCAAGGTCGCCGCCAGCCCCAGGGCGGGCGAACTGGCGGGCATCGAGCAGGAGTTCTCGCGGGCGTTCGCGACGCGCCGCGAGGCCGCGATCGCGGCGACCGACGCGCGCCGGGCCGGCAACGCCGCCCGCGCCGGCCAGGCGACGGCCGACTTCCGCGCCGCCGACGCGAAGGTGGCCGCCACCCGGGCGCGGGCCGTGACGCTGGTGAAAGAGGTCACCGGCGACAAGACGTACAACGACGTCAACTACGTGTTTCCGACGTTCGTGACGACGCAGCTGCCGGTCGGGCTGGTGGGCCTCATCATCGCCGCCATCTTCGCCGCCGCGATGTCGGCGAGCGCGGGCGAGATGAACTCCCTGGCGACGACCACGGTCATCGACATTTACCGCCGGCACGTCCGCACGCAGGCGCCGGATGCGCACTACCTGCTGGTGTCGAAGCTGGCCACCGGATTCTGGGGGCTGACCGCGTGCACGTTCGCGATCTACGCGGCGAGCGCCGGCTCGCTCATCGAGGTGGTCAACAAGGTGGGGTCGCTCTTCTACGGCACGCTGCTCGGCAGCTTCGTGCTCGCCATCGGCACGCGCCGCGCGACCGGCCGCGGCGCGTTCTGGGGGATGCTGGCGGGGTTCGCCGCCGTGCTGCTGGTCGCCAGGACCACGGCGATTTCCTATCTTTGGTACAACCTCGTCGGCACGCTCGTCGTCATCCTGGTGGGTATGGCCGTCAGCCACACCGGGCCGGCAGAGCCGAGGCCGGGTGTGCGCTGGATCGGCGGCAGCCTTGAGCCTTGAGCCCTGAGCCTTGAGCCTCTTAGCCGGAGCCCTGAGCCGTTAACCCTGAGCCAGTCTGGCCTTGAGCCTTGCGGCAAACGCGCGGCTCGGCTCGTCGCCGGTCACGAGCTCGATCTGACCCGGCCCGGAGATGCCGAGGCCCAGCTCGACGGCGCGCTGCAACTGCTCCTGATCGAAGATCTTCCGGTCCATGATGGCCGCGTTCGATCCCATCTCCTTGAGAATCGCCAGCCCCACCGCGTCCACCGCGATGCGGTCCGTGCCGCCCACGAAGACGTTGGCCGCGACCAGTTTACCCTGCGAGGGTCCGCCGTCCACGAACACGTCCACCCCGTCCATCACGATCAGGTCGGGCCGGTAGCCGGCGTTGATCTCCGCGATCATCCGCCGCATATCCGCGCGGCTGCCGTGCATCTCGCGCATCAGCCGTTTCGGCGTCATGCCCACGGCGAGCTTGATCGACATCGAGTAGACGCCGCCGAAGCCGTGCGTCTTGAGGCAGCAGGTGGACACGAGGTACGGCGCCTGGGCGATGAGACGCGGGACGTAGAGCTGGCTCGTCCAGTGCGTGCCGGCCGGCGTCACCGGCACCCAGTCGGCGTCGGCCAGATCCTCGAAGTTCACGATCGACGCCTTCATCTCGCGCGCCAGATCGAAGACGCCCTTGTCCTCCATGACCTTCCTGGTCGCCGGCGGGCCGCTGCGCTCGCCGATGGTGAGCGAGCGGGCGTCGCGCTCGAGCAGCTCGGTCATCAGCTGCCGCAGCGTGTCGTTGTGCGTCGAGCCGGGCGTCGGGTCGGCCGAGTTGAAGTTCGGCTTGATGACGACGGCCTTGCCCTTCGGGCCGGGCGCGTTCAGCAGGCGGAGGACGTCGGCCACGCCCGTCTTCCGATCGCTCGTGCGGACGATGGCCACCTTCGCGGAGGGGACGGCGGCGCGCAGCCCGGCGAAGCCGTCCCTCGAGAGGGCGCCGACGGCGGCGGCGGACGAAACCGAGGTGATGAAGGCGCGACGGGACATCGGTGAGGACATGGTCATTCCTTCGAAGCGGGGACCGCGAACCGGATCCGGGCCGGCGGGGTGATTGTATACCGTCCGGGGGGCCGGCCGCCGAATGCTATGATGACGGCGTGACTCGGGAAATGGTGAGGCCGGCGCTGGCCGCCATCGCCGCGCTCCTGCTCGTCAGCCCGGCGCTCTACGCCCAGACCGACTCGTCGATCGCCGCGGGCGTGGCGCTGACCTTCTACGACCCGGCCAACGCGGACGCGCCTCACCCGTCCGGGTTCGGGCTGGTCGGCCGCCTGCGCCGCGGGTCGGGCCTCGGCGCCACGGTCGGCATGGACTGGTTCACCGCCGACCTCCGGGGGAACGTCGGCGGGCAACCGACGACGATCGGCCACACGAAGATCCGGCCGCTCATGGCCGGCATCTCCTATATCAAGCAGTTTCGCCGCTACGCGGTCAGCGCGGGCGTCGTCGGCGGCTGGTCGTTCAACTCGCTGTCGCAATCCGACGCCGAGCGCGCGGCCTACGGCACCCGGGTCGGCGTTCCGGGAGCGAACGTCTCGATCTCCGACTGCGTGGCCGTCGAGCCGAACGTGACGTTCTGGTACGAGCTGGGGCACCACTTCGCCGCGTCCGCGTCGGTCGCTTACATGCTGGCGAGGCCGACGCTCACGGCCAGTGGCCCGTCGGGAACGCGGGCTGATACCATCAATCTCAGTGCCACCGTCATCACGTTCGCGGTGGTGTACGGCGTGTTCTAGCCGGCGCACGGCTGAAGCCGTGCGCTATCTGGATTGGTTTCGTCAGAACGCGCGGGGTTTCAGCCTCGCGGTATCCGTCCCCGCGATCAGCGTCTCCAGATAGCGCAGGGCTTCAGCCCTGCGCCCCAGCGTCGGCCACTCGACGTCCACCGGTGGCAAGCCGGTCCCGTCTTCTGTCATCATCATTCCTGAGAGGAGGATTCCACCATGGCCATGAAGGACGCGCTACTGCCGGAGTTCGACCACGAGATGGCGGTCACGCGCAAGGTGCTCTCGCGCGTGCCCGACGACAAGCTCGGGTGGAGGCCCCACCCGAAGTCGATGACCTTCGGGCGGCTGGCGACGCACGTCGCCGAGATTCCCGGGTGGGTGAAGGAGACGCTCACGACCGACGGCATCGACATGGGCGCCGACTACAAGCCCGTCGACGTGACGTCGCGCGCGGAGCTGCTCGCGAAGTTCGAGAAGATGGTCGCCGTCGCTCGTGCGCTGATCGAGTCGACGCCAGACGCGCAGTACTTCACGCCGTGGACGTTCAGGTCCGGCGGGAAGGAAGTCTTCACGATGCCGAAGGCTGCCGTCTACCGCGGCTTCGTCCTCAGCCACATGATCCACCACCGGGCGCAGCTGGCCGTCTACCTCCGGCTGAACGACATCCCGGTGCCGTCGATGTACGGCCCGAGCGCGGACGAGCCGGTGTGAGGGCCGACTCGCGCGGATCGCTGTCGCGCGAGTCGCCCTGAGCGAGCCGCTCGATTTCACCTTGGCGAGTCGAAGGGCTCACTTCTTGTCGCCCTTGGCGATCCAGGCGGCGATCGTGTCGATGACCTCCGGCGCCACGTGTCCGGGCTGGTAGATCGCCTGGACCGTCGCCGGCCCGTCGGTCGGCGTGAAGATGTGCGTCAGGTTCGGGAACAGCCGCGACGCCGAGCCGGGCCTCGTGGCGGCGACGGCGGCCAGCGCCGTGAAATCGGCCTGGAACACCTGCGCGTCCTTGCCGCCCTCGAGCACGAGCAGCGGCGCCTTCGTCTTCTGCAATTCGGCGATCGGGTCGCGGACGATCATGTCGCGAATCGCGTCTGGCGGCTGGCCCTGCAGTTCAGCCGCCGTGGCGGTCCCCGCCCTGACCTTCGCCATGATGCTGTCCTGGAGCTTCAGCGTCTCCTGCACCTGGGCTTCGGTCCGCCCGGCGCTGAGTTCCTTGACCTGGTCGCGGATCACCTCGTCCATCGGCCGGCCGGCGGTTGCCATCAGCACGATCCCGGCCACCGGGACGCGCTCGCCGACGTAGATGGCCGCCAGGCCCCCGAGGCTGTGCCCCAGCACGTAGACCCGGTCCCGGTCCACCTCGGGCAGCGTCGCGGCGAACGTCACCGCGTCCACCCCGTCGTCGATCGATTCCGAATCGAGCGTCCCCTTGTAGGACTTCGGGAACGCGAACGTGCGCTTGTCGAAGCGGAGCGTGGCCACGCCGCGCTCGGCGAGCCCCCACGCGAGGTCCCGGAACGGCTTGTTCGGCCCGATCGTCTCGTCACGGTCGTTGGGGCCCGAGCCGGCCAGCATGACCACCACCGGCGCGCGGGCCGGGCTCTTCGGGAGGCACAACACGGCCGGGTAAGGCGTCCCGTCGAGCTGCTTGAACGTCACGGTGCGCTCGGTCACACCGGCAGGCGGCTCGGCAGGCTTTGGCGCGGCGACGCCGGCCAACGCGAAGCCTTCGCGGATCAACTCGGCGTTCTGGGGACCGGGCGTGAACACCCGCAACAGCGTCTTCGTCGCCGCGTCGAAATAGACCTCGGTCGCGCTGGTGGCCACCTTCAGCAACATCTTCGTCGCGACGACCGGCTTCCCGTCGAGCGTGCCCGGCACGGTGCCGGCGGCTTCGAGCGTTCCGCTGACGGTCATCAACTGGAACGGCACGACGACGGTGACCGGGCCGGCCTCGCCGCCGGTGAGATTCAGCAGCACCTGGAAGGGCGCCGCCACCATGTTCTCCATCAGGATGAGCCGCGGCCGGACGGGCACGCTGAGCGTCGGCGAGCCGGCGGGTGTCTTCACCGCCAGCGCGATCAAGTCGCCCTTGCGCTCGGCCGTGGCCGTCGCCGAGCCCATGTTGCCGGTCACCTCCACGGCGTACCTCAGCGGCGCCCAGCCGGCGTCGAGCGACTCGGTGAGCGTGAAGTTCGTCTCGGCGCCGCCCCGCTTCACGGCGACCTTCGAGGACACCTCGTGGCCGGACGGGGTCTCGGCGATGGTGAACGATTCGGTGCCGGAGACGACGCCGCCACCCGCCGCGGCGCGGAACCGGGCCGTCTGCTGGGCCGAAGCGGACATCGAGACGACGACAACGGCAGCCACTGTCAGCGTGAGCGCGCGCATGAAGCCTCCTTGCGGGAGAGCATAGCAGGATTCCGGCGGAGACTGGGACGGCGGGGCGTCTCGGAATCGTGCGATCGTGCGATCGTCCGACCTACAGGCCTTGCGGTCGGGCCATCTGGGGTCAGGCGCGCACATATCTCTTCGGATCCGCGAAGATGACGTTGAACAGCGACGCCCCGCGCATCTCGTATCCCCGGGAGCTGAGCAGCGCCGGGACCGGCCCGCTCGGCCGCGATTCCGCGATGACCACGGCCGGCCGGAACCGTCCGAAGTCGAGCGTGTTGAGAATCGCGTAATCGAGCCCCTCCACGTCGATCGACAGCAGGTCGGGCGCGCCGCCGCAGTGCTCGGCCATGAGGCGATCGATCGAGAGCAGCCGCATCTTCATCACGCGTTCCACCACCTCGCGGCCGCGGCGCTTCCTCAGGTCCTCGACGTCGTCTTTCGAGAACGTGTTGCGCATCGGCGCATCGCGAATCACGTAGTAGTCCGCTTCGGTCGCCTCGTCCACGCCCACGCCGGCGTTGACGATGTCGTCGCGCGGACGACCGCGGCGCAACGCCGCCTGGTAGGCCGGGTTCGGCTCGACGAGCACGCCGTGGCCGCCCATCGAGTAGAACAGGTAGGTATTGTTTCCCGCGATCGGATCCGCCGCCCCGATGTCGAGATACGTCGGCTCTTCGATGCCCATCCCGTCGCGCAACAGGTGGTGCAGAATGAGGTCCTCGCCCATCTGCGCGTAAGACACGGACCCGTCCTGGCGCCCCTCGGTCTTGGGGCCCCGCCGCCACGCCGCCGCGCCGACGCCGCCCAGCAGGCCGGCGCCGGCCGCCCCGACGAGCGCTCCGGTCAAGAAACTCCGTCGAACGAGCACGGGCACCTCCGCCAGCATTGTAACGGACGGTGGCCGCCGGAGCGCCAGGTTGCAGGAAGACGCATAGCCAAATCGCACGATCGCCCGATCGCCAGATCGCCAGGTCGCCAGATCGCACGATCGCAAGATGTCGCTGTTCGCCCTGGCTCGTCCTGTTGTTGGATTCCTTGACAGGGGACGGGGACGGATCCACACTTGGCCCGGCGTATTCGGGACGCCTTTCGCACCGGATTCCTGGACGCAGGACGAGTGGCTCGGCTTCGTGGGTTCGATCGACGGGTAACCTTGGACGTTCGGCGCCGGCACCATTGAGGCGGCGGGAACAGGGTTCCGTACACGGGCTCAGGGTCGTCGGCAGCGAGTCAGCGTGTCGCGCTGAAGGTGCGCGGCGGGTGGTTCCGGTTGGCGCGCGTCCTTATCGCTCTCCTTCCGAATCACGCCGGCCCCCTCCGCACTCCTCTTCTTCGCTTCACCTGGCCGTCTGCCTCATCGTGCGCTCCGCTCGGGGTGTGCCCGGGGCACCTCCGCGGCGGCCAGGAGGGCCGACCATGTTCGACGCGGCTGGTCCGGGCTCCGACGAGCCGGTGCCGGAGGCGCAGGCCTCGCGCATCGGCGTCTTCGTCTGCCACTGCGGCGGCAACATCTCCGACACGGTGGACGTCAAGCGGGTCGCCGCCGAGGCCGCCCGCATGCCGGACGTCGTCTTCGCGACGACGCACATGTTCAACTGCTCGGACCCGGGCCAGGCCCTCATCGAGCAGAAGATCCGGGAGCACGGGCTGACGCGGGTCGTGGTCGCCGCCTGCTCGCCGACGCTCCACCAGCTGACCTTCCGCCGGACGATCGAGCGCGCCGGCCTCAACCAGTACCTCTTCGAGCACGTCAACATCCGCGAGCACGTGTCCTGGGTCATCGAGGACGGCGAGGCCGCCACCGCCAAGGCCTCCCGCCTGGTCCGCGCGGCGGTCAACCGGGCCCGGTATCTCGTGCCGCTCGACAAGCGGCGCATCCCGATCCACCCGGCCGCGCTCGTCATCGGCGGCGGGGTCGCCGGGCTGATGGCGGCCCGCGACCTGGCCGAGCGCGGCATGAAGGTGACGCTCATCGAGAAGCGGCCGTTCCTCGGCGGCCGGATGGCGCAGCTCTGGAACGTGTTCCCGACGGGCGAGGAGGCGCGCCCGCTGCTGTGCGACCTCGTGCGCGACGTCGTGAAGCACCCCCTGGTGACGATCCTGACCGGCGCGCACGTCATCGACTCGGAGGGCGTCGTCGGCGACTTCAAGACGAAGGTCACCATCGACCCCCGCGGCGTGGACGAGCGGCTGACCTACCCGGGCAACGCCATCGCGGCCTGCCCCGAGGAGACGATCAGCGAGTTCGACTTCGCGCTGAGCCGCCGCAAGGCCATCTACATGCCCTACCCGGGCTGCTTCCCGCCGATCCCGGCCATCGACTGGCACACCTGCACCAAGTGCGGCAAGTGCGTCGCGGCGGTGGGCGGCAAGGGGATCAACCTCAACGCCCAGCCGCGCGAGCTGACGCTGCACTCGGGCGTGATCGTCCTGGCCACCGGCTACGACCCGTACGAGCCGCTGCTCGGCGAGTACGGTTACGGCATCTTCCCGCGGGTCATCACGCTCCAGCAGCTGCACCGGATGCTGGACCCCGAGGGGCCGACCGCCGGCGCGCTGCCGCTCGACGGCCACAAGCCGATGCGGATCGGGTTCCTCCACTGCGTCGGCGCCCGGCAGATCGAGGGCGTCAACGCGCCGCAGCCCGACGGCAAGGTCAAGGACTACTGCGCCCGCACCTGCTGCACGGCGGCCATGCACGCGGCCGTCGCGATCAAGGAGCGGTTCCCGCAGGCCCAGATCGTGTCGTTCTACCAGGACATGCGGACCTACGGCCGCGGCCACGAGGAGTACTACGAGAGGGCCTCGGAGCGCGGCGTGCTGTTTGTCCGCTACAGCGCGCTCCACCCGCCGCGGGTGGACAAGGACCGGACCGGCCAGTGGCCGGTGGTCGTGCGCACCAAGGACCTGCTGACCGGCGACCTGCCGATCGAGGTCCCGCTCGACCTGCTGGTGCTGGCCACCGGCGTCGTCCCGCACGACATCTCCGAGCTGGTGACGATGTACTCCTGCGCGGTCGGCTACGACAGCTTCCTGCTCGAGGTGCACCCGAAGCTGAGGCCGGTCGAGCTGGCCGTGTCCGGCGTGTTCCTCGCCGGCTGCTGCCAGGGGCCGATGGACATCACCGAGGCGTGCGCGGCCGCGTCGGCGGCCGCCTCGAAGGCGGCGGCGATGATCGCGCAGGGCCAGGTGGAGATGGATCCGTTCGTCGCGAGCGTGGACGAGGAGGTGTGCACCGGGTGCAGCACCTGCCTCACCGTCTGCCCCTACGACGCGATCGCGCGCGACGAAGCGCGCGGCGTGGCCATGGTCAGCGAGGCGCTCTGCACCGGCTGCGGCACGTGCGCCGCCGCCTGCCCGAGCGCCGCCATCCAGCAGGCCGGCTTCAACGACCGGCAGGTTGCGGCAGAACTCGACGTGCTGCTCGGCGTATGACCGCGTGCGGGAGCCCGGGCGCCCGCAGGCCCTGGGGGTGCCATGCCTGAGGTCGAACACGTGACGATGCCTGAAACCGCGACGCCGGCCCGGCCGTGGGAGCCGCGGATCATCGCGTTTCTCTGCTACTGGTGCTCGTACACCGGCGCCGACAACGCGGGCACGGCCCGGCTCAAGTACCCGGCCAGCGTCGACATCATCCGCGTGATGTGCTCCGGGCGGATCGACCCCGATCTCGTCATGTCCGCCTTCGCCCGCGGCGCCGACGGCGTCATGGTCTGCGGCTGCCACATCGGCGATTGCCACTACATCGCGGGCAACCACAAGACGATGGCGCGCATGCCGATGGTGGCGCGGGTGCTCCAGGACTTCGGGATCGAGCCGGAGCGGTTCGTGCACGAGTGGGTCTCCGCGGCCGAAGGCGAGAAGTTCGCCCGCCTCGTCCGCCAGGTGACCGAGCAGGTGCGGCAGGTCGGGCCGCTCGACTGGCCCGGGCGCATGCGCGAGCGCGGCGTCGGGCACGGACAGGACCTGCATCCGTGGGGAGGCGCGGCATGACCGCCACGATGGAGAGCCGCCCGCGACAGCCGGGCAAGCTGCGGATCGGCGTGTACTGGGCGTCGAGCTGCGGCGGCTGCGACATCTCGGTGCTGGAGATCGCCGAACACCTCCTCGAGCTGGTCGAGGTCGCCGACATCGTCTTCTGGCCGTGCGTGGCCGATTTCAAGTACGCCACCGTCGCCGGCTACCCCGACGGCTTCATCGACGTCTGCCTGTCGAGCGGGGCCATCCGCAGCTCGGAGCAGGAGGAGATCGTCCGCCTCCTCCGGCTGAAGAGCCGGACGCTGGTGGCCTACGGCGCGTGCGCGATGGACGGCGGCATCCCCGCCCTCGCCAACCTGACGTCAGCGGCCGAGATCTACGACGCGGCCTATCACAGCAACCCGACGCTGCAGAACCCGAACAAGACCACGCCGCAGCCGGTCTGGCCGACGCCGCAGGGTGACCTGACGCTTCCCCGCTTCTACCCGCAGGTGCTCCGGCTCGCGGACATCGTCCCGGTCGACTACCAGGTGCCCGGCTGCCCTCCCGTCGGCGACCAGGTCTGGAAGGTGCTGCAGGCGGTGGCGGCCGGTGAAGTGCCGGCCGCGAACGACGAGGCCCGCGTCGGGTGCGACGGCAAGTCGGTGTGCGACGAGTGCCACCGGGAGAAGCGCAAGACGCGCATCAGCGAGTTCAAGCGGCCGCACCTGTCGGTTCCCGAGCCCAATCTCTGCCTGCTGGAGCAGGGCTACCTCTGCCTGGGAGCGGCGACGCGCAGCGGCTGCGGCGCGCTCTGCACGAAGGCCGAGCTCGCATGCCGCGGCTGCTACGGCGCGGCCGGCGCGGCGCGCGACCAGGGCACCGCGATGCTGAGCGCCGTCGGGTCGCTCATCGACGCGACGACCGAGGAGCAGGCGCGAGAGATCGTGGACCAGATCGCCGACCCGACCGGCACCTTCTATCGCTTCAGCCTGGCGTCGAGCGCCCTCAGGGCCCATCGGTAACGGCGGACGAGGAGCACACGATGACTACTGCAGCCGAACCCGCCGCGAGCCCCGGCCGGCGGATCAGCATCGACCCGATTACGCGCCTCGAGGGCCACGGCAAGATCGACATCTTCCTCGACGCCGAGGGAAACGTCGCCGACTGCTTCCTCCAGATCCCCGAGCTGCGCGGCTTCGAGAAGTTCTGCGAGGGGCGCCCCGTCGAGGAGATGCCCCGGATCACGCCGCGCATCTGCGGCGTGTGCCCGGAGGCGCACCTGATGGCCTCGGCCAAGGCCTGCGACGCCGTCTACAAGGTCTCGCTGCCGCTGACCGCCCGCCTCATCCGGGAGCTGCAATACGACATCTTCTACGTGACCGACCACGCGACCCACTTCTACGCGCTGGCGGCCCCCGACTTCGTGATGGGCCCGACGAGCGACCCGGCCGAGCGCAATCTCGTCGGCGTCATCAGGAAGCTCGGCGTCGAAGTGGGACGGAAGGTCATCCTGGCCAGGAAGTGGGGGCACGAGGCCGCGTCCATCTTCGGCGGACGGCCCGTGAACCCGGAGAACGCCATCCCGGGAGGCGTCTCCAAGCCGATCACCGCGCAGGAGCGCGACCGCCTGGAGGAGATTGCTCGGGCGATGGTCGAGTTCTCCCGCTTCACGCTCGTCGTGCTGCACGAGCAGGTCCTGGCCAACGCGCAGTACGTGGACCTGATCCTCAACGGGCCGTACTTCCACCGGACCTACTCGATGGGGCTCGTCGACGACAAGAACCGCACCAACTTCTACGACGGCAAGGTGCGCGTCGTCGATCCCGACGGGCACGAGCTGTGCAAGTACGCCGCGCGCGACTACGCCAAGCACATCGCCGAGCGCGTCGAGCCCTGGACGTACCTGAAATTCCCCTACCTGACGCAGGTCGGGTGGAAGGGGTTCGTGGACGGCAAGCAGTCGGGCGTCTACCGCGCGACGCCGCAGGCACGCCTCAACGTCGCCGACTCGATGAGCACGCCGCTCGCCCAGGAGGCCTACGAGGAGTACTTCGAGACGCTCACCGGCGACCGCAGCGGCCGGACGATGGTCCACCACACGCTGGCGATCCACTGGGCCCGCGTCGTCGAGATGGTGAACGCCGCCGAGCGCGCGCTCGAACTGGTGCGCCATCCCGAGCTGACCCACACCGAGAACTACCGGGTCATCCCCCACGACACGCCGACCGAGGGCGTCGGCATCGTCGAAGCGCCGCGCGGCACGCTGGTGCACCACTACGTCACCGACGAGAACGGCCTGGTCCGCAAGGCCAACCTGGTCGTGGGAACGACGAACAACCACGCCGCCATCTGCATGTCGATCAAGAAGGCGGCGCAGGGGCTGATCCACCGCGGCAGCGACGTCACCGAGGGCGTGCTGAACATGATCGAGATGGCGTTTCGCGCCTACGACCCGTGCTTCGGCTGCGCCACGCACAGCCTGCCGGGCCAGATGCCGATGGTGGTGCGCGTGAGAGAGGCGGACGGGAGAGTGATCGAGGAGAGGGGCAGATAGCGCAGGGCTGAAGCCGCGACGCGCAGGGCTGAAGCCGCGACGCGCAGGGCTGAAGCCGCGACGCGCAGGGCTGAAGCCCTGCGGTATCAGTAGTCTCTGCAGATAGCGCAGGGCTTCAGCCCTGCGCCATCGCTGACGCTTCGGAGTTCGCAGTATGGCCGAAATGCGCAATCGCTACGACGCGATGGTGATCGGCGGGGGGATTGCCGGGATGCAGGCCGCGCTCGACCTCGGCGAGCAGGGCTTCGAGGTCCTTCTCGTCGAGCGGACGCCGTCGATCGGCGGCGTGATGGTCGGCCTCAACAAGGTCTTCCCGACGCTCGACTGCTCGAGCTGCATCTGCACGCCGCGCATGGCCGAGTCGGCCCACCATCCCCGGATCCGCCTGCAGACGTATACGGAGGTCCGCCAGGTCGAACCGGTGGGCACCGGGTTCCGCGCCGAGCTCGAGTGCAAGCCGCGGTACCTGGACGAAGACACGTGCATCGGCTGCGACGAGTGCGAGCTGGCCTGCCCGGTCGAGGTGCCGCACGAGTTCGACTACGGGCTCGGCGCGCGGCGCGCCATCTACATTCCCCACGGCAACGCGATCCCGCAGAAGGCGGTCCTCGACGTCGAGCACTGCCTCTTCTGCGGCAAGTGCGAGAAGGTCTGCCCGACACACTGCCTCGATTTCACCGCCGAGGCGCGCACGGTCCACGTGGACGTCGGCGCGGTCATCGTGGCCACCGGCCTCGACGTCCTGCCGATGGGCAGGAAGGCCGAGTACGGCGGCGGCCGGCTGGCCAACGTGATGAACCCGCTCGCGATGGAGCGGATCCAGTCCAGCAACGGGCCGTACGGCCGCGTGCTGCGCCCGGCCGACGGGAGGATCCCGAAGTCGATCGCTTACATCCAGTGCGCCGGCAGCCGCGACCGGTCGATCGGCGTGCCCTACTGCTCCCGCGTCTGCTGCATGTACGCGCTCAAGCAGGCGCTGCTCCTGACGCACTACATCCACGGCGTCGAGGTCACGCTCTACTACATGGACATCCGCGCGTTCGGCAAGGGGTACGAGCAGTTCTACCGGCGCGCGGTGCGCGAGGGGGTCCGGGTCGTCAAGGGCAAGGTCGCGCGGATCACCGAAGCGGACAACTTCGACCTGATCCTGCGCGTCGAGCTGCTCGACGAGAACGGGCGCGTGGACGAGCACCGCTACGACCTGGTCGTCCTGAGCCAGGGGTTGATCCCGGGGTGGCACGCGGAAGGCGTCATCGACATCGCCGAGGCGGACGACGGGTTCGTCGAGACGCCGGAGATCAAGCTGAACCCGTCGTTCACGACGCTTCCGGGCGTGTTCGTCGGCGGAGTCGCGGCCGGTCCGAAGGACATCCCCGACGCCATCGTCGAAGCGGGCGAGGCGGCGATGGCGGCGGCGAACCACCTGATACGGACCCGATGGCGGACGCGAAGCCACGCGGCCGTGGCTTGACGGCAACCCTAAAGGGTCGCCCTACAGGAAACACGGGTAGGGCGAGGCTTCAGCCTTGCCGAGGCGGACATGTCGGTGGGAATCCGACTGGGAGAATCGCGATGACCGACTCGATCCCGTCGCCGACCCCGGCGAAACCGAAGCGCGCAATCGAGGCGCTGCGCGAGCGGCGCGGCGGCGTCTCGAGCGAGCTCAAGGCCTACGTCAGCAACCAGCAGAAGGTCTACAAGGCCCTGCGCACCGCGCTGAAGGCGGGCCCCCGCACCGTGCCGCAACTGGCGGCCGAGACCGGCATCCCGTCGCCCGACGTGATGTGGCACCTGATGGCCATGCGGCGGTACGGCGAAGTTCTCGACGGGCCCGAAGAGAACGGGTACTTGCTCTACACGCTCGCGGGAGCCTGACCATGCAGCACTACCGAGTGGATCCGACGCTGGCCGACGAGCTGGCCGCCTTCGGCGGTCAGACGATCGGCCGCTGTTTCAGCTGCGGCAACTGCACCGCCGTCTGCGGCCTGTCGAAGGGCGACACGGTCTTTCCGCGCAAGATCATCCGGTACCTCCAGGTCGGCCTCACCGACCGGCTGCTCGAGTCGCCCGAGCCGTGGCTCTGCTATTACTGCGGCACCTGTTCGTCCACGTGCCCGCGCGATGCCGAGCCCGGCGAGGTCATGATGGCGACCCGCCGCTGGCTCGTCAGCCGGTACGACTGGACCGGCCTCTCGCGCCGCCTCTACCTGTCGGAAGCGTGGGAGTTCGGCCTGCTCGCCGTGATGGCCCTCTTCGTGCTGGCCCTGTTCGTCGTCCCCGGCTGGCTCGGCCTGCCGTTCGGGTTCCAGGCGATCGACGCCGACGCGGCGGCGCACGTGAGGCTCGATTTGTTCGCGCCCACCCGGATCGTGCATTACGGAGACTGGACGCTCGCCGGACTTCTCGTCGTCCTGCTGGGGATCAACGCGGCCCGCATGGTCGCGTTCGTCAGGAAGGGAATGGGCCACCTGAAGGTCCCGCTCTCGCTATGGGTGGGCAAGGCCTATGAAATCGTCGTTCACGGCGCGACGCAGAAACGCTGGCTCCAGTGCGACAACGACACGCGGGTCCGGTGGCTGCTGCACTTCCTCCTCATGACCGGGTACGCGACGATGCTGCTGCTGGTGGTCGTGTTCCTTCCCGCGTTCCAGCGCGAGCACGCGGACTTCCACTACACGGCGCTCTTCGGTTACTACGGAACGGCGACCATCCTGTGGATCACGCTGCTCGCCATGCGGGGGCGGCTGCGGAAACGGGAGCAGCACTACCGGTTCTCGCACGCCAGCGACTGGACGTTCCTCGTGCTGCTCTTCCTCACGGCGCTGTCCGGGATCCTCCTGCACATCGTCCGGCTGATGGACATGCCGTGGCCGACCTACGGGCTCTACGTCGCGCACCTGATGATCGCGGTGCCGATGCTCATCGTCGAAGTGCCGTTCGGGAAGTGGAACCACCTGGTGTTCCGGCCGGTCGCCCAGTATCTGGTCGCCGTCCGCGAGGCCGCCCAGGCAAGGCAGCCGGCGCCGGTCCAGGCGCCGCGCCGTGCCCGGGCCGTCGCCCGATGACGCCGCCGGCACGCGGTGTCCCGGACACGGTCGTCATCGGCCTCGGTAATCCTGTCCGTTACGACGACGCGGTCGGCCTGCGTGCGGCGGAGGCCCTCGCCCTCCTGCTGGAGGCCGAGCCGGTGCCCGGCGTGCGCGTGGTCACCAGCACCCGCGCCGGCCTCGAACTGCTGGACCTTCTGACGGGCGCTTCCCGGGCGATCATCATCGACTGCCTGGCCATGGCCGAGCCCGTGCCGGGCCGGATCCGCCGGCTCGCTCCGGACGATGTCGCCGGCTCCGGGCGGCTCATCGGGGCCCATGACGTGTCGGTCGGCGACGCGCTGGCCCTGGCCCGGGTTGCCGGCGTCCCGATGCCGGACGCGATCGATATCTACGCCGTCGAGGTCGCCGACGTCGACCGGATCGGGGAAGGGCTGTCGCCCGACGTGGCCCTGGCCGTTCCCGTTCTCGCCCGGCGGATGCACCGGCAGTTGACGGGACAGCGCCCGCTTGATCCCCTGTAACCTTGGCCCCGGTTGCCGTCAGGACTCCTCGACCAGAACCGGAGGTACGACACGATGGCCAGCCAGGATCGGGGCGCGTCCTCGAGCGGAGCCCGGCAGGACGCACAGCGACGGGCCGATCAGATAAGCGCGTTCGGCCGTGAGCTGGCAGAGCTGGAGCGCGACGGAGTCGTCTCCCTCGGCCCGGAGGACCGGGCCCGCGTCGAGCGCCACCACGCCGACCTGCTGGCCGCGCTCACCAGACAATTCGACGTGGACCGGACCGAGAGCCAGCGCCAGATGACGCTCGGCATGCGGGTGGCCTCGCTGATTGGCGCGGTCACGCTGAGCGCCGGCATCGTCCTCTTCTTCTACCGGTTCTGGGGATTGATGACGACGCCGGCGCAGATCGCGCTGCTCGTCGCGACGCCGCTCGTCCTGCTTCTGGCCGTCGAGGTTGCCGTGCGGAGGGAACCGACGCGATACATCGCCTCGGTCCTCTCGATCATCGCCGCCGCGGGGTTCGCGCTGAACCTGGGCGTGGTGGGCACCATCTTCGACATGACGCCGTCCCCGAACATCCTGATCGCGTGGTCGGCGTTTGCGCTGGCGGTGGCGTACGCCTACGGTCTGCGGCTCCTCCTGGCAGCCGGCCTCGCCGCGGCGATGGGTTACGTCGTCGGCCTGACGGCCCAGGCGACAGGCCTGGACTGGGCGATCCTTCTCCAGCGGCCCGAGCCGCTGGTCCCGCTGGGAGCCGCCGCCTTCGCCCTCTCGTTCTGGCGTCCCGCGGTCCGGCACGAGGGGTTCGCCCAGGTCTGGCGCCTCGTGGGTGTGGCGGCGCTCCTGCTGCCGCTGCTCTTCCTCGCGACCGGGACGGAGGCGTTCAGCTACCAGTTCCTGCCGCTCCCGGTCCTGCAAGCCGTTTACGACATCCTCGGATTCGGCCTGCCCGTCGTCGCGATCTGGTTCGGAATCCGCCGCAGGTGGCCGGAAGTGGCAAACGCGGCCAGCGCCTTCCTGGTGCTGTTCGTCTACGCCAAGTGTTTCGACTGGTGGTGGGCCGTGCTGCCCCGCTACCTGTTCTTCCTCCTTCTTGGGGGCCTCGCCATGGGTGCCATGGCTCTGCTCGCGAGACTCCGGCTGCGGATGAGGGGAGGCGCGAGATGACGCGCAAGGGTCTTTGGCTGGCCGCCGCGGTCGTCGTCGGATCCAACTTCTGGGCGCTCGGGCTGGCCGCCGTCAATCGACTGGGCGACTCCGACGCGGTGCTCCAGCTCACCGAGCGCGAGGTGCGGCTGGTGCCCGGGGCGCCGGAGAACAGCGCCGTTTCGCTCCGGCTGGATTGGACCGGCCCGAACATCGCCCGCAATACCGACTGGTTCAACCAGGCGAAGCTCGCTTCGCTCGGCTTCGATTGCAGCGTTCCGGTGACGCGGGAGAACGCCAGGCGCTATTCGTCCATGCCGGCGCGGCGCGTCTACGCGGCCCTGGAGTACGAGGGGCCGGCCTGGCAGCGCTACGCTGCGAGCCTGCCTCCGAATGTGGATACGACGTCGGCCGACGGCGTGCCCCACCTCATGCTCGTGGATCTCGACCTCGACGCCGCACGGCTCCGCGCGCGCTACCCCGACCGTACGCGCGTCGCCATCGTGCAGGCCGTCGTGGGGCTGACGGTCGTCTCTCAACCCGGCCTCCCGCCTCGAGTGGCGGGCCGGGTGTACAGCGTGCTGGTCTCCGACCTGAACCTGCCGCGCGACCTGCGCCACGACATCGAGACGCTCGCCGCCCGTCCGGGAACGCCACGACGAGCCGGCATGCCCGGGATAGACACCGAGCCTCGCCCGCCGCGCTACGTGGCCACGGTTCGCTGGGGCGCGCGGCTCGAGCCGTGGGTCAGCGCGATTCGGAGGACCGACGCCAGGCGGTGAGCGCTACCGCGGTTCCGGCTTCGGCGTCTTCGCCGTGCTCTTCGGCAGCACGGGCGGCTTGATGTACTCGGGATCGATGCGCCCGGTCAGCACCCTCAGGAAGGCGACGATCTGCCGGACCTCTTCGTCCGACAGCTTCTTCCCCAGTTGGAACTCGGCCATCTTCCGCACCGCGTCGTCCAACGTGGCGACCTTGCCGTCGTGGAAGTACGGCCCTGTCCGCGCCACGTTGCGCAGCGACGGCACCTTGAACATGCCGAAGTCGGACTGGACCTTCGTCACGTCGAAGCGGCCGGGGTCGGCGAGGCCGGGATAGGGCTTGGCCAGCCCCAGCTTCTGATAGCTCGTCCCCCCGAGCAGCGCCCCGTTGTGGCAGACCTGGCAGCCGGTGTCGAGGAACGTGCGCAGGCCCATCGTCTCGGCGGGCGTCAACGCGGCGGTATCCCCGTTGAGCAGCGCGTCCCACCTCGACGGCGTCATCAGCTTGCGCTCGAAGGCGCCGATCGCCTTCGCCATGTTGTCGAAGGTGACCGGGTCCTTCTCATTTGGGAACGCCCGCCTGAACAGGTCCACGTACTCGGGCATCGACTTCAGGACGACGACCGCCCGATTGGCGCTCGGCAGCGCCATTTCCACCGGGTTCAGCACGGGGCCCTTGGCCTGCGCCTCGACGTCCGCCGCGCGGCCGTCCCAGAACTGGGCGAAGTGCGCCGCGGCGTTGAACACCGTCGGAGCGTTCCTCGTGCCCCGCTGCCCCTTGAACCCGTCGGAGGTGGGCTGGCCGTCCGCGCCGTACTGCGACAAGTCGTGGCAGGTGTTGCAGGAGATGGTCTGGCTCTTCGAGAGGCGCGGCTCGTAGAAGAGCATCCGGCCGAGCACGACGGCGTGCTCGTCGATGCGGCCGGAGTCGGGCGTCACCGAGGAGGGGAGCGGCGCGAAGACCGCGAGCCGTTCCCTGGCCACGACCGGGCGGCTGTTGTCAGGCCCGGCGTCGGACGCCGGTGGCTTGGTGCCGCAGGCGGCACCGGCGAGGACGAGTGCGACGAGACAGGGCGCCACTGTGATCCTGGCTTGAATCATGAGACACTCCCTGATGCGCAGCTGGAGAATACCAGATTCGGCGTCCCGGCGAACTTCCCGGCAGCCACGTTTGTCCAATTCGGGCGATCGCTCCGATGCTTGACCTGCACGACGTCACACGGCGCTTCGGCACTCTGACGGCGGTCGATCACGTGACGTTCGCCGCCGCCGCGGGCGAGACGGTCGGCCTGCTCGGCCCCAACGGGGCGGGCAAGACCACGACGGTGGCGATGATTGCGGGGCTGCTGCGCCCGGACTCGGGCGAGGTGCTGATCGACGGGCGCCGGCTCGCCGGCGACACCGACCCCCTCAAGTCGCGGATCGGCCTGGTCACCCAGGATCTGGCGCTCATCGACGAGCTCTCGGCGGCCGAGAACCTGCGGCTGTTCTCGGCGCTCTACGACCTCGATCGCCAGGCGACCCGTCGCGCCATCGCCGACGCGCTGGGCCTGACCGGGCTGACCGAACGGGCGCAGGACAAGGTCCGGACCTTCAGCGGCGGCATGAAGCGGCGGCTGAACCTCGCGGCCGCCCTGCTCCACGCCCCGGCCATCCTCCTGCTCGACGAGCCGACGGTCGGCGTCGATCCGCAGAGCCGCAACGCGATCTTCGACAACCTCGAGACGCTCAAGCGGCGCGGCACGACGATCCTCTACACGACGCACTACATGGAGGAGGCCGAGCGGCTCTGCGACCGGATCGTCATCCTCGACCACGGCCGGGTGATCGCCGACGGCACCGCGCAGGAGTTGTCGAAGCTCGTGCCGGCCCGGAACGTCATCACCGTCACCCTTGCCGTCGCGGCCGACGCCGTCCCGGCCGACGGGCTGCAGGCGCTGGGTGGCGTGCAGCGCGTCGAGACGGCCCAGGGCGTGATCCGGGTCACGGTGGCCGACCTGGGCGCCACGATGCCCTCGGTGCTGCAGTGGTTCACCGCCCACGGCCACAACTACCACCACGTCGCCACCGAGCGGGCCAGCCTCGAAACCGTCTTCCTGACCCTCACCGGGCGGGCGCTGCGAGATCGATGATGCGAGCCTTCACCGCGCTCGTCACAAAGGACATCCGGATCTACCTGTCGGACCGGCGCGCGGTGCTGATGTCGGTCGTCGCGCCGATCGCGATCGCGTCGTTCTTCGGGTTCATCTTCGGAGAGACGGGCGGCCAGCGCGAGATGAGCCGCGTCGTGGTGATGATCGCCGACGAGGACCACAGCGCGATCTCCACCAACCTGGCGGCGCTGCTGAAGGCCGACGCCGCGCTCGACGTGAAAGCCGCTTCGCCGGGCGAGGCGCGGGACGCGGTCCGGCGCGGGAAGGCGCCGGTCGCTCTCCGCGTCCCGGCGGGGTTCGGTAAAACGGCGTCTGCCGCCTTCTTCGGCGGACCGGGTGCCGCGAAGGCGGACATCGAGCTGCTGTACGACCCCTCTCACGCGACCGAAGCCGGCATGGTCCAGGGCATTCTCGCCGGCCACGCCATGGAGGCGGTCAGCAAGGAGATGTTCAGCGGGAAGACCGGCCGGGACGCGGTGGACGCGTCGCTGGCGAGGGTCCGCGAGGACACCGCCATCGCCTCGGACCAGCGGCGCGCGCTGACGACGCTGCTCGAGGGCGTGAAGGGCTGGAACGACGTCAGCCGCACCTCCGGATCGACCGGCGAGGCCAACGGCCTGACGGTCCCGTTCGAGGTGAAGAAGGCGGCCGTCACGTCGGGCCCGGGCATCGTCTACAACGGCTACGCCCACTCGTTTGCCGGCATGGGCGTGCAGTTCATCCTCTTCATGGCGATCGAGATGGGCGTGGGGCTGCTGATGCAGCGACGCGAGGGGCTTTGGAAACGGCTGCGCGCCGCACCGCTCTCCAGGACCGTCCTGCTCGGCAGCAGGGCCGTCAGCACGGCGCTGCTGTCGCTCTTCATCCTGGCCTGCCTCTACCTGTTCGCGTGGGTGGTCTTCGGCGTCCGCATCGAGGGCAGCCTCGTCGGCTTCATGGGCGTGGCCGTCGCGTTCTCGCTGCTCGCCGCCGCATTCGGCCTGCTCATCGCCAGCCTCGGCCGGACGCCGGACAGCGCCCGCGGGTTGGCGATCGTCTCCACGCTGCTGCTCGTGATGCTCGGCGGCGCGTGGGTCCCCACGTTCGTCTTCCCGAAGTGGCTCCAGCAGGCGACCGCCGTGGTGCCGACCCGGTGGGCGGTAGACGGCCTGGATGCGACGACCTGGCGCGGGCTGGGCCTCTCGTCGGTCGGCTGGCCCATCCTGTTCCTGCTGGCCGCGGCGCTCGTTTTCGGAGGCCTGGCCGTCGCGCGGTTCAGGTGGGAAAGCGAATAGGCTCAAGGCTCAGGGCTCAAGGCTCAGGGAAGGACGGCTCAAGGCTCGGGCTCAAGGCTAAGGCGAGGACATCACGCATGCCCAACGAGACCCGCGCAAAGGTATCGGCATATGTGGCGTCTCTGGTGGCGCTCGTCTCCGGCGTCGCCATCGCCTGGATGGACACCCGCCCCGGCTGGGACGATGCGGGCATCACCGCTGGCTGCTTGTTCCTGGCGTCGGCGCTGACCTCGGGGGCGGGAGCCTGGCCCTGGCTGGTCGTCCTCCTCGTTGCCGGCCCCATGGTCGGCGCGGAGATAGCCGGCGGTTATGGGGTGTTCATCGCGGTTGCGATTGCCGCTCTGGGCGCGGCCATCGGCTGGGGTGTGCGTCGCGTCGTGGTTCGCTGACGCGGCCTCGCGGTAGAATGCGGCTGAAAAGGAGCTTCGATGTCCTACACGTACCACGACCTCAAGGGAAAGACCGTCGTTGAACTGCGTGAAATCGCCAGGGGGCTCGAACACGAGGCGGTGAAGGGCTACACCCAGCTCAACAAGGATCACTTGCTGGCGGCCCTGTGCACCGCCCTCAAGATTCCGTTGCACGAGCACCACGCCGCGGGCGGGTTCGACAAGTCGGCGATCAAGGCGAAGATGCGGGCCCTCAGGCAGAAGCGGAGCGAAGCAATCGCGGCGGGCGACAGCAAGACGCTCAAGGCGCTCCGTCGCCAGATCCACGCGCTCAATCACGACATCCGGAGTCACACCGCGACGGTCTGATCGGGCGGCATTGTGTGGCGCGAGCCTCCTGGCTCGCGGCTGCCGGGGCCGGCGCTACAGGCGGCACTGTGTGGCGCGAGCCTCCTGGCTCGCGAATGCCAGGGTCGGCGCTTCAAGCGGCACTGTGTGGCGCGAGCCTCCTGGCTCGCGGCTGCCGGCGCCGGCGCTACAGGCGGCACTGTGTGGCGCGAGCCTCCTGGCTCGCGAAAGCCGGGGTCAGCGCTTCAAGCGGCACTGTGTGGCGCGAGCCTCCTGGCTCGCGAATGCCAGGGTCGGCGCTTCAAGCGGCACTGTGTGGCGCGAGCCTCCTGGCTCGCGAATGCCAGGGTCGGCGCTTCAAGCGGCACTGTGTGGCGCGAGCCTCCTGGCTCGCGAAAGCCGGGGTCAGCGCGACCGTCGCCCCCGGTTCGGGTTTACACTCGACCGATGCGCTCACGCCTTTCGCTCGTGCTCGCCGCCCTTCTCGCCGCGGTCGCCCTCCCGCGCGCCCAGTCCCCGTCCCCGAGAGCCGGCATCGACGCCTGGGTCGAGGCGCACCAGCAGGCAGTCGTCCGCGAGCTCGCCGACCTGCTGGCGATTCCCAACGTCGCCGCCGACGGGCCCGACATCGCCCGTAACGTCGAGGCGCTCAGGGCGATGCTCGCGCGGCACGGCTTCAAGACCGAGACACTCGCCACCGCCGGCAACCCGCTGGTCTACGGCGAAATGGCCGTGCCCGGCGCGACCGGGACGGTGCTCGTGTACGCCCACTACGATGGCCAGCCGGTGGACCCGAAGAACTGGAGGCAGCCCAACCCGTTCGTGCCGATTCTGCGGGACGGCCGGCTCGAGGACGGCGGCCGCGAATTGCCCGGCCCGGTGGACCGCGCCCGATACGAACCTGGATGGCGGATCTACGGCCGCTCTTCCTCCGACGACAAGTCGCCGATTGTCGCCCTGTGCGCGGCGCTCGACGCGCTGAAGGCCACCGGGCACGCGCCGACCTCGAACGTGCACGTCGTCCTCGACGGCGAGGAGGAGGCGGGCTCGCCGAGCCTCATCGGGGCGATCGCCCGTTACCGCCAGAAGCTCGCCGCCGACGCCATCGTGATCCTCGACGGCCCCGTCCACCCGAGCGGGCGTCCGACGATCACCTTCGGCGCGCGCGGGATCCTGACCGTCGAGCTCACGGTCTTCGGCCCGAAGTTCGCCCTGCACAGCGGCCATTACGGCAACTGGGTGCCGAACCCGGCGTTCGAGCTGGTCCGCCTGCTGGCCTCGATGAAGGACGACCGCGGGCACGTGCTCGTCCAGGGCTTTTACGACGGCCTCGAGCCGCTCGCCCCCGAGGAGAAGGCGATGCTGGCCGCGGTGCCGGACGACGAAGCCGCGCTCGAGAAGCTGTTCGGGATCGCCGAGGTCGAGCAGCCCGGGCTGTCGCTCCAGGAAGCCGTCCAGCGCCCGTCCCTCAACATCCGCGGCCTCTCGAGCGCGTTTGTCGGCGAGAACGCCCGCACGATCATTCCCGACCGCGCCACGGGGGCCCTCGACATCCGGCTGGTGAAAGAGACGCCGTCGGCCGCGATGCTCGCGCGCCTGAAGGCCCACATCGCCCGGCAGGGCTTCTTCCTGGTGGACCGCGACCCGGACGATGCCACGCGGGCGGCGCATGCCCGGATCGTGAAGCTGACGGTCGAAGGCGGAGAGACCAACGCCTATCGGACCTCGCCGCTCGCCCCGGCGTCGCGGCAGATCGTCGCCGCCATCACCCGGATGTTCGGCCGGCCGCCGGTGCAGATCCGCACGATGGGCGGCACGGTGCCGATTGCGCCGTTCATCGAGGCGATGGGCGTGCCCGCGATCGGCGTCCCCATCGTCAACTTCGACAACAACCAGCACGGCGAGAACGAGAACCTCCGGATGGGCACGTTCTTCACCGGGATCACGACGCTCGCCGCGGTGCTGACGGCGCCTATACCGGTCGCACTCGGAAAGCGAAGCGGCTCGTAATCGACGCGCCCGGCCCTCGCGCAACACGGACCATGTGTAGCGCCGGCCTCCTGGCCGGCCGAATTTCAGCGCCGGCCTCCTGGCCGGCCGAGTTTCAGCGCCGGCCTCCAGCATCCGCGGAACCACTCGACAATGTGTAGCGCCGGCCTCCTGGCCGGCGCACAGCTAGGCCGGCTGTGGCCACACCCACCGGTAGGCGCCCATGCTGGGCCATCGCTTCCACGGGTTGTGGCAGACGTATTCGATCAATAGCCGGAGCTCTTCGTCGTTTCTGATCACGCGGTCATAGGACTCGCGCTGCCACACCGGGCCTGCGCGGCCATGTCCTCGGACCATTCGCGTGGCGGTGTAGGACTTCCAGGAGTGCAGCACCGTCTCGAGCCGGACGCCGACCGCCGGCGCCACGACGACGTGGACGTGATCATTCATGACCACCCACGCGGACAGCCGGCATGTGCGCGCATCCCAATGGGCCAAGGACCCTGCGACGAGATCTCTCTCGGCCGATGAGAGTTCGGCCTGCGACGCGGCGATCCGCCAGGTGACGAAGTAATCGGCCGACGACCCCTCGACGCGCCAATGAGGGAGGCGCCTTCGATAGAACCGCTCCATGCCCGCCCAGGTGCATTCTCAATGCCGGGTCACGTGATGCCGGCCGCCATCGCGAGCCAGGAGGCTCGCGCCACACACTTCCGGCGGTAGCGCCGGCCTCCTGGCCGGCCGCCATCGCGAGCCAGGAGGCTCGCGCCACACACTTCCGGCGGTAGCGCCGGCCTCCTGGTCGGCCGCCATCGCGAGCCAGGAGGCTCGCGCCACACACTTCCGGCGGTAGCGCCGGCCTCCTGGCCGGCCTAGGGTCGCCGGCAGACCGGCGGCAGAAACTGCGCGTCGGGGTCGCTGCCGAACTGGCACTTGCTGCACTGGCCCCGCGCGAGCCAGGAGGCTCGCGCCACACACTTCCGGCGGTAGCGCCGGCCTCCTGGCCGGCCGTGTAGCGCCAGCGTTCGGCCTTCGGCCACCGGCCGTCAGTCGACTGCAACTATCGCGTCCATTTCCACGCGATACCCATAGTGCAGCGGTGACACGGGCACGACGACGCGGGCCGGTTTGTGGTCGCCGAACGTCTCGGCGTAAAGCCGGTTGAAGACCGGCCAGTCCGCGATGTCGTTCACGTAGACGGTACACTTCAGCACTTTCGAGAGATCGGAGCCAGCCGCGGTGACCGCCGCGCGGACGTTGGCGAGCACCTGGCGGGCCTGCTCCTCGAACGAGGCCGTCGCCGGCAGCGGGCCGACCGGCGCAATCGGGAGCTGGCCGGAGACGTAGGCCACGCCGTTGTGGACGACCACGTGGCTGTAGTGGCCGCCGGGCGTGGCCATCGTGCCCGGGTCGATGCGAGTGAGGCTCATCACCATCCTCCGAACCGCTCCCAGCGGGCGACGACCTCGCGAGAGCCTTTGACGACGAAGTACTCGGCGTGCTGGGCGGCCGTGGCGCAGGCGTGGTTGGGCACGATCCGCAGCCGCCGTCCGATGCGGAACGCCTCCCAGTCGAGCGGGCCGCCGTCCCGGCGCGACAGCAGGCCGTGCTCCTGGTTGGCGCCGTGCATGACGAGGGACTCGAGCAGCCGGCCGTCCGCGTCGCGCACGAGGCCGTAGCCCTGGTCGATCGGCTGCCCCGCCGTGCCGCGGTCGCGCGACACGGCCATCCATCCGCCGTCGGTGACGATCCAGCCCTTCTCGCGCTGGTGCCCGATGACGCTCACGAGCACCGAGAGCGCAATCTCCTCGATCGCGCAGACGCCGAGGCCCGCCATGACGAGATCCTGGAACACGAATACCCCGGCGCGCACCTCGGTGACGCCGGCGAGGTTTCGCGCGAAGGTGGCCGTCGGCGTGGACCCGACGCTGACGATTCGAGCGTCGTGGCCCGCGGCCCGAAGCCGCGCGGCCGCGCCCACGACGGCGGCGCGCTCCTGCTCGGCCATGGCGGCGATGGCGTCGGTGGATCGACAGTCGTAGGAGGCGCCGGCGTGTGTCATCACTCCGCGACAGCGGGCGCCCGACTTCAGGGCGGCGGCCACGCCGAGCAGGCCGTCCGAATCGGGCTTCACGCCGCCACGGTGGCCGTCCGAATCGATCTCGACCAACGCCGGGATCTCGCACCGCCCTGCGGCGCAGAACGCCGAGACGTCGGCCGCCGCCTCGACGCTGTCGAGGATCACCGTCAGGTCGCAACCGCGTGCCCTCAGGTCAGCAACGTGGGTCAGTTTCCCCGGTTCGATGCCCACCGCGTACAGCACGTCGGTGACGCCATGGGCGAAGAACTGCTCGGCCTCCTTGAGCGTCGACACGGTGATCGGGCCGTGCGCCGTCGGCATCAGTCGGCGGGAGATCTCGATGCTCTTTGCGGTCTTGACGTGAGGTCGAAAGCCGACGCCGAGGTCGGACAGGCGCCGTCGCATTCGGTCGATGTTCCGGGCCATCCGGTCTTCGTCGACGACGAGCGCGGGCGTGGGGAGATCGTCGAGCTTCACGGGGGACATGGTACCACCGCCTCGCGGCTTACGGCTTACGCCTTACGCCTCACGCCTCACGCTGACGCTGCTGCGCAGGGCTGAAGCCCTGCGCTATCTGTGGATCCCCGCACTATCTGCAGATAGCGCAGGCCTTCAGGCCTGCGCGTGGGCGAATCCGGCCGTAAGGCGTAAGGCCGTACGGCGTAAGGCGCGGCGTAAGGCGCCGTTGACTCTGCCGGCTCCCTGCGCCACACTGATGCCTGGCAGGACGCCTAGGGGTGGCCAAAGACTACGGCCTGAGATCACACCCTCGAACCTGAACCGGGTAGTACCGGCGTAGGGAAGGCGATCGGGAGCGCCGGCGCTCCCCGTCGATTTCGAGAACTCCCCAAAGCATCCGCATCGCTCGCCGTGTCTGATCGTTCGACCGGTCGAGAGGAGGCGGGACGTGAACGTACGCACACGCGCAAGATCGATCGTCCGGCTGCTCGCCCTGGCCGCGTTCGCGCTGGCCGTCCCGGGCGCGGCCGTGCTCGACGCTCAATCCACGGTGCCGGTCCGCGTCGTTGTCCGCACCGCCGCCGGCGCGCCGATCGCCGCCGTCGTCGTTGCGGTGGCGGCCCCGGCCCGGTCGGTCGAGACCGGCGCCGACGGAAGCTGCCAGCTCGATCTGCCGCCCGGGTCCTACACGCTGCGCCTCTCGCACGCGGGGTACGTCGATGCCGACCAGCGCGTGGACGTCCGCACGACCGCGGTGGCGCTGGACGTCGTCCTCTCGCCGCTCGCGCGGTTCCGCGAGGACGTCACCGTCGAGGCGGTCCGGGCGCCCGAAGACGCGCCGGTGTCGAAGACCGACATCCCGCGCGAGGAGATCGAGGCCCGCAACTGGGGCCAGGAGATCCCCTTCCTGCTCGAGCAGGTCCCGTCGCTGACCCAATACGCCGACTCGGGGGCGCCGGCGGGTTACGCCTACATCTACCTGCGCGGCATCCCGCAGACGCGGATGAACGTCACCATCGACGGCATGCCGATCGCCGAGCCGGAAGACTCCGCCTTCTACTTCGCGGACCTGGGCGACTTCGCCAACGCCGTGGACAGCATCCAGGTGCAGCGCGGCGTCGGCACCTCCACGGTCGGCGCCTCGTCGTTTGTCGGCTCGATCAACTTCGCGAGCGCGTCGTTCACCGACCGGCCCGGGGTGGTCGTCAGGACCGGCGCCGGCAGTTTCGGCACCGAGCGCCTGAGCGGCGTGTTCAACTCGGGCAAGCTCGCGCACGGATTCAAGCTGTATGCGCAGGCGGCGACGCAGACCTCCGACGGGTTCAAGCACAACTCCGGCGTCGGCGAGAAGAGTATCTACCTCGGCGCCAGCCGTGACACGTCAGACTCCTACTTCAAGATCTTCGGCTTCTTCGGCCGCGAGCACACGCAGGAGGCCTTTCTCGCCGCCGACGAAGCCGCGCTCGCCGTGGACCTTCGCACCAACCCGCTCACGCCGGAGGAGCGCGACGAGTTCTCCCAGGGCTTCGTGACGGCGCAGTATCACCGCGCGCTGAAACCGGGGACCGAGCTGGCCGTCCAGGGGTTCTACAACGCCGCCGACGGCTGGTACCGCCTCCGTGACGCGGCCGCCGAGCCGTCGGGCCTCTTCCAGTACGGCCTGAGCTGGCACAACGTCGGCGTGTCCACGACGCTGCACGTGGCGGGCGCGCACACCGACTTCACCTGGGGCACCTACGCCAGCGCGTTCGAGAGCCGGCACACCCGGGACGTCGTCTCCGGGCCGGCCGACTACCTCAATCACGGCTACAAGCAGGAATTCAACACCTTCGCCAAGTTCTCGTGGACGCGGGGGCGGTGGAGCTACCTCGGCGACGTCCAGGTGCGATGGGCCCGCTTCCGCTACGCCGGCTCGCTCGACCTCGGCTCGATCCACTGGACGTTCTTCAATCCGAAGGGCGGCGTCCGGCTCGATGTGGGCCGCGGCGTGAGCTTTTACGCGTCGGTCGGCCGCGCCGGGCGGGAACCGGGCCGCTCGGACATGCTGCAGGGCGAGGACAACGCCAGCGTCGTGTACAACCTGGCGGCCGTCCAGCCCGAGCAGGTGGTCGACGGGGAGTTCGGGCTGACATACACGGGCCGCCGGGCCAGCGCGCAGGTCAACGGCTACGTGATGTCGTTCCGCCACGAAATCGCCCAGACCGGTCAGCTCTCGGAGATCGGCCTCCCGCTCCACCAGAACGTCGATCGCAGCTATCGCACCGGCATCGAGATGGACCTGAGATGGCGGCCGGTCGATTCGCTCCAGCTCAGGCACACCGCGACGTACAGCCTCAATCGGATCTCGACCTGGACGCAGTTCTTCGACGTCTACGACGCCGCGGGAAACTGGACCGGCTCGACGAGCCGCACCTTCCAGGACGTCGCGCCCTACAACACGCCCGCGGTGCTGGCCACCTTCTCCGCCGACTACACGCCGACGCGCGGCGCCACGCTCGACGCCACCGTGAAGCACGTGGGCCAGTCGTTCCTCGACAATACCGGCAACAGCTATTTCACGGCGCCGCCCTTAACCGACGTCGCCCTCTCCGCGTCGCTCGATCTGTCGCGCCCGCTGCGGATGCTCTCGGCGGCGCACCCGAGGCTGCGCGTGCAGGTCAACAACGTGCTCGACAATCGACGCATGTTCCCGAACGGCTACAGCTACCAGTACTTCGTCGAGGGGACCAACCCGTCGATGCTGACGCTCGAGGGCACGCGCTACTATTACCCCCTGGCGACGCGGAACGTGTATGTCGCCCTCGAGCTGAGATTCTGATCCCGACACGATGAGCGCACTCGAGATTGCCGGCGTGGCGACGGGGATCGTCGCCGTGTGGCTGACGACGCGTGAGAAGGTGTGGTGCTGGCCGGTCGGCATCGTGTCGGTCGCGCTGTTTGTCGCCGTCTTCTTTCGCGCCCGGCTCTACGGCGCGATGGGCCTGCAGGTCGTCTACATCGGCCTGGCCGTCTACGGCTGGTACGCCTGGGTGAACGGCGGGCAGGGCGTCGGGCCGCTCCGCGTGTCGAAGGCCACCCGGCGCACGCTCGTCGTGGCGGGCGTTGTCGGTGCGGTCGGCGCCGCGGCGCTGGCGGCCTGGCTCGCCCGCCAGACCGACGAAGCGCTGCCGATCACCGACGCGGCCACGACGTCGTTCAGCCTCGTGGCGCAGTGGATGCAGACGAGGAAGCTCATCGAGAACTGGTGGGTCTGGCTGGTCGTTGACCTCGTCTACGTCGTGATGTACCTGTCGCAGGGCCTGGCCTGGACTGCCCTCCTCTACGCCGTCTACGTGGCGCTCGCGGTGTCGGGCCTGCGCCAGTGGCGCCGGTCGCTCGGACACGCCGCATGACCTCCCCACGCCGCCCGCTCACCATCGTCGTCACCGGGTCGGAGTGCACCGGAAAGACCACGCTGGCCGCGGCGCTGGCCGAGAGGTTCGGCGCGCCGTGGTCGAAGGAGTTCGCGCGGCAGTACGTGGACCTGAAGCGGACCGAGCTCGACGCGTCGGACGTGGAGCCGATCGCCCGGGGCCAGCTTGCCGGCGAGCAGGCTGCGGACCTGGCGGCGGCCGACGGCGGACCTGGCGTGGTCGTCCGGGACACGGACCTCCATTCAACCGTCGTCTACAGCCGGCACTATTACGGGGATTGTCCGGGCTGGATCGTCGAGGCGGCGCGCGCGCGAACCGGCGACCTCTACCTGCTCCTTTACCCAGACGTCCCCTGGATCGCGGATGGCCTCATGCGCGATCGCCCGGACGAAGAGGCCCGCGCGCTGATTCACGGGCTGTTCCGCGAAACGCTGGCCGCGGCCGGCGCGACGATCGTCGAAATCCGTGGCGCGTGGCCCGAGCGCCAGGCCCGGGCCATCGCAGCGGTCGAAATGGTGATCGCTAATGCGAGTGGCGGAACGCCGAAGGCTTGACCCCTCCAAGAGCCAAGAGCCCAGAGCCTGGGGCCGTCGTCCCTATCGCCGGGCCGCCCTCAAGAGCACGCTGACCTCGTCGGGCCGCGGGTTGTCGTAGTCCAGCCGCACGCGCCCATCCTTCGTCAAGCCGATCGTGGCCGGGATCGAACTGTCGGTGACGTACCAGCCCGCCGGCAGCACGACCGCGTTCCGCGCCCGCCCGAAACTCCTGTCGAAGACCAGCAGGCCGCCCTCGAGGTAGTAGCGCCCTTCGTCCGTGTAGGTCTCGCTGATGCGCAGGCGGATCGACTGGCCCTTCGTCACGGCCGGGTAGTGGATCACGACGACCTCGCTCGCGGGCGTCACCGGCTCCCCGATGTCGAGGCGGGCGGCGGTGATCTGGGGCCCCTTGAGCGTCTCGACCTTCAGCGCCTCGCCGGTGTCGAGGAGCCGGGCCGACGGGTTGGACGCGCGGCTCCCGGCGCGGACGACGTTCAGGTACTTGTCGTTGCCTTCGTGCGTCTCCGTGTAGTCGTGGTAGAGGGAGAAGGCGTGCGTCTCGGGCTGCTGCAGGAAGTAGACGATCTCGGGGTCCTCGTGCGCGCGCTCCGAAAGACGCTCCGCGATCGTGGGCGCCGCGGCCGGCGCGGCTGCCCCACCGCTCGCGCGCGGCTTGACGGCCGACGAGACGGAAGCCGGCGGCGCCGACGCCTCCCGCGGCAGCGGGCGAGCCTTGACGACCAGCGGCGCCTCGCCGGCCCCAACGTGGAAGAAGCTGACCATCAGCCGGCCGTCCGGCTGCCTCAGCACCTGCGACGGCACGTTGCACGACACGATCTCGTAGCCGGCCGGCATCACGACGGCGTTTCGCCGGATGCCCAGGCCGCGGTCGAAGACGATCCCGCCGCCCTCCTGGTAGTACGACTTCGGGTCGGCGTAGGTCTTGTCGATCCGGAGCCGGATCTCTCCGCCCTCCGGCACGGGGCGCGGCAGCGTGACCTGGATGTAGCGTGTGCCGAGATCGGCCCGCGAGAAGCCCGCCGCGCGCGCGGCCGCGCCATCGACGATCTCGAACCGAAGCGGTTGCCCCGTCGCCCGGTCGAAGACCGCCTCGTCGCTGGCCTCGCTCCCCTGCCGAATCGGGTTGAAGTAGAACCGCGCACCCGCCGTCGTGGCCGTGACCTCGTAGACGATGCGGAACTTCCCCGAGCCCGGCGCCAGCAGCTCGTACCGCGTGTAATCGTCGCCTTCGTGACTCTCGAGAATCGGCGACGGAGCCTGGCCGCGCGCGCCGGCCGAGAAAGCCGCCAACATGGCCAGCGGGACGAGAGACAACCGCGAGAAGAGCACGCCGGGCCCATTGGTTCTCATATTCGCCTTTCTTCACCCTCAGGCCGAGAGCCTGTTTCTGATCGCCCCACCGCGACCAGCACCACCAGCGACGCCAGCGGCAGCACGCCGCAGACAGCGCAGACCGGCCCAAACCCGTAATGGTCCACCGAGTAGCCGATGAGCGGCGAGACGACGGTCTGCATCAGGCCGTAGGACGCGGTGAGGACCGAGATGGCGAACGCGGCCCGGCCCGCGCCGAACAGGTCGAGCGGCATCGCGTAGATGTTCGCGCTCATGGCCACGGCCGCGAAGAAGCTGAGCGAGATGAGCGCCGTCGCCGGCAGCGCGCCCGGCACGGCCGGCACGAGCGCGGTCGACACGAGCAGCACGGCGCCGACCGCGCACACGCGAAGGCGCGCCGCGTACAGGCCCGCGCCGGCGCTCACCCACCTCATCGACAGCCACCCGCCGGCCAGGCCGCCGAGCGAGGCGAACACGGGTGGCACCCAGGCGAAGCGCCGGTTCGCGGCCACCGGGTCCAGCCCGTGCGCGGACACCAGGAACACCGTCGTCCAGTTCATCCACAGGCTGTAGACGGTCATCATCAGGATGTTGGCGACGGCGAGCGCCCACAGCCGCCAGTCGCGCCAGAGCGCCGGGCCGGCTGTCGCGACGCGCGCCTGTTCGCGCGCGGGGAATCTCCGGGCCGTCACCAGCCACAGGGGCACCCAGGCGAAGCCGGCCAGCCCCGTGGCCACGAACGCGGCCCGCCAGCCCCAGACGGCGGCGAGGCCGCCGACCAGCAGCGGCGCGAGCATCATGCCGAGGGTGATGCCGACCTGGTTGAGCGCGGTCCCCATCGCCCGTTCGCGCGGCTCGAGGTAGAGGGCGAACCCCTTCGCCGTCGCCGGGATGCCGCCCGATTCGGCGGCGCCGAGCAGGGCCCGGCAGGTCAGCAGCCCGCCCAGGCCGCCGACCAGGCCGGTCGCCACGCCCGCCACCGACCAGAGCCCGACCGCGACCGCGGCGCCGGCGGTCAGCCCGATCCGGTCGATGAGCAGGCCGGCCGCCGGGGCGACGATCGCATACGCGAGCGAGAACGCCGACACGACCAGGCCGTAGCCTTCGTTGGAGAGGTGGAACTGCTCCTTGAGGAAGGGGGCGAGCGCGGCGAGCACCTGGCGATCGACGAAGCTCAGCGCGGTCGAGAGCACGAGCACGCTGACCACGAACCAGCGGATGCGCGCATCACGCGATGGCGACCGGGATTCTCCCACCCCGGGATTCTATCAGCTCGGGTCCGACGCGTTGGACACTGACCGGTTCCCGTCTGTGTGGCGCGACCTGGTCTGTGTGGCGCGAACCTTCTGGCTCGCGGACCCCGGCCGGCCAGGAGGCCGGCCCCACACATTGCGGGGCGGCCGGGCCACAGCGATTCGGGATCGCGAGCCGGACCGTGGGATGACTCGCCGAACGAGCCGTTCGGAGCAGGCCGCGCAAGATGCCGGAAGGCGATGAGCTCCTGCGCCGGTTTCCCCGGCGCAGCGCGTGCGGTCGATCCAGCGCGAATAGCGCCAGCCGGACACAGAAATCCGGAAACCGGCGCAGAGCGAGGAGCCTTCCCGGCCTGCGGAGCCGGATCGCGAGGACGAGGCGCCCGCGGTTCGGCGTGGCTGGGAATCGCGGATTCTTTTCAGGCGGGCAATAGCTTGGAACCGTCGCGCCCTCAGGCCGGCCAGGAGGCCGGCCCCACACATGGTCGGGCGGCCGGCGAGGCCGGCCCCACACATGGTCGGGCGGCCGGCGAGAACGCCGGCGCTACACATGGCTGGTGTGGCGCGACCTGGTCTGTGTGGCGCGACCTGGTCTGTGTGGCGCGACCTGGTCTGTGTGGCGCGAGCTTCCTCTCTTCGGATCGTTCTGGACTAGAATTGGGGACACCCAGTCAGGAGGATGCCGTGAGCCCGCTCGACCCCGCCGGTGCCGCGTTCTCGTCAACCGTGTTCGACGCCCTGCCCTTCCCCGCTTTCGTCGCCGACGGCGACGTGCGGATCCTGGCGACCAACCCCGCCGCGCGCCGCTTCCTGCGAGGCGGAGACAAGTCGGAGCTGCGCCAGCGCTACGGAGAGGTGCTGCACTGCATCAACAGCGCCGAGGGGTGCGGGAAGTCGGCGGCCTGCACGGACTGCGTGATCAGATCCCTGATCACCTTCGCGATCTCGGGCGGAGAGCCGGCCCGCAGGCGGGCTCGCCTCGAGTACCACCAGGACGGCAACGTCCAGCAGATGTATGCGCTGGTCACCGCCTCGCCGCTCGACTACGACGGCCGGCGCTCTGCGCTGGTCTGCATCGAGGACCTCACGCTGCTGCTGTCGCTCGCCGACGCGCTGCCGATCTGCATGGGCTGCAAGAAGGTGCGGGACGAGGGCCTGTGGATGCAGGTCGAGGCGTACCTCGACGCCCACCTCGATCTGAAGTTCTCGCACGGGCTGTGCCCCGAGTGCTCCAGGCGCCTCTACCCCGAGCTTTTCGTGCAGACCGCGGGTCGCGACTCGGCCTGAGACGCCGCGCTACCGCTTGCCCCACAGCAGTTCGAAGACGAAGCTGAAGTCGCGCGGGATCGGATTGTAGGTCTGCCCGAAGTCCGGCCGGGCGAGGTCCCGCTGCACGTCGCGCTCGGTGTGCACCGAGGCCACGTTGAAGAGCTTGAGGCCGAAGCGGACTTCCGGCAGGCGCGGAGACAGCACCATCTCCTTGTTCACGTAGAGGTCGAGCGCGCCGAACCAGGGCAGCCTGGCGCTGTTGACCGGGGCGGCGTAGGTCCACACCTCGTCGATCGGCGTATAGGGAAACCCGCTGCGCACCTCGACAAACGGCGCCACGCTGATTCGCGCCGGCAGGTGGAACACCCCCCAGACGAGCAGCCGGTGCGGCACGTCGGCCCGGAGCGGCGCCACCTGCCCTGGCTGCACGTACGCGTTCCGGAACATGCCGTCAACCGCGGCGAGCGTGTCGCTCGACCCGAGCGACCGGGAGCGGACGTAGGACAGATAGAGCTCGTTCCCCCGACCCTTGCCCCGATACGCGGCCGTCAGCTCGAGGCTCCGCGCGCTCGATGCGCCCCCGTCGCCGAGCACCAGCGCCCCGGACTGCGCCGAGTTCACGACCGGATCGACGACGAGCTCGTGTCGCCCGTGGCGCTCCTGGTACTTCGCGCGCACCTGCCACGCCTGGTTCAGCCGATGGTCGAACTCCAGGTCCCACCTCGACGCGATCGGCGTGGACCAGGTTCCCGTCCGGGCATTGGTGAAGAGGACGGAGGACGTCATCGCGCCGCTGGCGTCCCACGTCTGCATGAGCCGGGACTGACCGTCCGCGAACGCATACGCCTGGAGCGGGATCTTGTCGGCATAGACCCCGGCGCTGCCCCCGAACGTGGAGGCCCCGCCCGGCAGCTTGATCGTCCACGCCACCCGCGGCGACAGGGCCGCGCGCGAGGTCGAAGACCAGTCGTAGCGGATACCGGCGTCGACCGTGAACCACGACCGCACCGTCCACCGGTCCTGCGCGAACCCTCCGACGTGCCTGGCGTCGGCCGCGATGGGGACCGCCGAGGGCAGGAAGCTCACCCGCCGCACGAGCTGTCCCGCGCTGTTCAGCAGGTCGATCGCGCCGGCGGCCTCGCTGCCGTCGATCGACTCGGTCGCGGCCGACACGCCGGTCAGGACCTGGTGGCCCGACGGCGCCGTCCATCCCCAGGCCGCAGTGATCTCGGCTCTCGTGCCGTCGAGGTCCCGCCGGTCGAAGTAGCTGCCGCGGGTGATGTCGTGGCCGACCTCGTACGGGTCGGTGCCGGTCGGCGTGATGGCCAGCCGCCCGCGCACCACCGACCCGCCCACGTCGAGCGTGAAGCGGTCGCCGATGGTCAGGCGATCGGAGAGCGCGGCGCTCCAGCCACCGACCCGCACCTGCGGCGCGCTGGCGGCCGACGTGAAGGCGGTGATGCCCGCCGCGTCGTCGCGCTGCGGGTCGAGCGACAGCGACGCCACCAGGTGGTTCCGATCCGACACGCGCCAGTCGGCCTGCGTCCAGGACATCAGCGCCGCGTAGGTGCTCTCCTGCTCTCCCCACAGCGTCTCGAACCGGTTGCGGTTGTAGCGGTAGCTGACGGCCTGCTCGACCGAGAGCCGCCCCCCGAACAGCGGGCCGCTCGCGCCGGCGTTCGGCTCCCACGAGTCCACGCCGTGCTGGCCGATGCCGACCAACTTGATGCGCGGGAAGAAGCTGTTGGCCGACCACTGCCACTTGTCGCCGCCCGGGCGCGTGTGGACCGACGTCACGCCGCCCGTGGCCCTCCCGGCGTCGGCCGGGTATCCGCCCGAGAAGACGTCCACCGAGTCGATGGCCTCGAGCGGCAGCAGCAGCACGGCCTCCCCGGTGATCGGGTCCGACAGGTTGACGCCGTTGACCAGCAGCCCGCCCTGCGGCGCGCTCGCGCCGGCCACGGCGATGAGGCCGTCGGGGCCGCGCACGACATTCGGCAGCAGCGGCAGCACGTCGTCGTACTGGCTGTTGGGGAGCATTCCCGTGTCCACGACCTCGCGCGTCGCGGTCACCGGCGCGGCCGGGCTGGGCACGCCCAGCACCGGCTGCGGCGTGTCGCCCTTGACGGTCACCTGCTCTTTCACGTCGGCCAGCCGCATCTGCAGGTCGAGCTGGAGGGCGACGCCGGCCGTCACCGTCATCGGCTGGTCGATTGACGCGAACCCTTCGAGGTTCGCCCGGATGCGGTAGGCGCCCGGCGGGAGCCGGATGAAGAACGTCCCGTCGGCATCGGTCGTCGCGGTCGGCGCGGCCCGCAGCGCGGCGCCTGACGCGGTCGCAACGCTGATGGTGACGCCCGGGAGCGAGAGGCCGTCGGGATCGCGGACGCGCCCGCGCACGCCGGAGTCGCCGGCCGCCGCGAGACACGCGACGGCCGAGAGCAGCGTCAGCGCGCCGAGGCGCAGCCGAAATGCCATCGTTCTACGATAGCGGAATCGTCGGGCTCTGGGGAGCGTAGGGCTTGTCGGCCGGACGGGCGTCCGGCTCCTGGATGGTGATCGACAACTCGCGGGCGATGGCGTTCATCGCTCGCCGCTCCTCGGGCGACACGAGCGTGACGGCGGTGCCGGCGAGGCTGGCGCGCCCGGTCCGCCCGACCCGGTGGACGTACGCGTCGCGCGTCTGGGGCACCTCGTAGTTGACGACGTGCGAGATCGCCTCGATGTCGAGGCCGCGCGCCGCGAGGTCGGTCGCCACCACGGCGGTGAACCGCCCGGACCGCAGTCCCTCCACGGCCGCCGAGCGCTGCTGCTGCGTCCGGTCGGCGTGCAGCGCCGTCGTCCGAATCCCCTGGGCCACGAGCCGGGACGTCAGCCGGTCGGCGCCGGCCTTGGTGCGGCAGAACACCAGCACCGGGCCGGCTTCGCGCCGCAGGAACTTCGCCAGCCACGCGGCCTTCTCGCCGGCGTGCACCATCACCGCCGTGTGATGGATCGTCCGGGCGGGCCCGTTGCGGACCCCGCTCTCGATCATCACGGCGTCGCGCGTGATGGCCCTGGCGCGCCTCATCACCTCCTCGGGCATGGTCGCCGAGAAGAGGAACGTCCGGCGCGAGGCCGGCAGCTCGGACACGATGCGCGTGATGTCGGGCCAGAACCCCATGTCCATCATCCGGTCGGCTTCGTCGAGCACGAGCACGCCGAGGCCGGAGAAGTCCGTCGCGCCCCCGCGCATGTGGTCCATCAGCCGGCCGGGCGTCGCGACGACGATGTCCACGCCGGCGCGGAGCGCGCGCTCCTGCGGGTCGGCGGGCGCGCCGCCGTAGACGGCCACGCTCGACAGGCCCGTGTGATACGCGAAGCCCTGGATGTCGTCGTCGATCTGGACGGCGAGCTCGCGGGTCGGCGTGAGGATGAGCGCCGCGGTGCGGGCGGCCGCGCCGATCTGGTCCGGCGACCGCGACACGAGCAGGTGCTCCAGGATGGGCAGGACGAACGCGGCCGTCTTGCCCGTGCCGGTCTCGGCGCAGGCGATCAGGTCGCCGGCCGTCCGCGCGACGGGGATCACGTCACGCTGCACGGGCGTGGCGGTCTCGAAGCCTCGCTCTTTGATACCGCGCAGCAGGGCCTGCGGAAACTGGAACGACTCGAACGTGGGTCCGCGCTCCTCCGCTTCAAGGCCGACGCCGACCGGTAATCCCTGGGAGGACGGGTCTGTGGTTGGACTCGCTGGCCGCCGGGTGCGCCGTCGTCGTGGCCGAACAGAATAAGTCGAAGTTGTATTTGGGTTCAATAGATCCAACTGACGGAAGGTCTCAATCTAAGTCGATGCAGATGTCATTAGTTTGACAGGAATGGGGCAGAAGCGCAACACGGGCGTCCCGGACCACCTGGCGCCGGCCCTGAAGGGCCGGCCTACAAATCCGTACGTAGAGCGGGTCTTCAGACCCGCCTGACGGGCCGCCGTCAACCCCTCCGCGCCGCCGCCAGCCCGACCAGGAGCTTGACGGTGTCGTCGAGGCCGACAACGCCCGTGTCCACGCACAGGTGATAGTGGGTGAGGTCGAGCCAGGACCCGCCGGTCACCGACTGCAGGAACCGGCTGCGCTGCTGGTCCGAGCGGGAGACCATCTTGCGGGCCTCTTCCGGGTCCTTCATGCCATATTCCCGCGCCACGCGCTCGACGCGGATCGCCTCCGGCGCGTGCAGGAAGACACTGATGAGGTCCGCGCGCTCCCGCAGCACCCACGTGGCCGCGCGGCCGACGAACACCGCTTCTTCCTGCGCGGCGATCTGACGGATGATCCGCGCCTGGACGGCGAACAGATCCTCCTCGTAGAGGGCCGGCATCGGCGGCGGCATGTAGGTGGCTTCCGGCCCGCCCCAGGCCAGCGCGCCCGCCATCCGGCTCCAGAGCGTGGACACGCGCTCCTCGAGGCTCTCGATCTCGGTGGCGTCCCGGCCGAGCAGGGACGCGGCTTCCTTGAGGATCTCGCGATCGACGTACCGGACACCCAGCGTGCGGGCCAGGGCCTGTCCGACGTACGCGCCGCCCGCGCCGACCTGCCGCGAGATCGCGACCACGCACCGGCCCGATGCGCTCATGGTGCCCTCCGGGGAGAGTCCTTCGGTCGCCCCATTTTACCGCCGCCGGCGCCATCTGAAGGAGGCGGGTTGAGGAGCAGGGCTGAAGCCCTGCTCTATCTGATGATCCCGGGCCGCCCACCGCCCTCGGCCGTCAGGCCGGGCGGGCTTGGGAGACCAGCCGCAGTTGCACGCGCCGGGCGCGCGCGGCGCGGGGCAGATCGGCGGGCTCCGCCGAGTGGTCGGGGAACAGCGCGAACGCCGATTCGATGGTCGTGTGACCGCGCTCGCGGGCCTCGTCGCTCATGGCTTCGGTCACCCGCCGGGCGACCGCGGCCATCGCGTCGGGCGTGCTGTCGGTCACGAGCACGGCCACCTCGTCTTTTCCGGTGCGGAACACGAGGTCGGTCACGCGCACGGCCATCCGGCAGGTGGCGGCCAGCCTGACCAGCTGGCTCGGCCCGCCCGGCGTGGCGGTCTCGCCGCCCTGCCCGGCGGCCTCTGCCGCATCGCCGGCCCCGGACAGCAGGAGAATGCCGGGCTTCGGCCCGTTGCCCTGGCAGGAGTAGATCGCCGAGTTCAGCACGCGCTCGAGGTATTTCTCGTTGGGCAGGCCGGTCTCGGCGTCGAACAGGCTCGCCATCCGCTCCTTCTCGAAGCTGAGCGCCTGTTCGAGGGCCGGCCCGATCTGGCGCGCGGCGAACTCCACGACCTGCTGGTGCGCGCTCGTGAACGCCTCGCGCGACGCCGCGTAGAGCGTCAGCACGCCCACCACGTTGTCACGCGCGTAGAGCGGCGTCGCCAGCGCGCTATCGAGCGGCACGGGAAGCGCGTGCCGGCGGTCGGTGAGGTCGAGCGCCCCGCTCGAGTTGATGATCGTCGTCCGGTTCAGGGCCACCCATCCGCTCAGCCCCTCCCCCATCCGCAGGCGGAGGCCCTTGGTCACCTCGCTGCCGGCGCCGAGGGCGTAGACCGACACCAGGTCGTCGGTCACCCGGTCCCGCAGGTAGAAGACCGCGAGATCGCACGGGACCGTCTGGCGAATGCGCGACCCGATGGCCACGGCCAGGTCTTCGACCGCCGTGTGCCCGGCGAGCTCGGCCGCGAGGTCCGACAGCGCGAGCAGCGCCGCGCTCGTCTCCTCCGAGCCGGGCCCGCTTTCGGGGACCACGGCCGCGACCGACGGCGGCTGGTGCAGCAGCTCGCTGAGCGCGCTGACGTCCTGTTCGTGCCCGTTGACCTCGGCGGCGATCTCCGCGTGCACCTTGACGAAGGCGTCGGTGACCCCCGCGTCGTACATCGTCCCCTTCCGCGCCTCGATGATCGCGAGCGCCTCTTCGTCGGACAGGGCGGGCCGGTACGGACGGTCGGACGTCAGGGCGTCGTAACAGTCGACGACCGCCATGATGCGGGCGCCGAGCGGGATGTCTTCGCCGCTCAGGCCGTCCGGGTACCCCGTGCCATCGACGTTCTCGTGGTGATGGCGGACGATCGGCACGACCGGGTAGGGGAAGTCGATGGCCGACAGGATCTGCGCCCCGACCGAGGAGTGCAGCTTGATCCGCTCGTACTCCGACGCGGTCAGCTTGCCGGGCTTGTTGAGGATGTGCTCGGGCACCGCCAGTTTGCCCATGTCGTGCAGCAGCGCGGAGGCCTCGATCGCGCGGAGGATCTTCGTGTCGGTGACGCCGAGGTATTTCGCCAGGCCGACCGCGTAGGTCTGGACGCGGCGGATGTGCCCGTGCGTGATCTGGTCCTTCGCGTCGATGGCCATCGCCAGCGTCTCGACCGTCGACAGGTATAGCCGGTTGAGCTCGGTGAGGTGCTTGTTGGCATCGTCGGCGCGGGCCATCGACGTCTTGAAGGTGATCCAGAAGACGACGACCAGGGGCAGGGCCACCGCGACCGCGCCGGGGCTGAAGAGGCCCGGCCACTTGACGGCCAGCAGGATCGCGACCGAGCAGGCGCCGAAGTAGGTCAGCGACAGCCAGGTAAAGTGCTGGCGCCAGACGCGGTACGGCGATTCGCCGGTCTCGGTCGCCACGGCAAACGCGTTCAGGCCGCTGTTGAACAGGAAATACACCGCCGTCATGGCCGCCGCCGGAAGCAGCACGTCGCCAAAGCCCGTCGCCGGCCTGGTCGCGAGCGGTGGTCCGCCGTAAATCCAGTAGAAGACCGCCGAGGCCGCGAGCACCGAGATGACCGGCTCGGAGAAGTTGAAGAGGATTCGGTAGGGTTCCTGGTGCTTGCGCCGCTTCGAGATGAGCAGCCCGTCGATGGCAAGGGCCACCGCCGCCGGCGGGCCGCCGAACAGCAGGATGAGCGTGAAGACGAACGCCTCGGACACGCCGATCGTGACCGGGAGGCCGGGGATGCGTATCGGGAACGACCCGCTCACCCACGTCAGCACGGCCAGGAGGATCATGCGGCGGTCGAACGGCATCGCGCCGACGTCGTGGATCGAGTACCCGAGCGCGATCGCGCCCACGACGCCTACGGCCCCGATGTACCACCATTCGAGTCTTTTCACGGGCGTGACTCCCGGCTGTCGGCCAGCTGGAAGGTCCGGATCTTCCGGTAGAGCGTCTCGCGGCTGATCCGGAGCAGGCGGGCGGTTTCCTTCTTGTTCCAGCCCGTGGCGCGAAGCGCCCCGCTGATATGGTCGCGCTCGACGTCGGCCAGCGGCCGGACCCGGCGATCGGTCACCACCTGGGTTCCGTTCTCCAGGCCGAGGGAGAGGAAGCCGACGTGCTGCTCGGCGATCACGGGCCCGTCGGCCGACAGCGCCGCGCGGGAGATCGTGGCGACGAGCTCGCGGATATTCCCCGGCCACGAGTGACCGGCGAGCCGGGCGAGCGCGCCGGGCGTGAAATGCCGCGCATCGGCCGGCTGCCCTTCCGAAACGCACAGCTTGGCCAGGAACGTGCGGGCCAGCAGCGGAATGTCCTCGGGCCGCTCCTTGAGCGCGGGCAGGCGGATCGTGAAGGCGTTGATGCGGTAGTAGAGGTCCTCGCGGAACCGCTGCTCGCTGACGAACACCTCGAGCGGCCGGTTGGTCGCCGAGATCAGACGGAAGTCCACGTCGATCCCGACTCGGCCCCCCAGCCGTTCGACCTGGCGCTGCTCGAGCACCCGCAGCAGCTTGGCCTGCGACACGAGGGCCAGGTCGCCGATCTCGTCCAGGAACAGCGTGCCGTGATCGGCCAGCTCGACCCGCCCGATCCGCCGCTCGTGGGCGCCGGTGAACGCGCCGCGCTCGTGGCCGAACACCTCGGCCTCGAACAGCGAGTCGGGCACGGCCGCGCAGCTCACGGCCTGGAACGCCCGCGACTGCCGCCGGCTCAGGTCGTGAATGGCCTTGGCCGCCACTTCCTTGCCGGCGCCGGTCGGCCCGAGGATCAGCACCGAGATGTCGGTCTTCGCGGCGGTGCGGATCGACTCGAGCACGAGCAGCATCTTCTCGTCGCGCCCGACCAGCTCCATCAGCTTCCGGACCGAGGGCGGCTCGGTCCGCGGCGTCGAGGCTGCCGCTGCCGCCAGGAAATCGGCCAGCGCGCGCGCCATCCCCGGATCGGACGGGCGCATGGCGGCAAAGCGGTTCGAGCCGGGCTGGCCCCGCCGGACCACGCCTCCGTTCATCAGCGACTCGAGGCAGCGCTCGGCATCGACGCGGAGGCACCCGATCGCGCCGGTCAGCGTCTCGAGCTCGAAGGTGTGGTCCGGCCGGGCGTGCAGGAATCGCAGCAGTTCGGCGCGCAGAGGCGAGCCGATAAGCCACTGAAAACGCTGGGCTGCCGACGAAACCTGGCCGTCGTCTGCGACAGACGGTGACGGCGTCCGGACGGAAAGAGGCATAGGCACAGTCCGACCAACACTCCACCCATCTTATCGGCCGTGCCCGTAACTGCTTCAGTCTTGGGGGGAAGGCTCGAAACGAAGCTCCCCGAAACACCTGGGCTGGTGGAAGTTGAGCGCCTCGCCGACGCTCGCCCAGCTCGCCCAGTGCGGGTGGGAGGTCTCGTCGCCGCACTTGAACGCGTTCCCTCGCCAGAGGCGCCCGGCAACCGGTCGGACCTCGCCGCAATACGGCTCCATGACCGCAAACGGCCACGAGACCTCGACCCACCAGTCAACCGGCCCCGGCTGCTCGGGGTCCACGACCTCCGGCATCGAGTGCGACACGCGGATGGCCCCCGCCAGCCCCTCGTCCACCCGCGACCACTTCGCGAACCGATTGGCGGTCCGCGTCGGGTCCTCGATGTAGCGCAGCGAGAAGGCGCCGCCGCAGTTCACCTCGAAGGCGAAGTAGCCCGGCTCTGCCGTCGGCTGGAGGAAGAGCTCCACGCAACTGTCCTTGTAGGTGTCGCTGTCGTAAGCGGTGTGCACCGAGCGCACGTAACGGTCCTTCACCCGGAACAGGACGTGCAGGTGCGACGGGTCGTAGAGGAGCGCCGCCTCGGCGTCGGGACGATGGCTCGAGCTCCGGGGATGGAAGGCCGCGATCGACATCGTGTCGGCGACGCGCCAGGCCGGTCCCTGCCGGTCGCCGCGATGCTCGGGCGCGACGATCGCGCGATGAATGAGATAGACCGGCCCGCTCATCGTCGTATTAGACCACAGTGATCGTCTGCAGGCCGGCCAGAGCCCTGAGCCTTGAGCCTTGAGCCGTCTTTCCTTGAGCCCTGAGCCTTCGGTTACGATAGCCCATGCCCTCCGCCCCCGCGGACAACGCCGGTCGAATCATGACCTTTCTTCTGATCGTGCTCGGGGTCTGGACACTCATGCATCTCTATGTGGTGTCCCGGCTCTGGAACCTCCCCGCCAGCCCGTCATTCGGATGGCACCTCGGCCTGTCGCTCGGCGCGGCGGCTCTCTGGACCAGCTTCCCGCTGGCCCAGTGGCTGTCCCGCTCGGTCGGGCGCTCCGCCCTGCCGCTCGAGGTCGGCGCGTCGGTGTGGGTGGGCCTGCTCTTCCTGCTGCTCGTGTGCCTGCTGGCCACCGACGTCGTGACCGGCTTCGGCTGGCTGACGCCCTCCTGGTGGCGGCAGGCGCGCTGGCTGGCCGTCACGGCGGCCGGCGTCCTGAGCCTGGTCGCGCTCGTCCAGGGGCTGCGGCCGCCAGAGGTGCGCGAGCACGAAGTCCGCGTGTCCGGTCTCCGCCCCGAGTACGACGGCCTGCGGATCGTCCAGTTGACCGACCTGCACATCGGGCCACTGCTCGGCGGCGACTGGGTCCGGGAGCGCGTGGCACAAGTCGAAGCCCTGCGGCCCGATCTCGTGCTGGTCACCGGCGACCTCGTCGATCACGACGGCGTGATATCGGAATCGCTCGCGCCGCTGTTCCGCCACCTGCGCGCGCGGCTCGGCGTCTGGGGCGTGCTCGGCAACCACGAGTACTACGCGGGGCTCGACCGGGCGATCCGCATCTTCGACGCCTCCGGGATCACGCTCCTGCGGGATCGGGCCACGGAACTGGCCCCCGGCCTGGTGCTGGCCGGCATCGACGACCTGTCGGCCCGCCGCCAGTTTGGCGGCAACGGCCAGCCGGTTGACCGGGCGCTCGCGCACCGGCCCGCGGGCACGACCATCTACATGTCGCACAGCCCGTGGCAGGTCGAACGCGCCGCCGAGCTGGGCGTGGACTTGATGCTGTCGGGCCACACGCACGCCGGACAGATCTGGCCCTTCACCCACGTCGTGCGGCTGATGTATCCGTATGTCGTCGGACGTTACGAGGTGAACGGGATGACGCTGCTCGTGTCGCGCGGCACCGGCTTCTGGGGCCCGCCGATGCGCCTCTTCCGGCCGGGAGAGATCACCGCGATCACGCTCAGGAGACGGTGACGACTCGCGCTGACGCTGCTGCGCAGGGCTGAAGCCCTGCGCTATCTGTGGATCCCCGCAAGAACTGCAGATAGCGCAGGCCTTCAGGCCTGCGCCCGGGCGAATCCGGCCGTACGGCGTAAGGCGCTGCGCGCTAGCGCAACTTGACCGTCGCCAGCGCCGCCAGGGCCAGCATCCCCGAGATAATCCAGAGCCGGATGACCACCTTGGTCTCGGCCAGGCCGGTGTGCTGCATCTGGTGGTGGAACGGCGCCCGGTAGAACAGCCGGCGCCCGAGCCACTTGATGCCGATCTTGTCCTGGATCTGCGACGTGGCCGCCTCGACGACGAACAGGCCGCCGAGGATGAGGAACAGCGCCTCCTGCTTGAGCAGGACCGAGATGGTGGCGATGCAGCCGCCGATCGCCAGCGACCCGGCGTCCCCCATGAAGATCTGGGCCGGGTAGGCGTTATACCAGAGGAAGCCGATCCCCGCGCCCGCGAACGCCGCGCAGAAGACGATCAGCTCGCCGGCGTCCTTGAGCAGCGGGTAGAAGAGGTACTTCGCCCAGATGGCGTTCCCCATGATGTAGGCGAAGAACCCGAGCACGCCGACGACGAACACCGACGGTACGATCGCCAGGCCGTCCATGCCGTCGGTGATGTTCACGGCGTTGCCGACGAGCATCACGAAGACGAACACGAACGGCAGGTAGATCATCGCCGACCGCGCGATGGGGAACTTGTGGAACGGCACGTAGAGCGTCGTCGCCTGCGACGCCGGCAGCGGCGAGTACGGGCTGGCCAGCAGCAGCACGAACCCGGCGGCGAAGAGGCCCTGGAGCACGAGCTTCATCGCCTCGGTCATGCCGGAGTTGCCGGACCCCGTCTTCCACTTCGCCACGTCGTCCACCAGGCCGATCGCGCCGAACCACACCAGGGCCACCAGCACCGTGAGCACGTAGCGGCTGGCCAGGTTGCACCACAGCAACGTCCCGATGATGATGCACGCGATCATCACCGTGCCGCCCATCACCGGCGTCCCGGCCTTGTCGAACGCCGACGGCACGCCGGTGTCGCGCAACTGGTCCACCACGCCGCGCCGGTGGAGGTACCAGATCAAGCGGGGCGTGACGATGAGCATGAGGACGATCGCCGTGAGCGCGGCGCCGATCGCCCGAATGGTCAGGTATTCCGAGAGGCGCAGCAGGCCGAACGCGCCGACCCGCGAGTGCACCAGCGCGCCGATCAGGTAGATCACCGCTCGCCTCCTTCGCGGTCGGCCACCGATTTCAGCAGCCGGCCGTACAGGCGCTTGATCTCGAATTCCGGCTTGAAGTCGGTCGAGGTGAGGACGAAGCCGCCCAGGCCGGCGACCAGCGCGTTCGGGTCGCCGCCCTCCCCCCGCTCGACGAGCGACAGCAGCCCCTCGAGCGCGGCGGCCCGCACGTGCCAGAACCGCGCGTCCTTGAGCGCGAGCAGGGCCGGGAGCGCGTCGCGCTCCGACCCCACCTCGCCCAGCGCCCGCGCCGCGGCGGCCGCCACTTCGAGCCAGCGATCGGGCAGCAGGCGCTTCAGGCCGGCCACCAGGGCGTCGCGGTCCCGGAAGCCGGCCGCCAGCCGGGCCGACACCCGCGCGGCCTCGGCTCTCACTTCGTAGTAGGGATCCTCGAACGCCGCGACGAGCGCCGCCTCCACCTCGGGCGAAGGGTCCCCGATCCGGCCGAACGCGGTCACGATGTTGCGCCGGATGAAGCCCACCTGCTCGTAGTCGCCGCCGAGCATCCGCTTGATGAGGGGCGCCGGACGCTTGTCGGCCAGCAGGGCCAGCAGCAGCGGCACTCCCTCGCGCGCCTTGAGCAGGCCGAGCAGCTTGACGCCGACGTTGCGGCGCTCCCACGAGGTCCTCGCCAGCAGCAGGGCGGCGCGGCTGACGAAGTACGCGCGATCGCCGGGCGCGGTGACGACGTCGTCGGGCCGGTACGCGGCCCCGCGCGCGGCCAGCGCCCGTTCCAGGCGCCCGAGCAGCACGTCGTTGGACGGTAGCGCCTCGATCGCCGGCGCGCCGCGCATTTCGCCGTTCGCCTGCACGACGGCCGGCCGGGCGGCGTTCCCCGCGGCATCCGCGCCCTTTGATGCACCGCTCGATCACGCTCACGGCGTCGGCCTGGCTGAACGCGCGGCTGCGCTGCGCCATCGCGGCGAGCGCGCGCTCGTCGGAGAGCAGCCTGGTGATCGCGGCGGCGAGCGTCCGGCCGTCCACCCGCTCGTCGATCCGTCCGCCCGCCAGGCTGGCGCCCTCGTAGATCACCACCGCGCCGCCGCATCGGGCCATGGCGCGCGCGTTCATCACCTGGTGGTCGCCCGGCAGGTTCGCCTTCGGGATGACGATCGCCGGCAAGCCGAGCGAGGCAATCTCGTAGAGGCTGCCCGCCCCGCCCCGCGTGACGACCAGGTCGGCCAGAGCGTACACGTCTTCGATCTGGTAGAAGAACGGGCGGCTGACGTAGAACGACTCGATCTCGCGCCGTTCCGCCTCCGTGTAGACCGACTCGAGCCTCGCCTTCGTATCCGCGCCGGCGTCGTAGCCCGCGCCCTTGAAAAGGCCCGTGCCGTGCACGACGAACAGGCGGTCCTTCTGGGGGATCAGGTCGCCGAGCGCGTCCACGACCGCGCGGTTGATGGTGCGAGCCCCCTGCGAGCCGCCGAAGGCGAACACGACCTGGCGGCCCGGAGGAATCACGAAATCGAGCCGGGCCCTCGCCTGCTCGCGATCGACGGCCGCGATGCGCCGGCGCAGCGGATAGCCCGCGAGCACGCCGTTTCCCGGAAAGCGCCGCAGCGTCTCGGGGAAGGTCACGAAGACCCGATCGGCCAGCCGGCCCGCCACCTGGTTGAGCTTGCCGGGCTCGGCGTTCTGCTCGTGGACGTAGAGGCGCGCCCGGCTGAGCCCGAGCCTTCGGAGGAACGCCGCCGCGAACATCACCGGCGCCGACGCGAACCCTCCGGTGCCGACGATGACCGTCGGCCGGAACGTCAGCACGATCACGCAGGCCTGGCAGAAGCCGATTGCGAGGTTCGCGAAGAACCGGGCGAGCGCCATCGACGGGCGGCCGCCGGGAAAGCCCGACGCCCGGACGAAGCGGATCGGAATCCCCTCCCGCGGCACGATGGTGGCCTCGGCCCGGCCGCGCACGCCGACGAACAGCACGCGCGTGCTCGCGCCCGCCACGGCCCGGCCGATGGCGAGGGCCGGGTTCACGTGACCGGCCGTGCCGCCGCCCGTGAGGAGAAGTCGCTTCGGTTCGTTCATGGGGCCTGTTCGCGCGAACTCGAGAGGCGATGGTAACATGGCTTCCCCGCTATGGATGTAGTCGTGCAGCACGCCCCGCAGTTTGGCCCCATGGAAGCGGAAATGCTGGCCGGGCGGCACTTCGGCGTGACCGCGTCGGCCGAACCGCTCCCGAGCGAGCGCGATCAGAACTTTCTCCTGACGACGGCCGACAACCGGCGGTTCGTCCTCAAGATCGCCAACGCGACCGAGCAGCCGGAGATCCTCGAGTTCCAGAACGCCGCGCTCGAACACCTCGCCTCCCGGCGGCCCGGTCTGGCGGTTCCGTGCCTCCTGCGGTCGGCGTCCGGCCAATCGATCGTCAGGGTGACGGGCGCCGACGGCCGTGAGCACTTCGTCCGGCTGCTGACATGGGTGCCGGGAACAGTTTTGGCAGAAGTGCGCCCGCACACCGAGGCGCTGCTCGAGCGACTCGGGCGACTGGTTGCCGAGACCAACTGCGCGCTCGACGGCTTCACGCATCCGGCGATGGCGCGGCCGCTGCCGTGGAATCTCCTCCAGACACCCTGGGTCGCCGGGGAGCTGACTCGCTTCGAGGACGGGCGACGGCGCGCTCTCGTCGAGCGCGTGCTCGACGAGTTCGCGCGCGAGGTCGCCCCACGAGTCGATCGCCTTCGTGCGCAGGTCGTCCACAACGACTGGAACGACTACAACGTCATCGTCTGTCCGGCCCGGGACGGAGAGGCCGGCGAGGTCGGCGTCATCGATCTCGGCGACATGATCTGGTCGGCGGTGGTCGCCGATCTCGCCGTGGCGTGCACGTATGCCATGCTCGGCAAACCCGATCCGATCGGCGCCGCGGCCGCCATCGTTCGCGGGTTCCACGACGTCCTGCCGCTGGACGACGACGAACGGGCGGTCCTGCTGCCGCTCATCCGCGCCCGCCTCGCGCTGAGCGTGGCCATGGCGGCCAGGCAGTCCGAGGCGGCGCCGGGCAACGAGTACCTGCTCATCAGCCAGCGGCAGGCGTGGCTGCTGCTCGAGCAGCTCGACCAGGTGCCCCCGTCCTTTGCGCTCTGCGCGTTCCGCCGCGCGTGCGGCTTGCCGCCCTGCGAGGCCTCGCCGAGAGTCTCGGCCTGGCTCGCGGCGCATCGCGGCGAGTTCGCCCCGGTCATGGGGCTCGACCTGCGGACGACTCCGGTCGTCGTGCTCGATCTGAGCGTCGGCAGCCTCGACATCGCGCGTCCCGAGATCGTGCAGGACACGCCGGCCTTCTGCGCGCACGTCGATCGTCTGATGGCCGAGAGCGGGGCGGAGATTGCCGTCGGCCGGTACGACGAGGCCCGCCTGGTCTACGTCACCGAGCTGTTCCGGCACGCGAACAACTGGCACGACGAGAACCGGACCGTGCACCTGGGGATCGACCTGTTCCGCGGCGCCGGCTCCCCCGTTCACGCGCCGCTCGACGGGACGGTGCACAGCGTCGCGAACAACGCCGCGCCCGGCGACTACGGCCCCACGATCATCCTCGAGCACGTCGTCGAGAACGGATCTCTCCGGTTCTACTCGCTCTACGGGCACCTGAGCGTCGCGTCGCTCGACGGGATGGAGCGCGGGCGCCGTGTCTCGCGCGGCGAGCGGATCGGCTGGCTTGGCGACCCGTCGGTCAACGGCGGCTGGCCGCCGCACCTCCACTTCCAGGTCGTCGCCGACATGCTGGGGCGTGAGGGGGAGTTCCCCGGCGTGGCCGCGCCCGGCGAGCGGGACATCTGGCTGAGTCTCTGCCCCGACCCGAATCCGATCCTGGGCCTGCCCGACGAACGGATGCAGGCGCGCGGGGCCGACCCGGCCGCGCTGCTCGACGCGAGGCGGCGACACCTGGGCCGCAACCTGAGCGTGTCGTATCGCGACCCGATCGTCGCCGCGCGCGCGTACCGCCAGTATCTCTACGACGCCGACGGCCGCCGCTATCTCGACGCCGTCAACAACGTGCCCCACGTCGGCCACAACCATCCGCGCGTCGTCTCGGCGGTGGCGCGGCAGATGGCCGTGCTCAACACGAACACGCGGTATCTGCACGAGTCGATCCTGACCTACGCCGGGCGCCTGCGCGCGCTGATGCCGCCGCCGCTCGGCGTCTGCTACCTGGTGTGCAGCGGCAGCGAGGCGAACGAACTCGCGCTCCGGCTCGCGCGCGCTTACACGCGCCGCCGCGACATCGTCGTCGTGGACGTCGCCTATCACGGCAACACCACGACGCTGGTCGAGATCAGCCCCTACAAGTTCGCCGGCCCCGGTGGCGCCGGGCGGGCGCCGTACGTCCACCCGGTCGTGATGCCCGACACGTATCGCGGTCCCTTCCGCGCGGGCGATCCCCTTGCCGGCGCGCGCTACGCGGCCGAGGTCGCGAGGGCGATCGAACGCGCCGAGAGCGACGGCCGCGAGGTGGCGGCCTTCATCTGCGAGTCGCTGCCCGGATGCGGAGGGCAGATCGTGCTGCCCGAAGGCTACCTGGCCGGCGCCTACGCCGCCGTGCGGGCGGCCGGAGGAGTGGCGATCGCCGACGAGGTGCAGGTGGGATTCGGCCGCGTGGGCACCCACGTCTGGGGGTTCGAGACGCAGGGGGTGACGCCGGACATCGTCACGCTCGGCAAACCGATCGGCAACGGCTTCCCTCTTGGCGCCGTCGTCACGACGCCCGAGATCGCGGAGGCGTTCGACAACGGGATGGAGTACTTCAACACCTTCGGCGGCACGCAGGCGGCGTGCGCGGCGGGCCTCGCGGTGCTGGACGTGATGCGCGACGAGAAGCTCCAGGCGCACGCCCTCGACGTCGGCGCGCGGCTCAAGAGCGGCTTGTCGGATCTCGCGCGGGAGTTCCCCATCGTCGGCGACGTGCGGGGACTCGGGCTCTTCATCGGCGTCGAGCTGGTCGAGGACCGCGAGTCGCTCGCTCCGGCGGCGCGGCAGGCCGATTACGTCATCAACCGCCTGAAGGACCGCGGCGTGCTGGTGAGCACCGACGGGCCGCTGCACAACGTGATCAAGATCAAGCCGCCGCTCCCCTTCTCGGCCCAGGACGCCGACCGGCTCGTCGAGGCGCTGCGGGAGGCGCTGGCGGAAGACGGGGCGAGGCCGTCCGACCTTGTGTAGGCCGGGTCTTTAGCCGCCGACCTTGCGGCCGGCCCTGAACCGCCGCCCGCTACCTGGCCGGCGGTGGCGCCAACGTCATGCCATGACGGCGGAAGACGTCCATCATCTTTGCCTTGTCGGGCGGACCGCCGCCGGCGGACACGAGGAGCTCGGCCGCCTCGCGGAAGTACGCGGGGCCCATGATCGCAGGGGCGATGACTACGAGCTGTTTCACGTCTTCGCGGCCGAAGTTGTCGAACCGATGCACCGCACCGCGCGGGATGCACAGGACCTGCCCGGGGCCGACCTCGATCGGCGTGCCGTCAACCGTCCAGGTCAGGACCCCCGCGACCCCGTAGAGGACCTCCTCGTAGGCGTCGTTCTTGTGGGCCGGCGCCGCCAGCTTCTGACCGGCGGGGACGGTGAACTCGAACACCGATGCGCTGCCGCCCGAGTCGTCGGACGTGAGGAGAAACCGGATGCGTACCGGACCAATCTCGATGGTCTCTTCCGACGGATTGACTCTGGGTGTCTGCTTCTGCACGAGCACACCTCCTCGAATCGGACCGACCGGCCAAACCCGGGCCGCTGGCGACGTCCGACACTTCCCGTTAGGTGGGAGTGTCTACCTTCTCGGGTTCGGAAGTGGACTTGGACGCTTTTCGCTCCAGCTTTTCCGCCTTCTTCTTCTTCTTCTCGAGCTCTTTCTTGCGCTTCTCGAACTGGTAGTTCTGCCTGGCCATTTGATTCCTTTCGAAGCAGTTACTCCATACGATACCCGATCCAAGCCCTGGTAGCCTCACGGCTGGCGGCTTACGTCTCTCCCGCCTTGGCTCTTCCGCCTTCGCCGCGATGTGGCGATGGCGGACAAGTCGAGCTTCGGCGGGCAGGCTTCGCAAGATCGCAAGATTACAAGATCGCAAGATCGCAAGATCGGATCCCCTTCAGCTCTTATCGTCATCCCGCTCCTGGGCCCGTTGCCAGCGGCGGACTCGGGTCCGCGCCCACAAGTAGTGCGCGGCCGTCGAGGCGCGGAGGTAATCGCTGAGCGTCCAGGAGGGCCCGGTCCACGAGAGATGAGCAAGTCAGCCTTGCGAAGTCGTCTGCCCATATTCGCTCGCGTTCGGCGTCAAGCCCGACGATTTGCCTGCCTCGTGGCAGCGTGCTCCCGAGGCCCGATCAGCAGCCCAACAGCTCAGCGCCGGGGTTGCGCTGCGCCAGTTCGGAGAGCAGCTGGTGGAAACCGGTGAACTGGTTCGCGATGGCGATTCTGCCGCCGGAATATCGAATGACCAGCCACCCGAATTGAGTACGGTGCGGCCGTACGCTGAAGATGTCGGAGACAGGAACGATTCGTCGCCTCAGGACCGCAACGAACTCGATGCGCTCGTCCGCGTGCACCTCGATGCGATGCGGAGTCCGCAAGACCATGACCCAGACGATTCCCATGACACCCGGGAAGAGGACCGCCACAGGCCAAGGGGGCCCTCCGGGCTGACCGGTCGTCACAAGGACCAGGATCGGCATCCCGATCGTGATGATGGCCATGATCAGGAACCAGACCCTGAATGCGCCCGGCAGATAGATCTCGTAGGTGCGTGCTGTCATCGTTGCGCCCTTTCGATCCTCAAGCTTCAGGTCACGGGCTTCGGACTTCGGGCCACGGTCGTCTGCCTGCTGCCAGCCGCCACAATCACTTGAGCGGCTGAAAGCAGAGGTAGAACGTGTTACTGAAATCGCGATAGTGGCCGGCGCCGATGTCGACGAACACTCCACCGCGTCGGTCCTGAAAGAAGTCGCGGGCAATCCACTCCTCGTCGTGCTCCGAGTAACGCTGGGGTCCATATCGGCTTTTCAGCTCCGCCTGTTCCGCGCGCGTCGTTTGTTCAGAATAGACGTAGCCCCCCGATGCTGACCCCAGACGCCACGATACGACACCGACGAAGACGACAATCAGCAGGAATTCCACAAGGTCGAATTTCCATCGAAGCGTGTGCCCCATGCCGCTCTCCAATCCCGGTGGTGCCGACGGGCGCGTTGCCCGGTGGTGGCGGACCACCAACCGCGATCCGCTGACCGCTGATCCCTTGCCCCTTCCGCCTTCGCCCTCACGGCTTCGGCGGACAGGCGCCCCTCACTCCGAGCCCTGAGCCTTGAGTCCTGAGCCCTGAGCCATCCTGTTGATGGCTCCCTGCCCCGCATCGCGAAACGCCCGCGAGACGCCGCCGACGCCGAGCTTCACGCCGCCGAAGATCCGCGAGACGACGAGCACCCCCTCGAGATCGTGCTTCTTCAGCAGTTCGAGCAGGACCCGGCCCGGATGTCCCACTTCCCCATCGTCTTTCGACACCTCGACAATGGCGCCGGCGGCATCACGGCAGCGGTAGGCCCAGCAATGGTGAACGGCCTTGCGGTAGTCGCGGCGCCTGTTCTTCAGCAGCAGGTCGATATCGCCCGGCGAGGCGAGCGGCGCCAGCAGCGCGTAGAAGCGGGAGCGTTCGACGGTCAGGGAGAACTCGGAGGGTCGGTCGATGCGCACGGACGAGGAGGATAGCACGGTCCGGCGGGCGCAGCGCCTGCCTGGCGCGGGGCTGGATGGGCCTCCGGCCGTGGGAACCGATGCTCGCCCGTCGAGCGGCCGACGCACCGTGGTGAACGGTTTTGTGTCGAGACGGGCCGCTTGATGCGCCCGGCCGAGGGGGGTGACCAGTCACCGAGGACCCGTTCGTCGACTGCTACGACCTGCTGCAACTCACCCCCAACGCGGACGAAGGCACCATCGACCGGGTGTTTCGCCGCCTGGCCAGGAAATGCCACCCGGACATCGGCGAGGCGGGCAGGATCACCAAGACGGGACCAGACACTTCGGAGTCACGCGTGCGAGCGCGGCGCGCCAGTCTGGAATCGGCGCACAGGCCTTCCTCCTGTCGGCACAGAACTTCAGTTCCGTGCCATTCCCTGAGGGTGCGTGACAGGTCAGGCACGCGCCGACGGTCAGAATCCTCTTCTGCTCCGCAACGGTGAAGGGCCGCACGTCCCGGCGCGTGGATGTCGCCGCGCTCCGTTCCTGCAGGAATCCGATCCAGGCGTCGGCCGGCAGGCCGTCCGGACCCGGCGCGAAGCGCGGCGCAAAGCGCCACCGCCCACGGTCACCATCCCGGCCGTAGCGCAGCGTCCCCTCCCCGTATCCGAGCGCCACGGGGTCCGCGTGGCACGACTGGCAGGACCGCGCCGTCTTGCCGATCGTGTGCGAGAAGGCACGCGCGTACAGGCGCCGGAACACCAGGTCCGGCTTCGCGCCGGCCGCCTGGTTCCGATCGAGCGTCATCACCATCCCCGGGATGAACGTGTCCACGGCTTCTCGCGCCGCCTGCCCCGTCGGGTCGAGGCGAATGCCGAGTGTCGGCGGCACGGCGCGATATTCTCCCGGCGTCTCGATCCAGGCGCCCTCGGTCGTCCGGCCGTCCAGCAGATCCACGGCCTTCGCCTGCGGATCCAACGCCGTGTGGCACTGCGGGCAGCGCGGCGCCCAGGCCGCGTGGCAACTGATGCACGAGAGCCGCTCGTGCCCGGCGCCCCGCACGCACACCGCCGCCGGCGGTTTGAGAGGGAGGCGCTTGCCGGATCGTTTCGCCGCGAGCCAGGCCACGCCTTGCGGATCGACGCCGGTGTTCATCAGCGCGTCGCCGCCCCTGGCCGTGGCGAGGAACAGCTCGCCCGGCCTGTTCCGGCCCCGTAGTTCCGCGATCTTCCGGGACTCCGAGTCGAGACGATCGGACGAAATAGCAGGCAGCAGGCCGTCGGTGGTGAACGGTGTGGCACGGCCTGAGGCCTGAAGCCCGGAGCCCGAAGCCGAGAGCCGTCGCGAGTGGCAGTCCTCGCACTGCACCCGCACGGCCTGGTACTGACGCGCGTGGGTCGCGCCGTCGCCCATCACTTCCCGCGCGGTGTGGCAGTCCACGCAGTCCATGCTGCGCGCGTGAACGTCGGGAGAGACGAAGATGAAGACGCGGCCATCCGCGAGACGGCGAGTCTTGGCAGGGCTTGAGCCCCGCCCTACCGGAGTAGCGCCCCATCCCTCGCTTCGAGCGTTGGGCGAGGCTTCAGCCTTGCCGGAGATTTCGCTCCACCCCTCGTAGCTCGTCGAGATCCGTCCCGACCTGCTGTGGCAGCCAAAGCAGGCGACTGGCTGAATCGCGATCGAGACGTCCGGGTGCGCGCGCGGCGCCGCGGTGGTTCGGCGCGACAAGTCGGCCAGCGCCGCCGGCGAGTACTGCAGATGGCAGGCGTTGCAGCCGCCGCCCCGCGAGTCCTCGCGCGTCGGACCGGGCACCGTCTTCACCGCCCCGAGATGGCACGACGCGCACAACTGTCTCAGGTGGCTGTCGGCGCCCGTCCGCCCGAGGGTCTCGACGTTCGCCGGTCGCGCCTCCCGCGCCGGCGTTCCCCACACCGCGCGATCGACTGACACGACACCGGCCATCGTCGTCATCAGCGAGCGCGACACCCGCTCGACCTGAGAGGGATGGCAGGCCGGCGTGCCGCACGTGCGACTCGCCGACGCGAGGTTGCCCGGAATCAGCACGAGCCCCGCGTGCGCCGTCGTCTTGTCCAGGCTGAACGGATTTCCGTCGTGACACGACGCGCAGCCCACCGCCTCCGCGCTGTGCGAGGGTGACAACCCGGCCATGCCGGCATGACAGAACAGGCACCCCTCCCGGCGCCCGAGGACAACCGGGATGTCGTGCGCGACGACGTCTGCCACCGGCGGTCCCCACCAGCGCCCGAGGCCGGCCAGTTCGAGGCCGGTGGACCGCGAGATATCCGCGTTCGCGCTCCACGGCTCGACGAGCGACCAGTTCTCTCCGCGAAACCACACGCCGACCACCGTCAGCATCGCGTAGCCGACGGTCACAACCACCAGCGCCCACTTGGCTGTGCGGGCCCGGCGCTCGGACCATCGCGGCAGCCGAAGGATCACGATCAAGACCGCGACCGCGACCGCAACGAGCCACAACGGCTCGCTGATCCAGTGGAGGGCCTCCTGCAGACCCAGGAAATACCAGGGCCCCTTGGCGACAGGGTCGAGCCCGTCATGCAGCGCGGGCGTCAGGAACAAGCTCAGCCACGCAATCGGCACCACCGTTTCGACGACCGAGACGAAGCGCGGCCAGAGGGCGCGGGCATGTTCCGCGGTAAAGACCCACGTCAGCATCGAGGCCGTCGCCACGTGGTGCACGTAGAGGATCTGGCGGTGTCCCTCGGACCCGAACAGGGAGACGGCGAGCAGATGGCCGACGACAGGGACCTGGTCCAGCAGGGCCGTGACGAGACGCAGCGCCTGCTGCGACTCCGCGTCCCCCTTCAACAGGAAGCCCGAGAACATCACGAACCCGGCAAGCGGCAGCGACGCCGTGACTCGCCACCACCTGCTTCGGGGGACCCGCGTCTCGGTCCATCTCGACAGATGGTCCCAGGTGTGCGCGAGGGTCAGGACAAGGAACCACTGCCCTGCCCAGTAGTGGACGTTCCGGAAGAAGGACGCCGCCGGGTTGGTCAGGATCAGCCACGCCACCGAGTCGTACGGACGGCCGGCGTCGTAGGGCAAGGCCAGCGCGACGCCCGACGCCATGGCGACAAGGAGGCCCGCGAACGCCAGCTCCCCCCACGACGAGTGGAGCGACCAGCGTCGAGGCGCGTGAGGCTGCGAACCCTCAGGAGACATGAACGACCAGGGCTCCCGATCGCGGGTCGATGGTGTGCGCAAGTTCCACGAGCGGGCGCGTCGCGGGGCCTGAGGCCACGCTGCCGTCGGGCCTGAACTTCGACCCGTGGCACGGGCAGGCGATCAGCCCACCCGCGGTCTGGGAGATCCGGCAGCCGAGATGGGTGCACCGGGCGGAGAACACCCGGACCTTCCGGTCCCCGCGGCAGACGATGACGTCGTCCACGAACGTGATCGCATCGCCGCTGCCGGGCGGAATGGTGAGTGGTCGCGGCCGCTTGACGGCCTTCTCGATGCGGGTGGTCATCGAGACGAAGACGCCCACGGCCGCGGCGGCCAGCAGCCAGAAGGCGCCGCGAATCACGGTTCGTCGCGACGGCACGGAGGCACCCGAGGAGCGGCCGCGGTCCATCACCGGGAATCATATCAGGTGACGGAATGGCATGCGGGCCCGCCGGCGCGCCGGAACCTATTCCACGCATCGTGATCGGAGCGTAGCGACGTCGGGCGTCTGTCTGGGTGTCAGGCCTTATTGGTGTCCTCCGGTTTCCGTCGCGAGGGGCCATTCAGGGCGATCGTATACGCCTTGTGGACCAACCGGTCGAGGAGCGGCGCCAGGAGCGCGTAGAAGCGGGAGCGTTCGACGGTCGGGGCGAATTCGGAGGGTCGGTCGATGCGCACGAAAAGGGAGGATGGCACGGCACGAAGGCCCAGGGCGTGTATGCTGTCCGCGAGCGTCATTGGCAGACGACCGAAACGGTCAACACCATTGCGGGATGGTCCAGATCAATCGATGCCCTCGCTGCGAGAGTTAGCACGGACCGACAACTGGTGGGATTCCAAGATCCCGCCGGTTCTCGCCTTCTGCTACGCCTCGGTGCTCCTGTACGATGTTCCTCCGGCGGCTGCCGCGGGGTGCATCGGCCTGATCCTCTTCGTGGGGCTGTGCGCGGGTTCCTACGGGCATCTCATCAATGACCTGTTCGACATCGAGGCCGACCGTCGGACGGGAAAGGAGAACTCCCTCAGCCGGCTGCCCTCCTGGCAGAAATACGCGGGCTGCGCGGTGGCGCTGGCGCTGGGCTTCGCTCCCGCCGCCTTGTTCCACTATTCGCGGCTGAGTCTCGGCTTGCTCGCCGTCGAGTATCTGCTGCCGACGATTTATTCGGCTCCACCACTTCGCTTGAAGGAGCGCGGCGTCGCCGGCGTGCTGTGCGACACCCTGGGAGCGCACGTCGTGCCCTGCCTCTACACCATCTCGGTGCTCGCCAGCGCCGGGACGGCGCACTCGGGCGCCGGCCCGTGGTGGTGGCTGTTTCCCGCATGCGGGGCGATCTGGTCGCTCGGTCTGGGCATCAAGGGAATCATCATCCACGAATTCCAGGACCGCGCCGGCGATTTGCAGGCGGGGGTCTCGACGCTGGCCACCGGGCTGGGCCGGTCCCGAACCCGCATCCTGGTGAATCGAGTCTACGCCGCCGAACTGGCGGCGTTCCTCGCGCTCCTGGTCTCTCTGGTTCGCCTGAGCCCACTGCTGGCGGCCGGCGCCGCGCTGTACGTCGCGATGGTTCGGACGAAGGTCGCTCACAATTGGAATTACTACGTCCACGAGCGGGGGGAGGCGGCCGCGATCGAATGGTGGCGCTTCAGCCACCCCTTTTACGAATGCTACCTGCCGCTGATTCTGGCGCTGCAGTGCGCCTGGCGTTCTCCGTCGCTCGCGCCCCTGCCGGTGGTTCAGGTGCTGCTCTTTCAAGGCAATTACCAGCGGCGGGTGCGTGAACTCTGGCGGTTTGCAGGACAACTTCGAATCTGGCTGATCTGCCGCGGGCAATTGCACCTGGACGATGGGGCCGAAGCCCGTGTCGAGCGGGGGAACCCGGGCGTCGTCCGCTTGGTGATCCCGCGGCCCGGGGGGCAGCCGTGGGACGTGCGCCTGACGCGGCCCTGTGGTTCGGTCTCCGCCTGCCGTCGATACCAAGTGGAGTTGGAGATTCGAGCGGAGCGCCTGCGCCGGGTGGCGGTGGGGCTGTGGCAGGACCATGCGCCCTGGCACTCGCTGGGATTGCGCGAGGAGCTGGTGCTGACGGACCGGTGGACGGTGATGGACCTCAGCTTCGCCGCGGCAGAAGACGACGACCGCGCAAGCCTGGGGATATGGCTCGGCGCCGAGGACGCGCCGGTTGAAATCCGCCGATTCTCCATGAAGCCGGAACGTGCGCCGGGGGCCGGCGGGCCTCCCTTGCCCGCACCGACGCCGGTCGGCCCAGCGTCAACGGAGGCGGACGGAACGGGCGAGCAGAACGAGCCAGAAGAATAGCAGCGGGGTGGCGAGTTGAATCCGCGCCACCGCGGCCACAAGGCTGAACAACATCACGAAGAACACGGCATGGTTCGTTCGAGTCAGCATCGTCCTCGCGGCGCTTCCGCGTGGCAGCGCCAGGGCCGTGTCTGCCGCGAGCAGGATCGCCGGGACGAGGACCACGAGGTCGTACGCAAACAAGTGCGGCGTCGCCAGCACGACCGCGCAGGCCAGGAGCCCGACGCGGCCTGTTGCTGACGAAGTTCGACGCCACGCGCGAGCGGCCACGATCAAGACGCACAGCGCCGAGGCGAGATACAGGACGACCGCGAGACGGTCAGGCACGAGGGTCGCCCAGAAGGTACGCAGCGAGTACATCATGTATGGCTTGGCGGCCAGCACATCCGGCGTTCGACTCAAGTCGAACATCGTGACAAAGTGCTGGCGGACGCCGTCCAGGCCGACAAACGGCACCGCGAGGCCGAGTTGGCCTGCGGTGACGGCCGCGGCGCCCAGCAGCATCGTGAATTCACCGGCAAGGAGGCAAACCGCGACAGCCGGAAGCAGCAGCGTCCATTTGTATGCCAGCAACCCGATGGCGCACCCGGCCAGCCAGGACCGTTTCCGGTCCAGGGCAAGGCAGGCCAGCGCCAGCGCTCCCAACGCCACTGCAGACAGATGGCCGGTCGTGACGAGCCACCAGAACGCCGGGAATGCGCATGCCACCCACGCGACTGTCCGGCCGTACGGCCGCAGGCGCGGGCAGCACCTCCAGAGAAGCCAGGTAGCCGTGCCGTAAAGAGCCCAGGTCAGCAGGGTCCACAGTGCGAGGGCGACCGGGTACGAGAAGAACGCGAGCGGCTGGAGCGCAAGCCCGACCTGCGGTGGGTACACTGCGGGGAAGTTGTCCCCGACGGCCTGCGGGACGGCCCTGGCCTGCACGATGTGCAGCTCACGGGACGATGTGAGGGCGGCAAAGTCATGTAACCGACTCGCGGTGGCCAGGCTGTAGAACTGAACGAAGTCAGCGCCTTTGACGCCCCCCGAGATAGCGATCCACAAGCGTGGGGGTCGGCCCAGTTGAGCGCGAACGCCGCCCACATGACCACCGCCACGACTTTCGCCTGGTTGCGCATTTCGCGGGCGGCACGTTCGACGGGGTCGATCATCGGGCGCGGTCTCCCGTGGCGAAGACGCTCCACCGTCAGGGGGAATTCGGACGGCCGGTGCGCACGGGAAGGGAGGATACCACGGGCCTTGATCGGGGGGGACTGGCCCTGTGGTGTCGAGCGGCCGATACATTCTGACGGGTGGGACCGTGCCGGCGCGGTGAGTGGGCTCCGCCCGAACCAGGGAGTGACGTGTGACCGAGGAACCGTTTGTCGACTACTACGACCTTCTGCAGCTCAGCCCCAACGCCGACGAGGACACCATCGACCGCGTGTTTCGCCACCTGGCCAAGAAGTGCCACCCGGACATCGGCGAAGCCAGCGACGAAGCCAGGTTCCGCCGGCTGAGCAGGGCCAGGGCGATCCTGGGCGACCCCGAAACGCGGGCCGGCTACGACGCGAAGTACCAGGAATACTGGAACCGCAAGTGGAAGCTCGCATCGGAGGCGACGCACGGCACCGCGTTCGCCGAAGACACCGCCACCAGGCAGCGGATCCTGTCGCTGCTCTACGTGCAGCGCCGGACCGAGATGCGGATGCCCGGCCTCGGTGAGTACGAGATCTCCCGCCTGCTCCGCATGCCGATCGAGATGGTGGAGTTCCACCTGTGGTACCTGCGCGAGAAGCGCCTGGTCTTCCGCCTGGACACGGGCCAGCTGGCGATCAGTGCGCTCGGCGTGGACCGGATCGAGCACGACCGGTTGCGCATCAGCGACGACCGGCTCCTGTCGACCGGGAACGTCGCCGTGCCTCCCGAACGCTGGGCGGCGAACGACGCCGCGCCTCCCGAACGCTGGGAGGCGGACGACGCCGCGCCGTCGAGCGGAGCCCTCGAAGACGGGCAGCCGGCATAACGAAGGCCCGGGCGTTCGCCCGCGCCTCGCCCGTCGGGCGGCGTCAGGCCTGCTGATGCGGCCCCCGGCGGGATCACCACGCTACTCCTCCCAGTGGTACCGGTGCAGGCTGAGGGCCCGGGCGGCCCGGCGCGGCAGCCGATCGCCCATGAGGCCGGCCAGGGTGCCGCCGACCTTCGCGAGATTATAGAGGAGGTACCTCGGGAGCGACCGCGGATGCGCGCGCACCATGTACCTGGCCTCGTCGGGCAGGTAGCTGGCGGCCATCGCCACGGTTCTTGCGAGCCCGTGCTCCGGGAAGATCACCTTGAGCGAGCACGCGCTGTCGAAGTAGCGCCTGAAACACGTGGCCGCCGAGTAGTCGTGGGAGTGGATCACGACCGACTCCGGCTGGTAGACCACCGCGTGCCCGGCCGCGATCACGTCCCGGGAGAACTGCTGATCCTCGCTCATGATCAGCCCTTCGTCGAACGGATGACAGACCAGCGCCTCCCGGCGGATCGCGGCGCTGACGTTCGAGAAGAACACGTCCTCCAGCGTGAGCGGGCCGTCGCCGCGCCGCGCTCGTCGCACCGGCGGGCGCGGCGGGAATCGCCGCTCGAGGAAGAACCGTTCCATCGGGTTCGCGTCGGCCCGCGGGACCTGCCGCGAGTAGCTCGCCACGACCTGCGGGTCGGCGAAGGCGGTGAGAAGCGCAGCGAGCCACGTCCTGCCGGCCGGCATCGCGTCCTGCGTCAGCATGACGACGATCTCCCCCGTCGCCGCGCGCGCGCCGAGGTTCCGGGCGCGGCCGTGCGAGAAGTCGGAGATCGGGACGACCCGGACGCGGGCCACGGAGGCGGCGATGTCCCGCGTGGCGTCGGTGGACATCGAGTCCACCAGGACGACTTCCGACGGGCTCGTCGGTTCCTGGGTGAAGACCGCCTCGAGAATGCCCCGCAGAAAGGGCTCGGCGTTGAGCGTCGGGATCACGACCGACACCGTCGGCGACCGCGGCGCTTTCGACCCTCCGTCCTTTGGCAGAGATTTGAACTCCTGAACCACCGTGATCTCGACTGAGGCCTGCGAGACGGCATCCTACCATGGAACCGCGTGAACACCCGCGCGTCGCGGAGTGGTCCGCGGCGTCGCCGCCGCCTCGTCAGCCGTCGAACCGCTTCCACAGGGTCCGCAGCCCCGCCCGACCGATCGTCGCGGCGGCCGCGAGCGGATGACGGAGCGCCCGTCGCGCTTCAGCCACCAGGAACTCCAGCGGCTTGCCCCTCTCGTACAGGCCGTAGACGTACGGCACGAGGCCGGGCAGGCCCGCGTTCTGCAGGAGCGCGGCGTAAGCCCGGTGCACGCGCAGGCGATTCCGGTACTCGCTCGTCGTCCCCATGAGGCCGCTCCCGGTGACTCGGTAGAAGAACAGGACCTCCGGCACCACATCCAGGGTCTTTCCCGCGAGGATGAGCCGCAGCAGGAACTCGTAATCCTCGTGGGTGTCGTACCGGTATTCGGGCTCCTCGGAGAACCCTCCGAGGGCTTCGAAGACCGATCGTCGAACGATGAAATTGGCGTCTCCGAAGAAATTGTCGAAGAGCCCGAGCGGGAGACACGGTCCGAGAGGCAGGAAATCGTACCTGGTGGGGACGACCTGGCGGATGGCGCACTTCCCCGCCTCTTCGGTGGCCCGTTCGAACGGAGCGTGCCTGCCCTCGAAGGCACGGAAGTAGCAGGTCAGGCAGTCGTCGCCGGAATCCTCGATGGCCGACAGGAACCGCTCGACCATGTGGGGAACGGGCACGTTGTCGGCGTCGAGGAACAGCAGGTACTCGGCATGCCCCTTCGAGGCCGCGGCGTTCCTGGCGGCGCTGACGCCCCTGTTGACCGCCGAGGCCTCGAAGCGCCAGTTCCGGTCGGCATACTTGCTTCCCATCTCAGCAAGAACGCGCTGCGACTCACCGTCGGTTGAACCGTCGTCGACCACCGTGACCGAGCCCGCCGACAGCGTCTGGTTCGCCAGCGCTTCGAGCAACGCCGGCAGGTATGCCCCGTGATTGAAGAAGGGAATGCAGACGTCCACGTGCCGGGTCGGCCTGCTGGAGACGGCGAGGGCGCCCGGTTGCGGCTCTCTGGCGCGCCGGACCCGGTCGTGAAAATCGAGCCACTCCCGGTTGTGGCGATTCCAGTCATATGGATGCAGTCCCGCCTGAGAACGCGGACCGGATGCCAGGTACCGCGCGAGAGCGTCGCCGAGAGACCGCTCGGAAGGGTCGAAGAACTGGTCGCCGGCCGCGGGCAGGAGAATCTCGCGCATGCCGCCCGCGTTCGAGCAGATGACATGCAAGCCGGCAACGAGCGACGCTTCGATCACGACGTAAGGGTAGTTGTCGTCGAGGCTGGGAACCACCACCAGCGTGTCGTGTGCCCAGGATCGCAGGAGGGCCTGAACCTCCTCTGTGTCCAGACGGCTCAGGAACCGAATCCGCGCGCGCAGCGAAGACAGCCGGTTCGCCGCGCGTCGCGGTGAGAGATCGCCGGTGTTTCCCTCCCGGCCGACGAAGGCGATCTCCTCGATCGAGTCCAGGAGCTCCGGCCGCCGGCGGTGAAGCTGACGCAGGGCATCGACGAAAAGCCCCGTGCCCTTCCTGACTTCGAATCTCCCGAGAAACGCGATGCGGCGAAACTCGCCCGGTCGCGACGAGCTGGGCGCACCAGGTGGCGTCGAGTCCGGCACAATCGGGTAACCAAGCACCGCAGTACGATCCGAATCCGGCAACTGCCAGCCCTGGTCCGATACGAACCTGAGCATGTACTGACTCGGCGAGGCAATGAAGTCAACGTGCTCGGCGACGTAGCGCTCGGCGAAATCCAGGCTCATGTCGTGGAGCACGTGGCGCGGATACTCGGCCATGGCCTCGCGGATCCAGGCCGTCGGACTGTGCAGGACGTTCACGAACACAGGGTGCCGCCTCCTCTGCAATCGCCTCATGCGAACCGGAACGAATCCGTCTGCCAGCCAATCCTGGAAATAGACCACATCGGCGTCGCCCGGGATCGCATCCGCGACGGCATGTCCGCGACCGACGAAATCCCATGCCCCGATCGTGTTCGGAGGGAAGGCCCTCGGGCTGACCGTGCGCACGTCGATGCCCGCCCCTTCGTACCGACCCGCCCAGCGCATCCGGGCGGGGCGGGCTCGTCCCGTGAGCAGAACCGTCACCTCCTCCCCCACCGACCGCAGGAGCCGGGACAGATGCCAGGCGAATGACCCGATGCCCCCCTGAGGGCAAAGCCCGGCCAGTTCTGGCGTCACGATGACCGTCTTCATATCTCAGCCGCCTCGACGTGAACGGTACCGGGTCGGAACGCGTGGTCCGGTTCCGGCCCGTTCGACGTGCTGCTGATACTACACTCCCTCGTGTCCGGCCGGCTGCACGCAACTGTCGCGTTCTGCGCGGTCCGTAGCCGGTGCGGGGTTTGATCAGGGGTGAGACGCGGGTGACTTCTCGTACCGATGAAGTCCCCCCACGATGACGGCGATGTCCGTGGCCAGAATGAAACGCAGGTGCGCGACCACATCGCCCCGGAGCAGGTCTGAGAGTATTGCGAGTTTCGCGCTCGCGACGAGGCCCACCGCGATCTTCAGGAGCGCGTCCCACTTGCGCCGAAACTCCTCGGTACTCGGCCGGCGGCAGGCATTCCGAAGCGACCCAGTCGAGGCAGGCGAGGTAGGCGTCCCAGAACTGCTCCGGCGCAGTCTCGGAGAGCTTCGCGCAGAGGTAGCCCCGGAAGTCTTCCGGCGTCACACCGTCCAGTTCGGGGTCCGGCGGCAGCCGGTCCCGCCGGCCGCCGGCTCCGATGATGCTGGCCAGCAGGATCTTCCGCGTCAGTTCCGGCGCCTGCGGGCGGGATGACGGGTCGATGCGCCTGAGCTCGGCCATCTGATCACTGGGTTTCTCGATTTCGTCCCTCCACGCCCTCACCTGGTTCACGTAGCCCGTGAAGTAGTCGAGGTTGATCTTGCCGATCGGTGAGCCGTGTGTTGGCATGCGGCTCTCGTAGTTCGCGATCAGCTCATCGAGTTCCTCATGGTTCAGGAAGCGCAACGCCTGCTCGGGCGGCTTCAGCACCGTGTTGTAGGTCACGACGATGCCCCTCTCGCTCGCGAACCTTACGAGGTCTGGCATCTCGAACCGATTGATGGCCATCGGGCAGACGGCGAAGCCGAGAGAGGCGTTCCGCTTCATCGCGTAGTCCGAGAGCCACGCGATGTTCTCCATCACCTGTTCGTAGCAGGCGCCAACCCGGATCGCCTCGTAGGTCTCCTTCCGCACCGAGTCGATCGAGACGCAGAAGGTACACCTCAACCCCGCCCCCCTCATCTTCTCGAGCAGCGTCTTCGTGCGCGGGTTGAGCGTGGTCGCGTTCGTCGTGATGTGGATCTTCACGCCGGGGTTGACGCGCGCCACCTGCTCCCAGATGTCGTAGTAGATCCCGATCATGAACGGCTCGCCGCCGAGAAACTTCATCTCCTCGAGATGCGGCATGAACTCCGCGAGCTGCTTCACGAAATCGGCGTCGTACGGCCTGTGCTGAGGCGGTTGCTTCTCGCGGTGTCTGCGAATCGCCGAGGAAAAGAACCCGTCGCACATGATGCACTGGAGGTTGCAGGTATTCTCGAGTTCGAACTCCATCACCCTGGGCATCGCAACGGCCCGCGCGGGCGATGGCAACGTGAGGACTCTGCTTCCCTGCTCCGGCGTTCCCTGAGCGTACTGGTCGTAGATCCTGGCCTTGCAGCCGGCGAGGTTGCCGCTCTCGAGCTGCCGCTTGCACATGCTGCAGCCGCCCTCGAGACTGTCCTGGCGGATGTCGTTCCGGAGCTGTTCCGCCGCCGCGCCGAACCACATCTGCTCGACGCTGTCCCTGGGATACTCGCCGAAGACGTGGGTCCTGTTGTAGCAGCAGGCGCTGGCCTTGCCCGTCTGCTCGAAGTTCATGCTCGTGAACGGCGCGTGGCAGAGGACGCTCCGATCGACGTCCTCGCCACGGGTCCGGTTGTACTCTTCGATAAGCTCTTTGCTCAGGCTGGCCATGCCGCGCGCTCTCCTTGCCGCCTGTTCAGCCACCATGGCAACAGACGCATATACAAGTCCCTGGCCAGGGGGGGCAACGCGCCCGGGACTCGGAACACGAACGACAGCAACCCCGTAGGATCTGCGTCCTGGGCGAATCGGACAGCCAGACGTTCGTACGCCGGTCCCCACGTGGCCGCGTCGAGCGACTCCGCCGCCAGCTCGCCGGCGATCCTCCCCGAGTGCAAGGCAAACGCGATTCCCTCGCCTGTATCGGGATGCGCCAATCCTGCCGCGTCGCCGACGAGCACGTACCCGGGGCCGGTGACCCGCCGATCGAGCACAAGTCGGCCCCGGTGCGTTCGGGCCAGGTTCAGAGGAAAGCCCTCCAGCGGCGTGACCTCGGTCGCGCCAGTCAAGTATCGTCTCGCAACCGCATGTTGCCGCATCGACGCATACCGCCCTCGAGGGTCCACGCCTCGCCCGGTATGGCAGAAGTACCCGACGTTGGCCCACCGCTCCCCCTCCGACTCGAAGGGGAAGATCCAGAGATACCCATGACACCCCGGATCGACGAGGAACACAAGTGCCCGGGCCGCCGGCTCGACGCCACGCATGAACTGTCGGACGGCTGCTCCTCGGCTGCGTGATGGTCCGCTCCCCGTGCACCGTCGCACGACGCTCGTCGACCCGTCCGCTCCCACGACCATCCTGCACTCGACGTTCCAACGTGCCGACCGCCGCTCCACGCAGACGCCGGTGACCCGTCCGGCGCTCCGCAGCAGCCCGGTGACGCGAGCATCCTCGAGCGTCTCCACGCCATCCGATCGCGCCGCATTCCACAGGGCCTCATCGAACACGCGCCGACAGACGACGGCGAACTCGCCGTCGCCTCGAGCAACGCTCCGACCGTTGGGGAAGCAGAGCCGATACTCCCTGGTGAAGCTCGTCGTGGGAATGGAGCCGACCTCTGGAAAGAGCGTCCGCACGAGCGGCAAGGCACGGTAGGTCAGCGCGCCGCCGCAGACCTTGTCTCTGGGATGGGGGTTCTCCTCAATCGCGAGGATCCGGAGGTGCGGGGCTGCCCGCCTCACTGACCGGGCGAATGCCGACCCGGCGGGGCCGGTCCCGACAATAACGATGTCATAGGGTCGACACCCTCCATCGCCAGGTGTGAACGTCATTCCGGGCGATCCCATCTATGGGGTATCCGCATGACACCGACCTCCTTGCCGCCGTGCTGTACCGTGAACGGCCGCGACGTTGGACCAGGTGTCGTACAGGTGCGGACTGCGATCGTCCATCAGCGCAACGATAAAGCTGTATTGACCTGACAGTAACGGCAGCGCATCCACCACGAAGCGCACGCCATAGTCATCGCCTCCCCTCGGGTACAATCCAGAAGACAGGCCATCCCACTTCGTCGCGACGCCATAGCACCAGACGGCGTCCTTTCGGACGAGGATCAATCCAACGTGGACCCCGTCGCGGTATACCGCTTGCGACAGCCGCGCGAGAATCCGGAGTTCGAGCTTTCCGCCTGTCTCGACCTGGCCGTCCCGGCAGTCGCCGCCAAGCGCCACGTCGGTCAGGTAGTTGTCCGCGGGGTGGTCGCGCGGCGCTTCCTGGTTCCCGACCGGCCCCTCGACTTCCGCATCACGGGCCCGGATGTGATCCTGGTAGGCTTCGATCGCCGAAGACGTGGCGGCCAGGATCGCCGGCCGGCCGGCCTGGAGCCACAACGTGCGGTCGCACACCTCCCGGACCGCGTGCAGGTCGTGCGAGCAGAACACGAGCGTGCAGCCGGCCTCCCGCAACGCCATGATGCGGCGCATGCACTTGCGTCTGAAGTGCTGGTCACCGACGGAGAGATGCTCGTCAACGATCAGAATCTGTGGCGCCACGGCGGTGGCGACCGAGAAGCCGAGCCGCAGGTACATGCCCGAGGAGTACGTCCTCACCGGGCGCTCCACGAACGAACCCAGCTCGGAGAACTCCACGATCTCCGCCAGGTGCACCTCGGTCTCTGCCGGCGAGAGCCCCAGAATCGCGCAGCCGATCCGGATGTTCTCGATGCCCGACAGATCCGGGTGGAAGCCCGCGCCGAGACTGAGAATGGCCGAGACCCGGCCGCTGCGCTCGGCCTGCCCCGCGCTCGGCGCCGTCGCCCCGGCGAGCAGCTTGAGGAGCGTGGACTTGCCGGCGCCGTTGTCGCCGATGATGCCGAGCGACCCGCCCCTGGCGACTTCCAGCGACACGTCGCGCAGCGCCCAGAACGTCTCGGAGTACTCGCGGCGGAGCACCAGTTCCTTCAAGCTGTCGAAGGGCCGCTTGTAAATGCGATACGCCTTGCCGAGTCCCTGCGCCCGTATGCTGATCATCGATTTAGAGAAAGTCCTTTCCCCGGTCCAGCGCCTTCCGGAAGAACCACGCGCCGACCGCCGACAGCCCGACCGCCCACAGCACGACGTATCCCGCGTCAGGCACGGGCGCCCGCCCCTCGAGCAGCACGCTCCGGTACGCGCGGACGACATGATGCAACGGGTTGACCAGCAGCAGCCAGCGAAGCACCCGGGGCACCGCCTCCTCGGGGTAGAAGATCGGCGTCAGGAACAGCCACGCCGTCAGGAGCAGCGAGAGCGCCTCGTTCAGATCGGAGACGAAGACGGCCAGCATGCTGACGATCCACGCGATGCCGCACGTCATGACCACGCGGAGCACGACCAGGATCGGCAGGACGAGAATCCAGACGCTCACGGGTCTGCCGAACGCGATCGCCAGCGCAATCAGCAGGCCGAGCCCCACCACTTCGCCCACCGCCGCGCTGAGCACCCTCGAGACGGGAATGACCTGCGCGGGGAACGTGTCGCGCTCGACCAGCGCGCGGTCTTCGCGCAGCGACAGGCTGGCGCGCTGAATGCCATCGGCGGCCGCGAGATACGGCAGCATGCCGCTCAGAAGGAACAACACGAACCCGCGGCCGTCGTCCGCGGGGTGCGAGACGCTGAGCACGAAGCCGAACACGAAGACGTAGATGGCGAGGAGGATGAGCGGCTGGAGAACCGTCCACGCCACGCCCAGCACCGACGAGGCGTACCGCTTCCGCACCTCGCGCCGGGCGAGCGCCAGCGACGGATACCAGTACCGACGGATCGCGGCCACGGCGTCGTTGCGGGGCGAGGAGGAGCGAGCGTTGCCGATCGTCTGCGTTGGTCACGGGAGTCCCAGAACCGCAGGTTCACCGCCTCCGGCCAGCTCCGCCCGATAGCTGGCCTCGTCCTCAGCCGAGGGGAAGGCGCCCCCCTCGGTCGCGTGCGTCAACGGAACGGGGAAGACGCTGGTGCCGCCAACCGCCGCCGGCGGCGGAAGCACCGCTCCCCGGCGACGCGCGAAGAAGCCGGAATTGGCGTCCGCGATGACCTGCCGGAAGAGCTCGAGATACGCGGCGGTCATCTGGTCCGAGCCAAACGCGATCTCGCGAGCCGTGCGGTGCGCGGCCGCCGCCATCTCCTTCCACTTGTCGGCATCCTGCCCCAGTGCTTGCAGGCGTCCAACCGCGTCGTGCCACCGGCCGTCCGGAACGGTGATGCCGGTGTCGCGCAGGCGTCTGCTCGCGGTGGTGTCCCCCGACGCGGACCCAACCGTGACGGGCACGCATCCATGGGCCATCGCTTCGACGACTGGCGGCCTCGCCCCCGGGTCACCCCCCGCAGAGACGACAACGTGGCTCGACGCGCACAACTCCAGCCATGCCAGCCGGCCCGGGCGGATCACCAGGCGCACGCCCGCCGCCGCCAGCCACTCCCGATCGGCCTCGGGCGGATCGACGGCGACGAGCGACCAGCCTCTGCCCGACTCGACGATCGCCCGGATGAACGACAGCACGCTCCCGCCACACGTCTCCGGCGGGATCAGGAGCGTTCCGCCGGCCTCGCCCCATGCCCGCTCGCCGAGTTCGGCCGGCACACGGACGCCGTGCGGAATCGTGCACATCCGATCGCTCAACCGGGGCGACACCTGGCGGAGGTGGCGCGCGGTTTGTCGGCTCGTCGCGACCACGGCATTCCAGTAATCGCCGAGCCGCGAGGCGTGCTCGGCATAGAGAGGGCCGTCGTCGTGCAGGAGACCGACGACCGCGACGCGTCCCGAGAGCGCCGGCACCACGCAGGAGTGCCGCCAGTCGTAATTCGGAATGTAGATGCAGGGGGCGGCGGCTTCCAGGGTGCGGACCATCGCTCCCCATCGGGCGCCCCAGTTGTCGGCGCCGGCCACCTGCAGTTCTTCGACCGGGACGTCCGCCGGCCTCGCCATCCTCGGCTCGTCGATCGTCACCAGGCGGGTCGATTCCTCCGTCAGCAGGACCCGGGCATCGACCCGCGCGCCTCGAAGCCCCCGCACCAGCTCCTCAGACCACAGGTTGACGCCGTTGTGCGTCCAGACCGGCGACGCGACGATCACGCGAACGTCCTCGAGCGATGCCGGAGCACGCCTGGAAGGGACAAGACGCCGCCGCGCGGCGTTCCTCGCCAGCGTCCGAATCTCGTCGTCGTAATCCTCCGCGTCCTCGAGCGACGGAAACGCGCCCAGGTCCGGCACGACGTGCGGGGTGTCGACCGGAAACACGCTCACTCCGGCGACCTCGGCGGGAAGCGGAGAGAGCGGACCCCTCGGTCGCACGAAGCGCCCGGCACTGGCGTCGCCCCACGCGCGATCGAAGACCTCGAGATAGGACGTGACCATGTCCTCGACGCCAAAGTGGCCCTTCGAAACCGTCCGGTACGCTCGCGCGGCCATTCGCCTGCGCCGAAAGGGATGACGCCAGAGCGTACGCAAACGATCGGCGTACGCGCCCGCGTCTCCGATCGGCACCACGAAGCCGTTCCGGCCATCGCGAACGAGTTCGGGGATGCCGCTCGTCGTGCGGGACACGACCGGGACCAGCCCGCACCCCATGGCCTCAATCAACGCGTTGGGCATGCCCTCGAACTCCGACGCGAGCAGGTAGACGTCGTGGGATTCGAGAACGGCCGGCATGTCATCGTGTGACACGACGCCAAGGAAGCGGATGGCGCCCTCCGAGACCAGCGGCTCGGCGGCCCGCCTGAGCGTGGATTCGTCCGGACCGGCCCCGGCGATCGTCAGCTCGATCGGCACGCCGAGATCGCGCGCCGCCCGGACGATGCGGGGTAGGTCCAGCACCCGTTTCTGATGCTGCTTCAGGATGCCGTGGTAGATGACCCGGAGACGATCGCTCGCCGGTGGCCGCGGCGGCCGCGACGCCGGAATCCGGACGCCGATCGGAATGGTCGTGATGCGACCGGCGAGGTCCGGGCACGTTTCAACGGTCTTCCGCGCCACCGTGTCGCTGACCGCCACGACGGCATTCCAGGAGCGCCCGACGCGGCGCACGTGATCGTAGTGCATCGGGTCGTCGCTGTGGACGATGCCCACGACGACCACGTCGTGGCCGAGCCGCGGCGACACGAGCGAATGGCGCCAGTCGCTGTTCGGCACGTAGACGCACGGGGCGGATTGCTCGAGATACCGCACCATGCCTCCCCAATGCCTGCCCCAGTTCGCGGCGCGGCCGACCGGGATCGACTCGAAGCGGACGCCGTTCGGGCGGGGCATCGCCTGCTCGTGCGTCTGCGCCAGCTCGGTCGCGTCCTCCGTCAACAAGATGTGCGCCGACACGCCTCGTGCGGCGAGGCCCCGGACGAGATTGGCGGAGAAGACGTTCACGCCGTTCACCGTCCAGGCCGTCGCGCCCACGATCACCTGAAACGGCACGGCTGGCCGCGACAGACCGGCCCGAGGGGCGAGTCGCGTCCGTACCTCCGTCCAGGCCCGCGAGAGCACCGGAATGTTCACGCGGCCGACCTCCTTCCCGCGACGAGCCCGTGGTAGACGTCCAGCGCCTGGCGCGCGACGTGCGTGTCGCCGTGCCGCTGTTCGATCGTCGCGCGCGCGGCGCGTCCCAGTCGCGCCCTGAGTGCCGGATCTTCGATCAGCTCTTCGACCCGCCGGACGAAGGACGCGACCTCGCCCGGCGCCGCGCGCAATCCGTTCACGCCGTCCTCGATCAACTCGGGCATGCCGCCCTGATCGGCGCAGACGACGGCCCGGCCGGCGGCCATCGCCTCGAGACACGAATACGGGCAGTTCTCCCAGAGGCTCGGCAGCAGGACGATGTCCGCCGCGCGCACCAGTTGCCGCACCTCCGTCATGCCGAGCGCCCCGAGCCAGTGTACCGACCCCTGCCGCTTCCGCGGGGCGAGCGCCGGCAGCAGCGTCCCGGCCACATAGCCGAACAGATCGTCGCCGGCGAGCGCGAACGTGACGTCGAACCGTTCGAGGATGGACGAGGCGATGCCGGCAAGAAGGTGGACGCCCTTGCGGCGCTCCATCCGGCCGGTGAAGACGATCAACAGGCGCCGCCGCGGCAGCTCGAACCGGTCGAACGCGTCGAAACTCTCCGCCGTCGCATCGAAGAAGTCCAGATCGAGGCCGTTCGTGATGGAGCGGATCTCGCGCCGAACGCCAAGCGTCGCCCTGGCCTCGCCGGCGACGAACCGCGAGCACGCCGTCAGCGCCGTCGCGCGCGCGACCGCCTGCCGCTCGACCGCCGAGCAGAGCCGGATGTCCGCCGGGCGCACGTCGTAGTACCGCATGATGAGCCGCGCGGGCGAGTGCAGCCGCACGACCGAGGGCACCGTCAGCAGGCGCGTCACCAGGGCGCCTTCGGCTCCGCATTCGGGCATCTCGACCACGTCGTACCCGTGCTCGCGGTGCAGCGCCGAGAGGCCTCGATACATGCTCCACGCGTTCTGCAGCCGTTGCCGGGTCCACCAGAGCCTGAAGGCGCCCAGGCGGTGGAAGCTGCCCATCGCCACGCCATCCGCCCAGAACCGGTGCACGCGGACGCCGTCGTGCTCGCTGGAACGGCGCGCGGTCGGCGCGCGCGCGCCGGCCAGCACGTGCACCTCGTGGCCCAGCTTCACCAGCGCGCGAGCGTGGTACCACGTATACGTGCCGATGCCGCCGAATCCGGTCTCCGGCGGGTACTCGAACGAGAGCAGGGCGATCCTCACCGGCGACCCTCGGAGTTCGCGCGTCCCCGGCGCCGAGCCTCGACCGCGCGCCGCACCAGGTCGTGAAAGGCCGTCTCCGACCTCCCGATGTCGAACTCGAGGCGGGCGCGCGCGGCGGCGCCCGAACCCAGTCGCGCGGCGAGCGCCGGGTCTCCCGCCAGTCGGTGCACGGCGGCGGCCAGCGCGGCGGCGTCGCGCTGCGGCACGATCAGTCCCTGACGTCCGTCGTCGATCATCTCGCGGATGGAGCCCGCGTCGGTCGCCACGATGACGCTGCCGGCGGCCATCGCCTCGAGCACGGCCGTGGGAATCCCGTCCTTGTCGCCGCTCGGGAGATCGACGAACGGCGCGACGAACACGTCCGCCTCGGCGAGGAAGACGCGGACCTCGCGACTGGTCCGCCGCCCGGCGAAGCGCACCGCGTCGGTCAGGCCGAGTCCGGCGGCGCGGACACGGAGAGCCGCGGCGTAGTCGCGGCTCTCGGACGAATGCGTGTCGGGCGCGCCGACGACGTGCGCCACCACAGGCACGCCGCGGTCGGTCAGCACGCGCATCGCGTCGATCAGGAACTCGAGGCCCTTCTTGGGATCGAGCCGGCTCACGCACAGCAGCCGCAGCGGCGTGCCGGCGGCCCGGGACCGCCCGTTCTTCACCCGGAAACCGGACGTGTCGATCGCGTTCGGCTTGACGACGACCTGGGGCAGCGGCGCGCCGTGCAGCGTCTCGAGCTCGGCGTGAATCCGGCGCGAGGTCGCGACGACGACGTCGCAGGTCTGCAGGTGCAGATTCACGAGCTTCAACGGGTAGTCCCGCAGCATGTGGTCCGCATAGCAGCTCACGCCGCGCGGAATGTCCAGCAACTGGGAGGCGACCAGCGCAAACAGCGTCTGTTCGTAGAAGAAATAGCTGTGCAGGTAGTCGGCCCGCCAGGCCTCGACGGCCCTGGCGTACGAGAACGCCTGGAGGAAGGACTCGTGTCGTTCGACCTCCTCGGTCCGCATCCCGGCGGCCGTGGCGATGAGCTGCGTCAGGGCCTCGACCTTCGCGGGCATGCGGCGCCGGAATCGCGCGAGGTCGGCGGCACCGGTCGCGGCGTGCAGCAGGAGCCGCCGCTTGAGGGGCCAGAGATCGTCGCAGGTGTGCGCGAGCTCGGCGCGGGGACCGAGCTGCTCGTAGAGGAACCGGACCGGAAAGCCGGCCCGCGCCAGCGCCAGGACCTCCTGGTGCACGAATGTCTGCGAGTAGACGGGAAATGTCCAGACACCGCTCGACATGATCCGTGGGGGGCGCGGCCGCTTGCCGGATGCGGCGAGCCAGGCCTCGACGCGCAGCCTGGCCAGCGAAAGCTCGTGCGCGATCCCGAGCGCGGCGCGTTTCACGGTCCGGGCAGGACGTTCCAGACGCTCAGGCACGCTCGGCCACCATGTCGGAGCCCCCGGGCCATTGACCTGTCGTCCGCGGGTTCAGTTCGACCATGTCCTGCGGCGCTCCTCGGGAGAGGGAAAGGGCTGCGTACGCCAGTAGTATCCGTCGAAGAGCGGCTGGCCGGGCGGCGGGGCCGACGGCCTCCGGAGGTGGTCCCCCCGGCGAAGCACGATCGTCGTGGGCGCTCTCGCGGGCGAGATCGTGACCCTGGCGCTCTCCAGCCACACCGTCTGCCCCGGTCGGACGAGGACCCCGCCGATCCTGACCCCGTCCTCCGCCTCCAGGGTATACACGCCGGGAATCAGGATGTCGACGTCTCTCTCCGCCTCGCCCGCGGCGAAGTCCACGCGCTTGCCGGGGACGTAGAGGGCTCCCCAGTGACGCACGAAGTTGTCCCTCAAGACCGCGTAGTCCCCGGGCAGCAGACCGAGACGGCCGCCGTTCAGCGTGTCGCGCCACGGCCGGTCGAGAGCCAGGTAATACGTGTCTGCCACGAGGAACGCCGGCACCTCGCGCCGCAGCACCTCCCGCATGATCGGCTCTCCGCGGTCGAAGTAGTTCTGCAGGTCCCACGAGGTCATGAAGAGCCCGACCTGCGGATAGGCTGACACCATCGAGCACGAGTCGATGTAGCGGACGGGCTCCGGGAACAGCTCGTGGACCACCTGCAGCGTCTGCCGCTGGGGGGAGACCTCGTCGTTCGAGTAGCCGAGGTACTGGACGAGGAAACCGCCGAACACCACCTGGATGAACAGCAGGAGCCACACCGCGTGCCCGGGGTGCTCCTCCATCCTCGAGTAGAGCCTGTCGAACACGACCCCGCAGAACACCACCGCCGGCGCGATGACCGCCGCGATGAAGTACGGATACGCGTAGCCGTAGAAGGACAGCGACGCCAGGGGAAGGGAGAAGCTCAGGAGCAGGAGGTCCCGCTTCGCGGCGCTCCTCACGGGGAACACCCGCCTGGCCGTCATCGCCAGTCCCAGCGCGAGCAGAACCCAGACGAGCGGGTTCTCCAGGACGCTGAGCAGCAGGTAGCGCCACTGGGGGAAGAAACCGGCCTGGCCCAGCACGGCGTGGGCCAGGCGGCCGGCGGCCGCCGGCGCACCCTCGGCGCCTCGCGGGAGTCGCCCGCTGTGCAGCCAGAGCAGCGGAACCGAGACCAGCACCGAGCCCGCGCCGAACCAGGCCCAGGGCCTCCAGCCGCCCTTCGCGTGTTCGAATCGGACCACGATGGCGAGCACGATCGCCGCCGTCGGAATCAAGAAGACCGACTTCAAGCTGACCAGCAGCGACACGGAGAGGCACGCGCCGGCCAGGATCAGCCCGGTGACCCCGCGCGTGCGCGCCGAAAGCACCAGGCAGAGAGAGAGCAGGAAGAAGAACGAGCAGATCGGGTCGAACCGGAAGCTGGCTCCGTGGACGACGACGTTCGAGAAGGTGAGATAACAGAGCGCGGCGAACAAGGCCCCCGGGCGGGAGAGACAGCTTCTCGCGATCAGGTACGTGAGGACCGCGGAGCCCAGCGCGAGCGCGAGCATCACCACCCGCGCGGCGACAACCTGGTCCGCCTCGTTGGTCGAGACCGCCGGGAGCCACCGGAACAGATACACGTGGATCGTCATCAGCGGGGTGGCGAGTTGGCCCCGCAGGTACTCGGTACACGAGCGACAGAAATCGGAACTCGTCCCCGTCGATGTTCAGGCGGAAGACCAGCGCACCCCTCAGCAGGGCCGCGACGGCGATCAGAACCAGGAGGACCCGATTGAAGAACGTCCCGAACCCCTGGCTGGGACTCACGCTGCCTTCCATCGCAGATACCCCTGCTCCCGCTCCGCCTCTGTGGCGAGGCACGCAGTATCCCACAAAAGCCACGGCCCGGTGTCGGGCCGGATTCCTGGTTCTTCCAGGAACATAGTCGGCTCCGCGCGGGACAACTCGGACCCGACCGGGGATTCGACAACGGGATCGCCAGTCCGGCCAGCGCGTTCACGCAAAGTCTCCTCTTGCCCTCGTTGGGAGGAACAATGTCTGCCAGAAAACAACCTTCTGTCAGGTGACCAAAAAACAGGCGGCCAAATCGACGCGGCCGCACCGGGATTCCGAGAACTGGCAGCGATCGTGCTATAGTGTGTCCGCTCTCGACGCCATTCGGGTTGGAGAACAGGTGTCAGCCGAAGCGCCCGATAGCTCACTGTCGTCGCCGACCGTGGCTGCCGGCGTCGCCAGGCCGCTGATCGTCGGCCAGAGCGACGCGCTGCGGGAGCTGTGTTCGCTCGCCGGGCGCGTGGCCGAGAGCGACGCGAAGGTGTTGATCACCGGCGAGAGCGGCGTCGGCAAGGATCTGATCGCGCGGCTCGTCCACTTCCTCTCCAGGCGGGCGGCCGCCGCCTTTGTGGCCATCAACTGCGCCGGCGTCCCCGAAAGCCTGCTCGAGTCCGAGCTGTTCGGCCACGCGAAGGGCTCGTTCACCGGGGCCGTGCGCGACGCGACCGGCAAGCTGCGGCTCGCGCACGACGGCACGCTCTTCCTCGACGAAGTGGGCGACATGAGCCTGCGGATGCAGGTCCTGCTCCTCCGCTTCCTCGAGAGCGGCGAAATCCAGCCGGTCGGCGCCGACCACGGGCGCGAGCGGCTGGACGTCCGGATCATCGCCGCCACCAATCGGGACCTCCACCAGGCCGTGTCGTCGGGGCAGTTCCGGGAGGACCTGCTCTACCGCCTCGACGTCGTGCACCTTCACGTGCCGCCCCTCCGCGAGCGCCCGGCGGACGTCAGGGCGCTCGTGCTCCACATGGTGTCGAAAGCCGAGCGCAAGATCCGCTTCAGCGACGACGCGCTCCGCGCCCTCGAGACCTACCGGTGGCCCGGCAACGTGCGCGAGCTGCAGAACGTCGTCGAACGGCTCATCTGGACGAGCGGCGGCGACGTCGTCGAGCCCGACGATCTGCCGGCGGCGATGCAGCCAGGGCGCGCGGGGCGGATCCTGGCGGTGCCGGAGCGACGGCGGCAACTGGCCGACGATCTCTACAAGTCGCTCACCGAGGGCACCGTGTCGTTCTGGGAACACGTTCACCCGCTGTTTCTCGCGCGCGACCTGACACGGCGCGACATCCGGGATCTCGTGGGACGCGGCCTGGCGACCACCCTGGGCAACTACCGCGCGCTGGTTCGGCTGTTCGGCATGCCGGCGACCGACTACAAGCGCTTCCTGAACTTCCTGACGACGCACGACTGCGTGGTGGATTTCCACCCCTATCGGAGCGGCGCGAAGAGCGGCCCTGCCGCGGGCCGGGCGGCCGCGCCGCAGAGCGACGCGCGCGAGTCCCGGTCGCCCCGGTCCCGCCTGCCGACGGCCACGAGCGGCGGCGGCGGGTGTCTCTGATGCGGTCGATGTTCCTCGCCCCGATGCTCGACCGGCCGGGCGCGGCTCACCGACTGGTCAACGTGGACCGGGGCACGGTCCTGGCCACGCGCCTCGAGCCGGCATTCGAGTCGGCGGCTCGCAACCGGGGGCTGCTCGGGCGCGACGGCCTGCTCCCGGGCAGCGCGATGGTGATCGCGCCCGGAAACAGCGTGCACATGTTCTTCATGCGGTTTCCGCTCGATATCATATTCGTGGCGAAGGACGGCACGGTGGTGAAGACCTGCCCGAACGTTCGCCCCTGGCGCATCGCGGCGGCCTGGCGTGCGTTCGCCGTCGTCGAGGGAGAAGTTGGCATGATCGGGCGGTCGGGGACGCAGACGGGCGACAGGATCGCTGTCGAGGCCGCGCCTCCGGTGGCGGCGGCCGGCGAATCGGTCCATGGCACCGATTTTGCTTGAGTTGGACTTCGACATGGCGTTTCCTGGCGGCGGTTTCCATGATGAACCACGACGCATCGAAAACGGCTGAAAGACCACCAGGCGCCCCGGCGCTGGGAAACGACGACGGACAGTCGTTGATCGAGTTTGCGCTGGCCGCCGTCATCTTCTTCACGTTCCTGTTCACCATGATGGATTTCGCCCTCATGTTCTTCGTCCAGCAGACCATGCAGCACGCCGTGAGGTCGGGATCCCGCCTCGCCGTGATCAGTCCCGGCTCGAGTTGCGCGGCGGCCATGATTGCCAACATCGACGCGCAGTCCATGGGGTTTTACGACCAGAACGCCAGCGCCTCGAAGACGCCGGTCATCAGCGCCCAGTCGCTCGGCCACGTCTCCGGCACCTCCGGCACGGCGATCAGCGACGGCTCCTGCGGCACGCCGCAACAGCCAATCACCGTGAGACTCGATTATTCGTGGCCGCTGCTGACGCCGTTCCTCAAGCCCTTCTTCACAAACGGCATGTACACCTTCACCGTCAAGGCGACGGTGGTCAACGAGCCGTCCAGTTGATCATGCGGAAGACTCTTTCCCGTCCCATCGAACGGCTGTCCGGCGAGAAAGGCCAGGCGATTATCGAGGTCGCGCTGGTGGTGCCGCTGCTCCTGGTGCTGATGATGGGGGCCTTCGATTACGGCAGGGCGATCCATGCGCAGGCCGTCATCACGAACATGAGCCGGGAGGCGGCGAACCTGATTTCGCGGGCCAACCAGAATCTCTCGGGCGACGAACTGGCGGACTTCCAGAACGTCATGGACCTGGTCGGCCAGACGGCGCAGCCGCTCAACATGACGGCCCAGGGCATGATGTACATCTACAAGGTGGAGCGCGTCAATAACACGAACACGATCACCCTGTCACTCGCCTGGAACGGCAGCACGCTCAGCCCGATGCCGTCCAGGAATGGGTCGGCGGCGGCCCTTAACGGGATCACGCTCGCGCCGGGACAGGTGGCGTACGGTGTCGAGGTGTACTATCGATACCAGAGCTTCTTCCTGGGAGCCCTGTTCAATCCGACGCTCGCCTCGCGCTCGATCTTCTGATAACGCCCTGAACTTGCCGAGGAGACGCCATGGGATTCAAATCGCTGTTGAGACGCACCGAGGGACAGGCCCTGATCCTGACGGCGATCGTGCTCCTGCTGCTGGTTGCGCTGTGCGCCTTTGCCGTTGACCTGGGGATGGCGTATGCGGTCAAGGCCAAGCTCAACTCGGCCGTCGATGCCGCCGCTCTTCAAGCCGGCAGGTCGGTGAAGAACGGCGCGGACGACATCACGCGAAAGGCGAACGCCAGGCAGGCCGCGACCAGCTTCTTCGACGCGAACTTCCCGACGGGCATCTTGGGATCGACCAGTCCGGCGCTCAGCATCGACAGACTCGAGAACAATGCCGGCACCTGGACGATCGACGTCTCGGCCTCGGCCGTGGCGCCGGTGTTCTTCGGCCGGATCTTCAACATCCCGATCAACGTCTTCTCGTCGGCGGAAGCGACGGTCAAGACGCTGGACATGATGATCGTCCTCGACTGCTCCGGGTCGCTGGCCTCACCTCACGGGACGTTCGAGGACCTGCAGAGCGCGGCCATCACCTTCGTGAACGGCTTCCAGGAGGGGTCGGGAGGGGACAGGATCGGCCTGGTCACGTTTGCTTCCGGCGCCGTGCTGGACGCGGCGATCAACAAGGACGCCAACCGGGGCTTCAGCAAGTCGGACCTGATCGGGCACATCAACGCCAAGTCCGCCAACGGCGCGACCAACGCCGAAGAGGCGATGAGGATTGCCAAGGCGGAGCTCGATGTGATCCCGTCGACTCTCCGCTCCACCCTGAGGGTGATCGTCTTTTTCAGCGACGGCGCGCCGAACATCGTGTCCGGTACCTTCACCGACTACAACTCACATGGAACGAGCCCCCATGCCGTCACGGGCGGACTGTGGTCGCAGGGCGGGAGCAGCGGCAAACCGGGCGATCTGTACACCATCAACCAGATCTTCGTGTCGAGCGACCCTGCGACGGCCACCAATATTTTGACCTTGCCCGTGGCCGACTACACGAGCACGGTGAATCTCGCGAGTTTCAACGCCGCCCGGATCCTCTCGGGCAACCCGGCCACCAACACCTGGTGCAACGTGAACAGGGCGGCCAGGAACATGGTGGAGAACGTGGCCAATGCGGCGCGCGGGGCCGCGGGAAACTCGGCCATCACCATCTACTCCATCGGCCTCGGCGCCATGCTGAACAGCAACGAGGTCACCACGTGCGCCTACGGGTCGAGCGAGTACGGAGCCAATATCCTCAAGCGGCTCGCCAACACGTCGGATGCCGACACGTATAACGCCGCGCAGCCGACCGGCACGTATGTGTACGCCGCCGACGCGAGCCAGTTGAATTCGGCCTTCCAGAAGATCAGGAGCATCATCCTGAGGCTCAGCAAGTAGCTCGGAGGTGCCAATCGAACTCGCGACCGAGCTTGGAGAACACCTCCGGGCGGGAAGAAACCCCGACGGCGGCTGGGGGTACTACCCCGGCAAGGCGAGCCGCCTGGAGCCCACCTGCTGGGCGCTGCTGTCGCTGCTCGACGACCGCCGCCAGGAAGATGCAGCGGTGGTGGACGCGGGTCTTCGCCTCCTCGCCAAATGGCAGCGCGCCGACGGGCTGATCGCCGAGCCGGCGCTGCCCCCCAACCTCGCCTTCAACGGCCTGGCGAGCCTGCTCTTCACCGCGGCACGGCTCGTCGGTGTCTCGCGGCAGCTCCGCCCACGGACCAGGTCCAGCGGCGGCTCCTTGCCGGCATTGTCGGCGTGCACGATCCGAGAAGGCCTGGAATTGGCATCTCAGCCGCAATCCGGCAGGACAATTCGCTGGTCGGCTGGCCGTGGACCGAGGACGCCTTCGGGTGGGTCGAGCCGACGGCATGGTGCGCGCTCGCGCTCAAGAAGACGGCAGTCCGGAGAGATGAGCCGCCTGGCGGCCGGATCGGCTGGAGCAGGCCGAGCGGCTGCTCGTTCGACCGCCAGTGCGCTGAGCGGGGGCTGGAACTACGGCAACAGCGAAGTCCTGGGGCAGAAGCTTCATGCCTACGTCCCGTCGACGGCGCTCGTGCTGCTCGCGCTGCAGGATCGCCGCGACCCGGCCGGAGGTGCGACAATCGGGCGCAGGCTACCTGCTCCGCCGTGGCGGCGTGAACCCGCGGGCCTGGCGCTCGGACTCTCGCTCCTCTGCTTTCGCGTCTACGCCCTGCCGACGGCGTGAGGTCGAAGCCGCGCTGGCGACGGCGTGGCAGAAGAGCGCGTTCCTTGGAAATCACGCAGTGATTGGCATGGTGCGGCTACGCGTTGACGGCTGGTGATGCATGGACCGCATGCCTTTGCGCTCTGAATGGAGGCGCCGCGACATCCTGGCGCTGCCGTTCGTGGCGGCGCTGGCCGCGTGTCGCCCGCGCTACGACCGCAGCCGCTTTGCCGTCCCGGCCCGATCCGCGGTGGGTCTCTTCCCCGCTGCCGACTACCGGGCCGACTTCGCGGACGTGATCTCCCGCGGCCTCGAGACGCTGCGCGTGGACGTACGCGGGAAGCGGGTGCTGCTCAAGCCGAACCTGGTCGAGTACGAGAACGGCTCGTGCATCAACACCAACCCGATGGTCGTGGCGGGCGCGGCGGTCGCGATGCTTCGCGCCGGCGCCGCCTCGGTGGCGGTCGGCGAAGGCCCCGGCCATCGCCGCGACATCGAGTACCTGCTGGTCTCGAGCGGCCTCTACGACCAGCTCAGGGAACTGCGGATCCCGTTTGTCGATCTCAACCAGGACGATGTCAGGACCGTCGGTCTCAGGAGCCGGTTCATGGGGCTCGAGAGCATCCTCTTGCCGGCCTCCGTCCTGTCGGCGGACTTGCTCGTGTCGGTGGCCAAGCTCAAGACCCACCACTGGGCGGGGATGACGTGCGGGATGAAGAACCTCTTCGGCATCGTCCCCGGCGCGGTCTACGGCTGGCCGAAGAACTTCCTGCACGTCCACGGCATCCCCGAGTCGATCGTCGATCTGAATGCGACGCTCCGCCCCGGGCTCACGATCGTGGACGCCGTCGTCGCGATGGAGGGCGACGGGCCGATCATGGGCAGGCCGCGGCCCATGGGATTCATCGCGATGGGCACCGACACGGTCGCCGTGGACGCGACGTGCGCCCGCGTCATCGGGTTCGACCCGCGCCGACTGGACTATCTGAAGTCCGCGGCGGAGTTCCTGGGGAACATCGACGCGGCGCGCATCGACCAGCGCGGCGAACGGATTGGACGCTACGCCACGCGGTTCGCAGTGGTGGAGCGACTCCGATCGCTGCAGACAGGCGAGTAGTTTGGCTTCCATGGGTCAGAATCACTCGCCCTCTCCCCCGCCGAGAGCTTGCGCCGGAGCACAGAAGGTGGACTGCCGCGTCCCGTTCTCTCCAATGGTGAGGCTGATCGGTTGTCTCGCGGCCGTCTACGCGGCGTCCTGGATCTCCCTCCGCATCGTCGGGATCCACCCTGTCATCCCGGCGAGTTTCCTGAGTGCGATAGGCGTGGTGTTCCTTCCCTGCGCTCTGGCAATGGCGTGGGCGACCGCGATCGTTGACCAACGTCTGCGGTCGTGCCGACTGGCCTCGGCCGTTGCGGGGTGTACCCTCGGTCTGCTGTTTCTCTTGCCGATCCAATTGGGGAGTGAACTGTTCGCCGCCTTTTCTCTCGCGATGTTGGCCACGGCCGCCGTGTGGGCCGCCAGGAACAGGGCATCGCTGCTGCGCCTGTGCCTGCCGATCATCGCGCTGTTCCTGGGATATGCGGGCGTCTGGAACTTGAACTATGCCGTGCTGGCTACCTCGCTCGAACGTCTGCACGACCCCGCCCTCAGACAGATCGATTTGATGGTATTCAACTTGGGAAAACCTCCGCTCGCGGGTTACGCTGGTTTCTTTCCTCTGGTGAGTTCCCCCTTCTTGTTCGGAGTGCTCGAGAGAGCGTATCTGCTGCTGTTTCCCGAACTTCTGCTCGCTGTGATCCTTCTTCGCGGAAGATCCGTCACTAGATTCCTTTGGGTCTTGTTCGGCTGCTACTGGTTAGGCCTCCTCGTCTTCGCCTCGTACTCGACCGTCGGCCCGTGCATCTATTTTCCAGAGTCATTCCGCGGCGAGTGGCAGGGCACCGCAACCTACGGTCTGATGCAGAAGATGGCAACCGAGTTTCTGGCCGTGAAAGCATCGCAGCCCGTCAACGGCTTCGGCTACTTCGTCGCGATGCCTAGTCTTCACGTGGCAGTGGCCGTGGTGCTCCAGGCAACCTGGCGGCACCGACCCGTACGTTTCTGGTCGTTCCTCCCCGTCAATCTCGCCGTCTGCGCGAGTACCGTAGTGCTCGGGTATCACTACCTGCTCGATCTTCCGGGCGGAGTAGCGCTCGCAGGCTTGGTGCTCGGCGCGGATCACCTGATCGCGTGCCGTTCCAACGCTGCCGTCTCTGGCGCCTTTCCGCCGCCGTCGATAGCCGACAGTCCGATTATCAGGACCGGTTGAATCCCGCCGCGCGGGATGAAGTCGATCCCAACGCGCCGCCATTCACGGACCCGGGAAACACCGCGGTCCCTGAAGCGGAGCCACGTTCTGATAGAAGCCTGGCTCTCGGGCGAAGATGATCGACCTGGACCCTTTGAAGATCGGCACCCAGCCGCGCCCGGGAAGTAGCTTGACCACGGGAAGCTGGTTCGGCAGCCAGATGTAGTCGGCGCCGATCTCGTCCGGGTAGGCAGGGTTCAGGCCATCGTAGAAGCGCAGGTGCGCGTCCTTCACGTGCTCCGAGTACACCGTCTCGCGTCGTCCGTCGAACGACACGCGTAACTGCGGCGCCAGGTGCCAGATCGCGTACTCGCCGTAGTCGAACCAGGTCAACAGCTTTCCGTGAAGCCCGTTGCTCCTGAGGAACACGACCGCTTCCGGCTCGGGCATCAGTCCTGGCTTGGACTCAACGGGCAGGCACGCAGTGGCTCTCACGGTCTGGTGGGCGACAATCGCAAGACCCGCGATGGCCATGAGCGCCACGACCAGGACTTCACTCAGAACAGGTCGTCGAGACAGGGGAAAGCGGGCTGGGCCGAGGCCGGCCCACAGAGGCCCGAGCATGACCACCGCCGACAGAACGAAGAATCCGTCCAGTCGGACGACCTTGAGCGCGAGGAGCCCGAGCACGACTGGCGGGATGAACCGCAGGACGCCTGAGCCCGTGTCTCCGACGCCAGCCGACGCCGACGACGATGGCCCCGACGAGCCCATTGAATGAGCCCGGAGGCTGCGCGAAGAGCGACTGCCACTCCGTGATGTCCGCGCGGCCCAGGCCCACCGTTTGCCAGAGAAAGGCCCACAGCCCCCACCCGTAGGGGTTCATCGCCGAACCGGCGATGGCTGACGGCGACCGCGAGTGTGCCCCACTTCCACGAGACCCGCCGCGTGACCGTTTCGATGCCCGCCCAGAGTCCCAGGATGCCCAGTCCGACGATCCAGCCGCCGTGGAGATTCGCCCACAGGGCGAACAGCGGCGCGAGCCAGAGCAGGCGCTTCTCCCGTCCACGCCCCGCCGCCGTTCAAGAGCACGAGCATGAGCGGAAAGAGGAGCATCGAGAAGATCTGCGGTCGAATCGTGAACAACTGCGGACCGATGCCGACGAACAGCATGCCAAGAAGGGCGACTGTGGCCGGCTCACCCACTCCAGCTCCGCCTGAGCATCCGACCCGCGAGCAGCAGCACCACGGCGGCGACGCCGGAGGACAGCGCGACCAGTCCACGGACGCCTCCAAACCGATAGGCGCCGGCCATGATGACCTCGGCCAGCCACTCGTGGTTCGTCCACGCCTGGTCGCTCGTGAACGAGTACGGGTCCGACCGGACCACGTGGCCGGCGGCGAGAATGTCCTGCCCGAAGCGGATGTGTCCCCACAGGTCCGGATCGGCCGTGGTGCAGGAACCGAGGCCGGCCAGGAGACCGATGAGAACGAATACGAATACCAGGAACGGAAGGCGATCGAGCACGCATCAGCAGAAGTCTACAGCCTGGTGCAACCCCCGAAGTTCCGGCGAAGATCCCGTCTTCTGGCGTGGGCCAGCATGTTGTCTGCGACACGGCAGACTTTTCAGCTCGCCGACCGGCCAATCCGCTGGCCGGTCTGAGCCAGACGCTGGCATTTCCGCCCGTCTCGCCAGCCGGCCGATTGCGGCATCCCCCTTGCCTATGGAAGGGGTAGTTGCGCTCCCCGCGTGGTGAATACGATGACAGGCCGACGCCGACATGTGAGGTACCTGCTGGCCGAAACGGTGGAGGGCCACTTGCGGGTGCGCGAAGAGGTGACGATCGAGAGCCGGAACGAGCGGCAGATCGTGGTCCTCAGCCCCACGCCCTCCCGGCCCGACGACACGCTGACGCTCGAGCTGCCTGACGGCGGTCCCCGGCACGTGAGGGTCAGCGTGGCCGAGTCGAAGCCGGTGGTGGCGCCGGACGGGTCGCTGCGGTATCGAATGCTCCTGGACGTCCGGGCCGGGGGCGGCAGCCAGAGGCAGACGCCGTGACCTGCACGCAACCGGCGACGCACCGCGGCGACGCCTTCGGGATGCTGGTCTGGACCCTGCCCGTGCGGCTCGTCGACGTGAGCCGGGGCGGGTGCCGGGTGGAGGTCGCCCGCCACCTCGAGACCGGCACCAGCGGCCAGTTGGAGATCAGGACAGGAGGCGTCCTGCACGTCGATGACGTCCGGGTGTGCAGGTGCCGGATGCAGGAGGGAGCGAGCCGGGTCTATCACGCGGGTGTGGAGTTGTTGCGCACACGGCGCCTGTCGCGACGCTCCCTGCGCCTGGCGATGCGGCGGATCATCGGCGAACACGTCGGGTCGCTGCCCGGAGCCGGGAATGAACCCACCGCCCGGGGGCGCGTCAACGAGCTTGGGATTCGAGAGAAGAAGGGGGGGTGCAGGGCGCCGCCGCTGCCGGTCACCGTCGATTCGTAGGGCCCACGTCGTTCACTCGGGGCATGCGCCCCGGCTACAGTACCACGCAGATCGAGTCGATAAGAAGAGACAGAGGAGACATCATGAAGAACCTGTTCGCCCGTTTCATCAAGGAAGAGGAAGGCCAGGACCTGATCGAGTACGCCCTGCTCGCGGCGTTGATCGCGGTCGTGCCTCGCGTCGTCATCATGCCGCGATCGGGACGGTCATCAGACGTCATCTTCAGCGAGCTCAACGCCGAGTGGGCACGGCTCTGTCCGTGCCCAGCTCTGCGGCACCGGCGGACAGCGTCGCCGGGGCCGAGCCTCCCGGCCGAATTCGGTCGCGCCGAGCACGGCGCGAGCAGCTCACGCAGTTCGGCCGCTCGAGGAGAGGCACTATGAAGAACCTGTTCGCCCGTTTCGTCAAGGGAGAAGAAGGCCAGGACCTGATCGAGTACGCGCTGCTCGCGGCGTTCATCGCCGTTGTAGCATTGCGACGTCCAGGCCGTCGGCACCAGAGTCAACGCGATGTTCTCGGACGTCAACGCGCAGCTGAGCTAGCTGACGTTCCGGCCGAGCGCTACGCTGGCGCGACCGGCCCGACGGCAACACCGCATGCCGCGAGACGCGACCGTGTTGAGGAGAAGAAGATCATGAGAGTCTGGGTTCGGCGCCTCGTCATGGAGGATGATGGCCAGGACCTGATTGAATACGCCCTGCTCTCCGCCTCCATCGCGCTCGGGTCCATCGTGGCGATCAGAGTGCTTGGGGACACGATGCAGACGTTCTTCGCCGGCGTCGCCATTACCCTGGGCAGCTAGGCTCCGAGACGAGCGAGACATGGGAGATGTCAGGCATGACGGTTAGTACGGGCGCTCTCGTCGCGATCGGCGTGAGTTTCCTTGCGGCCGTGGGCGACGTCCGGACCGCGCGGATCCCGAACTGGCTGACGTTCGGCGCCTTCGCGTGCGGCCTCGGCTTCCAGTTGCTCGCTCTCGGGCCCCGAGGTTTCGTGTGGAGCCTGGCGGGTGCGGGCGTGGGCCTCGGCCTCTTCCTCCCGCTCTTTCTTCTCGGCGGCATGGGGGCGGGTGACGTAAAGTTGATGGCCGCGCTCGGCGCGTGGCTCGGCCCGGCGGGCGCCGCCTGGACGGCGCTCTACGCCGCCATGGCGGGCGGCGTCATGGCGGTCGTCGTCGCTCTCGCTCGGGGGTACCTGCGCACCGCGTTCGCGAACGTCTGGACGCTCCTCGGCTTCTGGCGGTTCGCGGGGATCCGGCCGCTCGACGGCATCACGCTCCAGACGAGCGGGGGCCCCAGGCTGCCCTACGCGCTGCCGATTACCGCGGGTCTGTTCGCGGCGCTCTGGTTCCACTAGGGGGACCGCCGGCGCGCCGCGTCGAGGTTGAGTATGAACCGGGAAGTCCGCACGATCCTCGTTCTCGTCGTCGCCCTGGCCGCGGCCGGCCTCGCCAGCTTCGCCGTGTACCGCGCCATCAAGGGCATGCCGGTGAAGGAGGTCGAAGTCGCCACCCAGCAGGTCGTCGTGGCCGCCAGGGCGCTGCCGGTCGGCACCCTCGTCGGCCCTGGCGACCTCCGCCTCGTGGCGTGGCCGGCCAGGAGCCCGGTCGCGGGCGGACTGGCCAAGGTCGAGGACGCGGTCGGGCGCGGCCTCCTGAACCCGGTGGCCGAGAACGAACCGGTGACCGAGAGCAAGCTCGCGCCGCGCGGGGCGGGCGCCGGCCTTCCGCCGACCATTCCCACCGGCATGCGCGCCATCTCGGTGAAGGTGGACGAGGTGGTGGCGGTGGCCGGCTTCACCGTGCCCGGCACCCGCGTGGACGTGCTGGCGACCGTCCCCGACCAGCAGGACACGAGGACCCGGACCATCGTCAGCAACCTGGAGGTCCTCACCTCGGGCACGCGGTACGACCAGCAGGAAGCCAAGGACGGAAAACCGATCCCGAGCACCGTCGTCACGCTGCTGGCGCTGCCCGCCGACGCGGAGAAGATCGCCCTCGCCGCCACGGCCGGCCGGATCCTCCTCGTGCTGCGGAACCCTCTCGACAACGCCCCGACCGTCACGCTGGGCGCGGGCCTGGCCGGCCTGACCGGCCCGCCCCCTCCGCCGACCGTCGTGAGGGCGTCCGAGAGCCGGAGGATCGTGAAGGCGGCGCCCCCGCCTCCGCCGCCCGCGCCGTACATCGTTGAAACCATCAGGGCCGCCAAGCGCGCCCAGGAGACCATCAAGTGACCCGCCATCTGTCAAGTCTCGTGATGGTGCTCGCCGTCCCGGCACTGCTGGCGGCGCAGGCGCCTCCGCAGCAGCCCCCGGCCACGCCCGCGGCCGTCCAGGCGCCGGCGCCTGCCGTGTCCGACGCGTCCCCGCGCGTCGATCGCATCCCGCTCACCGCCGGCCGGTCGAGCGTGATGACGACCGACTTCGACATCACGCGGATCGCCGTCACCAACCCGGCGATCGCCGACGCGACGGTGGTGGAGCCGCGCGAGATCCTCCTCGACGGCAAGAGCGCCGGCACGGTCAGCCTGATCGTCTGGGGCGCCGGCACGCGGAGGCAGTACGACATCGTCGTCGAGCCGGGCGTCAGCGCGCTCCAGCAGCAGCTCCAGGCGCTCTTCCCGGGCGAGGACATCAAGGTTGACTCGAACGAGGACGCCGTCATCCTGTCCGGCCGGGTCTCGAGCACGGCCGTCATGCTGAAAGCCGGGCGAGATTGCGAAGGCCAGCGCCTCGAAGGCGAAGGTGCTGAACCTGCTCCAGCTCCCCGGCGCCAGCGGCAGCCAGCAGGTGATGCTGCAGGTCCGCTTCGCCGAGGTGAACCGCAACGCCCTGCAGGAGCTGGGCGTGTCGTTCTTCACCGGCGCCAACGGCTACGAGAACTTCCTCGCCCGGACCACCACGCAGCAGTTTTCGGCGCCGAGCTTCGACACCTCGGGCACCAGACCCGTCGCTGACGTTCAGCGACTTCCTGAACCTCTTCGTCTTCAACACGAAACACAACGTGGGCGCCCTCATCCGGGCGCTCCAGACCAAGGGATACTTCCAGAGCCTCGCCGAACCGAACCTGATCGCCTACAACGGCCAGGAAGCCAGTTTCCTGGCCGGGGGCCAGTTTCCCGTCCCCGTCGTCCAGGGCGTCACGCAACGCCATCACGATCGAGTGGAAGGAATTCGGCGTGCGCCTGAAGTTCACGCCGACCATCGCCGGCGACCTGATCCGCCTGAAGGTGGAGCCCGAGGTCAGCAGCCTCGACTTCAACAACGGCATCACGCTGCAGGGCTACAGGATTCCCGCGCTCATCATGCGGCGGGCGCAGACCGACGTGGAGCTTCGCGACGGGCAGTCGTTCGCCATCGCGGGCCTGCTCCAGAACGTCACGCAGGAGAACGGGTCGGCGATCCCGCTGCTCTCGCAGCCTGCCGATCATCGGCAACCTGTTCAAGAGCAAGTCCGACCAGAAGCAGCAGACCGAGTTGATGGTGCTCATCACGCCGCAGCTCGTGCAAGCCGCTCGAGCCCGACGAGGTGCCGCCGCTCCCGGTGGACCAGAAGCGGTTCCTCCCCGGGAAGGGGCTCGGCCCCGAGCTCAAGGGAGGCGGAGGCCTGGTGGACGCGCCGCCGGTGAAGAAGGACGAGAAGCCGGTGAAGACCAGTAGGGCGACCCCGGTTGCTAGGAAGTAGACGCCTGGTTCCTGGAGGACTGTGGTGCAGGTCATCGTCGTCGGCAGCGCGGACAAGCAGCTCGAATCCCTGCTGAAACAGTCGGGGCGGACGGTGGTGTCGCTGGACGCAGTCCGCGGCCGCGCAGCGGAAGCCGTCGGATGGAGACGTGGTCGTCATCGACGCCAGGACGCTCGAGCACCTGCCCCCGTTCGTGGCCGCGATGACCCGTGAGGCCTCCGGCTGCGGCTTCATCCTCGTCTGCTCCACGCTCGCCCCCACGCTGATGCTGGAGGGCATGCGCGCCGGCATCCGCGAGTGCGTGGCCGAACCGATCGACCCCGTGGAGTTCGAGGCCGCCGTGTCCAGGGCGGCCGCCGAGGGCGCCACCGACGGCCGGGTCTTCGCGTTCGTCGGCGCCAAGGGAGGCGTGGGAACGACCACGACGGCGGTGAACGTCGCCATCGAGTTGAGCCGGGCGGCTCCGAGGCGGACGCTGCTGATGGACCTGCACATGTCCAACGGCGACGCGGGGCTCTTCCTGGGCGAGGAGCCGCGCTTCTCGGTGGCCGACGCGATCGAGAACGTGCACCGGCTCGACGAGGGGTTCCTCCGGAGCCTGGTGGTCCACAGCAAGCTGCACCTCGACCTGCTGGCGTCGGCCGACTCGGCCATCCGTGGCCCGGTCGAGAGCGGCCGGATCCGGTCGCTCGTGGAGTTCGCCAAGCGGCACTACCGCTATACCGTGCTCGACGTCCCGCGCTCCGAGCCGGCCGCCCTCGAGGCGCTCGAGCCCACGGCCTGGATCGTCATCGTCGCCAACCAGGAACTGGCCACGGTCAAGAACGCGGGCCGGATGGCCGCCAGCCTGCGCCTGCGCTACGGGAAGGAGCGCGTGGTGGTGGCCGTCGCCCGCCACGACGGGTCGGCCGGCATCGGACGCGCCGACATCGAGCGCGCCGTGGGCGTCAAGGTGAAGTACGTCGCTGCCGTCCGACTACCGGCGCGCGGTCGAGGCGCTCAACAGCGGCCAGCCGGTGAGCCTGGGCAACCACTGCGCGCTGGCCGGCTCGTTCCGCCAGATCGCGGGCGACCTGGCCGGCCTGCCGGCCTCCGACGACGCGCCCAGGTCGTCCGGCGGCTTCCTCGGCCTGCTGAAAGGACGGCGCAACTGAGCGGCCGAACCGACATGGTGATGACCACGACGACCCCGCCGGCGGTGGATGCCAGGCACCCGGAATACCAGGAGATCAAGTCCCGCGTCCACCAGGGGCTCCTGAACCGGCTGAACCTCGAGCGCCTCACGCGCACGCGGCGCGAGGAGGCCGAGCCCGAGATCCGCGGCCTGGTGGCCGACATGCTCGAGGCCGAGAGCGACCGCACGCCGCTCAGCCTCTTCGAGCGGCAGGCGCTGACCGAGGACGTCCTCAACGAACTCTTCGGCCTCGGCCCGCTGGAATCGCTGCTGGCGGACCCCGAGATCTCCGACATCCTCGTCAACCGCTTCGACCAGGTCTACGTCGAGCGGCACGGCCTTCTCGAGCCGGTGGGCACCGTCTTCAAGGACGACGCCCACCTGATGCGGATCATCGAGCGGATCGTGAGCTCGGTGGGCCGCCGGATCGACGAGTCGAGCCCGATGGTGGACGCCCGGCTGGCCGACGGCTCGCGCGTGAACGCGATCATCCCGCCGCTCGCCCTCGACGGCCCGGTGCTGTCGATCCGGCGTTTCCGGACCGACAAGCTGGGAGCGGCCGACTTCGTCGAGCGCGACTCGCTGACGCAGCCGATGCTCGACTTCATCCACGCGGCCGTCTCCGCCCGGCTGAACGTCATCGTCTCGGGCGGCACCGGCGCGGGCAAGACGACGCTGCTCAACATGCTCTCGGGCTTCATCTCGGACAAGGAGCGGATCGTCACCATCGAGGACGCGGCCGAGCTGACGCTGCGCCAGCGCCACGTCGTGCGCCTCGAGACGCGCGCGGCGAACATCGAGGGCAAGGGCGCGGTGCGCCAGCGCCAGCTGGTCATCAACGCGCTCCGCATGCGGCCCGACCGCATCATCGTCGGCGAGGTGCGCGGCGACGAGGCGCTCGACATGCTGCAGGCCATGAACACCGGCCACGACGGCAGCCTCACCACCGTGCACGCCAACAGCGCGCGCGACGCGCTGCACCGGCTCGACACGATGGTGGCGATGGCCAACCTGAACATCCCCGAGCGGGCGGTCCGCCAGCAGATCGTCTCGGCCGTCCAGCTCGTCGTGCACGTGAGCCGCATGGCGGACGGGACGAGGAAGGTCACCTCCATCACCGAGATCACGGGCATGGAAGGCGAGATGATCTCGATGCAGGACATCTTCCTGTTCGACCGGACGGGCATCAGCGCGGAGGGCCGCGTGTGCGGGCGATTCAGGGCCAGCGGGATCCGCCCCCGGTGCAGCGAGCGGCTCGCGACGGCCGGCCACAAGCTGCCGATGGACATGTTCGAGCACGTGAAGGTCATCGGGTAGACGACGGGAGACAAAGTCCGTGCTGCTGCCACTCCTCGTCTTCGCATTCGTCGCGGCCATCGTCTTTGGCGCCTACTGGGCGGTCGTCCTCCGCCCCGAGCGGGCGAAGGACGCGGCGTTCAGGCAGCGCCTCACGCGGCCCAAGGCGGCCAGGGCCGCCCGCGTGGTGCTGGTCAAGGAAGTCGAGCGGCTGAGCAGCGTCCCGGTGATTCACAATCTCCTGACGCACAGGCAGGATCTCGTCAAGCCGGTGCGGAAGCTCGTCGAGCAGTCGGGGGTCACGATGACCGTCGGCGTCGTCGTGCTCTCCTCGGCCCTGCTCGCCGCGATCGGATTCCTGGCCGGCGAGTGGTTCCTTCGGTTCGCCTGGGTCGGCCTGATCCTCGGGGGCCTCGCCGGGTGCATCCCGGCGGGTGTGCTCGTCAAGATCCGCAACCGGCGGATCGCCAAGTTCGAGGAGCTGTTCCCCGAGGCGATCGACCTTCTGAGCCGGGCCCTGCGGGCCGGCCACGCCTTCACGACGGCGCTCGGCATGGTGGCCGAGGAACTGCCCCAGCCGATTGCCGGCGAGTTCAGGCTGCTCTACGACCGCCAGAACTACGGCCTGCCGCTGCCCGAGGCGCTGCGCGATTTCGCCGAGCGCGTGCCGCTGCTCGACGCGCGCTTCTTCGTCACCGCCGTGCTGACGCAGCGCGAGTCGGGCGGCAACCTGTCGGAGGTGCTCGACAACCTGGCGTCGGTCATCCGGGACCGGTTCACGTTGAAGCGCGAGGTCAGGGTGAAGAGCGCCCACGGCAGGACCACCGGCTACATCCTCGCGGCGTTGCCGCCGGCGCTGGCGCTCATCTTCATGCTCACCAGCCCGGACTACCTGGGCGTGCTGTTCCACGACCCGGCCGGCATCCGAATGCTCGTCACCGGAGTCGCGCTTCAGATCATCGGGACGCTGGTCATCCGGCGCCTGGTCAGGATCGATTACTGAGGGCGCGGAGCCACCGCTCATGCAGGCATTTCCTGTCGAACTGATCGTGGCGGTCGCGGCGGTCTTCGTGTCGGTGGCCCTGCTGGCGGGGCTCGCCGCGTCGCGCGTGCTCTCGTCGCAGACGCCCGAGCGCCGGCGCCTGCAGGAACTTCTGCAGCCCGCCCGGCCGGCCCCCCCGCCGGTGGTCAGGAAGGCAGCCTCGCGCGCCGAAGGGGCGAACAGGCGGGGCGGCTGGCTTCCCAAGTCGGTGCGCGACATGTCGGGACTCGAGCGGCGGCTTGCCAACGCGGGTTATCGGACGCCGCTGGCCGGCCGCGTGGTCATCGTCGCGATGTTCGTTCTGCCGGTCGTGCTCGGCGGGGTCGGGCTTTTCGTGTTCGGCGTGACGGCGCGGAACGGCTGGGTCGCGGCCGCCTTTGGCGGCGTGGTCGGATACCTCCTGCCGGGTTTCTTCCTGGATCGCCAGGTGGCGAAACGGCGCCTGCAGATCCGCCACGGCCTTCCGGACGTCCTCGACCTGCTGATCGTGTGTCTCGAAGCCGGGCAGCAGCCTCGACCAGGCGGTCGTCAAGGCGAGCGACGAACTGGCGCTCGCCTACCCGGTCCTGGCCGAGGAACTCCGCGTGCTCATCACCGAGACGCGTGCCGGCAAGCCTCGAATGGAGGCGTTCCGCAACCTGGCGCAGCGGACCAAGGTGGACGACGTCCGCGCGCTGGTGGCGATGCTGGTCCAGACCGACCGGTTCGGGACGAGCGTCAGCCAGGCGCTGCGGGCGCTGTCCCAGAGCATGCGGACCCGGCGCCGGCAGATGGCGGAAGAAGCCGCGGCGAAGGTGGGCGTCAAGCTCGTCTTCCCGCTCGTGTTGTGCCTCTTTCCCGCCTTCTTCATCGTCGTCCTCGGGCCCGCGGTGCTCAGGCTGATGAAGGCGCTCTCGCAGATGGGCAACTAGGCAGCTTGCAATCAGCGTATAGTGTCATGCCGGCCGGGCCGGCGAAGGAGGAGTGGCAATGTTGAATGTGGTTCTGCTCGTCGTGGCGGCGGTGCTCCTGGTGGCCTACATTGCGCGGCGCCGTGCGCGGCTTCGCAAGGAAGAAGCCGACGGCAAATAAGGCGCGCTCCTGAGCGCCCCAACGTCATGAACCGGTACAGAGTCGCTCTTGCCGTGGCGCTGCTGGCGACCGGATGCGCGTCGGCGCGCCCCGCCGGCGTGGCTCCGTCGTCCACGCAGCCGGCAAGCCGCCCGACGCCTGTTCCGGCAGCCGGCGCGGAAGACGTGCCGTCGCGCGTCCCCGCGGTGCGGGCGCGGCCACTCGAGCCGCGCCCTGCCAGTTCCAGCCCCGCCACCGTCGAGCGCTCGTCCGCGCCCCTCTCCGAGGCGCTGGCCTGGGTGTCCGTCGATCCGACCGCGGAGAACCGGGTCTCTGCGGGCGATGCCTACCGGGGCGCCGGGATCCTGGACCAGGCCTTCGAGCAGTACTCGCAAGCCTCGAAGCTCGCGCCGCGGAACGCCGCGGCCTGGGACGGCATGGCGCGCATCTGGCGCGACTGGGGCTACCCCGATCGGGCGATGGGGCCCGCCTCGCGCGCCGTGTCCTTCGCGCCGCGTTCTGCCGCCGCCCACAACACGCTCGGCACGATCTTCGAGGCGCTGGACAGGCACCGCGAGGCCCGCGCGGAATTCGGGCGGGCCCTGGCTCTCGACGCCCAGGCGGCTTACGCCCTGAACAACATCTGCTATTCGTGGATTGCCGAGGGCAACGGCGCCGCCGCCGCCGAGCCGTGCCGGCGGGCGCTGGCGATCGAGCCGAAGCTCACGCCCGCCCGCAACAACCTGGCGCTCGCCTACGCCGTGCAGGGGGACCTGCGGGCCGCGGAGCGCGAATTCGCCGCGGCGCGCAGCCCGGCCGTCCTGGCCTACAACCTGGGCGTGCTCCACATGGCCCAGCGACACTACGGCGCGGCGGCCGCCGCGTTCGGCCGGGCGGCGTCGCTCGAGCCCGGCATGCCGCTCGCCGCCGCACGCGCCCGGCAGGCTCGCGCGCTCGCGCTCGCCCATCCGGACGGAGAGAGTGACCATGAACGCCACTGAGCGCCAGTTCGTCCAGCCGCCCCCGGCCCCTGCCTCCGTCGCCGAATCCGGCCTGAACATCGGCCTGCTGGTCCAGCTCGTGCTCAAGACGCTTCACCTGGCCGGCACGGTCACCGGCACCGACCTGTCCGCGCGGCTCGGCCTGGCCTTCTCCGTCCTCGAGCCGGCCCTGGACGAGTTGAAGGCGCAGCGGCACTGCGAGGTGGTCGCCGGGTCGGTGCTCGGCGGCCCGGCGTTCAAGTACCGCATCTCGGACGCGGGGCGCGAGCGCGCGGCGCTCTTCCTCCAGAACAACCACTACGTCGGCGTGGCGCCCGTCCCGCTCGAACAGTACCGCGATTACATGCGCCGCTTCCGCGAGACGATGGTCAATGACGTGACGCCGGCCCGGGTCCGCGCCGCCTACCATCACCTGGTGCTCTCCGACCGCGTGCTCGACCAGCTCGGCCCGGCCATCCACGCCGGCCGCTCGATGTTCGTCTACGGCCCGCCCGGCAACGGCAAGACGTCCATCTCCCAGGCCATCTCCGGCCTGCTCGACGGCGACATCGCGATCCCGCACGCCATCGAGGTCGAAGGCGCCATCGTCCGCATCTACGACCCGGTCACGCACCAGGCGGTGCCCGAGCCCCAGGCCGGCGCCCAGCAGACGTGCCTGGATCAGGGTCCGCAGCCCGACCGGCGATGGGTCCGCTGCCGGCGCCCGGCGATCGTGGTCGGCGGCGAGCTGACGCTTCACCAGCTCGAGGCCAGCTACGGTTCGGCCGTCGGGTTCTACCGGGCGCCCATCCAGGCCCTCGCCAACGGCGGCGTGCTCGTGATCGACGACTTCGGCCGCCAGCACTGCTCGCCGCGCGATCTCCTCAACCGCTGGATCGTGCCGCTCGAAACCGGCCACGACTTCCTCACGCTGCAGACGGGCCTGAAGTTCGAGATCCCGCTGGTGACGTTCATCGTGTTCGCCACCAACATCAAGCCGGCCGACCTGCTCGACGAGGCGTTCGTCCGGCGGATCCAGTTCAAGGTGTTCGCCGAGAGTCCGACGCACCGCGACTTCGTGGAGATTTTCAGGAACTACTGCGCGGAGGTGGGCGTCGAATTCGACGAGGCGATTGTCGACGGCCTGCTCCGCGACTACTTCCGCCCGCGTCGCATCCCGCTGCGGGGGTGCCAGCCTCGCGACCTGATCAACCAGGCGCTCGCGATGGCCGAGTACATCGGCGTCGAGCGGCGGCTGACGCCGGCGCTGCTCGAGGCCGCCTGCGACAGCTACTTCGTGGACGACGCCGAGCGCGCGCCGGAGTACGCGTGAGGACGCGAGTCGAGCCCCGAGGCCCTGCGACATGCCGCTGCCCGCCGCCGTCCTGATCGCGCTCCTCGCGGCCGCGCCCGCGGCCGCCGGGGACATCTCCGTCCGCATCACCTCCCCGCTCGGCCGCACCGGCACCCCCGGCACCATCCGCATCGTCGCGCAGGTGAAGCCCCAGAAGGGCCAGGCCATCGCGGAAGTGCGCTTCAGCGTGGACGGCAAGGCGCAGGGCGCGGTGACCTCGGGCCCGCCCTACGCCGTCGAATGGACCGACGCCAACCCGTTCGAGCGCCGCGTCATCGTCGCCGAGGCGCAGGGGACCGACGGCGAGGTCGGCCGCGACGAGGTCGTCCTCGAGCCTTACGAACTGACCGAGATCACCGAGGTGACCAGCGTCCTGGTGGACGCGGCCGTCTACGACAGGACCGGCCGGCCGGTCAAGGGGCTGACCGCCGCGGATTTCGTGCTCGAGGAGGACGGCAAGCCCCAGAAGGCCGACATGGTCGCGCAGGAAGCGATCCCGACCACGTTCGCCGTGCTCGTGGACAGCAGCCAGAGCATGGGGCGCAACCTGGACTTCGTGCAGGCCGCGGCCGGCCGCCTGGCCGCCTACCTGCGCCCGAAGGACCGCGTCATCGTCGCGCCGTTCTCGCTCCGACTGAAGGCGATCACCGGTCCCACCAACGACCGCCGGACGATCGCCGAGGCCGTCCAGGCGATCACCGCCGCGGGGGGCACCGCGCTCCGCGACTCGATGCTCGACGTCGCCGAGCGGCTCTCGAACACCCCGGGCCGGCGCGTCGTCGTGCTCATCACCGACGGCTACGACGAGAACAGCCGCGCGGGGGCGGACGAGGTGATTGCCGCCATGAAGGCCCAGGGCGTTGCCGTCTACTGCGTCGGGATTGGCGGCGTCGCCGGCATCTCGCTGAGGGGCCACGAGGAGCTCCAGACCGTCGCGAGGGCGACCGGCGGGCGCGCGTTCTTCCCGTCGCGGCCCGACGAACTCCCGGACGTCTACGACGTGCTCGCCTCCGACGCCCAGCTCCGGTACCTGATCACGTACACCCCGACCAACCAGCGGCGCGACGCGCACGTGGCGCGCCATCACCCTCCGCACCCGCGCCGCCGGCCTGTCGGTCAAGGCGCGGCCCGGCTACCTCGCCCCGAAACCGGCGCCGGTGCGGCCGGCCATCGAGTTCACGGCGATGGACTTGCAGAGCCGCTTCCTCGAGGTGACCCGGGACGACCTGGTCGTCATCGAGGACGGCGTCGAGCAGAAGATCGACACCTTCCAGGAAGCGACGACGCCGGTGACGATGGTGCTGGCGCTCGATCAGAGCGGCAGCATGAAGCCCAGCGCCGGCAAGGTGGTGGAGGCGGCGACCGCGTTCGTCGAGGCGCTGCGCCCGGAGGACTGGCTCGGGGTCATCACGTTCGCCGACCGGTCGATGGTCGCGCACGGCATGACCCTGGAGCGCGAGTCCACGCTCCAGGCGATTGCCGCCTACAAGGCCGAAGGCGGCACGGCGCTCTACGACGCCCTGTGCGACTCGGTCCTGATGCTGAAGCAGTACAAGGGCCGGAAGGCCGTGGTCGTGCTGACCGACGGCCGCGACGAGGACAACCCGGGCACCGGGCCGGGCAGCACGCGCACGTGGGAGCAGGTGATCGGCCTGTTCCGCGAGATCGACGTCACCGCGTTCGCCGTCGGCCTCGGGACGAAGATCGATCCGACTCGCCTGACGGCGCTCGCGACCGTGTCCGGAGGCCAGGCCTACTTCCCCCAGGAGGTCGCCGAGTTGTCCGCGCAGTACGCGCGCATCGTTGACAACCTCAGCCACCGGTATATCATCGGGTACACGTCCACCAACTCGTCGCGCGACGGCAAGTGGCGGACGGTGGAGATCAAGACCCGCACGGCCGGGATCGTGGTGCACAGCCGGCAGGGGTACTTCGCGCCGGAACGATAGACGCGGCGGTTGGAGGCAGGAGCCATGAGCAGGCGCAACAGCGGCGGCGCAGGCTCGAAGCCGGACCTGCTCGCCCTGTGGATGGGTGACGACGCCGCGCCGCTCCCCACCGGAGGGCACCAGGCTCGGTGGGCGGTTCTCGTCGGAGCCAGCGCCCTCGGAGCCATCATGCTGACGGGGTATTCCCGGACCGTCCTGCCCTATGTGGCCCTCACGCTCGGCCTCCTTGCGGCGGGGCTGACGCTCCGCTTCCTCGGAAGGCGCGTGGCCCAGTCCAGGTTCCTGTCCGCGCCCTGGATCATCATCATGGCGCTCGCGGCTGCCCTGGCGGCGTATTTCTTCCTCGCGCCGGACATCGATTCCTACACCCTGTCTCGCTACCTCCCGCGGGCGGTGGTGGAGTTCTTCAGGTAGCCGGCCGGACCGCCAGCAGAAGTCAGCCGCGCTCCTCGATCGCCACATCCACGAGCGTCGCGCCAAGGACCCTGACGACGTCGGCCGGGGCGACGGCGAGCAGGAAGCCGCGGCTGCCGCCGTTGACGTAGATGGTGGGCAGGTCGAGGATGCTCCGCTCGAAACAGACCGGGAGTGATTTGCGCGTGGCGAACGGCGACGTTCCGCCGACCAGGTATCCGGTGTGCCGGGTGGCCACCTCGGGCTTGCAGGGGGCCACCGACCGACGGCCTATCTGCCGCGCCAGCGCCTTGGTGGACACTTCCCTGTCGCCGTGCATCAGGACGATGAGCGGTGCGCGGGAGTCGTCCTCCATGACCAGCGTCTTGACCACCGCGTGCTCGGGCACGCCAAGCTCGCGCGCGGCGACCGCTGTCCCGCCCCGCTCCTCGTACCGATACGAGAATTCGGAGAAGCTCACGCCCTGGGCCCGCAGGAACAGCACGGCCGGCGTGGACGGCAAGGCCCTCACCATGGTTGGCGTATGATAGCACCTGAAATGACCCAGGAGCCTCGGCCGGATTTCGGATTCGTCCGGGTGGCGGCCGCCGTCCCGCGGCTCGAGGTCGCCAACCTCGAATTCAACCTGCGCCAGATCCTCGCGTCCGCCCGCCGGGCGGCGGACGAGGGCGCGCAGGTCGTCGTCTTTCCCGAGCTGAGCCTCACGAGCTACACGGCCGGGGACCTGTTCCACCAGCACCTGCTCCTCGACCGCGCCGTTGACTCGCTGCTGGAACTGGCCGAGGCCTCGTCCGGCATCCCGCCGCTCCTGGTCGTCGGCTTCCCGCTCGCGACCGAGGGAAATCTCTTCAACACCGCGGCGGTCGTGTCCGGCGGCGAGATCCGGGGGCTGGTTCCCAAGACCTACATCCCGGGCTACAAGGAATACTACGAGGAGCGGTGGTTCGCCTCCTCGCGCGACCTGGTGGCGCCTGAGGTCTTGATCGGCGGGCACCAGGTGCCGATCGGCACCGACCTGCTGTTCCGGGGCCAGGCCGGGTCGGAGGTGGTGATCGGCGTCGAGGTCTGCGAGGACCTGTGGGGCCCGCTGCCGCCCAGCTCGTTCCAGGTCCTGCACGGCGCGCACCTGATCCTCAACCTGTCGGCGTCGAACGAGCTGGTGGGCAAGGCCGATTATCGCCGGTCGCTCGTCGCGCAGCAGTCGGCCCGCGGCATCTGCGCGTACGCCTACGCCTCGTGCGGCACCGGCGAGTCCACGCAGGACGTGGTCTTCGGCGGCCACGCGATGGTGGCCGAGGACGGCGCGATGCTGGCCGAGTCCCGGCGCTTCGCGCCCGAGGGCGAGCTGCTGGTCGCCGACATCGACGTGGAGCACCTCCGCCTCGACCGCGAGCGGACGACCAGCTTCGGCGACTCGCTGCACGCGTTCCCGCCCATGGCGTGGAGGATGGTGGACGTCGAGCTGCCGAGGCACGCCGGCTCGCCGCTGCGGCGGCCGATCGACCCGGCGCCGTTCATCCCCCGAGACGACGAGGAGCGGAACCGGCGGACCGAGGAGATCATCTCGATCCAGACCTCGGCGCTCGTCAAGCGGCTCTCGCACGCCCGCATCAACCGCCTCGTCGTCGGCCTCTCCGGCGGCCTCGACTCGACGCTGGCCCTGCTCATCGCCGTGCGCGCGTTCGACACGCTCCAGCTCCCCCGCACCGCGATCGTCGCCGCGACGATGCCGGGCTTCGGCACGAGCGACCGGACGCGCGGGAACGCCGAGCGCCTCGCGCGGGCCTGCGGCGTGACGCTCGAGACGATCGACATCACCGAGGGGTGCCTCCGCCACTTCCGCGACATCGGCCACGACCCGGCCGTGCACGACGTCACCTACGAGAACGTCCAGGCGCGCTACCGGACGATGGTCCTGATGAACAGGGCCAACCAGCTGCACGCGCTGGTGCTCGGCACGGGGGACCTGTCGGAAATCGCGCTCGGCTGGAACACGTTCAACGGCGACCACATGTCGCACTACAACGTGAACGCCGGGGTGCCGAAGACGCTGGTGCGGTACCTGGTCGGCTGGGTGGCCGCGCAGCCGGCCTTCGCCCCGGCGCGGTCCATCCTGGGCGACATCCTCGCGACGCCGATCTCGCCGGAACTGGTGCCCGGCGACCAGCCGGGGGCGATCGGCCAGCGCACCGAGGAGATCATCGGCCCCTACGAGCTGCACGACTTCTTCCTGTATCACTTCGCCCGCTGGGCGAGCCGGCCGAGGAAGATCGAGGTGCTCGCCGAGCAGGCTTTTGGCGGGCGCTACGACGCGGCCACCATCAGGAAGTGGCTGCGCGTGTTCGTGACGCGGTTCTTCGCGAACCAGTGGAAGCGGTCGGTCATGCCCGACGGGCCGAAGGTGGGGTCGGTGGCGCTCTCGCCCAGGGGCGACTGGCGAATGCCTTCCGATGCCGAGGTCGGGCTGTGGCTTTCCGACCTCGATTGAGGGCTCTGGACTCTGGGCTCTAGACCCTCGGCCGCGTCCGATTGAACGCCGCGTCTCGGGTCTGCCGCTCGCAAAGCGGCCCCTCCCTGGCAGAATGGTCGGGGCAGGTTTACGCTTTGCTCGGGCAGATCCCTGCGACGCGGCATAGGGCCGATCCGGCCGCCTGACTGCGACGTCGGTTGTTGCTCAGGCCGACGAATCCGTCAGGCGTCATCCGGCGTCCGGGCCCGAGAGGGTCGAGAGGCTGAAGCCGGCTTCCTCGAAGTGCCGATCGAAGGCGAAGGCCTGGTCGAGTCCCCGCCCGCGCATCACCTCGAAGCTCACCGCGTCCACGAGGCTGAGGTCGCGCCGACTCGCCGCAACCAGCACCGAGACGGCGCGCTCGTGCAGGTCTCGTCCGATCCACACCACCTCGACGACGGGCAGGAGATCGTCGGTCAGGACGCGGACGGCCGCGCTGCCGAGCCGGCGCTGGGTGAGCGCGCAGGTCTCGACGAGGACGTAGTTGGTGGTGACGATGGATGCGCCGCTGCCCAGCAGTTCCTTCCAGATGAGGCCAGCCTGCCCGTGCCGGGCTTCGTCGGCGTCGAGCAGGGCGACGAGCGCCGACGTGTCGATGAAGACGCTCATGGCCGCCAGGTCTCGGCCAGGTGGTCGTCGTGGCGGGTTCCCAAGTCGGGCACACCCGAGTGAAACCGACCCACCGCGGCCAGCGCCCGGGCCGTGGCGCCGTCCCGGCGACCGCCCGCGCGGGACGCGAGGAGCGCGTCGACGCCGTCTCGAACCAGGTCGGCCATGGATTGCCGCTCGGCCGCCGCCAGCTTGCGCAAGCTGTCCGCCTGTTCCTCGGTCAGGAGGATTTGAGTCCGCACCATGACTACATCATAACACGTCTGATATGTGTCATGATGTAGTCAGCCTCGCCGAGGCCGGGTTGCCCGTTGTAAGTTCTGGACCCGGTGCCGCGCGTGGCGGCCGCGCCCGATTGAACGCCGCGTCTCGGGTCTGCCGCTCGCAAAGCGGCCCCTCCCTGGCAGAATGGTCGGGGCAGGTTTACGCTTTGCTCGGGCAGATCCCTGCGACGCGGCATAGGGCCGACCGGGCCGCGTCGCCGCGGCACTGTTTTCTAAACACGCCCCACGCGGGTTGGCGACTCGATGGCGGCCGGCTGGAGATCTCCCGACGGGCGGGTGGCGCCGGGCGGGGGCCCCCCAGCGGGCCGAGCGCGACGCCCGTGACAAGCGCTTTGTGCGCGAGGACGCTGGGGGATCCCGGCGGCAGGACCTGCCAGGCGCCAACCCGTCCCTGCGGCGCGGCATCGGACCGACGACCGGGCCGCCTGGCCGCGGCGCCATATTCTGGGCACTCGTCACGGCATACTGGCCATCTCCGCCAGCGGCGACGCACGCCAGCCCTGCTAGAATACCGGGCATGACTTCCTTTGCGGCCGCCCTGCGCGCGATCAACCAGATGAAAGCCGCCGCGATCATCGAGGAGTACGCGATTGCGGGCGCCATGGCGGTCGTGTTCTGGAGTGAACCCATCCCCACGTTCGACCTCGACGTCCTGGTGTTCCTCCCTGCGGGCACGTCGCCGATTGTGAGTCTGGACGCCATCTATCGTTGGGCCGCGGCACAGGGTTATCCGGCGCAGGGCGAGCACGTGCTGATCGCGGACGTGCCGGTGCAATTCCTGCCGGCTCACGACCCGCTGGCCGACGAGGCGATCGAGCATGCGGCTTCGCTGGACTACGAGGGCGTGCCGGTCCGTGTCGTCAGGCCGGAGTACCTGATCGCACTCTACCTCGAGCCGGGGGCCCGTACGGGAAAGCGCCGCGAACGTGCCGCCGCCTTGCGAGAGTCCCCGTCGGTCGATGTCACCGTCCTGGATGAGTTGCTCGCCAGGTTCCACCTGGAGCCGTGACCATGCCGACCGCACCACGGCCGAGGCCGTCCGAAGAACTGCTTGCCGCGCTCCGCCGCGACAAGGCCCGCCACCACGACGAACAGCGTGGACTTCCCCTCCGCGACAAGGTCCGCATCGTGCTGGAGCTTCAGCGCATCTGCCTGCCGCTCATCGCGCGGCAGCGGCCGCTCCAGCCGTGGGAACGCCCGTGGGACGTTGAGCCGTGAAAGCCGGGCGCGCCGCGCCTTACTGCGTCATGAGCCGGGGCTCACCCTGGCCCATGAGAACCGAACGCCGAGGCAAGGCCCGCCACCACGACGAACAGCGTGGACTTCCCCTCCGCGACCAGGTCAGCATCGTGCTGGAGCTTCAGCGCATCTGCCTGCCGCTCATCGGCCGGCACCGCTTGCTGCCCGGGCTCACGAGCCAGTGACGGTCTCGATCCCGGGCACCCTGGTGCGGTCACCTTCGTGATATCACAATGTGCTATCATAGTCTCGTGAACTCGAAGCACCGGAGAACCCTGGCCGCCATCTTCGAACGCCCCACGCCGGCGTCGATCCCCTTCGCGGACATCGAAGCCCTGGTCAGGGCGCTCGGGGGCACCGTCAGTGAGCGGGCGGGGGCCAGGGTCAAGATCGAATTGCTGGGTGAGCAGTGGCGGTGCCATCGTCCTCACCCCGGCAAGGAGGCCAAGAGGTACCAGGTCGAGGAAGCGCGCGAACTCCTCGAGCGGGTAGGAGTGAAGCCATGAACACCATGTCGCACAAGGGCTACAGCGCCCGCGTCGAGTTCGATGAACGCGATGACATCTTCGTCGGCCGCATTCTCGGTGTGCGCACGATGATCAGTTTTCACGGCAAGACCGTTGCCGGATTGAGAGCCGCGTTCCGAGCTGCCGTTGACGACTATCTTCGTGAGTGCAAGGAAGACGGCACCAGGCCCGAGAAGCCCGTGTCGGGGAAGCTGCTCTTGCGAGTGCCGCCGGAGGTCCACGGGCGGGCCCTGGTCGCGGCGCACGCCGCCGGCAAGAGCCTCAACCAGTGGGCGACCGAACTGCTCGAGGGGGCGCTTGTCGGCCGTGAGGAATCCGCTCCACGCGACTGAAGACGCCGTCTCCCACCGTGTCGGCATCAGTGATGGTCAGCGCGGTGAAGGTCTGGCGGTTTGGGCCAGCTACCCGGAACGGCCGTCTCGGCGCAGCAGCTCCTTCCAGGTGAGGCCAGCCTCTCCATGGCGGGCTTGGTCCGCCTGCCGTCGGTCCGCCCACGAGATCGGTCTGCCTTCTCGCCACGAGTGCATGCACCGCGTATGCTTGATGCATGCAGTACACGATCCGCGGAATTCCGCCCGCCGTCGATCGCGCCTTGCGGGCGAGCGCGCGTGCCGGCGCCAAGAGCCTGAACGAGGCCACCGTCGATGCGCTGGCCGAAGGCGCCGGTGTGGCCGGCGCGCCGCGGAAACGGCGGGATCTTGGCGACATCGCCGGAACGTGGAAGGCCGACAAGGCTCGAGACGCCGCGCTCGCCGAGCAGGACCTGGTCGATGAGGCCTTGTGGCGGTGAAGGTCGCCCTCGACACCAATCGCTACGTCGACCACCTGCCGCAACTTGTTCGCGTCTAACGGCGGGTACGGCTTACGCTTTGCTCGGGCAGGTCCCTGCGGCGCGGCATCGGACCGAACGGGCCGCGTCGCCTCGGCGCTATTTTCTGAGCACGCCCGGCGCTGGAGAGCCAGGCGCGGACCGGGTCGGCGCAAAGGGCGAATTGCGAGGTCCGCCGAGCTGAGCCCGGGCCTGCCGCGCCGAAGTCGCGACGCGACGAAGGCGGGCGCGACGAACCGGGCCACGACCGCCCTTCGACTGCGCTCAGGGCAGTGGTGAGCCCGTCGAACCACTGGCGCCTCACCAGCCGGCGCAGGGCTTACGGACGCGATGCAGCTATTCCTCCCCGAAATACGCGATCGCCGAGCGTCGGGTCAGGATCAACAAGCCCACCACCCAGCACGCGGCGTTGGCCTCCAGGGCCGTGACGCTGAAGCTCGACGCCGTCAGCGCCCACAGCGTCGGGAAGCCGACGATGAAGACGCCCCGCGCCCAGGCCTTTCCCTTGATCATCTGGAGGCCGACGCTCGCGTCGAGCGCGACCCACCCGACCAGGAGGATCAGGGCCGCCACCGTCCTGAACGTGGCCTCGAAGGACCCGACGAGGAGACCGGCTTCGACGAGAGCCCACGCGCCTAGAGCGACGGTCAGGACGCCCAGGAGCACCACGAGGGCTGGCGCCCTCTCCGGGCGGGCGAGCGTCACCGCCGGCCGCTCGATCCACCGGTTGAACTGCCACAACGCTGCGGCCGACACCAGCCCGATGCCCAGCAGCACGAGCCATCCGAGCGCGTTGTTCGCCTGCACCAGCTCCAGCAGTCCATCCGGCCGCGTGGTGGCGCCCCGCGCCATGATCTTGTTGAAGATGAACGCGCCCACCGGCCCCCCGACCATCGCGCCCAGCGCCAGCGGCAGGTTCGCGTAGCCGAGGAACAGCCCCTCCTGCCCCTTCGGCGCGAGGGCGCCGATGTATTCGTACATCCGGGCCGAGGTGAACAGCTCGCCGAGCGCGATGAGCGCCACCGTCATGATGATGAACACCGACGCGATCGGCAGCCAGTTGGCCAGGATCGCGCGCGGGCCGCCCTCGAGATAGAGCGGCGTCAGGTTGATGAGCATCGCGACGCTGACGATGAGGGTGCCGACCACCATCGACCGGATCGGCTTCAGCTTGCCGAAGATGCGCGAGATCATGAGCTGGAAGCACACGATCACGAACGGGTTGGCCGCCGTGTAGAGGTCCATCGCCGGGTTGGTCTCGACGACCCGCTTGGCGTAGAGCGGCAGCACGTTGTAGACCTGGTTGTAGATGAAGAAGAACCCCGACATCACCAGCAGGAACAGCGCGAAGCGCAGGCTGCCCAGCACGAGCACCATGTCCATCAGGATGCGGCCCGGCGTCCGCTTCGGCTTGGCTGGCGCGCCCGCCGCCACCGCCGGCTCGCGGTAGGTGAACAGCACGACGAAGAACGCCACCGCGGCGGCGACCGCTGCCACCGCGAAGATATACGAGAGCCGCGCCGCGTCGAGGCCCGACCGCTCCGCCGCGCGGGCGCTGAACAGGCCGAACACGGTCGCGCCGCCGGCCACGACGATGAGCGTGAAACCGACGGTCGGAATCCACACGCTGGTCTTCGCCCGGTCCGCCCTCGTCGTCCAGTAGACGAGCGCGACGATGCCGGCGGCCGCGGCGCTGCAGATGGCGACGACCATCAGGATCGTGCCGACGCTCGACCCGCTCCGCACGACAAACGCGGTGCCGCGCCCGAAGAGCGACCCGATGTTGATGACCATGTAGAAGATCGCGAACCCCAGCGTCGCCCTGGAGCCGGCCGTCTTCTGCACCGTGCCCGAGATGCAGGGCTTCACGATCGACCCGCCCACGCCGATCAGCAGGATGGCCGTGACCACGACGACCGCGTCGCGAGTGGTCGCGGTGAAGTCCTTGCCGATCGTCTGCGCCAGCACGCTGCCGCCGAACCAGATCGGGTACCCCATCAGGAGGTAGCCCGCCGCCAGCAGGACGAACGCGACGAGCAGCGCCCGCCGGAAACCGATCTGGTCGGCGATCGTGCCGGAGAGGATCGGCAGGAAGTAGACCAGGCCCCAGAGCACGGTCGAGTTGAGGAACGAGGGCCACGTGTCGCCGAACCCGAGCTGCCCCAGGTAGATGACGACGAAGCTCGCCATCGAGTAGTAGGCGGCGCGCTCGAACAGCTCGGTGACGTTGGCCGTCCAGAAGGCTTTCGGGAAGGGTTGGACGGTGGCGGTTTCGGGGTTCTCGGCGCTGGACATTGAGCCTCTCTTACAGTTGCTAGTGGCTAGTGGTCAGTGGTCAGTGGCCAGTCGATCACGCGTGACACACTGCCCACTAGCCACTGACCACTGGCCACTACTGCGGTCCTGGCCTATGCGATCCGTACGCGTTTGACCACATTGCCCTGCGCGGCCAGGAACCGTAGAAACTCATCCGTGGGCAGCGTAATCGTAGCCGTATTGACGTTCGGATGGAACCCGATTCGCTCGGTGCCGGGCAGGTCCGAATCGAGGGCGACGATGACCTCGCGCGCCGAGTCGTGGATCAGGCCGAATGGCGAGACCGCCCCCGGCGTGAGGTGCAGGAACCGCATCAGCCGTTCGGGCGACGCGAAGCTCAGTCGATCGTCCCCGAGTGCCGCCGCGAGCGCCTTGAGGTCCGCCTTCTTCGCGTGGCCGAGCACCACCAGGTAGTGGCGCGACCCCTTGGCGTTTCGAAGGAACAGGTTCTTGCAGTGGGTGGCCGGGATCTCCGCCCAGTAGCGCTCGGCCTCCTCCACGGTGAAGACCGGCGGGTGCGCGAACCGCTCGAAGGCGATGCCGAGCGCCGCCAGCGCGTCGTGGACTTCCTGCTCGGCGGGCGTGATGTCGGGAGGCGCGTCCATCGTTACACCTTCGCTTGCGATGAACTCGAGTGGGGGCGACAAGGGGTGTTGATCATACATGAGCCGCCGTGGGTTGAGATGCCCCGCCGGGCGGCACGTCCTCGGCTGGCGCAGCGCCCACGTTTTGAAGGCAGGGGTGAATCCGAGACGTTTACAATGTTCCCTATCGGGAACTTGTTGCCTAGTACTACACGGCATGGTCGACTATTTGTGTCCATTTATGACAAACTGAACCCGTTCGGGAACTTATAATTGAATCTTGGCCCCTACGGTGGTATTATTGGGCCGTGCAGTCAGTAAAAGTTCCCGACCGGGATCTCAGCGTACGTCAATTCGTCAAACTGAGACGCAAGGCCAACAAGCTCAACCAGCAGCAGTTGGCTGAGCTGGCAGGTGTCGGCAAGCGTTTCATCATCGAGCTCGAGGCGGGCAAGCCGACTCTGCGCAACGACACCGTCAACAAGGTGCTGGCGGTTTTCGGCAAGACCCTGGGAGTCGTGGACCGCTCACGGGAGGGATGAACACAGTGACGACGCCAGCCGAGGAAGCGCGCGCGCCCGAGCCGACCGGCCGGAGAGGCATCGTCCGGCTCGACGGTCGGCGGGTCGGCATCATCGAGGAGACGGACACCGGAAGCCGGTTCACGTACGACTCGCAGTGGCTCGCCCTCCCGGATGCGGTTCCCGTGTCGCTCACCTTGCCTCTACGGGCCGAAGCGTACCAGAGCAGGGGGCTGCTTCCGTTCTTCGAGAATCTGTTGCCCGAGGGTTGGCTGCTCGAACTGTCGACGGCGAAATTGAAGATTCCGAAAGACGACGGGTTTGGCCTGCTGCTCGCTACCTGCGCTGACTGTGTGGGCGCCGTGGAAGTGCTGGCGGACCAGGATCGTCAGGAAGGGTGACGGCGGTGGGTTGTCTGATCTGTCTCGGTCCTGCGGATTCGTCGCCATATCACGCTCGCTGCCTTCGAAGGTTGTTCGGGTCCGCGTCGGCACCGGATCTGGACATCGATCTCGCGCGTCTTCATACGGTCGCCCTGGCGATGGTCGGACGGACCACTCTGTCGGGCATCCAGCGGAAGATCTCGATCGACCTGGCGGTCGAGCGGGGGGCGCTGCGACTGGTTCTTGGGCCCGGTCACTTCATTCTCAAGCCACAAGCGCAGACGTTTCCGGAAATCCCTCAGAATGAACTGCTGACGATGCGGATGGCGGAGCAGGTGGGGATCGACGTTCCGCCGTGCGGCCTGGTCCGCTTGCGTGACGACACACTCGCGTACATCGTGCGGCGGTTCGATCGTCTTCCGGACAAGCGGAAACTGCGCCAGGAAGACTTCTGCCAGCTCGCGGAGAAACCACCCAAGGACAAGTACGACGGCTCAGGAGAACTGTGCGTGCGGCTGCTCCGTCGCTACGCGAGCGAGCCGCTGATCGACGTATTGCGCCTGTACCGCTTGATGGTGTTCTCGTGGTGGGCGGGCAACGGCGATATGCATCTGAAGAACTTCTCGCTGTTGACCGGCGAGGATGGCCTGCATCGACTCTCTCCGGCCTACGACCTCGTGTGTACAAGGCTTGTCATCCCCGGCGATCAACTCGCATTGCCGGTAGGGGGCAAGCGCGAAGACCTCACGCGCGAGGACTGGCTGGCCTTCGCCAGGTATGCGGGAGTTCCCGAGAAAGCCGCGCGGCGTATCCTGGAGACAATCGTGTCGTCGCTGGACGAGTGTCTCCGGATGATTGGCCGGTCCTTCCTCAGTAGCGCATTGAGCGACGCCTATCGCGACCTGCTACGGGAGCGGACAGCCGTCCTGGCAGGCTGAGACACGGTTTGGCCCTACGCCCTACGCCTTACTGCGTCATGAGCCGGGGCTCACCCTGGCCCATGAAAATGGCAGCTGCCGAGCACGGCGCCGCGCGTGGCGACCACGTCCGATTGAACGCCGCGTCTCGGGTCTGCCGGCTCGCAAAGCGGCCCCTCCCTGGCACCACGGTCGGGGCAGGTTTACGCTTTGCTCGGGCAGATCCCTGCGGCGCGGCATCGGACCGACCGGGCCGCCTGGCCGCGGCGCTGTTTTCTAAACACGCCCGACGCGGGTTGGCGACTCGACGGTGGCCGGCCGGAGATCCCCCGACGGGCGGGTGGCGCCAGGCGTTCTCCGCGACCGACGCCACGCGTGGCGTCGGTGTCCGACTTGGCCGTCGCTCGTCGCTCGGCCAAGCCGGGCGCGGAGCCTCCCCCCAGCGGGCCGAGCGCGACGCCCGTGACAAGCGCTGTGTGCGCGAGGACGCTGGGGGATCCTGGCGACAGGACCCGCCAGGCGCCAACCCGTCCCCCCGCGACCCCGTCATCGAGCGGATTGCCGAGCCCCGGCGCCATTTTCTGAGCACGCCCTGAGCCTACACCCTCGCCATCTCGAAGAGCACCTGCGCGAGGCCCGAGTAATCGTCGTCGGCATGGCCCGACGCCACCATCGCGCCCACCAGCTGCGCGACGACGGCGCTGACCGGCACCGGCACGCCGCACGACCGGGCGGTTTCCATCGCGATGCCAAGGTCCTTGTGGTAGAGGCCGGCGCGGAATCCCGGCTTGTAGTTCCTCTTGAGGATGCGCTCGCCGTGGACCTCGAGCACGCGGCTCGCGGCGAAGCCGCCGAGCAGCGCCTCGCGCACCTTCGCCGGGTCCACGCCCGCCTTGGTGGCGAGCGCCATCAGTTCGCTGACGACGGCCAGGGCGCCGCCGATCGCCATCTGGTTGCAGACCTTGCAGATCTGGCCCGCGCCCGAGTCGCCGATGTGGACGACGCGCTCCGGGTTGCCCATCGCGTTGAGGATCGGCCTCACCCGCTCGAGCGCGGCCGCGTCGCCGCCCACCATGATCGACAGCGTCCCCTGGATCGCGCCGATCTCGCCGCCGCTGACCGGGGCGTCGAGCAGCGTGGCGCCGTGCGCGGCGGCCTCGGCGGCCAGCCGCCTCGTCACCACCGGCGAGATGCTGCTCATGTCGATGATGACCGTGCCCTTCCCCACTCCCTTGAAGACGCCGTTCGGCCCGGCCAGCACCAGCTCGACGTCGGGCGAGTCGGGGACCATCGTGATGACGACCGTCGCCTCGCGCGCCACCTCGGCCGGGCTTCCGGCGACGCGCGCGCCGGCCAGCGCCAGCACTTCGACCGGGCCCCGGCTCCGGCTGTGGACGACGAGCGGGAAGCCCGCCTTGAGGAGATTGAGGGCCATCGGCTTTCCCATCAGGCCCAGACCAATGAACCCCACCGTCTCTCGTTCAGCCATCGCGTCGCTCCCTCTCGAATGCATGCGCCAGGCCGCGCGCGGCTACGTACGCGCTCGACCACGCCCATTGAAAATTGAACCCGCCGAGCCGCCCGTCCACGTCGAGCACTTCGCCGACAAGGAAGAGGCCCGGACACACTCTCGACTCCATCGTCCCGCGGTTGATTTCGTCGAGGGCCACGCCCCCGGCGGTCGCCTCCGCGTAGTTGTATCCGCGACTGGCCGTCGCCTGCAAGGGCCACGACACGAGCGCGTGGGCCAGCCGCCGCCGGCTCTCGCGCGTGAGCCCGGCGAGCCGCGTGTCGGGATCGAGATCCGCCGCTTCCGGGAGGCACGCGGCCACGGCCGCCGGCAGGTGGTCTGACAGGATCGTGCGCACCATGGCGGACGGCCGCTCCACGGCGCTCTCGAGCAGGAGGCGCTCGACGCCCGCGAAGTCGAGAGCCGGCAGGAAGGACAGCCGCATCTGGACGTCGCGCCCCTCGATCTTCGCGCGATGCCAGTGACGGGACGCGTTGAGGACGACCGGCCCGCTCGCGCCGAAGTGCGTCCACAGCAGCGCGCCCCGGAGCGTCACCGGGCGCATCCCGTCGCCGCCGATCGACACCGCCGCGTCGTGCGCGACGCCGCTGAGGCGCCCGTGAAAGGTCCCCTCCAGCACGAGCGGCACGAGCGCGGGCGTCGTCGGCACCACGCGATGGCCGAGGGAGGCGGCGATGGCGAGGCCTCCGCCGTCGCTGCCGGACTTGGGCAGCGAGAGCCCGCCGGTGGCCAGGACCACTTGTCGAGCCGTCTCGGACCAGTCGCCGCCGCGCACGCTGAAGCCCGCCGCGCCGGCTGGCCCGATCGACTCCACGCGAGCGCCCGACCGGAGTTCGACGCCGGCGCCCGCCGCGGCGTCGAGCAGGGCCTGGAGCACGTCCCTGGCGCTGCCGCTGTCGGGGAACAGCTTGCCGTCCTCTTCCTCGTGAAGCTCGACGCCGCGCTCCTCGAAGAACGAGGCCGCGTCGGCCGCGGAAAAGGCGCGGAGGACGCTGTCGATGACGCGCCGGTCGCCGCCCCAGAAATCGGCCGCCGTCACGACGCGGTTGGTCACGTTGCAGCGGCCGCCGCCACTCACGAGGATCTTGGCGCCGGGACGGCGGGCGCTGTCGAAGACGACGACCCGCGCGCCGGGCAGGCGACGGGCCGCGAAGATCGCGGTCGCGAGCCCCGCGGCTCCGCCGCCGACAATGGCGATGTCCATCGACCGGAAATTGTACAGCCGGAAGAGGCCGGCGAGGACGCCGGCGCTACACATTGTCCGTGTGGCGCGAGCCTCCTGGCTCGCGGACACGGCCGGCCAGGAGGCCGGCGCCACAGCGACAAGACCGCGTGCAGGGCGGGGCCTTCAGGCCTGTCAATACGCCGCCCGCCGTCGGGCGGAAGCGAATGCTATCCGGTCTTCCGGAGTTCTTCTCGAACGATCCGCCGGATCGTGTCAGCGTCCACGGGCTCTCGGGTTCGGCCGACGTACTCCCGCAGCGCCTCATTGATCATCGTCTGGTAGCCTCGTCCCTCGGCGTCGGCTCGGTCGCGAAAAGCTTCGAGTACGTGGGCGTCCAGATAAATCGTGATCCGGGTCTTTCCCGCTTGAGGAACCACCGGACCGCGCCTGGCCTTGCTGAAGTCGTATTCCTTCCTCATATTGACGCCTCTCTTTGGGAGTGGCGGCACGTGCAGAGATCAGGCGCACGTCCTCTCCCCGATACGCATACGCCACAACTAACACGCGCCCAATCGCATCGAGTCCTACAGACACGAATCGTTGCTCGTTCCCCGTCGTCAGGTCCGTACGACTCATGGCATTCGGATCGGATAGCGCGATCTCGGCGTCCGAGAACCGAATGCCGTGCTTCGCAAGGTTGCCCCTGGCCTTGTCCGGATCCCAGGTCACCTGCATATATGTATTATATACATACTTTGAGCGTACGCCAACCCCCGCCTGGACACGGTTGCACGCGTCGCGGTTCAGCGGCGCAGATCGGGGCGGGAGTTATAATGCCGGCGAGGACGCCGACGATCCACGGCCGGCCAGGAGGCCGGCCCCACACATTGTCCGTGTGGCGGCCCCACACATGGTCCGTGTGGCGGCCCCACACATGGTCCGTGTGGCGGCCCCACACATGGTCCGTGTGGCGGCCCCACACATGGTCCGTGTGGCGGCCCCACACATTGTCCGTGTGGCGGCCCCACACATGGTCCGTGAGGACGCCGGCCTCACACATTGCCGGCCTACAACTGCGCCACGAGCTTCGAGGCCAGATCGACCGCCGACACGGCGTCCTGCGCCCAGCCGTCGGCGCCTATCCCGTCGGCCCAGGTCCGGCTGACCGGCGCGCCGCCCACCATCACCTTCACCTGCCCGCGCAGGCCGGCCTTCGCCAGCGCCTCGATCACGTCCTTCTGGCCGTGCATCGTCGTCGTCAGCAGGGCCGAGAGGCCGACGAGGTTGGCGCCGGTCTCCTTGACGCGCGCGACGAACGTGTCGATCGGCACGTCCACGCCCAGGTCGTGGACCTCGAAGCCGTTGGCCGCGAGCATGGTCCCCACGAGCGACTTGCCGATCTCGTGGATGTCGCCGCGCACGGTGCCGATCACCACGGTGCCGGCCGATTTCATATGCTGTCGCCGGGCCTTCAGCTCCGGCTCGAGCAGCGCCATGGCCTGCTTCATCCCGTTGGCCGACACGATGAGGTTCGGCAGGAAGTACTCGCCCGAGGCGTACTTTTCGCCGACGGTGCGCATGCCGGTGACCAGCGCGCCGTCGATGATGGCCATCGGCTCGACGCCGGCGGCGATCGCCTGCTTGACGCCGGCCACGGTCGCGTCGGGATCTCCCTCGATGAGGCTCGTTTCGATCTGCGCGAGAAGTGCTGTGGACATGTCTGCTCCAGGGAACTAGGGCCTTACGGCTTACGGCTTACGCCTCACGGCTTACGCCTTCCGCCCGCCTTACACCTTGCGCCTTACGCCACACGACCGGCACTGGAGAGCCAGGCGCGGACCGGGTCGGCGCAAAGGGCGAATTTGTGAGGTCTGCCGAGCTGAGCCCGGAGCGACGAACCGGGCCACGATTGGCGCCTCACCGGCCGGCTCACGACTTACGCTTGCCCACCGTAGCTCCGCCGTTCTTCGGTCGTGGCGGAGCGAAGGCGGGCCTCACGCCCCCGGGAGCGGGGGCAATTCCTTCATCCCGAACTTCCGGGCGGCGCGGGTGGCGATGGCGCGCAACTCGGCGCGCATCTCGCTCGACATCGGACTCGGCTGGTACGACGCCACCAGCGTCTTCACCCGCTCGGCCGCCCGCTCGACGGCCGTCGTCGCGCCCTTGCGCAGCCACCCGTCGGTCGTGGCCCGGTCGATGACCGGCGACGGCAGGTACAGCTCCTTGCTGAACCACTTCAGAGTGTGGGGCTCGGCCAGGTACTCGGCGCGGTGCCCCATCTTCTTGAACAGCGCCAGCGCGATCGGATCCTCCCGCGGCTCGATCCCGCGAAGCAATCGCTTGGTCATCCCGATCATCTCGGCGTCGATGACCAGCTTCTCGAGGCTCTGGCAGCTCTCGAAGTCCATCATACCCGCGCCCGAGATCATGTTGACGCCGGCCAGCGCGCCGAGCAGCGTGCCGCCGGCCGACTCCATGCCGCACTGCGCGTCCACGATCTTCGAGTCGCTCATGCCGAGGTACGCGTGGGTCGGCAGACCGAGACGCTTGCCCACCTGCGCGTAGGCGCAGTCGATCATCCACGTCCCCACGTCGCCCATCGGCGTCGTGCCTTCCCGCATGTCGAACGCGGCCGGCGACCCGCCCCAGACGACCTTGGCCCCCTCTTTCGCCAGTTGACCGATGACAATGCCGCTGAGGCACTCGGCGGCGTGCTGGACGACGGCGGCGGCCAGCGTGACCGGCGCCGTCGCGCCGGCGAGCGGCATCGAGACCAGCTCGGCCGGGATGCCCGCCCGGGCGCAGTCGATCAGGTTCTGGCACGTGAGGTCGCTCCAGAGCAGCGGCGGCGACGGGCAGACGTCGAAGACGGCGATCGGCTTGGCGGCCAGCGCCGCGTCACCGCCCGCCACCGCGGACAGCATCTCCTTCATCACCCACCAGGTGTCGGTGCGGAAGGCGCCGGTGACGATCGGCTTGCGGATGAAATTCAGCGCGAGGTAGAGCCGGTAGAGATCACCGATCTCGGCGACGACGTCGCCGCAGACCATCGAGGTGCTCTGCGCGTCGATCTGCGGCAGCTGCTCGACCAGCTTCATCAGCCGCACGAAGTCGGCCGTCGTCGGCACCCGCTGCCGGTTGGTCTCGGGGTCGAGGATGGCCAGCGCGGCCGACCCCGGGTCGAAGTGGACCTGGTCGCCGCCGTAGTGGACGACGGGCTTGCCGTCCAGCGTGTAGAGATCGAACTCGTGCGCGGTCGTGTGCAGCGCCTTCAGGACCAGTTGCTCGGGAATCCGCGCCACCAGCTTCGACTGATCCACCTCCGCGCCGGCCTCGGCCAGCAGCCGCCGCGCCTCCTCGTTGTGGACGCGGACGCCGGGGTCGCGCAGGAGCGCCATCCCTTCCGCGATGATCTGCTCGACCAGCGAGTCGCTCAACATTCGCATTGTCGGTCGCATGTCACAGGCCTCCTGTCCGCGCGTCTGCCCGATCGAGGGAACGCGTAATCGTAATCAGTAGTCGCGTCAGGGGCAAGTCCGAGCAGTGGCCCCTTCGCCTGTCGGGACCACCCTGTCGTAGACTGTCTCCATGCCCACCTCGCGCCCGAAGCACGACCACGTCGTCGAAACCGCCTGCCCGCTCGACTGCCCGGATTCCTGCAGCCTGCTCGTTTCGACGGTCGCCGGCCAGGTCGCCAAGCTCGACGGTTCGCGGCGAAACCCGGTCACCGACGGGTTCATCTGCGCGAAGGTGCGGCAGTTCGGCGAGCGGGTGCACGGGCCGGCGAGAGTGATGCACCCGATGGGGCGGGTGGGGCCGAAGGGCAACGCGGCGTTCTCGCGCCTCACCTGGGATGAGGCCATCGACCTGGTTGCGAGCCGCTTGAGGGAGACGCGCGACGCATTCGGCGGCGAGGCGATCCTCCCGCTCAGTTATGGCGGGTCGAACGGCCTGCTGACGCAAGACACGACCGACGCCCGGCTGTTCAGGCGGCTCGGCGCGTCGCGCCTGGCACGCAACGTCTGCGCGGCGCCGACCTCGGCCGCGCTGACGGCGATGTACGGCGGGATGCCGTCGGTCACCTACCAGGATTTCGCCCACGCGAAACTCATCGTCATCTGGGGCGCCAACCCATCGGTGTCGTCGATCCACCTCGTGCCCTTCATCCAGGCCGCCCGGAAGAAAGGCGCAAAGCTGGTGGTGGTGGACCCCCGGGTCACGGCGCTCGCCAGGGAGGCCGACCTCCACGTGCCGCTCGAGCCGGGCACCGATCTGGCCGTCGCGCTCGCCCTCCATCGCCATCTCTTCGAGTCGGGCGGAACCGACGGCGAGTTCCTCGCCGCCCACGCCGATGGCGCCGACACGCTGCGCGAGCGCGCCTCGGAGTGGACGTTCGACCACGCGGCGGCGGTCGCCGGAGTTCAGCCCTCGATGCTTCGCGAGTTCGCCGAGCTGTATGCGGCGGCTTCGCCGGCGCTCGTGCGATGCGGGTGGGGGCTCGAGCGGAACAGGAACGGCGGCAGCGCGGCGTCCGCGGTGCTGGCGCTGCCCGCGGTGGCCGGGAAGTTCGGCGTGCGCGGCGGGGGGTTCGCGCTGAGCAACTCGCCGGCGTGGGGGATCGAGCGGACCTGGATCGGCGAGCCCGAGCCGGACACGCGGATCGTCAACATGAACCGCCTGGGACGGGCCCTCGCCGGGGACGCCAGGCCGCCCGTGAAATTGCTTTTCGTCTACAACTGCAATCCGGCGGTCACGCTCCCCAACCAGAACCTCGTGCTCCAGGGGCTGGCGCGCACCGACCTGTTCACGGTCGTGTTCGACCAGGTGATGACCGACACCGCCGCCTATGCCGACGTCGTCCTGCCGGCGACGACCTTCCTCGAAGGCTACGACATCGCCCGCGGCTACGGCTCGCTCAGCCTGCAGATGGTCCGGCCGGTCATCGACGCGGTCGGCGAGTCGCGGCCCAATCCCGAGGTGTTCGGCCAGCTGCTGACCGCCCTCGGCCTCGACGGGGACGAGGGGCCGCAGGGCGAGCTGGAGACGATGATGCAGGTGCTTGGCAGCCTGCCGGGGAGCCTCGCCGACGACATGAAGAACGAGCGCGAACCGGTGCCGCCGTGCGGGCCCGCGCCGGTGCAGATGGTGGACGCCGCGCCCGGCACGGCCGACGGGAAGATCCACCTCTGTCCCGACGATCTCGACCGATCGTCGGCGAAGGGACTCTACCGCTTCCTCCCCAACCCGTTGTCGGCCGACTTCCCGCTGACGCTCATCACGCCGGCCACCGACCGGACGATCAGCTCAACGCTCGGCGAACTGCGGGGGCCGGACGCCGCGCTGGTCATGCATCCGCTCGATTCACGCGCGAGGGGGCTGGAGGAAGGGGCGAGCGTGAGGGTGTTCAACGACCTGGGCGAGGTGCTGTGCAAGCTGTCGATCGAACCGACGGTGAGGCCGGGCACGGTGATGCTGCCGAAGGGGCTGTGGCGGTCGAGCACGGCCAACCGATCGACCGCCACCGCCCTGGCGCCTGACACGTTGTCCGACGTGGGCGCCGGCGCCTGCTTCAACGATGCGCGCGTCCAGGTCGCGCGGGTCGTCGACTGACGGCCGACCGGCCCGCGCGAGCCCGGAACGTCGTTCCCGTCCGGACGTGTATCAAAAGCGGCCACCCGAGGACGGCGGCGTTCACATCCCCGACGACGAGCCGAATCCCGACCCCGTCTCCCTGAGACGGCCGCGGCCGCCGCGACTGACCTGGCCACCCTTGCGGCCCGCCGTGCGGGCCTCGTCCGACGTCCATTCGTGGGCGGTGCCCTTCTGGTGCGCCGCTCGCCCGCCCTTGCTGGCGATTTCACGCTGTTTCTCCGGCGACATCGACGCGAACCCGCGCCGTTCCTTTCGTCCTTCGTTCACGGCTACCTCCCCGGCATCCGGCGGATGCCTGGCCCTGGTGCGCTGCGCATCTAACGGCTGGGCTTCAAATAGCGTGCCACCATCCGGCCCCTGGTGACAGCTCCGCGCCGAACCTCCGGCGCGCATCTGACTTGAGATAAACGAACCCTTATCTCTTTAGACGCTTGAGACGGCCGGACGGTTTATGGACGGCGGGTATGGTGCGATTTGAACGCGTCACAGCCCGCGCAGTTCCGGACGTCGAACGCGTAACCCACGATCGGGAACATCATCGGGTGGGCGCAGTAGAGCAGCCGGCCGTCTTCGATCGTCTGCACCGTCAACGGCTCGCGCCAGTGCGGGGTCCGCCGGCCGTACCAGCAGTCGCGATGGCGTATTTCCGGCTCGAAGGGGGCGAAGTCGCTCACAACGGCCATGATACCATCAGGACTCGTGGAGGGCTTGAGCATGCAGTCGTCGAGCGGGCCTCAGTCGGGCGAGCGGATGGTGAAGTGTGTAAAACTTGGTCAGGAACTGCCGGGGCTCCCCGAGCCGCCGTGGCCGGGAGAGCTGGGGCAGCGCATTTACGAGCACGTCTCGGCGCGCGCCTGGAAGATGTGGGAAGACCGGATGCGGATGCTCCTGAACGAGTACCGCCTGATGCCCTGGCAAAAGGAAGCCCAGGACATGATGGCCCGGGCGATGGAAGAGTTCTTCTTCGGATAAGTCGCCGGCCAGGAGGCCGGCGACCCCATCATTTACCGAACAACCGCTCGAGCGTCTTCGGGTCCGGTTTCGGCGTCAGCAGGCTGACCACGACGAGCAGGCCGATGGAGATGATCGCCGACGGGTAGATGCTCGGGATCCCCCACGGGTCGGCGCCGAAGCTCGAAGCCATCGCGGCGGCGCCAGTCAGGCCGTTCGCCCCTTCCATCACGCCCGGCGCGATCGCCTTCAGCACGAACTCGAAGAAGATGGTCGCCAGCGCCCCGCCGACGATCGACGCCAGGCCCCCCTGCCACGTCGCGCGCCTCCAGGTCAGCGCCGCGAACAGGGCCGGCGTCACCGCCACCCCGTACATCGTGTAGGCGAAGTAGGCGTACTGCAGGATCGAGATCTGCGACTTGAGCACCGTCGGGATGAAGATCATCAGGAACGCGCAGAAGCCCATCACCACGATGAACACCTTCTGCAGCGCCACCATCTTGGCCGGGTCCGCCTTCGGGTTGATCATCCCCTGGTAGATGTCGCGCATCACGTTGGAGCTCGACGAGAGCAGGTAGTTCATGCCCGTCGAGAGCACGACGGCGCACGCCGCGCCGAGCAGCAGCACCCCCACCGGCCACGGCACCATGTAGCGCGCCGCGTTGAGCACCAGCGCCCGGCCGTCCCAGTTCAGGTGGTGCTCGACGTTGTAGACCGACGCGTAGACCGCGATGGCGATCACGATCGTCTCGACGACGATCGTGCCGACGATCCAGATTGCGACGGCCTTCTTCGCCTCGGCCGGCGACTTGGCCGAGTAGAACTTCTGGTACATCGACTGCACGCCCATCAGCAGCAGCAGCGTGGACAGGAAGTAGGCCAGCCCCTTGAGCGCCGGGTACTTGCCGAAGTCCTGCGCGAACACCTGGAACTTGGCCGGGTCCAGCACGGCGTGCGCGTGCGCCCAGCCGCCGGCCGACGCGATGACGAACGGCACGGCCAGCAGGCAGGCCGACACGATGATGATCCCGTTGGGCAGGTCGGTGTGCGCCACCGCCACCATGCCGCCGATGGTCACAAACAGGATGACGAAGCAGGCGGCGATCGTCTGGCCGACCTCGAGCGAGATGTCCCCGTCGGTGATCACGTTGAGGATGTAGCCGCCCGCGCGGAACTGGTAGGCGACGATCGTCGTGAAGGCGATGATGAGCGCGATCGCGCCGAACAGGCGGGCGAAGCGGCCGTAGCGCACCTCGAGGATGTCGCCCACGGTGTACTGCCCGAACGTCCGGATCCTGGCCGCGACGAAATAGATGATCGCGATGCCGAGAAACGCGCCGGCCGGCTGCCAGACCGCGCTCCAGCCCGCGTAGGAGGCATATTCGGCCCCGGCGATGAAGGTGCCCGAGCCGATCCACGTACAGACCAGCGTGAACACCATCTTGGTCAGCGACAGGCTGCGCCCCGCCACCATGAAATCGTCCTGCGACTTCACCGCCCTCGACCGGTAGATGTTGTAGCCGGTCATCACGAGCAGGTAAGCCAGGATGACGTAGAGGTACGAATAGCCCACGGTTCCTCCAGAAAACAGGGATTAGGGACTGGGGACGAGGGACTAGGGAATAGGGACGAGGGATTGGGGATTGGAGACGGCCCCCCCGTCCCGCGTCCCACGTCCCCCGTCCCTTTAGATCAACACCAGTTCGTCCTGCACCGCCCCCGCCACATCGACCTTCCCCGCCGGCGTGATGAAGACGTTGATCTCGGACCGCACCGCCATCTCGCCGGCCAGGTAGATCCCCGGTTCGATCGAGAAGCAGATGCCCGGCACCAGTTCGCGCTCGTCCTTGGTCTCGAGGTTGTCGATGTTCACGCCGTTGCCGTGCACTTCCTCGCCGATCGAGTGGCCGGTGCGGTGGATGAAGTACGGCCCGTAGCCCGCCTTCTCGACCACGCGGCGGCAGGCATCGTCCACTTCCCAGCCGTACAGCTTCTTCCCCTCGGCGTAGCGGCCGCGGATGAAGTCGAGGGCCGCGTTCCGCGCGTCCCGGACGACGTGGAAGATCTCGACGTATTTGGCGGGCGGCTTCTGCCCCACGAACCCGCACCAGGTGATGTCGTAGAAGACGGCGCCCTTCTGGTCGAGCTTCGCCCAGAGGTCGATGAGGACCGTGTCCCCCGCCTTGATCGCCCGGGCGTTGGCCGGCGTCGGCTCGAAGTGCGGGTCGGCCGGCTGCTCGTTGGTGCCGACGATCGGGAACTCTCCCGTGCAGGTCAGCCCCTCTTCGCCGAACCGCCGGACGATGAACTGCTGGACGTCGTATTGAGTCAGCGTCTCGCCCGCCCCGATCGCGCGGTGGATGAGCGCGAACGCCTCGTCCTTGATCCGCTGCACGCGCTCCCCGGCGCCGAGGTGCGACTGGTAGCCCGCCTCGTCGAGCACGGCCTGGAAGGTCTGCACCAGTCCGGCCGACGACACCACCTCGAAGCCGAGCGATCGGATGAGGTCGATCGTGCCCCCGTCAACGGTCGAGACGTAGGGGATGTTCGCGGTCGGCGAGTACTGCATCGCGACCTTGCGAGCCGGTCCGAGCACCGCCTTCAGGCTCGCGTGCAGCTCGCGCCACGAGAGGTAGAGCCGCTTCTCGCCGGCGAGCGCGTCGAGCTTGGTGGACTCGACCTTGTGCGCCAGCCGGATCGGCTCGCCGGAGGTGGGGATCCAGTAGAACCACCGGCGGCTCGTGAACTTGCCGAAGTCCATTCCGAGCACGTGATAGGCAATGGCGTCCCGGTTGTGAAAATCGTAGAGCAGCCACCCGTCAACGCCCGCCGCTTTCAACTCACCCTGTATCCGCGCAATGTCCGGCATGACACCCTCCTTCGTCGCCCCGGTCCGAGCCGGCCCGCCCGGCCGTCGCAGCATAGCACAGGCCGGCGGCTCGCGGCTTACGCTGCTGCGCAGGGCTGAAGCCCTGCGCTATCTGTGGTTCTCCGCCCGATCTTCAGATAGCGCAGGCCTTCAGGCCTGCCCGATCTTCAGATAGCGCAGGCCTTCAGGCCTGCGCCCACCGCCTCACGCCTTGCTTCGTACTTCCTACTTCGTACTCCGCACGATCGCAAGATCGCAAGATCGCATGGTCCCCGAGGCCCGTCGTGCCGTAGAATCGCCGCATGCCGTCGTCCGGCTCGACCCCGCGGTCGTTCTCCAATTTTCTCCTGACTGGCGCCATCTGTCTCGTGGTGATCGTCACCGGGACGGCATGCCGGAACCGCGCCGCCACCGGGTTCTCGCCCGAGCGCGCCGGCAAGCACATCCGCATGCTGGGCACCGCGTTCGGCTCGAGACCGACCGGCAGCGAGGCCGACCGCCGGGCGCGCGAGTACATCGCCGCCGCCTTGCGGGAGGCCGGGTTCGAGGTTCGCCTCCAGGAGGCGATGTCGGAGACCGGCTCCGGGCTGTCGGTCCCGGTCGTCAACATCATCGCCACCCGCCCGGGGCGCGAGCGCGCCGCGGTCGCGCTTGTCAGCCACCACGACTCCCGCTCCGAGTCGCGGGGCGCGGCCGACGACGGGCTGGGCGTCGCGGTCTGCCTCGAGGCCGGGCGCGTGCTGGCGGCGCGGCCGGACCCGAGGTATTCCCTGCTGGTCGCGATCACCGACGGAGAGGAGCTCGGCCTGATGGGGGCGCGCGTCCTCGCGAAGGCGCCGGAGTTCGGCGCCGTGCGGGCGTTCGTCAATTTCGAGGCCGTCGGCACGAAGGGCCCGGCGCGGCTGTTCCAGGCCGGTCCCGGGAACTCCTGGCTGGCCGCGGCGTGGGCGAAGTCCGCGCCGTTCCCGGCCGGCTCCTCGCTCTTCACCGAGATCTACCACCGGCTGCCCAACGACACCGATTTCTCCGTCCTCGTGCGGGGCGGCGTGCCGGGTCTCAATTTCGCGCCGACGGGCAACACGTTCGCCTACCACACCCGACTCGACGCCCCGGCCAGTCTCGATCCGGAGACGCTCGATCGCCTCGGCGACAACACGGTCCGGCTCGTCGAGCGGCTCGACACGGTGGACATCGGCGCGCGCACATCGGACAACGGCACGTTCTTCGACGTCGCCGGCCTGACGGCCCTCGCCTACTCGTCCACCGCCACGCTGGTCCTCGCCGTCGTCGCGTTCGTCCTCGGCCTGCTGGCGGGCTACAAGGCGTTCTTCGCCGCGCGCGAGGAAGTTGGCACGACGCGCGTCGTCATCACGGCGGTCTGGGCGATCGCCGGGGTGCTCGTCATCGTCGGCGCCCTGTGGCTCGGGTGCGCGCTCCTGCGGGCCGGCACGGGGCTCCAGCAGCCGTGGTACGGGCAGGCGGGACTCTTCCTGGTGTTCCTCGCGGCGGTGGCGCTGGGCGCGCTGTGGGTGTGCCTGCTCGTCGGCCGGAGCTTGCCGGTGGCGGTGGGCCCCGCGGGTCATCCCGCCTGCACGTGGATGCTGACGCTGCCGACGTGGGCGATCCTGCTGGCCGTGCTTCAGCGCGCCGCGCCAGGCACGGGGTATCTGTTCGCCTTCCCTCTTTTGACCGCCTCGATCCTCGTCCTCGCGCTCCCGGTGCGCCGGGCGGCGGTCGGACGCCTTGTCGCAGCCGTCGTGGCCGTCGTGGCCGGCGCGCTCTGGCTCCCCTTGGTCTGGGCCCTGTTCGAGTTCGTCGTCGGCTTGTTCGGGTCGCTTCCGGTCGCGGCGCCGGCGTGGCTCTTTCCGGCGATGGCGGTGGCGGCGATGGCGACGGTCGGTCCCAGCCTGGCCGCTCTTCTGCTCGGGCGCGATTCCCGCTGGCTGCCGTCGAGCGTCGTGACGTCGCTGGCGCTGCTCGCCGTCGTTGCCGCATCGTGGGTCATGACGGTCGAGCCGGCGTACACGCACGACCGGCCCGAACGCCGGGAGCTTCGGTTCAAGGAGGACCTGGTGCAGCGCCAGGCGTGGTGGGAAGCCGGCACGCACGAGCGCGACGCCTCCCCCGCGGGCACTCAGCCGGGCGCGCCCCCCAACTGGGAACCGCTGACCGCCGCGGCGCCGGCGCTGGAGCTGTTCCCGCCGGTGGAAGGCCTGTTCCGTTATCGCGCCGCCGCCGCAGGACTCGTCGCGCCGCCGCTCGACGTCCGGTGCGCGGCGCAGGCCGTGGACGGCACGGCCGATGTCTACGTCGAGACGACCGTGGTGCCGGGGCTCGAGGGCACGGGCGTGGCGTTCGTGCTGCCGCGGGGCGTGACGCCGGCCGAATCCAGCCTGAAGGGCGCCGTCCGCGACGGGCGCTGGCGCGCGATGGTGATGCCGGTGCCGGCCGCGGGCCTGACACTGCGCCTGCGGATCCCGCGGGACCTCCTGCAGAAGTGGTCCGAGGCGCGGGTGCTGGCCCTGGTGCACGGCGTGCCGGGCGGCATCGGCTGGCAGCGGCTGCCTGCGTGGCTGCCGCAGGACACGTTCGTGTGGTCGCCCGAGTCCGATTTCGTCATGCCGTGGCCGGTTCCCGAGGCGCCGGCCGGGACCCAGGATTGACGCCAAATGGCGCAGGGCTGAAGCCCTGCGCTATCTGGGCAAGTTGTCAAGTCGCTGTTTGACCCGGTTGTCAGATTGCGCGCGGCGATCCAATCTTCAGATAGCGCACGGCTTCAGCCGTGCGCCGCAGGTCACACGATGCCGATCAGGTTCGACTTCAACTGCGACATGGGCGAGGGGTTCGGCGACTGGAAGCTCGGCCTGGACGAGGACGTGATCCGCGTGGTCACGTCGGCCAACATCGCGTGCGGCTTCCACGCGGGAGACCCCGCCATCATGCGGCGGACCGTGCGGCTCGCCGAAGCGGCCGGCGTCGGGATCGGGGCGCACCCGGGCTTCCCCGACCTGCGCGGCTTCGGCCGACGCAACCTGGCGGCCGCGCCGGACGAGGTGCGCGACGATCTCGTCTACCAGATCGGCGCGCTGACCGCGTTCACCAGCGCCAAGCGCCTGCAGCACGTCAAGCCGCACGGGGCCCTCTACAACATGGCCGTCCCCGGCGGCGCTCTCGCCCGCGCCATCGGCGAGGCGGTGCTCGAGTGCGACCCTTCGCTGATCCTCGTCGCGCTGGCCGGCTCGAAGTGGGCGGACGAAGCCGAGCGGATGGGGCTTCGCGTGGCGCGCGAGGCGTTCGCCGACCGCGCGCTCATGCCCGACGGCACGCTGGTGCCGCGGTCGAAGCCCGGCGCCGTGATTCACGACCTGCAGCAGGTGATCGAGCGCAGCGTCCGCCTGGTGACCGAGAAGACCGTGGTCGCGATCTCGGGCGAGGCCGTGCGCGTCGAGGCCGACACGCTCTGCCTCCACGGCGACACGCCGGGCGCGGTCGCCCTGGCGTCGGCCCTGAAGTCGGCGCTCGAAGCCGCGGGCGTCGTCCTCACTCCGCTCGGGGCGAGGGGCCCGGACTGATGGCCGAGGCGACGCGCTACCTCGTGGCGGGCGACGCCGCGCTGGTCGTCGAGTTCGGCGACCGGATCGATCCGGCCATCAACCGCCGCGTGCGCGAGCTGTGCCTGGCCGTTGACCGCGCGCGGCCGAACGGTGTCAGCGATCTCGTCCCGACCTACCGCTCGCTGCTCGTCAACTACGACCCTCGCGTGACGACGTTCGATGCCCTCCGCGAGCGGCTTGCCGAGATCGACAGCGGGCTCGCCGCCGCGCCGGCGCCGCCGCCCCGCGTGGTCGAGATCCCGACATCCTACGGCGGCGAGTTCGGGCCCGACCTGCCGTTTGTCGCCGAGCACGCGGGGATGACGCCCGACGAAGTCGTGGCCATCCACTCGAGCGCCGACTACCTGGTCTACATGATGGGCTTCAGCCCCGGGTTCACCTACCTCGGCGGCATGTCGGAGCGGATCGCGGCGCCGCGCCTCAAGACGCCGCGCACGGCGATCCCCGCCGGCTCGGTGGGCATCGCGCAGCAGCAGACCGGCATTTACCCGGTCGAGAGCCCGGGCGGCTGGCAGCTCATTGGCCGCACACCCGTCACGCTCTTCGACCCGTCGCGCCACCCGCCGGTCGTCGTCGAAGCCGGCGACTACATCAGGTTCGTGCCGGTGACCCGCGACGAGTACCAGCGCATCCAGGACGGGCTGAGCCAGGGCACGTGGGCGCTCACGATCAGGGAGCTGACCAGGTGAGAGCCATCGAGGTGATCGACGGCGGCCTGCTGACGACCGTGCAGGATGCCGGTCGCGTCGGCTACCAGCGCTACGGGGTGCCGACCTCCGGGGCGCTCGACCTCTTCTCGCTGCGCGCCGCCAACCGCCTTGTCGGCAACCCGGACGACGCGGCGGGCCTGGAGGTGACGCTGCTCGGCCCGCGATTGACGTTCCTGGTGCCGGCCACGATCGCGCTGACGGGCGCCGACCTCGGCGCGCGTTTGGACGGGCGGCTGGTGAAGCTGTGGCAGTCGGCGCTCGTCGAAGCCGGAGCGGCGCTGACGTTCGCCGAACCGCGCGACGGCATGCGCGCCTACTTCGCCGTCGCCGGAGGCCTCGACGTCCCGGTGGTGCTTGGCAGCCGCTCGACTTATATCCGTTCGAAGCTGGGCGGCGTGGAGGGGCGCCCTCTGAAGGCGGGAGACGTCCTCGCAGATCTGCGGTGACCGCCCGGTGCTGCTCGGCGGCACCTTGCGCATGCCGGAGGGGTGCCGGCCGGCCTACGGGCACGCGCACGTCCTGCGAGTCGTGCTCGGGCCGCAGGACGACCGGTTCACCGCGCGCGGCATCGACACGTTCCTGTCCTCGACCTACACCGTCGCCCCGCAATCGGACCGGATGGGCTATCGGCTGACCGGCCCCACGATCGAGCACCTTCGCGGCCCGGACATCGTCTCCGACGGCACGCCGCCCGGCGCGGTGCAGGTGGCCGGCGACGGCGTGCCGATCGTCCTGCTCGCCGACCGGGGCACGGCGGGCGGCTACACGAAGATCGCCACCGTGATCGGCCCGGACCTGCCGCGCCTCGCGCAGGCGCTGCCCGGCGACACGGTGAGGTTCACGCGCGTGGATCTCGAGGCCGCTTACGCGGCGGTCCGCGAGCAGGAACGGCAACTCGAGTCGATCGCGGCGGACCCAGGAGCCGACAGGACCAGGCTCCTGAAGGTGGCGGCGGCGGTCGCCGCCGTGGCCGCGCGCTGGAGGCAACCCTAAAGGGTCGCCCTACAGCATTCTCGGCGTTTGGAGAAAGGATCCACGTGCGCCTCCACGAGTGCTTCATCAGGACGGCGAAGCGGTACGAGAAGAAGACCGCGGTCATCGATCGGGCGACCGGCCAGCGCGTCACCTACAAGGACGCGCTCGTCAGGGCGCTGATCCTCGCCGAGAAGCTGAAGAGCGCCGACAAGGGGTTTGTCGGCATCATGGTGCCGACCAGCGCGGGCTGCATCTACGCCATCCTGGCGGTCCTCATCAGCGGCCGGACGCCGGTGATGATCAACTACTCCACCGGGGCGGCCGAGAACTGCCGTGAAGCCCAGCGCCGCCTCGCGTTCCGCACGATCCTGACCTCGCGCGCGCTCCTCGAGCGGATCAAGTGCCCGGTGGTGGACGGCATGATCTGCCTCGAGGACATGGCGCGCGGCGCCTCGGCCCTCGACAAGATCCGCGGGGCCTTCCGCGCCGCGGCGTCGGTCGATCGGCTCATCGACCGCCTGCCTCGCGGCGGCGACGAGGACAACGCCGTCGTCCTGTTCACGAGCGGCAGCGAGAAGGACCCGAAGGCCGTGCCGCTCACGCACGGCAACATCTTCTCGAACCTCGAGGCGTTCGGGAAGATCCTCGACTTCGGGCCGCAGGACATCCTGCTCGCCAATCTCCCGCTCTTCCACGTCTTCGGCCTGACGGTGGACTGCTGGCTCCCGCTCGAGCGCGGGATGACGATTGTCACCTGTCCGAACCCGCTCGAGTTCCGGTCGATCTGCGCCGCCGTCCGGGAGGAAGGCGTGACGGTGATGGTCGGCACGCCGTCCTTCCTGCACGGTTACCTCCAGAAGTCGGACCCCGGCGACTACAAGTCCGTCCGCCTGATGATCACCGGCGCGGACAAGTGCCCCGAGTCCCTGCGCCGCGGCTGGTGGGACAAGCATCACATCATCCTCTACGAGGGCTACGGGACGACGGAGACGAGCCCGGTGGTGTCGGTCAACACGCCGCAGCACAACCGCCCCGGCTCGGTGGGCCAGGCGCTGCCGAACGTGGAGGTCCGGCTCGAGCACTACGACACGGGCGAGCAGTGCGGGGTCGACCAGATCGGGAAGGTGCTGGTCAAGGGCCCGAACGTGATGAAGGGCTACTTCGACGATTTCGAGGCCAGCTCGCTCCACCTGCGCCACGGCTGGTACGACACCGGCGACATGGGCTACATGGACGACGACGGGTACCTGTGGCACGTGGGCCGGCTGCGCCGCTTCCTGAAGGTCGGCGGGGAGATGGTCTCGCTCGTCAAGGTCGAGGACGTCCTCGAGCGCCTGCTGCCCCCCGACTGCGAGTGCTGCGTCGTCGAGGTCCCCGACGCCATGCGCGGCGCGCGCATCGTCGCGGCGGTGACCGCGCAGGTCGAGGAGCGGGCGATCCTCTCGCAGATGGCCGAATCGCTGCCCCACATCGCGCTGCCGAAGCAATTCGTCGTGCTGCCCGACCTGCCCAAGATGACCAGCGGCAAGCTCGACTTCCGGCGCATCACCGAGCTCGTGCGCGACGTGGTGCAGGAGAGGGAGCGGTCCGGTGGATAGCGGGACGGCCGCCCGGGCTTCCGGACGCGGTTGACGGCCCGTTCTAATCAGGCTATTATAGCCTTGTGAAAAGGGCTAGTATAACCGAGGCCAAGAACGGCCTGAGCGCCCTGATCGACCGGGTCCGCCACGGCGACGCCATCGTCATCGAGGACCGCGGCGTGCCCGTCGCCAGGCTCGAGCCGATGCCGAAGCCCGGAGGGGACGCCGACGACGGTCGTGCCGCGCGTCTCGTCCGCCAGGGCGTGGCGCGGGAGCCCGCCGCCGTTCCGCCGCGGCGCCTGATCGCCAGCGACCCGCCGACACCCAGGGGCCGAGCCAGCCTGAGCGAGGCGCTGCTCGCCGAGCGACGGAGCGGCCGGTGAAGTTCTGGGACAGTTCCGCCCTGGTGCCGCTGCTCGCCGCCGAGCCGGCCACCAGGCTCGCCCAGTCGCTCTATGCGCGGGACCCCGAGGCGATTGTCTGGTGGGCGACCCCGGTCGAGTGCGCTTCGGCGATCGCCAGGCTCGAGCGTGACGAATCGCTCACCTCCGCCGACGCGGCTCTGGCGTTCGAGCGACTCGACGCGCTCGCGGCCAGCTGGCTCCAGGTGGAACCGACCGACGAAATCCGCGAGACGGCCCGCCGGCTGCTTCGCGTGCACGCGCTCGGCGCCGCCGACGCGCTCCAGCTCGCCGCGGCATTCGTGGCGGCCGAGCGACGGCCGCCGACGATGACCTTCGTCACGCTCGACGAGAGGCTGCGCACGGCGGCCGCGCGGGAAGGATTCGCGCTGGCGTCGCTCCCGACCGCGTGAGGGATGACCGCGCCGGGCGGCCATCCCTCGTTCTCACCAGGGCCCTCCCTGGCTAGCGCGGCTCGAGCACGATCTCGCGGGCGAGCCGGTCCCCGAGGATCTCGCGGATCTCCTGGCGATCCTTGTAGCCCTTCATTCCCTGCTCGTCGCCGCCAACGAGCTTCATGGCGATCGCCTCTGCTTTCTGCTCGCCGGCCTCCATCGACGCCAGGTCCTTGTACTCGGTCATCAGCATCAGGTTGAAGTCGCCGGGGTTGTGCCCTTCGGTGCTGAGCACCTTGTAGGACAGGATCAGGCCGGCGCTCTTGAGCGCCTCCTGCTCCCGTTTCCAGTCATTGGCCAGGTAGGTCAGGTACGCCGTCTCCATCCCGGGCTTCATCTTGATGAACGCGACGTCCCACACCGTGCCATTGCGGAAGGGACGATTGACCTGCGCGTGCACCGAGAGGCCCACCGTGAGCACGACCAGGGCCACGAGCGCGCCGACGATCAAGGTGCGTGGGGACTTCATTGCGACTCTCCTTCGTTGAGGCGGCTACTTCTCTGCCGCTAAGCGGACGCCAACGGGTCGTTGGACGGTCCAGTTTCTTCCATGGTAGCTCAACAGCCCGGCCTTGTGGACTGATGCCGTCCACAATGTATCTTGCCGGCTGGACATGATTCCCGATGCGCAGACCACCAGAATTGGCTGGCCCGCCGGCAGCAAGGCGAGGTTCCGCCTGCATGTCCGGGATGTCGTCGAAGGTCGCGGCGGGGGCGGCAGCGTGTCCTTGATGGGCGCCGAAACAACTCCAAGAGAGTTCCACAAGGGCGGGAACGTGAGCGTGTCTGGCCCGCGTCACGGGTCCGGCGCGTCGCTGTCGGCTTCGGTTGACGCGGCCCCCGATTGCGCGGAGGCTTACACGGCGAGCATCGCCGACTTGAGCTCGTCGAGCTCCCAGGCGGCATCCTCCGACTCCGCCGCGTCCCTGGTGAGAACGCGCTTCCAGGCGTCGATGAACCTCCAAATCGCCGCCACTTCCTCGGAAGGCCACGCCGTCCAGTCCGCCCGGTCCAGCCTGCCAAACGTGGTGAACAGACAGCAGGGGGCGCCTCTCTGGTCGGCCACGTAGAGTTCGAGGATGCGAGGGAGGAAGTGCTTGAGGTCGGTGGCGTCCCCGAACGTCGTCACGGCCCTTGGGCAGTAGGCCGAGAGATCGGCCCACGTCAGCTCTCTGAGCGGCCGGGCGTGGAGCCGCCGTTCCGACGCGTCCAGATCGCAGTGCGGGCAGAAGTCAATTCGGTCCGCGAGGACGTAGGCTTCGAACGTCTCGTAAAGGGCGTCGATCGCGCGCGCGAGCTCCAGTTGGTCGAAGCGCCGCCCGGTCGAAGTGGGCATGGTCCGGCTCTACCCGAGAATCCGTCTACGATACACCAGGATGCCATCGGACGCTCCGGCTCGCCACCTGCGAGATAATGGGCCAGAGGATATCCCGGGGATGCAGCTCGTTCTCCACGGTGGTGAGCGTCTCGGCCCCTACGAGGTCGTCTCGCGGGTCGCGGCGGGCGGCATGGGCGAGATCTGGCGCGCGCGCGACACGCGTCTGGGCCGCGACGTGGCCATCAAGGTCCTCTCCGGCGACGTGGCGACCGACAGCGATCGCCTCGGGCGCTTCGAGCGGGAGGCGCGGGCTGCGGGACGCCTCAATCACCCCAACATCCTCACGATCTTCGACATCGGCAGCCGCGAGGGCGCGCCCTACCTCGTGCTGGAACTGCTCGAGGGTGAGACGTTGAGGGAGCGCCTGGGCCGCGGCCGGCTGACGGTCGCGGCGGCCCTCGACTACGCGACTCAGGCCGCGCGCGGCCTCGCGGCGGCCCACGAGCAGCGCCTCGTGCACCGGGACCTCAAACCCGAGAACCTGTTCATCACGCGCGACGAGCGGGTCAAGATCCTCGATTTCGGCCTCGCCAAGATCGTTCAGCCGGAGCCGCCGGGCCAGGGTTCCGGCCCCGCGCCCACGATCGACGGCGTGACCGTCTCCCGGGCGGTTGTCGGCACGGCCGGGTACATGTCACCCGAGCAAGCCCTCGGAGAAGCTGTCGATCTGCGCACGGATGTCTTCGCCTTCGGCGCCGTGCTCTTCGAGATGCTCGCCGGTCGCCGCGCCTTCGAAACGGCGACTTCGCCGGCCAGGTGGCTCGAGATCGTCACCGAGGAGCCCCCCGACCTCGGGGCGCCGGGGTGGAACGTGCCTGCCGGGCTGGCCCGCATCGTCCGCCGGTGCCTCGCCAAGCGGCCCGACGAGCGTTACCAGGACGCGGGAGCGCTGCTGCGTGATCTGCAGGCGGCGAACGCGGGGCCGGCGAACGCGGGGCCGGCGAGCCCGGGAGGCGCGCCACGGCCGGGGGACGACTTCGGCTCGCGGCGCGTCATGCTCGTGGTCCTGCCTTTCGACAACCTGAGCCGGGACCCGGAGCAGGAGTACTTCAGCGACGGCCTGACCGAGGAGACGATCACGGCGCTCGGCAGCCTGGGCACGGACCGGCTCGGCGTCATCGCCAGGACGTCGGCGATGAGCTACAAGGGCGCGCGCAAGAGCGTCGCGGAGATCGGCCGGGAACTGAGCGTAGACTTCGCGCTCGAGGGGAGCGTCCGCCGGCAGGGCGATCGGGTCCGCATCAGCGTCCAGCTCGTTCGCACCGGCGATCAGACGCAGGTGTGGGCCCAGAGATACGACCGCGAGATGAAGGACGTCCTCGCGGTGCAGGATGAGCTCGGGCGCGCCATCGCCGACCAGGTGCAGGTGAAGGCGACGCCGGCCTCAGAGGTCACGGCCGGGGTCATGCCCACCATCGACCAGGCGGCCTTCGACGCCTACCTGCGCGGACGGTTCCACCTCTGGCGCGTGACGCGGTCCAGCCTGGAGCGGGCCATCCAGTACTTCACCCGCGCCCTCGAGATCGATCCCGGGATGGCCGTCGCGCTGGCCGGGCTCGCGCAGGCCCAGGTGATCCTCCCCATCGCGGCCGACGTGGCGCCGCGCGACGCCTTCCCTCGAGCCGAACGCGCCGGCCTCGACGCGTTGGCGCTCGACCCCGAGTCGGCCGAGGCGCACTCCGCGCTCGCCAGCCTGCGGTTCTGGAATGACTGGGACTGGGCGGCATCGGAAGCCCACGCCAGGCGGGCGATCGCACGCAATCCCAGTTACGCGAGGGCGCACCAGGTGCTCGGCCGCACGCTCGCGAATATCGGCCGGTTCGACGAGGCCTTCGCCGAGATCGACGTCGCCGGGCGGCTCGACCCGTTCGCGCAACTGATCGCGGCCCTGTCCGGGGACTTTCGGTTCCAGGCGCGGCGGTACGACGAGGTGCCCGGCCTGATCCGGCGGGCGCTCGAAATCGATCCCGGCTTCTGGGTGGCTCACGTGCTCGCCGCGAGGTTCTTCCTCCACCAGGGGCAATTCGAAGAAGCGCTCGCCGAAGCGACACTGGCGAAGGACGGCTCCGGCGCGCACAGCGAGCCGGTGTCGCTCATCGGCTGCATTCTCGGTCGGATGGGACGGCGGCGCGAGGCCGAAGCGGTTCTCCTCGACCTGGAGCAGCGCTCGGCGGACCGCCACGTGCCGCCGAATGCCGTCGCGGTCGTGTATCTGGGTCTCGGAGACGTCGAAGAAGCGCTCGCGTGGCTCGAACGCGCGTATCGCGAGCGCGACGTCCACCTGCTCGAGCTCGGCGTCGAACCCAAGTGGGACGAGGTCCGAAACCACCCGCGCTTCCGGGAACTGGTTCGCGCCATCGGCCTTCCGGTTGGGTGAGCCAGGCGCGCCGGGGAACCGTACGTCGTGCTAGCCTACCGCAGCGCGTATCCTGCGACGAAGGAGACCTATGCGCTCGACGCTCCGCGGGCTGCTCGTTCTGGTTGCCGCGCTCCTGGTTGTCGGCCTCGCGGACGCCTCGGCCGCACGCCGGACCGCGATGCCGCCCCCGCTGGCGGTCGGGGTCGCGCCGGCGAGTTCGGTCGCGTCTCAGGCGCAACCGGCGGCCGCCTCCGATCGGCCGCCCCTCACGGAGTACCGCCTCCCGCCCGACGAGCTTCGGCAGGCCGAGGGCCTCTACCGGATCCGCACGGTGCTCTATCCGATCGGACTGGTCTACGGGATCGCGGTGCTGCTGGCGGTGCTCGCATTCCGTGCCGCGGCGCGCTACCGGGACTGGGCCGAGGCGGTCAGTTGCCGGCGCTTCGTCCAGGCGGCGATCGTCACGCCGCTCCTGCTGCTGACCATCGACGTCCTCGACCTGCCGCTGGGTCTCTACGAGCAGCATCTTAGTCGCCGCTACGGGCTCTCCGTGCAGGGATGGGGCTCGTGGTTGTGGGACTGGACCAAGGGCGAGTGTCTCGGCTTCGTGCTCGTGACCCTGCTGGTCTGGGGATTCTACGAGTTGCTCCGCCGCAGCCCGAGACGCTGGTGGCTTTACGGCTGGCTCGCGTCGATCCCCGTCGTCGTGTTCCTCGTCTTCATCGCCCCGGTGGTGATCGACCCGCTGTTCAACACGTTCGAACCGCTCGAGGCGAAGCAGCCGCAGCTGGTGGTGGAGCTGGAGAGGGTCGCGAGCCGCGCGGGCCTCGAGATCCCGGCGACCCGGATGTTCGAGATGCGGGCGAGCGAGAAGGTGACGACCTACAACGCCTACGTCACCGGCCTCGGCGCCAGCAAGCGCGTCGTCGTCTGGGACAACACCGCGCGGGAGCTGGCCACGCCCCAGACGATGTTCATCTTCGGCCACGAACTGGGCCACTACGTCCTGAACCACATCTGGTACGGCCTGGGTTTCGTCGTCTTGGGGCTCCTCGCGTCGCTCTATCTCGCGCATCTGACGATTGGCGGCATCCTCGCGCGGTGGGGCTCGCGGTGGGGGATCCGCGAACTCGCCGACTGGGCGTCAATCCCCGCGTTGCTGCTGGTGCTGAGCGTCTTCGCGCTCGTCGGCCAGCCTCTGGGCGCAGCCTTCAGCCGCCACCTGGAGCACGAGGCCGACATCTACGGCCTCGAGGTCATCCACGGCCTCGTGCCGGATTCCTCGCAGGCGGCGGCTCGAGCGTTCCAGAAACTGGGCGAGAAGGCCCTCTCGGTGCCCGAGCCCAACCCGTTCTTCGTCTTCTGGACCTACAGCCACCCGCCCGTCGCGGACCGGCTCCGCTTCGCGCTCACGTACCGGCCGTGGGACGGGGACAGGCCGGGGCAGTTCTTCCGGTAGAAGGGCGGAGGTTCCGAATCTCTCCCGGAGTTGTTCTCCGTCCGAAAATCACTCCCGGAGTTGTTCTTCGGCCTACCGGATTGGTTCCGCGGTTCTGAGGCCGACGTCCTCGCCGGCGGTTACCGCGCGGCGGGCACTGCTATAATCGCCCGCGTGGTGCAGACGCCTCTCAGCCTCGACACCCCGCCGGACATCGAGCGCCGACAGATCGAATCGTGGCGGCGGATGTCTCCGGCGCAGAAGGCCGCGCTGGTGACCGGCCTCACGCGTGCGGCCTGGGAAATGACCGCCGCCGGCGTGAGGCAGCGCCATCCCGATGCGACGCCCCGCGAGCACTTCCTGCGCGTCGCCGTCATCGTCCTGGGGCCGGAGCTTGCATGTCTGGCGTACCCAGACGCGGCCGGGATGATTCTCCGATGACCGCGGCCATCGATCCGATCGAGACGGCGCTTCTCGTCGTGCGCGAGCTGGACGCCCTGAGCATCCCCCACACGATCGGGGGCTCGATCGCGAGTTCCTTCGCCGGGGAGCCCCGCTCGACGGTCGCCATCGACGTCGTGGTTGCGCTCGAGGAGCGGCACGTCGACTCCCTGGTGGCGGCGCTCTCGACCGAGTTCTACGTCGATGCTGCCGCGCTTCGCCGCGCCATCCGGACGCGCTCGAGCGCCAGCCTGATTCACCATGCCACGCAGTTGAAGGTGGACCTGTTCGTGGCGGGCGGCACACCCCTCGATGCCCGCCAAATCGCCCGCCGGATGCCCGTCGATCTCGGCGAGGGGCGCCGTCTGCACGTGCACCCGCCAGAGGACATCCTGCTGCAGAAGCTGCGCTGGTATCGTTTGGGCGCCGAGGTGTCGGACCGCCAGTGGCGGGACGTGACGGCGATCGTCCGCGTCCAGGGCGCGAGGCTGGACCGGGAGTACCTGCGCGAGGGCGCCGGCATTCTCGGCGTCTCCGACCTGCTCGAGCGGGCGCTGGGCGAGGTGCCGCCCGGGCGGTGACCTCGCGAGCCAGGAGGCTCGCGCCACGAGGTGCGGCAGCGGCCTCTATTCGATCGCCCTCCCCCGCGTTTCCGGGATCCAGATCCACGCCACCGCGGCGAGCACGAACGCCGCCGCGGCCGTCGCGAACGCCGCCGCGAAGCCGTGCGAGTCGGCGAGCGTGCCCACCGTCCACGGCGCCGCCGCGCTGGCGACGCGGCCGAGATTGTAGGTAAACCCCTGGGCCGTCGCGCGGATCTTGGTCGGGTAGATCTCGGCCGTGACGGCGCCGAATCCGCTGAAGTACCCGGCGCCGAAGAAGCCGACAAACGGCCCCACCATCAAGAGCGCCCACGGCGAGTGCAGCGAGGCGTACGCCATCACGAAGAAGGCGGCGGCCAGCACGTAGGTGACGTAGGTGCGCTTGCGCCCGACGCGGTCGCTCACCAGGCCGAACGTCACGTAGCCGAACCACATCCCGACGTTCATCGCCACGAGCAGCAGCGTCTTGTAGGAGCCCAGCCCCAGGCCGCCGCGGGCCGGCGACAGTTCGAGGTAAGCGGGCACCCACTGCGTGAACGCCCAGTAGCCGTAGAGCGTGCAGGCGTTCATCAGGGTCACGAACACGGTGAGCTTCAGCATCGGCCCCGTGAACAGGTCCCTCAGCGCGCCCGACGCCTTCCGCATCTCGCCCCGCGCCCGAGCCGCCTGCCAGAGGCGAGGCTCCTCCACCCGCTTCAGCACCCACGCCGTCGCCAGCGCCGGCAGCACGCCGACGAAGAACACCGCGCGCCAGCCCCAGTGCGGCAGCACCAGCTGGGTGACGATGGCCGCGGCCGCGAAGCCGACGGCCCACGAGCTCTGGACGATCCCCAGCGCCTTGCCCCGGTGCTCGTCCGGCCAGGTCTCCGACACGAGCGCCGCGCCGCTCGCCCACTCGCCGCCCATCCCGATCCCGAGCAGCGCCCGGACCACCAGCAGCTGCCAGGCAGACTGCGCGAAGCCGCACGCGCCCGTGAACACCGAGTAGATGAGGATGCTGCCGATGAGCGCGCGGGTCCGGCCGAACCGGTCCGCGGCCACGCCGAACAGGATCCCGCCCGCGGCGGCGGCCACCAATGTGAGCGACCCGATCAGCCCGGCCATCGACTTGCCGAACTCGAGGTCCGCCATCACCGCCGCCAGCACCAGGGCGTAGAGGTTGACGTCGAAGGAATCGAGCATCCAGCCCAGGCAGGCGGCGCCGAGCGCCCGCCTCGCTTCCGGCGGCGCGTCACGGTACCAGGCGAGCGGTCGGTCGGTCGTCATGTCGTCAGATGATACCGGCGCTCAGTGCTTCGCAGCGAATGCTCCGTCCGAAAATGCCGATCCGGGCCGCTGGCCACCCGCGAAAAGGCTCGGGGCATCTCAAGAAACCTCTTGACAACTCGTGGCCCGGGGCACCAAGAATGCTGCCACGGTATGGGCGGGGCGGCCCAGCCGCAGCCACAAGTCCAATGGTCCGGATTCGCAGGGCCCGTGAGGCGCGAGCGCCCCCGCACGAACCCCGCGAGCACACGATGCGAGGCCCGGCATGGCCGAGACCTCGAAGCGGACATCCCATGGTGAATGAGACCTTCGGGCACTATCGCATCGTCGAGAAGGTCGGGGCCGGAGGGATGGGGGTCGTCTATCGGGCCAGGGACGAACGCCTGGAGAGAGACGTCGCGCTCAAGCTCCTCCCCCCGGGCGCGGTCGCCGATGAGGAGAGGAGGAAGCGCTTCCGGAAGGAAGCCATGGCGCTTTCCAGGCTCAACCACCCCAACATCGCGACCATCTACGACTTCGACACCGAACGGGACGTGGACTTCCTGGCAATGGAGTACATCTCCGGAGCCACGCTCGGCGAGAAGCTGGCCTCCGGACCGTTGCCGGAGGCCGACGTGCTCCGCCTGGGAAGGCAGGCCGCCGAAGCGCTCGAGGCCGCCCACGAGAAGGGGATGATCCACCGGGATCTCAAGCCCGCGAACATCATGGTCACGGCCACGGGCCTGGTCAAGGTGCTCGACTTCGGCCTGGCGAAACTGTTCCGGCCCACCGAGACGATGGAGACGACGCTGGCGGGAGCCACCGGCCCGCAAGCCCTCGTCGGCACTCTGCCGTACATGGCGCCGGAACAACTCGAAGGCCGGGCAGTCGACCAGAGGACCGACATCCATGCCCTGGGCGCCGTTCTCTACGAGATGGCCACCGGGCGGCGGGTGTTTCCCGAGGAGTCGCCGTCCCAGATCATTCAGGCCGTCCTCTTGCGGAAGCCAGAGCTCCCGGCTTCTTTGGGTGGCGGGGTCTCCGACGGGCTGAAGCGGATCATCCTCCGGTGCCTCGAGAAGAACCCGGCCGACCGCTACGCGTCGGCCAGGGAGTTGGTCGCCGACTTGACGCGCGCCGAGGCGGGCGATCTGCCGACGTGCATGAACTTCGCTCCTGGACGTGTGGACAGGCGAAGGCGGTGGCCACGTGCGGCGGCCGTTTCCATCGTCGCCGCGCTGGTCCTGGCGGCGGCCATGTTCGCCGTGAACACGGGCGGCGTGAGGAAGCTCCTGGCCGGTCCGCCTCGGACGGCGACGGTGCAGTCGCTGGCCGTGCTGCCGCTCGAGAGCATTTCGCAGGACCCAAAGCAGGATTATTTCGCGGAGGGAATCACCGATTCCCTCATCACCGAGCTCGGACAGCTCAGCACGATCCGGGTGATCTCGCACACGTCCGTGAGGCGGTACAAGAAGACCGAGAAGACCCTGTCCCAGATCGCCAAGGAGCTGAACGTCGACATGGTGGTCGAGGGCTCGGTCCTTCGGTCGGCGGACAAGATGAGGGTGACCGCCAAGCTCCTCCATCCCTCCGACGAACGCCAGCTCTGGTCCAAGACCTACGAAGGCGAGGTCGCCAATTTCCTGGCACTGCAAAGCGGAATCGCGGAAGACATCACGAGACAGATCGGCATCAGGCTGAGGGAGGAAGCGAGGGTCCAGTCGACCAGGCGGAAGGCGGTGAATCCGCTGGCGATGGACGCCTATCTGAAAGGCATCTACTCGGACGACAGCACTTACTTCGACCAGGCGGTCAAGCTCGACCCGGATTTCGCCCTGCCGTACACGAAGATCGCCTCCGGCTATTTCTACGCCGGCCTCTTCGGCGCCATCGCGCCCCGCGAGGCCTTCTTGAAGATGAAGCAGGCGGCGCTGAAGGCCCTCGAAAGAGATGGCACGCTTGGAGAAGCCCACGGCTACCTGGCCCTGGCCTGGCTCCATTACGACTTGAACTGGGCGGAGGCCGAGAAGGAGTTCAAACGGGCTTTCGCGCTCAACCCCAGCCTGGCCATGATCCACCATCTCTACGCCCATTACCTGATGGCCATGAACCGGATGGACGAGTCGATGGCCGAGGTCGGCATTGCCGAGCAGCTCGACCCCTTCTCATGGGACCAGAGCCAGTGCTTCGGGTGGCACTGCCTCTTCTCGAGGGGCTACGACGAGGCGATCGACCTTGCGCAGCAAGGCGTGAAGACGGACCCGAAGAACTCATGGGCTCACATCATCCTGGGCTGGTCTTACGAACAGCGATCCATGCTGAAAGACGCAACGGCGCAGTTCCAGCAGGCGGTCAACCAGTCGAAGGACGACTCTCTTCCGCTGGCCGGCCTCGCGCACGCGTATGCGGTGTCCGGCCGGACGCGGGATGCGCAGGACATCCTGAACACGCTTCTGGCAATGGCGAAGCGGCACTACGTCCCCGCCTACGACATTGCCGTCGTCTACATGGGACTTGGGAAGAAGGCGCAGGCGCTCGAGTGGCTTTCCAAGGCGTACGAGGAGCGCTCCGGCTTCCTGGTCTACATCAAGGGCGATCGGCGATTCGACGGGCTGCGGTCGGATCCAGGGTATGCGGCGCTGATGCAGCGCATTGGCTTGCCGGTGAGTGGGGCGAGCAACTGATGGTATTCTCCTCGGCATGCGCCTGCTCATCACCGACCTCACCTTCCGTGACGGCCACCAGTCGCTGTTCGCCACCCGGGTCCGGACCGACGACCTCGCCGCCATCGCCCCGCGGATGAACGACGCCGGCTTCTGGTCGATGGAGGTCTGGGGCGGCGCCACCTTCGACGTGATGACGCGGTTCCTCAACGAGGACCCGTGGGACCGGATCCGCACCTTCAAGCGCCTGATGCCGGACGTCCGGCTGCAGATGCTCCTCCGCGGCCAGAACCTGGTCGGCTACCGCAATTACGCAGACGACGTGGTGGAAGCGTTCGTCGCCCACGCGGCCGGGTGCGGCATCGACGTGTTCCGCGTCTTCGACGCGCTCAACGACGAACGCAACTTCGCCACCGCGTTCAAGGCCATCAAGAAGGCCGGCAAGCACATCCAGGGGGCCATCAGCTACTCGGTGACCGAGCGGTCGCTCGGCGGGCCGGTGTTCACGCTCGACTACTTCGTCGCCAAGGCGCAGGCGCTCGAGCGGATGGGCGCCGACAGCCTCTGCATCAAGGACATGGCCGGCCTGCTCGCGCCCGACGATGCGGCGGAGCTGGTCGGGCGGCTGAAGAAGGACCTGTCGATCCCGGTCGTGGTGCACACGCACTTCACGAGCGGGATGGCCTACATGACGCTGCTCCGCGCCATCGACGCCGGCGCCGACATCATCGACACCTGCCTGGCGCCGTTCGCGCTCCGCACGTCGCACGCGGCCGTGGAGCCCATCGTCGCGGCGCTGGCCGGCCGCCCGCGCGACACCGGCCTCGACATCGCTCGCCTGCTCGAGACTGGGCGAGCACTTCGAGCGCATCGCCCCGAAGTACCGCGAGTTTCTCGACGACACGAAGCTGTCGGTCATCGACACCGGCGTGCTCACGCACCAGATCCCGGGCGGGATGTTCAGCAACATGGTCGCGCAGTTGAGGCAGGCCGGCGCGCTCGACCGGCTGGCCGAGGTGTACGAGGAGCTGCCGCGCACCAGGCGCGAGCTGGGCTATCCCCCGCTCGTCACGCCGACCAGCCAGATCGTCGGCACGCAGGCGGTGCTGAACGTGCTGTTCGGCCGCTACAAGATGATCTCGAACGAGGTCAAGGACTACGTCTACGGCCTCTACGGGCAGCCGCCGGCGGCCGTCGATCCCGAGGTCAGGAGGATCGCGCTGACCGGTTACGAGCGCGGGACCGAGCCGATCACCTGCCGCGCGGCCGACCTGCTGCCGCCGGAACTCGAGACTGCCGAGGCCGCTACCAAGGGCCTCGCGCGCGACATCGGCGACGTGCTGTGCTACGCGCTCTACCCGACGACGGGGCTGAGGTTCCTCAAGTGGAAGTACGGCCTGGAGATGCCGCCGCCCGAGACCCGGCCGCGGTCGCTCGACGACGTGCGACGCGAGGAGGAGCGGGTGGCCAGGGCGCGCAAGGGGCTGCCGGTGGACGGTGGCCAGGCGGGGACGGGCGCATCGGGGGCGCCGGCCCCGCGGCACTTCACGGTGAAGGTGGGCGCGGAGGTGTTCCGCGTCGAGGTCGAGCCGGACGCGGCAGGCGCCGGGGCCGGCGCGGCGGCGCCGACCGACGCGGCGGCCGAAGCGGTCGCCGCGGGTTCAGCGGTGACCGCGCCGATGCCCGGCCTCCTGCTCCGCTACCTGGTCGGCGTCGGCGACGTCGTGAAGGCGGGCGACCCGGTGGTCCTGGTCGAGGCGATGAAGATGCAGAACGCGCTGCCCGCGCCCCGCGACGGGCGAGTAGCGAAGTTGATGTTCCACGCCGGCGACAACGTCGAGCGGGGGGAGGTGCTGCTGACGTTGGACTGAGGACAGCGCTGGCTTGCGGCTTACTGCGTCATGAGTCGGGGCAGGTTTACGCTTTGCTTCGGGCAGATCCCTGCGGCGCGGCATAGGGCCGACCGGGCCGCCTCGCCTGGAGCCTGAAGCCTGTAGCCTGCCCCGGGGCGCGGTAGACTTTCTGTCATGGGCGAGCGACGTTTTGACTTGATCGGGATCGACGGCGACGACACGTTGTGGCACAACGAGCGCGACTACGTCGAGGCGCGGGAACGCTTCGGACGGATAATCGCGCGCAGCGGCGTCGCAGTCGGGCAAGAGGAACTCACCGAGGCCATCAACCGGACGGAACTGCAGAACATCCGGTACTACGGCTACGGCGTCAGCAGCTTCGTACTTTCGCTCATCGAGACCGCCATCGGCCTGACCGACGGGCGCATCGTCGGCCGTGACATTGCCGGGTTGCTGGACGTCGCCAAGTCCATGCTGACCTCGAAGGTCGAGCTCTTCGAGGGGGCGCGGGAAGCGTTGGAGGCGCTCTCGGGCGAATACCCGCTCGCCCTGATCACCAAGGGTGACCTGTTGCACCAGCGCAGCAAGCTGGAGCGCTCCGGGTTGGCGCGCCATTTCCGCCACATCGAAGTCGTAAGCCACAAGACGCCGGACGTCTACCGGGAGATCCTCTCACGCCTCGGTGTCGAGCCAGGACGATTCCTCATGGTCGGCAACTCACCGCGTTCCGATGTCCTCCCGGTGCTCGACCTGGGCGGCTCGGCGGCGCACGTGCCGGCGGCGCTCAGCTGGGCGCACGAAGAGGAGGAACTCCCGTCTGGCCTTGGGTCCCGCTGTGTGGTGCTGAGAAGCCTCCTCGCACTCGCGGACGCCGTCAGGGCGTGGACGGTGTAGCCGCGCCCCGGCTCAGTCCCGCCCGTCGAGCAGCCGGCGCGACACGATGCTCCAGATGGCGTAGGAGAGCCGCCGGCGCGAGTGGCGGGCGATCGTCCCGTCCCAGAACGCGCCTTCGACCACCTCGCACGACGGCGGCACGCTGCCGACATCGAGAGGGTGCTTCTCCTCGGACGCGTACCGCTCCAGCGTGTCGGTCGACGGCATCGCCGTGTTGACCACGATGACGTCCACCGGCCGGCCGATCGCCTCCCCGATCCAGCGCACTTCGTCTGCCGCCGTAAAGCCGGTCATGCCGCGGCCCTCGGTCAGCAGGTTCGCCACGAGAATGATCGGCCCCTCGACCCTGCGGAGCGCGTCGGCCATCCCGCCGACGAGCAGCGGCGGCATCAGGCTGGTGAAGAAGCTGCCCGGCCCGATGATGGCGGTCTCGAACTGGCCGATGGCCTCTGCCACCTGGCCGTGCAGGCGCGGGTGCGGCTCCAGCCACACGCGCCGGACCTCTCCCCCTTCGCGCTGCCGCGCGTCGACCTCGACCTCCCCCGCCGTGCGCGAGCCGTCGGCGAACTCCGCGCAGATCGACGAGTGCTCGACGCTGGCCGGCCAGACGCGGCCGCGGCAGCCGAGCAGCGCCCGCAGGCCGTCCACCGCCGCCAGGAAATCGCCGCTGTGGCGCTCCATCATCGACAGCAGCAGGTTCCCGCCGGTGTGGCCCGCGAGCCTGGCGTGCTCGAGCGTCGGGAGCCGCGAGAGCAGGACGCGGCGCGCCTCCGCCTCGTTGCGCGCCAGGGCCAGCGCGCACTTGAGGATGTCCCCCGGCGGCAGCACACCGAGCTGGTCGCGCAGCAATCCCGAACTGCCGCCAGTGTCGAACATGGTGACGACCGCGTTCACCTGCAGCCAGGGATTGGTCTTCAGGCCGCCGAGCAGGCTCGGGAGCCCCGTGCCGCCGCCGATGCATCCGACCTTGATCTCGCGCAGGCGCATGAGGCGCATTCTACATCTTCTCCGGCTGGCGGCCGACGGCCGGCGAGGACTTCGGACCCACCGGCTTCGGGCTACAGGCTACGGGCTTCAGGCGGTGTCACGTTGCACCGGACAGCGTCATCGTGTGGCACGGCCCGTAGCCCGAAGCCTGTCGTCTGAAGCCGGCGAGCCAGCCGATCGAATAGAATATTCTCCGTAACGCCTTGAGGAGGACACATGGGACCCGTCCGCTCCTGGCGCGAGGCGGTCGACGTGCTGCTCGCCGACCTCCGCGCCGTGTTCGACACCCGCCTCCGTTCGCTCGTCGTCTACGAGGCGCACGGAATGCTCGGCGACTCGCCGGCGGCCGACGAGGGAGAGCTGCACCACGGCGAACACGTGCACACGCTCGTCGTCGTCGACGAGCTGCGCCACTCGGACCTGGCGCGGCTGGCCCCGCTGTCGAAGGCGTGGACCAGACGCGGGCTCGCGATTCCGCTGATCCTCGGGGCGGGCGAGGTCCGCCGCTCGCTCGATTCGTTCCCGCTCGAGTTCAGCCAGATGATCGCCCGCCACGTCGTCGTGGCCGGCGAGAACCCTCTCGCCGGCCTCGAGGTGGCGGACGCCGATCTGCGGCGCGCGTGCGAGACGCAGGCGCGCAGCCACCTGCTGCACCTGCGCCAGGGATTCGTCCAGACCGACGGCGACCCTGGCGCGCTGGCCCGGCTCGTCGCGGCCTCGGCCATCCCGCTGCGGGCCCTGCTCGTCAACATCGCCCGTCTTTACGGCGTCGAGGCCCGGACACCGGACGCGCTCCTCCATTTCGCGAGCGAGCACCTTCACCTGCCGGCTGCTTCGCTCAAGCCGGTCCTCTCGCACAAAGACTCCGAGCGCTTCAACGACCTCGACGTGGGCGGGTTCTTCCCCGGCCACTTGCAGGCGGTCGAGCGGCTGGTGGCCCTGGTGGACGAATGGACGCGGTGAGGCTCTCGACGGGACGGCTCGCGTGGCTGCTGGCCGCGCTCCTGCTGCTTGCGCCGCTGGCCGCTTCTGGCGCGACCGCAGGCCTCGCGCCGTCGCAATCGGCCGAGCTGCCGACGCTCACCCAGCCGGTCAACGACTTTGGGGGCGTCATCGATGCCGCGAGCGCGGCCGCGATGGACCACGCCATCCGCGCGCTCCAGGCCGCGACCGGCGACGTGGTCGTGGTCGTCACCGTCCCGACGTTCGCCCCGTACGCCGACATTCGCGAGTACGCCGTCAAGCTGTTCGAGAACCACGGCCAGGGGATCGGGCAGAAGGGCAAGGACAACGGGCTGCTCGTCCTGCTGGCCGTCCGCGACCGGAAGGTGTGGATCGAGGTCGGATACGGGCTCGAGGAGTTCGTGACCGACGGATTTTCCGGCGAGACCAGCCGCGAGTTCATGGCCCCGGCATTTCGGCGCGGCGAGTTCGGCCAGGGCCTGGCGGCCGGCGTCACTCGCCTCATCGGCCGGATTGCCGAAGGCCGCAACGTCACACTGCAGGACGTGCCCCGGCCGGAGCCGGTTCGGCGGACGAGGCAGGGCGGTCTGCCCCTGTGGGCGATCGTCATCGGCATCGTGGTGATGATGATCATCAGCTCGCTGACCAGCCGCGGCGGGCCCGGCCTCCCGCTGGGCGGGCGGCGCGGTTGGGGCGGCGGCGGGTGGAGCGGCTGGAACAGCGGGATCGGCCCGTTCGGCGGCGGATTTGGCGGCGGCGGCGGGGGTGGCGGGTTCGGAGGAGGCTTCGGGGGCTTCGGCGGCGGCATGAGCGGCGGCGGCGGCGGCGGCGCGAGCTGGTAGAAGGGCTCAAGGCCCAGGGCCCAGGGCTCGCCAGGGCTCAGGCCAGGGCGGCTCAGGCTCAGGGCTCAAGGCTCAGGGCTCAAGGCTACGGAGGAAATGACGATGCGAATAATCAAGACTTCGACGGTTGTGCGGTGTGCCCTGGTCGCGTGGATCGGCGTGAGCGCGCTCGCGCTGACCGGCTGCTCCTACAACAAGTTCGTCGGCCAGGAGGAAGGCATCAAGGCGCAGTGGGCGCAGGTGGACAACCAGCTGCAGCGCCGCAACGACCTGATCCCCAACCTGGTCAACACCGTGAAGGGCTACGCCACGCACGAGCAGGGCGTGTTCGAGGCGATCGCCGACTCGCGGGCGAAGATGGCCGGCGCGAAGACTCCCGACGAGAAGATCGCCGCGGCCAACGAGCAGACCACGGCCCTGTCGCGCCTGCTGCTCGTCGTGGAGAATTACCCGAACCTGAAGGCCGACCAGCAGTTCGCCCGCCTGATGGACGAGCTGTCGGGCACCGAGAACCGGATCGCGGTCGAACGGATGCGTTACAACGAGAAGGTCCAGGCCTACAACACGCTCCGGCGGTCGTTCCCGTCGAACATCACGGGCAGCCTGTTCGGCTTCAAGGAATACCCGTTCTTCAAGGCCCCGGCCGAGGCCAGGCAGGTGCCGAAGGTCGACTTCGGCAAGTAGGACCTAGACGGAAGTTGACGCCCGGAGCACGACCGCCCCGTCGCGCGTGCGCGCGAGGAATCGTGCTTCGGTCAACTCCTCGATGACCGCTTCGCACGTCGGCTGATCGACGCCCCACAACCGCTGAGCCTGCCAGACCGTCAACTTGAGGCCCGGCATCTCGAGGAACTCCGACCGTACGCGGCTGACCATCTGATCTGGGACTCCACCAACCATCATCTCTCCCTCGCTCTCCGTCCGACCGCCGGCTTCGGATCGTGCTGTCACGCGAGGCGACGCCAGCCCGGTGGACATCGTGGTGGCAATCGATGGGGAAACCGCCAACGCAAGGAGCAATGAGGGTACCAATGGCGTGTGCCGATCTGGCCGGAGTTTCCGGAGGACGGAGGCGGAACGGAGGCCGGAAAGTGTCCACCGGACGGGACCCTGTCACCCGCCGATGGCGCGTCAGCCGTTGACCTGTCCGCCTCAGCCGATCGACGGAGCCGTCTGGCGAAGCGAGCGCCAGCCTTCTTCGATCAGGCCGCGCATGATGTCGACCGAGCGGGTGACGACCTCCGCCGGCTCCTCGTACCGCTCCGTCCGCTCCGACCCGTCGGCGTTCTTCACGACCAGCTCGTAATACTGCCCGTCGGCGTCGCGACGGATCTCGCACGACATTTGTTGGCCGCTGCGCTCGAATGACCAGATCATGGTGGCTGAATCCTAGCAGATTCGCGGCAACTGTTCACCGCTGAGCATGTCGAGCACGCGCGTGGACCCGAGCAGGCTTCTGACGAGCACGAGGCCCGCGCTCTCGGCCCGCACCTCCCCGACGATCCCCGCGCCGGCGCTCACGGGATGACGCCGAAGCACGTCCACGGCGCGGGCCGCGTCGGCATCCGGCACGAAGGCCACCAGCCGCCCCTCGTTGGCGACGTACATGGGGTCGAACCCCAGGATTTCGCACGCGCCGCGCACGTCCTCCCGGACGCCGACCTTCCGCTCGTCGATGGTGATGCCGACGCGCGCGCCGCCGGCGATCTCGTTGAGCGCGCTGGCCAGGCCGCCGCGCGTGAGATCCCGGAGGCAGTGCACCTCGACGCCCGACGCGAGCAGGTCGCGCACCGGCTCCCACAGAGGGGCGCAGTCGCTCTCGATCGCGCTCTCGAACCTCAGCCCTTCCCGGGCGGCCATGATGGCCATGCCGTGGCGGCCGACGTCGCCGCTCAGCACGACCACGTCGCCCGGCTGGACGCTGGCCGGCAGGATCTGGAGGCCGTGCTCGACCAGGCCGAGGCCCGACGTGTTGATGAACACGCCGTCGCCCTTGCCGCGGTCCACCACCTTGGTGTCGCCGGTCACGATCTCCACGCCGGCCGCGCGCGCGGCCGCCTGCATCGAGGCCACCACGCGCTCCAGCGTCTCGAGCGCCAGCCCTTCCTCGATGATGAACCCCGCGCTCAGGCCCAGCGGGCGGGCGCCGGCCATCGCGAGGTCGTTGACCGTGCCGTTGACGGCGAGCGTGCCGATGCTGCCGCCCGGGAAGAACAGCGGCTGCACCACGTAGGAGTCGGTGGTGAATGCCACGCGGGCCGAGCCGGCTCGGATTACCGAGGCATCGTGGCCGGCGGCGAGCGCCGGGTTGGCGAACGCCGGGAGAAACACCCGTTCGAGAAGCTGGTGCATGAGCCGGCCGCCGCCGCCGTGCGCCATCAGCACCTGCGCGTACTGGCCAATCGGGGCCGGGCACGAGAGATCGACGAGCTTCGACTCGCTCATAGTGAGGCGGCCTGCCCGCCCGCCACCCGCCGGTGGCGGAAATATGCCGCGCACGCTCCCTCCGACGACACCATCGTGGCGCCGAGCGGATGCTCCGGCGTGCATCGGCTCCCGAACGCGGAGCACTCGTGCGGCTTCTTGAGCCCCTGCAGGATCTGGCCGGCGATGCACTCGGCCGGCTCGGGGCGCGGGCCGACGCCGCTCAGGTCGAACCTTTGCTCGGCGTCGAACCCGGCGTAGGCGTCGCTCAGGCCGAGACCGCTGCGCGGGATCTCGCCGATGCCGCGCCACGCCCGCGGCACCACCGTGAAGACGTCGGCGACCAGCGCCTGCGCGGGCAGGTTGCCGCGCTCGCTGACCACCCGCGTGTACTGGTTCTCCACCTCGGCGCGGCCTGCCTCGAGCTGCTTGAGGCAGAGGTAGATCCCCTGGAGGATGTCGAGCGGCTCGAAGCCGGTCACGACGATCGGCACCTTGTACTTCGCGGCGATCGGCAGGTACTCGGTGTAGCCCATGACGGCGCAGACGTGGCCCGCCGCGAGGAACCCCTGCACGCGGCACGCGGGCGAATCGAGAATCGCTTCGAGCGCCGGGGGCACGAGCACGTGCGAGACCAGGATGCTGAAGTTCGCGATGCCGGCGCTCCGGGCCTGGAACACGGCCATCGCGTTGCCGGGCGCGGTCGTCTCGAACCCGACCGCGAAGAAGATTACCTGCTTGTCAGGGTTGGCCGTCGCGATCTTCAGCGCGTCGAGCGGCGAGTAGACGATGCGAACGTCGCCCCCGGACGCTTTCACCGAGAGCAGGTCGCGGTCTGTGCCGGGGACGCGGAGCATGTCGCCGAACGAGCAGAAGATGACGTCGGGCCGCGAGGCCAGGGCGATGGCGCGATCGATCTTCTCGAGCGGCGTCACGCACACCGGGCAGCCGGGGCCGTGCAGCAGCGTCACGCCGGACGGCAGCATCTCGTCGATCCCGAAGCGCACGATGGCGTGCGTCTGGCCGCCGCAGACCTCCATCAGCGTCCAGGGCCGCGTGACCAGGCGCTGGATCGCTTCGAGATAGCGGCCGGCGGCCACCGGGTCGCGGTACTCGTCGATGAACTTCATTCGGCCGGCTCCCCGTCTCCCACCGAATACGCCGCCAGCCGGCTGAGCTCCTCGAACGTCTTCACCGCCTCGGTTTCGTCAATCTGGCTCAGCGCGAACCCCGCGTGCACGATGACGTAGTCGCCCGCCCGCACCTCGGGCAGGTAGGCGAGATTGACTTCCTTGATCACGCCGCCGAAGCTGACATTGGCCGTGCGCGTCCAGGGATCCTCACCCGAGATGCTCACGATCTTTCCGGGCACTGCCAGGCACATACTGCCTCCACCGGGCGCAGGGCTGAAGCCCTGCGCTATCTGATGTCCGAGCCGCTCAGGGCCGTGATAGCTACCAGCAACTCAATCTCCCGGCGTCCTTCCGTGATCCGCTGCCGGCTGCCAGCCGATCGCGACCGCTTCAGGCGAGCTTCCATGCGACGGCTGCCACCTGGCCGAGCGCGATTCCGCCGTCGTTGGGCGGGATGCGCTGGTGCCACGCCGCCCTGAACCCTGCCGCCTGCAACCGCTCGATCGTCCGCTCGAGCAGGTAGCGGTTCTGAAAGCACCCGCCCGAGAGCACCACACGTTCGAGCGCGGCCAGCTTCGCCACCTCGACCACCGCCGCCGCCAGGCCGTTGTGGAACTTCGCCGAGACGACGCCGGCCGGGCAGCCGCCGCGCAAGTCGGCGACGACCGCGCGGACGAGCGGCGCCCACTGCAGCACGAACCGGGGCGGCGCCGCCAGCCCCGATTCGCCGCCGCTCCCGTCGGGTCCCTCGCGAGTCGGCCTCCGCTCGACGACCAGCGGGTAGTGATCCTCGACGCGCGCACCCTCGAGGGCGAACTCCAGCTCCATCGCCGCCTGCCCCTCGTAGCGCACCCGCTGGCGCAGGCCGGAGAGCGACGCCACCGCGTCGAACAACCGTCCGACGCTCGACGTCAGCGGCGCATTCACGCCCCGCTCGATCATCGTCTTCAGGACCTGCCGCTCCTGCTCGTCGAACGCCGACACGGCCGGCAGATCCGTCATCGACCACACGTCGGCGCCGAACACCTCGTGCAGCAGCCCGAGCGCGGCGCGGCGCGGCTCGCGCACGGCACGGTCGCCCCCCGGCAGCGGGAACGGCCGCAGCGAAGCCAGGCGCCTCGCCCCCGATGCGGTCACCGTGAGGAACTCCCCGCCCCAGATCGTGCCGTCGGGGCCGAAGCCCGTCCCATCCCACGATACGCCAAGAGCGGGCGGCGCGATCTCGTTCTCTGCCATGCAGCTCAGCACGTGCGCCAGGTGGTGCTGCACCCCCCTGATCGGCAGGCCGCGGCGGCGCGCGTACCCGGTGGACAGGTAGTCGGGATGGAGATCGCAGGCCACCTCCGCCGGCGTCGCCTCGTACAGCCGCTCGAACGCGCCGATGACGCGCTCGAACGCGCCGAAGGCCTCGGCCGTCTCGAGGTCGCCGATGTGCTGGCTGACGAAGACGTTCGCCCCCACCGAGAAGGCGACGGCATTCTTGAGGTGCGCGCCCACGCCGAGGACCGACGGCCCGGCCGACGCGAGCGCGACCGGCAGCGGCGCGTAGCCCCGCGCGCGCCGGAGCACGAGTTCACGGCCGGCCGCCACGCGCAACACGGAGTCGTCCACGTGGCGGGCGATCGGGCGGTCGTGCACGAGGAACAGGTCCGCAAGGCCTCGCAGCCGGACGACCGCCTCCCGCTCGTCGGTGCAGATCGGCTCGTCGCTGCGGTTCCCGCTCGTCGCCACGACCGGGAAACCGAGGTCGCCGACCAGCAGGTGGTGCAGCGGCGTGTACGGCAGCATGACGCCGAGATAGGGGTTGCCCGGCGCCACCGACGGCGCCACGCCATCGGCGCCCAACCCCGTACGCGCCCTGAGAAGCACGATTGGCGACTCGGGCGAGGTCAGCAGCCGCCGCTCGCGCTCATCGACCTCGCACAAACGGCCGGCCGACTCGAGCGTCGGCGCCATCACGGCAAACGGCCTTTCCTCCCTCGCCTTGACGAGCCGCAGCCGCCGCACGGCCGCGTCGTCGCGCGCGTCCACGACCAGGTGGAAGCCGCCGAGCCCCTTCACGGCGACGATCCCCCCGGCCGCGACGCGGGCTTCGGCGGCGCGGAGCGCCTCGTCGCCCGCCGCCAGCGCCCGGCCGTCCGCGTCCCACAACTCGAGGCGCGGGCCGCACACCGGACACGCGTTCGGCTGCGCGTGGAAGCGGCGGTCGCCGGGGTCCTCGTACTCGCGACGGCAGGCCTCGCACATCGGGAAGCCGGCCATCGTCGTGTTCGGCCGGTCGTACGGCAGCGCCTCGACGATCGAGAAGCGCGGGCCGCAGTTGGTGCAGTTGGTGAAGGGATAGCGGTGGCGCCGGTTGGCCGGGTCGCGGAGATCTTCGAGGCAGCTCGGGCAGGTGGCGATGTCCGGCAGCACGAGCGCGGTCTTCTCGCCGCCGGCGCTCTCGCGGATCTCGAACGCCCGGAAGCCGACCGGGTCGAAATACGCCGACTCGGTCCCCTGCACGATCGCGCGCGGCGGGCAGTCGCGAACCACGCGCAGCAGGAACCGCTCGAGCGTCGCGGGCGGCCCCTCGACCTCGATCACGACGCCGGCCGACGAGTTGATGACCCAGCCGGCGAGGCCCAGCTCGCGGGCGAGCCGGTAGACGAACGGCCTGAACCCGACGCCCTGGACCGCCCCGCGAATCCGGACGCGCAGGCGCTGCGCCGTCTCGGCGGTGGTCACGGGTACGAGGGCTCCGGGGTGAGATCGAGCGAGAGCCGCATGACCTGCGGGTCGTCGGGTTTCGCCAGGACCGTGAACCCGTGCCGCTCGCCGAGCCGGATCATCTCGGCGTTCTCGGTCAGCACGTCGCCGTGGATGCGCGTGAGGTGCTCGGCGCTCGCCACCGCGATGACCCGGCGCATCAGCTCGCCCCCGAGCCCGAGCCGCTGGAACTCGTCGGCCACGAGCACGGCGATCTCGGCTTCCCCGGTGCCGTGCCCCTTGGTGAGCCGGCCGACGCCGAGGATCTGGGGCTCTCCCGTCGTGGGGTTCCGCCACTCGGCGACCAGCGCCATCTCGCGCTCGTAGTCGATGAAGCAGATTCGCGTCAGCCGCTCGTGCGCCACCCGCTGGTTGAGCTTCAGCAAGTGGAAGTACCTGAAGTAAACCGACCGCTCCGACAGCCTCCCGTGGAAGGTCACCATGAGCGGCTCGTCCTCGGGGCGGATCGGCCGGATGGTGACCTGCCGCCCGTCACGGAGGATCCAGCCGCCGACATATTGGGCGGGATACGGCCGGATGGCCGACCGCGGAATCGACTCGAGCGGCACGTCGGCCCCGTGCAGGACGACCCGCGCGTCGAGCGCCACGATCCGATCGGCCGAGGCCAGCATCGGGTTGATGTCGATCTCCTTGATCCACGGCTGCTCGACGAGGAGCTGGCTGAACCGCACGAGCACCGCCTCGAGCGCCGCCACGTCCACCGGCCGGCGGCCCGGCACGCCGCCGAACGCCTTGAAGATCCGCGTCTGCTCCATCATCCGCCGCGCCAGCGTGGTGTTCAGCGGCGGAAGCGCGAGGGCGCGGTCGGCGTAGACCTCCACCAGGTGGCCGCCGGAGCCGAACAGCACGATGGGCCCGAACTGCGGATCGACAAGGCTGCCGACGATCAGCTCGAACCCGTCGAGCGGGACCATCGGCTGCACGGTGACGCCGCGCATCGCCTCGGCGCCGGCCCGCTCCGTCACGGCCGCGCGGATGCGCTGGTAGGCCTGCCGGACCGAGGACTCGTCCTGCAGGTTGAGCTGCACGCCGCCGACCTCGGTCTTGTGCGTGATGGTCTCGGAGTACAGCTTCAGCACCACCGGAAACCCGAGGGACAGCGCGCAGGCCACCGCCTCGTCCTCGCTCCCGGCGACTCGCGTCTCGACCACCGGGATCCCGTACGCGGCCAGCGCCTGCTTCGACTCGACCTCGGTCATCAGCGTGCGGCCCGCGCCGCGCACGGCCTGGACCATCGCGCCCACCCGCTCGCGCGGCGACGGCGCGCCCTCGGCCTCGACGGCGAGCGACGGCGTTTCGTACAGGCCGCGCAGGACGTAGCTGTGGCGCCACATCAGCGTGAACACGCGCGCCGCCGTGTCGGGATCGTGAAACGCCGGGATCCCGGCCCGCGTCAGCGCGGCGCCGCCCGCCCCGACGTCCACGCCGCCCATCCACGCGGCCAGGATCGGCTTGGCGTGGCCGGCCATGCGCTGCCGCACCAGCTCGGCCGTGCGCGTCGGCTCGGCGAACGGCTGCGGCGTGAGGATGGCCAGCAGCCCGTCGGCGTTCGGGTCGCCCGCCGCCAGTTCCACCGCCCTCACGTATCGCTCCGGCGTCGCGTCGTCGAGCACGTCGACCGGGTTGCCGTGGCTCCAGTGCGGCGGAAGCTCGGCGTCGAGCGCCGCGACCGTGTGCGGCGAGAGCGCGGCCAGCTCCCCATGGTTGGCCAGCAGCGCGTCGGTGGCGAGCACGCCCGCCCCGCCGGCGTTGGTCACGATCGCGAGGCGCGGCCCCCGGGGCCGCGGCTGCTTGCCGAGCACCTCGGCGATGTCGAACAGCTCCGACATGGAGTTGACGCGCAGCACGCCGCAGCGCCGGAACGCGGCGTCGAGCACCGCGTCGCTCCCGGTCAGCGCGCCCGTGTGCGACACGGCCGCGCGGGCGGCCGCCGTCGTCCTGCCGGCCTTGAGCACGATGATCGGCTTGCTGAAGGCGACCTCTCGCGCCGCGGACAGGAAGCCCCGCGCGTCGCCGATCGACTCCATGTAGATGACGATGCTCTTGGTGTGCGGGTCGTCGCCCATGTAGGCGATGAGGTCGCCCCAGCCGACGTCGAGCATCGAGCCGATCGAGACGAAGTGGGAGAAGCCCACCGTCATCTTGCGGCTCCAGTCGAGCACGGCGTTGCAGAGCGCGCCGCTCTGGCTGATGAAGGCGATTGTGCCGACGCGGGCCGAGGCCGGCGCGCTGGTGGCGTTCAACCCCGACACCGGGCTCATCACGCCGAGCGAGTTGGGGCCGACCAGGCGCAGGCCGCTGCGGCGGGCGATGTCGAGAATCTGGTACTCGCGCTCGAGCCCGTCGAGGCCGGTCTCGCGAAACCCGCCCGACACGATGACAGCGATGGGGACGCCGGCGGCGGCGCACGCCTCGATCGCGGGCCGCACGGCGGGGGCCGGCACGGCGACGATCGCGAGGTCCACCGGCTCCGGCAGCGACGCGAGCGAGGGGTACGCGCGCACGCCCAGGACTTGCGGGCGGGTGGCGGTGACCGGGTACACGGTGCCGCCGAACGGGTTGCTGATGAGGTTCCAGAGCAGCGCGCGTCCGGTCGAGCCGGGCTCCTCGGACGCGCCGACCAGCGCCACCGTGCGCGGCACGAGCAGCGAGTCGAGTGGATGCCGCGCCCGACGCGGCGCGCCCGGTGCGACGGGGGCGTTGGTCGTCTCGTTGTGCATGGCGCTCCCCGTCCCGGGGAACAGGATCTGGTGCCGGTACCGCGTGGCAAATGTCGAGGATTCACATGGTATCACACGGCTTCGGCGCGCCCCGGGACGCGGGCCGTCGTTCACGGCGGACGTATACTTGGAGGTGATCATGAGGACCGAGCCCGCATCATTCATCGACGAACCTGCCATTTTCCACACGCTCGAGCTCGCCCGCGCCGCGGATGCGGCCGCCGTCCGCGCGGTCCTGGCGAAAGCCCGGGAACTCCACGGTCTCGAGGCCGCCGAGATCGCCGCGCTGATGAGCGTGAGCGACCCGGCCCTGCTCGGCGAGCTGTTCGCCGCCGCGCAGATCGTGAAAGACACCATCTACGGCCGCCGGCTCGTGCTGTTCGCCCCGCTCTACGTGTCGAACATGTGCGCCAACGAGTGCACCTACTGCGCGTTCCGCGCGCGCAACCGGTCGCTCGTCCGGCGCGCCCTGTCCCAGGAGGAGATCGCGCAGGAGGTGCGGATCCTGATCGACCAGGGCCACAAGCGCGTGCTGCTCGTGGCCGGCGAATCGTATCCGCGCCAGGGCTTCCAGTACGTCCTCGAGTGCATCGACACGATCTACGGCGTCACCGACGGCCCCGGCGAGGTGCGCCGGGTCAACGCCAACGTCGCCCCGCTGACGCTCGACGAGTTCCGCGAGCTGAAGGCGCGAAAGATCGGCACCTACCAGGTGTTCCAGGAGACCTACCATCACCAGACCTATGCCGCCGTGCACCTCGGCGGGAAGAAGCGCGATTACGATTGGCGCGTCACCGCCATGGACCGGGCGATGCAGGCCGGCATCGACGACGTGGGCATCGGCGTGCTGTTCGGCCTGTTCGACTGGCGGTTCGAGGTGCTGGCGCTGATGCAGCACATCCGCCACCTCGAGGAGCGCTTCGGCGTCGGCCCGCACACGATCAGCGTGCCGCGCCTCGAGCCGGCCACCGGGTCCGACGTCTCGGTCCACCCGCCGCACGCGATGGGCGACATCGACTTCCGCAAGCTGGTGGCGATCCTGCGGCTGGCCGTGCCCTACACCGGCATCATCATGTCCACGCGGGAGTCGGCGAACATCCGCCGCGAGACGTTCGCGCTCGGCGTGTCGCAGATCTCGGCGGGCAGCCGGACCAATCCCGGCGGCTACACCGACGACGAGCGGCTCGACGCCAGCCAGTTCTGCCTGGGGGATCACCGCGGCCTCGACGAGGTGGTGCGCGACGTCGCGTCGCTCGGCTACATCCCGTCGTTCTGCACCGGCTGCTACCGGCTGGGGCGGACGGGCGCCGACTTCATGGCCCTCGCCAAGCCCGGGGAGATCAAGCAGCACTGCGACCCGAACGGGCTGTCCACCTTCCTCGAGTACCTGCTCGACTACGCGTCGCCCGAAACGCGCGCGGTCGGCGACCGGTGCATCGCCGACACGCTCGACGCGATGGACGAGTGGCCGCGCGAGCGGGCCGTCCAGTTGATGGACAAGGTGAGGGCGGGAGAGCGGGACGTGTACTGCTAGGACAGCGACGGCGAACCGGCGTAGTGGTCGGTGGCCAGTTATCAGCGGCCAGTGGCCAGTGGCCAGTGGGCAGTGGGCAGTCGATCACGCGGACAGACTGACCACTGATAACTGGCCACTGACCACTGACCCCCGCCGTTCTCACTTCCGGTATTGCTCGTCGCTCACCGGCTCCATAAGCCGGAGACTGTTGACATCCCAGCCGTCCGAACTGTAGGATTTCTGTGAATTGCCTCACAGTGTGATGTATTTCACAGATATGACCAAGGCCTCCCACCTCCCCCAACGCTCCGCCATCCCCGTCAACACGATCGGCCGCCTCAGCCTCTACCGGCGGCTGCTCAGCGACCACCTCGTGGCGGGGGCGCGCCAGGTGTTCTCGCACCAGCTCGCCGCCCTCGCCGTCACCACCGCCGCCCAGGTCCGCCGGGACCTGATGACCATCGGGTTCAGCGGCAGCCCCCGGCGAGGCTACGCCGTCGCGGACCTGGTCGCCGCCATTGACGCCGTCCTGGTCCGCTCGGTCGAGACCGCCGTCGCGCTGGTCGGCGTCGGCAACCTCGGACGGGCCATCCTGGCCTACTACGCCAACAGGCAGCCGATCCGCTTCGCCGCCGCCTTCGACCGCGCTCCCGAGAAGACCGGCCGCGTCCTCCACGGCTGCCGCTGCTACCCCGCCGACCAGCTGACCGAGGTCGTCGCCCGCGAGAAGATCCACGCGGGCGTCATCGCCGTGCCGGCCGGCGAGGCGCAGGCCGTCTGCGACCAGCTCGTGCTGGCCGGCGTGAAAGGCATCCTCAATTTCGCCCCCGTCAGGCTGCGCGTGCCCGCCGGCCTTCACGTCGAGAACGTCGATCTCATGATGGCGCTCGACCGGGTGGCCTACTTCGCGCACGAGCGTCCGTAGCGCCGACACCGATGATCACCGCCGACCTCGAACCCATCGTCAGCAAGTACCCCGCCGGGCGCCGCGACGCGCTCATCCCGCTGCTCCAGGAGGTGCAGGCCGCCCACGGCTACCTGTCGCGCGACGCGGTGGTGCGCATCGGCCGCCACCTGCGCCTGCCTGCGAGCAAGGTGTACGGCGTCGCCACCTTCTACAACCAGTTCCGCTTCCAGCCGCTCGGCCGCTACCACATCCAGATGTGCCGGGGCACGGCCTGCCACGTGAAGAGCTCCCTGCAGACGCTGAACGCGCTGCAGCGGCTGCTCCAGGTCAAGCCGGGGCAGACGACGCGCGACGGCAGGTTCAGCCTGGAGGTGGTCGCGTGCCTCGGCGCCTGCGGCCTGGCGCCGCTGATGGCGGTCAACGGCGAGTTCCACGCCGGCGCGACCTCCGAGCGCGCGACGAAGATCGTCAGGGCGCTCGGGCGGGAGCCGGCGAAATGAGCGCCACCCGTCCGCCCGCGACATTCGAGCCCTGCTGCCCGGAGTGCTGGCACACGCCGTCGAATCCCTGTTCGAGGCTGGTCGAGTGCCTGTCGGACGGTCCCCTCTGCCACGAGAGCGACCTGTGCCGCGGCCTTCAGCGGGCGTCCCGCGCGCACGCCCGCCGTGAAGGGCTCGCCCGCCCGATCGTCTTCGTCGGCACGGGCACCTGCGGCCTCGGGCGCCGGCGCCGGCCGCACGCGCGCCGCCGTGCGCCGCTATCTCGACCGGCAGGCCGGCCCTCTCGCCGACATCGTCGAGGTCGGGTGCATCGGCCTGTGCGTCGAGGAGCCGCTGGTGGACGTCCAGCTGCCCGGCCGCCCGCGCCTGAGTTTCCCGAAGGTGACCGAGACGGATGTCGACGGCCTGCTCGACGCGGTCTTCGGCGGGACGGCCCCGCCGATGGCGCCGCTCGCCCAGTTCCGGCAGGAGGGCACATCGAGCTGGCCGGGCGTGCCGTGTCTCGACGAGCATCCGTTCTTCGCCCCGCAGACGCGGCTGGGTCCTCGCCAACTGCGGACTGGTCGATCCGGCGAGCCTCGACGAGTACCTGGCGCGCGGCGGCTATGCGGGCCTTGCCAGGGCGCTCCGCGAGCAGACGCCCGCGGAGGTTTGCGGCGTCGTCGAGAGGAGCGGCCTGCGCGGACGCGGCGGCGGCGGCTTCACGACCGGGACGAAGTGGGCGATCGCGCTCGAGGCAGTCGGCCGACCAGAAGTACATGGTCTGCAACGCCGACGAGGGCGACCCGGGCGCCTTCATGGACCGCGCGGTGATCGAGGGCGACCCGTACCGCCTGCTCGAAGGGCTGGCGCATCGCCGCCTACGCGATCGGCGCGACGAAGGCCTACGTCTACATCCGCGCCGAGTACCCGCTGGCCATCGCGCGGCTCGAGCACGCGATCGGCCAGGTCGCCGCGCTGCGGCCTGCTCGGCCGCAACATCCTCGACTCGGGCTTCGACCTCGAGATCGCGCTCAAGCAGGGCGCCGGCGCCTTCGTCTGCGGCGAGGAGACGGCGCTGCTCCACAGCATCGAGGGGCGGCGCGGCATGCCGCGGCCGCGGCCGCCGTTCCCGGCCGTGCGCGGGCTGTTCGGCAAGCCGACGGTCATCAACAACGTCGAGACGCTCGCCAACGTGCCGGCGATCGTCGCTCGACGGGCGACGACGTGGTTCTCGCGGATCGGCACGGCGACCAGCAAGGGCACCAAGGTGTTCGCGCTCTCCGGCAAGGTGGCGCGGACCGGGCTGGTCGAAGTGGCGATGGGCACGACGCTCCGCCAGATCGTCTTCGACATCGGCGGCGGCATCCCGGACGGCAAGGCGTACAAGGCGGTCCAGATCGGCGGGCCGTCGGGCGGGTGCATCCCGGCCGAGCACCTCGACATCGACATCGACTACGAGTCGCTCAAGCACGTGGGCGCCATGATGGGCTCGGGCGGCCTGGTCGTGATGGACGAAGCCACCTGCATGGTGGACGTGGCCAAGTTCTTCATGGACTTCATCCAGCGCGAGAGCTGCGGCAAGTGCATCCCGTGCCGCGAGGGCACGCGCCGGATGCTCGAGATCCTCGAGAGCCTCACGCGCAGCCGCCGGAGCGAGAAGGACGTCGAGGCGCTGGAGCGGTTCCGCAGCGTGATGAGCCTCGAACACCTCGCCGCAGGTCATCCAGGACACGAGCCTGTGCGGCCTCGGCCAGTCGGCGCCCAACCCGGTGCTGAGCACGCTGCGCTGGTTCCGCGAGGAGTACGAGGCGCACGTCTACGACCGGCGCTGCCCGGCGAAGGCGTGCGGCGAGCTGCTGCTCTACTCGATCGACGAGGACAAGTGCACCGGCTGCGCGGTCTGCGTGAAGAACTGCCCGTCGGAGGCGATCGTCGGCACGCTCAAGAGCCCGCACCACGTGATCCCGGAGCGGTGCATCGCCTGCGGGACGTGCGTGGACGTGTGCCGCTTCGGCGCGGTGACGGCGGCGTGAGGGGGCGAGCGTGATCAGGATCGAGGTCAACGGCCGGGCGGTGGACGCGCAGGACGGCGAGACGCTGCTCTCCGCGGTGCGGCGGGCCGGGATCGCCGTCCCGACGCTCTGCCACTACGACGGGCTGCCGCCGAGCGGCGCCTGCCGCATGTGCGTGGTCGAGGTCGAGGGGCAGCGCGGCCTGGTGCCGAGCTGCGCCTACCCGGTGGCGGCGGGGATGAAGGTGCAGACGCACTCGCCGCGCGCGGTGGACGCGCGCAGGACGCTGGTCGAGCTGCTGCTGGCCAACCATCCCGACGACTGCCTCTACTGCTCGCGCAACGCGCGACTGCGAGCTGCAGGCGCTGGCGCAGCAGCTGGGCGTGCGGCGGCGGCGCTACTTCGGCGGGCGAACGCCGCGGCGCAAGCTCGACGTCGCCAGCCCGTCGATCGTCCGCGACCCGGCCAAGTGCATCCTCTGCGGCAAGTGCGTGCGGGTCTGCGAGGAGATCCAGGCGGTCGGCGCGATCGACTTCATCGGCCGCGGCAGCCGCGCGCACGTCGGGCCCGGCGTTCGACGAGGGGCTCAACGTCAGCAGCTGCGTCAACTGCGGCCAGTGCGTTGCCGTCTGCCCGACCGGCGCGCTGGCCGAGCACAGCGCGCTCGACGAGGTCCGCGCCGCCCTCGCCGACCCCGAGAAGTTCGTCGTCGTCCAGCACGCGCCGTCGGTGTCGGTGACGCTCGCCGAGGAGTTCGGCGCGAAGCCCGGCGCCGACGTGGACGGCGCGCTGACCGCGGCGCTCCGCCGCCTCGGGTTCGAGCGGGTCTTCGACACCTCGTTCTCTGCCGACCTCACCATCATGGAGGAGGCGTCCGAGCTGGTCGCAGCGGCTGACGTCCGGCGACCCGGCGGCGCTGCCGATGATGACGAGCTGCTCGCCGGGCTGGATCAAGTTCGTCGAGCAGTTCTACCCGGACATGCATCCCGCACCTTTCCACCTGCAAGAGCCCGCAGCAGATGCTGGGCGCGATCGTCAAGAGCTTCTTCGCCGAGCGCGAGAGCACTCGACCCGGCGCGCATCTTCAGCGTGGCCGTCATGCCGTGCACGGCCAAGAAGTTCGAGGCGGGCGGCCCGAGATGGGACGCGACGGCCGGCCGGACATCGACGCGGTGCTGACGACGCGCGAACTGGCCGAGCTCATCCGGATGCACGGCCTCGACCTGGCCGGCCTCGCGCCCGAGGCGCCGGACACGCCGTTCGGCGAGCGGACCTCCGCCGGCAAGATCTTCGGCGCGAGCGGCGGCGTGGCCGAGGCGGCGCTCCGGACGGCGCACTTCCTGCTGACCGGCGAGCCGCCCGCCTCGCTCAAGCTCCAGCCGCTGCGCGGCCTCGAGGGCGTCAAGGAGTACCGGGCGACGGTCGGCGGGCGGGAGATTGGCGTGGCGGCCGTGTCGAGCCTGGGCCACGCCCGCGCGCTGCTCGAGCAGGTGCGAGCCGGCCGGCGCGACCTGCACTTCATCGAGGTGATGACGCTGCCCGGGCGGCTGCGTCAACGGCGGCGGCCAGCCGCGCGGCGCGTCCGCCGACGCCGTCCGCGCGCGGATGCAGGCGCTCTACACGATCGACCGGGACGCGCACGCTGCGCGCGTCGCACCAGAACCTGGCGATCCAGCGCCTCTACGCGGAGTTCCTCGGCAAGCCGCTGTCGCCCCGCAGCCACGAGCTGCTGCACACGCGGTACGAGAAGCGAGACGTCGTCCAGTAGGCGCAGGCCTGAAGGCCTGCGCTATCTGGAGATCTTGCGGGGATCAACAGATAGCGCAGGGCTTCAGCCCTGCGCAGCAGCCTCAGGCGTAAGGCGCGAGACGTAAGCCGTAAGCCGTAAGCCGTAAGCCGTGAGTGATATGAACGCACCGACCACTCCCCTCGTCTCGACCATCGGCGAGCGCTGCCGCGTCTGCTACCAGTGCGTCCGGGAGTGCCCGGCCAAGGCGATCCGCATCGCCGACCTCAAGGCGCAGGTGCTCCCCGAGCGCTGCATCGGCTGCGGCGTCTGCGTGCAAGGTCTGCACGCAGTCGGCCAAGCGCGTGGTCTCGGCGGTCGAGGACGTCGAGGCGCTCCTCGCCGGCCCCGGCCGCGTCGCGGCCATCGTGGCCCCGAGCTTCCCGGCCGAGTTCATCGACCTCGACTACCCGTCGGTCGTCGGCACGCTCCGCGCGCTGGGGTTCGACTCGGTCCACGAGGTGGCGTTCGGCGCCGAGCTGGTGGCGCTCGAGTACCGCCGGCTCGTCGCGCGCGACGTCCAGCAGCTCTGGATCGCCACGACCTGCCCGGCGGTCGTCGGCTACGTCGAGCGCTACTTCCCCGACCTGACCTCGGCGCTGGCGCCGATCGTCTCGCCGATGATTGCCACCGCGCGCTTGCTCCGCCGTGACAGGGGCCGGGACGTGAAGATCGTCTTCGTCGGCCCGTGCATCGCCAAGAAGCGCGAAACGATGGAGATGGAGGGCGAGGTGGACGAGGCCCTCACCTTCGCCGAGCTGCGCCAGATGGTCGCGGCGCACGGCATCGAGCCGGCGGCCGTCCAGGGCAGCGAGTTCGACCCGCCGCACAGCCGGGGCGGCGCGCTGTTTCCGATCAGCGGCGGCATGCTGCAGGTGGCCGGCATCCAGGAGGATTTGGTCACCGGCCACGTGATGGTGGCCGAGGGGCCGGCCGAGTTCGCGCAGGGAATCAAGGAAGCCGAGTCGGGCCTGTTCGACACGCGGCTGCTCGAGGTCCTCTTCTGCCGCGGCTGCACGATGGGGCCGGGCATGAGCTCGGACCTCCCCCATTTCGGCCGCCGCGCGCGGGTCAGTCAGTTCGTGCGGAGCCGCATCGCCCACAGCGACCAGGGCGCCTGGGAGCGGCGGGTCGCGTCGTTCGCCGACGTCGATCTCTCGCGCCACTACACGCCCAACGACATGCGGCTGCCGATCCCCTCGCCGCAGGAACTCGAGCGGCTGCTCACCGAGCTCGGCAAGCCGGACCCGACCAACGAGCTGAACTGCGGCGCGTGCGGGTACTCGAGCTGCCGGGAGCTGGCGAGCGCCATCTACCGGGGCCTCGCCGAGCCCGAGATGTGCCTGCCGCACAGCATCGAGCACTTGCGGAACACCGTGCACGAGCTGGGCCGGTCCAACGAGGAGCTGGCCAACGCCCAGGTCGCGCTGGTGCGCTCGGAGAAGCTGGCCAGCATGGGCCAGCTCGCCGCCGGCATCGCCCACGAGGTGAACAACCCTCTCGGCGTCGTCATCATGTATTCGCACTTCCTGCAGGAGCAGCTCGGCGACCGGCCGGAGTACCGCGACGACTTGTCGATGGTCGTGGAGCAGGCGGACCGCTGCAAGAAGATCGTCGCCGGCCTGCTCGACTTCGCGCGCCAGAACAAGGTGGAGCACCAGGACGTCTCGCTCCACGACCTGGTGCAGCGCGGCCTTCGCGGCGTCGCGCACCCGCTCGGCGTCGAGATCGCGGTCGAGCACGCCGAGAGCGACCCGCTGGTGGAGGTGGACCCGGACCAGATCACGCAGGTGCTGGTCAACCTGATCAGCAACGCGTTCGCGGCGATGCCGAGCGGGGGCCGCCTCGGGATCCGCACGGAGGACGAGCCGAACCGCGTGCGCGTGATCGTCTCCGACACCGGAGTCGGCATTCCGCCCGAGCACTTCTCGAAGCTGTTCGAACCGTTCTTCACGACCAAGGGCGTCGGCAAGGGCACGGGGCTCGGCCTCGCCGTCAGCTACGGCATCGTCAAGATGCACCGCGGCGACATCAAGGTGCAGTCGAACGCCGACCCGGCGAAGGGGCCGACCGGCACGACCTTCACCGTGGTCCTGCCGCGCCGCCACGAAGAAAGCACCGCGCCAGGGGTGCCGGAAACCGCGGAACGCACAAATCCGCTGCCGGCTGCAAGCTGACCGCGACGGGACACTCGAATTGACGCGCAGGACGCCATGACCACCAAGCACAAGATCCTCCTCGTGGACGACGACGAGGATTTCCTGTTCCAGCACCGGATTCAGCTCGAGCACGCCGGATTCGAGGTGGCGACGGCGACGACGCGCGCGCTGGCCGAGGCGGCGATCTCCACCTTCACGCCGGACCTGGCGATCCTCGACCTGATGATGGAGAGGCACGACGACGGGTTCGTCCTGTCCCACCACCTCAAGCGCGCCCGGCCCGGACTGCCGGTGATCCTGGTGACGGCCGTCACGAGCGAGACGGGCCTGGTGTTCGACCCGACGACGGCCGCCGAGCGCGCCTGGGTCGGAGCCGACGCGGTGCTCGCCAAGCCGATACGGTTCGAGCAGCTGAGGAGAGAGATAGACAGGTTGGTGGGTCACCAGGCGTAGGGCGGGCCTCCTGGCCCGCCGATGCCGTCGGCGACGCGCAGGGCTGAAGCCCTGCGCTATCTGATTCCACGGGGTACGTCCGACGGCCCTGCCCCACGATCTCCAGATAGCGCAGGCCTTCAGGCCTGCGCCATCCGACAGTCCGTCAAAGAGGTGTGAATGGAAACGATGCGCGTGCTGGTCGTGGACGACGAGACGGGGATGCGGCTGGCGATGGCGCGCGTGCTCGGCCCCTTCACCGTGGCCACCGAGCACGACCACGGGGCGGTCGGCTTCGAGGTGCAGACGGCCGAGACGGGCGAAGAGGCGCTCGAGCGGATCGCCGAGGCCGTGCCGGACATCCTCCTGCTCGACCTGAAGCTGCCGGGCATCTCGGGACTCGACGTCCTCAAGCAGATCAACGAGCGCGGGCATCACACGCTCACGGTGATGATCACGGCCTACGCCACGCTCGAGACCGCCATCGACGCCACCAAGAAGGGCGCGTACGACTTCCTGCCCAAGCCGTTCACGCCCGACGAACTGCGCGTGGCGGTGCGGCGCGCGGTGAAGCACCTGGTGGTCCAGCGCCAGGCGCGCCGCCTCGCCGAAGAGAAGCGGCAGGTCCGCTTCCAGTTCATCTCGGTGCTCGGCCACGAGCTGAAGGCCCCGCTGGCCGCCATCGAGGGGTATCTCCAGATCCTCAAGGACGGGTCGGCCGGCGACGACCCCGCGGTGCTGCAGCAAGTCATCGAACGCGCCCTGGCTCGCTCGGGCGGCATGCGCCGGCTCATCGCGGAACTGCTCGACCTGACGCGGATCGAGTCGGGCCAGAAGCGCCGCGACTTCGTCCAGGTGGACCTGCGCGAGGTCGCGCAGGCCTCGCTCGACACCGTCGCCCGCCCGGCCGCCGAGCGCGGCATCGCGCTGGCGCTGCACGCGCCCGACGGCGTGCGAGTGGTGGCCGACCGGGGAGAGATGGAGATCCTCTTCAACAACCTCGTCAGCAACGCGGTGAAGTACAACCGTGACGGCGGACGGGTGGACGTGACGATCGAGGCGACCGACGCGGGCGTGCGCTTCGAGGTCGCCGACACCGGCATCGGCCTGTCCGCCGACGAGGCCTCGCGGTTGTTCCAGGAGTTCGTGCGGATCAAGAACGACCGCACGCGCGCGATCCCGGGCACCGGCCTCGGCCTGTCGATCGTGAAGAAGCTGGCGCAGCTCTACAGCGGGGACGTGACGGTCGAGAGCGAGCCGAATGTCGGAAGCAGATTCACGGTCACGCTCAGGACGCCGGCTCGCGACTTGCGGCTGGCGGAAGCGCGCAGTAGCCAGTGATCAGTTGGCAGTGATCAGTTGTCAGTGGTCAGTCGGTCACGCTCGACAGACTGGCCGCTGGAAACTGGCAACTGGCCACTGAGGCCCGCCCCCTATAACCGGTGCCCAGGCCTCGAAGCGGCCCGTTCCCTCGACGACAGCCAGAACCCCGCGGCCAGCACCGCGAGGCCGGTCAGGATCAGCGCGATCCCCCACCTCGGCCTCTCGAGCCAGTGGCGGTGGTCCGCGACGAACCACAGCGCCACGCTCGCGTTGAGCACGCCGGCGTAGTAGAAGCTGCGCCGCTGGCGCTGGTGGCTCAGGATCGCCGCCGACAGGGCCAGCGCGAGGTAGCTCCAGTCGAAGAGGAGCGAGTACTGCCCCGTCTTGGTCAGGTAGCCGATTGGCTCGAGCACGGCGAACGGCGACACGATGAACAGCACGAGGCTGGCCGGGCGCATCGTCTCGGAGCCGAAGCGCTCGAGCGCCAGGCCCGACAGGTAGAAGATCATGCCGTTGACGGTCATCGCCGCCAGCGTGTCGAGCAGGAGCGGGTCGTCCACCTTGCCCGGCTGGAACGGCCGCAGCGAGAAGTGGAGGTACTCGAACGCCTTGCCGTTGAGGGCGAGGAGCTCGAGCGAGCCGATCAGCACCAGGACGGCCGCGGTGAACATCGGCCGGGCGAACCAGGGGCGGGAGCGCTGGAACGCGGCGCCGCCGGCGCCATAGACGACGACCAGCGGCGCGATGTGGAGGGCCAGCCAGTCCCACTTCCCCTCCTCGAGCCACGACCGCAAACCGAAATCGCCCAGCACCGACAACCAGAACAGGACGAGCAGCAGGCCGAACACCGTCGTGAGCGCGGCGGTCCGCGTCTGGAACGCCAGCGCGCACGCCCACGCGCAGGCCAGGAGGATCGTGACCTGCAACTGCCGGTTCGAGATCGACCCGTCGGTGAAGATCTGACCGGCCTGGTTGGCGGGCACCAGCCAGATGCCCGCCTCGTGGAAGACGATGAGCAGGAACAGCGGCAGCAGCGCGACCCCCGCCAGGTAGAAGGCCACCGAGACGGCCCGGTGGTCGCGGCGCGCCAGCCTGTACGCCGTCAGGTTCAACCCGACAAACGGGACCGCCAGCACGATGGACGGCTGCAGGACGCCTCGCACCGCGTCGTAGAAGCGGTGGGCGCCGAAGTAGAACAGGCTGCCGCCGATCAGGAAGAGCGCCCCCAGGTAGAGGGCGATCTGGGAATACGACAGGACGCGGCCCGCCACGATCCAGTCGTCCTCGCGCCGTTCGAGCTCGCGATACGCGGCGGTCAACTGGGCCGCTTCGTGCGAGTAGATCAGGCGAAGGCGCAGCCACTCCTGGATCTGCTCGAGATGCGGCCCGAGCCTCGCCTCGAGCGCCGACGCGTAGTGCGACGGCCGCGCGAGCACGGGCCGGCCTTCCAGGAAGCGGCCGAGGTCGAGCGCCATCTCCCGGGCCGACTGGTACCGGTTCGCCGGGTCGAGTTCCATGGCCTTCAGCGCGATCGCCTGGAGCGGCTCCGGCGCGTCCGGGTCGACTTCCACCGGCAGCCTGGGCTGGCCCGCCTTCACGGCGCGGACGAGATCGGCGGTGTCGGCCCCCTGGTAGGGCGGCTCCCCGCACAGCATCTCGTAGAGGACGACGCCGAGCGCGTAGATGTCCGTACGCTCGTCGAGAGTCCGCGAAGGTTCGAGCTGCTCGGGCGCCAGGTACGGCGGCGTGCCGACGAAATGTCCTCCTCCGGGCGCGCCGGACGCCAGGCCGAAGTCCAGGATCTTCGGGTTGAGCGCCGCGTCCAGCATGATGTTCGACGGCTTGAGGTCGCGATGCTGGAGGCCCAGGCCGTGCGCGTGCCCGAGCGCCTCGCACACCTCCTTCATGATCCGGGCGCGCTGCCGCGGCTCGAGCGAGGGCGCGATGCGCCCCAGCTCGAAGCCGTCGACGTACTCCATGATGATGACCGGCGGGGTCGCGTCGGCGCGGAACTCGAACACCTGCACGATCCGGGGATCGGTGAACAGGGCCATCGCCCTCGCCTCCCCGATCGCCGTGGCCACGCCGGCCCTGACTTTCGCGTCGGCACGGAGAACCTTGGCCGCCACCGTCCGATCCAGCGTGAGGTCCTGGAGCTTGTAGACCTCGCCCATCCCTCCCGCGCCGATCCGCTCGATCGTGCGGAACCCGGCGAAGGCCGGCAGCGCGGCGGGCGGCGATATCGCCGCCACCGCGGCGTTCGAGTCGGCGACCGACAGCCGCCGCGCGATCCGGAAGTACTGGTCGATGAGCGCCTGGAGGGACCAGAGCAGGTCGGGGCGATCCTCGCAGAGCGCGGCCGGGTCCAACCGCCTGCCGTGGAACTCGAACTCCTCCACGAACCGCGCGAACCGTTCTTCGAGCGGGCGGCCCGTCACGCGCTCCCCCGCATCTCGAGCGTCAGCGCGACCATCGCCCTGGCCACCAGCATGCGGCACGCGTCTTCGGAACGGCCGAGCCGCACCGCCATCTCCCGGTAGCTCAACTCCTCGAATTTCCGCAGAAGGATGACTTCGCGATAGGTCTCGTCCAGAGCCGCAATCGCCCGTTCCAGGCGCGCCGTCTCCTCGTCGACGATCAGCTGCGAGACGGCCGACCGCATGTTGGTCCTCACCTGCGCTTGGACCGGATCGAGCGGCTCTTCCTTCGCCTTGTCGCGGCGCTGCCGGCCCTGCCGGTCGGCCTGGTCCCGAATCTCGTTCTCCGCGATCCGCGTGAGCCAGGCCATCAGGCTCCGGCTATCCGCCCCGTCGAACTGCTCGAGATGCTGGAACGACTTGAGAAACGTCGCCTGGAGGATGTCGCGCGAGTCCACCTGCGGCCGGAGGCCGGGGCCCATCCGGATGCGGATCAGCGACAGCAGCCGCCCGGCATATCGGGCATACAGCTCCTCCAGCGCCTCGGAGGACCCGGCGCGTGCCTGCGAGAGGAGTGCGGTGCTGTCCGCGGCGCCCATGGCGCCTTACCTTACCACCGCGGGAGGGCCGCCTGCAGCACCCATTTGGCGCCGCACGCCGGCGCGTTCGGTTCGGCGCGCGATGCCGTCTTCAAGGCAGGAGCGCAAGGAGGCCATCATGACCCGCACCATCACCCGCCGTTTCGTCCACACCGCCGTGGCGCTCGCCGTGCTGGCGGGCTCGATCATCGGCGCGGGCTGCATCCAGAAGGAAACGCGCAGCGTGATGTACCTCGACCCCTCGGGGTCGGTCACCTGGAGCATCACCGAGAGCGACATCCGCTCGGACGGCGAGACGGCCGAGGATCGGGCCAAAGAAGAGGCCGGCTACCGTGACGAGATGCTCGCGAGCCCGGCGTCGCTGGTGACCCTGCTCGACGGGCTGGGCGGGCATTCGATCACGCGCACCGTGCTCAAGGACCAGGCGCCCTTCGAGGTCCACACGATCGCACGGTTCGACCGGATCGACTCCTTGTTCGAGGAGCTCTGCGCCAAGGCGGGCTGTCTCTGTGTCAGCCGCCTGTCCAGCGAAGGGAATCGGACGACGCTGACCGTCGAGGTGCACGCAACGATCGAGTCGGCCACCGAGAAGGACACCGTCGGTTACGCGAGCGACCTGCTGAGCGGCTTGAAGATCATCTGCGTCGAAGGCCGCTTCGTCACGGCGTCGGGCTTCATCCTCACCGACAACAACCGCACGGCCACCATTGCGGAGTACGACGGGCCGGACGACCAGCTCGTCCTGACGCTGACCTGGGAGAAGTAGGGACAGGCGGCTTACGGCTTACGGCATACGGCTTACGGCCGAAAGAAGGCTCTAGGCTTTGGGCTCTTGGCTCTTGGCGGCGGACGGCCTGCGGCTGCAAAACGGCCCCGCGCCGGACTCGGCCGGGAGTCGAGAGCCCAGAGCCGAGAGCCCGGAGCCGCGGTTCCTTCCCCCCGGCCCCGTTCCCACGTGCCGCCCGATCGCCGCGATACGCTCGCGCAAGCACCCGTGGCACACTTCCGCCGTTTCGTGCAGGCAGGCCTTGCCGGGGTAGATCTCGTACAGCACGCGGTACTCGGGCGGCGTCAGGTTCGGCATGACGACGTTCGCGCCGCGCGTGAGGCCGAGCTCCCGGCCGGTCGCCGGGTCGATCGTCGCGAGCGCCGTCGTGCTCGGCAGGTTCGCCTCGGGACAGACCAGCCTCGTCAGCGCCACGACCTTCAGCGTCGTCAGCTCGTCGTTGGGCACCTGCTCGAAGGCTGGCGCCCGCAGTTTCGCGGCGGCGGCGCCGCCGAGCGGCGTGCGCGGGCTCGGCAGGAACGGCCCGATGCCGATCATGTCGATGTCGAGATCGCGGAACGTCTCGACGTCGCGGGCCAGGATGTCCCACGTCTGGCCGGGGGTCCCCACCATGATGCCGCTGCCGATCTCGTAGCCCATGGCGCGCATCCGCAACAGCTGCGCCACGCGGTCCGACAGCGTGCCGGGGAGCGACGGGTGGATCCGGCGGTAGAGCACGGGGTCCGACGTCTCGAAGCGCAGCAGATACCGGTCGGCGCCGGCGGCCTTCCACGCCGCCAGGTCGTCGTCGCTGCGCTCGCCGAGGCTGAGCGTCACCGCGAGATCCGTCTCCGCCTTGATCGCCCGGATGACGCCGGACATGAAGTCGCGCGTCAGGCCCGGGTCCTCGCCCGACTGCATCACCACGGTGCCGTAGCCGAGCGCTTTCGCCTGGCGCGCGCACGCCAGGATCTCGTCCTCCGTCATGCGATAGCGGACGATCCCCTCCGAGTGCGCGCGAATGCCGCAGTAGAGGCAGTCGCGGACGCAGTGGTTGCTGATTTCGATCAGGCCGCGCAGGTGGACCGCGTCGCCCACGCGCTCCGCGCGCACGGCGTCGGCCCGGGCCCAGAGCCGGCCGAGCCGCGCCGGGTCGGTCTCGCGCAGCCAGGCCGCGACCTGGTCGTGGTCGAGCCCGTCAAACCCGCGCGGCATGGATCGCCTCCAGCGCCGCCGGGAACGGGCGGAGCGCACGCTCGAAGATCCCCAGCGAATACGCGATGGTCAGCCCGTAGTTGGTGATCGGCACGCCGCTCGCCCGGCACCGGTGGATGCGCGACATCATTTCCCGGCGGTTGCCGACGCAGTTGCCGCAGTGGACGACCAGCCGGAACGGCGAGAGGTCGGCGGGGAAATCGCGCCCCTGCACGTGGCTGAACTCCAGCTTCGCGCCCACGTACTGCGTGAGCCAGCGCGGGATCTTCACGCGGCCGATGTCCTCCCCTATGGGATGGTGGGCGCAGGCCTCGGCGACCAGGACGCGGTCGCCGCCACGCAGCCGCTCGATGCCCAGCGTGCCTCTCACCTGCTCGGTCAGGTCGCCCTGGAACCGCGCCATCAGGATCGAGAACGACGTCATCGGCACGCCGGCCGGCACGTCGGCCGCCACCTTCAGGAACACCTGCGAGTCGGTGACCACCAGGGCCGGCGGCCTGGACAGCCGCTCGAGCGCCGCACGAAGCTCGCGCTCCTGGACCACCAACGCCATCGATTCCCCGTCGAGCAGGTCGCGGATCGACATCACCTGCGGCAGGATGAGCCGCCCCTTCGGCGCTTCCTTGTCGATCGGGACCACGAGCACCGCCACCTCGCCGGGAGGCACCAGGTCGGAGACCAGCCGCCGGCTGTCGAAGAAGTCCGCCGGCGCGAGCGCGAGCAGGGCCTCGCGGACACCGACCACCCCGTCGCCCGTAAGGGCCGACACCTCGACCCAGGGAATCCTGACGCGATCGAGCGCGGCCGTCTCCGTCTCGGCCGGCCGGCGCAGGTCGGACTTGTTGAACACAACGAGCACGGGCACGCGCCGGCTCTCGAGCTCGCCGACCAGCGCCTCCTCGAAGCTGCCCCACGCGCCGCCCTCGGTGACGACCACGCCGAGGTCCACCCGGTCCAGCGCGGCCTTCGTCCGCTCGACCCTCAGCTCTCCGAGCGCCCCCTCGTCGTCGATGCCGGCCGTGTCCACGAACTGCACGGGCCCGAGCGGCAGCATCTCCATCGGCTTCTCGACCGGGTCGGTGGTCGTGCCCGCGGACTCCGACACGATCGACACCTGCTGCCTGGTGATCGCGTTCAGCAGCGACGACTTGCCGACGTTCCGGCGGCCGAAAATGCCGATGTGAAGGCGGAGGGAACGGGGGGTTGGTTGCATCTCTGTCCAGCGCGCCAAATCGTGGTCAGTGGCCAGTTGTCAGTTGCCAGTTACCAGTGTGCCACGCGTGATCGACTAGCCACTGGCCACTGGCCACTACACCTTGCCTATATCCTGCTGACCGTGCTCTTGAATCCCAATCTGCACACCGCCTCCGGGCTCGTCGCCTCGTCGAACTCCGCGGCGGTGACCAGGCCCGACGCGATCGCGACCTCCCTGACCGCGCGCCCCTCGCGCTGTGCCGTCGCCACCAGCTCGCCGACCCGCTCGTAGCCAAGGCGCGGCAGAAGCGCCGTCGCGCTCGCCGTCGAATTCTCCACGTGCCGCCGGCAGCGAGCCTCGTCGGCCTCGATCCCCTCGACGCACCGCGCCCGCAGCGTCTCGCAGCCGCGCGCCAGCAGGTCGAGGCTCTGGAGCAGGCAGTGCGCCACCAGCGGCAGGAACGGGTTCAGCTCGAGGCTCCCCATCGCCACGGCCGTCGTCAGCGCCTGGTCGTGGCCGATCGCGAGCAGCGCGGCCTGCGTCACCGCCTCCGGGATCACCGGGTTGACCTTGCCCGGCATGATGCTGGACCCCGCCTGCTGCGCGGGCAGGCGGATCTCGCCCAGGCCGGCGTCGGGCCCGGACGACAAGAGCCGGAGGTCGCCGCAGATCTTGACGAGCGTCGACGCCAGCGCCTTCAGCAGGCCCGAGACCTCGACGAACACGTCGGCGTTCTGCGTGGCCTCGACCAGGTTCTCGGCCCGCGCGAGACCCAGGCCGGTGATCTCCCGCAGCTCCTCGACGACCCGGAAAATGTAATCCCGGGGCGCGGCCAGGCCGGTGCCGATCGCCGTCCCTCCGAGGTTGACCACGCGGAGCCGCTCGCCGCACTTGGCGAGCCGCCACCGGTCGCGGTTGAGCGCCTCGGCGTAGGCCGCCATCTCCCGCCCCAGCGTCGTCAGCACCGCGTCCTGCATCTCGGTCCGGCCGATCTTGACGATGTGCGAGAAGGCCCGTTCCTTGGCCTGGAAGGCCTCCTGGAGGCCGACGACGGCCGGCTCCAGCCTGCCGAGCCCCCAGAGCGCGGCGACGCGCAGAGCGGTCGGAAAGACGTCGTTGGTGCTCTGGTGGAGGTTGACGTGATCGGTCGGCGACACCCTCCGGTAGTCGCCCCGTGTCGCGCCGAGCAGCTCCAGCGCCCGGTTGGCCAGCACCTCGTTCACGTTCATGTTGGCGCTGGTGCCCGCGCCGCCCTGCAGCGCGTCGACGACGACGGCCGGCGCGAGGCGGCCGTCGACCAGCTCGCGGCACGCGTCGTCGAGCGCGTCGGCGAGGTCGGCTGCCAGCCAGCCCTGCGCGCGATTGGTGCGGACGGCCGCCAGCTTCACCGCGCCGAGCGCGCGCGCCAGGTCGGGGTGAACGGGACGGCCGAGCAGGCCGAAGTTCTCGATTGCGCGCAGCGTGTGGATGCCGTGGAGGGCGCCTGACGGCACCTCGCGCTCTCCAAGCGCGTCGCGTTCTCGCCGGGTGGTCACCCTCGTATTCTACACGGGCGGCGGCGGCAGGTTATGGGAGAACGGGACTATTGCCGACGTTTGTTCGGTTGACAGGATTACAATCCGAATTTATTATTGACTTGTGACGACGAAAGCAAATGTTATGGCGGCAATTGACGATCGGGATCGCCAGATTCTGCATCACATCCAGCGCGATGCGTCGCTCGCGCAGGCCGAGATCGCCCGGCGAGTCGGGCTGTCGACGGCCGCGGTGCACGAGCGGTTGAAGAAGCTCGAGACGTCGGGCGTCATCCGCCGCTGGACGGCGATCGTGGACGGCGCCTCGGTCGGTGCCGGCATCACCGCCTTTGTCGAAGTGTTCCTCGACCATCCCCGGCACGAACCGGCCCTGCTCAGCCGGGTGGCCGGCCTCGACGAAGTGCTCGAGTGCCACCACGTGACGGGCGAGTTCTCGCTGCTGCTGAAGGTGCGCGTCCGCGACATGGAAGCGCTCCGCCAGCTGCTGCTCCACCAGCTCGGCGCCCTCGAGGGGGTGAGCCGGACGCGGACGGTGATGGTGCTCTCCACCGTCAAGGAAGAGACTTACGTGACCCCTGTCGTAGAAGGAGCGAACCGATGATGACCGCAAGCCGTAGAACTCCGGCCCTGGCGCCCGACCGCGTGCACGAGACGCTCGGCCGGCACATCCTGGCCGACGGATATGACATGGTGCTCGACATCGACCGCAGCCACGGCCGCCGGCTGTGGGATGCGCGTCGCGGGCGTGGCGTGCTCGACATGTTCTCGTTCTTCGCCACCGCGCCGGTCGGCCTCAACCACCCGAAGATGGCCGACGAGGCGTTCCGGGCGAAGTTGATGCGGGCCGCGCTCGCGAACCCGGCCAATTCCGACATCTACACGGTCGAGTTCGCCGAGTTCGTGGACACCTTCGGCCGGGTCGGCATGCCGGCCTACCTGCCCTACGCGTTCTTCGTCGCGGGCGGCGCGCTCGGCGTCGAGAACGCGCTCAAGGCCGCGATGGACTGGAAGGTCCGCCGCAACTTCCGCCGGGGGCTGAAGGTCGAGAAGGGGCACCAGATCCTGCACTTCCGCGATGCCTTCCACGGGCGCACCGGCTATACGCTCTCGCTGACCAACACGGCCGACCCGCGCAAGTACCAGTACTTCTCGAAGTTCGACTGGCCGCGGATCATCAGCCCCGGGCTGCGCTTCCCGGTTGACGCCCGCGAGATCGATCGGGTCGAGGCGCTGGAGCGGCAGGCCGTGGACGAGATCAAGCGCGCGTTTGTCGAGCGGCGTGACGACATCGCCGCCATCATCATCGAGCCGATCCAGGCCGAGGGGGGCGACCAGCATTTCCGCCCCGAGTTCATGCGCGCGCTGCGGCAGCTCGCCGACGAGAACGAGGCGCTGCTCGTCTTCGACGAGGTCCAGTCGGGCGTCGGCCTGACCGGCCGGTTCTGGGCGCACCAGCACACCGGCGTCGAGCCGGACCTGATGGCGTTCGGGAAGAAGATGCAGGTGTGCGGCATGCTCGCCGGCCGGCGCCTCGACGAGGAGCCGGACAACGTGTTCAAGGTCTCGAGCCGGCTGAACTCCACCTGGGGCGGCAACCTCGTGGACATGGTCCGCTCGGAGCGCTATCTTCAGATCATCGAGGAAGACCATCTCGTCGAGCACGCGGCGACGGTCGGCGCGCACCTGCTGGCCGGCCTCCAGGCGCTCGAAGCCGGGCAGCCGAACGTGTTCTCGAACGCGCGCGGCACGGGCCTGATGTGCGCGATCGACCTCGCCGACACGGCCACGCGCGACAAGGTGGCCGACGAGGCGTACGAGATGGGGATGATGATCCTGGGCTGCGGGCGGCACAGCGTCCGGTTCCGTCCGCCGCTCGACGTCGAGGTCGCCGAGATCAACGAGGCGCTGGGGATCCTCGGCGCTGCCGGCGCGAAGGTCGTCGGCCGCTAGGATCGACCGGCTCGGGTGTCGATGCCCGACCAACTGTCCCTGTTCGACACGGCCGCCGCCCCGGAGCATCCGGCGGCGGCCCCTTCCCCTCTCGACGCGAGGTTCGCGGCGCTGCGTGAAACGGCGTCGCGGGTGTCCCCGCTGGTGCGCTTCGGAACCAGTTCCTGGGGCTTTCCAGGCTGGCGCGGGCTCGTCTACACGGCGCGCCGCACCGAGGGCTGGCTGTCGCGCGAAGGCCTGCGGGAGTACGCGCGGCACCCGCTCCTTCGCACGGTCGGCATCGACCGGTCCTACTACGCGCGCATCCCGGACGACGATCTCCGGCGCTACGCCGACCAGCTGCCAGACGGGTTTCCCTGCTGCTGCAAGGCGCCGGCGATCGTGACCTCGGCGGTCGTGCCCGAGCGCGGATCGAAGGAGCCCAACCCGCACTTCCTCTCGGCCGGCCTGCTCATCGACGACCTGCTCGAACCGGTGGCGCGCGTCTTCAGGAGCCACGCCGGGCCGTTCGTCCTGCAGTTCCCCCCGCTGCTGCGGCGCGCGGGCGTCGAACCCGCCGCGTTCACCGACGCGCTCGACGAGTTCCTGTCCGCCCTGCCAACGGAGTTCGGCTACGGCGTGGAGCTGCGCGACAAGGCGCTCCTGTCGCCGGCCTACGCGCGCGTCCTCGCCCGCCACGGCGCGGGGCACGTCTACAATCTCTGGACGGCGATGCCGCTGCCGGCCGAGCAGGCCGACCTGCTGCCGCCCGAGGCGATGCCGTTTCTGATGGTGAGGCTGCTGCTGAAGCCCGGGGCCACCTACCAGGAGCAGCGCGAGGCGTTCGCGCCGTTCGACCGGATCGTGGCGCCGCTCGATCGGATGCGCGACGAGGTGGCGGGGATGCTGGCGCGGGCGGTTGCCCGCGCCATTCCCGCCTACGTGCTGGTGAACAACAAGGCTGAAGGGTCGGCGCCGCTGACCATCGAGGCGCTCGCCGAGCGGCTTGTAGCGCAGGGCTGACCGGACGGCGCAGGGCTGAAGCCCTGCGCTATCTGGAGATGAATGACGACGCGGGGATAACGCAGGCCATAACTCAGATAGCGCAGGCCTTCAGGCCTGCGCCACAGTGTCCTGTCCTTATCCCAGCTCCCCGACCGTCTTCTCCACCGCCTCCAGGATCTCGCACGACTTGACGAGCCGCTGCATGGCGTTGTGGTCGTCGAACAGGGGACGATCGACCTCGAGGTGCGCCACGTGGCGCCGGATGACCTGGCGCGCCGCCTGCGTGCCCTTGCCCGGCGTGAAGGTGCGGAAGTCGAGCGCCTGGGCGGCCGCCATGAACTCGATCCCGAGCACGCCGTAGGCGTTCTCGAGGATCTGGCCGTTCTTGATGACCGTGTTCATGCCCATCGACACGAAGTCTTCCTGGTCGGCGGCGGCGGGAATCGACTGGATCGACGCCGGCATCGAGAGGATCCGCTGCTCGACGATGAGCGAGTCGGCGGTGTACTGGCTGAGCATCAGGCCCGAGTAGAACCCGGGCTGGTGGGCCAGGAAGTCGGGCAGCCCCGCCGAGAGCGCCGGGTTGGTCATGCGGTTCATTCGCCGCTCGGACATCACCGACACCATCGTGATGGCGGCGCCGGCCAGGTCCATCGGAAGCGCGACGGGCGATCCCTGGAAGTTGGCGCCGGTCAGTGTCAGCTCGAGCTCCGGCACGAAGATCGGGTTGTCGCCGACGCCGTTCAGCTCGATCTCCACCTGGGCCCGGGCGTACGCCAGCGCGTCGCGCGCCGCGCCGATCACCTGCGGCGTGGACCGCATCGAGTAGGCGTCCTGGACCTTCGTCTTCATCTTGCCGGTGGTGAGGTCCGATCCGGCGATCACCTTCATGATGTTCGCCGCGGAGGCGATCGCGCCGCTGAACCCGCGCAGCTCGTGCAGCTTGGCGGTGTACGGTTTCATGTTGCCGAGCAGCGCCTCGATCGACATGGCGGCCGCGATGTCGGCCTGCTTCAGCCACCGGGTCATGTCATGGAGGTGCAGCCCGGACATCGCCGTCAGCACGTTCGATCCGTTGATCGCGGCCAGGCCGTCGCGCGCGTGAAGGCCGGGCACCGGGATGCCCGCGCGCTCCATGGCCACCTTGCCCGGCAGCCGCTCGCCCTGGTAGAACGCCTCGCCCTCGCCCAGCAGCAGCAGCGCCGCCTGCGCCATCGGCGCCAGGTCGCCGCAGGCCCCGACCGAGCCCTTCTGGCAGACCACGGGCGTGACCCCGCGGTTGAGCATCTCGACCATCGTGAGCGTGATGTCCGGCCGACAGGCCGAGTTGCCGTGCGCGTGCACGTTGATCCGGCCGGTCAGCGCGGCGCGGACCGCCTCGATCGGCAGCGGGTCGCCGATGCCCGCCGCGTGGTTGTAGACCAGGAACCGCTGGAAGTCCTTCACCTGGTTGTCGTCGAGGACCTTCTCGGAGAACTCGCCGATCCCCGTGTTGGTGCCGTACATGATCTCGCGGGCGGCCAGCTTGCGCTCGAGCATGGCGCGGCAGATCTTGATGCGCTCCAGAGCGGCCGGGGCGAGCTCCACGCGCGCGCCGAAGCGGGCGATCTGAACGAGTGTGTCGATTGTAAGATTCGAGCCGTCGAGCACGATCGTCATGATGAGTCCTTCGGGAGGAGAACGGCGTCGGGCCGGTCCGGGAGGCAAGAAATGATACTTCGGCAGGACAGGGGAGGTAAAGGCGCGGCCCGGGGCGCGCCCGGAGACACGAAAGGCCCGCCGAGGGGATGTTTCGAGTAACTTCCTTCGGCGGGCCTAAAAAACACCCGGCGGTTGATTGTCAGTCTGCACTGCCACCTCCTCTGAAAGCTGGACTCTTCGGGCGGGCCACTCGACCCGCGAGACCTTCGTCCCTCCTTTCAGCAGAGTTTGTTCAACAAGCGTCCTCCCCTCGAACCTGCCGCCGACGCGACCGGCGTGCGTGCCGCAGCCGCAGCGCCTAGGTGACTTGCGGGGACGGGACCCAGCGGGTCCGGCCCCAGCCCGCTCTCGGCCTCGCAGACTCGGGTAAGGACAACCTACGCTCCTTGGTGAAGCGCGTCAAGCTCAGCCACCAATCAGACCAATCAGCCACCAAACGCCTTACGCCGAGGCTAATCAGTCCGGGAGTGATTACGGCTTCGGGGTGCTATAGTGCGCTGCCATGGCGCGTGCCTCATGGCGAATCCTCATCCTCGTCGCCTTGTCGCTGGCCGCTCGGGGCCCGGCGGGCGTTGGCGCGCAGCAAGGCCAGACCGCCCAGCCGCCGCTGAAGTTCCGCGCCGGCGTCGATCTCATCACGCTCGACATCTCCGTGCTCGATCGGGCGCGCCAACCGGTGCGCGGCCTGAACGCCGCCGATTTCCTCGTGACCGAAGACGGCCTCCCGGTCGAGATCCAGACCTTCAGCGCCGTCGATCTGCCGGACACCGTGGTGACGGCCTCGGCGCCGTGGGTCAGCGAGGTGGCCCCGGACGTCCGGCGCAACGACGATCTCAACGACCGTCGGATCCTCACGATCGTGATGGACGATGCGCTCGAGGCGAAGATCGAGCCTCAGCGTCCGGCCGCGATCCAGGACGCGAGGCGGATTGCCGGCGTCCTGGTCGACAGTCTCGGTCCCCGCGATCTCGCGGCCGTCGTCTTCCCGATGTCTCAGGACAACGGGCAGGATTTCACGACCGACCGGGCGCGGCTGCACCGCGCCATCGAGAAGTATCACGGCGGTCTCCCCGCCAGACTCGGACTGGCCGATCCGGCGAGCGTCCCGGGCATGCTCCAGGAGGCGCCGGGCTCGATCGCGTTCAGGCGGCGCTTCGCGTACGAGCAACTGACGAACCTGCTCAAGACCCTCGCCGACAATCTCGGCGAGCTGCCGAACCGGAGGAAGGCGCTGGTGCTCGTCAGCGAAGGGATCCCGATGAACGTTGAGGAGATCCAGGTCCGGCAGAGCCTCTCGGACGGCGACGACACGGCGGGGACGCTCCGAAACGTCTACCTCACCATCCGGGACCTGATCGTGTCCGCCCAGCGCGCCAACGTAAACATCTACCCTATCGACCCGGCGGGGCTGTGGCCGGGGGCCAACTCCTACAAGCAGGACTTTCTCCGCGCGCTGGCCACCAACACCGGCGGCTTCCCCGTCGTCGACACCAACGACCCGCGCCCCGAGATCGATCAGATCTTCAAGGAAAACAGTTCCTACTACCTGATCGGCTACGTGTCGCCGAACACGCGCCAGGAGGGGCGGTTCCACAAGGTCGAGGTCAAGGTCCGCGACAGGAGCCTGACGGTGCGTACCCGAACGGGGTATCTCGAGCCGCTGGCCGCCAGCCCGTCGAAGAAGACGCCGCCCAAGCCTCTTCCCTTGATGACCGCGCTCGCGTCGCTCGTGCCCAAGGGGGACGTGGCGATGCAGATGGCGGCCGCGCCGTTCGCGGTCCCCGGCTCGAAGAAGGCGGCCGTGGCGATTGTCGTCGGGCTCCGCGAGCCGGTGCCGCCGGGGAGCGACCGCGTCGTCGAGAACGTCACGCTGAGGGTGGACGCCTACGACCCCAAGGGGGATCAGAAGGGCTCCCAGCGCCTTTCGGCGCGCATCGCGCTGCGCCCGTCTCTCTCCCCGACGGCCGGATACGAGCTGCTTGCCCGTCTCGACCTGCCGCCCGGCCGCTACCAATTGCGGGCGGCGGCCCAGAGCAGCCTCCAGTCCAAGGCCGGGAGCATCTTCTACGACCTCGACGTGCCCGATTTCGCGAAACCCAGGCTGTCGCTTTCCGGCGTCACCGTGTCGGTGACCGAGGGACCGATGGCGGCGCCGAAGGACGGCCTGGCGACGCTCCTGCCGCACACGCCCACCACCGCGCGCGACTTCGAGCGCGACCGGCAGGTGACGGCCTTCCTCCGCGTCTACAGGCCGGGCGGGGCGGCGGCCGGCGCGGTCAACGTCGCGGTGTCGATCCTCGACGGCGCGGGGGCGCCGGTCTTCTCAAGGAGGGACGTGCTGGAGGGCAGCCGCTTCACGGCGGACGGGGCGGCCGACTACCCGATCGAGCTGCCGCTCGACCGGTTGAAGCCGGGCGAGCATCTGCTGACCGTGTCCGCCTCGGCCGGCGGCGCGACGGCCAGCCGCGAGTTGCGGTTCACGGTTCGCTGACGCACACGGCTTTCGGCTCTCGGCGGTGTCCGGCCGTTGTCCCTCGGCAACCCTAAAGGGTCGCCCTACGTACGGACATAAAAAAAGGGCGGGCCCCCGGGCCCGCCCTTCATCGTGACAGCGCGATTGCGGGACGGCGACCGGCCCTTGATCCCCGATCTCCGATCTCCGATCCCCGATCCCCGATCCCCGATCCCCGATCCCCGATCTCCGATCTCCGATCCCCGATCCACGATCCACGATCCCTCGATCCCTCGTCCCTCGTCCCTCGTCCCTCATCCCTACCCGATGAACTTCCCCCTCGCCGTGTAGTGGGTGTGCAGCAACTGGTGCGACAGGTGGCCGCACGGCCCGTCGGTCAGGAACTCGCTGTAGAGCCTCAGCACCGCCGGGTTCTCGTGCGACTTCCGGACCTCGCTCGCGGCGTCCTCGCTGTAAATGGCCTTCGCGCGGGCCTTCCGGATCTCGGGCGAGGTCGGGATCGGCTGGCCGCCGCCGCCGATGCAGCCGCCCGGGCACCCCATGAACTCGATGAAGTGGCACTGGGCGAACTCGCCGCCGGCCTTGATGTTCTCCATCACCTTCTTGGCGTTGGCGGTCCCGTGGGCGACGGCCACCTTCAGCGTGGCCCCCTTCAGGAAGTCCCAGCTCGGGATGAGCGCCTTCAGGATCGGCGCCACCTCCGGCGCCACGGCCGGCACCGGCAGCTCCACGTACTTCACGCCGTCGAACCCCCGGACGGGGACGATGTTCGCGTTCTCGAACAGGTTCTCGACCTTCTGGCCGGTCACCAGCTCGAGGACCGTTCTGAGCGCGGCTTCCATCACGCCCCCGGTTGCGCCGAAGATCACGCCCGAGCCGGTCGCGTCGCCGAACGGGTCGTCGAAGCCGCTCTTCGGCATGTCGGGCAGGTTGATCCCGGCCTCCTTGATCATCTGCGCCATCTCGCGCGTCGTCAGGCCGTAGTCGACGTCCTTGAAGCCGCTCGCGTCCATCTCCGGCCGGTTGCACTCGAACTTCTTCGCCGAGCACGGCATCAGCGCCACGGTGACGATGTCCTTCGGGTCGATGCCGTTCAGCTTCGCGTAGTAAGTCTTGATGACCGCGCCGAACATCTGTTGCGGGCTCTTGGCCGACGACAGGTTCGGGATGTAATCGGGATAGAAGTGCTCGAGGTACTTCACCCACCCGGGCGAGCAGCTGGTGAACTGCGGCAGCGCCACCGGCTCCTTCTTCACGAGCGCCTTCTGCAGCCTGAGCAGCAGCTCGGTCCCCTCTTCGAGGATCGTCAGGTCGGCCGTGAAGTTGGTGTCGAACACCTTGTCGAAGCCGCACAGCCTGAGCGCGGAGTTCATCTGGTAGGTCATCGGCGTGCCCGGCTCGAGGCCGAAGCACTCGCCGATCCCGGCCCGCGGGCTGGGCGCGGTCTGGATGACCACGTGCTTCTTCGGGTCGTCGATCGCGCGCCAGACCTCGTCGGACGCGTCGTTGGCGTGCAGGGCGCCCGTCGGGCAGCGGTTGATGCACTGCCCACAGTTGATGCACACCACCTCGCCGAGCGGCTTGTCGAGGTAGGTCGAGATCCGCGTCTGGTCGCTGCGCCCGACCGCCTCGAGCGTGCCCACCTCCTGCACGTCGATGCAGGTGCGGACGCACCGCCGGCAGAGGATGCACTTGTCCATGTCCCGCACGACCGAGTAGCTGGATCGGTCCACCGGGAAGCGGGACTGGGTCACGTGGCCGAAGCGGTAGAAGTCGACGCCGTATTCCTTCGCCAGCGACTGCAGCTCGCAGTTGTTGTTGCGCTTGCAGCTGTAGCACTCGCCGTAGTGCGTGGAGAGCAGCAGGTCGATCACGTGGCGGCGCGCCTGGCGCACCTTCGGCGTGTGCGTGTGGACCTTGATCGGCGCCGTCACCGGGAAGGCGCACGCCGCCTGCAGCGTCCGCTGGTTCTCGACCTCGACCACGCAGACCCGGCACACGCCGGCCACGCAGAGGTCCGGGTGGTGGCAGAGCGTCGGGATGCGGATGCCGAGCTGCCGGGCGGCGTCGAGCACTGTCGTGCCGAGCGGCACCTTGTGGTCCTTGCCGTCGATGGTGAGCGACACCAGACCGCCGATGTAGCCGACGGCGTCGCCGCCGCTCGGCGCGGCCTTCTGGGGTTTCTGGCTGACGGGCGCACGCGAGCAACCGGGTTCCTGTTTGATATCAGCGCTCATGGTTCGTTCTCCGCCTCAGATGGCCAGCGTGCGGCCCATGATCTCGTCCTTGAAGTGCTTCACGATCGAGATGAACGCGTTCGGGCTCGACTGCCCGAGCCCGCACTTGGAGGCGAGCTGCATCGTCTCGCCGAGCGCGAGGAGTTCCTGGAGGTAGCTCATCGAGCACTCGCCGCGCTCCAGCATCTCGACGCCCCCGAGCAGTTTCGTGTTGCCGGCCCGGCACGGGGTGCACTGGCCGCACGATTCCTCGACGAAGAACTCCATGAAGTTGCGCGCGACGGCGAGCATGTCGCGTCCCGGCCCGAAGACGATGATCGAGCCGCCGGTCGAGGCGTCCTCGAACGCGATCTTCCGGCCGAATTCCGAGCCTGGCACGCAGTGACCCGACGCCCCGCCGATCTGCACCGCCTTCGCGCCCTCGCCGCCCACCTTCGCGAGCAGCTCGGCGACGGTGATGCCGAGCGGCACCTCGTAGACGCCCGGCTCCCGGCAGTCGCCCGACACGCTCAGCAGCTTGTAGCCGGTGGACGTCTTGGTGCCGATCGCCTTGAACCAGCTCGCGCTCCGGCTCAGGATGCAGACCACCCAGGCAAACGTCTCCACGTTGTTGACGACGGTCGGCTGGCCCTGGAAGCCGGTGTCGACCGGGAACGGCGGCCGGTTGCGCGGCTCGCCGCGGTAACCCTCGAGCGATTCGATGAGTGCCGTTTCCTCGCCGCACACATAGGCGCCGGCGCCCATGTGGATATGAATGTCGAACGCGAATCCGGCGACGCCGCCGACGTCCTGGCCCAGCAGGTTCTCGCTCCGCCGCCGCGCCAGCACGCTTTCGAGGTGGGGCCTGAGGTAGACGTACTCGCTCCTGAGGTAGAGGATCCCGTGCGCCGCGCCGATCGCCCGCGCGCCGATCGTCATCCCCTCGAACACCATGTCGGCGTGCTCGGCGAGCAGCACCCGGTCCTTGAACGTGCCCGGCTCGCCCTCGTCCGCGTTGCAGACGACGTACTTGGCGCCGCCGGGCTTGACCCTGGCGGCCGCCGCGAGGTTCCACTTGGTGCCGGTCGGGAAACCGGCGCCGCCGCGGCCGCGCAGGTTGCACGCGCTGACCTCGCCGATGATGTCGGCGCGGCTCATGCCGAGCGCCGCCCGGAGGCCCGACTCGGGCTCGATGCTGTCGAAGGTGAACGGCGTCTTCTTGCTGTTGGCCTGAATCATCACATCCTGCCCTTCGCCTAGGAGTGCTGGCGCGCGTGCGCGCCGAAGGTGCTCTTGCACTCGTCGATGATCTGGTGCACCTGCTCGGGCGTCACGCGCGTGTAGACGCGGTCGTTGACGAGCAGCGCCGGCCCCTGGTCGCACATGCCGAGGCAGCTGGCCCACTCGAGGCCGAAGCGCCCGTCCCCGGTCGTCTCGCCGAAGGCGATGCCCAGGTCGTTCTCGAGCTGGCGCGCGACGCGCGACTTGCCGCCGAGCTCGCAGGAGATCGTCCGGCACAGCCTGAAGACGAAGCGCCCCCGCGCCGGCTGGCGCAGGAAGGCGTAGAACGTGGTGACGCCGTAGACCTCGGCGGGATGGATGCCCAGCTCGTCGGCCACCACCTGCATCGCGAAATCGGACACCGTCGTGTGCCTCTTTTGCAGGTCCTGCAGCACCGGGATGAGCGCGCTGCGGTCCCGCCCGTGCTGCGCGACGATCTCGCGGATGTCCTCCTGCAGTCGTTGCTGTTGCCCTACTAGCATCGTCGTCCCCCTGTCACTTGGTGGCCAGCGCCAGCAACTCGTTGACCTTCCCGATGAGCAGGTCCGGCTGGATCGGCTTCTCGAAGAAGGCGTTGACCGGCACCAGCTCCTGGTCCTCGTCGTACTTGAAGCCGGTCACCCGGCCCACGCTCGTCAGCATCAGGATCGGCGTCTCGCACCCCTGCCGGCGCAGCTCCTGCGCCATGGCAATCCCGTCGTCGGCCTGTTCCATCATGACGTCGAGGATGATGAGGTCCGGGTTGCCCTCCTCGATGGCCTGCATGCCCTCGGCGCGGCTGGCCGCCGTCAGCACCTCGTGCTGCGCCTTCTTGAGGAAGAGCGATGTCGTGAAGGTGATGTCCGGGTCGTCGTCCACGATCAGAATCTTGGCCATACGATGGTCCCTCTCTCAGAGCGGAATCGGCAGGCCGGGGCGCACTCTCCCGGCGCGGGAAGACGTGACCGCTGGCAATCGGCGGGTACGCGACGCCGACGTGGAGGCGACTGGCGGGCTTGTGACGTTCGGCACAAGCGGCTGTGCCGCGCATCACAGCTGACAATTCTATCTGTTACGGGGGCTGGGAAGCAACCGATATGGGCTGATGGCCCGTGTGGCGCAGGGCTGAAGCCCTGCGCTATCTGGAAAGACACAGAGAATCGCAGATAGCGGAGATCTGCAGATAGCGCAGGCCTTCAGGCCTGCGTCGCGCCCGCAGCGGGAGCCAAAGGCAGCATGACCGTGAAGCTGGTCCCCTCCCCTTCGCGGCTCTCGACGCTGACCCGCCCGCCGTACCGGTCCACCAGGTCCCTGACGATCGTCAGCCCGAGCCCCGTCCCCGCCTCGTCCAGGGCCTTCGCGTTCTTCGCGCGATAGAACTCCTGGAACAGCTTCGGGATGCTCTCGGCGGGGATCCCGATCCCGGTGTCGGCCACGGTGAGCCTGGCGAAGGCCCCGTCCGCCGCGAGCGACACGGTGACACTTCCCGCCACGGTGTACTTCACCGCGTTGCCGACCAGGTTGGTGACGATCCGGTCGAGGTCGGCCGGGTCGGCCAGCACGTCGAGCGGCTCGGCGGGCAGGGCGGTCGAGAGCGCGATCCCCTTGGCGGCGGCCCGCGCCTGCAGGGGTTCGCAGACCTCGGTCACCAGGGCGCCGAGCGGGACGCGGCGCCGCTCGGTCGGCTGGGCCAGCGCCTTGCCCGCCGCGAGGTCCAGCAGGTCGTTGACGAGCGACTTGAGCGCCCGGACGCGCTTGAGCGCCCGGTTGACGAGGGCGACGTGCTCGGGCGGGAGCGATCCGACGTAGCCGCTGGCGAGCGCGGTCAGCAGGCTCTCGGTCACGTCGATCGGCGCCCGCAGCTCGTGGGTCGCCGTGCGCACGAACCGCGACTTCTCGCGGTCCATCTCCTCGAGCATCCGGTAGGCCTGCGCGTTCTCGATGGCGACGACGCCGTGGGCCGCGACCAGCTCCAGGAAGGCGGCGTCCTCGTCGCTGAACTTGTGCCCTTCTCCGCCGTACGCGCGCAGCACGCCGAGCGGCCCGCCCTTCCCCGCGAGCGGCACCGACAGCATCGACTCGATCCCTTCCTCCCGGACCCTGTTCCGGTTCCAGACGCGGGGGTCCTCGGTGGCGTCGACAAACAGGGGCTCGCCGGCGAGCGTGGCCTGGTCGAGGCGGGACCGGGTGAACTCCTGCGGCACCCGCTCCAGGTACTCGTCGCTCAAGCCGTAGGTGGCGGCGAAGGCCACCTGCCTGCGCGCCGGGTCGAGGAGGCGGATGGCGGCGCCCTTGCAGTCGAGCACCCGCGTGGCCGACTCCACCAGCCGGCTGAGGACCGTCTGCAGGTCGAGCGACGCCGTGGCGTCCCGCACGCTCTCGTACAGCCCGCCGATCTCCTTCTCGCGGCGCCGCAGCCGCACCGAGATCGCCACGCAGAAGTACGCGAGCATGAAGCACGCCGCCGTGAAGAAGGACAGCACGCTGGCGATGAAGATCGGGTCGCGGTGGCGCGAGGTCCCGTAGAGCGACACGTGCGGGATGACGCCGGTGTATTCGAGGGCGGTGACCAGCGCGACCAGCGCCGGCGCCAGCGCCACCTGCAGGTAGGCCTTGGCGTGCGGGAGGAGCAGCGCCGAGATCGAGATGTGGAAGAGGAAGAAGATGATGACCGGGCTCTCGATGCCGCCCGAGAGCGAGGTCAGGGCGGTCATCGCCAGCCAGTCGAGGTCGATCTGCGCGCGGGCGAAGCGCGCGTAGCCGAGCGGCGAGTCGGGCAGCGTGCGGCCGAACTGCCCGAGCCACCAGCGCAGGCCGACGTTGTAGACGAGGATGAAGAGCCCGACGGCGACGAGCGAGACGGCGGGGACCGGCAGCTTCAGGATCCTGGACGCCACCAGCGCGGCCAGCACGACCCCGACGCCGGCCACCCACCGCATCGACATCAGCCATCCGAGGCTGTTGACCAGTTCCTGCTCGGCGAGCGTCAGCCGGCGGCCGTCGCCGTCGACCGTCCCGGCGCCCCTGTCAGCGGACCCTGTGTCGGCCATGGTCGTGGGTCGTCCCTGCCCGGGTCCTCAGTGCTTCACCGCGTCGGCCGGCGGGTACGGGATCCCGAGCTGTTCGAGGTACGTCTTGTACTTCGACGGATCGTAGTAGAACTGCTTCATCTCCGGCCGCAGCTGCCGCATCAGCTTCTCGTTCAGCCAGACCGCCGGCTTGTCGTTCGGCCCGGGAAACGGCTGGTAGGTCGACGTCTTGCCCTGCACGTTCCGGAAGTAGTCCCACGCCTGCTGCACCAGCTCCGGCCTGGCGAGGAAGTCGACGGCCGTCATCGCCTCGACCTTCGCGCCCGCCGTCACCCCCTTGTGGGCGACCGGCGTGGCCTCGGCAATCGCGCTCGACCAGTGGTGGCCGGTCATCCCCGGGATGTTCCCCGGGTAGCGCAGCGTCACCGTCGGCACCGACCACGAGACATCGCCGATGTCGTCCGAGCCGCCGCCGCGATTGTCCTCGGGGCGGACCGGCCCGTCCAGCTTTCCGATCGCGGTCGCCAGGCCCTGCTCGCGGACCTTCATGTTCCGCTGCACGAGCTTCGCGAACGCCTGGTCCGCCTCGCTCCACTTCGGCATGCCGACCTTCTGCATGTTCGCGAACATCGTCTCGGCGACCGTCTTGTTCATGTGCTGCGGCCAGGCCGAACCGAGCAGCCGCGAGGAGACCTTCGTGTCGGTCATCAGCGCCGCGCCGTCGGCCATCTGGTTGCCGATGCTCCACATGTCCTTGATGTGCGGGTAGTCGATCTCGCGGAAGTAGTACCACACGCTGGCCGTGGCCGGGACGACGTTGGGCTGCCCGCCGCCGTCGGTGATGACGTAGTGCGAGCGCTCGGAGAGCCGGAGGTGCTCGCGGCGGAAGTTCCAGCCGACGTCCATCAGCTCCACCGCGTCGAGCGCGCTGCGCCCGAGCCAGGGCGCCGCGCCGGCGTGCGCGCTGCGGCCGGCGAAGGTGTATTCGACCGACACCGCCCCGGTCCCGCTGGCCTCGCCCCAGCTCACACCCAGTCCGGACGCGATGTGCGAGAAGAGACAGATGTCCACGTCCTTGAACACGCCCGCCTTGGTGAACTGCGCCTTGCCGCCGAGCAGCTCCTCGGCGATGCCCGGCCATACGAGGATGGTGCCGGGGATCTTCTCCCTCTCCATGACCGCCTTGAGCGCCAGCGCCGCCGTGATCGACAGCGGGATGCCGGTGTTGTGCCCTTCGCCGTGGCCCGGCGCCCCCTCGATGAACGGCTTCTGGTAGGGCACCCCGGGCTGCTGGGACGTGCCGAGCAGGCTGTCCACGTCGGACCCGAGCGCGATGACCGGCTTGCCCGAGCCCCAGCGCGCCGTCCAGCCGGTCGGCATGCCGGCCACGTTCTCGTCGATCGTGAAGCCGCGGCTCTTGAGGATCCCGGTGCAGTACTTCTTCGTCTCGAACTCCTGGAACCCGGGCTCGGCGAAGCTGAAGAGCGAGTCCACCATCTGCTGGGTGAGGTCCTTCATCCCGTCGATCTCGGCGGCAAGTTCGCCTTTGAGCCGTTCGATCCTGGCGTCGGCCGCCGGGACGGGCGCGGGCTTCTCCTTCCGTACCGGCGCCTGCCTGGCGGCGGGCGCTTTGTCCTGCGACGCCGCGAACCCGACGAGCGAGACGACGAGCACGAGCGGAACCGTCAACAGCGCACGATACGGACGCATGGCTACTCCTTGCCTGGGGATGAGCGAGCGTAGTCTACTAGGCTCAGGACTCGAGGCTCAAGGCCTAAGCCAGGAGGCTCAAGACTCAAGGGTCAAGGCTCAAGGGGCTCAGGGCCTGGAACCGCTCGAGCCCTGAGCGATGAGTCTCCGAGCGTGAGCCCTGAGCCGTGAGCCCTGAGCCTCTTAGCCTGAGCCCTGAGCCTGCATGTCACTTGAGCCTTACCAGCCGCCCCGGTGGCTCGCAAGCGGCCACGCGATGACCGTCTTCGCCTGGGCCACGCCCCGGCGGTTCCCGCTCCTGCCCGAGCCGGAGATCCGGCTGTTCGAGGTCGCGCCGGACACGCGCGTGATGGCGAAGTGCCACTGGCGGGAGGGGCGGGCGTCGCGGCCGGCGCTGCTGGTGCTGCACGGGCTCGAAGGCTCGGCCGACTCCCGATACGTGCGGGGGATCGCCGAGAAAGCCTTCGCGGCCGGCTTGAGCGTCGTCCGCCTCAACCAGCGCGACTGCGGCGGAACCGACGACCTGTCGGTCGCCTCGTATCACTCGGGCCTGACGGCGGACCCGGCGGCGGTGATCCGGGAGCTCGTCGACCGCGACCACCTCGAGCAGATTGCCGTCGCCGGCTATTCGCTCGGCGGGAACCTCGCGCTGAAGCTGGCGGGCGAGTTCGGCGACGCGCCCCCGCCGCAGCTGAAAGCCGTCGCGACCGTCTCGCCGACGCTGGACCTGGACGCCTGCGTCACCGCCATCGAGCGGCCGTCGAACTGGTTCTACCAGCGGGACTTCGTGGCGTCGCTGAAGCAGCGCGTCAGGCGGAAGGCCGCCATCTACCCGTGGCACTTCTCCGCCGCCTACCTGCCCGGCGTGCGCACGATCCGGGAGTTCGACGAGCGGTACACGTCACGGTTGTACGGGTTCGGGAACGCGGCCAAGTATTACTACGAAGCCAGTTCGCTGAGGGTCGTGCGCCGGATCCGGGTGCCCACGCTCATCATCACGGCCGAGGACGATCCGTTCGTGCCGGCCTCGCAGTTCGACCACCCGGCCGTCACCGGAAACGCGAACATCCGGCTGGTCGTCACGCCGCACGGGGGCCATTGCGGGTTCGTCGCGCGGAGGACCAACGGCGGGGGCGATCGCTACTGGGCCGAGCGGGCGGTCCTGGACTTCGTCGGGGAGTTCATGCGCTGAATCGGCGCAGGGCCGCGCACCGTGAAGCGGGCACAAATCGGCCCTGGAGGGGCGGGCAACAGGATGAGCGGCGGCCGGGGCGAACGCGCCGGCCGCCGACCGACGAGGGTGCTTACCAGCGAGGTTCGCGGCGCGCGCCGGCGAATTCGCCGCCGCCGCCGTCGCCGTAATCCGACCGGCCGCCGAACGTGCGGCCGCCTCCCGGTGTCTTGGGGCGCGCCTCGTTCACGACCAGCGCGCGGCCTTCGAGCGCGTACTGGTGGAACTGGGCGATCGCCTTCTGCGCGTCTTCGTCGCTCACCATCTCGACGAAGCCGAACCCCCGCGCACGTCCGGTCACGCTGTCACGCATCACCATGACGTTGTCCACGGCGCCGGCCTGACCGAACAGGGCCCGCAAATCCTCATCCGTGGTCTTGTAGGGAAGATTGCCGATGTAGAGTCTCCGCCCCATGGATCGACTCACTCCTGCGAAATATCGCGCGACTTTGCTCCGAGAGGGCCCGCGCGCTCGGGACACACGCTCGAGAAAGCGCCCTCACTGCCCGCCCCTTCGAGGCGCAGGCATCCGAGCGGCTTCCATTTGGCAGCGGAAATATACCAGAGTTAGGGCTCACAACGGAAGACAGGCTTACGCCTTACGCCTTACGCCTTTCGGCCGGCCAGGAGGCCGGCCCCACACATCGGGCCAGTAGCCTTGAGCCCTGAGCCGCTCTGGCCTGAGCCCTGAGCCTTGAGCCTCTTGGCTTAAGCCCTGAGCCTTTCGCCCTGAGCCGAGTTACGATGTGCCGTGCACCGAGCTCATCTGCTCCTCCTCCCGCTCATGCTGTTCGTCTCGGCCTGCTCCCGTCAGCCGGACGCGCCACCGCCGAACGCCCGGCAGTTCACGCTGACCGGCCAGATCCTCGAGGTCAGGCCCGGCGGCGCCGAACTGGTAATCCGCCACCACGACATCCCGGGATTCATGCCCGGGATGACGATGCCGTTCCGGCTGAAGAACCCGGCGCTGGCGAAGGGGCGTGTCGCGGGCGACCTCGTCCGCGCCACGCTGGTCGTGACCGACACCGACGCCTGGCTGTCGAAGGTCGAGAAGACCGGCTGGGCGCCGCTGCCCGAACGGACGGAGCCGCTGCGGCCCGCCGTCAGCCTGGTCGAACCGGGCGAGATGGTGCCCGATCAAGCGCTGGTGGACCAGGACGGCAGGCCCTTCCGCCTGTCGTCGCTTCGAGGCTCGGCGGTCCTGCTGACGTTCATTTACACCCGTTGCCCTCTGCCCGATTTCTGCCCGCGGATGGACGCCTTCTTCGAGGTCGTTCAACGCGCCTTCAAGGAGGGACGCCTGCGGGGGCCGGTCCGCCTGCTGTCGGTGTCGTTCGACCCCGACTTCGACACCCCCGCCGAGTTGAGAGCGCACGCCTTGCGCGTCGGAGCCGACCGGGCCGTCTGGACGTTCGCCACCGCGCCGCGCGCGGAGGTCGAGGCCTGGGGCGCGAGGCTCGGCCTGAGCCTGATTCGCGACGAGAAGAATCCGGCCGACATCATGCACAACCTCCGGACGGCGGTGATCGATCGCCAGGGGCGACTCGTCAAGATCCTCGACGGCAATCAGTGGACGCCGGCGGAGGCGATTGCCGCGCTTGCTTCTGTACCTCCCGACTCGAAATAATGGCAGTTTGCGGCGTCGGTGCGCCCCTCAGCCCCGGCTACGTTCCCGTCCTGGAGTTCCTCATGTCCGATCTGGTTCTGCTCGGCGACGAAGCGGTCGCGCTCGGCGCGGTGCACGCGGGGATCACGGCGGCCTACGCCTATCCCGGCACGCCGTCCACCGAGATTCTCGAATACCTGATCCGCTATCAGCGGCGCCACGGCGGCCCGCGGGCCACCTGGTGCACCAACGAGAAGACCGCCTACGAGGCGGCGCTCGGCGTGTCGTTCGCGGGGCGGCGGACGCTGACCGCCATGAAGCACGTCGGCCTCAACGTCGCGGCCGACCCGTTTGTGAACTCCGCGCTGGTGTCGATCCACGGCGGCCTGGTCGTCGTCGTGGCCGACGACCCGGGAATGCACAGCTCGCAGAACGAGCAGGACTCGCGCTACTACGCCGACTTCGCCCGGGTCATCTGCCTCGAGCCGGCGAACCAGCAGGAGGCCTACGACCTGACGCGCGAGGCGTTCGACCTCTCCGAGCGCTTCCACCTGCCGGTGGTCGTGCGCCTGGTGACCCGGCTGGCGCACAGCCGCGCCACCGTGCGCGTCGGGGACGCGCGGGCCGAGAACGCGGTCGCCAAGGCGCCGGTGCCGAAGGCGTGGACGCTCCTGCCGGGTAACGCCCGGGCGCAGTGGCGCGCCCTCATCGAGCGCCAGCCCGAGATCGAGGCGTGGTCCGAGCAGTCGGGCGCCAACCGACTGGAATTGCACGACGACGCGGACGACCTCGGCGTGATCACGACGGGCATCGCGCGGAACTACTACGTCGAGAACCTGGAGGAGATCGGCCGCCCGCTGTCGCACCTCCACATCGGGGCGTATCCAATCCCGGTCGGCCTGGTAAGACGACTGATGCGCCAGGTGTCCCGCGTGCTGGTGCTCGAGGACGGCTACCCGTACGTCGAGCGGCTGCTGCGAGGCCTGTTGCCCTCCGGCATCGAGATCCTCGGCAAGTCGTCGGGGGCGGTGCCTCCCGACGGTGAGCTGACACCCGACCTGGTGCGACACGCGCTCGGCCTGCCCGAGCGGCCAGGCCAGTCGATCCCGGGGTTCCAGGTCCCCAACCGGCCGCCGCAGCTGTGCGCGGGATGCCCGCACGGCGACTCGCTCACCGCCCTCACCGAGGCGCTGGCAGGCGTGGCGACGCCGGTGGTGACGTCCGACATCGGCTGCTACACGCTCGGCGCGCTCCCGCCCTACTCCGCCGTCGACTCGTGCGTCTGCATGGGCGCGTCGGTCGGCATGGCCAGGGGGGCCTCCGACGCCGGGCTGCGGCCCGCCGTGGCGGTCATCGGCGACAGCACGTTCCTCCACTCCGGCGTCACGCCGCTGATGGACGCCGTGGCGGCGAACACCGACATGACGCTGTTCATCCTCGACAACGAGACGACGGCGATGACCGGCGGGCAGCCCACCATCCTGCCGCCGTCCCGGATCGAGAAGCTGGTGCTCGGCCTCGGCGTGGACCCGGCGCACTGCCACGTCATCACGGCGCACCACCGGCAGGCCGAGGCGAACCGCGCGCTCATCGAGCGCGAAGTCGCCTACGCGGGCCTGTCGGTCGTCATCGCCGTGCGCGAGTGCATCGAGACGCTGAAGACGAAGAAGAAGGCGTAGCGGGCAGCGCGCGCGGAACACGGTCGAAGGACGGGAGACGGGAAGGCTGGCAGCGGATCACGGTCGCCACGGCGCACGGCTGAAGCCGTGCGCTATCTCGACATTCTCGAGGCGTAAGGCGTGAGGCGTGAGCCGGAGATCGTAAGGGAGCCACCTGTGAAGTACGACATCATTCTCGCGGGCGTGGGCGGGCAGGGCGTCTTGTCGGTGTCGGCGATCATCGCCTCGAGCGCGCTCGAGGAAGGGCTGTTCGTCAAGCAGTCCGAGGTCCACGGCATGTCGCAGCGCGGCGGGGCCGTGCTGGCCCACCTGCGCCTCGCCGACGCCCCGATTGCGAGCGACCTCATCCCCCACGGCTGCGCGTCGCTCATCCTCAGCATGGAGCCGCTCGAGAGCCTCCGGTACCTGAATTACCTGGCGCCCGAGGGCGAGGTCGTCACCGCCATCACGCCGGTGGAGAACATCCCGGACTATCCCCCGCTCGACGCGCTGCTGGACCAAATCAAGACGCTGCCGCGGGCGCGCCTGGTGGACGGGGAGCAGCTGGCGCGGAACGCGGGGTCGGCCCGCGCGACCAACATGGTGATGGTCGGGGCGGCGTCGCACGCCGTCCCGGTCCCCGCCGCGACGCTCGAGCGCTTCATCGAGAAGACGTTCGCCTCCAAGGGCGAGAAGGTCGTGGCCACCAACCTCGCGGCGTTCCGCGCGGGACGGGAGGCGGTGCGGTGACGATCGACGCCGCCCGGATCGCCCGCGTCATCGATGCGGCCGCCGGCCGCCAGGTGCTGCTCGAGACGGAGGGGCTGGAGCTGCTCGCCGCGCTGGGCATCGGCGCGCCGGCCCACCTGTTTGTCCGGAATGCCGCCGAGGCGGCGTCGGCCGACACCTCGCCGCTCGGCGGCGACAAGGTCGTCGTCAAGGTGATCTCGCCCCGGATCCTCCACAAGAGCGATGTCGGCGGCGTCGCGATCGTCGAGCGGCGGCCGGAGGCCATCGCGGCCGTCGTCGCCGACATGGAGACGCGGCTGGGCGGCCAGGGGATCGTGGGCTTCACGGTCAACGAGTTCCTGCGCTACGACACCTCGATCGGGCAGGAGCTGATCCTCGGACTGCGGTGGACCGAGGACTTCGGCCCGGTCGTGACGCTCGGGGCCGGCGGCATCTACACCGAGTTCCTCGCCGACGCCTTCAGGCCCGGGCGCGAGATTGGCGTCTTCTCCCCGCCGGTGACGACGGACCGGGAGATCGAGGAGACGATCGATCGGCTCGCGATCGGGCAGCTGGCGACGGGGCGGCTGCGGGGGCAGGAGCCGCGCATCCAGAAGGCGGCGCTCCTGGCCGCCGTGCGGCGGTTCATGGCGCTCGCCTCCGCGTTCGCGCCGCACGCCATCGTCGAGTGCGAGATCAACCCGCTGGTCGTCGCCTTCGGTCGCCTGGTCGCGCTCGACATCCTCGTGAAGCTCGGTACCGGGCCCAGGCCCGCGCGTCCCCCGCGCCCGCTGGGCAAGCTGAAGGCCCTGCTCGAGCCGCGGTCGGCGGCCATCATCGGGGTGTCCGAGAAGCTGAACCCGGGCCACATCATCCTGAACAACCTGATCCGCGAGGGGTTCGACCGCGAGCGGATCGTCGTCGTCAAGCCCGGCAGCACGACGCTCGAGGGCTGCCGCTGCGTCGCCGACATCGCCGCGCTCCCGGCGAAGGTGGACCTCTTCATCCTCGCGATCTCCGCCGCGCAGACGCCCGAGGCCATCACGGCGATCGTCGAGGGCCGGAAGGCGGAGAGCATCATCGTGATTCCCGGCGGCCTCGAGGAGAAGGCCGGCACCGAGGCCATCGTGGGCCGCATGCGCGCGGCGCTCGACGCCGCGCGCGCGAGCGAGTGGCAGGGGCCGCTCATCAACGGCGGCAACTGCCTCGGGGTCCGCTCGATGCCCGGGCATTACGACACGATGTTCATCCCCGAGTACAAGCTGCCGGTCCCCTCGGGAGCGGTGTCGCCGGTGGCGTTCGTCTCGCAGAGCGGCGCGTTCGCGGTGTCGCGGATGAGCAAGCTCGGGCAGCTGAACCCCAAGTACGCCATCACGCTCGGCAACCAGATGGACCTGACCGTCGGCGATTACCTGGCCTGGCTGAAGGACGACCCGGCCATCGAGGTGTTCGCCGTCTACGTGGAGGGGTTCACGCGGCTCGACGGCCTGCGGTTCCTCGAGGCGGCCCGCGCGATCGTCGAGAGCGGCCGGACCGTGATCCTCTACCGCGCCGGCCGGACCGCGGCGGGCGCGAAGGCGTCGGCGAGCCACACGGCGTCGATCGCCGGCGACTACACCGTGACGCGCGAGCTGGCGCAGGCCGCCGGCGTGGTGGTCGCCGGGTCGCTCTCGGACTTCGACGATCTCGTCGGCCTGTTCGCCCACCTTCGGCACAAGCGGGCCGACGGCACGAGGCTCGGCGCCGTGTCGAACGCCGGGTTCGAGTGCGTGGCCATCGCCGACTCGCTCGGCGGGCTGGACCTGGCCCCCTTCGATGACGCCACGGCGGCGCGCCTGCAGGAGATCTTCCGCGCGGCCCGGATCGACGCCGTGGTCGACGTGCACAACCCGATCGACCTGACGCCGATGGCGGGCGACGCGGCCTACGAGGACTCGGTGCGCGCGGTGATGGAGTCGGGCGGCATCGACATCGGAATCGTCGGGTGCGTGCCGCTGACCGTCGCGCTCGATACGCTCCCGGCCGGCCCCGGTCACGACAACGACCTTGCGAGGGCGGACGGCGTCGGCCTGCGCCTGGCGCGCCTGCACGACACGCTCGACAAGGCGTTCGTGGCCGTCGTCGACGCCGGCGCGGTCTACGACCCGCTCGTCGCCCTGCTCGAGCGGCACGGCATTCCGACGTTCCGGACGGCCGACACCGCCCTGCGGCTCTTGAACGTCTTCGTCGCCTCGCGCCGGCGCGCCGCGGCGGCCGCCCGATGACGGTCCCCTTCACGCCCGCCGAGCGGCGTCTCATCCGGCGTCTCTCGTCCCCGGCGCGCGTGCAGCGCTACCTCAACGCGCTGCCCTACAACACCGAGCCGCCGCCCGGCGGGCCGACGCTCCGGAGTTTCCGCGGCGTCGTGCGCGCGGGGACGGCGCACTGCCTGGAGTCGGCGATCGCCGCGGCGGTGATCCTGGAACAGCACGGGTACCCGCCGCTGGTCCTGAGCTTCGAGTCGATCGACGAACTGGACCACGTGCTGTTCGTCTACCAGGAGAATGGGCGATGGGGATCGGTCGCGCGCTCGCGCGACCCGGGGCTCCACGGCCGCAAGCCGGTGTTCGCGACGGCCCGCGCGCTGGCGATGAGCTACGTCGAGCCGTACGTCGACTTCACCGGCCGCGTCACCGGGTACGCCGTCGTGGATCTGCGGCTGCTGGGGTGCTACGACTGGCGGGTGTCGGAGCGGAACATCTGGAAGGCCGAACGCCTGCTGCTCGACCACCCGCACCGGCCGATTCGTTCCTCCGACGCGCGGATCGATCGACTGCGGGCCTCCTACTACGCCTTCAGGCGGGAGCACCCCGGGCGGAAGCCGGTGGACTATCCCGGCCGGGAGAACTGGACGGACCTGCCGACGGCGACGAGGACGTGGTAAGGCGTAGCGGCCAGTGGCCAGTGGCCAGTGATCGGTCGTCGGACGTCCACGCGTAGGGGCGGGCCTTGTGCCCGCCCGCCGCCACACGCCGCCGCACGTCGCGAGCCGGCGGCGTTCAGTCGAGTTCGAAATCGCGCTTGGGCGGCGGGCCCGCCGGCTCCTCGCGCGCCTGGCGCAGCGCCTCCTCGAACCGTTTCGACAGCGCGTCGCCCCGCGTCTTCTCGGCCTCGACCGACTGCTGGAAGACCGCCTCGCGCCGCGCCTTCTCCTCGGCCAGGATCCGCTGCGCCGCATCGAGGTCGGGCTTGTCCTCGCGCTCCGGCTCCTTGTGCGAGATGACGCGCCCGAGGTTGGTATCGACGACGAGCGTCGCGCCGCAGCAGGGACACGCCACCTCGAGTTCCGACTTCAGCTTCGCCATGGCGACTACCTCCGGCGTCCCTTCCCCCACGTCAGCCGCACCGGCTTGCCGTCAGACCCTGTCGCGGTGACCTCGATGCCGAACGGCGCCTGTTTCTTCGGGTCGAACCGCTGGCCGAAACCCGCGATGAATACGCCGATCGGGACGTCCAGCCGCTGGCCGGGAAGCAGGACCTGCGCCTGCGCCCGGTAGTGGTCGTTGAGCCACACGTCCACGCCGGTCCAGGTGACGCTGGTCATGTTGATGACGCTGACCTGGTTGGACGTCACGACGATCGGGCGCGGCTCGTCCTTGGAGCAGGCGGCAACGGCGGTGACGACCGCGGCGACGAGGCACGCGGCCACCAATCGGGGCATGAGGCGACATTACCACGGATCTCGGGCTTCAGGCTTCGGGCTTCAGGCTTCGGGCAGTCGCGCGGCGCAGGGCTGAAGCCCTGCGCTATCTGATGACGCTTGGCACAAGGCCGTGACGGGCGGGCACCAGGCCCGCCCCTACGCGTGACGGTCGCTCCCGCGTCCCTTCCGCCTTCGCTCTTCGAGCTACGGCGGACAAGCGTCCCTCGTCCCTCGTCCCTGATCCCTGATCCCTGAATCCCGCCCTCGTCCCTCTTCCCCTTGACAGACGAGTTTTCATTATGATATCACTTTGATAGCACCGCTGAGGAGGGTGCCCCGATGATCCGCGAGAAACAACTGACGGCAGTGTCCGGCTGGCTGGCCCTGGCGATTCTGATCCCTCTGCTGATCGTCGTCGTGGCGTCGATCGTGCTCGAGGCCCGGACCGAAGATCCGGTCGTGTGGCACATCGTCGCCCTCGCGCTGCTCGCCGCGGTGGACGGGGTGTCGATCGGCGGCCTCTTCGTCGTCAATCCCAACGAGGGGCAGGTCCTCCAGTTGTTCGGCGCCTACGTCGGGACCGTCAAGGAGTCCGGCCTGCGGTGGGCGAACCCCTTCTACACGAAGCGGCGGATCTCGCAGCGCATCCGCAACTTCGAGAGCCAGCACCTCAAGGTCAACGACATCGAGGGCAACCCGATCGAGATCGCCGCCGTCGTGGTCTGGAAGGTCGTCGAGACCGCCGAGGCCTGCTTCGAGGTGGACAACTACGAGAACTTCGTCCACGTGCAGAGCGAGGCGGCGCTGCGCAACCTCGCCACCATCTACCCGTACGACGCGCACGACGACAAGATCACCTCGCTGCGCGGCCAGACGGCGGCGGTGGCCGAGCACCTCAAGACCGAGATCCAGGAGCGGCTCGAGAAGGCGGGCGTCCTGGTCATCGAGGCGCGCATCAGCCACCTGGCCTACGCGCCGGAGATCGCCGCCGCCATGCTGCAGCGGCAGCAGGCCGGCGCCATCATCGCCGCCCGCACGCGGATCGTCGAAGGCGCCGTCGGCATGGTCGAGATGGCGCTCGAGCGGCTCTCGGAGAAGCAGATCCTCCGGCTCGACGAAGAGCGGCGCGCGACGATGGTCAGCAACCTGCTCATCGTGCTCTGCGGCGAACGCGGCGCGCAGCCGGTCATCAACACCGGATCGCTGTATCAGTGACGAACTGCTGAGTCGTTGCCAGTGGCCGGTTGCCAGTGGCCAGTCTGTCACGCGCGATCCGTTGACAGACTGACTGACTGCCAACTGGCCACTGACAACTGGCCACTACAGGCATCGAGATGGTCGATCGCAAACCCTTCCTGCTCCGTCTGGATCCGGCGACGCTCGACGCGCTGCAGCGCTGGGCGAACGACGAGTTCCGCTCGCTGAACGGACAGGTGGAGTACCTGTTGACCCGGGCGCTGCGGGACGCGGGTCGCGCCAAGCCAGCGCGCCCCGCGGGGCGCCCGGACCAGACGGGCCGGGACCGGGGCTGACATCAGGACTGGAGGCTGAATCGTGTTCGTGCCCCATGTGGTCGTCCCCCCTCACCGGCGCGACGGGCGGAAGGCGACGCCGCGTCAACGGCTGGCCGCGTTACTGACGGTGATGATCGCCACCGGCACCAGCGCGGGCATCGGCGCGGCCTTCTCCAGACACTCGCGCCACGACGCAGTCATCCTGGTGTGCATCGTCGTCGGGGTGGCGTTCGTGGCGGGGGTCCTGCTGGCGAGGGCGATCGGCGCGCACAGCCGGATGTGAGGTGCGGGCCGGCCTAACCCTCTTCTTCGAACTCGCCTTCTTCGGCGGGCAGCAGGCGGGTCGGCTCGCGAAGCGCTTCGCGGTGGTCGTACAGCGGCAGATTGCGGACGTGCAGCGGCGACACGCACCCGGGCGACTTGTCTTCGACGACGATCGTCACCGGGCTGCCCTCGACGCCATCGCGGAAGCCGATGCGGCAACCGCAGGCGAGCCGGGCGTGCGTGAACCCCTTGAGCATGTCTGAACGTCCTCTCGTCGACGCGCCCCGCCGAGTTTGCGGCGCGCGTCGCTCACGAGCTGATCATACTACAGCAGCGACTTGATCTCGCTCTCGAACTGTTCCTTCGCGACCGGACCGATGTGCCGGATGCACATCCGGCCGTCGCGGCCGATGATGACGGTCATCGGCAGCACCAGGACCGGTCCGAAGGCCTTCTGCACGTCGTCGCGATCCCGGCCGAGCAGCAGCGGGTAGTTGACGCCGAATTCGCGGGCGAACGGCGGAATGGCCTCGGGCGGGTCGTCCACCGAGATGCCGACCGCCCGGAACCCCTGGCTGCGGTACTTCTCCTGCAGCTCGACCAGCCACGGCGTCTCCATCCGGCAGGGGCCGCACCAGGTCGCCCAGAAGTTGATCAGCACGACGCGGCCCTTGAGGTCCGCGAACCGCACGTCCTTGCCGTTCATGTCCTTCAACGTGAACGACAGGTCGGCCTTCGGCGCGTCGGGCGAGCACACGGGCGCCGGCGCCGGACGTCCCGCGAACCACCGTGACACGCGCTCGGGCAGCGGCGTGAAGGCCACGGCCACCAGAACCACGCCCGCCGCCGCCACGAGCCAGCCTTTCTTCATAGCACCTCGGTCGCACCCACCCCATTCTCTCACGCCGGGCGGGCCGCCGCGTTTCCGGCTCAGCTTGGTCCCGAGTTGCGGGCCGGCAGGCAGGACAGTAAGATTCTGGGACGTGGGTCCGCGCACCCCCGCGTCAGAATCCTTCCGTGAAGAGGTGGCCGCTATGCGTTCGCGCACGCCCGGTCTGTTTCGAGCGACGTGGATTGCCTGTCTCCTGTTCCTTGCCGTCGGCGGAGCAGCACGGCCTGCCGTGGCACAGGAGAACCCGTTCATCCCGTACTACGGCAAGAACCTGGTGCACTACGGCAACTTCGACTGGAAGATCTACACGACCGACCACTTCGAGATCTTCTACTACTCCGCGGTCGAGCAGCACCTCGAGCGCGTGGCGGGATACGCCGAGAGCGCCTACCAGACGGTCAGCGCGGATCTCAAGCACGACCTGGCCTTCAAGGTGCCGCTCATCCTGTTCAAGACCCACCTCGAGTTCGAGCAGCAGAACGTGATCCCCGGCGCGGCGCAGGAGGGCGTGGCCGCATTCGCCGAGCCGACGCGGAACCGCATGCTGCTGCCCATCGACGAGCCTCCGGACCTCCTCTACCGGACGATCACGCACGAGCTGACCCACATCTTCGAGTTCGACATCATCCCGCAGGCGCTCATCGGCCGCGACCAGCCGCTGTGGATCAACGAGGGGCTGGCGGATTACGAGACCGGCTACTGGGCGCCGCTCGACCTGGCCACGGTGCGCGACGCCGCCGTCGCCGACATCGTGCCGAAGATGAGCAAGCTCGAAGGGTACGGCGACTTCTCCAACCCGCGCCTGATCTACAACCTCGGTCACGCCGCGTTCGAGTTCATGGAGGCGCGGTGGGGCAAGGAGGGAATCCGGCAGTTCCTCTTCTCGACCCGGAAGAGCATCATCGGCGGCGGCGACGCCGCCTACGACGAAGCCTTCAAGCTGAAGGCCGAGGATTTCGACCAGCAGTTCGAGAAGTACCTGAAGGACCGGTTCAAGCCGTTCCGGGACAAGGAGCGGCCGGTGGACTACGGGCGTGACCTGGCTCCGAACCCCGAGAAGACGCGCTTCATGGCCGCGCTGACCGCCGAGCCGTCGCCCTCCGGCGACCTGCTCGCCATCGTGACCGCCAACCGCCGCGACCAGGAGTACGACATCATCCTGTCGTCGTCGAAGGACGGGCAGGTGGTCCGGAACCTCACGCCGGGATTCGACGAGAGCATGGGGTTCCAGTACATCTCGATCCCCGGCACGCGGTGGAACACCGTGCCGTGGATCGCCTGGGGACCGGGCGGCGACCGGATCGCCTACTTCGTCCGCTTCGGCAGGTCGAAGGGGCTCGTGATCGAGGACGTGGTGTCGCGCAAGGTGCTCCGGCGCATCGAGCTGAAGACGGTCGACGAGCCCGAATCGCCCTGCTTCTCGCCCGACGGCAAGACGATCGCGTTCTCGGCGCTCCAGAACGCGAAGAGCGACATCTTCCTGTTCGCGCTCGAGACCGGCGAGTTGACCAACCTCACCCACGATCAGTTCTTCGACTACGCGCCGACGTTCGCGCCCGACGGCCGGTCGATCGTCTACCTGGCGCGGGTGAGCGGGAACGAGAAGCTGTTCCGCCTCGACCTCGCCTCGGCGAAGACGACGCAGCTCACCTTCGGCACGCACGACGACGGGGCCGCGCGGTTCGTGGACGCGGACACGCTCGTGTTCTCGTCGACGGCGACCGACCCGACGCAGTCGATCGACCCCGAGGTGGCGCGCAACGGCAACATCTACAACGTCTGGACGCTGAACCTCGGGAACGGCGGGCTGAAGCAGTACACCGACTCGCTCGGCGGGGACGTGTCGCCCGTGGTGCTGAAGGATCCCAAGGGCACGAAGATCGCGTTCATCACCTACTACAAGGGGCAGTTCGGCCTCCACACGATGGAGCTGACCAAGCCGATCCGGACGGCGACGACGGCCGACTTCGGCGCGCCGGGCCCGGTCATCGACTTCCAGGCGCCTCTCAGCCACACGCTGGTCGCCGAGAACGTGCGGACGAAGAAGATGTTCGAGAAGCTGTTTCTCGAGGGACGCCCGAGCATCGCCCTCGGGGTGACCAACAACGGTGACGTCTTCGGCGGGACCCAGTTGAGCATGAGCGACGTCCTGGGCGATCACCGCGTCGACTTCACGATCGGCGCGGTGATGCAGTACACGACGTTCGCGGCGTCCTACACGTCGCTGGCCAGGCGGTTCCAGTGGGCGGTGCAGGGCGTCTACCAGAAGCTGTTCTACTACGCCAACAACCCGTACTACTACGACCCGCTGCTGCAGCCGTACCTGACCCGCAGCATGGCGCAGGCGACGCGCACGGTCGCCGGCGGGAGCGTGTTCGGCATCTACCCGCTCGACCTGTACCGCCGCGTCCAGGTGTCGGCCGGCTACTTCCACCAGAGCGACTCGTACAACGACCAGCTGACCGCGGATCTCGCGAACATGTACCCGGGCTCGGTGCCGCTGGGCTTCAGCGGGTCGCTGATGCCCTTCAGCGTCTCCTTCATCCAGGAGACGACGGTCTTCCGCGAGTACGGGCCGCTCTCCGGCAACACGATGCGCATCTCGTATGAGGTGTCGCCGAAACTCGGCTCGATGATGTCGCGGCGCACGATCGACGCCGACCTGCGCTACTACCAGCGGCTGGCGGCCAACGGCGTCCTGGCGTTCCGCCTGCGCGCGTTCAAGAGCGGGGGCGACTACCCCGACTACACGTACTTCGGCGGGATGTCCGATATGCGCGGGTACGATTACCTGGAGTTCATCGGGCAGAACGTCGTGTACGCGGACACGGAGCTCCGGTTCCCGATCGTCGAGGCGATGCTGACGCCGATCGGCGTGCTCGGCGGCCTGCGCGGCGTGTTCTTCTTCGACATCGGGGCGGGCTGGTTCAACAACCAGGGGTTCAAGTTCGCCGCGACGGGCACCGAGACGGTCCAGCGGCAGATCGGCGTCGGGATCGACCCCGTCACCGGCCAGCTGGCCGGGATCTACGACCCGCCGGTCACCGTGAGCGGGTTCCGGCTGCAGGACGCCAGGGCGTCGTTCGGCATCGGCCTCGAGACGTTCATCATCGGCCTCCCGCTGCACTTCGACTGGGCGTGGCGGACGACGTTCAACAAGGGGTGGGAGCAGTACCTGTTCGGCGCGCAGGGCGCGGCCGACTGGCGGAAGGCACGGTTCAGCTTTTGGATCGGCTACGATTTCTAGCGTCGCCGAACCGGAGTAGTGGTCAGTTTCCAGTTGTCAGTGGCCAGTGTGTCACGCGTGACGGACCGGCCACTGGCCACTAGCCACTACACGTGTCTGGTCTAGTGGTTCGGTTTCAAGATGACTCCGCGGTTCGTCTTCCCGTTCATCTTCACGACCAGCGGGCGGTCGAAGCGCAGGTGTCGGACGCACGCCGCTTCCTCGACCGCGGGCTGCGCCGCGAGCCACGCCCAGTCGACGAACCCCTCGCCGGCATCCGGGTTCACCGTGAAGTAGCCCACGTCGGATGACGTCAGGTTCTGGAAGAAGTGCGTGCCCTGCGAGGGACTGACGGTGAAGTCCCGGAAGCCGGCCTCGACGATGGCGCGCGCGCCGGCAATCTGATCCCACGTCACCGGGATGCCGAGCAGCGGCTCGCTCGATCCCCACCGCCCGACGCCGATGAGCACGTAGGGCAGGCGGTCGCCGGCGAGCCGCCGGTTGAACCGCGCGACGTCCTGCGCGACGTCCTGGCTGCGCGCGCGCTCGAAGCGGTGGAAGTCGACCACGACGAGATCGCGAATCGTGTCGAGCCGGCCGTTGCCGAGCACCGAGCCGCTGTGGCAGACGGCCGACGCCAGGTCCTCGTCGGTGATGGCCAGCTCGGCGGACTCCCGCGCGAGCGCCAGCGGGCGGAGCTGCAGGAAGCCGAACGTGGCGGGCTCGGCCGGCGACGCCGGCAGGTCGACGGCGAACTCGACCTCGACCGGGGCGCTGGTGCCCCGCGCGCCGATCTCGAGCAGGTCGATGAGGATCTCGGCCAGCGGGAACATCGCGTGCTTGAGGATCGGCGCGAACGAGACCAGCCGCACGCCCTGGCGCGAGAGGCCGTCGTAGATCGCGTCGTTCTCGCGCGAGTAGGTGGAGGCCACCATGTCCAGGGCGCCGTCGGCCTCGGCCGCCTCGAGCCCGAAGACGGGGACGCGCCCGTCGCCGCCCGTCCACTCCGCCCCGGGCTCCCCGAGCCGAAGGGCGTGGAACTGGCGCTGCGAGTTCCTGAGCGCGACCTTCACGGACGAGAACTGCAGCAGGTGCCTCGGGTAGCGCGGGCAGAACCGGAGGCACGGCTCGCCGTCCACCACCGTCGTCCCCAGGCCGACCGCCACCGCCGCCACGCCGTCGGATGCCGCCATCGGCGCCACCGGGTAGAAATTGTGCGACCGGGCCACGCCCGCAAACGTCGGGTAGAAGCGCGATCCGCGCGCGCTGCCCACCAGCTGCTGGAGGATGACCGCCATCTTCTCCTCCTCCAGCCGGTACGGCGTGGCCTTGAGATACGCCTTCGCGTGCCTGGAGAACGTCGAGGCGTACACCCGCTTGATCGCCGCCTGCAGGTGCGCCAGCCGCACGCCGGCGTCGGCGTGGTCGTTCGGCAGCATGTAGGTCGCGTAGATGCCGGCGAACGGCTGGTACTGGGAGTCCTCGAGCAGGCTCGACGAGCGCACCGCCAGCGGGTAGCGGATCAGGGCGAGGTACGACGCCAGGTCGCCCGCGACCTCGTCGGGCAGCGGCGCGGCGAGGAAGCGCCGGGCCAGCTCCCGGTCGTCGTCGCACTCGATGGCGAAGCTGCGCAGATCGTTGTCGTCGAGGAACCGGTCGAAGGCGTCGGTGGCGAGGACGACTGACGGAGGGACCGCGATCTCGACGTCGGCGAATCGCCGCCTGACGCTGTACTCGTCGAGCAGCAGGTTCACGAACGCCAGCCCGCGCGCCTTGCCGCCGAGCGACCCGCTGCCGATCCGCGTGAACTGGCTCCGCGTGTCGAAGGTGTGCCGGTCGAAGTCGACGACCGTCGCCCGGGCGCGCTGCTCGCGGTAGCGCCGGATCGACGCCACCAGGTCGCGCCGCAGCGACTCGAGGTCCGGGTAATCCGACAGCTGGCGCGGCCGCATGTAGTGCGCGACGGCGAACTCCGTGCGCGCCTTGAGCCAGCGGGAGAAGTGGTTGCGCTCGGAGTGGTACGCGATGCTCTCGGCCGGCACCGACGCGAGCAGCGCCTCGAGCGTGCGGAGATCGGAGGCGCGGCCGACCTCGGTCCCGTCCGGCAGGCGGAAGACGAAGTCGCCGAACCCGAAGTTGTCGATCATGAACCGCCGCAGCTGCTGCAGCAGCACCGGCGACTCCTTGAGCAGGAACGCCGCGCCCACCGACTCGGCGAGCGCCTTGTTGGCGGGAACGCTCGACTGCAGCGCCACCGGCACGTCCGGGTGGACGTCGCGGACCCGGCGCGCGAACGCCACGCCCGCCTCGGGCTCCACGCGGCCGTCCATCGGGAACGCGATGTCCGAGATGACGCCGAGCACGTTCTCCTGGTAGGCGGAGAACCGGGCCCACGCCTCCTCGAACGTCTGGCAGAGCAGGATCTTCGGCCGCGCCTGGATCCGCATCAGCCGGTGCGAGAGGTTCACGCCCTCCGGCGCGAGCTGCTCGGAGTGGTGCATCAGCTCGGTGTAGATCACCGGCAGGAACGACGAGTAGTAGCGGACGTTGTCCTCGATGACGATCACGACCTGCACGCCCATCAGCGCCGTGTCGTCGGCGACGTTCAGCCGGTCCTCGATCTCCTTGACGATGGCGAGCAGGATCGTCACGTCGCCCTGCCAGAGGTAGACGCGCTCGAGGTCCGAGGTGTCGTGGCGCTCGAGGAAGAGCGCGAGCTCCCGCGCGTCGTAGGCCAGCAGCACGACCGGGATGGCGAGGCCGGCCGCTTTGACCTGGCGCGCCAGCGTGAGCGCGTCCATGTCCCCGATCTGCATCGAGGTGATGATCAGGTTGAAGCGGCCCTGCCCCGCGGCGAGCGCCAGCGCCTCGGCGCCCGACGAGACGCGGGTGATGCCGGGGCTGTGCCGGAAGCTCAGGTCGAGGAACTCGCTGAGAATCCGCTCGCCGAGCTGGCCGTCCTCGGCCAGGATGAACGAGTCGTACAGGCTGCTGACGAGCAGGATGTTCTCGATGCGGTGCTGCGCGAGGTCCTGGAAGCCGCGAAAGCGGCCGGACAGCGTCGCGCCGGCGTCGGCTGGACTGACGGGCATCATGGCGGGTGCGAGCGGGAGATGTGCGAAAAAGGCCGGCGGCGCGGGAAGCCGTCCCGCGCCGCCGGATACGAGAGAGGATTGTAATCCGAAAACGGGGAACCTAGACGAGCCCCTGGTCCATCATCGCGTCGGCGACCTTGAGGAAGCCGGCGATGTTGGCGCCGTTGACGTAGTTGCCCGGGCACCCGAACGCGATCGACGTCTCGTAGGCGGCCTTGTGGATCGCCTTCATGATCCCGTGCAGCCGCTGGTCGACCTCTTCACGCGTCCAGCTGAGGCGCAGGCTGTTCTGCGACATCTCGAGACCGGAAGTGGCGACGCCGCCCGCGTTGGCCGCCTTGCCCGGCCCGTAGAGAATCTTGTGCTCGAGGAAGACGTTGACGCCCGCGAGCGTGGTCGGCATGTTCGCGCCTTCCGACACCACGTAGACGCCGTTCTTCACCAGGTTCTGCGCATCCTTGCCGCTGATCTCGTTCTGCGTGGCGCTCGGGAACGCGCAGTGCGCCGTGTGGTTCCACAGCGGGTTGTAGTCGAGCTTCGGGTCGATCGGCGTGTAGACGACGCCCTTGAACTTGTCCGCGTACTCCTTGATCCGGCCGCGGCGCACGTTCTTGAGGTCCATCACGAACGCCAGCTTCTCGGCGTCGATCCCGTTCTCGTCGTAGATGTAGCCGCCCGAATCCGACAGCGTGACGGCGCGGCCGCCGAGCTGCGTGATCTTCTCGACGGTGTACTGCGCGACGTTGCCGCTGCCCGACACGAGGCAGGTCTTGCCTTCCAGCGTCTCGTTGCGGGTCTTCAGCATCTCGGCCGCGAAGTAGGTGGCGCCGTAGCCGGTCGCCTCCGGACGGACCAGCGAACCGCCCCAGTTGAGCCCCTTGCCGGTCAAGCACGCCGGTGAACTCGTTGCGAAGGCGCTTGTACTGCCCGAACAGGAAGCCGATCTCGCGACCGCCGACGCCGATGTCGCCGGCCGGCACGTCGGTGTTCGCCCCGATGTGGCGGAACAGCTCGCTCATGAAGCTCTGGCAGAACTTCATGACTTCCATGTCGCTCTTGCCCTTGGGGTCGAAGTCGGACCCGCCCTTGCCGCCGCCCATCGGCAGCGTGGTCAGCGAGTTCTTGAACACCTGCTCGAACGCCAGGAACTTGAGGATGCCGAGGTTGACCGACGGATGGAAGCGGAGGCCGCCCTTGTAGGGTCCGATCGCGCTGTTCATCTGGATGCGGAACCCGCGGTTCACCTGGACGTTGCCCTGGTCGTCAAGCCAGGGCACCCGGAACATGAACACGCGTTCCGGCTCGAGGATCCGCTCCATGATCTTGTTCTTGCGGTATTCCGGGCGGCGCTGCAGCACGAGGTCCAGCGAATCGAGGACTTCGGTGACAGCCTGATGGAACTCCGGCTCCGCCGGGTTCTTGGCCTTGACTTCCGCCAGCAGGTCCTTCACGTAGTTCGACGCCATTCCGATCCTCCTTGGAAGAAGACGACTACCGTTCAGGGGGCCGACGGAAGTAAGTTGTATCAAAGGGTTACGAGGGGCGTCTATGGTGATTTCATGTTTTACTTATATATAATCTGAGTAGATATGGCTCGACCTCTCGCCCACGACGATGTCTTCCAGGCGATCGCCAGTCCGGTGCGGCGTACCCTGCTCGACAAACTGAGCAACCGCGAACAAACCGTCCATCGCCTCGCCGAGTCCTTCGACATGAGTCTGCCCGCCGTGTCGCAGCAGCTCGCCATCCTCAAGCGCGCCGGCCTGGTCACCGCGCGCCGCGCCGGCCGCTGGCGCGTCTACCGCCTGAATGCCGAACCGCTGCGCGAAATCGGGCGCTGGCTCGACGCCTATCAGCGGTTCTGGACCGCGCGCCTCAAGGCGCTCGGCGAGGACTTGAAGAAGTTCGAGAAACAGGAAGAGCGCTGGCGGTGAACCACGCGGCCCGGAGCCCTGAGCCTTGAGCCCTTAGCTCGTGACCTTGAGCGGCACCAGTTCGACCACATCCCCACCGGGGCCGGTTGCCTTGACTTCGATGAGGTACTCGCCCGTCGCAAATCCCGCCAGCGGCAGGTCGAGCTGGTAGAACCGCGATGGCGGCTGCGGGGCCTTCACGGGCAGATCCGCCATCCCCTTCCCCATCCGGTTCAGCACGCGCGCCGAGACGGCAGGCGCCTCGGTGCCGGGCGCGTAGACCTCGAAACGGACCACCAGGCGCTCGGTGCGCCTGAACTCGCGCGCGGGCGTCGGCACGGGCGAGGCGCTCGCCATCAAAGCCTGGAACTCCCGGGCGTTGGCAGTGCGGTACACGGCTGGCGTCGAGAGCGCCACCCGGACCTGTGTCAGGTCCGGCACGGCGAGGTCGCGAAGCTCGCGGTCGAGCGTCTCCCCCCCCTCGCCTTTGACCGTGATCCGGACCCGGATCGGCCCGGGCTCGGCCTCGAACGTCACGGAGGCCGGCGCGGGGGCGGGCATCGGCTGGTCCGGCGCGGCGGGGGAGCTGGCCGCCGCCTCACCGGCCGGCGGCGGGTCGCCGACCGGCCCGCTGTAGAAGACGCGCGTGCCGCGCTCCGCCTGCAGGACCACGCCCAGCCGCCGGCCGCGCTCGAGGCCGGGCACCGGCGGCAGCGGGTCCCACACAAACGTCACGCGCGTCCGGCCGCCTTCGCCCTTCCCCGTCCCGATCCACTCGCGTATGTAACGTCCCTGTCGCGGCTCGGCGATCGACCCCAACGCCTTGTTGACCGAGGCCGGCACCGCCGGGGGCGGCGGGGCGAGCGCCCGCGCCATCTCCTCTTTCGTCAGCGCCCAGTACCCCCTCCGCGCCCGGACCTGCACGCCGGGCCGCCTGACCCGGACCTTGATCTCGTGGAACTTGCCGTCCGCCGTCGTGTTGCTCGTGTTGTAGCCGAGCAGGTAATAGGCGCTCGAATCGCGGATAACCTGCTTCAGTCCGGCGTCGAGATCGTTCCGGTTGACGATGGCGCGCCCGTCGGTCTCCTCCGCCAGCGTCCGCAGCGACTGCATCGTCGACTGGAGAAGCTGCCGGTCGGTCTGCTGCCCGACGCCGTCGGTCAATCCGAACTCTCCGGTCGCCAGGCCGCGTGGGTCGACGGCGTAGATCGCCGTGTTGTTCCGGTTGGCGGCGTCGTACACCGGGCGCAGCATCTGCTGGACGTCGATGTTCGCGAAGAACGCCGTCCGGTCGTCAACCGACTCCAGGCCCTGCGCGCCCCGCGCGGGGTTCCCGATGCCTGGCATCGAGGAAATCGGGTCGTTCAGCTGCGCGGGCAGCACCCCGGTATATCCCTCGCTGACGAGGATGACCGCCTTCCGCCCCTCGCGCAGCGACCCGAGGTGCGTGACGAGCGACTCGAGCGCCGAGAGGCTGATTTGATTCCGGATCTGCTCGACGGTGGCCGCCGGGTACATCGCGAACTGCTCTTCAAACGGGTAGCGCGGCTGGTAGTCGTACTTGCGCCCCTCGAAGTGCTGGAGGGCCGAGAGCAGCGCCTGCTGGTTGCGCCCGAGCAGGACGGTGCTGACCGGCATCTCCGGGAGCATGATCCCGCACAGGTCGGCCGGCCCCAGCTGCTTCTGGACGAAGGCCGCCAGGGTGGACCGGATGGCCATCGCCGAGCTGCGCCGCACGTGGTAGTCGTCCAGGAAGATCACAAACAGCCGGACGTCGTCGCGCGCCGCCTCGGACTCCTCGTCGTACTCGGTGCGGATCTGGCGCGGCTCGGGGTCGTCCGGCTTCGGGACGCCGTCCACGGTGACCAGCTTGAACGTCTCGATCTTCTGGGGCTTGCCGTCCTCGCTGACGTCGAAGTCGGACCCGGTCAGGTCGGTGATCGCCTGGCCCCGCCGGTCCGACACGATCACGTCCACGCGGACGAAGTTCACCCCGGTGCGGAAGGTCGGGACCTGGGACGGCGGCGGGGCCTGGGGCGGGGCCTGCGCGAGCGGGAGCGCGGCCAGGGCGCCGACGGCGACGACGAGCGCCAGGGATCCAGGGACGCGCATAGGAGGTCCGCATTGATGATAACATCGTGCTTTCTCAACAGGAGACAAGCCCGTGGCCCACCCCTCGACCGAGACCGGCGTTCCGCTCACCGTGCTCGCCGAAGACGAACAGCTCTTCTACGCGAGCGTCCTGGAGTTTGCCGACCAGCGCATCCGCCCGCTCGTCCGCGAGATGGACGAGCACGCCAAGGTGCCGCGCACGCTGCTCGACGAGCTGTTCGCGCTTGGGGTGATGGGCATCGAGGTTCCCGAGGCGTTCGGCGGGGCGGGCGCGAGCTTCTTCCATTCCGTGCTGGCCGTCGAGGCGCTCTCGCAGGTGGATCCCTCCATCGGCGTCCTGGTCGACGTGCAGAACACGCTCGTCGTCAACGCCCTGATGCGCTGGGGCACCGAGGAGTTGAAACGCCGCTGGCTGCCGGCGCTGGCGAGCAAGTCGGTTGGCGCCTACGCGCTGTCGGAGGCCGCGTCGGGGAGCGACGCGTTCGCGATGACGACGCGGGCCGTCGCGCGGGACGGCGGCTTCGTCATCAACGGGCGCAAGCTCTGGATCACCAACGGCAACGAGGCCGACTTCTTCATCGTCTTCGCCAACGTCAACCCGGAGGCCGGCTACCGCGGCATCACGGCGTTCATCCTCGAGCGCGGCGCGCCCGGGTTCACCGTCGGCAAGAAGGAAGACAAGCTCGGCATCCGCGCGAGCAGCACCTGCGAACTGCTGTTCGAGGACTGCGTGGTGGCGGGCGACCAGGTGCTGGGCGAGGTGGGCAAGGGCTACAAGGTGGCGATCGAGACGCTCAACGAGGGGCGGATCGGCATCGGCGCCCAGATGATCGGCCTCGCCCGGGGAGCGCTGGCGCACGCCGTGGCGTATACGAAGGAGCGGAAGCAGTTCGGCAAGGCGATCTCCGACTTCCAGGCGGTCCAGTTCCAGCTGGCGCAGGCGGCGACCGAGCTCGAGGGGGCGCGGCTGATGGTGTACAACGCGGCGCGGCTGCGCGACGCGGGCAAGCCGTTCCTCCAGGAGGCGGCGATGTGCAAGCTGTTCTCGTCCCAGGTGGCCGAGCACGTCACGTCGCTGGCCGTGCAGCTCTACGGCGGCTACGGCTACGTCAAGGACTACCCGGTCGAGAAGCTGTTCCGCGACGCCAAGATCGGCCAGATCTACGAGGGCACGTCGAACATGCAGCTCCAGACGATCGCGAAGCTGCTACTGGGGTAATCGGTTCTGACGATGAGGAATCGGGACTGACGCAGAGGAATCGGTTCTGACGATGAGGAATCGGAACTGACGATGAGGAATCGGAACTCACGATGAGGAATCGGTGCTCACGATGAGGAATCGGTTCTGACGATTGAGGAATCGGTTCTCACGCACAGTGGCCCGACTCAGCGCGGCGGGCCGAGCCTGAGAAGCACCATCGAGGCCGCGACGGCGGCCACGAGGTAAAGGGCGCTGACGGCGAGCGTGGCCAGCGGTTCGGTCCACGACACGGCCGCCCAGCGTTGGCCCGCCGCGAAGAAGAGGCGGCCGAGCGGGCGGCGGCGCGAGGCCGCGCGGGCGGCCAGGGCGGCGCGGCAGCGTTTTCTCGTCCGGTCGGCGCGCGCCGTGCCGATGTCGTGGACGGTCATCGCGCGCAGCCGCTCGTCGAGTGCGTCGTCGCGATTGTCGGGAATCATCGTCCCACCCCCTCCCGTTGCCGCAGGCCTTCAGGCCTGCGCTTCACCACATCCCGCAGGCCTTCAGGCTTGCGCTTCACGACGCGGCCTTCGTCCTGACCGGGACGCGTTCGAGATCCATCGCCGCCGACAGTCGATCTCGCGCCCGCTGGAGCCGCTTCCGGAGGGCCTGGGGAGAGAGCCCCAGCGCCCGGGCCGCGTCTTCGGGTTCCATGCCGCCCACGCCCATCATGAGCAGGATCTCGCGGTCGCGGAGCGCGAGGCTGGCCAGCGCCCGCTCGAGCCTGCGCTCGGTTTCGTCGCGGGCCGCGGCGTCGAACGGCGACGTCCCCGGCGCCGGGTCGGGCCACATCGCCGGGGCATCGACGATCCGGTCTTCGTCGAGCGCCCGGTGACGGCGCCAGCTCGCGTGGAGGTTCCGCGCGACGGTGAAGAGCCACGCCGCGAGGCACGTGTCGTCGGAGAGACGCGGGGCGCAGGCGACCAGGCGCAGCCAGGTCTCGTCCAGCAGGTCTTCGGCCGCGTCGTGCCGCCGGCTGAGACGCGCGAGGAAGCTGAAGAGCCGCGGCCGGTAGGCCTCGTACACGGCTTCGAACGCGGCGACGTCGCCCGTCTTCAGCCTCGCGACCAGCCGCCGCTCGAGTTCACGCTCCACGTTCGGTACAACGCCAGATGCGCCTGGGTGTGACAGGTGTCACAAGAGCGAGGCCGGGACGTTTCTACCAGTGACGAAACAAGGAGGCTGACATGCCGGGACCCGTGTTCTTCTTCTTCGCGCTGGTCGCCCTGGCGACGCTCGCCACCGCGGCCTACTTCGCCTTCCGTCCGTCGGAGCGGACGCTCGGGATCGTGCGCCCGCTCTGCGCCGCCACGAACTACTCGGCGCTAGCGGCCTTCTTCGCCGGCGTGACCAACGGGCTGTACGCCCTCGATCAGACGATCTTCACCGCCGCGACACCCGGCCTGCGGTTCCTGGCGCCGTTCAAGGAGTCGCCGATCCCGCTCGTCGCCGGATTCGCCGCCGTCTCGGTCGCGTGGCTGCTCGTGGCGGTCGGGCTCCGCAGGCAGCAGGGATGATACATCGGCTCGCGGCTCGCGGCCGAAGGTCGAGGGCCGAAGGCCGATCGCCGTACCCGAGTTGAAACCGAGGGGCAAATCCTGAATCCTATGAGGTATGACCGAAACACTTCGCGTGACCGGGATGACCTGCGGCGGGTGCGAGAACGCCATCAAGATGGCGGTTGGGCGGATGCCGGGAGTCTCAGCCGTCGAGGCGTCGCGCACCGAAGAGCGCGTCACCGTGTCGTTCGATCCCGCTCGGGTAAACCTCGACGCCATAAGGGCCAAGGTCGCCGGGCTCGGGTACCAGGTCGCGTAGGGCCGACCACAAGGGTCATCGGGCGATCACAAGGGCGATCGGGCGACCACAAGGGTCGCCCCTACGGTTTCTTCATCAACGTTTCGAAGATCGGCTTCAGCCTCGCGGCCGTGTGCTCGAGCTCCTCGGGCAGCACGCGCACGTCGCCGACCACCGACATGAAATTGGTGTCGCCGGTCCACCGCGGCACGACGTGGATGTGGAGGTGGTCGGCCACGCCCGCGCCGGCGGCCCGCCCGAGATTCATGCCCACGTTCAGGCCCTGCGGGTGATACGCCTCGGTGAGCGCCAGCTCCGCGGCGCGCGTCAGGCGGATGAGCTCGGCCAGTTCGTCGGGGGACGCCTCGGCCAGTGTCGCGACGTGGCGTCGCGGCACCACCATCAGGTGGCCGTTGTTGTAAGGGTAGAGATTGAGGATGACGAAGCAGGTCGTGCCGCCGAACAGGACGAGCGGCTCGGCGTGCTCGTTTGTCTGCGCGTCACAGAACACGCATCCCTTCGACTCGCCGCCGCTGACGTAAGCGAGTCTCCAGGGGGACCAGAGGCGATCCACGGGCGCCTTTCCTGAAGGGTGAGACGTCAGAACCCGGCCGCGGTGTTCCCGCTGCCGCCGGGCGGCGCGGTCGGGCCTTCCACGCCTTCGCCCCGGTTGATCAGTTCCTTCAGTTCCTTGCCCGGCTTGAAGTACGGAATCTTCTTCGGCGGCACGTCGACCCGATCGCCGGTCTTGGGGTTCCGCCCCTTGCGCGGTTCCCGCCGTCGAAGGCGGAAGCTGCCGAAGCCCCGGAGCTCGATCTTCTCGCCCCGCTGGAGGGCGTCGATGATGCTCTTGAAGACGGTGTCGACGATGACCTCGGAGTGCTTCTTCGTGAGGTCCGAAACCCGGGAGACTTCCTCCACGAGTTCCGCTTTCGTCATACTGCCCCCTGGGATCACAGCCTCTCCTCCTGCTCTTGGACAGGGACGAGACGGACGGGCCAATCACCGGTTTACGCCTGACGCCTCACGCCTTACGGTCTTCTCGTCGTGGTCAGTGGCCAGTGGGTCACGCGTGACACACTGACCACTGCCAACTGACCACTAGCCACTGCAGCCGGCGGAACCTACTCCAGGTTCTTCAAATGCTCCGCGATCGTCGCGCCGACGCTTCCGCCGTCGGCGTAGTGCTGCCAGTCCTGCCGCTCCTGGTCGAGGCGCAGCGCGCGGATGCTGAGCCCGATCTTCCGCTCGCCCGGACTGAGCTTGATGATCTTCATCGGGTAGGTCTGTTCGACGGCCAGCTCGATCTTCTCGCCGCCGCCCTGGGTCTCGTCGAACTCCGACACGTGAATCAGCCCCTCGATCCCCTCGGCCAGCTCGACGAACGCGCCGAAGTTGGTCAGGCGGACCACCTTGCCCTCGACCGTGTCGCCCACCTGGTGGCGCGAGAAGAACTCGTCCCAGATGTCGGTCGCCAGCTGCTTGAGCCCGAGCGAGAGACGCTGGTTCTCGGCGTCGATGTTCAGCACGACCGCCTCGACCTTGTCGCCCTTCTTGAGCACCTCGGACGGGTGCTTGACGCGCTTGCTCCACGACATGTCCGAGATGTGGATCAGGCCGTCGATGTCCTCTTCGACCTCGACGAACGCGCCGAACTCGGTCAGGTTGCGCACCTTGCCGACGATCTTCGAGCCCACCGGGTAGCGGTCCGCCAGCTCCTGCCACGGGTTGGACCCGATCTGCTTGAGGCCGAGCGAAATCCGCCGCGCCTGCGGGTCGAGGCCGAGCACCAGCGCTTCGACCGTGTCGCCGACGTTGAGGATCTTCGACGGGTGCTTGACCCGCTTGCTCCACGACATCTCCGACACGTGGATCAGCCCCTCGACGCCCGGCTCGAGCTCGATGAACGCGCCGTAATCGGTCAGGCTCACGACCTTGCCGGACACGCGCATGCCCACCGGGTACCGCTCGGCCACCACCGACCACGGGTCGGAGCTGAGCTGCTTGTACCCGAGCGACACGCGCTCGGTCGCCGGGTCGTACTTGAGCACGATCACGTCGATCTCGTCGTTGACCTTGAACAGCTCCGACGGGTGGCCGACGCGGCCCCACGACATGTCGGTGATGTGCAGCAGCCCGTCGATGCCGCCGAGGTCGATGAAGGCGCCGTAGTCGGTGATGTTCTTCACCACGCCGCGCAGCACCTTGCCGTCGGCCAGCGTCTCGAGCGTGTGCTTCTTCTTCTCCGCGTTCTCTTCCTCGAGGAGGACCTTCCGCGAGAGGACGATGTTCCCCCGCTTCTTGTTCACCTTGATGACGCGCATCCGCAGCTCCTGGCCGCGCAGGCCGTCCAGGTTGCGCACCGGGCGCACGTCCACCTGCGAGCCGGGCAGGAACGCCCGCACGCCGATGTCCACCGCCAGGCCGCCCTTGATCCGCTCGATGACGCGCCCGATGACGACCTTCTTGTCGGCGAAGGCCTTCTCGACGTCGTCCCAGATCTTCATCTTCTCCGCTTTTTCGCGCGAGAGGACGACGTAGCCGTCCCGGTCCTCGGTGCGCTCGAGCAGCACGTCGACGATGTCGCCGGGCCGCACGGTCACCTGGCCGGCTTCGTCCAGGAACTCCTGGACGCCGATGATCCCCTCGGACTTGTACCCCACGTCGACGATGACCTCGGAGTCGGTCACTTTCAGAACCGTGCCCTTGACGACCTCGCCTTCCGCGATGTTGCGGAAGCTGCTATCGTAGAAGTCGAGAAGCTTCGCGTATTCGGCCGGATCCGTGTCGAGCTGGTCGCCGGGTTCCCTCTTGATCCCGGTGACAGGTGTCGGCTCACCTCCTTCGCGCTGGCCCTCGGGGTGGGTCGTCCCCTCGGCTGCCAGGTCCGAACCGGTCGTGCTGTTGACGTCCGCCATGGTGTTGCGGGTCCTCCTCTGTCGAGATTTGCCGGTTCACAGCACCGGCGGGCTGAAGTTGCGAATCGCCCAAAGGCGATAAGCAATACATTTTACGGCAGTTATCGTCACAGTGTCAAGGCGGCGAAAGGACCTTTCCGATGGCGAAGACCCCCGGCGCCACGCGGTCGGTTCGCGGGCGGCGCCAGCCGGCCGGCCAGTCTTATCAGGCGCCCGACAAGACGACGAGCCGGGCTCCGGTGAGGGCGACGCCTGCCGGCGACGAGCCGATCGACGACCCGACACCACCCCTGCCGTCCTCGCTGGACCTGGACCAGCGGCCCTCGGCCGCCCGCAGCGGGCGTGCGGAACTCGAGCATCTGCAACGACTTCACCGTGAGACCAGTCCTGCCCTGACGGCCGGTGACGTCGACGCCGACTGGGTGGCGGCTTACAGTGTCGGCGACGAGGCGCCGGGCGGCGACAACCCCACACCGGGTCAGACGGTGGTCGACGAGGTCGGGAAGGCGCTCGGCGTCGAATACGCGGACGGGGAAGAACTCACCTCGACCGAGAAGATTGAGACCCGCGACCGCCACCGCTGGGAATTGGACCCGGCGTCGTCGGAGGACTACCCGGAGCGGACGCACGCCACCGGCGCGAGGAAGAAGCCGACGCCTCAGGCCGCCGTCGCGAAGAACAAGCGCCCCTGACCTAATTGGATCGGGACGAATTTCAGAATCTGCCATCACGTCGCAGAAACTGAAATTCGTCCCGATCCAATAAAGGCCTCAATTCGTGGCGCGGACCAAAGCCAGGACCTGCTCGACGACCTGCCCGATCGAGAGCGCCGTCGTCTCGATGAAGTGGGCGTCGGGAGCCATCGCCAGCGGCGCGACGGCGCGCGTGCGGTCGGCCTCGTCGCGGGCGGCCATTTCGCTGGCCACCTGGCCGGCGTCGCGCGCCTCCGGGCGCACCTGGTCGTGCACGCGGCGCCGCGCGCGTTCCTCGGCCGACGCGTCCAGGTAGATCTTGACCGGCGCGTCGGGAAACACCACCGTCCCGATGTCCCGCCCTTCCATGACCACGCCGCCGCCGGCACCGAGGCGGCGCTGCTGCGCGACCAGGGCCGCGCGCACGCCGGCGACGCGGGCGACGCGCGAGGCGCCCCGGTCGATCTCGGGCGTCCGGATCTCGCCGCCGACCTCCACGCCGTCCACCAGCACGCTCGCCCCCGAGGCCACGATGACGAGCCGTTCGGCCAGCGCCGCGAGCGCGTCGGGGTCGTCGAGGGAGACGGCGTCGTTCAGCGCCCGCCACGCGACGGCGCGGTACATCGCGCCCGTGTCGATATGGCGGTAGCCGAGCGCGGCGGCCACTTCCCGCGCCACCGTACCCTTCCCCACTCCCGATGGACCGTCGATGGCGATGATCAAAGCTGCATTCATGACTCGGCTTACGCCTTACGCCTCACGGCTTACGGCTTACGCGTCCGCATCGGGCCGTCGGCTTGCGGCTCCCGGCTTGCGACTTGTCGCGTGTCGCGCCTGACACGGGCGTGAGGCGTAAGCCGTAGGCCGTAGGCCGTAAGCCGTAAGCCGGAGAGTCAGTGTAACATCCCCCCATGCGCTCTCCCACCCGCTGGGTCGTCGTCCTGATCGCGGGCGCCGCCGTGCTCCTCGCCGCGCGAATGGTCGTTCGCCCCTATGCGCGCGCGGCGTCGCTCATCGTGCGGACGGCGGGGCTCGAGGCCCGGCACCCGACGCTGGCCGCCATCGAGACCGACGTCGTGGCCGAGCGGCCGTGCAGCGTGCCGTCGCGCTTCGGCCCCCTGAGGGCGAGGCTGTACGTGCCGAAGACGCACACCGAGGCGGCGCTGGTCCTGACGCCCGGCGTGAACGCGCTCGGCATCGACGAGCCGCGCCTGGTCGCCTTCGCCCGCCGCTGGGCCGCGAGCGGGTTCGTCGTGCTCACGCCCGAGTTGCCGGACCTCAGTCGCTACCAGGTGACCCCCCGCTCGACCGACATGATCGAGGACGCAGCCGTGTGGTTCTCGAGCCGCACCGATCTCACGCGCGGCCACCGGATCGGCCTCGCCGGGATCAGCTTCGCCGGCGGGCTGTCGGTGGTGGCGGCCGGCCGCCCGAGCCTGCGCGGCCGCCTCGCGTTCGTGTTCTCGTTCGGCGGTCACGCCAACTTCCAGCGGGTGGTCCGATACCTGTGCTCGGGCGTGGAGCCTCCGGCACCCGGCATCGCCGGCGCCCCGCCGGTGCCCGTGCCCCACGACTACGGAGTGGCCATCGTCGCGCTCGATCTCGCGGGTCAGATCGTGCCCCCGGATCAGGCGAAGACGCTCGAGACCGGCATCCTGACGTTCCTGCACGCCTCGCACCTGGCGCTGTTCGACAAGGCCGACGCGGAGCGGGAGTTCGCGAGCGCCCGGGCGCAGGAACAGACCGCCGCCGAGCCCGCGCGGACCTTCCTGCACCTGGTCAACGAGCGGGACGTGAAGACGCTCGGGGCCCTGCTGCTGCCGCACATCGCGAACCTGGGCGACGACGCGGCGCTCTCGCCCGACCGGTCGCCGTCGCCCGACGCGCCGGTGTTCCTGCTGCATGGGGTCGAGGACAACGTGGTGCCGGCGGTGGAGACGCTCCGCCTCGCGCGCGACCTCGAGCCGCACACGACGGTTCACGTGCTCCTCACGCCGCTCATCAGCCACGCCGAAGTGGACCGGCCGGCCACGACCGCCGAGGTGGTGGCGCTCGTCAGGTTCTGGGCGGGAATGTTTCAGTAATCGGAACTGCCTACCGCCTTCTATCGGACCTCGCGGCCGGCGGCCCCTGAGCCCTGAGTCTTGAGCCCTGAGCCTCTTGGCTTGAGCCCTGAGCCTTGGGCCCTGAGTCCGGCCCAGCCGCGCGGCGCAGCGCGTCCACCTCGTGGCCGGTCAGCGGCCGGCACGCGCCCAGTTTCAGCGAAGGGTCGGCGAGCGGCCCGATGCGCACGCGCCGCAGGCGCACGACCGGGTGGCCGACGGCCTCGCACATCCGCCGCACCTGGCGCGTCCTTCCCTCGTGAATCGTGATCGACACCACCGACTGGTCGCCTCGCTGCCCGGCGCTCGTCGTCACCACCGCCACCTGGGCCGGAGCGGTCCGGCGCCCGTCGATCATGACGCCGCGCGTGAGGCGGTCGATGGCGCGAGCGTCCGGGGTGCCCCTCACCCGCGCGTGATACTCGCGCGGCACCTCGTGGCTCGGGTGCGTCAGCGCCGCGGCGAGCTCGCCGTCGTTGGTCAGGATCAACAGCCCCTCGGACTCGTAGTCGAGGCGCCCGACCGGGTAGACGTACTCGTGGAGGCCGGGGACCAGGTCGAGCACCGTCGGCCGCCCCTCCGGGTCTGATCGCGTCGTCACGTAGCCGCGCGGCTTGTTGAGGAGCAGGTAGAGGCGCCGCCCCTGGGGCTTGACGGGCCGGCCGTCGACGCGAATGTCGTCGGTGTCGGGATTGGCGCGCATGCCGAGCTCGCGCGCCGTCTCGCCGTTGACGGTGACGCGCCCCTCGGTCATCAGCTTCTCGGCCGCCCGCCTCGAGGCGACGCCGGCGGTGGAGAGGATCTTCTGCAGCCGAATGTCCATACGGGCTTCAGCCCTGCTCGTCGGGAAGCAGCGTCTTGTCCGGATCGACATCGCCGTCGAGCGGCAGCAGCGTTTCCGACGGCCCGGCCTCGGTGAGGCCGCTCGGCAGCTCGAAGCCGAGCACGTCCGCCATGTCCTCCATCTTCGGGAGGTCGTTCAGGTCCTTCAGGCCGAAGCGGATCAGGAACTCGCGCGTCGTCGCGTAGAGGAACGGCCGGCCCACGACCTGCTTGCGGCCGGCGATCTTGATGAGCCGCCGCTCGAGCAGCGTGGCGACGACGCCGGCGGCGTTGACGCCGCGGATCTCGGTGATCTCGGGGGCGGTGACCGGCTGCTTGTAGGCGACGACGGCCAGCGTCTCGAGCGCCGCGACCGAGAGCTTCTGCGACTTGCGCTCGTGGAACAGCCGGCGCACCCACTCGGACAGCTCGGGGCGGGTCACGATCTGGTAGCCGCCGGCCACCTCGACCAGTTGCAGGCCGCTTTGGCCGTCGAGGTACTCCCGCCGCAGCGCCTCGAGCGACGCCTCGACGTCCTCGCGCGGTTCGGATTCGAGCACTTTGAAGAGCGTCTTCGGCGTGAGCGGGTCGGGCGACGCGTAGACGAGAGCCTCGATGATCGCCTTCAGCTCTTCGGACACGCGCCCCATGCGAACCTCGGCCGGCCCGGCCTCGGGTTCGCCGCCCGGCGGCGGCGCGTCGGGCCCGCCGGCGTCGGCGGCGGCCGCCTCGGGTTGAACGCCGGGCTCCTCGAGGGGCGGCGCGTCGTCGTCGTGGTTGTCGTTCTGCTCGGTCATCTCTCACCTAGTGCGCGGCCGCGGCGGTCTTCGACTTGTAGATTCGGATCGGCCCGAACGAGCCGGCCTGGAACACGCGAATCAGCTTGAGCCGGATCATCTCCAGGATCGCGAGGAAGGTCACAATCAGGTCCCCCTTCGACGACACGTCCTCGAACAGGTCCTCGAAGCCGCACGCCTCGGTCTCGGACAGCCGCGCGAGCAGTTGTGCGATCCGCGTCTCGATCGGGATCTGCTCGGCCGGCAGCGTCACCTTCGGGCGCTGCTTGGCGCGCTCGAGGACCGCCTTGAAGGCGGCGATCAGGCTGAAGAGGTCCACTTCGAGCTCCGGCTCGTACTCCTCCCCCGCAATCGGCGCCACGCGCCCGTCGGGGCGCAGCCATTGCGCCTCGCGCAGCGTCTCGCGCTCGTGGAGCAGCTCGGCGGCCTGGCGGTAGCGCTGGTGCTCGAGCAGCCGCCTGACCAGCGCCTCGCGCGGGTCCTCGTCCGGGTCTTCCTGCGTCGGGTCGGGGCGCGGGAGCAGCATGCGCGACTTGATGTGGATGAGCGTCGCCGCCAGCACGAGGTACTCGCCCGCGAGATCGAGGTCGAGCTCGCGCATCACCAGGAGGTACTCGAGATACTGCGCGGTGATGAGCGCGATCGGGATGTCGTAGATGTTCACCTCGTTCTTCTTGATGAGGTGAATGAGGAGATCGAGCGGCCCCTCGAACTGATCGAGCTTGATCGAGTAGCTGTCTGGGGACGACTCGAAGTCCTCGGTGATTGGCTGATCCATGACTCCAACCGGGCTTACGCCTGACGCCTGACGCCTCGCGGCTTACGCCTTACGGCTTACGCGGCGCAGGGCTCAAAGCCCTGCGCTATCTGAAGATCCTGTAGCCCTTCCCCACCGCATCAGATACCGCACGGCTTCAGCCGTGCGCCGCTGCCTACTGCCTACGGCCTACGGCCGATATCTGACCTTCACCGCGTCCCTGACCCGCTCCATCGTCCCCTGCGCGACCGTGCGGGCTCGCGCGGAGCCCTCGAACAGCAGCTCGCGGATCCGGCCGGGGTGCGCCAGCGCCTCCGCCCTCCGCTCGCGCATCGGTTCGAGCACGGCGTTGAGCGCGGCGGCCAGCTTCTTCTTCACCTCGACGTCGCCCACCTTGCCCTGCCGGTAGCGCGACTTGAGGTCCTCGACCTCCTCGAGATTCGAGTTGAACGCGTCGTGATACAGGAAGACCGGGTTCCCCTCGACGGTGCCCGGGATGTCCGCCCGGATCCTCTTCGGATCCGTGTACATGCTCATCACCTTCTTGCGCACCGCCTCGGCATCGTCGGCGAGGTCGATGGCGTTGCCGTAGCTCTTGCTCATCTTCCGGTTGTCGAGGCCCGGCAGCCGGCCGAACGAGGTGAGCAGCGGCTGCGGCTCGACCAGTACCGGCTTGACGAGCGCCTCGCCGCCTGGGACGCCGGGCGTTCCGCGGTAGAAGTTGTTGAAGCGGCGAACCACCTCGCGCGACAGCTCGAGGTGCGGCACCTGGTCCTCGCCCACCGGGACGTAGGAGGCGTCGTACATGGCCACGTCGGCCGTCTGCAGCAGCGGGTAGCCCAGGAAGCCGATCGTCGACAGGTCCTTGTCCGACAACTGCTCGCGCTGTTCCTTGTAGGTCGGCACCCGCTCGAGCCAGGGGATCGGGACCACCATCGACAGCAGCAGGTACAGCTCGGCGTGCTCGGGCACGAGCGACTGGACGAACAGCGTCGACCGCTCGGGGTCGAGGCCGGCGGCGATCCAGTCGGCCACGTTGTCGTACGCGTTCTCGACGAGCGCCGCCGTGTCGGCGTATTCGCTCGTCAGCGCGTGCCAGTCGGCGACGAAGTAGAAGCAGTCGTATTGGTCCTGGAGCGTCGCCCAGTTCCTGAGCGCGCCCGCCAGATGACCGAGGTGCAGCCGACCCGTCGGGCGCATGCCCGAGACGACGCGAGGTTTCATATGAGCCACGACAGCATGAACCGGTATGGGATGCCTACCACGAGGCTGAAACCTCCGGAGAACATCAGCGCGTAGAGCAGCACGAATCCGTACGGGCGAAGGCGATCGAAGCCGGCCGCGACACGCTCGGGCAGCAGGCCGGCCAGCACCGTCCCGCCGTCGAGCGGCGGGATCGGCAGCATGTTGAAGATCGCCAGGAGAAGGTTGACCACGAGCACGGCGTAGACGAAGACCCCGATCGGCTCGAGCAGGCCGACGCCGGCGGCCGCCGGAGCCGGCGCGGGCAGCAGGCGCAGCAGCACGGCCGCCGCCAGCGCCATCCCCAGGTTGCTGGCCGGCCCGGCGGCCGCGACCAGCAGGTAGTCGCGCCGCGGCCGGGCGAACCGCCACGTGGCCACCGGCACCGGCTTCGCCCAGCCGATGATCGGGGCGTGCGTCAGCAAGCCGATCAGCGGGAACAACAGCGTGCCGATCGGGTCGGCGTGGACGAGCGGGTTGAGCGAGATCCGGCCGAGGGCGCGGGCCGTCGGGTCTCCGAGGCGGTCCGCCGCCCACGCGTGCGCGGATTCGTGCACCGTCAGGGAGAACACCAGCACCAGAAACGAAATGACGACCTGTCCGAAATTGATGTCCACGGAAGCCAATCAGGCTAGCATCCACCTGCTCGGAGTGTCAAAAGACGGCTCTGGGCTCTCGGCCCTGGGCTCTTGGCGGCGTCTGGCTTTCGGCCGAGAGCCGGACAGCGCCGAGGGCCCAGAGCCAAGAGCCGAGAGCCGTTCTCTCAGCGGACCGCCGCGAAATGCGCGAGCACGGCGTCAGCCGCGGCGGCGCCGACCGCGGCGGTGAGCTCTTCCCGCGTGGCCCGCCGCACCCCCGCGACGCTGCCGAACGTGGTGAGCAGCGTCCGCCGCCGGCCCGGCCCGACGCCGGCGATGTCGTCCAGCTCGGACCGGAGGTCCCGCATCCGCCGGGCGTGCCGGTGGAACGTCACGGCGAACCGGTGGGCCTCGTCGCGTAGCTGCTGCAACAAGAGCAGCGCCGGGCTCGCGCGATCGAGCGCCAGCGGCTCGTCGCTGGCGCGGGTGAACACGAGCTCTTCCTTCTTCGCCAGCCCCACCGCCACCAGGTTCGCCAGCCCCAGCTGCTCGAGCGCCGCATAGGCGGCCGACAGTTGGCCCTTTCCGCCGTCGATGACCACCAGGTCCGGGAACGGGCCACCTCCCTCGAGCAGCCGCCGGTAGCGCCGGCCCACCACCTGGCTCATCGCGGCGAAGTCGTCGAGATACCGGCTCTCGGCCTTCGGCGTTCGGCCTTCGGCGTTCGGCCCTTCCGCCGCCGCCCTCCGGGCTGTTGCGGACTGGCGTCCCTCGTCCCTCGTCCCTCGTCCCTCGTCCCTGATCCGGTACTTCCGGTATTCGCCCTTGCGCATCCGTCCGTCCTCGCACACCACCATCGACGCGACCGTCTCGCTTCCCTGGATGGTCGAGATGTCGAAGCACTCGATCCGCCTCGGCAGGCCCGGCAGTCCCAGGACGAGGCGCAGCGTGTCGAGCCCCTCGTGGTGCGCCGCGCCCTCGCGGTTGAAGCGCGACTGGTAGGCCTGCTCCGCGTTGCGAGCCGCCAGGTCGACCAGCCCCCGCTTCTCCCCGCGCTTCGGCACCAGGAGCCGGACGCGGCGTCCGGCGCGCGCCGTCAGCCACGCCCCGGTGGCGTCGGCCTCGGGCAGATCGACCGGCAGGTGGATCTCCGGCGGGGCCTCGCGGTCGGCGTAGAACTGCTGCAGCGCAGCCTGCAGCACCTCGGCGGTCGTGGCAAGCGCTTCGGCGGCGAAGAGCTGCACGCGCTCGACGACGCGCCCGCGGCGGACCTCGAAGACCTGGATCGCGGCGCCGGCAGGACCGACCTTGACGGCGAACACGTCGCGGTCGCCGAGCCCGGTCGACGCCATCTTCTGCTGACGGTCGTGGATCGCCTGGACCATCTGCCCGGCGTCGCGCAGCAGCGCCGCCTGTTCGAACCGTTCCTCGGCCGCCGCCTCGGCCATTCGCCGGTTGAACGTGTCGAGCAGCTCGTCGGTGCGCCCCTCGAGAAACAGCCGGGCGTCCTGGACGGCGCGGGCGTACTCCGCCTGGCTGCAGATCGAGTCCACGCACGGGGCCAGGCAGCGCTTGATGTCGTACTCGAGGCACGGGCGGCCGCGGTGGCCGTCGATGATCTCGTTGCACGACCTGAGGCCGAACACCCGGTGGCTGAGCAGCGTCAGGCGGCGCGCCAGGCCGCCCTGCACGAACGGCCCGAAGTAGGCGTCGCCGTTGCGCTCGACGCTCCGGGCGACGAGCACGCGGGGGAACGGCTCGCTGGTCGTCAGCCGCAGGTACGGATAGTTCTTGTCATCCCGCAGCAGGATGTTATATTTCGGCAGCCGCTGCTTGATGAGGTTGTTCTCGAGGGCCAGCGCCTCGACCACCGAGTCGGTGACGATGACCTCGAGCGAGGCCGCTTCGTCGAGCAGGGCATCCGTCTTCGCGGTCGTGCCGCGGGCGGCGAGGTAGCTCCGCACGCGGTCGCGCAGCGAGCGGGCCTTGCCGACGTAGATCGTCTCCCCGGCGGCGTTCCCATAGAGGTAGACGCCGGGCTGCTCGGGCAGGCGATCGATCTGGCTCTTGAGATCACCGATTGGCATGGGCTACCATGTTGCGTTTATCGCGCAACTCGGCCGACGGTCGATTATACCGCCCGTGCGCGGCCGGTCGGCACCGGCCTGGAGCCTGAGCCTCCCATGACCTTCACAGGCGTCGTCGGCAGGGTCTGCAACGCCCCGCTCCGCGCGATCATCGCCACGTGCGTGGCGCTCCGCATCTCGCCCAACGTCCTCACCTTCACCGGGGTGGTGGTCAACATCACCGGCGCCTGGCTGCTCGGCACCGAGCGGTTCTGGACGGCCGGGTTCGTCATGCTGGCCGCGAACATCTTCGACTACATCGACGGGAAGGTGGCGCGCGCGCGGCAGCGCGAGACGCTGTTCGGCGGGTTCTGGGACTCGGTGATGGACCGCTTCTCGGACATCACGCTGTTCATCGGCCTCATCTACCTCTACACCAAGCACGCCAGCACCGACTACGTCATCATCACCGCGCTGGCGATGATGTTCTCGGTGATGACCAGCTACACGCGCGCCCGCGCCGAGTCGATCATCCCGAAGTGCAAGGTCGGCTTCATGGAGCGGCCCGAGCGGATCGTCCTCATCATGATCGGCGCCTTCACCAACCGGATGGCCGGCGTGGTCTGGGTCATCCTCGTCCTGTCGATCGTCACTGTCGCCGATCGGATCTACTTCACCTGGCGCGAGCTGAAGGGGATCAAGGAGAGCCGGAAGCCGCTGGTGCTGCACGTGCTCTGGCGGGCGTTCTTCTGGACCGACGAGCGCGCGACGTGGCAGTACGACCTCTGGGTCGTGGCCATCCTCGCGTTTGTCTGGCTGGTGCCCCCCGACTGGATCGGCGATCCGATCGCCGGCGGCCGCGGCATGATCGGGTGGATTCTCGGACGGTAGATACCGGGCTGCAGCCGGCTACGCGTCGTCCCGCTCGTCGCGCAGGCCGAGGGCGAGGCCCGCATCGGCCAGGTCGATGTCGCGGCGCCCGATCAGGTCGCGGAGGAGCCGGCGGACCGCGCCCAGCATGGGGCCGGGGACGGCCAGCCGCGCCGCCGTGCGCCCGCGCCGGGCCGCGAGCAGCAGGACCGGCTCGGCCTCGTCGTGCCAGCTGATCGCGCCGATGCGCGAGTAGCGCACGAACCGGCGGTCGCTCCACACGCCGTCCCGGTAGAACCCGCGCTTGATCCGCGCCGACGCGGGGAGGACGCCCGCGTAGTAGACGAACATCATGCCGACGCCGAACGTCTGCTCGGCCGCGCCGGGCCTCAGCAGCAGGTCGTAGGCGAGCAGCAGGCCGAGCGCCACGCCGATGGCGACCTGCATCTGGAAGAGCGGCGGCCGCCGGCCCGGCCACGTCAGCAGGGCCGTGCGGCGGCGGCGCCAGTAGCGCACCTGCTCGGCGAGGCCGGCGAGGTCGGCCGCGAGGAACCCGACGCCGAAGATGAGCAGCAGCCACGCCATGGGCCGGCGGTCCTCAGCGGGGCTCGGGCGCCCCGGCGAGCGTCGGGTCGAAGCAGCGGCGGCAGCGGGCCTCGTAAGTCCCCTGCGCGCCGAGCAGGACGCGGTCCTGGCTCGCCACGAGCCGCTGGGTGTGGTTGGCCGGGTTGCCGCACACCATGCAGATCGCGAGCGTCTTGGTGATGTACTCGGCGATCGCCAGCAGCTGCGGCATCGGCTCGAACGGCTTGCCCAGGTAGTCCTGGTCGAGGCCGGCGACGATCACGCGCTTGCCCCGGTTCGCCAGCTCGTTGCACACGGCGGGCAGGTCGGCGTCGAAGAACTGCCCCTCGTCGATCCCCACCACCTCGGCGTCCGGGTCCACCTCGGTCAGCAGCGCCTTCGAGCTGGCCACGTTCTCCGACGCGATCCGCATGTCGCTGTGCGAGACGATGTGATGGTCGCCGAAGCGGGTGTCGAAGGCCGGCTTGAAGATCTGCACCTTCTGCCGCGCGATCTGCGCGCGCCGAAGGCGGCGGATCAGCTCCTCGCTCTTCCCGCTGAACATGCTGCCGGTGATCACCTCGATCCAGCCGGCCTGCTGCGAGCGCGGTACGTCCATGATGCCCTCCGGGCTCCGCCCGGCCATGATGCCTGCCCGGCTACGCCCGGGATTGATACTCGCCGGTCTCGGTGTTCACCCGGACGCGGTCGCCCTGGTTGATGAACGGGGGGACCTGCACGACCAGCCCCGTCTCGAGCTTCGCCGGCTTGAGCTGCGCGCTCGCCGTCGATCCCTTGATGGCGGGCGTCGTCTCCACCACCGTCAGATCGACCGTCTGCGGCAGCTCGATCCCCACCGGCTCGCTGCCGTAGAACTCCATCTCGATCACCGACTCGGCCACCATGTACTGCATCGCGTCGCCGAGCACCTCGTCGGTCAGCGCGATCTGCTCGTAGGTGGCCGTGTCCATGAAGTGGTACGCCGAGCCGTCGTGATAGAGGTACTGCATCGACTTCTCGTCGAGCGTCGCGCGGTCGACTTCGTCCTCCGACCGCAGCTTCTGGTCCGCGAGCGCGCCGGTGCGGATGTTGCGCAACTTGACGCGGACGAACCCGCGCAGGTTCCCCGGCGTGACGTGCTGCAGCTCGAGAACCCGGAACAGGTCCTCCCCCATCTTGATGAGCATTCCCTTCCGAAGTCGTGTCGCTTGCATGGCCTCACCTGGCGTGTGGAACTGGAGAAATTCGAACCCGGCAGAAACCTCGAGGCGGGCCGATCGGCGGCTCGAACCCACGCCGTCTTCATGCCGCAGGAGACAATCGCGCATTTTATCACAGCGATTCCCCCTCGCCGCCGGCCGTGCTAGGATGGCTTGTGGCCTTCACCCGCTGGGATCCGCTGCAGGACCTGCTGGCGCTCCAGGAGCGCATCCACCGCCTGTCCGGCACCGACGAGGCCGGCTGGACGCCGCCGGTGGACATCTACGAGACCGAGGATCGGTACGTCGTGACGGCCGAGGTGGCCGGGCTCTCCCGGGAAGACCTCCAGATCCAGATCCAGGACGGCAAGCTCACGCTGCGCGGCGAGCGCCAGGCGGGCGAGATGGCCTCGGTGCGCTTCGAGCGCGTCGAGCGCGGCCACGGCCGCTTCGCCCGCGCGTTCGTCCTGCCGCACGCCGTCGACGCGTCGGGCATCACCGCCGACCTCGAGAACGGCGTCCTCACCGTCACGGTCCCCAAGCGCTCGGACCGCCGCCAGGTCGAGATCGGCTGACGTCTCCCACGATGGCGGATCTCAAGGCCCTACACAAACATCAGGACGGGGCCCGCAATGTGTGGGGCCGGCCTCCTGGCCGGCCGACTCCGCGAGCCAGGAGGCTCGCGCCACACAACACGGCAACTTCGCAAGATCGCACGATTCGAAGACCCTCGTCCGGCCCATCCCATCCGCCCCTGGTGTAGTCTAAGTGGATACACGAGAGGAACATCCATGTTCAAGAGAACGACGGTGGGGCTCGTGCTGGTCCTGGCCGGCTTCCTCTCCGGCCTCGTCCTGACGAGCCGGCTCCGGACGGCGAGCGAGGGACTCGCCGCGCAGCCGCCGCGAAAGCCGGCCGCGGCGACCACCGAGGCGGTGGCGGCCCATCCGATGGCGCCGACGAGCGCCCCGCTGCCCGACTTCAGCGACGTGGCCGGCCGCGCCGTCACCGGCATCGTCAACATCTCGGCGATCTCGGTGGTGCAGACCTCGAACTCCCCCTTCGCCAACGACCCGTTCTTCCGGCAGTTCTTCGGCAACGAGGAGGACTGGTTCGGGTCTCGGCTCGAGCAGGAGGCGAGCCTCGGCTCCGGCGTGATCATCTCGCCCGACGGCTACGTCGTGACCAACAACCACGTGGTGGCCGGAAACGTCCGCGAGATCACGGCCGGCCTGCCCAACAAGCGCGAAGTCAAGGGGCACATCGTGGGGCGCGACCCGATGACCGACATCGCCGTCGTGAAGATCGACGCGCAGAACCTCTCCGTGCTGCCCTGGGGCGACTCCTCGAAGCTCAAGGTCGGCCAGTGGGTGCTCGCCATCGGCAGCCCGTTCGCCCTCAACCAGACCGTCACCCTCGGGATCGTCAGCGCGCTCGGCCGCACCGGGATGGGCCTGGCCGACTACGAGGACTTCATCCAGACCGATGCCCCGATCAATCGCGGCAACTCCGGCGGCGGCCTCGTGGATGCGCGCGGCGAAGTCGTCGGGATCAACACCGCCATCATGAGCGAGTCGGGCGGCTCGCAGGGCGTGGGCTTCGCCGTGTCGAGCAACCTCGCCCGCCGCATCGCCGACGACCTGATCAAGTACGGCGAGGTGCGGCGCGGGTCGATCGGCGCGGTCAACGTGCGGACGATGACCCCGGAGATCGGCGCCCAACTCGGGTACACGACCCCGGTGCAGGGCGCGGTCGTCGTCGGCATGTCGCGCACGTCGTCGGCCTACCGGGCCGGCATCCAGCCCGGCGACGTGATCGTCTCCTTCAACGGCCGGCGGGTGGACACCGGCGAGACGTTCGTCAAGCTCCTCTCCGACACGACGATCGGCACTTCCGCGACGATCGAGGTCCTGCGGGAGGGGCGCCGGATGACGGTCAAGGTCCCGGTCACCGGGCGGAACGGAAAGGCCCGGTGAGTGGCCGGCGCGCCGGCGCGATCGTCGGCCTGCTGGTGGCGCTCGTGTCGCCGCCCGCCGCCGGCGGCCCGCCCCCGGACGTCCAGCCGCTGCACTACCAGCTGACCCTCACGCCGGAGGTCGGCACCTCCTCGTTCAGCGGCGACCTGACGATCGACCTCCAGGTGCTCAAGGCCACCTTCAAGTTCACGCTCGACGCGGTCGATCTCGAGATCGTGGACTCGTCGCTCACGGTGCCCGACGGGGCCCCCGTCCATCCGACGGTTGCCGTGGACGCGGCGGCGGGCACCGTCACCTTCACCCTGCCCGCACGGCTGCCGCCGGGCAAGGCCAGGCTCCACGTCGAGTACGACGGCCGGCTGACGCACGACGGGCGCGGCCTCTACGTCGTCCGCACCGCGGGCCGGAATTACGTGCTGAGCCAGATGGAGGCCGCCGACGCGCGGCGCGTGTTCCCGTGCGTCGACGAGCCGGCCGCGAAGGCCAGTTTCGCCCTGTCGGCCGTGATCGACCAGGGGCTCACGGCGATCTCGAACGGCCCCGTGGTGTCCGACACGCCGGGCCCGAAGCCCGGCACGCACACGGTGCGCTTCGGGACGACGCCGAGGATGTCGACCTACCTGGTGGCGCTCGCCGTCGGGGACTTCCAGTGCGCGGAGGGGTCGGCCGGGCCGATCCCCGTCCGGGTCTGCACGCGGCCCGAGCGCAAGGACGCGGCGCGTTTCGCGCTCGAGGCGGCCGAGCAGATCTTCGCGTTCGACAACCGGTACTTCGCGTTCCACTACCCCTTCCGGAAGCTCGACCTGGTGGCCGTGCCCGGGGATTTCCCCGGCGCGATGGAGAACGCCGGGGCGATCTTCTTCGACGAAGGCCTGCTGGCGAACCCCGGCACGGCCCCGGAGTCGGCGCTGGCAAGCGAGGCGTCGGTCCTGTCGCACGAGATCGCCCACCTGTGGCTCGGCGACGTCGTCACCATGGCGTCGTGGGACGACCTGTGGCTGAACGAGGGCTTCGCCACGTGGATGGCTCCCAAGGCGCTCGAGAGCTGGAAGCCCCAGTGGCGTCCCGGGCTCGACGGGGTGACGAGCGCCGGCAGCGTGATGCGGCTCGACGCGCTGAAGTCCACGCGGGCCGTGCGCGCGCCGGTCGCGACCGCGGCCGAGATCGAGGAGTCGTTCGATCCGATCGCTTACGACAAGGGGGCGGCCGTCGTCCGGATGGTCGAGGCCTGGCTGGGTCCCGAGCCGTTTCACAAGGCCCTGGTCGCGTTCGTGCACGCCCATGCGTTCGGCTCGGCGACCACCGAGGACCTGGGCGCGGCCCTGCAGGCCGCGTCGGGCCAGCCGGTCGCGGCGGTGCTGTCCGGCTTCATCACCAGGCCCGGCGTGCCGGAGGTGGGCATCGAGTCCTCCTGCGATGGAGGCGACACGGTGGTGACCGCGAGCGCGCGCCGCTTCTCGCCCGGCGCGCCGCCCGGGAGCCCGGAGGATTCGGCCTGGACGATTCCGATCGGGCTGCGCGGCATCGGCGACGGCGCCGCGCGACCGGCCGCCTCCACGTTCGTGCTGGCCGCGCCGCGTCAGACCTTCAGGCTTGCCGGGTGCTTCCCGGCCGTGTTCGCCAACGCCGGCGCGAACGGGTACTACTACTCGTCCTACACGGCCGACGCTCTGACCAGGCTGGCGGCGACCGCGGAGAGCCAGTTGACGCCGGCCGAGCGCGTTCGCCTTCTCGAAGACGCGTGGGACCTGGCGCGCGCCGGGCATCAGCGAATCGGCGACTACCTCGCGATCGCGGCCGCGCTGGCGGCGGACTCGACGCCGGAGGTCATCGAAGAGCTCGACCGCGAGCTGACCTTCGTCAGGGACTACCTGGTGCCCGGCCCCGATCACGCGGCGTTCGAGTCGTGGGTCACGCGCGTCTTCTCACCCGTCGAGCAGGGGCTGGGGTGGAAGGCGGCGCCAGACGAGAGCGAGGGCCGCGCCCGGCAGCGTCGCGCCGTGCTCGACATCATGGGCCGGGCCGGACGCGACAAAGACGTGCTCGCCACGGCGAGGGCGATGATCGACGCGCACCTCGCCGGCCGCGATCGCATCGGCCCCACCCTCATGCCGCTCGTCGTCCGCCTGGCCGCGGTCACGGCTGGCGCCGACCTGCTGCCGCGCCTTCGCGCGCTCGACGAGCGGGAGGTGCTGACGACGACGCCCGACGCGGCGTTCGTGATCGGCGTGCTGGCAAATGGGATCGCCCCGACCGGGGGACGCGCCCCCTGGCCCGAGTGGCTGTCGGCCGCGCTGGCGAACCCGGCCGCGCAGTCGGAGGCCTGGAAGGTCGCGGCCTCGCACTGGAACGACGTACGGCAGGGGTTTGCGGAGCCGGAGGCCTTGTCGGCGCTGGTGGCCGGCGCGGGTCAGCTCTGCGACGCCGAGGCGCGGGACAGCGTCCGCCAGCTCTTCGCCGACAAGACCGCCGCGATCCCGCGGACGCTGCAGCTCACCGTTGACCGGATCGACGCCTGCCGGGACGTCGTGCGGCGCCTCGACGCCCCCCTGGCCGACTGGCTGAAGTCTTCGGCCTCCCGGACACCGCAGGGCATCCGCTGACGAACCCGCGCCACTGGTGCTCGACGCCGGCGGTGATGCCGATCCGCGAGCTCCACCCGACGCCCGGATAGGCGATCCCGCGGTCTTCCAGCCAGAGCCGCCGCCCGCACAGGTCCGCGCGGTTGTCGGCCAGCGTGATCCCCATCGCGCGCGCCAGGCTCCCGGGACCGCGGCACAACTCGTGTTCGGGAATCGCGTCGGGGCTGCGCCTGTCGGGCGCGCGCCGACGCCGCATCAGCTCGATCCCCTCGATCGGCAGGAGCGCCCGCACGAGGACCGCGGCCGGCTGGCCGTCCCGCTCGGTGACGACGTTGAAGAGGTTGTGAATGCCGTAGTTCAGGTAGACGTAGGCATGGCCCGGGGGACCGTAGAGCGGCTGGTTCCTCGCCGTCGGCCCGGGGGCCGCGTGGCAGGCCGGGTCGGACTCGCCGATGTACGCCTCCACCTCGACGATCGCGCCGGCGGTGATCCCGTCGGGGGCGCGGTGGACCAGCACCTTGCCGAGCAGGTCGCGGGCGACCGTCAGGGTCGGGCGGGCGTAGAAGGAACGGGGAAGTTTCATCGGCTTACGCCTTGCGGCGCAGGGCTGAAGCCCTGCGCTATCTGGAGATCACGAGAAGTTTCACAGATAGCGCAGGCCTTCAGGCCTGCGCCATACCGACAGGCCGGCCCTGTAGGACGGACTACAGGACGCCGCGCAGATACCGCCCGGTGTGCGACGCCTCCACCTGGGCCACCTCCTCGGGCGTTCCCAGCGCCACGATCCGGCCGCCGTCCTCGCCCCCCTCCGGACCGAGGTCGATGATGTAGTCGGCGGTCTTGATGACGTCGAGATTGTGCTCGATCACGAGCAGCGTGTGCCCGGCCTGCAGCAGCTTCTGGAACGCCGCCAGCAGCTTGGCGATGTCGTCGAAGTGCAGGCCGGTCGTCGGCTCGTCGAGGATATAGAGCAGCCGGTCGCCGGTGCGGGAGGCCAGGTGCGACGCGATCTTGATCCGCTGCGCCTCGCCGCCCGACAGCGTGGTCGCCGGCTGGCCGAGGCGCAGGTAGCCGAGACCGATCTCGTCGAGCAGGTGCAGCCGGCGCAGCACCTTCTGGGAGGCCGCGAAGAAGGCCAGCGCCTCCCGCACCGTCATGTTGAGCACCTCGTGCACGTTGCGCCCGCGATAGCGCACCTCGAGCACCTGCGGCTTGAAGCGCTTGCCGTCGCACTCCTCGCACGGCACGAACACATCCGCCAGGAACTGCATCTCGACGCGAATCTGCCCCTCGCCCTCGCAGGCCTCGCACCGCCCTCCGGCCACGTTGAACGAGAAGTGGCTGGCCGTCAGCCCGCGCGACCGCGCGTCCTTGGTCGACGCGAACAGCTCGCGGATCGGGTCGAACGCCTTCAGGTAGGTCACCGGGTTGGATCGCGGCGTCCGGCCGATCGGCATCTGGTCGACCAGCACCGCGTCGAGGATGTGCTCGGCCCCCTGCAGGCCGCGGTGCGCCCCGATCTTCCCCTCCCAGTCCCCCTTCAGGCGCTTGATGGCCGGGTAGAGGATGTCGTGCACGAGCGTCGACTTGCCCGAGCCGCTCACGCCGGTCACGCACGTCAGCGTGTTCAGCGGGATCGCCACGTCGATCTTCTTGAGGTTGTGCTCGCTGGCGCCGAGCAGGCGGATCCGCTGGGGCGCCCCGCGGCGGCGGGTGCGCGGCACCGGGATGGACAGCTCGTGCCGCAGGTAGCGCGCAGTCAGCGAGTGAGCATCCGCCATCAGGCCGTCGAGCGTGCCCGAGAACACCACGCGCCCGCCCTGCTCCCCCGCCCCCAGCCCGAGGTCCACGATGTGGTCGGCGACCCGGATCATGTCGGCGTCGTGCTCGACGACCAGGACCGTATTGCCCTGGTCGCGAAGCTGGCGGAGGATGTCGATGAGCCGCTGGTTGTCGCGCGGGTGCAGGCCGATCGACGGCTCGTCGAGCACGTAGAGCGTGCCGACCAGCGCCGATCCGAGCGAGGTCGCCAGGTTGATGCGCTGCGACTCGCCGCCCGAGAGCGTGGACGACAGCCGGTCGAGCGTCAGGTAGTCGAGCCCCACCTCGATCAGGAACCCGAGCCGGCGGCGGATCTCGGCCAGCACCTTGTCCGCGATGGCGGCCTCGCGCGCGGACAGCTCGAGGCGCTCGAAGAACCGCGTGGCCTCGCGGACCGTGAGCGCGCACACCCGGTCGATCGTCAGGCCGCCCACCTGCACGGCGCGGGCCTCCCGGCGCAGCCGCGCGCCCCCGCAGTCCGGGCAGGTCTGGTAGCCGCGGTACCGGCTGAGGAACACCCGGACGTGCACCTTGTATTTCTTCCGCTCGAGCCAGGCGAAGAAGCCGCGGACCCCCTCGTACTCGCCGTCGCCGTCGATCACGAACCGCCGCTCCTCGGGCGTGAGGTCGGCCCACGGCACGTTGAGCCGGACGCCGCGCGACCGCGCCGCCCGCTTCAGGTCGGCGAGGTTGGCCCGGTAATGCGGCTTGCTCCACGGCTCGACGGCGTTGTCCTGGATCGAACGCGTCGGGTCCGGCACGACCAGGTCGATGTCGAGCTCGATGACGTTGCCGAAGCCGTGGCAGGTCGGGCACGCGCCGAACGGATTGTTGAACGAGAACAGCCGCGGTTGCGGATCCTCGTACGAAATGCCGCACACCCGGCACTCGAACCGCTCCGAGAAAACATGGAACGTCGGCTTGCTGGTCGCGGTCCCGGCCGGCGAGGACGCCGGCCCCACCGACTGTGAAGTGGCGCGGGCCTCCTGGCCCGCGGCCCGGCCGGGATCGGCCGCCGGCAGTTCCAGCGCGAAGGCCGCTCCTCCACCCTCGGCGTAGGCCGTCTCGATCGAGTCGGTCAGGCGCGTCAGGACGTCGGGCTGGACCCTCACGCGATCGACCACCACGTGCAGCGTCGCCCGGTCCTTGAGCAGTTCCACCGCCACGTCGTCGAACGACACGGCCGCGCGGCCGTCGACGAGCAGCCGGCCGAAGCCCCGGCGGCGCAGGACGTCGAGCGTCGCCGCCACGGGGTCGGCGGCGCTCACCGGCGCCCCGTTCGCCCCGTTCGCCTCGCCCGCCGCCCCGTGCCCGTTCTCCCCCGAATCGTCCGCCGGCTCGGCGGCGTCGCCCGGGGAGGGAACCGCGGCGCTGACGACCGGCATCTCGAAGCCGATGACGAGCCGCGTCCCCTCGGGCAGCGCGGCCAGCCGCCGCGCCACGACCTCCGGGCTCTCGCGGACCACCTCCTCGCCGCAGCCGGTGCAGAACGTCCGGCCGGCGCGCGCGTAGAGCAGCCGCAGGTAGTCGTGGATCTCGGTGGTGGTACCGACGGTCGACCGCGGGTTCCTGGCGCTGTTCTTCTGGCGGATGGCGATGGCCGGCGACACGCCGTCGATCGCGTCGACCTCGGGCTTCTCCATCCGCTCGAGGAACTGCCGCGCGTAGGCCGACAGCGACTCGACGTAGCGCCGCTGCCCCTCGGCGTAGATCGTGTCGAAGGCCAGCGACGACTTGCCCGACCCGCTCACGCCCGTGATGATGACCAGGGCGTTGGAGGGCAACGTCAGGTCGATGTTCTTGAGGTTGTGCGTGCGCGCCCCCCGGATGACGAGTTCGGAGGACGTGCCCGCGGTCGGCTCGGACATGGCAGAGGGCCTCTGCGGCGGTCCGGTGGACCGCCGCAAACAACCCATGGTACTGCAGTGAAGGGGCGGAGTCGAATCGCGCCGTGTTCCCGAAGGGCTACTTCGCGGGCTTCTTCTTCGCGACCCAGTTCATCACCATCTGGCCGCCCCCGTAACTGAGGCTGCCCGAGAACTGGCCATCGGCGAGCGTGCCGACCATCTCGATACTGGCGCCGTCGGCGTAGGTGAACGCAATCGCCAGCTTCCCGTCAGCCCACGCCCCTTCGGTGATCGTGGCCGTTCCGGCCGCCGATCCGATTTCCCCGGTCACCTTGCCCTGCTCGAGTTTGAGCGTCATCCCGAACGGCAGCGGGCCGTCCGGCATGTCCACCAGCCCTTCCCACTCGCCACTGACGGGATCGGCTGCGGCCGCCTTGTCCCCTCCCTGGCCGGGGGGCGGCTGCTTGTCGCCGCCCGACTGGGCGAACCCCGGCGCGACGACGAGACACGAAAGCGTTAGAGCCGCGACGACAAGACCGAATGCTCTCTTCATCACGTCCTCCCCCGGCAGTCTTGAGCCCTGAGCCCTGAGCCTTTCTACACGAGCACCGACTGGTACGCGTACAGCGCCGGCGCCCCGCCGGTGTGCACGAACAGCACGTGCTCGCCCTTCTTGAATGCGCCGCGCCGCACGAGCGCGATCAGCCCCGCCATCGCCTTGCCCGTGTAGACCGGGTCGAGCAGGATCCCCTCGACGCGGGCCAGCAACTGCACCGCCTCGACCATCTCGGGCGACGGCAGCGAGTAGCCGGGGCCCACCCAGTCGCCGAGCGCGGTGATCGCCTCGCGCGGGATCCCGCCCGGGATGCCGAGCAGCGCGGCGGTCTCCTGTGCCAGCTTGTGGACGTTCGGCTCCTGCTCCTCGCGCGTCCGCCGGACGTTGATCCCGGTCAGCGGGATCTGGGTGTTGTTGCCGACGAGCCCGCAGATGAGACCCGCGTGCGTGCCCGTGCTGCCGCTGGCGCAGACGATGTGATCGATCCGGATGTCGAGCTCGTGCGTCTGGGCGAGGATCTCCTCCGCGCACGACACGTAGCCGAGCGCGCCGAGCGGGTTCGACCCGCCGCCGGGGATGATGTACGCCTTCCGGCCGAGGGCCGCGACCTGGTCCGCCGCCTTCTGCATCTCGGCGGCCAGATCCACGCCGGTGGGCACGACCGTCAGCGTCTCGACGCCGAGCAGGCGGAACAGGAAGTTGTTGCCGCTGGCGTCGGGGCTGTAGCTGTGCGCCACGCGCTCCTCGAGGACCAGGCGGCACTTCAGCCCCTCCTTGACCGCCGCCGCGAGCGTCAGCCGGCAGTGGTTCGACTGGACCGCGCCGCAGGTGATGAGCGTGTCGGCGCCCCTGGCGAGCGCGTCGGCCACGAGGAATTCGAGCTTGCGCGTCTTGTTGCCGCCGCCGGCGAGGCCGAGCAAGTCGTCGCGCTTGATATAGAGGTCCGGGCCGCCGAGCAGCGCCGAAAGGCGATCGAGCTTCTCGAGCGGGGTCCAGCCCTGGGTGTACCGACGTCGCGGGAATCGTGCGAGGTGCATGGTGACGATCGCTCCTTAGGGGCGTTACAGCGTACCACGGGGCGTGTAGAATCTGAAGAGTATGGCCAGCCCGTTCACGCCCAGGCGAATCTGGCGGATCGTGAAGGAAATGGACCTGGACGCGATCCGGCGCGAGGCCGGGCGGCGGGCCCACATCCTGGTGATCGGCGAGACCACCGCCGACGCCGATGCCCTGGCGATCAGGCTCGCGCAGGGCCAGATCGACCCCACGCTCTATCTGACCGCGGTCGATGCCCCGCTCGCGGCGCTCGGCCTGCGGCACATCCACCCGGGCGGACACCAGGCGCCGGCCGACGCGCCCACCATCGTCATCGCGGTGACGCGCGGCCGCGAGGTGTCGGCGGACATGAAGGCGACGAGAAAGCAGTGGGCGGCGCGCCAGGTGCCGCTCCTGACGGTCGCCATCGGGTCGGCCGAGCAGGACGGCACCGTGCACGCCGACGGGAGCCTGGCGCGGGTGTCGATCGACCGGCTCGACGACGGCGGGTTCGGCCACGTGATCGACGGGCTGTTCCGCGTCGTGGCGCCGGAGTCGCGCGCCAGCGTGGCGCGGCGGTTCCCGGTCCTGAGGCCGAAGCTGGTTGGCGCGATCATCGAGGACACGGCGCGCGCCAATGCCGGCTACGCCTTCAGCACCGGCCTGGCCGAGATCGTGCCGGTCCTCGACATCCCGCTCAACATCGGCGACATCGTCGTGCTCACGAAGAACCAGTTGATGATGAGCTACCGGCTCGCGCTCGCGGCGGGCAAGAACGGTCAGCCGCGCGAGCTCGTCGGAGAGATCCTGGGGGTGCTGGGCGGCGGGCTGCTCTTCCGCCAGGCCGCGCGGCAGCTGGTGGGACTGCTTCCGGCCATCGGCCTGGTGCCAAAGGTGGCGGTCGCCTACGGCGGCACCTGGACGATCGGGCGGGCCGTGGTGATGTGGGCGACAGGCGGCGGCGCGGTCACGCGGGCCCGACTCAAGGAACTGACTCGCGAAGGGCTTGCCCGAGGCCGCGAGGTGGCGCGTTCCATCCGCCACGCATCGCATCTGTAGGGCGAGGCTTCAGCCCTCGACGTTGCTCGGGGTGCCCTGAGCGAGGCCGCAAGGCGGCCGAGTCGAAGGGCAGCCTTGCCGATCTCCTGTGGGGCCGGCCTCCTGGCCGGCCATCAATGGAAATAGTTCGTATACTTCGTCCACAGATCTTCGGCCAGCTTCCAGTAGGCCGCGACTGACGCGTCGGCGACGTCGTTCGAGTACTTCGTGAGGTACTCCGTCGCCTTCTGCGGGTCCTCGGCGTAGAGCCGTGCGGCCTCCGCTTCGATCCTCGGCTGGTCGGCGAACGCCTTGGTCTCGATCGGCTCCCACACCTTCTGGACGTCCTTGACCATCTCCTGCCAGCGCAGCGTGGTGAGCTGGCTCACCTGCCGGAACGCCCACCAGGCGCTGTCGCGCCGGAACTTCGCGCGTCCGTCCACCGCGTACGACGCCGGCAGGTTCGAGATGCCGATGTAGAACGGCGTGTGGGGCGTCGTCGTCGGGTTGTCGTAGCCGAGCCAGACGACGCCGCCAATCGGGTTCGGCAGCCAGCCGCGGGATTGAGTCACTTGCAGGTAAGTGGCCCGCTTGCAGGCGATCGTCCGCTCCGAGGTGATGTTGAAGGCGTCCAGGTACTCCTGGGTCATGAAGGGGTTGGCGATCGGACTTCTCGTCGCCTTGCCGTCCCGGCTGACCCTGTTGAGCGACCGCGTCATGTCGAACGGCGTGTCCTGGTAGGTGTCGCGGAAGATCTCGAGCACGTCCTTCACCGAGAGCTTGCGCTCGGCCCGGACCGACAGCGGGTAGTTCTCGGAATTGGGGTCGAGCTTGAGCGACGGGGCGATGCGGCTGAGCGCCCTCCACTCCCGGCGCCGGCTGCCCATGGCGGTGCGCGAGCCGTAGGCGGTGCAGAACTCGAACGGCTCGCCGCTCTTCGGGCTCCAGTAGCCGAGCCGCTCGGCGAGCGAGAAGACGTTGTCGGAGGCGAGGTAGTGGTCCTTGTCGGCGAGGTCCAGCTTGCGGATGCGCGGCGCGTTGGCCGACACGAACACGTTCTCGTCGGGGATGCGCACGGCCGCCCACACGGCGCCGACGTTCCCCTTGCCCGGGCCGAGGATCTCGAAGATCCAGACCTCGTTCGTGTCGGCGAAGGTGAAGGCCTCGCCCGCGTCGTTGTAGCCGTACTTCTTCGTCAGCTCGTCGGCGACGCGGATCGCCTCGCGCGCGGTCTTCGCGCGCTCCAGCACGAGGCGATAGAGCTCGGGGCAATCGATGATCCCCTTGTCGCTCACCAGTTCGCGCTTGCCGCCGAAGGTCGTCTCCCCGATGGCGAGCTGGTGCTCGTTCATGATCGGGTAGGCGGCGTTCAGATACGCATAGGTCTCCGGCACCTGCGGGATCTCGCCGGTCTCGATCCGGTCTGGGTCGTCCGGGCCCGTGGTCCGCTTCGGCTCGAAGTAGACTTTCGCCGTTTCGCCCGGCGCGTGCTTCCGGTGCGGCTCCATCGTCATCCACGTGCGGTCCGTCGTGCTGTCGCACGAATGGGACGTCATCGTGGAGCCATCGGCCGATGCCGCCTTCCCCACGAGGATGCTCGTGCAGCCCTCGCAGGTCGGGCAGACCAGCGGGTCAGGCTGCTCGGGGCGGGCGGTGAAGCCCGGCACCACCACCAGCGCGCACAGGGCGACGACGGCCAGCAGGAGGCGAACAAGACGCGGCATAGGGAACTCCATGGACACGGGGGCTCAGCGGGCGGGGAGATTCTACACCGGCCGGGAGCGACGCGCGTTGCTGCGTCATGAGCCGGGGCTCACCCTGGCCCATGAAAAGGGCAGTTCCCGCGCACGGCGCCTCGCGTTGGCGGCCGCGCCCGATTGAACGCCGCGTCTCGGGTCTGCCGGCTCGCAAAGCGGCCCCTCCCTGGCACCACGGTCGGGGCAGGTTTACGCTTTGCTCGGGCAGATCCCTGCGGCGCGGCATAACACCGACCGGGCCGCCTGGCCGCGCGCGCTGTCTTCTGAACACGCCGTCGGAGTCAGGCGCTCAATACGCCTCGACGCGAAGCCCCGGGATGCGGCGGTAATGCTGGATGTTCCTGGTGACAACCGGCATGCCGTAAGCGAGGCCCGTCGCCGCAATCCACAGGTCGTTGCCGCCAATGAGCAGCCCGTTCTCCTGAAGGTAGCGGTACGTCTGGCCGTATTCCCAGCTGACATCCGCATTGAAGGCGAGCGAGTAAAACGGCGCAAGGAACGCCTCCCACCGCGCCCGTTCTCCCAGCGACGTTCCGGCCGCGAGTTCTCCGGCGACGGTGAAAGTGACGTAAAGGCGCGCATTCTCGTGCGATTCGAGAAACGCCACCGCAGGTCCAGGCACGCCGCGATTGTTCTCGCGCTCGAAATCGACGAGAAACGTGGTCTCCAGGATCAGCGACTGGCCCACTTGTCCTCCGGCGGAATGTCACGCCGCTTGAGGGCGTCGACGCGATCGAGTTCCTCGTCGCTGAAGCGGCGCGCGGCGGCGCGGCGGAGGTCCAGCAGTTGCCGGGCGGTGACGGTATCCTCGGGCCATGTTGCCCGGAGCACGACTTCGCTGAACGACTCGGCGGGGTACCGCCGGGCGGCCCGGAGCCGTTCGTAGGCTTCGAGTTTCAGGGAAATCGTCTTGACACTCATGCATGCATTATGCACATCGCATGCGGGAGGCGTCAATCCTCTGGTGCCGCGACGCCTCGAAGGCCCGCGCCGACCGGCAGGCCCGGGCCGGCGAAGGACGACGACCGGCCCCCGGGCTCACTTCCCTTCGGTTCTGCTGAGATCGGAACGGATCTGGCGGATGACGTTGGTCGTCGCGTCGAGCGCGACCGACAGGTGCACCCGGCCCGGCACCCGGGCGTCGAACACGTCCAGACGAGATACCTCGCCGGTCATGAACACCCCAGGAGCGTCCTGGTACATCCCGCTGGAGGCTTCGTCGACAGATGTCACGAGGGGGGCCGGGAATGACGCATCGGTGATCGCCCTCCCCGGGGTGCCGCGGTTCGAACAGTTCGTCGTCGCGGTGCGCATCCACTCATAGAAAGAGCCAATCGACCGTACAGGATCGATTGGCCCATCTTCCCCGACGCAGTGTGACTAACGATTCCTTAGAGCCACCGCCATGTCGGCGACACTGTGAATCGCAATCGGCGATCGGGTCGCGCCGCGGCTGGTTGCCGTCGGCGAGGTGCGCGTCACCGTGGTCAACACACAGCCGTTGATAGCGTATTCTCCCGGATAACCGTACAGCGCATTCCTTACTGTGAACGTGCCGGTCATGTTGTTACCAGCGATGTTGGTAGACCACGCAGCCACGGTAAAGGTATCCAGGTCGGAATACGTCGTGCCACTCAGGCTCAAGGTTCCGTTGCTGCTGATCTGGCCGGTGACATTCCCGACAAACTGGCCAAAGGCCAGAACTCCAGACACCGTGTCACGCGTCTGTGTCAGGTAGAAGTCAATCGGTGCAGGCCCAGCGCCCGCAATTAGCGTGCACCAATTCACATACAAGAAGTAATTGGCACAGGTCGTGATCAGATAGGAGCCAGACCAGGTTCCCTGGACATTGGCCACTACACGAACCGGCACCGTCGCCGCGATTCCGTCATGTGTCGCCGTGACGATGGCCTGGCCATTAGTGAGCCCGGTCAGTTGCCCAGCCGAACTGATCGACGCCACCGCATTGTTACTACTCGTCCACTGCGTCACCGTGGCGATCGAGGCGTCCGAATGCGTAGCGGTCGCTGCGAAGATCGACGTGGTACCCACACGGACCATGTCGGTGCTCGCGGTAATCGTGACCGAACTGGCCGTTGGCGGCGGCGGAGGCGTCGGCCCCATGGGCGACGAACTTCCGCCACAACCGAACGTGAACGCGACGAGCACGCCCAACGATACGGACAAGAGCCTAGTTGTGAGCATTTCCCCCCCTATGAACCGCACGCGTTTACGCCTGACACCGAACCAGTACAAGCCCCTCAGATCAGCCAAGGCCAGACGACCATTGAAGATCGCCTGCCCGCAGGCCGGTGAAGTCCTACGCGATCGATTGGGCGACGACTTCGGTCTGCGCCATGACGGACCCCGAGCCGCCTAGCAGCAGTACGACAGCGAATAGCAGCGTGATCGTGGCAGTGCTCCTCCGCAAGGTCGGCTTCCCGACGACGCGCGGCCGGCGCAGGATACGGCAGAGCCGTAACCGTTCGGGTCAGTCGCACGACGATCGCAATCCTGGGGACGGACACGTTCTGGATCCCACGTCCGCATTTGCTCCCGCAGGTCGGCCGGCGCGGTCTGGTCAACTGAGGCCTCAATCAGGAATCCGCGCAATCGGAACATCACTGGGCGGTTCGATTGGCATCCGGCACCTGCCCGAAGCGCGCGGCGTGCGGGCCGATGCCGGATACCGCGTCATCGTTCGATGGCATGTCTCGCTTCAATCTGCGCTCGCCTCCGCCGCAGGGCGAGCCACTCGTATCGATCTGCAAATCGCTTCGCGCGGGCCCGCCGGAGAGCGGCGACGAGGTCTGGATTACGGAGGGCGACGAGGGGTGCGCGGCGGGGCCCGCCGTCGGTCGGGGCCAGGAATGCCGGCGCCGCGACGCGAAGCGTGGGAGGCTCGGTGGGCGCGGCGTCCGGCCCCTCGATGGTCTGAATGTCCGGTAACGGGAGGCGGAGGGCGCTCGTCTTGTTCATGCGCCGGAGTCTACGGTCCGGGCGTGACAGGGGAGGTCCAAGGCAATTTCTTTTATGCTAGACTAACGGTTCGGTTCGCGCGCCTCACGCGCGGCCGAGACCTCACGCCTCAGCCGGCGTAGCTCAGTTGGTAGAGCAGCTGATTCGTAATCAGCAGGTCGTCGGTTCGAGTCCGACCGCCGGCTCCAGATTCCGCAGTATTTCCGCGACACACAGCCACCGGTGCGCGTCGCCAACCGACGAACGGCTGTATAATCGCGCCGCGCTTGCCCTTCGGGAGGTGCGTGATGCTCTCTCCCCCTCGCCGGTCGTTCAGACACCTCCTTTTTGTCCCCGCCGTGGTCATTGCGCTCGCTGGCCTCGAGGCGCAGCAACCGCAGCCGACCTTCAGGTCCGGCGTCGAGGTCGTCCGCATCGACGTGAGCGTCGTGGACAACACCGGCCGGCCGGTGAACGACCTGACCGCCGCCGACTTCTCGGTCACCGTGGACCGCAAGCCCCGCACGATCGTGTCCGCCCAGTTCTTGAAATACGAGATCGGCGCGAAGAGCACCCAGGAACGCGGCGCGGCTCAGCCCGCCCCTGACACCGCGCCAGCCGCCCAGGCCCCGCCCCCGCCCCGGATCGTTCTCATCGTCATCGACGAGGACCACATCGAGTCGGTCGAGGGGCTGGCGATCAGGCAGCAGGTCGCCAGGTTCCTGGACCTTCTCGCGCCGAACGACCGGGTCGGCGTCGTCACCATCCCCCGCCTGCGCGAAGAGGTCACGCTCTCGACGCGGCGGTCGGACGTGATGAAGTCGCTCGACGCGGTGATCACCGGACTGAACGAGGACGTCTACGAGTTCTCGATCGGAACGGCCGAGGCATTCGCCGTCGAAAAGGGCGAGGCGGACGTCGCGAGACAAATGGTCGATCGGAGCTGCGGAAAGGGTGACCCGGACTGCAGCGTGCGGGTGATGATGGTGGCGCGCCAGGTGGCAATCCAGGCGCACCTTCGGGGCCAGCGGTCGCTGGACGCGCTGGCCAGCCTCGCTGAGGGGTTGACCGGCGTGGAGGGCTCCAAGACCGTGCTCCTCGTCTCCGGCGGCCTGCCGATGCCGGACCTGCACTCGCTCGCGGCGTTCGACAAGCTCGAGTCCACCTTCGCGGCCGCGCAGATCTCGCTCTACACGCTCTACCTGGAGTGGTCGCCGTTCGGCCGGCCCCGCTACAGGCCGTCACCGACCGCCGTCTTGGACATCAGAGAGGAATCCTGGGGCCTCGAGAACGCGACGTCGGTGGTCGGCGGCACGCTCATGGACGCCATCGGCACGTACGAGCAGTACTTCGACCGCGTCGCCAGCGAGTTGTCCGGCTCCTACCTGCTGGGTGTCGAAGTCACGGCCGCCGACCGAGACGGCCGCACTCACTCCGTAGACGTGAAGGTGAACCGGCGCGGCGTGGACGTTCGCGCGCGCAAACGCTATCTCATCGAGCCCGAGCGCCAGGCACGCGCCGAGGCCGCGCCGCCGAAGCCGGCCGCAGCCAACACAACCAAGGTCGTCGTCGAGGAGCCCCCGCCGCCGGATCCGTCCGAGTCACTGGCGCCGGAGGTGCAGACGGCCGTCGATCGCGCCGGGGTCTACGCCGCGGCCTACGAGACCGCGCTCTCGGGCCTGGTGGCCGAAGAACGCTACATCCAGCGGGAGTCGAAGTACGAGAAGACGGAGATCATGAATGCGCCGGATCGGCTACGCCAGCGGATGGTGTTCACCCAGGAGGCCGAGTGGGTTCCCGACGGCCAGCGAACGCTGAAGTCGGACTTCCTCCTGGTGAAGGCGCACGGCAGCGACCGGTGGATGCCGTTCCGCGACGTGTACGAGGTGGACGGCAAGGCCGTGCGCGAGCGCGAGCAGCGCCTCCAGAACCTGTTCCTCGAGGCGCCGGCGACCGCCGCCGAGCGGGCGGCGGAGATCACGGCGGAGAGCGCGCGCTACAACATCGGCTTCGTCGAGCGGAACCTCAACCTGCCGACGCTCGCGCTGCGCTACCTCGACCCCGCGCGACGGGCGAAGCTCGCGTTCCGCCGGCAGGGGCAGGCGACCATCGGGGGCGTCAAGACGTGGGAGCTGGCCTTCGCCGAGCGCGGCTCGCCGACCGTCGTGCGCGACGGCACCAGGGACGTGCCCGCCACGGGCTCGCTCTGGATCGACCCGGCCACCGGCCGCGTCGTCCGCAGCACGATGAGGTTGAAGCTCGGCGCGGTGTCGGCCGAGGTGACCGTCACCTACCGGTCGGAGGCGCGGGCCGGCGACACGCTGGTGCCGGCCGAAATGCGCGAGGTCTACCTGGGCGCGTCGCGCCGGCTGGAGTGCGTCGCCACCTACTCCAACGTCCGCCGCTTCCAGGTGACGACGAGCGAGGTACAGAAGGACCGCCGAGACGGACCATCCGGGTTGCGGTAGACTCGTCCGCGCACGAAGGAGTGTGCGGTGGACCAGAACATCACACAATTACTGGAGTCGATGACCGTCAAGAGACGGCAGCACGCCGCCAGCTGCGCGGAGGAGCGGAGACGTGAGATCGAGGCAGCCCAGGCCCAACACGGAGTCTCCCGCAGCGGCTTCGGCCTCATCGCGGTCGTGCGAAGCCATATTGGGGCATTTGGGGAGGCCGGGACCGGTACGCTCATCGACTACCTGAGCGTCGCCGCAAACCAGCGCGCAGACAATCGGCTCCTGGACGAGCTGGAAGCTGCGTATCTCAAGAGCGTCGAGCGCACGGCAAGCGGACTCCGACGAGTCCTGCCAGAGATCCTCGGCCGCGGACGCGAGACGCTGCAACCTCAATGCGAACAAGAGATCGCTTCGATGGTCGCGGGACTTCAGAGGGACGCCACGATCGCGTTCGGTCGTGAGCGGTCGCGGATGGGACAGGGCGGGGCCGAATCGACCGCCAGGACGACGACTGCGCCGTCCAGAGGAACGCGCGACCTGTTCCTCTCACATGTGGGTGAGGACCGGGCGGAGATCGTGCTGCCCCTCGCCACCGCGCTGCAGCGGCGGGGCCATTCCGTGTGGCTTGCGGAGTCAGAACTGACTGTTGGGGATAGCCTGGGGGTGAAGATCGATCGCGGGCTGTTGGTGAGCGAGTTCGGCGTGGTGGTTCTGAGCCGCGCCTTCATTTCGAAGCCGTGGCCGAGGCTGGAACTCGATGCCCTGGCTGGCAAGGCCGTGCGGGAGGATCGGACGGTGATTCTGCCGGTTCGCCATCACGTGACGCTCGAGGAACTTTCGTCTTGCTCACCGCTTCTTGCATCCGTCCCGAGCATCGATTCCGGCGCCGGCATTCTCGCCGTGGCGGACGCCATCGTCTGCGCCCTCGAGCTCTCTCGCACGAGCTCGGCCGACTGAAGATCCGTGGCGTCGTACTGCAGCGCGGATATTCGGCTGGCACTTGACGGCTCGGGTTCGCTGAAGCCTGTAATCGCGGAGTCGAGCGGCGCGTGCCGACCGCCGCCCACTCACCACCGCCCGTAGGCCGCGCCGACCAGCACGGTGCGCGTCGTGACGCCGCCGGGCCGGCCCGACTGGTACACGACAAACGGCGTCAGGTGGTTGTACCCACGGAGTTTCAGGTCGTAGCCGATGCCGGCTTCCCACCCAAGATGCTGGGGCGTCTGCCCTGGGGTGTACCGATCACTCCGCACCACGGAGCCTCCAGCGAGACGAATGTGGAAGGGCGACCTCTCGAGCGGGTAGATTCTGCCAGTGACCAGACCCGAAAAGAACTGAATGGCGTTCTCCCCCGAGCCTCCCGCCCGGATGCTGGACATTCCCACCTCGAGGCCCACGCCAAGATGGTCGTTCACCATGTGCCCGAACCCGAGTTCGAAGAACCCGCCGACGTCGTCCGCAGTGGCTGGCGCGCTGTCCGGGGTCAGCACCCCGAACTGGTGCACCTTGGCTGCGCCGCCACCGATTTCGATCCACCACGTGCGTGGCTCCACCGGGTCGGCGGCCCACGATGGCACGGCCGCAAGGCCAAGAACGGCCAACGCCGAAGCCACCCGGAGGGCTTCGCGAAGACGCGCCGAACGCATCGACAGGTGAGCCATGTCCGTCCTCCCTTTTCACGGGGCATAGACGAAACGGCGCGGCGACGTTACAGAATGGCGGGCCCAGCCCTCGGCCGGAGACGTCGGGCTGACAGCGGGGTGACGGCAAGCAGGCCATTCGGGGTTCTACCCCTGTCTCAAGGAGAGCCGCGAAACAGGGCACCCGGCGGATGCGCGCCCTCGCCATGTGTGTCGGCGAACCCCCGAGAACTCCTCTCGACCCGCGACTAGTCGTGCCGCAGCGCCTGCGTGGGATTGATCCGCGACGCGCGCCGTGCCGGGATGTACGCGGCCAGGAACGTCACCGCCAGCACGACGGGGATCACGATCAGCAGCGAGACGACATCCTGCCCGTCGTCGCCCGCCGGGAACGCCGCGGCCAGCAGCCGCCCGGCGCCGAGGCTGGCCACCAGGCCGAACGCGAGCCCGACCACCGCCAGCACGAAGCCGTGGCCGAGGACCATCCTGAGCACCGCCGCCTGGTTGGCGCCGATCGCCATGCGAATCCCGATCTCGCGCGTCCGGCGGCTGGCGGCATACGCCACCAGGCCGTACAGGCCCACGATGGCCAGGCCGAGACCCATCAGGCCCAGCGCGGCGACGGTGGTGATGAGCACGGTGAAGATGCGCGTGGCCCGCATCCGGTAGAGCTCGGCCATCGTCCGGACGTTGTACACCGGCAGGTTCGGATCGAGACGATGCACCACGCCGCGCAGCGGGCCGGCCAGACTCGCCGGATCGCCGGCCGACTGGACCAGCAGCACCATCTCACGCACGCGCGTCTGTCGATAGGGCAAATACATGAACTCGGTCGGCGGCTCGGCGATGAACAGGTACTTGGCGGTCTTCGCGAGCCCCACCACCTGCACCCACGCCTGGTCGCGGTCGACCAGGCGAAACCGCTTGCCAATCGGGTCCTGGCCCGGCCAGTAATGCCCGGCGAACTGCTCGTTGACGATGGCGACCTTCGGCGCGTCGGCCGCGTCCTCGACACGGAAATCGCGCCCCCGCAGGAGCGTGAGGCCCAGCGTGCGGAGGTAGTGCTCATCCACGCGCGAGGCCAGTACCGTCGCGTTGTCCTTCCCGGGCGGGAACCGGAACCCCTCCGGGACGATCGTCTCGAAGCCGACCCCGTCGTTCGCCATCGGGACCGACGTCGCCATCGCCACGGCGGCCACGCCGGGTAGTTCCCGCGCGCGGTCGCCGACCTCTTTGAAGAACTGCGCGGACTGCGCCTCCGTGTAACGCACCAGGCTCGTGTCCACGCTCATGAGCAGGATATGGTCGGTGCGATACCCGGGTCCGCCGGCGAGCTGGGCACGAAACCCGCGATACATGAAGAGCGCGACGACGAGCAGGACCACCGAGACCGCCACCTGCCCGCCGACGAGCAGGGTCCGGCCCCAGCGGCGCCGACGGCCCTGGGCCGCCGCGTCGCCGGACTTCATCACGGCGGTCAGGTCCGCCCCCGTCGCCTGGATGGCCGGCGACAGGCCGAACAGCACGGCGCTCGCCAGCGCAACGGCCAGGCTGAACAGCAGCGCGCGTTCGTCCATCCGGAACGAAATGACAATCGGCAGGTCCGTCGGGAACTCGATCTGACGGAAGAGGACCATGCCGGCGTAGCCGACCGCGAGGCCCGCGACGGCGCCCGCCAGCGCGACGAGCACGCTTTCGGTGACCAGCTGGCGGACAATCCGGCCGCGGCCGGCGCCGATGGCGAGGCGCAGCGCCATCTCGCGCGCGCGCACCGGCGCCCGGCTGGTGAGCAGCCCCGCCACGTTGGCGCAGGCCACCAGCAGCACGGCGAGCGCGAGCGTCGCGAGCATCGCCACCAGCATCGCGTCCGGCGGGCTTTGGGCGATCCGCGCCTGCAACTCACTGCGCACGTTCCAGCGGCGGTTCTTGTTCGTCTCCGGGTAGGCGCGCTCCAGGGCCGCGCCGATAGTGGCCACCTCCGCCTGCGCCCTGGCCTGTGACACCCCCGGCGCAAGACGGCCCTTGAGCGTCAGGTTCCGCGCGTCGCGCGCCTCGAGCGACGACGCCTTCGGGTCGGTGAGCAGCTGCGGCGACATCATCAGCGGCACGAAGAAATCGGTCCGGAGAAATCCGTTCAGGCCGGTGAACTCCGCCGGCGCGACGCCGACGACCGTGAACGGATGACCGTCGATCTCCACGCGGCGGCCGAGGACGGACGGGTCCGACGAGAACTGCTGCTCCCACAGGGCGTGGCCGAGCACGACCACCGCGTCGCGACCGGGGACGCGGTCCTCCTCGGGCCCGAACGCCCGCCCGAGGACGGGCCGGACGCCCATGACCCGGAACAGGTTGCCGCTGGCGAACATGCCCAGCTTCAGGGCGGGCACTTCGCCGGGACGACTGGTGAATCCCGCCGTCACGTACGTGAACGCGACAAGGCCGTCGAAGCTCCTGCTGCGGTCGCGAACATCCCTGTAGTCGAGGTACGACGATTCGAGGGCGCTCGCCCCGAGCGCCTCGAGCGTCATCGTCGAGCCGACGGTGACCACGTCGGCCGGCCGGGCGACCGGAAGGGGCCGCAGCAGGAGCCCGTCGGCAAAGCTGAAGATCGCGCAATTGGCGCCGATGCCGACCGCCAGCGAGAGGACGGCGACCAGGGTGAACGCCGGCGCCTTGGCGAGCATGCGGCATCCGTAGCGGACGTCCTGCCACAGGTGTTCGAACCAGGTGACCATGTCAACCAATACGGGGGCCGCGTCGATCGGGTTGCAACACCCGGTGCGGCCGAGGTGGTCGGGCCCTCCCCTCCTCGCGCCTCACAACTTTCGCGGCCGCCTTCTCGTCTATGATCAGGACAACCGACCCACACGGTCTTCCCGGGAGACGACGATGACCGATCAGGAACGCCAGGCGCTGTTGACGCTCGCCATCATGGCCGCCATGGCCGACGGCCGCGAGGAGGCCTCCGAACGCGCGGAACTTCAGCGCATCGCCGAGAGCATGTCGCTTGGAGGCGACCTCAGCGCCTCGGCCATCTACCAGGATGTCGTCCAGAAGCGGGTCACCCTCGGTCAGGCGACCTCCGCGCTCGCGTCGCCCGAAGCGAAGAAGCTGGCGCACGAACTCTGCGTGGGCGTGTGCCACGCCGACGGCGCGCTCAGTGACGCCGAGCGCGCGTTCCTCGTCGCGCTCGAAACCAGCCTGGGATTCGATCCGCAGCAGGCCGAGGCGGCGAAGGGCTTCCTGGTCAAGGCCGGGGCCCTTGCGGCGGCGCCGCTTGCGGCGCCCTCGGCGGCAGAGCCGCCGGTCCTGTCCCCATCGATGACGGCCGAGGAGCAGGACCGTGTCATCCTCAACTACGCGATCCTGAACGGCGCCCTGGAGCTGCTGCCGGACTCGCTGGCGACGATGGCCATCATCCCCTTGCAGATGAAACTGGTGTACCGCATCGGCAAGGCCTACGGCTACGAACTGGACCGCGGCCACATCAAGGAACTGCTGGCCACGGCCGGCGTCGGCATGACCTCGCAGTACGTCGAGCGGATTGGCGCGGGCCTGGTCGGCCACCTGTTCGGCCGCGGCCTGATTGGCGGCGTGCTCGGCGGGCTGGCCAGGCAGGCGGTGAGCACGGGCATGTCCTTCGCCGCGACGTACGCGCTCGGGCGCCTGGCGATGCGCTACTACTCGGGCGGACGCGTCTTCTCCGGCCAGGTGCTGAAGGACACGTACGAGGGGCTCCTGAACGAGGCGAAGGGCCTCCAGGGCCAGTACCTGCCGGCCATCCGCGAGAAGGCGCGAACGCTGAACCTCGCCGAGGTGCTCCAGGACGTGCGCGCGTAGGCCGCGGCACTCAGGGCTCAAGGCTCACCGCCTTCGCCCGGTCGATTCCTCGGGGTGCCCTGGCGAGGGCTCGCAAAACGCCCGAGTCGAAGGGCAGGGCTCAAGGCCAAGCCCGCTCAGATCCCCTCTTGACTGTTCAGTTGCGCCGTACGACACTCGAAGGATAGCCCGTTCAGGTAAACCCCCTTTGAGCGTGGGCCCGGCCCGCGACGATGCCGCACGGGAAGCGGCCGCCGCGGAACGCGGCTTCGCGTTCTGCCCCCAAGGAGGGCCCAATGGCAAGAGTGAAGACGTGTCTCCTGGCGCTGGTCCTGGTCGCGGGCGCCACCGCGGCGTTCGCGCAGTCGATGCCCACCACGCAGCCGAACTTCCTCATGATCTACCGGGAGGAAGTGAAGGTCGGCCACGTCGCCGATCACGCCAAGGTCGAAGCGGGATGGCCCGCGGCCTACGACAAGGCGAAGGACCCTTACAATTACATTGCGCTCGTCTCGCTGACCGGGCCGGACGAGGCCTGGTTCGTCACGCCGTTCGACTCGCAGGCGGCGATCGGCGACTCGATGAAGCGCGAGGACTCCGCCGCGCTCGCCCCCTCCCTCGAACGTCTCTCGAAGGCGGACGCCGAGGACATCAGCAGCGTGCGCGGGATCCTCGCCGCCGCCCGGAAGGACCTCAGTCACGGCGCCTTTCCCGACAGCGCCAAGCAGCGGTTTTACAGCGTGAGCATCTTCCGCGTGAAGGCGGGCCACGAAAGTGAGTTCGAGGCGGCCGCGAAGGCTTTCGGCGCGGCGACCGAACGCGCCGGCGCGAACCACAACTACCGCGTCTACCAGGTCGTCGCCGGGATGCCCAGCCCGACCTACCTCATCTTCGCCTCGTGCACCGACTACGGCGCCTTCGACCAGTACATGGCCGACAGCCAAGCGATCATGAAGGCGGCGACGACCGACGAGCGGGCCTCGCTGATGAAGTTCTCGACGGACGGCCTCGTCAATACCGAGACCATCCGCTTCCGGCTCGACCCGGTCATGAGCTACGTGCCCCAGAGCGTGCGGGCCGAGGACCCGGCCTTCTGGATGCCGAAGACGGCGACGGCCGAGCCGAAGCCGAGGCCTAAACCGACGCCCAAGCAGGAGGCGAGGCGATAGCGCTCGGGATGGCTGGAGCAGGGCATCGGCCCTGTTCCAGCTGTCCGCGGATGGGCGCGCAGGCCCTGGCGCAGGGCTGCCCGAGGCGTGGCCCGGCGCTGCTGGATGCGGATGAGGGCCCGACAGGAGTATGATTTACGGTTGTGTCCCGCTGACGCGGAGTCGAGTCAGCGGGCCGTGTACTAAAGGAGAGTAGCCATGCGTGTTCGTTTCGGAGTCCTTCTTGTCGTTTTGGGTCTCGCCGTTACGGTCGTCGGGTGCGGAACGCCCCCGACCGCGGATATCGACGCCGCCAAGACCGCCATCACCAGCGCCGGCACCGCTGGCGCCGCCGACTACGCCCCGACTTCGCTCAAGGCCGCCGAAGACGCCCAGGCCGCGCTCGACGCCGAGATGAAGGCCCAGGACGGCAAGTGGTTCAAGTCCTACGACAAGGCGAAGGAACTCGCCGCCGCCGCCAAGGCCGCCGGAGACAAGGCCGCCGCCGACGCAGCCGCGGGCAAGGAGAAGGCCAAGGCCGACGCGACGCAGGGCATCGATGACGCGAAGGCGACCCTGAAGGAAGCCGAGGAGCTGCTGGCGAAGGCCCCGAAGGGCAAGGGCTCGGCGGCCGACATCGCGGCCATGAAGACCGACCTGACCACCGCCGCCACAACGATCACCGAGGCCGAAACGGCGCTCAACGACGGGAAGTTCCTCGACGCGAAGACCAAGGCCGAGTCGGCCAAGAACGCGGCCATGACGGTCAAGACCGCCGTCGAAGAAGCCAAGGCAGCCAAGAAGAAGTAGTGCTCCTCTCGAGCGCCCCGCCGCAGAGGCGTGATGCACGCCTCTGCCGGGGCTTAATCCTCCCGCCGGGCGGCGGGTTCGTACGGGGCGAGGCTCATGCGACGCGGTAAGCGCCACGTGTGGATCGCGGCGACCGCGGCAGCCATGTGCCTCGCGTTCGCCGTGGGAGCGGTATTCGCCGTGCGCGCGATCGTGTCGGGGCGCGAGGCGAGAATGCGGGTAGCGGCCGACGCGGCCAACGCCGCCCTGGGGGCGGCACGGTCCGGCGACGCCATGCGCTGGGCTCCCGACGAGCTCGCGACAGCCGAAAAGGCCTCACGCGACGCCCTCACCCGCCAGCGGGTCGAGCAGGTGCGCGCCTGGCCGATTCCCGATGCTGAATCGGTGGTCGCGGCCTGGTCCGCCGCCGAGCGCGCCGCGCGCCTGGCCGCTGCCGCCGCGCGCAGCCGGCACGCCGTCGGCGCCAGTTCCGCGACCGACGAGATCGACCGGGCCCACCGGGCGGTGGCGGACGTCGAAACGGTGGCCGCGACCATCTACTTGGGGCCCGACAGGCGGTTGCTGGCGGCGGCGCGAACGGTCCTCGACCAGGCGCACGTTTATCAACGCGCGGGCGACCTGGTCGCCGCGCAGGCGCGGGCCCAGGAGGCCTCGTCGCTCGCCGGCCAGGCCGCCGACCGGGCCGCCGAGCACGCGGCGCGGTACGCCGACGCCGGCACGAGGGCCCGCTGGCAGCGTTGGAAGGACGATGCGGTCGCCTGGTCGCGGCGCGAGAAGCGCGCGGCCATCGTGGTCGTGAAGGACGCGCACCTGATGACCGTGTTCGTACGCGGTGAGCCGGTGAAGAGCTACCGCGTCGAGCTCGGCTTCAACTGGATCGACGACAAGCGGCAGGAAGGGGACGGGGCGACGCCCGAAGGCCGCTACCGGATCGTGTCGCGCCTGGATCGTGCGGGGGCCGACCTCTACAAGGCGCTGCTCATCGACTACCCGAACGCCGACGATCGCGCGCAATTCAGCCGCGGCCGCCGCGGCGGCGACATCGGCGAGTCGGCCCGCATCGGCGGGCTCATCGAGATCCACGGCGGGGGCGGCCGCGAGCGCGACTGGACCAACGGGTGCGTCGCCCTCACCAATCGGGACGTCGACGACCTCCTGCGCCGCGTGTCGGTCGGCACGCCGGTGACCATCGTCGGAAGCGATTCCTATGGACCCATCGCCGAATTCGCCGATCGGCACAAGAAGGCCGCCGGCAGCCGACGGCCCTGACCGCGCGCCGGCGGCCGGCACGACGCGGTCGCCAGCGCCCGGCACGGGCTGGCCGCCATTGCCCGGCACGGCCGAGCCGCCATCGCCCGGCCCGACCAGGCGGACAGTGCCCGGCCCGGCCAGGCGGACAGTGCCCGGCCCGACCAGGCCGGCTTCGGCCGGCGTCCGTCCGCCGCTGCCGCGGCGTCATCGGGCCGTTTCTGGGCGTACGCTGTATCTTGTCGGTCCGCTGGTGATCGACCAGCGGACGCTCGTGGCGGCCGTGGCGGCGCTCGTCGTCCTGCTGTCGGTCGTCGCGTGGGCCGGCACGGGTTACAGCTACGAGCCGTACACCGACCTTGCGCCCAGGCTGTCGGTGCCCCCGCCGGCCGGCGATCGCGAATTGCGCCAGCTCGCCGCAAACCTCGAACGCCGATCCCGCGATCTCACGACGCGGTTGAAGGCCGCCGCCCCCAAGGGCGTCTACATCGTCATCGATCAGACCCAGAACCGCCTGTACCTGAAGAAAGACGACGAGACCCTGCTCGTGGCCAAGTGCTCGGCCGGGTCGGGGATGGTGCTGAGGGAATCGGTCGGCAAGAAGCGGGAGTGGGTGTTCGACTCGCCCCGCGGGCGCTTCCAGGTGCTGTCGTTGCTGCGCAATCCCGTGTGGGCCAAGCCCGACTGGGCGTTCGTGGAGGACGGGGAGCCGATCCCGACCAACCCGGCCGATCGGCTCGAGACCGGCTCGCTCGGCGAGTACGCCCTCTACTTCGGCAACGGCTACATGATCCACGGCACGCTCTACGAGCGTTTGCTCGGCCGGGCCGTGTCACACGGCTGCGTCCGCGTCGGACGCGACGACTTGCGCAAGGTCTGGGCGAACGCGCGCGTGGGCATGCGCATCTTCATCTACTGATCCGTCATGACGAACTTCCGCGCCCCCGTGCGAACCATCCTGGCGGCGATCGTCGTCGCGGCCCTCGCCCTTCCGGGCGCGGCCTGCCGCAGGAACGAGGCCGCCGGGCCGCTGCCGGACGCCGAGGCCCGGCTGGCGGAGCTCCAGCGGGACAACAGCCGGCTGCAGCAGCAGATCGACCTGGCCGAGGGCAAGGACTTCTACCTGGTGCTCGACCCGGCCGCGTCCGATCTGACGCTGATGCTGAACGGCGCGGAGCTCCAGCGCTACCCGGTCCTCGGGCTGCTCGTGGGCCAGCCGCGCGTCTCCTGGTTCGCGCGCCGCGACGCGCGGCCGTGGCAGGACCTGGTCTGGGCGCACGGCGAGCTCGATCCGCCGAGGCAGCTCGATCGGCTCGTCATCCAGGCCGCCCCGCCCCGCAAGGACGCCCCGGAACCGGAGGCGCCGCCGATCCCGCCGACGCCGGAGGAGAAGTATCCCGTGCCCTCGCGCTACCACGTCCGGTTCGACGAGGGACGGTCGATCGAAGTGCGTCCGCTGGACGCCGACCGGGAGGCGGGAGGGCTCACGCGCCTCCGCGCCTGGTGGAGCGCGAAGTGGCACGACGAGATCGCGGCGGTGTTTCACCGCGAGCGTGACGCCGTGCGGCTCCGCCTCATGCTGAAGCCGGACGACGCGGCCTCGCTCTATCGGTCGCTGCCGCCGGCCGTTCGCCTGCTGATTCTCACCAAGGACCGGGCGCCCGCGCCGGTCCGCGTACCGCCGGTTTCCCAAAGGAGGTTTCCATGAAGAAGTTGATCGCCGTTCTCGCGCTCTCCGGCCTGGTGACCGTCTCTCTCTGGGCCGCGAACAAGGAAGACGAACGCGTGCAGACCGCCGGCGAGGTGATGCAGGCGATCCTCGGCATCCCCGAGGGGATCCCGCAGTCGATCCTCGACAAGGCCGACTGCGTCATCGTCATGCCGTCGGTCGTCAAGTTCGCCATCGGCCTCGGCGGCAGCTACGGCCGCGGCGTCATGACGTGCCGCAGCAACAACTTCACCGGCCCGTGGAGCGCGCCGGCCATGATGGCGCTCGAGGGCGGCAGCTTCGGCCTGCAGCTGGGCGGGCAGGCGACCGACTTCGTGCTGCTGGTCATGAACTCGCGCGGCGCCAACGGCATCCTCACCGGGAAGGTCAAGCTGGGCGCCGACCTGGCGGCGGCCGCCGGTCCCAAGGGACGCGACGCCGCGGCGGCCACCGACATCACGATGCGGGCGGAGATCCTCAGCTACTCGCGCTCGCGCGGGCTGTTCGCGGGCGTCTCGCTCGAGGGCTCGACCCTGCGGGCCGACAACGGCGCGATCAAGAACCTCTACGGCAAGGACATCCCGGCCGAGAGCATCGTCTTGAAAGGAGCCGTGGCGCCGCCGCCCTCGGCGAAGCTCCTGCTCGACACGCTGAACCAGAAGTCGCCAAGGCACGCGTCGTAGACTTCGACTGCGGATTCGCCGGGCGCCGGGCGCAATTGAACGCCGCGTCTCGGGTCTGCCACTCCGCAAAGCGGCCCCTCCCTGGCAGCATGGTCGGGGCAGGTTTACGCTTTGCTACGGGCAGACCCTGCGGCGCGGCATAGGACCGAACGGGCCGCCTCGTCTCGGCCCCATTTTCTGAACACGCCCCACGCCACGCATTGCGGTTCCCCCTTGAATTGTCCGCGCGGTCCCGACCATAGTGGTGGGAGTTCCGCCCCGGAGAGAGCCTCGACGTGCAGTGGAAACGACTCGCGACGCTCGTCGCCATCGTCTTCGTCGTCCTGACGGCGTCGCTGGCCTGGATCTCGTGGCACCGCGCGCACACCCCGCGCCAGACGTTGCCGATGCTCATCCCGGGAAACCCGCCGGTGAGGAACTCCAGGTGACCGCCGGCGCCCGTCTGCGCGGCCTCGCCGCCCGGTACGGCTACGAGCTGTCGCTGGCGCTGTTGCTGCTCGTCGTCCTCGCGGCCCATCTCGCCATCTCCGAGACCCCGCGCGAGGCCATCGTCTTCGACGAGTCCGCCTACGTGCCGGCCTCGCGGGACCTCATCACCGGGATCGTCTCCAACGTCGAGCACCCCCCTCTCGCGAAGGGGCTGATCGCGCTGAGCATCCTGGCCTTCGGCGACCGGGCGGTCGCCTGGCGGCTGCCGAGCATCCTCGCCGGCACCATCGCCGTCCTCCTGCTCTACCTGCTGACGCGACGGCTCGCCGACAGGAAGACCGCGCTGCTCGCCGCGTTCCTCCTCGGCTTCGAGAGTCTCTGGTTCGTGCACTCCTCGATCGCCATGCTCGACATCGTGGCGGTCACGCTGGGTCTGGCGGCGCTGCTCCTGCTCGCGCGGGGCGAGTGGGTCTGGACCGGCGCGGTCGTCGGCCTCGCGATGCTCGCCAAGGAGACGATGGGCGTGCTGGTCGCCGTGGCGGCGGTCTTCGCGGCCCTGCAGTGCCCGCCGGGGACATCCGCGAGGCGGGCCGCCCGCGAGGCCGGCTCGGTGCTGTTCTTCGTCGGCGTGTCGGCCTTCGTCGTCTTCATGGCGGGGCTGCAGATCTACGACTCGGCCTACGACGCCTTCCCGAACGCCTTTGCCCACGTGGCCCGGATGATCCGTCACAATCGGGCCATCGCGGTGCCGGCGCTCTCCGACGCGGTGCATCCCTGGCAGTGGTTCTCGGGCTTCACGCCGAGCGCCTACTACGCGACGTCGGTCGCGATCGGGAAGGAGCTCAAGCGGACCTACGTGCAGTACATGGGGCAGCCCAACCTCGTCGTCCTCCTGCTCATCTGGCTTGCCCTTCCCTTCTCGATGCCGCTCGTGAAGGCGCGCAACCCGAACGCCTCGCTGCACGTCGTGCTTTTCGTGCTGTCGTGGGCGTTCTTCGCCGCGGCGGCGTTTGCCCGGATCACGTATCCCTATTACATGCTCGCGCTCATCCCGAGCGTGTGCGTCCTGGTCGCGGTCTTCCTCTCGCGGCTTCCCCGCGCCGTGGTCCTGACGTGCTGTGTCGGCGTCGTCCTCTGGTTCCTGGCCTGGTTCCCCGTCAACCTGCTGGCGTTCGCCCAGTAATCAGCCGGCTGCGGCGCCGCTGACTTTCTCGGAGCTCCAGCGAACGCCGCGGCCCGCGATCTCGTCTCTCTGCGCAAGGGGGGCGCGCGATGAGGTCGTGGTGGGAGTCGCTCGTGCAGGACGTCAGGGTCGGCCTCCGGCACGCGGGCCGGAAGCCCGGGTTCCTGGTTGCCGCCATCGTCACGCTGGCCCTGGGCATCGGCGCGAACACGGCGATGTTCAGCGTCGTGTACGGCGTGCTCCTCAAGCCGCTGCCCTTCGAACAGGCGGACCGGCTGGTCAGCGTCAGGAGCACCGCTCCCGGCATCGGATGGCCGCGCGCCGTACTCGCGGCGGCGCAGTACTTCACCTACCGGGACGAGCAACGCGTGTTCGAGGACGTGGCCGTCTGGCAGACGCTCCCGGCGGCCATCACCGGCGACGGCGAGCCGGAGCAGGTCACCGCGCTCATGGTGACCGACGGCTTCCTCCCGATCCTGCGGGTCTCGCCGACGCTCGGCCGGCGGTTCACGCGCGAGGACGATGCGCCGGGCAGCCCGAGGCGGGCGCTCATCACCGACGGATTCTGGCAGCAGCGCTTCGGCGGCCGCCGTGACGTCATCGGGCGGACGATCACCGTCAACGGATCGCCCTGCGAGATCATCGGCGTGCTCCCCAGGTCGTTCGCCTTTCTCGACACGACGCCGTCCCTGTTGATGCCCATGGGCTTCAACCGCGCGACGACGACCATCATCAACTTCTCCTACCCGGGCCTCGCCAGGCTGAAGCCGGGCGTGACGCTGGAGCAGGCGAGCCGGGACGTGGCCCGAATGATCCCGCTCACCATGCAGAAGTTCGCGCCGTCGCCCGCCCTGGGCCCGACCTGGTTCGCCGACGCGAAGATGGGACCCGACGTCCGCTTCCTCTCCGACGACGCCGTGGGCGACGTGGGACGCGTGCTGTGGGTGCTGATGGGCACGATCGGGATGGTGCTCCTCATCGCGTGCGCCAACGTGGCGAACCTGTTCCTGATCCGCGCCGACAGCCGGCAGACCGAGCTCGCCGTGCGCGCCGCGCTGGGCGCGGGCCGGTGGAGGATCGCGCGAACGCTGCTGTCGGAGAGCCTGGCGCTCGGCCTTGCGGGTGGCCTGGCCGGCGTCGGCCTGGCCGCGGCCACGGTCCGGGTCGTGCGGGCGACCGCGCCGAGCGCGCTGCCGCGCGTCAACGATATCGCCATCGACCCGGTGGTGCTGCTGTTCGCGGCGGCGCTGTCGGTGGTTGCCGGCCTGCTGTTCGGCCTGCTGCCCGTGCTCCGCTTCGCGTCGCCGCGGCTGGCCGCCCTGCGGGACGGCGGGCGAACAGCCAGCGACGGCCGGTCGCGCAACCGCGTGCGCAGCGCGCTGGTGGTCGTCGAGATCGCGCTCGCGCTCGTCCTGCTCGTGGCCTCCGGCCTGATGTTCAGGACCTTCTCGGCGCTCCGGCACGTCGATCCCGGCTTCGTGCGAGGCGACCAGGTGATGACCGCGGAGCTGGTGATCCCGAGGGCGTTTTCGACCAACCCCGAAGCCATCCTGCGCCGGCACCAGGAGATCGCCGACAGGATGGCGGCCATCCCCGGCGTCCAGTCGGTGGGCCTGACCTCCTCGGTCGCGATGGACGGACAGGGGATGTCGAACCCGCTGCTGGTCGAGGCGTTTCCGCTGGCCGAAGGTCAGGCCGTGCGGTCGCGCCGGATGAAATGGATCTCGCCTGGCTTCTTCGAGACGATGGGCACCCGGCTCGTGGCCGGACGCCACCTGACGTGGGCGGACGTCTACGGGTTCGCCCCCGTGCTCCTCATCAACGAACGGATGGCCCGCCAATACTGGAAGACGCCGGCCGAGGCCGTTGGCCAGCGGGCCCGTGAGTCGGTGCTGAGCCCGTGGCGGGAGATCGTCGGCGTCGTCGCCGACGAGCGGCAGGACGGAATCGCGCAGGAGGCGCCGCCCATCATGTACTGGCCCTGCATGGTCAAGACGTTCTTCGGCGGCGACCCCTTCGCGCAGCGCCGCCTGACCTACGTCATCAGGTCGAGCCGGGCGGGCGCAGCCGGATTCGTAGACGAGGTCAGGCAGGCCGTCCGCGCGGTCGACCGCAACCTGCCGCTCGCGCGGATCCGCACCGTCGAGCAGATCGCCGCGGCGTCGATGGCGCAGACCTCGTTCGCCCTCGTGATGCTCGCCCTCGCCGCCGGCGTGTCGCTGCTGCTCGGCATCGTCGGCATCTACGGCGTGGTGTCCTACATCGCCGCGCAGCGGACGCGCGAAATCGGCGTCCGCCTGGCGCTCGGCGCGCAGACGGGCGACGTGACGGCCCTCTTCGTCCGCCACGGCCTCGGCCTGGCCGCGATGGGGCTGGCGCTGGGCGTCGCCGGCGCCGCGGGGCTGTCGAGCCTGATGTCGTCGATGCTGTTCGGCGTGAAAGGCACCGACCCGCTGACCTACCTGGCCGTGTCGGGCGGCCTGGCGGCGGTCGTGGTCGTCTCGGCGTACATCCCGTCGCGCCGCGCGTCGCGGATGGACCCGGTCGCCGCCCTCAGGGCGGACACGTAGGCTCAGGGCTGAGGGCTCAAGGCTCAGGGAAGAGCGGCTCAGGGCTCAGGGCTCAAGGCTCAAGCCAAAGTTCGCAGAACCGGCTCCAGGACGCGAAGTTTCCAACCTGCCGACAACCCCAGGACGTCCCGTTTCGTCTAAGTCCTGCAGGAGGCCGTGCATGCGCGCTCTGCTGCAGGACATTGGCTACTTCGGCCGGACGATCGCGAAGTCGCCGGGGTTCTTCGCCGTCGCCGTGCTGACGCTCGCGCTGGGGATCGGCGCGAACACCGCCATCTTCTCGGTCATCAACGCGGTCCTGCTGCGTCCGCTCCCCTTCCACGAACCGGACCGCCTCGTGCGCCTGTACCAGACCGAGGCCGCGCCGGGCAATTACCCGTGGACCGGCCCCGACTACATCGACATGCAGGCGCAGAACCGGACGCTCGAGGCGACGGCCCTGTTCACCTATTACCAGCGTCTCAACGTCAGCGGGACCGGCCAGGCCGAGACGGCGCTGGCCATCAGCGCCGAAGACAGCTTCTTCGGCGTGCTCGGCGTCGGTCCCCTGCTCGGACGGACGTTCGCCCGTGGGGAGAGCGCCTCGGGCGGCGCGAAGGCGGCCGTCCTGAGCTACGGGTTCTGGCAGCGGCACTTCGGCGGCGACCCCGCGATCGTGGACAAGCCGGTCGTCCTCGACTCCGAGCGCTACACGGTGGTGGGCGTCATGCCCTCCTGGTTCAACTACCCGAAGGACACGGAGCTCTGGATTCCGCTCGACATGTCGCCGCAGAAGCTCGGGCCGCGCGGGTCGCACAGCTTCTCGGCCGTCGGCCGGCTGAAGCGCGGCGTGAGCGGCAGCCAGGCGCTGGCAGACCTGAAGCTGATCGCCGCCCGGCTCGAGAAGCAGTTTCCAAACAGCAACGAGAAGATCGGCGCGGCGACGCTCGCGATGAAGGACCAGATGACGCGGACCTCGCGCCAGCCGCTGCTCGTCCTGCTCGGCGCGGTCGCGCTCGTGCTGCTCGTCGCGTGCGCGAACGTCGCCAACCTGCTGCTGATCCGCGCGGGCGGGCGGCGGCGCGAGCTCGCCATCCGGGCGGCGCTCGGGGCCGGGCGGTGGCGCGTGGTCCGCCAGCTCCTCACCGAGAGCGTCCTGCTGGCCCTCGCCGGCGGCGCGGCCGGCCTCGCGGCCGCCTGGTGGGGAGTCCGGGTGCTGCAGTCCTCCAAGTCCCAGCCGATCGCGCTCGTCAACCCGGCGGGCATCGACGTGTCGGTCCTGCTCTTCACGCTCGGGGCCGCCGTCGTCACGGGCCTGCTGTTCGGAATCCTGCCGGCGCTCCAGGCGTCCGCGATCCCGTTGAGCGCGGAGCTCAACTCGACCAGCCATGGGACGGGCGGCGCCGGGGGCCGCACGCGGCTGCTCCGCGACGCAATCGCCGTGGCCGAGGTGGCCGTGTCGCTGGCCCTTCTCGTCGGCGCCGGCCTCCTCGTGCGCACCTTCGACAACATGCGCCGCGCCGACCTCGGGATCGACTCGCGCAACGTGCTCACGATGTCGATCACCCTGCCGGCCGCGAAGTACCGTACCGAAGCCGCGCAGCAGGCGTTCTTCGACCGACTGATCGAACGGGTCCGCTCGACGCCGGGGGTCCGGGCGGCGTCGATGTCGACGGAGATTCCGCTCGAAGGGGGCAGCAACGGCTTCATCACCGCGCCCGGAGAGGACAACACCCGGCTGGCGAACCAGCTGTTCGAGTGGAACTACGTGTCGCCGGACTACTTCCGGGCGTTCGGCATCCCGCTGCTCCGGGGCCGGACCTTCACGGACGCGGACGAGAGCGAGGCGGCGGTTGTCGCGCAGAAGATCAACGCCATCTTCTCGGTCCCCAACCCCCGGTTCGACAATCTCCCGACCCTGACGTGGCCCGCCGTCGTCAACCGCACGATGGCGCGAATCATCTGGGGGAGGAAGGACCCGGTCGGGCGGACCTTCCTCCTCGGCGGCGTGATCACGGCTCGCGTGATCGGCGTGGTGGCCGATTCCAAGGTGAGAGAAGTCCGCGGCGAGGCGCTGCCGCAGGCGTGTTTCCCGTTCGCCGGCACGTTCGGCAACCCGGGAGGTCGGTATCTCTCGATCAGGACCGACGGCCCGCCGACGCCGCTGCTGGCGCCGGTTCGCGCTCACCTGGGCGCCATCGACCCGACGCTGGCGGTGGCCGAGCCGCGCACGATGGAAGAGGTGCTCGCCGACGGCACGCGCGACGAGGGCTTCCTGACGTGGCTGCTGGGGACGTTTGCGGCCGTGGCGGCCGTCCTGGCGGCCGTCGGCCTGTATAGCGTGATGGCGTTCCTGGTGGCGCAGCGCCGCCGCGAGATCGGCATCCGGATCGCGCTCGGCGCCGGCCAGGGAGAGCTTCTGCGGTTCGTGCTGGGCCACGCCGCGAAGCTGGTCGCCGCAGGTCTCCTGGCGGGTCTCGGGGCCGCGCTGTGGCTGACGCGCCTCCTGCGAGGTCTCCTGTTTGGCGTCGCCCCGAGCGACCTCCCGACGTTCCTCGTCGTCTCGGCCCTGCTCGTGGTGGTCGCGCTGGCCGCCTGCGCGATCCCGGCGCGGCGGGCGATGCGCGTCGATCCGATCGTCGCGCTGCGCTGCGAGTAGCGCACTCGTCGAGGCGGGTGGTGCGGGGGGATGACGTCGAGGCGACTGCGGGCGCCGCCGCACGCGGCGCCCGCGGGGCGTGAACTGCGTGACCGGCTACTTGCCGCCCATCTTCCCCGAGATCCCGATGCCGAACCGGATGGCGTTGATGCCGACGCCGCTAATCTGGAACCGGTAGTAGTTGACCTGGAACCGAACGCCCACGTTCTTGTTCGGCACAGGAACGTCAACACCACCGCCAAAGCTGAAGGCGAATCCGGTCGAGCTGCCCCCCGTGATCGAACCGTACCCCAATCCGGCACTGCCCTCCACGAATGGCATCGCCTTCCCCTGCATCGGTACCCAGTAGCGGACGCCACCGGTGGCCTCCACGATGTCGACACCAGACTTGCGCTGCCAGCCGACGTCACCCAGGATCGAGACATTCGACGCGACCGGGAAGCTCCCGTTGACAAACAGCCCCAGCGGGATGAACTCGCTCGTGCCCTCGGCCCATCCATATGCCGGTGCCCACCCGCCCGCGATGACCACAGCCTTGTCCTGCGCGACCGCCGGGCCAGCCAGCAGCAGCGCGAGTGCGACGACAGCCAGAACACGAACGATCTTTGTGCTTCGCATGTTCCGACCTCCAGAAAAGTGTGTTGTTCGACGTCGGCGGCCGTGACGTCCCCGGCAACTGCCGACCGAGGCTGAGCTTATGCCTGAAGACCCTTTTAGTCAAGAAGTTAGCGGCTTTCGGCGGCGGCCTTCGGCGGGGGACGGAGTCGCCGACCGGGGAAGGGAGAAACGACGAGGGAGAATCGGAGGAGTCGAGCCGCGACCGGACGCCCAGCGTGGGAGCCCGGTCGTGGCACGACCCCGCTTAACCAATCACTAAAGCCCCGAGGAGAGCGAGATGCCGAGCCCGAGTCGGAACTGGTTGAAGCTGACGCCCATCTGCCTCGTCCGGAAGTAGTTGGCCTGGAGCCTGAGGCCGACGATCGGGACCGCCTTGATATCGACACCGGCGCCGAAGCCGTAGGCGAAGCCGGTATTCGATCCGCCGTCCACGCTCAGACGTCCCAGCCCGACGAGGCCCTCGACAAACGGGGAGACCTTCGCCACGGTGGGGGCGCCCAGGCGAATGCCGGCCGTGCCCGTGAGCAGAGTGCCGCCGTCTTTCCGGAGGTAGCCCAGATCTCCCACGATCTTCGCGAACGGGAAGACCGAGCCGGCCACGTTGAACATCGCACCGACCGGCGCCGTCGTGCTGCTGCCCTCGGCCGAGAGATATGACGGGGCCCAGCCGGCGGCGACGACGATTCCCTGCGCGTGCGCTGAGCCGGCCATAAGAACCGTCAGAGCGACGACCGCCAGGGCTCGACCCACCAATAGTCTACGCATCTGCCTACCTCCAGAACGATTGGTCAAGTGAACGCCGCGGCCGCATCAGTCGGCCGCACATCAAGCCGATCAGGTTATCGGTAGGGCCGGTGACGGCCATTAGGACGCGAACGCGTGAGGCCCCGCTGAAGGCGGGTGGTCGGCTGGGTTGGCCGGGAACGACGCTGGCAGCGAACGCGCGGAGATAGAAGCGTGCAGACGGGGCGCCAGAGGATGGCGCCCCGCTGCAAGCCTCTCCGATCAGACCGACTAGATCTTCGACTTGCCCGAGATCCCGATGCCGAAGCGGATCTCGTTGAAGTTGACGCCCGAAATCCGGTTCAGGAAGTAGTTGCCCTGGACCCGGACGTTGAGCTTCCCGCTCGCCTGCACGTCGACGCCGCCGCCGACGCCGAACGCGAGCCCGGTCTGGGAACCGGACAACCCCTCGATCCCGGCACTGATGTAACCGAGCCCCACCAGCCCTTCGACAAACGGAGACACCTTGCCGTTGCTGCCGGACGGAATCACGTAGCGCCCGCCGCCGGTGGCGGTCAGGAAGCTGAAGGTCCCCCCGGACTCGCTCTTACGTGCGTAGCCGAGGTCACCGACGATCTGGATGTTGTTGGTGACCGAGACGGCCACGTTGCCGAACAGCCCGAGCGGAGCTGTCGTGCTGCCGCCGTTCGCGGAAAAATACTGTGGCGCCCACCCGCCGGCGACCACGATTTCCTTGTCCTGCGCGAACACCGGTCCTGCCACGAGCAACGCCAGCGCTACAACCGATAGGACACAACCCACTGAGAATCGACGCATGTGCCAACCTCCACGACAACGAGAGAATGAACGCGTGCGGCCACCATGGCCGTCCACGTGTGTCTCAGACGAGTTTAGCGGGAACACGATCCAGGCTCAACAAGATACGGAACACACGATGCGGAACGATGACTAGATCTTCGACTTGCCCGAGATCCCGATGCCGAACCGGATCTCGTTGAAGTTGATGCCCGAAATCCGGTTCAGGAAGTAATTGGCCTGGACCCGGACGTTGAGCTTTCCGCTCGCCTGCACGTCGACGCCGCCGCCGACGCCGAACGCGAGCCCGGTCTGGGAACCGGACAACCCCTCGATCCCGGCACTGATGTAGCCGAGCCCCACCAGCCCTTCGACAAACGGGGACACCTTGCCGTTGTTGCCGGACGGAATCACGTAACGCCCGCCGCCAGTGGCAGTCAGGAGGCTGAAGGTCGCCCCAGACTCGCTCTTGCGTGCGTAGCCGAGGTCACCGACGATCTGGATGTTGTTGGTGACCGAGAAGGCCACGTTGCCGAACAGCCCGAGCGGAGCTGTCGTGCTGCCGCCTTCCACGGACAGGTACTGCGGCGCCCACCCGCCGGCGACCACGACTTCCTTGTCCTGCGCGGACACCGGGGCCGCCACCAGCAAGGCGAGCACTACCACCGCGAGAATGTGATTCACAGAGACTTTTCGCATGCGCCGACCTCCAGAGTTGAGATGCGTGTCACGGAACGAGACACAGGAACGCCCGCTATTCGCGGTAGAAGAACATCAGAAGCTCTATCGGCCGTAGTCGCCCAGGTCATCAGTGCGTGCCGTAATTGGATCGGGACGAATTTCAGTTTCTGCCATCGTCGCACGCACGCTGGTTCACTGGCCGCCGACAGCGGGACGCCCGCGGCCCCGGCACGCCGGCGCCAGCCCGAGTCGCGCGGCCGCCTTGGCTCCCCAGTCGGCCGCCCCGAAGGGCACCTGCCGGACGATCGTTGCACGCAACATCGGGAGACGGTCGTCGGCCTCTGATCCATTGACCCGCTCGAGCCAGTCCGTCGGCCGAGGAACAGGCCAGGCCGAGATTACGGGGCGGACGCCGGCACCACTCCCCCGCCACGCACTGCTCCAGCGCCAGTGCTCGGCCCGATCGACCAGACCGGCCCTGAGAGGATTTCGCTCAACGTATCGGCAGACCGTCAAGAGGTGCTCGTCGCTCTGCACGGGAATCGCACGAAATCGGCCCTGGTAGACGGCCCCAGTGCCGACGGACTTCCGATTCAGCTGCCATCGCTGCGCGTGGGTCCGAGTGAGCCACTGCATGAAGTGCGACAGGTCGTCATCAGTATCCGGCCACAGGACGAGGTGCCAGTGGTTGGGCATCACGCAGAAGGACAGAAGTCGCATCGGCACCCGCGCCTGCGCTTCCGACAAGACGCACAGGTAGGCCGAGTAGTCGTCGTCACCCTCGAACAACCGCGCGCGCCGGGCACCCCGATTGAGCGCGTGGAAGACAACTCCGCCGGAACCGTGCCGAATCCTTCGAGGCATGGCATCCCTCAGACGCCGAAAACGATGAGCTGGCCGAATTCGTGACGAGGTCTCTCGTGCAGTCCGCCTGCCATCTCGGCACGCGCTCGGGACGCCCGGATCTTCCGGGGATCTCACGCGATCGGGGTGCGACGGGCAGGCAGGCCATTCAACAAGTTGATCCTCTTCGCGGGATGGGGTGGCAGAAACTGAAATTCGTCCCGATCCAATTTGTCTATAATGGGCCCGCGCGTCTGTCCCCCAAGCGCCGGCCGATCCGTGGTCGGGCGGTCCACATCCTTCATCGAACGAGGTCGTCATGGATTTCGATCTGCCCCGGGAAGTGCGCCTGGTCCGGCGGGCGGTCCGTGAGTTCGCCGACGCCACGGTGGCGCCGCTGGTCGAGCAGATGGAGCAGCGCGACGAGTTCCCCGCTTCGCTCGCCCGTGCGCTCGGCGAGATCGGCGTCCTCGGGCTGGTCACCCCCGCCGAGTACGGCGGCTCGAGCCTCGGCCATCTCGCCCGCACGGTGGCGGTCGAGGAGGTCAGCCGCGTCTCGGCCGCCGTCGGCATCAGCCTGCAGGTCCACCACATGGCGGCCGCCGCGCTCTCCGACTTCGGCAGCGACGCCCAGAAGGCGAAGTACCTCCCCGCCCTCTGCCGCGGCGATTACCTCGGCACGTGCGCGATCACCGAACCGACCGGCGGCTCCGACCTGCTCGGCATGGCGAGCACCGCCCGTCCCGTGAGCGACGGCTACGTCCTCAACGGCCGCAAGTGCTTCATCACCAACTGCCACCTCAGCGACGCGGTGGTGACCGTCGCCAAGACCGGCGAGGGGCCCAAGGGGATCAGCGCCTTCATCATCGAGAAGGGCACGCCCGGGTTTGCCGCGGGCCGGCACGAGCACAAGCTCGGCCTGCGCGGGGCCGATACGGGAGAGCTGGTCTTCCGCGACTGCCACGTGCCGCGGGAGAACCTGCTCGGCAACGAGGGCGACGGGATGACGATCGCCCTCAAGACGATCGGCGAGATCGGCCGCCCGGGAATGGCCGCGACCTCGCTCGGCATCCTGCAGGCCTGCTACGACGAGTCGGTGCGCTTCGCGAAGGAGCGCACGCTCTACGGCCGTCCGATCGCCCAGCTCCAGGCGATTCAGTGGGGCATCGCCGAGATTTTCGCCGAGCTGCAGGCCTCGCGCTGGCTCTGCTATCACGCGGCGTGGCTGAAGGACTCCGGCCGCGACTGCGGCGTCGAGATGACGCTGGCGAAGATGTTCGTCAGCGAGGCGGCGGTGAACGCCGCGAAGAAGGCGATCGAGATCCACGGCGCGTGCGGAACGATGATGGAGTACGCGGTCCAGCGGCTGTTCCGCGACGCGATGGTCTGCGTGTCGGCCGGCGGGACCACCGAGATCGGCAAGCTGGTCGTGGCGCGCGCGGCGCTGGCGTAACGAGAGGCGGCAGGAAACGAGGCTCGCATGAACATCGTCGTGTGCATGAAGCCGGTGCCGGACCCCCGCCGGTGGGGCAAGCTCAAGCTCGACCCGCGGACGATGCTGCTGCGGCGCGACGAAGTGCCGGCGGTCATCAATCCGCTCGACCGGAACGCGATCGAACAGGCCGTCGCCCTCCGCGCGGAGGACCAGGGGACGGTCACCGTCATCTCCATGGCCCCCCGCGAGGCCGAGGAGCAGCTGGCCGAGGCGCTGGCGATGGGCTGCGATCGCGCGTGCCTGCTCTCCGACGCCGCGTTCGCCGGCGCCGACAGCCTGGCCACGGCCCGCTGCCTGGCCGCCGCGATCCGGCGGCTCGGCGGCGTCGACCTGGTCTTCTGCGGCGCCTACTCGCTCGACGGCAGCACGTCGCAGGTCGGGCCGCAGATCGCCGAACTGCTCGACATCCCGGACCTCACGCACGTCACGGCGCTCTCGCTCGACGGCGGGGCGCTCCGCGCCCGCTGCGCCGCCGAGGGCGGCGAGACGATCTACGAGTGCGATCTGCCGGCGCTGGTCACCTTCGACAAGGAGGTCAACGTGCCGCGCCTGCCCTCGATGACCGGCATCATGCGCGCCGCCTCGACCGGCGTCACCTGCTGGACGGCGGCCGACCTCGGCCTCTCGCCCGACGAGGTGGGACTCGGCGGGTCGCCGACACAGATGCTCAACATCTTCACGCCCCCGGCCGCCCGCAAGGGGGACATGCTCGAGGGCTCGCCCGGCCAGATGGCCGCCGCGCTCGTGGCGAGGCTGGGGCTCCGGAGGCACGCGTCATGAGCGACAACCACGCCCTCTGGGTTCTGGCGTCGCACCACAACGGCCGGATCGACGCGGTCGCGCTCGAGCTGCTGGGCAAGGCCCGCCAGCTCGCGGCGCAGGCGCACGCCCCGGTGGAAGCAATCCTGGCCGGCCACCATGTGGATGCGCTCCTCGACCAGTTGCGGTACGCCGGCGCGGACGTCGTGCGCGTGATCGACCACCCGTCGCTCGCGGTGTTCTCGACGGTGCGCCTCGCGCGCGTCGTCGCCGACGCGGCCCGCCGCCATCAGCCCCAGGCGCTGCTGCTCGGCGCCGACAACGAGAACGCGGCGCTGGCCGCGCGCCTTGCCGCGCGCCTCGGCACCGGCCTGAGCGCCCACTGCGTCGACCTGAAACTGGAACGCGGCCTGCTCGTGCAGACCGTGCCCGGCTTCGGCGGCCAGCTCATGGCCAACATCGTCTGCCCGCACAAGCGGCCGCAGATGGCCACGGTCGTCGCCGGGGTGTTCGCCCTCGTCACGGCCCACACGCCCGCCGAGATCCTCCGCGAGGCGGTGGACGCGGCGCCGGACGGCCGCACCGCGCGCGAGGTGGAGCGGCGCCGGCCGGAAGCGGCCAGCGCCCCGCTCGCGACAGCCGACGTCGTTGTCGCCGGCGGATTCGGCGTCGGGTCGAAGGAACGGTGGGCGCTGGTCGAGGAACTGGCCGCCCTGCTCCACGCCGAAGTGGGCGCGACGCGGCCGCCCGTCGACGAGGGCTGGGCCCGCCCGGAGCAGATGATCGGCGCCAGCGGCGTCTTCGTTTCGCCGAAGCTCTACATCGCCGCGGGCATCTCCGGGATGATGCACCACGTCGTCGGCATCCACGGCGCGAAGACGATCGTCGCCGTCAACGCCGACCCGCGCGCCCCGATCTTCTCGGTGGCCGACATCGGCCTGGTGGGCGACGTCGGCGACATCCTGCCGGCGCTCGTGCACCACCTGCGGACCGGCGAGGGGCTGGCCCCCCAGATCGCGGAGCCGGGCGACACGAAGACGCCCGAGGAGTTCAAGGCGGCGCTGCGGCGGCTGCGGCCGAACGTCTACAAGCACGGCCGCCTCGTCGAGGACCCGGTCGACGACCCGGTCACCCGCCGGACCGTCGAAGGGCACTCGCAGATCTTCGAGGCCGCGCGCGATCCCAAGTACCAGGACCTGATGACGACGACGTCGCACCTCACGGGTCGGCGCGTCTCCCGGTATCTGTCGGTGATCCGGTCGGTCGACGACATGATCGCCAACAGCCGGATGAAGCGCCTGATGTTCCAGCTGACCGGCACCTGCACGGGCGGGCGCTGCGCGGGCTGGGCGGCGCTCAACGCCATGTGGTCGACGACGTGGGACGTCGACAAGGCGAACGGCACCGCCTACCACGAGCGGCTCAAGGCGTGGCTGGTCGGGGCGCAGGAGCGCGACATCACGCTGTCGGGCGCGCTGACCGATCCCAAGGGGAACCGGCGGCTCGGCCCGTCGAAGCAGCCCGACCCGGACATGTATCTCCACATCGTCAAGCGGCGGCCGGACGGGATCGTCGTGCGCGGGGCGAAGATCATGATCTGCGGGACGGCGGCCGCGCACGAGATCTTCGTCATGCCCGGCGTGAAGCTGCGCCGGGAGGACGCGGACTACGCGGTGTCGTTCGCGACCCCGAAGGACGCGCCGGGCATCACGATCGTCGAGGCCCGCCACGCCTCCGACGAGCGCGAGCTCGAGGACGGGTTCGACAACCCGGTGACGCGCGGCGGCATCACGCAGGCCTACATCTTCTTCGAGGACGTGTTCGTGCCGAACGAGCGCGTCTTCCTCCGCGGCGAGTGGGCCCACGCGGGCGACGCCGTCTTCCGCTTCACGCTCCCCTACCGGTCGGCCATCGGCGCCTGCGTGGCCGGCCAGGGCGACGTGATGGTGGGCGCGTCGATCCTCATCGCCCGGGCCAACGGCCTCGACGAGAAGGTGTTCCGCGACAAGATCACGCAGATGATCGTCAACAACGAGACCACCTTCGGCGTGGGGCTCGCGGCGTCGATGATGGGCACGCCCCACCCGTCGGGGTCGTGGCTGCCGGACCCGGTGCTGGCCCACGCCAACAAGGTGCACGTGGCGACGCTGCCGTACGAGACCAAGCGCCTGACGCAGGAGATCGCCGGCGGGATCGCGGAGACCGGCTGCATGCCGTCCTACAGGGACTTCGTCGACGGCCGCTACGGGCACCTGGTCCAGAAGTACCTGAAAGCAGGTTCGCCGGCGGACACGCGCATGCGGATCGCCCGGCTCATCGAGTGGCTCACGGCCGGCGCCGGGGTGCCCGGGTGCATGCACGGCGGCGGATCGCCCGACGGCGCGCGGATGGTGGTCTACGGGTTCACCGACTTCCAGGCCAAGATCGAGATGGCCAAGCGCGTGGGCGGGATCTCGGACATCTCGTTGGCGAAACCTCCCGCCAAGTAGTGGCGGGCGTAAACAAAATCCGACCCCTGTTCGTATGCCATCTATGAGGGGGCGGCCGGTCCATCAAGCCCAACCTAGGGCGACGACGCCCCGTCTATAGCACCGGGAAGCCCGTGTCTGGCGGTCGGACGTGAGTTCGCTGCGCGTCCGCCGCGAGCGGCCGATCGGACGCGACGGGCATCCCGAACAGCGTGGGAGTATCCAAGATGGCTCGCATAATTCGCTTCTTCATCGTCACCGTGGCACTTGTCCTCGCCATCGGCGCCCTGGCGTCCGCCCAGACGCCCACCGTGAAGGTCGGTTTCAACTTCGTCGCGGCGGGCAAGGCCCTGAACGCCGGCACCTACTCCGTCGATGTCGCGGCCAACGGCAACATCGTCTTCACGCCGGAGCAGGGCGGAGCGGCTGTCGAGATTCCGCAGCTCAAGGTGCTCAGCAAGCGGAAGGTGGACCGGGTCGAGCTGGGCTTCAACCTCGTCGGTTCCGCGAAGTTCCTGACCGAGGTTTGGGTGCCTGGCCACGGCGGCTTCAAGGTGGACAACGTCCCCTACACCGAGGACCGCGAGACGGTGACCGGCCCCAAGGTCAAGTAGGTCGAGGACTCGAGGAGGCGGGCCGTCACGCGGGCCCGCCTCGTCCGGCCGGCCGATAGCCGCAGAGCGGGGCGCCGCCCCCTAGGCGGTGTGGCGGTCCAGGGTGTACTTGGCCAGCCGCGCCGGGTCGATCGAGATCCCGAGGCCGGGGCCAGGCGGGATGTGGATGAACCCCTCGGCGTCCAGCACAACCGGCGGATCGGCGATGTCCTCGGCGAAGTAGTTGGCGGTCTCCGACGTGTCGCCGGGGATCGTGAACCCCTCGGCCGTCTGCAGGTGGATGTTGGCCGCGCGGCCGATCCCCGTCTCGTCCATCCCGCCCGACCACGCGCCGATGCCCTGGGACGCGGCGTAGCCGGCGATCCGCACCGACTCGGCCAGGCCGCCGACCCTCCCCTGCTTGATGTTCAGGACCCGGCACGACCCCAGCTCCACCGCCGCCACCGCATCGGCCAGGCCGAGAATCGACTCGTCCAGGCAGAGCGGCGTGGCCAGGCGCTTCTGCAGCTTCGAGTGCTGGTAGATGTCCGAGTACGAGAGCGGCTGCTCGATCATCATCAGGCCGAACTCGTCGAGTTCGCGCAGGTGATCGGCGTCGGCCAGCGTGTAGTCGCCGTTGGCGTCCACCATCAGCGGGAGATCCGGGAACCGCTCGCGCACCGCCCGCACGTATTCGACGTCGCGCCCCTTCGCCACCTTCATCTTCACGCGGTGGTAGCGCTTGTCCACCGCCACCTGCACGGCGGCGACCAGCGCCTCCGGCGAGTCCTTCAGGCCGATGCTGAGGCCCGACATGATCGGCTTCGCCGGGAAGCCGAGCAACTCGTGAACCGGCACGCCTTTCCGAAGCGCCATCAAATCGATGAGCGCGTTCTCGACGGTGGCCTTGGCCATGCCATGGCCGCGGACCGCGCGGAACCTCGCGAGCACCTCCCCGAAGGGCAGGCCCGGCTCGACGAGCGGGAGCAGGAACCCCTCGATGATGTGGCGGGCCGTCGTCGTCGTCTCGGAGAGGTAGAACGGGTCGGGGTCGGCGACGCACTCGCCCCACGCGACGACGCCGTCGGCGACGAGCCTGAGGAGCAGGGCCTCCTTGCAGGTCCAGACGTGGACGCTCGTTCCGAACGGGTGGAGGAACGGAAGCGAGACAGTGACAAACTCGATCCGCTCCACGCGCGGGAGCAGTTCGTGCTCGACGGCCAGGGGTCGATGGTGCGTCATTGGCGCTGGCTCCGGCGGCCGTCCCCTTGGTTGGTCCGAGGACGCCCTTTCGGGCGACAAGGATACCAGCATTCGGCCAGCGGAGCCTGCCAGCCGCCGTGCGCGGCTATTTCTTCGCCTTGGCCTTGGCCTCGGCTTCCTCCACCTGGACGCGCTGCTGCCCGGCCGAGGGTGCGGGTTGCTGACTGCGCCACAGCACCGAGAGCACGAACACCAGGAGGGGACCCGTCACGGCGAGCACCGAGAAACTGGACACCGACACGGCTCCCGGCACGAAGAAGACCCACACCACGCCCATCAGGACGACCCACGCGCACAATGCGGTCCAACGATTGAGGTAACCGGTCATGTCGTGCCTCATTCCCTGTGGTCCGGCGAGCACCGGCGCCAGGCCGACCAGAAAGGTCTCCCGGAGAGCCGAGGCCAACCGCCGGGATGCTACCGCCGCCCGGCCTCCCGCGTCTGTGCACTTCTGCACAGATCCCGGGCCGTTCAGCCAGGCGCTCGGCCCGCGCGCGGGCTCCGATCCGAGGGCAGGTGCCGCCGGGTGTGGTATACTGGCCTGGTCAGGTTGGACAAGAGCATTCCGCTTTGCCGCGTCAGATTGAATCGAGCCTCGAAAACTCGCCTTTCCCGCACGAGGCATCAGCTCCGGAAGAGCCATTCTCCATCCCGCTTGCGGTCCGCATCTGGATCTCCAGCGATAGCACACCGATGAACGGGCGCTGACGGCCCGCCATCACACCTCCCGCACAATGCGGGGAGGAGATCGAGTCAATGGCAAGAAAGCTCTACGTCGGGAACCTGCCCTACGAAATCGGCGAAGCGGACCTCCAGAATCTGTTCGCGGCTGCCGGGACGGTCGAGACCGTCAACGTCATGCGCGACATGGCCACGGGCCGCGCGCGCGGCTTCGCGTTTGTCGAGATGAGCACCGACGAAGAGGCGCAGAAGGCGGTCACGCAGTTCAACGAGCACTCGCTCGGCGGGCGCAACCTCGTGGTCAACGAGGCGCGGCCGAAGCCCGAGCGGTCCGGCGGATTCGGCGGCGGCGGCGGCAACCGCCGTCGTTCCGAGCCCCGCTGGTAGCCGCGGGTCGAGCGTAGCCCGCGCTCACCGTCCCGCGCCGGGCCCTGTCCGGCGAGCGCGGTGAGCACGGGTTCTGTCCCGGGGGCCATCTCTCCATCGTGCCGCATGTGCACGCCCCGGAGAGGCGGCCCCCGTTTTTTTGCGGGGGCAGGCGGGCCATTTCCCTGACGGGCCATTCCGCATTCCCGGCAGGATCCGCGCTGCTATAATGCCACCGGGAGGCCTTCGATGGAACTCATGAAGACGCCGCGGAAGCAGCCGTCCAGGCGCACGGCGTTCGACGTCGAGTCGTTTCTCGCCTCGGCGGGGCTCGCGCGGCGGGTGGTGGAGTTCCGGGCGCGCGCGGTCATCTTCTCGCAGGGTGATCCCTGTCACTCCGTCATGTACCTCCAGAAGGGCAGCGTGCAGCTTTCGGTGGTGTCGGCGTCCGGCAGGCAGGCGATCGTGGCGACGCTCGGGGCCGGGGATTTCTTCGGTGAAAGCGCGCTCACCGGGCAGATCCTGCGGCTGGGGACGGCCACGGCCACGGTGGCGAGCGAGGTCCTGGTGGTCGAGAGGGCGGAGATGAAGCGCGTCCTGCACGAGCAGCCCGGCTTCTCGGACCGCTTCATCGCGAACATGCTGACCCGCAACCTCCGCATCGAAGCCGACCTGGTCGACCAGTTGTTCAACTCGAGCGAGAAGCGCCTCGCCCGCGCGCTGCTCCTCCTCGCGCGTTACGGCAAGCAGGAGGAGCCGCAGCACGCGGTGCCGAAGATCTCGCAGGAGGCGCTGGCGGAAATGGTCGGCACGACGCGCTCGCGCGTGAACTTCTTCATGAACAAGTTCAAGAAGCTCGGCTTCATCGAGTACAACGGCGGCCTCAAGATCAACCCTTCCCTCTTCAGCGTCGTCCTGCACGACTGAGCGCGAACCTCTCCGGGACTTCGACCGCCTCTGCCGCGGGTTTCTCCCGCACTTCCCGTTCCTCCCGCGCGCGCGCTGGCGTCGTGTTCCGCGTCGCTCCGGGCGGCGAGGCAGCCGCCGTGCCCCATGGACATCGAACCCCGCCGCGTCTCGGTCCCGAGCCGTGCCAGGACGCCGATGTGTGCGGTCCGGGACAGACGCTCCGAGGCCGCGTTGGTATGCTGCTGGGGTCGAAACATGGGCGGCCGGGAGCGTGCCCCGCCGCCGGGATCCTGGAAGTCGCGACATGAACACACCCACGATCGGCCCGCCAGCCGCGCCCGCCGCGGTTACTCCCGACGTCTCGGCGGTCCCGCCAGCCCCGTCGCCGGCACCGACGCCGACCTCGAGGACGAAATGGTCGGCGCGCCTGGGCCGACGCAGCCTCTGGCTCATCGGGGGGTTCCTCGTCGCCGGGTCCTCCTGGTTCGGGTACCACTGGATGTACGGCGCCGCCAAGGTCGTCTATGCCACGGCTCCCGTCGAGCGCGGCGACGTCGAAAGCACGGTCGTGGCGGCGGGCGTTCTGCAGCCCGTCAAGTACGTCGATGTCGGGTCGCAGACCTCCGGCAAGTTGAAGTCGCTGAAGGTGAAACGCGGCGATCACGTGGAGGAGAACCAGCTGCTCGCGGAAATCGATCCGGTCCTGGCGGACAACGCGCTGACGTCGGCCAGCGCCACGCTCGCCAGCATGACCTCACAACGCACCTCGAAGCAGGCGCAACTCGTGCTCGCCAAGGCGCAGCAGACTCGCAACGACTCGCTCTTCGACAGGCTGATGATCTCGGCCAACGATCGCGACGTCACCCGCGCGGGTTACGGAGTCGCTCTCGCCGACGTCGCGGCGCTTTCGGCCCAGATGAAGCAGGCGACGGCGGCGGTGGACACCGCCAGGGCGAACGTGGGCTATACGAAGATCACGGCCCCGATGGCCGGCGACGTCGTGTCCATCACCACGCTCGAAGGCCAGACGGTCAACGCGAGTCAGCAAGCCCCGAACATTCTTCGGATCGCCGACCTGAGCACGATGACGGTGTGGGCGCAGGTCTCGGAAGCGGACATCGTCCGCGTCAAGGTCGGGCAGGACGTCTATTTCACCGTCCTCGGCCAGCCCCGGCGCTGGAACGGCACGGTCAGGCAGATTCTCCCCACCCCGGAGCTCATCAACAACGTGGTGTTCTACGACGTGCTGTTCGACGTGCCGAATCCCGAGCGTGTGCTGGAGATCCAGATGACGGCGCAGGTGTTCATCGTGCTGGCGCAGGCCATGAACGTGTTGGTGATACCGGCCGCCGCCGTCGGCAACGCCGGCAGGGGCGCCCGCATCACCGTCCAGGTGTTGAACGCGGACGGCCGCGTCGAGTCGCGCGCGATCACGGTCGGCATCAGGAGCGAAATCTCGGCGGAGGTCACGGCCGGTCTCAAGGAGAAGGAACAGGTTGTCATCAACGGGAAGACCGCGCCGGCGCAGGGTGCGGCGAAGAGCCCGTTGAGCAGTCGAAGGGGCTTCTGATGCCGTCGCCCCTGATCGCGTTGACGGGTGTCAGCCGCACCTACACGTCGGGCGGCGAGCCGCTGACCGTGCTCACGGGGGTCACCCTGACGGTGCAGAGCGGCGAATTCGTCGCCATCATGGGCGCATCCGGCTCGGGCAAGTCGACGCTCATGAACATCATCGGCTGTCTCGACAGGCCGTCGAGCGGCACGTACAGCGTCCGCGGCATCGACGTCGCCAGCCTCGACGGCGACGAACTGGCCGCCCTGCGGCGCGATACGTTCGGCTTCATCTTCCAGCGCTACAACCTGATGCCCGACCTGAGCGCGGTCGAGAACGCGGAGGTGCCCGCCGTGTACTGCGGCATGGCGAAACTCCAGCGCGAGACGCACGCCGGCGACCTCTTGCGGGAACTCGGACTCGGCGACCGTCTGCAGTTTCATCCCAACCAGCTCTCCGGAGGCCAGCAGCAGCGCGTCAGCATCGCCCGCGCGCTCATGAACGGCGGGCCGGTCATCCTGGCCGATGAACCGACTGGGGCGCTGGACAGCCAGGGCGGCAAGGAGGTCATGGCCATCCTGGAGGAGCTGCACGGGCGCGGGCACACGATCATCCTCGTGACCCACGACAGCGACATCGCGGCCTACGCCTATCGCATCGTGCGGATCACCGATGGGCGCATCACCTCCGACGAATTGCAGCGGAAGGGGCAGGCCGCTCGTCAGGCGCAGATCGCTGACACGTCAACGCCCGCCAAGCCCGGCGTGGCCGTCCTCGGCGAATCGCTGAAGATGGCCCTGCGCTCGCTGCTGCACAACCGGCTGCGGACCGCGCTGACCATGCTGGGGATCATCATCGGCGTCGCGTCGGTCGTCGCGCTGATGGCGATCGGGAACGGCGCCAAGCAGGACGTCCTCGACCGCATCCAGGCCATGGGCACCGACCTGCTGACGATCGAGCGTGGCGCGGCGAACGTTCGGGCATCGGGCGGCGCGGTGACCAGTTTCCTGCCCGAAGACCTCCCGGCCATCGTCAGCGTGCCCGGCGTCGCCGTGGCGATTCCTGAAACGGAGTTGTCGTCGCTGGTCCGCTTTGGCGCCCAGGACTTGATGATCAGCGCGGTCGGCACCGGCGAGGACTTTCCGCAGGTGCACGACTGGCCGGTTCAGACCGGCGTGTTCTTCACGGCCGAACACGTGACCCGCTACGCCCAGGTCGTCGTGATCGGCCAGACCGTCGTCAAGAACCTGTTCCCCGACGGCACCAATCCGCTGGGCCAGTACGTGCTGATTGGCAACGCGCCGTTCATGGTCATCGGCGTGCTGAGCGGCAAGGGCTCGACCCCCCGGGGCGACGATCAGGACAACGCCGTCTGGCTGCCGTACACGACGGCCGGAGCGCGTGTCCTGGGACAGCGCTTCTTCAGGCACATCATCGTGCGGGTCAAGCCCGGCGCGGACATGGGCGTGGTGCAGGCCGGGCTCCGCACGCTGCTGCTCCACCGCCATGGCAAGGAAGACTTCAACATCCGAAACATGGCAGACACCATCGAGACGGCCAGCGCGACGCAGAACACGCTCACTTACCTGTTGGCGGCCATCGCCGTGATCTCGCTGATTGTCGGCGGCATCGGCGTGATGAACATCATGCTGGTTTCGGTCACCGAACGGACGCGCGAAATCGGCATCCGCATGGCGATCGGCGCGCGCAGCTTCGACGTGCTGTTTCAATTCCTGACCGAGGCCGTGATGGTCTGCTTCATCGGCGGCCTGGCAGGCGTCCTCGTCGGCATCGGCGGCGGTCTGTCGACGGCCGCGGTGGTCGGCTGGCGCGTGATGTTCACCGTGGCGCCGATCGTCCTGGCCTTCGGGTGCGCATTCCTGACGGGGATCGTGTTCGGCTACCTTCCGGCCAGGAAAGCCGCGCACCTCGAGCCCATCGAGGCGCTGGCCCGGGAGTAGGCACGCTCCGGTCGCCACATTGAATCAAGCCGGCGAGGTGTGCTGAATTGGACAGACGGCCAATGCCGGCGGGAGGATCCTGTGCCGGTCGGAAATCGGCATTTCAGGAAAGGACGCCTCCGCCATGACGCCCACACCGAGAGCGACGGCTGCCGCTTCACGCGGAAGCCAGGCACGGCATCGGGACCTGCAGACGATGCTGCGTGACCGTGAGCGCGAGCTACAGAACGCGCTTCGTCGCCGGGTCCGCCCCGCGCTCGCTGCCGGGCGAGGCGATGGGCTCGACGATCCCGAACTCTCCGAGGCCGACGTCCAGGAGCACATCGAGGTGTCCCTGATCCAGATCAAGGCTGAGACGCTGGAACGGGTACGGGAGGCGCTGGCTCGCCTCGACCAGGGCGAGTACGGCTACTGCGCCGAGTGCGCCGGGGAGATCTCGGCACAGCGGCTGCGGGCGCTGCCTTTCGCGGTTGGCTGCACGGCCTGCGAATCGCTGCACGAGCGGGACGCCGCCAAGGTGAGGCGGTTTGCCTCAGCCGCGGTGCTCCGATCGGTCTTTGGCGACCAGTTCGGGTCGTAAGCCCGCTCGGACTGGTGAGAGAGGATCGCTGGCACAGCGGGGCTCGCCGCCAGGTACTGCCCCCGGCCGATCTCTTCTCCGTCCTTCCTGTCTCTGTCCATCGCAGTATGCGGATGATCGCGAGGAACGTCTGTGCTCTCTTGAGCACACTCGAGCACCCGCCCGCCCGGCCCCGCCTGTGCGGTCCTGCACAGACACCCGGATGCCGGCCTGCTACGGTGGTGGTGTCTGCCGGGCCTTCGGGTGGGCGGCGGCGGAGGGAACTCATGAATGGCAGAAGACGGGTCGCGGCGCACGGGCTGGCGCTGGGCCTGGCATCTGTCGCTGCGGGGCAGTCCGGCCCTTGGGACGCGACGCGAGACACCCGTCCCCTCGGCTGGGCAACCGTGTTCGCCGCGCCGCCCTCGAGAACGCCCGTCGGCCCGACGCTGCCCGCCGTGAAGGCGAGCATCGCGGTCGACACCGGCGGTAGCAGCGATCCCTGGGCGCCGCGATTGGGCTGTTCGCCGGAGAGCAGAAGGAGAGTGCCTCGTCGGTCTTCGCCGAGGTCGAGGTGAACTGGTACCTGGCTCACAGCTCGTTCATCGGCACCGGGCTCTCCGTCTGGGCTCTGACGCGAACGACGATGTGGACGCCTGCGTGGCTTCTGCACTTCGGCATCCCGCTGTCGAGGAACGCGCGGTCCGCGGTGTTCATGATCGGCGAGGGCCGCCTGTTCCTGACGCACGTCGGCGATGTCACGGGCAACTACGAGATGTGGGGCGGCGTGCAGGTACGATTGCGGCGGTAGCGCGCGGCGGCCCGGCGGGAACGGGCGCCGGTGGTCCGGTTGAGCCACCGGCTGGGGCGTTCACCATTCAGCGAAAGGACGATCCGTCATGACCATCACATTGCCAGGGCTGCTCCTGCTCATCGTCATCGCGGCCGTCTGCGGCGCCGTCGGCAAGGCGATCGCCGGCGGGGTCCGCGGCGGGCTCATCGTGTCCACGGCCCTCGGGTTCATCGGCGCCGCCATCGGCCCCTGGATCGCGGGCAAGCTCGGCCTGACCGAACCCCTGATGCTCCAGATCGGCGGGCACCCGTTCCCCGTGCTGTGGTCGATCATCGGCGCTGCGATCTTCGTCGCGATCATCCACCTGGTCTCCAGGCGGTAGGCGGCGCCGGCCCTTGGGCGCGAACCGCGGGGCAGGCGCGTGACATCGGTGAGGAGGTTGCCGTGAAGATGATTGGAATCGTCGTGCTGGCGGCCGGAATCCTGGCCCTCGTCTACGGCGGGTTCAGCTACACCCGGCAGACTCACGACATCAAGATGGGCCCCGTGGAGTTCTCCGTCAGCGAGAACCGCCAGATCCCGGTTCCGGTGTGGGCCGGTGTGGCGCTCGCCGTCATCGGTGGAGGGCTCCTGTTCGTCGGCAAGAAGTAGCTCGTCGGGTGCGGCGGCTGTTCCGTTCTGCACAGACTGGCCGCCCCCTCTCTGCCATCATGAGCCATGGACTCCAAGAAGCTTCGTCCCTTCGATCCAGAGGCTTTCCTCGAATCGACAGGTGTGTCCAAGACAGTGCTGGCGTACGCACAGGGCCAGCCCATCTACGCGCAGGGCGGCACCTGCGACACCGTCCTCTATATCAAGAGCGGCGAGGTGAAGCTGTGGGTGACGTCGAAGACCGGCAGGGAGGCCGTCGTCGCGGTCCTCGGCGCCGGGAACTTCTTCGGCGAGGGCGCCCTGGCCGGGCAGCCGCTCCGCATCGGGAGCGCGACCGCGCACGCGCCGAGCACCATCATTGCCGTCCAGAAGGGCGACATGCAGCACTTGTTGCACAAGGAGCATGCGCTGTCGGACGGCTTCATCGCCCACCTGCTCACCAGGAACATCCGCATCGAGCAGGACCTGATCGACCAGTTGTTCAACTCGGCGGAGAAGAGGCTGGCGCGCGCGTTGCTGCTGCTCGCGCACTACGGCGAGGAGCACGTGCCGCAGCGCGTCATCCCGAAGATCTCGCAGGAGACGCTGGCCGAGATGGTCGGGACGACCCGGTCGCGCGTGAACTTCTTCATGAACAGGTTCAAGAAGCTCGGGTTCATCACCGTCGACGGGGGCCTGACGGTGAACAACTCGCTCCTGAGCGTCGTCCTGCATGACTGACCGGCCGGCTCGACGCCGGCCTCTACGCGCCCGCCGACATGCGCCGGCCGAGTGCCCGAGTCCACGTCGTCTCAGCGAAAGGAACCCTATGAAGCCAAGTACTCACAATCGGATCGCGGGGGCGGTTCACGACGTGAAAGGAAAGGTCGAGGAAGAGGTGGGGCACCTGACGAAGGATCCCGCCCTGGAAGCCAAGGGCATCGTCGAACAGATCGCCGGGAAGGTCCAGAAGAAGGTCGGCAATCTGGAGCAGGCCGTCGAAACCCCGTGAGGCCGGTCTCCCCAGCACGGTCGCGGCGCGACGACGTCAGCCCCTGACCGCGTCACGCGCGGTCGGACGGCGCGCTTCGTCACCCGCGTGCGTGCGGTCGGCGGGCCGGTATGGATCGTACGGGGGACTGTTCCTGATCTCCGCGCGGGTGCCGGTCACGTGCACCTTGGAATGGTCCCAATCCACCCGATCGATCCGGTCGGGCGCCACCAGCACCTTCTGGCCCGGCCACCAGGTCGTCGTATCCACGAGCATGAATCGAATCGCCCAGGAGCGGTCGTCCATCAGGAAGTCTCCGACATGGCCGATATCGCCGTCGGTCGCCTGGATCTGGCAGCCGCTCACGGCCCGTGAGCTCCGCAGGTGCGAATCCTTCCGAGCCATGGCCTTCCAGTTCCAACGCCGCTCGCGCTCGAGGTCCGCGGCGCCGGGGGCCGGCCCTGGCGCCCGATCGGGACAGGGCGATGCGCCCCAGAGATAGGTCCCCGTCCAATACGGAGAGTATCCGTAGTGGCCGAAGAAGATCGTCTCGTGTTGCCGCGAGACAGGCTTCTGCGTGTCGATCTCCGGGCTGTTCTCCACCTGGGCCCTGGTCAGCGAGGCTGTGATGCGCCTGTGCTCCCAGTCCATCGCGCGGAAGGACACCGGCGAGAGCAGCACCTTGCGTTCCGACAGCCACCCCCCGGTGTCCACCACGACGTAGCGGACGGTGTAGCTGACGTCGTCGAAGTAGCAGTCCGTCACCGCCCCGATGTCGCCATCGAGAGCCCCGATTGTGAAGCCGTGGAGGTCCTTGACGTTCCGGAGCATCACGTCCTCGCGTCGTGGGGGGTGACCGTCGGCGCCGAGATCAGCGAATCCCGCCGATGAGGTACACGACGAGCAGGACGACCAGGACCGTCCCGACAACCCCAAAGCCGCCTCTGTTCCCCCACCTGGAATACCCGTAGTAGCCGCCGCCTCCGCCGAACAACAGCAACAGCAGAACAATCAGCAACAGCATCGCGGTCTCCTTTGTTTGTCTCGACGAGGCGATCATCGGTCCGAACGGGATGCCGACGCTGTCCCATACCGCACAATGAAGAAAAGAAAGATGGCGATCCGGGCCGCAAGCGGGAGTCTGTGGCGAATTCGACCATGACGGGCGGAACGGGCGGGGGAATAGAGGCTCCCGAAAAGCGACACCCCGGCGCCCGTGGGACGCCGGGGTGGGAAGGCGGGCAAAGAAGACGCCGTCTTATCCGTCGGCTACTTCTTCATCCGGCGGCGGACCGCACCCGCCAGGCCGAACAGGCCGGTGCCGAGCAGCAGCATCGAGCCGGGCTCGGGGACGCTGTTGGTAGCTGAGAACGAGAAGCTACCCGAGGTGCCCTGGCCGCTGAAGATGAACAGGCCCGGCGTGTCGTCGAAACCGGTCAGGTGCGCCACGCCGGTCCCAAGCAGGTCGATCGTGGAGACGGTCTGATCGACGACCGTGAGCGTGGTCAAATCGAACGAGAACGTCAGGCCGCCCGAGGTGACCGACTGGAACCCGGTAATCGGGACGCTGGCATAGCTCCCGGCCGTGACGCCTGTCAGCGAGAGGTCCTGAATGGTCCCGCACAGGAAACACGCCGTGAGGCCGGCGAAGGAGCCCACACCGTTGAGTACCGAGAAGCTCCCGGGCACACCCGGCGTCGGTGTATTGCCGCCCAGGATGAAGTCCACACCAGTGGCCAGGCCGACACTGGTTGCCGCGCCCGAAGGTACCACCACGGGCACCCAGTTGCCAGAGAGCGACACGGCACCCGAGATGGGCGCCGCCTGCGCGGAGGTTGCCAGCGCCAGGGCACTGACAACCACGCCGATGATTAAGAGACGTTTCAACATACGCTTCCCTCCTGAAGCGAGGCGCCGCTGTTGCGGGGCCTCAGTTTGCGTCCCGCCTCCTGCTGCGTTGTTGGACAGCTCTTTCCATATTAGATCTTGAATGGCAGCGGCGGTGTCGAGTCGCCATGTTAGTCACAGGAAGCTCATGCTTCTGTCCCAAAGTGAGCACTCCGCGGCCTTTCTTTCGCGTTAACTCGGACTCGGAAGGCACGGCACGCGGAGACGGCGCAGTCTGCTCAGGCCGCGGGCAAGGCGGGGATCCGCGTCTCACGCGTGGCGTGCCGCATGGCGCACGTGCGGCTCAGCCCGGCGCACGCGGCGCGGTTGAATCTCATGTTCCGCCGGAACGACAGGCTGCCGAAGAGGCTGATCAGCGGCTGGCGGCGCTGCCAGACGCTCCTCCACACGCGGCCGAGTATGCGCGGCAGCGCGTAGAAGGAGCGATCGCACCCCTGCATCTCCTCGATGGCCTGTTCCACCGACAGGTGCTTGTAACGGGCGACCGGGTAGGTCAGCGTGTAGTACTGCCAGTCCTGGGGAAACTCGTCGAGGAGGAGCCGCCTCTCCGCGGTCATCTGGTCCCAGAGCCGTGTTCCAGGCAGGGGTGTGAGAAACAGCGCGTTGAGCAGGTCCACGCCGTACTGGCGGGCAGCCTCGGCCGTGCGCCGGCCGACGCCGGCGGTATCGACGTCCAGCCCGATGATGAACGAGCCCACGACCAGGATGTGGTGCCGCTGGATCCGCGCCACCGATGCCGCGAGATTTCGCCCCTTGAGCAGGTTGAACCGCTTGCCGACCTCGGTCAGCCCCTCCGCGGCTCGGCGACTCGAACCCGATGAAGACCCCCGCGCATCCCGCCCGCGCCGCCAGCGTCAGCAGCTCTTCGTCGTCGGCGAAATTGATCGTCGCCTGCGCCACCCATTCCTTGCCGAGATCGGCCGCCGCGAGCGCCCGAAAAAGGGCCTTGGCGCGGGCGATGTGCTCGGGCCGGGTGCCGACCAGGTTGTCGTCCACCACCAGGACGCGCTTCTCGGGAATCGACTGGAACTCCCTGACCACCTCGGGAATGGCGCGCTGGCGGTAATGGGCGCCGTTGAAGGCGGTGACGCTGCAGAACGTGCAGTTCATGGGACAGCCGCGCGTCGTCTGGATCGCCCCGAAGGCGTAGTCACCGGCGAGGAGGTCGTGGCGGGCCGGCCGGACCGCGTCCATTTCCGCCAGGCCCCCGTCGTACCGTGGCTTCAGGCGCCCGGCGGCGGCGTCCGCCAGCACGTGTGGCCAGGCGGCTTCGGCCTCTCCCGTGACAACCGAGTCCACGTGCGGCATCACTTCGTCGACGCACATGGTGGCGTGGATCCCGCCCATCACGACGGGCACGCCCAGGCGCCGAAAGCGGGCCGCGATTTCGTAGGCGCGAGGCGCCTGCGAGGTGAACGCCGTGATGCCGACCAGATCCGGAAGCGGCTTCTCGTCGTCGCGCGGGATCCCGATGTTCTCGTCGAACAGGGCGACGTCCCACTCGGGCGGGGTCAGGCCGGCCAGCGCCATCAGGCTGAGAGGTTGCCAGACGCGATAGCGGTTCCACCGGCTCTCCTCGAGCCTGACGATGCTGACCAGCGGATTGGACGGGTTGATCAGGTGGAGTCGCACGGAATCGGCACCTCACGCGGTCGTGACGCGGCTTTGCGTCCGCCTCCTCCAGAGTCGCGCCCGCGTCGAGAAGCGGAAGCCAGCATCACCAACGCTACGCGCGAATCCCGGCGGCGTCTGTTCAGTTGTGCACACCGGGTTTGGTGACGCCGAGCCTGTTCAATCCTGCACAGACTCGTCCTCATGCGGTACGTACAGTTTTGACAGGAGACCGAGAAAGGAAGGACTTCGATGGTTGCCCCTGCGGGCGGAGCGCGCCGCAAGGACCCTGCCCCGCGACCCGACTGGTACTCGGCGGTCGCACCGTTCGCGCAAGCCGACACGAGAAGGGCGGCGTGGCAGCTCGTCGATACGCTCGTGCCATACGCGGCCGTATGGGCGGCGATGGCGTACTTCGCGCCACGGCAGCCGTGGCTGACGCTCGCGTTGTCGGTGCCGGCGGCCGGCCTGCTCGTCCGGGTGTTCATCATCTTCCACGACTGCTGTCACGGCTCGTTCCTGCCGTCGCCCCGGGCAAACAGAATCGTGGGGTATTTCACCGGGCTGCTCACGCTGATGCCCTTCGACTTGTGGCGGAGGGACCACCTGCAGCATCACGCGACGGTCGGCGACCTGGATCGTCGGGGGACCGGAGACGTCTGGACGCTCACGGTCCGCGAATACCTGGACGCCTCCCGTCCGAAGCGGCTGTTCTATCGCATCTTCCGGAATCCGTTCGTCATGTTCCTCGTCGGCCCCGTGGCCGTGTTCGTCTTCGCGAACCGGTTCAGCTCCAGACGCGCGACCGCCGACGAGCGCTTCAGTGTGCGTTTCACGAACCTGGCGATCGTCGCCGTGGCGGTCGCGGCCAGCCTCACGATCGGCCTTCGGACCTTCGTCGTCGTTCAGGCCGTCGTCGGGACCCTGGCCGGTGCGGCGGGCATCTGGCTCTTCTACATCCAGCACCAGTTCGAGGACGTATACTGGAGCCGGCACGACGAGTGGGATCCGTGGCGGGCGGCGTTGGCCGGCAGTTCGTATTACAAGCTGCCGAAGACGTTGCAATGGATGACCGGTAGCATCGGCCTGCACCACATCCACCACGTCCAGGCGCGTATTCCGAACTATGCGCTGCAGCGCTGCCAGGACGGCATTCCGGTCTTCCAGACCGTGCCGCCGCTGACCATCCGTCGGAGCCTCCATTCGCTGCGGCTCCGGCTGTGGGACGAGGGGCACAGGCGGATGGTGACGTGCGCGGACCTGCGCAGCGCGCGCATGGCCGAGCGTGCGGACGGCGATATGGGGGCCAGCCACCCGGCGAACGCTTCGGGGCGATAAGTGGCGCGTCCCGCGTGATGGACTCCGGCGACCAGGTTGCGAGGACGGCACCATGAGCAGCCCAACCCGCGTGAGCAACCCGGCCTGGAGTCTTCTTCCCACCGACATCGAGGGGCTGGATGCCCTGGCAGAACTGGCGCTCGACATGCGCTGGTCGTGGAATCATGCCGCCGACGAGGTGTGGCGACAGATCGATCCCGACCTGTGGGACCTCACGCGCAATCCCTGGGGTGTCCTGCAGACGGTTTCGCGCGACCGGATAGAGCGGGTGCTGGCCGACCCGACGGTGCGCCGGAGGATCGACGACCTGGTGCAGGCCAGGCGTCGCGCGGCGGACGCGCCGGCGTGGTTTCAGCATGCTCACGCGCAGGCCCCCCCGCTCTCGGTGGCGTATTTCAGCATGGAGTACATGCTGAGCGAGGCCCTCCCCATCTACTCCGGGGGCCTCGGCAATGTCGCCGGTGACCAACTCAAAGCCGCGAGCGATCTGGGCGTCCCCGTCGTCGCCGTGGGGCTGCTGTACCAGCAGGGCTATTTTCGCCAGATGATCGGCAAGGACGGAGCCCAGCAGGCCCTCTTTCCCTACAACGACCCCGGACAGTTGCCGATGACGGCGGTACGCCGTCCGAACGGGGAATGGCTGCGGCTCGAGATCGCGCTCCCTGGTTACTCGGTCTGGCTGCGCGCCTGGCAGGTTCAAGTGGGCAGGGCGACGCTCTACCTGCTGGACAGCAACGATGCGGCGAACGTGCCCTCGCACCGCGGGATCACGAGCGAGCTCTACGGAGGCGGACCGGAGCTGCGGCTCGTACAGGAAATCGTCCTCGGGATCGGGGGATGGCGTCTGCTGGGCGAACTCGGGATTCGACCGGATGTCTGCCATCTGAACGAAGGGCACGCGGCCTTCGCCGTGCTGGAACGCGCCCGGGCCTTCATGAAGGACACCGGTGAGCCCTTCGAGGTCGCGCTGGCCGTCACCCGGGCCGGTAACCTCTTCACGACGCACACGGCGGTGGACGCCGGGTTCGACCGGTTTGCGCCGGCGCTGGTCGAGCAATACCTCGGCCGGTACGTCCAGGCAGAGCTGGGCGTCACGCTGAACGACCTGCTGGCCTTGGGCCGACAGGATCCTGCAGACTCGTCGGAGCCGTTCAACATGGCGTATCTGGCCGTCCGCGGCAGCGGGAGAGTCAACGGCGTCAGCCGCCTGCACGGAGACGTGAGCCGGCGCCTTTTCGCGCCGCTCTTTCCGCGCTGGCCGGAAGAGGAGGTGCCCGTCGGACACGTCACCAACGGCGTCCACATGCCGACCTGGGATTCGGCGGCCGCTGACGACCTGTGGATGGAGGCCTGCGGGAAAGACCGCTGGCTGGGGACCGTGAACTGCCTGGACGAGACCATCCGCTCGGTCTCCACCGCCAGGCTCTGGCAGTTGCGCACGGCGGCCACCGCAGCGCTCGTCGCCTTTGCGCGCGAGCGGCTGGCCAGGCAGCTCACCGCCAGCGGCGCGACGCCGGAAGCGGTGGAGGAGGCCAGGCATCTCTTCGACCCCAACGCCCTGACGCTGGGATTTGCGCGACGCTTCGCGGCCTACAAACGGCCGAACCTGCTGCTGCACGACCCCGAACGTCTCCTGCGGATCCTGAACAACGCCCAGCGTCCGGTGCAGATCATCATCGCCGGCAAGGCCCATCCGGCGGACCGGGCCGGGCAGGACCTGATCCAGCAGTGGATCCGCTTCATCCGGCGGACCGAGGCGCGCCCGCGCGTCATCTTTCTCAGCGACTACGACATGCAGCTGACCGAGCAGCTGGTGCAGGGCGTTGACGTCTGGATCAACACGCCCCGCCGGCCGTGGGAAGCCTGCGGGACCAGCGGCATGAAGGCGCTCGTCAACGGCGGCCTGAATCTGTCGGTGCTGGACGGCTGGTGGGCCGAAGCTTACAGGCCGGACGTGGGCTGGGCGCTCGGAGACGGCCGGGACCACAACGACGATCCGGCCTCGGACGCCGCCGAGGCCGACGAGCTCTACGACCGGCTCGAGCGGGACGTGGTGCCGGAGTTCTACGCGCGCGACGAGACGGGAATCCCGATCGGATGGGTCGCGCGGATGCGGGAGAGCATGGCGCGGCTGACGCCGTACTTCTCCGCCGACCGCGCGGTGCGCGAGTACACCGAGCAGCACTACCTCCCCGCCGCGGAAGCCTACCGCGCACGCGCCGCAGTCTGGAGGCGCGCTCGGCAGACAGATGGTCGCGTGGCGGCTCGCGCTGGACCGGCAGTGGGCCGCGCTGCGGTTCGGCGCCGTGAAGATCGTGACGGCCGGGGCCGCGCACATCTTCGAGGTGCAGGTGTTCCTCCGCGACCTCGACCCCGAGGCGGTGCGCGTGGAGCTCTACGCCGACGGCACGAGCGGCGACGGCCCGGTTCGGTACGAGATGACGCGCGGTCGCCGTCTCGATGGCGCGGATGTCGGCTTCGCCTATGGCGCCGAGGTGCCGGCGACCCGGCCGGCCGCGGACTTCGCGGTGCGGATCATCCCCCGCCACGACGGCGTGGCGATCCCCCTGGAAGCCGCCCACATCCTGTGGCAGCGGTGACGCCGGCCTCACGGCGGCCGCGTCCGTCCACGCTCGGGCACGCATGAGGTTCGTGTCCCCAACTGAACAGTCCGGCGGATCGGTTCCTGCTAGTATTTTCAGTAGCGGGGTTCCCAGCACGGGCGTGGACGCTCGCCCGACGCGCCCCCCTCGGCCAACACGATGGTGAGAGGGCATGCCTGACAAGCCGGATGCTCGTCCGAACTCCCGGTCCTCGCCGCGGGCGTTGCGGATCGTCAGCCTCGTTCGGCCTCACTGGAAGGCCCTGACGCTGGCCCTGGTTGCCGTCGTGGGCGAGACGCTCACCGACATTCTCGACCCGTGGCCGATCAAGGTCATCGTCGACAACGTCCTGCAGTCGAAGCCGCTGCCCGAAACCCTCGGCCGCCTGGTCACCGGGGTGTTCGGCCAGGGTCCGGTCGCCGTGCTGAACTTCGCCGTGGCCGCCGTCGCGGGCATCGCGATTGTCGGCGCGGTGAGCGCGTTTTTCGACAAGTACCTGACGACCAGCGTGAGTCAATGGGTGGGACACGACTTGCGCCGGACCCTCTACCAGCACATCCAACGCCTCTCGCTCGCCGAGCACGACAAGGTGCGAACGGGCGACATGATCACGCGGGTCACGAGCGATATCGAAGCCATCCAGAACTTCATCGACTCGGCGCTGCTCGGCATGCTCGTCAGTGTGACGACGCTGGCCGGCATGATCGGGGTCATGTTCTACCTCAACTGGCGATTCACGCTGATGGCCCTGACCGTGATGCCCGTGCTCTTCGTGGTGGTGTACCGCTACACGCGGCGCATCAAGAAGGCGTCTCGGGCGGTGCGAAAGAAGGAAGGCGAGCTGCTGTCGGTCGTGGAGGAGGTGCTGACCTCGATCCGCGTCGTCAAGGCCTTCGCGCGGGAGGACTACGAGCAGAAGCGATTCGAGACCGAGAGCCTGGCCAACGTCGAGGCCGGCCTGCAGGCCCGAAGCGTCAAGGCCAAGCTGGCCCCGGTGGTCGAGGTCATCGTGGCCATGGGCACGTGCGTGGTGCTGTCGTACGGCGCGCGACTGGCCCTGGCCGGCGGGCTCACGGCCGGCACGCTCATTCTCTTCATCTGGTATCTGGGCAAGATGTACAAGCCGATGCGCGATCTCTCGAAGATGGCCGACACCGCCTCCAAGGCGACGGTCGGCTACGAGCGCATCCAGGAGGTGCTCGAGATCGAAAGCCTCGTCCGCGACGCGCCGGGCGCGCGCCGGGCGCCGAAGTTCAGCGGTCGGATCGAGTTCAACAAGGTCAGTTTCGACTACGGCGCCGACAAGCCAATCCTGAAGGACGTCAGCTTCGCGATCGAGCCGGGACAGGTCGCGGCCATCGTCGGTCCGTCGGGGGCGGGCAAGACGACCATCGTGAGCCTGATTCCACGGTTCTACGATCCGGCGTCCGGACGCGTCGTCATCGAGGGCATGGACGTCCGCCGTTACCAGCTGAAGTCGCTGCGCAACCAGATCAGTTTCGTGCTGCAGGACACATTGCTCTTCCGCACGACGATCTGGGAGAACATCGCCTACGGCAAGCCGGGCGCGCCGGCCGCGGAGATCAGGCGCGCGGCCGAGCTGGCGAACGCGCACGAGTTCATCGAAGCGATGCCCGACGGCTACGACACGATGGTCGGCGAGCGCGGCGTCACCCTCTCGGGCGGTCAGCGCCAGCGCATCGCCATCGCCCGCGCCGTCATCCGCGACACGCCCATCCTGATCCTCGACGAGCCGACGGCCGGCCTGGACGCCGTCTCGGAGCGGACCGTCATGGAAGCCCTGGACAAGCTGATGAAGGGTCGGACCTCCGTCGTCATCGCCCACCGTCTCGGCACCGTTCGCCACGCCGACGTCATCTTCGTCATGAAGGACTGCGAATTGGCCGAACAGGGCACGCACGACGTGTTGATGGCCCGGAACGGTGTGTACGCGGAGTTGCAACGGATTCAAAGCCCCGACCAGGTCGGGGCCGGCGCCCCGTCGCCCGCAGCCGCGCCGCAGTGATCGACGCCGGGGAGGAGCGGGAGATCCCTCCGGAATGTCCGAAACAGGACAGCGCGTCGCACTACGGCCGGGTACAGTGACAAAAGACATGACCATGCGACACCACGCCCTGAAATCGTACGCCCTCGCGATCCTGGCCGTCGTGGCCTTGTCGGTCGGCGTCACCGCCCAGACGACGAGCCAGGCCGCCAAGCAGGCCGCCGCTGCCAATCTGCCCGAGCGGATCTGGCAGGATCCCGGCGACGTCGCCTCACTCGACCTGCTGAGTGGCTCCGGCGGAAAGGCGCTCGCGCCGGACCCTGCTGGCCCGTTCACGTTCGTCAAAGAGGACCTCGCCGGGACGAGCCCGAAGTTCGAGGTCACCGACGGGCAGGGCGTCGAGTGGAAGGTCAAGCTGGGGGCCGAGGTGCAGTCGGAAACGGCGGCGACGCGGTTCCTGTGGGCGGCCGGCTACTTTGTCGACGACGACTACTACATGGCCGAGCTCACGGTGAAGGGGATGCCGGTGCTGAAGCGTGGCCAGAAGTTCGTGTCGCCCGGCGGCGTCGTCCACCGCGCCCGCCTGGAGCTGAAGCGAACCGCGGTCAAGAAGATCGGGGAGTGGGACTGGTTCGACAATCCCTTCCGCGGCCAGCGGGAGTTCAACGGCCTGCGCGTGATGATGTCGCTCCTGAACAACTGGGACCTCAAGCCGATCAACAACTCCATCTACGTGGTGGACGGCGAGCGCCACTACGTCGTCAGCGACGTCGGAGCCACGTTCGGGAAGACCGGCAACTCGCTGACGCGATCCAAAGGCGTGCCCAGGGACTATGAGCGTTCGAAGTTCGTGGCGAAGTCCAACCCTGAGGAGGTTGACTTCGTGATGCACAGCCGCCCGTTCTTCCTCACGGTGTTCGCGGTGAAGAACTACCGATTTCGCACCAACATGGAGACGATCACGAAGCACATCCCGCGGGCCGACGCGAGATGGCTGGGCCAGCGACTGTCGCTCCTGACCGACGATCAGATCCGCGACGGCTTCCGCGCCGCAGGGTATGGGGTCGGCGACGTCGAGGATTTGACGAGAGCCCTCCGGGCGCGCATCGCGGCGCTCGCGGGTCTGTGATCATCGGGATGCCACGCAAGACCGGCAGACCGGCGAAGAGGGAGGTCCAGTCGTGAGGCTCATCATCGAGCCCGCCGACGGCGTCGCGCCGCTGCTCTCGGCGATCAAGCGCGCCAAGAAGAGCGTGGAGATTGCTGTCTTCCGCCTCGATCGCAAGGACGTCGAGACGGCGCTCACGGCGGCGGCCGCGAGAGGCGTCCGGGTGACCGCGCTCATCGCCTTTGCCAACCGCGGCGGCGAACGGAATCTGCGCCGGCTCGAATTGCGGTGTCTTGCGGCCGGAATCACCGTGGCCCGCACGGCCGACGACCTCACGCGGTACCACGGCAAGTACATCCTGATCGATCGCCGCGTCCTGTTCCTGCTCTCGTTCAACTTCACGTATCTCGACATCGATCACAGCCGGGGATTCGGCATCGTCACGAGCCGGCGGGACTGCCTCCAGGAGGCGGCGAAGCTGTTCGAGGCCGATTGCGCGCGGACCCCCTATGCGCCGACCCTCGACACGTTCGTGGTCAGCCCGGCGCACTCCCGGCGAGTCCTCGGCACGTTTCTGAGGCAGGCCAAGAAGCAGTTGCTGATCTACGACCCCAAGATCTCGGACAGGGAGATGCTCGGGATCCTGCAGGCGCGCGCGAAGGCGGGCGTCGAGGTCAAAGTCATCGGCCAGGTGTCGGGCCGGCCCCCGTTCGACGTGCGGAAGCTGGCGGGCACACGGCTCCACACGCGTACGATCATCTGCGACCGGCGCCGCGCCTTCGTCGGCAGCCAGAGCCTTCGGGCGGCCGAGCTGGACTCGCGCCGCGAGGTCGGCCTCATCATCCGAGACCCGAAGGCGGTAAAGAAGCTGATCGACACCTTCGAGTCCGACTGGGCCGGGACGATCGCCGCCAGCGGGCGCGTTCCGTCAGCGGTTGAGGACACGCCGGTCCAGACTCCGTCCGCTGCGTCGGCGAAGGAGATCGCGCAGGCGGTCGAGGTCTTCACGAAGGAACTGCAGCCGCTCGCCGAGACGGTGAAGGATGCCGTGAGGCAGGCCGTCATCAAGGCCGGAAACGACGTGCTCCACGACAAGGACGTCAAGGTCACGATGAAGCAGGTCGTCAAGGATGCGGTGAAGGAGGCGGTCAAGGACGCGGTTCACGAGGCTCGGGAAGCCCTGCCGCCGAGGAGCGACGAATGAGCACGAAGCGTTGGATCCGCGGTCGGGCGCTGTCAGGGATGGTGGCGGCCCTGTCCCTGTGCGCCGTCGCTCCCTGGACGCTCGCGGGCCAGGGGACTGCGTCGAGCAGCAAGGAAAAGGCCGACGACGTGGCGGCGTTCAAGGAGTTCTCCGAACGCGTGCAGACGTACGTCAAGCTGCAGAGAACGGTCGAGGCGGACCTCCCCACGCTGAAGGCCACGGATCTGCCGGAAATGATCACGGCGCATCAACAGGCCCTGGCACGGAAGATCCGCGAGGCGAGGCCGCACGCGGCGGAGGGAGACATCTTCACGCACGCGGCACGCGAGGCGTTTCGCCACGCCGGCCTGGCCGCGCTCGGGGGGCTGCGTTCGGCCACCTCGCGTGCGTACATGGGGCCGGACGCGCCCGACCCGCACATGCACCTCGCGGTGAATGACGTCTATCCGGACACCGAACCGACGACGGCCTTCCCGCCCCAGTTGCTGGCCGCATTTCCACCGCTGCCGGCCGAGGTCGCCTACCGCATCGTGGGCCGGACCTTGATTTTGGTCGACGTGAAGTCGCGTCTGATCGTGGACGTCGCTCGCCTTGTCCTCCCCCCAACCTCGTAGGAACTGGAGTCCCCAATGCGACGTCCCGGCGCTCTCCCGCTCGTGCTGCTGGCCGTTGCCGCACTGGTCGTGTCGGCCAGCGGCGCGACCGACTTCGCGTTCCCGCTCCAGGCCAATTCGGTCCGTTTTGCCGTGATCGGCGATTTCGGCAGTGGCGAGCGGCCGCAGATCGAGGTCGCTCAGCAGATGGTGAAGTCGCGCTCGGTCTTCCCGTTCGATTTCGTCATCACGCTGGGCGACAACCTCAACACGGGCAGCCAGCCGTCCGACTACGAGCAGGACTTCGCCGCGCCCTACAAGCCGCTCCTGGACGCTGGCGTGCTCTTCTACGCCACGCTCGGGAACCACGACAAGACCAACGAGCGGTTCTACAAGCCCTTCAACATGAACGGCGCGAACTACTACAGCTACAAGAAGGGCCACGTGCATTTCGTTGCTCTGGACAGCAACTACATGGATCCGAAGCAGATCGCATGGCTCGAGACCACGCTTCGGGAGGCCGGCAATGGAGGCTGGAAGATCTGCTACTTCCATCACCCGCTGTACTCCGCCGCGCGGTTTCACGGTCCGGACATCGCGCTGCGCAAGGTCCTCGAGCCGCTGTTCGTCAAATACGGCGTGGATGTCGTGTTCTCCGGCCACGAGCATGTCTACGAGCGGATACACCCCCAGCAGGGAATCTACTACTTCATCGAAGGGGCCTCCGGCGAGCTGCGCGCGGGAGATCTGGCGCCGTCGCCGCTCACGGCAAAGGGCTTCGATGCCGATCGGTCGTTCATGATGGTCGAAATCGCCGGCGATGACCTGTACTTCCAGGCGGTCTCGCGCACGGGCGTCGCGGTGGATTCGGGCGTGATCCACCGCACGATCCGGCCGGCCCAAGTGGGCGCCGCGCACGAGTGAGGGACCGCAGGCCAACCTGTTGTTGGCGGACGCCCGCGCGACAGGGGCGCTCCTGGCGTTGGCAAGATCTCGTAATATGCTATAATTATGTGACGTTAGTCTGCGTTCACGCGTCTGTGATCGCGAGCCGGAACGCTGCTGAGGTGTGCCCAGGAAGGCCCTCTCAGCGGGAGGATGTCCGTTGCCCCAAGTGAGCGGACGTGAACGGCGGCCCCCAAAGCCGCGGCCGGCGTCGGCGGAAGTGTCGGGCCAACGGGGGCGGAGACCAGGCGAAATGCGGCGCTCGACGGACCAGCGCCAAGCGTCCGTGAAACCGCCGAATCACGCGCCGTTTGACATCCAGGAGTTCCTCAGGGCTGGCGGCTCCACCGGGAGGGTCGTCGAACACAGCCGCGGGAACGTCATCTACGAGCAGGGTGGCCCCTGCGATGCCGTTTTCTACATTCAGAAAGGCGTAGTAAAGCTCCAGGTCTTCTCGCACGCCGGCAAGGAAGCGATCGTGGCCATGCTCGAGCCCGGGGACTTCTTTGGCGAGGGGGCCCTGGCGGGCCAGCCGGTCCGCATGTCGACGGCCGTGGCCACGGCCGAAACGACGGTCCTCGTCATCGAGAAGGAGAAGATGGCCCGGCTGCTACACGAACAGCATGCGCTGTCAGACCGGTTCCTCGTCCACGTGCTGGCGCGGAACATCCGGGTTGAAGCCGACCTCGTGGACCACCTGTTCAATTCCAGCGAGAAGCGACTCGCCCGTACGCTGCTTCTCCTCGCCCGGTATGGCAAGCACGACGGCCCGCATCGAGTCATCCCCAGGCTCTCGCAAGAGACACTGGCGGAGATGGTCGGGACCACTCGTTCCCGCGTGAACCTCTTCATGAACAAGTTCAAGAAGCTCGGGTACATCGACTACAACGGCGGTCTCAGGATCAACAACTCCCTGCTCACCATCGTCCTGCACGACTGACCCGACGCCGGCCTTCGGCACCATCCCGACCGCCTCTGGGACACCCGCCATGTATGAATTCGACCCGACAATCTCCAGCGCCGTCGAGACGAGCGATGCCCGCCGCCGCGCGCCCGAGGGCACGATGGAAGGGCCCCTGTCGCCGGCTGTCCTCGGCCGGATGCACCGGTATTGGCAGGCGGCCAACTACCTGACGGTCGCGCAGATCTACCTGCTCGACAACCCGCTCCTCGTCGAGCCCCTTCGGCTCGAGCACATCAAGCCGCGGCTGCTCGGCCACTGGGGCACGTCGCCGGGTCTCAGCTTCGTGTACGTGCACCTCAACCGACTGATCGTGGAGCACGACGTCAACATGATCTTCCTGGCCGGCCCCGGACACGGAGGCCCGGCCGTCATCGCCAACGTCTACCTCGAGGGCACGTACTCGGAGATCTATCCGGAGATCGCGCAAACCAGCGCGGGCCTCCGCCGCCTGTTCCGCCAGTTCTCGACGCCCGGCGGCGTGCCGAGCCACGTCAGCGCCCCGACGCCGGGGTCGATTCACGAAGGCGGCGAGCTGGGCTACGTGCTCGGACACGCCTTCGGCGCGGCCTTCGACAACCCCGATCTGATCGTCGCCGCGGTGGTCGGCGACGGAGAGGCGGAAACCGGCCCGCTCGCCGGGTCGTGGCGCAGCACCAGCTTCCTGAACCCCGCCCGCGACGGGGCCGTGCTCCCGATCCTGCACCTCAACGGGTACAAGATCGGCGGGCCGACGGTCCTGGGCCGTTCAGCCGATGAAGATGTGCGCGCGACGATCGAGGGACACGGCTACGAGGTGCACTTCGTCGAGGGCGACGACCCGATGGCGCTCCACCAGCAGTTCGCCGCGACGCTGGACGGCTGTTATCGCCGCATCCGGGCCATCCAGGCCGAGGCCCGCGCGAAGGGCGTCACCGGACGGCCGCGATGGCCGGCGATCGTGCTGCGGACGCCCAAGGGCTGGACCGGCCCCCGGGAAGTGGACGGGCTGCCCGTCGAGGGCACGTTCAGGTCGCACCAGGTGCCCCTGGCCCTCGTGAGGTCGGACGAAAGGCAACTCGAGGCGCTCGAGGCGTGGATGCGGAGCTACCACCCGGAAACCCTGTTCGACGCGAACGGCAGACTCGCCGCCGAGCTCGAGGCGCTCGCGCCGAGAGGACGCCGGCGGATGGGCGCGAACCCTCACGCCAACGGCGGCAGGCTGCTGGCCGACCTCAGGCTGCCCGACATCGACCGCTTCGCGCTCCCGGTGGCGCAGCCGGCGTCGGCACGCCACGAATCCACCCGCCCGCTCGGGAAGATGATGCGGGACATCTACGCTGCCAACGCCGGGTCGGCGAACTTCCGCCTCTTCTGCCCCGACGAGACCGCCTCGAACCGGCTGGACGACGTGTTCGATGTCGAGAACCGATGCTTCGTCGGCAGGACGATCGGCATCGACGACCACGTGGCGCCCGATGGCCGCGTCATGGAGGTCTTGAGCGAGCACCTGCTCGAGGGCTGGCTCGAGGGCTATCTCCTCACCGGCCGACACGGGCTCTTCGCCTCCTACGAGGCGTTCGCGATGATCGTCGCGTCGATGGTGGTGCAGCACGCGAAGTGGCTCGGCGAGAGCGACTCGGCTCCCCTGGCGGGCGCCGGTCGCGTCGCTGAACATCCTGCTGACGTCCACCTGCTGGCGCAACGACCACAACGGCTTCAGCCACCAGGGCCCCGGGCTGATCGACGTGATGCTGTCGAAGCGCGGCACGGTGGCGCGCATCTACCTGCCGCCGGACGCCAACTGCCTGCTCTCGGTCGCCGATCACTGCTTCCGCAGCCGCGACTACGTGAACCTGATCGTCATCGACAAGCAGCCGCAGCTGCAGTGGCTGGACCTGGCCGGCGCCCGGGAGCACTGCGCGCGCGGGGCCTCGGTGTGGCGGTGGGCGAGCAGCGATGACGGCGGCGAGCCCGACGTGGTGCTGGCGGCGGCCGGCGACGTGCCGACGCTCGAGACCGCCGCCGCGGCGTGGTGGCTGCGACAGCACGCGCCCGAGCTGAGGGTGCGAGTGGTGAACGTCGTGGACCTGATGACGCTGTTTCCCCCGGACGCCCACCCGCACGGCATGTCCCGCGACCGGTTCGTCGAGCTGTTCACCGAGGACAAGCCGGTCGTCTTCGCCTTCCACGGCTACCAGCGCGCCATCCACGAGATCGTGCACGGCCGCCCCTCCCCCGCCAGGTTTCACGTGCGCGGGTTCAAGGAGCAGGGCACGACGACGACGCCGTTCGACATGGTCGCGATCAACGGCATGAGCCGCTATCACCTCTGTATTGAAGCGCTGCGACGCACTTCGCGGATGGGCCCCCGTGCCGCGGCGCTCACGGCCGACTGCCGCGCGGCGATCGAGCGGGCGGCCGCGTACGCCCGTGAGCATTTCGAGGACCCGCCGGACATTCGCGAGTGGGTGTGGGGCTCATGACCGCCGGGGGCATTCCGGCGACACCGCTGTCCGGCGCGGCCTGCATCGCCAGGTAACGGTCGATCCCCTCCTCGATCTCGCGGGGAAAGTCCTGGGCCAGCCCGACCAGGCGGTCCTGGTAGACGCGGAGCATGATCTCGCGGAAGATCGGCAGCGCCGTGCGCCCGCCGGTCTCCTGTCCGCCGAGGGGGCGGTCGTCGTCGAAGCCGATCCGGACCGCCACGGTGATCCCCGGCGTCCCGTAGGTGGACCCCACAAACAGCGCGTCGCGGAAGTCGCTCGTGGTCCCTGTCTTGCCCATGACCGGGACCGGGAACCCGGGCCCGTCGAGACTGTGGGCGGTGCCATCTGGGAGACGGACGACGCCCCTGAGCCCCTCCTGGATGGCGAGCAACCCCGAGGAGGCGATCTGCTGCGTGTCCCGCCGCGCCTGGTACAGTTCTGCGCCGGAGACATCGGTCACGCGATCGATGACGTAGGGATCCGCCAGGACGCCCGAGGCGATGGCGCGATAGGCGCTCGCCAGTTCCAGCAGGTACACCCCCGATGCGCCGAGCGCCGTGCTGATGTAGGGCTGCAGAGCGGTGCGGATCCCCATCTGGTGCGCGGTCCGGATCACGGTGCCGACGCCGATCTCACGTGTGATCCACACCGCGACGGCGTTGCGCGACTCGGCCAGGGCCTGGCGCATCGGCATCGGGCCCTTGAACTGATTGTCGTAATTGGCGATCCACTTGGTGCCGCCGTCCCCGAGCGGCACGCTGATCGGTTCGTCGGGCACCTCGGTGTCGAGGTCCATGCCGGACTCGAACGCGGCCAGGTACACGAGCGGCTTCATCGCGGATCCCGGCTGGCGCAGCGAGCGCGTGACGCGGTTGTAGTCGGAGTACCGGGTGTCGCGATCCCTGTAGACCCGTCGCCCGCCAGCCTCGGCCAGGATCGCGGCGTCGGCGTTCCGGAGCACGACCACCGAGCCCTGGATCACCCCCTTGGCCCTGGGGTGCCGCTTCTGGTACAGGGCCAGACCGTGCTCCAGGGCTTCGTTCACGATCGTCTGCACACGCGCGTCGACCGTCGAGCGGACCACGACCCGCCCCTGGAACAGGTCCTCGACGCGGCAACGGCGGCCGCCACGCCGGGTCAGTTCGTCGAGAACGTGCTCGATCGCCGCGGGAGCGTCGGTCTTGGTCGGGCAGAGGGCGGCGACGCGGATTGGCTCGCCCTGACAGCGCCTGGCGAGGCTCTCCGGGATGGAGCCGTTGCGGGCCATCAGGGCGAGGATCTGGTTGCGGCGACCGGTCGCCCGCCGGTTGCCAGGCACCGGGGCGTACTCCTGCGGTGACTTGCTGATCGCCGCCAGGAGCGCCGCATTGCCCGCGTCATCGACCGTGAACGTCGACAGGTTCCTGCCGAAGTAGTATTCGGAGGCGGCGGCAAAGCCGTAACGGCCGTTGCCGAGATAAATGAAACTGGCGTAGCGGGCGAAGATCTCGCGCTTGGCCTGCTCCTGCGATCCATACCGCGCGCGCATCTCTCGCTCCAGCCATATCGTCAGCCGAACCTCCTCCATCTTCCGAAGGAGCTTGTTGGTGGCGGAGGCGCCCAGGACCAGGGAGAGGAGGCGGGGCGGGCCCAGGCCAGTGTGGAACAGCGGGTCCGCGTCAGGGCGGCTCGTCAGGGCTTGCAGGAAGTAGCCGCGCACGAGTTGCTGCGTGAGCGTCGAGCCCCCTTGCGGCAGGAGCAGCCGCAGCCCGTGACCGCCTTTCCAGAATTCAGTCCCCGAGCGCACCGCCGTCTTCTGGACGACCCGCGGCAGCGCGCTGTAGTCCACGCCGGCGTGGGTGAAGAAGCTCTTGTCCTCGGCGGCCAGGATCGCCTGGCGCAGGATGGGCGGCACCTCGTCGTAGGTCACGACCCGGCGGTACTCCCGGGCCAGCTCGATCATGACCTGTCCGCGCGCGTCATAGACCGTGCCGATCGCGGGCGGCTCGAACCGGATGAAGGCCTCGAGATCCGGTAGACGGCTGTGGTCGAAGTAGACGTGGTACACCAGCCACGCGGCCGGCGTCAGCACCAACGCGGCAGCCGTGAGCGCGACGGCGCCAAGCACGGCTCGGCGCCACAGCGCGGCCCTCAGCCTTGCGGCCACCCGCCGCTCCCAGCGGAGTCGCCTCGCGAGGCGCAGGCGTCCGCTGGGCGGCACGACGGGCGGCAGGTTCCGGTCGGCGCGATGGCCAGTGTCCACGGGAGCACACTCTCGTCACGGTGCCGCGACTACTGCTGGTTCGTCCCCCCCGACAGGTTGCGCGGAGACCGCGTCTGCAGCACGTTCACGAGACGATGGCCCGACTCCGGGACCATCACGCCCGGTCCGGTGAGGATGCCTCTCGCCGTGAGCTTGCGTCCGTACACCTCCGCGGAGGCGTCGTTGTCGGGACGAAGCGAGCTGCCCGAGAGCGAGATGCCGGCGAACAGACCGGCCGACCTTGAATAGGTGAGGATCTCAGCTCGCAACGAGGCGTCGGTCGACCCCTCCGCGGCGCGTCCCTTGGGACCGGCCGCGACCGAGGCGTTTGCCCCGAGCTTGACCTTGCTGCCGAGCAGGGCGTTCACGCCCTTCCGATTCATGACGAGGAGGACGAGGTCGGTGGCCTGCCCGCCGATCTGGAACCCGACGCTGGCGCCCTCGAGCGTGTACATCGCCGGGGCGCTCCACGCGCCCTTGAACGCCTGGCCCGTCCGGCAGACCATCGCGCCGCGGCCGTAGCTGCCGCCGATGCCAAGCGCGAATTTCTTCATCGACGGAATGACGACGACGCACTCGGCCTTGTCGAGCAGGTCCTGCGGGATGTTCTCCGGGACGTTGAGGATTTCCTCCATGACCTCGCCGCACTCCCCCAGGCGGGTCTGCTCCTTGTTCTGCTCCTTGTTCTGAGCGCCGAGGGTGGCCATGCCGAGAACGACGCCGAATGCGGCGAAGTAGCGAATAGATCGGACCATCTGTGCACCTCTCTGAAAACCGGTGTGGTGGCGCGCGCCCACGCGGCGCCGGCCGCGTGACGAACACGAACTGGATACGCCCGCAAGCCATCCTATGCGCGGCAGCCGGCGGTGTCTGTGCCCTTGTGCACACCTGCGGGCTCCTCCCAGGCCAGTGACGCCGTCACGCGCGAGTGTGCCCGATTGAACAGTCACGCGTCGTCGCGGGTGATAGGGTTCGACGGCCGGGAATGACCGAAGGCCGCCCGGACCGCCGGGGGCTGGTATCCTGATTTCGAGATGAGCGAACCACTCGACGTCTTCTGGGGCGTTCCCGCCGCCGACGTCCTCCGGCAGCTCGGCACGACCCCGCTGGGCCTCGCGAGCGCCGAGGCCGACCGGCGTCTCGCTCGTGTCGGCCCAGACGCCCTCAGGTCGCGGAAACGGGCCGGCGACCTGGCCCTCCTGCTCGGCCAGTTCAAGAGCCCGCTCATCCTCATCCTCCTCTTCGCCGCCGGACTCTCGTTCTTCGTCCACGACTCCGCCGACGCCGTGATCATCCTCGTCATCGTCCTGGCCAGCGGCATGCTGGGGTTCTGGCAGGAGCGCGGCGCCGCGCACGCGGTGGACAAACTGCTCGCCGTGGTGCAGACCAAGGCGACAGCGCTCAGGGACGGCGCCCGGAAGGAGGTGCCGGTCTCCGAGATCGTCCCGGGCGATTGTATCGTCCTGTCCGCCGGCAAGAGCGTTCCCGGTGACTGCCTGCTGCTGGAGTCGAAGAGTCTCTTCCTCGATGAAGCCGCCCTGACTGGAGAGACCTACCCTGCCGCGAAGACGGCGGAGACCGTCGCTCCGGACGCGCCGCTCGGCCAGCGGGCCAACACCCTTTTCATGGGCACGCACGTGGTCAGCGGCAGCGCCGTGGCCGTCGTGGTGCGCACCGGGACGGGGACCGAGTTCGGCAAGGTGGCCGAGCGCCTGAAGCTCCGCGCCCCGGAAACGGAATTCGAGCGCGGCGTCCGGCGCTTCGGGTACCTGCTCATGGAGGTCACGCTCGTGCTCGTGATCGCGATCTTCGCGATCAACGTGTACTTTCACCGCCCCGTCCTCGACGCGTTCATCTTCTCGCTGGCGGTGGCGGTCGGCCTGACGCCCCAACTGCTGCCCGCGATCATCAGCATCAACCTCGCCCACGGCGCCAGGCGGATGGCGGTCGGCAAGGTGATCGTCCGGCGCCTCGCGTCCATCGAGAACTTCGGCAGCATGAACGTGCTCTGTTCCGACAAGACCGGCACCCTGACCGAGGGGGTCGTGCGCGTCCACTCGGCGCTGAACGTGGAGGGCGGGGAGAGCGAGGAGGTGCTCCGCTACGCTTACCTCAACGCCGTCTTCGAAACCGGCCTGGTCAACCCGATCGACGAGGCCATCTGCACGTTTCGGACCTTTGACCTGGGCGGGTGCCGGAAGCTGGACGAGGTGCCGTACGACTTCGACCGGAAGCGTCTGAGCATCCTGGTCGCCGACGGGGACCGCCACGTGACGGTCACCAAGGGAGCGTTGGCGGAAGTGCTCGCGGTCTGCTCGGAGGCGAGGACGGCCCAGGGGACCAACGTTTCGCTCGCCTCGGTTCGCGACGGGATCGACGCTCGCTATCACGACCTCTCCAGCCAGGGGTTTCGCACGCTGGGCATCGCCTGGCGCGAGGCCGGCACGGCCTCACAGATCACCAGGGACGACGAGGCGGCCATGGTGTTCGCCGGCCTGCTGGTCCTGTTCGACCCGCCCAAGGCCGGCATCGTCGGCACGATCGGCGACCTGAAACGACTCGGTGTCGGCGTGAAGATGATCACGGGCGACAACCGCCTGGTGGCGGCCCACACCAGCGCGCAGGTCGGGCTCTCGAGGCCCGATCTCCTCACCGGCACGGACCTCCGGCACATGAGCGACGAGGCGCTCCGGGGACGAGTGAACGACGTGGACGTCTTCGCCGAGATCGAGCCCAACCAGAAGGAGCGGATCATCCTCGCGCTCAAGAAGGCCGGCAACGTCGTCGGCTACATGGGCGACGGGATCAACGACGCGTCGGCCCTGCACGCGGCCGACGTGGGAATCTCCGTCGACAGCGCCGTGGACGTGGCCAAGGAGGCCGCCGACATCGTGCTGCTCGAACGGGACCTCGGCGTCCTGGTGCAGGGGGTGCAGGAGGGGCGGCAGACGTTCGCCAACACGCTGAAGTACGTGTTCATGGCCACCAGCGCGAACTTCGGCAACATGTTCAGCATGGCGGGCGCCTCCCTGTTCCTGCCGTTCCTGCCCCTCCTCCCCAAGCAGATCCTGCTGACGAACCTGATGACCGACTTCCCGGAGATGACGATCGCCACCGACACGGTCGATGCCGAGATGGTGGAGCAACCGCGTCGCTGGGACACCCGGTTCATCCGCAACTTCATGATGACGTTCGGCCTGGTCAGCTCGGTGTTCGACTACGCCACCTTCGGCGTGCTGTACCTGCTCGGCGCGACGCCGCTGCAGTTCAGGACCGCCTGGTTCCTGGAGTCGGTGGTGTCGGCGTCGCTGATCGTGCTCGTGGTCCGGACGCGGAAGCCCTTCTTCATGAGCCGGCCGAGCCGGTCTCTGGCGCTGGCGACCTGCCTGGTCGCCGGGGTGACGATTGGCCTTCCCTACACTCCGCTGGCCGGCATATTCGGCTTCACTCCCCTGGGTATCTGGCTATCTCGGGGCGCTCACCGTGGTGGTCGCCGTCTACATCATTACCGCCGAACTGGCCAAACGTGCGTTCTACCGTCCGCGACCGGCACGTTGATCGGTCCCGGATCGACCGCAGCCGCGACCAGTGTCCCCAAGTGAACAGACATGCGCGTCCGGACCCCATATGATGCGCTTTGGAGCGGCCGACACCGAGGCGCGGACGCTGACTCGCGGCGCGCGGCCTACAGTCCGGGCCCGCGGGAGCCGCGGTCCCAAAGGACGGTGTGTAATGAGCGTCAGTCTCTTGAACCGCATCTTCGTCGCGGCGGCCGTCATCGGCGCGGTATCGCTTGTCGGAACAAGCGTGCCCGCAAGCGCGCAGCAGGACCCGAAGCAGCAGGAGCAGAAGAAACCGCCAGATCCGAAGAAGCCGCCGCAGCAGCAGGCGAAGCCCGGGCAGCAGGCCAAGCCGCCGCAACAGCAGGCCAAGCCCGAGCAGCAGCGCCCGCAGCAGCAGGCCAGACCACAGCAGCAGGCGAAGCCGCAGCCCCAGGCGAAGCCGCAGCAGCAGGCCAAGCCGCCGCAACAGCAGGCCAAGCCCGAGCAGCAGCGCCCGCAGCAGCAGGCCAGACCTCAGCAGCAGGCGAAGCCCGAACAGCAGCAGGCTCGGCCACAGCGGCCGGCGAAGCCCGAACAGCAGCAGGCTAGACCACAGCAGCAGGCGAGGCCCCAACAGCAGTCGGCGCAGCAGCGTCTGCCCCAGCAGCAGCAACAGCAGCTCATCGGCCGGCAGCAGCAGCGCCTGGTGCAGTACACCGCCCAGTTGGATCAGCAGCAGCGCGTGGGAACACAGCACGCCACGCAGTTGCAGCAGCAGCATCGCACCGCGCAGTACGGTTTTCAGGTGCAGTACATGGCGGGCCTGCGCGAGCAGCAGTTGCACCTCGAGAACGACCGTAACTACAACTACGGTGGCGATCCGTATTTCTACACGCCCAACACTTACCGGTACTCCCGTGGCGGCCACTTCTACGAAACAAATCAGTACGGCGCCGGGGTGCTCAGGCAGGCCGTGAACTTCGGCTACGACCAGGGCTTCCGGGCTGGGCTGGCGGATCGGCAGGATCACTGGGCGTTCAATTACGAGACCTCGTACGCATATGAGGATGGGAATTACGGGTACGGTGGCTTCTACGTCGATCGCGACGACTACAATTACTACTTCCGCGAGGGCTTCCGTCGCGGTTATGACGACGGCTATTACGGTCGTTCCCAGTACGGCGTGTACGCGACCGGAAGGTACAGCGTGTTGGGCGGCGTGCTGTCGGTCGTGCTCGGCCTGCAGCCCATTCACTAGAGTGGAGTTATCATGACCTTCTCGCGCGCGAGGCCCTCGGCGGCGAGAAGGCTCCCGGCGGATGACCGCCGGGCAGGAGGTGTGGCACGTTCGATACTGTCCGACGTCTCGTCGTCATCCTGGTCCGGCCATCGAGGTACGACGACGACGGTTACGTCGTCCGGCACTGGCGGGGGACCCTCCCGAGCAACACGCTGAGTTGCCTGCACAGCCTCACCGAGGACGCCGTCGCCTCCGGCGCCTTGGGGGACGTGAGGGTCCGCGTCGAGGTGATTGACGAGATCGTCTCGCGAGTGGACCCGGCCGCGCTCGGCCGGCGCTTCAGGCGCGACGGCACGAAGGTCGTCGTCGGCCTGGCCGGCGTCCAGACCAACCAGCTTCCCCGCGCCCAGGACCTCGCCACCCAGTTCCGGGCCGAGGGGTTCGACGTCATCATCGGAGGCTTCCACGTCAGCGGGGCGATGGCGATGTCGCCGGCCACGCCGCCCGAGTGCCAGCAACTGCTCGACGCGGGGGTCACGCTGGTGCTCGGCGAAGTCGAGGGCCGATGGGCCGGAATCCTCCTCGACGCGCTCGCCGGCCGGCTCCAGCCGATCTATGACTTCCTGGGCGCGCCGCCGGACCTCGCCGGTTTCCCGCTGCCGCGCGCCGCGCGAAGCACCCAGAAGCGGTTCGTCACCACTCGCAACGGGACGATCGACGCGGGCCGCGGCTGCCCCTTCTCCTGCTCCTTCTGCACGATCATCAACGTCCAGGGACGGACGATGCGCTCGCGCGACGGGGCGCAGATCATCGATCAGATCCGCCAGAACTACTGGCTCAAGGGCGGGCGCGGCGTCAGCCACTACTTCTTCACCGACGACAACTTCGCGCGAAACCCGCAATGGGAGGCGATCTTCGACGGCCTGATCGCCTTGCGCGACCAGGAGGGCCTCGACATCGACTTCATGATGCAGGTCGACACGCAGGCCCCGAGGATCCCGCGCTTCGTCGAGAAGGCGGCGCGCGCCGGCTGCGTGCAGGTCTTCATCGGCGTCGAATCGGTCCGCGACGACAACCTCGCGGCCGGGGGCAAGCCGCAGAACCGGGCCGCGGACTACAGCGAGATGGTCGCGCGGTGGCACGACGTCGGCGTCGTGTGCCACGCGGGGGTCATCATCGGGTTCCCGCACGACACCTACGACCGGGTGATGGAGGACGTGCGCGCGCTGGCCGAGACGATGCACTTCGACCAAGCGTCGTTCTTCATGATGACGCCGCTGCCCGGGTCGCGCGACCACCAGGCGGCGGTTGAGTCGGGCGCGGCCCTCGACACCGACTACAACAACTACGACGCCTTCCATGCCGCGGCGCCCCATCCGCTCATGAGCGCCGCCGAGTGGACCGCGGCGTTCCACGACGCCTGGGCGGCGTTCTACTCCACCGACCACATGCGGCGGGTGCTGCTCGCGCAGAATCCCCATACCTACTGGGGGGTCCTCAAAACGCTCTTGTGGTACCGGGCGGGCATGATCGAAGGCGCGCACCCGATGGTCACGGGGTTCTTTCGGCTCAAGGACAGGACGTCGCGCCGCGCGACGTTCCCGATCGAGCGCCGGTGGCCGTTCTACAAGCGGCGCGCGAGAGAGATCGCGCACCTGCTCCGCGAATACACAAATCTCCTGTTCGAGATCCAGGAACTCTGGCTGCAGACCCGCATCCGCCGCGACGACTACTGGTTCCTCGGCGACCTGCGGAAGCTTACGCCGACCTCGGCGCGGGAACTGAAGCTGGCGTGGGGCCGCGTGCACACGGCCGCGGCCGTGAAGCTCGCCACCCTGCAGGACCGCCTGGGCGAAGGCGTGGGCGAATTCAGCGCGACCATGACCGAACGGCTCGACGTCGTGCGGGAGGCGATGGGCCATCGCGCGGCGGCGATTGCGGCTCTGAGGCTCCCCACCCTGCCGCCCTCGCCCCGGCTCTCCCGGCTGTCGCGCAAATTCAGGCGCGTGAATCCCCTGTCGCTGGACCGGCTCGAGTACAACCCCGCGCTCGACGCCTACTGGCGCGGCGCCAGAGGCGCGCTCCTGAGGCTGAAGCTGTGGCGGCTGAACCCGCTGAAGCTGGCGTGGAACGTCGTCCGGGGCGCCCGGGAGACGCTCGTGTTCTTCGTGGCGATGCACCGCGAGCGATACTGACGGCGGCATGGACCTCTATTTCCGCTCGTATCGCTCGAGCAGCGCCGGCAACTGCCTCGCCGTCTGGACCGCCGACACCTCGCTCCTGATCGACTGCGGCGTCAAGACGCTGCGCGACTGCCGCGCGATTGTCGGCGGCCACCAGCACAGCCACGGCCCGGTCCACGGCGTCCTCGTCACGCATTCGCACGGCGACCACCTGAGTTCCGACGGCGCGCGTGTCCTGAAGGAAGCGGGGATCCCCATCTACGGTCATCGGCACGTGGTTCCCCGACTGTGCGCGCGCCACGGCGTCGCCGACGGGAGCGACCCCTCAATCCAGTCCTACCCGGGCGACAGCTTCGTCTTCGGCGATTTCGAGATCACCGCAATCCCGCTCCCCCACACGCCGGGTGTGGCGACGTTCGGATTCGCCATCCAGTCCGGCCACGGGGCGAGGCGCCGCAAGCTGGTCGTGTGCACCGATTTCCACGAGGTCTCGACCGTGCGGCCGCATCTCGCGGGCGCGGACTTCGTCTTCGTCGAGGCGAATCACGATCCCGAGCTGCTGCGCCAGCATCCCAATCCGAACAGCCGGTATCACCTGAGCAACGTGAAGACGGCCCGGCTGCTGTGCGATGCCTTCGGCGACGGGCACGGGGCGCCGAAGCTGGTGGTGCTGGGGCACCTGAGCGAGCAGCGCAACCGCGAGCGGCTGGCCGTGAGAGAAGTGGAACGCGCCTTCGAGCGTCAGGGCCTGCGCGTGCCGTTCGAGCTCGACACGGCGCCGCGGTACGAGGCGTCGAGGGTCATCAGGATCACCTAGACGGCTCCGGGCTTCAGGCCCAGGGCCTCGAGCTTCGTACTTCGTACTTCACACTTCCTACTTCTTCCTTGGAACCTCGAATCGTCCTCCTCCCCTCTCCTCAGTGCACCACCGTCCGCGCCTGTGGCTTGCCGCCCTCATCCCCGAGCAGCGGGTCGTCGTCCGCCTCGTTCGGCGTCTTCCGCTTGCCGCCCCTCGGCTTCGCCGGCGCGCCGCGAATCTCCGCCGCGGCCCGGTGCCAGCCGGCGACGGTATGCCTGATTTCGGCCTCGGTCACGCCGTTCATCAGGCTCAGGCTCGCCCCGACACAGATGTTCCCCGAGTCGTCGATCCAGCCGCGAGCCACGCGGGAGAGGCCGTTCAGCCGGTTCAGCGCCTCGCCCCAGGCCGCATGCGACCCGTCGGTGATCCGGCCGACCGACGTGATGAAGTCGAGGCACTGGAACTCCCCCGCGTGCTGCGCCGGGACGTCGAGCGCGACCGCGAACTGGAAGTCCTGGACGCGGCCGCCGACGACCGGCCGCCGCCCCTTCTTGAAGACCTTGGTGTCGTATCCGAGCTGCTGGAGGAGCGTGGCGGTGTCGTGCAGCGTGAACGTCTTGTAGACGACCGCGCGGCCGCACCGGCCGGCCCGCACCACCTTCGCCACCAGGGGCGTCACGCCGCGGTAGCCGAGCGCGTCGTGGAAGATGCGCAGCGTCTCGCGCGCGACCGCGGCGGCGTCGCCCTGGTTGGCCACCGTCACGGACTTGCCGAAGTTGCCCGCCTGGCCGCCGATCGCAAACCCCATCTCGCCGAGGCGTGTCCGGGCCCGTGTGGTGATGAACCTCCGCAGCGCGGAATTGAGGTGGCCCGAGGACACCTCCCAGTCCACCGGCCCGTTCGGCTCGGACCAGAACTGCACGTAGAGCCCCGCCTCCGGCGCCGCGGTGGTCTCGATGATGAGGATGTTGAAGTCGCCGATCCGCCACGATTCGCCGAAGCCGCCGGCCGGCCAGATGGCGGTGTCGGCCACCAGCGTCGTCACGCGCGCCAGGGACCGCCTCTCGAGCTGCGCCAGCGTCAGCTTCTCCCGGCCCCCGGGCAGCAGGAGCCGCTCGAACTCCTCATGCCTCAGCGGCGGCACCCCGCGACTCGCCTTCGACCTCATCGTCATGGCAGCATCCTCCCGGCGGAACGGCGTGTCTCCCGGTGCCACCCGCCATGGGTCGAGTATCGCCGGAGCGTGTGACAGATGGGGTCAGACCCCCTCGCGATCCCGGGCATCGGATCGAGGGCGAGGAAGCCGGCGGCGGAGACTATACTGCATTCAGGCGCGCCGAAGTATCCCGGTCGCCTGGCGGCCGGGGCTGACGTAGAATGCGGAGCGAGCTGACGGGAGAAAAGCGATGAATCTCCTCGCGTGGACCGTGATCACGACGATGGCCGTCGCACCGCGTGGCGGCGCCGGCGCCGCCGACGACCTCGTCCGCGACGCGCTCGGCCGGTTCCCCCGCCTGACGTCGCACTTCGAGGTGTGCGAGCTGGCGCGGATGCGGACGCTGGCCGCGTATGCCACGCTCCGAGAGCGGTTCATGGGCGGGGACGTGCGGCAGCTCGCCGCGTCGCTCGAGACGCTCGGCGTGCGCGACGAGAACGTCGACCGCCTGGTGCTCGGCGCCGGCCCGGGTCCGCAGGGGCTTCAGCTTTACGGCGAGGCGCAGGGCCGCTTCGACCTGCCGAAGATCGTCTTAAACGCCACCGCCGCGGGCGTCGAGCCGCTCCGCATCAATGGCGTCCCGGTCTACTGCTTCGGCGGCTCGTCGAATTCGCAGTGCATCGCGATCCTCGACGAGGCACGCGGCGTGTTCGGACCGCGCGACATGGTCGACTTCATGCTCTACGCGACCCCGGAAACCGACTCGCTGGCGAAGGACCCGGTTGTCGCGGCGCGGGCGGCCGGGGCGCCTGCCGACGCGACCATCTGGGGCATCGCCACCGGGCCGGCGGTCGCCGAGTGGGTGCACGTCGTGATGCCGATGCCGGCAGAAGGCCAGAGCAGCCTGGCCCCGGCGCTGTCCAACGTCGTGTCGATCAGCTACGAGGTCAGGGCCGGCCAGAAGGCCACGCTGACGGCCGACCTCACGTGCACGAGCGCCGAGAGCGCGGCGGGCCTTCGGCAGTCACTCGACACCGTCCGCATCCTCCAGCAGGCGGCGTGGAAGATGCTGCAACCCGGCGTCGCCAATCCCTACGCGGAGCTGGCGTTCAGGGCGCAGGGCGTCCATCTCTTCACCAGCGCGACGATGGACTACGCCGCGCTGGGCGCCGGACGGTAGGCGGCCGGCTCACGACCACGGCCGGCCGAGCCTGCCGGGGCGCTGCCGGCCACGGCGCTGGCCAAATGCCCCCGAACCGTAGACAATGTCGCGGATCGCACGCCTTCCTTTCGCGCAGGGGGACATCATGACCGCCACTCACCCTTCCCTCGGCACGGTCCAGCGCATCGTCACCCTGGCTGCGTGTTCGATCGCCGCGTGCGCGGCCGCCGTCTCGGCGCAGCCCGCCGCCGCGCCGAAGCTGCAGCCGCACGTCGGCCCGAGCAAGATGTACGTCGTCTACACGCCGGCCGACTGGATCGTCAGCGAGGTCGCCGCGGCCGCCTCCTTCCAGGTCCTCGTCGAGTCGCCCGCCCGCACCTCGCGCGTCGAGTTCCGCTGGGAGCGGAACACGACGGGACGCGCCGACGCGGTGGCCGCGCTCGCGGGCTGGAAGAAGACGGTCGCGCAGGCCCATCCCGGGGCGGTCCTCCGCGACATGTACGTGTCGAAGGACGGGAGCCACGCCGTGGCGACGTTGCACGCGCGTGTCGGCAGCGCGCCTGTTGCGGGCCGCTTCTTCTTCGAGTCGACGCGGACGGGCAACTCCGTCCAGGGGTATCTCGCCCCGGAACCGCGGCTCGTTGCCGAGCGCGCGCTGCTCCTGAACGTGATGTCGAGCCTCGCCTTCGTGAAGGTTCTCCACAAGGGCGGCGGACTCGAGCCGCCGGTGAAGTTCACCCTGGTGGCCCGCCGCGCGCAGGACGGCAGCCTCTCGATGAAGACGCCGGAGGACTGGAGCTTCCTCGCCGCCAGAGGCCGCGTCGTCTCCGGCGCGCCTGGCGGTGGCATGGGCTTCATCTTCACCGCCTTTGCCGGCAACCCGATGCTGCCGCGGGCGGGCGTGCTGCAGGGGGTCATCGGCACCCGGTTCCTGCCACCCGATCGGACGCTGCCGCTCATCCTGACGGGATTCGGGCACCGGAACCCGCAGATCGTCTCGAACACGCCCGACCGCGCCACGATGGCGCAGTGCCCGTCGCAGGCCGGCAACCGCTGCGACGCCGCCGACCTGATGGCCGAGTGGACGTCGAACGGCGGTGTCGAGTGCGTCGGCGCGTTCAAGCTGGTCAATCTTCTGCCCGGCATCACCGGCCAGTGGTCGAGCATCATCGCCGGGATCTGGGGACCGAGGAAGGACTTCTACCGCTACTATCCCGCGCTCGAGGAAGTGGCCGGGTCGTTCAGCATCAACGACCAGTACGCGCGCGGCTACATCCAGGCCGGCCTTGCCAACCTGCGCCGCCTGCAGGAACAGACGGCGGCCGAGATGCGCAGTCTGAACCAGGCCCGCGAGGACAACCAGAAAGCCTGGGAGGCGCGGCAGGAGCGCAAGGACTACATGGACTCCAAGTGGGACGACTACCGGCGCGGCCAGAGCTACTGGGTCTCCGACCTCGAGGGGGGCAAGGTCTACTCAACCGACAGCTGGGGCACGAAGGACACGGTGACCGGCGACTACTACGAGGGCAAGGGGTTCAACTGGACGAACTTCGAAGGACAGAACCCGCGCCACCCGTCGGAGACGATGCGCGAGGTCTCGAGCTGGGAGCTCGAGCACGGCCGGCCGCCGAAGTGAGCGGCGTCTTGGTCATGCACGACCGCAGCAGGTGGCCGTTCTCGAGCAGGTAGACCGACGGCCCGGGCGAGTCCTGGCTGGCCGTCCACTCGTGGACGAGGCGCCCGGACGGCCGGGGCCTGGGGCTCGCCATCGCGAGCGAGTCGGTGACCCGCCTGGGCACTCGGATTCCAAGGCGCTTCGCTCAGGGCTGGACAGCCAGGTCGGTGTGGCGGAATTCGTCGCCCTTGCAGAGGAGAGGTTCGCGTCGCGCCGACGCCAGCGCATAGGCAAACAGGTCGCCGAAGTTGAGCCCGGCACGGTGACGCCCCTTGCCGAATCGGCTGTACGCCCTGCAGGCGACTCGTGCCTGCGCCGCGTCGACCGGCACCAGTTCAATCCCCGCGCAGTCGATGAAGAGATCGAGGTCGCGGACGCCTTCGGCGCCGTAGCGCGCCTCGATGACGATCGAGGCTTCGACGAAGCTCGCCGTCGAGAGCAGCGCCTGATCCGCGGCCTCGATCGCCTCGTTGAATTGGCGCCTCTCCGGTTCGTCCTGGAGGACGGCAAGGAGCGCTGACGTGTCCAGGACCATCAGCGGGGCACTCCCTGGTCGTCGTAGCCGAGGATCTCGTCGGCGGGGCGGTCGTCGCGCACGCGCAGGCGGGAGCAGTGACGGCCGATCTCGTCGAGCTCGTCGGCCAGGCGCCGGCGCACTCGTCCCGCGCGAACGCGGGCCAGACGCTCTCTCAACGCCTTCGCCACCGCACCGGTCTTGGTCTCCCCGGTCAACCGCGCCAGCTCGGCCGCGAGCCGCTCGGCTTCCTCGTTTCTGATGTTGAGCGCCATGGGAACTCTTTATGTGTAGCCTTACATCTACACTGTATCATTCCGCGTAGACGCCTGCAACCCTTGGCTCTTGCCGGTCGGCTCGCCGGCCAGGAGGCCGGCGCCACCGAGACATTGTGTGGGGCCCGCGCCTTCGCATCCGCGCCCCTCTGGTGATAGGCTGTGGGATCGGCCGCGGGGTGCCGACACCGGCCGGCCCCGGATCCGCCCGCAGGCACTCATATTTCGAAAGGGACCACCCGATGAGCTCCAGGAAGAAGACCGCCCTCTACGACTGGCACGCGCGCCACGACGCCAACATCGTCGAGTTCGGCGATTACATGATGCCGGTCTGGTACGCCAGCTCGAAGGACGAACACCTCGCCGTCGTCAACCGCGCCGGGCTGTTCGACACGAGCCACATGGCCGCGGTGCGAGTGCTGGGCCCGGGCGCCTTCGACCTGCTCCAGTGGTGCTTCACGCGGAACCTGCTCGCCTGCGTGGGCAAGGACAACGGCCCGATCGTGCCCGGCCGGTGCGTCTATGGCGTCTTCCTCGACCAGCACGGGCACGCCATCGACGACAGCATCGTCTACAAGATCGCCGACGAGGAGTACCTGGCCGTCGTCAACGCCGGCATGGGCGGCGTCATCGCGGGTCACCTGGCCGCGAACCGCGGGGCGCGCGACGTCCGCCTGGTCGAGCTGACCGACCAGTTCGGGAAGATCGACATCCAGGGGCCGGCGTCGATCAAGATCATGCAGCGGGTGCTGAAGTCGCCGGAGGCGGTGTTCGAGTCGCTGCCCTACTTCTCGTTCAAGGGCCACTTCGACCCGGCCTCGCCGTTCGCGGCCGGCGCGCAGCTTCTCGACGGCACCCCCATGCTGCTCTCGCGCTCGGGCTACACGGGCGAGGTGGGGTTCGAGATCTTCGTCGAGGGCCGGCACAACGTCAGGGTCTGGGAGATGCTGATGGAAGCGGGCCGGGACCTGGGACTGACGGCGTGCGGCCTGGCGGCGCGGGACTCGCTGCGCACCGGCGCGGTGCTGCCGCTCTCGCACCAGGACATCGGCCGCTGGCCATTCATCCACAATCCGTGGCCGTTCGCCCTGCCGTTCGACGAGGCAAAGACCGGCTTTACCAAGACGTTCCTCGGGTCGGCCGCGCTCGACAAGGCGGCCGACGCCGCGCACACGCTCACCTTCGTCGGCCACGACCTGCGCAAGATCGACGCGCACGCCGCCGTCGTCCGCGACCTGCAGGGGAAGGATCTCGGCACGGTGCTGACGTGCGCCACCGACATGGCCATCGGCCGCCACGACGGCCGGATCTACAGCGTGGCCACGCCGAACAAGCCGGAAGGCCTCTCGGTCAAGGGGCTGAGCTGCGGGTACATCAAGGTGGCGGCGAACCTGCCGCCGGGCACGGTGGTCGAGCTCAACGACGGGAAGCGGTCGATCCGGGTGACCATCGAGACCGACGTCCGCCCGGATCGCACGGCGCGCAAGGCGCTGAAGACCTTCCTCTGAGGCGCGGCGGTCAGCGTTCGACCGGCTTGATCACGGTCTGGCCCTTGAAGGCCTTCGCCACCGCCTCGGCGTCGGCCTTCGAGCCCACGATGTCGCCCCAGTGCATCGGGATGAGGGCGGCCGGCTTGAACTCGTTGGCCGCGGCCGCCATCTCGGCCGCGGTCATCGTGTAGGTCCCGCCGCACGGCATCAGCGCGACGTCGGCCTGCACCTTCTTCATTTCCGGCGTGGCGTCGCTGTCGCCGGAATGGTAGATGCGCTGGCCGTTCGAGAGCGTCACGATGTAGCCGACCCAGTGGTTGGCCTTCGGGTGGAAGTCCTTGTTCAGGTTGTAGGCCGGCACGGCGGCGACCGTGACCGGCCCGGCCTGGTACGACCCGCCCGGCTCGGCCAGCACGACGTGCTTGCCTTTGAGCTTCGGCGCCACGTCCGCGGGCACCACGAACACGGTGGCCGGCTGCTCGATCCGCGCGATGTCCTCGACCGAGAAGTGGTCGAAGTGCGAGTGCGTGATGAGGATCACGTCCGCCTTCGGCGCCCCGCCCGCCAGTTTCCACGGATCGATGTAGATCCTCACCGCGCCATCGTCGATCCGGAACGACGCGTGGCCGAGCCAATGGATGTGGTCTACGCTCATGGGTGCCTCCGCGAGCTTGATCCCCTCGATTCTAGCGCCAGTGCGGCCGCGGTGACATACTTGAGGTTCGAAGGAGGCTCCCCCACCGTATGCCGCCACTCGCCTGCCGCGTGTTCCGCGAGACCGCGGGCGTCGTCGCCCGCATGGTCGAAGTCCCCATCGACGACCTCACGCCCGGCGAGGTGGTCATCCGCGCCGAATGGTCGGGGATCAACTTCAAGGACGCCCTGGGCGTGACCGGGCGCGCGCCGATCTACAAGCGGTTCCCGATCGACGCCGGCATCGACGTGGCCGGGCGCGTCGAGTCGTCGTCGGACCCGCGGTTCCAGGCGGGCGACGCGGTGCTGGTCAACGGGATGGGCCTCGGCGAAACGCACGACGGGGGTTTCGCGCAGGCGGTCCGGGCGCCGGCCGACTGGGTGGTGCCGATGCCCCCCGGCCTCGATTCGCGCGAGGCGATGGCGCTGGGCACCGCGGGGTTCACCGCCGCGCTGGCGCTGCACCGGATGGAGGTCAACGGCCAGTCGCCGGAGCAGGGGCCGATCGCGGTGACCGGCGCGACGGGAGGCGTCGGGTCGGCGGCCGTCGCGATGCTGAAGCGGCGCGGCTACCGGGTGGTGGCGGTGTCGGGGCGGCCCGAGCACGACGCCTACCTGCGATCGCTCGGGGCTGACGAGGTTTCCACGCCGGAGGCCCTCGCGCTTGGCACGCGGCCGCTCGAGTCGACGCGATTCGGCGGCGTCATCGACAACGTCGGTGGGCCGGTGCTCGCCGGCCTGATCCGGCACGTGGGCCTCTGGGGAAACGTCGCGTGCGTGGGCAACGCCGCGTCGCCCGCGCTGGACGCCACGGTGTTCCCGCTGATCCTGCGCGGCGTGAGCCTGCTCGGCAGCAGCTCTGGGAACTGTCCGATGCCGCTCCGGGCGTCGATCTGGAACCGCCTGGGCGCGGACCTCAAGCCGCCGTCGCTTGACCGGATCGTCAGCCGGACGGTGCCGCTGGCCGAAGTGATCCCGGCGTGCGGCACGCTGATGAACCGCACCGCCCTCGGGCGGGTGCTGGTCGACTGCCGGTAGCGAAGGCCCGCGGCCACAACAGGCTACGGGCTCCGGGCCTCGGGCTTCAGGCCACGTCGCGGCTGTCACGCGTGACAAGGCCCGAAGCCCGAGGCCCGAAGCCTGCAGCCCGATTAGCTCACCCCCGCCAGCGCGATGACCGCGCGCACCAGCTTGACCGTCTCGATGTAGTCGGTGCCGGTGACCGACACCGACCTGGCGCCGGTGCGCTTGACGCCGGGCAGCAGGAGCGGCAGCTCGGCCTGCGCCGAGTTGTGGAAGTCCACCTCCACCGTGTAGGGCGCCGCGATCCGGAACGGCTGGATCGACGCCCGCTTCCCGAGCGCCTCGCGAGCCGCCTCGCGCAGCCGCGCCCTGGCCTGCTCGAGCGGGAACAGCCGCGCGGCAGTCCGGCCCGTCGCCTCTTTCACCGCCGCGGTGACGAGCCCCTGGCCGAGCACCGACTTCGCCTGCTCGCACGTCGTCGTGTCCCCGCTGAGCATGAGCACCGGCACCTTGTAGTAGCCGGCGATTGCCGCGTTCAGGCCGAGCTCCGGCAGCTCCTGGCCGTTCACCTTGATCGACCGGATCGTCGACGAGGAGATGGTGTGGTCGAGGATGGCCGGCGCCGTGCCCGCCCGGGCGTGATAGCCGACGAAGATGACGGCGTCGAACGTGGCGTCGATCCCCTGCATCATCGAGAGCGGTTTCGGCGACCCGGTGATGAGCGACGCCTTCGGGTTGAGCGCGTCGGCGACGATGTTCCGCATGCTGCCGTGCGAGTCGTTGACCACGATCTCGCCCGCGCCGGCCTCCAGCAGTCCCGCGATCACGGCGTTGACGTCCTCGACCATCCAGCGGCGGGCGGCCGTGTACTCGGGCGAGGCGGACGACACCTGGTCGCCGTGCACGACGCCCCAGATCCCCTCCATGTCCACCGAGATGAACACCTTCGGCCCCGTCTTCTGGGCCCAGGCCGGCGGGCTTGCGGCCGCGCACAGCAGAACCGCCAGCGACAGCACGACGAACGCGTTCGGTCGGGACATGATGGACTCCTTGGCGGCTTACGCCTGACTGCGTCATGAGCCATGGCTCACCCTGGCGCATGACAATGGCAGTTCCCGCGCACGGCGCCGCATGTGGCGGCCGCGCCCGATTGAACGCCGCGTCTCGGGTCTGCCGCTCGCAAAGCGGCCCCTCCCGGGCCTCACGGTCGGGGCAGGTTTACGCCTTGCTCGGGCAGGTCCCTGCGGCGCGGCATAGGACCGACCGGGCCGCCTCGCCAAGCGGCCGCGAGTCGGGATCGAGCCGGCGGGCCGGAATGCCTCGCGAGGAGGCCTTCGGAGCGGGCCGGCCGACGACGACACGGAAAGCGACGAGCGCGTGCCGTGATTTCCCGGGCGCAGCCCGTGCGGTCGATCCAGCGCGAATAGGGCCAGCCCGACGCATGGATCCGGAAATCGCGGCACCGCGAGGACGCTTTCCCGGCCCGCGGAGCGGCCGACGAGCGAGGCGCCCGGCCCGGCCGGCGACTCACAATCGCGGCCGCGACACTTCCCCGGCACCATCTTCTGAGCACGCCCTCGGCCTTACGAAGGGCTGAGGGCTTCGGGCCGCGCCAGCGCGATCCGCTGCAAGCCTCGGCGCACCCTGTCTGCGGACCGTGGTCCGCTGCCGGCTGACTGCCTGCTTCGAGATCGTTACTTGGCCGGCGCCTTGACGACCGTTCCGCCCTTCATCACGAACACGACCCGGCGCAGCGAGGTGATGTCCTTCAGCGGGTCGCCGTCCACGGCGATCAGATCCGCGGCCATGCCTGGCGCGACGGCGCCCACCTGGCCCGAAAGGCCCAGCGACTCGGCCGCGAGCGACGTGATCGACACGATCGCCGCGGCGGGATCCTGTCCGCCCTTCTGCACCCGGTAGACGAGCTCCTCGGCATTGCGGCCGTGTGCGCCGGCCACCGCGTCGGTGCCGAAGACGATCTTCAGCTTCGGCGTCGCCAGCGCCTGCTTGAACATCGCCAGGTCGACGGGGATCGCCTTCTCCATCGCGGCGAACCCCTCGGCGTTGTAGTTGCCGATGCCGTCGTATTTCGCCCGGTTCTCGAGGTAGTTCTGCTTCACCAGGCCGATGTTCGGGTCGATGTACGTGCCGTGCGCGGCCAGCGACTCGAGCGCGCTCCGGTCGGCGAACGTCGCGTGCTCCTCGGTCGTGCACCCGGCCTCGGCGGCGACCTTCATCGTGTCCGCCCCGTAGACGTGCACGAGCGTGCGCAGCCCCAGCGCCTTCGCCTCGCCGCACGCGGCCTGGATCTGCTCGTTGCTGAGCGTCTGGCCGCCGCCGTCGCGGATGCTCCTCGACGCGAAGATCTTGATGAGGTCGGCGCCGTCCGCCTTGAGCTTTCGGACGGTCTCGCGAATCTGGTCCACCGTCAGGTTGGGGCTCGTGATCGCCCTGACGCATGTGAGCACGCGCGGCCCCGGCAGGATTCCGCGGGCCACGGCCTCGCGCACGTCCTTGTCCACCGCGTCGCCCACGCTCTGCACCGTGGTGAAGCCGGCCATGAGCGTGGCGTAGGCGTTCTCCATCGCGTAGCCCATCAGCCGCGACGGCGACGGGTCGCGCGGCTCGAAGCGGCCGTCGGGGCCGAAGTGCCAGGCGAGGTGGACGTGGGTGTCGATGAGGCCGGGCAGCACGGTGAGGCGGCTGAAGTCGTACGTCGCCCCGCCCGAGGACGGCGCGATCGCCTCGATGACGGCCCCGCGGACGGTGATCGTCACGTTGTGCGCCACGCCGCCCTTGCCGTCGAGGAGCGTGCCCGCCTTGATGGTCACCGGCGCGTCCTGGGCGAAGGCCGCCGCGCCGAACAGGTAGAACAGCGGCAGAAAGGTCAGCGCCTTTACCATGGCCGCCCATTGTAGCGCGCCGGAGGCCAACTCCCGTTAAGGCGCAGGGCTAAAGCCCTGCGCTATCACATGAGAGGGACAGACCGGCCGGTCAGGAGACGCTCCGGCCTTTCTTGAAGGCGTCGGCGAGGGCGTTGCCGAACGCGCTTCCAGAGCCGCTGCCGGACGGGCGCGGCGCGGGCGGCCTCGGCGCGGCCCTGTGCTCCGCCGCAGGCCTCGTCGGGGCAGGCGCCTGGCGGGCCTCGCGGGTCGCCCCCGGCTGGGCCCCGCTCCGCATCGACAGCGCGATCCGCTTGCGCGGCAGGTCGATCTCGAGCACCGTCACCGTCACCCTCTGTCCGACCTTCACCACCTCGGCCGGGTCCTTGACGAAGCGGTCGGCGAGCTGGCTCACGTGCACGAGGCCGTCCTGGTGGACGCCGACGTCCACGAAGGCCCCGAACGCGGCCACGTTGGTGACAATCCCCGGCAGCTTCATCCCCGGCTGCAGGTCCTCGATCTTCCCGACGTCCTCCTTGAAGCTGAACGCTTCGAACTCGTGGCGCGGGTCGCGCCCGGGCCGCGCGAGCTCTGAGAGGATGTCGTTGAGCGTCGGCAGACCGACCGTGTCGGTCACGTACCGCTCGGGGACGATTCTCGCCCGCAGCGAGCCGTCGCGCATGAGGTCGCCGACCGCGCACCCGAGGTCGCGCGCCATCCGGTCCACGACGCCGTAGCTCTCCGGGTGCACCGCGCTCGCGTCGAGCGGCTGGTCGCCGCCGCGGACCCGGAGAAACCCGGCGCACTGCTCGAACGCCTTCGGCCCGAGCCGGGGCACCCGCAGCAGGTCGCGCCGCGACCTGAACGCGCCGTGTTCGTCTCGGAATGCCACGATCTTCCCGGCGAGCGCCGGGCCGAGGCCCGACACGTAGCCGAGCAGTTGCTTGCTGGCCGTGTTCAGCTCGACGCCGACCCCGTTGACGCACGACACGACCACGTCGTCCAGCCCGCACTTGAGCGCGGACTGATCCACGTCGTGTTGGTACTGGCCGACGCCGATCGACTTCGGGTCGAGCTTCACCAGTTCGGACAGCGGGTCCACGAGGCGCCGGCCGATGCTGACCGCCCCGCGCACGGTGACGTCCTGGTCCGGGAACTCCTCTCGAGCCACATCGCTGGCCGAGTAGATCGACGCGCCGCTCTCGTTCACGGCCGCGATGACGATCGACGACGGGAGGCCCAGCCCGCGGACGAACTGCTCGGCCTCGCGGCTCGCCGTGCCGTTGCCGATGGCGATGGCCTCGATCTGGAATCGCTGGACCAGCGCCCTGACGATGCCGCCGGCGTGCTCTTCGTGCGAGCGCGACGCCGCGGTCGGGTAGACGACGTCGTGATGCAGCAGCTTGCCCTGCGGGTCGAGGCAGACGACCTTGCAGCCGGTGCGGAACCCGGGGTCGATGGCCAGCACCCGCTTCTGGCCGAGCGGCGGCGCGAGCAGGAGCTGGCGCAGGTTGTCGGCGAAGACGCGGATGGCTTCGACGTCGGCCCTCTTCTTCGACTCGAGCCGGGTCTCTCCCTCGATCGCGGGGCCGAGCAGGCGCTTGTAGCCGTCGTGCGCCGCGAGGCGCACCTGCTCGCCGCCGGCAGTCGCCGGGGCCGACAGGAAGAGCCGCTCGAGGATGGCGAGCGCCGGGGCCTCGGGCGGCACGACGCGCACGCGCAGGAATCCCTCGGCCTCCCCGCGGCGGATCGCGAGCATCCGATGGCTCGGGATCCGCGCCAGCGGCTCGGTCCAGTCGAAGTAGTCCTTGAACTTCGCCCCCTCCTCCTCCTTGCCGGGCACGACGGCCGACCGGACCTCGCCCTGCGCCCAGTAGAGCTGTCTGAGCGCGGCGCGCGCGGCGGCATCGTCGCTGAACCGCTCGGCCAGGATGTCGCGCGCGCCGGCAAGGGCGGCCTCGACGTCCGGCACGTTCTTCTCGGGGCTGACAAACGACGCGGCCTCTGCCGCTGGATCGACGGCCGCCTGGCTGCCGAAGATGAGGTCGGCGAGCGGCTCGAGGCCGGCCTCGCGGGCGATGGTGGCGCGCGTGCGCCGCTTCGGGCGGTAGGGGGCGTAGACGTCCTCGAGCGCCGTCATCGTCTCGGCGGCCGCCACGGCCGCGGCCAGCGCGTCGGTCAGCAGCTCGCGCTCCTTCAGCGACGCGAGGATAGCCGCGCGCCGGTCGTCGAGCTCGGCAAGCTGCGCGAGCCGGTCGCGAATTGCGGCGACGGCCACCTCGTCCAGGCTGCCCGTGGCTTCTTTGCGGTACCTGGAAATGAAGGGGACCGTCGCGCCCTCACCGAGCAAGGCCGCGGTGGCCGCCACCTGGCGGGGCGCGACCTTCAGCTCTCCGGCGATCTTCTCGACGTACGACCCCTCGACCGACTCGGGGCCGCCCTGAGCACGAATGACGGGCGACTGGTTCAACGAGCACTCCCTGCGTTGGATGTGGACCTCTATTGTCGCAGGGTTTCACCCGGCTTGCGACCCGCGGCTTGCGACTTGCGGCCGCTGCGGTGTTCGGCCGGCCAGGAAGCCGGTCCTGCCGAATGTGTGGTGGCGCGAGCCTCCTGGCTTGCGATGCAAGCGGTCCGCCGCCAGCTACTCACGTGTGCCCCGTCCTCCAACCATGATCCGCACCAGCTGCCACCGCTTCCCCGCCTTTGCCGTCTGCGCGTGATACTCCGCCGGGTCGATGGGAACGTCGATGACGGTGGGGCCGTCGGCGGCCAGGGCCTCGGACACGGCGGCCGCCAGCCCGTCGAGCGTGCGCGCGGTCGTCCCGCGCGCGCCAAGCGCCACCCCGGCCGCGGCAAAATCGACGTGCCCGTATCCCACGCCGTAGTCCTCGTACCCCTTCTTCCGCTGCACGACCTTGATCAGGCTCAGCCCGTCGTCGTTGAAGACCACGATGGGGATCGCCAGGCGCAGGCGGACGCAGGTCTCGATGTCGGCCATGCGCATGCCGAGGCCGCCGTCGCCGACCGTGCACAGCACGGGGCGCCGCGGGAATTGCAGCTTGGCCGCGATGGCCGCCGGCAGGGCGTAGCCCATCGCGGACAGGCCGTTCGACTCGAGGAAGCCGAACGGCTCGTCGCTGCGCCACGCCTGCGACACGATGAACTTCACCGACCCGACGTCGGTGGTGGCGATGGTGTCGCGCGGGCAGGCCTCCCGCAGGCACCGGGTCACGTCGTAGGGCGAGAGGCCCGCGGCCGGCGGCGACGACGGCCGAAGCCGCTCGGTCAGGTCGCGCCGGAACTCGGACAGCTCGAGGTCAGTCCAGGCAAACGGCCCTGGCGCGGCGGCGATCACCGTGTCGATCGTCCGGAGCAGGTCGCCCGTCACCTCGACCAGCGGCCGGTATTCCCCGGCCGCGATCGATGTCGGCCCGAGCGAGACGATCGGGTTGGTCTGGTGCCAGAGCTTGTCGGACTCCACCGGGTCGTAGCCCACGCCCACCAGGAGGTCGGCGCGGTCGAAGAAGTCGAGAATCGCCCCGTCGCCGGCCACGCCGCCGCAGACGCCGAGGAAGCGCGGGTGGTCCTCGGGCAGCAGGCCCTTCACCTTCGGCGTGACGAACACCGGCACGTCGAGGCAATCCACCAGGCGGCGGACCGCGTCGCGATGGGCGCGCTGGTCGAGGTCGAGGCCCAACAGCAGCACGGGACGCCGCGCGGCGCGCAGCCGACCGATGGCGAAGCCGAGAGCCCGCGAATTCGGCGGAGGCGGCGGGGGCGGCGCGAGCGACCAGGACGCGGTCTCCTCGATCGGGTCGTCGAGCCTGGCCACGTCGCTCGGGACGGCGATATGAACGGGTCCCGGCCGCGGCGCCACCGCCAGCCGGCAGGCCTCGCGCATCGTCGCCGTGGTGCTGCGGCCGCCGAGCGTGAGGGCCGCCTTGGTGAACGGCCGGTAGACCGCGCTCAAATCGATCTGCTGGTGTGTCGCGTAAGGCGCGCTCGCCGTCGCCATCGACGCGCTGACGGCGATGACCGGCGATCGGTCCAGCCAGGCGTTGGCGACACCGAGCGTCATGTTGATGGCGCCCGGGCCGAGCGTCGAGACGCAGACCGCGGGGCGCCCGGTCAGGAACCCTTCCGCGTCGGCGATGAAGGCCGCCGTCGTCTCGTCTCGTGTGAGGACGAACTCGATTCCGGCCCGACGCGCCGCGTCGATGAAGTCGAGGATCTCGCCGCCCGGCAACCCATACATGCGTGCGACGCCCGCCTCGGCGAGCGTGGCGGCCATCCGTTCCACTACAGTCGGCATCGCGCGCCTCCCCGGCGCAGACTATCATCAATTACGCTTTTGTGTTCAAATTCGCGGGACCGGAGAAAACCGCTCCGACCCCTGAGAGAGGCGGAGGCCCGGAGGGGGCATGAAGCAGGCGTGGCGGCAGCACAAGCAGTACCTTCTCACCGGCGTGTCCTACGTCATCCCGATGATCGCGTGCGGCGGCATCCTCATCGCCACCGCCATCGCGCTCCTCACGATGCTCCACCCCGGGTCGATGACGCCGGCCGGCGGCCCGGACTTCTCGGCGGCGCCGACGCTGAAGATGATCCTCGACATCGGGGACGCCGCCTTCAAGATGGCGATGCCGGTGCTCGCCGGGTTCATCGCCTACGGCATGGCGGGCAAGCCCGGGCTGGTGCCCGGCCTGCTGGGCGGCTACCTCGCGGGCACCACCAACGCCGGGTTCCTGGGCGCGCTGCTCGTGGGCCTGCTGGCCGGCCACGTCGTGAACCTGCTCAAGAAGACTGCCGGTCCACAAGTACCTCCGGCCGATCATGCCGATCCTGGTCATCCCGATCGTCTCCGGCCTCATCGTCGGCACGGTGATGCTGAAGGTGGTGGGGGCGCCGATCGCGGACCTGATGAGGTTCCTCGGCGGCTGGCTGCAGTCGATGAGCGGCGGCAACGCGGTGGCGCTCGCGGCGGTGCTCGGGGCGATGATCGCGTTCGACATGGGCGGGCCGGTGAACAAGGCCGCGTTCTTCTTCGGCGCCGCCATGATCAAGGAGGGGAACTTCGCGGTCATGGGCGCGTGCGCCGCGGCGATCTGCACGCCGCCGCTCGGCCTCGCGCTCGCGACGTTCCTCGGGCGGCGGCTCTGGACCGACGAGCAGAAGGAATCGGGCATCGCCGCGCTCGGCATGGGCCTCATCGGGATCACCGAGGGCGCGATCCCGTTCGCGGCCGGGGACCCGGTGCGCGTGATCCCGTCGATCATGGTCGGGTCGATGGTGGCCTCGGTGGTTGCGATGCTGGGCGGCGTGGGGGATCATGCTCCTCACGGCGGCCCGATCGTGCTGCCGGTGGTGGACCACCGCCTCGTCTACGTGGTCGCCATCGTGGCCGGCAGCCTGGTGACCGCGCTGACCATCAACGCCGTGAAACGGCTGACGGAGCGGACGGCATCATGAACATCGTCGCAGTGACGGCGTGCCCGACCGGGATCGCGCACACCTACATGGCCGCCGAGCAGCTCGAGAAGACGGCGAAGAAGCTCGGCCACACGATCAAGGTGGAAACGCAGGGGGCGATGGGGATCGAGAACGAGCTGACGGCCGCCGACCTCGGCGGCGCGGACGTCCTGATCGTCGCCGCCGACATCGCGCTCGAGCGTCCCGAGCGTTTCGACCGGATCCGCAAGCTCGAGGTGCCCGTGCAGCTCGCCATCAGGAACCCCGAGGCGGTGTTCGCGAGACTGTAAACGAGCCGGCTTCAGGCTTCAGGCCTCGGGCCGTGTCACGCGTGACGCCGTCGCGGCCTGAAGCCTGAGGCCCGCAGCCCGTGGCCGCAAGCACTGAGATATGTCCTCCGCTCATCGGTTCTCTTTCCCTCTCTCGGGCGGCATGCACGCCCGCCCGGCGAGCGCCCTCGAGCACGTGGCGCGTCGCTTTGCCGCCGACGTGTCGCTCACCAACCTCCGGACCGGCGAGACCGCCAACGCCAAGAGCGTCCTGGGCAGCGTCGCCCTCGACGTCCGCCAGGGCGACGCGTGCCGTCTGGAGGCCACCGGTCCCGACGCGGCACCGGCGATCGAGGCGCTCATCGCCTTCGTCGAGCTCGCGCTGCCGCGCGTGGACGACGTGGCGCCGCCGACTCCGGCGCCGGCGCCGGAGTTCTCGCTGCCGCCGGTGTTGAGACGGGCGCAGGCGACGGCGGTCGCCGGCACCCCGGTCGTGCCGGGCATCGGCGTCGGACGCGCGATTGCGCTGGGCGGGCCGACGGTGCCGGATTCGCTGCCGCGCGAGGGCGCCGGGGATGTCGGGGCGGAGGCCGAGAGAGTCGCGCGAGCGCTCGACCGGCTGCTGGGGCGGTACGACGGGCGCCTTGGCGCCGGCAGCCGGAGCCTTGAAGCCGACCTGCTCCGCACCCACCGGTCGGTGGCTCGCGATCCCGCGTTTGGCGGGGCCATCGTCCGCGGCATCCGGGAGCGCGGGCTCACGGCCGCCGGCGCGATCGCCGACGCCGAGGCCCAGTTCACCGAGATGCTCGCGGCGACGGGCAGCGCCGTCCTGCGCGAGCGGGCGCTGGACATCCGCGACGTCTGCCGCGCCCTGCTGCGCGAGGTGTACGGCGACCTGCTGCCGACCGACGAGATCGTGCTCGAGGCCGACGCGATCGGCCTGGCCGACACGCTGACGCCGGCGCAGTTCCTGGCGCTCGACCGGGAGCGGATCAAAGGGCTGGTGCTCTCACACGGCGGAACGACGTCCCACACGGTGATCCTCGCGCGCTCGCGGGGCATCCCGACCCTCGTCGGCGTCGAAGGGCTGGATGCCGCCGCGCTGGTCGGGCAGGAAGTGGTGGTGGACGGGGACCTCGGGGCTGTCGTCACCGGCCTGACGCCCGCGGTCCGCCGCTACTACGACATGGAGCGCAGGCGTCTCGACCGGCGGCGCGCCCGCGTGCGGCGGTTCATCGAGCGCCCGGCGGTGACCGCCGACGGCCGCGGCCTGGAGGTGGCGGCGAACGTCGGCTCCGCCACCGAGGTGGCCGACGCCGTGGCAGGCGGCGCGGACGGGATCGGGCTCTTCCGGACGGAGATGCTGTTCCTCGCCCGCCCGTCGGCCCCGTCCGAGGAGGAGCAGTTCGACGAGTACCGCCGCGCCGTCGCCGACGCAGGCGGACGGCCGGTCATCGTGCGCACGCTCGACGTGGGCGGCGACAAGCCGCTCCCCTATCTCGCGGCGCCGAAGGAAGACAACCCCTTCCTGGGCCTCCGCGGCGTCCGGATCTATCCCGAGTTCGAGTCGCTGTTCCGCACCCAGGTCCGCGCGCTTCTTCGCGCGTCGGCGTTCGGAGCGCTGCGGATGATGATCCCGATGGTCGCGCGCCTGGACGAGGCGGTCTGGGTCCGGCGCGTCGTCGCCGAAGAGCAGGCGGTGCTGGCTGCGGCCGCCGTGAGCTTCGATTCGCAGATGCCGGTGGGCGCCATGATCGAGGTGCCGTCGGCCGCGCTGATGATCGGACCGCTCAGCCGGGTGCTCGACTTCTTCAGCCTCGGTACCAACGACCTGCTGCAGTACTTCGCCGCGGTGGACCGCACGAACCCCCGGCTGTCCTCCCTGGCCGACCCGCTCGAACCCTCCTTCATCCGGCTGCTTCACCAGGTCGTCGCCGACGCGCACGCCGCCGGCCGCTGGGTGGGGCTGTGCGGCGAGATGGGCGGGCGGGCGCGGTATCTGCCGCTCATGGTCGGGCTCGACCTCGACGAGATCAGCCTGGCCGCGCCGGACATCGCGGCCACCAGGGGACTGCTGGCCGATCTCTCGGCGGCCGGATGCCAGGCGCTGGTCGAACGCGCCAGGCGCGCCGCCACGGCGCGCGAGGTGGCGCAGCTGCTCGACGAGAGGGGCCACTGGCGGGAGATGCCGCTGACCGGTCCCGAACTCGTCGAGATCGACGCCGACTGCCGGACGAAGGAAGAGGCGATCAAGGCCGCCGTGGACCTGCTGTATGCTGCGGGGCGCACGGAGCGTTCCCGCGAGGTCGAGCGTGCGGTCTGGCGCCGCGAAGAGACCTACTCGACCGGCTTCGGGCATGGGTTCGCCATCCCCCACTGCCAGACCGACGCGGCGGGCGCGAGTTCGATGGCGGTCGTGAAGCTGCGCGCGGGCGTGGACTGGAACGCGATCGACGGGCAGCCGGTGCGGACGGTGATCCTGCTCGTCGTGCGCGAAGCCGAGCAGGCCGCGACACACATGCGCGTGCTGGCGTCGCTCGCGCGGCGCTTGATGCACGAGGAGTTTCGGACCGAGGTCGAGCGTGAGCAGGACCCGGCGGCGCTGTGCGCCCTGCTTTGGCAGGCCTGAAGGCCCGCCCTACACACGGTCCTGTCGGACAACCCGTTCGCGGGGGATCCGTTCGTGGGGATCCGTCCGTGTGTAGGGCGACCCTTCAGGGTTGCCTCGCGCGTGACTCGGCCGCGAGCCGCAAGTCGTCAGTCGTGAGCCGGTAACAAGGAGCTGTCATGAACCGTCGTGGACGTTCTCTCTGCGTGATTGCCGCCGCGTGGCTCGTCGTGATGCTGGTCGCGGTGCACGGGCAGCAACCGGCACCCCGGCCCGCGCCGCCGCCGCCTGTTGTCGATGTGACCAGCGGCCTCACGCTGTTCGTCGTGCCCTACGCCCACCTCGACACGGAGTGGCGGTGGGACTACCCCACCACCATCCGCGAATACCTGCCGAAGACCATCCGCGACAACTTCGCGCTGTTCGAGAAATACCCGCACTACGTGTTCAATTTCAGCGGCGCCAACCGCTACCGGATGATCAAGGAGTACTACCCGGCCGACTACGACAAGGTGAAGCGGTACATCGCCGCCGGCCGGTGGTTCCCCTCCGGCTCGTCGATGGAGGAGAACGACGTCAATTCCCCGTCGGCCGAGTCGATCATCCGCCAGATCCTCTACGGCACGCAGTACTTCAAGCGCGAGTTCGGCAAGACGAGCGCGGAGTACATGCTGCCCGACTGCTTCGGCTTCCCCGCGTCGCTGCCGAGCATCCTGAACCACGCCGGGATCAAGTACTTCTCGACGCAGAAGCTCTCGGCGAGCTGGCAGCCGGCCGCGAAGGTGGGCGGGCCCGATTCGCCCGAGAAGACGCCCGACGGGATCCCGTTCAACGTCGGCGTCTGGGAAGGTCCCGACGGCAACAGCATCATCGCGGCGCTCAACCCCGGCAGCTACAGCCAGTCGGTCACCTACGACCTCACCAAGACCCCGCCGCGCCCGCCCGAGCCCGCGCCCGGCCAGCAGCCGGCGCGGCCGCTGGTGGACTGGCCCGCGCGCATCGCGCTCGACGGGCAGGTCACCGGGTTGTTCGCGGACTACATGTATTACGGCACCGGCGACACGGGCGGCACGCCGACCGAGGCGTCGGTCCGGCTGATGGAGGCGATCCTGACGAAGGGCCGCCTCTCGCTGCCGAACCCGTTCGCCCAGCGCGGCCAGGGCCGCCCGGCCGCGGCGGCGCCGCCGTCGCCGGAGGTCCAGGTGGGCGACGGCCCGGTCCGCGTCGTCCAGGGCACCGCCGAGCAGATGTTCCTCAACATCAAGAGCGACCAGTGGGCCCGCCTGCCGCGCTACAAGGGCGACCTCGAGCTCATCAATCACTCGGCCGGGTCGATCACGTCCGAGGCGTACGTGAAGCGGTGGAACCGCCACAGCGAGCTGCTGGCCGATGCGGCCGAGAAGTCGTCGGTCGCGGCGGCGTGGCTCGGCGGCCGTCCCTATCCGCTCGCGCGGCTCAACGACGCGTGGACGCTCGTGATGGGCGCGCAGTTCCACGACATCATCCCGGGCACCAGCATTCCCAAGGCTTACGAGTACGCGTGGAACGACCAGGTGCTGGCGATGAACCAGTTTGCCGGCGTCATCTCGAGCGCGACGGAAGCCGTCGCGTCGGCGCTCGACACCCGCGCGACGGGCGTCCCGGTCGTCGTCTTCAACCCGCTCAACGTCGCCCGCCAGGACGTCGTCGAAGCCGCCGTGACGTTCGCGGGCGGCACGCCGAAGAGCGTGCGGGTGATTGGGCCTGGCGGCACCGCGGTGCCGGCGCAGCTGACCGCCTCCGGACACGTGCTGTTCCTCGCCAGCGTGCCCTCGGTCGGCTTCGCGGTGTTCGACGTGCAGGCCGCCGATGCGGCCGCCGCGCCGGCCAGGCCGGCCGCCGGATCGAAGAAGCCGGCGCCTCCGGCACTCGCCGTGTCCGGGTCGTCGCTCGAGAACGCGCGGTACCGCCTGCAGATCGATCAGAACGGCGACATCAGCGGCCTCTTCGACAAGACGCTGAACAAGGAGCTGCTCTCGGCGCCGGCGCGCCTCGAGATCAAGACCGACAACCCGCGCAACTGGCCGGCCTGGAACATGGACTACGAGGACCAGATGCGCGCGCCGCGCGCGTACGTCCACGGCCCAGCCAAGGTCCGGATCGTCGAGAACGGCCCGGCGCGCGTGGCCCTGGAGGTGACGCGCGAAACCGAGGGGTCGACTTTCGTGCAGACCATCCGGCTCTCGGCCGGTGACGCGGGGAACCGGGTCGAGATCGCGAACGCGCTCGACTGGATGACCAGGGAGGCGCACCTCAAGGCGGTGTTCCCCTTGACGGCGTCCAATCCCGACGCCACCTACAACTGGGACATCGGCACCATCGAGCGGCCGACCGACCAGGAGCGGCAGTTCGAGGTGGCCTCGCACCAGTGGTTCGACCTGACCGACAAGACCGGCGCGTATGGCGTCACCGTGCTGTCGGACTCGAAGATCGCGTCCGACAAGCCCGCCGACAACACGCTGCGCCTGACGCTGGTGCGGACGCCCGGCGTCCGTGGCGGCTACGACGACCAGGCGTCGCAGGACCTCGGCCACCACGAGTTCGTGTACGGGCTGGCGAGCCACGCCGGCGACTGGCGCCAGGGCCAGACCGACTGGCAGGCGCAGCGGCTGAACGCGCCGCTGATGGCGTTCGAGGCCGGAAAGCACGCGGGCGCGCTCGGCCAGAGCTTCGCGCTCCTGAACGTCGGCAACCGCCGCGTGCGGGTGCTGGCCGTCAAGAAGGCGGAACAGTCGGACGAGATTGTCGTGCGGGCGGTCGAACTCGACGGCAAGCCGGCGAAGGGCGTCCGGTTCACCTTCCCGTCGCCGCTCTCGGCTGCCCGTGAAGTGAACGGCGTCGAGGACGCGGTCGGCGACGCCGTGGTCCTCAAGGGCGACCTGGTGACCGACTTCACGCCTTACCAGGTACGGAGCTTTGCGGTCAGGCTCGGAGCACCACCGGCCAGGGAGGCCGTGCCCGCATTCCAGGCCGTGACGCTGCCATTCGATCAGCCTGTCGCGAGCCGGGATCGTTCCGTGTCCGAAGGCCGCTTCGACTCGGCGGGGCGGAGCCTCCCGGCCGAAATGCTGCCGGCCACTCTCCCCTACGGCGGGATCGCGTTCACCCTGGGACCGGCCGGCGGCTTCAATGCCGCCGTCGCGCGCGGACAGACGATCCAGATCCCGGCGGGCGGATTCACCCGCCTCTACCTGCTGGCGGCGGCCGAAGGGGATCAGACGGCCGCGTTCAGGGTCGGCTCGACGCCGGTCGATCTGACCATCCAGGACTGGGGCGGCTACATCGGGCAGTGGGACAACCGACTCTGGAAGTCGCACGAGGAGCCGGTGCCCCCGCGCCAGGGCCAGCCGGCGCCGCCGCCGGGCACGCCGCCGCGGATGCGGACCGTCACCGAGTTCGCCGGCCTGACACCGGGCTTCATCAAGCGGACGCCGGTGGCCTGGTTCGCGTCGCACCGCCACGCGAGCGACGGCTCGAACGACGCGTATGCGTATTCGTACCTGTATGCCTACTCGATCGACATCCCGGCGGGCGCGACCACGCTGACGCTGCCGACGAACGAGCGCATCAAGATCCTGGCCGTGACCGTGTCGAACGAAGGCGAGCCGGTCCGCCCGGTCGCGCCGCTGTACGACACGCTGCAGAAGTAGGAACCCGCAGGCTTCGGGCCACGGGCCACAGGCTTCAGGCCTGAAGCCTGTGGCCTGTAGCCCGAGACCTGTCACCGCCTGGCCGCTCTCTGGTCCATCCCGTTCTGATGGAGGACGAGCTCGACCGTCTTCCCCGACGCGTTCTCCACGAAAGTGATCTGCGCGTCGACCACCTTGAGGAAGAAGCGGGTCTCGGTTTCCGCGAAGATCGGGAATCGCGGCTGGCCGGTCGCCTGCAGGAAGAGCCGGTCTCCTTCGCGAGAGATCGTGATGACGAACGTCGGGCCGATGGCGTACTGCCCCACGTAGCCCTCCAGCGTCCGCGCATCCACCGTGATCTCCGTCCTCGGCCTGGCAGGCGGCTTGGTTTCGACCAGCGCGACGGCCGCATTCAGCAGGTGGAATCCGATGTCGTCGATGTTCGCCGCGGAGTTGTGCAGGACGACCACGCCGAGGCGGCGGGCTTTGTCGAACCCGATGAAGGAATGGAACCCGCCGGTGCCGCCGTTGTGCCAGACCAGCCCGGCTGCCCGGTCTCCCCGGATGTGCCACGCGAGGCCAATCTGTCCAGGCAGGGCGCCGGTGTCGTGGCGCGGCGTGTGGGTCATGTCCAGGTCGGCGCGGATATCGGCCGGCCCGGCGACCAGGTTTGCCGCGAGGAACGTCAGCATGTCGTTGAGCGTCGACCGGATGCCTCCGGCGCCCGCGAGCGTAGGCAGGTCCCAGTTCGGCGTCGGGTAGCCGCTGGCGGCATGACCCACCGACATCCGCGCCTTCATCGACGGCGTCAGCACCACGGCCGTGTCCTTCATGCCGAGCGGCTTCAAGACGCGCTCGGTCAGCGCCGCTTCGTAGCTCGTCCCGAGCCGGAGGGCGAGCGCGTGCCCGAGCAGGCCGGCGCCGAGATTCGAGTACTCGGTACGTCTCGCCGATCGGCCGCGTCAGCTTGTACGACGACAGGAATTGATACAACTGCTGCACGGTGTAGTCGGCGTACGGGTTCTCGGCGTCCTTCGGCGCCAGGTTGGTCGGCAACCTCGGAAGCCCGGAAGTGTGCGTGACGAGCGACAGCAGCGTGATCTCGCGCCCGTCCCTCGCCGGCACGTGCACCGAGGGCGGCAGCAGCTTCGCCACCGGCTCGTCCAGGCTGACTTCCCCTCGCCGCACCATGTCGGCCAGCAGCGCCGCCGTGAACACCTTGGAAACCGATCCGATCTCGAACACCGTGTCGGCGTCGAGCGGCCGGGACACGCCTTCCCCGGCCGACCCTACTTTCAGGATCGTCCGCGTCCCGGAGGCGTCCACGAGCGCGACGATGATGCCGAGGCCGGGATGGTTGCCGACGCGCGTCTTCAGCATCGCCTCGATTTCCGTCGGCGACGGCGGGCCCGCGGGAGCGGCAGCCTGGCGGGCGGACAGTACGGCCGTCCCACCGACGAGCACGATCGCGACAACCGGAACCATGATCCACGCGATCCAGCGCATGTGCATGCCCCCAATGATGGCGCTCTCTCCGGCAACCCTGAAGGGTCGCCCTACACCCGGTCCCGCGGAGTCGCCCTGCACCCGGTCCCGCGGAGTCGCCCTACACCCGGTCCCGCGGAGTCGCCCTACACCCGGTCCCGCGGAGTCGCCCTGCACCCGGTCCCGCGGAGTCGCCCTACACCCGGTCCCGCGGAGTCGCCCTACACCCGGTCCCGCGCGAGTCGCCCTGCACCCGCTCCTGTCGTAGTGTGACAGCCGTGATACGGCCTGAAGCCCGGAGCCTGAAGCCCGAAGCCTGAACCCACTTGTAGGGCGACCCTTTAGGGTTGCCGGCCCCGAGCCACGACGCAGAGCATCTCGAACAGGAGGTTTGCGGCGAGCACGGATGTGATCTGACCGGGGCCGTCGAACGGCGGTGACACCTCCACGATGTCGCCGCCGACGATGGCGAGGCCGCCCAGGCCGCGCACGAGCGCCTGCGCTTCGCGGCTGGTCAGGCCGCCGATCTCCGGCGTGCCCGTGCCGGGCGCGAACGCCGGGTCCACGACGTCGATATCGAACGTCACGTACACCGGCCCCGGGCCGACGACCGACCGGATCAGCGTGAGGACGCCCTCGACGCCCAGGCGAGACACCGCGTCGATATCGAGCACCGTAATGCCGTGCTCGCGCTGGAAGGCGAAATCGTCGGCGCCGTACATCGGCCCGCGGATCCCCACTTGCACGAACCGGCGCGGGTCGACGACCTTCTCGGTCACGGCGTAGTAGAACGGCGACCCGTGGAACAGCTTCGACCCGAAGTCCTCTTCCCACGTGTCGATGTGCGAGTCGAACTGGACGAGGCCCAGCGGCCCGTGCGCGCGAGCGACCGCGCGCAGCGCAGGCAGCGAAATGCTGTGGTCGCCGCCGACGGCCAGCGGCACGACGCCGGCCGCGACGATCTCGCCGATGCGCGCCTCGATCGCCTGGTGCGCCAGCTCGAGGCTGATGGGCGACGCGTCCACGTCGCCCGCGTCGATCACGGTCAGGCGGTCGAACGGCGCGACCTGCTGGAAGTGATTGAACGGCCGGATCAGCGAGGACTGCGTCCGGATCTCGCGCGGGCCGAGGCGTGTCCCCGGCCGGTACGACGTGCCGCTGTCGAAGGGCACGCCGACCAGCGCCACATCGACGCCGCCGAGATCCGCGCGGTGCGGCAGGCGCATGAAGGTGGCCGGCTGGGCGAACCGCGGCGACTTGAATGCATCACGCGGCTGGGGTCGGGTCACTCCTGCCTCCCATCGTACGGCAAGGCTACAGCCTCGCCCTACCGATGATCTCGCGGCCCTTGTTTCGGTAGGGCGACCCTTCAGGGTTGCCCGGAAGAAGGCCAGAGCCTCTTCCTACCTTGTGTCTTTCACCGAGCGCCCGTAGAGCAGCGAATAGTGCCGGTACTTCCCGGGCATGTGCGCTCCCACACCCGCCAGCACGACCACCGCGAACAGCAGCGGCACCCGCGCCGACCAGGCAAACGGGATGACGCACAGCACCGCCACCTTGACGAGGACCACCAGGCCGCCGATCTGCGTGAGCCAGTCGCACGACGTGTACAGCTCGAGGCCAAACATGATGGCCCCGCTCGCGATGGCCGCCCACAGCCACGAAATGAGGGCGTCGGCCGGCGCCCCGAAGAAGTGGCCGCCCAGCAGGATGCCGGTGGCGGCGAGGTGCACCGTCCTTGCGCCGACGTTCCAGGCGCGCGCGTGCGGCAGCCGCCGGCGGGGCTCGGGCAGGAGCAGGGACCGCAGATCCATCGCGCCAAGTGTAGCGTATGATGGGCCCTCGCACCCGGACCCCATGCTTCGGCCTCGACGCCTCCTGCTCGTGCTCCTCGCGTGCGCCGCGCTGGCGTCCGCCATCGCCCTATGGGCTCGGGCGGGACAAGCCGGCGCGCCGCCGGCCGGCTCGCGCGCCGTTCTGCGCTGGGGCGGCGACGCCGAGGGGGGCGCGCCGTACGTCGAGGCCGACCCGTCCAATCCGGCGATCCTCAGGGGGTTCGACGTCGAGGTGGCGGCCCTCCTCGCCGACGGACTCGGCCGCACCCCGCAGTTCGTGCAGGTGGCGTGGAGTTCGATCGACGCGTCTGTGCGCCGCGGCGACTTCGACATCGGCATGAGCGGCGTCGAGGACACGCCCGCCCGCCGCGCGCAGCTCCTCGTCACCATCCCCTACTTCGAGTTCCGCGAGGTCATCACCGTCCGCCGCGCCGACGCGGGACGGTTCAGGTCGCTCGCGGACCTCCACGGCCGGCGAGTCGGCTCGCTCGGTGGCACGCAGGCCTACGAGATGCTGCTCGCTGCCGCCACCACGTACGCCATCATCCCGGTCTCCTACGACGACGACGTGCATCCGTATACCGATCTGGCGGACGGCCGCCTGGACGCGGTGCTGCTGGACCACATCATCGCGGCGCGCGCCGAGCGGCACACGGCGGGCCTCATCACCCAGCCGGCGCCGGTGGCCGTCGGCCACTACGTGGGCGTGCTGGCGCCGGGGCAGGAGGTCCTTCGCGACCGGATCGACGCCCTCCTCGTCGCGGCGATGCGCGACGGCCGGCTCGAGCGGATCTACCGGAAGTGGGAGATCTTCGACGCCGCCCAGGCCGAGTTCCTCCGCCGGGAGGGCACCGCGCCGCCGGAGGCGTTCGTCCTGCCGGCGGGCCGCCTGGCGCAGCCGCCCGGTCCGCTGGCGGCCACCGTGCGCTACCTCCCCGCCGTGCTTCGCGCGGCCGTCATCAGCGTCATCCTCTCCTGCCTCTCGATGGCGCTCGCCGTCGGCGTCGGGATCGCGGTGGCCAGCGGGCGCCTCTACGGCGGCCGGCTGATCCGCCTCGCGCTGACGTGGTACGTGGAGGTGACGCGCGGCACGCCGGTCCTGCTGCAGCTGTTCGTGATCTACTACGGGCTCTCGTCGGTCGTGCGGCTGCCGGCATTCGTCGCCGCGTGGATCGGCCTCGGCTTCAACTACGCGGCCTACGAGAGCGAGATCTACCGCGGCGCGCTGCTGGCCGTGCCGGTCGGACAGCTCGAGGCGGCGCGCACGCTCGGGCTCACCGAGGCGCAGGTGCTGCGGCTCATCCGCGGCCCGCAGGCGTTCCGCCTGGCGCTCGCGCCGATGACCAACGACTTCGTGGCGCTGCTCAAGGACAGCTCGCTGGTCTCGGTGATCACGGTCATCGAGCTGACCAAGCAGACGCAGATCTTCGCGGCCAACACCGGGAGCTGGGTGGTGCCGGGCGCCCTGTGCGCCGCGCTGTACCTGGCGATGTCGCTGCCGCTGTCGCGGCTCGCGCGCCGCCTGGAGAGGCGCTGGAAGACCCCGCAATCATGAACGCGCAGGTCCTGTCGATCACCGGGTTGCGGCTCTCGCGCGGAACGCGCGCCGTCCTCGACGGTGTCGACCTCGAAGTCGCCGCGGGCGAACGGGTCGCGCTGATGGGGCTCTCCGGCGGCGGGAAGACGACCGTGCTGCGCGCGGTGTGCGCGCTCGAGCCATTCGACGCCGGCGGGATTCTCGTCGGCGGCTTCGCGCTCCGCCCCGGACCGCTCCCCCGCCAGTCGCAGCTGGGCGCGCTCAGACGAAGCGTGGGGATGGTGTTTCAATTCCACCACCTCTTCGCGCACCTGACCGCGGTGGAAAACGTCTCGCTCGCGCAGATCCACGCCTTCGGCGTCGCGCGCGACGAGGCGGACGCGAGGTCGAGACGCCTGCTGGACTCGATCGGCGTCGGCGCGCGATTCGACGCGAGGCCGTCGGAGCTGTCCGGCGGAGAGGCGCAGCGGGTGGCGATCGCGCGGGCGCTGGCGACCGACCCGCCGCTGCTGCTGATGGATGAGCCGACCGCCTCGCTCGACCCGGCCAGGCGGACCGACCTCGCGGCCACGCTGGCGTCGCTGACGGCCGCCGGCCGGGCGCTGCTCGTGGCCACGCACGACGTGCCGTTCGCGCACGCGTTCGCGACGCGCGTCGCCGTCCTGGCCGAGGGGCGCGTCGTCGAGGGGGGCCCGCCGGGCGAGGTGCTCGGGCGGCCGGCCCACCCCGCGACCCGCGCGCTGCTCAGGGGCAACGGCGACTGATGGCCGCCCCATGCCCGGTGGTCTGAGGCCCGCCTCGCTATCCCTGATGCGCGAGGTACGCCTCGATCATGATGAGGGACCGCTCGCCGGAGAGCTTCACGATCTTGAGGAGGTTGTCCATCGTGGACACCTCTTCGACCTGCTCGGTGACGAACCACCGCAGGAAGTCCTGCGCCGCGTAGTCCTTCTCCGCCACGGCCGTCGTCATCATCGCGTTGATACGGTCGGTGACCTCGATTTCCCACTCGAGCGACTTCGCGATCACTTCCTCGACCGACTTGAAGGTGGGCTTCGGAGCCTCGATGGTGGGAATCGTGACCGTGCCGCCGACGTCGGTCAGGTACTTGACGAACTTCGAGCCCGTGGCCGCGCTCCTCGTCGGACTGCTTCATGAACAGCGCGGCGAGCTTCTTGAGGGGGATCCCCTCGAGGTAGGCCGCCATGTTGAGGTACTGGTTCGAGGCGAACAGCTCGAGACCGATTTCGTCATTGAAGGCGGCGTTCAGTTTCTTGCTGATCAACATGCCCATCCCCCTCTTCTAGAGTGTGTCAGTGGACTTTTCCCATGATACCTCATCCGCAGAGGAAGGCTCACGGCTCACGGCTCAAGGCTCAGGCACGGACACGAACAGCCGATGGAGCGCGATCCCGACGGCGGTGGCGACATTGAGCGACTCGGTGCGATGGTGCCATCGAAATGCGCAGCGCCACGTCGGCCAGCGACAGCGTCCCCGCGACAGGCCGTCGCCTTCGGCACCGGCGAGAACGACGACCCGGCCCCCGACGAAAGGAAGACGCCCAGGTGTCCGACATCCTGCGCTTCCGCCGTAGGGCACGAGCGCGGCGAGCGTGAAGCCTGTAGCCCGGAGCGCTTCGAAGATCGCCAGCCAGCGTCGGCGTGACAGAACGGCACACGAAGCGCGGCGCCGATCGACACCCGGATGGCCTTGCGGTAGAGTGGGTCGCAGCAACCAGGGCCGACGACCACGGCATCGACGCCGAATGCCGCGGCGTTGCGAAAGATGCCTCCCATGTTGTCGGCGTTGCCAATCCGCTCGAGCACCACCAGCCGCGATGGCGCCGGCATGGTGCGCCAGCGTCTGCGCCGGAGTTCAACCGTTCTGGTCGCTCGCCGATGGCCAGGCAGCCGCGGTGGATGTCGAACCCCGTGAGCCCCTCGATCGCGCTCGCCGGCACGACGAACACGGGCGTGTCGGCTAGCCGCGACTCGATGACGTCGGCGAGACCGCCAAGGGCCGCTTCGGTCAGGAGAATCGACCTGGCGCGGTAGCGCGACTGTGTCAGCAGCGTTCGCACCACGAGACGGCCCTCGGCCACGAAGATCTCGCCGCGCCGCAGCAGTTCCGGATCGGGAACATGCCGGTAGTCGGCCAGCCGCTCGTCGTCCAGGGCTTCGATCCGCTCGATGGGCATGGGCGGATCATACAGTCCCCTGGGGTCCTCGAGGCGCACGCAGGCGAAGGGCCACCTGACGGTGGCCCTTCGCCAGGTCGCTATCGATGAACCCGCACGTGATACGTCACGTCCAGCACCCAGTTCGCAGGGCTGCCTGGATATTCCACGTGAAAGTGGATGGTGTGTGTCTTTCCTGGCGCAAGCGGGTGAAGCATCACGTAGTAACCATCATCGACTCCAGGGAAATAATAGCCCTCCGTGAACGTGCCCTCTCCTACCGCTGTGAAGATGTCGTCTTTGGGCAGGTAGAATCCGAAGGCGCTGGACTGGGCATGAAAGTTCTTCTGCAGGTGCGGAACGTTCTCGCCGTCGACTTCAAGCGAGAGGTCGAGCGCCATCATTGCCCACGACTCGGCTGCTTGTCGAAGTCCGTTGATGTCCTTGATGGAGGCGCGGCTTGCATCGCCGCCTCCCATCTCGACCGCTGACACCTCTACGTCGAAGATGGGGAAGAAGAGTGCCGTCCCTGCGGGAACCGTGATCTCCCGGACCACGTGATTGTTGCCGCATGTTTCACCGAGGGCGCAGAACTTTCCGCCCAGGAACCAGACGGGGCCTGACTGCCCGGTGCTTGGGTCGGCGGAATCAAAGAGCGGATGATGCGTATAGGGCATCGACGTTGCCCACTGCTGCCAGGCCGCCATCCATTCGCCGTCGGTACGGCCGTACGGCGAGGACGTTGTCGGGAAGATGCTGGCGGCGCCGCGATCGTTGTCCTGCTGGCCAGACGCAACTGGCGACGCCACAAGCACGGACAACGCGAGCAGAACGAGAACGGTGAGAACCCCTGAGAATCCCTTACCGTGTCTCTTCATGACTTCTTCCATTCCTCCAATGTGCCGAGTTCGCCGTGTCCACGCCGGCAGACCCGAGGGCCCGGACTCGTCACTTCAGGTACAGCATCAGCCCTGGCAAACTGTCCAGAATGCTCGCGGTGTTGACCGCGACGATTTCGTCCGGAGAAACCATCCAGAACACCAGGGGCCAACTGCCGATCGTCATCATGCCCCGTCCGTTCGCGTCGATCGTGTAGGTCCCGCTGAGGCTCTGCGAAGAACTGGTGTAATAGTAGAGACCCGTGTCGTAGGTGAAGAAGCTGTACCACTGCCACCCCGTGAATGCACCGATACCGTCGAACGTGGTCGTCCCTACGTCGCATTCGGCAAACATCGAGACCGCGTCAGGCACTCCGTGCCGATAGGTCGATGCCATTGAGCTGCTGCTGAACGGCCCCGACACCTGAGGTTTGAAGCTGCCTGCCATCCCGCCCTCGCCCGTATCCAGCAGAAGATAGCCTTGGTTCTGGCCGAACAGATACGCGACCGCATTGACGGAGCCCAACGTCAACGTCGAACGTCCGCTGGCATCGACCGCGTAAGCTCCCGTGAAGAGTTCGTTCAGAGTGACCGCCGAACCGAGGTTCTGGTCGCGGATCCCCGTCAGCGTGCCGTCCCCGCCTGGGGAGATCCGACCGATCGTCGCCGATTGGTGGTAGCCGTAGTAGCCCAGGCCGTCCGCCCGGAAGACGACCGGAACATCGAAGGACGAGGTCGAGTATGTTCCGGTCTGGCGCTGGGCCTCACCGCTGAGGTCTGTAACGGTGGCGCCGCGATTATCCGTCTGCAAGAGCAGCAGCTTGTCCTGCGAGACGACGTAGTAGACGACATTCATGTTTCCCGAAAACGTCCCCGGTTGCGGATTCACCGTCAGCGCCGCCGTCCCTCGCCCTGCACCGGCTGAAGGCGCGGCCATGGAACCGGTCAACGTCAGGTTGTTGTGGTTGCCCGCAGGCTCATCGAAATCCATCAGGCCGCCACTGAACGCACCGGCCGAGTCAATAGTCACCCGGCCAACCGCGGCAAGATTCGAGTTCTCATTCGGCTTCGCGGAGAGCCCCAGAGCATAAGACCCGGCAATCGACGCCTGCGAGATGACATTCGTATTCTGTGGCTCGAGATATCCCGAGCCCGACGCGGGAGGCCGCGCGTCAATCGCGTCAATCCGACTGAAGTTCGCCTTCGTGCCCGTGGCATCAATCTCCGTGGCATAGGTCACGGTGCCGCTCGTCGTCGTGAGGGAGAGCGTCCCGGAGCGGCCGGCACCCATAACGTATGTGCCCGTAAAGGGTACTGACAGAGACACGCCCGAATCAGCGTTGATGTCCTCGAGCCCGTCCGTGATGTTGCCGTTGGCATCCACGTGAAAGCGTCCCACGATCGCCTGCCGTCCGGGCAACGAGGAATTCCGCTGCCACCCGTTGAAGGAGAACACGTAATCCCCGCCTTGCAGCGGGCGCGCGTCGGTCACCGTGATGGACACCGTCGTCCACTTGGTTGGGTCGGCGACGGAGTTGGCGGTGAGTGCCAGGGTCGCGGGATTCGGTACCGCCGCAGGGGCGGTGTAGGTGACCGACGTGCTCGTCGCGTTGCTCAATGCCCCGCATGTCGCCGGCGTGCAGGAAGAACCCAACGACCATGTCACTCCGGCGTTGCTGCTGTCGTTGTGGACGGTCGCCGTGAAGTTCCGCGTGGTTCCGACCTGTACGCCGACCGCACCCGCCGGGGTGATCGCGACCGTTATCCCTGGCGGCGTGAGACTGACGGTGCCCGTACCGGACTTTGACGAATCCGCCTGCGACGTCGCCACGACGTGGACAGAACCTGCGGTGGGGACCGAGGCCGGGGCCCGGTACATCCCGCCGGCATCGATCGTGCCGCAGTCGCTCAGCGAACAGCCGGACAGGCTCCACGTGACCGCCGTGTTGGACGTGCCGGTGACGGTGGCGCTGAACTGATGCGTTCCTCCCTCATCGACGCTCACCGCTGACTCCGTCACCGCGACACTGACTGGAACGTGGTGTACCTCCGCCGAGTCCGACTTCGTGGGGTCGAATTGCAGCCTGGCCACCACGGTGACCGTCGCCGCGCTCGGGATCGACGCCGGAGCCGTGTACATCCCGGTCGCGGTGATGGTGCCGCATCCCGCCCCCGTGCAGCTCCACGTGACGGCGGTCGACGAAGTCCCGGTCACCGCCGCCGTGAATTGCTGGGTCCCTCCGGCATTCAGCGACACGGTCGTTGGAGAGACAGACACTGTAGTCGTCGCGGGGTCCGTGCTTCCGCACCCGATGAGCGGCAACGTGACGGACGACAACACACTGACCAGGAGGGCGAGGTGTACGCGCGTCTTCATGACAGCTCCTTTCGAGAGGTGGCACGTAGCGACCGCTGGAGGCGGAAGCTGCGCAAGTGCCCCGCCCTGACCCGCCGGGCAGCGAGAACGCGGCCCGGCGGGTGCCCGATTGGGATTCAACTGCGGCGGCCTGTCGTCGCGCACGTGCTACGTCGCGGGGACGACGGTGATGTAGTAGACGATATCCAGGCTCCAGCCGAGGTCCTTCACGCCGAACGTGATCCGGTGCTTGCCGACCGGAAGCGGTTCCACCATCAGGAAGAAGCCCCGGGCGGCCGAGGGACTCAGCGTATAGAGGTTGTCACCCGCGCCGTTCTGCTCGACAGCGACGCCCATGCCAGGCGTCGGCGTCAGGCCCCACATTTGGAACGCGTTGTTCTCGTAGGGCAGCCACACCTTGAAGAGCGGGGAGTTGGCCAGGTAGGAAGTGAGCTCGTGTAGTTTCCTGCCGTCGAGCGTCGCATAGAGGTTCTGGTCGCGCACCGAGTTAAGCCAATCGTTCGTGGCCCAGAGTTCCGTGATGCTCTTCACGCCCGGCAGCTCGACGAAGGTGTTCTCGCCGTTTGCGATCGGGAAGAAGAGCGAGGTGCCGGCCGGGACGGTGATGTGTCTGGTGACCGGACCGACTGGCGGGGGTGTGCCTCCGGTCGGCCACCACAGGCCGCCCAGGAACCAGACCTTGCCCGACTGTCCGACCGCCGCGTTGGCGCCAGTGAGGTCGTTGAGGGGATGGTGGCTGTCGAGCGGCAGGGCGAAGGCCCACTGCCACCACGCCGCGCCCCATTCCCCGTAGGTCATGCCGAGGTAAGTGGACTGCGGCGGGACAACGCCCGCGTTGATTTGCGACGCGCCGTTCGGCAGGGGACCTTCCCACCTCTGGGCGGATAACCCGACCGACATCATCAGGATTGCCACCATCACCGCGAGCGCCGCACCGATCAGAAGGCGTTTCATGAGCCACTCCTTTCGCCGGGGTCAGGTTGCCCGCGCCCTTGCCGCCCCCAGGCGCCCGGGCGGGATGCCCGGACAACTCGTACAAGCGCGGACGGCGAGAAAACCTGTCATCCCCGGCTAGCTGGAGGTGTAGAATCGGCCAACGCGTCGTCGTCCCGGCGTCTCGTGGAGACCCATCCCGTGAGCGCACCCCCGGCGGCCGACGTCACCGATCTCCTGCTCGCCTGGCGGAAGGGCGACCACGACGCCCTCGAGCGCCTGCTGCCGCTCGTCTACAACGAACTCCATCTCATCGCCCACGCGCGGATGCGCGCCGAAAGCCCGGGCGCTCACACGCTCCAGACGACCGCACTGGTGAACGAGGCTTTCGTGCGACTGGTCGATGGCGCCCGGGTGGAGTGGACCGACCGGGTCCACTTCTACGCGGTCTGTGCCCGGCTGATGCGGCGGATCCTGATCGACCGTGCCCGCGCACACCTCTCGCTGAAGCGCGGCGGCGATACCCCGGCCTTCCGGGTGGCCGATTGGGACGACGCGGCGCCCGCCCGTCACGAGGATGTGATCGCTCTCGACGAAGCGCTGGATCGGCTGAGCGCCGCAGCCCCGCGCAAGGGGCAGGTGGTGGAGATGCGGTACTTTGCGGGCCTCAGCGTGGAGGAGACGGCCGAGGCACTGGGCGTCTCGCCCGAGACGGTGATGCGAGACTGGAAGGTGGCCAAGACCTGGCTGCTCAGGGATCTGAGGCTCAGGGCTCAATCAGGGCTCAGTGCAGACGGGGCTCGGCCTTAGTGGTCAGTGGCCAGTGGTCAGTCGATCACGGGTGTTACGCCGATGGCTGACGATCGACTTCCCGACGTCCTGCGGATCTTCGAGGCGGCGCTGTCGCGCGAGGGATCCGAGCGAGCGGCCTACCTGACTTCCGCCTGCGGCCCGGACGCGGCCCTGCGGAGTGAAGTCGAAGCGCTGCTCGCCGAGCCGTCTGCGGAGCCGTTACCGCCGCTCGAGCATCCACCATGGGCCCGGCCGGTCGTCACGGTCGGTCAACGTCTCGGCCCCTACCTCATCGTCGCGCCGATCGGTGCCGGGGGGATGGGCGAGGTTTACAAGGCGCGCGACACGCGCCTTGGCCGCACGGTCGCCATCAAGGTCCTGCCTCCGGGCCTGGCCGCCGATCCCGAACGCCGCCGTCGCTTCGAGCAGGAAGCGCGCGCGGTCGCCGCGCTCAATCATCCGCATATCTGCACGATCCACGATGTCGGCCGCGCCGGCGAGATCGACTTCCTGGTGATGGAGCACCTCGACGGGCAGACGCTGGCCCACCGGCTGCAGCGAGGCGCCCTTCCGATCGGGGAGGCGATCGAGGTTGGGATCCAGATCGCCGACGCTCTGGCGGCTGCGCACCGCGCGCACATCGTCCATCGCGACGTGAAGCCCGGCAATGTCATGTTGACCAGGTCCGGCGCGAAGCTGCTGGACTTTGGACTGGCCAAGCTCAAGCCGGAGATGACCGGGCCGGGCGTGGGCCCGGCGGAAGGGCCCCCGACACAGGCCGGCGCAATGCTGGGGACGGTCCAGTACATGGCGCCGGAACAACTCGAAGGGAAGGAAGCCGACGCCCGCAGCGACCTCTTCGCCTTCGGCGCGGTGCTCTACGAGATGGTGACCGGGCGGCGCGCCTTCACGGGCGACGACCGGGCGGCCATCATCGCAGCCATCCTCAACGAGGATCCGCCGGCGCCGTCGTCGATCCGACGCGGCACGCCACCTGCGCTCGACGACCTGATCAACGCGTGTCTGAGCAAGAACCCGGACACACGCTGGGACAGCGCGCAGGCGGCCGCGATCGAACTGCGCCGGATTGCCGCCGGGCCGGGAGCTGTCGATGGCCCAGCGACCGCAGTCCATGGTTGGACATGGATCCGCCGACACTGGGCTTACCTGGCCGGCCTCGCGCTGGCCGGTCTGGCTGTCGCCGCGGGCGGTGTCATCGGCGGGCATTCGTGGAGAAGGGACTCGCCATTTCCCGCCGCGCGAGCGGCAATCTCGCTGGCATCCGCGGGACTGACGCTGACCGGTGGCGGTCTGGCCATCTCGCCTGATGGCCAGTCGCTGGTGTTCGCCGCTCGGGATCGAACAGGGGCCACCCACCTCTACCGGCGGGACATGGGCGATCGGACGCTGCAGCCCCTGACCGGTCCCGAGTTTTCAAGTCCTCGGGCCCCGTTCTTCTCCCCGGATGGCCGGACCGTGGCGTTCGCTGATTCGGGCGCGCTCTACATGGTGCCGACACGAGGAGGGCAGCCCCCGCAGAAGATCTGTGACGCGCAGGCATTCCAGTACGGAACGTGGGATGCCGACGGCGAGATCATCTTCGCCACCAACATGTGGGAGCATCCCTTCGTTGTACGGGCTCAGCCGCAAGCGCAACCGCGTCTCCTGCTCGCGGCAGACAGCAAGCCGAGCAAGGGTCGCCGCTACTTGTGGCCCCAATTGCTCCCGGACGGTGAGCACGTCTTGTGCACCGACTGGCATGCGTACGGGACGAAGATCGCGGTGGTTTCGCGCCGGGATGGGGCCTTGCAGATGCTGTTCCCGGGGCTCCGCGCGCACTACGTGCCTGCGAGCGGGCACGTGTTCTACGAACTCGACGGGCACCTGCTCGCCAGGCCGTTCGATCCCGTTCGCGGAACGGCTGGCGATGCGGTGCTCGTCCTCGCGGGCCTCTCCCCCGACGTGCTCCGGGATCAGGACATTGCCGTGTCAGCCAACGGCACGCTGGTGTACGGCGGCCTTCCCGAAGGGCCGAGCCAGCTTGTGTGGAAGACGAGGAGCGGTGTCACCCAGCCCCTTCCCCTGAAGAAGCGCCGCTACTCCAACCCGCGGTTGATGGCCGACGGCAAGCGCTTCGTCGACAACCTGTCTGAGTCGGGAGGCCGCCGGGTCTGGATCGGCAACCTCGACCGCGAGCCGATGCAACCGCTGACGGAGGCGGGGGCCTTCTATTTTGGCGTGCCGTCACCGGACGGCCGCTACGTGGCGGTCACCCGGGACGACCTCGAAAGCAACGGCATCTCCCTCGTGCCGACCGACGGAAGCCGGGCCTTCACGTCGGTCACCAGCGGGAGCGATGTCAACGAGACCCCAACCTCCTGGTCGGCAAGCGGTGGTCTCCTCTTCGTCAATCGGATCAGAGGGGGGCCCGTCGACGTGGCGCTGCTCGCGATAGACGCCACGGGACGGCTCAGCGGCACTCGCACCGTCGCCTCGGACGGGGGGATAAACACCGGCGCCAGCTTGTCCCCCGACGCCCGCTTCATCGCCTTCCTGTCCGACCGTGCCTCGGAGCGTCGGGGCGACTTGAAGGTCTTCGTCCAGCGCTATCCTTCGGGCGTTCCAATACAGGTCTCGCTCGAAGTGGTCGAATTGTCCACGCCGGTCTGGAATCCTGCGACTCGCGGCGGCCAGGAACTCTTCTACCAGGGGTCGGACGGGGTCATGTCGGTCCGATTGATCGACGGACGGCCCGCGGGCCCACCAGTGCGGCTGTTCGCGCATCCGCCCTACTACTACGACGAGACACGAGACTGGGACGTGGATCCCAGGGGGGATCGATTCCTCGTCGTCGAGCGACCAGGCCCCGCCAGGCCTCCGACCGAAATCGACGTCGTGTTCCACTGGTTCTCGGAATTGACAGCCCGTGAGAGGAAGTAACGCGCGCGTCGTTGAGTGGCGGATCAGTCCGCGGCCGGACCCGTCGCCTCCCCCGGCCGTTGTTCGGCCCTCGCCCGCCGGGTCGGACCGAATCGCTCGACGGAGAGCGGTTGAGGCCACGGAGGTCGGATTATGCTTCCCGCGCGCGCAGCGGTCTTCATCCTCATGTCGGTGCTTGCGGTTCCCACGGCCAGCGCCCAGACGCTGACCGGAACGGTGGCCGGCCAGATCACCGACGGGCAGGGCGCCGTCCTGCCGGGCGCCACGGTCACGCTCATCGGTTCGGCGGGCGCACGAACGCAGCCGACCGACTCGAAGGGCGCGTACCGCTTCCCCGCTCTGGCCCCGGGCACCTACACCGTGCGAGCCGAATTGCGGGGGTTCCGACCGAAACAACAGGGCGGAGTCGTCATCGACGCGGGCGGCACGGTCGACGTCAGCCTGACACTTGCGCTTGGCGGGCTGATGGAGATGGTCGAGGTCGTTGGCAATCGGCCGCTGCTCGACGCCGTCTCGACCGCGACCGACACGAAGCTGTCGCAGGTTCTGTTGTTCACCATGCCACTGTCGCACGCAAACGCTTCTTGGGACCTCCTCCAGTACACCCCCGGAGTGGTCGCCGGCTCTGCATTCGGGGCCTCCGACGGTTCAGGCAACGCGCTGCTCCTCGACGGCGTCGACACGCGGGACCCGAGTGCCGGAACCGCGTGGCTGATGTACGACTACAACCTCATCGAGGAGATCCAGGTGGCCGGTCTCGGCCAGCAGGCCGAGTACGGCGGGTTCACCGGCGTCGTCGTCAACACGGTCACCAAGTCCGGCGGCAACCGTGTTTCGTTCCTGGGAGAGTACCGCTACACCAACGACAGTCCGTGGCTCTTCGCCGGGAACGCCGACCCCGCTCTGGTGGCGCAGAACCCGAACCTGGGAGTCCCGGCGCGCATCCTGCGCCTGAACGACTACACCGCGCAATTGGGGGGGCCGCTGAAACACGACAAGGCGTTCTATTTCGCCAGCATCCAGCGCTACGAGGATCGCACGAAACAGACCGGCCCGATCGTCTCCAGTATCAGCCCGCGCTTCAACATCAAGCTCTCGCTCCAGCCCACGGCACGCGACAGCCTGACCATGTCGTTCCAGTACGACCAGCTCAACGTGACCGGTCGGATCGGGTTGATACCCGGCTGGGCTATCGTCTCGCAGGACCAGACTGAGAGCCTGGATTCTCCGGAGGAGCTGTGGAACCTCCAGTATCGCAGGATCTTCAGCTCCTCGACCTTCCTCGAGGCGAAGTACACCGGCTATACCGGCTACGCCGACAAGACGCCGGTGAGCCGGCAGGAAGCGCACTACGACGGCCAGACCAACGCCTGGTGGGGCGGCGCAGGATACGGCTTCAAGGCCGACCGCTCGCGACACCAGGTGAACATCTCCCTCTCGAAGTACTCGCACCTCGCCGGCACGCACACCTTCAAGTTCGGTATGGAGATCGAGCGCAGCGATGCGAGGGACCAGCTACAGTTCTCCGGGGCAGGCGTCCTCTTCTACGACCTGGGCGGACCGTACATCGCCTACGGGTATTCTTACGACCTCCAATCGAGGAACAAGCGAGAGTCGTACTACGCGCAGGATCAGTGGACCATCGGCAGGCGACTCACGGCGAACCTCGGCGTCCGGGTCGATGACATCCGGGGCGAGGCGACTGTCACGAGCCGAGGACTCTGGAGCACGCTGTCGGTGGGACCGCGGCTGGGTGTTGCGTGGGACGTGACCGGCCAGGGCCGCTCTGTAGCCAGGGCGTCCTACGGCCGCCTGTACCAGTCGGCGATCACCGCGATGTGGAACCGCGCCGTACCGGGCATGAGCGACACGGTCTACTACCTCGTGGGCCCTGACTGGGGCACGCTGACCGAGTACGCGCGCAACCCGGCAGCGATGATGTACTCGGTGGACACCGCCAATGCCCGACAGCCGCGCGTGGACGAGATCACGGTGTCGTGGGAGCAGGCGCTCGGATCCTCGGTGAGGCTGACGGCAACAGGTGTCTGGCGCGACTGGCACGACTTCGTCAACGGGGTGCTGGAAGACGGGCGATGGACAAGCGCCGCCTATAGTCTGCCCGCGTGGACCGGGCCTGGGGCGAATCCGATTGCCGGGACGACGACCGTGCCGACCTACCAGTGGGCGAACCCGAACGAGACGCCGCGGTTCTTGATCCGGAACACCGACGCGGTCGACTACGCGATCGACGGACGGACGGTGACGGCTGCGGGTACGCGCACCTACCGGGGCCTGATGGTGGTTCTCGATCGCCCGCTCAGAAACCGATGGCAGGCACGGGCCTCGTGGGTCCTCTCGAAGACCCAGGGTTCGATCGGAAACAACGCAACAGACGGCATCGTGAGCACCCAGTTCGAGACGCCCAACCAGGTGCTCACCAACGCCAACGGTCCGACCGCTTACGATCGTCGCCACCAATTCCAGGTGTTCGCGGGGTGGCAGGTTCCGAAAATCGAGGTGGCGCTCAACGCGTATTGGTTCTGGCAGTCAGCGGCGCCTTACGCGGTCTACGCCAGCGTGCCGGCGAGCCAGACTCGGTGGACAAGGGCGATGTCCATCAACGTCGTGCCGACGGACGCTTTCTACGGCCAGAGCGTGTCGAACACGGCCGTCCGCGTTGAGAAGGTCCTCAGGTACGGCGGGAATCGGTTCGGGATTTACGCTGAGATCCAGAACCTGTTCAACGTGGGCACGGTCACGAGCCAAGACGGGCTGTATCCGAGCAGGACGCTGACCGACAGTCGGGGGAGCGATTTCAAGGTCTGGCTCGGCGGCCCGCTCGCGCAGGTGACGGGACGCCAGACGACACTCGGCGTCCGCTGGACGTTTTGAGGCCCGCATGCCGTGAGCCTTGAGCCGCTTGGCTTGAGCCTTGAGCCCTGCCCGCCTCCCCGCGCGAAGCGCTTCGGCGAGGCCTCGCCGGAGCCCGCGGCCAAACGACCGCGGGCGAAGGCGGGAGCCTATAATCGTCCCATGCGCCTGCTGGTGGTCGAGGACGACCCGACGATCTCGTCGTTCCTGGTGAAGGGGCTGCAGGAGGCGGGCTACGCGGTGGACGCCGCCGCCGACGGCAACCGCGGCCTCGCCCTCGCCCTCACCGAGCCCTACGCCGCCGCCGTGCTCGACCTGATGCTGCCCGGCCGCGACGGCCTGTCGGTGCTCGAGGAGCTTCGCCGGCGGCGCGTGAACCTCCCCGTCCTCATCCTGAGCGCGAAGCACTCGGTGGACGACCGCGTCCGCGGCCTCCAGGCCGGCGGCGACGACTACCTCACCAAGCCGTTCGCGTTCTCGGAGCTGCTCGCGCGCCTCCAGGCGATCATCCGCCGCTCGCAGGGGGTGACCGAGCCGACGCACCTGGTCTCCGGCGACATCACGATCGACCTGGTGTCGCGGCACGTCGAGCGCGCCGGACGGGCGCTGGATCTGCGGCCGCAGGAGTTCGCGCTGCTCGAGTACCTCGTGCGCAACGCCGGGCGCGTCATCTCGAAGACGATGATCATGGAGCACGTCTGGAACTACAGCTTCGACCCGCGCACCAACGTCGTCGACGTGCTGGTATTCCGGCTGCGGGAGAAGGTGGACCGCGACTTCGACGTCAAGCGAATCCGGACCGTCCGGGGGATTGGGTATGTCCTCGACGTGGCGTGAGGACTCGGCCTACACGCTCGGCTCGCGGCTGGCCGCCTGGTACGCCATCCTCTTCCTCGGCAGCTCGCTCGCTATCGGCGCCCTCACCTACGTCCTGCTGGCCTCCTCGCTCGCGCAGCGCGACCACGACCTGATCCGCTCCACGCTCGTGGCCTACGCCGGCCAGTTCCAGCAGGGCGGGCTGCCGGCCCTCGACCGCGCCATCCGGAACGACCAGGCCGCGGTGCGCGGCGAGCGGCTCTTCGTGCGCGTGTCGCGCGGCGGCGAGGAGGTGGTCTTCTACAACCTCCCCGGTGAATGGTCGGACTTCGATCTCTCGGTGCTCAACAGGCCCGGCCCCCGGGGCAGCCAGTCGTGGGCCGACATCCCGCGGCGCGGCACGTCGGAGGTGCTCGAGGTCGCCTCGGCCTACCTCGCCGACGGCACGTTGCTGCAGGTCGGCAAGAGCAACGAGATCCGCAGCGAGATGCTCGCCCGCTACCGCACCGTCCTGATCGTGGCCGTGGCGGTCGTCGTCCTCATCGGCCTCGTGGGCGGCGCCTTCCTCACGCGCTCGACGATGAGGCCGCTCCGCCAGCTGGCGGGCGTCGTGCAGACGATCCTGCAGACCGGCCGGTTCGACGCACGCGTGCCGGTTCAGGGCTCGCGCGACCCGCTCGACCAGCTCGGCGCGCTCTTCAACGGCATGCTCGACCGGATCTCGGCGCTGGTGGCGGGCATGCGCGGGTCGCTCGACAACGTGGCCCACGACCTTCGGACGCCGATGACGCGGTTCAGGGCCATCGCGGAGCGGGCGCTCGAGTCGCGCTCCGAGGACCCGCAGCGCTACCGGGAGGCGCTCGCCGACTGCCTCGAGGAAGCCGACCGGGTCACCGAGATGCTCAACACGCTGATGGACATCTCGGAGGCCGAAACGGGGGTGATGCGCCTCGCGCCCGAACCGATCGACGCCGGCGAGATCCTCCGCGACGCGCAGGACCTCTATGCCGACGTGGCGGAGGACAAGCGCCTCGAGGTGCGCGTCGACGCCCCCGCGGGCCTGACGCTGATGGCCGATCGCAACCGCCTTCGCCAGGTCCTGGCCAACCTGCTCGACAACGCGGTCAAGTACACGCCGGCGGGCGGTCACGTGGCCCTGAGGGGGCGCGCCGACGGCGAGGAGATCGCGCTCGACGTCGAAGACGACGGACCAGGGATCGCGGCCGAGGATCTGCCGCGCATCTGGGACCGGCTCTACCGCGGGGACCGGAGCCGGTCCGAGCGGGGCCTCGGTCTCGGCCTGAGTCTCGTCCGGGCCATCGTCGAGGCGCACAAGGGCCGTGTGGAGGTGGTGTCGGCGCCCGACCGCGGGGCCAAGTTCACGATCCATCTGGCCGGCGTCAGGCAACCCTAAAGGGTCGCCCTACACCGGGCTTCGGCGGACAAGCGCCCCTCGCCCCTCGCCCCTGCCTCGTCCATTACACCGATGTAATCCCCGGGAAACGACCGTGTAATGCGCGCCCTCGTCTTAGCTAGTAGATGCGTTAACACGTGCCGGGCGGCGACCTGAGCCCCCTCCGGCCCAAGGTTCGAGGGTGAGACATGAACAGCGAACGACTTCGGCAGATTTTCAAGATGAGCAAGAGACCGGCTGTATTGGCCGGCGTCGTCCTGTTGACCGGTGTGCTGATCGGCTGGACCGCGGCCGACGCGCGACTCGACGCCGCGCCCGGGGCTCCGGCGGCCAGCGCGGCCGTCCCCCAGATCCAGCAGAGCCGCAGCTCCGCGTTGCGCGCTCCGGATTCCTACGCCGACATCGTGGCCCAGGTGGCCCCGGCCGTCGTCACCATTCGATCCGAGCGCGTCGTGCGCGAGGCCGCCAACCCCTTCAGCAACGACCCCTTCTTCCAGCAGTTCTTCGGGCAGCAGGGCCACAACTTCAACGTCAGGCCCCAGCCGCGCGAGGAAGGCGCCCTCGGGTCCGGCGTCATCGTCAGTCCCGACGGCTACATCCTGACCAACGCCCACGTGGTCGAGGGGGCGAGCAGGATCAACGTCGAACTGACCGACCGGCGGTCGTTCGTCGCCAAGCTGGTCGGGGCCGACAAGCCGTCGGACCTTGCCGTGCTGAAGATCGACGCCAACGGCCTGCACAGCCTGCCGCTCGGTGATGCCAGGCAGGTCCGCGTGGGCGACGTCGTCCTGGCCGTCGGGAACCCGCTCGGCGTCGGCCAGACGGTCACGATGGGGATCATCAGCGCGAAGGGCCGCGCCACCGGCGGGTCGGACGGCAGCTTCGAGGACTTCCTGCAGACCGACGCGCCCATCAACCAGGGGAACTCGGGCGGCGCGCTGGTGAACACGCGGGGCGAGCTGGTGGGGATCAACTCGCAGATCCTCTCGCCCTCCGGCGGCAGCATCGGGATCGGCTTCGCCATCCCGTCCAACATGGCCCAGAACGTCATGGCGCAGCTCATCAAGACCGGCACCGTTCGGCGGGCGCGGATCGGCGTCACCGTGCAGCCGGTGAGCTCGGAACTCGCCCAGAGCCTGGGCCTCCACGACGTGCGCGGCGCGATCGTCAGCACGGTGGATGCGGACAGCCCGGCCCAGAAGGCGGGGATCGAGCGCGGCGACGTGATCACGTCGTTCAACGGCCAACCGATCCTCGACAGCAACGACCTGCGCAACCGCGTCGCGAGCAGCACGCCTGGCAGCCAGGCCTCGGTGACGCTCTTCCGGAACGGCCGTGAAGAGAACAAGACCGTCACCCTCGGGGAGTTGTCGGCCACGCGGCTGGCGTCGTACAGCGGAGAGCCGGGCTCGGGCGGCGGTCAATACGGCATGACCGTGGCGCCGCTGACGCCCGATCTGGCCAGCCAGATGGGCCTCCGCATAAAGCGCGGGCTGGTCGTGCAGGAAGTCGCACCGGCCAGCGCGGCGTCCGACGCGGGGCTCCAGTCGGGCGACGTCATCGTCGAAGTCAACCACCGGCCGGTGACCAACCTGGAACAGTTCCAGGAGGCGGCTGGCGCCAATCCCGGACGGCCGGCTCTCCTGCTGGTGAACCGTCAGGGGACCGACCTGTTCATCGCGCTCGCGCCGAAGAGGGGGTAGGTAAGAGCGAGGTGGCTGGTGGCCGGTTGTCAGTGGTCAGTGGTCAGTCTGTCGCGCATGACACACTGGCCACTGGCCACTACAAACCGGGCCCTCCCGACTCCTGAATCCTACACTTCGCCCGGGTGGCGCCCCGGCCTCGACGCCGCGTAGACCCAGATCCCCGCCGAGGCCGCGACCGCGATCGGCGCCAGCATCAGGGCGGTCGGGAGTCCCGCGCGGTCGGAGACGGCGCCCAGCACCACCGGCGCCGTGGCGTCGCCGAGCAGGTGAATCACGAAGATGCTGACCGCCATCGAGGTCGCCCGCATCGCCACCGGCACCGCGGTCACGATCACGACGTTGATCGGCCCGGTGCTGAGGAAGGCCATGAACTCCCCGACCAGCAGCGAGGCCATGAGCAGCCTCAGGTCGTGCGTCGTGAACGCCACGACCGTGAAGGGGATCGCCAGGATCATCGAGACACCCGAAACCCACATGTGCGCCCGGCGGATGCGCGGCGCCAGCGCGTCGGCCAGGTAGCCGCCAAGGAAGGTCCCGCCGACGCCCGCGATGACCGTCACCACTCCCAGGATGTAGTTGGCGCGAGAGAGCGTGAGCGAGTGCTCGCGCTGCATGTACATGGGCAGCCAGTAGGACATCCCGCCCAAGGCGAACGTGTAGGCGGCGTAGCCGAGTACCGCCAGCACGTAGTCGCGGTTGTGGACGAGCAGGCCGAGCGAGTGCCAGTAACTCCCCGCCGCAGCCCGCGGAGCCGCGGCGGCGGCTCCATCGTTGATGCCGCGCGGCGGGTCAGGGGCGGTGAGCGTCAGCAGCGCGAGCAGCAGGCCCGGCAGGCCGACGGCGTAGAACGCGGCCCGCCAGCCGAAGTGGGATTCGATCGCCCCGCCGAGCAGGTACCCGACGGCGCTCCCCACGGGGATGGCCAGGTAGAAGATGGCGAACACGCGCCCGCGCCGCTCGGGCGGGTAGTAGTCGGAGATGACTGCCGGCGAGATGGCGGCATAGGACGCCTCGCCAACCCCGACCGAACCCCTGGCAAACGACATCTGCAGGAAGTTGCGCGCCAGCCCTCCGCCGGCGGTGGCCAGGCTCCAGATCGCCACGCCCGCGGCCATGATCCTCGTCCGCGAGACGCGGTCCCCCAGCCAGCCGAAGAGCGGCGACAGGATGAAGTACGAGAACAGGAACGCCGTCTGGAAGAACCCCACCTGGGTATCGGTCAGCGACAACTCTTCCTTGATGCGCGGCGCGACGGCCGGGAGCACGTAGCGATCGATGTAGTTGACGAAGTTGAGCAGCGTCATCAGGCCGAGGCCGTAAGCCGCCGCCCCCCGCGTGAGCCCCGATCTGCCCGTCACTGGCTGATTGGCCATCCTGCTGCGCCTCCTGCTGCACCCTGAATCGTGTGACGCGCGAAGTTACATCGACCGGGCGCGTTTCTCTCGCGCGAGCACCACGACGGTCTCGACGTGCGCCGTGTGCGGGAACATGTCGACGGGCTGCACTCGCTCGAAGCGGTAGCCGGCTCTCTCGACCTCGGCCATGTCACGCGCGAGAGCCGCGGGGCTGCACGACACGTAGACGATCCGGGCGGGACGGAGGGTGCGGAAGACGGCGTCCAGCACGCGCGGCGGGCATCCCTGCCGCGGCGGGTCGAGCACCACCGCGTCGAACTCGCCGCCGGAGATCCTCGACGGCGGCCGGCGCGCCGGGGCGTGCCTGTCGCCGGGCACTCCGCCCAGCGCATCCTCGACTCGCGAGGCCACCAGTCGGCACCGCTCCTGGCCGATGTGATTCAGGCGAAGCGCCGCCGCCGCGCCTGCCACGGCGTCGCGGCTCTCCTCGACCGCCGTGACCGCCCGGCCGGCCTTCGCCAGCGGCAGCGCGAAGAGCCCGACGCCGGCGTAGAGATCGAGCACGCGGCGGAACCGTGTGTCGGCCAGCGCGTCGAGCACCACGCGAACCAGGACGCCGGCGGCGCGGACGTTGGTCTGGAAGAACGCCGCGGGCAAAACGAGGTACGACACGCCGCCCACCTGCTCCCGGACTTCCGCCAGGCCGAAGAGGCGCCGCGTCTCGCCGCCGAACAGGAACGGGCCGGGCCCATCGTGCAGGTTCAGGTGGAAGCCGACCGTCGCGCGCTTGCCGGCCGCCAGATCGGGCGCGACGCGCGCCTCGAGGTCCGCCGTGACGCGTCGGAGCGCCTTGGCATTCTCGGTCGCCACCAGCGTGCCGACCATTTCGGCGCTGGCCTCCGACACGCGCACGACGACGTAGCGCGCCACCCCGACGCGGCCGTCCGGCGATGCGCCATCGACGTGCCCCCTCGCGAGGGCGTCACGCAGGGCGAACGCCAGGCGGTTGCCGGCCTCCGCGTGCACGGGACATTCCTCGACCGGGAGGATCGTGCGGGACCCGCGCCGGTAATGGCCCATGACGAGCGGCTGATCCCGGCCGCCCGAGCCGAAGACGAAGCTGACCTTGTCCCGGAAGCCCCAGGGCGTGTCGCCGTCGGGAGACGGCGTGGCCAGCGTCGGCGAGACTTCCACTCCGCGCGGGACCGCCCGTTCGACAATCCGCTGTTTGAGGCGCAGCTGTTCGTCGTAACCGATGTGCTGCCAGGCGCAGCCGCCGCAGACGCCGAAATGACGGCAGCGCGGCGTCACGCGGCGCGGCGAGGGCGCCAGCACGCGCGCCAGCTCGCCCGAGATGGCACCGTCTTTCGCCCGGCGCAGCCTGGCCCTGATCCGCTCGCCCGGGATCGTCCCCGGGACGGTGACCGGCCGGCCCTGGACCGCGGCCACGCCGTCGCCGTCGGCATTCACGGTGGTGACGACGAGTTCGACCTCCACCGCGGTTCCTAGGCTCTCGCGAAGTCGATGAACCCGCGCGCGGCGTCGGTGTGAATCAGCCGCACGCGCATCCGGTCGCCGACGTCCGCGCCCTCGAAACCGCGCTCGAGCCGGCCTTCGACGGGCGGATGGAAGATGCGCACCCACGTCCCCTTCTGCGCCGCGCCGGTCACGATGGCGTCGAAGACGCGGCCGATCTGCGATTCGAGCAGCAGCGCCCCGGCGGCCTTCCTCACGAGCCGCTCCACCTTGTGCGCCTCGTCTTCCATGTCGGTGCAATGCGTCGCGATCTGCTCCAGGTCGGCGGCCCCGTACGGAGCCGGCGTCCCGCCGATCGCCGCCTTGAGCAGGCGCTGCGTGACCAGGTCGGGGAAGCGCCGGTTCGGCGCCGTCGAGTGCGTGTAGTCCTTCACGGCCAGGCCGAAGTGGCCGTCTCCCGCCTCGTTCGGCCCCTCGACGACGTATTCGCCGGCGCCCAGGAGCTTGATGACCGAGAGCGACAGGTCGGGGAAGCGGACCGGGTCGGCCACCCGCCGCGACGTGAGGAACTCGGAGAGCGCGCGGGAATCCGGCGCGGGCGGCAGGCGAACCCCGAACGTTCCCGCCAGCGCGACCAGCCGATCCCAGCGCTCGGGCGACCGCACCACGCGCCGGATCGACGAGTAGCCCCTGGCCTGGAGGAACCGCGCCGTCACGCCGTTGGCGGCGACCATGAAGTCCTCGATCAGCTGGTGGGCGCGGTTGTCCCGCTCCTCCGCGAGGTCCCTGACGCTGTCGCCGTCGAACACGGGCCGCGTCTCGATGGTCTGGAAATCGAGCGCGCCGCGCTCGTAGCGCGACTTCCGCAGCCGCTGGGCCACCTCGTCCTGGGCGCGGACCTGCTCGGCCATCCCGGGAACCGCGGCCAGCGCCGAGGGCATCGAGTCGTGGCCCTCGAGCCAGCCGCCCACGCTGTTGTACGCCAGCTTCGCGCGGTTGACGACGATGGCGCGATACACGGACGCGTCGCCGGTGGACCCCCCGGCGTCGACCGCGAAGTCCGCGACCAGCGCCGGACGCTCCTCGTTGTAGGCGAGCGAGGTGAGGTCGGTCGAGAGCCGCTCGGGCAGCATCGGGAAGATCTCCGCCGGCGTGTAGACCGACGTCGTGTTCTGTCGCGCGTGCTGGTCGATGGCGCTGCCGGGCGCGACCAGCGCGTCCACGTCCGCGATGGCGACCAGGACGCGGACGGACCCGTCCGGCTGCGGCTGGGAGACGGTCAACTGGTCGAGGTCCATCGAGTCGTCGTTGTCGATCGAGCACCACGGCAGGTGGCGCAGGTCGCGCGGCGGCGTTGGCGCGGGCGTCGCCGGCTGACCGTCGGCGGCCGGTGCGTTCGCCGGACGCGCCCGCTGCGCCTCGCTCATGGCGGACGGCGAGAAGTCCGGCAACAGGCCGTACTCCGTCATCGCCTTCCTGGCGATCTGCTTCAAGAGTGCGCGGTGGTCGTGGCCTTCGTGGTTCGGATTGCCCATAAGAGTGATCCTATTACGCTTTGCGGCTTACGGCTTACGCCTTACTGCGTCATGAGCCGGGGCTCACCCTGGCCCATGAACATGGCAGCTGCCGAGCACGGCGCCGCGCGTGGCGACCACGTCCGATTGAACGCCGCGTCTCGGGTCTGCCGGCTCGCAAAGCGGCCCCTCCCTGGCACCACGGTCGGGGCAGGTTTACGCTTTGCTCGGGCAGATCCCTGCGGCGCGGCATCGGACCGACCGGGCCGCCTGGCCGCGGCGCTTTGTTCTAAACACGCCCCACGCGGGTTGGCGACTCGACGGTGGCCGGCCGGAGATCCCCCGACGGGCGGGTGGCGCCAGGCGTTCTCCGCGACCGACGCCACGCGTGGCGTCGGTGTCCGACTTGGCCGTCGCTCGTCGCTCGGCCAAGCCGGGCGCGGAGCCTCCCCCCAGCGGGCCGAGCGCGACGCCCGTGACAAGCGCTGTGTGCGCGAGGACGCTGGGGGATCCTGGCGACAGGACCCGCCAGGCGCCAACCCGTCCCCCCGCGACCCCGTCATCGAGCGGATTGCCGAGCCCCGGCGCCATTTTCTGAGCACGCCTTACGCCTCAGCGCACGTCGCCATACTTCGTACTTCTGACTTCGTACTTCGTACTTCTTACTTACGGTCCGTCTTCCCGCCCAGCCGCGCCAGGTTGCCACCCACTTCGCCGTCGGGCGCCTGCCCGGCCACCGCGTAGATCTCTTCCTTGCCCCAGCCCTTCTGCGCCAGCTCGTGGTAGAGCGCGCGGGAGGCCGCCCTGGCGCCCTCGGGCGGCGCCGGCATCGAGACGAGCAGGTTGGCGCTGCCGCCGAGCGAGGTCCGCAACGCGTGCAAGCCCGTCGCGCAGGCTGGAATCCGGTCGGCAGCGCACGAGAGCGCGAAGACGCCGCCGTGCGCGACCACCTTTCGGGCGAATTCTGCGTCGGGCGCCGTCATCCCGCTCACGAGCACCGGTCGCGACGCGGCCGCCAGCACGCCAGCCGTCATGGACGCCGTCGGCCCAACCAGGTTCAGGACGATGGCGCGACGCTCGGCCGCGGCGATTCCGGCCCTGCCCTCCGCGGTCACTGTCCCCTGCGCCCACCAGGCCCCGTCGTCCGCCTCCACGTCGAGCCGCCCGACGCCAAGCGCCGCGGCAGCGGCGCCGAGCAGGACCGGGTTGCCGGCGATGGCCCTCGACGTGACGCCGACGAGGATCGTTGCCGCCGATTCGCCGGAGGCGCTGCCGGCGCCCGGTTCATTGTCCCCGCCGGCCAGCCTGGCCGCGAACAATGCCGCCGTCTGGACCTCGTCGGGCGTGCGTGCCGTGAGCCTGCGCCATCCGTCCTCCGCCTGGCCCGCGACGTCCGGCACGACGAAGCGGAGCGCGTCGCAGGTTTCGCCGCGGCCCGGGGCCGGCAGCGGCGTCGCGGTCTCGTTGGCGAGGTTGGCCGCCGCCTGCATCACGAACTGACCGACCGAGGCGAGAAGCTCGGGCTGGACCTTGCCCGGCGTGTCGGCCGCGTCATGGTAGTCGGGATGCCCCTGGCCGCCGCCGGTGAAGAGCGCCACCGACTCGACGCCCTGCGCGAGAAACGCGGCGTAGTCGCTGCCCCCCGGCCCGGTGACGTCGGGCACGACCAGGCGCGACACCTCCGGCAACTGGTCGCGCATCATCACGGAGAACACGGTCGTGAAGTCCCGCGCCCCCATCGCGTCGATCGTCGTGCCGAGGCCGACCATATCCATGTTGAGATAGGCGACGACCCGTTCCATCGACAGGCCGTCGGGCGGAGCCGAGGCGAACCGTTTCGACCCGTAGTGCCCCTGCTCTTCTCCGCACCAGAGGGCGAACACGATCGTGCGCCGGGGCCGGAATCCAGACGCCGCCAGCGTTCGCGCGACCTCGAGCACGACCGCCGATCCGGACGCGTTGTCGTCGGCGCCCGGATGAATCAGCCCGCTCCTGAACCCGAGGTGGTCGAGATGGGCGCCGATCACGACGGCCTGGCGCCCGAGCACCGGGTCGCTGCCTTCGATCTTCGCCAGCACGTTGCGCGACCGGTTGTTCCCAAACGGCTCGCCGTAAAGCGTGACCTCGTCATAGCCCTTCACGCGGACGCGCACGCCGGTCGATTCGCTCTGCGGCTTCTTCCGCTGGATCGCCCGGCGGAGGCGGTTGATCCGATCGACGTAGCCGACGAGCGACTCACCCTCGTCGCGGAGCATCACGGCGCGCAGGATCCTCGGGTCCATGGCGAGGACCGCAAGGAACTTCCGGGCGAAGGGCGAGGCCTGCGGAGTGGACTCGGGCCAGGGCCTGGCGCGCCGCGTTTCGGGGTTGGCCTCGCAGAGCACGACCGCCGCGGCTCCCTTGCGGTACGCGGTCATGACCTTGGCCTGGTCGGTCGATTCCTCGGCGAACGCCTCGGGCGGGCCCGACGCCTTCGGCGGGTCCGGGGGGAAGTCGGTGAGGTCGGGCGGCGCGTCTTTCGGAGAGCCGCGCAGCACGAAGACGATTCGGCCGGCGACATCGAGGCCGGCGTACTCGTCGAGGCCGCGGTCGGGCGCCGAGATTCCGTAGCCGGCGAACACCGCCTCCGCGGTGACGTCGGTAGCCGGCGTGGACGCCTTGTCCACGACGAACTCCCCTTCCTTGAACGAGAAGGGGCGGCCGCCGGCGACGAGCGCCGGCATGCCGGTCGTCCAGGCGAAGTCGGAGCGCGGCCCGGTCACCGGGACGGTCTGGAAGAACGTGCCCGACTCGCCGGCCGGCTGCAGGCGCCACTCGCGCAGGCGGGCGGCGGCCCAGTCGGCGGCGCGGTCGTACCCGGGCGTGAGCGTCCGCCGGCCCTGCCATTCCGGGGCCGCCATCGTTTCCACGTAGCGGTGCGCCGCCGCGCCGTCCACGCGGGCCTTCAGCGGCTGAGCCGAAGCCAGCGGGGCCACGGCCGCCACGATCATCGACGCCGCCAGGAGTGCCCAAGCTCGACGCATCATCATCAATGCCTCCGCGGGCGGAATGATACACTTTCCGCACATGCGGACTCCTCCTGGTCCTGCGCCGGCGCACGAACTGAACGGTGCCACGACCGTCCGCACCGTGTGTCCGCGCAACTGCTACTGCACGTGCGGCATGGTGGTGACGGTCGAGCGCGGCCGGATCACGCGCATCGAGGGGGACCCGGAGAATCCGGCCACGGCGGGGCACGTCTGCCTGAAGGGGATCAGCTACGCGCGGCGGGTCGCGACCCTTCGACATGCTCAGGGTCGCCCCGAGCAGAGTCGAGGGGCGACCGACGCCCGGCTGCTGCACCCGATGAAGCGGCAGGCGGACGGGTCGTTCGCGCGAGTGTCGTGGGACGAGGCGCTCGGCGACATCGCGTCGCGGCTCGAGCGTCTCCGCCGCGAGCGCGGCCCCGAGTCGGTCCTCTATTACGACGGCTCCGGCAGCCACGGCGCGCTGGGGCGGCTCGCCATGGCGTTCTGGCACCAGTTCGGCGGGGGCACCTTCACCTACGGGGATCTGTGCTGGCCGGCCGGCCTCGAAGCGACGCGGCTGACCTACGGCGCGAACCTGCACAACCACCCCCGGCACACGGTCGAGAGCCGGTTCGTCCTCCTGTGGGGGCACAACCCGGCCGAGACCAACGTCCACCAGATGCGGTGGATCCACGAGGCCCAGGAACGCGGCGCGGTCGTGGCGCTGGTCGATCCGCGGAGCACGGACACGTCGGACGCGGCCGACATCCACCTGCAGCCGCGCCCGGGGACCGATGCCGCGCTGGCGCTCGGCATGGCTCGCGTCATCGTGGACGACGGGCTGCACGACTCGGCATTCCTCGAGCGCCACGCCGTGGGGGTGGAGAGATATCTCGAGCGGCTCGGCGACTACCCGCTCGCGCGCGTGGCGGCCATCACGGGTCTTCGCGAGCACGACATCGCGCGGCTCGCGATCGAGTACGCGCGCCACAAGCCGGCGCTGGTCATCGCGGGCTTCGGCCTTCAGCGCCACCACCACGCCGGGCAGGCGATGCGGGCGGTGGCGCTGCTGGCGGCGCTGACGGGCAACATCGGCGTGGCGGGCGGCGGCTGGCAGTACGCCAACCTGAACAGCCACTGCCTGGGCGACCCGCCGCTGCCCCCCGAGCCGCCGCGGCTGCGCCGCGGGGCCCCGGTGTCGCGCCTCGGGCCGGCTCTCGCGGAGCTCGACGCCCCGAAGATCGCCGCCGCGTGGGTCGAGAAGGGCAACCCGGTCAGCCAGAATCCGCGCTCCGGCCTCGTGCGCGAGGCGTTCGAGCGGCTCGACCTGCTGGTGGTCGTCGATCAGTTCCTGACCGACACCGCGCGGCTGGCGCACTACGTGCTCCCCGCCAAGACGATGTTCGAGGAGGAAGACCTCGTCACGGCTTACTGGCACCCCTACCTGCAGCTGCGCGCGAAGCTGTGGGACCCGCCGGGCGAGGTGAAGACGGAGACGGAGATCTGGCGGCTGCTGTCGGAACGATTCGGCTTCGACACGCGGTACTTCCCGCACGGCGATGTCGAGACGCGCGAGCTGCTGTTGAAGATGCTCCCGACCCAATCGCTCGTAGGCCGGCCCTTCAGGGCCGGCGATCCCGGCGGGTCTGAAGCGTCCTACGCACGGTCCTGTGACAGCCCGTTTGTTGTAGGGCGACCCTTTAGGGTTGCCTCAGAACTCTACGATCGTCTCACCCGCCAGCCGGTCGATCCGACCGGCGCGGGCGATCTCGCATTCGCCGACTACCGCTTCCCCACCCCGTCCGGGAAGATCGAATTCGCCTCCGAGGAGGCGACGCGTCTCTGGGGCGTCGACGCGGTACCCGACTACATCCCGCTCCCCGAAGGACACGCCTCGCCACTCTCCGCGCGGTTCCCGTTGCAGCTGCTCTCGTGCAAGACGCGCGACCGGATTCACTCGCAGTTCGGCAACCTCGACTGGGTGCGCGAGGTCGAGCGGCCGCACGGGCTCGACATGCACCCCGCCGACGCTTCGGCGCGCGGGTTGGCGGAAGGCGACGCGGCGACCATGTGGAACGAGCGCGGGCGGATCGCGCTGACCGTGCGTCTTGACGAGGGGCTGCGGCCGGGCGTCGTGCACGTGCTCGAAGGACGCTGCCACGAGGGTGACGCCGACATCAACCAGCTGACCGACTCGGGCGTGACCGATCTCAATCACGGCGCCACGTTCTACGAGTGCCTGGTCGAGGTGGCGCGCGCCGAGGGGCAGCCGGCGCGTTTGGCGAAGGATGCGGCGGTCGTTCCGGCGATGCGCCGGAAGACGGCGGACGCGGCCGACGATTCGCCCGGCACGCCCGGCGAAGCTCGGCCGGCATCGGTTGCGCCGGCGACGCAGAACGGCTTCCTCCTCGACCTCGGCCGCTGCGTGGGGTGCGGCGCCTGCGTGCTGGCGTGCCGGCTCGAGAACGGCTGGTCTGCGGCGAACCCCTGGCGGCGCGTCCTCCCGCTCAATCTTCGCCGCCGGCCCGGCGGGCCGACCTATTTCCTCTCGGTCGCCTGCCATCACTGCGAGCGGCCGGCGTGCCTCGCCGCGTGCCCCTCGCGCGCCTACGAGAAGCTGGCCGACGGCACGGTCATCCATCACGCCGACCGCTGCATCGGGTGCCGCTACTGCGAGATGGCCTGCCCGTTCGGCGCGCCACGCTACGATGCCGCCCGGGGCGTGATGACCAAGTGCGACTTCTGTCAGCACTCAGCGGGCAGCGGATCACGATCAGACGACGAGAATCGGTTCAGCGGGCAGCGGAATGGCCTGAAGCCTGAGGCCCTGAGCCCGAAGCCCGCCTGTGTGGTGGCCTGCCCGACCGAGGCGCTGCGCGCGCTGCCCGATGCGAATCGGGAGGACGCGCGGGAGATAGTCCCGGGTTTCGTCGACCCTGCCGGCTGCGGCCCGAATCTGAGGTTCATCGCCCCCCGCGGCCGTCGCCGCGCCGCGCTGTACGAACACCTGCGATCGACGCTCCGCCGAGAAGAGCGAGACTAGCGTGCGGTATGGCGCAGGCCTGAAGGCCTGCGCTATCTGCGAATCTCTTTCCGATCTCCGGATAGCGCAGGGCTTCAGCCCTGCGCCGGGGCGACTGAGAGACGCGCCGGCCAGCGTGGCGCGGCCGTAAGGCCCGCCGTAAGCCGTGAGCCGTAAGCCGTAGGCCGTAATATGATGTCGTCGAGGACACCGCCATGACGACCGAATCAGCGACGCCCGCCGCCGGTTCCTTCCACGAGTGGCCGCTCGTCGTCTTCACGACGCTGGGCGTGACGGGCGCGGGGCTGCTGGCCACGCCGCTGCTGTCCTGGGCGGCGGCGGGCACGCCCGCGCCGGCGACGGTCAGCGTGCGCTGGGGCGCGGCGCTGCTGGCCCTCGGCCTCGTCGTCTCGCTCGCGCATCTCGGGAAGCCGCTGCGCGCGCCGCGAGCGTCGGCCGGTCTCGGGCGCAGCCTGCTGAGCGCCGAGGTGGTCGCGGCCGGTGTCGCCACCGCCATCGGCGCGACCGCCGCGTTCCTGCCCTTCGTCTCCGCCGTCCTCGACGTCGCGGCGGCCGCCGCCGCCGTCGTCTTTCTCGTGACGCTCGGCCTCGTCTACAGGCTGCCGGGCCAGCCGACCTGGCGGGGCGTCGTCGTCTGGATGCCGCTCTCGAGCGGCCTCGGCTTCGGCGCGGTGGGGCTGGCCGACAATCTGGGGCGAAGGGCTCGCCGCCCTCGGGGCCGTTGCCGCGGTGATCCTCGCGGCCGACACCGCGCTGCTCGTCGTGCGGCGCATGGCGCTGGTCTGGCCGCGGGAGCCCGTGGCGCCGCGCTACCCGGCGGTCTTCGCGCGCGTCCAGGCGATCCTTCTCGCGCGCTTCGCGCTCATCGACATCCTGCCCGGCCTCTGCCTGTTCGCCGGCCTCGGCTGGGCCGCGGTCGCGCTGTTCGGCCTCGGCATCCTGGCGGACCGCGTCGGCTTCTACGGCCTCGCCGCCCAGCGGACGACGGAGGCGGAGGTGGCAAGGGTGGACGGTATCATCGCGGCGCAGGGCTGACGCGCGGCGCAGGGCTGGAGCGCGGCGCAGGGCTGAAGCGCGGCGCAGGGCTGAAGCCCTGCGCTATCTGAACAGATAGTACAGATCCGCAGATACCGCAGGCCTTCAGGCCTGCGCCCCACCGGCTCGCTGCCGCTCCTCGTCCCCCGCTCTCCGCCCTGCAAGAAAGTGCTTGCGTGTCCTAGCTGTACTAGTGTAGATGGTACAGCGTGCTGCCTTTCAGCGTGAGCTTCAAGCCGGGGTTGTCGGTCCACGAGCAGGTGGTCTACGCGGTCAAGAAGGCCTGCGTGGCCGGCCAACTCCGCCCGGGAGACACCTTTCCCTCGGTCCGGTCCCTCAGCCAGGACCTGCGCATCAACCCGAACACCGCCCACAAGGTGGTCGCGACGCTGGTGGCCGAGGGGCTTCTCGAGGTGAGACCGGGCATCGGGACGACGGTCGCGCGGGCGCCGGCGGCGACGCGCGGCCAGCGGCGGGCCCTGCTCGGCGAGGAAACCGAGCACCTCGTCGTCGAGGCCCGCAAGCTGTCGCTCGACCTGCAGGAGATCCTCGACGCCGTGAAGGACCGTTGGGAACGCCTCGACCGTTGACCAGCGTGAAGTCGTGCGTGCCTTGAGCCTTGAGCCATGAGCCCTTCTATGATTCCAGTCATCGAGACCGAGTCGCTCACGAGACGTTTCGGCCGCACCGAGGCCGTCCGCGACCTGACGCTCAGCGTTCCGGAGGGCAGCGTCTTCGCCTTCGTCGGCCCGAACGGCGCCGGCAAGACGACGACGATCAAGACCGTGATGAACATCCTCGAGCCGAGCTCCGGCCGGGCGGCGGTGTTCGGGGTGGACTCGCGGCGTCTCGGCCCGGCCGAGTTCCGGCAGATCGGCTACGTGTCCGAGAACCAGGAACTGCCGGACTGGATGACCCTCCGCCAGCTGCTCGCCTACTGCGCCCCCTTCTACCCCACCTGGGACGCGGCCTTTGCCGAGGAGCTTCGCCGCCGCCTCGACCTCCCGGCCGACCGGCGCATCAAGGAGTTCTCGCGCGGCATGCGGATGAAGGCGGCGCTGCTCTCCTCGCTTGCCTACCGCCCTCGCCTGCTCGTCCTCGACGAGCCGTTCGCCGGCCTCGACGCGCTGGTGCGGGACGAGTTCATCCAGGGGATCCTCGAGCTGGCCGAGCAGTCGCAGTGGAGCGTGTTCATCTCGTCGCACGACATCGACGAAGTCGAGCGGCTCGCGGACTGGATTGGCGTGATCAACGAGGGGCGGCTGCACCTGGCCGAGCCGGTGGCGACGCTGACCTCGCGCTTCCGTCACGTCGAGGCGACGTTCGACGGCGCGGCCACGGTGCCGTCGCCGCACCCGGCGGACTGGCTCGACGCCAAGGTGACCGGACACACGCTGCAGGTCGTGGACGCGCGGGCGGGCGAGGCCGAAGGCGAGGCCCGGACGCGGGAGGTGCTGCGCGGCGCCACACGGGTGGAGGTGACGCCGATGTCCCTGAAGGCGATCTTCATGGCGCTCGCGCGCACCTTCCGCGCGGCGAATCGCGCGGAGAACGGGCGATGACGGCCCTTGCGCTGCACCTCGCCGCGAAGGACGTGCGGCAGTTGCGCGTCTGGCTGGGCGCGTTCTTCGCCGTGGTCGTCCTCCGCGCGGCGCTCGTCTCGGCGGGCTTTGCCGTGCACACCGCCGCCGTGGGCAGGACGACCGCCTTCGATTGGACAGACGCCGCGCTCGGCGTGCTCCATCTCGGGCTTCTCGTCACGATTGCCGTGCAGGTGGTGCACGCCGATCGCCTCGTCGGCACGACGGCTTTCTGGCTGACGCGGCCGCTTTCAAGGCGGAGCCTGCTGGCCGCGAAGCTGCTGACGATCTCGGTCTGCCTCGTGGTCGTGCCCTTCCTGCTCGACGCCATCGTGCTGGCCGCCCACCGCGGGTCGTTTCTCGATGTGCTCGGCGCGATCACCGAGGACACGTTCGTCAGGCTGGCGGTCGTGCTCCCCGTCATGGCGCTGGCCGCCGTCACGGCCGACCTCGCTGTCTTCGCGCTCTCGGGCGTGGCGGCGGTCCTCGGCACACTCGTGATCGAAGCGGTGCTGGTGTCGTGGAAGCTGCTGCCGATCCGAAGCGCCGAGGTGGCCGATTCGTCCGTGGTGGTCGGTGCGGGGCTGGGGATTCTCGTCTCGTTGGCTGCGCTGGCCCACCAGGTGTTCACTCGACGAACCAGCCGTGCCGTGCAGTTCGGCATCACTGCCTGCCTGCTCGCTCTGGTTGTCGCCCACTCGTGGGACACGGTGCTGCTCCGGCCTCCCTCGGGCCTCGAGCCCGGCTGGTTCGAATCCAACCCGCGTGACGATGTCGTTGACGCCGCTTCCGCCGCAGCAGACGCCGCTCCCGGTGCACGGGGGTTCCTGGCTCGTGCGGACCCCCTGCACGCTCGCCGGGGCGCCGGCAGACGTGGTGCTCGTCGCTGTCGGCGTCGAGTCGGCCACGACCTTCTCGGACGGCACGGTCAGCCGGTTCCAGGCCACGGATCGGTCGAGGGTCCCGGAGTTCACCCAGATCCTTCCTCGCCTGCTCGCGCTGCCCCAGGTCGAATCCGTCCTGGGCGCCGTGCAACCGGTCGAGACAAAGCCGTCCCCGGAACCGGCCCCGATTTGGCCAATCGCGTCGCTCACCCGGCCGGACTTCGAGAAGTTCGCGCGCGGTGGCGCGCGATTTGACGTCACCGCGACGGTGGACGCGCTCCGTTACGCGGTATCGGCGCCGCTTCCGCTCGACTCGCGCCAGGCGATCTACGTCGGGCCTCGCCGCGTCGCCGTGCGCAGAGCGGCGTGCGAGACGGGGAGATGCACCGTGGAACTCGTGGAAGAGATGCCGGCATTCACGCTGGACCTGCGCAGGCCCTCGCGCGTCACTTACATGCTGGTCAACCGGTCGCAGCATCGCGCCGTTCTCCTCACGGAGCGCGGCAACTTCGGCTCCTTTTCTGTCTTCGGACGCCTGATGTTTCCGCTCCTCGCGCAGCACGTTTCGGTCAGGACGAACGTCTACTGGTCGAGCGCGCCCGGCGACGCGCTGGGGACGATCGACGAGGCGTGGGTGCGGGAGGGGGCCATCCTGGCATTCGAAGCCCGGGATCTCGGGACGTTCGCCGTCCACGCGAACGGCGTGGCGGCAGGCAACTAGCGCGAGGTTTACCCCATGAGGCTGCTACTTCACCAGGCATTGAAGGACCTGCGCGCCCAGCGGTGGTTCGTAGCCGCCTGGGCGGCCCTCCTGGTGGCCGCCGCGTCGATCGAGGCCCTGAAGCTCGACGTGACCCTTGCCGGGATCCGCGACCGGGGACCCTCTCCGGCGACCGGGCTGTTCTTCCTGATCGCGCTGACCATCTCCCGCCCTGTCCTCGGCTGGCTCCTCGCCGTCCGCATCGTGCACGCGGACCCGGTCGGCGACACAAACGCGTTCTGGCTCACCAGGCCGCTGTCCCCGACAATGCTGATGGCCTCGAAGCTCGGCCTGCTGGCGGTCTTGTTCTTCGTCGTGCCCGGATTCGCCGCGGCCCTCGTCTTCGTGGCCAACAACGTCGCCCTCGACCGGCTTCCCCGCTCCATCGTCGAGTGGTGGATGTTCGATGCCGTGCTGCTGCTGCCGTTCGTCCTCCTGGCCACGCTGACGCGCGACCTGGCGCGAATCGGCATTGCCGCCGTCGCGGGCGCGGTGGCATGGCTCGGGCTGACGGGGTACGCGACGTTCGTCTACGTCATGAACGAGGAGATGATCTGGAGCAGTTGGGGTTCGGTCTACCGGACGATGGCTTTGACGACGGCTGCGTGTGGCCTCGCGATTGTCGCGCTCAGCCTTGCGCTCATCGTCTGGCAGTACCGGACGAGACGAACGGCCGTCACCGCGTGGTCGGCGCTGACCGCGGTCGTCGTGCTCGCGTCGGTGGGCGCGCTTTCGTCGGCGAGGTTCCGCTCGACGGGCGAACGTCCTGCGCCGGTCATCGACAACCGCTGGGATGGCGCCAGGAATGTGTCGGTCAGCATCCCGCCGGACACGATTGTGAAAAGCCCGTTCTCGGATCGAACGGTGCGGCTCGTGGGGGACATCGAGGTCACTGGCGGCGACAACGTGCTGATCGATGTCACCGGCGGCCGGGGCACACTTCGCATCCCGGAGCGAGGGGAATCGGTCGAGGAGGACGATGTCCGCCGGTTCAACTTCGACCCACTGGTCCAGCTGGCGCTGGGAAACGAGGCAGGCCGACGCGTCTTCGAGCACGCGATCGGCGCCAGGCTGACCGGCCGGAGTTATGGAGCCTGGAACGCGCTGTCGCTGGCCGACATACGGCCCGACACCTTCACGGGGTACCAAGGGATGCGTGCCACGTACGAGGCCGAGCTCGTGCTGGCGGCGTTCCGCGTCGTCGTGTCACCCGCGATTCCGGCCTTGCCCGGCCTGGCGACTGGCGTAGGCCCCCTGGGTGTGACTCTGCTGCCGGCTTTTCAACCGACGAAGCGGCGCTGCTGGCGGTCCGACATCCGCGAATCGGACCCGCGCGCATTCCTGCCGCCTGGGACCACGCGCCTCGGGTACGTGCTGCGCAACCGGCGGCGCGGCGAAGCTGTACTGCTCTTCCGCGGATCGCCTCAGTTGATCGCCCAGGGCCTCGGGTCCACCTTCCTGACCGTGTCGGGAGGAGCGGCCAGGCTGGATTGCGGCGCGAACGACACGCCGCCCGTGGACGACGCCTGGCTGGCAGACGCGGAACTGATCATGGTCTCGCTCGAGCAGTTAGGCACGTTCAGCCGGCACGTCGTCGTCCCGGAGTTCAGGCTGCCTGTGGCCAAGTAGTCCGCACGGCGCAGGGCTGAAGCCCTGCGCTATCTGAGGAGATGGTGCGGATCCCCAGATACCGCAGGCCTTCAGGCCTGCGCCCCAACGGCCAGCTGCCGCCTCTCCCCTCGTCCCCCCGGCCCTGGTTCCCGATCCCCGACCCCTGATCCCTGATCCCCGATCCCCGATCCCCGATCTCCGATCCCTGTTCTCACAATTCGATTGTCATGTCCGCGGTCGTTCGTTAGACTGCGATCGGGCGGGTGCCGCGCGGCGCCCGTGGGGATGACAGCCCGTGAAAGGTGACATGGAACCCCCAAGTTGCAGTGGTTGGCAGATTGACTCGGCCCGCACCTCGCTCGTCGTCGCGTCGGGCGATTGCTCGGAAGAAGCCCTGAGACCGCGGCCCTAGGTCCGACCTCCAGGCACGTTCCGAGCCGGGCCACCACCTGGCGAAAAGGAATGTGCCGAATGATCCGCTCGATCTTCACGCACACGATCGCCCTGGTCCGGCTGGACGCCGATCCTCCGCTACCGGTGTCTTGCGTCCGCGGAGTGCACGCATGACATCAGGGAGGATCGCTCCATGTTCTGGATCAGCAAACTCATCCACCGACTGAACCGCTTCCGGCGGCAGTTACTCATCTTCTTCGCCGTCCTCGGTCCCGGCATCATCGTCATGGTCGCCGACAACGATGCCGGCGGCATTTCGACGTACGCGGTCACCGGTTCGAAGTACGGCTTCTCCCTGCTCTTCATCTTCATCATCCTGGTGCCGATGGCGTACTACGTCCAGGAGATGACCGTCCGGCTCGGCGCGGTGACCAAGCGCGGCCACGCCGAGGCGATCTTCGACGGGTTCGGCCCGTTCTGGGGATGGTTCTCGCTGGCCGACCTGGCGATCGTGAACTGGCTGACGCTCATCACCGAGTACATCGGGATGACGGCGGCGCTCGGCATCTTCGGCATCCCGCCCTGGATCACCGTGGTCGGGGTGACGCTCATCCTCTTCGGCCTCGTGCTGTCCGGACGGTACTGGACGTTCGAGAAGATCACGCTCTTCTTCTGCCTGTTCAACCTGGTCTACATCCCGGCGGCGCTCTGGGCGATGGAGATGCCGACTTCCCCGAGCTGGATGAAGGTGTTCGACGGCTTCTTCCGGCCGAACGTGCCGGGCGGGTTCACCGGCGACCTCCTCTTCATCCTGCTGGCGAACATCGGGACGACGATCGCGCCGTGGATGATCTTCTTCCAGCAGAGCGCGGTGGTGGACAAGGGGCTCGACATCAAGGACGTGAAGTTCGGCCGCCTCGAGACGTTTGTCGGGTCGGTGGCCACGTGCGTGGTGGCGGCGTTCATCATCATCGCGACGTCGGCCGCGTTCTTCTACCACCGCCCCCCGATCGCGATCGAGGATGCCGCGCAGACGGCGCAGGCGCTGGTACCGCTGCTGCCCCACGGGTCGGGCGAGATGGCCAAGCGGCTGTTCGCCATCGGCCTGTTCGACGCGGGCTTCCTGGGCGCCATCTGCATCTCGCTCTCCTCGTCGTGGGCGATCGGCGAAGTGTTCGGCTGGGCGCACTCGCTCAACAAGAGCGTGCGCGACGCCCCCTGGTTCTACCTGGCGTACCTGATGACGCTGGCGACGTCCGGCGCGGTGGTCCTCATCCCGCGCGCGCCGCTGGTGACAATCACGATGTTCGTGCAGGTGGTCGCCGTCACGCTGCTGCCGTCGGCCCTGGTGTTCCTGCTGCTGCTCCTCAACGACAAGCCGCTGATGGGCGAGCACGTGAACACGAAGGCCCAGAACTTCGCCAACTGGACGATCGTGATCATCGTCGCGATCATGTCGAGCCTGCTCGGCGTCCAGACGCTCTTCCCGCAGCTGTTTGGATAGGAGGGGGCCATGGTGAGTCTGCCGAAGAATCCGCCCCGTTCGAACGAGCCGCCGTCCTTTGGACCGGCGCAGCCGGGCGGCAGTGCCATGCACTTCCTGCACTTCTCCGACCTGCTCAAGCGGCAGGTCGTCGCCGGGTCGATCCGCGACCGGATCGGCCGGGTGACCGACCTCGTCTTCACGCAGGCGGAGCCGTTTCCCGAGGCGGCCGGGATCTTCATCGACCACGGCTGGGGGAAGCCGACCGAGTTCGTCGCGTGGGACAAGGTCGTCAAGATCGAGGACGACGCGATCTTCGTCCAGCCGGCGCCGGGCGGCGCCTACCCGCCGTTCGTGGACCAACCCGGCTGGATCCTCGTCGACAAGCACCTGATGGGCCGGACCATCCTCGACATCGACGGCCGCCGCATCGAGGTGGTCAACGACGTGCGCTTCCTCGAGTCGCACGGCCGGCTGCTGCTGGTGGACGTGGACCTGTCGTTCAACGGCTTCCTGCGCCGCTGGGGGCTCGGGCGGGTGACGCGGGCGGGCGACCGGCTGGTCTCGTGGAAGTACGTGCAGCCGCTGTCGCTCGAAGACGCGATCCCGACCGACCGGCTGAAGCTCTCGGTGACCCGCAGCCAGCTGCAGGACCTGCCGGGCGAGGACCTGGCCGACGCCCTCGAAGAGCTGTCGGGCACCGAGCAGCAGGCCCTGTTCTCGGCCCTCGATCCCGAGAAGGCGGCCGAGACGCTGACCGAGGCCGAGCCGCGCGCGCAGCGCCAGATCATCGAGGACCTGACGTCGGACCAGGGGCGCGCGATCTTCGACAGGATGACGGTGCTGCAGCTCGCCAACCTGTTCGCCTCGCTGCCGCAGGAGAAGATGCGCGAGGTCAGCACGTGGCTGGGCCCGGTGCGCGCCAAGGCCGTGAACAACCTGCTCACCGAGCGGGAGGCGACGGCGAAGGACATGATCTCGTCGAGCTTCATCGCGCGGCCGGCCACCGCGAAGGTCGGCGACGTGCTGCGGGAGATCCGGGGCGCCAGGCACGAGCCGCGCACCCTCTCCTACCTCTACGTGGTGAGCGAAGAGGCGCCGGTGCTGCAGGGCGTGGTCGACCTGCGCGATCTCGTGCTCGCCGCCGACGACACGACGCTCGCCGACATCATGATCTCGCCGGTGGTCGCGGCGCAGGAGAACGACCTGCGCGACGACCTCGAGAAGATGTTCGAGAAGTACGGCTTCGGCATGATCCCCGTGGTGGACGACCAGGACCGGCTCTTCGGGGTCATCCGCTACAACGACATCATGAAGGGGCCGGAGCTGAACACGTAGGCTCAAGGCTCAGGGCTCACGGCTCAAGCCTGGAGGCTCAGGGCTCGCGGCTCACGCCGTATGGCGTAAGGCGCGAGGCGTAAGCCGGATGTGAGGTGCGTTATGGCCCGTGTGCAGATGACCCGGACGACGAAGATCGCGCTCTACTTCCTGCGGTTCTACCTGGTCGGCCTGCTGGCCCTGATCCTGGTCCGCTTCCTGCGCATCTTCGAGTAGAGGCCGGGCGGAGAGCCGGCCGGCGCCACGGCGCCGCCTCCCGGTCAGCCGCGGGTGCGCTGCCGGTTGACGACTTTCAGCAGCTCGAACCAAATGATGCTCGCGTACCCGAAGCCCACGCACAGCAGGACGTCCCACACGCTCAACGCGGAGAACTTGAACACCCCCCGGAGCGCGGGAACGTAGAGCACGCACCCGAGGAACACGGCCGCCCCGCCGGTGACCCACCAGAGCGCCCAGTTCGGCGTGCGGAGCCTCGACCAGATCGTCTGAGACCACGACCGGTTGGCGAGGATCAGGCCCAGGTTCGCGACGATCAGCGTCGTGAACGACAGCGCCCGCGCCTCCGCTTCGCCGTAGCCCCACCTGAGCGCCATCGTGAACACGATCATCACCATCACCAGGACGGCCAGCCCCTGCGTCAGGCTCACGACGAGGGTGCGGGCGCCGAAGAGCCGGTCGTCCCGGCGGCGCGGCGGGCGGCGCATCACGTCCGCCTCCTCCCCTTCCGCCTCGAACACGACCGAGCAGGCCGGGTCGATGATGAGCTCGAGAAAGACGATGTGCACCGGGAGCAGCGCGAGCGGCTGCTGAAAGAGGACCGGCAGCAGCGACATGCCGGCAATCGGCACGTGGATGGCGAAGATGTAGGCCATCGCCTTCTTCAGGTTGTCGAAGATCCGCCGGCCGAGCCGCACCGCCTGCACGATCGAGGTGAAGTCGTCGTCGAGCAGGACGAGCGACGCCGACTCGCGCGCCACGTCGGTGCCGCGACCGCCCATCGCGATGCCGATGTGCGCGGCTTTCAGCGCCGGCGCGTCGTTGACGCCGTCGCCGGTCATCGCCACCACGTCGCCGTTCGCCTTGAGCGCCTCGACGAGCCTGAGCTTCTGGCCGGGCACCATTCGCGCGAAGATGTCGGCGGTCCGCACGCACTCGCGCAGGTCGTCGTCGTTCATCCCGTCCAGCTCGGCGCCGGTCACCACGCGGCCGGTCCGGAGGCCCGCCTGTCGGGCGATGTTCAGGGCCGTCCCCGGGTAGTCGCCCGTGATCATGACGACGCGCACCCCGGCGGTGTCGCACACGCGGACTGCGTCGACGGCAGTCGGGACGGATGGGGTCTTCGAGGCCGACCAGGCCGAGCAGCTTGAAGGGGAACACGTGCTGTTCGCCGGGCAGCGTCTCGGGCCGGAACGTGGCACGCGCGACGCCGAGCACGCGCAGGCCGTCGGCGGCCATCGCCGACACGGCGGCGGTCAAGTCCCGCAGCCTGGCATCGTCGAGATGGCACAGGTCGGCGATCGCCTCCGGCGCACCCTTGGCCGCGATGACGTAGTCCTCGGTCTCGCGCGACCGCCACACCCGCGACATGGCGAGCAGCCGCTCCGAGAGCGGGTACTCGCGCACCAGCGTCCAGTCGGCGTGCAGGTGCTCGCTCTGGGCCAGGTAGCGCTCCCCGAGCTGCTTGAACGCCTTCTCCATCGGGTCGAACGGGTCGCGCTGGCTGGCGAGAATCGCGAACTCCACCGTCTCGTGGAACGCTTCGGGCAGGACCTGCCCGTCGGCGCGCACTTCGTGGACCTGCTGCGAGGCGACGATGCGGCGCACCGTCATCTGGTTCATCGTGAGCGTGCCGGTCTTGTCCACGCAGAGGACGGTGGCCGCGCCGAGCGTCTCGATGGCGGGAACCCGGCGCGTGAGCACCTGGCGCTGCGAGAGCCGCCAGGCGCCGAGCGCGAGGAAGATCGTCAGGACGACGGGGAACTCTTCGGGCAGCGTGGCCATGGCCAGCGTGATCCCGGCGAGCACGCCGTGCAGCCAGTCGCCGCGCGTCAGGCCGTACACGACGACGACGATGACGCAGAGGGTGGCGCCGAGGGCGGCGAGGCGGCGCACCAGCCGCCTCGTCTCCAGTTCGATCGCCGTGTCCTCGGTCTCGAGCGACAGGAGCGCCTTCCCGATCTTGCCGAGCTCCGTACCGTTGCCGGTCGCCCGCACCAGGGCGACGCCCTGGCCCTGGACGACCAGCGATCCCGAGAAGACGAACGGGAGGTCGTCGCCGCCGGGGTTGGCGGGGCCGGCGTCTGGCGGGGACAGGGAGGCCGGATCCGCGCCGGGAGGCGGTGTCCGCATCGCCCGCTTGCGGACGGGCACCGACTCGCCGGTCAGCAGCGACTCGTCCACCGTGAGGCTGGTGGTCTCGACCAGGACCGCGTCGGCGGGGACGCGATCCCCCTCGACCAGCATGACCAGGTCGCCGCAGACGACCTCGCGCCCCGGGATCCGCTTCCGGCTCCCACCGCGGATGACCAGCGCACGGGGGCTCGAGAGGTCGCGGAGCGCCTCGAGGGCGCGCTCGGCCTTCCGGTGCTGGTAGAGCGTGATGCCCATCACCACGAAGACGAACGCCAGCAGGAGGAGCCCCTCGATGAGATCGCCGAGGGCGAGGTAGATGGCGCCGCTCGCGACGAGCAGCAGAAACATCGGCTCACGCACGACGTCGAGCGCGATGCCCAGCACGCTCCGCGGCTTGGCCGACGGGAGTTCGTTGGGGCCGTCGGCCTGGAGCCGCCTGGCAGCCTCGGCGTCGGACAGGCCGAGGGCGGCGTTCAGGTCGAAGGAGGGCGACGGGATCAGGACGTCTGCCACCTCGGCATTATCCCTGATCCCCGAGGCGGAACGGCGAATCGAGACTGATTCCCGGCATCGGTGCTGGCGGCTGACAGGCGTCGGGCCGAACCCGGGGCGTTCACACTCTTTACAGGATGAGATTGGAGGCGTATTGTACTTGAGGCGGTGTCTCGTTGCCCCTCGGAGGAGCACCCACATGACTCCAGAGGCAGTCGTGAACGAAACGGTCTTGAGACGCGCCCGAGCGGAGTATCTCGAGATGCCTGGGCTGCGCCTCACCAGCGCGCAGGCCCAGCGGCTGTGGGGGCTCGACAGGCACACGTGCGACGAACTGCTCGTCACACTGACGCGCCTGCAGTTCCTGGCGCGCACACGAGACGGGGCATTCGTCCTCTCGTCATCCCGTCCGTAGCGCGCGTCGTGTCCCAATTCGCGACACAATCCTGACAAGAGGGGTGTCTTTGCTTCGCGCGGCCGGCGCCGTTGCGCGGGCGCGCAACTTGGCGTGCGCGGGTCTCCCGGCGCGCGTGGGTGGCGGAGCCGGGGTGCCGGGGTTACAATGGCCAGTCCCGGGCGCCCGTAGCTCAGGCGGATAGAGCACCGGCCTTCTAAGCCGGGGGTCGCAGGTTCGAGTCCTGCCGGGCGCGCCATCCGCCTTCGCTCGCGCGCATCTCGAGCGAGCTAAGGCGGATGGCTGACGTGGAGGCGTGCCGATTCTCGAAGAACTCGCCGATCTCTCCAGCCAAGAAGATCATTCGGCGAAGGTTCAACCAGGACGGTGACCGGGTGCGCCCGTTTGCCCCGGTCATCCGCGAACTGGCGATCGACTGCGTGACGCCGTGGGGCTGCGGCGGAAGAGCCGGAACCGGGCGGCGACCCGCTTTCGGGCAGTGTGCTGTATTGAACACCACCACCAGGGCATTTCCCCTGATGATCGGTGCTTCTGGTGACTGTGTCCGGCTATGCATATTCTCCTCTTCGTCCCCGACAACCACGTCACGCGGAACTTCGTCCCCCAGCTCTGGCCGTTCCTGCTGAAAGCCCGGACGCCCGCCGGCCACCGCGTCACAATCATCGACGGGAACGCGCAGCGGCTGAGCATCCCCGAGCTCGTCCAGTTCATCAAGGACCACGACGTGAACCTGCTCGGCATGGGGTTCATGACGCGCATGGCGCAGCGAGCCTACGAGACGGCGCAGGCGGTCCGCGCGGAGCTGACGATCCCCATCGTCTTCGGCGGCCCGCACGTCACGGCGCTTCCGGACGAGGCCCTCGGGCGCACCGGGCTCGCGCGGTCGGCCGACACCGTCGTGCTCGGCGAAGCCGACGACATCTGGGCCGAGGTGGTCGCGGACGCGGCGCGCGGCGAATTGAAGGAGGTCTACGGTCCCGACGGGTACGGCCAGAAGCCCGGCCTGGAGCCGTACACGGCGGTCGACTGGGAATCGCTCGACCTCGGCCTGTTCGACCTGATGCGGTTCGTGCCGGCGCGCGTGCGCCGCTGGCTCAAGTCGATTGGCATCGGGTTCGAGAAGGTGTACGTGGTGCCCGTCGAGACCGGGCGCGGATGCGCGTATGGGTGCGAGTTCTGCACGGTCACCGGGTTCTTCGGGCGGGAACTGCGTTTCCGGACCAACGAGAGCGTGATCGCGGAACTGCTGGCGCTCAAGCGCCGGGCGGAGCGCGAGCACGCGCTGGTCAGCGCCTTCTTCATCGACGACAATCTCGCCATCAACCGGGTTCGGCTCAAGTCGCTCCTCCGCGACATGATCCGGCTGGACGCCTGCCTGCCGTGGGTCGCGCAGATCAGCGTCAATTTGCTGGACGACCCCGAGCTGGTGGAGCTCATCGCGGCGACCGGCGGGCGCTTCATCTTCATGGGCCTCGAGTCGGTGAACGTGGACAGCCTGAAGGACGTGCACAAGTCGTTCAACAAGCCGGCCGAGTACGGCCGGGCGCTCGAGCGGCTGGCCAGCCACGACATCTACGCCATCACGTCGTTCATCGTCGGCCTCGAGGACGACCGGCCCGGGACCGCGGCGCTGATCGACGCCGAGGTGGCGAAGTGGCCGCCGGTGCTGCCGGTGTTCGGCCTGCTCACGGCGTTCCCGGCCACGCCGCTCTACGAGCGGCTGGCGTCCGCGGGCCGGCTGATCAACCCCAGGCATTGGCTTCGGACGGTGTCGTTCAAGTCGACGTTCCGGTTCGCCCACTTCACGCCGGACGGCGCCGAGGCGGAGGTTCGCGAATCCTGGACTCGAGCCTACCGGCCGGGATCGTTCGCCCGCACCCAGCGGTGGATGGTGGCCAACGGCAAGCCCTTCGAGAGCCAGGTGACGCTCCTGGTGGCGCGCCTGATCTTCCGCGGCATCTACTTTCAACAGGGAACGGCGTGGTCGTGGATCCGCGTGCTGGCGGCCAACAGCCCGACGATCGCCAGGATCGTCTGGCGCCGGCTGTTCGTCCGCCCCGAGGAGCCGGCTGCGGCGCCCCCGCTCGAGCCCGCCGGTGTCCCCGCCCTGGTGCGGGATTCCGGAGCGGCGGCCCGCCTGGCGGACGGTCCGCAAGAGGCTTCCGCCTCCGCCCGCTCGTGAGGTCGGGCTACGACGAACCCGCCGCGGCCCGGTCCGCGAGCAGCAGCGCGTTGTCCCGGCGGATGCGCCCGGCCGGAATCGCCGGGTCGCCCTCGCGTAACCGCGTCAAGCATCGCCGCCTTCTCGGCGCCCGTCACCAGCCAGAGGATGCGCCGCGCCGCATTGATCGACCTGTAGGTCAGCGTCATGCGGCACCGGCCCTGGTACGGGCCTGTGAGGGCCACGTCCGCGTCGGTGACGGCGAGCACCGGGTCGGCGGGCACGAGCGACGCGGTGTGTCCATCGGCGCCCAGGCCGAGGTGCACGAGATCCAGCACCGGCGGCGTCCCGGCCAGCTCCCGCAGCGTCGCGGCATAGGCCGCCGCCGCGGCCTCGAGATCGGGCCACTCCACCGGCATCGCGTGAATCCGCTCGGGGCCGAGCGGCGCGTGAGCAATCAGGCTTTCACGCAAATGGGTGAGGTTTCGGTCGGGATCGCCGGCCGGCGCGACCCGTTCGTCCACCTGCAGCACGTGGACGCCTTCCCAGGGGACCTCCAGGTCCGCGAGGGCGCGCAGCATGGCCCAGGGCGTGCGGCCGCCGCTCACGGCCAGCACGAAGCGCCCGCGCGCGGCCACGGCCAGCCGGGCGTCGGCGGCCACGATCGCCGCCGCCGCCTCAGCGACCGCGCCGGCATCGTCCAGCACTTCGATCTTCATGGGCGGCTCGCGAGGTCCGGTGACGGCCGGTCACGCGACAACCGGGTCCTGCCAGCCGCCGGGCGGCGCAATCTGCCCGTAAGCTTCGCTCGGTCCCCAGGTCCCCGGCTCGTATTCGTGAATGGGCGTGCCCGCCTGCAGGACCGAATCGACGATGCGCCACGCCTCCTCGACGTAATCCTCCCGGGCGAACAGCGTGCGGTCGCCGGTCATCGCGTCCGACAGCACCCGCTCATAAGCATCCATCTCCGCGGCGCCCGGGCGATCGACGGCGAGCATCTCCAGCTGTTCGCCGACCCCGGACTCGGCCGGGTCCATGACCGTCACGCCGAAGGCGAGATTCATGTCTGGGCCGATCCGGAACCGGACGTAATTGGGCGCGCCGGGGCACGCCGAAAACACCCGCGGCGGGCGCCGCAGGCGGACGACCACCTCGGTGCAGGTCACTGGCAGCATCTTGCCGGCACGGATGAAGAACGGGACGCCCGCCCAGCGCCAGGAATCGACCTCCATGCGCAAGGCCGCGAACGTCTCCATCTTGGAGTCCGGCGCGACGCCCCGCTCCGAGCAGTAGCCGCGGAACTGGCCGCGCACGAAGTGCTTCGACTCGATCGCGGGTATCGACTTCAACACCTTGACCTTCTCGTCCCGCATCGATTCGCTGTCGGCCCTCGCCGGCGGCTCCATGCACAGGTTCGCCAGGATCTGGAACAGGTGATTCTGCACGACGTCCCTGACGGTGCCGACCTGGTCGTAGAAGGCGCCGCGCCCCTGCACCCCGAAGTCCTCCGCCATCGTGATCTGCACGCTCGAAATGAAGTGCCGGTTCCAGAACGACTCGAGGAACGCGTTGGCAAAGCGGAAGAACACCATGTTCTGCACCGGCCGCTTGCCGAGATAGTGGTCGATGCGGAAGATGCGATCCTCGCTGAACGCGGCGAGCAGGATCTTGTTGAGCGCCAGCGCTGTGGCGAGGCTGCGCCCGAAGGGTTTTTCCACGACGACCCGCGCCCCCTCGGTGCTGCCGGAGTTCGCGATCTGCTGCACCACCATGCCGAAGATCGCGGGCGGAATCGCCAGGTAGTAGGCCGGCCGCCCGGCCGTCCCCAGCTCCCGGCGAATCGCCTGGAACGTCGGGGCGTCCGCGTAGTCGCCGTCCACGTAGCGCAGCAGGCCCGACAGCTTCTCGAAGGCGGCGGGATCGAGACCGCCGTGCCGCTCGACCGACTCCCGCGCCCGCGCCTTGAGCTGGTCGAGGTTCCAGCCGGCCCGCGAGACGCCGATCACGGGGACGTTGAGCTGCCCGCGCTTCACCATCGCCTGCAGGGATGGATAGAGCTTCTTGTAGGCGAGATCGCCTGTCGCGCCGAAGAGGACGAGTGCGTCGGAAGTGGCTTCGCTCATCGCGCCCCCGTTATGTCGGTGGTCACTGACCCGCCGGCTTCTCCTGGTGGCCGCCGAACTGGCGGCGCATCGCCGACAGCAGCCTGTCCGCAAAGTCCGCCTCGCCCCGGGAGCTGAACCGCTCGAACAGCGCGCTCGAGAGCACCGGCGTCGGCACGCCCTCGTCGACGCTCGCCTTGATGGTCCAGCGGCCCTCGCCCGAGTCGGAGACGCGCCCGGCGAAGTTCGCGAGCGAGGGGTCCTCGGCGAGCGCCGCCGCCGTCAGGTCGAGCAGCCAGGAGGCGACGACGCTGCCGCGCCGCCACACTTCGGCGATGTCGGGCAGGTTGAGGTCGTACTGATAGTGCTCGGGCTCGCGCAGCGGCGTGGTCTCGGCATCGACGCCGTGCCGCACCCGGCCGACGTTGGCGGCGCGCAGGACGTTCAGCCCCTCGGCGTACGCGGCCATCAGTCCGTACTCGATGCCGTTGTGCACCATCTTGACGAAGTGGCCGGCACCCGCCGGGCCGCAGTGCAGGTAGCCCTGCTCCGCGGTGCCGCCCGCCGCGCCGCGGCCCGGCGTGCGGTCGATCGTACCGACGCCGGGAGCCAGCGTGGCGAAGATCGGGCCCAGACGCCCGACGACTTTGGGCTCGCCGCCGATCATCAGGCAGTAGCCGCGTTCGAGGCCCCACACGCCGCCGCTCGTGCCGACGTCCACGTAGTGGATCCCCTTCGGCGCGAGTTCCCCGGCGCGCCGAAGATCGTCCACATAGTAGGAATTGCCGCCGTCGATCAGCACGTCCCCGGTCTCGAGATGGGGCAGCAGGCCGGCGATGGTCGAGTCCACCACCGCCGCCGGCACCATCAGCCACACCGCGCGGGGCTTGTCGAGCCGCTGCGCCAGCTCCTCGAGCGACGAGGCGCCCACGGCCTTCTCGCCGACCAGGTCCGCCACCGCCTTCGGCGTGCTGTCGAACACGGCGCAGGTATGCCCGCCCCGGAGAAGGCGGCGCACCATGTTGGCCCCCATGCGGCCGAGGCCGACCATTCCCAGTTGCACGTGTCCTCCTCATCCGGCGCGAGAGACTCGCGGCCGGCGCCGATCATGGGGCCGCCTTGAGCTTCAGGTAGCGGCGAACGAGCGCATTGGTCGAGCTGTCGTGCCCGAGCGCGGGTTCCCCGGCGCCCGGGAGCTCGGCGATGATCCGCTGCGCCAGCACCTTGCCGAGTTCGACGCCCCACTGGTCGAACGAATCGATCTGCCAGATCGCGCCCTGCGTGAACACGCTGTGCTCGTAGAGGGCCACCAGCCTGCCCAGCGCCGCCGGCGTGAGCCGCTCGAGCAGCAGCGTGCTCGACGGCCGGTTGCCCTCGAACGTGCGATGCGGCACGAGCCACTCGGGCGACCCCTCCGCCCTCACCTCTTCCGCCGTCTTGCCGAACGCGAGCGCCTCGCCCTGCGCCAGCATGTTGGCGACGAGCAGGTCGTGGTGCTGCCCCAGCGGGTTGAGGGCCTGGCCGAAGCCGATGAAGTCGCACGGGATGAGCCGCGTGCCCTGGTGGATGAGCTGATAGAACGAGTGCTGCCCGTTGGTCCCGGGCTCGCCCCAGTAGACCGGGCCGGTGTCGCAGCCGACCGGGCCGCCGTCGAGAGTCACGTGCTTGCCGTTGCTCTCCATGGCGAGCTGCTGCAGGTAGGCCGGGAAACGCTTGAGGTACTGCTCGTAGGGCAGCACGGCCACCGTCTGGGCGCCGAAGAAGTCGTTGTTCCAGATGGCGAGCAGGCCCATGAGCACCGGCAGGTTGCGGTCGAACGGCGCCGTGCGGAAGTGCTCGTCGACTTCGTGGAAGCCGCCGAGCATGGCGCGGAAGTGCTCCGGGCCGATCGCGATCATGGTCGAGAGCCCGATGGCGGACTCCATGGAGTACCGCCCGCCGACCCAGTCCCAGAATCCGAACATGTTGGCCGTGTCGATGCCGAACGCCGCGACGCCCTGCGCGTTGGTCGACACCGCCACGAAGTGCCTGGCGACCGCCTTCTCGTCGCCGCCCAGGCCCGCCAGGATCCACTCCCGCGCCGACCGGGCGTTGGTCATCGTCTCGAGCGTCGTGAACGTCTTCGACGAGACGACGACGAGCGTCTCGGCCGGGTCGAGGTCACGGACGGCTTCCGCGAGGTCGGTGCCGTCCACGTTGGAGACGAACCGGAACACCATGCCCCGGTCGCTGTAGTGCCGGAGCGCCTCGTAAGCCATCACCGGCCCGAGGTCCGAGCCGCCGATGCCGACGTTGACGACGTTGCGGATGGGCTTCCCCGTCTGGCCTCTCCACGCGCCGCTCCTCACGCGGTTCGCGAAGTCGGTCATCCTGTCCAGCACCTGGTGCACCGCGGGCACGACGTTCTCGCCGTCGACCACGAACGACGCCTCGCGGGGCGCGCGCAGCGCCACGTGCAGCACCGCCCGCCGCTCGGAGACGTTGATCGCCTCGCCGCGGAACATGGCGTCGATGCGCCCGCGCAGCCCGGACTGCTCGGCGAGCCGGACGAGCAGTGCGACGGTCTCGTCGGTGATCCGGTTCTTCGAGTAGTCGAGGTAGATCCCCGCGGCCTCGACGGCGAGGCGTTCGCCGCGGGTCGGGTCGTCCGCAAAGAGCGTGCGCAGATGCAGGCCGCGAACCTTGGCATGATGCGCCTCGAGCGCCTTCCAGGCAGGCAGGTCGGTCGCGCGATGCGGGTGTGAGGTCGTCGGCGTGGTCCCGGTCACCTGGCGCCTCCGACGGCCGAGCATTTCGAGGCGAGCACCTTCATCAGGTCCTTCCATGACGCGGTGAAGGACGTGGCGCCCTCGTCCTGCAGCCTGGCGGCCAACGCGTCGATGTCGAGGCCCGCCCGGGCGAACTCGGCCAGCACGCGCTCGGAGTCCCGCCCGTCGGCGGACATGACGGGGCCGATCTCGCCGTGCCCGGCAAGCGCCTTCAGCGTGTCCTCCGGCATCGTGTTCACCGTGAGCGGGGCGGCCAGCGCCCTGGCGTAGAGAATGTCGGAGGCCTTCGGATCCTTCGTCCCGGTGCTCGCGAACAACAGGCGTTGCGGGCGGGCGCCGGCGTTGAGGGCCCGCTGCGAGCGCGGGGACGCGAGGAGGTCGCAGTACGCCTTGTACGTGCGCCCGGCCACGGCGATGCCCAGCGCGTTCGCCGCGACACCCGGCAGCGTGCCCGCCACCGCCACGTCCCAGCGGCTGACGAACAGCGACGCGACCGAGGCGACGTTCGGGTTGAGCCCGGCGGCGACGCGCCGCTCGATGCCGCGGAAGTACGCGTCGGCCGCCGCCAGGTACTGCTCGCGCGAGAAGAGCAGCGTCACGTTGATCGGCACGCCGGCGAAGATCGCCTCTTCGATCGCGGGAATGCCCTCCTTCGTGCCGGGGATCTTGATGAACAGGTTGGGGCGCCCCGCGCGCGCGTGCAGGTCCGCGGCCTCCGCGATCGTCGTCCCGGTGTCGTGCGCCAGCAGCGGGGACACTTCGAGCGAGACCCACCCGTCGACACCGGCGGTGCGGTCGTGGATCGGCCGGAAGAGATCGGCCGCCTGGGTGAGGTCCTGGAGCGCGAGCTCGAAGAACAGCGCCTCGCCCGATCGGCCCGCCTCGAGGGCCTGCCGGATGGCGAGGTCGTACGCGCCGCTCGTCTTGAACGCGCGGTCGAAGATCGTCGGGTTCGACGTGAGTCCGGTCACCGACAGTTCGTCGATGTACCGCTTCAGCGCGCCGGTCGTCAGAAGGTCGCGCGTGATGTTGTCGAGCCAGAGACTCTGGCCGATGTCGTGAAGTGCCTGAGTCGCTTTCATCGTCGTTGTCCGTTTCGTGCCCTACTAATAATGTAGGACATGGGCCTTCGAAATGCGACACCGTGGATCCCGGTCCGTGCCCGCCGCCGCGGCTACCCCACTTTCGCCGCGCTTCCCCCCAACCACGACGGGAGATCGCCGTGGGCGAGCTCGCCGATGCTCTCGATGCTGACGTCGGCGGCCGGATAGGCCGCCAGGGTATCCGGGTCGAGCGCGTAGTGTCCCTGCCGGACGAAGACGGTCGTCAGGCGCGCGCCCCACGCCGACTTCATCGCCGACAGGATGCGCAGCTTGTCGTCCACCATCACGTAGTGCCGGGCCGGGTACCGCCGCGCCACGTCGTCCAGCATCTGCTCCTTGTGGATGTAGATGAGCGCGCGGCCCTCGACTGCATCCAGGAGCCCCGAGCGAGCGACCTTGCGTGGCTGGAAGACCACGTCGCCATCGGTCAGGATGACCGGCGTCCCGCGGCGGCGCAGGCGGGCGACGACGTCCAGCGCGCCCGGATACAGGCGGTCGCGGAACGGGTAGTCGACGAGGAAGAGCGAGATCTCGATGAGGTGCGGCTCTCGCGGGTGCTCGATGCGGTAGCGCTGCAGGGCGCCGAGGTAGTCCGCGTATCCCAACGTCGCCCGGAGCTCCTCGAAGATCTCCAGGTACCGGTCGCGGCACTCGATCCCGAAGGCCTCCTCGATGTGACGCCTCAGATCCTGCTCGACGGCGTCGTTGTCGAGCAGCGTGTTGTCGACATCGAGCAGGAACACCACGTCGGGGAGTGCGAGAGCACGCGCGGCGCTGAGGCCGCCGAATCCTCCGCCGGTATTCACTACGTGCGGCTTCCTCTCCGGCATCTTCGCTGGCCACCGCCACGTTTCATGTTACCACCATGAATCGCCGGGCCCCGCTCACCGTGTCGTCCGAGGCCGAACAGGAGAGGCCCGGAAACAGTGCGCTGCAGGTGTGCTATCGTGAGCTTGTGCGGTCAGAATCGCGCTGGCTCATTCTGGTAAGTCTGCTCGCCTCGGCCGGTTGCGGAGGGAGCGGGAGCCTCTTCGCGCCTCCTCCTCCTCCATGGGCCCCGGGCGTCTTCCCGGCGTCGGTGACCTTCGCGAACCGGTGCGCGGTCCCCCGCACCGGCATCGATCCGCTGACCGGCGTCCGCTATCCGGATGTCCAGGGCTCGACGCTCACCGAGAACGACTTCCTCCGTTCGTGGACCAACGAGCTGTATCTCTGGTACAGCGAAGTGCCGGACCTCGACCCCGCCCTGTATGCGACCCCTGCGTACTTCAACCTCCTGAAGACGTCGGCCACGACGCCGTCCGGCAGCGCGAAGGACAAGTTCCACTTCACCTACCCGACGGCCCAGTGGGAGGCCTTGTCGCAGTCCGGCGTGTCGGCGGGCTACGGCGCGCAGTTCACGGTGATTTCCTCGACGGTGCCCCGCCTCGTCCTGGTCGCCTATACCGAACCGAACACCGCCGCCACGAGGCCCCCCGCGAACCTCGCTCGCGGGGCCGAAGTGCTGACCGTTGACGGCGTGGACGTGGTCAACGCGACCGGCAGCGCGAGCGTCGCCACGCTGAACGCGGGCCTGTTCCCGACGGCGGCAGGCGTCTCCCACACGTTCAGCGTCCTCGATGCCGGGGCCACCACGCCCCGGACGATCACGATGGTGTCGGCCAACGTGACGTCGACGCCGGTGCAGGGCGTCGAGACGCTCGCCACGGCCACGGGCCCCGTCGGGTACATGCTTTTCAACGACCACATCGCGACCGCGGAACAGGAACTCATTGCGGCCTTCGGCCAGCTCAAGGCGGCGCAGGTCAGCGACCTGGTGCTCGACATCCGTTACAACGGCGGCGGCTACCTCGACATCGCCAGCGAGGTCGCCTACATGATCGCGGGGCCCGGGAGCACCGCCGGCAAGACGTTCGAAGAGACGGTGTTCAACAACAAGCACCCGACGGTGGACCCCGTCACGGGACGCGTGATCACGCCGGTCCCGTTCCACCCGACCTCCCAGGGGTTCTCCGGACCGAGCGGCCAGGCCCTGCCGACACTGAACCTCACGCGGGTGGCGGTCCTGACGGGCGCGAACACCTGCTCGGCCAGCGAGGCGATCATCAACAGCCTGAGGGGCGTCGGCGTCGAGGTGTTCCTGATCGGGGCCACGACGTGCGGCAAGCCCTATGGGTTCTATCCCCAGGACAACTGCGGCACCACCTACTTCTCGATCGAGTTCAAGGGCGTGAACGACCAGGGGTTCGGGGACTATCCGGACGGGTTCTCCCCGGCCAACGCCACCGGCACGGTCGGCGTCCAGGTGCCCGGCTGCGCGGTCGCCGACGACTTCACTCACGCCCTCGGCGACAGCAGCGAAGGCCGATTGGCCGCGGCCCTGGGCTACCTGGCCAGCGCAACCTGTCCCGCCCCGTCTTCACTGCGAATGGGTGCGAGAGCGGCCTCGGCTCGGTTCCTGCCGGAAGGCGTGCTCTACAAATCTCCATGGCTCGAGAATCGCATCCTGCGGCGATGACAGGCTCGAGGATCGCGGCGAGCGCGGTCGTCGTCGCGGGAACGATGATCCTGGCCAGTTGCCTCCTGCGGGTCGCGCCGCCGGACGCGCCCGCGGTGCTGACCAACCCGACCGGGCGGACTCACGAGGAACTTGTCCGCGTGGTGAGCCGGGCCATGAACGGCGCGCCGGTGACCATCGCCGACTCCGCGCTGACCTCCGACGACGTGCTGCTCGTCGAGCGCGTCGTGCGCCGCGACGAACGCGGCCGCGAGCTCAACGGTCGCGAGATCGGCCGGCCGGAGCACTTCCGGCTCGTCAAGAGCGGGTCGCGGTGCGTGCTGGTGCACGAACGAACCGGCCGGCGCTGGACGTTGAGATCGGCGACCTGCTCGCCGCGCTAATCTGTAAGTACAGGAGGCAGGCATGCCCGTTGAACCGTTCTCGGAGTCCATCTACAGCGACGTCGCGCTGGGTCGGGCCCGGGCCTACGTGGTCGCCCAGCTCAAAGACAAGCCGGCCGGCAAGCCGGCCGCCCGTCGCCGCGTGCCCGGGCCGGCCATCACCGTCGCGCGCGAGACCGGCTGCGGGGCGCAGCCGGTCGTGGAGCGCCTCGTCGGCCTCCTCCAGGAGGACGGGCCGAAGGGACCGTGCACGTGGACGGTATTCGATCGTCAGCTCATCGAGAAGGTGCTCGAGGAGCACCATTTGCCGAGCAAGCTCGCGCCGTACATCTCCGAAGGCCGCCGCTCGTATCTGCAGGAGACCTTGGCCGACGTGCTCGGGCTGCAGCCGGCGACCTGGAGGATCGTCCCGGACATCGTCGACACCATCCTGCACCTGGTCGAGCTGGGACGGGTGATCGTCGTCGGGCGGGGGTGCAGCGTGATCACGGCCCGAACCCCCAACGTCTTCCACGTCAGGCTGGTCGCGCCGCTCGAGCAGCGCATCGAGCGCGTGCGCGAGGCCAACAAGATGAGCCTGAAGGAGGCCGCCCGGTACGTCGAGAAGGAAGACCGCGGCCGGGCCCGCTACGTGAAGACCTACTTCAAGAGCCGGATCGACGACCCGCTGCTCTACCACGCGGTGATCAACACCGGGCGCCTGACCTACGAAGAGGCGGCCCAGTTGATCGCCGACGGCGCGAGACGGCTCTTCGCGCGCCAGCAGGCCAAGACCCGGTGACGGTGCCGCGCGCGGGGCCGGCCGGGGCGTCTCACTCGTGCCGAAGCGCGATCATCGGGTCCACGCGCGAGGCCGCGGCGGCGGGGACGTAACCGGCCAGCAGGGCCACCGTGACCAGGGTGGCGCCCGCCGCCAGCAGGGTCAGCGGGTCGGCCGGCGACACGCCGAACAGTTGGGCGCGGACGACGCGGCTGAACCCGATCGCCAGCGGCAGGCCGAGGCCGACGCCGGCGACGACGAGGACGATCACCTCCCGCATCACCAGCCACACGACGCTCCGGCGATCGGCGCCGAGCGCCATCCGCAGGCCGATTTCGCGGGTGCGCCGCGCCACGGCGTAGCTCATGACGCCGTACAGGCCCACGGCGGCCAGCAGCGTGGCCAGGGCGCCGAAGCAGGCCGTGAGCATCGCCACCATCCGCTCGATGAAGAGCGACTCGTTGGCCACCGCCGCCATCGACTTGACGTCCACCACCGGGATCCCCGCATCGAATTGCCGGACGATCCGCCGGAGGGCGTCGGCGCTCGGCGTGCCCGCCGACGCGGTGCGAACCAGGAACGTCACGCCGCCGAGGCCTTCGTCCTGGTCGAACGGGATGTAGACGAGCCGGGCGACGTCGGAGCGCAGGTCGAGGTCCTTCCCGTCCTTCGCCACCCCGACGATCTCGATATCCGTGGGCGTGCCGCGGGCGAAGCCGAAGCGCCGGCCGATCGGATTGAGGTCCCCGAAGAAGTAGCGGGCCATCTTCTCGCTCACGATCGCCACGCGCGGCGCGCCCGCGACGTCGGCGGGAGTGAAGTCCCGCCCGGCGACGAGCGGGATGCCCATCGTCTCGAGAAACCCCGGCCCCACCCAGTTCACGTGGGGGTTCATGTCCTCCCCTTCCTTCGCCTTGTATCCATCGACGGTGACGGTCATGATCGACAGGTCGCCGGACAGCGGCGTGGTGGAGGCGAGAGACGCGTGCAGCACGCCTGGCTGCTGCCCGATCGCCTCGAGCAGCTGCTTGTAGAGGGATCGCGACCGGGCGTCCGTGTAGCCGCTCAACGTGGGATCGAGCGAGAAGGTCGTCAGGCCCTCGGCGCGGAAGCCGGGATCGAGCGTGCGGAGGTTCCACAGGCTGCGGACGAACAGCCCGGCGCCCACCAGCAGCAGCAGCGACAGCGCCACCTGCGCCATGACCAGTCCCTTGCGCAGGCGGACGTGCGCCGTGCTCACGACGCTCGCGCCCTCCTCCTTGAGCGACGAGAGCAGCTGCGGGCGGGCCGTCTGCCACGCCGGGACCAGGCCGAACGCCACGCCGGTCAGCAGCGACACGGCCAGCGCGAAGACCAGCACGCGGCCGTCCGGCACCGACGTGAACGTGCGCGAGGCGGACTCGAACGGCAGCGCGCCGAGCAGGAGGTCGCCGGTCCAGATCGAGACGAGAATCCCGAGCAGGCCTCCCATGATGGCGAGCATCAGGCTCTCGACCAGCAATTGGCCGACGATGCGGCCCCGCGACGCGCCGAGCGCCAGCCGGATGCCGATCTCCCGCTGTCGCGCGGGGGCGCGCGCCATCAGCAGGTTCGCGACGTTCGCGCACGCGATGAGCAGCACGAGGCCGACGAGCGCCATCAGGACCACCAGCGGCGTCGAGAACTGATCGCGCACGCTGGAGAAGCCCCGTCCGCCTGGCTCCACCAGCAGCCGCGTCTCCACGAATCTCTTCCTGAAACGCTCGGAGGTGGCCTTGATCTCCTTGACCTCCTGCTCCCGTATCTGCCGGAACAGGACGTTCATCGCCGCCGAGGCCTGCTCCCGCGACACGCCCGGCTTGAGGCGCGCCATCACCTGCAGCCACATGTAGCGGCGCTCGTGCAGCCCGTCGTAGGTGGGCGTCATCTGCGCCTTCATCGCGACGGGGACGAACACGTCCGGCGCCCTGCCCGTATCGGTGCCGTTGAAGCCCGCCGGACCGACGCCGACGACGGTCATCGGCTGGCCGTTGAGGCGAATCGTCTTGCCGACGATGGCCGTGGAGCCCCCGAACCGCCGCAGCCAGAATCCGTGCGAGAGCACGGCCACGGGGTGGCCGCCGGGCACGACGTCGTCGCTCGGCCCGAGCAGACGCCCGGCGGCGGCGTGCAGGCCGAGCACCTGGAAGTAGGTGCCCGTCACCAGGTCGCCCTTCACCCGTTCCGAGCGGTTCTCGTGGAGCATCGTCAGGCCCACAGGAAACCGCGCGAACACGCCGCTGAAGACGCGGTTCTTGTCCCGGAAGTCCACGAACATCGGGTACGAGAACGCATGGTCGGCTTCGAACCGGCCCCGGTTCGGTCCCGGCGCGTCGAGCGCCACCAGGCTGGCGGGGTCCTCGACGGGGAGCGACCGCACCAGCACCTGGTCCATCAGCGTGAAGATGGCGGTGTTGGCGCCGATGCCCAGCGCGAGCGTCAGGACGACGATCGAGGTGAAGCCGGGCGCCTTGACCAGCGTGCGCCCCGCATACCGCAGGTTCTGAGTGAGCCAGCCCATCATTCCTCTCCGATCGCCCGTCGCATCTTAGACGTCGAGTCGCTCCCTCAGGATAGCGCACCCGGCTGATGCCCCGGTCGGAGAGGGCGTGTCAGGCTCGCGGGGATGCGAGCCGCGCCGCCAGCCGCGCCGACAAGATCGCCACCGCCAGCGCGGTGGCCGTCCACCCCGCCCCCGTCCTGACGGCCACGTCGGCGGCCTGCTTCAGCAGGCTCGCCCAGGCGTCTGGCGACAGGGACATGACCGGTTCCCACAGCGGATCGGTCACGCCGCTCCACGCCAGCCACGTCGTGAGGGCGATGACGGCAGCGAGGGTCCAGGCGAGCCGGGCAAACGGGAACGGAATCGGTGGCGGGGCGGAGGCCTCGGTCCTCACGAGGTCCATGACCGACGCCACCAGCCCGGACGCCGGCACGATATCGTCGTCGGCCGACAGGATGCGGTCGAGATCGTCTGGTTTCATGACGCCTGCTCCACCCGTCGGGGCTCGAACAACCGTGGCAGCTTGTCCCGCAGGATTTCCCGGCCGCGCGAGAGCCGGATCTTCACGGTGCCCTCAGGCAGGCCGAGGCTCCGCGCCGCGGCGGCGATATCCATGCCGTGAAAGTAAAAGAGGACCACGGCGTCCCTGTACTTCGCCGGAAGCGCCAGCACCGCGCGCCGGACGATGCGGTCCCGGTCGTCGTCTTCGAGCGCCGCGCCGGCGGAGTGAGGGTCCCTCGGCTCGGAGACGGCGTCGAGGGGGATCATGCCGGTCGGCACCCGCCGCAGCTCGGTCCGGTAGACATTGGTGGCGAGCGCGAACAGCCACGTCGAAAACGCCGCCTCGCGGCGCCACGACGGGAGCGCGCGATAGGTCCGCAGAAACGCCTCCTGTGCCATGTCCTCGGCACGGCCGCGATCGCGGCAGAACCGATAGGCGAGATTGACGAGCGGCGATTGCCAGCGGCGGACGATCCCCTCGAAGGCCGACACCTGGCCGCCGATCACGCGCGCGACGTCGATCTCGTCTTCGGACGCGCTCACCGGGGTCATCTCCTGGAGTTGGACTCGCCCGGACGATGGAGGGTTTCGTTTTCTCGCGGCCGCCCCGGCGCAAGAAAACGAAACCGGCTCGGCGAAGAGGCCGTCTCACCAGACGTGGCGGTCAGAAAGGCCGCCAGGGAGGCAAATATGTTCGGTGGCGCCATCCCGTTCGGAGCCGGTACTGCGGTGTTCCTCTTCCTCAGCGTCGGCGCCGTCGCCCTGTTCGGGTTCATCGCCGTGGCCTCGTGGTCCGACGCGCGGCGCAAGGAGAGAGAAGCCTACTATAAGAGCGAGACGCTGAAGAAACTCTCGGAATCGCAGGGCCCGGCGGCCGTGCTCGACCTGCTCCGCGAGGAGAACAGGCAGGCCGCCGCGAAGCGGAAGGAGGGGCTCAGGCTGGGCGGGCTGGTGAACATCGCGGTCGGCGTCGGCCTCATGATCTTCCTGGCCGGCCTCGTTACCGAAGAGCGCATCTACCTGGTCGGCCTGATCCCGCTGCTCATCGGCGTGGCCCTGCTCTCGTACTCGCTGTTCCTCGCCCCGCGGGAGTAGCCGGAGGTCGGGACCTGCGCCCAGGGCGCCGGCTCCGCTACAATCAAGACAACAGCGAGGTGCCCGATGGACAAACCCTCTCCGCACATGCTCGAACTCGCGAAACGCGGCGCGGCGCTCAGGCTCCGCGAGCTGGCGAACGAGGTCGAGCTCCTGCTCGACCTGTTCCCGGACCTTGGCGACGCCTTCGACCCCGACGAATTGCCGGTGTCATTCATCGTGCGAACCGATGCCCGGCGGATGGCGACCGAGGCCGTCAGCGGGAAGAAGCCGGCGGCGAGGAAGGCGCCTCGCCGCCAGACAAAGCGGGACTGGGCGGAACGTCGGGTCGGGGCGAAAGAGCGGACCTAGGATTTCCGTCGCGGCAGCCTGGGCCGGACGCCGAAACGGCCGCATGAAGCGGAGGCGCCCCACCGCTGCCGAGATCTTACTTCGTGACCTTCGGCGGCGCCGGAACGCCGGACACGGTGTTGTAGGCCGTCACCACGGCCTTGGTGATGTCCACCGCGGGCGCCGCCACCACCACCGGCCCCTGCGGCCACGGCGCGGATGCGTCGAGCACCAGGCCGAACCCGTTGTCGTCCACGTACTTGCTGAGCACCGGCCCCATCTTCTTCAGGATGCGCTGGGCGATCTCGTTCTGCTGCTGCTGGTACTCGTTGTTCGAGTCCTCCGCCGAGCGCTGCAGCGTCTTCGTCTTGTTCTCGATTGATTTCGCGAGGGTGTCGCGCGCGGCGGGCGCCAGCGTGGAGCCCTGCGAGGCGAGCTGCTTCTTCAGCCCTTCGACCTCGGTATTGAGCCGCTGCAGCTCCAGCCGGCGCGGCTCGAACTTCTTCGCCAGCGCCTCGAGGTCGCGCTGGCCTTCGTTGCAGCCGGCGATGGCGCCCTGCATGTCGATGATCACGACCCGCTCGGTGCTCCGGGCGGCGGCGGGAGCGGGGGGCTGGACAGGCGCCGGCGCCGGGACGGGCGGCTGGGCCTGGGGAGGTGCCTGGGCCATCACGCGGGCGGACAAGGCCAGAGAACAGAATAGGACCGGGACCAGTAGCGAGGCAGCACTTCTCGACGACATCAAGATCTCCTTCATCTCTTCACACGGGGCACGACAACGAGGCCAACCCACACTATGGGTGCAAGCCGGCGTCTGTCAAACGGATTCTCCGGGAACGCGGCCTCGAGCTCGTCCATTCATGGCGCTACAGCGGCCGCCGGCACGCCTACTTCGCCAGCCTCAGCGAGCCGGCAACGGTGAAGGCGGTCTCGGATTTCGCCTTCGTCTCCTGCGGCTGCGCGCCGCCCAGCGTGAGGACGTACTTCCCCGCCAGCACGGAACGGTTGCCCCGTTCGTCCACGCTCGAGAGCGACCTGGGGTCGATTCTGATGCTGACGCTCCTGCTGCTTCCCGGCGCCAGCGTCACCCGCTCGAACCCGACGAGCGACCGGATCGGCCCGCCCGCCTGCGGCGAGGTCAAGTACGCCTCCACCACCTCGTCGCCTCCGACCGCGCCCATGTTGGTCACCGTCACCGTGGCCACGACCGGCTCGCCGGCCTTCAGCTTCGTGGCTGACAGCCTGACCGGGCCGTACATGAAGGTGGTGTAGCTGAGCCCGAATCCGAAGCCCCACAGCGGCTTGCCGGCGTAATAACGGTAGGTGCGCCCCCGGAGCGAGTAGTCGGTGAAGGACGGAAGGTCCTTCAGCCCGGCATAGAAGGTGACCGGCAGGCGCCCGGCGGGATTGTTGAGGCCGGCGAGCGTGCGCGCAATGGCGGTGCCTCCCTCGACGCCCGGGTACCAGGCTGCGAGGACGGCCGAGGCGTGCTCACTGGCCCAGTTCAGACCGACCGCGCCGCCGCTCTGCAGGACGACGATGAGCGGCTTGCCCGTCGCGGCCACGGCCTCGAGCAGTGTCTGCTGCGCGGCGGGCAGGTCCAGGCTGGTCCGATCGCCGCCGTCGAAGCCGTCGATCTTGATCTTCATCTCCTCGCCTTCGAGTTGCGGAGACAGACCGACGAAGGCGATCACGACGTCCGCTTCGGTCGCGCGCGCGACGGCTTCCCCGAGTTGCGCGCCGGCGGGCGCCTGCCACTTCAACGTCAGCCCGCCGCCCGCCCGGTCGCCGGCATGCGAGTACTCGAGGCGGAAGTCGTGCGCGTTGGTGTCGGTGAAGTCCACCGCGATCGAGACGTCCTTCGGCGAGTGCGCCGGCGGAGGGGCCGCCGGCGAGACGCCTGGAGCCTTGTCGCGCTGCTGCCCCGGACGGTCGTCGTCCTGCCGGAGGCTGCCCTCGGAAAGCACCCTGCCGTCGAGCGTGAAGCGATACCGCTCGATCGGCGAGTAAGGCCAGCTATCACCGGGCTCGAGCGTGAAGACGTAGTGCCCGGGGGCGGGCACGGTCAGCGTCCCGCTCCAGCGGACGGAGTAGCTGTGGGTCGCCAGCTCCGGCACCGGCAGCGCGTCTTCCCAGTCAGCCTGGACCAGCGGCTCGGCCGTCGTCTTCACCGCCCGGCCGGTCCAGTCGGGAGTCGCAAAGAACTCGGCCTTCAGGCCCGTGCCGAGACCGAACGCCGTGCGGGGGACCGGGACGCCGACACCGGCGGCGAGCGTCGCGCCCTGCGCATAGAGGACGCGTGAGCCTGCGAACTGCCGCAGCACGCCGTCGAGCGGCGTCACCGGGCGGACCGGCGTGCCGACGTAGTTGCCGAGGATCGAGACGAGCAGGTCCGCGGTCGGGCCCACCACGGCGATGCGCCGCGGCGCGCTCCCGAGCGGCAACACGCCGCGATTCTCGAGCAGGACGATGCTCTTCTCGGCGGCTGCCAGGGCCGTTTCGCGGTTCTTTTCGAAGAGGTCGGCCGACGCGAGGAGCGCGTCGAGCGGGTTGGACCCTGGCGGATCGAACATGCCCAGCTGGAAGCGGGCGGTGTAGAGCCGCTCGACGGCCGTCGTCACCAGGTCCTCCGCGACCAGCCCCTGCCTGACGGCGTCGGCCAGCGTGTTGAAGCCCGGCGACCCGGCGCTGCAGGAGAGGTCGGTACCCGCCGCGAGCGCGAGGGCGGCCGAGTGGGTCATGTCGGCGGTCTTCTTGTGGCCGCTGTGCACGTCGCCGATCGCGCCGCAGTCGGAGACGACGAAGCCCGTGAATCCCCACGCGCGGCGCAGGTGCTCCTCGAGCAGCATCCGGCTGGTGCAGGCCGGCCAGCCGTCGACCGCGTTGTAGGCGCACATCACCGACTGCGCGCCGCCCTCGACGACGGTGGCGCGGAAGGCGGGCAGGTACGTCTCTTCCAGGTCGCGCGGCGAGACGTCCACGTTGAAGCCGTGGCGCATCGTCTCCGGGCCGCTGTGCACGGCGAAGTGCTTGCTGGTCGCCACCGCGCGCAGGTGGTCCCGGTCGTCCCCCTGCACGCCGGAGACGAACGCGACGCCCATCCGCGCGGTCAGGAAGGGGTCCTCGCCGTAGGTCTCCTGCCCGCGCCCCCAGCGGGGATCGCGGAAGATGTTGATGTTGGGCGACCAGAAGGTCAGCCCGTGGAAGATGCGGTGATCGCCCTCCCGCTGCGCCTGGTTGTACTTGGCGCGGGCCTCGGCGGAGATCACCTCCCCCATCTGCTTCACCATCCCCTTGTCCCAGGTCGCCGCCATGCCAATCGCCTGCGGGAACACGGTGGCGTAGCCGGCGCGGGCGACGCCGTGCAGCGCCTCGTTCCAGGTCTGGTAGTCGGGAATGCCGAGCCGGGGGATGGCGGTGGCCCAGTCCTCGAGCTGCGCCGCCTTCTCGTCGAGCGTCATCCGGCCCACCAGGTCGTGCGCGCGTGCCGCCGGGGAGAGCGTCGTATCGAGGTATGGGGCCCGCTGCGCCTGCGCGGCGTGAGCGAGGAGCGCCAGCGCGATCAGCGGCAAGGACATTCGGAGGCGAAGCGGCATGACGACACCCCTCCTCGGGAGCATTCCGGTCCGAGATGCCGCGCACGTCGGCCCCTCAGCCGTCGCGGGCCCAGTATAACCGTCTTGTGACAGCCGATCGGCGCATGGCGGAGCATCTCGCCGTGTGCCGAAGTGCACAGACCGGAAGCCCCGGGCGTCACTAACATGTGAAGCGAGGCATCACGCGTCACTTCACACACCATGTCGAATCCACCTCCGGACCTCGCACAGGCACCCCGACCGAATGTTCCGCCCACGACCTCCAAAGAGGCGGCCTCCGGGCGCCGCCTGCGGCCGCGGCCGTGGTGGCTGGTCTTCCTCGTGCTCCTGGCGGGCAACTACCTGGTCGCGCAGCTCTTCTTCCCTGAACCGTCCTCGATCACGATTCCCTACACCTTCTTCAAGCAACAGGTCGAGGCGGGCAATGTGGCGGACGTCACCAGCGTCGGCGACTCGATCCAGGGGGATTTCAGGAAAAAGACCGCGTACCCGCCCCCGAAGGCCGGCGCACCGGCCTCGGCCGGCCCGAAGGCGCGCGAATCCATGGAGTTCAGGACCCAGCGCCCGGCCTTTGCGGATCAGGACCTGGAGAAGCGTCTCGACGACAACGGTGTCGTGATCAAGGCGGTCGACGAGAACGCGTCGTCGTGGTTCAAGCTGCTCGTCAGCTTCGGGCCGACGCTGCTGCTCATCGCCGCCTTCGTCTGGATCAGCCGCCGCGCGGCGGCGGCGGCCGGAGGCGGCGGGTTGTTCAGCCTGGGGCGGAGCCGCGCCAAGCGCTACAGCGAGGATCAGCCGAAGGTCACCTTCGACGACGTCGCGGGGATCGACGAGGCCGAGAACGAGCTGGTCGAGATCGTCGACTTCCTGAAGAACCCCGCGAAGTACCAGCGGCTCGGCGGCACCGTGCCGAAGGGCGTGCTGCTCATCGGGGCCCCGGGCACCGGCAAGACGCTGCTGGCGCGCGCGATCGCCGGCCAGGCGGGCGTCCCCTTCTTCAGCCTCGCCGCGTCCGAGTTCATCGAGATGATCGTCGGCGTCGGCGCCGCGCGGGTGCGCGACCTGTTCAAGCAGGCGCGGGAGGCCGCCCCGGCGATCATCTTCATCGACGAGCTGGATGCAATCGGCCGCACGCGCGGCAGTGGCGTGCAGCTCGGGGGACACGACGAGCGCGAGCAGACGCTGAACCAGATCTTGACCGAGATGGACGGCTTCGACGCACGCGAAAGCGTCATCGTCCTGGCGGCGACCAACCGCGCCGACGTGCTCGACCAGGCGCTGATGCGGCCGGGGCGCTTCGACCGGCGCGTCGTGGTGCAGCGTCCGGACCGCGCCGGCCGGGCCGCGATTCTCAAGGTGCACACCCGGAACGTCCCGCTGGCGCCCGACGTCTCGCTCGAGCGCCTGGCCACCGAAACGCCCGGCCTGGTCGGCGCCGAGCTGCGCAACCTGGTCAACGAGGCGGCGCTGCTGGCCGCGCGCAAGGACGGGGACACCGTCGGTGCCGAGGACTTCGCGGAAGCGCTGCAGAAGATCACCCTCGGGCCGGCTCGCAACATCCTGCTGAATCCGCTCGACCGTGAGCGCACCGCCTATCACGAAGCCGGGCACGCGCTGGTCGCGCTGCTGATGCCCGGCAGCGATCCCGTTCACCGCGTCTCGATCGTGCCGCGGGGCATGGCGCTCGGAGCGACGTGGCAACTCCCCGTCGACGATCGGACCAGCTACGGCGAAGATTACCTGCAGACGCGCATCACGTGCGCGCTTGGCGGCCGGGCGGCCGAGAAGCTCGTCTATGGAGTGGTCACCACCGGCGCTGAAAGCGACCTCCAGCAGGTCACGGAAATCGCGCGTCGCATGGTGTTGCGATGGGGGATGAGCGAGACGCTCGGCCCGATCAGCTTCGTCGCGCCCCAGGACGACGGCCTGCCGCCGGCCTTCCAGCACCAGCCTTACAGCGATGCCACCTCTGAGGTGATCGACGCCGAGGTCCGGCGCATCGTCGAGGAGAGTCTCCACGCAGCCGACCGGCTGCTGGCCGGGCACCGCGAGAAGCTGGACGTCCTCGCCCACGCCTTGTTGAGCGCGGAGTCGCTCAACGAGAAGGAGATCCGGGACGCCACGGGGCTGACCGAACCGCCCGCCCCGGAGCCGGACACGCCCGTCTCCACCAAGACCAACGCGAGCTAGCGCCGTCCACCTGGCCGTCCGAGACCCGCGGCGCGGGTGTGCACAACGTGACAGACGGAAAAGCCGGACGGTCCTACCCTTCAATCAGGCCGGCGCATCGACCGGGTCGAGTGCCCGCCGGATGGAAGGCCGAATCATGAGACTGAGCACGGGCGGTTATTACGAGATCGCGGGCGCGGCGCTGCGCCGCGTGTCGGAGGTCTCGCCGGAACCCGGCGCCGCGGGCAGCTGGCGGGATCGCCAAGCCGATCTCGAGGCGGAGTCGGCGGCGATCATCCACGTCCATCACCAGCTGACCGACGAGGAACTCGGGCTCTGGGGTGCGATGCAGCGGGAACTGGATCAGATCGGCCGGACTCTGGCCGGGATCGAACGGGCCGCCATCAAGCCGGTGGCCGTGCGGCACTGACGGGCGCCCTTCCGACCTCACGTCGAAGTCACACCTCGCTCATTTGCCGGGCGTGACGCCTCGACCTTTCCCCGGCTGTCCGCCGACCGCACCGGCGTCAGAAGGGACGAGCGGGCTTCGTACCGATGCCCACGCCTGGCGCGCCAATTCGCGCCGCCGCAGCCCCGCCTTTCGCAGCCTGTGGAATCTCGCCTTATCGCCGTTCAGCTTCGACATGGTGACCTCGCTCTTCAGGACAACACGCGCCCTGCTCTCCCGATGGTAGAGACGCCGCCGCACCGCGTCTGTGCTCTTTGGCACACCTCTCGCAGTACGGTGGTCTGTCGGGGTGGCACTGTGCAATAGGGGACTGTGATGTCCCGACTTCGATCCTACTCTGACCAGAGGACGGCGGCGTCCAAAGGCTGGAGGGAGACCGGTCGACGGGGCAGCAGTTTCGGGAATGAAGGAGCTGAGCCATGAGCAAAGCGGTCAGTTCGACACGTTTCTACGGGCGGGTCTGCCTGGTGCTCTGCCTGTTCGCCGTGGTTGCGCAGCCGGCCTTCGCGTCTGACGATCCGCCAATTCGCGTGGCCCGGCTGAATTATGTCGAGGGCGACATTTCGTTCCAGCCGGGCGGCGAGACGGACTGGGGCTGGGCGACGCTGAACCGGCCGATGACCACGGGTGACAGCATCTGGACCGGCGACAGGTCGAGGGCCGAGATGCAAATCGGGTCGACGGCGATTCGCGTGGACGGCCAGACCATGATGTCGTTCCTGAACCTGGATGACCGGACGGTTCAGATCCAGTTGACCACCGGCACGATCGACGTGCACGTGCGGAATCTCTACGGCGACGACGTGTTCGAGGTGGACACGCCGAACAACGCGTTCACCATGCTCCAACGCGGCCATTACCGCGTGACCGTCGATCCGGACGGCCACTTCACCACCATCACGCTGCGCGACGGCCAGGGGCAGGTCACCGGCGGGGGCACGGCGTTTCTCGTGGACGGAGGCTCCCAGGTTCAAGTGTCGGGCACGGACGACATCTCCTACGACGTCTACGACCTGCCGGACAGGGACAGCTTCGATCAGTGGTCGTACGCCCGGGACCAGCGCCAGGACAGCTCGCTTTCGGCCCGTTATGTGTCGCCGGAGCTCACTGGCTATGACGACCTCGATCGGGATGGCACATGGAGGACGGATCGTGACTACGGTCCGATCTGGGTTCCGACGCATGTCTCGCGAGACTGGGCGCCGTACAGAGACGGGCACTGGACCTGGGTGGATCCGTGGGGCTGGACATGGGTCGATGACGCGCCCTTTGGATTCGTGACCTCACATTACGGCCGGTGGGCGTTTGTGAACGACGGGGCCGGCGGCCGAGGCTGGGCCTGGGTTCCGCCTCGCCGTGAAGCGGACCAGGACGTTCACACGCGGCGCCCCGTCTACTCCCCGGCGCTCGTCATATTCGTGGGAGTGTCGACCTCACCGCGGGATGTGGGGATCGGCGTCAGAGTGGCGTGGTTCCCGCTGGCGCCGGGCGAGGTGTATGTGCCCGCGTACCGGGCGAGCCCGACCTACGTCACGAACGTGAACATCACCAACACCGTCGTACAGCAGGCGACGATCACGAGGGTCGTGAGCGAACCTGTGCAGAGAACGACATATCTGAATCAGAGAGTGGCGGGCGCCGTCACGGCGGTGCCACGAGCCGCTTTCGTGAACGCACAGCCGGTGGCACAGGCGGCGGTGAGCGTCGCCCCGAGCGCGATCGCGGCGGCCCCGGCGATTCGCACCGCGCCGGTGGCTCCCGTGAAAGCCAGCGTGATGGGCGGGACTCGGGCGACTGCGGCGACCGCCACGGCGGCCAGCGCACCGCCGAAGCCCCCGGCGGCGGTAGTCAGCCGGCCGGTGGTCGCCAAGGTTGCGCCGCCGCCACCGCCGGTGGCCTTCGCGCAGGAGCAGCCGGCGTTGCAGGCCAATCCGGGCAAGCCGCTCGACGCGCAGGCCGCGCAGACTCTCCGCGCGGTATCGTCGGCACGCGCTGCGCGACCGGTGAAGACCGCTCCGCCGGCGGCGGTGGTCAAGCCGGCCGAACCGGCGGCGAAGAAGCCCCAGCCCGCGACGTCGCCGAACACGGCGCAACTGGTCCGTTCTCCGGCGCGTGGCGTTCCGCCTGGGGCCGCCCGGGCACCGCAGACAGCCCAGCCGCCGCTAGCGGCAGAACAAGCCAGGCAGCAGGCGGCGCAACAGCAGGCCGCCGCCGACAAGGCCAAGCAGCAGGCCGCGCAGCAAGCCGCGCAACAGCAGGCCGCGGCTGACGAGACCGCACGCCAGGCGGCGCAGCAACAGGCCGCCGCCGACAAGGCCAAGCAGCAGGCCGCGCAGCAAGCCGCGCAACAGCAGGCCGCGGCTGACGAGACCGCACGCCAGGCGGCGCAGCAACAGGCCGTCGCAGACAAGGCCAAGCAGCAGGCCGCGCAACAGAAGGCCGCGGCTGACGAGACCGCACGCCAGGCGGCGCAGCAGCAGGCCGCCGCCGACAAGACCAAGCAGCAGGCGGCACAAGAGGCTCGACTGAAACCGGTGCCCGAGCAGCGGCCGCAGGCCAACCCGAAGGCCAAACCGCCGAGCGCGGCCCCGCGGGCCGAGCAACCGGACGTCGCGAACAAGGGACCGATCCGCGTTGCGGAAGACGTGCAAGCCGCGAAACTGATTTCGCAGCCGAAACTGAACGCTCCGCCGGCTGCGAAGGGCACGCGCGTCCAGGGAACCGTGCGCTTGCAGGTTCTGATCGGCGTCGATGGCAGGGTGAAGAACGCGACGGTGCTGTCGGGCCCGCAGCCGCTGCAAGCAGCGGCCCTGGACAATGCCCGCCAGCGCCGATACCAGCCAACTCTGGTGGACGGAAAACCGGTCGAGGTGGAGACGGAAATTTCGATCAAGTTCTAGTTCGCGCATCAGGCGCGGGGCGCCCGAAGGCGCCCCGCGCGCCACTCGGTCGATTCAACTCTGGAAGGGGGACACACCATGAGCGTGATTGTCAGAGTCCGGGCGATTGCCGTGGTCCTCGCGCTGACAGCCGCGGGCTGCGCGTCGCCGCCCAGTGCGGACGTCGACGCGGCCAAGGCCGCCGTCGACAAGGCCGTGACCGCCGGCGCGGATCAGTACGCCCCCGACTCGCTCAAGGCGGCCCGGGACGCCAGCGCAGCCCTCGACACTGAACTGGCGGCCCAGCAGGGCAAGTGGTTCAAGTCGTACGCCAAGACCAAGGAACTCGCCGCCGCTGCGCAGGCGGCTGGCGACAAGGCGGCGGCCGATGCCGTCGCGGGCAAGGCGGCGGCTGATGCGGCGGCGGCCAAGGCAGCCGCCGATGCGGCTGCAGCCAGGGCGAAGGCCAGGGTGGCGCCGATTCGAGTCGGAGGCAAGATCATGCCACCGACGAAGATCAAGGACGTCAAGCCCGTGTATCCGGACATGGCACAGTCGGCGCACGTCACCGGGACGGTCATCGTCGAAGCGACGATTGGAGAGGACGGGAAGGTCATCGACGCAAAGGTCCTGCGCTCGATCCCGATGCTCGACAAGGCCGCGCTCGACGCGGTGCGGCAATGGGAGTACACGCCGACACTCCTGAACGGCGTGCCCGTGCCCGTGGTCCTGACCGTCACCATCAAGTTCGGGCAGTAGCGGGCAGTTCAGTCCCTGACGCTCTGGCGCTGGCCGTTGAGATACCGCGCGACGGCCAGCGCCAGGATAATCGCTAAGACCGCGACCAGCAGGGCGCGCAGATAGGCGACGATGCCGAGGACGAACGCCTCGAAGAGCCACGTGCCGGCGATGCAGACCCCAAGAAGCACCACCACGCCGGCTGCCCACCGCTGATGGCGCCACACGCCGAACGCGGCTGCGAGCGCGCACACGGCCTGGAGGACGAAGGCGACGAGCAGCGCCGGCATGGCTGGGCCGGTCAGCATCGGGAGCACGTAGCTGGCGGCGTAGACGCCATATCCCGCCAGGGCAACGGCAATCAGGATCCGCGTGATGGAACGGTTCATTCAGGCCTCCTCATGAATCAGTGCAAGGTGGCACTACGGGTGCGTCTGGCGATCTGGGCCGTTCGCGCGCGCTAACCGCCCACCCACATCTCGACCCAGTGTTCACGCTGGTCGTTGACCATTGGCACATCCACGCCGTCCTGTTCCTGATCGTCCATCCTCAGGCGTCTCGCGCCGGCCGGGGGCGGCTGGCCGTGCACTGTAATGTGGTAGACGGTCTCGAAGAAGCGGTAGTGCACGGTGAACGCGTGCCAATCGGCGGGCAGACAGGGCTCGACGCGCAACCGGTCCCCCCGGAGCTCTAGTCCGAGCAGCGATTCGACGATGAGCCGGTACATCCAGCCCGCGGACCCCGTGTACCAGGTCCATCCGCCGCGTCCGACGTGCGGGGCCACGGCGTAGACGTCGGCCGCCACCACGTAGGGCTCCACCTTGTAGGTCTCGATGTCGGAGGGCGACACCCCGTGCGCGAGCGGGTCGATCAACTTCCAGACGCCCCACGCGCGTTCGGCGTCGCCGAGCTCGGCATACGCCATGGCCGCCCAAATGGCCGCATGGGTGTACTGTCCCCCGTTCTCCCGCACGCCCGGGACGTACCCCTTGATGTACCCGGGGTCGAGCGCGGAGGTGTCGAACGGCGGATCGAGCAGGCGAACCAGCCCGTCGTCGCGGCGAACCAGCCGGGCGTTCACGGCGTCCATCGCAGTGCGGGCCCGCGCCGGATCGGCGGCGCCCGAGAGGACGGACCAGCTCTGTGGAATCGAGTCGATCTGGCACTCCGTGTTGCCCGACGAACCGAGCGGCGTCCCGTCGTCGAAGTAGGCGCGCCGGTACCACGAACCATCCCAACCGCTCTCTTCGAGGCGCAGCCGCAGCTGCGCCGCCTCCGACAGGCATCGGGACGAGAAGACCGAATCGCCCCGCTGTCGCGCGACGTCCGCAAACGGGATCAGGACCGCGTAGAGGAAGAACCCCAGCCAGACGCTCTCGCCGCGCCCTTCGGCCCCGACCAGGTTCATGCCGTCGTTCCAGTCTCCCGAGCCCATCAGCGGCAGGCCGTGGGCCCCGAACCGCAGGCCCCGCACGATCGCACGCACGCAGTGTTCATAGAGGCTGGCGCTGCGCTCCGACGTGGCCGGCAGATCGTAATAGGAGTCTTCTTCGGGATTCACCTCGCGGCCCTCGAGGAAGTGGGCCTGCTCGTCGAGCACCCCCGTGTCGCCGGTGGCGGTGACGTAACGGCAGGTCGCCATCGGCAGCCAGAGGTAGTCGTCCGAGCAGTGCGTGCGGACGCCCCGGCCCATGGGCGGATGCCACCAGTGCTGGACGTCGCCCTCCGGAAACTGCCGCGACGCGCACAACAGCAGGTGCTGCCTCACGAGCGGCGCCTCGGCGTGGATGAGCGCCATCACGTCCTGCAGCTGGTCGCGGAAGCCGAACGCGCCCCCGGACTGGTAGAAGCCGCTGCGCCCCCACAGGCGGCACGCGATCGTCTGGTAGAGCAGCCAGCCGTTCGCCAGCGTGTTGAGCGCCTTGTCGGGCGTCTCCACGTTGATCGCGCCGAGCGTGTGGTTCCAGTAGTGCCAGACGGCTTCGAGCGATCCACGCGCGGCCGCGGGCCCCCGGACACGGCCAAGCAGGGCCACCGCCTCGTCGCGGTCGCGTCCCGCGCCGAGCGTAAAGACGATCTCGCGCTCCTGCCCGTCCTCGAGCGTGAAAGCCAGTTGGATCGCCCCGCACGGATCCAGGGCGCCCCCCACGCGACCGGAGAGCGTGGACCGCATCATGGCGGCCGGATCCCTGAGCGTGCCGTTGCGGCCGATGAACTCGGTTCGGTCACCCGACACGCGTCGGCTCGCGTCGTCCACGTGGAAGAAGGCCGTGCGTCCGGCAAACTCGGCGTTGTAGGCGTTCTGGGCGAAGATCGCGCCGGTGTCGGCGTCGATCTCGGTCACGACGTGCGGCGCGGCCTTCGCGCGCAGGTCACCGAGCACCCACTCCACGTAGCCGGTGGCGGACAGGCGGCGCAGCCGGCCGGAGGCGTTGCGGATCTTCAGCACCGACCGCTTCACAGGCGCCGCCAGGTCCACGTACACCCACAACTCCGACGTGATGCCGTCCTGGGTGTGCTCGAACACGCTGTAGCCGAAGCCATGGCGACTCGTGTACGGAGCATCGCCTCCGGCCGGCAGGGACGTGGGCGACCAGAAGCGGCCGCTGTCCTCGTCGCGAAGGTACAGCGCTTCCCCGCTGGCATCGGTCACCGCGTCGTCGTTCCAGGGCGACAGGCGGAACTCGTGGGCGTTCTCGGCCCAGGTGTAAGCCGAACCGCTCTCCGAGATGACGGTACCGAACCCCGGGTTCGCCAGGACGTTGACCCAGGGCGCGGGCGGCACCACCCCCGGCCCGGTCGTGATGACGTACTCGTGACCGTCCTCGGTGAAGCCACCCAGCCCGTTGGCGAAGATGAGGTCTCGACGAAGCGGCGCCGGCACGGGAGCCCGCGAACGGCGATCCCGGGACGGCGCCAGCCGCACGGGAAGCGCCTCGACCGGCCGGCCGGCGATCTGGTCGTCGAGCGAACCGTGGCGATCGCTGATGATGACCCGGGCGACCGACTGGAACAACGTCCGGTCCTCGTCCGAGATCTGCTCGCCGGGCCGGACGACGATCGCCCCGGGGCGGCCCGGGGCAGCCGTCTCGACGCCGGCCGCGACGAGGCCGTTGATCTGATCCTGGAGCTGCTGCCGATAGCCGGCGCGCTCCTCGTTCCAGATCACGAGGTCCACCGCCAGTCCCTTCAGGCGCCAGTAGGCGTGGGCCTGGACGAGCTGGCGTGCGAGATCGATGTGAGCCGCGTCGCCGATCTGCAGCAGCACGATGGGCAGATCGCCGGAGACCGAGTAGCCCCACAGCCCGGACTGCCCGCGCCGATTCCTCGCGACCACCGCCGGGTCGGCGCGCAGTGAGCGGTTGGCGTAGATGATCGAGCCGGCCAGGCGGCAGTAGAGCTGGGCATCCGCCTCGCTGGCGTTCAACTGACTCAGCACCACCCGCGCGTGCGTGGACGCCAGCGCAAACACCCGGTTGGCGAGCCGCCGATCCTGGTACTTGCCCACCAGCGCAAGGCCAGCCTCCCGCGTCTCGGCCATGCCCGAGACGATGTCGATCGTGATCGACTCGTCCGGCTCGAGCACGTACCGGCCACGGATCGCGACCATCGGGTCGAGCACCGAGCCCTGGCTGCCCGAGAGCGGGCCTGGTTCGCGCAGGGCACGCGGATCGGCGGGCGTCCGCCCGCGGCCGACGAAGCGCAGCCGGTCGGTCTCGTACGAGAGGTCGCTGGCGGCGGCCGCACCGTGCGCCGCCATCACGTGGAACATCCAGGGAGACGCCTCCCCGCGGGACCGCGGGCGCCTGGTGCAGAGGATGGCCCGCTGCTCCGGAACGACCTCGGTTTGGACGAAGAGGTTGCTGAACGCCGGGTGCAACGCGTCGGCGGGCGGGGGCGCGAGCGTCACCTCCGCGTAACTGGTCACCTCGATCGTCCGGCGCGTGCGGCCCGCGTTGGTCAGGCGCAGCCGGCGCAGCTCCACATCGTCCTCTGGCGACACGGCGATCTCGGTGTAGCTGTCGATCTGGCGCGTCCGGCTGCGGAACTCGGCGCGCGCCTCCGAGAACACCACCTCGAACCTGTCGACCGGTCGCAGCGTCGGCTGGTGGGTCGTGGACCAGAACGCGCCGTCCGCGACGTCCCTGATGTAGCAGAAGGTGCCCCAGTTGTCGCACGTCGCGTCCTCGCGCCACCGGGTGACGGCCAGGTCCTTCCATCGGCTGTACCCGGCGCCCGCGCTCGTGACGACGACGTGATACCGGCCGTTCGACAACAGCTGCACTTCGGGGACCGGCGTGTCGGGCTCGCTGAACGAGCGCACGGCGATATCAGCCCCGGCCGCCACCGTCGGGGCCTCCGACGCGGGGTTCGCGGGCAGCAGGAACGCGCCCGCGCGCGGGATCCGTTCCTGGAGGAGCAGCGCGGTCGCCTGGAACGCCGGCTCGGACGCGAAGCGCCCCTGCATCCGGCCGTGGAGGAGCACGTGCGCCAGCGACAGGAACGTCATGCCCTGGTGATGCGCCATGTAAGAGCGGATGACGGCGTGCGCGTGGCCTCGCGGCAGACGTGTCGGCGTGTAGTCGATCGCCTCGTAGAAGCCGCACTCCCCGTCGAAGCCCTCTGCCGCGAGCCGCTGCAGGTTCGAGCACGCGTCCTCGGGCGACACCATCAGCGCCAGCGCCGAGGCGTACGGGGCCACGACCAGGTCGTCGGCAAGGCCACGCCTGAGGCCGAGGCCCGGCACACCGAACGCGCGGTACTGGTAAGCGAGCCGCGCGTCGAGCAGGTTGTACCCCGATTCGGAAATGCCCCACGGCACGCCGCGGCGACGGCCGTACTCGATCTGGCGCTTGACCGCAGCCCGGCACGTCTGGTCGAGAAGCGTGTCGTCATAGCTCGGCATGACGACGAGCGGCATCAAGTACTCGAACATCGAGCCGGCCCACGACAGCAGGACCGGTTCGCCCGCCGCCAGCGTCAGGAGGCGGCCCAGCGCGAACCAGCTCTCCTGCGGAAGGTGTCCCTGGGCGATGGCCACGAACGTGCAAAGCCGCGATTCGGAGGCGAGCAGGTCGTAGCGGCCGGCGTCGCGACGGCGCTCGGAGACGTTGTATCCAATCGACAGGAGCTGGCGCGCCTCGTCGAAGAGGAAGCTCCACTCCATCTCCGCGAGATCGACCGCCTGCGCGGCCAGGCGGTTGATCACGGCGAGCCTCTCTCGAGCCGGCCTGCCCCAGTCGCCGTCGAGCGCCGCGAGCTCCCCCAGCGTCGGCATCGGGGCCGACTCGGGGAGCGGCGCCCCCGGCACCGCGGACTCGGAGGACGGCGCCCACGGCATCAAGCGCGTCACGTCGCCCAGAAGGTCCGCGCACTGGTCCGCCAACGCCACGGCCCAGCGCGCCGCCGCGGGATCGCCGGAGCCCGCACGCTCCGCTGCCAGCGCCCGGCTCGCCGAGCCGACGCGTTCCAGGGCCAGCCGTCCGTCGGCGATCGTCTTCGGCCCGGGCTCGCACGCCGCCTCGAGCGCCTGCTGCAGCTGCGCCGTCGCGGTCGTCGGCGCACCACGACGCGCGCCGGACACGAAGGTGAACGTGTCGCACAATCCCGCGAACGCCCGCGCCGGTAGGATCGGTTCGCCGGCGAGGGCGAGCAGCCCCGGACGGAGTGTCAGGAGGTGGCCGGCCAGGTTGCCGCTGTCCACCGACGAGATGTACCGCGGCTCGAGCGGCGCAAGCGACCGGGTGTCGTACCAGTTGAAGAAGTGCCCCCTGTGGCGCTCCATCGCTGTCATGGCCTGGAATGCGCGGGTGGTGCGATCGAGGAGCCGGCCGGCCGATATGTACCCGAAGTCGCAGGCCGAGAGATTGGCGAGCAGCGCCAGGCCCATGTTGGTCGGAGACGTGCGATGCGCCACGCCGGACGCGGGCGACTCCTGGAAGTTGTCCGGTGGCAGCCAGTGATCCTCCGGGCCGACGTAGGTGTCGAAGAAGGCCCAGGTGCGGCGCGCCATACGGCCCAGGAAGCGCAGCTGGTCCGCCGTGAGTCGGGCCGCGCGCCTGGTGAGCGGACGGCTGAGGTGCCAGGCGACCACGGGGGCGGCGAACCAGAGCAGGAGGATCGGCCCGGCGGCGGCGAGACTCGCCGGACGCGTGAGGACAAGGTAGCCACACGCGACAACGGCGATCGCGGGGGCGATCCACATCCTCGTGAACGCGCCGGCCAGGCTGCACCGGGGCGGACCACCGCCATCATCCGACGGCGTCCACTCGAGCAGCCGCCTGTGCGTGACGAAGAGCCGCGTAGCCGTGCGCAGGGTGGCGTCGAGACTGAAGAACGCCTCGTACGGGAGACAGGCGAGCGTCAGCAGCGCCTGCGCCAGCTGCCGACCCAGCGAGACCGCGCCAGCCGAGAGATGGCTCCCGAACGGGACCTCTGTGGGCTTTCGCACAAGGCCCGGGAACGACACCACGAGGGCAGGAAGCACCAGGAAGCCGACGCCGGCCAGGGTCCATTCCCAGGCGGGCGACAACCGCGCCCAGGCCACCAGGAACAGGCCGACCAGGGCCGCGGAGGTGAGGCTGCGGCGGAGATTGTCGAAGAGCTTCCATCGGCCGAGCGCGGAGAGCGGGTTCCGGGTCCGCCGCCCGTCGCCACCCGGCACACCCGGCAACAGCCAGCGCCAGAGCTGCCAGTCGCCGCGAATCCAACGGTGACGCCGCCGCACGTCGTCCTCGTAGCACGATGGGTGCTCTTCATACACCTGCACGTCGGTCAACAGCCCGGCGCGCGCGTAACAGCCTTCGAGGAGGTCGTGACTGAGGATCCGATTCTCCGGGAACCGACCGCCGACCGCCCGCTCGAACGCGTCCACGTCGTAGATTCCCTTGCCGACGAAGGACCCTTCGCCAAACAGGTCCTGGTAGACGTCCGACACCACGCGGGTATACGGGTCGATGCCCGGCTCGCTGGTCCAGAGCCGCGCGTACCGCGACCGGGTCGAGCCGGGAAGGCTGATGGCCACCCGGGGTTGAAGGATGCCGTATCCGGCCACCACGCGCTGCTCACGCTCGTCGTACTGTGCCTGGTTGAGGGGGTGCATCATGGCGCCGACCATCAGGCGCGCGGCGTCCCGCGGCAGCTGCGTGTCGGCGTCGAGCGTGATGACGTACTTCACCTGGGACAGGACGGACGTGTCTCCGACGACACGGGAGAATCGGCCCGGGGCCGCGCCACGCAGGAGCGCGTTCAGCTCGGCGAGTTTTCCGCGCTTGCGCTCGTAGCCCATCCAGACGCGTTCCTTCGGATTCCACCGCCGCGGACGGTGGAAGAGGAAGAACTGGCCGCCGTACTTCTCATTCAGCTCGCTGATTCGCTGTACGGCGAGACGCTCCAGGGCGTCGTCCCCGGGAAGCGTCTCCTGAGAGGCGTCCGCCAGGTCGGTCAGGAGGCCGAAGCAGACGTGGTCGTCCCGGTTGCCGAGGAAGCGCACTTCCAGCGCTTCGACCAGGCGCTCCACGCTCTCGGTGCTCGTGATCAGGGCGGGGACGGCGACCAGGGTACGCGCGGCCGCGGGAATCCCCTTCGACAGGTCCATCTTCGGCAGGGCATGGGGCGTCGTCAGCCGGGTCACGAGGGCGTTGACGACGGCGACGGCGACCTGACTGGTACTGAGCAGCAGGAGAAGCCCGACCAGCCCGAGGAACCAGCCGGTCCCTCCCTTCTCCCAGACCTCCGCGACCATCGCCGAGGTCAGCAGGAGCGTGAGGAGGACCACGCCGCCGAGATACAGGAAGAGCGGATGGCCGAGGCACGCGCGTCGAACGGCCTCGACCGCGGAGAATCGTGCACCCGCCGTGTGGGTGAGACGCGGCAGCCCCTCGTCCACGAGGTAGAAGCCGACATGCGCCGCCCTGCCGCCAGGATTCGGACCGGCTGCGGCCTCGCGCGCCAAGTCGACCGCGCGCTCGGCGACCTCCACCTCTGTCAGTCCGAGCCGCCTCGCCGTCATCTCCACGACATGGCGATAGCGGTCTCGCGTGGCGAAATCCATCCGGGAGTACACGCCGGCCGGGTCGTCGCGGAGAGTCCGTTCGACGCCGCTTCGGGCCTCGACAAACGCCCGCCAGTCGGCGGCCCCGAGGAACCGCAGGCTGCTGATGGTGTTGCTGATCGACACCTGGTCGGCGGCCTGCTGCTGGTTCTCCGACTGCACGAGCTGCTCGATCGTCAGACCGTCTTCGGACAGTCGCTGTTCGATCCACGTCAGCGGCAGGGCCAGCGCGGGACTCTGGCCCTGCAGGCGGCGGGCGAACTCGGCGACGAAGGATCCGACCATCGGCGGCTTCGAACGCGCCATGTCGGCGATCGACAGGATGAGGCTCTTCGGATCCTTCTCCGCGACGGCCGACATCTGGTCGGCCCAGTAGTCGGCACGGTTCCGATCCGCGCGGTCGGCCCCAATCCTGGCGGAGACTCGGCGCAGGTTCTCGAGCAGCGCCAGCCGCAGCATGATCGGGATGGCCCACAGCTCGCCGGTCGTGAGCGGCGTCACCTCCTGGTAGGCCGAGACGAAGCCGCCGAGGCCGTCCGCGTCCAGGCGGCCGTCTCCGTGCGAGATCGTTTCGAGGGCGATGTCGTAGACCCGCGGCAGGCCGGCCGACGGGCCGTCAGCGAGGCGTGGCAGTTCGCGGTCGTAGCGCGGCGGAAGGTGCCGCCGGGCCGTGCGGATCTGATCCTCGATCAGGTAGAAGTTGTCGAGCAGCCATTCCCCGGCCGGTGTGATTCGGCGGTCGCCGTTCACGGCTTCCGTCAACAGCGCCCGGACGGCCACCAGCAGGGTCTCGTTCTCCGCCAGTCGCGCCAGCAACCGGTCCGGTGCGCGCTTCGCGCTCAGCCTGTGCGAGGCGGCCAGCACACCTCCGCGCAGCACCATCTGCTCGCGGCTGAAGAGCTCCGCGCGAAGCGGCAGCTCTTCGCTGGCGAAGGGCGCAGAGAAGTCCGGCCGGCGGGCGATCGCGTCTTGCAGCGAGCCCAGCCGAGCGAGTATGGCTTTCCGGCGAAATGGCACTCGAGCGGTAATCCTCCGTGAAGTCCTGGCGAATGGCCCGAAGCCCCTCAACAGAGGCTAAGGCCAAGTCCCTCGCGGAGACTGTGCAATTCCGGACAGACGCAGCCGCCCCGACCCGCGTGCCCCTAGGGGTTTCGCTTCGGCTGCCGGTCCAGCTTCTTCTTTTCTTCCTGCTTGTCCTTCGCGGCGTGCTGCTTCTGGCCCTTGTCCTTGTCCTTCTTGCCTCTGTCACCCATGAAGCGCCTCCGCGCCCATTGTGCGTCAATTGCCGAGTTCGCGCGAGGTCATAGTGGAGGCGCCGGCGCTACGCCTGCCTCAGTGCCCGGATCGGGTCCACGTGGCTCGCACGTCGGGCCGGGCCAAGGCTCCCTCCAGTCCGCCGTGAGGAGGCCCCGGTTCTCGAGCAGGAGGGGAACCCATCCGGCGGCGCGATCGTCAGCACGAACCTCAAGCACGAACCTCATCGGCTGCGTCAACCGCACAATCGGCTAGAATCGGCAGGACTGGCCGACACGGCCACGTGTCGCGCCGCCCCCGGGAGGTCACCATGAGTGGACGTACGCAGCCGGCCTTCTCCCAGGCACCCGAGTGGGTGGTCGCGGAGATGCCGCCGGGCTACCAGACGCGGCTCCTCGAAATCCAGCGCCTGTCGGCCGATCTCCGCACGCTCGATCGCGTCGGGCGGGTGCTCTGGCAGACGGGCGAGCCCCTGAGGGAAGCCGTGGGCGAGGTGTTCACCTCGCTCAATTGCGAAGTGGACGCGGCGCCGGGCACCGGCGAGCCGATCGCGGTGAAGTTCGGCGACTCGCGCCGCCTGCTGCTCCTCGTCTCGGGTGCCGCCGGCCCGATCCAGAAGACGAGCGAGGAACTGGCGCAGGCGTTCCAGGCGGTGCAGTTCGCGCTGGCGGGCGACCGCGTGGTGTTCGTCTCCAACAACGACCCCGCGACGCCGCCGGCGGACCGCCCCGAGCCCGTGCTCCCCGATGCGCTCGGCGTGCTTCAGCGGATGGGCGTGGGCGTCGTGACCACCGCCACGCTCTTCAGGTTGTGGCGGCTGGCGCTCGACGACCAGCCGAAGGCGCGGCTGGCCATCGAACACCTGCACGCGCAGGACGGCGGCCCGTTCGTGCTTCCGTCGCGCTGACGGCACCGGCAGGCCGGGGCAAGCCGTGGCTCCGTCGCCGCCGTGGCAGCCCCTACTTCGCCGGTGAGCCCAGCCGCGTGTATGCCCACGCGAACAGCGCGAAGAAGACGATGTCGGCGACGGCAAACGGCTTCCAGACCCACGGAAGGCCAGCCGTGAGCCAGTAGTAGATGACGACGCCGGCGTACGAGACCTTCAGGAGCATCCCGTAGGGGATGAGGTCCCGGTTCTTCGCGGGGTTCCTCGCCACCGCGAGGAACATGAGCGCGAAGACGACCAGCAGGGCCGCCGGGAACTGCACGTAGCCAGGGTGGTTCGGCGGTGTGACCCCGACAGTCCGGAAGAACCAGTCCGTCCCGAACAGGCCCAGGAGCCCGAGCAGCCCGTCGTACGCGGCGGCGATCGCGAAGAGCAGCGAAATCATGCGTGTGCCTCGCGTCTGAATTTCCTGAAGTTGGCGCGCCTCCAATTGGTGAACTCCTCGCAGTACAGCTCAACGGCCAGTTTCCGAAATCCCTGGCGGAGCTGCTCGACCGTCATCTCGAGCGGCCTGAAATTGACGTCGAACAGCGTGCACGTCTTCCAGTTCCTCGGTTCGAGCAGCCTGCCCTGGCGCTCCAGGCGCGCGTAGAGGGGCGTGCCCGGAAACGGCGTCTGGACGGTGATCTGCACTTCGTACAGGCCGGTGTCCTTGACGAAGGCCATGACCTGGTCGAAGACGCCGGGCGTGTGCCCGTCGAGGCCGAGCACGAAGCAGCCATTCACCGTGATGCCGTGCGATTGAATCGTTCGAATCGCGTCCTTGTACTGCGGGAACCGCCGCAGTTTCCAGTCGTTGCGCAGCTCGATCCCCGGCAGCCCGTTCTCGGCGGGGCTCTCGAGGCCGATGAGCACCTGCGCGCAGCCCGTCTCCCTCATCAGGTCGAGCAGCGGCCCGTCGTCGGCGACCGACAAGTCGGTCTCGGCGAACCACCGGAGGTTCTTGCCGCGAAGCGCCGGCAGCAGCTCCCGCCAGTAGGCGTGGTCCACGAACGTGTTGTCGTCGGCGAACTCGATGAACGGTCTCTCCCAGATCGCCTGGATCCGTTCGATCTCGTTCAGCACCTTCGCGATCGGCTTCTGTTTGTACCGGCCGGTCAGCACGACCGAGCTGGCGCAGAACTCGCAGTGATGGGGGCAGCCGCGGCTGGTCTGGACGGTCAGACGGTTGTACTTTGCGATGTCGAGCAGCTCGAACGCCGGGACCGGGGCGTCGGCCATGTCGAAGGTGTCGCGCGGCTCCTCGTAGCGCGGCTGCAGGAGGCCGCGCTCGGCGTCCTCCAGCACCCGGGGCCAGAAGGCCTCGCCCTCCCCCACCACCACCGCGTCGCAGTGCCGGGCCGCCTCGTCCGGCCGCGCTGTCACGTGGGGGCCGCCGATGACGGTCTTGATCCCGGCGGCCCGGTAACGCCGCGCCAGCTCGTACGCCTCGTCGACCTGCGCGCTGTAAGTCGAAATGGCGACGAGGTCGAACCCGGTGGGGATCTGCCCCATCTGAACGATGTCGGGGACTTCGATGTAGGAGACGGCGTGCCGGCTCGGCGTCATGCCGGCCAGCGTCAGCAGGCCCAGGCTGGGCAGCGACGCGATGGTCTTGCTGCGCTCGACGAAGCCGGGAAGCGTGAGCCCGAGGCGCAGCAGCTCCGTGTCGCACGCGCGAATCCCGCTCATGGCGATCAGGGCGATGTTCATGGCGTAAACAGCCTCCATGTGAACAGGACGACGCCACAGGTGATCGACAGAGCAGGTATGAAGAACAGATGTCTGAAGGTGACATGCCAGGCCGACAGGTAGCACACGAGCGGCATGGTGACGGCCCCGACGAGGAACAGGTTGGAGGCGGGCGTGAGCCCCGATCCCAGGCCGACCGCCCGCGCCGTCAGGACGAAGGCGAGGTTGAGCAGACCGATGCCGAAGAACGAGATGTGACCGAGGCGGATCAATCGCCGCGGCCACGAGCTGTAGCCGCCGAGCCAGTGTGCCTCGTGGAAGAACAGGCCGGTGACGGCCCCGGCCACGCACCCGAGCGCGAACCCGACCCACGCGGCGTACAGGTTGATGGTCATCCGCGCCAAGTATACGCGCGGTCAGTCGTAACGGTGGGGACCGGCCTCCCCTCGCCGGCTTAGAGCGTCCGTCTGAAGAGCAGCGTGGCCGCGGTCATCGCGATGGCCGAGAACACGACCAGGTAGGCGATGTCCGTCGTGATCGCGCCCATCCCCGTGTCCTTCAGCAGCACGCTCTTGAGGGCGTGAACGGCATAGGTGAACGGGTCCGCCACGGCGATGGCCTGCATCCAGGCCGGAAAGCCCTGCTGCGGATAGACGGCACCGCTCGGGAAGTACAGCAGCGTGTTCAACACCCCGAACGTCGCGCGCGGCACGAGCGGATCGTTGACGCGCACCATCAGGAGGAACATCAGGCTGATCAGCGCGAACGCGGTGATGACGATGACGACGAAGAGCCGCAGCAGGCGGAACGGCGCGAACGGGTCGGGGATGCCCGCGATGACCGACCCGACGAGCGTCAGCACGGTCCCTGCGAGCACCGCCTTGATGCTGCCCGAGAGGTTGAAGCCCGCGACGAGCTCGAGCTTCGTGATCGGGGTGACGAGGTAGCCCTCGTGCAGCCCGCGGGCCTTGTCGTCGATGAAGATGATCCCGCCGCCGATCATCACCATCATGAAAATCGACATGACGATCGACCCCGGCAGAAGGTACTGGATGTAGGGCACGTAGGGGTACACCTCGACGATGTCGAGGGTGGCCTGGCCCGAGAGGCGCGCCTCGCCGGCGGCCGGCTGGTTGAACGCCGACACGACGCCGGCCAGGCTGGCGGACAGCGCCGAGGACACGAACCGGTCGGTGTTGTCCTCGATCAGGGCGACCCGCGGGTTGTCGCCACGGAGCACCCGCCTGGAGAAGCTCGGCGGGATCGTCAGGACCCCGTTGACCCGCCCGTCCCGCAGGTCGCGCATCGCCGTCCCCTGGTCGGCGTACATCACCGTCTCGAAGGTGCGCGCGTTGGCCGCGATCGCGCCGCACAGCTCCCGGATCTGGACGGCGGACATCCCGTGGTCCATGTCCACCACGCCCACCCGCAACTGCTTGACGTTGCCGCCGAATGCGTAGCCGAGCACCACGAGCTGGACGACGGGAAAGACGAGCGAGACGACGATCAGCGTCGGGCTGCGGCGGAAGCGCCGCAGCTCGCGCTCGATGATGGCCCAGGTGCGATGCATGGCGCTCCTGCTACCGCCTCCGGAGGAAGCTCGAGTCGTACGCCGGCGCGTCCTGCAGCTGGTCGCGAAGGGCGCGGCCGGTGTAGTGAACGAAGACGTCGTCGAGCGACGTGCTCTGGACCGACAGCGACTGCACCGTGACGCCGGACCGCGCCGCCGTCTCCATCAGCGCCATCGTCGTCGCCGGTCCGTTGGCCGACGCGATCCGGTAGACATGGTCCTCGCCGCTCACGCCTTCGGCGCCGGGCAGGGCGGCCAGCGTGTCCGCCCACCCGTCGGGCGTCGCCGAGAAGCTGACCTCGAGGATGTTCCGTCCGGGGATCGACGCCTTGAGCTTCATGGGCGAGTCGAGCGCCTTGAGCTCCCCGTGATCCACGATGGCCACGCGATCGCAGAGCTTGTCCGCCTCGTCCATGTAGTGCGTGGTGAGGAGCAGCGTCAGGCCGCGTTCCGCCTTGATGCGCCCGAGCATCTCCCAGACCGCGACGCGCGACACCGGGTCGAGGCCGGTCGTCGGCTCGTCGAGGAAGAAGACGCGGGGCTCGTGCACGAGCCCGCGCGCGATCTCCACCCGGCGGCGCATGCCCCCCGAGAGGTTCTTGACCGGCTTGTCGGCCCACTCGGTCAGCTCCACCGAGGCAATCAGGTCGCGGATCAGGCGGTCGCGCTTCGGGCGGGACACGCCGTAGAGCTTCGCGAAGATCAGGAGGTTCTCTTCGACGCTCAGTTCGAGGTCGCTGGTCATCGCCTGCGGGATCACGCCGATCGACTTCCGCACCTCGTCCGGGTCGTCGACGATGTCGAAGCCGTTCACGGTGGCGCGGCCCGAAGTCGGCGCGAGCAGCGTCGTCATCATCCGGATGAGCGTGGACTTGCCGGCGCCGTTGGGGCCGAGCAGGCCGAACACCTCCCCCGCCTCCACCGAGAAACTCACGCCGTTGACGGCGGTGAAGTCGCCGTACCGCTTGACGATCTGCCGGACGTCGATGGCGGGCATCATCCGGAGAGCGGCAGCAGGACATAGGCCGTCATGCCGACGGCCAGGCGGCGGTCCCGGTTGTCCACACGCAGGCGCACCTCGAACGTCCGGATGTCGCGCTTGGTCCGGCTCACGTCGCGCTGGGTCGCGAACCCGGCGTCGGCGCCGCGGAAGAAGACCGTGCCCTGCCGCTCGAGACCGGACGGCAGCCGTACCGTCAGGCGGTCACCGATCCGCACGCGATCGATGTAGGTCTCCTCCACGTCGGCTCTCACCCACAGGTCGTCCGGGTTGATGAGGGTGAGGATCGGCTGGCCGGCGTTGACGACCTCGCCCTCGCGGGAGGCCCGCACGTCCACGAAGCCCCCGATCGGAGCGTGAACCTCGGCGTAGGCGAGCCGCACGTCGGCCTTCGTGCGCTGCGCCGCGGCCGCCTCGAACTGCTGCCGGTCGGCGAGGAGTTGGTTCTCCTTGATGGCGACCTGGTCCGCGTTCGAACGGGCGAGGGCGAGCGCGGCCCGCTGGGCGTCGACCTGCTTCTTCAGCGAGGCGACGTGCGCGCTGGCGCTCTGGTAGGCGGCGCGCGACGAATCGAGATCCTGCGGCGTGACGATGCCGTCGCGCGCCAGCCCCTGGTTCCGCTCGAGCGTGATCCGCGCGTTCTCCAAGTTCGCCTGGGCCTCGTTCACCTGGGCCTCCGCGGAGGCGAGCACCGCTTCGGCCTGGCGGATCTGGTCTGCCGTCTGGCTCTTCTGGTAGCGCAGCGCGGCCTCCGCCCCGACCACCTGGGACGAGAGCCCGTTCGCGCTGTGCGCGTAGTAGGCCGTGTCGGCACGAAGCTCGTCCGGCGCGATCACCGCGAGCAACTGGCCCGGCGCGACCGTGTCTCCTTCGGCGACCAGCAGGTGGTCGATGCGACCCGCGACGAGCGGACTGACCACGACGTCGTTGGTGGTGACGATCCCCGTCAGCACGAGCGAGGATGCCCGCAAGCTGGCGATGTAGTACACCGTTGCGCCTGCGCCGACCACGATGGCGGCGACGATCACGGCTCGCTTCGTCGTCATGAAGGCTCTCTGGCGCGCTCAGACCCGATAGGACGATGATAACCCGGCCGGCCGCGACCGGGAATCAGGCCCCGGGGCCACGGTCTCGGCGCCATCCTGCTCGGGTACGTCGGGGCGGGGTCAGCAACGGCGAGGAGTTGTCAATTCGTCCTGGCGGCCATCCGTTGAAGCTCGCGCGCGAACAGCGGATTGGAAGGAAAGTCGCGATTGAGACCGACCAGCAGATCGCGCGCCCGGTTGGTGTCGTGCTCGCGCAGGCAGGCGATCGCCAGCAGGATGCGCGCGAACGGACCGAGGAACCGACCGCCGTCGGCGGTGCGCTGCAGATCCCGCATGCCCTGGCGCTTGTCGCCCTTGAAGCCGGCGAGACGGAGTACCCACCGCATCGGGGCGACGAGGCTGCCCACGATGAACTGGCTGAGGCCGGTCGCCAGGTAGGCGTCCGCATAATCGGGCGCCTCGCCAATGAGCTGGTGAGCCACCCGTGTCGCTTGCCGCGTGTAGGACAACGCCGCCATGTGACGCCCGTCGACCAGCGCGGCAAAGTCCGCGCGCAGCCCGAAGGACATGGCCAGGGCAAACAGCGCGTCGCGATCCTGGGGGTCCTCGTCGAGCCGCGCGTGCGCCGCCTCCTCGGTGTCGGCCACCGCGGCCTCGAACCGCGCCCGCAGCGCCGCTGACACCGGCGGCTTCGCACCGGTGAACAGGTCGTCATCGACGAAAAGCTCCGACTGCAGGATCCCCGAGCGGTAGAGCTCGGAGAAGAGCAGGTTCGCCGCCTGCGACATTGGCGCGAGCGGGTCGCGCGGATGCTCGTCGCGCCACTGGCGGAAGACCCGCTCTGCCGACGCGAAATCGAGTGAGTACATGAGCTGGTAGCCACGATCGAGCGACGGGGCCACGCCCGGCGCCGCGTCCGCCCGCGCGGCGCCAAGAATCAGCAGGACCGTACAGAAGATCCGTCTCAGCCGCATGTCTCACTCGCCCACTCTCGACCCGAGCAAGTTGCGTGCCGATCCGTTCGGCTGGCGAACGCCTTCGTGGAGCCATCCGGCCGGGGGCCAGACGACGCAAGGCGTAAGGACTTACGTGGCGCGTGCGAAGTGCGCCGGCGCAACCCCAGGAAACGCAGGCTTGATCGCCTCGTCGCCCCGAGCATTGCTCTTGCACACGAGGACAGGGTTGAGGAGGATCGACCATGCGGCATATGTCATGGAAGGATGCGACGGTCGCGGCCTGGCTGGTCGCGCAGACGGCGGCGCCGGCCGGCCACGGCGAGACGCTGCTGACGATCGACGCCCGCGACAGCCAGGTGGTGATCCTGGTCGGAAAGGCGGGGCTGCTGAAGTTCGCCGGTCATGCCCACGAAGTCGAGGCGCCGGCCGTGCGCGGCCGGGTGCGGTTCGACCCGACGGACTGGCCGAACGCCAGCGTCTGGCTCGAGTTCGACGCCGCCGCCTTGCGCGTGACCGGCGCGGGCGAGGCGGTCTCGGACGTGCCCGCCGTGCAGCAGACGATGCTGGGTGAGCAGGTGCTCGACGTCAGGCGCTACCCGAAGATTACCTTTCAATCCCGGCGGGTGTCTGCCGCCTTCCACGGCCTGCACGACGCCACCCTTACGATCGACGGCGACCTGACGGTGCACGGGACGACTCGCCCGGTCAGAGTCCGGACCGACGCGACGGTTGACGCGTCCGGCCGCGTCACCGCGAAAGGAACCTTCACGCTGAAGCAGACCGACTTCGGCATGGTGCCGGTGACCGCCGCGGGCGGGGCCGTCCGGGTCAAGGACGCGCTCGACATCCGGTTCGTGCTGAAAGCGAGTCCCGCCAAGGACACGACAGAATCCCGTTGAAGCGCGGAGGCGAGACGACCGACGCAACCGCAGACGTCACGCGCTGGCGGCTGGCGGACTCGCTCGACTCTCTCATCGAGGCTGTGCGGTATTGGACAGCTTCCGCCCTGGCGTCCAGCCGATGATGGACTTCCAGGGGTTTCTGACTGCAGGCGTCCACTCGCGTAACCGGACCTGAGGAGATGAAGAGATGCTGGCGACAATTGCCCTGGTGCTGATTGTCCTGTGGCTGCTCGGGTTCTTCGCGTTTCACATCACCACAGCCATGCTTCACGTCGTGCTCGTCGTGGGGCTCATCGTGCTCGTGCTGCACTTCCTGCGAGGCCGGTAGGCGGCGCGACAGGCGGAGAAGGCTCGCGCCGTGAAGTCATGGACGGGGGATCACTGAACGTCAGTCCATTGGCCGGACAGCCACCGGCCCCCGGAATGCTGGTTGACGTGCCGCGGCTCGTCACCGCCTACTACGCCGACGTGCCCGATCCGTCGGTCCCGGCGCAACGGGTGGCCTTCGGCACCTCCGGGCATCGCGGATCGTCGTTCCACAGGGCGTTCAACGAGTGGCACATCCTGGCCATCAGCCAGGCGATTTGCCTGTACCGAGCGCAGCATCGGATCGACGGCCCGCTGTTTCTCGGGATGGACACGCACGCGCTGTCGGTGCCGGCGCTCGCCAGCGCGCTCGAGGTCCTGGCGGCCAACGGTGTGGACGTCATGCTCGCCGAGCGGGACGCCTACACGCCGACACCCGCCATCTCGCATGCGATTCTCACCTACAACCGGGGGCGTCAGAGCGGCTTCGCCGACGGCATCGTGATCACGCCCTCGCACAACCCGCCCCATGACGGCGGCTTCAAGTACAACCCGCCCAACGGCGGGCCGGCGGACGCCGACGTCACGGACTGGATTGGGGCCAGGGCGAACGAGTTCCTCGCGGCCGGACTTCGGGGGGTGCGCCGGACCCCGTACGAGAAGGCCCTTCGTGCCGGCACCACCCATCGGCACGACTACCAGGCGGCTTACATCGGCGACCTCGGCCACGTGATCGACATGGACGCCATTCGCGGCGCAACCATCGGCCTCGGCGTGGATCCCCTTGGAGGCGCCGGGGTCCACTACTGGGGGCCTCTCGCCGAACGCTACGGGCTGAACCTCACCGTCGTCAGCGACGTCGTCGATCCGACGTTCCGGTTCATGACCGTGGATTGGGACGGCCAGATTCGCATGGACCCCTCCTCGCCCTATGCGATGCGGCGGTTGATCGACATCAAGGATCGCTTCGACGTCGCGTGGGCGTGCGACACCGACCACGATCGGCACGGTATCGTGACTCGAAGCGCCGGACTTCTGCCGCCGAACCATTACCTGTCGGTGGCTATCGCCTACCTGCTCCAGCACCGGCCGCAGTGGCGCGGGGACGCGGCGATCGGCAAGACGGTGGTGAGCAGCCAGATGATCGATCGCGTGACCGCGAAGCTGGGCCGGAGGCTCTACGAGGTGCCGGTGGGCTTCAAATGGTTCGTCGGCGGCCTGCTCGACGGTTCGCTGTGTTTCGCGGGCGAAGAGAGCGCGGGAGCCTCGTTTGCGCGTCTCGATGGCGCCGTGTGGACGACCGACAAGGACGGCATGGTCCCGGCCTTGCTGGCGGCGGAGATCACCGCCCGGCTGGGCCGTGATCCCGGCGACATCTACCGCGACCTCACCCACGAGTTCGGTGAGCCGGCCTACGACCGTGTCGAAGCGCCAGCCACTCCGGATCAGAAGGCCCTGCTGGCGAAGCTCTCACCCCGGCAGGTCACGCTCACCGAGTTGGCGGGTGAGACGATCCAGACGGTTCTCACCCGCGCGCCGGGCAACGGCGCGCCCCTCGGCGGAGTGAAGGTCATCGCCAAGAGCGGATGGTTCGCCGCGCGTCCGTCAGGAACCGAGGACATCTACAAGATCTATGCGGAGAGCTTCCGGGGAGCGGACCATCTGCGCCGCATCCTGGAGGAAGCCCAGACCATCGTCAGCAAGACGCTGGCGGCGTCGTCGGGGAAGGACCGAGACGTCGCATCCTGACCAGGCACGCCCGCGTGAGCCACCCCATCCACATGCCTGATCACGCCACACGTGATGGGTGGCTCGGCCACACACATCACGCCCGGAGCCGGACAGACAGTCGTTTGCCAACGTGACGAATTGTCGGCGCGAATGTGCTCTACAGCACAGACGCGCCGCCGGAAGAGCCCTACGCTCTATGGTGCGTGTGGCATCTCCTCCCATCCTCGCGTGATGGGCGACCGACGTCAAAGTAGTTACAGGCGGTCCCTGGTCCAAGGGGCCGCCTCCAGGTAATGGACCAGGCAATGAGGTGGGTAATGAGAGTCAACATCGTGAATCGGCTGGCGGTAGCAGCGAGCATCGGTGCGGTGGCGCTGCTCGGGCTGAGCGTATCGGCTTACGCAACGCCCCGACAGGGTCAGTCACAGAGGGAACAGCAGAAGCAGCAGCAGGCGCAGAAGAAGCAGGAGCAGGCGCAGAAGAAGCAGGAGCAGGCCCAGGCCAAGCAGCGCCAGCAGGCGCTGGTCAATCAACAGCAACAGCGCCTGACGCAGTACCGCGATCATCTGAATCAGCAGCAGCGTGCGGCACAGCCGCAGACCGCCCAGCTGCAGCACGAGAACCGGCGCGCACAGTACACCGTCCAGCAACAGTACGTGCAGCGCCTCCATCAGCAGCAGCTGACCGTCCAGCGTCAGAGGCCCGGCCGCTATGGCCGAGACCCCTACTTCTCCACGCCCGCGAACTTCCGGTACTCCCGTGGAGGCCACGTCTACGAGACCAATCAGTACGGCGTGAACCTGCTCAAGCAGGCCGTCAACTACGGTTATGACCAGGGCTATCGCTTCGGGGAGGCCGATCGCATGGACCGCTCGCCGTCCAACTACGAGGCCTCGTTTGCCTATCGCGATGCCAACTACGGCTACGGCGGCTTCTACGTCGATCGGGACGACTACAACTTCTATTTCCGCGAGGGCTTCCGTCGCGGCTACGAAGACGGCTACGGCAGGCACTCCGAATTCGGCATGTATGTCAACGGCAGGGGCACGATGCTGGACGCCGTCCTGGGCTCGATCTTCAGCGTCCAGGTGATCGTCCGGTAGTGGAGGCGGGATCCTGAAGGAGCGCCCGGCCACATGTCACCGGAGGAGTGGGTCCGGGCGCTCGGCGCGGACGCGAATCACCCGTGAGACGTCGACCACCCACGCCGACCAGAGAGCGGGCGCACCACGATCACGACGGATTACCGCCAGGCCGTAACGAGCATCGCGACGGCGGCGGCGCTCATCGTCGCAGCGGTGGCCCAGCCGAGCCAACGAAGGAGCGGCGGATTGGCCCGCGTCCCCATCACGGCCCGACTGCTCGTCAGGAGCAGGACCAGGACGATCAGCGGCGGCGCCAGCACGCCGTTCACCACCGCGGACCAGAAGAGCATGGCCACCGCGTTGAGGCCGACGATATTGAGCAGGAGGCCGACGAGCACCGCGACGGCCACGACCGCATAGAAGCGGCGCGCGCTGTTCGGCCTGTCTTCGAGCGACCCGCGCCAGCGCGAGGCTTCCGCGATCGTATAGGCGCAGGACCCGGCGAGAACCGGCACGCCGAGCATCCCCGTTCCGACCAGTCCCAATGTGAAGAGCCAATAGGCGGCCGGGCCCGCCAGCGGGCGCAGCGCCTCGGCGGCCTCGCGGGCCGTGGTGATATTCGTCTGCCCACTGTGATGCAGCGTGGCCGCGGTCGTCAGGATGACGAAGTACATGACGACGTTCGAGAACAACATGCCGACGAGGACGTCGATGAACGAGCGGCGCAGCTCTTTCTTTGTCGCGCCCTGGCGTTGTCGCTCGGTGCCGCGCCCCATGGCCCGCTCCTCCTCCACTTCCTCCGCCGCCTGCCAGAAGAACAGATACGGCGAGATGGTCGTCCCGAGCACGCCCACGAGGACGGAGAAGTACCGTGCCGACCATTCGATGTGCGGGATGAGGGTCGCCCGCAGTGCCGTCCCCCACGCGGGTTGGGCCAGAATGCCCGCCCCGACGTAGGCGAAGAGCACCAGCGTCAGCCATTTGAAGACGCGAGCGATCTGCCGGTACGACGAAAAGAAGAGCAGCAGGACGATCACGACGCCGTAGGCCGGGATCAACGCCCGATGGTCGAGGCCGGTCACGAGCTCTGTCGCCTCGGCCATGCCTGCGAGATCGGCGCCGATGTTGATGACGTTGGCCACCACCAGCAGCGAGCACGCCCCCCACAGCACCCAGCGCGAGTACCGGATCCGGATCGCGCCCGCGAGACCTTTCCCGGTCACCATGCCCAGTCGCGCACACATCAGTTGCACCGACACCATGAGCGGAAAGGAGCAGAGGGCGATCCACAGCGGCGCATAGCCAAACGACGCGCCCGTCACCGAATACGTGGAGATGCCGGAGGGGTCGTCATCCGCCGCCCCGGTGATCAACCCGGGGCCGAGCTCGGCAAAGAACCGCTCCACTCGCGCCGGAGCGCTGGCCGTCTTGAGCGGGCGATTCCGCTTGAGCGCCTTCATCAGAGGTTTGAAGCGGTCACTCGGCGTCCGGTCCGGCCCCCTCGTGGACAGTGACGGCCGCGGCCTCCCGGGCGAGCGGCAACGCCACCGAGACGGTGGTTCCCTGGTTCTCGGCGCTGTCGATCGTGACGCGCCCGCCGTATTTCGTCACGAGGTCACGGACGATCGTCAGGCCGAGCCCCGTGCCGTGCTCCTCCATCTCCTTCGCATTCCTCGCCCGGAAGAACTCCTGGAATAGCCGCGGCTGATCGTCGGACGGGATCCCGATCCCCGTGTCGGTCACGACGATTCGCGCCGTCTCCTCGTCCCGGGCGACCACGACGCGCACGGAGCCCTCCCGCGTGTACTTCACCGCGTTGCCCACCAGGTTGTCGGCCAGCCGGTCGATTTCCGCCTCGTCGGACCAGACCGAGAGGCTCTCGTCTGGGCAGGAGAACTCGAGCGACAGCCCCTTGGCCCGACAGGCGGCCTCGAACCTCGCGCACACGCCGCCGACGATGTCGGCGAGGCGCACCAGGCCCTGGGCCGACTTCGCGCCGCGGACGTCGGTCCGGCCCGCGGCGAGGTCGAGCAGGTCGTCCACGAGCGTCTCGAGGAAGGCCATGCGGCGCCGCGCGCGATCGACGAGATCGACCTGGCGCTCGTTGAGCGGCCCGGTGTAGCCGCCGCGCAGGACGGCCATCAGATTCTGCGTCACCTGGAGCGGCGAGCGCAGCTCGTGCGTCACGATCCGGACGAACCGGGACGTCTCGCGATCGAGCGTGCGCAGCACGTCGTAGGCCTCGGCGTTCTCGATCGCCACCGCGCCGTGGGCCCCCACGGCCGCCAGGAACGTCCCGTCGTCATCCGTGAACCGGTGGCCGGCACCGCCGTACGCCCGCAGCACGCCGATGGCGCCACGCTTGCCCAGGAGCGGCGCGCACAGCATCGACGCGATCCCCTCGGCCTGCACTTCCTGCGGGTGGTAGACGCGCGAATCGGTGGCCGCGTCGGCCACGAGCACTACCCTGCCGGAGAGCACCTCGCGGTCCACCAGCGCCTTGCCGAGGTCCATGGGCGCCTTGCCCTTGTAGGCGTCGCTCAGCCCGTGCGTGGCCACGGTGTCGAGGCGGCCGGCCCTGTCGAGCAGCCGGATCGACGCCGCCTTGCAGCGCAGCGCCTTGACCACCGCCTCGGTGAGACGGTCGAGCACCAGCGGGAGTTCGAGCGTCGAGGTGCTGAGCCTCACGCTTTCGTAGAGGCCGGCGATCTCGTGCTCCCGCCGGCGCAGCCGCCGCGAGATCCACATCGCGAAGTAGGCCATCGCGTACGCCGACCCGGTGAAGAACGAGAGGACCGTGGAGATGTACACAGGGCTGGCGAAACCGGCACCCCCGACGAACGGGACGTGCCGCAACAGGCCGGTGTATTCGCCGGCGGCGACGCCGCCGACCAGCACGGGCGCCAGCCCGACGTAGAGGAATCCCCGCCGGTGCGGCAGCAGGAGCGACGAGATCGTGATGTGGAAGAGGAAGAACGTGATGGCGGGGCTCTCGATCCCGCCCGTGAAGTGGATGAGCGCGGCCGTGGCCACCCAGTCCATCCCGACCTGGACGCGCGCGAACCACTGGAGGACGGGCAGCGACGCGACGGGCCGGCCCGGCAACCGGTCGGGCGCGAAACGGAACACCGCGTTATACGCGATGATGCCCAGCCCGATGAGGGAGAGCGGCCGCTCCGCCAGGGGCAGCCCGACGAGCCTGGCGCCGACCAGCGTGGCGAGCACCACGCCGCCGCCGGCAATCCAGCGCAGCCGGATCAGCCAGGCCACGCTGCTCGCCAGTTCCAGATCCGCCATCGTCTCCATCGACGGCCCAGGCTGGCCGCCCCCGTCCCGGTCTGCCCCGGGCCGGGGCTCGCTTGCCGGAGGCGCCGGGAAGACGCCGAGCCGGTTGACGTCGATCTCGGTCACGGCCGGACGGCCTCCTTGCGGCTCTTCGCGAGCAACTGTTCCACGGCGGCCACCAGGGCCTCCGGGCCGGCCGACTTCTCGAGGAACGCGTCCACAGGCAGGTAGTCCTGGTCGGGCGCGAACCGCAGAGGCGTGGTCGTGTGAATGGCGGTGAGCATGAGGATCGGCGTGTCCCGGCACGCCGCATACAGCGAGTCCGGGGACGGGTCCCGAAGGCTCAGGGACACGTGAAAGCCCGCCGTGTAGGACTCCATCATGACGTCGAGGATGATCAGATCGGGGAGGATCGCCCGGGCCAGGCGCAGCCCCTCGGCGCCGCTCGCGGCGGACTGGAACTCGTGGCCGGCCGCCTCCAGGGGAATCCGCGCGGCCTGGACGATGTCGGAGTCGTCGTCGATCATCAGGATCCTGGCCATGATGGTGGTCTCCTTGACGCGGCAACCCTGAAGGGTCGCCCTACACCCGCCCGCGGACTCGCCGTGTCTGAGGCAACCCTGAAGGGTCGCCCTACACCCGCCCGCGGACTCGCCGTGTCTGAGGCAACCCTGAAGGGTCGCCCTGCCGCAATCAGGGCGCTTCGGCTGGACGCGTCGGGTTGAGCCGCCCGTACTCCTCGAAGAACTCGTCCGACAGGTGCCTGGCCGCCACCTTCTTCGACACCAGCCCGAGCGCCAGCGCGACGCCGTAGACGATCGCCTCCGGCCGTGGCGGGCACCCGGGGATGTAGTAGTCGACCGGCAGCACCTTGTTGGCGCCGCCGACGACGGCATAGGTGTCGTGCCAGATGCCGCCGCCGCACGCGCAGGCGCCGACGGCGAACACCAGCTTCGGCGCCGGGACCGCGTCCCACAACCGTTTCAGGTGCGGCACGATCTGCCGCGTCACCGGACCGGAGACCAGCAGCACGTCGGCGTGCCGCGGCGATCCGACCAGCTTGATGCCGAATCGCTCCGCGTCGTAGTACGGCGTGAGGACGTCGATCACCTCGATGTCGCAGCCGTTGCAGGACCCGGCATTCACGTGATAGACCCAGAGCGACTTCGGGAACACCTGCAGGAACAGGTCGCGCAGCGCGTCGCGTGGACCATGCATGCTCCACCTCACCGTCCGACGAGCGCGAGAATCGACCTCACGCCGCTGTCGAGCACCGGGTACAGGGCCTGCGGCCAGACGCCGAGGACCACCACCGACGCGGCCAGCGAGATCATCGGCACCATCATCAGCAGCGGCAGCTCGCGGCGGGCCGGCTCGAGCGCCGCCACCTTCGGCGATTCCTCTCCCCAGAACACGCGGTACGCCGCCCACACGAGGCCGGCCAGCGTCAGCGTGCCGGCGAGCGCGCTGACGGCGACGGCCCACCAGAGGTGCGCCTGGGCGAACGCGAGAACGACGGTGTACTTGCTCGGGAACCCGGCGAACGGCGGCAGGCCGCCGATCGACAGGCACCCGACGAAGAAGCAGGCCGCGGTGATCGGCATCTTGCGCGAGAGGCCGCCGAGATCGGAGATCCGCCTCAAGCCGAGCCGGTAGATGATGGCGCCCGCGCAGAAGAACAGCAGCGCCTTGGCCAGCAGGTGCGTGACGGCGTGGAACAGCCCGCCGTAGATCCCGAGGTAGGTGCCGAGGCCGACGCCGGCGAAGACGTAACCCACCTGGCTGATGGTCGAGTAGGCCAGCAGCCGCTTCAGATCGTCCTGGGCGATCGCCAGCAGGATGCCCAGCGTGATCGAGGCGCACCCGAGCACCGCGGCGAGCCCCACCACCTGCGTGTAGTGCGGCGAGAACAGCGCCACGGTCCGCGCGAACCCGAACGGGCCGACGATCACCACCAGGCCCGAGAGCAGCGCCGAGATCGGCGCCGGCGCCTCGGAGTGGGCGTCGGGGAGCCACGAGTGGAACGGCATCATCCCGCCCTTGGTGCCGAACGCGCACACGAAGCAGGCCACGATGGTCAGGGCGAGCGACACCGGCAGCAGCGTCGCCAGCTTGCCCATCTCCAGCACGTGGATCCGCGACAGCGTGGGATCGACCGTCGTCATCCTGGCGAAGATGAGCACCGCGCCCATGACCGCGAACAGCATCGCCATGACGACGAGCAGGTTGTACTTGAACGACGCGATCAGCGCGTACTTGGTCTTGTAGGTGGCCACCAGGAACGAGACCGCGATGGTCGCGATCTCGATCACCAGGAACATGAAGAACAGGTGGCTGACGATGAGCGTCCACGTCATGAAGGCCGAGAACACGAGCAGGAGAAAGTAATACAGGCGCGACCCGCTCTCCGCGACCAGCCCCTGGTGCACGTCGTGGCGGAGGTAGGCGAACGAGTAGATGCCGACGGCGGCCACGACGAGGAAGGTGCAGCAGATGAGCAGGGCCGACAGGACGTCTGCGTAAAGAAAGCCGCCCCACGCCGTCAGGATCACCGGCTGGGCGTCGTGCGGCGTCACCAGGCGGACCGCCAGCAGGCCTCCAAGGACGAGCGAGGGGACCGTCCCGCACAGGAAGGCGACGTAGCGCCCGGTGTCGTCGGTCTCCCCCAGGGCCACGAACAGCGCGGCCAGGAGCGGGATGAACGGGATGAGCGGCAGCAGCAGCGAGGGCTCAGTGATCATGGCGCGCGTCCCCGGGCTCGGCGAGCAGCAGCGAAGTGTCGGCCGTCAGGAACCGCTCCGCCAGCAGCCTGGCGGCGTAGAGCATCGCGAACACGGTGCCCATCACCTTGGTGAGCACCTCGATCTCGACCATCGTGAAGAACCCCGGCGCCATCTGGACCAGCGTCAGGTGGGCGCCCGCCGTCATCACCAGCAGGCCGACGGCGAGCTTGAAGAGGTGGCGCTGCGTCAGCAGGACGATGATCCCGTAGGCGAACAGGAGCACGCCCGCCAGGAGGTTGACGCTCACCTCCCGGTCGAGGTGCTCGATCGGGCTGCCCGAGGGCACCAGCGTGAGCCGCGAGTACACCAGCGTCGCGGCGGTCGCAGCCACGACGGTGGCCGCGAAGATCGCCGTGGGCAGGCGCGTGGCGCGGTCGTCCCGCGGGATCCGCTTGGCGGTATAGCGCAGCCCGCCGACCAGGAACGGCAGGATCCAGGTATTGACGCCGCACAACCCCGCCCAGATGAAGAGGTACGGGTTGCTCGCGTAGATGGCGTAGGTCACGTAGATGAAGATCAGGCAGCAACTGTGAGCCACGTACCAGTAGGTGGACTTCACCAGCGCCCGAGTCTCGATCGCGAACACGGCGAACACGATGGCCGAGAGCGAGAGGACGAAGACGAGCAGCGCGCCTTCCGGCGTCATGACGCGACCTCCGTGCCGGCCGGGGCCGCGGCGCCGGCGGGCCGATACCGCTCGCAGATCGCCTCGACGCGCGCCTGGTGGTGCAGCCGGGGGTGCGGCGGGTCGAGCGGCGTCTGCGTCCGGTAGCAGCGCCCGCACCGGTTGCACGAGCCCATGAAGAGGTCGACGACCAGGGTGAGGTCGCCGATCTCGCCGGTGGCGGTCTCGAAGTCGCCGCTCATCGTGACCGCCTCCTCGGGACACACCTCGGCGCACCGGCCGCAGTAGGTGCAGCGGGCCAGCGACCAGGTGAGGCTCGCCCGCGGCCCGTCGTCGGCAATCGAGATCAGGCCGGGCGTGCACACGCTGGCGCAGCCCCCGCAGCCGACGCAGCGCGACGCGTCCACCGCCGGCAGCCCACGGAAGCCCGGCGCGGGAGGGGCCGGCGCGTACGGGTATGGCAGCGTCACGCGCCCCGCCGACAGGCAGATCCGCGCCTCCCTCACCTTCGCTCGGATGAACCTCCAAGGAAACATCGTTCCCATCCTTCCCTCGTACCCGCCCTGGCCGGAAGGCGCAGGGCTGAAGCCCTGCGCTATCCGTTCTCAGTTTCCAGATAGCGCAGGCCTTCAGGCCTGCGCACCTCTCTCAGGTTCCAGATAGCGCAGGCCTTCAGGCCTGCGCGCCTCTCTCAGGTTCCAGATAGCGCAGGCCTTCAGGCCTGCGCGCCTAGAGCCCGAGAGCCGCCAGTCCAACGCCAATGGCGGCCACCCCGATGAGCCCGCCGAAGAATCGCAGCGACTGGTCGATCCGCACGCGCGGGTTCGTCGCGTCGATGAGCACGACGACGAGACTGAGGACCAGCACGGCCGCGAAGTTGACGGCGAAGTTCACGAGCGCGCCGGCGGCGCCGCCCCCGGCCACGCGCGGCCAGCCGATGAAGAGGTTGAAGAACAGCGACCCGAACACGACCTGCTTCATGTAGAAGGTCCACTTGAACAGCGCCAGCGACGGGCCGCTGTACTCGATGAAGGGCCCTTCCATCAGCTCCTGCTCGGCCTCCGGGATGTCGAACGGCAGCTTGCCGAGCAGCGCCTGCATCGCGAGAAGGTAGCAGCAGAGCCCGACGAGCGACGACCACTTGAAACCGGCGACCGCCAGGCCCGAGAGCAGCGCCCCGTGCCCGCCGACGGCCACCGCGAGCAGGCTGGTCACGATGACCGCCTCGGCCGTGACGAGCATCATCATCTCGCGGCTGCTTCCGAGGTGCGAGAACGGGCTGGCCTGCGCCAGGCCCGCGGCGATCACGCACGAGGTCGAGAGGGTGACCAGGTAGACGAAGACGAGGAGGTCGCCGGCCGATCCCGCGGGGGCGCTCACGCCGAACGGCACGAAGAAAGCCGACGCGAGGACGCACGCGAACGCCGCCGGCGGCGCGACGCGCGCGACGACGCCCGGCTCGCTCACCACGTCTTCCTTGACGAGCAGCTTGGCCAGGTCGAGATAGGGCTGGACGATCGGCGGCCCCTGGCGCGAGTGGACGATCGCCTTCACCTTCCGCATCACGCCCTCGACGAGCGGCGACGCGAACAGCACCAGCGCCAGGTAGGCCAGCGCCTCGAGCGTGACGATGGCGGTCTCGTTCACCGCGCACCTCCCCGGCCCCGCCCCGACCGCGCCATCTCGCGCAGCTCGGCGGGGCTGTAGACCCGAACCGCCCCCGATCGGACGTCCACCACCTGCATCCGCTCGGTGCACGAGAAGCAGGGGTCCATGCTGCCGAGCGTGATCGGCACGTCGGCGATGCTCATGCCCCGCAGCGAGACGGCCAGCGCCTGCAGGTTGGCGTAGGTCGGCGCGCGGACGCGCCACCGGTAGGGGCGGGCGTCCTCGCCGGTCATCACGTAGTGGACGACCTCCCCGCGCGGCGCCTCGACGGCCGAGATCCCCTCGCGCCCTGGCGGCAGCGCCTCGTCGAAGGTGAGCATGATGGGCCCGTCCGGCATCTCAGCCAGCAACTGCTTCACCTGGCGGATCGACTCGAGCGTCTCCTCGAGCCTCACCAGCGTCCGCCCGGCCGCGTCGCACGAGTCCTTCCACACGCCGTGCACCGGGATCCGGTCGTACGCCGCGTACGGGTGATCGAGGCGGACGTCGATCGGCCGGTTCGATCCGCGGGCGGTCGGGCCGACCGAGCCCAGCTCGCGGGCGTCGAGCGTGCTGAGGACGCCCACCTTCGACAGCCGCATCAGCAGCGTCGCGTCCTCGAGAACCGCCTCGACGACCCTCACCCACTCCTGCTCGATCCGCTCGATGACCCGGACGATCTCGGGGTGGTCGGTGCGCGGAATGTCCCGGCGGACGCCGCCGACGAGGTTCATCCCGTACGACTTCCGGTTGCCGGTGATGCGCTCCATCAGCCACATCACCGGCTCGCGCATCCGCCACGTCTGCATCAGGACGGTGTCGAACCCGAGGATGTGGCCGGCGATGCCGAGCCAAAGGAGATGGCTGTGGATCCGCTCCAGCTCGAGCACGACCGAGCGGATGTAGCGCGCCCGCAGCGGCACTTCCGCGCCCACCGCGTTCTCGAGCGCCTGCGCGTAAGCCGTCGAGTGGACGAACCCGCAGATCCCGCAGATCCGCTCGGCGACAAACGGCACCTCGTTGTAGGTGAGCTTGGAGTCGCCGAGCTTTTCGATCCCCCGGTGGTTGAAGAAGCCCCGGTAGTCGAGCCCCACGACCTCTTCGCCCTCGGCGAAGACCTTGAGGAAGACCGGCTCCTCGAGCACCGGGAAGAACGGGCCGATCGGGACGGTGACGGCCTCGCCCGGCGGCGGCGCCAGCGGCTGCGCCTGGCCGGCCACCGGCTCCGGGTGGATGTCGTAGGGCACGTCGCGACGCAGCGGGTGGATCCCCTCCGGCCAGTCGTCGGCCAGCACCAGGCGGCGCGGGTCCGGGTGCCCCTCGGGCTCGATCCCGAGCAGGTCCCGGAACTCGCGCTCGGCCCAGGAGGCCGCCCGGACGTCCGGCGTGATCGACGGGACCTTCGGATCGTCGGCCCCGGTGAACGTGCGCAGGACGATCCAGGTCTTGCGCCGGTCCTGCGAGAAGATGTGATCGACGCGGAAGCCCTGCCCCATCGGCCGGCAGTCGGTCCCGGCGCTGATGACGAACCGCGCGTCGAGGCCCTGGTGGATGAACCGGGCAGCCTCGCGCAGGTCGTGCGCGGCCACCGTCGCCACCACGGCGCCCGACTCGTCCAGCCGGAAGCCGGCCAGCAGCCTCCCGTCGAGGTGCGACGCCAGTGCGGAGAGCAGCGCGGCGGATTCAGGCATTCCCGGACCCCCTTCTACCGCCAGAGCAGCCACAGGATGACGAACGACAGCGCCAGTCCGATCAGGTTCCACGCCGGATAGACCTGCGGCAGCCCGACCCGGCTGTCGGCCACCCTCCTCAAGGTGGCCAGCATCCACCCGACAAACGGGATGAACGCCCACGTGTCGGGATTGAGCGTCGCGGTCACCGCGCCGGCCGACGGCGTGATCCGGCGGACCGAGGCACGACGCCACGCCGCCAGTGCGGGCCACGCGAGCAGGGGCCGGACGAGCGCCTTGAACGGCGTGTAGTAGTGGGCCGCCCGGAACCGGAGCTGTTCGATGTCCACCTCCGCGCCGCACGCCCAGGTGACCGCCGCCCGCTCGCGCGATCCGGCCGACCGCCTGATCAAGGCCGCCACGACAAGCGCCGCGCCGAGCATCGCGGCCACGACGAGCGGCGCCCAGACGCCGACCACCGCGCCGCGGTCGTGAATCTCCATCCCCCATCGGCCGGCGCCGAAGAGCGACGGGAAGGCCGGGGCGCCGATCCCCGCGACCAGGGGCGCGGCGGCGAGGTAGCACAGCCAGGCGCCCGCGACGGGAAAGAGGCCCAGGCCAACGCACGGCGCCGCCAGGGCGAGCTGGCTCAGCCCGAGCCACGGCATCTCTCGGGGCCGAGCTGCCCGTTTCACCGCCGGCGACATGGCGCCCCAAATGCTCGATCCGAGGAACTTCAGAAGCACCGCGAGCGTGACGGCGGAGGTGACCAGCGCGGCGATGCCGAAGAAGACGAACGGGACGCGCGCCCCCTGGCTGCCCCAGATCGACGCGTGGTACAGCAGCCACTTGCTCGAGAACCCGCTGAACGGCGGGAGGCCGGCAATCGAGAGGGCCGCCACGATCGCGCACGCGGCGGTGACCGGGACGACCTGGCTCAGTCCCCCCAGCCGGTTGAGATCGCGCTCGCCGGTGGCCAGCTCGAACGTGCCGGCGTTGAGGAACAGCAGCCCCTTGAAGCACGCGTGGTTCAGCAGGTGGAACAGCCCGCCGACCAGCGCGATGGCGGCCAGCGTCGGGTCGGACGTGGCCAGCCCCAGCGCCAGGCCGAATCCGAGCAGCATGTAGCCGACCTGCCCGATCGACGAATAGGCCAGGAGCCGCTTCGAGTCGTTCTGCGCGAGCGCGGCGAGCGTGCCGACGACGAGCGACAGCGTGCCGAACCCCGCCACCACCAGCCCCCAGCCGAGCGACCAGGGGCCCACGGGCGTGATCTCGAAGAACACGCGCAGGATGCCGTAGAGCCCCAGCTTGATCATCGCGCCCGACAGCAGGGCGCTCACCGGCGCGGGCGCCGCGGGGTGCGCGGCCGGCAGCCACCACATCCCGAACGGGAAGCACCCCGCCTTGACCAGGAAGCCGAGGAGGATCAGGAGCAGGCCGGTGTGGGCCAGGACGGGTCTCGCCGCCAGCAGCCCCGGCATCGAGCGGGCCATGTCCTCGAAGCCGAACTCGCCGCCGCCGCCGCCCGCCAGCATCGTGACGCCGAACAGAAGGGCGAGCGTCCCCGCATGGGTCACGAAGAAATACCGGAAGCCGGCGGACAGGCTCTCGGCCCTCTCCCGGTGGAAGACGACCAGCAGGTAAGAGCTGAGCGCCATGAACTCCCACGGCACGAAGAAGAAGAAGAAGTCGTCCACCACCACCACGCCGGCCATGCCGAAGACGAACAGGAACAGCGGCGGGTAGAAGCCGCCGACATCGGCCATCTTCCGCGTGTAGCCGACGGCGAACCACGCGGCCGCGACCGACAGGCCGGAGATGATCAGCAGGAAGAACGCCGACAGCGCGTCCACGCGGATCGAGAGCGACGCCTTGACGAGCGAGGGCTGCCAGACGACGATCGGGCCGAGCGCGCCGCCGCCGGCGAGCACCGACACCGCCACGCCGGCGAAGCAGGCGCCCGCCGCCGCCACGACGATGACCCCGAGTCGTCGCGAGAACTCCGCGCGCCAGCCGGCGCCGCCGACGACCCACGTGGCGAGCGCCCCGACGAGCAGCAGCGCGAACCCGCCGAGGAGCATCGACTGCTGATCCATGACCCCCCCTGAGACCTGCCGACGTGGCTACAGGGCCTCGACGAGCGGATAGACGAGGACCGGCATCAGCACGGTCAGCGCCGCCAGCACGATCAGGACGCCGCTGGTCAGGCCGGTCCCCGCCACCGCGGAGTCCGGCTCGATCGCCAGGACCGCCGCGGACGGTTCCCCAAACAGCAGGCGCTGGCCCACCTTCAGGTACCAGAAAAAGCCGAGCACGATCTCGAGGTAGTACGGCACCGAGATGAGCCACATCGCCGGACCCTTCAGTTCCATGATCCCGACGACGAGCATGAGCTTGCTCCAGAAGCAGGAGAAGGGCGGGATGCCGGTGACCGCCAGCACGCCGATGAAGAAGCAGATCGCGGCCACCGGCATCCTGGCGTAGAGGCCGGAGATCTTCGAGATCGATCGGACGCCGAGGCGCATCGCCATCGCGCCGACCGAGAGGAACAACAGCGCCTTGGCGACCGAATGGCACGCCAGGTGGAACACGCCCGCCCGGAAGCCGGTCCGCGAGCCCAGCATGAAGAGCGAGAGGCCCAGCATCATGTAACCGAGCTGCGCGATCGTCGAATAGGCGAGAAAGCGCTTCAGGTCGTCCTGGTAGAAGTAGAAGACCAGGCCCACCACCATCGTCATCAGCGCGAGGCCGGCCATCAGCGCCCCGGTCCAGGCGGGGAACGTGCCGGTCTCGAGGATGACGCGCGCCATCAGGTAGACGCCGGCCTTCACCATCGCGGCCGCGTGCAGGTAGGCCGACACCGGCGTCGGCGCCGCCATCGCGTCGGGAAGCCAGGTGAACAGCGGCACCTGGGCCGACTTGGCGGACGCCGCCACGAGCAGGCACAGGAAGACGATGGCCTGGGGTGTCGGCGCGAGCTGCCCGATGGCGGCGAACGAGAAGGTCCCCGTCAGCCCGAACACGACGCCGAGGGCGACGACCAGGAACACGCCGCCGAGGTGGGTCATCACGAGCGCCTTGAATCCCGCCCGCACCGACAGGGGCTCGTGCACGTGGTGCGAGATGAGCACCCACGAGCAGAGCGTCGTGCACTCCCAGAACAGGAAGAGCACCAGGAGGTTCCCGGCGAGCGCCACGCCGATCATCGAGCCGATGAACAGCGAGAGAAAGGCATAGTAGCGGTGGTTGCCCTCGCCGTCGCGGACCGGATGCTCGCGGTTGCCCGGCCCCATGTAGCGGATCGAGAAGGCCATCACCAGGAGGCCGACGACGAGCACCACCAGCAGGAGCACGGCCGACAGCGGGTCCAGCCTGAGCGGAAAGACGCCCGCCTCGTCGAGCCAGGGCAGGCTGTACAACTGGGCCCGGAGCGGAAACGCGGCGTGCCCGCCGGCCACCACCACCGCGCCCAGCGCGAGGTAGACGGCCGGCAGCGCGACGGCGAGCGCCTGCTGCACGCGGCCGCGGGCCAGGTAGAGGAGGATGGCGCCGACAAACGGCGACGCGAGCAGCCACACCATCGCTTCTGGGTTCATGACGGTTCCCTGGATCCTCTGGCGCGGCCCCCGACGTCCCGAAGCCGGACGGCCGCCGTGCCCATCACGCCTCGAACAGGTCGGCGAGCAGGTTGACCGTCGACTGCACCTCGGGGCTCAGCCCGACTCCATCCGCCACGCGCGCCGGCTGGATCGCCAGCAGCAGCACCTCGGCGCGCGTGCGCAGCTTCAGGTACTCCATGGCGGTCCTCAGCGTCGCCCGGTGGCTATCGAGGTCGGCGGGCAGCTTGTCCGCCGCGAGCAGCGCCATGCAGCCCGGCGCGGCCTTCAGATCGACCGCGTCGGCGATGAGCACGATGTCCGGCCTGAGGCGCGCGATGTCTCCCGTGAAATCCTCCAGGCGGTCTCCGCAATCGAGCGTCTCGATCCCGGGAACCGCCGCCAGCCGGCGCGCCAGCATCGGGCCGGCGCCATCGTCGAATCGGTCCACCCGGCCCACGCCGGCGACGAGCACTTTCCCCGACAGGGTTCGCCCGAAGAGCCTGATCACGGTGCCTCCGGAAGCCGGCTGATCTGGTCGAAGTTGTAGACCGGGCCGTCCACGCAGATGTAGTGGTGGCCGACCGCGCAGTGCCCGCACTTGCCGACGCCGCACTTCATGTAGCGCTCGAGCGTCGTCACGATGTCCGAGGGGGAGATGCCGAGCGCGATGAGCTCGGCCACGACGAACCGCAGCATCACCGGCGGGCCGCAGGTGAAGGCCACGGTGGCCGCGGCATCGACGGGCAGCCCCTTCAGCAGCGTCGTGACGACCCCGACGTGGCCGGTCCACGTGTCGTCGCCCCGGTCCACGGTTTCGACGAGCGTGAGCGCGGGCGACCGGCTCCACTCCGCCAGCTCGCTCTTGTAGACGCGGTCCGCCGGCGTGCGAGCGCCGTAGAACACGGTGAGGTCGCGGTAGTCCGCCCGGTGGTCGAGCACGTAGTTGATGAGCGATCGGAGAGGGGGAAGGCCGATGCCGCCGCCGACGAAGAGCAGGTGCTTTCCGCGGGCCCGCTCGAAGGGGAACGCATTGCCAAACGGGCCCCGCAGGCCCACGACGTCGCCCGCGCCATAGGTGTGCAGCCGGTTGGTGACGGCGCCCGTGCGCCTGACGGTCAGCTCGATGAACTCCGAGCGCGTCGGGCTCTGCGCGAGGCAGAACGGGGCCTCGCCGACCCCGAACACCGACAGTTCGACGAACTGGCCGGGGCGGTAGGCGTGGCGCCAGTCCACGCCGTCGGCCGCGAGGAAGTAGGTCCGCGTGTCGGGGGTCTCCTCCTCCACGCGCGCAATCTCCGCGAGGTGCGGCAGGTAGAGGCTACTGGCACTCATCGTGGATCCTCGTGAGCAGCGTCGAGATGTCGAGCCCGCCCAGGCATGTCGCGACGCACCGGCCGCACCCTACGCACCCGTGGCGACCCATCACGTCGATGTACTGGTAGGACAGCTTGTGGAAGAACCGCCGCTTCAGCCGCTCGGCCTTCGCGGCGCGCGGGTTGTGGCCCGAGGCCTCACGGGTGAATCCCTCGTAGAGGCAGGCGTCCCACCGACGCTCGCGGTCGAACGCGTCGTGGCCGGACGGCCGGTCGGCGACGGTGAAGCACGAGCAGGTCGGGCACACGAAGCAGCAGCCGCCGCAGTCCTGGCAGTCTTCGGCCCACTCCTCCCATTTCTCCTGCGGGATCCGGCCGAGCGAGATTCGCTTGGTGCCGGCGGCGATGTACGACCGCCGCTCGAACGCCGCGTCCACATTCGCCAGCTGCCGCGACCAGGCGTCGATGGCCTCTTGCGCGGCCGGGACGAACACCGCCGGGGCCGCAGCGACAGCCGCCTCCCCCTTCTGCGTGCGTGCGTCGGCGATCAGGGCGGCGCCGAGATCGCCGAACTGGATGTCGAATCCCGAGGTGAGCCACGGCCCGCCCTCGCAGCAGACGCAGAAGCAATCGGGCCCCGGCTCGCGGCACGCCAGCGTCATCGTCAGGGCGGACCCGATCCGCTCGAGGATCGTGTCGTCCTCGAAGCCGCGCCCGGCAAAGAACTTCTCGAGGAAGGCCAGGCCGGTCGCGTCGCAGGACCGCATGCCGAAGATGGCGAGAGGCTTTTCGGCACAAGCGCAGGCCTGAAGGCCTGCGCTATCTGAATCACCGTGGATAGCGCAGGGCTTCAGCCCTGCGCCATCCGAAACACCGTCCACCGACAGGGTGGGCCTCCGCAGACCCTCGATATGAAACAGCGTCTCCCGCGCCGGAAAGAAGAGCATCTTCGGCGGGACGGCCGTGTTGACGAAGTCCAGGTCCACCGGCGCGTCATCGATCCAGTCGGCGAACACGACGTCGGCCCCGCCGACCCGCCGCGGGGCGACCACGCGATAGGAGTCCGCGAGGGCCGCGAGGAAGGCCGGGAGGTCGGATTTGAGGATGGTCATCGGGCCCATGGGCTTCCCTCCTCACGCGCGCTCGAGCCGCGCCGGAATCGGCTGCACGCCGACGCTGCGGCCGGCCTGGCCCGGATAGCATCCGCGGAGCCGGAGCGGCGGCGACCCGGCGAGGGGCACCAGCACGAGCACGTCGGGCGGCAGGCGCCGGTCGGCGCGGACCGTCACCGTGGCCTCACCGCCCGGGACCAGGATCGTCGCGGGCCACCCGGCCTTGATGCCGAGCCGCTCGAGGACCGAAGGGGCGGCCGCGACCGTCGATTCGAGGAATTCCCGACGCAGGAGTTCCTCTCGCTGGCTCAACGCGCCGGTGGACCAGTTCGCCACGTGAGCGCCGAGCACCATCCGCATCGGAAACGCGGCGTCCCCGCCGGGCTCGACCGGCCCGGCGTCGCCGGGGGGTGGGGCGAACTTGACGCGCGTCTGCCCGGCCACGCGCGGCGAGGCCGGCCCGTCACCGGCGCCCCGGCGCGCGGGACCGTCCTCGCGGTACATCCGCTCCGGCGAGATCGGCTCGTAGCCCTCGACATCGGACCGCATCTGGTCGAACCATGTCGAGGCAGTGCCCGGCCATTCCTCCACGCCGAAGAGGCGGCCGATCCGCGACGCCCATACGCGTTCCGCACAGCAGTCACCCGGGGGCGGAACGGCCCGCCGCCAGCGCTGCAGGGCGCCGAACACGTTGGTGATGGTCCCGTCGATCTCGGCCGACGTGCAGGACGGCAGCACGACATGGGCGAACGGCAGCGTGTCGGTGGCGAAGCGGTCGATGACGACGACCGTCCGGAGGCGGCGGAGCGCCTCGGCGAGCGCGGCCGGGCGCGGGCTGCGGCGGACCAGGTCGTCGGCGACGACGACGAGCGCGTCGAGGCCGTCTTCGTGCAGCGCCAGTTCGACCGGCGGGACGTCGGGGCCCAGCACGTCCAGCGTGCCCCAGCTGTTGACTTCGCCGACGGCCGCCAGCACGCGATCGGCGGCGCCCAGCAGCGCCAGCGCCTGCAGGAGCTGCTCCGTGCTCTCCTCCGCCCGGGCCGAGGTCAACCACCGGCTGCCGAGAATCGCCACGGGCCGGCACGCCGCTCGAAACTCTCGCGCCAGTGCCAGAGCGGACTCGCCCGGCAGCCACGTCCGCCGATCGAGCGCAGGCGCGGTCTGCCAGTAGCGACACAGGTCTCCGAACCCCGCGGCGCCCCGGACATCCGGAGCCGCCAGGTCTGCCGTGACAATCGCCTGCTGGAGCAACAGCGGCAGATCGGCGAACTGCCCCGGAGGCATCGCCACGTTCCTCGAGCCGTCACCGCCGCCGGAGGCGTACACATCGAACCGCACGACCGCGCCGCCATGCCGGCGGGCCTCGACCACGCGCGACGCGACCTGCGGGCACTCGTCGAAGTCCACGCCGACGAGCCAGATCAAATCGGCGCCGGCGATCGCCTCCAGGTCCGGGAGGCTGTATCCCCTTCCCAGCACCTGTCGCAGGGCCGACCTGGCGGTCTGCGCGCCGGAGAGGTCCGCCGTGCCGAGCCGCGCGCCGAGCCGGCCGGCGAGGCGCCGCACGGCGAACACGTCCTCGTTGGCGAGCGTCGGCCCCAGGGCGAAGAGCGGCGGCGTCGCCACGTTCGCGAGGCGCGAGGCCACCTCCTCGACCGCGTCCCGCCACGAGGCGCGAACCAGTCCGCCCGCGCCCCGGACCAGGGGCGCCGTGAGCCTGTCCGGATGGGATCCGCTGGCGGTGCAGTTCCAGCCACGCATGCACAGCGCGGCCCGGCCGCCCGCGCCGACGCGCGGGTAGCTGCCGAGCAGCCGTCCGCCCTCCTCGTGCAACAGGACGGCGCAGGCGCAGGAGCAGAAGGGGCACGTGGACGGGTGGAACGCCATATTGGCCCCCGATCGCGCGAGTCGAACAGCGTCGATGACGTCGCCGCCCGCGACTTCCAGGAGGCCGACGCGTGCCGATGAAGCCCAGGGGCAGACTTGAATGGGCCCAGGCCGACGCCGAAGGTCACGACGACGACGTGGAACGGTCGCCCGTGGTCCGCCGCCGCAGGAGCCGGGGCTCCGGCCCGAGATGCGCGGGGCGCCAGCCCTCCGCAGACGGGGCTGGCGCGCGCGTCGCGATGCCGGAGAAGGGTGTCAACGGTGACGTCGACGATGACGAGCCGCCCGAGGGAGACGAGGATGACGAGAACGACGGGTGGTGACGGAGCCGGATGGCTGAAGTCGTCGCCGGGCAGTTTGTGGCAGGATTCACAAGCTCACCACCCGCGCCGAGTCTATCCGAAAGGGAGGCGGTTCGGCAACAGGCCCCCGCTTGCCCGTCGACGCTTGTCTCGGCGCCCGCGAAGTGCGATGATGGCTCGCCTGGAGGGCAGCGGACATGGCCACGATCCTGATGATCGACGACGATGCCGACCTGGCCGCGGCGCTGAAGGTCCTGCTCGAGGGGAAAGGGCACCGGTTCCACACGGCGACAAACGGCGAGCTCGGGCTGCGCCGCGTGAAGGAGACCAGCCCGGACCTCATCATCCTCGACGTGATGATGGACCGTTACACCGAGGGCTTTCGCGTCGCCCAGCGGCTGCGCGACACGTCGGACGACTCCGAGTTCGCCGCCTACCGCGCGGTGCCCATTCTCGTGCTGAGCGCGGTTCATCGCACGACCTCGTTCCGCTTCGGTCCCAACGAAGACTCGCTGCCGGTCGATGAGTTCCTCGAGAAGCCGGTGAGCGCCGACCGCCTGATGGCCACCGTGGAGAGATTGCTGGGCGGGAGACCGGCGCAGCCCTAGCGCGGAGAGCACGCGCATGGCGAGCCCCAGGCCGACCAGCCGGGACCCGGACGCCGGCCGCGGACGCGGCGACGTCGCCCGCTTCCTGCGCATCGTCACCCACGATCTTCGCCAGCCCATTGCCGCGACGAGGACGATCGCGTCCGTCTTGAGCGACGGCCACGCCGGCCCGCTGCTCCCCTCCCAGGCCGACCTGGTCGCGCGCCTCCAACGACGCCTCGAGTTCATGCAGGCGCTGGTGGACGACCTGATCGATCTCGCGATGGCGATCGACGGGGCGGGGGCCGACGCCAGACCTCCCGTGACGGTGCTCGGACCGGCGCTCGACGAAGCTTGCGGCCGCGCCGACTCGGCCGCGCGCGCGGCGGGCGTGACCGTTCAGTGCGACAAGGGCCAGGACCCGCTCGCCGTCGAGGCCGGGGCGGCGGACGTCGCGCTCCTGCTGGACAACCTGGTCGCCAACGCGGTGAAGTACGCCCCCGGCGGCCAGGTGCGCGTGTCGGCCGACAGGATTGGCGACGCGGCCCGACTGTCTGTGGCCGACAACGGGATCGGCATTCCCGACGAGGCTCGCCCGCACCTGTTCGAGGAGTTCTTCCGCGCCCCCAACGCCAAGGCGATCGACCCGCAGGGCACCGGCCTGGGACTGGCCATCGTCAAGGCGATCGCGGACCGCTGCGGCTTCACGATCGAGATCGAGGGCGCCGAAGGCCGGGGGACCACGGTCACCGTGCAGCTCCCGCTGGCCGCCCGCTGACGCGCCTCCGGCCGCGTCACCGCAAGGCCGCCGCACGCTCGTGCGCGCGCGCGACGATCGCCGGCGGGGCGCCGAGAATCTGCAGCAGGGCGATCGCGTTCCGCGACGAGGCCACGCCGGGGCGGAGCCGGTAGTCGAATACGAGACGGTCGGCCTCGATGCGGTCGCCGAAGTGAACCGCCGCGAAGCCCGGCGCCAGGTGCGACACCAGCTCGAGGTCGTGGGTGGCGACGACCACGAGGCACCGTGCGAGACGGCCCGGCTGCTGCTTGCCCGCCGCCGGCCCGACCAGGTACGAGCAGACTGCCGCGGTCGCCGAGATCCGGTCCACGGAGTTGGTGCCGCGGAACAGCTCGTCGAAGAGGCACAACAGCACGCCCGGCCGCTGCGCCTGCCCGACGATGGAGACGACGGTCTCCGCTTCCTTCTGGTAGAGGCTCTTCCCCTCCAACAGCTCGTCGGTCGGACTGATCGACGTCGCGACCGTCATCCACGGCGCCTCGTACGCGTCGGCGAAGACGGTGAAGATCGACTGCGCCAGCACGACGCTCGTGCCGAGCGATCGCAGGAACGTCGACTTCCCCGTCATGTTGGCGCCGGTCAGGACCACCCCGTCGACGGGGCCGAGCGTCATGGCGTTCGGCACGCAGTCGCGGACCAGCGGGTGTCGCAGGCCGGACAACCTCGCCGGGTCGGTCGGGCCGGCAAACGCCGGTCGCGTCCAGCCGACCGAGCCCGCGCGGACCGAGGCCACGGCAATGGCCGCATCGAGCCGACCCAGGGCTTCTGCAACCTCGCACAAGTCCTGGCGGTGCCGCTCGGCGAGACCAAAGGCGGCGAGCAGGACGTTGCCGTCCACGCAGAAGAAGAGGTTGACGTACTCGGTGACCAGCGACACCAGATCGGTCCGCGACGGGTCCTGACCCAGCCACCTCGCCACCCTGGAGAGACGCTTCAGCTTCGGCAGCCGTTCGACGATGATCCGCGTCGTCGGCTCGTCGATGGGCTCGAGTGCGGACACCCGCCGTGCCGTTTCGATGATCTGGCCCGCCGCCAGGAACGGCGACACCCACGGGGCGATCCGCGGGGCGATAGAGAACCTCGCCACGAACGACAACAAGAGCGCGGGAACGACCAGGCTGATGAACGACGGCTGGACGACGCTCGCCGCGATCGTGGCGGCGACGAAGACGGCCACGCCGGGGCTGACCCAGCGCAGCCATGCGGGCAGTGGCGGCAGGGTGTCGAGGGCGATCTGCCAGGCGATGGCCGGGTAGGTCTCCGTGATCCTCGCGAGCTCGACCTGGACGGCCAGCCTGGCCCGTTCGTCGCGAGCCAGCCGGTCCACCGTGCCGTCGAACCGCGATAGTTCCTCTTCGTCCCGACGCTGGCCCCGAAGCCTGTCGTAAAGGACCTCGCTGCCGAGGACCGATGTCGTCCGGTCGAGGAACGCGAACACCGCGTCCATGTTCAGGTCGGCCCAGGTCATTGGGTCGAGCGAACCCGGAAGCGCAACCTGCCGACTGAAGTAGAAGCCCGGAACGCCGCCGGGGCGATCAGTCTCACGGGCGCGGGCCCAACCGGCGCGCAGCTGCTCCGTGACCCGGCGGGCCTTCCTTCGCCGCTGGTGCGCCGACCAGGCGGCCATGGCGAGGCTCAGTCCCGCGGCGATGCCGAGCGCGATCACTGGCGTCACGATGTCCTCTCAGAACGGGGCGGGCACCATGATACCGGATGAGGGCGCGTGGATTGCGGGGGGAGCCCGGGTTCCCGTCAGCGGCCGATGCGCGGCGTCGAGGTCGAGACGGCCGGAAGGGCCCTGGGCCGACACGGAAGGGCCAGCCGGCTGGCCCCTCGATCAGAACCGGTAAGTCAGCCCCGCCATGAGGCGGTATTCGCGCGAGGTCGAATCGTTCATGCGCTCGACGTTGCACAGCACCGAGGCCCGCCGGTTCACGCGGAACGTCCCCGACAGCGCGTAGCGATGCGTCTCGGGACGGGAGATCAGGGTGAAGGCGTTGCCGGTGAGCAGGCGCAGCGTGGACACCGACTGGTTGTATTCCCCGTTCACGTAGAGGCGGGAGAAGACGTTGCGTCCGACCGACACGTAGAGCGAATTGTACGTCGTCAATCCGGCCTGCCGGATCCGCCACTCCGTGACATTGATGTCGAGACCGGTCTTCCCCACGTTCGACATCCAGGCGCCGACCTGGAACCGCTGCCGGGCCGCGTCGCCCACGTTGTCACGGTCCCGCGTGTAGCCGCCGAACACGCGGACGTTCTTCATCACCTCGTAGCTGACACGGCCGCCGATCGACTCGAACATGAAGCCTTCGACCTGCTTCGGATCGATCGGCCGGCCGTTGAGCTGGTCGAGCGTGATGCCGCGCGTGTCGATCGAGCGGCCGTGATGGTAGGTGCCCTGCAGCTCGAGCCGGCGGTTCGGCCTCAGGCGCCCGTTGGCGAAGAAGTAGGTGAGGTGGCTGCTGCCCACGCCCGCCGGTCCCGTCAGGTCGTACTCGGCCGCCTGGTAGACGAAGACCTTGTTCTCGAACAGCGGCACGAAGTTCTGGAAGGTGATCACCGAACGCTCGGTCAGCCCGGTGTCGCGGATGTTCACGTAGCCGATGACGTGCCGGCGCAGGCCGTTCGGCGACTCGAGGACGGCGTAGCCCCCGAACTTGCGCACGCCGGAGGCGTACTTTATCGCCTGGATGTCGGGCTCGAGGCCACCAAAGGCGCCGAACCGGAGCCGCATCTTTCCGTCGCCCACCGCCCACCGGCTCTCGAAGAGCCCGCCCCCGACCGACCCGAGCGCCCCGAGGTCGTTCAGCCAGAGCTGGCCCACCTTGACGCCAAGCCGGCCGTCGTCGGAGCGCATGCCGACGTAGCCCTCGTAGAGCGACGCGCGCGTGGACATGTACCGGGACGACGGGTACCCCGCCACGCGCAGGTCGAGCCGATACTCGATCCCTCCGGACTGCCGGAGGGGCGACTGGACCGCAACCGTCGTGACGAACTCGCTGAAGCTGCGGGTCGTGCCGTCGGTGTAGGTGGACCAGGCCCCGTCGGCGAAGAACGACACGCGGGCCCAGCCCGGCGTGGTGGCAGGCACCTGCGGCGCCGCCGTGGCCGGCGCCGAAGATGCCGCCGGCTTCGTGTCGGCCTGGCCGGCGGTCTGCGCCGCCGCGGGCGGGGCGATCAGGAGAATGACGAGCGCCGAAACCGCGAACGTGGTTCGGGGTGTCATTGGAGGGCCCTCGCGTGAGAGGCCACGCAGCGCAGCGCGGGAAGGGCCCCACCCGCCTCATTCCGGGCCATGACCCTGTCTGGGGCGCGCACAGGGGCGCGCGTGTGCGACACCGCCAGGCGCGGCACCGGCGCCGGGATCCCGGCCGACCCGTTGGGGTGGCACGAGTAACAGGCCGCCGACGTGTAGACGAAGCCCGACACCCCGGAGTGGTTCGCGGTAACCGACGCTTGGGGGTGGCAGCTGGTCGTGCACTGGAAGATCGCGAAATTGGTCGCGTTCTGATGACAGGCCGAGCACGGGAAGCCCGAATGCCGGCCCGACGCGATCGGGAACTGGGTGTGGTTGAACACGCCGAGTGTCCACAACGCGTCCGTCGCCTTGTGGCACTGCGTGCAGTCGGTCGGGAACCCGGCCGCCGCATGGTTGGGATTGGTCGTCCCGTTGTAGTCCGCCAGGTGGCACCCGACGCAGGTGGTCGGGACGGTCGTGTAGTTGTTGGTTCCGTGGCACAAGCTGTTGTTGCAGGCCAGCGTCGCGTGCACCCCCACCAGCGCGAAGAACTGGCTGTGATTGAAGCTGGCCGTCCAGCTCGTCGCCGACGCCTGGTGGCACGTGTCGCACGCCGTCGAGAACCCGGCCGCGGCGTGATTCGGGTCGGTCGTCGCGTTGTAGTCCGCGAGGTGGCAGCCGACGCAGGTGGTCGGCACCGTCGTGTAGTTGTTGTTGGCCCCGTGGCACAGGCTGTTGCTGCAGGCCAGCGTCGCGTGGACCCCGACCAACGGGAAGAACGAGTTGTGGTTGAAGGTGGCCGACGTCCAGTTCGGGTCCGACGCATGGTGGCACGAGTCACAGGTGGTCGGGAACCCGGCCGCGGCGTGGGGGGGGTTGTTCGTCGCGTTGTAGTCCGCGAGGTGGCAGCCGACGCAGGTGGTCGGCACCGTCGTGTAGTTGTTGTTGGCCCCGTGGCACAGGCTGTTGTTACAGGCCAGCGTCGCGTGGAGCCCGACCAGCGGGAAGAACGTGTTGTGGTTGAAGGTGGCCGACGTCCAGTTCGGGTCCGACGCATGGTGGCACGAGTCACAGGCGGTCGGGAACCCGGCCGCGGCGTGGGGGGGGTTGTTCGTCGAGTTGTAGTCGGCCTGGTGGCAGCCGACGCAGGTGGTCGGAACCGTCGTGTAGTTGTTGTTGGCCCCGTGGCACAGGTTGTTGTTACAGGCCAGCGTCGCGTGGACCCCGACCAGCGGGAAGAACGCGTTGTGGGCGAAGCTGGTGTTCCAGTTCGAAGCCGACGCGTTGTGGCACGTGTCGCACGTGATGGGGAACCCGGCCGCGGCGTGGTTCGGGTTGGTCGTGGAGTTGTAGTCCGCCGCGTGGCACGAGTAGCACGTGCGCCCCAGCGACACGAACTGCCGATCCTTGTGACACGCCTCGCAGCCGAGCGCGCGGTGCACCCCGCTCAGCGGCATCCCGGTCGCCGCGCCGTGGTCCCACGACACGGCGGTCCACGAGATCGGCCGATGGCAGTCCTGGCACTGGCTGCCAAGACGGGTGAAGTAGCGGTCGTCCTGCCGCCGCACCCAGTGACAGTCGTAGCAGGCGGTCGGCGTGCCCTTCGTCACGCCGTTCCAATGGCACTGGGCGCACCCCACGGCCTGGTGCCGTCCCACGAGCGGGAAGTTGGTCGCCTGGTGGAACCCGCGTGACGCCTCCCGCCAGGCGGCCTTCGGGCTGTGGCACGACTCGCACGTCGTCCCGAATGCGCCGCGATGGACGTCTTCGTGGCACGAGCTGCACAGCGTGCCGATGCCGGTGTATCGGACGGCGATGCCCGAACCGGCCGGGAAGGGGCCCTGCACCTTCTTGTGGCAGTCCGCGCAGACGAGCTTCGCGTGGCTGCCCACCATCAGCTTCATCACCGGCGGCTTGTGCTGGTACGTGGCGAGGTGGAACGTCGTCGTGTCGTGGCAGCCCTCACACGCGATCCCGACCTGCCCCAGGTGCGGGTCGGTGTGACAGGAGCGGCACGCGAGCGACATCCCCTTCAGGCGCACGGCGGTCCCCTGCCCGGCCGGGAACACCGCCGTCTCGCGCTTGTGGCACTGCTCGCACTTGACGGTCTGGTGCTTCCCCGTCAGCGGGAAGGCCGTCTTGGCGTGCGTGAACTTCACGACGGCGAACTTCGCCGCATCGATCGAGTGGCACGATTCGCAGGCCGTCCCGACTTGTCCCAGATGCGGATCGGCATGACAGGTGGCGCAGGCGGTCGAGACGTTCTTGAAGCGCCAGCCTTCGAGCGGCGCATCCTTCGCCCTCGGCGCCGCCGGCGCCGGTCCCGGCCGGTGGCACTTCTCGCAGCCGACCCCGGCGTGCTGCCCGGCGAAGAACTCCGGCTGCCGCGGGTGCGTGTAGGTCACGGGGCGGAACGCCGCCGTCGAGTGGCACCCCTCGCACTTGGGCCCGGCGTCACCGCGGTGCACGTCCACGTGGCACGACACGCAGTCGGTCGAGAGGCCCCGGAAGTCGAACGCCCCGAGGGGCTGGCCGGCCGGCGGACGCGCGGCGGGCGCCGCCGGCACCGCGGGCAGGTTCTTGTGGCAGGCGCGACATTCGACGCCCACGTGGCGGCCGGTCAGCGGGAAACGGGTCGTATTGTGATCGAACGGCGTCTTCCCGAACCCGGTCACCTGGTGGCACGCGCCGCAATCCTGCTTGAAGACGCCCTTGTGCGGGTCGCTGTGGCAGGCGGCGCAGCGGTCGTACTTCAGCCGCACCAGGATGGCCGGCTTCACGTGGCACGCAGCGCAGGCGACCGCGGCGTGCTTGCCGAGGAGCGGATAGCCGGTGCGCGCGTGATCGATCTTCTGGGTCCGCCAGGTCTCCGGCGTGTGACAGGAGGTGCAGCTGTCGCCGAGCGGCTGGCGGTGCGGCGTCTTGTGGCAGTCGGTGCACAGTTGGAACTTCAGGCCGCGGTAGACCTGGTTCACGTGGCACTTCGCGCAGGGGACCGTGCGATGGGCGCCCACCAGCGGGTAGGCGGTCAGGTTGTGGTCGAAGTTGCCCGCGACCTGCTTGAACGGCACGTTGACCGAATGGCAGCGGGCGCAGTCGAGTCCGAACCGGCCCTTGTGCGGGTCCGCGTGGCACGTGACGCACGCGGGCTGAACGGTGAGGTACGACCGGGTCTTGTGGCAGTCCGCGCACTTGAGGCCGGCGTGCCGGCCTTCGAGCGCGAATCCGGCCACGGCCGCGTGGTCGAAGCCCCTGGTCGTGAAATGCAGGAGGTCGCCGTCGCGCCCGGCGTGCTCGGCGTGGCACTTGGCGCACTCGGTGACGCCCTTGTGGACGCCCTTGCCGGCCTTGATGCGCTCGGCGACCGGGCGATGGCAGGCCAGGCATCGCTCGGCCGTCACCCGGCGACCGGGCTCGTGGCACTTCTCGCAGTTCGCCGCCCCTTCGAGCGAGGCGTGGGCCCTGGCCAGCGGACCCGGCGACACCAGCGTGCCGATCTGCGCCCGCGCCGGCGCCGCGACGACGCCCAGGGCCACCAGCGCCGCCCCCAGCGAGAGCGAGACGCGCGCGATCGCCCGTCGACCCGCGGGAACGGATGAGTGCTGCCCGCCCGGCTCGTTCATGTCAGCCTCGCACGAGTCAGAGGATTACGCAGTCGCTGAACGTGACCTTGGGCCGAACCCGATCCAGAGTTCCGACCGCGAACACAGACGGCTCACACTATTGAGCCGAACCGCCGCCGGAACAATAAGCAGGAAGTACCGGAGGAACCGGTACCTTAGTACTGGGTGAAACGAGGGCGAAACCCGCCCCAGGGCCAATGCCCGCAGACCCGCCGACGCCATGGCCGGACCCGGCGCCCGTCGGGGCCTGTCAGCCTCGCCCGAGCGGGACGATCGTGTAGCCGAGGTAGAGTGCAACGGCAATGTGCACCGCCACGATCGCGAACATCACGTAGACAAGGGGCTGGTGAAAAACGTGCCAGGCCCCGAACATCCGCTTGGTCTGTTCGAGGTACGCCAGCCGGCCGAGCAGCATCTCACGCTCCGACTCGATGCCGACCACCCGGGTGGCCAGATCCTCGTCCGCGCCCGCCACGACCAGGTCGCGCCGCAGCCGCCGCAGGGCGCGCCGCAGGGCCAGTTGCCCGAACAGGTAGCCCCTCGTGGACAGCGACGCGGTGTCCGGCGTCACCGCGCGCTCGAACGCGTCGAGCGCTCGCAGCAGCGGCGCCGGCAGTCCCGTCTCGAGCAGCCGCATCTTGAGATCGGTCGCGCGCTCGAGGATCTCGTCGTAGCCGAGCTCGACGCCCCGGATGGTCTTCGGGATCCTCACGTAAAAGTACCGTCCCACGAACCCGGACAACACGACGAGGACCATCGACCAGTAGGCCACCGAGACGATGCCGCCAAACCGCATGGCGGTGTGCACGGTCACCAGCACCGGGCCGACGATGCCGCAGAAGACGTGAGCCTCGAGCCAGGCCCTCATCGAGCCGAACCGGCTGAGCCGCGCCCACTTCTTCCGGACCGAGTAGGCCACCGGCATCAGGATCATGGCGACGCCGCTCGCGCCCATCACGTGCGCGACATGTCCCGAGGGTTTCAGATACGGGTGCGCGTGATGGTAGCCCCGCACGCCGAGCGGCGTCGTGTAATACCCCCAGCCGTCGAGCGGCCACAGCACCCACGCCAGGACGGCGACGGCCGTCACGGCACACCAGACGAGCACGTTCACGAGCGCGCCGGAGGACCAGACGGCTGGCCGCCCGGCGCGCGCGTCCCCGGGTAACGCCATTCACGCCTCCAGGTTGCAGTCGCCGACGGGCCACGTCACGCACGGCAGGATGTACCCCTGCGCCAGCTCTTCGGCGTCCACCGCGTCGGACGAGAATTGCACGTCGCCCGAGATCAGCCGTGTCTTGCACGTCCCGCACACCCCGGACCGGCACAGCGACGGGATCGACGCTCCCGCGGCCTCCGCCGCCTCCAGCAGTGTGGCGCCGGGCGACACGTCCACCACCTTGTGGCTGAGCTCGAGGGCGAGCCGGGCGCGCGCCGCCGCGCAGGTGGAGGCCGACTTCGCCCCGATCGCCGCCGCCGCCTGGAACACTTCGTCGTGAATCTGGGCCTTGGGCACGCCGGCCGACAGCAGCGCGGCGCGGGCGGCTTCGACCATCGGCGTCGGCCCGCAGAGGTAGCACAACGAGTCGGCCGGCGAGGTCAGCGTCTCCCGGACCATCGATTCGTCGAGGCGACCCACCCGGTAAACCGTCGGCCCGGCGGCCCTGGTCACGGTGATCGCCACGCGTATTCGCGGGTGGCCGCGCGCGATCTCGGCGAGCTCACGCTCGAACGGCACCTCCTGCTCGGACCGCACCGAGAACAGCAGCGTCACCGGCCGCCCGGGCTCGGTCTCCGAGGCATGGCGAAGCATGCTCAGGCACGGCGTGATGCCGACGCCGCCCGCGACGAGCACGATCGGCCGAGCGTCCGCGGCCGGATACACGAACCGACCCGCCGGGGGCTTGATGAACAGCACCGAGCCGGGAACGCACGTCGCGTGGAGGGCGCCGGAGACGAGCCCCTGCCGGCGGACCGAAATCTCGAGGTAGCCCACCGACGAGGGCGCCGAACTGATCGAGTAGCAGCGTGCAAGGGGCCGCCCATCGACCTGGACGCGTACCGTCAGAAACTGGCCCGCGACGAAGGCGAACGCCTCGGGGCGCGCCAGCCTGAAGGTCCGGATCTCGTCGCTCTCGTCGCGCACCGCGAGGACCTGCACGGGCACGAATGCCCTCGACCGCAGGGGACGTCCCCGGGGGGCGGCCACCGGTCCGCCGGACGGCGCGGCGGACGCCGCCCCGGGGCGCGAGGCCAGCAGCTCGCACGCCGCGAACCAGGCCGCCTGCGCGGCGAGCGCGCCAACGACCCAGCCGAACGTCGGGAAGACCCAGGGAATGGCGGCGAGCACGATGACGGGAACGAGCAGCGGCAGTTGGCGCAGGCCGGGGCTACGGTACCGCCGGACCGTCCCAAGCGCCACTTGCGCGGTCGTCAGAAGAGCGAGGGTCGACGCCGATACGGGACCGGTCCACGAAGGCATATGAGTTCATGCCGGCGCAACGACACACGATGAGGAGTCCGGACGACTGTTACTAGACGATCGCGCTCATAATACCGCGAAGATCTTCCCTGTGCTCGTACCAAGGTACTAGTACCAAATCGCCGGGGTGCTGAGCCCCGCTGGCACGCAACCTGCACGACAGATGAGTCGCCAAGGCCGGCACCGACAGAACGGTCTCGGCCTTTCGAAAATGGCCGAGGCCGGCAGATTCGCTTTCGACCGTAAGCCTTGGGGACCAGCGACCGATAACGGATCTGAAAGGCCGCCCACCAATACGAGGCACGGTCCGGTGCGGGCCGGCTGCCGGCCCAGGTTGCCGAGGGTCGAATGTCCGGTGTGAAGTCACCACGGGCCCAGGCGAGCGCCCCGGGCCCGGGCGGAGTCGCTGGAGGCGGGCACCATGCCATACAACGTGTCGCTCGATTCTGTTCCGGGCGGAGGACCCCGCGCCGACAGCCTCCAGCTCGACGTTGCGCAGCAGGCGATCCAGTCGATCGACCGCGGCAACACGCTGCAGGGCCTTTTCGTCCTCGAGAGTTCGCCCGAACTGCGCACCATCCCTACCTTCAATTCGTACCGGGCCTACTGCATCGCCAAGGAGCGAGGGCAGTTCCGGGAGGCGGTCCGGCTCTGCCAGGCGGCCCTCGACGCCGAACCGCGCAATCCTACTCACTACCTGAACCTGGGGCGGGTCCTCCTCCACGCCGGCGACAAAGCGAAGGCGATCGCCACCTTTTGGAAGGGCATCTCGAGAGCGCCGGGGGCCGAGCAGGGCGTTGCGGCCGACGCGCCGCTGCAGGGCCATGCCCGGGAGCACGCCCTGATCCTCGAAGAGCTGCGTCGCCTGGGCATTCGCAAGAAGGTGCCGTTCAAGGCGCTGCGCCGCAACCACCCCCTCAACCGCATCGCCGGGAAGCTGCTGGCGACGATCGGCGTCCGGTGAGGGCGAGTTGGCGTGCCCGACTTTCCTTGACAACCTCCGGGCCGCAATCATACTGGTGTTCGGCGGCCCGCCGAGGGCCCACCCCCTGAGCCACCTCCCCATGACTGACGACAAGCCGGCCTCGCCGGCACCGCCCGACTCGATCTCTCCCCTGCGGGGCTCCAGCCACCAGGATCCGCTGGCCCTGTTCCCGACGGAAACCGAGGTGGCCGCCGCGCGCAAGGCGGAGGCGCGAGTGTGGAGGACCCGGGAGACCCGGGGCCGCGCGGCTGCGGCGGCTCGACCGCGCGACCGGCGGTGGCCCCGGGGGACCGCGGGAGTGGTCGTCGGCGTCGTGGTGCTCGCGGTCGCGGCCGGCATGACGACGTGGCTCGCCTTTCCCCGGGCGGCACGCGAGATCAGCCGCCGCGCGACCGGGGCGGCACCCGGGACGCCATCGACGCTGGCGGTCCAGACGACGCCGCCCGGGTGGGACGTCATCGAGGGGGACAAGGTCCTCGGCACGACGCCGCTCAGCGTTGCGTTGCCGCCCGGACGGCACGCGCTGCTGCTCCGCCGCGGAGCGACGACGCGGCCGCTCGTCGTCACCCTGCCGCCGGGCGTGGAGGTCGTCCATCATCTCGACATGGCGGACGCGCCCGCGGTGCCGACCGAAGGCGCCCTCCAGGTGACCACCGTGCCCCCCGGCGCGGCCGTCGCGCTGGACGGGGTGATGCGGGGCGCGGCGCCGGTCTTCCTCGACCACCTCTCGCCCGAGGCCCACACCGTCGTCGTCGCCGATGGCTATCGCTCCGTCGTCCAGAAGGTCACCATCACGGCCGGTGAAACGGCCACGCTGCTGGTGCCGCTCGGCCCGGCGCCGGCAAGGCCGCCGGCGGCGCCCGCGGCGCCCGGCGCGCCGACGCCGGCGGTGGGCTGGGTGGCCGTCAAGGCGGGTATCGAGCTCCAGGTCTACGACGGGGACTCGCTCGTCGGCAGCAGCCGCAACCAGCGGATCATGCTGCTGCCCGGCTCGCACACGCTCAGGCTCGTCAACGCCGCGCTCGGCTTCGAGACGACCTCCACGGTGACCGTCAGTCCGGGCGTGCTCGGCACCGTCACGATCCAGGTGCCGAACGGGTCGCTGTCGGTGAACGCGGTGCCGTGGGCGGAGGTGCTGCTCGACGGCACGGCGATCGGCGAGACGCCGATCGCCAACTACGCGGTCGCGCCGGGTTCGCACGAGCTGGTGTTCAGGAACCCGCGCTTTCCGGAGCAGCGGCGAACGGTGGTGGTCTCGCTCGGTGCTCCGACGCACGTCGGCGTGGACCTCCGGCAATGAGACGCCTGCTGCCCGTTCTCGCGTGCGGGCTGGTGTTGATCCTGGCGTCGCTCGCCGGGGCCCGGGACGAGTTGTCGGCGGCCCGCGCGCTCTACGCCGAGGCGCGGTACCAGGAGGCCCTGAGCGCGTTCGACGCGATGAAGACGCGCGGCGCGCTCGAGCCCGGGGCCGCGCTGGCGGTTGAGCAGGGGCGCGCCTTCTGCCTGCTGGCGCTCGACCGCCAGGCGGACGCGCGAGCCGCGATCGCCGCGGTGGTGGAACTCGACCCGTTCTTTCTCCCGGCCGAGGACGACACGGCGCCGAAGATCAGGAACGCCTTTCGCGACGGCCGGCGCGCGGCGCTTCCCGCCGCGCTCGACGGGCTGTCTTCCCGCGCCAGGAACGCCTGCCTTCGCGGCGACCTGGCTGACGCCGCGACCGGCTTCTCCCGCGTCCTCGCGCTGCTCGACGATCCCGACCTGACGCTCGCGCCCGGGCCGCGCGCCAACATGCGCCTGGTCGCGCAGGCGCTTCTGGGCTACAGCCGGTCGGCGAGCGCGCTGTTCGACGCGACCGCGAAGGACGTGACCGCCCCGGTGCCGCTCCGGACCGGCGTCGACCTGCCGGAGCGCGCGCGGCCGGCCGCGTCGGCGCGGACGATCGAAGTGGACGTCGTGCTCAGCGCGCAGGGCACGGTCGAGTCGGCCTCGGTGCGAGAGCCCGATGCGGCCGGGCTTGCGCCCCTGGTCGTCCGCGCGGTGCTCGACTGGCGGTACACGCCTGCCCTCAGGGACGGCGCGCCGGTCCGATATCGGATGGTGGTGCCGGTGGTGGTTCCTCCACGCAGGTTCTGAGGCCGGCCCCGCGCGACCGCGCGGACCCGACCGACGATCCTCGCGCGCTCGGCTCGAGGTGAACATGTTGTCTCGTTCCACGCGGCGTCGCTCGGCGATCCTCGTCGTCCTCGCCCTGGCCGGTCCCCTGCTCGTCGGCGGAGCGGCCCGCGCGCAGCGGCCCGACGCCGCCCTGCGCGGGATCACCACCATCGGCGTCTCGGTCCAGCCGCTCGGACAGGCCGCGACGACGTGCGGGTTCGGCCGGGTGATGCTCGAGCAGGCGCTCGCCAAGACGCTCGCCGACGGCGGCCTGAAGGTGGTCCCGCACAAGAACGAAGACACCTACCTGGACCTGCGGGTGGAGACGCTGAACGTCCAACCCGGCGTGTGCGTGTCCCGGTTCGACACGACGGTCTTCACGACGACGACGGCCCGGCTGTCGTACCAGGCGCAGCCGGTGGCGGTGCGCGTGTCGCTGCTCCACGCCTCCGGCCTGTCGGGCGGCGGGGCGACGGGCCACGCGGCCAACGTGCTGCGCGCGATCCAGCAGAAGGTCGACGAGTTCGCCTCCCGCATCCGGGCCGCCAGCCGCTGAGCGGCCGAGGCCGCCGGGGCCCCGCGGCGGCGCCCTCGATAGGTGTGTTGACATTCAGTGTTGTCACATGTAATATGGGCGTGTGAGGAACGACCTGAGAGCCGCGCTGAAGCAGGGGAAGCCGTTCCGCAGCGTCCGGCACGAGGCGCACCTGAGCATCCTGAGGACCGCGGCCGAGCTCGAGCACGCGATGGAGTCGGCCGTGAAGCCGCACGGGATCACGGCCACGCAGTACAACGTCCTCCGGATTCTCCGCGGCGCCGGCCCCCGGGGGCTGTGCCGCCACGAGATCGGGACGAGGATGCTCCGCCGGGTGCCGGACGTGACGCGGCTGATCGACCGCCTGGAGGACAGGCACCTCGCCGTCCGCGAGCGCGAGGGCGACGACCGGCGATTCGTGACGGCCAGGGTGACCGACGCGGGGCTGAAGACGCTCGCGACGCTCGACCCGGTCGTGGACCGGCTGACCGATGCCCACCTGGGCCATCTCGGCGATGCGCGCCTGCGGACGCTCATCGACCTGCTCGGCCGCGTCCGGGGGGGCGCCTAGGCCTTTTTTTTCGACTCATGCGTGTGATCACACGCGTCAACGCCGCAACGAGGAGACCGCACATGACGACCGACGTGATGACCGACGTGACGACCAGAACCTACACCATCGACAAGGCGCACTCCGAGGCGACGTTCCAGGTCCGCCACCTGGTGACGAGGGTCCGGGGGCGGTTCACCGATTTCGCAGGCACGATCCAGGCCGACCAGCGGGACCCGAGCCGGTCGTCGGTGACGGTGACCATCCAGACCGCCAGCATCGACACCGACCAGCCCGACCGTGACGCGCACCTGCGCTCGGCCGACTTCTTCAAGGCCGACGAGTTCCCGACGCTCTCGTTTGTGAGCGCCTCGATCTCCCCCGCCGGCGGCGACGTCTACTCGGTCGCCGGGAACCTGACGATCCGCGGCGTCACCAGGCCGATCACCGTGCCGGTCGCCTTCCTCGGCAGGGCCACCGACCCGTGGGGACACCAGCGGGCGGGCTTCGAGGCCGAGTTCACGATCGACCGGAGGGACTTCGGCCTGACGTGGAATGCCGCGCTCGAGACGGGAGGCGTCCTGGTGGGCGACGAGGTCAAGATCTCGGTGTCGTTCCAGGCCATCGCGTCCTAGCCGGCGCCGTGGAGGTAGAATGCGGTTCTGGGTTTCCCAACAGTCATGGACCGCATGCTATGAACAGCCCCTGCGCTTCGCGAGCGGCCGTGCGCCTGCTCGCCGGTCTCGGCGCGCTCGCCGTCGCGGCCGCCGCCTTCGTCACGCTCGCGGCCCAGTCGCCGCGCGTCGCCCCGACGCTCTACTCCGGCCTCACGTGGCGGATGATCGGACCGTTCCGCGGCGGCCGCGTCAACGCCGTCAGCGGCGTGCCCGGACAACCGACCACGTTCTACTTCGGGTCGGTCGGCGGCGGCGTCTGGAAGACGACCAACGCCGGCCGCACCTGGACGCCGGTCTTCGACTCGCAGCCGGTCGGCTCGATCGGCGCCATCGGCGTCGCGCCCTCCAGCCCGAACGTCGTCTACGTCGGGACCGGCGAGGCCGACATGCGGTCGCAGATCTCGTACGGCAACGGCGTCTACAAGTCGACCGATGCCGGCCGGACCTGGACGCACCTGGGCCTCGACGACACGCGCCAGATCGGGCGCGTCACGGTCGATCCGCGGAACCCCGACGTCGTGTTCGTCGCGGCGCTCGGGCACGCCTACGGCCCGAACCCGGAGCGGGGCGTGTTCCGCTCGCGGGACGGCGGGGCGACCTGGCAGAAGGTCCTCTACCAGAACGACAGCGTCGGCGCCGTGGACCTGGCGATCGACCCGAAGGACCCGAAGATCGTGTACGCGTCGCTCTGGAACACGCGGCGTCCGCCGTGGTCGATCTACGCGCCGTCCTACGGCCCGGGCAGCGGCCTTTACAAGTCGGTTGACGGGGGCACGACGTGGAAGGCGCTGGCCGGCGGACTGCCCGCCGAGGCGGTCGGCCGCATCGGCGTGGCGGTGGCGCGCTCGTCGACTCGCCGCGTCTACGCCATCGTCGATGCGAAGCGCGGCGGCCTCTATCGTTCCGACGATGCCGGCGCGACGTGGACGCTGGTGTCGGCCGACAGCCGGATCTGGGGCCGCGGCTGGTACTTCTGCAAGGTGGTCGTCGACCCGCGCGACGCGGACGTCGTCTACGTGTCGAACACGTCGCTCTACCGCTCGACCGACGCCGGGAAGACCTGGACCGCCATCAAGGGCGCGCCCGGCGGCGACGACTACCACCAGCTCTGGATCGATCCGAACGACCCGACGCGCATGGTGCTCGGATCGGACCAGGGGGCGGTCGTGAGCGTGGACGGCGCGGCCACCTGGAGTTCCTGGTACAACCAGCCGACCGCGCAGCTGTACCATGCCGCCGCGGACGCCAGGTTCCCCTACTGGATCACCGGCGCGCAGCAGGACAGCGGGTCGGTCGCGGTCATCACGCGCAGCCCGCACGCCGAGATCGGCACGAGGGAGTGGCTGCCGCTCTGCGCCGGAGGCGAGGCCGGCTACACCGCCCCGGACCCGCTCCATCCCGAGCTCGTCTTCGGCGGGACGGTGACGCGGTGCAACGTGCTCACGGGCGAGACGACCGACGTCTCGCCCGAACGGGGGATGCCCGAGCCGGCGCGCCACACGTGGACGGTGCCGCTGGTCTTCTCGGAGGCCGACCCGCGCGTGCTCTACTTCGCCAACCAGTTCCTCTTCAGGACCGCCAACGGCGGCGACAGCTGGACGACGATCAGCCCGGACCTCACGCGCGAGGACCCGGGCGCGCCGGCCAACCTCGATGCCGCCACGGCGGCCGACGCGCCGAAGGGCGCGCGGCGCGGCGTCATCTACACCATCGCCCCCTCGCCGCTCAAGGCGGGCGTCGTCTGGGTCGGCACCGACGACGGCTACATCCAGCTGACGCGGGATGACGGCCGGACCTGGCAGAACGTGACGCCGGCGGCCCTGACGCCGTGGAGCAAGGTCGTGATGATGGTGGCGTCGCACGGCGAGATCGGCACCGCCTACGCGGCCGTCGACCGCCATCGCCTCGAGGACAACGACCCGTATCTCTACCGCACGCGCGATGCCGGGAAGACGTGGCAGCTCATCACGAGCGGCCTCGCCGCCGGCATCTACGTGCAGGCGCTCGAAGAGGATCCCGTGCGGCCGGGGCTGCTGTTCGCGGGGACCGAGCAGGCCGTGTTCGTCTCCTTCGACGCGGGCGACCACTGGCAGTCGCTGCAGCTCAACCTGCCCGCCGTCTCGATGCGCCACCTGGCGGTGCACGACGACGACCTCATCGTCGCCACGCACGGGCGCGGCTTCTGGGTCATCGATCAGATGACCGCGCTGCGGCAGATCTCCGCGGACACCGCCGCTGCCGCCGCGGTGCTCTTCCGGCCCGCGGACGCCGTGAACATGCCGCCCGGAACCGAGAACGGCACGCCTCAGCCGCGCGACGAGCCGCTGGCCGACACCCGGCCGTTCGGCGCGCTCATCGACTACTCCCTGAAGGCCGCGCCGTCGGCCCCGGTCACGCTCGAGATTCTCGACGCGGCCGGCGAAGTCGTCCGCCGGTTCTCGAGCGCCGACCGGGCCGTCCCGGTGAACCCGGACACGTTGAACATCCCCGCCTTCTGGAGGCCGACGCCGCCGACGCTGTCGGCCGAGCCGGGCCAGCACCGATGGGTCTGGGACCTGCGCGTGATGCCGCCGGCGCCGGCCGGCCAGGGCGCGCGCGGCGCGGTGGGCACGGGCGGCGGTGGCGGAGGCGGCGGGCAGGGCGGCCGCGGCGGGTCGCTCGCGCTGCCCGGCGCTTACACCGTGAAGCTCACGGTGGACGGCAAGGTCTACACGCAGCCGCTCACGGTCAGACGCGATCCGCGGCTGGCTACGGTGGCACGGTAGGGACGGCGTCCCTGCGTGATAGACTGGGTCGGCTCCGTTGGTCTTCGCTACCCGCAGTACCCGACCGCCCACATCCCGGTGTGCTCAGCGCCGAGCCCCCGGCCGTGCGAGAGCCTGGCTTTTTTTTGCGGCGCAGAGAGCGCATGTCGTTCGTCCGATTACTGCAGACCTTGCTCCTGGGGCCGCGCGTCACCGAGCGCGAGGTGCCCCCGGCTGCCCAGCCCGCCGAGCTGGACGCGCCCGGACTGGCGCTGCGCGCCGTGCTGGCTGATCTGTACGGGGGCGATCGCTGCGCATCCGGGCCGTCGACGCGGGGTCCACCAACGCCGAAGAGCTCGAGTTGTTCGCGCTCGGAAACGCCTACTACGACTTCGAGCGCTACGGCCTCAGCTTCGTGGCCTCCCCGCGGCACGCCGACGTGCTGATGGTGACCGGCCCGGTGGTCCGCAATCTCGAGCGCGCCCTTCGCCTGACCTACGAGGCCGCCCCGCAGCCCTGCCTCGTGGTGGCGCTCGGCGACGGCGCGTGCACGGGGGGCATCTGGCGCGGCTCCTACGCGGTGGTCGGCGCGGTGGACGAGGTGATCCCCGTTCACCTCCGCATCCCCGGCGACCCGCCGTCCCCGGCCGAGATCCTCCAGGGGCTGGCGAACGGCCTGGGGAGGTCGCGGTGACGGCCGCCGGCTTCTCATCCGCCGCACTGCTCTTGGCGTGGGGCCTGTCGGCGGCGGCCGCCGCGGCCGGCCTGTTCGCGCGCCATCGCGCCCTGCGGCGGGTTCATCACGCCGCGATGATCGCCAGCGCGCTGGCCGGCGCGCTCGGGTCCGGGGTCTTCCTCGCTTCGCGCGTGCCGCCGATCCCGCTCGGCGCGTCCCCCCTGTTGTTCGGCGCTCCGCTCCTGGTGGATCGGCTCTCGGCCTTCTTCCTGCTGCTCCTGCACCTCGTCGCGGCCATGGCCGTGTGGTTCGGATCCCGGTATTCCGAGGACGAGCGCGGGCACTACCCGCTGCGCGCCGTGCTGCCGCTGACGGCCGTGTTCGTGCTCAGCATGCAGGGCGTGCTGCTGTCGTCGGGCGTGGCCTCCTTCCTCCTCTTCTGGGAGGCGATGTCGCTCTCGGCCTTCCTGCTGGTCATTGCCGACGGAGAAGAGGCGTCGCAGAAGGCGGGGCTGCTCTACCTGGCCGTCGCGCAGTTCGGCGCGGGGGCGTTGATGGTGGGCGCCGGCATGGCGGGCGCGGGCTCGCTGTTCGCCACCTTCGGCACGCTCGGCTCGACGGTCGGCCTGCTCTCGCCCGGCGCGTCGGCGCTCGCGGCGGGCCTGGTGCTGTTCGCGTTCGCGTCGAAGGCCGGCCTGGCGCCGTTTCACGCGTGGCTGCCCGAGGCGCACCCGCGCGCGCCCAGCCAGGTGTCGGCGCTGATGTCGGGCGCGATGCTGAAGGTCGCCATCTACGGCCTGCTCCGGTTCACGGCGGCGTGCTGGCCGGCGCTGCCCGCGGCGTGGGGCCTGGTGCTGCTCGTCCTGGGCCTCTCGGGCGCCGTCGTCGCGGTGATCTACGCGAACATCGCGCGCGACCTCAAGCGGATCCTGGCGTGGAGCAGCGTCGAGAACATCGGCCTGGTCTTCACGATGTTCGGCTTCCAGGTGCTGCTGCGGCGCGGCGGCTGGCCGGCGCTGGCCGACCTGGCGATGGCCGCGATGTTCCTGCACCTGATGGCCCACGCGCTCTTCAAGACCGGCCTGTTCCTCGGCGCGGGCGCGGTCATCCACGGGACCCGCACCGGGAAGATCGAACTGCTGGGCGGCCTGGCCTCGCGGATGCCCTGGCTGTCGGCCGGCGCCCTGGTCCTCGCGCTGTCGGCCGCGGCCCTGCCGCCGGCCGGATCGTTCGTCGCCGAGCTGGTCCTGCTGCAGTCGGTCATGGGGGCGTTCGGCACGCGTGACGCGGGGGTGGTGGCCGCCGCCATCACCGTGCTGGTCGGCGTCGCGTTCGTCTCCGGCCTCGCCGTCTTCGCGATGGTCCGGCTGTTCGCGTTCACCTTCCTCGCCGAGCCGCGCGCCGAGGGGGCGCGGGCCGCCGTGGAGCCGCCGGCGGCGCTGCGCGTCCCGGTCCTGATCATGGCGGCCGCCGTGGTGTCGCTCGGCCTGGCCGCGCCGTGGTTGTCCCCGCTGCTGCCGGTCGGCCTCGACATGGCGTCGCCGCCGGCGGTGGCCGCGTCGCTGGTCGCCAGCGGCAGCCTGCCGTGGCTCGCGCCGGCGCTGGCCGCCGCCGCGGTCGCCGCGTGCCTCGCCGGCTGGCTGCTGCGCCGCCTTCTCGGCCCGCCAACCCGCGTGCGGCGGTATCACACGTGGGACTGCGGGCAGCCGATCGACTCCACGATGGAGTACACGGCGACCGGTTTCTCGGCGCCGGTGCGGTTCTTCCTGCGCGACATCGTGCGCGCCGAGAAGCACGTCGTCTTCCGCCCGGTCGTGGCGTCCAACCCGTGGATTCGCCGGGGCGAGATGGAGTTCCGGAAGGCGGGCGGCGTGCTGGCCGGACTGTACTTTCCGATCGCCCGGCTCATCGAGGGCACGGGCGCGTGGCTCAAGCAGTTGCAGAACGGCGTGATCCAGTTCTACATCGCGCTGATGCTCGCCACGCTGCTCCTGACGCTGTGGGTGGCCCTGTGAGCCCCGCGATCCTGACGCTCGTCCAGTCGGTCCTCGTGGTGGCGCTCGCGCCGCTCTCGACCGGGCTCGTCCGCCGCGGCAAGGCGCTGCTGCAGGGACGCCGCGGCGCGCCGGTCCTGCTCCCCTACTGGACGATCCTCACGCTGATGCGAAAGGAGGTCGTCCTCTCGTCGAGCACGTCCTGGGTGTTTCGCGCGGCGCCGTTGGCGGTGCTGGCCACCGCGCTCGTGTCGGCCGCCGTGCTGCCGCTGGTCGCGCGCGGCGGCGCCGCCGCGCCGCTCTCCCACCTGCTCGTGGTGGCGGGCGTGTGGATGCTCGGCGCGGCGTTCCTGGTGCTCGCCGGCCTCGACTCGGCCAGCGCGTTCGGCGGGATGGGGGCGAGCCGCGAGATGACCATCTCCGCCTTCCTCGAGCCGGCGCTCATCGTCGCCTTCAGCGCGTTCGCGGTGGCCTCGGGCTCGATGACGGTGGACGGCATGCTGTCGGTGGCCGGCGCGGGCCTGCTGGCGCACCCGTGGCTGCTGCCGGCCGTCGCCGCCCTGGCCCTGGTCGCGCTCGGCGAGAACGCCCGCTACCCGGTGGACAACCCCGCCACGCACCTCGAGCTGACGATGGTGCACGAGGCGATGGTGCTCGAGTACTCGGGGCCCTACCTGGCGCTGATGGAGCTGGCGAGCATGGTGAAGCTCGCCGTCTTCGCGCTGCTCGTCGGCAACCTGCTCGTGCCGGCGGGGCTGCTGACGCCGTCGAGCGGGCCGGCCGCGCTGGCCCTCGCGCCGCTCGCGGCGTTCCTGAAGCTCGCGGGCGTGATGGCGGCGCTGGCGCTCCTCGAATCGAGCATGGCGAAGCTGCGGTTCTACGGTCTGCCGGAGTACTTCTTCGGTTCGCTCTTCCTCGGGCTCACGAGCCTCGCGCTCGGCCTGTTCGCGGGGTGGTTATGACGACCGATCTCGTGTCGATCGAGGGCGTGTTCGCGGGCGGCATGCTGCTCACGGCGTTCTTCTCGATGGGGCGCAAGCGCCTGCCGACGGTGCTGCGGCACTACTCGATCTCGTCGGCGTGCCTGGCGGGTCTCATCGTGACGCACGCCGTCCGGACGGGCCACCCCGCCGAGTACGCGGGAGCCGTCGCCACCATCCTGGTGAAGGTCGTCGGGATCCCGTGGGGCATCATGTCCACCGCGCGCCGGCTCGGCGAGATGCTGCGTCTCAAGCCGATCACGCGGCCGGTCGCTTCCTACGCGCTGGCCGTCGCCTCGGTCGGGCTCGCCTACGCGATGTCCCGGCGGCTGCCGCTGGCGCTGGGCCCGGCGTCGCCGGCCGGAGGCGTCATCCAGCTCTGGAGTCTGGTCTTCGTGGCCCTGGCGCTCATCTTCCTCGGCTTCCTGATGCTGATCATCCGGCGCGATCTCTTCTCCCAGATCATCGGGTTCCTCACGGTGGAAAACGGGATCTCCGCCTTTGCGGTGGTCGCGCTCGGCGGTGTCCCGTTCCTCACCGAGATGGGAATCTTCGCCGCGATCGGGACCGGCGTGCTGCTGATGGCGATCCTGAGCCAGCAGGTGCACAGCCTCTACCGGTCGCACGACACGGCCCGTCTCAGCGATTTGATTGACTGACATGCTGCTCGTCGCGTCGTTCCTCGTCCCGGTGCTGGCCTCCGTCGTCGCGGCGACGGCGCGAGATGCCCGCACGCTCGCCCGGTCGGCGGTGGTGGCCAGCCTGGTGGCCGCGGCCGGGTTTGGCACGGTGGCCGGCCTCGTGTTCGCGCAAGGGCCGCTCTTTGTCGGCAGCTTGTGGACGGTGGACCGGTTCGCGGCGATGATGCTGGTGCTCATCCAGGTGGTCTGGGTCGCCGCCTCGCTGTCGAGCGTCCGGTACATCGGCACCGAGTACGCGGCGGGCATTCTCTCGCTGCGCAAGGTCCGCCTGTACTACGCCCTTCTGCCGCTGTTCGCGCTCGCGATGCTCGTGACGGTGACCACCGATCACCTCGGCGTGCTCTGGGTGGCGCTCGAGGCCACGACGCTCACGACGACGCCGCTGGTGGCGCTCTACAAGAAGGACGGCGCCATCGAGGCGGCCTGGAAGTACCTGCTGCTCTGTTCGCTCGGCATCAGCGTCAGCCTGCTCGGGCTGCTGCTGCTCGCCTACGCGGGCGTCGGCGCCGGCCTGCCGCTCGACCGCGCGTTCTCGCTCGCTGCCCTCCGCGAACGGGCCGCGGCGCTGGACCCGCAGGTGGTGCGCTGGGCCTTCGTGTTCCTGTTCGTCGGCATCGGCACCAAGGTCGGCTTCGTGCCGATGCACCCGTGGCTGCCCGACGCCCACAGCCGGACGCCCTCCCCCATCTCGGCGTGCCTCTCGGGGGTCTTGCTCAACGTCGCGCTCTACGCGCTGCTGCGGGCGAAGGCCCTGGTGGATCTCGCCCTCGGGCGGGACGCGTGGACGTCCGGTTTCTTCATCGGCTTCGGGCTGGTCTCGATCCTCTTCGCCGCGTTCGTCCTGTTGCACCAGCAGAACTACAAGCGGATGCTGGCGTATCACAGCGTCGAGCACATGGGGCTCATCTCGTTCGGCCTCGGGATGGGGCCGGTCGGCGCGGCCGGCGCCGTCATGCACATGATCGGCCACACGCTGGCGAAGAGCGCGCTGTTCCTGTCGGCCGGCGAGATCCTGCTCCGCACGCACACGACGAAGATCGCGAACATCAAGGGGCTGTGGCGGACGGCGCCGCGCTCGTCGCTGGCCTTCCTGCTCGGCTTCCTCGGCCTCATCGGCATGCCGACGTCGATCATCTTCTCGAGCGAGCTGACGTTCCTGATGGCGGCCGCCCGGCGCCGCCCGGCCGCGGCGGTGGCCGTCATCGTCGCGCTGGCGATCGTGCCCGTCGGCGTGCTGCACCACCTGTTCTCGATGCTGTTCGGATCGGGCGACGGCGCGCTCGCCGAGCGCCGCGACGAGCGGTTCACCATCACCCACGCGGTGGTGGCCGTGGAACTGGCGCTGCTGTTCGCGGGCGGGATCTTCTTCCTCAGCACGCCGGGGTACGAGTGGGCCGCCAGCATCGCCCGCACCTTCACGGTGACACCATGAACGCGGACCAGTGGATCCAGGCGGCGGCAGAGGCCGGGCAGGACGTGCGGGCGTCTTCCGAGGGCCGTTCGGTCGTCCGGGTGTCGGGCGACGAGTTCACGGCGGCGGTCGTCGATCTGCACGACCGGCTCGGCTGCCCGCTCGATCTCTTCTTCGCCACCGACGATCGCGCCGCGGGGCTCGGCTTCGGCGTCCACGCGGTCCTCGCCGACGACCAGGGCCATCGCTGGGTGGAGATCGTCTCCGCCCTCCCGGCCGACGCGCCGCGATTCGCCTCCCTCACCCGGCAGGTGATGGCCGCGCACTGGTACGAACGGTACGCCTCGGACATGTTCGGCGTCGTCGCCGAGGGGCATCCCGATCCGCGGCGTCTCGTGCACCACGAGAACGTGCCCGCAGGCACCCACCCGCTGCGGAAGGACTTCGCCTGGGACACGCGGCTGCCCCGGGCGGACGAGCCCTATCCGCTCGGACGCGTCGAGGGCGAGGGGATCTTCCAGATCCCGGTGGGCCCGATTCACGCCGGGATTATCGAGCCCGGCCACTTCCGGTTCAGCGTCGCCGGCGAGCGGATCGTCACGCTCGAGGGCAAGCTCTTCTTCACCCACAAGGGCGTCGAGAAGCTGCTCGAAGGCCGGTCGGTGGACGACGCCATGCCGTTTGTCGAGCGAGTGTCGGGGGACGCGGCCGCCTCGCACGCGCTGGCCTTCTGCCAGGCCGTCGAAACGGTGGCCGGCTGCGAGCCCCCCGCGCTGGCGCGCGTGCTCCGCGTGCTCGCCGTCGAGCTCGAGCGGTTCACGATGCACCTGCACGACATCTCGAACGTCTGCGGGATGGGCACCGGGTTCACCGTGATGGCGGCAAGCGGCTTCCGGATCGTCGAGAGGCTCAGGCGGCTGTCGGCGAGGGCGTTCGGCAACCGGTTCTTCCGCGGCCTCATCGTCCCCGGAGGGGTGGCGGCGCCGCCGACACCCGCGCAGCTCGCCGACGTCGAGGCGACACTCGGTCAGGCCTGGTCCGAATTCTCCACGCTCGTCGGCCTCGCGCTCGACTCCGACACCCTGCGCGACCGCCTGGAGACGACCGGCGTCCTCACGCGCCAGGCCGCCCTGGCTTACGGCGCCAAGGGCATCGCGGCCCGGGCCTCTGGCGTCGATCGCGATGCCCGACGGGACCATCCGCACGCCGGCTACGGCCAGCTGCCCGTCACCGCGCGCACTCGTACCGAGGGGGATGTCTTTGCGAGGGTGATGCTGCGCCTGGACGAGATGGCCGACGCGGCCGAGCTCGTTCGCGTCGCCGTGGGTTTCGCCCGCGAGCGCGGCGCCGACTCTGCCTTCCGCGCCGCGTGCCTCTGCCGCGACGGCGACGCGCTCGGGTGGTCCGAGAGCTGGCGGGGCCAGATCCTCGACTGGGTGCGCGTGCGCGATGGCCGCCTCGATCGGGCCGTCATCCGCGACCCGTCGTTCTGCAACTGGCCGCTGTTCGGCGAGCTCGGCCCCGGCAACATCGTCCCCGACTTCCCGCTGTGCAACAAGTCGCTCGATTTGTCGTACTCGGGGACGGACTTGTAGCCGGCTCGCGGCGAGCGGCTTGCGACCGGCGGCCCTCCAGCAGCGCAGGGCTGAAGCCCTGCGCTATCTGTCGATCCCCGCAAGATCTGCAGATAGCGCAGGCCTTCAGGCCTGCGCCTACCGCCTACTGCCTACCGCCTACTTCGTCTCTGTCTTCGTCCCGAACGCCGTCCACTTCGGCGGCGTCAGGCTCAGCAGCTCGCGGACGAAGAAGTCGTATCGCTTGTGATCGCCGTACGCGCCGCCCGATCCGTGTCCCGCGCCGGGAATCACCAGCAGGTCGAACGGCTTGTCGTGCTTGATCAGCTGGTTGACCACCTGCATGGTGGATGAGGGATCGACGTTGGTGTCCATCTCCCCGACCACCAGCAGGAGCGCGCCCTGCAGCCGGTACGCGTTGTCCACGTTCGACGACTCGGCGTACTGCGGGCCGATCGGCCAGCCCATCCACTGCTCGTTCCACCAGATCTTGTCCATCCGGTTGTCGTGGCAGCCGGCGGCCGACACGGCCGCCTTGTAGAACTCCGGGTGGAACAGCAGCGCGCCGAGCGAGCTCTGGCCGCCGGCGGAGGTCCCGTAGATGCCGACGCGCGAGATGTCGTACCAGGGGTACTTCGCCGCGGCGGCCTGGTGCCAGAGGATCCGGTCCTCGAACCCGGCGTCTCTCAGGTTCTTCCAGGCCACGTCGTGGAACGCCTTCGACCGGTTGGACGTCCCCATGCCGTCGATCTGCACGACGACGAAGCCGAGCTCGGCCTGGGCCTGCATCGCGTTGAAGGCGGCGAACGACTTCGGCACGAACGAGCTGTGCGGCCCGGCGTAGATGTTCTCGACGACCGGGTACTTCTTCTTCGGGTCGAACGTCGTCGGGCGGAAGATAACGCCCCAGATCTCGGTCTTGCCGTCCCGGCCGGCCGCCATGAACACCTCCGGCGGCTTCCACCCGGCCTTGACGAGCTCCGCGATGTCGGCGCGTTCGAGCGCCATGACGAGCGAACCGTCCGCCGCGAGACGCAGGTCGGACACCGGCGCGAGGTCCACCCTGGAATAGGTGTCGACGTAATACTTCATGTCCGACGAGAAGCTGACGGCGTGGTTCGCGTCCGCCTCGGTGAGGCGGGTAAGGCCGGTGCCGTCGAAGCCGGTCCGGTAGTAGTTGACGAAGTAGGGGTCCTTGCCGGGGTACATCCCGCTCGCGCTGAACCAGACCTGGCCGCGCTCTTCGTCCACTTTCGAAACGCCGCGGACGACCCACTCCCCTTTCGTGATCTGGTTCTTCACCTCGCCGGACCGGCCGTCGTAGAGATACAGGTGGTTCCAGCCGTCGCGCTCGGACATCCAGACGACCTCGCGCCCGCCCGCGACGTCGAAGCGGTACTTCTTGCTCGAGTAGGTGAAGAACGTCTTCGGTTCCTCGCTGATGACGGCGCGCGCCGCGCCGGTCGTCGCGTCGACTTCGACCACCCGGTACACCTGGTGTCCGCGCTGGTTGTACTCGAAGGTGAACGAAGAGCTGTCGGCGCGCCACTCGGGGCGCGACAGCTCGTATGGGTTCGGGAACAAGGCGTTCGAGACCGCCGCCTGCGTCTTCGCTTCGACGTCGAACAGCACCGGTTGATCGAGGTCCAGCTCGTCGCCCGGCTTGGCGTAGAAGCGGGACGAGGACTTCGGCTGCAGCTGGTCCTCGGGCGAGGACTCGACGTAGTGCACCTCGCGGCGGTAGCCGGGCCGCACCTTGTAGGCCGCCAGGCGCCTCGAGTTCGGCGCCCAGACGATCCCGCCGAGCACGTAACAGTTGCCCTCGGTCCCGTCGGTGCTGAGCGGCGTCCAGGTTCTGTCGCCGGGGCGGCGCACCGCGATGTTGTAGCCGCGGACGATGGCTTCCCACTTCTTGTCGGGCGACACCCTCGGCGCGGCGTCGGGAGGCGGTGGCGTGCAGGCCGGCGGCGGCTGGCGCGCCTCGAACGCGCCGACGGCCTCCCGTCCTTTGCACGTGTAGGTGTCGAGGCTGCACGTGTAGCTGGTCGCGTCCACCCTCGCCACGATCGCCTTCCCGTCGTCCGCGAAGGTAAAGGTGTTGAACGGCAGCGTGAGGCCGGTGAGCTTCCGCCCGGTCGCCGAAGCGAGCGCCGCGGCGAGCTTGTCGTGGTCGAACGCCGGCTGCTTCTGCTTGGTGTCGGCGTCGACGACGATGAACTGGGTTCCGCCCTTGACCGTCTTCCGGTAGCAGAAGCGGTGGGTCTTGCCGACCCAGACGGCGGCGTCGGGCACGTCGACGGCGAGGCCCTGGTACTTGTCGCGGAGGCCGAACGCCCGTTGATAGTCGGCGACGGTGCCTTGCGCGTGGGCGAGCGTCGGGAAGGTGAGGGCAATCGAGACGAAGGCGGCGGCCGCCGCCAGCGCGCGCTGACAGGACATGGCGAGTCTCCCGTGGGGGCGCGCGCATTCTATCAGGAAGGGACGAGGGACGAGGCTCAGGGCTCAAGGCTCAGGCTACGGGCTACAGGCTACAGGCTACGGGCGATACCCATGGCCCGCTGCCGGCTGCCCGCTGTCTACTTCGCGTTCTTGTTACTGAAATAGGCGACCAGCGCCGCGATGCCGCCGGCGATGACGATCGCCTGGATGACGCGGAACAGGCTGATGATCCAGGCGATCCCGATGCCGAGCGCCACCCACTGAATCCACCAGTCGCCCGGCGAGGTCACCAGGTTGACGAAGAACAGCGCCACGAGCACGACCGGGCCGACGAACAGGAACCGTACCGCGCGAAGCGTCCTGAACATCCTGTCCTCCCTGGTTGTATTCTACGAGAAGCCGGACTCGGCGGTTCGAGGGAGGGCTCAAGGCTCAGGGCTCAAGGCTCAGGCACGAGATGGGTCTTCGTCCCGCTGCCAGGCCCGAAGCCCGTAGCCTGAAGCCGGCTGGTTACTTCACACGTCTTCAGGAGAGACCTTTCCCATGCCGCTCGACCTGCTCGTCTTCGGCCCCCACCCGGACGACCTGGAGATCGGCCTCGGCGGCACGATCGCGCGTCACGCCGCCGACGGGTGGCGGGTGGGCCTGTGCGACCTGACGCGGGGCGAGATGGGCAGCAACGGCACACCCGACGAGCGGACGAGAGAAGCGGAGGAAGCGCGCGCGGTCCTCGGGGCCGCGTGGCGCGAGAACCTCGGGTGGCCGGACCGCGGGATCACCGGCGCCGCGAACCAGGTGGACGCGGTGGTGCGCCTGGTGCGGAAGTGGCGGCCTCGAACGATCGCGCTGCCGTATTGGGAGGACCGTCATCCCGACCACGCCGCCGCGAGCCGGGTGTTGTCCGAGGCGGTGTTCAACGCGCGGTTGCGCCGGGTGCCCGGGGAGGACGGGCCGTGGGCCCCGGACTGGTTGTGCTATTACTTCATCAACGACGCGGCCCCGATCTCGTTCGCGATTGACGTCTCGGCGCACTACGACACCAAGCGCCGGGCGCTGGCCTGTTACCGGAGCCAGTTCCAGGCGGAGGCGGACGGCGCGGTGGCGACCCGGCTGAACGACCCCACCTTCGCGCGGCTCGTCGAGAGCCGCGACGCGCAGTTCGGCGCCCTGTGCGGGGTGAGCTTCGCCGAAGGCGTGGTCGTAAGAGAACCGATCCTCCGCCCGCATCTCATCAAGGACTGGAGCGCCCGCCCGTGAAGATCGCCATCATCTGTTACGCCTCGGTGGGGGGCAGCGGCATCGTCGCCACCGAGCTCGCCAAGTGCCTGGCCCGCCGCGGCCACGAGATCCACCTGGTCAGCCACGAGCAGCCGTTCCGCCTCGGCGACGACCAGCCCGGCGTCGTCTTCCACCGGGTCGTCACGCCGTCCTACCCGCTGTTCCGCGAGCCGCAGTACGTGCTGTCGCTGTCGACGACGATCGTCACGCTGGCGCGGGCGATCGACCTCGACATCATCCACGCGCACTACGCGATCCCCCACGCGACCGCGGCCTACCTGGCCCGGCAGGTGCTGGTCGGCACGGGCCACGCGCCGGTGCCGCACGTGGTGACCACGCTGCACGGCACCGACATCACGCTGGTCGGCAGCGACCCGTCGTACGCGGAGACCATCGGGTTCTGCATCGACCAGTCCGACGGAGTGACGGCCGTCTCGGAGAGCCTCAAGGCCGACACCTACAAGGGGCTTCCCGTCCACGCCGACATCCGCGTGATCCCGAACTTCCTGGACTGCTCCCTCCACCACCGGGTCGACGCGCCCGAGGTGCGGGCGCGGCTCGCGCCGGCCGGCCACGCCGTCGTCATGCACGTGTCGAACTACCGGCCGGTCAAGCGAATCTCGGCCGTCGTCGAGGTGTTCGCGCGGATCCGGAAGTCGATCCCGGCGACGCTCGTCCTGGTGGGGGACGGCCCGGACCTGCCGCACGGCCTCGCCGTCGCGCGCCAGTGCGGCGTGCTCGACGACGTCAAGACGGTCGGCGAACAGGAGGACGTGCGCGCGTTCCTGTCGGCGGCCGACCTGTTCCTGCTGCCGTCCGCCACCGAGAGCTTCGGCCTGGCCGCGCTCGAGGCGATGGCGTGCGAGGTCCCGGTGGTGGCCTCCAGGGTGGGCGGCCTGCCCGAGGTCATCGAGGACGGCGTCAGCGGCTACCTGCGCTCGCCCGACGACCTCGACGGGATGGCGGCCTCGGGCCTGGCGGTGCTGACCGATCCCGATCTGGGCCGGCGGATCGGGTTGGGCGGGAGAAAGGTCGTGCGGGGGCGCTATTGCTCCGACCGGATCGTGCCGCTCTACGAGCGGTATTACGAGGAAGTGCTCGGCAGAGCCAGTGACTAGTGGCCAGTTGTCAGTGGCCTGTTGTCAGTGGCCAGTAGATCACGCGTGACACACTGACAACTGAGAACTGGGAACTGACAACTGACCACTGGCGACTGTTGGCCGTCACGCCCCGTGCTACGCTACTCCTCGTGCACATCCCCGACGGATACCTCAGCCCCGGCACCTGCGCCGCGCTTTACGCGGGCGCGGCGCCGTTCTGGTGGGCGGCACTCCGGCGGCTGAAGCGGACGCTCGACGCGCGGCTCGTGCCCCGGCTCTCGCTCGTCGCGGCGTTCTCGTTCGTCGTGATGATGTTCAACATCCCGCTGCCGGGCGGCACGACGGGACACGCGGTCGGCGCGGCGCTCGCGGCGATCGTGCTCGGGCCGGCGGCGTCGATCCTGGCGGTGTCCACGGCGCTCGCGATCCAGGCGTTCTTCTTCGGCGACGGCGGCATCACGGCGCTCGGCGCCAACTGCTTCAACATCGCGATCGTCGGGTCGCTCGTCGCCTTTCCCGTCTACCGGGTCATAGCCGGCCGGGCCCCGCTCGAATCCGCCCGGCGGGTCGTCGCCGCGGGGCTGGCCGGCTACGCCGCCATCAACGCCTCGGCGCTCTTCGCCGCCGTCGAGTTCGGTCTCCAGCCGATGTTCTTCCGGGACGCGTCCGGCGCGCCGCTGTACTGCCCGTACCCGCTCGGCATCGCGATCCCCGTGATGATGCTGGGCCATCTCACCATCGCCGGCATCGCCGAGTTCGTGCTGACGGGGGGCGTCGTCGCATTCCTGCAGCGCACCGATGTCTCGCTGCTCGCATCCACGGCCGGCTCGCGCGTGCGCTCGAACCCCGACGCTGCGGCTTCCGCCTCGCCGGGCAGCCTCCGCCCGCTCTGGGTCGCGCTCGGGCTGCTGCTCGTGCTGACGCCGCTCGGCCTGCTCGCGGGCGGGACGGCGTGGGGAGAATGGAGCGCGTCGGCGCTGGCCGACCCTGCGGCACGGCGCGAGATCGCCGCCGCCTCGCTCAACCAGCCGCCGCCGCAGGCGGCGCCTGCCGGCCTCGAACGGCTGGCCGCGGTATGGACGGCGCCGCTCCCGGACTACGCGCCGCCCTTTCTCCGGAGCCGGGCGCTCGGGTACCTGCTCTCAGCCATGTTCGGCGCGGGACTGGTCGTGCTGGTGACGGTCGGCATGGCGGTCCTGCTTCGCGTGCGCCGCCGCGGCTCCGCCGACGGCGACACGGTGATCACGTGAGGCGAGGGGCCGGCGCGCGCGGCGCCGCCGAACGGACGGTGGACGGCCTGCTCCACGCCATGGAGCGGGCGCTGGCGGCCGAGGCTGGAGCCGCCCGCCCGGGCATCCTGCAGTCGGTGGACCCCAGGGTCAAGCTGGCGGGGCTCCTCGCGCTCGTGGCGGCCGTGGCCCTGTCGCACAGGCTCGACGTCCTCGTGGCGCTGCTGGTCGTCGGGTTGGCGCTCGCCGCGGTGTCGCAGGTGCGCCTGCTGGCGCTCGTCTCCGGCGCCTGGCTGACGGCGGTGGGCTTCTCGTTCGCCCTGGCGGTGCCGGCCCTGTTCCTGACGCCCGGGCCCGCCGTCGCGAGGCTGCCGCTCCTCGGCTGGGCTCTGACCTCCACGGGGCTGACCTCGGCCGCCTACCTGGTCCTGCGCGTGTCCGCCACGGCGACGTTTGGATTCCTGCTCGTCTTCACGACGCCGTGGCCGCGCGTCCTGAGGGCGCTCCGCGCGTTCGCCGTTCCTGCCGTCATCGTCGCGGTGCTCGGGATGACCTACCGCTACATCCTGCTGCTGCTCGAGGGGGCGCACGACATGTTCGTCGCGCGCCGCAGCCGCACCGTCGGCCGCCTCTCCTCCAGTGCGCGGCGGCGGCTCGCGGGCCAGCATGCCGGCGTGCTCCTCGGACGGAGCCTGCAGCTCGGCGGCGAGGTCTACCTGGCGATGCAGGCGCGCGGATTCCGCGGCGAGGTGTATCTCGCGGAGGAGTTCGCGATGACGCGCGCCGACTGGATGGCGCTCGCGGCGTTTGCGGCCGTCTCGGCGGCCGCGATCTGGACGGGCCGATGAATCTGTTCGATCTCGAGGACGTCACCTATCGATTCGACCGCGTGGCCGCGGTGGACGGCCTGACAATGGCGATTCCGTCCGGCACCCGGGTCGGCCTGCTCGGGGCCAACGGCTCGGGCAAGTCCACGCTGCTTCGGATCCTGGACGGGTTGTACATCCCCGATTCGGGGCGGCTGCGCTTCCTGGGCGAGGATCTGACCGAATCCCGGCTCGCCGACGAGACGTTCGCCGCGGGATTCCGGCGGCGCGTCGGTCTGCTCTTCCAGAACCCGGACGTGCAGCTGTTCAGCGCCACCGTCTTCGACGAAGTCGCGTTCGGTCCGCTCCAGCTGCGGCTGCCGCCGGCCGACGTTCGCGCCCGCGTCATGGACACGCTCGAGCGCTTTCGACTGACTCACCTGAAGGACCGCGTGCCGCACCGTTTGTCCGGCGGCGAGAAGAAGCGCGTGGCGCTGGCCAGCGTCCTGGTGATGGACCCCGACGTGCTGCTGCTCGACGAACCCACCGATGCCCTCGACCCGCGCAGCCAGAGCCAGCTCATCGACCTGCTGATGACGTGGGCCGACGGCTCGAAGTCGGTCATCACGGCGACGCATCACCTCGGTATCCTCGACGAAATCGCCGACCGCTGCTTCGTCCTCGACAAGGGTCGCCTGGTCGCCGAGCGCACGCCAGCCGACCTGCTGAAGGACCAGGACCTGCTCGACCGCACGAACCTGATACACGTTCACCGTCACCGCCACGGCGGCGTCCAGGTGCACACGCACCCGCACACCCACGACTTGTAGCGTGCGGCCTTCAGGTCCGCCGCAGCCGGCAGCGGACAATGGACCGCATTAGCAGACTCCGGCGACGCGCGGGCTGCGGGCGGTGAACGTAACGCCCGCTCTCGGACGCCGGCCTCCTCGCCCGGACCGATCATGGCAATGTGCCCATGGGCGTCCACCAAGCCGGGCAAGACCGTATTCAGCGTGTGGTCCTCGACCGGGACGTTGCGGGGCCGCGTCGCGGACACCGCGCGTATGCGGCCGTCGTTGACGACGAGATACACGTCGCGGCGCGACGACGCAACGCAGACGCTTCATGGGTCCTCCCGCCTGGCTTCGGCGATCGATGAGGCACGTCAGACCCGGCCTACGCTGTACCGACCGTTCAGCGATGACGCTCGGGCTCGCGCAGACCGCCCGGAAGATCTCCAAGCGGGTGGTCTTGTTCTTCATAGCAGCGGGCGACAAAGACGTCGAGGAAGTACGCCGGGAGCGCGTTGACCGTCTTCGGGTCGGTGATCCCGAGCCGCGCGGCCAGTTGTGTTGCCTGTCCCCGAATTCCGTCTCGTGTCTGTTCCAGAGTCAGTCCCCGGGATTTCGCCTCCTTGACCTGGCGGATCACGTCGCGGAACAACGCGATGTAGCCATCGAGAAACCCTGGGTCGCTTCGCGCCAGGCCGTGCCCCGGGACGATGACCGCAGGCTTCAGGTCGGCGAAACGCTCGAGCGTCTTCAGCCAATCCGCTGGATAGGAGCCGCCGATCGCAAAGGGAAGCGGGTCGAGCATGATGTCGCCCGCGATCAGGATCCGCTCCTTCGGCAGGTAGATGTAGGTATCGCCCACCGTGATTCCACGGGCGTGGAGGATGTTGATGTCACGGCCGCCAAGCCGAATGGTCATCTCATCGTTGAAGGTGACGCTGGGGATGACTTTACGGAGTGAGTTCTTCTGGTCGAGGAACTGGCGATCCGCCCTGAGGAGCTCGGTCTGAGCAAGGATGTCCGCCTCAGGGGTGGACTTGGTCCGGGCTTCGGCAAGCCTCTTCTCGAGCGACGCCAGATACTGGGGCAGTTGGACTTTCAGTCCCTCGTCATTCCAGCGCGGCTCGACGGCGAGCATCAGCTCCCGCGTCTTCTCGTGCGTGATGATTGGAAGTCCGGGAAACGCCTCCTGAAATACCTGGTTCCCGCCCCAATGGTCCCAGTGCCAGTGCGAATTGACGAGGTAGCGAACAGGATTCTGCGTCAGTGTCCGTATTTCTCTCAGGATGGCGGACGCCGTCTCCGGCACCGCGCCCGAGTCGAACGCCAACACACCCTCGTCGGTCAGGATGGCGACGGAGTTCCCGCACAGGCCCACATCGCCATAGGACGACGTCGTGAACAGATACACGCCCTCCGCGACCTTGTGGACGGTCACCGCTCCGTAGTCGGCCCCGACGAGCGCCTCGGCCAGGTGGAATGTCTCGGTGACGCGGACCCGGTCCGCGCCACCGAGCGCGGGATCGCGAGGCGCAGCCGACAGCGCTATGACGGACGCGACCAGCAGTAGAGCGGAGATCGGGCGCACGGTCTTCATTGGCATGTTCGGTCTGGAAGTACCCTTAGACAGTTTACCGCGCCGCCGCCGGGGAGTTGCTTCCCTCCGTCCGGTTTCCCGGCAGCCGACCAGCCTTGAAGCGGCCCCCGTCCTGTCCCTTCAAGGAATGGTGGCGGGGTCGCCGAGCGCACGCCAGCCGACCTGCTGAAGGACCGGGACCTGCTCGACCGCACGAACCTGATACACGTTCACCGTCACCGCCACGGCGGCACCGAAGTGCACACGCATCCGCATACGCACGGACTGTAGTCGGCAGTCGGCGCACGGCTGAAGCCGTGCGCTATCTGGTGCTTCTTGGATCAGATAGCGCAGGGCTTCAGCCCTGCGCCCGAGACTCGGCCATCAGCCCTCAGCCTTCAGCCCTCGGCCGCCTAATACACCATATCCCCCGTCAAGAACGCCCGCGTGCGCGGATCGCTCGCGTGATCGAGCATCTGCGCTGTCGGTCCCACCTCGATCACCTGGCCGTCGAGCAGCAGCGCCGCGCGGTGCGCCAGGCGGCGGGCCTGGAAGATCTGGTGCGTGGCCAGGACGACGGTGACGCCCTGCGCCTGGCGCTCGCGGATGAGATCCTCGACCAGGCGCACGTTGCGCGGATCGAGGTTCGCGGTCGGCTCGTCGAGCAGCAACACGTCGGGGTCGAACGCCAGCGCGCGGGCCAGCGCGACGCGTTGAATCTCTCCGCCCGAGAGGCTCTGGGCCGGCGCGTGCGCGAGCGGCGCCAGGCCCAGCGCCGTCAGCAGGTGATCGATTTCCGCCGGCCGGTTCGACCAGCCCCGGACGTGGAGGCCGAAGGCGAGGTTGGCGCGCACCGATCGGTTCAGCACGAACGGCCGCTGGAACACCGTCGTCACGCGACGCCGGACTTCGAGCGCCGGCTCGGAGTCGACCGGCCGGTCGTCGAACCACACGCGCCCCGCGGTCGGCCGCTCGAGGAACTGCAGGAGCCGCAGCAGCGTGCTCTTGCCCGCCCCGCTTGGGCCGATGACCGCCAGCGTTTCGCCGCGCCGGATCTCCAGGCTCCCGATGTCGAGGACGACGCGCCCGCCGTAGCTCTGCTGGACCGACTCGAGGCGATAGAGCGCGGATGCGGCCGTCATCGGTCGCGGAGCCGCCCCTGCAGCCGGAGCAGCAGGACGTTGGCGCCGAACGCCACGGCGATGAGGACGACGCCCAGCGCCAGCGCCAGCGCGAACTCCCCCTGGCGCGTGTAAAGGACGATGGCGGTGGTGAGGACGCGCGTCTGCCCCTCGATGTTGCCGCCGACCAGCATCACCGCGCCGACCTCCGAGATGATCCCGCCGAACGCGGCGACGATCGCGGCCGTCACGCCGACGCGCGCCTCGAGGAGCACGGTCCACGCGCTCTGCCAGCGCGACGCGCCGAGCGCGAACACCTGCTGCCGCACCGCCCGATCGACGCCCGTCACCGCGCTCATCGTCAGGCCGGCGACGAGAGGGAACGCGATGACGACCTGCGCCACCACCATGGCCGTCGGCGTGAAGAGCCACCCGAGGGGGCCGAGCGGCCCGCTGCTCGACAGGAGCAGGTACACGAACAGGCCGGCGACCACCGGCGGCAGGCCCATCCCGGTGTAGAGCACGAGCGTCACCAGGCGCTGGCCGCGAAATCGGACCAAACCCAGGAGGACGCCGACCGGCACGCCCGCCACAGTCGCCAGCAGCAGCGCCGCGCCCGTGACGCGCAGCGTCAGGGCCACGATCTGCAGCAGCTCGGGCCGGAGGAATTCAGTCAGCAGCTGGGACACGGTTTCAACGGCTCGGAAACGGCGGTCTGAGCCGCGCCTGGCTGGCCTTCCACCGGTCGGAGTCCGGATAGAAGAGCGGCTGGCCGAACCGCCTCACGCCGAATCTCCCGATGACGCGCTGTGTCTCCGGCGACACCAGCCACTCGACGAACTTCGTGGCCGCCTCCGCATTCACGCCCGGGTGCACTCGCGGATCGATGGCCATCACGCCGTACTGGTTCCGAAGGACGGTATCGGGGTTCTCGGCGATGGATCGCCCCCCCACGAGCAGGCGGAGAGTGGGCAGCTTGTCCCGCATCGCCAGCCAGGTGCCGCGGTCACTCAGCGTATACGCGCGCTGCTCGTTGGCCAGGATCAGCGTCTCGCCCATCCCCTGGCCGAGCGAGCGGTACCACGTCCCGGCGGGCGTCAGGTTCGCCGACGCCCAGATGGCCTTCTCCGCGATCTCGGTCCCCGACTTGTCGCCGCGGCTCGCGAACGGCGCCCTCGCCGCCGCGATGGCGGCAAAGGCCTCGTGGGCCGATCGCCGGCTGGCGATCCCGGCCGGGTCGGCCGTCGGACCGACGATGACGAAGTCGTTGTACATCACGTCGAACCGCTTGCGGGCCTGGCGCTCGGCAATGAACTTCAACTCAGCCTCGCGGGCGTGCACCAGCACGACGTCCGCGTCGCCGCGTCGCCCGATTTCGAGCGCCTGTCCGGTCCCGACCGCGATGACGTCCACCCGGCACGCGCACAGCGTCTCGAACGCCGGAAGGATCGCCCGGAGCAGGCCTGAATCGTCGGTGCTGGTCGTCGTCGCCAGGCGGAGGACGCCCGGCCTCACCGGCGCCTGGGCGGCCGCCGCAAGGGTCGCCGCCAGGCACGCCGCCACGAGCACCGACACGAACCGGCTCCGGATATGAGACATCGCGCCATCCGACCGCAAGGCGGGCACCAGGGCGGGCCCGTCGGCGGGTCGAGTTCGATTCTCTCACGACACAGGCGGGCATGCGGGGTTTTCGGCGTTCTCTGTTAGGATTTGGCCGTCGCGTCCCCCTCCGGAGTCGACTCATGACCCTCCGCCGCGCTGCCCTCGCCAGTCGGCGCGTCGTGTCGGCCTTCGTCCCGGGCTGGCCCACGTCCCCACCCTCGCGACGGCCGAGGCGTATTCGGAGTATTTTGAAGGGTACCGGCGGGACGCGTCCCCGCCGACCTCCGACATGGAGAGCGTGAAGCGCGCCTTCCAGATCGCGATGAGGCTCGGCGTGGACAGGCCGGGGCCCGGCCTTGCGCCGGCGGCCGAAAGGTGAATCCGATGGCGTCGAACGACGAGCCGATGGTGCTGTGGTCCCTTCGGGTCCGCGGCCGCGAGGTCCGCTGCCTGCGGCAGCCGAGCGGCAGCCGCTTCGAGCTTCGGATCCTGATGGGCGACGACGTGTTCTTCACCGAGACCTTCCTCACCCCGGATCGCCTGGCGGCGCGGGCCGAGGAGTTCCGGACGGCGATCGAGTCCCGCGGCTGGCACGAGGCCGGGCCGGTGGCTCCCTCGGCGGGGATGGCGGCTGGCCTCGGGGCGGCCGAGACGGCGGCGCCGGGCGACCGCGCCTCCGGCGCGGCTCCGTCCCCGGCCGTGCTCGTGGTGGACGACGAGGGCGCGGTGCGGTCGTTCCTGCGCGCGTACCTGGAGGACGCGGGGTACACCGTCTACGAAGCGACCGACGTGGACGGCGCCTTGAGCGTGCTGGACGAGGCGCGCATCGACGCCGTCGTCCTCGACGTCCGCATGCCGGACCCGCGAGGACTGGGACGAAGCGGCCTCGAGGTGCTGGCCTTCATCCGGCTGCGCGCGGCCTCCGACGCGCTGCCCGTGATGATCCTGACCGGCCGCTCGCTCGAACCCGACGAACAGGAACTCATTCGCCAGCATCGCGCGTACCTCTTCTTCAAGCCCGACGGCTACCGGACGCTCCTCCAGCGGCTCGACCAGCTGACCGGGCGGCGCGGGACCCGCCGATCGTGAGCCACGCCGGGCCGGGCGATTGCGCGCCCGAGCGGCCCGACCTTCGGAGCAGTGCATCATGAACGACCGACGAGATTTCCTCAGGCACGGCGCCCTGCTGGGCGCCTCCATGCTCGCGCCGTCGCTGGCCGGCCAGGCCTCGCCTCGCCAGAAGCCGGCGCGTGGTGCCGCGGCCAGGATGAAGCTGACCTACAGGCCGTTTACGATCGCGCTCCGGCACGTCTTCACCATTGCCGTCTCGTCGCGGACGACGACGCCAGACGTGCTCACCGAGATCGACTACGACGGGGTCGTCGGCTACGGCGAGGCGTCGATGCCCCCGTACCTCGGCGAGACGCAGGAGAGCTGCGCGGCGTTCCTGGCGAAGGTCGATCTGTCGAGGTATCCGAACCCGTTCGAGCTCGAGACGATCCTCGACGACATCGACCGGATCGCGCCGGGCAACCCGGCGGCAAAGGCGTCGATCGACATCGCCCTCCACGACCTGGTCGGCAAGCTGATGAACCAGCCCTGGTACAACATCTGGGGCTACGACGCGGCGAAGGCGCCGTACACCAGTTTCACGATCGGGATCGACACGCCCGACGTGGTGCGCCAGAAGGTGCGGGAGGCGGCCGAGTTCAAGGTGCTCAAGGTGAAGCTCGGGCGCGACAACGACCACGAGATGATCGAGACCATCCGCTCGGTGACCGACAAGCCGCTGACGGCCGACGCGAACCAGGGGTGGACCGACCGCCAGAAGGCACTCGACGAGATCGCGTGGCTGAAGGAACGGAACGTGCTGTTTGTCGAGCAGCCGTTCCCGAAGGAGGCGCCGCTCGCCGATTTCGCCTGGCTGACCGAGCGGAGCCCGCTGCCGATCATGGCCGACGAGTCGTGCCAGCGGCTGGCGGACGTCCGGAGGCTGTACGGCGCGGTGCACGGCATCAACATCAAGCTGATGAAGTCGACCGGCATGCGCGAGGCGCACGAGATGCTGGTGCTGGCGCGCGGGCTCGGCATGAAGGTGATGCTCGGCTGCATGACCGAGACCTCGTGCGCGATCTCGGCGGCGTCGCATCTCTCGCCGATGGTGGACTGGGCCGATCTCGACGGCGCGCTGCTCATCAGCAACGACCCGTACGAGGGGACGACGGTGGTCGACGGGACGCTGACGATCCCGCCGTGGCCGGGGATTGGGGTCAGGCCGAAGAAGGCTTAAGGCTCAAGGCTCAGGGCTCAGGCCGAAGCCTGGAGCCCGAAGCCGGTAGCCGGCCGAGGTCGCGCGATGCTATCATTGAGTGTTTTCCCTGCCAGGATGGTGGGTATAGCTCAGTGGTAGAGCGCCGGACTGTGGCTCCGGAAGTCGCGGGTTCGAACCCCGTTACCCACCCCACTCCCCTTCTCCAACTCCCGCAACAACTTGGCGTCGTTGTCGTCGAACGCAGGAGGCTGTTCCTCTGGGGTTTCAGAGTCCGGTCTTGAAAGAACCTTGAAAGTCTCGCCAGCCCTGGGAACTGGCGCCGTGTGGATTTCCTCCCAAGTCTGCCCCGTGTCGAGCTGCTTCACGGCTGCGGCCAATGCGTCTTCGCGCTGGTTGTCGTAGCGTTCGGTCGTGACGATGGAGGCGTGCCCGAGCAGGTCACGTACCTGAGAGAGCGGCGTGCCCTTCTCGACCAGCCGGGAGGCGTACTCATGCCGAAGATCATGCCACCGGAGATCCAGACGCTTGTATTCGGCCAGGCACTCTGCCGTAAAGGCGCGGACTTTGCTCTTCGGCTTCCACTCCGGCTTGACGCCGTTGGCCTTCAGGACAGTCATAACCCAAGCGGTTCGGAAATACTTGATCGGTTCGCCAGCCGCGTTGCTACAGACTCGCGCATCGGCCTTCTTCTCCTTGCCCGCCGCGTCCACCCGCAGGAAGTCCAGAACGCCCTTGAGACGCTCCGTGCTGATAGGTACGAACCGCGTCTTGCCAGACTTCGTCGTATCGCCCCTCAGGCGAAGCCAGCCCGGCCTGACGTCTACGTCGGCCCAGGTGAGAGCCAGCATCTCGCCGCGCCGGAGTCCTGCATCGAGAGCGAGCACAACGAGGGCTTTCAAGTGATCCGGCGCAGCCGCCAGCAACGCCTTCTCCTCTTCCGCCGTTATGCGACGATGCCGCCGATTGTCTTCGAGTTCCTGCCTGACGAGAGCCTGGCTACCTCGTCGAAAGGGCGTGCGTTCAAGGTACTCGCGACCAACCGCCCAGTTGAACATGTGCCGAAGCAACGACAAGTACCGATTGATCGTCGCCGGACGCCGAACCCGTGGAACTTTGTGGTTCGCATTCAGGATGGCCGGTTCTTTCAGCTTTGCCACGAAGTCCTCGACATCCGCCGTGCGAATCTCGGACAGGATCCTCTTGCCGAAGTGTCCGCGCAGTGGAGCCATCCGATAGTCAATTGTGTCGGCGGAAGCCAGAACGTGAGCCTTCACGTATCGCTTGATGTAGGTGTCCGCAAAGCTGTCGAACGTGACGGGCTGCGCGACGACCAGCGGCTGCAGGCCCTCAGGATTGAATCGGCCTTCTCGAATGGCCGATTGCAACTCGCCAAGGGCTGCAAGTGCCTGTTCCTTGTTCGCCAAGCGACGATTCGTCCACTTCGGCAAGCTCACGCGCTTGCCGCGAAAGCTGCCCCACCATGCGTGCTCGCACCTGTCGCGGGCACGGCCACGGTGCTCGCAGAGTTTGTGCAGACCCATCTGCCATCTTCCTGTCTACTGTCGCGAGCTACGCCGCCGCTCGCTCGTCAACCGCCGGCCCGCGTGCGTGCCGCTCCAGCCACTCGTCAACCCACTCGACCTTGAGGCGAATCGCCCTCCGGCCCCCAACCCTCGCGTGCCGCAACTCTGCACGTTCGACGGCGGTATAGATCGTGTCCGCGCTGACGCCTGCGTACTCCGCAGCGCCATCCACCCTCAACCACATCCGTTGCATTTGGTTTCCTCTCCGTTCGTCTAGATGCCCGAGACCTTCACGCTACCCTCGCGCCAGTTCCTGCGCCTGAAACAAGGTAGCTGAAGGCTGTGCCGGACCAAACGTCTGGTCCTTTACCGGCGGCTCACGAGTTCCATCGCGGCGTGATATTCGCGGGATGTCGTCTGATCGGTGAGCCGGAAATACTTCGTGGTGGTGTTGAAATGGCTGTGCCCCATGAGGATCTGCAGCACACGTGAGTCGATCTGGGCGTTCGCCAACTTGGTGGCGAACGAGTGCCTGAGAGCGTGCACGTTGACGTGCGGCAAGTGGAGTCGCCGGCACCACTCGCCCACCGTGTACTGGATGGCCCTGATCGACAGCCTTGTGCCCCTCTCCGAAACGAACAGCGCGGTGTTCTCGTCGGTCCGGGTCGAGAGGTATGCTGCGATGGCCTCCGCAGTCGCGGCGTCGAAGTAGAATCGTCGCGGTTTCGAGCCCTTCCCCATGACGGTTCCTGTCCCGCCGACCAACTTCAGTGTGCCGTCCGGCTGAGGGTCCTCAACTTCTTGGATTGAGTCGATCGAAAGCTGATGCGTTTCGGCCACTCTCAAACCCGACGCGAGAAGTAACAGAATCAGGGCGCGGTCTCTGGCGACGGTGACACCGGAGATGAGTTTGTCGAGGGTCTCGTCGGGGACTGCCTTGCCCTGCAGGTCTTCAAGGCGCCGGGGAGCACGCCTGCGGCGCAAGCGGCCTCGCGTCGGATTCACGATCTTCAGGCCCTGCGATCGCCGGTACTCGATGAAGGTCGAGACGGCGGCAAGCCGCCGTCGAATGGTCCCCTCGCCGACCCCTGTTTCGCGAAGTGCTGCGACGAAGCCCTGAATGGTCATGTGCGAGACCCGGTCAAGCCGGGTCCGTTCGCGTTGAAGATGGCCGGCGAACAGTCTGAGATCCTCTCCGTAAGCCTTGACTGTCTGCGGGCTGTAGCCGTTGGCCGACAACTCGGCCAGGAACGGTTCGTAATTCACTTGTTTCCTTTCCCTGTTGCGGGGGGACGTTGCGTATAAATGTCTTTCTACGCAACGTTCCCAAGCCGTTGCAGCCGTGCGACTTACGCTGCCCGTTTCGGCTGACGATTGACGTACTTCGCGAATGAGGAGTGCTTCGTCTGGGGCCGCTCCTTGCGTTCAGCGGCGCGTGCCATCGCTTCGCGGTATCCGCGGTCGGCGGCGTTGTCCGAGACGGCGGCGTAGCCGGCCATAGCTCGCGGGGACACCCATCCGCCTACCGCCATCACGGTCGCGGCGTCAGCTCCGTTCTCGACAAGCCGCGACGCCATGACGTGTCTGAGGCGGTGGGTGCTCCACCGGTCGAGCCCGTCCTCGTTCACCTTCTTGTGCAAGACGGTCTTGCACACAACCCTGGCGATCGCGTAGTGGAGCGAGGCGTGCTTGTAAGGCCGGCCATTCGGCTGATGAAGCAGATGGTCATGCTTCACCGACGGGTCGCGTTCTGCGAGCCAGATCCGCAGGTACTTGTCGGTCTTGTCGTGGTACGGCACCCATCGCTCGGTCATGGTTTTGTTGGGCAAGCGAATGAACAACCGGCGACCGACGAGGTCTACATCACCGAGTCTCGCGTTCGCCAGCTCGCCAACCCTGGGGCCACCCTCCTCAGCCAGTGCGCAGGCCAGGCGGGTAACCGTCGTCCCTCGTCTCTCAAGCAAGGACCAGATGATCGCCATCTCCCGCTCTGTATACGGTCGCGGCAGGCGCGTCGGCGCGCGCCGCCGATGGAACCTCGTGACCGGGTTGTCCTTCCCAAGACCGCTGAAGATCCGCCACTCCATGTACGTAGAGAGGAAATGCAGGTATCCCTGTGCGGGTCGGCCGACCATCTTGCCCCAGGCGATCCAGGCGGATACCGTCGTCGCATCCACATCGGCGATGTCGGTGATGTCCGTGGTGCCAAGGAACTCGAACCAGACCGCCATTCCGACGCGGGCTGCGGTCACCCCATGTCGGCTGTAGTGTTCACAGATGAACTGGTCGTACTCGACGAACTCCTTCTGCCACCGCCCAAGTCGTCGGAGTACTCTGGCGCGGGCCTCGGCGTCCCGACATGCCATGGAGCAGAACTTAGCGGGGGCGGGTCCTTTGAACCGTTTCGCGCAGCCTTCACTTGCGCACACGTGCCAGGTTGACGCCATCTCCACGCGGTTCTGGCATCTCTTGCTGCACGTCAACAGCTTCGAACTGGCCCAGTAGTAGCCCGCCGGAACTGTCTTGTCGCACCGCCTCCACGCGCACTTGCGCTCCCCTTCGCTCACGTGGATTGCGTGCCAGTTTCCGGTGAACCTCGCTCGACAGTCCGGGTTCTCGCAGAGGTGTAAGCGCGGCCCCCACGTCTCGATGCCAGACAGTGCCCGTTTGCAGATCGCGCACTTCGCTTCCTTCTTCGCCATGATTAGTTGATCCTCCTAGATTGAGTTCTCCACGAGTCGACCAGCCGATAGTCGTCCAAACTGTCCAGGTTGCCCTCGCCGCAGACGCGGATCTTTATGAGCCGCCGTGTATCGACCAGCTCCGGCAGATCCGCGTCGTTGACCTGCACCACGGCAGCGGCTTCATTTCTTCTCGGCGACCGGTCGTCTGCAGTACCGCTCCATCGATTCCGTGGTCTTCCATCCGCCCATCGAGATGGCCAACATCCCGTTCGAAAGATCGAACGACCGGGGCTTCCGTTCGCGCCGCCGATGGCGCTTCTTGACTGCCTGGGTCACGTCCATGCCTGGGAGTGCGCGCTTGCAGATTGGGCACATCGTTTGCTTCTTGGTCATCGCTAATTGCTCCTTCTGGATTGAGTTCTCTTGTACGAATCCACCAACCGATAAACGTCCGAACTGTCGAATCTCTCTTGGCCGCGGATGCGGATCTCCGCGAGTTGCCGTGTGTTGACCAGCTCTTGCAGATCCGCGTCTTCGAGCTGCAACAGGGCCGCGACTTCACCTCGACGCAACAACCGACGCTCCTGTCGAACCATGGAATTACCTCCTGCCCACGATGGTGCCGGAAGCGAGAAGGTCTTCCAAAGGCGACGGCCTGACGTCCGTGGGTTCGCGGACGGGTCAGCCAGTTGCTACTCGACCAGGCGCAACTTCGGGCGGAATAGCTCCACGGGCTCTGCGGGGTTCATGTCATTGACGGCTGTCGCGGTCGGGGCCTCGACCTCCGGCCGGCTCACGTCCTCGACGCGTGGCCAGTCCAGATCCCCCAGTTCAGCCCAGATCGGGTCGTCCAGATCTGGCCAGCCGCGGTCCTCGACGTCGGTGATGGGCGGGTCTTCGACGTCTGTCACGCTCGTGTCGTCGACCTGCGTCAGGCACGTGTCGTCGACCTGCGTCAGGCACGTGTCGTCGACCTGCGTCAGGCACGCGTCGTCGTCAACGATCGCTAAGTCCGCCGGATCCGGATCAGGTCGGTCCGGGTTGAACGCCGGCGTTGGGGTGTTGGCCGTCGCCACACGCGGGCGGCGAGGCCGGGCATACTTCTTCTTCGTGTTCGTCTGGGCCATACTTCTTCTTTCTTGAAGACGGCTCGCGCCGTCTGGTCTGGGGACGGTAGGTGTCTCTTGGATACTAGTGACGTGAGTGTTGCGAAATATCGCCCGAAGGTCGACATAACGCGATGAGAAAACGGGAGTTGTTGATTGGGGAACTCGTGCCCGGCACGCAACTACGCGTGCTCGAGCACCTGCCGTCGGACGCGCGCGGCAATCAGCGGGTGCTGGTGCGTTGCGAATGGGTCGTGAAGGGGAGCCGGTGCAATACCGTCAAGCCGATGCGCGTCACAGACATGTTGCGCAAGCGATTCACAGACGAGGACGGACAGGAGAGGTCGCCGCGCGGAAGCTGTGGGTGCCAGTCGAGGTTGGCGCACCAGCTCTACTGGGAAAACCGCGCCAAGGGATTTCCTCGCCGTATGCACCAGGATGTCTACAGACTGATGGTCTCAGGCCCCCGGTCACCCGCACAAGTCGCAAAGAAGTTCAAACTCGACATCAACCTCATCACGACGATCTTCCGTATGTATGCCAGGCATCCCCGCCGGCGGAGAGAGCCTGCTCGTCGCCCACGAAGGCGACGTGTGCGGTAGATGAACGTCGTCGCCGGCAACCTGAGCGGCCGGCAGTCGCCGTTGGTACCGGATGTTCCTTGATGGGTGGTGCAGGGTAGACTGGCACGTGATGCACGACGATCAGGTTCCCCGAACCGTGAGCGAGTTGCGCTCGGCGCGCCTCGGACGGCCGCAGTCGGTGGTGCGCCGAGCGGTGTCGAATGTCGCGGTCGGAGGCAAGGGAGGATCAATCCCAAATCCGCCTCGCCTGCCAGTTCGCGTGCTGGCGGGCGAGGCGGCGGATCGTGCACCCCGGTCGGCCGGGAGCCTCAGAACACCCGTCGGAGTGATTCGTTCGCAACGTAGATCTGTAATGGGAAGTACATCCACAAGTTACCCACGAAGACCCGGCTCCAGTCGACGGGCATGAACGGAAGCCCGAGGATCAGAACCTTCTTCGCTCCCAATTCCGTCGCTAAGCGTGTCAGCCTTGGTATCGGCTCTCGCAAGTCCGACGTGCCCTGGGTTGAGATGTACCCATCTACCTGGCGCGGGTTCGTGTAATATCCAAACAGACGATCTGCCGGCCCGGCGAGCCAGACGGCGGTGCGCGACGATTCAAGCTTATCGTGTTGGGCCAGGACCTGGGACATGGCCACCCAGAGTGCCGTCTCATTGGAATCTGCCTGGGTGACATCGATGAACGAACGGTGCAGCCAGAGCCGATAGCCTCGTGCCCCATCCACGAACTGGATGCACCTGCCCGTGCAGGCGGGCCCGTCTCGCACTTCGACCACAGAGGCCACCAGCGGTTGGCCCATGACCAGCCAGCCGGTGGCGCGAACCACATCCCCCGCGCGGGGTGACGGGCCATGGTTCATCAGCCCCTGCACGATCCCGCGATACTCCGCGGGAACCTCGGGGCGCCGCATGACGATTGTTAGTGGCGTGGGACTCACTTGCTGGCGCACGATGAGTGTGACATCGCCGGGCGCGTCGAGGGTACTGACGGACTCCACCGTGCCCACGACGGTATGAATTGGCGTCCTCGCTCGAGCTTCCGCCGTCGCGACAGCGACCAGCGACAGGAGCGCGATCGTACATAGAGTGCGGTGATTCACTTGCCCACTCGCTTCAGATAGCGCGGATGCTGGCGCCCGTCTATCACATATTGTGCTTGCCCTGTCTCCGTCTCCGCAAGGACTTGGCCACGATGGTCAACGAAAACCGGCCCCGAAGGAGTATCGACCTGCCACAGGGGCCTAAAGATCGCTGGCGACTGTACATTGCCATCGGCATATACGCGCCGTGCACCGCTTGATGCGATGCTCAGTACGCTTCCGATCCTCGCGGCCGCCCAGTCCCCGGTCTGCTCCAGTTCGGCGGGCGCTTGCGTGAGCACTGTCGCCGCCAAGAGCCAACCCTCACTGCTCACCGCTGTCAAAGCGTACGGCCGTCCGTCAAGTGTGGCCAGCGTGATCAAGTAATAGTCAGGGTGGTCACTTAGAGAGATGACGGGTTCGATCCTGGTGGCTACCAATTGCGATGGTGAACCCAACTTCTCCCAACCGGGTTGTTTGTACATCTTCGTTTGCTGAAGCCCGGTCCAGAGATTCTGGAGGATGTCTCGGCTCGACGTCGCGTACGGCTTCGGAACATAGATCTCTTTTCGAACACCGTGATCCGACTTCGCAGACCCCACCTTGACCCTTGGGGCTCGCACGATCGCATTCTGACGCTTCGCATACGGGCTGGGTCTCTGGAAGAGGGAGGCGAGCATCCCGAGATTGTGCTTTAGACCCGACCAAGCCGACTCCAAATGTCCATCCTCCAGCGGCGGTGGGCACTTGTCGCATTCGGGCGGCGGATCTGGCTCTGAGTAGTACGTCCCGCCCCAGGCATCGAATTCGGCAACGGCCGCATCCGAACTCTGATAGGTGTCGCCCCGCTGAATGTTGCTCATGAACCCACCGGCATTCCCGACCGTATACATCCATTCCCACACGGTGACGCTGAGGTTGGGCCCTCCTTCGGGCCACTCAGGATCGTGATAGGTCATGAAATCCAGCGCGGGCTGCATCGTAGATAGCTGGCTCCACGACGCTCCGACGAGGATAAGAGCGTGACGCCCGCCGTACCCACCAATGACGATCGTGGGTTGGCCACGTTGCAGGTTCATCAGCTGGTCCCCCATCGCTCGACGGTACTCATCCTCGATGTAGAAAGTCCTCACGATGGGAGTCCCGCCGACAAAATGTGTGGCCGCGTGCGCGATGCCGACGTCCTGTAACGATCCTCCGAGGCCCACCTCATTGTTGTAGTTGGTGGTCATCCAAGCGAGCACCGCACTCTGAGCGACGGGTTGACCAACGTAGTCCGCCCACATTGCCACGGTCGCTTCGCCGCACCACAAATCACTCTGCTGGGAAAAGTAAGTGACATTGAGGTGCGTCGGCCCTGTAATTGGCTCGAAGTCTGCGGGGTAGAACCACGACAATATCGTCAGCGGGTTGAAGCACGCTGATGATGCAGCAGCGAGCGCGACGATTGCTACGCCCAAAACCATCCGCGACCCGGCTCTTCGAGTCCATTTCATCGCGTCCTCCTCTTCTTCGGTCCACGATGTCCGGCCCCGTCTGGTGAGGCACACGCCGACAGTGAGAAGCGCGACTGCTGCCGCCAGCCGATCTTCTGGTTGCCGGACGGGTTGAATTCCAGGATTAGGGACTTCGCTTCAGCGCCTGCGTTTGCCGTGACCATGGTATAGAACATCAGCGAATGATTCCTTGTCATCCGGGGGTTGTTTCCGCCGAGATGGACGAGACGCCGGGGGCGAATGTCGCCTTTGCCGATGCAGATCGGCGAGCGATTCGCCCCAAAGAACCCATTGCACCCGAACTGGTTCACGTTCAGAGCTTAGATGCCTCCTTTCGTGAATGGACCTGGCGCTTGCGACGGAAATGGCATGGAACTCCTCCTGTCAGTGGTGTACCGGCGGCCGGTGGTTCGAGTCCGGGCGATCCTACACCTGACCCCTGTTCCTCGCGTCGGGCGGTTGCACAGAATCGTCGCGGGTCAGGCTTTTGTCCCGTCGTGGTGACTGAACCCGGAGGGATCGAGGTGCTGATAACGGAGCACTTCATGATGATCCCGGGACTGATGAAGCGCGGTGTCAACCACCAAGACATCGCGGGCGTGTTGGGGGTGTATCCCGAGTCCGTCGGTCGCGCGCCGGCGCGCGACGGGTGGCGAACGTGAACGATTCTCGAAACTCTGCACACAAGTTCCCCTCCGGTTGCAGACACCGCCGGAGGGTGATTAGCGCACAAACCGGGCAACGTTCGACAGCGGCCAAGTTGATTCTCGTTCTGGACCACGCATAGGGAGGGACACCTCTCCGTGTGGGCCGGTATCCTGTAGCCGAACCGCTCGTGGATCGCACGCCGCCTCGCTCGAGGCCGGCCGCCTGCCACGCGGTCTGCCACGCGAACGACCTGCCGCGCGGTCTGCCACGCGAGAATTGACGGGGTCTGACGGGTAGGGAGGGACTGGGACGGATGCCCTAGCAGTCCGTGGTTTTAGTCAGGCACGGGCTGCTTGCAGTCCGTGGCCTGCGTGAGTGACGCCGCATCGGGTTTTCGATCGATCGCCAGAAGTGATCAGACGTACTACACTGTCGCGCATGGCAATGGGGACGCGGAAGACGGAGCAACCGCCCTTGTGGATCGCGGCGTCGGATCTGCCGATGTCGCCGGGCCACCCGTTCTACGCGCGGCTGAACGCGATCTCTGGACGCCGCGCAGTTCGACCGGTTCGTCGAAGAGCGGTGCGCCGCGTTCTACGCGCCGGTGATGGGACGGCCGAGCCTGACGCCGGGCCGGTACTTCCGCCTCTTGCTGGTCGGCTACTTCGAGGGCATCGACTCGGAACGCGGCATCGCGTGGCGCGCCGCCGACTCGCTGGCGGTGCGGAGTTTCCTGGGCTTGGGCCTCGACGCCGCGTCGCCCGACCATTCGACGATCTCGCGCACGCGACGGCTGATCGACGTCGAGACGCATCGCACCGTGTTCACGTGGGTCCAACAGCGGTTGGTCGACGCGAAGCTGTTGCGCGGGAAGACGGTGGGCATCGACGCCACGACGCTCGAAGCGAATGCCGCCATGCGGAGCATCGTGCGGCGGGACACGGGCGAGGGGTATGTCGCCTTCCTGACGCGTCTGGCGGTGGCCTCCGGCATCAAGACGCCGACGCGGGAGGCCCTCGCCCGCTTGGACCGGAAGCGGAAGAAGAAGGGCGCGAACACGGAATGGCGCAGTCCCTCGGATCACGACGCCCGGATCACCAAGATGAAAGACGGCCGGACACACCTGGCGCACAAGGCTGAGCACGTCGTGGACCTGGAGACCGGCGCGCTCCTCGCGGTCACGCTGCAAGGGGCGGACGTGGGCGACACGACCAGCCTGCACGAGACGCTGATCGCCGCCAGCGAGCAGGTCGTCGCCGTGCAGCCGCCGACGAACACGGTCGGGCCGATCGAGGAACTGGTGGCCGACAAGGGCTATCACAGCAACGCCACGGTCACGGACCTGCAGACCCTCGACGTCCGGACGTACATTTCGGAACCGAAGCGCGGGCGCCGACGCTGGACCGACGCGCCGGACGCGCAGCGCCCGGTGTACGCGAACCGTCGGCGCGTGCGCGGCCGACGCGGCAAGCGCCTCTTGCGTCAACGCGGAGAATTGCTCGAACGACCGAATGCCCATCTGTACGACACCGGCGGCATGCGCCGCACGCATCTCCGTGGTCGTCAGAACATCTTCAAACGGCTCATCGTCCATGCCGCCGGCTTCAATCTCGGCCTCCTGATGCGCACGCTCGTCGGTGTCGGGAAGCCCCGGCGCCTACAGGGGGGCGTGTCGGCCCTCGTCTCGGCGATCCTGGCGGTCGTGACATTGATCACGCGCATCTGGAACGAAGCAACAGACCGTTTTCGACGAATCCCCGGTCTGACGACGAGTAAACGGTGGCGACCCTCCGTCCCGCTGTGTCTCGCCGCGGAACGGACATTAGCCACGGACTGCTAGTCAATGGTCTTCCTAACGATTGGTAAAGGTCGGCGCGCCCGACAGGATTCGAACCTGTGGCCTTCGGCTCCGGAGGCCGAGGCCCAATTCAGCCTGACTGCGGGCATGTGTGGGAATCTCTCCACTCCGTCTAGACCATGCGACCGTGGCTCTCGGTGTTCCGGTAGCACTGAAGACAGAGGACCTCGAGCAGTTTCAGGCCCGGGCGCTTGAAAGATTCTTGAAACTCTGCGCACGAAACAACCCGCCGCGACCCAATGCGATCCGATTGCCGTCATGATTCCCGCCACGACATCCCAATAGATCCGCCACCACCCTAGAAGGCCGAAACTACTTCTTATGACTGTGGCTCCGGAAGTCGCGGGTTCGAACCCCGTTACCCACCCCACACTTCTTACGATTGTCGGCTCAGGACTCACGGCTCACGGCTTGCGGCGCACGGACCCGCACGCGCCGACCGCACGCGCCACGACCTCACCCGCCGCTTGACGATCCGCAACCCCGGCTGTAGAGTCAGCCGCGTCATCGACGCTCTCCACCTCATGTCGCGGGCCGCAACCGAGGAATCCATGAACACCAGCCGGGCCGTCGTCGTCGCGGTGCTCTGCGCCGTCGGGACCGTCCTCTTCACGACGCTCGATTGCCCGGCGTCGGCGCAGGTCGGCCAGGCGTCCTCACCGCGCCTCTCCACTTACCGGGCACTCCGGGCGTTTGCGCTGTCGGGCGCCGCGACACGCGTCGAGAAGCTGGTACTCAAGCGCGACCGCGGCGAGATGACCTTCTCGGGGACGTTCTACTTCGCGAAGCCGGTTGACGGCCTCGTCGCCGGCGCCGTGTTCGTCGGCCAGGGCACCTTTCGCGCTGCCGTGCCGCCCAGCCGCTTCGAGCTGGACAACGTGAAGCGTCTGCTGAACACCGACGCGATCGAGTCGGATTTCCAGACGGCGGTCCTGCGGTTTGCCGACGACACGGCCAGCCTGATTCGAGGAGAGGCCGTGGAAGCCCCGGTGCCGCCCGAGGCGGCGGGTTTGGCGTCCGAGTTCGAGGGACGCCTGATCCGGGAAACCGGGATCAACCTGGCCAGCCGGCTGGCCGTGGCCGTCCTCAACAAGGAATCGCCCGCGCCGTTCTTTGCGCAGTTCGACAAGGGCCGGCGGGACCGTTTCTCGTTTCTCGTCGACTACCAGTCGCGCATCCCGGTGGCCAACTTCGGCCTCGACGGCGGGGAGAAGGGCCTCATCTTCGCCTATCACAAGGAGTACGTCGCCAACGAGGTCTGGATGGCGTTCTACGCCGTGCAGGACTACGCGGCGGGCCAGGTGGAGTACGCCGACGTGCACGACCTGGTCAAGACCGCGCACTACGACATGGACGTCGACGTGCGGGATCCGGCCAAACGCCTTGCCGTCACCGCGCGCATGGATCTCACCTCGCTGACGCCCGCGCTGGCCGCCATCCCGATGAGCCTCGGTGAGAGCCTGCGCGAGTACAACGACGAGCGGCTGAAGAACGCCTTGCGCGTGAAGTCGGCCACGCTCGCCGGCGGCGGGCCGATCGAGTTCGCCCAGGAGGACTGGGAAGGGGGCCTCACACTGTTCTTGCCGTCCACCTATCAGAAGGGCGATCGGCTGACGGTCGAACTCCGGTTCGAGGGCGACTTCATGCAGGACGTGGCCAACGTCTCCGGCAATCACTACCCGCTCTCGAACTCGACCTGGTACCCGCGGCACGGCTACCTCGAACGCTCGACGTTCGACATGGTCTTCCATCACACCAGGAACCTGAAGGTCGTGGCCGGCGGCACACGGGTCAGGGAGGCGGCGGACCCGGCGGCGAAAAACGAGATGGTCACCGAGTTCGCCCTCGACGTCCCGGTGGCCATCGTGTCGTTCGCCATCGGCCCCTTCGAACGGCTGACCGAGAAGAACGACCCGAGCAACGGCCCCGACGTGCCGATCGAGCTCTACGCGATGCCGATGAGCATCGTGAAGACGCAGACGCCGTTCATCCTGGCGGAGATGATGAACAGCCTGAACTACTTCAGCGCGCTGTTCGGCCAGTACCCGTATCCGGTCTTTCGCGCCGCGGTGCATCCTTACGGCTTCGGCCAGGGGCTGGCCACGCTCCTCATGATTCCGCCCACGGACCGCGCCGACCGGAACACCTTCGCCTTCATCGCCCACGAGACCTCGCACCAGTGGTGGGGTCACGCGGTGCTCTGGCGCTCGTACCGCGACCAGTGGCTGAGCGAAGGGTTCGCCGAGTACTCAGGCCTGCTCTACGCGACCAGGCGGGACGGCGCCACCTCGGGCCACGAGATGTTGCGCGAGCTGCGTGAATCGCTGACCTCTCCGCCCCGGACGGCGCTCGGCGTCGGCTCCGGCCGCCTGACCGACGTCGGGCCGATCATCATGGGGCGCCGGCTCGCGTCGCGCGAGACGGTGAATGCCTACAGCTCGCTGATCTACAACAAGGGGGCGCTCGTCGTGCGGATGCTGCACTTCCTGTTCACCGACCCGTCGTCGGGCAACGGGCAGCCGTTCTTCGACATGATGCGCAGCTTCGTGACCACCTACCGCGATCGGTCGGCCACGACCGACGAGTTCATCGCCGTGGCCAACGAGCATTTCGCCACGACGGCGATCGCCAAGCGATTCGGCCTCGAGGACCTGAACTGGTTCTTCCGCCAGTGGCTGTTCCAGACCTCACTCCCGTCGTACCGGCTCGAGTACACGGTCGACGCGCAGCCGGACAAGAGCTTCCTGCTGAAGGGCACGGTGTTCCAGGAGGGGGTGCCGGAGGGCGACAAGTGGTTCATGCCCCTGCCCCTGGTCCTCAAGTTCGGCGGGGGAAAGACGGCGCGCACGCTGGCGTATGCCCTGGGCCCTCGCGCCGAGATTTCGCTCAAGCTCCCGGCCAGGCCAGACGGCGTGGAGCTCGACCCCGATTGGTGGGTGGCTTCGGAGAAGACCAGGACCGTCAAGAAGTGAGAAGATCGACGGGGCCGTCGCCATGACCAACGAGAGCATCCGCAACCACTGCCTGCGTCTGCCGCACGTGACCGAGATCGTCCAGTGGGAGAGCCACCTCCTCTTCAAGATCGGCGGGAAGATGTTCGCGATGATCGATCTCGACGGGCATCGCTGCAGCTTTCGCTGCACGCCAGACCGCTATGCCGAGCTCGTGGAGCTGGCCGACATCGTCCCCGCGTCGCACAACATGTGGAAGTACCACTGGGTGACGCTCGAATCCCTCGCGGCGCTGCCCGAGCGCGAGTTCAAGGCGCTGCTGAACGCGGCCCACGAGATCGTGCGCGCGGGGCTGCCGATGGGCGTCCGGGCCTCGCTCGACGCCGGCCGCGCCGCCGCCGTGGCGCCACGGGCGCCGAAGAAGGAGCGCGCTAGAATGAAACGGTGAGGCCGGCCGCCCGGTCGTGCCCGCGCGTCGGCCTCGAATCAGGAGGCTCCTATGAGAAGAATCGCATCGCTCGCCGTGTTCCTGGTTGCCTTCGCGGCGGTCGCTCTCGCCCAGCCGCCCACCCCGCCCGCCTCCCAGGCGACCCAGGCGCCCCAGGCCCAGCAGGCGCCGCGCATGCCCGCGAGCCCGCGCGGAAGCGCCGCCACGCAAATCGGCGGCCGGTGGGTCGAACCGACGACTCCGGGCGGCGCCGCGCGCTACACCGACGGCAAGTGGATCACGGTCGATTACGGTCGCCCGATCCTGCGCGGCCGCACGAACATCTTCGGCACGGGCGCCGACTACGGCAAGAAGGTGAACGACGATGCGCCGGTGTGGCGGGCTGGCGCGAATCAGACCACCCGGTTCAAGACCGAGGTGCCGCTGGTCATCGGCGGCAAGACGCTGCCAGCCGGCGAATACAGCCTCTTCGTCGAGCTGAAGCCCGAATCGTGGACGCTGATCCTGTCGACCGAGCCGTTCCAGCAGAAGTACGACCCGAACAACAGGACCGAAACCTGGGGCGCCTACAACTACGAGCCGAAGTTCGACGTCCTGCGCGCGCCCATGGCGCTCGCGAAAGGCGCGGTGTCGATCGACCAGTTCACGATCCAGTTCGCCGACGTCACGGCCGCGGGCGGCACGCTGATGCTGCTCTGGGACAAGGACGTCGCGACCGTGCCGTTCACGATGGCGAAGTAGGCTCGGCCACTCGCACAGATCGCACGATCGCACGATTTCCAGATCGCGAGATTTCGAGATTCACCCGCGCCCAGTCCGGTCGGTGAGCGCGCCGACGGCCCGCCCGAGCCTCCTGCAGGCGTCGTCCACCTGGTGGGACCGGATTCGAGCGATCGACAGCCGCAGGTGGAGCGCGCGCGGCGGGGATGGAAAGAACTGGCTGCCGGGCGTGACCATCACGCCGGCCTCCTGGCAGAGATCCACAAGGCGCGCTTCATCGAGGGGACGCGCGCCCGGCAGCGTCAACCAGAGCGTGCAGCCGCCGGTCGGCTCCGTCCACGTCGCGGCGCCGTCCGGCAGGCGCGTGGCCAGCCCTTTCAGCAGGGCCACCATGCGGCGGCGATACGTGGCGTGCAGGCGCCGGAGGTAGGCGTCGTAGCGGCCGGCGTGACAGAAGCGGTCCATGGCCGCCTGCGCCACGGTGTTGCCCGACAGGCTCGTGACCCGGTTCAGGAGCGTCAGCCGCCGCACGCAGTCGCGCCCGGCGGCGATCCAGCCGACGCGCAACCCCGGGAAGACCACCTTCGAGAAGGTGCCGACATAGAGGACGAGCCCGCGCGCGTCCATCGACTTGATCGGGAGGACCGCGCGCCCGAAGTACTTCATGTCTTCCTCGAAGCCGTCCTCGAGGATCGGCACGCGATACCGCTCGCACAGGGCGATCAGCTGCTCGCGGTGCGCCTGGCTGGTGGTGATGCCGGTGGGGTTCTGGAAGTTGGGAACGGTGTAGACCAGCGCGGGCCGGCGTCTGGCGAACCGGCGCGCAAGCACGCCGAGGTCGAGACCGCCCGGCGTCATGGGCACGTCAACCGGTGTCGCGCCGTGCAGCGCAAGCAGGGGGAGCATCAGGCCGTAGGTCGGCACTTCGATGGCGACTTCGCCGCCGGGCTCCACGAGCAGGTCGAGCGCGAGGTCGAGCGCCTGCTGCGCTCCCTGTGTCAGGAGCACCTCATCGGCGTCCACCTCGATCCCGTGGGCGCGCATCCTCCGGGCGAGGGTCTCCCGCAGGGGCTTGAATCCGGCCGGGTCGCCGTAGTCCAGCAGGGCGTTCGGCGTGCCCTTCAGCGCGTGGCGGACCGCGCGACGCAAGTCGGCCGCGGGACACAGGTCGGGGTCGGCCGTCAGGCTGGCGAGGTCGAGTGCCGACGACGGCCGGTCAATCTCGTCCGGCCAGTCGAGCAACGGGCGGATGGCCTTCCTCGCGCCCGGCGACGAGGCGCGCCCCCAATCCACGACGGGCCGTCCGCTGGCGGCAGGCGCCAGGGCCCGCGTTCGAGTCCGGATCCTCGAGTACGACCCCTGACGGCTCTCGAGGTAGCCGCCCGCCCACAACTCTTCGTAGGCGCGGCACACCGTGGAGCGATTCACCCCGAGCCGGCCGGCAAGTTCCCGGCTCGAGGGCAGCCGCTCTCCGTCGACGAGCGTGCCGTCCTCGACCAGGCCCACGACGCGGCTCACGATCTGCGTCCAGAGCGGCAGCGGGTCGTGCGGATCGACGGCAAACACCAGTGACACCAGGCCTCCCTGCCGCGCCCCGCGGTGGGGCGCGTCCACGCCCATGATAGCGCGGCGGCGGCAAGAAGTGGATGTATCACTTCTGATGTCAATTGGCTGTTTTGCACCATCCACTCACAGGCTAGAGTCAACGTGTGCCGCAAGGTGGGCGCGGTGTTCGCCGCCCCAACCGGCGGCGGACCGCAGGCGAAGGCGCCGGCGCCAATGGAGGTCGTGGCCATGACCGACCGCACTCTCGCGGACTTCAACGTCTACGCCGATGAGCGGCGCGCGCAGGCCTACGCGACGCTCGAGTTTCCGGGGACCTACTACCTGGCCTACCGCGACCTGCCGGCCATCATCGCGCGGCACGCGGCCCGAGGGCGCGCCCTGGATGTTGGCTGCGGCGCGGGCCGCTCCACCCGCTTCCTGCGACGCCTCGGGTTCGACCCGGTCGGCATCGACATCTCCGCCCAGATGATCCGTGCGGCGCGCGCGCTGGATCCTGCCGGTGATTACCGCATGGTGGGCGACGGCGAGTACTGGACCCTGGCAGGGGAACGCTTCGACCTCGCACTGTCGGTCTTCACCTTCGACAACGTGCCGACGCGATTCCGCAAGCGGCGCATCCTGGCTGCCCTGCGCCCTCTCCTCTCTGCCGGCGCGCCGGTCATCCACGTGGTGTCTTCGCCCGAGATCTACGTCCACGAGTGGGCGTCGTTCTCGACGCGCGCGTTCCCGGAGAACCGCCTTGCGCAGGACGGCGACATCGTCCGCACGATCATCCTCGACACGGCGGACCATCGCCCGGTGGACGACGTGCTCTGCGGGGATGCGTCCTACCGGGACATCTTCAGCGAGGCCGGGTTCTCGGTCGCCGCGGTCTACCGCCCGCTCGGCCGGGAGGACGACCCGGTGGCCTGGGTCACCGAAGCGACGATTCCACCGTGGACCATCTACGTGCTCACCGATGGCGCCCGCCGGTGACGCCACATCTTCGAGAATGCGTGGATAGCCTCGGCGCCGAGGCAGGTGACGCCCTTGCGGCCAGGATCCATGCGGCCAGGATCCAGTTGGCAGGCGGCGTTCTCTGGATTACTCTGTGGCGCACGGCCTCGCGCGGGCCGGGCCCGCACGGGCCGTCTTTCGGGCATGTTCATGCACACCGACTCCCTCGTCGTCGCGCTGTCGAACGTGCCCGGCCTGCACGGGGACCCCGTGGCCCCGCTGGCTCTGGCGCTGGCGGTGATCCTCGTGACTGCGAAGATCGGCGGCGAGCTGGCCACGCGGCTCCGCCAGCCCGCGGTGCTGGGCGAACTGCTGGTCGGCGTGATCATCGGCAACCTCGTGCTGGTCGGCTACTCGGGCCTCGACTACCTGAAGACGGACCAGGCCATCGACCTCCTCGCGCGACTGGGCGTGATCGTGCTCCTGTTCGAAGTGGGGCTCGGGTCCACGGTCCGCGAGATGCTGCACGTCGGCCTGTCGGCGTTCCTGGTCGCTTGCGTCGGCGTCGTGGCGCCGTTCGTGCTCGGGTGGGCCGTCGGCGCGTGGCTGCTGCCCGGAGAAGGGGCATACGTGCACGCGTTCCTCGGCGCCACGCTGGCGGCGACGAGCGTGGGCATCACGGCCCGGGTGCTCAAGGACCTCGGGATCGACCGCAGCACCGAGGCGCGCGTCATCCTCGGCGCCGCGGTCATCGACGACGTCCTGGGCCTGATCATCCTCGCGGCGATCACGGCCGTCATCGCCGCTGTCGACTCCGGCCGGACGCTGTCCTACGCCGGCCTCGCGCTCACCATCGGGAAAGCCGTCCTGTTCCTCGCGGCGGCCCTGGTGATCGGCGTGTGGCTGTCGCCGAGAGCGTTCGCGCTGGCGTCCCGGCTCCGCGCCGGCGGCGTGCTCCTGGCCCTGGCGCTCGCGTTCTGCTTCTTCCTCTCGTGGCTGGCGGACGTGGTGGGCCTGGCGGCGATCGTCGGCGCGTTCGCCGCCGGCGTCATCCTCGAGGACGCGCACTTCCGCGAGTTCGCCCGGCGCGGCGAGCGGTCGATTCACGACCTGATCTCGCCGATCGCGTCGTTTGTCACCCCGATCTTCTTCGTCGTCATCGGCATGCGCGCCGACCTCCGGTCGCTCGCCCGGCCGGAGATCCTCGGCCTGGCGGCCGCGCTGACCGTCGCCGCCGTGATCGGGAAGCAGGCCTGCTCGCTGGGCCTGGTCGGCACGAAGGCAAATCGGCTGATCGTGGGCATCGGGATGGTGCCGCGGGGGGAGGTCGGCCTGATCTTCGCCGGCGTCGGGCTGGGCCTGCACGTGGGCGGCGAAGCGGTGATCAACCAGGCGACATTCTCGGCCATCGTGGTGATGGTGATGGTGACGACCCTGCTGACACCGCCCGCGCTCGCGTGGGCCGTGTCGCGGGACGCCAGATCCCGCCGGTCGGAGTAGGGACTTCAGGCGCCACGCCCTACAACCTTCTTCACGGAGGTCGCATCAACATGCGTTACACCCTGGTTGCCGTCGTTTGTTGCTGTCTCTTCGCCGGCTCCACGCAGGCGCAGGCGCCGCCCGTCAAGGACCCGCTCCTGGAGAAGCTCGCCGGCGCCTGGGTGCTGCGCGGCCCGCTCGCCGGACAGCAGACGACTCACGACGTCGCGGCGGAGTGGGTGCTCAATCACCTGTATCTGCGCCTCCACGAAACGTCCCGAGAGAAGGACGCCGCCGGAAGACCCCTATACGAAGCCATCGTCCTCATCGGGTGGGATGCGGCCGCCGGCGAGTATCAGTGTCTCTGGCTGGATACGACAGGAGGGGGCGGACTGTCGGCCCAGGGCATCGGCCACGGCAAGCGCGAGGGCGACAAGATCCCGTTCCTCTGGAAGGACAAGGACGGCACGATTTCGTTCAACAATACGTTTGCCTACGACCGCGGCGCCGACGCGTGGACCTGGACCATGGACAACATCCAGAAGGGCCAGCCGGTGCCGTTCGCGCGCCTCACGCTCACGCGCCGGTAGGGCGGCCAGGGATCAGCGCGAAGAGGGCGGCCCGCCACGGATCCGCCACGGTTGACGCCCACCCGGCCGAAGACTATTCTCAGCCTGTCTCATCGCCATCCGCCGCCCCGTTGATGCCCCTGGAGGCACTCTGGAGCACGCGTCGATCGGTCCGTATCGCGTCGTCGAACGGCTCGGCGCCGGAGGCATGGGCGAGGTGTACCTCGCGGTCGACACCCGGCTCAATCGCAGGGTCGCGCTGAAGTATCTGTCCGACCCCGCACTGGACGTCCCCCACGCGCGCGACCGCCTGCTGCGCGAGGCGCGGGCGGCGGCGCAGATCACTCACCCCAACATCGCGGCCATCTACGACATCCTCGATACCGAGACGCCGCCGTGCATCGTCATGGAATACGCGGCGGGCGAGACGCTGGCGCGCGTCACCGCCAGGGGCCCGATGCCGTGCGAGCAGGTGCTGCGGATTGGCGCTCAACTGGCTGACGCGCTGGCGCGCGCGCACGCAGCCGGCGTCGTTCACCGCGACCTGAAGCCCGCCAACATCGTCCTTACCGCGGACGGGAGCGTCAAGATCCTCGATTTCGGCCTGGCGCGGGTCCGCGACGTCGGCCACGAGCTGGCGAATCCCGATGCGCCGACACGGGAGGCGATCGAGACACAGGTGGGACAGTTCGCGGGCACGCCCGCCTACATGTCGCCGGAACAGCTGGTCGGCCGGCCGGCGAGCCCGCTGAGCGACATCTACAGCGTGGGTGTGACGTTGTACGAGCTGCTGGCCGGTCGGCTTCCGTTCGACGGTCCCACGATTCCCGACCTGGTCTACGAGGCCCTCTCGAAGCCGACGCCTTCGGTCGCCGAGACCAACGGCGCGGTGCCGCCGCTGCTCGACTCCCTCGTAGCCAAGGCGATGGCGCGCGAGCCGGGCAAGCGCTACCAGTCGGCTGCGCAACTGGCGGAAGGCCTCGCGCTGGTGGCCAGAGACTCCGGTGGCGGGACCAGCCGCGGCGCCTCGCACGACCGGCCGGCAGCCGCGGCGCCAACGCCGACTCCTTCTCGCTGGCGCCGTGTGGCATACGCCGGAGGAGCGCTGGCCGCGGCGGCGATCCTCCTCGCGTCGGGGTACCTGCTGTGGGGCCGACAGGCGGCGCCGCCGACGCGGTCCTTCCAGTACGTCGCGGTGCTCCCGTTCGCGGCGAGCGCGCAGGATCCCGCCGCGAAGGCCGCAGCCGCGGCCATCTCGGAGGTCTTCACGTCGGCGCTCGAGGGCCTCTCCTCGCTCACGCTGGTCCCGAAGAGAGACACCCAGAGGTACCTCCAGGCCTCGGCCGACGCACGCAAGGGCGCCCGAGCACTGGGCGCCGCGACGGTCAGCGGCACCGTATCGCGGGCCGGCGCCGTGCTCGAATTCTCCATCCGAGTCGAACAGAGCAACGGCAAAGCCCTGACCCGGAAGTCGTATCAAGGACGCGCTGCAGCGATGGCCAGCCTGGAAGCGCAGGCCGTCGACGACGTCGTCTCGGCGCTGAACGTCACGCTCACCAGCGCCGATCGCGAGCGGCTGCAGCGGGTGCCTGCGTGCCGCCCCGACGCGATGGCTGCCTCTGTCTCGGCCCGCGCCCTGCTGGACCGGGAGGACGTCCCCGGCAACGCGGCGAAGGCCGAAGCCGCCTTCGGGCAGGCCGCCGCCGGGGATCCGAACTGCGCGCTGGCCTACGCCGGTCTCGCGGATGCGGACTGGGCACTGCATCGCGCGACCAGAGACTCCTCGTGGGCCGCGCGGGCTGATACGGCCATCCTGCGCGCCGTCTCCCTGGATTCCGAGAGCCGCGCCATCCGCAAGTCGGAAGCGGCCTTGTACCAGAACACCGGACGGAGCGAGGCGGCGGAGAAGACGCTCAGGGAAGTGATCGCGCGGTGGCCGGACGACGACGAGGCCCACCGCCTCCTGTCGAGCGTCCTCGAGGACGAGAACCGCTCGGTCGAAGCCGCGGCGGAGCTCCAGAAGGCCATCAACCTGCGCCCGACCAACTGGATCAACTACCTCGTTCAGGGCAACAAGCGCTTCGACGGCCAGCATTTCGCCGAGGCCGTGGAGTGGTACAAGCGGGTCCTGGCCATTCAGCCCGACAACGTGTGGGGGATCGTCAACCTGGGCGCCGCCTACTGGCAGAAGGGCGAGCGCGACAAGGCCATCGACACCTACCTGAGGTCGCCCGTGCGCGACGACGCGATCCTCGGAAACATGGCGGTGTTCTACTTCGACATGGGGCAGTACGAGAAGGCGGCGGAAGCCTCGCAGCAGGCCGTGGCGCTGGCCCCGAACGACGCCGTCTGGCACGGAAACCTCGGTGACGCTTACACACGCCTCGGGCGGAGGAAGGAGGCGCTCGAGCAGTACCGCCTGGCCGCCGACCGGTCGGCCGACGCGCTCGCGGTGAACCCGGCGAACGCCAGGGTGCTGGCCCGGCACGCGGTTTACGACGCCAAGCTCGGCCTGCCCGAAGCCACGCAGCATGCGGCCGAGGCGTTCAGATTGAGCCCCGACGACCCCACGGTGCTCTACAAGCGCGCCGTCGTCTACTGCCTGCTCAATCAGCCGCAGCAAGCCGCCGACTGGTTGCGCCGGGCGATCGAGAAGAAGTACCCGCGGGAGAGCGCGCGGGCGGATGCCGATCTGGATCCGATCAAGAAACGTCCGGAAGTCGTGGCGATGCTGCGCGGGGATCGATAGCGGAGGACGTCAATCACGGGTGGAACTCAATCACGAGAGGGAGGGAGCATCATGCCGTACCAACCTATCACCAGGGTCATCACCATCTCCGTCGAGAAGATCGGGACGGCCCGCAAGAGCGGACAGAAGTACGCGATCGACGTATGCCCGGAGCACGCCGAAGTCATTGTCGGGGACAAGGTCGTCTGGCAGGTGCAGGGCGCTCCTCGCGGGATCAAGAAGGTGACGGTCGGCAATTTCAAGCGCCTCGACCGACCGCCAGACATCCTGGTGCGCTCGAACAAGCCGCCGGTCACACGAGAGAAGACGATCCAGCCCGCGAAACCGTCGGGCCTGGCCCACAAGGCGCGCGCCGCCGATGTCGGGTACTACAAGTACGACGTCCTGTTCGACGGCCACACGGTGCTGGACCCCGACATCGAGATCAAGCGGCCGAACTAAGGCCTGCTCCCGCTTCTCGGCGGTGACGGTGACCTGCGGCGGATGCTGGCGCGCGCGGGCGCGCATGCGCCGGGCCGATTCCTCCACGGTGTCGGCCCGGCCGACCGAAAGACGTCGGGCGCTTTCATGGTAAAGTCGGCGTCGCACCGCAGCCGTTCAACTGCTGAGCCGGCCTAAAGGCCTGCTGCCCGGCAACCGACAAACACAAGAGGATGAATCAGATAAGCCCGGCGGCGCCCTCCCGCAACGACATCCGCCCGGTTCCGCGGCCCTCCCGGCACATGCCCCTGGTCCGCCACGCGCTGGCGCTGCTCGGCATGCTCGCCATGGTGCCGTACTTCTACTGGCGCATCTTCTACACGGTCAACCCGGCCGCGCTCTGGTTCTTCTACCTGTTCCTGTTCGCCGAGGGGCTGAACCTCCTCGAGTCGATCCTCTTCTACGCCACGACCTGGAAGGCCAGCAGGCGCGTCGTCCTGCCGCCGCTGAAGGACCGGACGGTTGATGTCTTCGTCCCGACCTACAACGAATCGGCCATGCTCCTGCGCGACACGCTCGTGTGCGCCACGGCCATCCGCTACCCGCACCGCACCTGGGTGCTCGACGACGGCGATCGCCCCGAGATCAGGGAACTGGCCGACGAGCTCGGCTGCGAGTACCTGTCGCGCTCCGAGCGGTCGCACGCCAAGGCCGGCAACCTGAACGCGGCGCTCGCGCGGACGACCGGCGAGTTCGTCGTCGTGCTCGACGCCGACCACGTGCCGTCGCCCGACATCGTGGACGAGCTGATCGGGTTCTTCGCCAATCCCAAGGTCGCGATCGTCCAGGCGGCGCAGGACTTCTACAATCTCGACTCGTTCCAGCACCGGACCAACTGGAAGGCGCGGCACGCCTGGCAGCAGCAGGAGCTGTTCTTCGGGGTCATCCAGCCGGGCAAGGACGCCCTGAACGCGGCCTACTACTGCGGCAGCCCCGCGATGCTGCGGCGCGCCGCGCTCGACGAAGTGGGCGGTTTCGCCACCGAGACGATCACCGAGGACATCCATACCGGCCTGCGCCTCCAGAGGCGCGGCTGGGAAGTGGCCTACATCAACCGGTCGCTGGCCCGCGGCCTTGCGCCCCAGACCTTCATCGGGTTCGTCACGCAGTGGAGCCGGTGGGGCCTCGGCGCCATGCAGGTGCTCCGGGCCGAGAACCCGGTGGTCAGGAAGGGCCTGAAGTTCGGGCAGCGGCTGTGTTATTTCGCCTCGTTCTACTTCTACTGGATGAGCTATCAAAAACTCATCTACGTCGTGACGCCGATCTTCTGCCTGCTGACGGGCATCTTCCCGCTGGTTGCGGTGCCGAAGACCTACCTGCTGCTGTTCACGCCGTACCTGGTGCTGAACGTCGCGGCGTCGGCCGTTCTGCAGCGCGGGTTCCGCAGTTTCCTGACCAGCGAGCAGTTCAACGTCCTGAAGATGCCGGTGCTGATGGGCGCGATGCGCGGCCTCCTCAAGCGGAAGCCGGAATTCGCGGTCACGCCGAAGTCGCGCGCCGGGGCCGCGCACTGGACCGACGTTCGGCTGCTGCTCGTCGTCGAACTGGCCATCCTGCCGTCGGTGGCCGTCGGCATCTGGCGTCTCTCGCACGCCTCGCCCGGCTACGAGTTCTGGGCGGTCGTCGTGAACCTCGCGTGGGCGATCTTCTACTTCTTCCTCATCGGTCCGCTGCTCGTCAAGGCGCTTCGGCAGGAGGAACTGCGCGTCGCCTACCGCTTCCCCGGGCTGCTGCAGTTGCCGGTGCGGTTCTCCTACGTCCTCTCCAAGGGGGCCGCGGTCACCGACAATGCGTTCGCCCGGAACCTCAACCGGACAGGGCTGTCGCTGACGCTGACGGCGGCGATCCCGGTCGGCACGCTGCTCGAACTCGAGTTGAAGCTGGACGATCGGCGCATCTTCGCGGCGGGAGAGGTCGTTCGGCAGCAGGTGATCGACGCCGACGGGCGAAGGCGGCACTCGAACGGCATCCGCTTCACCCGCATCACCGAAGAGGACCAGGACGCGATTGCCAAGTACCTGTTCTGGAACGTGGCCGAACGGCACGGCCAGATGCTCCGCGTGACGGCGTCCTCGCAGGCCGAGGTGGGGGCCAAATGACGGCTCGCCGTGCCGCCCGGGGCGTTCTCCTCGCCGTCTTCCTCGGTGCGTGGGTCGCCGGTGCGGGTCTGGCCCGCGCGCAGGCGGCTTCGCCGTCGGGCCAGCGGCTGGCCCAGGCGCGCCAGGCCATGGCCGCCGGGCGGTTCGCCGAGGCTGCCCCTCTCTACATCGCCGTGCTCGCCGACGAGCCGGACCAGGTCGAAGCGCTCTCGGGCGCCGTGGACGCGCTCGAGGCCTCGGGACGCTGGCAGGAGGCGCTGCCCTATCTTCAGCGCCTGGTGCGCCTCCGCCCGAACGACGCCGCGCGGCTGACTCAGTACGCCGAAATGCTGTCGTGGTCGTCGGGAACCCGCGCCCGGGCCCGCGACCTGTTCGGGCAGGCGTTGAAGGCCGACCCGACGAACCTGCGCGCCCGCGTGGCGCTGGCCGAGCTCGATTCGTGGAGCGGGCACACGGGCGCCGCGCTCGACGGCTTCGCCGCCGTCCTGGCGGCCGACCCGGCCAACGTGACCGCACTGCGTGGGATGGCGGAAGTCCGGGCGTGGAGCGGGGACTTCCTGGCGGCGCGCGACCTGGCCCTGCGAGCCCTGAAGCAGGACCCGGCCAACCCGTACGCGCTGCTCACGCTCGCGCGCGCCGACGTCGGCCTGGGCCGTGAAGACGAGGCGCTCGACGCGCTCGGGAAGATCCCGGCAGGAGCCAACTACGAGGATTTCGACCAGGTTCGCGGCGACGCGCTGCGCGGGTCGAGCTGGTGGGCCGAGGCCGGCTTCTCGTGGCGCGACGACCGCTCGGGACTGACCGTCGACCGCCCCGCCGCCGCCGTGTCGTCCCCGGTCGGCGACCGTGGACGCGCCACGGTGTGGTTCAACCCGACATTCTTCAGGGGACCCGAGGGCAACTTCCATTCGAACAGGCTGGGTGTCGCCTTCGACGCGCGAAACGACAGCTGGCGGGTGCACGCCGAGGCCGACGGCGAACGCTACGCCGCGGGCGTGCCGACGGCGGCCGACGGCGCGATCGACGTGCGGTACCGAGGCCGCGGCCCGATCGCGCTGGCCGCAGGATTCCGGCGCGAAGCGGTCGAGGACACGCTCGTCTCGACCCGGGGAGCCGACAACTTCGGCGAGTTCGTCGGACAGGTCCGGTCGAACCTCGCGTACGCGTCGGCCAGCTACGCGAACATCCGCAGCCACATCGATGCCACCGCCAAGGTCGGTGGCGGCGCCTACACCGGCCATGGCCTCGACGCGAACGCCCGCTGGAGCGTCGGCGGCGGCGCCGGCATTACGCTCCGCGGCAGCCGCCCGTACGTGCGCATCGGCTACGCCGTGGACTACCTGAGTTTCGGGTTCGACGCGTCGGCTCGGCCCTTCGCCCCGGCGCAGCGCCGAAACGGCGGTTATTTCAGCCCCACGAAGTTCCTCACCAACATCGCCACCGGGCACGTGGGCTACCGGCTCGGGCACGACCGCGGCGAGTGGTTCGTCGAGGGCAGCGCGGGCACGCAGAACGTCGAGACCACGTCCCAGCGGTTCGGCGACGTCCAGTTCGCGGGAACCTTCGCGACCGGCCTGGTCTGGCACCCGGGCTCGATGAACGAAGTGCGCCTCGAGTACCGATACCTCAACGTGTTCAACGCGTTCCGGCGCAACACCGCCGCGGTCGCCTTCCGCCGCTACTTCTGACCTCCTGCCATGCCCGACCGGGAACAGCGCCCGAAAACACGCCGGCTGTGGCCGATGCCGGTTGCCGGCTGGCTCGTCCTCGCCGTGATCCTGGCCGGAGCGTTCGGCCTTCGCGGGCACGACCCGCTCTACAACACCGCCTTCCAGGACGAGCACGTCTACGTCGCGTTCGGGAACATGTTCCTCGGCAACCACTTCGAGTATCCGTACGAGCAGCCGCTGCGCTACTCGATGGGGTGGTACCTGTGGAGCGTCATGGCCGCGCTGGCCCATCGCGCGGGAGGGCTGTTCGCGCTCCGGCTGTTCTCGGCGGCCCTCGGCACGCTGACCGTGCTGGCCGTCTTCGGGTTCACGAGACGATTGTTCGGCTGGCAGGCGGGCCTCTCTGCCGCCGCGATCTTCGCGGTGGCCAGCCCGCCCGTCTGGGCGTTCCGGATCGCGACCTACGACGCGGGCGCCATCTTCTTCTTCGCCGTCGGCCTGTGGCTTTACGTCAAGGCCTGGGACGAGGGGCGCGACGGCGTATGGGTCGCCGCCGCGGCGGCGATGTTCGCGGCCTTCCTGTCCAAGTACATCGTCGCCATCTTCTTCCCGCCGCTGGCGCTGTTGGCGGCGCGAAGGAACTGGCGCGCGGGGATGTTCTTCAGCGGATCGCTCACGCTGGCCTGCGCGGCTTACGCCGCGTACTACTGGACCGACCTGTGGGCGCTCACCGGGTTCTACCGGATGCTGGACGCGACGGCGGCGCCCGCCTCGTGGGTTGACACGTACGGCCTTCGCCGCATCGATTTCTGGCTGCTCGTGGCCGTCGCGCTGCTCGCCGTCCGCCTTCGCCCTTCCATCGGCCGGGCGACGGTGCCGCTGCTCTGGCTCGGCGTGGTCATGCTGCTCGCCTTCCAGGCGACGTCCGGGTTCCTCGGACCGCGCTTCTACAAGCAGGCAAACTACGCGCTGCTCTTTCTCGTGCCGCTGTCGGCCGCGGGCCTGCTCGAGGGGGTTCGCATCGTGGGCCGGCGGGCCTACCCCGTCGTGGCCGTCCTCGCCGTCGTGCTGCTGTCGGCCGGCGTCGCCGCCGCCGACCGGTCGTGGGACACGCCGCGGCACGTCTTCTGGCCGAACGTGGACCCCGTGCTCGCGTTCTTCGAAGGGCGCGTCGCCTCGACGACGACGTTTCTCATCGACGATCCGACGCTGCGCTCCTACCTGAGGGAAGACCAGCCCGCGCTGCCGCCCCGCAACATCCAGGACGCCTACTACCTGCGATACGGGCAGCTCGAAGGCCCCGCGGCCTACGCCGCGGCGGTGCGGGACGGCGTGTACGATTACGTGGTCTTCGACAGCAGCGGGATGGAGCCGCCCGTTTTGGCCATGCACAAGGCCATCCGGCCCGAACTCGAGCGCCGGTACGAGCTGCTGGCGCGCCTGCCGGAGCCGAGGCTGCTCAGGGCGATCGAGATCTACGCGCGCAGGGAACCGCCCGTCGCCCGGCCCGACACCTGGCCCGGCCGGCCGCGTGTCGAGATTCGGGCCCCGCTCGCCGGCGTGCCCGTGCTGACCGAAGGGATCGAAGCGCAGTTGTCGGGCCAGGTATTCGATGCGCCGGCGGGGAGTTTTCTGACCGTCGATCTGTTCACCGACCGCTGGTATCACCAGGGAGGACGGGTCTCTCCGGACCGGGCCGGCGCCTTCACGCAGACCGTCTACCTCGGCGGCCAGGGCGTTCAGCAGTGCGCGCACGTGCTGAGGGTGCGCCTGTTTGCGCCCGGCGGCCGCTACCTCTCCACCGCGGCGCGACTCGGCGTCATCCGCGCCAACCCGGACGGCACGGCGCCCTCGTGCCGCTGAGCAGGGCCGAGGCCCTGCTCCGAGACCTCCTACCGTTTCACGACCGTGACGGTGACCTGCGACGGGTACTGCGTCGAGTGGTGCACCACGTTGTGCGCCACCACGCCTTTCGCCTCGTCGTAGTTGCGCCCGCCGGTGTTGAGGTTCCGGTCGAACCGCGGGAAGTTGCTGCTCGAGACCTCGATCCGCAGCCGGTGTCCCGCCTCGAAGTAGTTGCTCGTCGTCAGCGGCTGGAGCGAGACTTTGTACACCCTGCCCGGCTCCATCCAGACGAGCGGCTTGTCGTAGCCGTCGCGGTAGCGCATGCGCTGGATCGACTCGTCCAGGTTGTAAGCGCGGCCGTCCGGGTAGACGTCGATCACCTTCACCGTGAAGTCGGTGTCCTTCGCGTCCGACGACACATAGAGCGTCGGCACGATCGGCCCGCTGACCTCGGCGCCCTCTTTGAACGGGGCCGACGTGTAGACGAGGATGTCGGGCCGCGTCTCCATCTTCCGCTGGTCGAACGCGCCGGCGGTGACGGCGGTCCCGGTGCAGCAGACGTTGCCGCCGTAGGAGGTGACCGGCTTCGCGGGGTCGTAGGTGAACGCGTCGGGCGCGTCCGCGGCCGGCGGGGCCATGACGAGCGCGCCGTCGCCGTCCATGGTGTTCGCCCTGCCGCCGCTCGCGAGGAAGAAGGTCAGCGGCTGCGCGCCGCGGGGCGGCCACGTGTCGGCGGTCTGCCACTTGTTCGAGCCCATCGTGAAGTAGGTGACCTTCGCCAGCGTGTCGATCGCCCGGTTCTCCTCCCCCTTCAGGAACCGGTCGAAGAACCCGTAGACGATTCCGTTGTAGTCCAGGCGGGCGTCTCCCATCTCGCGCTCGCCGACCGTGAGGTCCTCCGGCGTGCGCGTGTAGCCGCAGTGCGTCACCGGCGCGATGACCGCCCACTGCTCGTCGGCCACGCCCCCCTTCGCCGTCTGGCGAACGTGATTGTAGAGCGCGAGGTTCGGGCCGATCGACACGTCGTACCAGGACATGAACCAGAGGCCCGGCACGTTCAGCGGCATGTCGTCGTGGTAGAGGCCGCCCTTGTACCAGGCCGGGTCGTTGGGCGTCCGATCGATCATCCGGCCGCCGGTCGGCACCGGCATCGGGTCGGCGAAGATGCCGTTCGGGCCGTCGACCGCCTTGATGATGTCCTGGACGGGCAGGTGCCACAGCGCCTTCGACCAGTCCACCGGCGTCATCTGCGGCGCCAGATTGAACCACTTCGACGCGAGGACGAGATCGGCCTGCGACGTTCCCGGCGGGAACATCGGCCTCACCTGGTTCTGCTCGCCGTAGAGCCAGGCGATGAAGAGCATCTGCACCGCGCCCCCTCGGTACCAGTTGCCCTGCTCGTAGTACGGCCCGACGCGCCCGACGCCGGCGCCGAACCCCTGCACGTTCATCGCCGCGTAGGCCGGGTTGCCGAGCGCGGCGACGCCCATCTGGTATTCCGCGGTGGACGAGCACCCGGTCGTGCCGACCTTGCCGTTTGACCAGGGCTGCGACGAGATCCAGGCCAGCGTGTCGTCGCCGTCGGTCCGCACCGAGTCGAGGATGTCGTAGTTCCCCTCGGAGAAGAAGTGGCCGCGCTCGTTCTGGATGACGTAGGCGTAGCCTCGCTTCACCGCGGTCAGCGCCGCGGTCATGTCGGCCGGCACGCCGTTGCGCACGTCCCAGTAGTTGAAGTTGTAGGGGGTGCGCACCCAGATGGCCGGCACCTTCTTCGACGCGCCCTTCGGGCGGTAGACGTCGGTGGCGAGCCGCACGCCGTCCCGCATCGGCAGCATCACCTTGCGATCGACGACGGCGATCGACTGCAGTTCCTTCTCGGCCTCCCAGCGGGCGCTGGCCTGTGCGGGGGTGAGGCCGCCGCGCTGGGCGACGAGCGTGCCGCCGGCGGCGACGAGCGTGGCAACCGACGCGGCGGTAACGAAACGGCGAATCGAGCGGTGCATGGTGTCTCCGTCGTCCGGCGACCTTGAGGGGCTCGCCTCAGGCTACTTTTTCTTCACCGGCGGCTTCGAGGGCTTCGGCGCGGCGAACCTGATGCGCACGCCCCCGCCGATCTGGAAGCCCCCGGCGCGCACCCCGACCGACGGCTGGCCGGCGACCGGGATGTTCGCCGTCGCGCGCGCGAAGCGGATCATCCCACCGACGCCCACCGTCTTCGAGAAGTAGTAGCTGACGTCGGCGCCTGCGCCGAATCCGACCGCGGTCGCCGACACGTCCTGGGTCGAGACCGTCGCGGTCGTCGAATCGTACGGGTAGCCGGAGGACACGGCGAGCCCCCTCGGCTGCATCACGGTCTGATTGACCGAGAAGATCGACGGGCCGGCGAACAGGAGCACCAGCATCTTCGGCGAGACGGGGATGCCCCACGCCGCCTGCAGGTGGATCGCGGTCTCGGAATGGCTGGCCGCAAAGGTCCCCGATACCGCCGTCGGACGATTGAGGTAGATGGGGTTCGGGATCGAGCCGGTGTAGGCGGCCGTCGTCGATCGCGTGGCGACCGTCACCCCGGCGCCCACGGCCAAGTTCCGCCAGACCCGGTAGCCCCCCGACGCGTCGAGCCCGACGGCGCTCTTCGCCGGGTAGTTGACCGCCGCCGTCGCGTTCTCCGCGAAGTAGGTCCACGACTGGGACTGCGTGGACGTCGAGGCGCCGACGCCGAGCACGCCGCTCACGAACAGGTAACCCCTGTCGGTCCAGTCACCCTTCTGCGGCGCCCGCGGCGGGCGCTTCGCCGGCTTGACCGGCGCAGCCCCAGGCCCGGCCTTCTGCGCCCCCGCTTCGGCGGCCAGCGCCGGGCCCGCCATCACGCACACCAGGACCGGCAACCAGGCGAACGCTCTTCTGCGCATCAACGTCTCCTAGAACACGCCAACCGCGGTCCAGGCCTGGGTGATGGCTGTTTCGACCGCAGTGCCTTCGCCGTAGAGATCCCGCGCCGACTGGATCGTCTTGGCCCGGGCCATGCTGAAGGTGGCGTTGCCGGGCATCGTGGTGAATCCCCTGAAGAACGCCCGCTCGACCTGGGCGCGGTTTGCCGCGCCGACGCCGGTGACCGAGAGCCCGGAGGTCTGGTCGGTCCCTCCCTCGACGGCGAGATAGAACGCGTAGGAGGCGATTGTCGAGTTGGTGTGCACGCCGCCGTTGTCGCTGGTTCCGGTGTACCGCAGCGAGTAATGGTCGGGGTCTCCGTACGCCGTCGGGTTACCGATGTTGCGGATCCCGTAGACGCTGCCAGGCCGGCTGGGACGGGCGGTTTCCTTCGCCGCGATGTAATCCGCCTGCAGGAGACCGCTGCCGGTCGTCGCGCGCTGGAAGAAGCTGGCCGACACGCCCATGATGTCCGAGAACGCTTCGTCGAGCGCGCCCGACTCGTTCTGGTAGATCAGGTTGGACGTGTACGCGGTCACCCCGTGCGCGTACTCGTGCGCCACGATGCTGAGGGAGGCGACAAAGTAGTCGTAGTACTGTCCGCCCGAGGAGTAGCCGGAGGGCAGGCCTTCGCCGAACATGATGAGGTCCTCGAAGTTGTGGCCGCACCCCCCGCAGAAGAAGGCATTCAGGTAGTAGTCGGCCACGTCCGACCAGGTGTAGGTGGTCAGATCCGCCCGTCTCACCGGGTGGACGATGACCGACACCGACCGCAGGTTGTTGCCGTCGAATCCTCTCCAGCCGTCGCGCGTGTAGAAATAGTCGTAGGTCCAGCCGACGTAGGTGTGGCCATCCACCACCACCGAGTCCGTCCAGGTCGAGCCCGTGTTGGCAGCCAGGTCGGCCGTCGTCAGGGCCGTGAAGCCGTTGACGACCGACTCGGTGCGCGTGAAGCTGCCCTTGAGGTCGTACGTCTTGATCGACATCGGCCGCATCATGTCCTGGGCCGTGTAGGCCGAGCCCAGCAGGGCGCAACTCATCTTCTTGAGGTCCGCGGCCACGAGGCCCTCGCCGACCAGCACGCCGCTCCCGACGAGGGCCGTCGGCTGCTGCGTCTGCAGGTTGTCGTAGCGGCGTTCGACGCCGCCGGTATTCGCGTTGACGAACACGACCGGCATCGAGTGCCCGACGACGGCCGACATCCGGTAGGCCAGCGCGAAGCTGCCGTCCGGCCGCGGCAGAACCACGAGCCGAGGGGTGACCGTCACCGCCGTGCGGGCGCCGGTCACGGTCGTGAAGACCTCGGCCGCGGCCGCGGGCGACAGGCCCGGGGTGGTGTCGAGGGCGATGCCGTCGTAGAGCGACGCGGCGATCGACCTCGTCGTCACGCCGTCGGTCTCCCGAACCGCCTCGCCCCCGAAGACCGGCACCCCGTGGTAATACTGGTCGAGCCGCTCGAAGCTGCGTCCCTGCACCATCGTGTCGATCTGCGTCGTGCGCAGTCGCAACTCGTGCGTGCGCTCCATGGCCGATACGCGGGTCCCGAGGTCGCGCAATGCCTGGTCGGCCACCGGGGACATCCGGCTCGCGCCGGCGGGACTCTGACCGGCACAGTCAGCCAGGGCGAGAGCGCCGAGCGCGATGGCCAACCTCGAAACCACCGCAATCAGGCGGCTGGTCTTCTTCATGACCGCACGGACCCCTTTCGAAAGGCACAGCCCTCGGGAGCGCGGCCCAGGCAGGCGTCAGCCGCCCCGGTTTCCGCGGCGATAAGGCGGTCATTCTAACAGGTTCGGCTCACAGGCCCGTCGGACAGCTGACGCCGGTGCCGCCGAGGCCGCAATACCCGGAGGGATTCTTGGCGAGGTACTGCTGGTGGTAGTCCTCGGCGTAGTAGAACTCTCGGGCGGGCGCGATCTCGGTCGTGATGGGACCGTATCCCTCCTCGGACAGGCGCCGCTGGTAGGCGTCACGCGAAGCGCGGGCCGCGCTGGCCTGCCCCTCATCCAAGGTGAAGATGGCCGAACGATACTGCGGCCCCAGGTCGGCCCCCTGGCGCATCCCCTGCGTCGGGTCGTGATTCTCCCAGAAGACCTTCAGCAGATCGGCGTAGGACACGCGCGCCGGATCGAAGACGACGAGCACCGTCTCGGCGTGGCCGGTCGTGCCGGTGCACACCTGGTGGTAGGTCGGATTGGGCGTGGCGCCACCCGCGTAGCCGACGGCGGTGCTCACCACGCCGGGCGTCTGCCAGAACCGGCGCTCTGCGCCCCAGAAACATCCCATCGCGAACATCGCCCGCGCGGTCCCGTCGGAACGCGGCGGCTCGACCCGCGTTGTCATCTCATCACTCCTCTAACTGATTCCCAAAATCGATGATAGCAGAGACCGGCCTGCGGCTCATTGACACCCCGTCGCCCGCGTGGTCTCATCAGCGACTGGCTTATGAACCCTCCGAGCGCGCGCCCACCCCGGCTGCTGGTCGTCGGCGACATCGCATGGGACGTCCTGATGCGCCCCTCAGGCGATCTGGTCTGGGGCGCCGACGTCATGGGGCACGTCGACCTCATGCCGGGCGGCTCGGCCGCCAATGTCGCGGTCTGGGCCAGGCGGCTGGGAGCCGAGGTTACGCTGGTCGGCCTGATCGGGGAGGATCGATTCGGCGATCTCATGCGGGCGCACCTGGAGCGCGAAGGCGTCGCCGACTTCGTCCGCGTCGTCGCCGGCGGCGAGACGATGCGCATCGGCGTGGTGGTGCGGGCCGACGCCGAGCACGCGTTTGTCACCGACCACAGCCATCCGCTCCGCCTGGCGGAGGACGACCTGCCTTCGTCGTTGCTCGACCGTGCTGACGCCGTGTTCTTCAACGGCTACGCCGTCTTCATGGCGGGGTCGGCGTCGTTCGCCTCGGCCTTGCTCGCCGAGGCCAGGCGCCGCGGAGTGCTCGTCACCTTCGATCCGTCTTCCTTCTCGCTCATCCGCAGATACGGCGCGTCGAGGCTCCTGGGCGAGATCGGACACCTCGACATCCTGTTGGCGAACAAGGACGAGGCGGAAGCGCTCGTTCCCGGCCGGCCGGAGACCGACGTGCTGAGCTGCGCCTCGCTGGCCGTCGTGAAGCGGGGCGGCGAGGGAGCCACCGCACTTCGCGACGGCGGGTCCCTGTCGGTTGCGGCGGAACCGATCACCGTCGTTGACACGACCGGGGCCGGCGATGCGTTCGACGCGGCGTTCCTCGTCGAATACCTGACCCACCGGGACCTCGCCCGTGCCCTGGCAGCCGCCAATCGGCTGGGAGGCCATGTGGCGTCCAGGCTGGGCGCGCAGGAATCGTAGCGCTCTGCGCTACGCCGTCCCCGCGACGACGCGGCGCACGACAAGACCGCCGTGCCTCGCGCCCGATCTCGCGGGATCCCGCCTGAACGGCACCGCTCGATTGCCCTCGACCCCGAACACGATGAGTTCCTGAAGGTGGTCCGCGGCGGCCGCGATCTGCAGATTCAACCAGTCCACACGCCCGGTCATGTCGGGCACGGGAACCCGGCCGTCGGTGACGCGAGTCACCAGGCGCTCGTAGCGGACCAGCAAGTACTTGAGCCGCTCACCCACGTCCCGCAGCGCGGCGACGTCGGTGTGCTGCACGGGTCTATTCTTCCTGCCCCCGGCCGGGCTGACGAGTTCCATCTACACCCTCCGCGGCGGTCCGGGCGGCGAGCCGGCCGGACCGTGACAGCGCCACGGCACGCGGCGCCAGTACCTGATCGTGGGAAGAACTGTCCTCGAGAATGGGCACGCCCAAGGTGCGTCAATCCGGGGGCCGGATCGTACTCCGCGCCAGCAAGAACTCGGCCAGCCGAACAAGACAGGCATTCTGGCGCGTTCCGCGAATCAGGGAGCCCGGCCGGCGGCACGCGCGCGCCAGCGGGAAGAAACGATTACACGCTTACACACCTCGGCGCCGCGAACACGAGGAATGGCTGAGGCGGATCCGAACCTGTGACGCCCACGGCTGGCCGAGTCGAAGCGGCCCGGTCTCGAAGACAGGCCGTGGCGCGTGACGACGCGCGGCCCAACGTGGTAACGTCAGGACTTGACGATCAATTCCGAATCCGGGGCCCGCCCCTCGGCGGACGCGGCGGCGGCCTGTCTCTTAGAGAGGAACCAGCATGGCGAAGAACACGACCGGCGGAACCAGGAAGCGAATCAACGGAGAGGCTGCGGCTCAGCCGGCCCGGGAGCGCCGGCGCACGGCAAAGGCCAGCGCGACCGCATCCGCACCGGACGTGGCCGCGAGCGAGACGTCGGCGCGGCCTGAGGCGGCTGCGCCGCTCCACGCAGCCGGGGCCCGCAGGCGGCCTGGCAAGGGCGCGCCGAGCAACGAGGAGATCGCCAGGCTCGCCTACGAGCTGTACCTCCAGCGCGGCGGCGTGAACGGCTACCACCTCGAAGACTGGTACGAGGCCGAGCGGAAGCTCAGGGGACGAGCGTAGCCGATCGCCGTCAGCGACTGGCCTGGCGTTTCTTCAGCAGCAGCACCGGCATCTTCACCCGGTGGCGAACGTAATTCGCCGTCTGGCCGTGGATCACGTCGCTCACGCCGGTGTGCCCGTGCGTCGCCATCGCGACCAGATCGACGCCCAGTTCCTCGGCGGCACGGCAGATTTCCTTGGCCGGGTCCCCCATGCGCAGCAGCGCCTCGACTTCGAGTCCCTGCTGCTGCAGCTCGCCCCGCACGCGGGCCAGGTAGGCCCGGTCTTCCTTCATTTCCTCCGACTCCCGCAGCTCCAGCTCGTCGAAATGGCGCGCGGCCCAGCCGTCGGCGACGTGCATCACGATCACGCGGGCGCCGGTCATCCTGGCCAGCGATTCCACGTGGTCGAGGATCGTCCGGTCCGCCTCCGAGTTCTCGATCGGCACCAGGATTGTCTTGTACATCGGACCGCTCTCCTTCACACCCGCCGCCAACGGGTCAGAACCAGCCGGCGACGGTCTCCCAGAGCAGCCACACGTTGAGCACGGTGATGAGCGCCGCGCAGGGCCACGCCACCGCCTTCCACCAGGCGCCGATCGCGAGGCGCCCCATCCGCTTCCTGTCGCTCACGAAAAGAATGAGCGGGACGACCGCGAATGGCAACTGGAGGCTGAGGACCACCTGGCTCAGGATGAGGAGGCTCCCCGTCGCCCGCTCGCCGTAGAGCACGACGGTCAGGAGCGCAGGGACGATCGCCATCAGGCGCGTCACCAGCCTGCGCAACCAGGGCCTCATCCGCAGGTTGAGGAACCCTTCCATCACGATCTGGCCGGCGAGCGTCCCGGTCAGCGTCGCGTTCTGCCCCGAGAAGAGGAGCGCCAGGGCGAACATGGTCGACGCCAGCGTCGTGCCCAGCAGCGGCGTGAGCATCTTGTAGGCGTCCGAGATGTCCGCGATGTTCTCGTAGCCGGTGCCGTGGAACGTCGCCGCCGCCACGACGAGGATGGCCGCGTTGATGAAAAGGGCCGAGGTGAGCGCCACCGTCGAGTCGAGCACCGCGAACGACACCGCCTCGCGGCGGCTCTCGTTCGAGTCGCCGTACCGGCGCGTCTGGACGATCGACGAGTGCAGGTAGAGGTTGTGCGGCATCACCGTGGCGCCCAGGATGCCGACCGCGATGTAGAGCATGTCGCGGTTGCGAAACAGCTCCGGAGTGGGCAGGAAGCCGCGCGCGACGGCGGCGAGCGCCGGCTTCGCATAGAACAGCTCGATCGCGAACGCGGCGGCGATCCCGGCGATGAGCAGGACGACCAGCGCCTCGACGTAGCGGAACTTGTGGTGCTGCAGGTAGAGGACGATCAGGACGTCCGCGGAGGTCAGGCAGACGCCGACCGCCAGCGGCAGGCCGAACAGCAAATTGAGCGCGATGGCCGAGCCGATCACCTCCGCCAGGTCGGTGGCGGCGATCGCGATCTCGGCGAGGATCCACAGGGCGATCGTCGTGCGGCGCGAGTAGCGGTCGCGGCAGGCCTGGGCGAGGTCGCGCCCGCTGGCGATTCCGAGGCGCGCCGCCAGCGCCTGCAGCAGGACGGCGAGCAGGTTCGAGATGAAGACGACCGAGAGGAGCGCGTAGCCGTAGCGGGCGCCGCCGGCAAGATCGGTGGCCCAGTTGCCCGGGTCCATGTAGCCCACGGCCACGAGATACCCGGGGCCGGCAAAGGCCAGCAACTTCCTCCAGAAGAACCCGGCGCCGGTCGGCACGGCCACCGTGCGGTGGGCCTCGGGCAGGCTGACCTCGTCCGGGTCGATGCGGGTCAGCGGGCCGTCGGCGGACGAGTCGCGGAGCGCCACGGCGTCATTCTCGCACAACACGCCGGCTTCGGGCCCCCGACTTCAGGCCCTGAACCCTATCCGCTGACAGCTATGCCGCTGCCCGTCCTCCATCCGTGATCCGCCAGCTGCTGCTCCCAGATGGTAAGATGGCGACTGTGCGCCCGTAGCTCAGCTGGATAGAGCGTCGGCCTTCGAAGCCGCAGGTCGGGGGTTCGAGCCCCTCCGGGCGCACCAACCTCCGCTCGCGCTCCGCATACTTCGCACACTCCCGCGCGAGCTACGGTCGGCAAGCCACCAGATCTTTCCGCCACCGACCGACCTTGTAACCTGCGACCCGACAGCTTGTCTAAGCAAGCGTGGCAGATGCGCATTCCGGCCGGCACACACCGCGAAAATCTCCCGGATTCGTTGGCCCGTCTTTTGCTCCGAAAGCGTCGGACCCTGGCGGGCTCCGGCGCGTCGTGGAGCATCTTGACTTCTCCGTGTATCATGGTCGAATAAGGGAACCATCTCTCAGCGCCCGGCTGAAGGAGGATCGAATGGACCGCTTCTTCCGTAGGCATCGCTTTGCTGCGCAGGCCGCGTTGATCGTCACCGGCCTGCTGGCAATCACGTCGTGCAGTGGCACGCCGGGAACGTCGTCCACTACCTCTCCCCCGGCACTTACCACGGCCCCGCTGAGCGTGCTCATCACCGACGCGGCCTCGGACGACTGGCAGCAGGTTTCCGTCCAGCTCAAGTCCATCAGTGTTCGCAATCACGCGGACCATTCCTACGTCCAGGTCTGGTCCCCCATTGCCGCGAACCCGGTTGCCCCCACGGTGAACCTCGTCGACCTGAACGGCGTCGCCCAGTTCCTGAACCAGGCGACGATTCCCGTCGGCAGTTACGACCGGGTCCAGCTCGTCATCAACACCGACCCGACGACGATGACCCTGGTCGATGACAGCGGCAACACGATCGCCCCGGCCAACATCGCGGTCGTGGACCCCGGCGGCAAAGGCGAGATCAACCTCGACCTGAACCCCGCGCTTGCCGTGGCCGCCGGCCAGACCAACGTCCTGCAGGTGGACTTCGACCTGGCCCACCCGCTGTCCATCGTCGTCGAATCGGGGAAGGTGATCCTCAACCTCCAGCTTCGACACAAGACCGTTCCGCGGAACCTCGGCGACATCCAGTTCGCCCGGACCGTCGGCAAGGTCAAGGCGACGACCACCACGAGCCTCACGATCACGCCCGATCAGGCGGCTGACGTCACGTTCGGGATCGACGGCAACACGATCATCGTCAATGTCGACACCCCCGGCGCGACGCCCAGCATCGCGGACATCACGACCAGCGACTACGCGCTGGTGGCCTCCAACATGAACGCGGACGGCACGCTCTACGCCCGCCGGGTCTGGTTCTCCACCGACGTGACGAAGCTGCCCCAGTTCTCTCCCGACGGCATCGTGCGCCGCGTCGGCTCCAATTGGATCCGGATCTTCCGCAAGAACGTCACGACCCAGGCCGCCGGCGCGCATCATTGGGAGTGGAACACGGACCTGGTCTACGTCGATGCGAACACGACGTGGACGTTCAGGACGAGCGTCCCGATGGGAACCGGCACGAGCGTGCTCCAGCTCATCCGCAAGGGTTTCCGCGTGGCCGTGGAGTACGTGGACCCGAACGCGACGACCAGGGTCGCCAAGTCGATCAACGTCCAGAGCGCGCACGACGAGGGAGCCATCAAATCGGTCACGACGACAGGCCTCACGTTCGGCGGGTGGGGTTATTGCCAGGGATGGACGTTCGGCATGACGCCCATGATGACGGCATCCACGTCCTGCGCCCGCCAGCTGCCCTATAGCACCGTTGCCGACCACCTGTTCTCCTGGTGGTTCTACGGGCTGCCCTCCGGCAGCTCCGCGAGCGTCCAGGACTTCATCGACACCGTCAACCAGGCCAATTCAGCCCATCTCAGGGTCTTTGCCCGGGCCGAGTTCTACTGGGACGCCCCCAACAACACGTGGGCGGTGGAGAACCTGATTCTCGCCCCCGAGAAGGTCCCTGACCCGGCGAAGGTGACGACCGCCTACACGGTCGCCAGCGGAACCATGGGAGTTTCGACGTTCGACTGGGACGACGACACCACCCCGACCGAGATGACCGTCGCTCTGGATACGACTGGTGACCTTCAGACGGTCGTCGGCTCGGTTCGCTTCAATACGACGACCCGGGTCTTCACCTTCACGGTCCCCGTTCTCCCCGCGCAGTGGGAGAGTCTCCTGACACCCAGCCTCCAGCACGTCAGGGTCTGGGTCAGGCCGGTGAAGACCGTGAACGGCACGACCACGACGTGGACGTGGCACGCCTACACGGTGATTACCTACCAGATCATCAGCTAGCGCCGGCGTCTCGAGCCGGGCGACAGCCGCGGGCCCCGCGCCCGCGGCTGTCGCCGGCCATGACTTCCCCACCCAAGAAGGCTCAGGGCTCCCGCCTCCGCCCGCGCACGAGTCTGGCGGGCTACGGCGAGGCCTCGCCGTAGCGCTTCGCGCGAAGGCGGGCAGGGCTCAGGGCTGAGGGCCCGAGGACGGCCGGCTCTTGGCCGTGCGGGCCACCGCCCCCCGCGTGTTCGTTGACGCGGCGCGGCGACGGCGTGCCGGGGAGTGGCCGGTCGTGATACGCTCGACCGCGCCAGCAAGGCGCATCGCGGTGCCGATGCGGGCGTGACGTGATTGGGCTCTGCGGCATGCAGGGGACCACGTGAACGATCCAGGCCACGCCGTTCCCAACGGAGTTCGCACGGTGGCTGCGTTCGAGGCCACCAAGGGCGCCATCGTGCTGCTGGCCGGGTTCGGCCTGCTCGGGCTCATCCACCGGGACGTTCAGGCCGCGGCGGAGCACTTCGTCGAACGGTTCCATTTGAATCCCGCGAGGCACTACCCGCACATCTTCATCGACGCGGCGTCGCAGGTGACCGACGCCAGGCTGTGGATGCTCGCCTGGCTGGCGTTCTGCTACGCCGCCCTGCGACTGGTGGAGGCCTACGGCCTCTCACGCGAACGCCGGTGGGCCGAGTGGTTCGCCGTGATCTCAGGCGGCATCTACCTTCCGCTCGAAATCGTCGAACTGGCCCTCGGGATCACGGTGTTCAAGGCGGTCGTGCTCGTCGTGAACGGCGGGATCGTCGGGTACATGGCCTGCGCCCTTCGCAGGCCTCAGCCGGCCTCGTGACGCCGCCGGGCGAGAAGGTGTTCGGCCCCTGGCGCCCTCCGGGCGTATCTTCGATACAGGGGGGAACATTGATTGCCCGCGTGCTCATCCTCGCGCTGCTGGTGTCGGTTCCGCTGCACGCCCAGGCTCCGCCGCCCGTGCAGGCGCCACCGCCGACGCCGGCTGACGCCCCGATCGCAAAGTGGGAAGTCCCGTTGACGGTTGCCGGTTTCGTGACCGCGCTCGCCTCATCCGCCCTGCTCGCGCCTGCGGCCTGCCGATGGTGCGAGACCACTCCATCCGGGGCCGACGCGGTGAACGGCCTCGACCGGTCCACCCGCAACGCGCTGCGGTGGTCCGATGCCAACATCGGCAAGGCCAACGCCCTCAGCTACGTCACGCTGTACGCGCCTCTTGCCGTGTCGCTCATCCATCGCGACCTGGACGGCCGCGGCATCCTCACCGTGGTCGAGGCGGTGACAACCGCTGCGCTCGTCGGCGAGGTCACGAAGGTGGCGGCTGCGCGGGAGCGGCCGATCGCTCACTACCGGCTGCCCGGGACCACGGGCCAGCCGAAGGACCGCTACGAGTCGTTCGTCTCCGGTCACACGGCGGAGGCCTTCGCGATGCTCGTGTCGGCCACGCGAGTCACGGCGGCGCGGGGCCGCAAGACCAGGTGGCTGTGGATCTCCGGGTTACCGCTGGCGGTGGCGACGGGTTACTTCAGGATCGCGGCCGACCAGCACTACCTGACCGACGTGCTCGCCGGTGCCGGTGTCGGCATCGCCGCAGGCTACCTCGTCCCCGCGCTCCACGGTGGTCACTCGGCGAAGCGACCGACCGTCGCCGCCTTCGGGGGTGCGCACGGCGGGCAGGTCCTTGCCACGTGGTGCTGGTGACGGCAGGGCCGTTGCCGCGCCCGACGCGCGGCGATCAGGGACCCGGCCCGCCCGTGGGCCCGAATTTGCGAACCCGGCTGTCGCTCCGGACGTATATTCGATATACGGAGGGAGGGACACATGCCGCTCTCCGGCACGCGAACCGGCCAGACGGTCTCGCATTACGAGGTTGGGGAACTCCTCGGCGCCGGCGGCATGGGCGACGTGTACAGCGCCACCGACCTTCGCCTCGGCCGCCGCGTCGCGCTGAAATTCCTCCACTCCTTCCCGGACGCGGCCACGCGCCATCGGCTGCTGCGCGAGGCGCGTTCCGCCGCCCTGCTCGACCACCCGAACATCTGCACGATCTTCCAGGTTGACGAAACGCCCGACGGCGACGTCTTCATCGTGATGGCCTGCTACGACGGCGAGTCGCTCGACCGCACGCTCGCGCGCGGACCGCTGGACATGCCCCGCGCCCTGGCCATCGCCGTGCAGACCGGCCGCGGCCTCGCCGCCGCCCACGAGGACCTCGTCGTCCACTGCGACATCAAGCCGGCCAACCTGTTCCTCGCCCGCAACGACACGGTGAAGATCCTCGATTTCGGCATCGCGCGGACGCTGCGCGAGGCGGCGCCGGCCGCGGACCTGGAGTTGATGGGCACGCCCGCCTACATGGCGCCCGAACAGCTCCGGTCCGAGCCGGTCGATCAACGCACCGACATCTGGGCCCTCGGCGTCGTCCTCTACGAGGCGCTCACCGGCGTCACCCCGTTCCGCCACGAGAGCACGGAGGGCATCGTCCAGGCGGTGCTGAACGCCCACGCGCGGCCGGCGTCGACGCTCTGCCCCGGTCTTCCGCCCGGCATCGATCGAATTCTCGACAAGGCGCTGGCGAAGAACCCGAGCCTCAGATACGACCGGATCGACTCGATGGTCCAGGACCTGCTGGCCCTCCAGTCGGCCGTCGATGACGAGGCGCTCACGGTGCGCGTTCCCGCGTCAGCCGCCAAGTCGTCGGTGGCCGTCCTGCCGTTCGAGGACATGACCCCGGCCCGGGACCAGGAGTTCCTCTGCGACGGCATCGCGGAGGAGGTGCTCCGGTCGCTCAGCCGGATTCCGGACCTCTACGTGGCCTCCCGCACGTCGGCCTTCCAGTTCAAGCACCAGGCCGCCGACGTCCGCGAGATCGGCGCGCGGCTGAATGTCGGGAACGTGCTCGAAGGCAGCGTGCGCCGGGCCGGAGATCGCGTCCGGATCACGGTCCAGCTCGTGAGCGTTGGCGACGGTTACCGCCTGTGGTGCGAACGCTACGAACGGGACCTGCGGGACATCTTCGCCGTCGAGGACGAGATCGCGGACCGCATCGCGGAGGCCCTCGAGGTCAGGCTGGTCGGGTCGGGCGGCGGGCCTGGCGCGGCGCGATTCGAGCCCGACGCCGAGGCCTACCAGCTCTACCTGCAGGGCCGGCAGTTCTTCCACCATCACCGCCGAAAGGCGTTCGAGGTCGCGCTGCAGACCTTCTCGCGGGCCATCGAGGCCAGTCCGCGCTACGCCCGCGCCTACGCCGGGATCGCCGACTGCCACTCGTTTCTCGCGCTGTACTTCGGGCGAGGGAACGAGGCGATCGAGGCGGCGGAAGTCGCCTCGGCGCGGGCGCTCGAACTCGAGCCCGAGCTGTCGGATGCCCACGCGTCGCGCGGCCTCGCGCTCTTTCTCCGCCGCGATTTCGACGGTGCCGAGATCCACCTCCGCCGGGCGATCGAGCTCGCCCCCCGTGTCTACGAGCCGCACTACATCTTCGGTCGGGTCTGCTTCTCCCAGGGCCGCATGGCCGAGGCGGCCGAGCACTTCCACGAGGCGTGCACGATCGTGCCCGAGGCCTACGACTCGTGGTACCTGCTGGGCATGTGCTATCGGCGGCTCGGCGACCACTCGCGCGCGCGCGACGCGAGCTTCGAGTGCATCGAGGCGATGAAACGCTGGGTGAAGATCCACCCCGACGACACCCGGGCGTGGACGATGGGCGCCTCGGTGCTGGCCGAGATGGGCGAGCCCGACCGGGCGGCGTCGTGGATCGCCCGCGCCGTCGCCATCGACAAGGACGAGGCGATCATCCAGTACAACGCGGCGTGCGTGTACGTGGCGCTCGGCCGCCTCGACGACGCCATCGAGGCGCTCGAAACGGCCGCCAGGGTGGGCGTCATCGCCAGGGACTGGATGAAGAACGACCCGGACCTCGACCCGGTGCGCGACAACCCGCGCTTCGCGGCGCTCATCGCCGACCAGCCGGCCTGAGCGGCGACCACTCGCCCGCTTGCGGCCCCGCTGGCGTATCATCAGATGAGGGTCTACCACATCAGGAGGTGCGGACCGTGAGACGTTGCCTTGCGCTGGTCGCCGTGGCGGTTCTCGTCGTGTCGTGCTCGGGATCGAACAAAGGGCTCGAATCCCAGCATGCGACCGTCCAGCTCAACGACGGCTCGCAAGTGTCGGGCGTGGTCAAGTCGAGTTCCGGGACCGAAATGGTGGTCGCCGGCGATGACGGCATCGAACGCAAGATCCCGATGGCGCAAGTGAAGGCGGTGACCTACCAGCCGATGGCCCAGCCGGCGCCTGGCGCTCCGGCGGCTGCCGCCACGAAGACCTACGAACTCGCGGCGGGCACCGAGGTGCCGGTTCGGTCGGGCGACACCATCGATTCGGCGACGGCGGCTGAAGGACAGCTCTACCCGGTCACGACCACCGCCGACATCAAGGACGCCAGCGGCAACGTCGTCATCCCGAACGGCTCGGCCGGCAGCGTCGTCATCAAGTCGGCCTCGAAGGGAGGCCGGTTCAAGGGGCAGTCCGACCTGGTGCTCACCCTGCAATCGGTGAACATCGGCGGAAACCCGTACGCGGTGGTCACCACCGACTTCACCAGGGTGGGCAAGCAGGGCGTCGGCAGCAACAAGCGCACGGCGACATTCGCCGGCGGCGGCGCGGCGGTCGGCGCCATTGTCGGGGCCATCGCCGGAGGCGGCAAGGGAGCGGCCATCGGCGCTGGCGTCGGTGCCGGCGGGGGCCTGCTCACGCAGGCCGCCACCAAGGGGGGCTCGATCAAGGTGCCCGCCGGCGCGGTGCTGACCTTCAGGCTCGAGCAGCCGCTCCAGGTCACGTTCCAGCAGTAGGCGGAGGAAAGTCGTCTTCCCGAGGATCATCATGCCGAAACACGTCCTGATGTCTGTCCTGGCCGTCGTGTGTCTCGCCGCGCCGCTCGGCGCGCAACCGGCGAAGCAGAAGCCGAAGAAGCCCGCACAGGCCGCCTCGACGCCGGTCGTCGCGCCGGCCGTCGCCGGCCCGAAGGTCGCCGCCATCGCGCTCGACGCGCTCAAGCCGCGGGAGATCGGCCCGGCCACGATGAGCGGGCGGGTTTCCGACCTCGCGCTCGACCCGCAGGAGGGCTCCACCTACTACGTCGCCCTCGGCACGGGCGGCGTGATGAAGACGACCGACAACGGCGCCAGCTTCGAGGCGATCTTCGACAAGGAGGCGGTCGTCGCGGTCGGCGCGGTCGCCGTCGCGCCGTCGGACCCGAAGACCGTCTGGGTCGGCACCGGCGAGGCGAACGACCGCAACAGCTCCCAGTGGGGCGACGGCGTCTATCTTTCGACCGACGCGGGCGGCTCCTGGAAGAACGTCGGCCTCGAGACGAGCAAGACCATCGCGCGCATCGTGGTGCACCCGAAGGACCCGAAGACGGCGTGGGTGGCGGTGATGGGCGACCTCTGGACGCCGAGCCCCGACCGCGGCCTGTTCAAGACGACCGACGGCGGCGCCACCTGGAAGGCGGTGCTCCAGGCGCCGGCCGCCGACCGCGACAAGGTCGGCTGCGGCGAGGTGGCGATCGATCCGTCGGACCCGAACGTCCTGTACGCGGTCCTCTACGCGCGCATGCGCACCCCCTGGTCGTTCACCTCCGGGCCGGACGCGACCGACGGCAAGGACCTCGGCGGCATCTTCAAGACGACCGACGGCGGCGCGACGTGGAAGAAACTCGAAAAAGGGCTGCCAGGCCAGACGGGTCGGATCGGCCTCGCCGTCTACGCGAAGAACCCGAAGATCGTCTACGCGGTCGTGCAGAGCTACGAGGGCGGCACGTCGAACATCGACGACAACCTGAGCAAGTCGGGCGGCGTGTTCCGGTCCGAGGACTCGGGCGAGACGTGGACGCGCATGAGCCCGCTCGATCCGCGGCCGTTCTACTTCAGCCAGGTGCGCGTGGACCCCGAGAACGACCAGCGCGTCTACATCCTCGGCTTCATGCTCCACGTGTCGGACGACGGCGGGAAGACGTTCCGGGAGGACTACTTCAAGAACGTCCACCCCGACTGCCACGCGCTGGCGATCGACCCGAGAAATCCGAAGCGCGTGCTCCTCGGCACCGACGGCGGGCCGTACCAGAGCTACGACGGCGGCAAGCACTGGGACCTGCAGAACCGGATGGCGGCGGGCGAGTACTACCGGATCTCGACCGACGACAGCGTGCCGTACCGCATTTGCGGCGGCCTGCAGGACAACTCGAACTGGGTCGGGCCGAGCCGCACGTACACCAAGGCCGGCATCCTCAACACCGACTGGACCATGATCGGCGGCGGTGACGGCTTCTCGTGCGTGTTCGACCCGACGGACCCGAACGTGATCTACACCGAGTCCCAATCGGCCGACTTCTACCGGTTCGACATCCGCAACGGCCAGTACAAGCCGCTCAGGCCCGAGCCGCCCGAGGGGCAGCCGGCCTTCCGCTTCGACTGGAACTCGCCGCTCATCGGGAGCGTGCACGCGAAGGGGACGATGTTCCTCGCCGGCAATCGCGTCTTCGAGCTGACCGACCGGGGCGAGCACTGGCGGGCGATCAGCCCCGACCTGACGACGCAGAACGTCCAGCGGATCCTCGCGAGCGGCAGCGGCGCCGAGACGTTCGGCATCGTCTACACGCTGGCCGAGTCGCCGGTGAAGGCGGGCTTGCTCTGGGCCGGGACCGACGACGGGAAGCTGTGGATCACGCAGGACGGTGGCGGGCAGTGGACCGATCTGACCGGCAGCCTGCCGGCCGCGGCGAAGGACCAGTGGATGTCGCGCATCGAGCCGAGCCACTTCGACGCGCAGGTGGCCTACCTCGTCGTGTCCGCGTTCCGGTCGGGGCATTTCGCGCCGCTCGCCTACCGCACGGCCGACGGCGGCAAGACCTGGCAGTCGGTCGCCTCCAACCTGCCGGCCGACGGCCCGGCGAAGGTGCTGCGCGAGGACCCGGCGAATCAGAACCTGCTGTTTGCCGGGACCGAGTTCGGCCTGTTCGTGAGCTTCGATCGGGGCGGGAGCTGGGTGAAGTACCCGGGGCTCCCGACGGTGGCCGTTGACGACATCGTCATCCAGGAGAGGGACCACGACCTGGTCGTCGCGACGCACGGGCGCAGCCTCTACGTCGTGGACGACATCCGCCCGCTCGAGGAGCTGACGACGGCGGTGGCCGCGGAGGACGCGCACCTGTTCACGCCGCGTCCCGCGTTCGGCACCAACCTGCTGCCGGGCTGGGCGGAGGACGAGGGGACGACCGGCATCTACCGCGGCGCCAACCCGCCGGAGGGCGCGCTGCTCACCTTCCACGTGAAGGACTACACGGGCGACCCGGTGAAGATCGCCATCACCAACGCGGCCAAGGACATGGTGGCCAACCTGACGGCTCCTGGCACGCCCGGCTTCGGGCGCGTGGTGTGGGACCTCAAGCTGTCGAAGGAGTTCCTGACCCAGTACGGCGGTGAGGGCGACAAGTTCGTCCGGCCGGGCGAGTACGAGGTGACGCTCTCGCACGGCAAGACGAAGCAGACGCAGAAGCTGAAGGTCGAGATCGCCAAGGGGATTGAGACGCGGTAGGGCGGGTTGGCTTCGCCTTGCCGGCGCTCGGCTTCCGGCGCTCGGCTCTCGGCGGCGCCACCGATCGTACGGAGGCCGAGGCCTTTAGGCCCGGCGCGGTGTCTGGCCTCTGGCCCGCGACTCACGGCGGCGCCCCGACCGTCGGCCACACATTATCAAGGATTGAAGTCGGGCGCGCTCGGCATGGTAGACTAGGTGTTCCTGCGCGGCGCCGGCCGGGCAGGAGCACCACCCTGCGCGCGCCCGTAGCTCAGCTGGATAGAGCGTCGGCCTCCGGAGCCGAAGGCCACAGGTTCGAATCCTGTCGGGCGCACCATTCGACTCGCCAGTCGCGAGCCCATCGTCACCGCGCTCGCTCATGGCGAGCCACCATCCTACGCCCAGACCCTGAGCGAGCGCAGCGAGCCGAAGGGTCGGGCGCACCAACCTTCGCTCGCGCTCCGCACACTTCGCACACTCCCGCGCGAGCTACGGTTGGCAAGCCAAGGGCCACCACGCTCCCGCACACTTCGCACACTCCCGCGCGAGCTACGGTTGGCAAGCCCTCCACTTCCGCTCGCGCGACCGCGTCAGTCCTGCATCCAGCCGGGAGGCGGCTGCGGCCCGGGGACAATCCCGGCGATGTCCGGGTCCCCTGCGTTCGACGCGGCGTCGGGCGCGGTGGCCCGCCTGGCGCTGGCATCGGCGCGGCGCGCCAGCTTGTCCTGCTGCTTGATCCGCTTCGCCTTCTCGCGCTCGCGCTTGACGATACTGGGCTTCGGCTTCATGGTCGGTGTCGTCCTCTCCCTTACGCGGCCGTCGAATCCACCGTCCAGAAGGCCTTCACGCTGAAGCCAGAGCGTCGATTACGCGTGGCAGGCTCGCGAGGCAGCAACGGTAGGTAGTCTAGCCATTATAGCTTCTGGACCGGACCGATAGCCTCCGGAGCCGAAGGCCACACAATTAGCCGGCGCGGCGCAGGGGCTCCAAACGCTCGATCGCGGCGGCCCGTTCCGAGTGCAGCGCGTGCCACAGGTCCCAGTCCTGCTGAAGGCCGAGCCAGAACTCCGCGCTCATCCCGGTGACCCGCCCGAGACGCAGTGCCGTATCCGGGGTCACGCCCCGGCGACCCCGAACGATCTCGTTCAGCCGCGGAAACGACACGCCGAGGCGCACGGCGAACGCCGACTGCGAGATCCCGAGAGGCTTGAGGAACTCCTCGAGCAACATCTCCCCGGGGTGAGTCGGGGGCAGCGTCGTGGGCAGTCGGCGGGCGACCCCAGAGCGGGCCGCCGGCCGTTCAGTGGTAGTCAATGACCTCGACCTCGTCCGCATGTCCGTTCTCCCAGCGAAAGCACAGCCGATACTGCTCGTTGACCCGGATGCTGTGCTGGCCCGCCCGATCCCCGTGCGGCCGCTCGAGGCGATTTCCCGGCGGCACGGCCAGTTCGCGGAGCTGCCGCACCCGATTGAGCTGGGTCAACTTCCGCCTGACCGCAGGCCACAAGTGGACCGGACAGATGCGGCGCGCCCGCCGGCTGTCGACGCCATCGAACAGGTCTTCCGTCGCGGCGTTCGCGAAGGACCGTATCACGGGGTCCATTATAACGGAGGCCGTAGGATAGGGCTACAGCCGAACGAGCCACCCTCCGGAGCCGAAGGGCACAGGTTCGAATCCTGTCGGGCGCGCCAGCCTTCGCTCACGCCTGCCATCAAGAGCGTGAGCTACGGCTGGCAGGCCAGGCGAAGGCTCAGGCCCAGACGCGCCGAAGCAGCGCGAGGACCACACTGGCCCCGCAGCGCTGCGAAGGCGGGTCGGGCGCACCAACCTTCGTCGGCCTGCGGTCTCACGAATCCTCCTCGGCCAGCTACGGTCTTCAGGCCAGCAGACCGCAACGCTCCTCCTCTTCCCCCCAGCGGTGGCCCCTCGCGTATTCGGCGCCCGAGGTCGAGTATCATTTGTCGCTGATCCGGCTCGCGACCGGCCAGGACTTCAGGCCGCCCAAGGGGCACCCGCGGTTCGAGAGACTGCTGCGTCAGCAAGGAGCGTGCTGCTGTGGCCACGCCAATCGCCGGACAGATGTTCTCGCACTACCGCCTCCTCCGCCAGCTCGGCGAGGGCGGGATGGGCGTGGTCTACGAGGCGGAAGACTCCAGGCTCGGCCGCCACGTCGCCGTGAAGTTCCTGCCCGAGGCGCTCGCAGACGATCGGGAGGCCATGGCGCGCGTCGTGCGCGAGGCGCGCGCTGCCTCGGCCCTCAACCACCCCCACATCTGCACGATCCACGACCTGGGCGAAGAAGCGGGCCAGCCGTTCATCGTCATGGAGCTGATGAAGGGGCAGACGCTCAAGGCACGCATTGCGGGCCGGCCGCTGCCGATCGACCGGGTGGTGGCGTTCGGGGAGCAGATCGCGGACGCGCTCGAGGCGGCGCACGGCGCGGGGATCGTGCACCGCGACATCAAGCCGGCGAACATCTTCGTCACCGATCGGGGCGAGGCCAAGCTGCTGGACTTCGGCCTGGCGAAACTGGCGGCGGCGCGGAGCGGCGACGACCAGCCGACGATCGCGCCGGCCGAGGTCACGGCGGCGGGGACGACGCTGGGGACGGTGTCCTACATGTCGCCGGAACAGGCGCGGGGCGAGCCCGTGGACGCGCGCAGTGACCTGTTCTCGTTCGGCGTCGTGCTCTACGAGATGGTCACCGGCGTGCTGCCATTCCGGGGACGGAGCGCCGCGGAGACGCTGGCCGAGATCCTCCACGGCGAGCCGGTGCCGCCGGTGCGCCTCAACCCGGACGTGCCGCCGGAACTGGAGCGGGTCATCGCGAAGGCGCTCGAGAAGGACCCCGCGCTGCGTTGCCAGAGCGCGGCCGAGATCAAGGCCGACCTGAAGCGCCTGCAGCGTCACAGCGGGGCGACGTCGGTGGCATCGGCCTCGCCGACGCCGCCGGCAGCGCCGGCGCCAGCGGTCTGGTCGCGCCGCCGACTGGTCATGTATGCCGGCGTCGCGGTTGTCGTCGTGGCGGGTCTCCTGGCGGCCGGCGGCTGGTGGCTGCGCCGCGCGTCCGTCCCGCCGCCGGCGTCGAGCGGCCCGGACCGTATCGCGGTTCTCCCTTTCGAGAATCTCGGCCAGTCCTCCGACAGCTACTTTGCCGATGGGATGACCGACGAGGTCCGCAGCCGGTTGTCGTCGCTGCCGCAGTTCACGGTGATCGCCCGAGCGAGCTCGATGGCCTACAAGGGAGGCGGCCAGTCGCCTCAGGCGGTCGCGAAAGAACTGCAGGTGCGCTACCTGCTCACCGGCACGGTGCGCTGGCAGAGGGGGGAATCGGGCGCCAGCCGGATTCGCGTCATGCCGGAGCTTATCGAAGTGCCGGCCGGCGGCACGCCGGTCTCGCGCTGGCAGGACTCGTTCGACGCGGTGGTCGAGGACGTGTTCAGGGTGCAGGGGGAGATTGCCGCGAAGGTGGCCGGCGCGCTGCAGGTGAAGCTCGGCGCGCGGGAGCAGAAACGGCTGGCGGCGCGGCCGACCGAGAACATGGCGGCCTACGAGCAGTACCTCGGCGGCGAGACCATCATCGCCGCGGGAGCCCGGGACGCGCCGCGTCTCCAGGAGGCCATCGGTCACTTCGAGAGGGCGGTGGCCCTCGACCCGTCGTTCGCGTTGGCCTGGGCCAGGCTGTCGTTCGCCCGCTCGACGCTCTACTACCAGGTCATGCCGACCGCCGCGCTGGGTGAGGGGGCGCGCGTGGCCGCCGAGCGCGCGGTCGAGGCGGCGCCGGACCTGGGGGCGGCCCGGCTGGCGATGAGCAGCTACTTCTCGCTGGTGGCGAGGGACAACGCCCGGGCGATCGAGCAGGCGGAGCAGGGCCTGAGCGTGGCGCCGGGAGACGCCGACCTGCTGCTCGCAACGGCGGGGGCCGAGCGAAACCTGGGGCGCTGGGACCAGGCCATCACCCACCTCCAGCAGGCGCGGCTGATCGACCCGCGTTCCATCAGCAACTACGGCCGTCTTGGCTCGGCCCTGCTCTGGACGCGGCGTTACCCGGAGGCGTTGAGAGTGCTCGACAGCGCACTCGAGATCTCACCTGAGACGGCGTCACTGGTCGAGACCAAGGCGATGGTGTACCTCGCGCAGGGCGACCCGGCGGCGGCTCGTGCGTGGCTCGCCGGACAGCCATCCGACCGGCGGAAGACGATGATCGCGTACTTCGGCATCTACTGGGACCTGATGTGGCTCTTCGACGCCGACCAGCGGGCGGTGTTCCTGCGCGAGCCGCCGGAGACGTTCGGCTCGGTCGGCTTTCAGCGGCTGGCGTTCGCGCAGACGCACGCCCTGCTCGGCGAGACCGGCGAGGCGCGGCGGCTGGCGGCCGAGGCCGAGCGCGACATCCGGCGGCAGCTCAGCGACACCCCGGCCGACGAGCAGTTGCTCGTGATGCACGGCCTGTCGCTCGCCTACCTGGGCCGTCGCCAGGAAGCGATCCGCGAAGGAGAGAAGGCCATCGCGGTGATGCCGATCTCGAGGGACGCGTACTCCGGGCCTTATATCCAGCATCAGCTGGTGCGGATCTACCTGATCCTCGGCGAGAAGGAGAGGGCGCTCGACCGCCTCGAGCCACTGCTGAAGATCCCGTACTACCTGTCGCCGAAGTGGCTGGCGATCGATCCGAACTTCGCGCCGCTCAAGGGAAGTCCGCGGTTCGAGAGACTGCTGCGGCAGTAAAAAGGGGCGATTCCCCGAGACCCAATTCCATCGCCTGATCCCCGGAATCCCGAGGGCATGCGCGCCTCGCTTCGCTCAGGCAAACCGAAACACCAGCGGGAAGAGGAACGCGACCGCCGCCGCCCAGGCGGCGAAGACGTAGAGATAGAACGTCTGCCAGCCGCACAGCCGCGAGAAGGCGACGCGGCCGCGAAGGAAGCCGGCGTAAAGAAGCGCGGAGCCGCCCAGGTTGACCACGAGGACCACGTTCTCCCCCAGCGCCGCGACACGGTTGGGCGTGAACCCGTATTCCGAGATCCGGGTCCCGACGGCCCAGAGCGCCAGGACGTCCACCACCAGCGCGGTCCCGACCAGCGCGAGCTGGATCCAGTCGGAGAGGCCCGGAGCCGCCAGAGAGTCCCGGGCCGACGCCGAGTAGAGGAGCAGGCCGAAGACCACCACCAGCAGGAGGTCGAAGAAGATGAGGAGCTCCCGCTTCGCGGTAATGCCGCGGCCCGTCCACACCATCGTCACGATGAAGGCGAGAAGCGCCACGGTGAACAGCGGGGCAAAGATCCGGGTCAGGACGGGCGCCATGTTCTCGATCACGCTCTGCTTGGCTTCCACGAGCCACGTGGCGACCAGGGCGGCCCCCACGATGCCGCAGGGCAGGATCCAGGCCCGCAGCACGGGCTCCAGCTTGATGCCGATGGCCTCGAAGAGGCCCACGGTCATCGCCATGAGCACGCCCCCGCCCAGGGCGATCAGAACGTAGTAGATGAAGAGCTCGCCGGTGAAGCGGACGAAGTCCATCCGCCGCTCGCTCCCCCGCCATCTCCCGCCGACGTAGGCGATGCCCACGGCCAGCCAGAGCGCGATCGGCAGGTGGAGAACGGTCAGGACCTGGGTATCGGCGACCGGCTTCGACGGGAAGGGGTAGGCGTTCACGACGATGGCCGCCAGGGCGAAGACCGCGGCAAGCCACACCCGGCCCGACCGCGGAAGCGGCCGGTCCCACGCGAAATAAGCGGCGATGAAAGGCAGGGTGAAGAAAGTGATGTTCAGTGGGTAGAACGCGCTGCGGCCGTCGAAGCCGACGCCGAAGAGGGCCGGGACCTTGATCGCCACCGCCGCCGCCACGGCCAGCGCGAGCGCGACCCACATCGTCGGGGACCCGTCGGCCGCGGGCGACTCGGCGCCTCCGCCCCCGCCGTCGCCGGAGAGCACGAGCTGTTTCCAGAGACGGTCCGAGTGCTCCCGGGCGAACTCCCGTGTCAGCGCGTCGATGGCCCCCATCCGCTTCACCGCCACCAGGAAGGCCTCGTCTTGCGAGAGCCCCCCGTCGCGGAGAGACGCGATCTGCTCACGGAGGTGGTCTTCCAGCTCCTTCGCGTCCGGGCCCGTAATTGCCTGGCTCTTGCGGAGGTGGGCTCGCCACGCGTCGATCTGCTTCTCGAGGGCGTCCACCGCGGGATCGTCCGTGCGCTTCAATTGCATGGGCTCAGCTCCATCCAGATCTTCCCGAGCGCCTGGTCCACGGTCCGCCACTGGCGCCGCTCGTCGGCCAGCTGGCGCCGCCCGGCCTTGGTCACCCGGTAGTACTTCCGGTGCCGTCCCGACTCCGCCTTCTCCCATCGGGATTCGACGAGGCCGGAGCGCTCCAATCGATGGAGGACCGGGTAGAGCATCCCGTCGGTCCAGTCGAGCTCGCCCCCGGACAGATCGCGCACCCGCTTCAGGATGGCGTAGCCGTAGCTGTCGCCTTCGGCCAGGATGGCGAGAACCAAGGGCGTCGACGACGCCGCGACGAGATCCTTGTTGATGCTCATCGGACCGGCGGCCTCCACTGGGACCAGGACCCGTCGTCCGGTCCGAGGGGCGACACCGTGGAAGCCCTGCCGGAACGCGGGCGATGATACATAGCGGCATTATACATAGGTCTGCAATGTATTGCCATGGATCCCGCGCGCTACGCCCATCGAGCCACCTGAATACCTGGTCGGTCTCGCCCAGGCCCGGGGAGACGACGGCCGTTCAGTTGGCGCTCGAACGCACGAGGCTGCCAGCCCGACAGCGCGACGGGCCCGCGTCGCCTTGCTGTTCGGAGATACAATGAGCCAGGACCGCTCCCGGGCACGTCTCCGTCACAGCCTGCGGTCCGCGTACGACCGCAGCTCCGGCGTCTGTTCTGCGAGCTTCTGCGGTGTCAATTCGAAGACGGGCAGGGGATCGCAGGATGAGTCGCGTTCGGCGGTTGTCTACGGCGGCGGCGTTCGTGTGCGCGGTTGCGAGTCTTGCCGGTAGCGCGCCGGCCTGGGGCGGCCAGGACAGCTGGAACTCGGCCGGGTCGAAATCGGGCCCCTGGGGAAAGCTCGAATACCACTACATCTACCTCCAGGCGCCAGCGAACATGGTGGCGCTCTACCCCCTGCCGGGCACCACCCCCCACTGGACTTTTCCGGGAGCCACGCTCGAGAGCCTCAAGGAACTGTTCCGGCGGGCCGGACTGCCCGACGACCTGCGCGCGAGGCTCCTCGCGCCGGACGTGGTCCTGTCGGCCGGCGGGGCGCTGCACCTCCATCCAGCGGTGGGCGACCTGGAACTGATCGCGCAGAAGGCGCGCGGCGTGATCTACCGCGAGCTGGCCAGGTGGAAGGAGAACCCGTATTACTACGACCCGGTGCTGATCCTCAGCGGCGGCGTCGACGATTGGCTGAACGACACCGACGTCCGCCCTGACATCAAGGCGCGGATCGCGCGGCTGACCTACTACCGCGGGGACACGCTGGCGTTCAGCGATGTCGAAGCGTTGATGAGCTATGCCGGCTCCGACAAGGAAGCGCGCCTCCTCTTCAGGACGCTGACGCGAATCCGCACGATGATGGTCCGCGTGCAGATCGACGGCAACACCAGCGTCCCCGCCCTGGCCGCCTACTGGAGCGCGGGGTTCCGCCGCAAGGACATCCTCCCGCTGCTGCAATCGATCGCGGAGAAAGGCAGCGTGCGGACGATCGATCTGATCCACCTGCTGCCGCCGCTCGCGCGCAAGCTGCTCTACACGTACCCGACATCCGAGCTGGCCACCAACGGGCGGATGCCCGACTGCCACTGGACCTCGCTGAACTTCTTCAACTACAACCCGGAGAACGTGTTCCTCGACACGAAGCTGCTCGCGAGCCGCGTGCTCGAGAACTACTCCCAGGTGAAGGCGCCGTTCAGGTACGGGGACATCCTGTTCGTGATGAACAACGACACCGGCGAGGCGGTCCACTCCTGCGTCTATCTGGCCGAAAACCTCGTCTTCACCAAGAACGGCGGCAATCTCCTCTCGCCGTGGATCCTCATGACGCTCGACGACGTCCGGAGCCTGTACCTCAAGGACCGCGACGCGCAGATCATCGCCTACCGCCTCAAACCGCAGGACGTCACGGGCGACTGGATGTGAGGCCGCTTCGGGCAAGTCGCGGGCGTGGAGGTTCGGCGCGCCGATCGTCAGTTCCCCTCCAGCACCTCTCGGACCTTGGTGGCCAGCCCGCCGACATCGAACGGCTTCTGCAGGAAATGCACGCCTTCCTCGAGCACGCCGTGGTGGGCGATGACATCGGCCGTGTAGCCGGAGGTGAACAGGCGCTTGAGATGCGGATGGAGGGAGAGGAGCTTCGCGGCCAGCTCCCGGCCGTTCATCCCGGGCATGACCACGTCGGTCATGACGAGGTGAATGTCGGCGCCGGATTCCTTCGCGACGCGAATCGCCTCGGCCGGTGAGCGCGCGGCCAGCACGGTGTAGCCTTGTCCCGCGAGCATCCGCGCGGCCAACGTCAGGACGGCGGGGTCGTCCTCGACGACCAGGATCGTCTCGTGGCCCCGGCTCACGCGGCCCGACGCACGCGTTGTCCGGGCCGGTCCGCCCGGGTCCGGATGCCGAGGCAGGTAGATCGTGAACGTCGTCCCCACGCCCGGCTCGCTGTGCACGTCGATGGCGCCGTGGTTCTGCCTGACGATGCCGTAGACCATGGCGAGGCCGAGGCCGGTGCCTTTGCCGACCGCCTTGGTGGTGAAGAACGGCTCGAACAGATGCGCCTGCGTGCCCTCGTCCATGCCGCACCCGTCGTCGCTCACGGCCAGCCGCAGGTACTCCCCGGGGACGGCCCCGGGGTGGGCCGCGCAGTAGGCGTCGTCGAGAGTGGCGTTCTCGGTTTCGATGGTGACTCGGCCCACGCCCGTGATGGCGTCCCGGGCATTCACGCAGAGGTTGGCCAGCATCTGGTCGATCTGGGACGGATCCATCTTGACCCGCCACGCGTCCCTGCCCGGGCGCCATGCCAGCTCGACATCCTCCCCGATCAACCGGCTCAGCATCGTGAGCATCTGACCCACGGTCTCGTTCAGGTCGAGGACGGTGGGCGTGATGGTCTGCTTGCGGGCGAAGGCGAGCAACTGGCGAGTCAGGTCGGCCGAGCGACTCGCCGCTTTCCGGATTTCCAGGAGGTCGTCGTAGAACGGGTGAGCCGGCCCCAGGTCGTCGAGCACCAGGTCCGCGTGGCCGAGAATGACGCACAGCATGTTGTTGAAGTCGTGGGCCACGCCTCCCGCCAGGCGCCCGACCGACTCCATCTTCTGGGCCTGCTGCAGCTGGATCTCGAGCCTGGCCCGCTCCGCCTCGGCACGCTTGCGCTCGGTGACGTCCTGGATCGTCCCGATCATCGAGAGGATGCGGCCGTCGGCGCCGAAGGAGACGTTCCCGAACCCGCTGACCCACCGCACCTCGCCGTCTCTCTGGCGCACGATCCGGTATTCCCTGGCGAAGGGCCTTTGCTTCGCGATGACCTCTTCGCGGAGATACCGAGCCAGCATTGCCCGGTCGTCGGGATGGACGATGTCCAGCCACCCCTGGACGGTCCGGCTGTGGTCCTTCCCGATCCCGAAGATCTGATCGAGGACTTCCGACGATTCCCAGGAGTCGGTGACGAAGTCTGTCTTGTACGAGCCGATCGAGGCCGCGGATTGGGATTCCCGGAAGAAGTACTCGCTTTCCCGCAGCGCCTCCTCCGATCGCTTGCGGTCCGTGATGTCCACAAACGTGCAGAGGATCTTCCGACTGGTCGGAATCACGGCCACGTTGATGAGGGCGTCGCGGATCGTGCCGTCCGCCCGACGGTACCGGAATTCGTACTGGTCGGGAACGCTCCGGGGGTCCGCCATCCGCTTCTGGTTGTTCTCGACCATCCGCGGAAGATCGTCTTCGAACACAGAGGCGGTCCATCGCCCTCCGATGGCCTCCTGCCTCGAACAACCCAGCAGCCGGCAGAACTCCTCGTTGACCAGCGAGATGGTCGTGTCCCTCTCGATGATCGCCGTGGCGGCGGAGCTGGTCTCGAACAGCGTCCGAAACAGCTCTTCGCTCTCCCGAAGCGCCTCCTCCGCGCGATGGCGATCGGTGATGTCGAAGGGGCCTTCACACTTGCCGGTCATAGACGTCGTCCTTCCGCGCCCTGAAGGGTGATTTCGCGAACCGAGGGTTCAGTCTATGCGAACGACAGTGCGCTCCCAAGCGGGAAACGGGGTGGAGACGAACGGCCGAGCCGCCAGCACGCCCGGAGGGGATGTGAGGCCCGACAGGCCGCCTCACGCTCGCGAGGACCGTGACGTCCACTGCCGCGAGACGACGACCGCGCCCCAGGTGAGCGCGGCGACCATCAGAATCGCGCCGAGCGTGAACGACGCACGGCCGAGCGCGGTGTCGTGGTGAAGCCAGCCGAGGGCTCCGAGCAGGTACTCCCAGTCGTGCCCCTCGACCTCGGCGCCCGTCCGCCCGCCGAGCAGCACCAGCCTCAGCGCCCGCGCGTCCGCGATGTAGGGGGCGAGATCCATCAGGCTCTGCCCCGCCCACCACGCGGCCACCGACGCGCCAAAGGGGTCGCGCGTCTGCGCCAGGAGAACGGTCGCGCACACCAGCGGCACCGCAACCTGAAACAGGCTGCCGCCGAGCACGCTGACGAACCGGCCGAACGGCGACAACAGGACGTGGCCCGCCTCGTGGAACGGGATGTGGACCAGGTGCATGAAAGAGCCGTAGAGGTGCTCGGCATCCAGGCCATGGCGCAAGAACCCCATGGTCCAGAGCACGAGGAGCACGAGCAGCGCCGCGCGGCCGGCGATAGCCGGATCGCTCGCCGCGCCCGGCGCGCCCAGCCAGAAATCGCGGCGGTCGTCCCCGAAGTCCGGGGTGACGCCTTTCATGCGCCAATTCGTCACTTCCTGCCCGCCACGCGCTCGAGGTCACCGGCGGCCGCGTTGACCAGCGCGGCCTCGCGCTCGATCGCCTTCGCGGCGCGCGCCACCTCTCCGTCGACCTCCTGGTACATCGCCTGCTCGATCGCCTCGCGCACCGCCGGCAGCGTCTTGACACTGTAACCGGTGTAGAAGCCGGGCGCGTACAGGAGATGGCGATACCACGGGCGCCGCGGCAGCCCGGCCGGGTCGAGCAGTTGCCGTTCGCTCTGCATCAGCTTCGCGTTCACGGCCGACACGACCTCGGGGTTCTGCGCGAGGCGCGGCTCGGCGGCCCGCAGCGCCTGCTGGTAGCGAGCGGCGGCCGCCTCGAGCGCCGTCGCCGCGTTCTCGAGCGGCGCGAAGTTCATCGCCGGCGCGACCGGCTCGACGGGGGGCGGAACGAGCGGCCGGCGCGGGTCGTTGACCGCCGCGAACACGCCGTCGCCGATCTGGCGGTTCCGCTCGCGGGCCTCGTCCTGGCGCTGCCTGACGAGCGCCCGCACGTCCGCGACGTATCCCGACACCGCGTCGGCCAGGTGCGTGAACTCGAACGGCAGCACCTCCGCGTCGGCCAGGCGAATGACCGCGAGTCCGAACGTCTCCGCGGACAGCCGGCCGTACGCGAAATCGGTGTCCTGGAAGTGCGTGAGGTGGTAGAAGTCGTCGTAGATCGAATGGTAGATCCCGTCCTCGTCCTCGCCGCCGTAGCCGAGGTTGAGCGTGGCGACGCCGTTGTGCTGGAGGAACGGCGTGAAATCCGATCCCGAGCCGAGCGCGGCAATCGGCAGGTCCTCCCCCTCGCGCGCCTGCTTCCGCTCCTCTGCCGTGCCCGTCGCGATCGTCCTGGACTGCAGCCGCTTCCAGACGCTCACGTGTGATTCCGGATCCACGACCGACCTGGCGATGTCGTTGATGAACCGCTGGAGCGTGGGCGACCCGCCCATGTCCAGGTAGCCGCGCCCGTTGCTGTCGGTGTTGATGTAGACCGCCGCGTGCCGCTCGAGCTCGGCGCCGTGCGCTTCCACCCACTCGGTGGATCCGAGCAGGCCCGGCTCTTCCCCGTCCCAGGCGCCATAGACGATCGTCCGCTTCGGGCGCCAGCCACGCTTGAGCAGCTCGCCGAACGCGCGCGCTTCTTCGAGCTCGGCCGCGATGCCGGTCACCGGATCGGCGGCCCCGTTCACCCACGCGTCATGGTGATTGCCGCGCACGATCCACTCGTCGGGATACGTCGAGCCCGCGATCCTGGCGACGACGTCGTAGAGCGGCCGGGTGTCCCAGTTGAACGCGAGCTTCAGGTGGACGACGGCCGGCCCGGCGCCGAGGTGATACGGCATCGGCAGGGCGCCGCGCCACGCGGCCGGCGCGAGCGGGCCCTGAAGCGCCGCGAGCAGCGGCTGCGCGTCGCCGTAGGAGATGGGCAGCACGGGGATCTTCGTGATCGTCGGCGCGTCCTTGATCGCCAGCCGCTTCGCGTCCGGCGTGGCGCCCACGCCCGGCGTGAGCGGATCGCCCGGGTACATCGGCATGTCCATCACGCTGCCCCGCTGCACCCCGTCGCGGCTGCGCATCGGCCCCTCTGGAAACGTCTCGCCCCGCACGTAGCCATCGTCGGCGGGGTCGGAGTAGATGAGGCACCCGACGGCGCCGTGCTCGGCGGCCACCTTCGGCTTGATCCCTCTCCACGACTCGCCGTAGCGGGCGATGACGATCGCGCCCTTGACCGAGATGCCGTAGCGGGCGAGGTCCTCGTAGTCTGACGGGCGGCCGTAGTTCACGTAGACGAGCGGCCCGGTGACGTCGCCGTCGGCGGAATACGCGTTGTAGGTCGGGAGCTGTTCGGCTTTCTGACCGGACGTCGGATCGACGGCCACGGCCGGCTCGTCGAGCCTCGCCACGTACCGCGTGGGGGCTGTCATTTCCAGCAGCCGTTCCTTCGGCGTCGGGAAGAGCACGTCGAACCGCTCGATGCGCGCGTCCCAGCCCCATTCCCTGAACCGCGCCAGCATCCACTCGGCGTTGTCCTTGTCGTAGGGGGAGCCGACGTGGTGGGGTCTCGCGCTCAGGCGCTCGTCGTAGGCGCGGATGTTCGCGGCCACCGGCAGCGCGCGGAAGGCGTCTTCCCATCGGCCCGCCGGCGGGGCCCCGGACTGCGCGAGCGGACCCGCGCCGGGGATCAGCAGGGTGAGCAGACCCACGGCCACAACGACACGACAGACCGGTCTCGACATGTTCGTCCTTTCGCGCGCGGCCGCGGGGTGATCCCCCGGTCACGCCGGCCCTACATGGTATCGCAGCCCGGGCGACGAGCGGACGCCTCAGTAATCCACTTCCCGTCTCGTGTGCCGCTCGACGTACCAGCAGGGCGCCAGCCCCGAGTGCGGGAAGATCGAGGACAGGCAGAGTTGTGTCTCGGTCCCGCCCGGGATGAACTCCACGCGGTTGTTCTTCTGCGGGACCGAGAGCATCACGTGCACCTGGACGGTGCGCGTCGGCAGGCGACGGCCGGTCGTCCGCAGCCACACCCACGCCCCATCGGCGGCATACAGGAGCGCGACGGCGAGGAGGAAGCCGGCAGCGAGACGGCCGATCTTGCGCATGAGCTGCCGTCAACGATACACGCCTCCGCAGCCGATGCCAACCAGGCGTCCTGATAACGAGACAGCCCAGCCGTGACGTGGGACTTCGGGAGTCTGCGACGGGTGGCGACTCGGCCGCGCGCGTGCATCGGACGCGCGATCGGGGCCGGGAAACAGGCCTCCCCCGTTGGCATCCTCATTGCTGGTATCGAGGATGGAGGCGGACCATGAAGAGACTCGTGACTCTGGCGGCTGTGCTGGTGATGCTGGCGCCCGTCAGCGCGTCTGCTCAGCACCGCCACGGCGGCGGCGTGGTCGTCGTCGGTTCGTTCATCGGCGGCTGGTACAGCCCCTTCTGGGGACCTTACTGGGGACCGTACGTGGGAGGCTACTGGGGGCCGGGCTACTACGATCCGTATCCCAACACGGGTGAGGTCAAGATCGACACCAGGGTGAAGGACGCCCAGGTGTTCGTCAACGGCGCCTATCTCGGCCTGGCGCACGACAACAAGACGGTTCACCTGAGGCCCGGCGCGTACAAGTTCGAGATCCGGGAACCGGGACGCGAGCCGTATACCGCAAGCATCTACGTCACGATTGGCAAGACGCTGCACCTGCACCCGGAGGGATAGGGATGTCAGGGCGGGATGGGTAGCAGGGCCTGGGGTCTTCAGTATCCGACGACCACCAGGCCCGGCACCCTCGAGAAGTGGCGGGCGTTGCGCGTGACGAGCGGCGAGCCGTCCAGCACCGCCGCGGTCGCAATCAGCAGGTCTATCGCGTCGATCGTCGTTCCCGCCCCGCGCAGGCCGGAGAGCAACCGTCCATACTGCGGCGCGAACGTCTCGTCCGGGTACCGGACGACCAGCGCCTCGCACAGGCGAGACAGGCGTTCGACCTCGCCACCCGCCGTCGCGGCCCGGTACGCCCCGGCCATCAACTCGCACACCACGTGCACGCTTGCCGCGAGCACCTCGTCCTGGTCGAGCGTCTCGAGATACCGGGACGCGGGCCCGAACCGGTCCTGCCGCTGCTCACGCAGCAGGTCGACGAGAAAACTAGTATCGAGGTGAATCACAACGGCGGCACCCGCGCCGGCGAACGGCGCCGCGCCCTGACCTGCTCGTCGATGGCTCGTGTCGCCGCGACGGGCAGCCGCGTGTTCCGCAGCGCCTCGCAGAAGGCCCCGACGGTCTTGCGCGGCCCGAAGTGCGCCTTGATGACCTGCGAGAACGACTGGCCCGGCCGCTTGTGCCGCGCCAGGGTGTCGTAGGCCTCCATGTCGATCGTGATGGTCTTAACAGCCATGCACTTATCATGCACTTACGTCCCAAGATCGTCAAGGTCCGGCACGCCACCGCGGAGGCCGACCTGCGCGAGCCAGCGCGCGAGGATCGGCGCCACTTCCGGCTGCACCCAGAACGTCAGGCGCCGGCCCACCGCCGTCTTCCCCCTGAACCGGAGCGCGACCCCCAGCCTGGCAGCCTCATGGGCGTGGCCCCGGCCGAACGTCAGGCTCTCGAGGCGCTCCAGCGGCACGGTGGCCACCTTGGGCGGGGGCGGCGCCATCTTCTTCGAGGTCCAGTAGGGGTACTTGGTCACGACCACGCCGGCCGGCGTCAACTCCAGCTCGATGGTCCCTGCCCCAACCTCCCGGGGCTCCGGCGGCAGGCCGCGGACCTTCACCGGTTGCGACAGGTCCTGGGACGGTGCCGCGAGCGCCGCCACCGCCTTCACGAGGCGATCCTGGATCTCCTCGTCGGGAACGACCTCCGCACTCCTGACCGTGCCGTCGTCGTTGAAGGCGACGAGCAGGTTGCGCACGTTCCACTTCCGGCCGCCGCCGGCGGCGCCGCCTCCACCCGAGCCCGCCACGCCCCAGATCACCGCCCAGCTCGACTCGCGGAATCGTCCCCAGAACAGGTTCGGGATGCCGGTGTCGACGGCGAAATCCTTGTACCGCTGCTCGACGTCCTGGCGTGTCGTCGTTCCTGGAATCAGGGCCTCTTTGGAGAGGCCCACCTTCGCGCCTGCCGGACCTTCGACGCGGTTCTTCATCTTGATCGGCACGACGCATCCCGAGATCGCCATCGCGCCAGGGAGGACGACGGACAATAGCAACAGCACACGCAGACGACGGAAGCGTGTCATGCCTATCCTGCCTTCCTGAACGGATCTCGAATCGTGCCACCGCCGCCGGGGTTCAGAGAGTGATACAGCGAGCGCCGGCGGAGGTTACAGCCAGTGAGCGCCCGTCAGCGCGCCGTGACGGCCCCGTTGAATGGCGCGGGCGATGTCGGCGATGAGGGCGTTCCCCTGCTTCTCGTCGTCGAGGCCCCGCACGAGGACGACGAGCACGTAGGGACGGTCGCCGAACACGACGGCGGCATCGTGCTGGATGCGGGTGATGCTGCCCGTCTTGTGCGCGACAACGGTGCCGGGAGGCAGGCCGGCCGGGATCCCGTCGCTGAAATGCTGACGCTCGAGCACGGCCAGCATCTCGCGGCTGGCCTCTGGCGAGACGGCCTTGCCGCTGGCGATCGCCTCGAGCAGAACCAGCAAGTGCGCGCGCGGTGGTCGTGTTGTTCATGCCCGCGCGGTAGGCGACGTTGTCCTCGACGCCGCGCCGGACGTTCATCCCGGCGGCCCCGAGCGCCTCGGTGGTCGCCCGGATGTTCTCGACTCCCAGCCGGTCGATCAGGATATTGGTCGCGAGGTTCGAGCTGACGTCGATCATCAGGTCGCACAGCTCGCGGTAGGTGCGTGTTTCCCCGACGGCCTTGTAGAGGTCCGTCTCCGAGTCGCTGTCGGGGCCGAGTGAGAAGGGGCTGCCGTCGGCGAGACTCTTGAACTCGTTGACGACGGTCACGGGGCCGTCGAGCGAGATCAGGCCGGCGTCGGCCTGCCTGAACAGCTCGATCATCACCGGGATCTTCATCGTCGAGGCCGCGTGGAACGGCTCGTCGGCGCGCACGAACCACTCCTGGCGTCCGTCCAGCGTGCGGAACGCGATGGCCACCTCTGCCCCGCTCTTCGCCACCAGATCTTCGACGCGGGCGTGGGCCGCGGCCTCGACGGACGCCGGGGCCGGCGCCCCCGCGGTGCGGGTCGTGCGCGCGCAGGCCGACAGGACCAGCGAGGCGAGCAGCCCGAGGCACAACAGGGTCCGCGCGCCGTCGGGCCGGATGAGAGCGGCATGAGGAGTGTGCATTGGGGCGATTCTCTCACGGGAAGGGCTGACGGCGCACGGCTGAAGCCGTGCGCTATCTGGTGACCACTGCAGCGGATCGCGCGGGGCTGTGGAGGCCGGCTGGCTTCAGATAGCGCAGGGCTTCAGCCCTGCGCCATAGCCACTGCCTGGGGTAACATTGCGTCGCTGATGGCCAAACGTTCATCCGGCGGGACGGCCCGCCCGCGGCCCCGCGTCCGGCGGTTCGTCGCCCGGGTCTGCAAGCTCGTTGCAATCCTGCTGGCCGCTTCCGTGCTGGCCACCGTCGCGCTGCGATTCATCCCGCCGGTGACTACGGCGGTGATGGTGGAGCGCCGGGTCGACGCGCTCGTGCACGGCCGGACCTACCACGTCGACTACCGCTGGGTCCCGTGGCGCCGCATCTCCCCCCGCGCCGCGCTGGCCGTCATCGCCTCCGAGGACCAGAACTTCGCCACCCACTGGGGCTTCGACGTCGAGTCGATCCAGAAGGCGATCGACCAGCACGAGCGCGGGCAGCGGCTGCGCGGCGCCAGCACGATCTCGCAGCAGGTGGCCAAGAACCTGTTCCTGTGGTCGGGCCGAAGCTACCTCCGCAAGGGACTCGAAGCCTACTTCACGGTCCTCATCGAGCTGACCTGGTCCAAGCGCCGCATCCTCGAGGTCTACCTCAACATTGTCGAGTTGGGCGACGGCGTCTTCGGCGTCGAGGCCGCCAGCGAACGCTATTTCCACAAGCCGGCGTCGCGCCTGAGCGCCGACGAGGCGGCCCTTCTGGCAGCGGTCCTGCCCAACCCGATTCGCCTCCGTGCCAATCACCCGTCGGCCTACGTCGAGGAGCGCCGCGGCTGGATCGTCCAGCAGATGGAGCAGATCGGGGGCAGCGGGTACATCAAACGGTTCTGACGGATTGCAGGCTTCGGGCTACGGGCCTCGGGCTTCAGGCCGTTCAATGTGACGCGCGTGGCACCGCCTGTAGCCTGCAGCCCGTAGCCCGTAGCCTGCAGCCCAGCCCTGAGCCCTGAGCCGGGCTATACTGCTTTTCCTGGAGGGCTCCCTAATGCATCTCGACACTCGACGACTCTGGCACGCGTGTCTGCTCGCGCTGCTCGCGGTCGGCGCGGCCGTCGCGCTCGACGCCCAGCGCCAGGGCGGCGGCCCCGCGGCCGACCAGCCGGTTGAAGCCTTGCGTTTCCGTTACATGGGCCCGCCGAGCGCGGGCCGCATCGCGTCGGTCGCGGGAATCCCCGGCGATCAGAAGACCTACTACGCCGGCGCCGCATCGGGCGGCGTCTGGAAGACCAGCGACGGCGGGCAGACGTTCGAACCGGTCTTCGACGCCCAGCCCGTGCAGGCCATCGGCGCGCTGGCCGTCGCGCCGTCGAGCCCGAACATCGTCTGGGCCGGGACCGGCGAGGCGTGGGCCATCCGCGACTCGGACGTGATGGGCGACGGCATCTACAAGTCGTCCGACGCCGGCAAGACGTGGACCAACGTCGGGCTGCGCGAGACGGGCCGGATCGGCCGCATCCTCGTCCACCCGACCAACCCGGACATCGTCTTTGCCTGCGCGCTCGGCCGCACGACGGGGCCGCAGGAAGAGCGCGGCGTCTTCCGCACGACCGACGGCGGAAAGAACTGGCAACGCGTGCTGTTCGTCGATCCGAACACCGGCTGCTCGGGCATCGACCTCGATCCGAAGGACCCGAACATCGTCATGGCGGGCATGTGGCAGGTGGAGATGCACACCTGGGCGATGTTCAGCGGCGGCCCGGGCAGCGGCGTCTATCGCTCGAAGGACGGCGGCGCCACCTGGCAGCATCTCGAGAACGGCCTCCCCAAGCCGCCGGTCGGCAAGATCGACGTGGCGATCGCCCCGTCCAACGGCAAGCGGATGTTCGCCCTGATCCAGACGCCGAACCAGGGCTCGCTCTGGCGGTCCGACGACGGCGGCGACTCGTGGAAGGCGGTGAGCTGGGACCGTCGCCTCATCGGCCGGGCCGGCTACTACATTCGCGTCGCGGTCAGCCCGACCAACCCGGACGAGGTCCTCATCGCCAACAGCAGCTTCCACCGCTCGACCGACGGCGGCCTCACCTTCCCGCCCAACACCACCCGATGCGGCGACTGCCACGACATCTGGATCGACCCGAAGAACGGCGACCACTGGGTCGTGACCGACGACGCGGGAATGACCATCACGCGCGACCACGCCAGGACCAACCAGGTCATCACGCTGCCGATCGGCCAGATGTACCACGTGGCCGTCGACGACCAGGTGCCCTACTGGATGTACTCGAACCGGCAGGACGACGGGACGATGCGCGGGCCGGGCAATTCGCCCGTGCAGGTGCCCAACGTGCCGTCGTACGCGCCGCCGCAGGGGATGCGCGGGGGCGGTTTCGGCGGGGGCGGCGGGGGCGGCGGCCGCGGCGGCGCGAGCGTGGCGTGGCAGGCGGGCATCGGCGGCTGCGAATCGGGCTTCACCATTCCAGTGCCCGGCGACCCGGACGTGGTCTGGGCGACCTGCTACGGCAACCAGGTCACGCGCTTCGACAACAGGGTGGGCGTCGCACGGTCGGTGAGCCCGTGGCTCCACACGCTCGATTCGGAGCCCGACAAGACGAAGTACCGCTGCCACTGGACGCCGCCGCTCGCCTTCGATCCGTTCGAGAAGGAGACGGTGTACTACGGCTGCCAGGAGATCCTCCGGAGCGACGACCAGGGGCAGACCTGGCAGGTCTTCAGCCCGGACCTGTCGACGCAGGACCCGTCTCGCATCGTCTCGTCGGGCGGCATCGTCCCCGACAACCTCGGCCAGTTCTACGGCGAGGTCGTGTTCGCCATCGCGCCGTCGAAGCTCGAGAAGGGGCTCATCTGGGCCGGCACCAACGACGGGCTGTTCTGGAACACGCGCGACGGCGGCAGGACGTGGACCAACGTGACGAAGAACGTCCAGGGCCTCGCGCCGTGGGGCACCATCCGGAAGATCGAGCCGTCGCGCTTCGACGCCGGGACGGCCTACGTCGCGGTGGACTACCACCTGATGGAGAACCGCGACCCGTTCATCTACAAGACGACCGACTACGGCCAGACGTGGACGCGGATCAGCGACGGCCTGCCGAAGGGACACCCGCTGTCGTACGTGCTGTCGGTCACCGAGAACCCGAACCGCCGGGGGATGCTGTTTGCGGGCACCGGCCACGGCTTCTTCTACTCGCTCGACGACGGGCGATCGTGGACGCAGTTCAACGACGGCCTCCCGGCGGCGCCGGTCACGTGGATCGAAGTGCAGCCGCAGTACCACGACGTCGTCGTCTCGACCTACGGCCGTGGGCTCTACCAGCTCCGCGACATCACGCGTCTCGAGCAGCAGGACCTGGCGGACGCGAACGCGGGGGCGTACTTCTATCAGCCGCGCCCTGGGTTCCGCCAGCCGCGCAGCGGGAGCGCGGAGTTCCTCTACTCGCTCAAGGCGGCGATCGACAAGGTAAGGCTGGAGATCGTCGGGCCGGACGGCGGCGTGATCCGGACGCTCGACGGCACGGGACGCGCCGGCCTCAATCGCGCGACGTGGGACCTGCGGTACGACGGGCCGGCGCAGGTCGAGCTGCGCACGATTCCGCCCGACAACCCGCACATCTGGGAGGAGGCACGGTTCAAGGGGAAGGACACGCGCCCGATCGTGCACTGGGGGATCCAGCAGCCCCAGCGCCAGGGGCCGATCGCGACGCCGGGCCGCTACACCGTGCGCCTGATGGCCGGCGGGCAGACGGTCGTCCGCGCCGTTGACGTGCTCAAGGACCCGAAGATCAAGGCGTCGGCATCGGACCTCGCAGCCTCGACGGCCACGCAGGTGCGCGTGCGCGACGACATCAACAAGACGGCGGCGATGGCCAACCGGCTGGAGGTGATGCGGAAGCAAATCGAGGACCTGCTCAAGGCGAACGCCGGGAAGAAGCCGGCCGAACAGGCCCTGACCGCGCTCAACGAGAAGATGCTCAGCGTGGAGCTGCAGCTGCTCTCGAGGAGCGATCTCCACAGCGACGACAAGTGGTACGTCGAGGCGTACAAGATCTACCTGAACCTGTTGTGGCTCGGCGGCGAGATCGGTGGCGGCGCCAGCGACGTGGCCGGCGGGGCCGACTTCCGGCCGACCGACGCGTCGTTGCAGGCGCTCGCCATGATCGAGAAGGACCTGGCCGCCGCGCAGGCGGACTACGCCACGCTCGTCAACATCGACGTGCCGGCGTTCAACAAGGCGAACCCGAGGATGGCCATTAAATAGGCTCAGGGCTCGAGGCTCAGGGCTCAAGCCCAGAGGCGCAAGGCTCAAGCCCGGAGGCGCAAGGCTCAAGCCCGGAGGCGCAAGGCTCAAGCCCGGAGGCGCAAGGCTCAACGCTCCGGACTTCGGGCCGCGTCCCGACCCTGTGTAGGGCGACCCTTTAGGGTTGCCTGGGTGTGTGGGGCGGGCCTCCTGGCCCGCCTCGCACACGCTCCTACGGCTTCATGGCCGCGGCCCGGCGGGCCAGTTCCTCCGGCGGCACGTCCTCGACGTGCGTGGCGATGCTCCACGAATGCCCGGACGGGTCCTCGAACATCCCCGACCGGTCGCCGTAGAACTTGTTCTCGACCGGGCGCGTCAGCCTGGCGCCAGCCGCAACCGCCCGCTCGACGACCTGGTCCACGTCCTCGACGTAGAGCAGCAGCGTCGACGGACATCCGCCGATCGTCTTCGGGCACAGGGCGCCTATCTGCGGCGCCTCGTCGGCCAGCATAAGGCGCGACTCGCCGATGGCCAGCTCGGCGTGCCCGATCTTGCCGGGCCCACCGGCCATTCGAAACAACTCCTTCGCGCCGAAGGCACGGGTGTAGAACTCGATGGCGGCCGCCGCATCGTCCATGTAGAGGTATGCGGTAATACCGCGGTAGCCATCCGGGATGGGTGACACCTTGGGGGGCATGCGCCGTTCCTCTCTTGAATTGACGTTTCTTCGATTGTAGCGCAGCAGGACCGTGTGTAGGGCGAGGCTTCAGCCTTGCCTTAGGCAACCCTAAAGGGTCGCCCTACCGGACTTGATCCCCACCCGCCGCAGGAGCCCCTGCGCTTCGGGGATACCGAACGCCAGCGTCAGGCCGAGGTAGACGAGGCAATACGGGCCGAGCGTCAGACCGCCCTCGACGATCGGCGACAGCGGGGGCAGGACGATCTTGACGCCGTACGCGACCGCCGCGGCGATCGCGGCCGACGTCCACAGGCGCGGCAGCAGCAGGCGCGGCAGCGCGATCGGCCCGATGCGCCGCGCGAGCGTTCTCCTGAGCAGGAAGAACTCCACCCAGCCGGCGACGCCCGCTGACGCCGTCAGCCCCGCGGCGCCCCACCGGTTCTCGATTCCGATCCACCCCGGGAGGTACATGGCGGCCGCGTAGCCGAGCGCCGCCGTGAGCGTGACTCGGACGATGGCGTAGCGAAGGGGCGTCTTCGTGTCGCCGAGCGCCCAGTAGGTGGACGAGCAGAGCCGCGCGAACGTCGAGGCCAGCAGGCCGACGGCCGAACCCGCGAGAATTCCCCAGACGTAGAGGGCGTCCTCGTGCCTGAACCGCCCGGTTTGCAGGACCGTCCCGGCGACCAGGTCCCCGAGCGCCAGGAAGGCCATCGCCGACGGCACCACGAAGAACGCGATCTGCTGGAGACCGCCGTGAAGCCGCGCGCTGACCTGCGCCCGCACCGCCTCGTCGCCCCCCGTGGCGCGCGACATCGCGGGCAGCTCCGCCGCCGACACCGACATGCCGAACAGGCTCACGGGCAGCGTGTAGAGCAACTGCACGTTGGTCAGGCCCGTCACCGCGCCGGTCGGAAGGAAGCTCGCGATCCACTGGTCCACGTAGGCGCTGATCTGCACGACGCCGCGGCTGAAGAAGACCGGCCAGAACGAGCGCACGACCTGGCGCAGGTGGGCCGAGGTCCGGTTGAGCGACGGGCGGAACCGGCCGAGCAGGCGCGACACGGTCGGCACCTGCACGCCCACCTGCAGCGCGCTGCCGACCACCGACGCCCACGCGAGCATCACCGCCAGCCGTCCCAGGTCGGTCCGGCCGCCAAATGCGACCAGCGCGCCGATCATCGCCACGTTCCAGACGACCGGCGCGGCGTAGGAGAGGAAGAACTTGTGGTGGCTGTTGAGGATCCCCAGGCACCAGGCCGAGAGGACCAGGAGGCCGGCGCCGGGAAAGAGAATGCGCACGACCCGGATCGCGAGGAGGCGCTTCTCACCCTCGAACCCGGGGGCGAAGAGATCGATCGTCCACGACGCGCCCAGGACGCCGACCAGGACGACGACCGAAACGGTGAGCGCGAGCAGGCCGGCCACCGCCCCTGCCACCCTGTCGGACTCCTCCTCGTCGCCCCCCGCGACCAGCTTCGCGTAGACCGGGATGAACGATCCTGACAGCGCCCCCTCGCCGAAGAGGTTCTGCAGCAGGTTCGGGATGCGGAATCCGGCGTTGAACGCGTCGGCGGCGTCGGATTCGAGGCCGAAGTAATACGAGAACACGCGCACCCGGATCAGGCCGAAGATCCGGCTGATGAAGATGCCGATGGCGACCAGCACGGCGCCGCCGCGGCGGTGTTGGGGGTCGCGGCTCGTCATGCGCAGTAGTCCATCGCGGTGCGGGCGAAGATCTCGGCCGTTCGAACCACCGACTCGATGTCCGCCCACTCGACCGCCGAGTGCTCGCCGGCGCCGACCGGCCCCATCACCACCGTCTCGATTCCCGCCGAGGCGAGCAGCGCGGAGTCCATCCAGGGCGAGTCGCCGACAAACGCGGGCGTGCCGCCGAGCACCGCGGCAGCCGCGCCCGCGAGCGTGCGGACAATGGCCGCGTCGGGCGACACTTCGAATGGCTCGCGTGAGAAGAATGGGCGGACGGTGGCGGAGAAGGTCGAACCCTCGGCCGCGAGTTTCGCGGCGATGGCCCGGATCTGTCCGACGGCCTCGGCCACCGTCTCGCCCGGCACCGTCCGCCGCTCGATCTTGAGGCGGCAGCGATCGGCGTACGTGCTGAGGCCGGTGCCGCCCTCGATCGTCGCCGCGTGCAGCGACGGCGGGCCGACCAGCGGGTGCGCGGGCCCTTCGCGCAGCGCCCGCTCCAGCCGATCGAGCTCCGCGAGGAAGCGGCCCATCCGCATGACGGCATCGACGCCCTCGGTGAACCGGCTGCCGTGCGCCGCCCTGCCCGTCGTCTCGACCTCGATCCAGATGTAGCCCTTGTGGGCGAGGCAGACTTGCAGGTTGGTGGGCTCGGCGACGATGGCCGCGTCGGGACAGCAGCGGGTGACAAGGTCCGTGGTGCCGAGGCTGCCGTATTCCTCGTCGGCGACGGCGGCCACGACGAGGTCGCCGCGGAGCGCGACGCGCGCGTCGGCCAGCATCTTGGCGGCGCCGAGGCAGGCGGCGAGGCTCCCCTTCATGTCGTGCGCGCCGCGGCCGTAGACCCGGCCGTCGCGGACCTCGCCCGAGAACGGGTCGGACATCCCTTCGACGCCGACCGTGTCGGCGTGGCCGTTCAGCATGAGCGAGCGCCCGCCTCCCGTCCCGCGCAGCGTGCCTACGACCGTCGTCCGCCCGGGCGCCGAGTCGAACGTGTCGGCCTCGAGGCCGATGGCGGCGAGGGTCTTCGCGATGTAGGCGGCAATCTCCGCCTCGCCCCGGCCGTCGGGCGCGATGCTCGGGTTGACCGAGTTGATGCGCACCAGGTCGGTCAGCGTGCGGACGATGAAGTCGCGGTCAGGAAGAAGGCTCAAGGCTCAGGGCTCAGGGCTCACGGGTGTCACGGGTGTCAAGGGCTGCTGGCTGCTCAGACTATCACGGCTGGGGCCTCCTCCCTTACACTACGCGCATGCAGGACTTCGAGAAGCTCGGCGCCTTCTACCTTGGCCGTCCCTACGACCTGGCGAAGCGTGAGCGCGGCGACGGCTGGCTGCTCTACGATTCGCGCGACCTGGTCACCCACGCGGTGTGCGTGGGCATGACGGGCAGCGGCAAGACCGGCCTGTGCCTGTCCCTGCTCGAGGAGGCCGCCATCGACAAGGTGCCGGCCCTGGTCATCGACCCGAAGGGGGATCTCGGCAACCTCCTGCTCACCTTCCCCGACCTCCGGCCCGAGGACTTCGCGCCGTGGGTGAACCCCGACGATGCGAGGCGGAAGGGCGTGAGCGTGGAGGAGTATGGCGCGCAGCAGGCGGCCCTCTGGAAGAAGGGGCTCGCCGAGTGGGGCGAGGACGGCGAGCGCATCGCGAGGCTGCGCGAGTCGGCGGAGTTCGCCATCTACACGCCGGGCAGCGAGGCCGGGCTCCCGGTCTCGATCCTGAAGTCGCTCGCGGCCCCCGGCCCCGAAGGCGCCGAGGACGGCGAGGCGTGGCGCGAGCGGATCACGACCACCGTCACGAGCCTGCTCGGGCTGGTCGGGATCGACGCCGACCCGGTGAAGAGCCGCGATCACATCCTCCTGTCGACGCTCATCGACCTGTCGTGGCGGGCCGGGAAGGACGTGGACCTGCCCGCGCTGATCCAGCAGATCCAGACGCCGCCGATGACGCGCGTCGGGGTGTTCGACCTGGAGTCGTTCTATCCGTCGAAGGAGCGCTTCGAGCTGGCGATGGCGCTCAACAACCTCGTGGCGTCGCCCGGTTTCGGCGCCTGGATGGCGGGCGAGCCGGTCGACATCCAGCGCCTGCTGTACACGGACGCCGGCAAGCCGCGCATCGCCATCTTCTCCATCTCGCATCTCGGGGACGCGGAGCGGATGTTCTTCGTCTCCCTGCTGCTGAACCAGGTCGTCGGCTGGATGCGCGCGCAGGGCGGCACGACCAGCCTGCGGGCCCTGCTCTACATGGACGAGATCGCCGGCTACTTCCCGCCCGTCGCCAACCCGCCGTCCAAGGCGCCGTTCCTCACGCTCCTCAAGCAGGGGCGGGCGTTCGGGCTCGGCGTGGTGCTGGCCACGCAGAACCCGGTGGACCTCGATTACAAAGGCCTGTCGAACGCGGGGACCTGGTTCCTCGGCCGGCTGCAGACCGAGCGCGACAAGGCGCGCGTGCTCGAGGGGCTCGAAGGGGCGGCGGCCACGGCGGGCAGCGCCTTCGACCGGGCGAGGATGGAGGAGACGCTGGCCGCGCTGGGAAACCGGATCTTCCTCATGCACAACGTGCACGAGGATCACCCGGTGGTGTTCGAAACCCGGTGGGCGCTGTCCTACCTCCGCGGGCCGCTCGGACGACCGGAGATCAAGCGGCTGATGGACGCGTACAAATCGGAGCATCGGGGGCAATCGGAGATCACGGCGGGTCAATCGGGAACCACGGCAAGTCAATCGGCGATCACGGAGCGTCAATCGGGGCCTTCGGCGCGTCAGTCGGGGCCTTCGGCGGGTCAGTCCCCTGTCGCGGCGGCGCCGGTGCTGCCGCCGGGCATCGATCAGTATTTCCTCCCGGTGCGCGGGTCGGCGCCGGGCGGGGCCCGGCTGGTTTACTCGCCCATGCTGCTGGGCGTGGCGCAGGTGCGCTTCGCCGACCCGAAGGCGCAGATCGACGCGACGCAGGCCGTGTCGGTGGCGGCGCCGGTGACCGACGGGCCGGTTCCCGTGGACTGGACGACGGCGACCGACAGTGAGTTCGGGCCGAGCGACCTCGAGCGCGAGGCCGCGGCGGGCGCGCTGTACGACCCACTGCCGGGGCCGGCGGCGAAACCGAAGAACTACGACGCCTGGAAGAAGTCGTTCTCCACCTGGACGTACGGTTCGAAGAAACTCGAACTGTTGCGGTCGGCGGACCCGCCGCTCGTCTCGCAGCCGGGCGAGACGGAGGGTCAGTTCCGCGTGCGTTTGCAGCAGGCGGCGCGCGAGTCGCGCGACCAGGCGGTCGAGCGGCTCAGGCAGCAGTACGCGCCGAAGCTGGCGATGCTGCAGGAGCGTCTGCGCAGGGCGCAGGCGGCGGCGGAGCGAGAGGCCGGCCAGGCGACGGCCGCGAAGGTGCAGACGGCGATCTCGTTCGGCGCGACGCTGCTGGGCGCGTTCATGGGACGCAAGTCGGTCAGCATGACCACCATCGGCCGGGCGACGACGGCGGCGCGCGGCGTCGGGCGGACGATGCGGGAAGCGGAGGACGTCAAGCGGGCCGGCGAGACGGTGGCGGCGGTGCAGGAGCAGCTCGACGCGCTCAACGCGGAACTCCAGGAGCAGACCGCCGCGCTCGAGTCGTCGCTGGGAAGCGGGCCGCTCGAACCGCTCGTCGTGGCGCCGAAGAAAACGGGGATCGACGTGCAGCTCGTCGCGCTGACGTGGGTGCCCTTCTGGCAGTCGGCGTCGGGCGACCGGACGCGCGCGACGTAGCCGCCGGCCGGCGGCCCGGCCTCACCCCGCCTGCGTCTCGACTTTGGGGGCGCTGCCGTCGGCGAGCCTCAGCTTTGGCTCCCGCTCGATCTCCTGGACCACCGCCCTGGTGATGCGGTCGTCGATCTCGTCGGCCCGGCTGAACTCGACCGGATACCGGATGGTGACCTGCAGGCCGGCTTCGACAAATCGCACGCGGCTTTCGGGTTGCGGCATGGGCGCGTGCAGGTTCATCGAGGACACCGCGTCCCGGTGCTGCCGCTCGACGGTTTCCCGGTACTCGGCGTAGACCTTCTCGACGGCGGAGAGGATGCGGCCTTCCACCGGCGAGCAGTCGGTGGCCGCCGTCAGCGTCACGGTAATCGCGCGCCAGCCGAATTCGATCCCCGGCAGCTGCTTGAAGAGCGCCGAAGGCTGGAAGAAGACCGCGTTGGGGAACACCACGATCCGCCCGGTCGGATGGAGCGCAAGGCCGGAGCCGCCCAGTTCCATCAGGTACAGCCGGAACAAGCCGATATCCACCACTTCGCCCGTCACGCCGGACACCGTGACCCGGTCGCCGACCCTCACGCCCCATCGCCCGACCAGGAAGAAATAGGCGACGACCGACAGGATGACGCTCTGCATCGCCACGGCGAGACCGGCGGCAGAGAACCCGGCGAACGTCGCCAGCGACCCGAACTCGGTGACGAAGCTGAGCACGACGAACAGGGCGACGGTGCAGCCGACGACGACCCGGCGCAACAGCAGGAACTGCCGCCTGCGCCGCGCGTCGCGGATGTAGCGGACGGTGGCACGACGCCAGAGCTCGGAGACCGCGAAGATCACAACGAGCGCCACGAGCAGCATGCCGACCCGCAACAGGAGGTAGCGCAGGGCGCCGCTGTAGTCTCCATTCAGGCCGTCACGCCATTCGATCATCTGGGCGCTGCTGGTCCCGATCTGCGCGGCCTGTTCGCTCAGCGGCGCGGAGGACCCGGTCACCAGCTTGAATCGAGCCAACAACTCGTCGAACTTCTCCTTTTGAGCGGTGAGCGTCGCCGGGTCGGCCGAATCCGCCAGGCGCGCGGCGGCGTCCCCCTGCGCGATCACTTCCTGCATCGCCTTTCGCAGCGGCGCGCGGAGCTTCTGGTTGGCCTGGCGCAGTTCTTCGGTTTCCTTGACCAGCTGGTTGAGCCGGCCGAGTCTCCGGGAGACGGACAGGACCTCCGTCGTCAGGCCGACGATGCCCGCGGATTCTGGATGGAAGTCCTCCCCCGTCGGGGCGCGAACGGTGGCGGCGGTCTCGGCGGGCGCGGTCTGCTTGGCTTTCACGGCCTCGGGCACCGAGCGTTCCAGGTCGCTGATCTTGGCGGACAGGCCGCCCTCGCCGGGGACGCTGAAGAACCCCACCAGGTTGCGCAGCGAATCCCGGCGTGCCTTGGCGAAGTTCAGCTCGCTCGTGAGCTCGTCCCGCTGCGCCCGGAGTGTGGGGAGCGCTCCCGCGGGGGCGGTCTGCATGCGGCGGTTGAGTTGATCGAGCTCCACCTGGACCTGCTGCGCCCGTTGCTCGGCGGCGGCCTCGACGCGCGCCAGGTTGCGGCTCCGGGGATTCTCCGGCCCCGTGGTCTCGCCCGGGGCCACCGCCGGAATGGCGGCCTGCGCGCGCGCGAAGTCGAAGCCAAGCTGAAGGACGCCGAGCGAGCTGCGCCGCAGGGCGTCTCCGGCCACCGCGTCGCGCGAGCCTTCCGGCGACTGCAGCGCGGCCCCGACGTCCCGGTACCAGACGACCGTCTGGTTGAGGTAATCCAGAATCTCCTCGTCGGCGAGGGGGCGTTGCGCGCGGAGCCCGGTCCCCGGGGCGAGCAGAAGGGCGAGCGCGACAGTGATGACCGCAATGGGTTTCATGCTCTTTAGATTCTAAGGCCTCGGCCGGGCCGAGCGCGACAGGTGGCTGAGGGCTCAGGGCTCAAGGGCCCCGGGGTGACATCATCACTAATGCGATACGCGTCGTTGATTGAAGCCGGCCCGCTTGTTATACTGGTTGTCCCGCATCAGCTGCCGACGCGATTGTGGTCGGCGGATGTCTCTCAGAGTGGGCCGCTAGCTCAACTGGCAGAGCAGCAGACTCTTAATCTGCGGGTTCACGGTTCGATTCCGTGGCGGCTCACCAACCTTCGCTCACCTGCGCTCCCCTTCGCACCTGCTCGATGAGCTACGGCTGGCAGGCCGATCTTCACCGCCCCGCCCTCCCGCGCGAGCTTCGCTCATGGCGGGCCAACTGCAGGTCGAATGCCCTGAGCGAGGTCTCGCTCCATCCGAGTCGAAGGGCCATCCTCCGCAAGCTCGCTCAGTAAGGCACGCTCGCTTGCCTGCCGACTCAAGGCTCAGGGCTCAAGGCTCAAGGCGACGGCGCGACAGCGGAGTGGCCCGCTGCTCGCCAGGCGCCCCGCATCTCCAACCAGGCTCTCCGTCTCATCCCGATTCCGGAAGCGGAAGGTTCATCTTCCGGCAGACGGCGACGAACCTGGGATCCCCGAACAATCGATCGAGATACTGCGCCGGCGTGGTGATGTAGGTCATGAGCGGGTCGTGCATCTCGAATCCTCTCTCGACCCAATCCATGGCCTTGTCGGGTCGGTCTGCCAGAAGATACCTGAAGACCATGTCATGGAAGCCGACGGGCTGGCTTTCAGCGTATTTCTCCAGCCGTTCCAGGATCTTCTTGTATGCCGCGGCGATCCCCGATTCGCGGTAGGTCTTCTCGATCTCGCGATATGCCTCGTCCTCGAGGGGAAACGGAAGAACGTGTCGGACCGCTCGGAGGACCTTGTCGTACTGCTTCAACCTGTACGCGGCGATCTCGATCATCTGATTGAGGTTGAAATTGTCCGGATCGCCGGCCACCTCTTCTTCTGCGAGAGACAAACTGGCCTCGTATTCTCCGGCCTGCAGCAGCGTTCCGATGTTGAGTTGCTTCATCCAGGGATTCAGCGGGTCAAGGCTCAGGGCCAGCTTGTTCTGGGCCAGCGCCTCGTCCTTCCTGTGCAGGATCAACAAGAGATGCGCATAGAGTCCCCTGGAAAGGGCATCGTTGGGGTTGATGGCCAGGGCCCTCAAGAACGCCTTTTCGCTCTTTTCCCAGTCCCAATCCACGAGATGGGCGATCATGGCGCTGAGATAGTGAGCTTCGGCGAGATTCGGATCCAGGGCCAGCGCCTTGTCCAGGTTCTCGGTGATCCGGGGAGCGGCCACCGACGGCTGTTCGTACGCGTTCTGCTGCATCCACAGCCAGGCTTCCGCCAGGCCGGCATAGAGGGGTGCCCAGCCAGGGTTCTTCGCGACGCCCCTGGTCAGGACTTCTATGGCATCCTGCAAGGCCTCCCGTCGACCGTCAACGGCGTAAGAGCGGGCCTTCAGATACTCCTCGTAAACGGCGAGGTCTGCGGCCGGAATCGTCTCGATGCGCCTCTTCTCTTCAGGGGATATGACCGCCCGGAGCTGCTCGGCGATGGACTTTGCGATGCTGATCTGGATATTGAAGATGTCCTCGACATCGGTGACCTTCTGCTGGAACGACTCCCCCCACAGGTGCGACTCGTCGCCGGCCAGGATCAACTGCGCACTCAGCCGGAACGCGCTGCCGTACTTCTGCGCGCTGCCCTCGACGACGTAGTTCACGCCCAGCTCCTCGGCGATCTCGCGGACGGACTTCTTCGTGTTTCGGGTACTGCTCGACGGAGGTCCGCGAGATCACCCGGAGCGCCTTGATCTTCTGGAGGTTGCCCAGGATCTCCTGCATCACGCCGTTGATGAAGTAGGTGTTTTCCTGGTCGGGGCTGTCGTTGATGAACGGAAGCACGGCGATGGATCGCTCGGGCTCGGCCGGCTTCACCTGGGCCTTGCGCGGCCTGAGGCCTTCGGCGATGGCGGCGAGGTCCTCCCGGAACTCCTCCATGGTCCGAAAGCGGTCGGCTCTCTTCTTGGCCAGGGCCTGGAAGACGACCTGCTCCAAGTCGGGGACAACCGACGGGCATAGCGTGACGAGCGACCGGGGCTCCTTCTGGAGGATTGCGTAGATCACGGCCTGCTCGTGGTCCCCCTGGAAGGGCAGCTTGCCCGAGAGCACCTCGTAGAGCACGACGCCTAGCGACCAGATGTCCGTTTGCGGGCCGAGTTCATCGCCCCGGGCCTGCTCGGGCGACATGTAGGCCACGGTCCCGACGATGGTCTGACTCTTCGTCAGCGACAGGCCGCCGCGGAGCTTCGCCAGCCCGAAGTCCATCACCTTGGCCCGGCCCCTGGCCGTGACCATGATGTTGGCGCTCTTGACGTCCCGGTGGATGATGCCCTTTCCGTGGGCCTCCGCCAGTCCGGCTGCCACCTGGTCGATGAGCCCAACGGCCTCCCGGGGCTCGAGCGGCGCCTTGCGGACCTTGTCCCGCAGCGTCTCCCCCTCCACGTACTCCATGGCGATGTAGGGCCGGCCTTCGTCCTCGCCGACCTCGTAGATGACGCAGATGTTGGGGTGGTTAAGGGCCGCGGCCGCCTTGGCCTCCTGGCGGAACCGGTCTATGGTCCCGGGTACCTGGTCCAGTTCCGGCGACAGGAACTTCAGGGCCACCGGTCTCTGGAGCCGAATGTCCTCGGCCCTGCAGACGACCCCCATGCCGCCCCGGCCGAGCTCCGCGATGATCCGATACTTCCCCGCAACCTGACACCCTGGCCGCCACCAATCCACGGGCCTCTCAACTGACCGCGTGACCGACACCTGGTCGGACCCGGCTGGCCCCAGCGACGCGCCGCAGTCACTGCAGAATCTCGACGTGTCGTTGTTCTCGGCGCGGCACCTGGGGCAGTTGGCCATGGCGCTCTCCGCTGCCACCCCGAACGGCTCAGTCGACCCGTGAGCGAACGAGCCGTGCAACACAAGCGCGCGCGCCGATGGCGGGCCGAAGCCGGCAGGGCCCGCGTCGCGTGCCAGGATCGGGTTTCATCGAGACGCCTCAAGGCGAGCGACTGCCAGGCCACTGTCGCGGACGACGGGCATCAGGCGGGGCGTGGTGACCGTCCGAACGACCATCAGGAGCCCCCAGGTCTGAGCGTGGACGCGACGGGAGAGACGGGCCGATTATAGCCGAACCCGCAGGCCCAAGCGCGAGGGAGCCGCTGGTTGCGCTCGGGTTGCAGCGGTCTGCCGCGCGTTGCCGCATTCTGCACACCTCGCGCGCAGAAGCGCTCAGAACTCTAACGTCTTCGCGTCCTAAAGGCGGCTCTTAATCTGCGGGTTCACGGTTCGATTCCGTGGCGGCTCACCAGCCTTCGCTCATGAATGCAGGCGAAGGCTGTCCTCCATAGCAACGCCGAGGAATGGATCGCTCCGGAGGCGTTGCGAAGGAGGACCACATCGCAAGCTCGCTCAGCAAGGCACGCTCGCTTGCCTGCCGGCCCAGAGCTCAAGGCTCAGGGCTAACGGCGCGACCCGATTCGTGGTGGAACTGCCACCGAACCGGCTAGATTCCGGCCGGAATCTTGGAACGCATCATCTTCCTTCGATCGATCTTGCGGCCATCCACGATGAAGGTGCCGTCGCCGACCGCGTGAATCCTCCTCGTCTCTTTTCTTGAGCCATCAATGTAGGCGGCGACGCCTTCCAACACGACGATGTGGTGTTTTCTGACGATGTCGACGACTCGACACTCGATGTTCGCGAGGCACTCCCCGATCAGCGGAGCGCGGACGTGTCTGCCCTCCACGGGGGTCAGACCGAACTTCTCGAACTTGTCGGTGTCCGCGCCGGAGCACGTTCCCACGCCGACGACCCGATCGATGAGGTCCACGCCGGGGACCGCGATGACGCACTCTCTGGATCGTCGAAGCGCGGCGTACGAGTAGTTCCAAGGCCCGGTGGTGATGGCAAACACGGGCGTGAAGTCCACCACCATGGTCCACGAGATGGTCATGACGTTCTTCTTCCTGCCATCACTGGTGGTCACGAAAACCACTGGACCAGATTCCAGGAGCGTGAACGCCTTGCCGAGCCGCAACGTCTTCATCTCCGCCTCCGTCCGGTGCGTGTATCGGGATGGTCAGCGCGTCGAGGACATGAAGTTCGCGACAACCCAAGATCGGTAACTGCGCGCGCCTATTGTAACGGCTGGAGGGTAAGACGATAGGTCAGGCTCAGTGGACGCAACGGGGCCAGCCTACACGGGGTCGGCTAATTTATTGCACGAGAAGTGTCGAACGCGACGTGAACAGGCCAGGGGACCCGCCGTAGCAGCGCCGCACCACGGCGCGCCCTCCCAGCCCGCTTCGAACGGTATAATTAATTGCCCCCATGACGCTGACCTCTGGCGCCAGGCTCGGCCCCTATACAGTCCAGTGCCCGCTGGGCTCCGGCGGAATGGGCGAGGTCTACCGCGCCCGCGACACGAGGCTGGGCCGGGACGTCGCGCTGAAAGTCCTGCCCTCGGCGTTCGGCTCCGATGCCGAACGCATGGCGCGCTTCGAACGCGAAGCGCAGGTCCTCGCCTCGCTCAATCATCCGACTATCGCTGCGATCTACGGCCTCGAGGAATCGGGCCCCGTCCGGGCGCTGGTCATGGAGCTGGCGGAGGGGCGGACGCTCGCGGAGCGGATCGCCTGCGGTCGGGTTCCCCTGGACGAGGCGCTGCCGATCGCGCAGCAGATCTGCGAGGGGCTCGAGTACGCGCACGAGCGGGGAGTCGTTCATCGCGATCTGAAGCCGGCGAACGTGAAAGTGACGTTGGGTGGGCAAGCCAAGATCCTGGACTTCGGCCTGGCGAAAGCGCTCCAGGCCGACGTGGCGGCGGGTGATCCGGCGAGCTCGCCGACGCTGCCCCGATCGGCGACTCAGGACGGCATCATTCTCGGCACCGCGGCCTATATGTCTCCCGAACAAGCGAGGGGCAAGGCGGCGGATCGCCGCGCGGACATCTGGGCGTTCGGAAGCGTGCTGTATGAGATGCTCTCGGGCAAGCCGGCATTTGGCGGCGGAAGCATCTCGGAGACGCTGGCCGGCGTGATCCGGGACGAGCCGGACTGGAGCGCTCTTCCTCCGGCCGTTCCTGCCGGGATTCGCACGTTGCTGGAGCGGTGTTTGTGCAAGGACCCAAGGCGGCGGCTTCAGGCCATTGGCGACGCCCGCATCACGATCGAGGACGTGCAGGGCGGCGTCGACGGCCACCCGGCTCCGGCCGCCACGCTTTCCGGACCCGGGGCTCGCCGATTCAGCTCACCGACCCGCGCCATCCCTTGGGCCGTAGCCGCAGCGCTGGCCATTGCCCTCGCAGCGGTGGTGATCTTCCGTCCTTCCCTGGCGCGCCCGCCCAGGACACCGGTGATGCACCTCAGCCTGGCGGCACCGGTGCGGCATTCCGAAGCGAACCGCGGAAGCGCGGTCGCCATCTCACCGGACGGAACCCGGATCGCCTACGTGGCCGTTCAGGGCACCCCTGCGACCGGAAAAGGCGAGGATTTGGTGGCGCCTCGAACCGAAGACTTCGAGCTCGTCGTGAGGAACCTCGACGCGCTGGCCCCAACTCCTCTGGTGGAGACCCCAGGCGGGACTTCGCCGTTCTTCTCTCCCGACGGACGCTGGATCGGATTCTACTCCGGCGGGGCGCTCAAGAAGGTCTCCGCTGACGGCGGCCCGCCACTGACGGTCTGCGAAGTGCCCAGCCTCGTCGGAGCGTGGTGGGGAGATGATGGATTCATCTACTTTGCCCCCGCCGGCGTGGCGGAGATCCGGCGCGTCCCGGAAGAGGGCGGCACTCCGACCGCGGTCGTGAAGGCCGCGAACGGAGAAGCGGTGGCGAGCTTTCGCTGGCCGCAGGTTCTTCCCGGCGGCAAGGCCCTGCTCTACACGACGGCGGGAGCCAGTTGGCTGGCACAGCATTACCGAACGGAGGCCTACTCGCTCAACACCGGCAAGCGGATGGTGGTGATGGAAGAGGCGGCCGACGCGCGCTATCTGGCCCCCGGATACCTCGTGTTCACGCGAGGTGACGTGCTCATGGGTGCGCCGTTCGATGCGAGCGAGCTCAAAGTCACCGGGCAAGCGGTGCCGCTAATCGAGGGCCTGACGCGGGACGAGTGGTTTGGCTCCGCCGACTATGCGCTGTCGTCCACCGGCACGCTGATCTACCTGACCGGAGGCGTTCAGAAGGACTACCGCCTGGTGAGAGTGGATATGACGGGCAAGGTCGAGCCGTTGGGCACCGTGGAGCGCGGATTCGAGGACTTGAGCGTCTCTCCCGACGGCCAGCGCATCGCCGCCACGCTCGTGGAGAATGGGAGCGCCGATGTTTGGATCTACGACCGCGAGCGCGACGCGCTGGCCCGGCTGACTCAGAAGGAAGACTGCGGCGATCCGCTGTGGTCGCCGAACGGCAGCCGCGTCATCTACACCGACCCGGCAAGTCTGCATGTCGTGTCGGCTGACGCCAGCAGCCCGCCGGAGTCGCTCGACACGGGGCAATGGGCGGAAGCGGAGGCGTTCACGTCCGACGGTAGAGAGTTGATGTACAGCACATTCGACGCGGCCACCAACGACGCGGCGCTCTGGCTGCTGCCGCTCGAGGCCGGCGCACGGCCGACCCGGTTATTGCCCGGGATCGGGCGGGTGTACGATGGGCGCTTCTCACCCGATGGCCGTTGGATCGCGTACGTGTCCGCGCAATCTGGTCGGCCGCAGGTCTATGTGCAGGCGTACCCCGGTCCTGGCGATCGGGTGCAGGTGTCCAGCGATGGAGGCCGCGAGCCGCTTTGGGCGCCGAACGGCGCAGAATTGTACTTCCGCACGCCCACCAAGCTCATGGCCGTGGAGGTGAAGACGGGACCGGCGCTTGTCGTCGGCAAACCCCGGCTGTTGTTCGAGGGCGACTTTCTGGTGAGCCACCATGACTACGGCCTGCTGCCCGACGGCCGGCACTTCATCATGATTCAACCCGTCGGCCCAAAACCGCCCGAAGAACTGCATGTGGTGGTGAACTGGGCGGACGAGTTGAAGGCCAAGGTGCCCGCACGGCGATAGCAGAAGCCGCGGGCCTCGCCTGTCCGGCGGGGGAAGCCGTGGGGGCGGGTCGCACTCAATCGGCGGTCGAGGGGACCTGGTCCGGTCCTACCGTGCCGGGCTCCAGCGCCGCCCACAGATACAGGCAGGCAAGACTCCGATAGGGCGCCCATCGGCGGCCCGCGCGGGACACGTAGCCCGGCGCCGCCGGCTGGCGAAGGCCGTGGGCCATCTGAAGGCCGCGCCGGATGCCGACGTCAACCGTCGGCAGCACGTCCGGGCGGTGCAAACGGAACATCAGGAACATCTGCGCGGTCCACAGGCCCACTCCGGGCACCCGGGTCAGCGCGCCAACGACCGACTCGTCCGGCAGGTCCCGAAGGGAACCCAGGTTCAGGTCCCCGGATGCGACGGCCGACGCGAGCGCCTTGACGTAGCGCACCTTCGCGCGCGACAGCCCCGCCTTCAGCAGCCGCTCGGGCCGTGCCTCGAGCACCCGCTCCGGGCTCGGATTTCCTCCGAGCGCCTCCACGTACCGGCCGTAGATGGTCGCCGCCGCCATCGTCGAAAGCTGCTGGTAGACGATCGACCGGGCGATTGCGTCGAAGTCCGACGGGGCGGTCGAGGGTTTGAAGCGCCGCACGCCCCCTGAGGCCACGAGGCGTGCGACCAGGCTGCCAAGGCGCGGGTCGGCGGCGGCAAGATGACATTCCTCTGGTCTCGCCCCCCCCGCTCCGGCAGCGGCTGCCCAACCCGCCACGAACGCGCGTCCCCGTTCATCGCTCACGCTGCCCCCCTCCGCCGGCCGCGAGGCGCCGCGCCAGCCGCCAGTAGACCATCCCGTTCACGAGCAGCACCACGCTCCCCAGGGCGATCTGCGCGCCGCGCGTCAGCGCCTCCGGATACAGCATCGGGACGACGTAATGCTCGACGAAGCCGCCCGAGTACGCGGCCTGCCCTCCTGCCTCCCGGAGCGCGTTCTCGAGCGGCGTCAGCGGGCAGATCCAGCCCGCATATTCGACGAGCGCGCCCCACGCGGCCGCGGGAAGATGAACCCAGGCGAGCCTCGGCCACCTCAGGGCCGCCGCGCCGCCGATGACGACGAACACGACGAACCCGAGGTGCGCCAGCACGACCAGGTCGGCGAGCGTCGTGTAGAGCATCCATGGGCGAGGATAGATCATCCGGGAGGTATGGCGCGAGAGCGCGAGCCACGAGGCTCGCGCCACACAGACAAACGCGCGCCCTGCAGACCATGTGCGAGGCCGGCCTCCTGGCCGGCCGTGAGGGAGGAAGGGCTGCAGGCCGGTCAGCGCGTGAGCTGGAACGCCTGCACGCGGCTGTTATCCCGGTCGGCGATGAAGACCTCGTCTTTGTCGTTGACGCAGATCTGCGCGGGGTGGTCGAGCGCCCCCTCGCTCCGTCCCTGCGTCAACAGTCGGGAGAGGAACTTGCCGTCCCGGCCGAACAGGTCGATCGTGCTCCCGCTGCCCTCGGCGACGAAGATGATGCCCTTGCTGGCCGTGATGGACGTCGGCATGGTGGCCACCGACGCCGCCAGATCGCCTCCGAGCTGCGCGAACGCCTTCGCGTCCTTCGCCGCCGTGAAGATCCGCCGCTTGACCGAGTCGAGCAGGAGGATGTTCCCCTCGAAGTCAACCGTCAGGTCGGTTCCGAACCCGATCCCGTCCGGGAACGGCAGCGCCCGCTGGTAGCGTCCCTGCGCGTTCAGCACCAGGACGCGCCCCGAGAACTCGTCGAGCACGTAGAGGGTGTCCGCCGAGTCGATCGTGAAGCTCTTCGGCACGATCGTCGCGGGAGGCGGAGCGCCCTCGAACGACACGACCTCCTTGAACTGACCCGCGGCGTCGAGATGCACGATGCGCCGCTGACGGCTGTCCAGGGCGTAGATGTCCCCCTTCGAGTTGAGCCGGACGCGGGAGGGCGCCGTCAACTGGGGGATCTTGATGGCGCTTACCGCGCTCAAGGTCCTGTCCAGATAGGTGAAGGTGAGCAGGCGGTCGTTCCCGGTGTCGCCGACCACGACCAGCCCCTTGCCGCCGCAGGCCACTCCCTCGGGCAGGTGGATCCCGGCGTCTTTGTCGTCCGCGTACACCGAGACCAGGTAGCTGAACCCGGCGGTCCCGGCCGCCGTGAGCCGCCCGGGTCCCAGGGCGAGGACGGCCGCGGCGAGACAGGCGCATGAGATCGTCTTCATCGATTCACCTCGCGAACTGCTTGTGGCACCGCGTGCACAGCTCCACGTTGGTCGCCGCGAGGAGCATCCACTTGAACTCCGTGCCGTGGCCCTTGTGGCAGCTCAGGCAGTCGACGCGCAGGTTCTTGTTCCTCTGGTCGATCGCCTTCTCGCCGATCGGGTGCGCCGAGTGCGCCGAGTAGTCGTGGCACGTGGTGCAGAACGCGTTGGGGGACGGAGCGTTGAACAAGTACGTGGCGTCCGAGCTGTGCGGCGAGTGGCAGGCCATGCACTGCCCGTCGGCCACCGGCTGGTGCTTCACCGGGACGGCCGCGATCCGCTTCAGCGTGTCCGCATGGCAGGAGCCGCAGAGCGCCGGCGTGGCCGCCTTCAGGAGCTTTGGCTCCCTCGACGCGTGGGGGCTGTGGCAGTTCACGCACCCCTTCTTGTCGGCAATCGGCCAGTGCAGGCGCGCCTTGGCCAGCGTGGTCTTCACCATGTCGCCGTGACATTCCCTGCACAGCTCGTAGCCGGGCAGCTTGGTGGCGAACGGCGTGGCCGACTCGGGCCGCTCGTGGCACCGGTCGCACTGGCGGCTGGCCAGCGGCGGATGCACGTTGTTGAGCAGCAGCGCCGGCTGACTGGATCCGTGCGGGTCGTGGCAGGTCGTGCAGTCCGCCTTCGCCACCGGGTATCTCATGTGGGACGCGACGAACGAGGGGCTGTCGGGCTTGTGGCAGCCCAGGCACATTGCCGGCACCGCCTTCTTCAGCAGGCGCGCCGACTGGGCGGAGCCGTGCGGGTCGTGGCAGGTCACGCACCCCTGCCCGACAGGGGCGTGCTTGAACTTCGCGGCCGCGACGGCCGCGACGAGATCCTTGTGGCAGCCGGCGCACAGGTCGTTGCCCGCCGCCAGCAGGTGGGCGGGGTTGTCGGACGCGTGCGGATCGTGGCACTTCGTGCAGTCGCCGTCGGCGGCCACCTTGTGCGCGCTCTTCGCGTTCGCCGGGATGACGGCCGGGTGGCAGGTGGCGCAGATCTGGCGCGTGCCCGCCGACAGGAGCTTGCCGTGGGACGAGGTGTGGGGGTCGTGGCAACTCGAGCACTCGCCGGCCTTCACCGCGGTATGCACGAACTTCTTCTTGAGAGTCGCCTCGAAATCGGTGTGGCAGGCGAGGCAGAGCTTCGTCTGGTCGGTTTCCTTCAGCCGGTAGGGATTCTGCTGGCTGCGGGCGGACGCCGCGTACACCCCCAGGAGAACAACCACCGAGACGCAGGCTATCGTCAGTCGCGAACGCATGGTCGTTCCCTCACTTGATCCTGGCCGGCGACGCAAGGTGGCAGTCCTCGCACGTCTTGGCCTCGAACGGCGGGTGCAGCGTGCTCTTGAAGAAGTGCGGCTGCTTCGACGCGTGGGGATCGTGGCAGCGCTCGCAGTGCATCACGGCGGGGTCGATGTGCAGGTGCGCGTCGCCGAAGGCCGCCGCCTTGACGTCGTGACAGTCCCCGCACAGCGTCCGAATTGGCTTGACCATCAACCCGGGCTCGCCCGACGAGTGCGGCTTGTGGCACCCGAGACAGTCCTTGGCCGCCGGCGGGTGGACCTTCCCGTCGTCCATCGCCGCCTTGATCGTCTTGTGGCAGCCGAGACAGAGGTCCGGGCTCTTGGCGAGCAGCAGGCGCGGGAGGGGCGTCTGGTGCGGGTTGTGGCACTCGACGCACTCGCCGCCCGCGGCTGGCGCGTGCGTCGACTTGGCCGCCTTCATCCCGTCGCCGACGTCGGGGTGGCACGCCGCGCACAGCGTGCCCGGCTTGTCGGCCGCCATGCCCTGCACGTTGCTGGCGTGCGGGTCGTGGCAGGTGAGGCACATCCCCTCCACGAAGGGCTGGTGCCTGGTGGCTCCGGCGACCGGCTTCATGAAGTCGGCGTGGCACGCCTCGCACAGCTTCGGGGCCGCCACCTTCAGCAGCCCCTTCTCATCCGAGCCGTGCGGCTGGTGGCAGGACCCGCACTCGCCGTTCTGCACCGGCGCGTGCGTATACGTCTTGGTGAAGCGCGACTCGGCGTCGGCGTGGCAGGTGTAGCACACCCGCTCGGTCCGGTCCTTCAGCATCCCCTGGACGTACGAGCCGTGCGGATTGTGGCAGGAGGTGCACTCGCCCCCGACGGCGGGCGGATGCTGCACCTTCGACTTCTGGGCCACCTCGCTGACCTTGGCGTGGCACGACGCGCACAGCGTGTCGGCTGGCGCGGCCAGCAGCTTCTCGTGGTCGGACGAGTGCGGGGCGTGGCACGACACGCAGCCGCGCTCGGTGTCGACGGGAGCATGCTTGAAGGCGACCGATGCCGGCATCTCCTTGTGGCAGACGAGGCAGAGGTCCTTCCCGCGTGCCTTGAGCAGCCTCTGGTTGTCCGAGGCGTGCGGGTCGTGACACAGCAGGCACTGGCCGTCCTTGAACGGCACGTGCTTCACCTTCCCCGTGCCCTTGATCGAGGCGGCATCGTGGCAGGCGGCGCACAGCTCGCCCCCCTTCTGCAGCACCTCGAACGGCTTGGGCGACGTGGCGGCCGCATGGCAGCTGTCGCACTGGGCTCCTTGCACGGGGGCGTGCACGCTGGTCTTGAGCAGCGCGGGCTGCACCGAGCTGTGAGGGTCGTGGCACTTGCTGCAGGACACCCGGTCCACCGGGTACCCTTCGTGCGCCTTGGCGAACGCCGGCGCCGTCGCCGGGTGGCAGCCGAGGCACAGGGCCTTCTCCTCCTTCACCAGCAGGTTGGGCTCGTCGGCGGAGTGCGTGGTGTGGCAGGCGGAGCAGCCGTTTGTCTGCAGGACCTTGTGGACGACCTTCTTCTGGTAGTCCGCCTTGTCGTGGCACAGGTAGCACAGCTGGCCGGCGTCGGCCTTGAGGAGGTGATCGGCCTGGGACGCGTGCGGGTCGTGGCAAAGGACGCAGCTGCCGCTCTTGACGGCCGTGTGGACGTGGGCCTTCGTCAGCCCGAGCTTGTCCTTCGGGTGGCAAGAGAAGACAGAGGTCGTTGCCTTCCCGCTTCATGGCCTTGGTCGGGACCAGCCCGTGACGAACGTGGCAACTGTCGCACTTGTTGTCGCGCACCACGGCGTGGACGTCCTTCATGCCCAGGTACTTGGCCGCGAACGCCTTGTGACAGCTCAGGCAGTCGCGTCCCCCGAGGCCCTGGCCGGTGCTCGGCGCGCCTCCGCCGAACGGCCGCTTCGGGTTCTGCTGGCCGTGGGAGGTCTGGAAGCCCAGGCACACAAGGATGAACGCGCCCGCCAGCGCCCTGATCGCGGGTCTCCGTCTTGTCAGCATCACCGGACCCTCGTCAGATACGTCTCCACCTTCGCGTGGGTTCGCAGCTTGGCCGCGTACGATTCAACGGCTCGCTTGAGCTTCTCGCTGTACAGCTTCTTGGCGATCGTCTCGCGCACCTCGTCGTAGGGCTGCGGAGTCGGCGCGACCACCGCCTGCACGACCAGCACGTAGAACGGCCCCTCCGGGTTCGCGTAGAGCCTGGACTCTCCGGTCCTGGCCCCCGTGAGCACCTTCCGCACGCCGTCCGGCATGCTGCCGGTCGTCACCGGCCGCCCGTCGAGCGTCAGCAGGCCGGGCGCGTCCTTCGGCACCTGGCCCGCGGCGTTCGCCGCCAGCCAGTTGTAGTCCGCCCCTTCCCTCAGCTTCCGCATCGCGTCTTCGGCCGCGCCCCGCCTGGCGAAGGCCAATCCTCGAACTCTCATCATCTCCGGAGAGGAGTAGTCCTTGAGATGCCCGTCGTAGTACTTGCGCACTTCCGGTTCGGTCATCTTGTTCGGCGGGACGATGACCTTCTGGATGAAGCTGTCGAAGACCAGCGATTCCCTGAAGCCCCTCACCCGGTCGCGGTACTCGTTCGACTTGTCAATCCCGAGCCTCAGCGCCTCCGCGTTGACCAGCCTCCGCCCGACCATGGCGTCGAACGCTGGCCCCTTCATCTCGTTCATGCGCTTGAACTGCCGGGCCTGCTCCGACCCATGGTAGAACTGCATCCGCAGGTAATCGGTCAGGTCGCCGACGGTGACCGGCGCGGCGCCCCGGATGTCGGCGATGGCGCGCTTGTCCTTCAGCAGAGCCGCGAGGCCGGGCTTCGGGGCCTCGAAGTTGAGGCCGTCGAGTACCGGCTTTGTGGAACGTCACGTACTGCCGTCTCAGCACCTGTTCGTGGGCCCGGAGCGCGACCTCCTGCTGCTGGGACAGGACCTGCTTCCGCGCCTCCGCCAGCGCCTCGGCGTTCTGCGGATAGCGCATGTCCGCCACTCGGAGCAGGACGAGTCCCGCGGGGATCTGGATGACCGGGCTGACCTGCCCCACCTTCAGCGGAGCCATCGCCTGGAGGATCTGGGGGAGGTAGGCGGTCTTGGGGTGATACTGGTCGTCGCCGTCCGTCCTGGCCGCCTTCGCGGCGACCGCCCTGGCCGCGACGTCGGTGAACGCCGCGCCTCCGCCGATCTCCTTACGCGCGCGCTCGGCCGCCGCCTTGTCCTGGAACAACAACGAGGTCGTCTTCCACTCCCTGACGAGGTCTTTGAAGACTCGGTCAACAGCGGCAGGGTCCGGCTTCACGTCCCGGGTCAGCCTCGCGTACAGCACCTCCCGCAGGATCTCCCGGGAGGTGACCTCGACCTGCTTCTGGATCTCCGGAGCCTCGCCGAGACCCATGCTGGTCGCGTCCTGGACGATGAGCTTGATGGTGACGAGACGGTCGAGCACCCCCAGGTCCGCCGCCGTGGCGCGGCCCTGCTGCAGGCGCGCCCGGTCCGCCGCCGGCCCGAGTTCTGCCACGAGCTCGTCGAGGGAAATCGACTCGGCACCAACCGCGGCGACGATCGGCCTGCCATTCCTCACAGGCAACGTCTGAGCCGCCGCGCCGGCCGCGGCAGCGGCCCCCAGCGACACGGCCAGAAGGCCCGTTGCGACGACGAACTGGTACCGCATGAATCCCCTTTGAGCGCCTGCGCGGGCGCTCCCACCCTTAACGGCCACGGCCGGCAATCATGTCGGCTGTGAGCCTGACCATTTGTGTCGCCATGGCGTGCGCGGTCTTCGACAGGCCGCGCTCGAACAAGCCGACGCCGTCACGTCCGTCGTTGTAGCTCTGCGAACTCCATACGACCTTGCCGCTCTTCTTCTCCACGAGCACCGTCGAGAACTCCACTCTCGCCAGGCCCGACGGCCCCTCGTAGTCGGCGTAGCGGATCACCCGCCCCGACAGGACGAAGTCCGCATCAACCGGCGCCGCCACCTGCTCGGCGTCCGCGATGGACAACCCGGCGTCCATGATGATCCGGACGTCAAGGAACTGCGCTCTGACGACGCCAGCGTCCACGACCCTGAACTGCGGAAGACTCGACAGGTGCCGCATGAAGAGCAGCTCCATGATGTTCCCCGCCGTCCGTCGCTCGCTGAGGTTGAAGAACGGCGCGACGGCCACCGTGTACGTCTTCCCCGCTTCGAGATCGAGCTTCCGGTAAAACGTCTTCGGCCGGAACTTCGCTGCGGTCTCCGGACCCGTGTCCTTCTTCCCGGTCTTGAGATAGGCGAGGAGCGAGCCGGCGATGCGCCCGAGCGCCTTCTGCTGCAGCGCCCGATAGTCGTTGACCAGCTTCAGCCCGAACAGCCCAGGGGCATCGTCGCCGGCCATGCCGGCGTCGTCGGACCAGGCCACCACGGGCGCACCGTTGGTGGTCACGAGCCTGACGATCAGCGCGACCTTGGGAGGAACGGTGTCGTTCGAGAACTCGAACGACGCGACAAGGACGCCGTCCACGCCGTCCTCTTCCCTGAGCCACCGGCCGCTGTCGATATCGACTCCTGCCGCATACCGGACGCGATGGCGCGTCATGAACGCGTCCAGCGCGTTGTCGTCGAGCACCCGGATCCCCGCGGACGCGACGGTACGGATGAGGAACTTCCGGACCTCGTCCGCCGGCACGCTGGCGCCACTCAGGTTCTCGACCGGGAACACCGCGATCGTGCTCATCCTGTCGCCCGACGAACTGACGCTCCGACGGACCGCGACCGGAGGCGGGACCGAGACGGATGGCGACATCAGCGCGCGCGGCGGCACGGCGGCAGGCGAGTCATTCGAGGGCGCGTTCAGGACCGGCGGCGGTACAACTACGGGCGCCGGATCCGGGGGCGAGGTCGGCGCCGGTCGAGGCGCGGCGGTTCGCGGCGGAGCCGACGGCGTGACCGCGGGCGGCGTCGAGGGCGCGTTCAGGACCGGCGGCGGTACAACTACGGGCGCCGGATCCGGGGGCGAGGCCGGCGCCGGTCGAGGCGCGGCGGTCCGCGGCGCGGCCGACGGCGTGACCGCGGGCGGAGTCGAGGGCGCGTTCTGGACCGGCGGCTTCCCCAAGGCAGGCGGCGGCACAACTGCGACCGCGGCCGGTGGCGGCACGGACGCGGGCGCCGGCTGGACCTGGTCTGCCGGCGCGGATGGCACGCGGGCCGGCGAGGGCATGCGCGACGGGCTCGGCGACGGCGCCACCGGCACGTCAGGCGGACGGGACGCGTCGACCCTGACCGAGGGCGGCGCCGCGACCGACGGCGACGCGGACGGCGACCCGCTCGGACTCACTGGTGTCGGGGACGGCTGGCTCGCGGCGGGCGAAGGCGATGGCGACACCGAGGCCGCCGGACCAGCGGGCGGGCCCGATTCGCCGCGGCGCACGTAGTAATCGACGAGCAGCACGCCGAGCAGCAGCACGGCGAGGACTACCCCGACGATGAGCGCGCGCGGGCGGTGGCGCACTTGGAACTCCCCCTGGCGGGGATCGCTATGACCCGGGTTGAGCACTTTGGACCTTCGAGCCTATCACGGCTCTGATTCTCCGGAGCGTCTGCGATGCCGGCGGCAGCGTCTGCTGGCGGCTGCGCGCAGATTGCGCCTCGCTCTCGTAGACGGCGAGGACGGCTCCCATCACCTCGAGGGCAAACCGATCGGCGAACCCGGAGCGCTCGTAGTCATCGACGTACAGCTGCCCGAAGACGACTTTGGCGCGATTGTCCACGAACATGATCGACGCGCGGGTCCTGCTCACGGGCACGAGGACCGCGGACATGTCGACGGTTGTCGTCGTGCCGTCGTCGGCCATGAGCGTCAAGGATGACTGCCGCAGGAGGCGCGGCTCCAGCGCCATCGCCGCCTGGTACTGGTTCGACAGGAACTTGCCAGGCGCGTACCACGGGTACTGCTGATTCAGCCGGCGCAGCGCCGGCGCGAAGGCGGCATCGCCCGGCCCGCGGCCCAGGAACAGCGCCAGGGCGCTGTCCCCGGCCTTTCCGGCGGCGAGTTGGAGATCCCATCGCATCCGCTGCTCCTCGCGCGCCGTGGGGTCCGCCTCCAGTTTCAGGTTCGGCAGGATGCTCTCACGGCAGGCCGCGATGGCCTCGATGTCGGTCGCCATGACGGCCGGAGTCGCGATCGAAAACGGGGCCGAGAACTCGAGGTAGAGGTGGTCATCCGTGTTCAGTACGCCGTTCTGCGCGAAACGCCTCATCCCGTCGGTCCCCATCACGAAATAGCTCAACAGGTCGGTCGCCGATCCCATCTCGACCCGCCTCAAGTCGCCGGCGACGGCGGGGTACGCAATCCGCCTGTCGAGCTGCGCCTCGTCGATGAGGAACGGAGAGAGGCTGCCCACCATCACCGCGTCGAAGTGGTCGAGCCACAGCATCGTGTGGGGGAAGTTCTGCTGGAACGTCCTGACAACCGAGGCGAGATCCTGCGGCGTCAGCTCGTAAATCGGCAGCCACTGCGCGATCACGCCACCGGGCCGAAGGTGCCGGGCGGCGAGTGCGAAGTACTCGCTCGAGTACAGGTATCCGGCGCCCTTGAACCAGGGGTGGATCGGGTCGGCCGTGATGACGTCGAACGTCTGGTTGGTCGTCATCAGGAAGTTCCGACCGTCGTTCAGGACGATCCTGACTTTCGGATTCTCCAGGACGTGGTGGTTGTACTGCTCGAACGTCCGGGCCACCCCGAGCACCTGCGGCTCGATCTCGACCAGCGTCACCCGTTCCACGCTCGGGTAGACCGTCGTCGCGCCCGCCGTCATGCCGCTTCCCATCCCGACGACCAGAACGTTTCTCGGATCCCGGTCGAGGAGCATCGGCAGGTGCCCGAGCGTGAACTGGATTTGCTGCGCCTGCAGATGGCTGGAGGCCTCGACCCGCCCGTTGGTGATGAAGGCCTGCTCTCCTCCCCTGGGCCTGATCACGCTGACGATCGATTCGACGCCCTCCGCGTAATAGAGGACGTCGGTGTTGTCCACGGCCTCTTTGACCATCTCGGGCGTGCGGAACGCCTCGGGCTGGTTGCTCCTGTAGATCGCGAAGTACTTGCGGTCCCACAGCCTGGCCACGCCCGGGTTGAGGGCCAGAAGCGCGATCGCCGCCAGGGCCACCGTCGCCACCGCCGCAGGCAGCCATCGCCGCCTCCGGAGGCTGGCGAGCACGACCAGGCCGAGGCCGATGTTGACGATCGTCAGGATCTGGAGCGACCGCTCGATGCCGAACAGGCGAATCATCACCAGCCCGCTGACGGCGGCTCCCAGAATGGCTCCAACCGTATTGGAGCCGAGCACGTCACCAACGGCCCGGCCGACCGCCCGCCGCTCGCGGGCCATCAGCTCGCCGGCGATAGGAAACGAGGCGCCCATGAACAGCGCGGGGACGACGACGTAGAGGAAGGCGAGCAGGAAGTTCGCCCAGACCTTCATCTGGAACGACGCGAGCCCGGCGCCGAGAACGGAGTCCTGCAGGCGGACGGCGTTGGCCGGGATGTCGCGGAGGTACACCGTGACGGCCAGGGCGGTGAGCCCGATGGCGATCTCCGTCACACCGAACCAGCCGACGATGGTCCTCGTTCCCCGAGCCGTGACCCCGAGCCACTTCACCAGCGCCCCGTAAGCCCCGCTGCCCAGCGCGATCCCGGTGAGGAAGGCCACCAGGATGATCGTGAAGCCGTAGACGCTGGCACCGACGGCGAGCGTGAGCACGCGCGTCCAGAGCACCTCGTACCCCAGGGCGCAGAACCCGCTGAGGCCGATCCCCCAGAGGATCAGCGCGGCGGGCACGGCCCCGCCCGGTTCGGGGATCGCCGCGGGTGAGGGTGCGGCGGCGCCTTCCGCAGCGGGAGCGGTACCGGCCTTTTCCGGCAACAGGAGGCTGACGAGGCCGACCAGCGCGCTGGTCGCGACCGCGATGCCGAGCGTCGCGGTCACCGAGTACAACCGAAGGAAGACGAATCCCGCCAGCATCGCGCCGAGGACCGCGCCCAGGGTATTCAGGCCGTAGAGGAACGACAGGTGGGCGCGCAGGTTCTCCGGCTGCCGCGAGACGAAGCGCGACAGGACGGGCAGCGTCCCGCCCATCAGCGTGGTCGGCACGATGAGGGCGAGAACCGAGAACAGTATCCGGACGGTGGTGAGGTAGAACGTGGCCTCGTCTCGTCCCTGGGCCAGCGCCACGTAGATCGAGGGGTAGATCCTCATCAGCCCCTCGAACGCCAGCGCCGAGGCCGCGACTCCGAGTTCCAGGAGGCCGTAGAGGCGCAGGGGGCGCCGGACCCGGTCCACTCGTCTGCCGATGGCGTAGCCGCCCGCGGCCAGCCCGGCCATGAAGATGGACAGGACGGCCGTCACCGCCAGGTGCGACCCGCCGAACACCAGGGTGAGGGAGCGAACCCACACGACCTGATACATGAGCGCGGCGGCACCCGACAGGAAGAACAGGAGGTAGATCACGCCCGCGACGGGGGACCCCAGCACGACGCCCTACTTTCCTTTCTTGGGAGAGCCGAGCAGCTTGCCCAGGAGCGCGTCAACGGCCTGCTGGGTCACGTTGTTCATGGGCTGGCCGCCCCCGCCGAACATCCGGGCCCAGAAACTGACGCCGCCCTCCGTGACCGACGCGCTCCACACGACTCTTCCGGTTCCAGTCTCGATGACCTGGATGCTCATCGAGATGATGTTCGCGGTGGTCGCGCCGGAGCGCACTTCGCCGTACTCCCTGACGACGCCGGTGATCACCGCATCGACCTTGAGGAACGCCCCGAGCTTGACGACCTCTTCAGCGGTCGGAGCCGTGGGGTTCGCCGGCTGGATCTTGTCGATCCCGCGCGCGGCCTCGCCGACCGGAAGCACGTACACCCCGTCGGCCGCCAGCAGGCGGTTGATGAAGACGTCCCGCACCCGCTCGGCGACGACCTGGTCCCGGGCGAGATTCGAGAACGGCACCACGGCCACCTTCTGGATGGCGCCGAAGTCCATGTTCGGATCCCGGTAGACGTCGGTCACCTGCGCCGTGCACACCGGCGCGGCGATTGCGAGAAACACAAGAACGGATGCCACGAGACTGAGCGCTCTTTTCATGCTGCCGCCTCACCCCGAATCAAAGAAACAGCCTCAAGCTAGTACTGAACACCCTCGATTCGTTTGTCTGGAAAACGAACTCACTCCTCGTTCTCTGATAGGACACGTCGATGTACGACCGGCGCGACAGGTTCCAACGCACCGACGCCAGGGTGTTCCTGTCCCGCCCGAACTCCAGGGGCCGCAGGGCGTTGTTGTAGGCGAACGTGAACTGAAGCGCCCCGTCCGGGAACGGCGACCAGCTGGCGGCGAGGTCGAGCGTGGTCATCGAGTTCTGGCCGGTGACCGCGACCACTTCCTCACCCACGACGAAGTGGAGCGTCCGGGTGGGATCGACGGCGAGCGCCGCGTACACTCGCTGCGTGTGAAAGTGCGGGACGCCGGTGAACGGGCCCGAGCGGTTCGACGTCGTGTCATCGTAGCTGAACGTCAGGCTCACGTGCTCCCGGGGGGACACCGTGCCGCTGAGATTCACAATCCGGTCGCGCGAACCCGCGCCGGTCAGATCCGTCGTCGCGCTCCATCCGACGCCAAACTGGAGGTTCACGCCCTGGTAAGGCTGCGCGGCGTTCTGGACGAAGAACCCGTTCCGGCTGCGAGGAATCCCGCCGATGTGCTCGTCCATGCCGTTCCAGAGCAGGGAGGTCCTGAACGTCGGCAGCGGGTCGATGGTGAGCGTCGCGTTGGTCACGTTGGCGGTCCGATGGCCCTCGGGCTCGGTGCCCTGTTCGCGCGCGATCCTCCCGAACGTCGAGAAGATGCGATTGAAGGAATGGTTGGCCGACAGGCCGTTCGACAGCGTGTCGGTGTGCGTGCCAAACGTGCCCGGCCCGTTGTAGAAGAACGACCCCTCGTAGTACAGCGCCGGAGCGTTCAGGATCCTGAACCTCACGTCGGTGTTGACGAGGTGGGTGGTCTGCGTCAGCGTCGTGCGGACGTCTCCCGGCGGCTGGACCATGAAAGGCTGGATCTCGGTCACCAGAATGTGCGGATAGTTCGACGAATTGACCACTGCGGCGGCCAGGGGCCGCACGACGACCTTGACGTACCGCGCGGTGATGGCGGGGAAATCGACCTGGAAGCGGCGTTCGAACGGACCGAACGGCGCCACGGCCACCGTGGTCTCCTGCCTCCAGACCACGTTGTCGATGCTGCTGTAGATGTCCCACGAGAAGGAGTTGGTGATCTCGATGGGGAGGTCCCGATCCACCCAGACCAGGAACCGGCTGACCTTCGCCGGATTCAGGAAATCGACGCCGATGTTCCGCGCCTGCGTGTCCGCGGGCGGCACCGGCAGGCCCAGATCCACGCCGGCGCCCGCCGTCAGGTTGCCGTCGACGAGCAGCGGGTTCTGCGCCAGCGGCGCAATCAGCGGCGTATCGCTCAGCGCCGAGAGGCCGGCAAAAACAGTCAGGGGGACGGCCACCTCACCGCCCCTCCCGCTCGCCACCGTCGTCAGGTCCTGGTGCAGGACGTCGTAGGTCCCGTTCACCGAAAGCCGCTTGTCGATAAACGATCCCCCGTAGCCCACGCGGCCGCCCTGGATCACCTGGCGGGTGTCCACATCGTGCAGCTTGTCGTTGGTGTCGATGTAGGCGCCGCGGTACGCGAGGTTCAGGTTCTTGAACGAGTAATTGGAGACCACCGACCCGTAGTCTTTGGTCGTGTCCTGGAATGCCCGGTTCGCGTCGAACGTGTCGCTCCTCACGAACTGGAACTGGGATTTCGGCCCGCCGTCCGGGTTCCACCCCAGGTACCCGTCCCACTCGTTGTTGATGAGCTTGAGGTCCGACCCTCCGACCGTCCGGTTCCGATCCTCCCGCCTGAAGAACCCGAAGCCCGGGGAGAACACCGGGTTGGTCGAGCGCAGCAGGAAGAAGGGGCGGTTCCGCGAGATGGTCGAGCTCGTTTGCGCGCCGTCGATGTCGGTGGTCAGCTTGTTGAGCTCGAATACGCCGCCGACGTTCAGCCGGAGGTAGGGAAAGATGAGCCCGTCCAGGTTCAACGTGAGCGTCGGATAGACGTTGGTCGTGTCCGTCTTCGTCACAGCCCCGGACGCGGAGGTGGTGGTCGTCGAAATGGAACTGGCCGTCAGGTCCACGTTCTTCTGCAGGCCCGAGAAGAACCCGTCCTGGGCGGAAGCCGGGCGGGCGAGGAGGGCCAGCGAGCAGACCAGGGCGAGCGAGAACGCGGCGGTGGCGCAACGCACCTACTTCTCCCCCATGATCGCGACCCAGTAGGGACGGTCGCCAACATCGATCTCCGAAACGACCTTCCTGTCCGCAAGGCGGCCGACCAGGAGGCTCCGAGTGTCAGGGCTTACGATGTAGATGGTATTGTCGTCGGGCACAATCGCCAGAAAGGAGGCGCCTGCCCTGGTCTTCATCGTGTAAAGGGGCATCAGCACATTGGGGTCGTAGAATGCGACCGCCGTGTCGGCGGTGCTGCCCACGCACACCAGGCCCCGGACGCGGTCCACGGCGATCGCGCTGACCGGGGTCCCGAGCCGCGCCCTCGTGATCGTGGTCAACTGCTGCGAGTCGAAGGCCGTCATGAACGGCGACCGGTCGTGGATCACGTACAGCCTGTCCCCGCGGGCGCTGAACTGCCCCCTCAGCGGCGGCGCCTCCGTGGACATCGTCGCCACGACGGCCCGGCCGGCGATGTCGACCACCGACACGGAATTCGAGAACGTGTTGAAGACGAACGCTCGTCTGCCCGCCGGCTCGATCGCGACCGCACCTGGGCCGCTGCCGACGTTGACACGGTCCGCCCTGGTGAGCGCCCCGGTGTCGAAGAAGCTGACGCTATCCGACCCGGTGTTGACGGCCACCAGCGTGTTGCCGTCAGGGGTCAGCGCGAGTTCGCGCGGACGGTCTCCGGGCGAGGCGCTCGCCCGGTCGACGATCTGGCCGGTCGCGACATCGATCGACTGGATCTCGTCGTCTCCCGGACAGGCCACGTACAGCCGCCGGCGACGCTGGTCGAGGGCGAGCCCGGCCGGGCCGGCGCAGGTGTCGATGACCGCCACGGCCTGCATGATCTGCTTGTCGAACACCGTGATCGTGTTCGAGGCGGAGTTGGTCACGTAACCGGCGTGATCCGCGATCGGCCTGGCCGGCACGGTGACAGCAAACGCGGGGCTGAAAGTCGAACCGCTCTGAACCGGATCCGCGTACTTCAGCGAGAGCCAGACGAGCGAGGATTGCCGCCCCGCGACCGCCAGCTGCAGGTCGATCCGGACGGGCGTTTCCGGCACCGCGAGCGCAACTTCTCCTTCCGCTCTTTTCAGCGCGGCCCGCTTCACCGTGACGGCAAACCCCGCGTAGGAGCCCGCCGGGAGGCGGCCGGACGCCAGCAGGCGCTGCCGGCCTGTCTCCACTCCTCCCGCGACACCCAGGTTCAACTTGAGGGGAAACGCGGTCCCGTTGCCCGAGACTGCCGACACCGAGGTGATGGTGAACGTGAGTGCGGATGCCTCCGGCGGAAGCGGCTGCAGGTAGAGGTAGACCCCACCATCGGCTGCGCCCGCGACCGCGGGAACCATGAGAGCGAGGAATAACGCCGCCAGGCGGAGGTTTAACAAGTACTCGTCTCTTGCGAACAATTTATTGGCCAGCCAAGGCGAAAACGCTGACGCCGCGCCTTCGTCCCTGGGACACGTACAGCCGGTCCTTCCCGTCAACGGCGAGGTTGTCCGGCACGAAGAGGTTCTCGGGCCTGACCCCGCGGTCGCCGAACTCGGTGACGAACTTGAAGTCTTTGTCGAACACCATGACCACCGACCGCAGCTTGTCGGACACGAGCACGTTCCCGCGACTGTCGATCGCGATCCCGGAGATGATGCCGAACCTCCCGGGGGACGAGCCCGCCCGGCCGAACATATTCAGGGCTCCATCCGGCGAGTACTTGTAAACCTTGAACAGCGTCGGCATCGTGAAGAAGATGCTGCCGTCCCGGTCCACGGCAAACCCGAGCATCTCCGCCCCGGCCTTCTGCACCTGGTCGGCGCCGATCAGGCTGGCGAAGTCGATGCGCTGGCGACACTTCCCATCCGGCTCCGTAATGGTCACCGTGGACGCCGCCAGGTCGGCGAGGTAGAACAGGCCATTCCGGATGGCCAGCCGGTCGGCGCGAAACGTCACCCCGGCGGGCAGGTTCGTGATCTCGATCGGGCCGACCGGCACGCCCCGGAAGTTGCACCGCGTTACCAGGTAACCTTGCTTGTAGGACAGCAGGATGACGTCGCCGTTGGCGTCCGCGGCAACGTCGACAATCCCGCCGAGGTCGAGGTCGTCGCCGAAGCTGAAGATCTCCATCCCGCTCGCGTTGAAGACGCGCACCACGTTCTGATAGACGAAGTAGGCCTCGTCTCTTTGCTGGTCCACGTTGACCCGGACCCCGTCGTAACGCATCGGCCCCACGAAGTTGGAGAGCCTATACAGGTACGTCGTCCTGACCTGCGCGACCAGCGGGTTCGCGCAGAGGGCCAGCGCGCAGACGACGAGGACGCCGACAGTCGTTCGTCGATGGATCTCGATCATGGGCGCTGGATGAAGCGCGGCCTCGAGGCGCGCAAAAGAAAAGGGCTGGGGTGGCCCAGCCCTTCTCAGACTTGCCTAGATCGCCACGTGGGAACCTAGTCCTTTGCGTGGCACTTGTTGCAGAGCACGCGCTGGTAGGTCGCGAACGTCGTCACCGGACGGTCGTAGTAGGCAGCCGCCGTTTCCACCGACTGCCGCCCGCGGGCACCGTTCGCGTCGCCCGTCGTGTCGAGGCCCGGATACATGCCGTTGTAGATCATGAACTCGCCTTCCATGTTCCACCGCAGCGCCTCCGGCCAGCCGGACGCGTGCGCGCGGTGACAGGACAGGCACATCACCCTGTCGGAGCCGGAAGGCCCCTGCAGGTAGCTGTTGTCGTTCTTGGCGTGCGCCGCCAGCGCGGCGAAGTCACCCGTGTTCTCGGCGAACGGGACGAGGGAGGTGAACGAGGTCGTCGCCGATCCGGTCAGGTCGCCCGACTTGACGTAGGCGTTGTAGTTGTTGGCGACGGTGGAGCCAAGGCTCTCGTCGATTGGGTGAACGTTGGTACTGTTGAGCGAGTGCATGTCTTGATGGCAGGTCGCGCACCAGTTGCCCCACGTGTTGGTCGTCCCGCTGGAGCCGTAGGCGACACGGGTCTGCGTGGCGGCCTCGGTCCGGTTGTAGGTGGACGGTGCGACGGCGATGGCCACGCCGGTGAACACCACGCCCTGCGTGTTGTCGCCCAGTCCCCGCAGCAGGCGATACGCGCCAACGGCCTGACCAGCCGCCGGAATTGCGCTGGTGGCGTAAGATCCGGACCCGATAACCGGCGCGTTGCTCGCTCCGGGGGAGTGGATCACGTTGGCATACGAGCCGTCGCTCAGGCGACGGACGCCGCCGTGCGGATCGTGGCAGCTCTCGCACCCAAGTCTCGATGACTGGAACGTGCCGCCGGGCGAGGTCGTGTTGTCGGTGTCCGCCACGAACGGCGTGTCGGCCGCCACGATGTTGTGACCGTGGGTCTGACCGAGCTCGGTGCTCGTCGTGCCCCGGATCGTCATCGAGTAGGTCTTCTGCAACCAGCCGAAGTCGCCGCCAGGCGTGCGGTTGACAGGAGGCACGCCAGTCGGCATGTCAGTATTGGCCGTGGCGATGTGATAGGACGACGGGGTCTTCGCGCCTGGGACCATGTGGCACGACAGGCACGTGGAGCTCGGGTCCGTGCCGACCAGCAGGAAGGACCCCGCTGGCTTCGCCGAATGCATGCTGTGGCAGCCGCCACACTCGGCGACGCCGCCCGAGTGGAACGCCTGCGGGCTTCCGCCGGCCAGTAGTAGCAGAACTGCTACCGCGAGTAAGGTATAACCGACTCTCGAACTTTTCATTCCGTCCTCCGGGGCCATGGATATTACCGCCTACGACGACCTCGACCGTTTACCAGGATCAAGCCAGTCCGAAATAAGATTTCTACCGAGCGCCGACGCGAGAAGAGATTGCTTAATCGTGTCGAGTCCGCCTGACGGCCCGCCCCTCGTCTCAGCTGCGCAATCTCCAGGGCGACGAGACCCCGGCAAACGGCAGCTAGTTTGGGCTTTTAGCGTGCAATCCGCGTGCCCTCGACGGACGTCCTGTTGATGATGGATTGACACGCTGATAACCACTTTACATACGGCGTGTTACGACCATGCAGCCCCGCCGGTAACGAGCCCCTTGAGTCCGCGTTGAGGGCGACTAATAGCGGCCGAGCTGGCGGATTTCCGACAGGGTGCTGAATTTCCATCAGATCGCGGCAGCCGTATTTCCCTACAGTGTTCGTTCGCGGGTGGTTGAGAACACGGCACGGCTCAGCCGCACGAACCGTCTTCGGGCCTCTGGCGGCGCCTCGGCGGTTCGCACGAACCTGGCGCCCGCCGTCTTCGTAGAGAGGTGAGAGGCGCGTCAGATGAGGTTCGCCGGGGAGGGCCGATGGAACGATGGTCAGCGTCATTCCAGTCCGCGCTGAAGCTCGGGGTGGTGCAGGGAGTGCTGGCCGCCGCGCTCCTCGTCCCGCTGGTGGCGACGGCCGGGCAGTACTGGTTTTCGGGCTTCTGGGGACAGTCGGCCGGCGTGGCGCTGCTCTTCTGGCCAGGTCAGGACTGGCGGTGGGTGGTCAGGATGCCCGTCTGGCTCAGCATGGGCGCGATGCTGGCCTCCTACCTGGCCGGGATCGGCTGGATGGTCCGGCGACGCACGCTGTCGCAGGTCGCGCTCTCGGGGCTCGCCGCGCTCATCGTCGCCAATGTCGTGGCCGCGGCGATCAACTACCTGGCGGGCTGGCGCGAACTCCAGACCTTGTCCTCCATGGCCCGCGCCGGGATAGCGGACCGGCTGATTTTCGCGCACTGGCACAACCCGGCGTGGGAGGAGCTGGTGTTCCGGGGGATCCCGCTGCTGTTCCTGCTCGCCGTCCGGAGGACCACCGGACGCGACGCGCGCTGGAGCGTGTGGGCCTACTACCTCGTGCCCTCGCTGATCTTCGCGGCCTACCACGTGCCCGGGCACGGTCCTTCCCGTATCGTGGACACGTTCATCCTGAGCCTGGTGTTCGCGTGGCTGGCGCGGCGATACACGTTCTTCGCGCCGCTGGTGCTGCACTACGTGTTCGACGCGGTCTCGACGCTGTCGCTCGGCAAGATGCCCGGCATCCCGACCGCGGAGGTGGCCTGGCTGGCCGACCACTTCACCGTGCTCAACTCGACGTGGACTCTCCTGATGATGCTGTGGCTCGCCTCGATCCTCGCCTTTGCGCTGGTCGGGCGCTATCGGGCGGCGCAAGCCCCGGCCGTAAGCCCCGAGGCCTCAGCGTGAGGCGCAGGCCGTGAGGCGTGAGCCGCAAGGCGTAAGCTGCCGGCCCGTTCACTTCGGCTTGGTCAGGTCCTTGTCGTCGTCCTGCCCGTTGAGCGCTTCCTTGAAACCGCGGATCGAGGCGCCGAGTCCCCGACCGAGTTCCGGCAGCCGTTTCGGGCCGAAGAAGAGAACGGCAATGCCCAGAATGAGCAGCAGGTGCATGGGTTGAAGCAGGCCTTCGAACATGTGTCCTCCAGGGTGGCTCTCGTCACCAGGTCTGGCGACGACAGCAACCAACTGCATCATCGCGCATTGCCGCGTCCGAAGGAAGATCGTTGATCAGCTGAGCTGGCTGGCGCTCCCGCTCAGCTTCTTGCAGACGATGAGCGTGATGTCGTCCATCTGCGGCGCGCCGCGGGCGAACTCGCGCGCGGCGTTCTGCACGTGCTGGATGAGGTCCCGCGCCGTCGCGTCGAGGTGATCGCGGATGACGTCGATGGCCGCCTCGGCGCCGAACGCGTTGCCCGACGGGTCCTCGGTCTCGGTGACCCCGTCGGTCAGGAACACGACGATGTCGCCGTCCTCGAGCGGGGGATTCTCGACGACGCCGTAGCTCACGCCCGGCAGCACTCCGGCCGGCGGGCCGGAGCTTTCCATCACCGCCTTCACGCGGCCCCTGGCGTCCAGGTGGTACGCCGACGTGTGCCCGGCATTCGCGTACTCGAGCCGGCCCGCCGCCGGGTCGAACTTCGCGAGGATGAGCGCCACGTACCGATCGTCCTCGAGGTCCTCGTAGAGCATCGCGTTGGTCTTCGTCAGCACGTCGCCGAGACTGCCGCACGATTCCGCGAGGAAGCGGAGGCAGGCGCGGGTTTCGACCATGATGAGCGCCGGTCCGAGGCCGTGCCCCGAGACGTCGCCGATGACGACGCCGAGCGACCCGTCCTGCAGGGTGAGGTAGTCGTAGTAGTCGCCGCAGGTGGCCAGCGCGGGGAAGGTCGCCGCCGCGATGTCGAGGCCGGCGATCACCGGCGCGGACAGCGGGTAGAGCCGGCGCTGGACCGCGGAGGCGTACCGCATCTCGATCTCGTGCTGCTCGGCCCGGATCCGGTCGGTGACGTCCTTCATCACCGACACGAAGTGCTCGATCCGGCCTTCGGAGTCCCTGATCGGCGTGATCGTCTGCTCCGCGCGATACAGGTCGCCGTTCTTCCGGCGGTTGATCGGCGACCCGCGGAACACGTCGCCGGCGAGGACCGTCTTCCAGAGCGTGTCGTAATACTCCTTGGCCTGCTGCCCCGACCGGAACAGGCGCGGCGTCTGACCGATCGCCTCGCCGCGGGAGTACCCGGTCACCGTCTCGAACGCCGGGTTGACGTACTGAATCGTCCCGTCGATCCCCGTGATCATGATCGCGTCGGCCGTCTGCTCGACCGCGTTCGAGAGCCGGACCAGCTCGGCCTGCTGCCGCATGTGCTCGGTGATGTCGGTCCGCAGGGCCAGGTAGCGCTCCGGCTTCCCGTCGGTGAGCAGCGGCACGATGGTCGTGTCCACCCAGAACGGGGTCCCGGCCTTCGTCCGGTTGCAGATCGGCCGGCGCCAGACCCGGCCATTGGAAATCGTGTCCCAGAGCTCGTGGAAGAACGACGACGGGTGGAATCCGGACTTGAGGATCCGGTGGTTCTGGCCGATCAGCTCCTCTCGCGAGTAGCCGGTCACCTCGCAGAACTTGTCGTTGACCTCGACGATCGCGCCGGAGCGGTTCGTGATCGCGACCAGCGTCGCCTGGTCCACCGCGTACCGAAGGTCCTCGAGCTGCTTGAGCGACGCGCGCAGCTCCTGTTCGGCCCGCCTGGCGGCAGTGATGTCCCGAAAGACGACGATGCCGCCGTCGAGATCGCCGTTCTCGTCGCGCAGCGGCGTGCCGGAGGCGCTGATCCACACCCCCTGCAAGACGTTCCGGTTGCGGATGATGAACTCCGCCGTCGACACCTCCCCGACGAGCGCGCGCGCCAGCGGGAGCCGCTCCGAGGGGATCGGCGTGACGCCGTCCGCGTCGAAGCACCCGTAGGTTGACGACCACTCGGACACCGGCGCCTCCCGGGACGTCATCCCCAGGACCGCCTGCGCCCGGTCGTTGAACAGCACGAAACGGCCTTGCGCGTCGGCCACGATGACGCCCTCGGCGAGGTTGCGCAGGGCGGTTTCGAAGACCCGCGTCTGGCGGCGGAACGCGACGTCGCGGGACCGGGCCACCAGCAGGACCGCCAGCCCTCCCACCAGCGCCCAGAGGAGCACCACGCCGACGCCGAGCAGGGTCGGACCGCTCGAGAGGAACGCCGACACGTAGGCTTGCGTGGGCCGCCCGGTCAGCACCCAGTGCCGGCCGCCGACCTGGAACGGTTCGACGAAACGCCAGTCGTCGTACAGCGGCGTGCGGGTGTCGTCCCGCGTGCCGTCGAGCAGCGTCGTCCGGCCGTCCGCGCTGATCTCGGCAAGCTCGAAGCGCATCGCCGCCGGCGTCTCGTCGCCCGGCACGTCCAGGATCCGGTCGAAGTACTCGCCGGCGCGAAGCACCAGCACCACGAACCCGTCGGGCTGGGTCTCGGCCGGCACGCGTCCGTCGCGGCTCGCGTTGAACACCGGGAGGACGGCCAGCCCCCCCTTGACCGACGTGTGGTCCTGCACGAGAGTGAGCGGGCCGGTCAGCGCCGGCGCCCGGGTCGCTGCGGCGCGCACCAGGGCATCGCGGCGCGCGCGCTCCGAGGAGAGGTCGAGGCCGAGCGCCCCCTGGTTCGGCTCGAACGGCTCGACGTAGAAGACCGGGTAGTACTCGGACCTGATCGGCGCGACGACCACCCCGCCGTCGGGGGCCAGGACGGTGATGCGGTAGTTCCGGAGGCCTTCGGCCCGCGCGCGTGCCTCGTGAGCCGCGCGGCCGGAGGCGGTGATCCGCGGGGCCCACTCGAGGGCCGCGATGGCGGGATGACGGGAGAGCATCTCGCCGCTGAAGATCCGGAACTGGTCGCGGCTCACCTGGCGCGAGACGAGGAACAGCGACGCCAGGTGGGAGAGCTCTTCGGTCGTCCCCTCGACTTCCCGCGTGAAGGCCGCCTTGCGCGCCGCGAAGTACTCGGCGCACGCCCGGAAAGCCTGCTCGCGCTCGACCTTGGCGGCCAGCCGCGCGGTGCCCAGTCCGACGAGCGCGCCGGCGAGCACGAACACGACGGCGACCAGCCACGGCAGGGGGCGACGGAGAACCATCGGCAATGGAGCTTTCGCTGAGGAGCGAGTTGCCCGGGGAGGCGCGCGCGGGTCTGCCGGCCCGGCACGGGCGTCCGGCTCAGCAGCCGCGGGCCCCGGGACGAGCGGCGAGCCGTTCAATGGTCGAGTCGATGAGTGCCGTGGATGAGTATACAGAGACTGAGACGCATTCGCAATATTGAATGAGAAATACGGGATGAGACATATCGGATGAGGCATATCGGATGAGAGGGGGGGCCCGCACGCGCGGCGCCGGCCGCGCCTACGCCGCCAGCGCCCCGATCGCCTTCACCAGCGCGTCCAGCTCGGCCGTCGTCGTGTAGAGGTGCGGGGTGACGCGCGCCCCCTTCACGGGACCGGTGTCGATCGCCACGGTGTAGATCCGGAAGCGATCAAGCAGCGCGTCGGCCAGGGCGGCGGGAGACAGGCCGGCGATGCCGACGTTGGCGATGCCGCACGCCCGCGTCCCGCCGGGCGTGTTGAGATACACCTTCGGGATTCCGCGCACGCGGTCGGTCCAGTACTGCTGGAGGAAGCGGAGGCGCGCCTCCTTTCGCTCTCCCCCGACCATGCGGTGGAAGCGGATCGCGTCGGCGATGGCCAGCACCGTCCAGGACGGATGCGTGCCGATGTGCTCGAACTTCCGGATGTCGTCGGGCGGCATGCCGGTGTCGCCGAACAGGGGCCAGACGCCGCGGATCTTCTCCTTGCGGACGTGCAGCAGGCCGGCGCCGAGCGGCGTCGACAGCCACTTGTGGAGGCTGGCGCCGAGGTAGTCGCCGCCGAGCTCCGGGATCGTGAAAACGACGTGCGCGAACGAGTGGGCCGCGTCGACGATGACCTCGACGCCCCGCGCGTGCGCCATGTCGGCGATCTTCCGCACCGGGAGGATCTGCCCGGTGATGTTCACCATGTGGGAGACCAGGAGCAGGCGGGTGCGGGAGGTGATGGCGCGCGCGTAAGTCTCGACGATCTCGTCGTCGCTCGCGGGGTGGAGCGGGAGGTCGATCTCGACGCACTTCAGCGCGCGCCGGCGCGACTGCTGCCGGAACTGCTCGAGCATCGACCCGTAATCCTGGTTGCACATCACGGCTTCGTCGCCGGGCGCGAGGTCGATGCCGTGGATCACGGTGCCGAGCGACTCGGTCGTGTTGCGCGTGATGACCAGCTCCTCGACCGGGCAGCCGGCCAGTTCGGCGAGCTGGTTCTTGACCGCCTCGAGGTCGCCGGCCTTCCGGCGCCGCATGTAGAACGACAGGCCGCCGTTGATCGCGGCCTGGTGGCGCTGGAACGCCTCGTAGGTCGGCGCCGGCTGCGGGCTCGAGTACCCGTTCTCCAGGTTGATGTAGTCGGCGGGGACGGGAAACACCTTCCGGATCTCGGCCCAGAACCGGTCGTCGGCCGCGGCGGCGGAGGGCGACAGGCGGTCGAACGGCTCGAGGCGGCGCTCGAGCGCGTCGAGCACGGCCGGCCCCAGCACGGGGACGACGGCCCCGGCGGCGGCGGTGAGGATGAACGCGCGTCGCGAGGTGTCCATACGGCGGGAATCATACGCGAATGGGGGCGCGTCGGGACGAAAGACCGTATAGAATTCCAGACTCATGTCATATCGGCACCCTGTTCGAACTGTTCTCATCCTCGCGGCGTTCGCCACCGGTTTCGCGGGCTTCTCGACCGCGGCCCCGCCCCAGGCGGCCGCAGCCGACCGTCCCTCGGCCCGCGCCGTTCGCATCTCCACGCCCATCAAGCTGGACGGCGTCCTCGACGATCCGGCGTGGGCGGCGGCTCAGCCCATCGGCCCCCTCGTCCAGAGCGTGCCGAACGAGAACTCGCCGGCCACCGAGTCCACCGAGGTTCGCGTCCTCTACACCGCGTCGACGCTCTACGTGGGCATCCGCTGCCTCGACCGCACGCCGTCGGCCATCGTCTCCACCCAGCTCACGCGCGACGCCGAGCTCGAGAGCGACGACAACGTCCTCATCATCCTCGACCCCTTCCTCGACCACCGGAACGGGTTCTTCTTCCAGGTGAACCCCTCGGGCGCGAGGGCCGACGGCCAGGTGGCCAACAACGCCGAGGAACTGTCGCTCCAGTGGGACGGCATCTGGGACGCCGCCGCGCGGATCACGCCGGAGGGGTGGACGGCCGAGATCGCGATTCCCTTCAAGACGCTCCGCTTCAAGCCGGGCCAGACGGTGTGGGGGTTCAACATCCAGCGGCTGATCAAGCGGCACAACGAAACGGACCGGTGGGCGTCGCCCCAGCGCGACGCCCGGATCTCGAACCTCTCGCAGGCGGGGCGGCTCGAGGGGATCGAGGGAATCAGCCAGGGGCTCGGCCTCGACATCCGGCCGTACCTCTCGGGCGGTCGGGAGACGGGAGACAACAAGCTGCAGGCCGGCCTCGACATCTTCAAGAACCTGACGCCGAACATGAACGCGTCGGTCACCATCAACACCGATTTCGCCGAGACCGAGGCCGACGACCGCCAGATCAACCTCACGCGGTTCCCGCTGTTCTTCCCCGAGAAGCGCGCGTTCTTCCTCGAGGGCGCGGGCGTGTTCGAGGTGGCCGCGACCAACGAGGAGAGCGTGCTCCCCTTCTTCAGCCGGCGGATCGGCCTGATGAACGAGCGCGAGGTCCCGATCCTGGCCGGCGCGAAGATCGTCGGCCGGCAGGGGGGCTTCAACGTGGGCGTGCTCGACGTCCAGACGCGCGCCCTCGACAACGCCTTCGAGGACGGCAGCCGGCTGGAGGGGCAGAACCTGCTCGCGGCGCGCGTCAGCCGGAACCTCTTCGAGCAGTCCTGGGTCGGGGCCATCGTGACGCGCGGCAATCCCGAGGGCACCGGCGGCAACACGCTGGTCGGCGTCGACATGCGCCTGGCCACCTCGACGTTCCGGGGCGACAAGAACCTGAATGCCAGCGCCTTCCTCTTGCGGACCGACGACGAGGCGAGCGGCACGACCGACTACGCGTTCGGGGGCAACGTGGACTACCCGAACGACCTGTGGGACGCCTCGTTCGGCTGGCGGCAGATCGGCGAGAACTTCCGGCCGGCGCTCGGCTTCGTGCCGCGCCGCGGGATCCGGCGCCTCTCGCCCGGGATCGCGTTCAAGCCGCGGCTGGGCCGGTTCGGGATCCGGCAGCTGTTTGTCGAGGCCATGCCGGTCTGGGTCACCAACATGCAGAACGTCACCGAGAGCTGGGAGGTGTACTCCTCGCCGCTCACGGTGGAATTCGAGTCGGGCGATCGGGTCGGGTTCGAGGCCATGCCGCAGTACGAGCGGCTCACCGAGACGTTCGAGATCGCCGACGGCGTGGTGATCCCCGTCGGCGAGTATACGATGCGCCGCTGGGGGTTCCAGGTCGAGACGGCCGACAAGCGGAGGGTGGTGGTGCAGGCCGAGGTGGGGTGGGGCGAGTTCTATACCGGCACCAGGCGCGACGTCGAGCTGTCGGTCACCTTCAAGCCGACGCACCACGTCCGCACCGCCTTCGAGGTCGGGCGCAACGAGGTGGCGCTCGCCGAGGGGACGTTCACCACGCAGGTGTTCACGGTCCGGGGGGACTACAACTTCTCGCCGAACCTCTCGTGGGCCAACCTGGTGCAATACGACACCGAGTCGAGGCTGCTCGGCGTGCAGAGCCGGTTCCGCTGGATCATCCGGCCGGGGAGCGACCTGTTCCTGGTCCTCAACCGCGGGTGGTACCGGGACCCGGCCGACAACCGGTTCGTGCCGGTCTTCGACAAGGGCTCGGCGAAACTCCAGTACACCTTCAGGCTCTAGCGGCCGGGGTGCCGTGATAGGCTACTGGGCGCCATGAGCGCCATCTTCCAGCACCTGCTCGTGCTCGGGCGGCCGGCCTGCGGCAAGTCCGAGTTCATCGACTTCCTCAAGCACTCCTCCCCCGACATGCGGGCGAGCCGCCTGCACATCGGACGGTTCGAGGAGGTGGACGACTTCCCCTGGCTGTGGGAGAAGTTCCAGGAGGACGCCCTCTGGGTGAAGGCCGGCTACGAGCGGCTCTACACCCAGGAGTACATGCCGGGCAACCCGGGCATGGCGCCGAAGGGCGCGAAGCTGTTCGACTGGTGCATGCACAAGTTCAACGACGTCATCGCCAGCCAGTACCTCGCCCGGCCCGAGTTCTACCGCGACTCGACGCTGCTCATCGAGTTCTCGCGCGGCGGCGCCAACGGCTTCGGCCGCGCGCTGGGCATGCTGACGCCGCAGATCCTCGAGCGGGCGGCCATCTTCTACATCAGCGTGTCGCGCGAGGAATCCTGGCGGCGCAACGTCGCCCGCTACCAGGAGAAGCTGAAGCACTCGATCCTCGCCCACATGGTGCCGCGAGAGACTTACGACTACTTCTACGACACCAACGACTGGGACGAGCTGACCGCGGGGCGGCCGTCCGGGCGCCTGCGCGTCTCGGACGTCGACGTGCCGTTTGTCTCGATGAACAACGAGCCGGAATCCACCGACCCGGCCGTGCTTGAAGAGCGGTACTCGGCCGCGCTCGGCCGGCTGTGGCAGACGCGGAGCGAGGGCGCATGAGCCGCGAGGACCGTCCGCGCATCTTCGAGCATCTCTTCGTCCTCGGCCGCCCGGCGGGGGGCAAGAGCGAGTTCATCGACTTCATGAAGAAGCTCCCCGCCGACGCCCGCGCCCGGGAGTTCGGCATCGGCCGCTTCGATGAGGTGGACGACTTCCCGTGGCTCTGGGCACGCTGCCTCGACGACGATGCGCGGGAGGCGCGGGGCGAGCGGCGGCTGGTCTCCGAGCGGACGCCCGAGGGGTACAACATCACGCAGCCGGGGTTCCGCAGCTCGCTCGTCGCCCGCTTCAACGAGACGATCGCGGCGAAGTATCTCGCCCGCCCCGCGTTCTACGCGGACGGCACGCTGCTCGTCGAGTTCGCCCGGGGCGTGGGCGACGGCTTCCGCGCGAGCCTCGAGCGGTTCGACCCCGCGATCCTCCGGCGGGCCGCGATCCTCTACATCCAGGTCTCCTTCGAGGAGTCGTTCCGCCGCAACTCGGCGCGCTACAAGCCGGGGCAGGAGGAGTCCACGCTCTTCCACAAGGTGCCCGACCGCGACATGCTCGGCTTCTTCCGCGACAACGACTGGCAGGCGATCACGGGCGGCGCGCCGGACGGCTGGCTCGACGTCGCCGGCGTGCGGGTGCCGTTTGTGTCGATGAACAACGAGCCGGAGGCGACGGACCCGGCCGTCCTGGGGCCGCGTTACGCCAGCGCGCTGAACAGGCTCAGACAGCTTCGCGCGGCCGAGTAGACGGCTCCGACGGCGCACGGCTGAAGCCGTGCGCTATCTGGTGACCGCTGCGACAGACAAGGACGGTCATGGCGGCAGATAGCGCAGGGCTTCAGCCCTGCGCAGCACCGACCGGGCGGCGTCAGTGTCCCGCCCTTCCCTTCGGCACCACGTTCCAGATCCGCATCATCAGCAGGGCCCCGATGAGCGCGAAGGGGATCGGCGCCCAGTGCCACGGTCCCCAGCCCCACGTGGCGGTGATGTAGCCGACGCCCAGGCCGACCAACGCGCCCGCGAGATACTGCATGCCGTCGAACAGGCCCGCGGCGGAGGCCGCCGCCTTGCGGCCGCCGAAGTCCATCGACGCCGCCCCGCCGATCATGCCGTGCGCGCCGTTCACGCAGAAGGACAGCACCACCAGGCAGCACGCCGCGACGGTGGGCCCGAGGTGCATCGCGTCCGATACCGCGAAGAGCCCAAGCAGGAACGCCATGCCGAGGAAGCCGAACGCGATCACCGGGGCGCGCCGCCCGCCGAACCGGCGGTCCGAGGTGATGCCGAACGCGAACCCTCCGGCGATGCCCGCGAGCGCGATGCCCCAGGTGGCGATGATGTAGGGCGGATAGCTGCCCAACGCCTGGGCGGCCAGCTCCTTCGCGTGCATCGGGTCGATGAGCCGGTACCTGGGCTCGAGGAACTCGTCCACGAAGTACTTCGGCCACCACGCGTCCACGACGCTCCGGCGGACGAAGCCGACCATCATCGAGCCGGCGGCGATGATCCACATCGTCCGCGAGGCGAACACCTTCCGCAGGATGTCGGGGATCGTCGGCGCCACGTCGGTCGGGTCCGCATCGTCTCCCGTGTCGAACTCCCCGAGCCCGGCGTCCTTCGGCGAGTTCTGCATCCACTTCAGGTTGACCAGGAAGAACACGGCCACGCACAGTCCGGGGATCCAGAAGGCGTACTGCCAGGGGAAGAACAGGAAGATCAGCGGGACGCCCTGGAAGGCGAGCAGCAGCCCGAAGCGGATCAGCACGCCGAAGACGCCGGCGAACGTGCCGCGCTCGCGCACGTGGAACCACTGCGCGTTCACCTTGACGATCGACAGCGCCCCGAACGACTGGAAGTAGCCGTTGAGGCCCCAGACGATCGCCATCAGCGTCAGCAGGGTCCCGCTCGTGAGGCCGAATCCCAGCACCGCGGGCGTCACCACCTGGGCGTTCGCGCCCTGCGACCAGACGGCCGGCGAGATGACGGCGAAGCTCGCCAGGCCGAAGAGCACGTTCATCACCGTGACGCCGACGGCGCCGAACAGGAACGCCTTCTTGCCGCCGACGCGATCGGCCAGCGGCCCGTTGAACACGACGGCGAGGCCGTAGACGAGCGGCATCATCATCTCGAACACGCCGAGCTCGGTGTTCTTCCAGCCGAGCGGCACGGCCATGCGGGGCGCGGCGGCGGCGAAGTTGTAGCGCGTCGCGTAGAAGAACGCGTACAGCATGCCGAGCGACAGCCAGTTGACGGCTCGCCGCTGCCGGAAGGCCTGGGTGTGCTCGGGACGGGCCAGCATCGTTGTCGTCATGGGTGTGGACCGCTGAAGGACCGGGGGCAGCCGGAATGGCTCGACAGACTTTACCCGTTCCCGGTATCTTCGACAAGCCGCGCTATGCCTCACTTCCCTACCGTCGAACTCCACCGGCACTTCGAGGCGGGCCTGCTGCCCGAGACGATCGCCCGGCTGGCCGCCCGCCACGGCGTGGACGCCGCCCGGACGCGCGCGGGCCGGGTCGTCGAGGGCGTCGATCCGCGCGACCCGGACTCGATCCGCCGCTACTACGCCGGGGTCGCGGCCGGCTTCGGCCTTCCCGACGGTTTCACGCGCTTCCACCAGTCGTTCGGCCTCGCGCTGTCCGTCCTGCGAACGCTCGAGGATCTCGAGCAGGCGGTGTTCGAGCAAGTCGCCTGGTGCGCCGGCCACGGGAGCCTGCACACCGAGCTTCGCGGCTCGCCCTTCACCTACCAGGAGCAGGTACGCGCGCCGCTCGAGGAGATTGCCGCGGCGCTGGTCGGCGGCGTGGACCGCGCCTGGCGCGAACGCGGGGCGAGCGGCACGTTCATCCTCGCCTTCAGCCGGCAGAAAGGCCTGGCGCCGGCGGACGCGCCGGCGGAGCTCCGGCAGGCGCCGGCCATCGCGGGCCTTGCCGCCGCGCTCAACCGCGCCGATCGCCCGGTGGGGCTCGACATCGCCGGCTTCCCCGAGACGCCGTGGCCGCCGCGGCTGTTCGAGCAGGCCCTCGCGCCGGCACGGGAGGCGGGGGTACCGCTGACCGTGCACGCGGGCGAGCAGGGACGCCCGCCGGACTTCGCGGACGCGCCGCCGTCGCTCGTCGTCGAGGCCATCGAGCGCCTGGGCGCGCGCCGCATCGGGCACGGGACGTCGCTCGGCGCGTCGGCCTCGGCGCGGGCGCTGGTCCGGGAACGCGGCGTCGGCGTCGAGTGCTGCCCGGTGTCGAACGCGCGGATGGGATTTGTCGGGGTCGCCGGGCACCCGCTCCCGCGGCTGCTGGCCGACGGCCTGTGCGTGTCGCTCGCCACCGACGATCCCCTCATGTTCGGCCCCTTCACGGTGGCCGAGACGTTCGACGAGATCGCCGGCCCGCTCGGTCTCGACCAGTCGTCGCTCGCCACGCTCACCCGCAACGGCATCGAGTCGGCGTTCGTGTCCGACGATCGCAGGTCGGCGCTTCGCTCACGGCTGCACGACGGAATCGTTCCGCCCAAGGAGTAACGGCATGACGCGTCGGCGCACGTTTCTCGCGATCGGCATCGTCCTTCTCGGCCTCCAGCTCGGCCTGCTCCACGCCGCGCGCCAGGGCGGCCCGCAGGCCCCGCCCCGCGGCCGCACGGTCACGCTGGGCGATCTGAGCTCGTTCGACGTGAAGGACAACGTCTTCACGATCGCCGCCGGCGCAGACGTCCTCCGGCTGACGTTCTACCGCGACGACATCTTCCGCATCTGGCTCGGTCCGGACGGCCAGTTCACCGAGGCGCAGCCCGATCCGAAGGACGCGCAGATGGTGGTGTTCCCGGGCGCGCCCATCGCCGTCTCGTGGCGCGACGCCGGCGACTACTACCGGGTGCAGACGCGCGAGTGCGTGCTTCGCGTCTACAAGAAGCCGCTGCGCTTCGCCCTCTTCGACCGCGACAACGCGACGGTCGTGTGGCAGGAGGCCCGGCCGCTCAGCTACGGCCCGACGAGCACGCAAACGCTGCGCCGAGGCGACACCGAGAACTTCTACGGCGGCGGCATGCAGAACGGCTACTTCTCCCACCGCGACACGTCGGTGAACATCCGCCTCAACACGCGCGGCTGGGGCGACGGCACGACGCCCAACCCGGCGCCGTTCTACATGAGCACGGCCGGCTACGGCGTGTTCCGCCGCACCATGGCGCCCGGCCGGTACGACTTCCTGCAACCGCTGGCGCTCGCCCACGACGAGAAGCGATTCGACGCCTATTACTTCTACGGCCCGTCGCTCAAGAAGGTCCTCGACGGCTACACCCTCGTCACCGGCCGGCCGTTCTTCCCGCCGCGCTGGGGCCTCGAGTGGGGCGACGCCGACTGCTACAACAAGAAAGGGAAGACCGCCGACGTCATCGACAAGGTCGCAAAGCAGTATCGGGCGAACAACATGCCCGGCGGCTGGATCCTGCCCAACGACGGCTACGGCTGCGGCTACCAGGACCTCGATGACACGGTCGCCGAGCTTCACAAGCTGGGCTTCTACACCGGCCTCTGGACCGAGAAGGGGCTGGAGCGGATCGCGCACGAGGTCTCGGTGAGCGGCACGCGCGTGATGAAGCTCGACGTCGCCTGGGTGGGCCCCGGCTACCAGTTCGCCCTGAACGGCATGCGCGATGCCTACGAGGGGATCGAGAAGAACAGCGACGCGCGCGGTTTCGTCTGGACCACCTGCGCGTGGGCGGGCGGCCAGCGCTACTCCACCGTCTGGTCGGGCGACCAGTCGGGCAACTGGGAGTACATCCGGTTCCACATCCCGTCGGTCATCGGCGCCGGCCTCTCCGGCTTCAACGCGGCGACAGGCGACGTGGACGGCATCTTCGGCGGGTAGCGCCCTGACGCAGGTTCGCGACATCGAGTGGAAGGCGTTCACGCCGGTCTGGATGATCATCAGCGGCTGGTCGAAGCAGACCAACCTGATGAAGCAGCCGTGGATCTTCGGGGAGCCTTACACCTCGATCAACCGGAAATACATGACGCTCAAGATGCGGCTGACGCCGTATCTCTACACCTACTCGCGCGAGGCCTACGACACCGGCGTGCCGACCGTGCGCGCGATGGTCCTCGAGTTCCCCGATGACGCGGCCACGTGGTCGAAGCGGACGCAGTACCAGTTCATGAGCGGCGAGTGGCTGCTCGTGGCGCCGGTCTTCGAGGACTCGCCAGTCCGCAACGACATCTACCTGCCGGCCGGCAAGTGGATCGACTACTGGGACGGGCGCGAATACAACGGCCCGACGACGGTGAACGGGTACGAGACGCCGCTCGATCGGATCCCGCTGCTGGTCAAGGCCGGCGCCATCATCCCGATGTATCCGCCGATGCTCTACGACCGCGAGAAGCCGAAGGACCCGGTCACGCTTCGACATCTACCCGTTCGGCAGGACCAGCTTCTCGCTGTACGAAGACGATGGGGTGACGCAGAGCTACCGGTCGGGGGCATTCGCGCGGACGCTCGTCGAGGTGGACGCGCCGAAGTCACTCGATGAGGCGGGCGCGCAGATCACGGTGAAGGTGGGCGCGGCCAAGGGCAGCTACGCTGGAATGCCCGCGAGCCGCTCCTACGTGGTGGACTTGCACGTGCCGGGCAAGCCGGCCGGCGTGAAGCTGGGCGACCGTGCGCTGCCGATGTTCCAGGCGCCGGCGGGAGACCGGGCCGCGCGCGACAAGGCGCGCGCCGCGTTCGACGCGGCGCCCGAAGGGTGGATGTTCGACCAGTCCGACCGGCGCGGCGTATTGCACGTGCGGCTCACGCCGCAGGCGTTGGCCGCGGGCTTCGTCGTGAAGGTGACGATGTAGCGAGAGGCCGCGATTCGGATGCGCCAGCAGGGTTGGGCGCCTCGCTCGCGGGCCGCTCCGCACGCCGGGAAAGCTTCCTCGCGGTGCCTCGATTTCCGGATCCGTCCGTCGGGCTGGCCCTATTTGCGCTGGATCGACCGCACGGGCTGCGCCCGGGAAATCGCGGCACGCGCTCGTCGCTTTCCGCGCGATCGATGGACGGCCTGCTACGAAGGCCCGCTCGCGACGCATCCCGTCCCCGCTGGCGTGACCCTGTGTCGCGGCCACTCGCTCAGAGAGCAGTGGGGTGGTGCCGTCGTCGCGCCGCGCGGCCGTCAGCCGTGAGCCGTCAGCCGTGTCACCGCCGAAAGCCGAAAGCCGAGCGCCGAAAGCCGCTCACGCCCATGGAGCCTTGAGCCCCAGCGTGACCAGCTTGTCTTCGAATTCCGCCCGCTCGAGGTTCGACTTCAGCTTCCCCTGCTCGTTGCGCGGCAGCCAGCCCTCGGCCTCGGCGAGCCGCGCCGCCGCCTCCGCATCGCCCGCCGCGAGAGCCGCGATGACGGCGGTCTCGGCGCGGGAGAAACGCGTGGAGCGCCGGCGGTAATCGAGGAAGGCCTCCCACGCCACCGGCACCCACTTCGCGACGATCTGCTCGCCGATCGTGGTCGCGTAGGCGCGGATCTCCTGCTGCGCGTGGAAGTCCATCCGCAGGTCGAGGAAGTGCAGCAGGTTGTGGAGGTCGGCCTTCCAGTAGGCCTCGGTGAAGGTGGCGAGCGGCAGGTCCTTCCGCGCCTGCTCGCGCGCCACGCCCGCGGCGAGCCGGCCTTCGTAGACCGCCCGGGCGCGCTCCTGGAACTCGACCTCCTCGGCCGACAGGCGGGCGCCGGCCTCGTCGGGCAGCAGCCCGGCGCTGCCCTGCCGGTTGACGAACGACTGCGTCCGCCAGGCGCCGGGCGCGGTGCGATGCGCGGCGTCGATCGCCTCGGAATAGCGCGTGGAATACTCGTTGACGCTGGCCGTGCGGTGGCGGATCCACTGGCGCCAGATGTCCATCGGCACGCGGACGTGGAGCTTGATCTCGCACATCTCGAACGGCGTCGTGTGGTCGTGGCGCACCAGGTAGCGGACCAGCTGCCGGTCCTCGTGCAGCCGCCGGGTACCTTTGCCGTACGACACGCGCGCCGCCTGCACTATTGCCGCGTCGTCGCCCATGTAGTCGACCACGCGCACGAACCCGTCGTCGAGCACGCGAATCGGCTCGCCGAGGATGGCGTCGAGCGCGGGCACCGCGGGACGCACGATTGGCTCGAAGGTGCGATCGAGGGACATCTCACAGACTCCGTCTTACGCCTTACGCCTTGCGCAGGGCTGAAGCCCTGCGCTATCTGCAGATCTTGTCGAGATTTCCAGATAGCGCAGGCCTTCAGGCCTGCGCCACTGCCTACCGCCTCCTGCCTGCTATTTGATCTCCGTCATCGTCCTCAACACGGGATAGTACTGCGGCTTGTCGCCCATCAGCCCGTCGAGGATGTTCCACGTCATGAACCCGTCGTCCGAACGCGGGTCGAACAGGATGAACGCGAGGCGCGCCAGCGGCTGGTCCATCGGGATGATGATCGACCCGGCCGGCAGCGTCTGCTCGGTCGCCTCCCACTTCCCCGTCAGCGTCCGCAGCTTGTGCGGCGCCGCGCCGCGGAACTCCCGCTCGTCCTGGGTGGACTGCTCGATGGCGAACCGCTCGCCCTGGACCGTCATCTCGCGCGTGGTCTTTATGTACTTCACGCCGTGGGCCTGGAGGCGATCGACGACCGCATTGAACGACCGCTGCGCGGGGTTTCCCCCGCCGCGGCCGAAGCCGCCCATTCCGGGCGGCGGACCGCCCTGCCCGCGCGCGCCCGTCGCCGGGGCACCCTGCGGCGGGGCCTGCGGAGCAGGGGCCGGAGCCGCGGCCTGCACGGCCGGCAGCACGTAGGCGCGGGGGGCGACGGACGTTTCGGTCGGCTCGACCATCGCGAAGTGCGGCATCGTGACGATGCGCTCGGTGCCGTTCACCCTCCGAAGCATCGGCACGTCGGGCACGTAGGGGTTGCGCTCCTCCGCCGCGTCGGCCATCACGACCTGCACCGGATCCGTCTGCTTCACCAGCTTGCCGCGGACCATCTGCGGCTTGCCCACGATCGAGTCGGCGTCGGCCGCGGCCGTCGTCTTCCTGATCGTGTCTCCGTTGGCCACGGCGAAATTGATCATCTCCTCGAGGAACCAGTAGTTGGCCTTGATGCGGTCCTCGAACGTCGCGTAGGAGTAGGTCTCGACCAGGATGCCGAGCCGATTGCGGATGCCGAAGTAGGTCTGCGTGTAGCGCGGCTTGTAGAGGTCGAGATCATTCTGCCAGCTCTGTTCGCCCCCCTGCCGGGAGATGTTGCCGTAGTAGAAGTAGTCCCAGCCGTGCTTGGCCTTTACCGTCTTCGTCACCCAGGGAAAGAGCTCCTTGCGGGCGAGCGAGATCAGCGCCGGGTAGGTGTTCGGGCTCACCGAGGTCTGATAGGTCAGGTAGAACCCGTGCGTGCTGCCGTCAGTCGTGTGCAGATCCACCGCGATGTGCGGGTCGTACTCGGTCATCATTCGCGCCAGCGACCGGTCTTCGGACGTCTCGAGCTTGGTGCAGTCGCGGTTGAGGTCGAAATCCTGCGCGTTGTGGCGCTGGCCCATGCCGCCGACCGGGCCGTTCTGCCGGCCGCGATTGCGCACGTTCACCCGCTCGTTCCCGTCGGCGTTGTAGATCGGGTTGATGAGCAGGACAACCGAGTTGAGCCAACCGGCGCGCTCGCCCTTGGCGATCGACCGCAGCAGCCAGAGCAGCGCCTCCTTGCCCTCGACCTCCCCCGCGTGGATGTTCCCCTGGATGTAGATGCGCGTCTTCTTCGTCGCCCGAACCGTCTCGGGCCTCGCGTCGGCGGCGCCGATGACGGCGAGCGGCATCGGCCGCCCCTCGAACGTGTAGCCGTACGTGGTCAGGTGAATCTGCGGCGAGGCGGCCGCCATCGCCTTCATGAACGCCACGACGTCCTCGTACCGGCTCGTCTCGGCGAACCCGGTCGCCTCGGGCCTGGTGAGCGGCCAGATCTTCGCGCCCTTCGCGGCGGCGGCCGCCTTGGCCGGAGCCACATCAGCCTTCGCCGGCGCCTGCGCACCGGCCGCGCCCGCCGCCAGCAAGGATACGACGCCGATCGACACGATGCCCGCCATCCGCCGCCAGGTCTTCACAGGATTCTCCTGAGCAAAGGGGACACGAGAATCGCTCCCGTGCCCCCTTGGTATACCAACCGACTTGCGGCTCGCGGCTTGCGGCTCGCGGCGGCTTTCGGCCTTCGACGTTCGGTTTTCGGCCGCGTCACTCCGCGTCCTCTGACTGCTAGCCACCAGCCACTAGCCACTACTTCTTCGCCGGCCCCATCAACTTCTTGAACGCTTCGTCGTCGGTCTTGAAGTCGCGCGCGGCCTGGCCGACGCGCGTGATCCGGATGAACCGGATCGGGTCGCCCGCCTTGATCTCCGTGATCCCGTCGGCGCCGGCGACAACCTTGCCGAGCGCGGTGTACCGGCCGTCGAGGCCGGCGTTCTTCTTGAGCGTGATGTAGAACTGGTTCGGTCCCATCATTCCCAGCACGCCCGCCGCGTCGTGCTTCACGGCCGCGTTCTTCGTCTTCGGGAGCTTGGCGATGGCCACCGTCTTCTGAATGTCGGAGACCACCGTGCCGCTCACGAGGCCGTTCTTGATGAGCACACTGCCGATCGGCGGCGCCTGCGCCCCGCCGCGTCCGCCCGGCCCGCCGAAGCCGCCGCCGCCACCGCCCCGCCCGCCGCCCGCCGGCGGGTTCTTCCCCTCGACGATGCGGATGAAGTCGGCCGTCTGGATGGGCGCATTCGCGTAGTCGAGGCTGAACATCATCTGCCTGGTCGCGTCGCCGGCGCCGATCCCCACCGTGGCATACAGCCCGTCGGCCAGGTACACCCCTTCGCGCGTCAGCGGCTTGTCGAGGTTCGCCACGCCGTACGCCATCACGGCATGGACCACCGCCGATTCCTGCTGCTGCGCGGTGTAGGGCACCAGTTCGCTGTAAAGGTCGTTGGTGGTGTGCCAGGCGTAGCTGTAGACGTAGTCGGTCTGGCTGGCGAACGAGAGCGTCGGAACCGCCTGCATCTCGAACGACGACGAGTCGGTGCCGCCCGGCGAGGTCGCGTGCGCCCGCGGCAGTGCCTTCTCCACCGTGAACGGCCACGCCGGAAACGCGTTGGCGAGCGGCGCGGCGATCGCCTGGAAGTCCTTGTACCAGGTTTCCGGCACGCGCACGCCCGTCAGGGCCATCGGCGAGCCGTCCCGGTTGATCATCATCACGACCTTCGGCGCGAGCTCGGGGTGCCGTTTGAGCCACGCCTGCGATCCGACGAGCCCCTGCTCTTCAGCGGCGAAGAGGATCACGACGATCGAGCGCTTCGGCTGGCCGCCGGCTGCCTTGATGAGGCGGATCGCCTCCATGCTCGGGGCGAAGCCGTTGCCGTCATCGACGCCGCCGGTGGCGCCGGCGAAGCAGTCGAAGTGGCCGCCCATGACGACGTACTCGTCCGGGTAGGTCGTGCCTTTGATCGTCGCCACGACGTTGTGGTACTTGATCGGTCCCATCTTGAACCAGTTCCGGATGTCGAACTCGAGATCGACCGGCTGGTTCTTCTCGGCCAGCGCCTTGATCTCGTTGTACTGCGAGTCGAGCAGCTTGATGTCGGGGAGCACCGGCAGCTTGTCCCACGACGCGACGTAGCCGTCGAGGATGTTGATCGGCGGCGCGCTCTGCCCGGCCATCGTCTTCGACGGGCTGGTGGTGGTCGGCTTGGCCGCCTGGATCGTGCCGAGCGCGCCGGCGTCGACGAGCGCCTTGGTGAGCGGCGGCATCAGCCTGGACTCCGCGTAGTCGGCCGTCCCCTTGCGGCCGTCGCGCGCGAACCCGTTGCTGGCGCCGGCGATGAGCACCCACTTGCCCGCGAACGCAGCTTTATTGGCGTTGACCTCGGCGATGGCGGCCTCGACGGCCACCCGCTTCTTCTCGATGTTCTCGGGCGTCGTGTTGCGGCCGGGGATCGAGAACGGGTCGGCCTTGAGGATGACGACGCCGCCGTGCTGGACGCCCTTGGTGCCGGCGGTGAACGACGGCGTGCCGAACCGCAGCGCCTGCTCGGTCGGCTTCAGCATCTTGCCGAACCAGGGGCCGCGGTTGAACCCGACGGGCACCTCGCCCACTTCCTCGAGCTGGGCGTCGATGCCGAACTGCTTGAACTGCCACACGGCCCACTGGGTGGCGTCGGTGTAAGCGTTGGTCCCGGTTTCGCGACCGCCAAAGCGGTTGCTGGCGTAATCGTTCCAGGTCATCACCTGGTTGTCGGTCTTGCCGAGCTGGATGATCTTCGCGACGACCGGGTCGTCCTGGGCGTGCACGAAGACCTGGAAGCCGATCGCCAGGGCTGCCGCCGCGATGACGGCGATCCTGGCGAAGGATGAAGCGGATCGAATTCTCACGTGTGTTCCTCCCGTTAGGGGCGTGGGGGGAATTCTACACGACTCACGCCTTACGGCTTACGCCTTACGCCTCGGGGCTGATATGCTTCAGGTGGTCCGGTTCCGCGAGCCCCCCTGCCGGACGAGCCAGCATGATCCCCGTCGCCGTGCCTCTCCTCACCGCCGGAGAACGACTCGACGCTCGGCGCCTCATCCAGTCACAGGGCCTCGCCTTCGAAGATGGGTGCGACGACCTCGTCGGGCTGTACGACGGCGGCCGCCTGGTGGCGACCGCCGCACGGGCGGGCTACGTCCTGAAGATGTTCGCCGTCGCCCCGTCGCACCAGGGAGAGGACGTCCTGGGCGCGCTGGCCACGGCGCTCACCGCGCTCGGCCGCGCGGCCGGTCACGACGCGTTCCTGGTCTTCACCCGCCCGGAGCATGCCGCCAGCTTCGAGCACTGCCAGTTCCGGCTGCTCGTCACCGGCGGCGCGGTGGCGCTGCTCGAGTGCGGCGGCGGCCTCGAGCGCTATCTCGCCGAGCGCGCGCCGCTGCGGCGCGACGGGCTGAACGGCGCGGTCGTCGTCAACGGGAACCCGTTCACGCGCGGCCACCTGTACCTGGTCGAGACCGCGGCGGCGCAGGTGGACCACCTCTACCTGTTCATCGTCCGGGAGGACCGGTCGGTGTTTCCGTTCGCGACGCGCTATCGTCTCGCCGAGGAGGCGACGCGCCACGTGCCGAACGTCGTGCTGCTCGACACGTCGCGCTACGCGGTGAGCGCGGGGACGTTTCCGTCCTACTTCCTGCGGCGCGACGACGAGAAGGCGCGACTCCAGATGGAGGTGGACGCGCGGCTGTTCGGGGCCCACCTCGCGCCCGCCTTCGGCATCGCGCGGCGTTTCGTCGGCCACGAACCCTACTGCGAGACCACGGCGTCCTACAACCGGACGATGGCCGAGGTGCTGCCGCAGTATGGCGTGGCGCTCGTCGAGGTGCGGCGCGCGGCCGAGGGCGACCGGTTTATCAGCGCCACCGACGTGCGCGCCGCGCTCGACGCGGGCGACATGGCAGCGGTCGAGCGCCTCGTGCCCCCCTCGACGCTGGAGTACCTGCGGTCGCGGTCCGGCCGGCCAGGAGGCCGGCCCCACACATTGCCCTGAGCCCCGCCTTCGCCCTACGGGCTATGGCGGGCAAGCTTGAGTCCTGAGTCTTGAGCCGTTCTGGCCTTGAGCCGAAAGCCCAAAGCCGAGAGCCTATGATTATCACCAAGCGCGCCACCGCCGGCACCATGCAGTCGAGCGACCTCATGGTGCAGGTCGAGCCGGCCGACCGGCTCGAGATCCGGATCGAGTCGACCGTGAAGAAGCAGTTCGAGCACCTGATCCGCGCGCGGATCGAGGCGGTGCTGGCGCGGCATGCGGTCACGCGCGCCCTCGTGACGGTGACCGACCGCGGCGCCCTCGACTACGCGATCGAGGCCCGGCGTGGAAACGGCCCTGCGGCGGGCCGCGGAGGAGTAGCGTGGACAAGCTTTCGTACCGCGAGTGTCCGCCAGGGCCGGCGGTTCATCATCCGGATGCTGCCCGGGACGAAGCTGGTGGACGAGCTCCTCCAGTTCGCGCGCATGGTGGATCTGCAGCACGGCGTCATCGTGTCGGCCGTCGGGTCGGTGCGCAACGTGGAGTTCAGCGACATCCAGGCCGGCGCCCACCTGCCGATCACCGAGCCGCGGATGCCGGTCCACCGCGTCGAGGGGCCGCTCGACCTGCTCGGCCTCGAGGGCAACCTCGTGCCGAACGAGACGGGCAAGGTGGACGCGCACCTGCACATCTTCGCCGCCAAGTCGTCGGGAGAGGTCATCGGCGGCCACCTGTTCGAGGCCGAGGTCTTCGCCACCTGCGAGATCATCCTCGGCCGAGTACATCGTCGAGGGCGTCGAGCGCCAGCACTCGACCCGGGGCGGCGTCGACACGCTCTTCTTCGAGGACCAGTGAGTATGGACAAGCGACAGCGGCTCCGGCGCTCGCTGCTCTACGTGCCGGGCAACATGCCCGGCATGCTGCAGAACATCCCGGTCTTCGACGCCGACGGCGTGATGATCGACCTCGAGGACGCGGTGCCGCTGGCCGAGAAGGACGCGGCCCGGGTGCTGGCCCGCAACTTCCTGCTGGGGTTCCCCGACCGCGCGAAGGAGATCTTCGTCCGCATCAACGGCCTCGACACCAAGTACGCCCTCGACGACCTGCGCGAGGTGCTGCCCGGCCGGCCGGACGGGATCCGGCTGCCGAAGGCGGACGACCCGGAGGTGGTCGAGCGGCTCGACACGCTGCTGACCGAGTACGAGGAGCGGCTCGGCCTCGAGATCGGGCACTTCTCGATCCTCCCGTCGATCGAGAGCGCGGTCGGCGTGCTCAACTGCGTCAAGACCGCGCAGGCCTCGCGCCGCATCGTCGCGCTGGCCTTCGGCGCCGAGGACTACACGGCCTCGCTCGAGATCCAGCGGACGAGGTCGGGCGAGGAACTGTTCAGCGCCCGCACGCAGATCGTCTGGGCGGCCAAGGCGGCCGGCCTCCAGGCGATCGACAGCGTCTTCGCCGACGTCAACGACATGGACGGCCTGCGCGCCGAGACCGAGCTGGTCAAGCGCCTCGGCTTCACCGGCAAGTCGCTCGTCAACCCGCGCCAGATCGAGGTGGTGCACGAGGTCTTCCGCCCCAAGCCGGAGGAGATCGAGCACGCGCTCGAGGTGATGGAGGCGATCAAGCGGGCCCGCGAGATGGGCACCGGCGTCATCTCGCTGCGCGGCAAGATGGTGGACGCCCCGGTCGTCAAGCGCGCGGCGCGCACGATCCGCGACCGCGGTGGCCTTCGGCATGATCGACTACGAACTGTCCGACGAGGTGATCCATGGCCAGGAATAGCCTGGGGCGCGAGATCCCCGACACCTGGCACGGCAAGCGCTACGACCCGTACCAGGACCCGTTCTCCCGCATGCCGACGATGGACCGCGGCACGCGGCCGCTGGTGCGGCGCAACCCGGGCGAGAGCAAGCTCCTGCCGTCGCTCCGCGCGGCCATCGAGAAGTGCCGGCCTGCGCGACGGCATGACGATCGCGACCCACCACCACCTCCGCAACGGCGACCTGCTGCTGAACCTGATCGTCCAGGAGCTCGACGCGATGGGGCTCCGGGACATCTGCATCGCCTCCAGCTCGGTGCACCCGGTCCACGCCGAGATCATCCCGGCGATCCGCAAGGGCGTCGTGACGCGCTGCGAGACCGGGCGTCAACGGCCTGATCGGCGAGCTGGTCAGCAAGGGCGAGCTCGACTTCCCCATCGTCGTCCGCAGTCCACGGCGGGCGGGCGCGGATCGCTCGTCACCGACGAGGTCCCGGTGGACGTCGCCTTCATCGCGGCGCCCTGCTGCGACGAGACCGGCAACCTGAACGGCGTGAGCGGCCCGTCGGCCTGCGGCAGCCTCGGCTACGCCTTCACCGACGCGCGCTACGCCCGCAAGGTCGTGGCCGTCACCGACAACCTGGTGCCGTATCCCGCGTCGCCGGTCAGCATCTCGCAGAGCGACGTGGACTACGTCGTGGCGATCGACTCGCTCGGCGACCCGAAGAAGATCGTCTCGACCACGACCCGCGTGACGCGCGACCCGGCGGGCCTGCTGATCGCCCGCTACGCCGCCGAGGTCATCGAGGCCTCGGGGCTGCTCAGGGACGGCTTCTCGTTCCAGACCGGCGCGGGCGGCACGTCGCTGGCCGTGGCGGACGACGTCAAGCGGAAGATGCTGGCGCAGAAGATTCAAGGGCAGCTTCGGCTGCGGCGGGATCACCGGCTACTTCGTCGACATGCTCGAGGAGGGGCTACTTCCGGACCCTCTTCGACGTGCAGTGCTTCGACCTGCGGGCGGTGCGAGTCGATCGGCAAGAACCTCATGCACCGCGAGATCAGCGCCGACCTCTACGCCAACCCGTTCAACCGCGGGTCGGTGGTCAACATGCTCGACTGCGTCATCCTCGGCGCCACCGAGGTGGACGTGAACTTCAACGTCAACGTCAACACCGAGTCGAACGGCTACCTGCTGCACAACACCGGCGGGCACACGCGACACCGCGGCCGGCGCCAAGCTGGCCATCGTCGTCGCGCCGTCGATCCGCGGCCGGCTGCCGATCGTCCGCGACGAGGTGACGACGATCACGACGCCGGGCGAGACGATCGACGTCGTCGTGACCGAGCGCGGGCATCGCGGTCGCGGACCGGCACCAGGACCTCAAGAAGGAGCTGCCAGCGGCGGCGGCTGCCGCGTCAAGGACATCCGCCAGCTCCAGGACGAGATCAACGCGCTCACCGGCAAGCCGCGGCCGCTCGAGTTCGAGGACGACGTCGTCGCGCTCATCGAGTACCGCGACGGGTCGATCATCGACGTCGTCCGGCAGGTGAAGGAGTGACAGGGATCGGGGATCAGGGATCGGGGATCAGGGACGCTTGTCCGCCGTAGCTCGAAGAGCGAAGGCGGAAGGGACGAGGGACGGGGGACGGGGGACGCGGGACGAGGGACGAGGGAACGACGCGCGCACGCGTAGGGGCGGCCCTTGTGGCCGCCCGTGAGAGAGGGCTCCGGATGGGGGACGAGGGACTGGCCGCGCTGCGCCGGGACCTGCTCGAGGCGCGGGAGGCCCGGCAGGCCACGCTCGCCCGCCTGCGCGGCGCCGACGGCTCGATCGTCTTCCTCTCGGTGGGCGTCCCGGGGCCGGACAAGCGGCGGCCCGGCCTCGCGGCCCTCCAGCGGCTGGCCGCGGAATCCCTCGCTCGGGCGTTTCCCGTCACGCCGCTCGAGTCCGGCCGCGACGCGGTCGGACCCTGGGCGGCGTTTCGCGTGGCCCTCCCGCCCGATCTCCTCAAGCGGGCCACGGTCGATCTGGAGTCCTCGCTTCCGGCCGGCCGGCTCATCGATCTCGACGTATACGATCCGGCCGGCGCGCAGGTCGATCGGGCGTCGCTCCGCCTCGCCGCGCGCTCGTGCCTGGTGTGCGACCGGCCGGCCGTGGAGTGCGTCCGCCGCTCGCGGCATTCAGCGGCAGACTTGTCGGCCGCCGCGAACACCTTCCTCGTCCGGGTTCTCGCCTCGACGCTCACGGCCGGCGCGCGAACCGAGCTCGAGCTGACGCCCAAGCCCGGCCTGGTCGACCGGCTCGATTGCGGGTCGCATCCGGACCTGTCGTTTGACGCGATGTCCCGCTCGATCGATTTGCTGCCGGCGTATTTCGAGGACCTCCTCGACCACGCCGACCCTCCCGACCTGTCGTCGTGCGTGGAGGCCGGGCGCCGGGCCGAGCGACGCATGATCGACGCGGTCGGCACCAACACCCACAAGGGCTACATCTTCCTGGCCGGGCTCGTCCTGCTCGCGGCCAGGACGTGCGCGGGTCCTGAGGATCTGCGACGGCTGGTCGCCGAAACGGCGGAGCGAATCCTCGGCCCTCGCCTGCGGCAGGACGATCCGGATCGGTCGACCACGCCGTCGAACGGCGCGCGCGTCAGGGCCGGCTACGCCGTGGGCGGCATCTACCGCGAGGCGCTGTCGGGCCTTCCTTCCGTCTTCGACGCCGGCCTGCCGGTGATGGCGGCCGAGCCGACACCCACCGCCCGCACCCCGTACCGCCTTCTGGCCGTGCTGATGCAAACTGTCGAGGATACGACGGCGCTGCACCGATGCGGCCCCGCCGGGCTCGCCCGGCTACGAAGCGACGGCGCCAGCCTCCAGCGCCTCCTCGAGGATGGCGGCGACTATCTCTCGCGGCTCTCCGCGCTCAACGACGACTACCGGCGCCTCGGCCTGACGATGGGTGGAGTGGCGGATTGCATGGCGTTGTGCTTCGCGCTCCACGAGTGGCTCGAGGCGTAGACCCGCCTTTCGGCCAGGGCCCTGATCTATGATGATGGTGCCTTGGTGCATTCACGATCCCGGCTCATCATCGCGGGTGTCCTGCTGCTCGCCGGCGCGGCCGCCGGAGCGCGGCAGGGATCGTCCACGCGCGCCGTCGCGCCGTTCACGGTGATCGCCGCCGACGGCAGGCGTCCGCTCGCGGTCACCGTCGTCGGCAGCGACACGATGGTGGGGCTCGACGACCTGGCGGCGATCTTCCAGTTGTCGGTCAGGGAGGATACGCTGGCCGGCGGCTTGACGGTGACCCACAAAGGCCGGAGCGTCATCCTCACGCCGGGCCAGGCGCTGGCCTCGGCCGCGGGACGCATCGTCTCGCTGCCCTGTCCGCCGGCCCGCGACGGCCGCCGGTGGCTGGTGCCGGTCGAGTTCATCAGCCGGGCGCTCTCGGTCGTGTACGACCAGCGCCTCGACGTCAGGAAGAGCTCGCGGCTCGTGCTGGTCGGAGCCGTGCGCGTGCCGCGCGTGGCCGTGCGCGAGGACGTCCTGGGGCCGCAGACGCGCGTGACGCTGACCGTCGCGCCCAAGACTTCATACAGCATCTCCCAGAATGCCGGCCGCGTGCTCGTGCGCTTCGACGCCGACGCGCTCGACCTCGCGCTGCCGGCCGCCGTCCCGCAGGGGATGGTGCAGGCCATCCGGGCGATCGACACCGGCACGACCGTCTCGATCGATGTCGGCCCTCGCTTCGGGTCCTATCGCGCCTCCTTCGTCCCGCAAGATGACGGCGGCGCCGTGATCGTCGATCTGCTGCCGGCCGCGGTCCAGCCGACCCCGCCGCCGCCCGGGCGCGCGGGCGCGGCGCCGCTGCCCGTGCCCCAGGCGCCTGAAGCCCAGCCGCCGGGGGCCCCGTCCGCCGCGGGCGGCTTCCGGATGATCGTCATCGACCCGGGCCACGGGGGGAACGATACCGGCGCGCGCGGGAACAGGGGCACGCTCGAAAAGGACGTGACGCTCGCGATCGCGCGACGGCTGAAGGCGCTGCTCGAGAGCCGTCTCGGCGTCCGCGTGCTGCTGACGCGGGACGCCGATCAGGCGGTCACGCCCGACGAACGCGCGACGCTCGCCAACAACAACATGGCCGATCTGTTCGTCAGCCTCCACGCCAACGCCTCGGCGCGCACGGCGCCGAGCGGCGCCCGGATCTACTACCTGTCCGCCGACCTGTCCGGCGACGAGGCGCGCAAGGCCGAGGCCAGTCGCCGGACGCTGCCCACGCTGGGCGGCGGGTCGCGGACGATCGAGATGATCCCCTGGGAGCTGGCGCAGCTGCGCCACGTCAATGAGTCCGCGCTGCTGGCCGAGTCGCTCGAGGAGCGGCTCCGCGGCCCGATCCGCCTGAGCCCGCGCGCGATCGAGCAGGCGCCGCTGCGCGTGCTGGCGGGGGTCAACATGCCCGCCGTGCTCGTCGAGGTGGGCTTCCTGACCAACCCGGACGAGGAACAGCAGCTCGTCTCGGAGACGTACCAGGGCGCCGTCGCGCAGGCGCTGCTCGACGGGCTGCTCCGCTTCCGCGAGCGCGCGGGGCAGGCGGCGAGCCCGGAAGGCGCCCTCCCGCCGGCAGAGCCGGTTCGGAGGCGCCCATGACGCTCGGCCGCGCGCTCGCCTGGACGTTCGTCGTGGCCTTCGTCGCGGTCCTGACGGTGACGGCCTTCCTCCTCCTGCCGCGCTGGTACGCGGAGACTACTGCGCCCGCCGTCACGGCCGAGCCGCCGGCGCCGCCCGCGACGCCGGAGATCAAGGCGCGCCTGTTCTACGTGTCCGAGGACGGGCTCCGGCTGGTGGCGGTCGAACGGGGGGTGCCGTTCGGCCAGGGCACGGTCATGCAGGCGCGGCGGATCGTGGAGGCCCAGCTCGAGCGGCCCGAGTTGCCGCTGGTCAGCGCCATCCCGGACGGCACGCGGCTGCGCGCGATCTTCGTCGATTCGCGCGGCCAGGCCTTCATCGACCTGAGCGCCGAGGTCTCGTCGGCGCACCCGGGCGGCACGCTCGAGGAGAGTCTCACGGTATACTCCATCGTCAATGCCGTGACGACCAACCTGCCCGCCGTGAAGGCGGTGCAGATCCTCGTGGACGGCCGCGAGGTGGACACGCTGGCGGGCCACGTCGATCTGCGGCGGCCGCTGCCGGCCGGCCCCTCGTGGGTCCAGGAGCCGGCCGCGCCCGGATCTCCGGCCGGGCCTGCGCCCGGCACGCCCGATCACAATGCGCCAGCGACGCCCGGCCAGGCGCCGCCGCGCGAAACCGCGCCGATCAAGTAGGGGAACCCGACATGCCTCGCCTCGACTCTCGTCTGTTCAACGCCCTCCGTCCCGTCCGGATCACGCCGAACTACATCAAGCACGCCGAAGGGTCCGTCCTCATCGAGGTCGGCGACACGCGGGTGATCTGCACGGCGAGCGTCGAGGACCGCGTCCCGCCCTTCCGCCGCAACTCGGGCAAGGGCTGGGTGACGGCGGAGTACGGCATGCTGCCGCGCGCGACGACGACGCGCAACCAGCGCGAGGCGAGCGCCGGAAAAGTGGGAGGCCGGACGCAGGAGATCCAGCGGCTCATCGGCCGCTCGCTGCGCGCGGTGACGCGGCTCGAGGAGATGGGCGAGCGGACGATCTGGGTGGACTGCGACGTCATCCAGGCGGACGGCGGCACGCGCACGGCCTCGATCACCGGCGGTTTCGTCGCGCTCGTGCTCGCGCTGCAGAAGATGCGGGAGGCCGGACAGATCCAGGCGATGCCCGTGCGCGATTTCGTGGCGGCGACCAGCGTCGGCATCGTCGGCGGCGAGGCGCTGCTCGACCTGGCGTACGAGGAGGACTCGCGCGCCGACGTCGACATGAACATCGTCCAGACCGGCGACGGGCGGTTCATCGAGGTGCAGGGGACCGCCGAGGCGGCGCCGTTCGGGCGCGAGGCGCTGCTCTCGCTGCTCGATCTCGCGCAGGAGGGGATCCGCCAGCTCAACGCCCTCCAGCGGGAGATCGTCGGGACGCTGCCGTGACGACGCTCGTGCTGGCGACGACCAACGCCGGCAAGCTGCGCGAGATTCGCGACGTCCTCGCGGGCCTCGACATCGAGGTCCGCGCGCTCGCCGACTTCCCCGCCCTCGTCGAGCCGGAGGAGACCGGGCAGACGTTCGAGGAGAACGCACGCGCCAAGGCGCTCTACTACGCGCGGGCGACCGGGGCGCTGGTCGTCGCCGAGGACTCGGGCCTCGAGATCGACGCGCTCGACCGGGCGCCCGGCGTGTTCTCGGCCCGGTTCGGCGGCGAGCAGGCCCCCACCTATCCCGAGAAGTTCGCGTTGATCTACCGGATGCTGGGCGAGCGCGGCGCGCCCGACAGCACGGCGCGTTTCGCGTGCGCGCTGGCGCTGGCGCGACCCGGGGAGATCCTGTTCGAGGCGCGCGGCACGATCGAGGGGCGCATCACGGCGCCGCCGCGCGGCCGCGGCGGGTTCGGCTACGACCCGATCTTCTACTACGCCCCGTTCGGCGGCACGCTGGCCGAGGTCCCGGCCGAGCGGAAGTCGTCGGTCAGCCACCGCGGCCAGGCGTTCCGGAGGCTCAGGGCATACTTGCAGGCTCAGGGCTTAAGCCAGGAGGCTCAAGGCTCAGGGCTCAAGGCTCAGGGCTCAGGCCCGGAGGCTCAGGGCTCAGGGCTCAGGACTCAGGACTAAGATCACGGGTGGGGCGGGCCTCCTGGCCCGCCATCGCGAGAGACCATGCTGGAGAACGTTCGCCTCGACGTCTGGCTGGACGTGGCCTGCCTGTTCAAGACGCGGTCCGAGGCGCAGAAGGCGTGCCACGGCGGCAAGGTGGACGTCAACGGCCAGCCCGGCAAACCTCACCGGATGCTGCACGTCGGTGACGAGCTGCGCATCACGCGTCCGCCGGGCCGCCGCCAGGTGGTCGTCGTCACCGTCCTGGCCGACAAGCACGTTCCCAAGGCCGAAGCGCACAAGCTGTTCGAGGACCGGACTCCGCCGCCGACCCCCGAGGAGATCGAGCGCCGGGAGATCGAGCGGGCCTTCCGCCGGTCGTTCGGCTCGCGGCCGGTGCGCGCGCCCGACAAGCGGGACCGCCGCACGCTCAGGAAGATGAAGGAAGATGGAGGCTGAGGTGAGCGTCCGCGCATTCGTCGTTCGGGCTGTCGTTGTCTTGGCCGCCAGCGGCCTCGCCGGGCCGTGGAGCGCCTGCGCCCTCGCGCAGGGGACGACGGGACGACCGCTGCCGCGCGTCTACGTCTTCACGGAGGTCGCGAAACCGGGGCAGCCCGCCCTTCCCGGGCAGCAGGCGCGCCGGGCCTCGGTCGACGACCTGCGCGAAGAACTCCGCAAGAAGCCGGGCCTCCTCCGGGTCGTGGACATCCCTCTCGACGCGGACGTCATCGTCGAAGTTGTCCGGCGCGAAGCGCTTCCGGGCTCGCGGTGCCTGCTCACGGTGCGACTTCGCCTCGCCGGGCTGACCGCCGGCCGGCAGTTCCAGGGAGAGGGTCCGACGTGGCAGGAGTCGGCGCTGCTGGTGGCGGACTCCGTCCGCCGGTGGGTGAACGAGAATCTCGACGCGCCGGCCTCCACGACGAACCCCTCGCCGCGGGGTCGCCCCTCGTCGTTCTTCGCGCCTTACGACCGCGCAGCCATCATTGCCGCAAGCGCGCCAGCCACGCCGGCGAGCACGATGGTGACGACCGCCATGATGAGACCCACGACGGTGAAAATGCCGACGTAGCGCCAGAACGATTTCTGGTGCTTCAGGGCGCCCTCCAGCGCGGCATCGTTGTTGTTCGCCTTCAAATCCCTGATGGCGTTGGCGTAGCGATACAGAAACACCCCGGGGGCAACGTACAGGATCGCCATGACCATGTAGAGCAGGGACGCCAGGCTCATCCCGATCGCGCTGCCGAGCGGCCCAAGCTCGCCCCGGTTCCGTGCAGCCATGCTGCCGAAGACGCCGATCGCGAACATGGCGCCGCCGGCCACCAGCATGAACCCGGCCATCACGAAGGCCACGATAGAGAGGAACCGCACCCAGGGTCGCGTCTGGTCGAGGTACCGTTGGGCGAGCGGCGTCAGGGACGCGGCGTGCGGTGCCGGCGGCACTCCAGTCGCCGGCGCGACGACGGGTTCCACGGCGGGCGGCTGATCGATCGACTCCTCGCTCATCGAAAGCTCCTTGCAGCCTGAGGTGCGGCGGGCGGCCATCGCGCGCCGGGGAGGACGTGTGCCCGACGGGCGCGGAGTATAGCACGACGGCTTACGGCTTACGGCTTGCGGCTTGCGGCTGCGCAGGCCTTGGGCCGCCGGCTTACGGCATTCGGCTGTCGACGTGGAGACACGCGTACGGGCCGCGTGTCGGGTATGATGGGGACGACCGGTTCAGGTTCCCACCACGAGTCGGGGCGTAGCGCAGCCTGGTAGCGCGCCTGCCTTGGGCGCAGGAGGTCCCGGGTCCGAATCCCGGCGCCCCGACCAATCACTGCATTCACATTGGCTCTCGGCTTTCGGCTCCCGGCTTCCGGCCGGGCCCCGGGAGAAGCTGCGCCGGCCCGAAGCGTGGCAGGCCCAAGACGAGCGGATGGCAGGCTGAGCAGGCCGGGAGGACCTCGGCCCGATGGTCCCACCTACGGCTTCCGCATGAGCACGAGGTCGAGCGGTCCATCGAAGGGATCGACGGTCCGCAGGTGTCGAAAACCCGCAGCAGTCAGCTCTTCGACCAGGACCGCCGGCATGACACCGTCTCCTCCGCGTACTGCCGCCACGTCCTTGGGGATCTGCGTGAACCGGACCGGGGTTGCTCGATCACGATCAAACGGCCACCGGGGCGTAGCGTTCGAAAGAGACGGCCGGCCATCGCGGCAGGCTGCATGAAGTGATGGTAGGTGCGTCGGACGATGACGGCCGCCCGAACGGGGATTCTCGTGCCCGCCGGGCGCGGAATCGGCCGGGACCAGACTCACCGCTAGGGATTGCTCGATCCGTCAAACCCGCCCGTCGCGAGACGTGCATCGATCGCGCGCTGCCCCTCGTCGAGCGCATGCCGGCGGGCTTCCTCTTCGGAGTCCCAGGAACCACGCAGTGTAACCGGGCGCCTCCAGCCGCTGGTGTCTTCATCGGACCAGATCAGCGCCCCCGATCGGAAGCCGCCGGCGGCAAGGGACCATACGAGCACCCGGATTCTCCAACCCCGATAGAGGACCTCGTCCATGATCTGCCCTCTTGATGGTAACGGACTTCGTCCTCCTTATCGCCCGGCCTGGTCCGCCCGGCTACCCCAGCCTCACATTTTCCGTGCAATCGCAAACCCAGCCGGCTTCGTGACAACCAACTCGGGCCAGGGTGGCGGAAGAGGGCGGAGAATCCAGTGATGAACGGCGACCCGGAACTGGTCACCGACAACGACCTGCGATCGGCTCGGCGGACACGGTGGCCTTTCGAGGACCGTCCGTTCGGCGACGTCGTCGCATGGGTCAATCTCGAACTCACGAAGAACGCCGCCGAGATCGGCAACGCGCGCATCCTCTACGCCGTCAGCGCCGGCCCGACCACGCTGCCCGCGGCGAATTGACATCGGCCGCGGCGGGGCTCGCCAGCGCGTGGCCCTGCGCGCGTCGCTGTTCCGCGCGACGAGGTTCATCCCGGCGCGGGTCTCTGGGCAGGGACAGGCACCTCATCAGTGCCGGGCCTGCGATTTCGGACCTGCGATTCCGGCATCCGCGCGAGGCGAGCGGCGGTAGGATGAGGGTTGGGTTACCCAAGACGCTCGAGCCAAGACACTCGACATCCACTCACCCGGGCGCGCAGCCCCCAGCTGCGCAAGGAGGAGCCGATGTACGTCGTCGTCAACCACGCGATCAACGACACCGCGAAGTTCTGGGCCGCCGCGCAGTCCGTCACGTCGGGCCTGCCGGCCGGCCTCAAGGTGATCCATACGTTCCCGTCTCCGGACGGGCGCAAGGCCGTGTGCGTATGGGAGGCCGACTCGGTCGAATCCGTTCGCCGCTTCCTCGACCCGGCAACCGCCGGCGCGGCCCGCAACGACTACTACGAGACGCCGAACAAGGAGGGGATGGGAATGCCGAGGCTCACGCGCGCCGCCGGCGCGTGATGAGCGGGCGCCCGCGAACGACGCGGGTGACCGGCAGCTGGATCGGGTGGGGGCGGGGCTCCAGCCTCGCCCCCGCCAGCAGCGCGATCTCACCCACGAGAGAACGGCGGCAGTCGGTCAGCCGTGCAGCGTAGCGCCGTTCCGGCCGGCGTATACTCCAGTTATGCAGGCGGACGATCTGCGGCGCTGGGTCGAAGCGCGGCGCGCCGCGCGGTCGTCCCTGGCCGCGGCACTCCTGACGGCGGCACTCTCCTCGACCGCGTCCGCCGGCCCCCCGTTCCTCACCGACGATCCCGAGCCGGTCAAGTGGCGCCACTTCGAAGCCTACCTGTTCGGCACCGCCGACCGCGGGCCCGGCGGGAGCGCGTTCGCCGTCCCCGCATTCGAGTTCAACGTCGGCGCCGCCCCCAACCTGCAATTGCACGCGGTCGTGCCCGCCGTCTACGTCACGCCGGGGCGCGCCTACGGCGTCGGCGACATCGAGCTGGGCGCGAAGTACCGATTCGTCCAGGAGACGAACACGCGTCCGCAGGTCGGCGTCTTCCCGCAGATCGAACTCCCGTCGGGCAACAGCCGGCGCCGCTTGGGCAACGGCCAACTGTGGGCGCGACTGCCGGTCTGGGTGCAGAAGAGCCGCGGGCCCTGGACGACCTACGGCGGGGTCGGCTACCAGGTCAACCGCGCGCCCGGGATGCAGGATTCGTTCTTCGCCGGCTGGCTCGTGCAGCGGGAGATCACCAAGCGGCTCATCGTCGGCACCGAGGTCTTTCACCAGAACGCGCAGGCGGTCGGCGCGCGGCACACGACGTTCACCGACGTCGGCGGGTACTACACCCTCCGCGGGGAGCTGAGCCTGCTGGTCATGGTCGGGCACACGGTCTCCGGCGAGTCGCACAGCGTGGGCTACTTGGGGCTCTACTACACGTGGGGGCACGACCGCGCGCCGAGCGCCGGGTCCGCCGCGGAGAGCTGGCCGTCGCGGAACCGGGCGCCCCGGTGGTAGCCTGGGGACGAGGAAGGAGGACGCCCCGATGGCGATTCGAGTCGTGCGCCTGGGAAGCCCGCGGACACCCGGTGAGGGCCTGCGCCTGGGGACGGTGCGCCGGCCGCCGCGCGGCGTGCCCAAGTCACAACACGCCTCGCGCGACTTCTACGACGTGTGGCTGCCGGAGCTGGCGCCGTCGGACGCCCTCGTCAAGGTGGCGCTCCACGCGTCGAGCGAGCGTGAGTGGCTCGGCTTCGTCCGGCACTACCGCGCCGAGATGAAGCGGCCCGAGGCGGCGCGGCTGCTCGCGCTGCTCGCGGCGCTCTCCCGACAGACCAACCTCTCGGTGGGCTGCTATTGCGCGGACCCGGCGCGCTGCCATCGCTCCGTGCTCGAGCGGTTGCTGCGGGAACACGGGGCGGATTTGGCCTGACGTGGCCTGACTGTTCAATAATCGGAATGGGCCAGCTCCGTAACGAGACGCACAAATTCCTAGTATTCTCGCTATTATTTCTCGACGCCCTTCTGAGAGTCTCAAAATAGCACAATCGAAAGATGGTCCTCCCGGTCGCGTTTCCTCCGCGTCATTGGTAAACCTCTCATCCCACGGGAGATAGGATCTCTGTCCGGGCATGGCTCGGCTCTTGCTCCCTGTCCAATCGGTCGCCAGCCCCCCGGCTCCTCCAGGCGGCGAAGGGAACTCATGTCGAACCGCGCCGGGCTCCTCGAAACTCGTCGCGAGAGCGTCGAAACGGCCGAGTGGCGGGAGGGACTGCCTGTCGTCCGCGCCACGACGTTGACGCTGCGCGAGCTGTGCGAATGCGATGCCTCGTCGCTCGCCCGCTGGCTGAAGTGCGGCGACACGTGGCAGCTCACCGACAGGCTGCCCGTGGGCGCCGCGGCCTTCGAGTCGTTCATCGCCGGGATCCGGCGGGAGCGACGGGCCGGCCGCAGCGTGTGCTTCGGCATCGTCCCCCTCGGGTTGAAAGGAGCCGTCGGGCTCGCTCTCGTCCGGAGGCTCGACCAGGGGTTCCACGCGGGACGCTGCGACGTCGTGCTCGGGGAGCCGTTCTACCGGATGGGGCTCCTCGCGCCGGCGATGGAAGTGGCGCTCGATTACGCCTTCCATCACGTCGGGTTCAGCCGCATCGAGGTGCGCTCGCTGGACGCCCGGGAAGGTGACGTCCTTCGGTCCCTGGGTGCCGTCCGCGAAGGGGTGCTCCGCGGCGTCTGGCAGGCCGATGGGGAGGCCATCGACGGAACGCTGTGGTCGATTCTCCGCGACGAGTGGACCGCCTCGCCGCGCGCGGTCACCTACGACTGTGAGCCGTTGTCGATCGGCCCGACGCCGGTTTCCGACGCCCGCGGGACGTCCGCCGGCGATCAGCCGCGCGCCCGGCCCCGGTGGAGCTCGCGGCTCCCGGTGCTCGCAGGCGACGGCGTCACGCTCCGGGAAGTCGAAGCCGCCGATGCCGCACACCTGTTGCGGACGCTGCGCCCGCACGAGATCCGGGAGTTCCTCGACCCGCCTCCGCTCACCGAGAAGCAGTTCCGTCAGTACATCGCCTGGGCGATTGGGGAGCGCGAGCTCGGCCGCGCGGCCTGTTATGCGGTCGTGGTCGATCCCGGCCCGGCGCCGTCCGGCCTCGTGCTCATCCGGCAGGCCGACCCGAAGTTCAGGACCGCGGAGTGGGGAAGCGTGCTCAAGGCCACCCGGCGCGGGGCGGGGCTCTATCCCGAGGTCACGCGCCTCCTGCTGGACTTCCTGTTCGAGACCGTCGGCATCTCGCGCCTCGAAGCCCAGACGACCCGCCAGAACCTGGCCGCCCTGGGCTCGCTGAGGGCGGCCGGGGGCGCTCGCGAGGCCATCCTGCGCCGCGTCGCGGTGGTCGGCGACCAGTGCGTCGACCAGGAGCTCTGGGCCATCCTCCGCGAGGATTGGCAGCGAGCCCGCTCCCGGCCAGACTGACGGCTTCCCTGCCCCGGGCTGCCCTGGCCCTACGTCCCCTGCCGGCGCGAGGCGATCATCCGCCGCACCTTCTCGCGGATGGTCCCGGCCGCGACGTGCACGTAGTCGGGGTGCTCGTTCATGTCGATCTCGGCCGGCAGCGTCATCAGGTCCGCGTCGGGGGGCACGATCGCGTGCTCCTGGTAGCGCAGCAGCGTGCGCTTCCAGCCGGCCGCCACCGCCTCGTAGCTCGCGTGGATCTCGCGGAGGTAATCCTCCTTGATCGTCTCCGCGTAGGCGTCGCCCTCGGCCGCGCGCCTGGCGCGCCGGCGCTCGAGCACGTCGGGCTCGGTCCTCAGGTAGACCGTGAGGTCGGGCAGCCGGATGTGCTCGTTGCGCAGCGTCTGGTGGAACAGCGTGCGGTAGAGCTTCGCGTGCGCGGCCGGCATTTCGCCCGAGTCGATCATCCGCTTGACGAACACCTCGGGGCCGTCGAGGAACGGGCGGTCCTCGAGGATGATCACGCCCCGCGGGCTCTCCCTCGTCATCAGGTGGCGGATCTCGCGCTGCTGGAGCGTGCGCATGTGGAGGAAGGCCAGCTCGGTCGGGAAGATGTTGGCGACCCGGTCGTGGTAAAAGAGGGCCAGGCACTCGTCGATGAGCGATCCCTTCTCGACGCGCTCCGAGAAGGCGTGCAGCTCCGCGCCGCCGAGCAGCGCCTCGAGCTCCGCCTTATACGGGTCCCGGGCCAGCGCGAGCATCAGCGTCGTCTTGCCCGAGAAGAGATTCCCCATGATGCCGATATGGAAGTTCTGCTTCATGCGCGCCATCCTCGCAGGTGGGCATGCCGGCGGGGGCCGCCGGCGATCCGGACGCCCTAGCTTACTGCGATTTGGACGCGGAGAGGACAAGGTGGCACTACTACCAGTCCTCGTTGTTGGATTCGCGCGACGGGATCGAAAGAGCATCGTGGGCGTGACCGTGGCGCGCCGCAAGGCCCGTTCTCTGGTATCCTCTGCCACGCTCGACGCTTCTCATCCGCTTAACGGGAGGAAAACCGTGCAAAGGACTTGTGCGCACCCGGCACGTACGTGTGCCGCGCTGGCCGTGTTCGTCCTGCTGCTCGTCTCGGCGACGAGTGTGCCGCAGGCGGCCGACACGGCGAAATACCATACCTACCAGGAACTGACCGCGTCGCTGAACGCCGCGGTGGCCGCCCACAAGGACATCGCCAGGATGGTGTCGATCGGCAGGACGAAGGAAGGCCGGGACCTGTGGGCCGTGGAGATTGCCAATCCGGCCGGCACTCCGGTGGCCGCGCGGCCGGCGCTGCTCGTGGCCGGCAACTTCGAGGGCGACCACGTCATCGGCAGCGAACTGGCGCTCTCGCTGGTGGAGTACCTGCTGAACAACTACGCGACAGACGCGGCGGTGAAACAGCGCATCGACACGCAGGCCTTCTACATCATTCCCCGCGTGAATCCCGACGGCGCCGAGTTGATGTTCGCCCCCGTCAAGACCGGCCGCAAGACCAACGCGGTGCCGTTCGACGCGGACAACGACGGCCGCGTCGACGAGGACGGCCCTGACGATCTCAACAAGGACGGCCAGATCACGGTGATGCGCGTGAAGGATCCGAAAGGCCCCTACCTGATCGACCCGGCCGATCCTCGCCTCATGAAGCGGGCCGATCCGTCGAAGGGGGAACAGGGCGGCTACGCGATCTACTGGGAAGGCCTCGACAAGGACAACGACGGGTTCATCGCCGAGGACGGTCCGGGCGGCACGGACATCAACCGCAACTTCATGCACCAGTATCCGTACTTCCAGCCCGACGCCGGACGGTACATGGTGAGCGAGGCCGAGACACGCGCGGTGCTCGACTACGTGATCAAGCACCGCAACATCGCCGCGATCCTGGCCTTCGGCGAGAGCGACAACCTGATTGTCGCGCCGAACCGGCGTGGCGAACTGGGCCCGCCGTCTCCCATTGCGCTGTCCGAGTTCGCGGACCGAAGCATCGCCGAGTCGCGCCGGGTCGGGATGTTCCAGGATGGCGGCGCCGGCGGATTCGGTGGCCGCGGCGGCGGTGGCGGACGGGGCGGCGGCATGATGGCAGCGGCCGAGTACGAGGGCGTCAGCGTCGGCGGCCGAGGCGGAGCGGCGGCGGCAGCCGCGCAGCCGGCCGGCGGCCGCGGCGGCCCCGGACGTTCTGCCTCGACGACGATCGCGACCGGCGACATCGAGTACTTCCTGACCATCAGCGAGCGGTACCGGCAGTTGACCGGCATCCGGGTCCCCCCGCCCGTGCGGACGCCCGCCGGGGCCTTTTTCGAGTACGGCTACTACCAGTACGGCGTGCCGTCGTTCTCGACGCCGGGCTGGGGCATGCAACCGCGCGTGACGGCGACCGAATCGGCACCGGAACCCGCGGTTGCCGGCGACGCTCGCGGCGGACCGATGGTCCCCCAGAGCCGCGGAGGAGCGGGCGGCCAGGGCGGGCGCGGCGGCACCGGGGGCGCGCAGGCGATGGCGCAGGGTCGCGGCGGGGCGACGGCGACGGGCGAGACCGCCGGCCCGAATTACGCCGACCTGCGGGTGCTCCGGTGGATGGACGCCGAGAAGATCGACGGCTTCGTGAAGTGGACGCCGTTCACGCACCCGACGCTCGGCGACGTCGAGATCGGCGGCTTCAAGCCGTACGAGACCGTCAACCCGCCGGCCGACCGGATCCCCGATCTCGCCGCGGGCCATGCGAAGTTCGCGATGTACCTCTCCTCACTCTTCCCGCACCTGAAGATCGCCAAGACGGAAGTGACGGCGCACGGCGGAGGCATCTACCGCATCAGGGCGCACATCGTCAACACCGGGTACCTGCCGACCGCGCTCGCGCAGGGCGCCCTCGCGCGGGCGGTCAAGCCGGCGATGGTGGAACTCGGTGTCGCGCCGAAGGACGTCATCGCGGGCAACGAACGGCGGACCTTCATCACGGCCCTGAACGGTTCGAACACGCTCCAGAGCTACGAGTGGATCGTCAGGGGCAAGCCCGGGAGCACCGTCACGCTGAAGGTCGTGTCGCAGAAGAGCGGCACCGACAGCGCCACGCTCACGCTGAAGTAACGCGAGAAGTGAACTCCCGGAGGACATCACCATGACCGAGAGACGATTCCGACTGATGGCGACCGCCGGCCTCGTGCTGGCCGCCGTGACATATGCCGCGCCGGCGATGCGCGGCCAGGAGAAGCCCACCCAGGCCAGGGCGGCGCAGGCCCAGGCGACGCCAGCCGCTCAAGTGCCGAAGCCGTGGCTGCCCGAGAACCAGGGGCCGACCTCCGAGCGGACCTACAAAGTGCACCTCGACTTCAACCGCTGGCACGACGTCGCCGAGCTCATCGCCGACCTGAAGACGCTCGAAAAGGCGTGGCCGAAGCTCCTGAAGTACCAGTCGATCGGCAAGACGGTGGACGGCCGCGACATTCCGATGATGACCATCAACAACCCGGATACCGGGGCGGAGATGGGCAAGGCGGCGATGTACATCGAGGCCAACGTCCACGGGAACGAGATCCAGGGAGGCGAGATCTGCCTCTACACGATCTGGTACCTGATGGAGAACTACGGCAAGCTGGATCGGGTCACCAGGCTCGTCAACGAGCGCGTGTTCTACCTGCTGCCCACCGTCAACCCCGATGGCCGCGACTGGTTCATGCACGGGCCGGGCGGCAACGCCCGCGGCGGGCACATGCCGGTCGACGACGACAACGACTACCAGATGGACGAAGACTGGGCCACCGACCTGAACGGCGACGGCGTCGTCTCCCAGATCCGCAAGTTCGTCGGCATGGGCAACGGCAACATGCGCAAGAGCGCCCTCGACCCGCGCATCATGGAGGCCGCGCCGCCGGGACAGGGCGACTACATCATGCTCGGATCGGAAGGCATCGACCGGGACGGCGACGGCCGCGTGGGCGAAGACGGCCCGGGCAGCTACGACCCGAATCGCAACTGGGCGGCCGACTGGCAACCCGATTACGTCCAGAGCGGGGCGATGGACTACCCGTTCGAGTTGCCCGAAGCGAAGGCCGTCAACGACTTCATGATGGCGCACCCGAACATCGCGGGCGTCCAGAGCTACCACAACAACGGCGGGATGATCCTCCGCGGGCCCGGCGCCGAATCGGTCGGCGAGTACCCGCGCGCGGACGTCCTGGCGTACGACGAGCTCGGGCAGAATGCCGAACGGATGCTCCCCTACTACCGCTATCTCGTCATCTGGAGCGGCCTCTACACCGTGCACGGCGGCTTCATCGACTGGACCGCCGACGGCCTGGGCATCCTGTCGTTCTCCAACGAACTGTGGAACGGGGGGCAGTACTACAACAGCCCGGCGCTGGTCGAACAGCAGAAGAACCCGGACAGCCCGATCGCCCCGCGGGTCGCCAACTACTGGTGGAACGATCGCCTGGAGTTCGGCGACGAGTTCATCGAGTGGAAGGAATTCGATCACCCGCAGTTCGGCAAGGTGGAGATCGGCGGCTGGAAGAAGACGTACGGCCGCGTGCCGCCGCGCTTCATGACCGAGGAGCTGTGCCACCGCAACATGGCCTGGACGCTCTACCAGGCCGACGAGATGCCCCTGATGAAGATGGGCGACACGAAGGTCGAGAGTCTCGGCGACGGCGTCTACAAGGTCTGGGTGGATCTGAACAATCCGAAGGTGGTGCCGACCATCCTGGCGAAGGCGGCGCAGAACAACATCGTGCCCCCCGACATCCTGACGCTCGACGGGAAGACCGTCGAGGTCATTTCGGTCAGCGTCGTCCGGGACAAGCTGGGCTACCAGCCGACCGTGCAGCAGCTCATCGACCAGAAGGATCTGACACGCCTCATCGTCCGCAACGGCATGCCGGGCAAGACGACGCGGACGATCCAGTACCTCGTGAAGGGGTCGGGCGAGATCACGGTGAAGTACGCCAGCCTGAAGGGCGGCACCGTGCAGAAGACGATCGCGCTCAAGTAGGACGGCCGGCCCCACCTGAATCCGAACGTCCGACGAGGGCCGGCCGCGAAGCCGGCCCTCGCCGTCGCCCCGCGAGGAGAATCGTTCATGGATATCCGATCGAGCGTGCGACGTCTCGTCGCGTGCGCTGTGCTGCTGGCGACCCTGGCGGCCGGCGCGCCCGCCTTCGCGCAGGCATGGACGTTCGGCGTGATGAGCGACACCCAGTGGACCGCCAAGGACGACGGGAAGAATCCGAACGCGGTGGCCGTCTCCATCGTCGAGCAGATCAACCGGGAGTTCATCCGTCGCGGCGTGAGGTTCGTCATCCAGGTGGGCGACCTCGTGAACGACGGCAGCGTGGCCGGCTACGACACCCGGGCGAACTACGCACAGGCGCTCTACAACGCGGGCATCGGATTCTTCCCGCTCCGCGGCAACCATGATGCCGCGATGTACTCGGCCGTCGAGTTCCAGCACGTCTTCCCGCAGACCCAGACCGGGCGGCAGAACATGACGCCGGCCGACGCGCGGATTTCCACCGCCGACTACGGCCCTCCGCCGCCCAGCACCGGCCCTCGTTCACCGTCGGGTCCGACTTCAGCAGTCCGACGACGGTGACGACGACGGTGGGCCTCAAGGGACTCAGCTACTCGTTCGTCTACCGCAACGCGCGTTTCGTGATGCTCGATCAGTTCACGCGGGCGGACGGGTCCGGCTATGGCTCGGCGAACTACCACAACGTGAACATCGCGGAGCAGCAGGCCTGGATCGACCGGGTGCTGGCGGCGACCCCCGGGGGAGGGCACGCCTTCGTGCTCGGGCACAAGAACCTGATTGGCGAGGCCCACGCCGACACGCTGCTGGGCACGACGCCGGCGGCCAACGCGGCGGCCCGGAACGCCTTCATCGGCAGCCTGGCGCGCCACGGCGTCCGGCTGTACATCAGCGGCCACGATCACGTGTACCAACGATCCGTGATCGCGAGCCCGGACGGGACGGCCAGCGTCCAGCAGATCATTGGGGCGTCCGACAGCTCCAAGTTCTATGTTCCGGCCGTGCCCGCGCCGGACACGAAGTACGACGTTCCGCCGCGCGAAACGCCGATCGTGCAGGAACTGAACCGCATCGGGTACTACATCTACATCGTCGACGGTCCGCGGGTGACGGCCGAGTATTTCTCGGCGCCGGTCGAGGTGAGGCTCGAGTCGGGCGAATACGTGCTGGCCGGCAGCACGCCGACGCTCGCCTTCGTCAAGCGCGACACCTTCGGCTACTCCCTCAACGGCAAGCAGTTCCTCGTCCCGCAGGGCGGCTCGTACGGCGTCGTGCAACAGGCGTATGGCGGCACGACGGCGCGGATCCTCGGCGGCGTCAACTCCAGCACGGAGGTGGACGGCGCCGGGCGTCGGTCGACCAAGGCCGTCGACACAGGCTGGGCGAGCGCCACGGGTGTGAAGGGGCTCGCCAGCGGCATCCTGACCTTGTGGGGGATGGCCCGGGCGCTCGGCACGTCGGAGACCGACGTCTACGCGCTGTCACTGACCTACGCACCCGCCACGGTCTCTGCCGACCAGTTGCGGAGCGGGACGTTCGGCCTGGCAACGCGCCGGGCCGACGGCACGTGGGTGAACGCGGTGGACGGGAATGCCGGCGGCACGAAGAGATTCGTCGCGGGACTCTGGAACGCCGGTTACGCGCTGGGCACCTACGGTGTCGATCCGGCGACGCACACGGCCTGGGCGGTCGTCAACTACAACGCCGACTTCGCCGTGGCGAAAGGACTCAGATAGGCGTAGAGGGACACAGGCGGCAAGGTCTGTGCGGGCGCCGGCGAAATTCAGGCGGCCAGCGCGCGACAGGCCTGTTCGCACGCCAGGCACGACTCGTAGCAGGCCTTGCACGCGAGATGCATCCCGTGGGCCCAGTGCTCCTGGTGCTCGAAGCAGGCCTGGCTGCACGCCTTGCAGGCGTCCGCGCACACGGGCGCGAGCCGACGGGCGAGCGGGGACTCCGCGCTCGAGAGCGTGAGCATGGCGCTGCACAGCGCGAGCATGTCGTGCGCGCTCAGGTTGCACTTGCCCATCGCCGTGTTGCCGTTTGCCAGCTCCTTCGCGCAATGGGCCACGCAGCCCTCGCCCGCGCGCACGCAGTCGGCCGACGCCTTCTGCACGCCGGCGAACGGCGACGCGCCGGCGGGCGCCTGGCCGGCGGGCTTGACCGCGGATTTCGGCATCGCCTGTCCCGCGACGGCAGCCGTGCCGACGAGCCCGGCGGCGGCCACCGTGCCGAGCGTCACTCCCACCTGCCCGAGAAACGCGCGTCGTTCGGTCATGGTCATGGCTCCTTTGGTTGATGGGACGCCGGGCGGTGCGACCGCCCCGTCCTGCGGCGAAGCATACCCGATAATCGGGCCGCCGGCGAATCCGCGCCAGGCGAAGAACCGGCAGCTCTTCAGGGCCGCCGGTCAGAACGAGATGCCCACCTCTCCCCTCACGCTACGGGTCGGAATGAAGTGCGTGCCGGCGCACGTCGAGAGGAAGTTGTACATCGCCAGCGTGTTCGTCACGTTCAGCACCGTGAGGCGCGCGGTCACGCGTGTGCGCTTCCTGGTTCTGAGCAGGTCGTCGGTGCCGACCGCGAGGTCGAGGACGGCGTGCGGCTTGATGCGTGGCGGGTTGGTGATGTCGTTCCCGGTCCCTGCGGCCGGGACGGTGACGAACCGCGTCCCGTAGCTGGTAGAGGCGCACGAGGTGATCGGGCTGCCGATGGTCGCCACCTGGTTCCCGCAGAAGAACCCGACGGTCTGCTGCTGGTTCGGTGTCAGCGCGACGAGGCTCGCCAGGTCCGGAACGGCCCCGGCGACCACCCCGCTGTCGTACCGCCACGTCATCGACACCCACGGCAGCCTCGCCGGAAGCTGGTACTGGGCGTGAATGGTGACCTGCGCCTTCTGGTCGTGATCGAGCAGGCCCACGACGCCGGGCAGCGGGGCGTTGAAGACGAGGCCGCCGACTTCTGGCGTGTACACCTTGGCGGTCGTGTGGCCCACGTTCGCGTAGGCGGTGAGCCCCGTGGTTTCGAGCATGCTCAACCGGACGGAGAATCCGCTCATCCTCGACTGGGCGTATTCGATCGGGAAGTAGATGGCGGTGTTGAACAGGCTGTCCAGATCGCACCCCGCGTTCCCGGTCCTCTTCCAGAAGTAGTCGGCGTCGAGGACGAACCGGCGGCCGAGCGCCTGCTGCAGGCCCGCGTTCAGCTGGTCTCGAACGCCGGCGTGCAGGGGGACGCTGTACGAGGCGCCGAAGACGTTGGAGGCGAGCCCGCCCTCGCCGGTCGCGCTCGACACCAGCAGGTTCTCGTTGAGCGGCGTCTGCAACGACCGCGCGTATCCGAACCGGACGATCGAACTCGTCGGCTTCACGCGATAGGTCACGCCGGCCCGCGGCTGCCACAACGTCTTGTAGCTGAGGCCGTCGTACCGGTCGAATCGCACGCCGAGGTCGAACGTCCAATCGGCAAGCTTGATCTCGTCCTGAACGAACGCGGCCTGCTGCTTGATGGCGGCGCTATCGTGAAAGCGGAACAGCGAGCCGCCGCGCGTCAGGTCGTAGGGGACCAGCCCGGGGGCCAGGCTCGGGTTGACCGCGTAGCCCGCGGGCACACACGCGGCCGGATTCGTGAGCGTCGGGTCCGTGGCGGCATCGCCGGAAGAGGTCAGGCAGACCGGGTTGAAGGTCGGATCGGTCAGGCCCAGGGTGATGTCCTCCATGAGGTTCGTCTGGCTGATCTGGACGCCGGCCTTGATGTTGTGCCTCCCGGTCGAGTGCGCGAGATCGGCCTTCACGCCGACGTTCGTCAACGTCCGCCGCTGCGACATGGTCGCGGGCTGGTCGGCGAAGGGGGACGCGCTCGGGTCGTAATCGATCTGATCGTGCCGGTCGTACGGGTTCACGGTGAGCAGCGTCGAAGCGTTCACGACGTGCGCCCAGCCGGGCGCGATGTTGTAGGACTGCACCCGCTGATGCTGATCCTGCCCGGCGGCCTGCTGGCTGTCGTCGTTCGGGATCTGGAACGTCGATCGGGCGAACAACACGTTCAAATGGATGGCGTCGGCGGCCGTCGGCTTGAAGTCGAGGCGGTCGAACAGGTTGTAGTTCTGGCCTTCCGCGTGAAGGGGCACCAGCTCGGGCGTGTCCAGGAACCGATCCGAACGGGACATGCTCAAGGCGGTGAAGTTCCCGACCGTCGCGGTGCCGAGCCCGAACGTGGCGCTCGGCTGACTCGTGGCGAAGCTGCCATACCCCATCGACAGGGTGCCCTGCGGTGCCTTCCCCAACCCGGACCGTGTGATCGTGTTGATGACGAGGCTCGTCTTGTCGCCGAATTCGGCCGGCGTGATCCCGTAGATGACTTCCATCGATTCCACCGCATTCGGCGGAAGCTGGGTGGAGAAGATCGTGCCCTGCTGGTCGGTGATCGGCTGGTTGTCGATCGAGAGCTGCATCTGGGCGTGGTCGCCCAGCGGGTGGAAGAAGCCGTTCGAGTCGCCGACGACGGCCGGCGTCACCAGCGTCACGATGTCGCTGAGCCCCGAGGCCACCGACATCGTCGGCAATTTCGTGAAGACGCTCTGGTTCACGTCGACGTGAGACACAGCCACGTCCTCCATGAGCGCCGGGGCTTTCACCTCGACGGTTTCCGCGATGCCGCCGACCGACAATTCGATCCGCACCTTGACCGGGACGTTCGAGCGGATGGCGACGTCCTGGGACCGGACGTCGAAGGACGCCGCCGTTACGACCACGTGGTAGACATTGGGTGGGATGTTCAGGAACGCGAAGTCCCCCTTGCCGCGGGTCATGGTGCGTTGAAGATACCCGGTCAGCTCGTTGTGGAGCTCGACCACGGCCTGGGGCACCGCGGCTCCCGACGGGTCGATGACGACGCCCTGGAGCGTTCCAGCGGCCCCGACCGACTGCGCAAATGCGGTCGAAGCCACGAACACGAAACAAACGCCGACGCTGGCGCGGCAGACGGCCGCGCGGATGGACTGGTACACGGACATCACACTCTCCCTCGGTGTAGACGGGTGGGCACATCCGGACGTCGGCCATACCGGTGGCCGGCGCGTCACGCTGCGCGAAACAACTGAACAACCCGACCGTTAGAGGAGGGAGAGCGGCGGAGGACCGCGCGGCGATGGGCCCGGACGGCACGGCTCGTCGAGGTCGAGACGGGGGCCGCTCGTGGGAAGCCAGGAGACGCACACCGGCACGAACGCCGGTGATGGCGGCGGGACGACGACCAGTGCGCCGTGGTGCTGGGCAACCTGGCAGACGGGGCAATCGTGGTGGTCACCGTGATCGGCGTGTTCGTGCCACACGCTCTCGGCGGTCCACAGGCTGAGGACCGCCACGACGGCCAGCAGCGAGAGTACGCGATGGACACGAAGACCGGCCCGCACCCGCGCCACGTTACCGTCAACCGCGAAGGCCGTCAAGCTCGGCCAAGAGCCGATCGCATGGCTCGCGCCCCGTTCAGAACGTCCACTTCACCTCCAGCTGTACCGTGCGCGGCGGCACGAAGTGAGTGCCGCTGAAGGTCGAGAGGAAGTTGTAGAGCGCCACCTTGTTGGTCAGGTTCAGGACGCTGAGGCGCACGCTCAGGTGGCCGCGCTCGGTGCGCGCGAGGTTGTCGAGCCCGACGCCGACGTCGAACAGGTGCCGGGGCGCGATCCGCGGCGGATTGGTGTCGTCGTTCTCGGTCCCCGCCGCCGGGATGACCAGCCGCGTCGCGCCGAACTGCGGCGAACTGCAGCTGGTCAGCCCCTGTGTCGGCGTGGCGAACGTGCTGCCGCAATAGAGGCCGATGGCGGCCTGCTGGTCGGGCGTCAGCGTCAGCGCCGTCGCGTAGTCCGGTACCGACCCGGCGACCAGCCCGGAGTCGTACCGCCACGTCAGTTCGACCCACGCCCCAAGGCGTCCCGGCGCCTGGTAGAGCAGGTTCGTCGTCTGCTGGAAGACCTGGTCGTGGTCGATCCGGAAGACGCCGGTCGGCAGCGGCGAGTTGAAGAGGATCCCGCCGTTCTCGGGATTGAAGAACCGCGCCCGGTTGTGCCCGATCACGGTGAAGGCGCTGAAACCCCGGTGCTTGACCAGGTTGATGCGCGCCGACAGCCCGTCGATCTGCGACTTCGCCCAGGAGATCGGAAAGACGATCGGGGTGTTGAAGAGCGTGTCGAAGTCGTAGCCGTTCACCGTCCTCTTGTAGAAGTAGTCGACGTCGACGACCAGCCATCGGCCGACCCCCTGCTCCACGCCGGCAGTGACCTGGTCGCGCCGGCCGGGCTGGAGCGGCTGGGCTCCCGCGGCGCCGAAGCTGTTCTGCGCCAGGCCTCCGCTGCCGGTCGCACTCGAGAGCACCAGGTTCTCGTTGTACGGCGTCTCCATCGTCCGGCCGTACGACGCCCGGAGCACCGTCCCGGTCGAAGCCTTGTAGGAGATGCCGACGCGCGGCTGCACCGAGGTCGCCGACGTCAGGCCGTCGTAGTGATCGACGCGGACGCCCGCCATGGCCGTCGCGCTGCCGAGCGTGATCGAATCCTGGGCGTAGACGGACTGCTGCTTGATGAGCGCGCTGCCGTTGAAGGTGAACAACGAGCCGCCCCGCGTCAGGTCGAACGCGGCCAGGCCCGGCTGGAAGGCCGAGTTCGGCAACAGGCCCAGCGCCACGCAACCGGACGGTCCGGTCGCCGGGGCATCCGGCACGGGGTTGCCGTTCGCGTCCACGCAGGGCGCGTTGAACGCCGGATCGGTGAGCCCGAGCTGGAAGTGCTCGGACAGCGACGTGAAGCTCACCTGGCCGCCGACCTTGGCGTTGTGTCGTCCCTTGTAATACGACAGGTCGACCTTCGCGCCGTAGTTGGTCAGGCTCCGCTGCTGCGAGATCGTGGCCGGGAGGTCCGCAAAGGGATTCGCGCTCGGTGAGTAGGTGACGGCGTCGCGGCGGACGTACGCGTTGGCGGCCAACAGCAGCGTCGGGCTGATGATCCGCGTCCACCCGGGGGCGACGTTGAAGGTGACGATGCGCTGGCGCTGGTCCTGCCCCGCCGCCTGCTGGTCGTAGGTGTTCGGCACCTGGAAGGCCGAGCGCGCGACCGACAGGTTCAGGTGGAACGCATCGCGGTTGTTCGGGCGGTAGTCGGCGCGGTCGAACACCGACACCGAGTCGCCGGTGTCGTGAAGCGCCGTGAATTCCGGGGAGTCGAGGAATCGATTGCCGCGAAGCGCGCTGACGGTCAGGAAGTTGCCGAACCGGTCACCCCCGAAGCCGACGCTGAACTCCCCCTGCGGCGTCCCGAACGAGCCGACGCTGAACGACGCGGTGCCCGAGGGCTTGCCTTGATTGAGGCCGGACTTGGTGATGACGCGGACGACGAGGCTGTCCTTGTCGCCGAACTCCGCGGGCGGCACGCCCGTCATCACCTCCATCGACTGGATGGCGTCGAGCGAGATCTGGTTGGAGTAGGTCCGGCTCTGCTGGTCGGTGACGGGCTGGTTGTCGATCGAGAACTGCGTCTGGGCGTGGTCACCCATCGGGTGGAAGAACCCGTTCGAGTCGGCCACCACGCCGGGCGAGGCGAGCGTGATCGCCGAACTGAGGCCCGACGAGTTCGCCGGGATCGGCAGCCGCGCCAGCTGCGTTTGATCGAGATCGGTATGGGCGGTCGGGTTGTTCTCGATGAGGTCGGCGTGGCCCGACACGTTCACCGTCTCGGTCGCGCCGGCGATCTTGACCGGGATCACCAGGCTGATGGGCACCGCCGACCGCACGTCGATGTCCTGCTCGAACGTCTGGAATCCCTTGGCGGTTGCCACGAGGTGGTACGGATTCGGGGGCAGGTTCCGAAACACGAAGTGGCCGCTCCCATCGGTCTCGGCCGTCCGCGTGAAGCCGGTGACCGGGTTCAGGATGATCACCGTGGCTCCGACGACCACCGCGCTGCTCGGGTCTTTCACCGTCCCTTCGATCGTGCCCGCGCCGCCAAGGCCCTGTGCCGAAAGCAGCGGGACCAGCCCCGCCACGACGGCGAGCGCGACCAGCGCCGCGCCCACCGTTTGTCCGCTGAACCGACTGAACCGACGATCGATCTGCATGATGACGCTCCCAGTCCCGTCGCAAGCGCCGCGCTCGCGCGCTGATGAAACCGCGCAGGTCCCCGATGGGTTTCGCCGGGGCGGCAAACCCCGACGACTGCCGGCAGCCTGTAGTCGTGAAGCCAGAGCGGGTGTTACGCGGGAGGAGAGCGGGCCGGAAGCGCGGCGAGGGCGAGGTGACCTTCGTGATCGAACGAAGCCGGGAGGACAAATCCTGCCGGGGAGATCCCATCCGCCATCGGCGGCTGGTCGCCGGTCATCGACCGGAGCGACCGCAGCCAGTGGCAGACGGAGCAATCGTGATGGGCGACCGCGCCGTGGTCGTGGCCGATCGCCAGCCCGTGGCGAGTCGCCGAAACGTCGGACTCGGCCGGGCACGCCCCGCCCGCAACCAGGCTCCCGTGCACGACGGTCAGCCAGGCGCCCGACAGGACGGAGACGAGCGCGAACAGGACGACGCCCTTCCACCAGGGCGACCGCCGCAGAACCCGATTCATGGATGGCCTGATAGCCATTGTGCGCACAAGCCGCGGAAGCGGTCAACGGGAGGGGCAGGCCTAGAGCAGGGCTGAAGCCCTGCTCTATCTGATGATCGCGGGCAGCACTGTCAGGACCGGGTGTAGGGCGGGGCTTCAGCCCCGCCAAAGCCGGCTCTGAAGGGCCGGCCTACGCCCGGAGGGAACCTAGCGACGCATGTCGGTGGGCCGCGGCGCGAGCGGCGTGGGTACCGCGACGTGCTAGGGCCGGACCGACGCCGTCAGCCACGCGGCCGTGGCGACGCGAGCACCCAGCGGCACGCCGTCGAGCACCTCGAACGACAGCCCGTCACTCAGGCCCACGCGGACCCGGCGCGGCTCCATGCGGCCGCCGTTCACCACCCAGACTTCCGCGGGGGACCCGGACGTCAGCGTCGCCGCCGGGCGGAGCTTCGGGTCCGAAGCCACGTTCGGCTCGTTCAGCGCCGCCAGCACCGCCGGCGTGGGCCGGAAACGGAGGGCGACGCCCGGGACACGCGGCACGTTCTCGTGGCGCGCCACCTCGACGGCGATCGTTGCCGTCATCCCCGGCTTCAGCAGCAGCTTCGGGTTGTCCACGGCGATGACCGTGTCGTAGCTCACCACGTTCTGCACGGTCTCCGGTTGCAGCCGGACCTGGACCACCTTCCCCTCGAAGGGCTGGCTCGGGTAGGCGTCGACCGAAAAGTGCGCCGTCTGTCCGACGGCGACCTTGCCGATGTCCGCCTCATCGACGGTGGCCGTCAGCTTCATCTTCGTCAGGTCTGCGGCGATCGAGAACAGTGACGGCGTCTGGAAGCTGGCCGCCACCGTCTGCCCGATGTCCACCTTTCGGGCGACGACGATCCCGTCGATGGGCGAGAAGATGGTCGCGTGCTCGAGGTCCACCTGGGCCTGGTCCACCGAGGCCTGCGCCAGCTGCTGCTGCGCCGTCGCCGACTTGAGGCTGGCCCGGGCCTCGTCGGCCGCCACCTGCGCGTCATCGAGATCGCTCTGGGGAATCAGCTGGCGTGCGGCGAGCGCCTTGGAGCGATCCAGCTTCTCGGTCGCGTCGAGCACCGCCGCCTGAGCCACTCCCCGGTCGGCACCCGCCTTCGCCAGGCTCCCGCGGGCCTGGTCCAGCTGGGCCTGGATGAGCGAGGTGTCGAGCTTCGCCAACACGTCACCCTTGCGGACGATGGAGTTGAAATCGACCGGGATGGTGGCGATCGTGCCCGACACCTGGGACCCGACGTCAACCGTCGTCACCGCATCGAGCGTGCCGGTGCAGGCGACGTTCTGGACCACGTCCCCGGACGCGACCTCGGCCGTGGCCACCTGCACCGGGTCGGCACTGGCGTGGAAGTGATGCCAACCTCCGCCTGCCGCGACGGCGCCAGCGGCGAGGATGACGGCCACATATGTTCGGTTCATAGCGCCCCCTGAAAGTCTCTCTACTGAACTATGACGACGGCGGAGGCAGCGGGCGTATGGAAGAAGTGTGAAACTACGGTGACGGGAGCCGTGGCCCGCGTTGAGCCCTGCCCGCCTACGCCCCGCCATAGCCCGTGGGGCGACGGCGGGGCTTCGGCGAGGCCTCGCCGAAGCCCGCGAGGAATCGACCGCGGGCGAAGGCGGGAGCCCTGAACCTGCCACCTACCGGCCCTTGATGAACGTCCCGTCCTCGAGCTCCCGCCAGGCCTGGCGCAGCTCGGCCTCGGTGTTCATCACGATCGGGCCGGCCCAGGCGACGGGCTCCTCGATCGGGCGGCCCGACACGAGCAGGAACCTGATGCCCCGCTCCCCGGCCTGCACGACCACTTCGTCGCCGCGGTCGAACAGCACCAGCGACCGGTTCGTGACATCGTCCACCACGGTCGGGCCGCCGCCCGACGGCTCGATCAGGTCGGTGCGCACGCCGCGCGGCGCCGACGCGTCGCGGAAGCTGCCGGACCCGTCGAACACGTAGGCGAACGCGTTCTGCGTGACGTCCACGGCCAGCCGCTTCCGGCGGCCGGGCGGGACGGCGATATCGAGATAGCGCGGGTCGGCGGCGATGCCCTCGACCGGCCCGGTCGTCCCGCCGAAGCTGCCGCACACGACGCGGATGCGCGTGCCGTCGTCTTCGACGACCTCGGGAACGTCGCGCCCGGGGACGTCCTGGTAGCGGGGCCGCGTCATCTTGAGGGAAGCCGGCAGGTTCGCCCAGAGCTGGAAGCCGTGCATCCGCCCCAGCGGATCGCCTTGCGGCATCTCCTGGTGCACGATGCCGCTGCCCGCCGTCATCCACTGCACGTCGCCCGCGCCGAGCACGCCGCGGTTGCCAAGGCTGTCGCCGTGCTCCACGCTCCCCGCCAGCACGTAGGTGATCGTCTCGATGCCGCGGTGCGGATGCCACGGGAAGCCGGCGCGATAGTCGGCCGGGTTGTCACTGCGGAAGTCGTCGAGGAGCAGGAACGGATCGACTTCCGACGGGTCGCCGAAGCCGAAGGCCCGGCGCAGGCGCACACCGGCGCCCTCCCGCGCGGTTATCGGCTGGGAGATCTTCCGGACTGGTCGAATGGACATGGGGGCCGTCCTCGGATGTGAGCGTCCTGCCCCCAGAATAGCGCTATTGCGGCGGCGGCACGCTGATCTTGATGGGATAGTTACGGTTGTTGAGGCCCATGGTGCTCTTGAGTTCGACGACGATGTAGGCCTCGAGCTGGTCCTCCGGCACGCCCTTCGGGGCCAGCTTCAAGATGGCCTGACGGATGAACGCGAGGTTCTGGAGATCGGGCGACACGACTTCGAAGGCGATGACGCCCCGGGAAATCACGCTGCTCGACAACATCTGGTAGTGGTTGAGCGAATCCACCAGCGCCTCGCGTCCCACCACGAGGTAGAGGCGCCAGGCCACCCAGTTCATCGCGCTGACGTAAAACGAGCGCACCCACTTGGCTTTCGGGATCTTGTCGAACGAGTCGGCCGAGTAGAAGCTCTTCAGGCCGAGCGCGAGGTCGACCTCGGCGGGCTCGCCGCTCACCTTCAGTTCGACGGGGCCGTCCGACGTCATCGCGAAGAATCCCATCTTCTTGGGAAACGCCGGCTTGTCGGGGGTTTGCGCGGCAGCCGAGCCGCAGGTGAGCAACAGGAACAAGAGAACCGCGAGCCGTGCGGGCATGGGTGACCTCCGGTCGGCGCGTAGCATAGCACAGACAAAGATGCCGCTCCCGGACCTCCGGCCACGATCCGCCCGCCCGCGGGCTTCGGCGGGCAAGCTGCCCGCTGCCGACCGCGTGTCCGCCTTCGCTCTTCGAGCTGCGGCGGACACGCTGCCTACTTGATCTTCCCTCCCTCGATCAGCACCTTGTAGGTGTAGCCCGAGCCGAGATCCTTGTCGATGACCACCGTGCCAGTGACGGTGATGACGTCGCCGACTTTCACCGCATCGTCGGTGGTCACGGTCAGGTCGTTGGTGCCGTCGGCCGCCTTGCCGCTGCCGTCCTGTACGTGCAGCCAGTTGTGGCCCATCACGCCGCTGGTGAACTTGACGACCGTCCCGTTCACGGTCACGGACCTGCCGGCGAGCGACGTGCGCCTCGCCCAGACGTCAGCGATGCTGGACCCGCCGGCGGGCGGCGCCATCGGCTCCACCTTCACCGCCGCCGGGGCCGGCATGCCGCTCGCCCCGTGCCCGACCGCCATCGGCGGCGGCGCCGGCTGGCCGCCCTGCCCGATCTGGGACACGAAGTAGATGACCGGGAAGTCGCGGTTGAGCGACGGGCTGTGGAAGTTCCGCATCTCGGTCTGGAGCGGCACCGTCACCTTGTCCCCCACCTTGACCGGAGTCTTGGCGGTCGCCGCCCACAGCTCACCCTTCGGCGTCTTGAGCCTCATGTAAGTGTAGTTGGAGGCGTCCATCGTCTCGAGCACCACGCCGTCCACCGTCTCGAGCGCCTGCTCGAGGTTGGGAGCCGGCGGTGTCGCCGGCATGCCGGCGGAGGTGGCCTGAGCCGCTGTCGAGGCCGACGACGAGGACTGACGGGAGCAGGCGCCGCCGGTGGCGAGCGCCAGCGCGACGAGGACCGATGCGGCAGCGGATGATGTCTTCTTCACAATCCCCTCACACATGAGCACGGAACTGGATGGCGGTTTCATCCAGTGTAACCCGGTCTCGTTCACGCCCGCCGCCTCGCGCCTCACGGGCGCGCGGCGCAGGGCTCAAGCCCTGCGCTATCTGCCGATCCTCTGGACAGTCACAGATACCGCAGGCCTTCAGGCCTGCGCCACTGCCTATCCGCCTTCGCTCTTCAAGCTACGGCGGACCGACTGCCTACCGCCTACTATTTGTCACTGCCCCCGATCGGCCTCAGCTTGAACGAGTACGTGTGCGGCTCGTTGGCTGGAATCCGGTACGGCGCCATCGGGTAGGCGAGCGCGGACCAGCTGTTGATGCCGCCGACGCCCATCTGCATCAGGTCGAGGTTCAGGTAGACCTCGGGGCGTTTGGTGATCTGGAAGCTGTAGGCCGCCGCCTCGACGTCGCGCCGGCTCACATGATGCGCCTCGACGCCGAGGAGCGGCAGGCCCTCGGCGCGCAGGCCCACTCCCCTGTCGTCGGTCAACTCCACCCAACGCACCTCGACCTTGTTGCCGTTTTCCTGCGGCCTGGCGTACTCGACCCACCCGGCGTCGACGGTGGACGAGTAGACGCCGACACGCTCGAAGGCGCGGTCCACGTAGGTCTCGGCCGGCCCGCGGCCGAACCAGGTGAGGTGCTCGTAGCCGGGGCTGACCACCAGCTCCATCCCGAAACGGGGCATCATCGCCAGCGCCCTGGTGCCCGGCTGGTAGTCGGCGGTCACCACGACTTCCCCGTCCTCGCGGATGACATAGGTGACCGAGCACGCGGCGCCCACCACCGGCAACTGGGCGCGGACCGTGACGGCCGCCGTCGAGACGTCGGCCCGCTTCACCTGCACGTCGGTGACCTTCCACGACGCGCCCGCCTCGCGCCAGACCAGGATGTCCTGCGCGGGATCGGTACGGGCGCGCCGGCCGACCGACTTCCAGGCACCGAGGTCGTTGTCGGTCATCGCGCGCCAGAAGTCGGGAACCGGCCCGCGGTCCAGCAGTGGCGCGCCCTTGTAGTAGTAGCTCACCAGGTACCCGTTGAGCGTGTCGAAGACGAGCGCGAAGTCGCGGCCGCTCATGCGGACATACGGAGAGGTGGTGACGATTCGCAGCGGCCGTCCCGGCGACGGGGGTGCCGGCGCGGCGGGCGCCGCGACGGGCAGCTTCCACTGTTCCCAGGCGATCTCGTGGCCGCGCTTGGCCCACCGCCCGTCGGCCTTGAGCGCGAAGCTGAGGGTGAGGAAGTACTCCGCGCCAGGTTCGGGCGCGATCGACGGCAGCGGCAGCGTCAGATCCTTCTGCTGCCTCGCCGCCAGGTCGATCTCGGGCAGCGGCCCCGAGGCGACGCGGGTGCCGTTGCTGGTCACCTCCCACGTCCCGTCGGCGACGTCCTCGAGGTTCAGCGCGTCGAACCAGTTGGTGACCCTGAACCGGCCGGCCGCGAGATCGACCGGCACGACGTGAATGTTGCGGTAGACGTACTTGATCGCCATCAGCCCGGGGTGCGGAGTGCGGTCGGCGCCGACGAGACCGTTCTGGCAGAAGGTGTTGTCGTTGTGCACGCCGACGCGGTCCTCCCAGTAGCCCCCGTAGGCCATGAAGCTGGCCTTCCGGGCGCCCACCACCGGCGGGTACTGTGCGGGAACCGGCTCGCGAATCCCCTGGTCGACCCAGTCCCAGACGAAGGCGCCCTGGGCGTTGGTTCCCGAGTAGAAGACGTCCCAGTATTCCTTCAGCCCGCCGTTGCTGTTGCCCATCGCGTGCGAGTATTCGCACAGGATCAGCGGCATCGTCGGGCGCTTCGCCGCGCGCTCGACGACGGCGGCCGGCGGCGTGTACATGAACGAGTTGATGTCGGAATTGGAACCGCCCCGGGCCGTGCTGCCGCAGTAGTGCACCGGGCGGCTCTTGTCGCGCGACTTCAGCCACTGGTAGGCGGCGGCGAAGTTCGGCCCGTCTCCGGCCTCGTTGCCCATCGACCAGATGACGATCGACGGGTGGTTCTTGTCGCGCTCGACCATCCGCTCGATCCGGTCGAGGTGCGCCGCCTTCCATGCCGGGTCGTTGGCGAGGCGGTTCTTCGTGTCGTCGCCGTACCCGTGACTCTCGATGTTGGCCTCGTCGATGACGTAGATGCCGTAGAGGTCGCAGAGGTCGTACCACAGCGGGTCGTTCGGGTAGTGGGAGGTGCGCACCGCGTTGACGTTGTGCTGCTTCATCAGCTCGAGGTCGCGGATCATCAGGGCGCGCGTCACGTAGTGGCCCGTGTCCGGGTTGTGCTCGTGGCGGTTGACGCCCTTGAAGAGCGCCGGCTGGCCGTTGATGAGGATCCGGGCGTCCCGGATCTCCACCTTGCGGAAGCCGACGCGCGACGGGATCACCTCGAGCACCTTGCCGCCGGCGCTGGTCAGGGTGAGGAGTTCGGTGTAGAGGTGCGGCGCGTCGGCCGACCACTTGAGGGGCGATCGAACCGGCAGGAGGAAGCTCGCCCGCTCCTCGCCACCGGCCCTGACGGTCAGGCGCTTCGACAGGGCGGCGCCGACGGCTTTCCCGTGCTCGTCGAACAACTCGAGCCTGGCGGCGACGGCCGCGCTCGTGGCGCCGGCGTTCCGTACCGAGACCGACGCGGTCAGGGTGCCATCCCGGTAGGCCGCATCGAGGTCCGCCACGTTCTCGAAGTCGCGGACGTGGACGGGCGCCCGGCTCCACAGGTACACGTCGCGGAAGATGCCGCTCAGCCGGAACATGTCCTGGTCCTCGAGAAACGATCCGTCGCTCCAGCGGTAGACCTCGACGGCCAGCGTGTTCGCGCCCGGCGTCACGACCTCGGTCACGTCGAACTCGGCCGGCGTGCGGCTGTCCTTGCTGAAGCCGACCTTCCGCCCGTTGACCCACACGTAGAACGCCGAGTCGACGCCGTCGAAGTGCAGGAGGACTCGGCGGCCGGTCCAGTCGGCCGGCACGGCGAACGTCGTGCGGTACGACCCTACGGGATTGTCGTCGTGCGGCGGGTGCGGGTTGGCCTCGTCGAAGGCGAACGGGTAGTCCGAGTTGCTGTAGATCGGCATCCCGAACCCCTGTACCTCCCAGTTGCCGGGCACGGTGATGTTCGCCCAGCCCGTGTCGTCGAAGCCGGGGCGCTCGAAGCCGGCGGGACGCGCGGCCGGGCTCGGCGAGTAGCGGAACTTCCACGCGCCGTTGAGGAGGCGGAACCAGGGCGACGCCGCGCGATCGCCCGCCCTCGCGGCCTCCGCCGCAGGGTAGCTCATCATCGTCGCGTGCGGACGCTCGGTGCCGACCTGCTGCACCGACGGGTCGTCCCATTCCTCGCGCGCCGACGGCGCCGCCGCGCCCGGCGCGGATGAGACGGCCGCCTGGCCTGGCCACCGGGCGGGCCTCAGGCTGGCGCGGCCCACGAGCACCCCGCCGGCGACGAGCACGCCCGCCACGACTCCCACGCGCACGAGCAGTCTCATGACGCCTCCTTGCGGCCCCCATTGTGTCCGAAATGCAGTAAGGCGTATAGAAACATGGAGTTCGTGTGAAACTGAGAATCACCGTTGACGGCAGGGCGTACGAGGTCGACGTCGAGGTTGCGAAGCCGGAGCATCCGATCTACGGTGTGGGCGGGTATTCAGGGAGGACAGGTCCTTGTCGAATTCGAATGACACCCCCGAGGCGGGCCGGACGCCGTCGCCGGCCGGGGCGACGGCCGGATTCACCTGCGTGGACCACGTCGCCATCGCGGTTCGGCCCGGCGAGCTCGAAGCCCAGGTCGAAAGCTACAAGCTGCTCGGGTTCACCGAGGTCCACCGCGAGGACGTCGGCGGCGGCGACAAGGTCCGCGAAGTGCTGCTTCGGATCGGCGACGGCCCGAACCTGATCCAGCTGCTCGAGCCGACGGCGCCCGAGTCGCCGGTGCAGAAGCTCATCGACCGCAACGGCGGGCGCGGCGGGTTCGCGCACATCGCCTATCGCGTGGACGACATCCGACAGGCATTCGACGCCATGAAGGCCCTGGGCTTCCAGGTCATCGACGAGGCCCCGCGCAAGGGCTCCCGCGGCACCACGGTGTTCTTCGTCCACCCCAAGTCGCGCGACCAGGGCGCGTTCGGCTTGCTCGTGGAAGTGGTCCAGGAAGGGTAGGCCGACGATGGCCGACGCACAGGACAGCCGACGGCATCTCGCCGGGACGTTCCCGGCCGTCGCGACCTCCGAGTGGGAGGCCCAGATCCGGCGCGACCTGAAGGGCGCCGACTACGAGAAGCGCCTCGTGTGGAAGACCGACGAGGGCATCGCCGTGCGCCCCTACTACCGCGCCGAGGACGTCGTGACGCGGGCGACGCTGTCGATCGCGACCGGCACCTGGGAGATGGTGCCGCCCGGCCGCGAGCCGGCGCTCGACGCGAGCGCGATCGAGGCCCACGAGCAGGGGGCCACCTCGACACAGGAAGTCGCCTGCGTGCTGGCGCAGGGGGCCGACCGGCTGGCGAACGGTGAGGCCGTCGCCGCGCTGGGCTTCGCGATCGGCTCGAACCACTTCATGGAGATCGCCAAGCTCCGGGCCGCGCGGCTGCTGTGGCGCGCGGTGGCGGAGGCGTTCGGCGTCCCGGGCGACGTGCGCATCCACGCCCGCACGGCCGGCGAGAACAAGACCCGGTACGACGCCTCGGTCAACCTGCTGCGCGTCACCACCGAGGCGCTCTCCGCCGTGTTCGGCGGCTGCGACTCGCTCACCATCACCCCCTGCGGATTCGATCCGCACCTCGCCGCCAACGTCCACCACATCCTGCGAGAGGAGAGCCACCTCGACAAGGTGCTCGACCCGGGCGCCGGCTCCTACTACGTCGAGGCGCTCACCGGCGCCGTGGCGGCCGAAGCGTGGGCGCTGTTCCAGCAGATCGAGCGGGCCGGCGGATGGGCGGCCTGCCGGGCCTCCGGCGCCATCGACGCCGCGCTGGCCTCCGCGCGCGAGGCCAAGGAGAAGGCGGTCGCGGACCGCCGGCGCGTGCTGGTGGGCACCAACAACTACCCGAACCTCCAGGAGCACGGCCCGGTCGCCGATTGGGCGCCGGCCGCCGGCTGGCGGCTCGCCGAGCCGTTCGAGGCGATCCGCCTGCGCACCGAGCGCCACGCGGCCGCGACCGGGCGCACGCCGCGTGTGCTGCTGCTCGAGCGCGGTGACCTGAAGATGCGCAAGGCGCGCTCGGCGTTCTGCTTCAACCTCTTCGGCTGCGCCGGCTTCGACATCGTCTCGTCCGACACGCTGACCGACGCCGACCTCGTGGTCCTCTGCAGTTCCGACGCGGAGTACCTGGCCCTCGCCCGGGAGGTGGCGCCTCAGGTGCGCGCCCCGCTGGTGGTCGCGGGCCATCCGAAGGACCGGCTGGAGGCCCTGCAGGCCGCGGGCGTGGCCGGTTTCGTGCACGCTGCCTCCGACGCGGTGGCGACGCTCAGGGAATGGCAGGACAGGATGGGAATGGGGAAGTAGGCTCAAGGCTCAGGGCTCAAGGCTCAGGAAGACGAGGACGATGATGCGGCCGGATTTCTCGAAGATCGCCAACCCGCTGGCCCGCGCGCAGGGCGCCATGCCGGCGCCCGCCGCGCCGGGGGCGGGGTGGATGACCGCGGAGCAGATCCTGGTGAAGCCGGCCTACTCGGCCGCCGATCTCGCCGGCCTGGAGCACCTCGAGTACGCCGCCGGCCTGCCGCCGTTCCTCCGCGGGCCGTACTCGACGATGTATGTCACCAGGCCGTGGACCATCCGTCAGTACGCGGGCTTCTCGACGGCCGAGCAGTCCAACGCCTTCTACCGCCGCAACCTCGCCGGCGGCCAGAAGGGGCTGTCGGTCGCGTTCGATCTCGCCACGCACCGCGGTTACGACTCGGATCACGAGCGGGTGGCCGGGGACGTCGGCAAGGCGGGCGTCGCCATCGACTCGATCCTCGACATGAAGATCCTGTTCGACCAGATCCCGCTCGACCAGATGTCGGTGTCGATGACGATGAACGGCGCCGTGCTGCCGATCATGGCCTTCTACATCGTCGCGGCCGAGGAGCAGGGGGTCCCGCCGGAGAAGCTGAGCGGCACCATCCAGAACGACATCCTCAAGGAGTTCATGGTTCGCAACACGTATATCTACCCGCCGGCGCCGTCGATGCGGATCATCGGCGACATCTTCCGCTACTGCTCCGAGCGGATGCCGCGGTTCAACGGCATCTCGATCAGCGGCTATCACATGCAGGAGGCGGGCGCGACGGCGGACCTGGAGCTGGCCTACACGCTGGCCGACGGCGTCGAGTACCTGCGCACGGGGATCGCGGCCGGGCTGGACATCGACCGGTTCGCGCCGCGCCTGTCGTTCTTCTGGGGCGTGGGGATGAACTTCTTCATGGAGATCGCCAAGATGCGCGCGGCCCGCGCGCTCTGGGCGGCGCTGGTCGAGCCGTTCCACCCGAAGGACCCGCGGTCGATGGCGCTCCGGGCGCACTCGCAGACCTCGGGGTGGAGCCTGGCGGCGCAGGATCCGTTCAACAACGTGACGCGCACCTGCGTCGAGGCGCTCGCGGCGGTCATGGGCCACACGCAGTCGCTGCACACCAACGCGCTCGACGAGGCGATCGCGCTGCCGAGCGACTTCTCGGCGCGCATCGCGCGCAACACGCAGATCTACCTGCAGCGGGAGACGGGCATCACGCGCGTGGTCGATCCGTGGGGCGGGTCGTACTACGTCGAGTCGCTGACGGGCGACCTGATGCAGCGCGCCTCGGCGCTCATCGAGGAGGTGGAGGCGCTCGGCGGGATGACGAAGGCGATCGAGAGCGGCCTGCCGAAGATGCGCATCGAGGAGGCGGCCGCCCGGCGCCAGGCCCGCATCGACTCGGGCCGCGAGACCATCGTCGGCGTCAACAAGTACCGGCGCGCGGAAGAGCCGCCCCTGGACGTGCGGGAGGTGGACAATGTCGAGGTCCGCCGCCAGCAGATCGTGCGCCTCGACGAGCTGAAGCGGACGCGCGACCAGGCGGCGGTTCGCGCCGCGCTCGACGCGCTCACCCGCTGCGCCGGGACGCGGGAGGGCAACCTGCTCGACGTCGCGGTCGCCGCCGCCCGCGCGCGCGCGACGCTCGGCGAGATCTCCGACGCGCTCGAAAGGGTGTTCGGCCGCTACCAGGCGGTGCACCGCACGATCTCGGGCGTCTACTCGTCGGAGAGCGAGTCGGACGCCGAGTTCCAGAAGGCGCGGCGGATGGCGGCCGCCTTCGCGAAGCAGGAGGGGCGGCCGCTGCGGATCCTGGTCGCCAAGATGGGGCAGGACGGGCACGACCGGGGCGCCAAGGTGATCGCCACCGCGTTCGCCGATCTCGGGTTCGACGTCGACATCGGCCCGCTGTTCCAGACGCCGAAGGAGGTGGCGCGCCACGCCGTCGAGAACGACGTGCACGTGCTCGGCGTGTCGACGCTCGCCGGCGGCCACAAGACGCTCATCCCGGAAGTCATCGGCGAGCTGCGGGCGCTCGGCCGCGGCGACATCCTCGTGGTGGTCGGCGGCGTCATCCCGCCGCAGGACTACGAGTTCCTCGCGCGCGCCGGGGCCTCCGGGGTGTTCGGGCCCGGCACGATCATCCCGAAAGCCGCCCAGAAGATCCTGGAGACGCTGCTGGGCGAAGCGGCGTAGGATTTAGCGGATGGCTCCCTCCCCTGCCCTCCCCCGCCGGCGCGCGCGGCTGACGCCGGACGAGTACGTGGCCGGGATCCGCGGCGGCGACAGGAGCGTGCTCGGACGGGCCATCACGCTGGTCGAGAGCGAGCTCGCCTCGGACGTGGACCTCGCCGCCGAGGTGATCGAGGCGTGCCTGCCGTTCGCGGGCCGCGCGCGGCGCGTCGGCATCACGGGGGTGCCGGGCGTCGGCAAGAGCAGCTTCATCGAGGCGCTGGGCACCTACCTCACCCGCGAAATCGGGGAGACGGTGGCCGTGCTCTCGGTCGATCCCTCCAGCCCCCGTTCGGGCGGCAGCATCCTCGGCGACAAGACCCGGATGGAGCGCCTGGCCACCGACGACCGCGCGTTCATCCGGCCGTCGCCTTCGCGCGGGCATCTCGGCGGCGTCGCCCGCCGGACGCGCGAGGCGATGCTGCTCTGCGAGGCCGCCGGCTACCAGAACCTGTTCATCGAGACCGTCGGCGTCGGCCAGTCGGAGACGACCGTCCGGTCGATGACCGACTTCTTCCTGCTGCTGATGCTGGCCGGCGCCGGCGACGAGCTGCAGGGCATGAAGCGCGGCATCCTCGAGATGACCGATCTCCTCGCCATCAACAAGGCCGACGGCGACAACCGCGCCCGCGCCGAACGCGCGCGGCACGACTACCAGAGCGCGCTGCACCTGTTCCCGGCCAGCGCCGACGGGTGGAGCCCGCGCGTGATGACCTGCTCGGCCCACACCCGCGAGGGCATCGCCGACGTCTGGCGGGCGGTCCTCGACCACCGCGCGCTCGTCGAGTCCAACGGGTGGTTCGCCCGGCGGCGCGAGGAGCAGTCGCTCGAGTGGATGCGCGAAGCGCTCCTCTACGGCCTCGAGCACGAGCTGCGGCGCGACGCCGGCATCGACGCCCAGCTGGCCGCCATGCAGGCCGACGTGAAGCGCGGCCGGCTGAGCCCGTTCCGCGCCGCCCGCGAGCTGCTCGCCCTGTTCCACAAGCGATAGGACACTGCAGAGGTTCGGCCAACGCCGGACTGGACCGATTCGCAAATTCGATCGGGACGAATTTCAGAAGCTGCACGCACACGGTGGCAGAAATTGAAATTCGTCCCGATCGAATTGCGGGAGATTGCCGTCGCGGCAGCAACCCGCTACACTGCTGTCTTCACCCACAGTTGATCGCCACGCGGCGGCCCGCGGGCTCGCCGACCGCGCAAGAGCGCAGGGTTCGACAGGAGGACGGCACGATGAGAACCGTTCGGGACTTGCTGAACGCGAAGGGCCGAGAGGTCCATTCGATCGCCCCGGAGGCCTCGGTCTTCGATGCCCTCAAGCTCATGGCCGACCGCAACATCGGCGCCGTGCTGGTCGTCGATCGCGAGGACCGCCTGGTCGGGATCCTCTCCGAGCGCGACTACGCCCGCAAGGTGGTGCTGCACGGGCACACGTCGCGCGAGACCCCCGTCTCGGCCATCATGACCGGGACGGTGGTCTGCATCCCCGCCGAGACGACCATCGACGAGTGCATGGGACTGATGACCGTGCGCCACATCCGCCACCTTCCCGTCACCGAGGGCGGACGGCCGGTCGGGGTCGTGTCGATCGGCGACATCGGCCGTGCGATGATCGAGAACCAGGGGTTCGTGATCGCCCAGCTCGAGCGCTACATCACGGGCGAACGGTAGCGGCGTCGACGCCGCGGTCCCCGAGGAGAGTCCGTTGAGCGACCAGACCAACGACGCCCCCGACGCCGATCGGAGGTCCGACGACCAGTGGAGGTCCGCGCTGACGGCGGAGCAGTACCGCGTGCTCCGGCTGCACGCGACCGAACCGCCGTGGTCGCACCCCTACAACACCGAGCATCGGGCGGGCCGCTACCTGTGCGCCGGGTGCGGCGCGCCGCTGTTCCCCGCCGACGCCAAGTTCGACAGCGGGTCGGGCTGGCCCAGCTACTTCGAGGCGTTCGATTCGGCGGTTGAAACCACGGTGGACAACAGCTACGGCATGGTGCGCGTCGAGATGCACTGCAGGCGCTGCGGCGGCCATCTCGGCCACGTCTTCGACGACGGCCCCGCGCCGACCGGCAAGCGGTACTGCACCAACGGGGCGTCGCTGAAGTTCGAGCCGGACACGCCGACCGAGCGGTGACCCCGAGGCCGCGTCCGCTCGCGCCAGGGGACCTCAGGGCTTGGTTGGGCGACCGCCGGAGGGGACGGACGACTTGGTCAGCCCTTCGAGACACCAGCCCGCATGGCGCACCAGAATCTCGAGCCGCTCCCGCCAGAGGGCCGCGCCTCCCGGCTTCCACTCACCGGCCCGATCGGCGTACAGGATGGCGACGGCGCTGCCGCCGACGGAGATCGGGACCGCCAGCCCGGTTCCCTGGGCCCGGGAAGCCAGCAGGTCCGTCAGCGGGTCGCCGTCGCCGCCGACCGGGGCTTCCGAGGTGGACACCGGCTGCCCCCGCGTGACGGCGAGGTCGAACACCGTATTCGGGACGATCGGCGTGTCGATGGCGGCGGAGTCCGCGCTGTCCCAGCCGCGCTGCGTCCAGACGCGGAGCCGTGAGTTGGCGACGGTCAGGATGGCTACTCGTCCGGTCTCCTCGGCGGCGTGGTCGGCCAGGAACGTCAGGACCTCGGTCAGCGACCGGGCGCGGTCGAGTTGGCGGAAGGCCTCGATCATCCGGTCGTCGCCGGCGATCTCCGGGGTGTCGCCGGCGGCCGGGTGCTGGTCGCCGGTGCGTTCGGAATCGTCAGGGGCTTCCCAGACCTCGATCGGCTCGCCGCGCGCGGGCTCCGGCTCCAACGCCAATACGTGCGCTTCAGGTTCGGGCTGGGCGGCGTCCGCCTCGGCCGGCGCCGGCCCCCTTTGGGTTCCCGGTGCCTGCGGCTCGGCATCGGCGCCCAGGGGCACCGGGCCCGCCGTGCCCGGCACTTCAACCAGGCCCGCGGTCACGAGCCGCCGGAACTCGTGGACGCTGCTGTAAGGCATCAGGCGGATCAGCTCCTCGAGGGACGTTCGGCCGTTCACGAGCCGGTCCATCACGTCCTGTGCCATGGAGACGGTCGTGCGAGTCGCGCTGACGCGGATCTCGTCGAACGACGCTCTCTTGCTGATCAGGAGCATGTCCTCGGCGTCCGGCGCCCACAGCTCCGCGATGCAGGTCCGGCCCTTGTATCCGGTGAAGTTGCAGGCCGCGCAACCGGTGCCCTGGTAGAAGGTCAGGCTTTCCGGTCTCGTCGGGAAGAACTCCCGGACCAGTTCCGCCGCCGGCTCGTGCTTCTGCCGGCACTTCGGGCAGACGCATCGGACGAGCCGCTGGGCGAGCACGCCGAGGAGGGACGAGGCGATCAGGTTCGGGTCCACGTTCAGGTCGAGCAGCCGCGAGACGGTCGAGATCGAGTCGTTGCTGTGCAGCGTGCTGAGCAGGAGGTGGCCGGTCTGCGCCGCGCGGAAGGCCATTTCGGCCGTTTCCTCGTCGCGGATTTCGCCCACCAGGATGACTTCCGGGTCGTGCCGCAGGAACGCGCGCAGGTAGCGCGCGAAGGTGTTGCCGACGCGCTCGTTCACCTCCGACTGCGTGAACTGCTCGTACACGTACTCGATCGGGTCCTCGGCCGTCAGCACCCGAATTTCTGGCCGATACACGGCCATCAGCGCGGCATAGAGCGTCGTGCTCTTCCCCGAGCCGGTGGGTCCGGCCACCAGCAGGATGCCGGCCGGCCGCTTCAGCAACTGGCGGAACGTGTTCGAAATCGCGGGCGAGAACCCGAGGGAGTCGAGCGAGGTCGGCGCGTTCTTCTTGTCGAGGATGCGGAGCACGCAGCTCTCGCCGTAGTAGCCCGGGATGATCGACACGCGGAAGTCGATGTTCTCCGTCTGCCCGCTGCGCTCGATCCGCGCGCGGAACGACCCGTCCTGGGGCCGCCGGCGCTCGGCGATGTCGAGCTTGGCCAGGACCTTGATGCGCGAGATGACCTGGGCCCCGCCGCGATCGCAGATGTCCTGCATCGTGCCGAGGTCGATCTCCCGGAGGACGCCGTCCGACCTGAACCGGACGTGCGTGCCCGCCGACAGCATCTCGAGGTGGATGTCGCTGCAGCGACGATCGAGCGCGACGGCGAGCAGGTGGCGGACGGCCGCGTCGGCGCTCTTGCCGTGGATCTGCTCCGCGACGAACTCGCCCGAGATCGCACCCTCGCCAGCGTCGGCTCCGTCCGACGTGCTGATCTCGATCGATTCGGAGAGGCCCAGCGTACTCGTCGCGACCGGCGACGGCGTGTCGATGGGCTGCCCGTACAGCCGCTGGAATGCCCGCCTGATCGAGTCGTGCGCCGCCGTGATCGCGTTGACCACGAACCCGGTCGACGCGGCCAGTTCATGGATCACCGACGTGTTGGTCGGGTCGTCCATGCACACCGTGAGCGTCTCGCCGGCCTGCGCGACGGGCACCAGCACGTGGCGCCGCGCGTAGTTGGCGTTGATGAGCCGCGCCAGGCGGGGGTCGGCCTCCTGTCGGTCCAGGTCGACAAACGGGATGTTCAGCTGGATGCCGAGCGCCTGCCGCATCGCCGGGTCGGTGATGAAGCCCAGTTTGATCAACACCTGGCCGAGCGGGAGCCGCAGCCGCTCCTGCTGACCGAGCGCGTGCTCGAGGCGCGCCTGGGTGAGCAGGCCGCTGCGCACGAGCACCTCGCCGAGGCGAAGGCGTTTGCCGCCGGCCCGCTCGAGGGCGAACGAGAGCTGCCGCTCGCTGATCGCCTTCTGCTCGACCAGGATGCGGCCCAGCGGGAGGTAGGTCGGCGCGTCCGCCTGCGCGGCCAGAGCGGAGTCCAGCTGCTCCTGGCTGATCAGGCCCTGACTCAGGAGCCACTGTCCAATTTGAAGCTGCGGTTGTGCTCTTACCACAATGATCGATCCACTGCCACTAGGAGGATTGAACAGACGGGCCCGCCATCAGATTGCCGCCCATATTAGCACCAAACGGGGGATACGAACCCCTCGCGCGTCCACCTCGCGCTTCCGCCGTTCGCCGCCCGGGCCGGGCGCCGTCCGCCCGGCCGTTCGACGTCCTCATTCGCCCGCGCCGCCAGGGTTCGCATTACCTCACGAACCTGCGGTACTTGATCCGATGGGGCCGGTCGGCCTCGGCGCCGAGCCGCCGGCGGCGGTCCGCCTCGTAGTCCTGGTAGTTCCCCTGGAACCACTCCACCTGGCTGTCGCCCTCGAACGCCAGGATATGCGTTGCAATCCGGTCCAGGAACCAGCGGTCGTGGCTGACCACCAGCGCGCACCCGGCGAAGTCGACCAGCGCGTCCTCGAGCGAGCGCAGCGTGTCCACGTCGAGGTCGTTGGTCGGCTCGTCGAGCAACAGCAGGTTGCACCCGCCGCGCAGCAGCCGCGCGAGGTGCACGCGGTTGCGCTCGCCGCCCGACAGGGTGCCGACCTGCCGCTGCTGGTCGCGCCCCTTGAAGTTGAACCAGGAGGCGTAGGCGCGCGAGGGCACGGCGCGCTTCCCGATCAGGATCTCGTCCTGGCCTCCCGAGATCACTTCCCACACCGTCTTCCGGGCGTCGAGCGCGTCGCGGTCCTGTCCGACGTAGCCCAGCTTCACCGTCTCCCCGACCCGGAGCGTCCCGGCGTCCGGCTGCTCCTCGCCGGCGATCATCCTGAACAGCGTCGTCTTGCCCGCCCCGTTCGGCCCGATGATGCCGACGATGCCGCCGCGCGGGAGCTTGAAGTCGAGGCCGTCGATGAGCAGCGTGTCGCCGTAGCCCTTCCGCAGCCTCTCCGCCTCGACGACGATGTCGCCGAGGCGCGGACCGGGCGCGATGTAGATCTCGCCGCGCTCGATCCGTTGCGCCGAGTCCTGCGACAGCAGCGCCTCGTACGCGTTCAGCCGCGCCTTGCCCTTGGCCTGCCGCGCCCGCGGCGACATGCGGATCCACTCCAGCTCGCGCTCCAGCGTCCGCTGCCGCCGCGCCTCCTGCTTCTCCTCGTGCTCGAGCCGCTGCTCCTTCTGTTCGAGCCACGACGAGTAGTTGCCCTGCCAGGGGATGCCCTGCCCCCGGTCGAGCTCCAGGATCCAGCCGGCCACGTTGTCGAGGAAGTACCGATCGTGGGTGACGGCCACCACGGTGCCCGGGTAGTCGTGCAGGAAGCGCTCGAGCCACGCCACCGATTCGGCGTCGAGGTGATTGGTGGGCTCGTCGAGCAGCAGCAGGTCGGGCGAGCGCAGCAGCAGCCGGCAGAGCGCGATCCGGCGCCGCTCGCCGCCCGAGAGCGTCGTCACGTCGGCGTCGGCCGGCGGGACCCGCAGGGCGTCCATGGCCAGTTCGACCCGCGAGTCGAGGTCCCACGCCGACGCCGCGTCGATCCGGTCCTGCAGCGTTCCCTGCCGCTCGAGCGCCGCGTCCATCTCGTCGGGCGACAGCGCTTCGCCGAGCCGCTCGGTGACCCGCTCGTACTCGGCGAGCAGGGCGCGCGTCCCGGCCACGCCCTCCTCGATGTTGCCGAGCACGGTCTTGGAGGGGTCGAGCGCCGGCTCCTGGGGCAGGAAGCCGACCGAGACGCCCTCGGCCGCAAACGCCTCTCCGCCGAAGTCCCGGTCGAGCCCCGCCATGATCCGCAGCAGCGTGCTCTTGCCGGCCCCGTTCGCCCCGAGCACGCCGATCTTGGCGCCCGGAAGGAAGGCCAGCCAGATGTCTTTCAGGACCGTCTTGTCCGGGGGATGGACCTTGCTCAGGCCCTTCATCGTGAAGATGTACCTGGTACGACGCCACGGTGCTCCTGTCAGAGGGAAACCGGCCCATTCTCGCACAGGTCGGCGGGGCCCGGCGGCCCCGCGGCGGGGGCGGCCACCCGGCGCCTGAGCCGCCTGCCGGCTGGGGAATTGCGACCGGAGTACGCAGCCGGGGGTCACCGGAGTAAAATGGGTAAGTTTAGCGCAGATGACGTCGAGTCGAAGGGTGGGACATGACAGCCGGGCCGATTCCGGATTTTCCGGGTGCGGAAGCGCCTGAACCGCGGGGCGGAGAACGCGATTCGCGTCTCACGGCCGAAGCGGAGCTGACCCGACGGGTCGCCGAAGCGCGCGGGCGGCTCGAGCACCGGGCCCGCCTGGACACGCCTCCGCTCGAGCACTACCGCCGCGAGCAGGGGCGCCCGTTCACGGCCGAAGAGCGCGACCGCGTCACGATCCTCATCGGCGGCCTGACGGCCCGCCACGAGCAGTTGATCCAGGCGATCCTCGGGGCGTGCGGGCACCGGTGCCTGCCCCTGCCGCAGATGGACCTGGCCGCCTGCCTGACCGGCAAGCAGTATGGCAACAACGGCCTCTGCAACCCGGCGTACTTCACCGTTGGCGCGCTGGTCAGCTACCTGCAGCAGCTCGAGGCCCAGGGCCTGACGCGGCGCGAGATCGTGGACGGCTACGTCTTCTTCACCGCCACCACGTGCGGGCCCTGCCGCTTCGGCATGTACGAGGGGGAATTCCGGCTCGCCCTGCGCAACGCGGGCTTCGAGGGATTCCGGGTCCTCACCTTCCAGCAGGACGACGGGGTGCGGGCGAACACGGGCGAGGCGGGTCTCAAGCTCACCCTGCTGCTCGGCCTCGGCGCGTGGAATGCCATCCAGTTCGGCGACGTCCTGAACGACTTCGCCTACGCGATCCGGCCGTACGAAGTCGCGCCCGGGTCCACCAACCGCCAGCTCGCCGAGGCGATGGCGCTCGCCTCGGACGATTTCAGCCGGCGCACGCACCTCGACCCGGCGACGCGCCTGCCGGCCTGGCTGTGGGGGGCGCTGAAGCCCAGGAAGGTGACGCGCCAGACGACGGAAGTCGTCATGAACCTGCGCCGGCACGTGTACGGCGACCTGAGCAGGCGCGTCATGCGCCAGTGCCGCGATCGCCTGGCGACCATCGAGGTGGACCGGCTGCGCGTCAAGCCGATCGTCAAGATCACGGGCGAGTTCTGGGCGCAGACGACCGAGGGCGACGGCAACTTCAAGATGTACGAGTTCCTCGAACGCGAGGGGGCCCAGGTCATCGTCGATCCGCTCGGCACGTGGCTGATGTACCTGCTGCGGCAGGCGCGCGCCTCCCTGGTCAACCACCGGGGCGTGACCGTCCCGCGCCGCGGCCCGCGCGGCGCGCGGCTGCGCGCCCGGGTGAAGGACGAGCTGAGAACGTCGCTGCGGCTCCTGGGGGTGTGGGCGGGTGGCGCGATCTACCGCCAGCGCTACCACACGCTCTGCCGCGCGCTCGGCGACGTGCCCCACCACCTGATCGACCAGGAGGCGCTGGCCGAGGCGGCCGAGCCGTTCTACAAGAGCCTGGCGCGCGGCGGTGAAGGCCACCTCGAGGTCGGGAAGAACGTCTACTACTCCACCCGGCGCGCGGCGCACATGGTGCTCAGCCTCAAGCCGTTCGGGTGCATGCCGTCCACGCAGTCGGACGGCGTCCAGTCGACCGTCGCGGCGCGGGTCAACAACGTGCTGTTCCTCCCGATCGAGACGGCCGCCGAGGGCGAGCTGCACGCCCACAGCCGCGTCCAGATGGTGCTCGTCGAGGCGCGCGAGCGGGCCGAGGAGGAATTCGAGCAGGCGCTCGCGTCCACGGGGAAGAAGCTCAACGAGATCCGCCGCTACGTCGCCGAGCACGCCGAGCTCCGCAGCCCGTTCCACCACGTGCCGTCGCACCCCGGCGTGGCCGGCGTGGCGGCGAACTTCGTCCTCCACGTCGGCCGGCTGATCGACGCCGACCGCGCGTGGCGCTCGCGGCGCGTGGTCTCCCAATCGGGCCTCCGCGCGTCATCCAACCAACAGGTGCCATGAGCGATTCCGAACCCCGATTCCTCCTCGGCCTCGACGCCGGCTCCACCACCGTCAAGGCCGTGGCGGTTGATTCGCGTACCGACGAGATCGTCTGGCGGGACTACCAGCGCCACGAGAGCCGCCCGGCCGAGAAGCTGCTCGAGCTGCTGACGCGCCTCGAGCAGGAAGCCGGCGTCGCGCGCGGCGAGGCGCGGGCGTTCATCACCGGCGTCTCGGGGGCGGCGTACGCCGAACTGATCGGCGCCCACTACGTCCAGGAGGTGGCTTCCGTCGCGCTGGCCGTCGAACGGCGCCACCCCGACGTCCGCACGATCATCGAACTGGGCGGCCAGGACGCCAAGATCGTCATCTTCGAGGAAGAGAGCGAGGGGCGGTCGCGCAAGACGGTGTCGATGAACGACAAGTGCGCCGGCGGCACCGGCGCGGTCATCGACAAGATCTCGGCCAAGCTGAAGATCCTGCCCGACGCGCTCGGCGCCCTCTCCTACGCCGGCCTCAAGGTGTACCCGATCGCCGGCAAGTGCGGCGTGTTCGCCGAGACCGACATCAACAGCCTCCAGAAGCGCGGCGTCGGGGCCGAGGAGCTGATGGCCTCGCTGTTCGACGCGATCGTCCTGCAGAACCTCGGCGTGCTCTCGCGCGGGAGCGCCCTGCCGCCACGCGTGCTGCTGGTCGGGGGGCCGCACGCGTTCATTCCCGCGCTGCGCGAGGCGTGGCAGGCGCACATCCCCGGGCGCTGGCGCGAGCGCGGCGTCACGCTGCCGGACGGCGCGCGGGCCGAGGACCTCATCGTCACGCCGCCGATGGCGGAGTACTACGGCGCGCTGGGCGGCGTCGAGTTCGCGCGCCGCGAGCGCGAGGCGGTGGAGTACCTGGGGCCGGCGCGGCTCGCCGAGGCCATCGCCCGCGGGCGCGGCGAGACGCGGCGGGGCGCCGCCGCCGTCGGCGCGTCGGGGATGGATCTCGCCGAGTTCAGGAAGCTCTACGAGCGGCCGGCGTGGGAGCCGCCGCGGCTGGCGGCCGGCGACCAGGTCCGCGCGTTCATCGGCCTCGACGCGGGCTCGACCTCCACCAAGGCGGTGCTGCTCGACGAGGACGGGCGCGTGCTCGCCAAGGTGTACCAACTGTCGCGCGGCAACCCGATCGAGGACGCCATCGAGATGTTCGGGGCGGTCCGGCGCCAGGTCGAGTCGCAGGGGGCGCGGGTCGAGGTGTCGGGGCTGGTCACCACCGGCTACGCCAAGGACATCCTGAAGGACGTCTTCGCCGGCGACGCCGCGCTGGTCGAGACGGTGGCGCACGCCAACTCCGCGCTGCACATCTACGAGGACCCGCACGTCATCGTCGACGTCGGCGGCCAGGACATCAAGATCATCGTGATGCACGGCGGCCGGGTGAAGGACTTCCGGCTGAACACGGCCTGCTCGGCCGGCAACGGGTACTTCCTGCAGGCCATCTCGCGCAGCTTCGGCTACCCGGTCGAGGAGTTCGCCGAGGCGGCGTTCACCGCGCGCGAGATGCCGGTGTTCGGCCAGGGGTGCGTGCTGTTCCTGCAGTCGGAGATCGCCAACGTCCAGCGCCACGGCTGGAAGCCGGAGGAGATTCTCGCCGGCCTGGCCACCGTGCTGCCCCGGAACGTGTTCCTCTACGTGGCCAAGGCGCCCAACCTCTCGCGGTTCGGCTGGCGGTTCGTGCTGCAGGGCGGCACGCAGCGCAACCTGGCGGCGGTCAAGGCGGAGGTCGACTTCATCCGCGACAACTTCAAGGGCCAGGTGCGCCAGCCCGACATCGTGCTCCACGAGCACTGCGGCGAGGCCGGCGCGATCGGCGCGGGCCTCGAGGCCATCCGCCTGTGGCGGCAGGGACGCCAGACGACGTTCATCGGCCTCGACGCGGCCGAGCGCATCACGTTCGAGACCAAGTGCGACGACGACACGCGGTGCCACTTCTGCAAGAACGAATGCGTGCGCACCTTCATCGACGTGTCGGTCGGCGCGGCCGTCGCGGGGGCGGGGCGTGTCGCCTCCGATGTGGACGAGGCGATCCACCGCCGCTTCATCGTGGCCGGGTGCGAGAAGGGATCGGCCGAGGACGTCGGGCACATGCGCGACATCAAGGCCGCCGAGGACGCGGTGAAGCAGCGCACGCCGAACCTGGTGGCGATGGCCTCCCGCGAGGTGTGGAAGCTCCGCCACCCGGCCTCGGTCGCCGACGAGAAGCCGGCGGCCGGCTGGACGGCCGCCTCGCGGCGGCGGCGGGCGCTCTACGATTGGCGCGGCCAGGTGCGCGTCGGCATCCCGCGGGTGTTCAACTTCTACGCGCTGGCGCCGTTCTATACGGGCTACCTCGAGAGCGTCGGCGTCGACCCGAAGAACATCGTGTTCTCCGACTTCACGAGCATGGAGATGTTCCGGGCCGGGGCGACGCGGGGCGCCATCGACCCGTGCTTCCCGTCGAAGGTGGCCCTGGCGCACGTCCACAACCTGCTGTTCGTGAAACACAAGCGGGCTCCCCTCGACTGCATCTTCTTCCCGATGCTCGAGGTGGTGCCCTCGCGCCTGGTGGCCACGCGGGCGAGCAACGCCTGCCCGACCGTGTCGCTGACGCCGCAGACGGTCCGCGCCGCCTTCACCAAGGACAGCGACCTGTTCGCCGAGGCGGGCGTCCGCTACCTCGACGGCCTGCTCGACATGGAGGACGAGCCGCTGTTCCGCCGCCAGATGTTCGACATGTGGGAAGGGGTGCTCGGCCTGTCGTGGGAGGAGAACGAGCGGGCGATCGCCGCGGGCCAGGAAACGCTGGCCGACTACGACCGGACGGTGCGCGCCGCCGCCCGCGAGGCGCTCGACGCGCTCGAGCGCGAGAACCGGCTGGGCATCCTGCTGCTGGGACGTCCGTACCACCACGACCCGGGCCTCAACCACGGCATCCCCGAGGAGCTGCAGAAGCTGGGCTACCCCGTCTTCTCGCAGAGCACGCTGCCGGTCGACGAGGACCTGCTCGAGCGGCTGTTCGGCGAGGAGGTGCGGGCCGGCGTCATCGCGCACCCGCTCGACATCTCCGACGTCTGGAAGCACTCGACGGCGGCGAGCAGCAACCTGAAGATCTGGGCGGCCAAGTTCGCCGCCCGGCACCCGAACCTGGTGGCCGTCGAGCTGTCGAACTTCAAGTGCGGCCACGACGCGCCGATTTACGCGACCATCGAGGAGATCATCGAGCGCTCGGGCACGCCGTACTTCGGCTTCAAGGACATCGATGAGAACAAGCCGGTCGGCGCCATCAAGCTCCGGCTCGAGACGATCGACTACTCGCTCAAGCGGGCCCGCGAATCGCTGCTTCAGCGCGGGCGACGGGCCGAGCGCGTCGAGAAGTGGCTCGCCGCCTACGAGCGCCGGCTGCGGCGACAGCTCGGAGTCGAGGTCCAGGCTGACGACAGCTCGAGCGAGAGCATCACGCTGTAGAGGCGCGCGGCTTACGGCTTACCGCCGTGACGAGCGGCCACAAGGGCCGTGAAGGGCGGCCACAAGGGCCGCCCCTACGCGTCGATGTCGTTCCCTCGTCCCCCGTCCCTCGTCCCTCGTCCCTTCCGCCTTCGCCCTTCGGGCTTCGGCGGACAAGCGTCCCTCGTCCCTGATCCCTCGTCCCTTCCGCCTTCGCCCTTCCGGCTTCGGCGGACAAGCGTCCCTCGTCCCTTTCCCAACCGCCGAGCTTCGGTCCATAATGCGCCGCGGCCATGTGGACCCAGACGTTCGATCCGCTCGGTCACCTCGGTTGGTCCGCGCTGGCCGCGGCGCTGCCCGTCGCCTTCCTCTTCTGGGCGCTGGCCGTGCGCAAGCTCCGGGGCCACGTCGCCGGCACGTGCACGACGGTCGTGGCCCTGCTCGTCGCCGTCCTGATCTACCGGATGCCGGTCGCCCTGGCGCTGGCGTCCGCGCTCCAGGGCGCGCTCTACGGCCTGTTCCCGATCGGCTGGATCGTCGTCGCCGCGGTGTTCCTCTACCGCATCACCGTCGAGACCGGCCAGTTCGAGGTCATCAAGGACTCGATCGCGTCGGTCACCGAGGACCGCCGCCTGCAGGCGCTGCTCATCGCGTTCAGCTTCGGCGCGTTCCTCGAGGGGGCGGCAGGCTTCGGCACGCCGGTGGCCATCTCGGCGGCCATGCTGGTGGGCCTCGGGTTCGAGCCGCTCTACGCCGCCGGGCTGTGCCTCATCGCCAACACCGCACCGGTCGCCTTCGGCGCCATCGGCACGCCCATCGTGGTCGCGGGCCAGGTGAGCGGCATCGACGACCACCTGATCTCGCAGGTGGTCGGGCGGCAGCTGCCATTCCTGTCGGTGCTCGTCCCCTTCTGGCTGGTGTTCACGATGTCCGGGCGCCGCGGCGTGCGGGAGGTCTGGCCGGCGGCGCTCGTGTCGGGCGGGTCGTTCGCGGTCGCCCAGTGGTGGACGTCGAACACCCTCGGGCCGCTGCTGCCGGACATCATCTCGTCGGTCTGCTCGATCGTGTGCCTGGTCACGTTTCTCAGGTTCTGGGCACCGGCTCGCGTCTTCCGGTTCGACGGCGAGCCGCCGCGCTCGCGGAGGACGCGCCCGGCGTGGCGGGCGACCCTCACGGCCTGGAGCCCGTTCGTGGTGCTGACGCTGCTCGTCGGCAACTGGGGGATCAGGCCCGTCAAGGCGCTGCTCGAGCGCGCCACGGTGGCCATCCCCTTCCCGGTCATCCACCTCGGCGTCATCGACCCGGCGTCGGCCCGGGCCCTGCCCTCGGTCGTCACCTTCAACTGGCTGTCGGCGACCGGCACGGTCATCCTGGTCGCGGCCATCGTGTCGATGGCGCTCACGCGGATGCGGCCCGCCGACGGCGCGCGGCTCTTCGGCCGGACGCTGGCGTCGTTGCGCGCGCCGCTCGTCACGATGGCGGCGGTGCTCGCCCTGGCCTACATCGGCAACTCGTCCGGCATGACCACGACGATGGGGATGGCGCTCGCGGGCACGGGACAGCTCTTCCCGCTCTTCTCCCCCGTGCTGGGCTGGCTGGGCGTCTTCATGACCGGGTCCGACACGTCGGCCAACGCGGTCTTCGGCCGGCTGCAGGCGGTGTCGGCCGGGCGTATCGGGATGAGCCCGGTGCTCGCCGTGGCCGCCAACTCGTCGGGCGGCGTCACCGGCAAGATGATCTCGCCGCAGTCGATCGCCGTCGCGTGCGCCGCGACCGGGCTGGTGGGCAACGAGGCGGGGCTCTTCCGGTTCACCATCCGCCATTCGGTTCTGATGCTGGCCGTCGTCGCCCTCATCACCTGGCTGCAGGCGAACGCGCTCTCGTGGATGCTGCCGCCGGCCGGCCGGAGCGCGGCCGCCGCGGCGGGCGTCGTGCGCGCGACGGGCGGGCAGGCGGGCGCGTGGGTCGGCTGGGCCTGCCTGGCAACGACCGCGCTAATGGTCGCGGGCCTGGCGCTCGCGGTCGGCCGCCGGAGGAACTGAGTCTGTCGTACCGAGGAGGTGGAGACCGGTACCGGTCCCCTGGTTATCGGCGTCTCAGCGACGCCGCGCGCCATGCCTGGCGCACACAAAGAAAACGGGCGCGGGTAACGGACCCGCGCCCTTGGACTGCCACACCCCGACGCCGCCGCGCGGTCACCTCGGACTACTTGCCCACCTTCGTCGAAAGCCCGAGGCCGAAGCGGATGGCGTTGGCGCCGAAGCCAGAAACCTGGAACCTGTAGTAGTTGGCCTGGAGCCGCACGGCCAGGTTCTTGTTGGGCACCGGGATGTCGACACCGGCGCCGAAGCCGCCCGCGAACCCGGTGCCGGTGTTGAACCCCGACACACCGATGTGGCCAAGGCCGGCACTCGCCTCGACAAATGGGGACGGCTGGTGCTCGCCCGACATCGGGATCCAGTAGCGGACGCCGCCCGTGGCCTCGACGACGTCGACTCCCGACTTGTGATGCCACCCGATGTCACCGAGGATCGAGAGCTTCTCGAACACCGGGAAGCTGACGTTGGCCATCAGGCCGAGCGGCGCGAACTCGCTCTCGCCCTCGCCCCACGCATACGCCGGAGCCCACCCCGCGGCAAGGACGGCCCTCTTGCGTTGCGCGGCGGCCAGGCGGGCCGCCTCGGCTTCGGCGGCCTTGCGGGCCTCCTCGGCCTTGCGAGCCTCTTCGGCCTTGCGAGCCTCGTCGGCAAGTCGGGCTTCTTCCGCTCGCTTGGCGGCAGCGGCCGCCTCGGCGGCCTGGCGGCGCGCAGCCTCCGCCTTCTGGGCTTCCTCGGCCCTGCGGGCCTCTTCGGCGCGTCGCGCCTCTTCAGCCTTCCGAGCGTTCTCCGCCGCGATTGCCTTCGGACTGCGCTCGCTCGACACAAGCGAGAGGTTACCGCAGGCCTTCGGGAAGATGAAGTGGTAGAGCGTCTCGCCGTCGTCGATATCGAACGTCCAGCCCGGGAAGCTCTTGTGCCCGTCCCACCGCACGTTCCGGATCACGTCGGGCTTCCCCTTGGTCTTCAGGCCCATCCAGGCCATCGAGTCGCCGACGGCGAAGGTGGCGTCCTTCATCACGGCGGGGTCGGATGCCTGGAGGGTGTTCATGACCTGGTCGCGAACCGCGGGAGCAACGCCGGCGGCCTCGAGCACCGCCTCCACGGCCTTGCGGGGCCGCGGCTGAGCCATCTGGCGCTTGAGCATCGGGAGATCGCGGACCGGACCGAGAAGGCTGCCGGGGCCTCCCAGCTGCGTCGCATGGTGGATGCCATCTGCAGCGGCGGCCGGCTGCTGAACGACGAGCATCGCGGCGCTGGGCTCTCCTGGCTGGCCCGCCGCCCGGGGCGTGGCGGAGATAGCCGCGCCGGCGTTCATGAGGGCCGCGATTGCGACCATTCCCGCCAACCGCAGCATGGTGCGCGTCTGATTTGCGTTCATGGTTCCTCCACTCGTCGTCAATGGAAGAAATACACCTCTGCCGTGGTCCGCCCCGACGGAAGGCGTCCACAAATACAGCTGAGGTTACCACACTTCAGCGGCTCGACGAGAGGGGGTGAAGTTGGTTGGAATCGAGTCCTATTCCCAGCCCTCAGCGCACGTAGCCGAGGCTCCGGAGACGCTCCAGCATGTCCCGGTCGAGCGGCGCCGACCCGGGCCGGCGTGGCGAAACGACCCGGCGGCCGTAGGTCGCGACCGTCCGGAGTGGCACCCGAGCCGCGAACCGGTCGTCGGCCAACTCGACCCGCGGTCGTCCGGACAACTCCCGGCTGGCCGGAATTCCGAGCAAGTACAGAATGGTCGGCGCCACGTCGGCGCCGCGGCCGTTCTTCGATGTGCCGGCGCGAATTCCGTCACCGGCGACGGCCAGCATCCCGGGCCCTCGGGATGCGGACCGACCCGGGTCCGTCAGCAGCGCGACGACGCTTCCTGGCCCTGAATCGCCGTCGAGCGACCCGAGCAGGCGGTCGAGAAACAGGTAGTAGCGCTCCAGCGCGTCGACCCTGGCCGCAAGCGCCGACGGCGGCAATCCTGCCGCGCTGGCGCCTCCTGCCAGGTTGTGCTGCGCGATGTCCAGGCCAGGCAGGTAGATCGCCCGAAGGTCCGCGGCCGTGGCGGACACGCGCCGGGCCAGGGCTGCCGCCAGGGCGTCCTGCTCGGCCGCCGCTCGCAGCACCCCCGCCTCCGCCTCGCCGGTGCCGCCGAAGTTCGCGAGCGCCTGGTTGCGGGCCTCATCACGCACCGACGGCCAAACCTGCTTCAGCGACGCGTAGAGCGACGGCGGCGCGATTTCTCCGTCCTGCTCTCCGCCCCGCTCGAGACGCAGCGTGGCCCGGTCGCTCAGGACGACGCCCCGTCCGTCCGGAACCGGCCACGTCGCCCACCAGTTGACCACGGAGGTTTCGAATCCGCAGTCGGAGGCAACCTCCCAGAAGGTCTTCGATCTCCGCTGAAGCCCCGTCGTCAGCGTCGGCCGCGTCAGGCGGATCAAGTCGGTGGCCGCCTCGACCGCGCCGGCCAGGCCGATGTCCGTCGTGGGCAAGGTGCCGCCCATGCCGCTGAGCGACCGCCCCTCGATGCCACTCACTCCGTGCACGTCGGCGGATTGCCCCGTCGCCAGCGAGGTCCAGGTGCGCGCGGGGTCGGGCGCGTCCGATGCGGGCATGATGAGCCGCGCCCCGTTGAGTACCCTGGGCGAAACGGGGCACGCGGCCTCGGGCCGCCAGCCGTTCGAGAAAGGAGAGGTCCACGCCATCGATGGCGACGACGGTGAGGTGGACGCCGGTGCGGACGACCCGGATCGGTTCCGCGCCCGCCGCCGGCGGTCCCTCGCCGCGCGTGGTCAGGAGCAGCATGGTGGCGGCCGCCAGGAAGCCCGCCGCCGCCGTCCCGGCGGTCAGCCGCCACGAGCGCGAGGCCATCGGCAGCGGCCAGTCGGCGGACGCGGCGCCGTGTGCCTCGACGGCAAGCGTCGAGACCGTCACCGCGTGTCCGATCAGCATGCTGAGGGCCGTGGAGAAGAGGAGCACCGGCCACGTCCACGCGGCGCTGCTCCACACGGTCCCCGCCGGGTTGACCGTGCGCCACCAGAGCACCATGTAAGCGAGGCAGGCGGCGGCCACGATGGCACCGGCGGCTCGGGCCAGGAGCGGCCCTCGCCCCGCCCGCGCGGGCGGTCGGCGGGAACGCTGGGCCAGCCGGCCCAGTCCCAGCACCGCAACGAGCGACAGGCCCGCGACGCCGATGCCGAACAGGCCGCCCAGGTACACGCCCAGCACGACCACGTCGCTCACGCCGGTGACCAGGCCGGGCAGCCGGCCGCCGAGGGCGATCGCCGTTGACGGCCCGAACAGCAGGCCGGCCAGCGCGCCGATCCGCAGGCTGGCCCGCCAGGCCGAGCCGAACAGGCTCCGGCCGCCGCGCACCGGCCCGAGGACGAACCGGTTCACGCCGGCGTCGAGATAGCCCAGCTCGCGCAGCCGCGCTCGAAGGCGATCGACGTCTGGAGTCTGGTCCGGCATGGTTGATCGCAAGCGGGCGCCCTCACACGTGCCGACTGGCGACGAATCCGGCCAGGGCACGCAGCGACTCGGCGCGCGGGCCGAACAGTTCGAGGGAGCCGGTGGCCGTCTCGCACAGCTCGCGCGCCAGGGCGCGCGCGCCGGCGACGCCGCTGAAGGACACGAATGTGGTCTTCCGCGCGTCGGAGAGGCGCGGTTTCCCCGTCTCGGCCGGATCGCCCTCGACGTCGAGCAGATCGTCGACGATCTGGAAGGCGAGGCCGAGGTTCTTCGCGTAGGCCGACAGCGCGCTCACCTGCTCGGCCCCGGCGCCGGCCGTCAGCGCGCCGGCTGCCGCCGCGGCCACGAACAACGACCCGGTCTTCCACCGGTGGATCAGTTCCAACGCGTCGAACGAGATCGACGACTCGGTGGCCAGCAGGTCCTCCACCTCGCCGCCGATGAGCCCCTCGGAGCCGACGGCCTCGGCAATGAGCGAGGTGAGGCGCCTGGCGAGCGGCGGCTCGTAGCTCGCCGCGATGGTCGAGAACGCCAGGTTGAACAGGTTGAAGGCGGCCATCAGGGCCATCGCCTCGCCGTGCGCGACGTGGTTCGACGGACGCCCGCGGCGCAGCCCCGCGTTGTCGAGGGCCGGCAGGTCGTCGAGGATGAGCGACGAGGCGTGGACCAGCTCGATGGCCGCCGCCGCCGGCAGGGCGCGCTCCGAGGAACCGCAGACCTCGGCCGAGAGGAGCGTCAGCACCGCTCGAACCCGCTTGGATGGCGCCATCAGGGTGTAGCGCATCGCGCGGTGCAGCGCGACCGGGCGCTGAGTCTCGGGAGGCGTCACCCGCCGCAACTCGCGCTCGATGGCGCCGGTGTGGCTGGCGATGAACGGCGGCACTTCCATTTCCGGGACATCTTACCCCGCCCCGCCGCATGGGGTCGGAGCGGTTTTTCGCCGATCACACTTTCGACATACAAAAGCGTGATTCCCCAGAAACGCGAAAAACCGCTCCGACCCCTCTTGACCGCACGCGGTGCGGACGTCAGCATATGCGCGGAGGACCCGCCCGATGTCTCGCACCCATTCCAGACGCCTGTTCGCTGGCTTCGTCATCCTCTCCGGCCTCGCCCTGGCGTTCGGCACCGCCGTGGCGGCCAGGCAGCCGGCCCGTCCGGCCCCGAACGCGCCCGCGCACGCGAGGGCCGTCAAGCGGCTGCTCATTCGGAACGCGATGGTGATCTACGGAAACGGCAAGCCGGCGTTCGGCCCGACCGACATCCTCGTCCAGGACGGGCTCATCAGTCGCGTCGGCCCGTCGTCGCCGAAGGACCCGCCCGCCGACGCCGTCATCGACGCGACCGGGAAGTACGTGATGCCCGGCATCGTCAATACGCACATGCACCTGCAGGACGAGCGCGGCGGCGTGCCGCAGCCGTTCCAGTACGAGATGAACCTGTACCTCGCGAGCGGCTCGACGACAATTCGCGACGTCGGTTCCGATTTCGAGAAGGCGAAGGCGTGGCGCGCGGCGAGCGCCGCGCACACGCTGGCGGCCCCGCGCATCCTGATCTACACGCCCAACTGGCGCGGGCGCACGGGCGGCGCGCCCGAGACGCCGCAGACGGTCCGCGCCGGGGTGCGGTGGGCCAAGGAGAACGGGGCCGACGGCATCAAGTTCTTCGGCATCGATCGAGACCTGCTCGAGGCGGCGCTCAAGGAGGCGAACGCGCTCAACCTCCGCAGCGCCGCGCACATCGGCGTCGAGGAAACGAGCGCCCGCGACTTCGCCGAGCTGGGCGTCACCTCGATCGAGCACTTCTACGGCATCCCCGACGCCGCGCTCGACGGCATCCAGGCGTTTCCCCCCAATCAGAACGCGAGCAACGAGGTCCACCGCTTCGGCCGCGCCGGCGAGCTCTTCCTGCAGCATAACCTCGATCGCCACAAGCTCTCCGAGGTGCTCGACCTGATGGTGCGCAAGCAGGTCTCCTGGTGCCCGACGATGACCGCCTACGTCGCGAGCCGCGACCTCATCCGGGCGGAGAACGTCCCCTGGTTCCGCGACTACCTCCACCCGACGATGGCGGAATACTGGGCGCCCGACCTGCTCCACCACGGCTCGTACTTCCTCGGGTGGACCCACACCCAGGAGGTCCGATGGACGAAGGACTTCGAGGTGTGGATGGGCGCGCTGCGCGAGTTCGCGAACAAGGGCGGCGTCGTCACCGTCGGCGATGACGCCGGGTTCATCTACAACCTGTACGGCTTCGGCGTGGTCCGCGAGATGGAACTGATGGAGGAAGCGGGCTTCCAGCCGCTCGAGGTGGTCAAGAACGCGACGGTGAACGGCGCGAAGCTCATCGGGATGGACGACCGGCTCGGCCGCGTCCGGGAGGGCTACATCGCCGACCTGCTGGTGGTGAACGGCAATCCGCTCGAGGACCTCCGCGTCCTCAATCCCTACGGCGCCGACATCGTCACGCTCGGCGGCGAGCCGGTGTCCAACTACTCGTCGCTCGTGCCCGGCGACAAGCGGATCAAGGCGGAGCACGGCGGCGGCATCGAGTGGACGATCAAGGACGGGATCCCGTACCACGTCCCCACGCTGATGAAGGAAGTGAAGGACATGGTGGCCAAGGCGAGGGCCGAGAGAAAGTAAGAGGTAAGAAGTAAGAAGTAGGAAGTAGGAAGTGCGGAGCGGGCCATCTTGCGATTTTGCGATCTTGCGATCTTGCGATTTTGCGAAGTGGGATTGCTGCAGGCCGTCTGGACGGGCGGGGCAATCGGAGGACGGGCGGATCAATCGGAGGACGCGCGGATCAATCGGGGGACGGGCGGATCAATCGGAGGAAGGACAGATCAATCGGAGGCAGGGCGGATCAATCGGTGAGCGTCAGTCCCGATTGGCGACCGTCAGACCCGATTGGCCGTCGAAGGCGCCGATTGGCGATCGAAGGCCCCGATTGACAATCGAAGAACCCGATCGACGACCAGCCAATAGGCCGCATTAGCGGCCTCGGCCTGCCGGCGCTTGCGCGGCGGTGAACATAACGTGCGTTCTCAGACGCTGGCGACCGGGCTTCGCGGCTCTTCGACTCGCCCCGAGCAGGGTCGAGGGGGCGTGTACGTCCGGGTGAATGTCGCCGTGCAGGCGACATCACCGTTCATGACGACGGTGATCGGCGACGACGCGCCGCTGCACCCCACGCTCCACCCCGCGAACCGGGAGCCCTCGGCCGGCGCCGCGGTCAGCGTGACCGCGGCGCTCGGGGCGTAGGCGACCGCGCACACCGTGCCCGGGCACGAGACGCCACCCACGTCGCTCGTCACTGTGCCGCTGCCGGACCCGGCCGGCGTGACCGTCAACTGCGGGGGCCGACCCCAGATGGCGTACACACCGGATGGGCGTCAGCGCCGAAAGCCCGACAGCCCCGGCTGGTCGGGTCGCAGGGCGTGAACGCCTACGCGTACGTCCGGAACAACCCGCTCCGGCTCATCGATCCAAATGGTCTCGATGCGCGGGCCCTTGAGAACCAGCCGTTAGAGTACAGCGATTGGACGCCGACGATGCTATTCGGCGGCAACACAGAAGATTCGCTGGACGAGCTCTTCGACGTGGCGGATACCCGCGAGGCCATAGATACGCTTCGTGCTGCGGCGGGGGACAGCGACGAAACGGCGCAGAACGGAGGTGCTCATCCCGCTACGAAGGAAGAGACAGCGAAGATTCTCGCCGCGGCTCAGACCATCGTCAAAATGCAGCTTAAGTACTCGGACATCGTATGCACGACGTTTGTGATGAAGGCGATTGACGACGCGTTCCCAAGAGCGGTGCATAACGGATCTACATCGGACTTCGTACTGCAGTTTAAGGCGATATCGGAGCCAATTGTGGGCGCGGTCATGCAGTTCAAAGATCCGACGCACGTGGTCTTCGTGACAGGTGTTGCAAACGGGCAGGTTACCCAGTTTCTCGGTAGCCAGTCACACACTGGGCCTGCATACGTTAACCTCCCAAACCCCTACTGGTCAGCGCACATGACTCCGAGCAATGTCTCATTTTACGAAATCATGTTACCGAACCGATAGTGGCGCTACGATGGGGGGTACCTTGACTGCAATTCGCGTGCACCAACTGGAACGGATCGATGTGGCTTGCATGAATGACGGCTACTCCGCCCACGTGCACGTCGAGGGTGGCGAACGAGAATGGAAACGGGACGCCCATGGCGATTATTGACGGTCGCAACTACTTGGTCGATATCTGTGGTTCGGCTGCTGTAACGGACTAGAACTGGACGAGTGCCAGACCACTGGCTGCAACGCGGAGGAGTACAATGCGTTCTCCTACTGTTCGTTCTATGGCTATCCTGGGAATTATCACTCTCTCACTGTTCCCCGCATACACCATTGCACAGCACGTTATCCCAGAGTGCTGCAACTATCCAGCAAAGCCCGGGGGGATTAAGATCCAGTTCTTGTTGGAAGCATGTGCGTTTCAGGGCGGCGGAGAAAGGGGAATGATCCCGTATTTTGACTGCCAATCGTACGTTCTCGGTGTTGTGGATTCGTACAGATTGCTAAGAGACAGTGTCGCCAAAGAAAAGCGAACATGTATACCTGAGAATGTCACGACGCGAGACATTCTGGAACTCATATGGACTGCATATCCAAATTGGGACATTCCAGAGAATAGGGGCGCCGCTGACGTGATTCTCGAGGTGCTTAAGAAGAGATACCCGTGCACCAAATAGGTCCGGTGGTGACTCGACGCCGGCCTTGTAGGTGAAGGGTAACACCCCGCCTGGCCGGCGGCGCGAGCTCCCCGCGCTCTCGGCGGTCCATCTCGCCCGCCCCGAGGCAATTTGGGGCCAATCCGGAGCACGATGAAGCGCGTTGGAGCGCGACGCGAGTGCGATGAAGCTCAGTCAAGCGTGGCGGAACTCGTCCTTCGCGTCGACTTAAGATCCTGGGACGCCAATAGGCCGCATTAGCGGCCTCGGCCTGCCGGCGCTTGCGCGGCGGTGAACATAACGTGCGTTCTCAGACGCTGGCGACCGGGCTTCGCGGCTCTTCGACTCGCCCCGAGCAGGGTCGAGGGGGCGTGTACGTCCGGGTGAATGTCGCCGTGCAGGCGACATCACCGTTCATGACGACGGTGATCGGCGACGACGCGCCGCTGCACCCCACGCTCCACCCCGCGAACCGGGAGCCCTCGGCCGGCGCCGCGGTCAGCGTGACCGCGGCGCTCGGGGCGTAGGCGACCGCGCACACCGTGCCCGGGCACGAGACGCCACCCACGTCGCTCGTCACTGTGCCGCTGCCGGACCCGGCCGGCGTGACCGTCAACTGCGGGGGCCGACCCCAGATGGCGTACGCACCGGATGGGCGTCAGCGCCGAAAGCCCGACAAATCGTCCAAATCACGCGATGGGAGGTGAGGCGGGAGCACGACTTGGATATCGAATCGCTTCTTGTCCAACGGGCTGCTGACGTCCACCACACGTGGCTGCGTCGGCGACAGCATGTCGATGACCCTTGTTGACCACTCCCGTCGATCTGTCATGACCACCTTCCACCGCCCGAACGACACACGACAAGAGTAATCACCCTCGGAATCCGTCGTCAGAAGCAGCGCGCATCTTGAGCAATCCACCCGCACGAGCAGAAATTGGCAATTCCGGCACGGTGTCTTACCCAATGTCGGGTGATTTTCGATCTCCACATGGCCGACCAAGGTGCCAACCTTGTTGTAGAGTTGATCGTCGTTGGGACCGGACGACACAGCCCACGCGGCGGAAGTTATAATCACAGTCAGCGCCGTTGCCCGCGCCAATGCTGCTATCATTTTTCGCCTCCCACCATGCTCCGCTGCCAGTAGACCAGTAGCGTCTGCTCCTTCCCGGTCTGCGGGCTCTTGGCCTGGTATCTCAGATACTCGGTCCCCGGGATGGCTGAATGCCAGGAGTAGGTTGCACGAGAGGGCAATCCCAGCGCAGAGGTGATGCGATTCACCGCGGCCACTACCGGACCTCCAATTCGGTAGGCATCCGCACCTTGGGGGTCCGCCAGATTTCCCGGGAATCTATGCAGGATCTCGTGGGCTAATACCGTGTTCATAAACGCTTCCACGGCGAGGGGGTCTCCTTTGACCTGCTTGTTATCGGCGAAATCGAGGACGATCAGGTCGGCATTGCGCCGTCTCCCGTTCCACTGCACTCCACCCTCGTAGGGGTGTGTTGCCCCAAAGGCAACATTGCTGTCGTTGTTGGATACTTTGACCTGAGCGAACCAGTGCGTCGAGTTTATCGCATCGGTCAGATCCTCGGCAGCTTTGAGGATCTCGTCAGCCAGTCCAGACGTGTCGACAGCAAGGTAGCCGTCATCGGTAACCGTGACGCATGACAAGCAGCCATAAGTGCCATTCATATACTTCAGGAGATCGTCGCGATCTTGCCCAGTCACGTCAGCGACGTACACCTTCTCGCCAGCCGGATCAACGTAGCGGAGCGGATTGTTCCTCACGTAGGTGTAGAGGTTCCAGCTCTGAGGATCCTCTCGACGGGTATCATTCGCGAGCCAATAGGCCGCATTAGCGGCCTCGGCCTGCCGGCGCTTGCGCGGCGGTGAACATAACGTGCGTTCTCAGACGCTGGCGACCGGGCTTCGCGGCTCTTCGACTCGCCCCGAGCAGGGTCGAGGGGCGCGCTCAGGGCCGCCGCGCCACTCTCACACAGCCGCGCCACTCTCACACAGAAGAGCGCCCGAAGCCGGCACTATGGATGCTCCGCTTCGATCGGCAGAAGCTGTACGAAGAGATCTGGTCAGAGCCAGCCGAGAAGGTCGCCGCTCGATACGGAGTCTCCGGAGTGGCCATCGCCAAAGTCTGCCGCTGTCTCAGGATCCCGAAGCCGCCTCGCGGCTACTGGGCAAGGAAGGCAGCGGGTCACCGCTTGCCGCCGCGGTCGAAGGTGCCGACATTCGACAACGAGGACGCCGGGGTGAAGCACCAACCGCGCTGAGCCTGTCGGAGCCCGCGAACATAATCGCGATTTCGCGAGTACACACCCGACGACACCCGGGATCCGCCTCCCTCTCCTCTGCCGGAAGACGTCGTCATCCCGCAACCTCGCGCGAGCGCCGCCATGCGCAGCGCATCCAAGCACAGCACTTTCACTAATCTCGCCAAGGAACCCGCTCCAAGCGGCTGTCCACTGAGGATAGATCCACCAGTAGTCTGCGGTAGCTCTCGTCGGGGCAATTCAAAGCCAAGAGCCGCCAGCCGGCCGGCACCAGCGGAGATGGCCCGTGATCGCGGCGAGACCCAGACCGCCTGCTCGGGTTACCGGTGATTTGTCACTGTTCGGTTCACACCCACCCGAGAGCACCGAGCCCGTCGTGACGCGCGCTTACCGCAATGGAAGTCAGCCGGTACCGGCACGAACGGCGCATGGGGTCTTCGTCTTCTTGAACTGGAGGGCCGCCTAGGGACGCGGCCCCCTGCAGCCCGCATGTTAGGCGGACGCTTAGCGAAGCCGGCCTCCAAGCGTGGCGGGCGCGCTCTTATCAGTCGGGGCATCCAGCTTCGCCCTCTTCAATACCTCTGCCTGGAAGCGTCCAGGATCGACGTGCATCCCTGAGAACTCGATGCGCCTCCCGTCCGCCGCGTAGACTGTCAAGTCGCCGGCCGCACCCTTTTCGAGGGTGACGACCGACTCCCACGGAATGCGCAACGCCCGCCTCCACCACAGGTGCCGAGCGACACAAGCCTCGTCGACTGTGATCGTGACGGGCCAAGCAAATAAGCAGCATAACGTCAGCACAACGCCTACAACGATTAGCCAGGTTTCTTCGTTCCCGACGGCCCTCACAGCTAAGTAGAGCAACACCGGAATGCCGATGGCTAAGATGGATCGGAATCCTCTCGCCGCTCGAAAGACGATCGTGTTTCCCACTCTCGACGACTTGGCCTGTGCGGCTTCTAGGGCGAGGATCCGAAGGGCAATGACCACGATGCCGCTGATCCACCAGGAGTTCCCACTCATTTGCACCCCGGATCGCCATGCTTGCAATTGGCAGCCAATAGGCCGCATTAGCGGCCTCGGCCTGCCGGCGCTTGCGCGGCGGTGAACATAACGTGCGTTCTCAGACGCTGGCGACCGGGCTTCGCGGCTCTTCGACTCGCCCCGAGCAGGGTCGAGGGGCGCGCTCAGGGCCGCCGCGCCACTCTCACACAGCCGCGCCACTCTCACACAGGGCGTATTATCGCGCCGCGCGGAAGGAAGACAAGCGCTGATTCATCGCGCGCCCGCACCTCCCCCGGCCTGGCGCGGGCGGCCGGGTTCGAATCCCCTCAACACGGGTCGTCGTAATCCGGTGCGGGCTCTCGGAGGTACCGGATGCCGGGCACGTCGTCCTCCTCCGGGCCCTCGCATTCAGCAGCAATGAGCGGCCCTTCGACTCGCCCCGACCAGAGTCGAGGGCCTCGTTCAGGGCCGCCCCGAGCAAGGTCGAGAAGCGGCGGCGCCCGTGCCGGCGCCGGGGCGGGCACCTCGGTGGGCTCGCCAAGATGCCGGAGGATCCGGCGGATCACCTCCGCCTGCTCGATGAGCGCGATGAGCCGCATCCCGTGACCGCAACGCGGGCACGCCAGAACGTCGAAGCCGAACGCGCGTCGCATCAGCGCGGCCCACGAGCGGGCGGCCGGGTCGGTCCAGCAAGGCCGTTCCGAACGGGCGCCCGCGACACCGTCTTCGGGCGAAGCATTGGCACCGCCGCGTGCGGTGGCGGCGCGGTCGCCAACGATTGCCGCCCGCCAGGCCGCGCGGGGCGCTAGCACACCGTAGTACAAAACCAGGTTGACGCGCGGCCGCGGAGTGATCACGGCGAGCCGTTCCAGCAGCTCCATTGGCTCGAACAGGATGTGGGTCGTGCCATCGCTCCAGCGGTGCCTCAGGCGGACCAGCACCTGCCCGTCGGGCGTCGCCTGCAGCCGCTCCTCGGCAACCGGAGGCCGCAACCCGTAACGGCACAGCCGCTCGAGACGGTGACGGTGAGCCGCAGGCGCGACGACGCCCGCGTGCAGGTCGAACCCGCACTGGCGGGCGTGGCAAGGGGTGTTGGGCGCTTCAAGCCTATCTCCATTCGGACGCTCATCACCCACGCGCCGGAGCGGCGCTCCGGCCCTCGGCCCCGTCGCGGCGCGGCCCAGCACCGCCGCGGCGCCCAGTGCCGCCAACACGGGCGCCTCCTCCGCCCACTGGTCCGGTGCGAACCCGTCGTCGTCGATGCCGTACCCACGCCTGTCGAGCAGGCGCTCCAGACGTCGGCGCACCACCTCGAGCACCTCGGCCACGTCCTGGTCGGACGGCGGAGGTCCCCCACGGAACGCCGGAGGGCCGTTCGCGGTCGCGACGAACACGCCGTCCAACACCAGCGCGTGGATGTGGACGTTGAGGTTCAGCGCCGCTCCGAATCGCTGGACGATGGCCACCGCGCCGCTCCGCCCTTCGGCCACGCCGCACCGTGCAGCCCGGTCGCGGAGACATCCCATCACCGCCCGAACGAAGACACCGGTAACCGCCCGGCAGAGGTCGTGGTCCCACGCGAGGAGATAGCGCACGCGGTGCGGCAGGCTCAGAACCCACTGGCGGACGGGGACGGGCGGAAACACCTGGTCGACCATGTGAGCGGTGAGTGCCGTCATGCGCCGGGCCCCGCAGCTCGGACAGAAGCCGCGCCCCTTGCAGGAGAACGCGACGAGCCGGTCCGTGCCGCACGCCGGGCACCGGAAGCGCGCGAAGCCGGCCGCCAGCCACCCACAGCGCAGGTACGCGCGAAACTCCTCCTCCACGAACCGCGGCAGCCCCTGTCCGCCCCTCAGCCCCGCGGACTGCACGCAGAACGTCTCCAGGTGATCGCGCACCACGCGGTACAGGACGCTCTGGCCCGGGCGGCGAGCCCGGTATGAATCCGACGCGTGAGCCACCTGGCGCCAGGGTGCAGGAGTTGTGCCACGCGAGTCGACGAGAGCTGACCGACTCGGTTTGCGCAGGGCGCCGGACTCGCCCCACGGCGGGCAGCCCAAACGCCCTGCAGGTTTCGCCATGCCCCTTCACCCGGCGCATGGCAGAGACAGCCTGACGGCTGGTCCGTCTCACCGTTCCTCATGCAAGTCCTCGTGGCTCTGCGGCACGCTGCATGCAGTGACGACGATGTACAATGCGAGCCGTGGCACGGGTCCCGCCGTTCGATCGCCAGGCGACGTACGAGGATCTCGTCAAACTCCCCGACAACCTGGTGGCCGAGATCGTGGGCGGAGAGCTGCACGCGTCCCCCCGGCCGGCGCCGCGGCATGCCGTTGCCGAGCGAGCGCTCGGCGTGCTTCTCGGCAGTCCCTTTGATTTCGGCCGCGGCGGCCCCGGCGGCTGGTGGATCCTCCCCGAACCCGAAATTCACCTCGCGGCCGACGTCGTGGTGCCGGACTACGCGGGCTGGCGCCGGACGCGCATGCCCTCGATCCCGGAGAAGGCCTACTTCGAGCTGGCGCCCGACTGGCTGTGCGAGATCATCTCGCCGTCAACCGCGTCGCTCGACCGGACGCGGAAGCTTGCCATTTACGCACGAGAGGGCGTGCCTCACATCTGGCTGGTGGACCCGCTCGCACGAATGCTCGAAGTGCTGTGCCTCGAAGCGGGCCGCTGGACCATCCTCGCTTCGCACTCCGGAGCCGAGACGGTCCGCGCCGAGCCGTTCGCCCAAGTCGAGCTGGCGCTCGCCAATCTGTGGGTGGACTGAAGGCTCGAGGCAGGAAGCCCAAGGCCCAGGCCAAGAGGCTCAGGGCTCAGGGAAAGACGGCTCAAGGCTCAGGGCTCAAGGCTCCGGGGGGCCCGCCTCCTGGCCTGCCAAAGCCGGAACGGCCGGGACGGGTGACGCGGTACAATAGCGGGTCATGGCAAACCTCTCGCACGGGCAGATCGCGGTCGTCGATTTCGGCGGCCAGTACGCGCACCTCATCGCGACCAAGGTCCGCCGCCTGCGCGTGCTCGCCGAGATCCGCCAGCCCGACGACCCCATCGACATGTTCGCCGCTTATCGGGGAATCATCCTGTCGGGGAGCCCGAGCTTCTCGTCCTTCGGCGAGGACTCCGGGTACACCAAGGCGATCTACGACCTCGACATCCCGATCCTCGGCTTCTGCTTCGGCCACCAGGAGATCGCCAAGCACTACGGCGGCGAGGTCGTGCACGGCGGGCGCGAGTGGGGACGCGCCAGCCTGCACATCGCCCACGACCACCCGCTGTTCCGCGGCCTGGCGCCGGTCGAGCCGGTGTTCATGAGCCACTACGACTCGGTGGTCCGGGTCGGCGAGGGGTTCGAGGAGCTCGGCTACACGGTGCTCGGCGAGAGCGAGGGCGGCGGGCACCGCTATGCCGCGATTGGCTCCGATCGCCTGCGCCGCTACGGCTTCCAGTTCCACCCCGAGGTCGACGACACGGTGCACGGCCACGAGATGATCGCCAATTTCGTCCTCGGCATCTGCGGCTGCACGCCGTCGTGGACGATGGAGCGGTATCTCGAGGACCAGGTCGAGCGCGTGCGCGCGGAAGTCGGCGAAGGGTCGGTGTTCCTGCTCGCGTCGGGCGGCGTCGATTCGACCGTGGCGGCCAAGCTGTTCGCCCTCGCGATCGGCCCCGACCGCCTGCACCTGCTGCACGTGGACAACGGCCTGATGCGGAAGGGCGAGAGCCGGGCCGTCCTCGACACGCTGCGCGCGCTCGGGCTCGGCGCCCACATCCACTTCGTGGACGCGAGCGACGTGTTCCTGCAGGCGCTCTCGGGCGCGGTCGAGCCGGAGCGCAAGCGGCAGATCATCGGCGACACGTTCGTGGAGGTGTTCGAGCGCGAGGCGCGGCGGCTGGGGATCGAGGGGCACCTGCTCGGCCAGGGGACGATCTATCCGGACACGATCGAGACCGGCGGGACCAAGCGGGCCGACACGATCAAGACGCACCACAACCGCGTCCCGGTGATCGAGCGGATGATCGAGGCGGGGCGGGTCGTGGAGCCGCTGTCGCAGCTCTACAAGGTGGAGGTCCGGGAACTCGGCGAGCAGCTCGGCATCCCGCACGACATGATCTGGCGGCACCCGTTCCCCGGCCCCGGCCTCGGCGTGAGGCTGCTCTGCTCGGCCGGCGTCGAGGACCGCGAGAACTTCGACCAGGTCGAGCCGATGGCGTCCGCCCTGGCCGCGGAGTATGGGCTGCAGGCCCTCGTGCTGCCGATCCGCTCGGTTGGCGTGAAGGCGGATCTTCGCGCCTACGAGCACCCCGTCATGCTGGGCGGCGCGGTCGGCTGGGACCGGACGCTCGAAGCGGCGGGCATGATCCTGAAGCAGGTGCCCGGTCTGAACCGCTGCATCTGGAACCTGGGGCCGAAGATGCCGGCCAGGGCCCGCCCGGTGGCCGCGGCCATGGCGCGCGAGCGGCTGGACCTGCTGCGCGAGGCGGACGCCATCGTGATGGACGGTTTGAGACGGCACGGCCTCTACGACACGGTCTGGCAGTGCCCCACGGTCCTCGTGCCGCTCGAACTCGATGGCGTCGGCCGCGAGCTCGTGATCGTGAGGCCGATTCTCTCCGAGCGCGGGATGACGGCGCTGCCCGCGGCGCTGCCCGACGCGCTGCTCGACGAGCTGCGATCGGCGATCCTCGCCCTGCCGGGCGTCGCCGGCCTCGCGCTCGACGTCACGTCGAAGCCCCCGGGCACCATTGAATGGGAGTAGACGCCCGATGAGCGAAGAACAGGAACGGCCGCCCGATCCGGAGTCCGGGACTCGACGGCCGCCCGCCGGAGTGATCGCGCTTCTCGTCGTAGCCGCGGCCGCGGCCGCCGCGTTCGGCATCTGGAGGCTCGCGGCCCCGGCCCCGCCCCGAGAAGCCCCGGTTGCCAGGACGCCGGCGCCGGTCGCCGCACCAGCGCCAGCCGCGAGCGCTCCTGCCGCTCCCGAGACGACGCCCGCGCCGAAACCGAGGCCGGCCCGGAAGGCCGGGGCCCCGCCCCCCGCGGCGCCCGCCACACCGGCTGCCCCGACGACGGGCGAGCTGCACATCGACAGCGACGTCGCCGGGGCCATGGTCTTCCTGGACCGGAACTTCATCGGCAACACGCCGACCACGGCGACCGGCGTCGCGCCGGGCCCGCACCACCTGAACCTGACGGCGGAGGGGTTCGACGGCTACTCGAACGACATCGACGTCGCCGCCGGCCCGGCCGACGTGATGGTCAGGTTCAAGGAGGTCCGCCTGAACGAGAAGGTGGACGTGGTGCACAAGCACGCGTTTGGCTCGTGCGAGGGCCGGCTGCTCGCCGACCCGCAGGGGATCCGCTACGAGACCACCAACAAGGGCGACGCGTTCACGATGAAGTACGCGGAGATCGAGACGTTCGCGGTGGACTATCTCAAGAAGAACCTGGTCATCAAGAAGCGCGGCGGCAAGCAGTACAACTTCACCACGAAGGCCGAGAACGCCGACCCGCTGTTCGTCTTCCACCGCAACGTGGACAAGGTCCGGCAGCAGGTGGCGGGCAGGAAATAGCCGCGCCGCAGACGGTCACACGCTGATCGTCACCAGGTCGATCCGGCCCGGATCGAGAACGCCGAGCCCCTTCCCCGCCGCCGTCTCGATGTGGCGCGACTGGCGCAGCTTGTCGCTGAGGCCGGCCGCCTTCCGCTTGTCGAGGATGACCTTGCGGCACACGACGTCGAGGGCGACCGGGTCGGTGGCGACGTAGACCGCGTTCTCGCGCCAGATCAGATCCGGGTTCCCGGGCTGCGGCCCGTCGTCGAAGCAGGCGCTGGTGGCGTCGAGGACGATCAGCGGAACCCGGGTCTCGGTCAGGTAGTGCTGGTACGCCTCGGCGATGTAGGGGTCGCAGTTGCCGCCGTGCGCCTGGCGGTGGTGGCTGTAGCAGCCGAACGCGATGTTCTTGAGGGCGAGCGTCACGCCCGAGCCGCCGTGATCCTTCATGACGGGGAGGTTCACCGTGACGTCCGTCTCGGCCACCGTCGTGTCGAGCGGGCAGGGCCCCCCCGACGACTGCAGGAGTTTCGTGTTGTCGTAGCGCCCGCCCGTCTTGATCCGTTCGCCAAGCCTTCCGGTGCCCGGCTTGTAGACGGTCGGCCCGAAGTGGTCGGCGTGGCGGTCCCACACGATGACGTTCGACGGCGTCACGCCCGCCGAGATCGCGCCCGCCGCCACGGCCTCCGTGACTTCGCGCGCGGTGTAGAGGAGCGGCCGGCCGAGCAGGTTGATCTTGAGGCCGACGCGCATGCCCGGCGTGAAGAACTGGCGCCACGCGTCCGCGGCGTTCGCCTGGCCGGTGAGCGCGGTCACGCCCCGCTCGACCATTGCGGCCACGACCTTGGGGTCGCGCGCGTCACCGTTCCAGACCTTCGGCGACTCCACGCGGACGACCCGCACGCGGGAGGCCGGCGCGCCGTCGGCCCGTCGTCCCGCAAGCGTCGCCGCGGCGGCCGCGCCGAGCATCCCTGTCAACAGACCCCTGCGGGTCAGACCACGATCGGCGGCAGACATGTGTGGCTCCTTCGAGGAAGCCCTCACTATACCTGCAACTCGCCGCCCTGTCACAGCGGCGGATGGACGATGCCCCGGCATTCGCCCAGACCGATCCGGACCAGTCCCGGACGCTCGCACGAGCCCCGGATGACCACTTCGTCGCCGTCCTCGAGGAACGTCCGGACTTCCCCGTCGTCGAGGGTAATCGGCGCGCGGCCCCCAGACGTCAGCTCCAGCAGGCAGCCGCGCTCGCGCTCCGAAGGGCCCGACACAGTGCCGCTTGCCATCAGGTCGCCCGGACGCAGGTTGCAGCCGTTGCTGGCGTGGTGCGCGACCATCTGCTCGAACGTCCAGTACATCCGCGCGAACTCGGACTCGCTCACCCAGGACACGGGGTGGCCCAACTCGCGCATCCTGCCGGTCCGCATGCCTACCGCCAGCTTCACGTCGATACCACCACGATTCCGGTTGCCGGCGCCATCGAGGTAAGGCAACGGCTGCGGATCGCCGTCTGGCCGCGCCGAGGCCGGAACGCGGAACGGCTCGAGGGCGTCCAGCGTGACGATCCAGGGCGAGATGGTCGTGGCAAAGCTCTTCGCCAGGAAGGGCCCGAGCGGCTGGTACTCCCACTGCTGGACGTCGCGCGCCGACCAGTCGTTCACGAGGCACAACCCGAAGATGTGGTCGTTCGCCTCATCGATCGGAATCCGCCGCCCGAGCTCGTTCCCCGGGCCGACAAAGCAGCCAACCTCGAGCTCGTAGTCCAGGCGCGCGCTGGCCGCGACGCGCGGCTCCCCGGCTCCCTGGGGCCGCACCTGCCCGACGGGCCGATGAACGGCGGTCCCGCTGACCACGATCGACGACGCGCGGCCGTGGTACCCGATAGGCACCCACTTGTAGTTCGGCAGCAGCGGGCTGTCAGGGCGGAACAGGCGCCCCACGTTGGTGGCGTGGTCGATCGACGCGTAGAAGTCGGAGTAGTCGCCGATCGCGCACGGCAGCAGCATCTCCGCCTCGCCCCGGGCTGCCAGGAGTCGCGATACCCGCTCGCGCTCGCGTGGCTGGGCCGTTCCTTCTGCGAGCAAGTCGCTCAGGCGTTCGCGCAGTGCCGTGACCTCGACGCGCGGCAGCGACATCAGGGTGTTGAGCGCCGTTTCCAGGCAGGCATGTCTGACCCGTTCGGGCAGGCCTTCGAGCAGCGCCTCCTGCTGGCAGCCGCCGACATCGAGGATGTCGTCACCGATGGCCACGCCAATCGTGCCCGGCCCGCCGGTGCCGGCGCGCCTGAACACGCCGAACGGCAGGTTCTGTATCGGGAAATCGGTGGACGGCGAGTTGGCGGATTCGAGCCAACTGGTTCGAGCGGGATCGAGCGTGCGGTTCATGTCCTGGTCCGGCCGGGAATCCCGGTCATATGATGCCGAGCGCTTTCAGGTCCGAGGTCGGCTCGTCGAAGGAGCACGAGCCGAACGAAAGAGCGAACGACTGCCTCGCGGACACGATCTCCTCGCACGCCAGGCGATGGCCCCTCACCGTCACGCCTGCCCCGTCGAACACGAACGCGTCAGACGACTCCTCGGCGAGCACCGGCTCGAGAGCCTCCGCGGGAGCGCGGTGCGTGCGCGCCAGGACGGCCGCGAGGAAGAGATTCAGGAAGCCGTGCATCATCACCGCCGGCGACCGCCCGTCATCTCCGGTCGGATGGGCCGAGCGAATCGGGTGGTGCAGGCCCGCCGTCGCCTTGAACGCGATGTCCTCCGCCGCGCACGCCTCGAGAAAGCGCGCCAGGTCGCGAGCCGGGGGAAACAGGTCCGCGGTGACGCCGCCGGCCCGGACCTTCACGCGGCCCCCGACCTCGGCCACCGCCGCGAGCCATGCCGACGGATCGGACCCGATGGGGATTTCGAAGTACCGCTCCGCCGGTTCCGCCAGCACATCGGCCGCGCGGGCGACGTCTTCAAGGCCGTGGACCTTCAGATCGATGGCTTCGATGCCGGCATCCCGCCTGCCGTCGTCGCCGTGCCGCTCGTTGAAGTCGAGGACCGTCATCGAGTCCACGTCGAGGTTCCGGCCGGAGATGACGGCAAGCGGCCACGGCGTCGCGCGGGCCCTGGCAGGAAGCTCGTCGAAGGCGTGCTCGAAGTCCTCGAGCCGGGCGAGCGGAAGGACGAACCTCCCCAGCATCCACGCGTCCTCGCCGCTTCGGCTCGACGCATAGCGGGCAACGGCCGCGCGCATCGGTAGTTCCGCGGGCGGGAACAGCCCCGCGTAGTCGATGAGCGACCCGAGCAGCGCACGGGCGGCGTCCGTGCTCACGGCTCCTCCAGCCACGAAGTCGGATAGCCCTGATCTTCCACCGAGATCGCCTGCTTCGACGCGCGCAGCGGGCGGAAGCTGTCGAGCATCACCGCCAGCTCGTCGGTGCGCTTCTGGCCGAGCGACTGCTCGACGCGCCCCGGGTGGGGCCCGTGCGGGATCCCGTCCGGGTGCAGCGTGATCGATCCGTACTCGATGCCCTTGCGGCTCATGAACTCCGAGCTCGCGTAGTAGATCACCTCGTCGGACATCACGTTCGAGTGATTGTAAGGCACCGGGATCGCGCTGGGATCGAAGTCATACGGCCTGGGGCAGAACGAGCAGACCACGAACCCGTCGCCCTCGAAGGTCTGGTGTGTCGGGGGCGGAAGGTGGAAGCGGCCGACGCGCGGTTCGAAGTCGGCAATATTCAGCGCCCACGGATAGTAGTAGCCGTCCCACCCGACGACGTCGAAGGGGTGATGATCGAGCACGTATTCGACGATCTCGTTGCCCTTCTTGATGAGGATCGGGAAATCGCCCTTCTCGTCGTGCGTCTCGATCGAGGCGGGGCGCCGGATATCGCGCTCCGAGTATGGCGCGTGCTCGAGCAACTGGCCGTGCTCGTTGCGATAGCGCCTCGGCGTGCGGACGTCACCGGCGCTCTCGATCACGAGCAGCCTGACCGGTTTCGACCGGAACCGGTACCGGTGGACGATGCCCCGGGGCACCACGAGGTAGTCGCCCTTGCCGAACTCGATGTCGCCGAGCAGCGACTCGAGCGTTCCCGAGCCCTCGCTCACGTAGACAATCTCGTCTCCCTGCGCGTTGCGATAGAAGGAGTCCTCGTCCCGCTGGGGACCGACGAACGAAATCGCCACGTCGTTGTTGTACAGGAGCGGAATCCGATCGACCGTCGCACTGGGGCTCTCCGGCAACCGGGCCGTGCGGAAATGCCGATGATGGAAGGGCTGCCGCCCGTCTTCGCCGTCCCAGTCGAGGGTCTTCAGTGCCCGCACCCGTCGAACGCGCGTCGGCGGATGCACGTGGTAGATCAGCGACGAGAGGCCCTCGAACCCCTTGTTGCCCATCAGCTCCTCGGCGTACAACGTCCCGTCGGGCTGACGGAACACCGAGTGCCGCTTGCGCGGGATCTTCCCGATCTGCAGGTAGTTAGGCACGTCTCGCTCCAGTCACAGGTTGCCGCGCAGCGCCTGCTCGCGTTCGATCGCCTCGAAGAGCGCCTTGAAGTTCCCTTTCCCGAAACCGCGGCTCCCCTTCCGCTGGATCACCTCGAAGAACAACGTCGGACGATCCTCGACGGGCTTGGTGAACAGCTGCAGCAGGTAGCCCTCTTCGTCGCGATCGACGAGGATCCCGAGATCGCGGACCGTGTCCGCCCCCTCGTCGAACTGGCCGACGCGCCCCGCCAGCGAATCGTAGTAGCTTCCCGGGACGGCGAGAAACGGCACCCCGCTTTGCTTCAGCGTCCGCACGGTGCGCGTGATGTCGGTCGTCAGCATCGCGATGTGCTGCACGCCGGGCCCGCCGTAGAAGTCGAGGTACTCGTCAATCTGACTCTTCTTCCGGCCGGGAGCCGGCTCGTTGATCGGGAACTTGATCGCGTACGAGTTGTCGGACATCACGATGCTCATCAGGGCGCTGTACTCGGTCGAGATGTCCTTGTCCTCGAAGGTGAGGTAGCGCTTGAACCCGAGCACGTCGGAGTACCAGGCGGCCCACTCGTTCATCTTCCCGAGCTCGACGTTGCCCACGACGTGGTCCACGCGCAGCAGCCCCGCGGCCTCGCCCTCGACCAGCTTCTCGCGGTAGCCCGGCAGGAACGGGCCCGAGTAGCCGTGCAACGAGATGAACGAGTGGATCGTCTCGCCGTAGGTCTGGATGGCGGCGCGCCTGATGGCGCCGTGCTCGTCGGATTCCTCGTGCGGTTCGATCGCCGGCCGGGCGCCCCGTTTCACCGCCTCGTTGAAGGCCGCCTCGGCGTCGTCAACCTCGAAGGCGATGTCGCGAACGCCGTCGCCGTGCCGCGCGATGTGGGCGGAGGCCGGATGGTCTGGAGCGAGCGGCGACGACATCACGAGGCGGATCGTGCCCTGCCGCAAGGCGTGCGACGCCATGGAGCGCTGGCCGGTTTCGAGGCCCGCGTAGGCGAAGCGAGTGAAGCCGAAGGCGCGCCGGTAATACTCGGCCGCCTGGAGCGCGTTCCCCACCCAGAACTGGATGTGGTGGATCTGGCGCAGCTTCAGAGGGTTGTCTTCCATCGTGGGTCCCCCTGTTTTCATGATACCAGCCCGGCGGGCGGGCGGCGCAGTGCGACGCCAGGAGAGCCAACGACCGAGGGCTACCGCGCGAAGTAGGTCTGCGCTAATGTAGGAATCAGGGCATCACCGACCAGATTGCCCGGAGCCCGGCGCCGGTCTGCACGGTCCCGGACTTCGGACGCGTTCCACGGAGAGAGACATGGACCAAGCGGCTCTCGACATGGATGTCTACCGCAATCCCCCGGACGTTGACCGGCTCGACCTCGAGCCCGGCCATCCCGGGCTCGGCGACGAAGGATACATACACCGACGCCACGAGCTGTTTGCCTTGTGCCGGGCGGCCCGGCTCGGCCGCCAGCCTCCGCCGCTCATCGATTACAACGACGAAGAGGAGCGCATCTGGCGCCAGGTGACCCCGAAGCTCGACGAGCTTCACCGGCGCCACGCGAGCGACGTGTATCTGAAAGCGAAGCGGGAACTGAAGATCAGCGAAGATCGCATCCCGCAACTGCGCCATCTCAGCGAGCGCCTGCAGGAAGTCAGCGGCATGCACCTGGTTCCGGCCGAGGGACCCATTCCGTACCGGACCTTCTACTCGTATATCGCGGACCGCGGCTTCCCGGTGACGCAGTTCATCCGGCACGGCTCGAAACCCGAGTTCACGCCGGAACCCGACATGATCCACGACTGTCTCGGTCATGTGCCGCCTCTTCTGAACCGCGACTACGCCGCGCTTCTCACGCTCGTCGGGCGGGCGGCGGTCACCGTGCCCACCGGCGACAAGGTGCTGGCGCTGAAGCGGCTCAGCTGGTTCTCGATCGAGTTCGGCCTGATCGAGCAGGAGGGCGAAACCAAGGTCTTCGGCGCCGGGATCCTCTCATCGATCGGCGAGATTCCCAATTCGTTGTTCTCTCCCGACGTCGAGCGGCGTCCGTTCAGGACCGCCGAGGTGATCGAGACCGACTACGACTCGTCGCGGATGCAGGACCTGCTGTTCGTGATCCCCTCGCTCGGGTTCCTCAAGAGCGAGGTGGAGACGCTCGTGCAGCGATTCGGCGTCCCGCTGCGCTGAATTGGAGACCGCGATTCGGAGTCGCCTTCTTACGTAGGCCGGGGCTTCAGCCCCGGCAGGCAGGCCTGAAGGCCCGCCCTACGTTCCTGGTGCGACTCCGCTTCGCGGTCTCGCATCTGGGACGCCGCGCTCTACGCGCCTGCCGCCATCTTCCGGCCGGCCGACGACTCCAGGCGCCTGCCGACCTCCGCCCAGTTGACGACGTTCCACCACGCGCTCAGGTAGTCGGCCCGTCGATTCTGGTACTTCAGGTAGTAGGCGTGCTCCCACACGTCGAGGCCGAACACCGGCGACTTCCCGTCCATCAGCGGATTGTCCTGGTTGGCCGTGCTCTCGACGGCGAGTTGGCCATTCGAGAGCCGGACCAGCCACGCCCAACCGCTGCCGAAGCGGCCCATCGCCGCCTTGCCGAACTGATCCTTGAACGAGTCGATCGTGCCGAAGGCCGCGTCGATGGCCTCGCGCACGCGGCCCGACGGCTGGCCGCCGCCAGGCTTCATGATCTCCCAGAACATCGTGTGGTTGACGTGGCCGCCGCCGTTGTTGCGGACGGCGGTGCGAATGTCTTCGGGGACGGCGGAGAGATCGCGGATCAGGTCTTCAGCCGACTTTCCCTGCAGAGCCGGGTACTTCTGGAGCGCCAGGTTGAGGTTGCTGACATAGCCGCCGTGATGCTTGTCGTGGTGGACCCGCATCGTCATCTCGTCGATGTGCGGCTCGAGAGCGTTGTAAGCGTACGGAAGCGGAGGAAGTTCATGCGCCACGGGGGGCCTCCTTTGGGTGGCTGCGCTTCGGGTTATCTCGGATACTCCGATAGTACCAAGAAAGCGGAGGCCCGGTCACCTTTCCCATCGTCCTCTTGATCTCCGGCAGGAATGGGCCTAGACTTTCCTCTCGAAGTTCGAGAGGAGTGTCGCCTTGCCGAAGACCGACCTGCTCCAGGGGACGCTCGACCTCCTGATCCTGAAGGTCCTCGCCCTGGGCCCGAACCACGGGTGGGGCATCTCGAACCGCATCCGCCAGGTTTCCAGGGAAGGCCTCTCAGCCAGCCAGGGGTCGCTCTACCCCGCCCTGCACCGGCTCGAGATGCGCGGCCACATCACCTCCGAGATGGCGCCATCCGAGAACAACCGCCGTGCGCGGATTTACACGCTGACCAGATCCGGGCGCCAGCAACTCGAGGCCGAGACGGAAGCCTGGGAGCAGTTCGCGCTGTCGATGCGACGGGTGCTGAAGACGACGTAGCGGACCTGGAGGGCGGCCATGCTGAAAGGGCTCGGTGCCCACGTGCGGGGCCTGCTCCGGCGCGAGACCATCGCCGACGAGGTGGATGCGGAATTGCAGTTCCACCTCGAGATGGAGACCCGGGCCAACGTCGAACGCGGCATGACACCGCGCGAGGCGCGCCGCGTGGCGCTCCGCGACATGGGCGGCGTGACGCAGACCAGGGAAGCGGTTCGGGACGTCCGCGCCACATTCATCGACACGGCCTGGCAGTACCTGCGGTCCGCGCTCCGGGCCGTGCGTCACAACCCCGGTTACACGCTGGTCGTCGCCCTCGTGCTGGCGATCGGCATTGCCGGCTCGGCCTTCGTTTACAGCGTTGCCGAAGCGCTGCTGTTCCGGCCGATCCCGTACTCCGATCCTGAGAGCCTCTACCTGGTCTCGGTTGCCTTCTCGGCTGGCGGGTCGCAGGCGACCGTTTCTCCTCGGGCCCTCCACTGGGAGATGTTCGACCTGCTGCGCGAGCGCCACGGATTTCTCGAGAACGTCTCGGCGTATGCGAGCCGCGGCGCGAACGTCCTCGGGCACGGATGGAGCGAGCGGCTCCAGGTGGGCGCGATCACCGGCGACTTGCTGCGGCTCACCGGCGTGCGCCCGGCTCTCGGGCGCGGGTTCCTCGCCGCCGAGTTCCTGCCCGGCCACAACGCCGTCGCCCTGCTGACCCACTCGGTGTGGCAACGGCGGTTCGGAGGCACGCCGGCCGCCGTCGGTCGGACGATCGAGATCGACGATGCGCCCTACACGATCGTCGGCGTCCTTCCCGCCGCTTTCAAGTCGATCGACGAACTCGAGACGGGCGCGCCGACGTGGGCGGACAACGCTCTCGGCGTGCTCGTTCCTCTCGCCGGCGATCCCACGCTCAGATCGAGGAGCAGCTCGAGCGGCGCGACCACGGTGCGCATCCTCGGGCGGCTGCGCCAACCGCGGATGCTCGAAGCGGCCAGGGACGAAGTCCGCTTCCTGGGCCGGCGGATCTCGTGGCCGTCTGGCCCGGTGACGCCGAGCTACACGCTGACGCCCCTGGTCGCAGCGCTCAGCGAGGGCGTCCCCGAACGCATGGCGCTGCTCGCGGCCGCCGTCGCCGTTCTCCTGCTCGTAGCGTGCGCCAATGCCGCGCTCCTGATGCTGGAGCGGGGTGAGAGTCGGCGTCGAGAGCTCCAGATTCGAACCGCATTGGGCGCGACGGCCGCGCGGCTGGCGGGTGAGGGGCTCGTCGAGGCCGGCCTGCTTGGAGCGACGGCCGGTTTCCTGGGTGTGGCGATCGCATTGGGAGCAGTCGGAGCGACGCGGGCGATTGGCGGAGCGGCGCTCACCGGTCTCGCGTCCGCCAGGGTCAGCTGGCCCGTCGTCGGATTCGCGTTGGCAGTCTCGTTGGGAGCGGCACTTCTCGCCGGTCTTCTCCCGTGCGTGAGACTGCTGCGAACCGACGTCGCCCGGTGGCTGCCGACCGAAGGGTCCGCGCGCCCGCCGTCGCTGTCCGGGTCGCTCCCGTCGTCGATTGTCGTCGCACAGATTGGGCTCTCGGTCGGACTGATTGTCGTCGGCGGAATGCTCGCCAGGGACTTCTCGCGCCTGGCCGCCGTTGACGTCGGCTACCAGGCCAAGGGCGTCCTGTCCGCCCAAGTCGCACTGAGTCCAGTCCGGCATCCTGACGGAGGCCGGCAGTTCCTCGGCAGTCTCCTCGAACGCCTGCGCGGAGCCCCCGGCGTCCAGGCTGCCGCCCTCGTCCACCCTGTTCCAGGCGCGCTCGTCGTCGGCGGGTTCTCAGGGCGCGTCGAGGGTTTTGGGGACGAGCATCTCGAATATCGTGTCGTCAGCGCGTCGTTCTTCTCTTTGCTTCGGATCCCAATCGTCGCGGGACGGTCGTTCACCGACGCCGAAGTGACGCGAGCGGATCCGGTTGTCGTCGTCACCAACGCGTTCGCGGAGAAGTACTGGGGGGCGGCTCGGTCGGCACTCGGGCGGCACATCGGCCTCGGTTGGAACCCGGCAGGAACTCCGAGCGGCGAGCAATTGGCGATCGTCGGAGTCGCACGGGACTTCCGCGATGCGTATATGAGATTCCCACCCGAGGTGTACATGACTTACACCAGGGCCGCGCGGGGACACCCCTTGCCAGAGATGTCGCTCCTGGTGAGAGGGACCGAAGGCGACCTGCCGAGTCTGCGCGCGCGTCTGGCGCGAGCCATCGAGGAGGTCGACCCCAATCAGCCCCTCTACAACGTGAGGGCCCTCGAGGACCTGGTCACAGTGGCGCTCGTCCGCACAAGGTTGCTGCTCTTCCTTGTGGGCGTCTTCTCCGCGCTCGCGACATTGCTGGCCGCGGTCGGGATCTACGTCGTCCTCGCCTTCGCGGTGATCCGGCGGACGCAGGAGCTCGGGATCCGCCTCGCGCTCGGCGCCACTCGCCGCGACGTGCTTCGGCTGGTCCTCGGCCGGACTTCCAGGCTGGTCGCGAAAGGCGTCGTGCTGACCGTGCCCGTGACCTTTTGCGCCATCTGGTTGTTTGCCGCCCAGCTCTTCGGTGTCACCGACACCGATCCGATGACGTGCGTGTGGGCCGTCGGTCTCATCGCGGCGGTCGCGGTCATCGCGTCGATCGTGCCGGCCTGGCGCGCCACGCGGATCGACCCGACGGTCGCCCTTCGGCAGGAGTAAGGGTTGCGCGCCCGGGTTCCGCTACAATACGCCCATGGACGGGAGCGCCGCAGCTTCACGGGCCGGCCGCATCGTGGTTCGCCGCTTCGCGTCGGCGGCCGAGGCCGACCGCCACGATCTCGAGTACTGGCTGGCCGTACCGGTTTCCGAGCGCCTGCTCCACGTCTGGCGCTCGAGCGTGGAACTCTGGCAGTGGCGTGGCGAGGGTCCCGATGAACCAGGACTTCGTCGATCTGTTGCGAGCCTTCGTCGCCCATGACGTCCGGTTCCTGATCGTCGGCGCCTACGCGCTCGCGCTCTACGGGCGCCCCAGGGCCACCGGCGATATCGACGTCTGGGCAGACGCCACGCCAGAGAACGCCCCTCGCATCATGCGGGCGCTCGCCGCGTTCGGCGCTCCTATGGCCGGCATTGCCGCCGCCGACTTCGAGGCGCCTGGCGTCGTGTATCAGATCGGCGTGGCACCCGGCCGAATCGATATCCTCACGCAGATGACCGGCCTCACCTTCGAGGAGGCATGGCCCGGCCGCGTGCGTCACCCCTTCGGCGGCGTGGAAGTGGACTTCATCGGCCGCGAGGCGTTCATCCGGAACAAGCGTGCCACGGGTCGCGCGAAGGACCTCGGCGACATCGAAGGCCTGGAGTAGCGCCTGCGAATCGGCGCCCGTTACCCCTTCCTCGTTCCCAGCGCCCCGCGCAGCTTGTCGGCCAGCGACCCGAGCCCGCCGGTGGGCGCCCCGCCCGCTCGTTCCTGGTACTCGCGGACTTCGTCCGCCTCCTTCGCGTCCTGGACGGCCTTCGCGCTCAAGCGAATGCGGCGGCTCGCCGCGTCCACCTCGAGAACCACGACTTCGACCTCGGCGCCGACTCGGAACGACTTGCGCATGTCCGCCTCGCTCACGCCGGTCTCGCGGATCGGGATGAGGCCCGTGCGCCCGGGAGCCAGGAACACGAAGACGCCGAAGCGCTCGAGGCGCTCGACCTTGCCCTTGAGCCGCGCTCCCGGCACGATGGCCGCCGACGACGACGCCACGGCGCCGGGGCCGGGCGCCTCGCCCTTCATCACGAGCGCGACGCCGATCCGCTTCTTCTCGAGGTCGATGCTCAAGATCTCGAACACGCCCACCGTCCCCGGCGTCACCGACGTGGACCAGTTCCCCGGCTCTCCCGTCGGCGCAAACGTCGAGACGTGGGCCAGCGCTTCGATCCCCGGTTCGAGCTCGACGAACGCCCCGAAGTCGGCCACCCGGGTGACGCGCCCGACCCGCGTCTGGCCGACCTCGTAGGTTTCGGGGACTTTCGTCCAGGGATCGGCCGTCAACTGCCTCAGTCCCAGCGAGATCTTCTTCAGATCGTCGTCCACGCGCAGGACCTTGACGGTGATCTCGTCTCCGGTCTTGACGACGTCGGCCGGCGCCGCCACGCGGGACCACGCCATCTCGGAGACGTGCAGCAGTCCCTGCACGCCGCCGCCGAAATCCACGAACGCGCCGAAGTCCCGCACCGACGCCACTCGCCCGGTGAGCACGGCCCCGACGACGATCGTCCGCCTGACCTCGGCGGCCCTGGCCTGCTGTTCCTCCTCGAGCAGGGCCCGGCGCGAGACGACGAGGTTCCGGCCGCCCTCGCCGTATTCGATGATGCGGAACTCGGACACCTGCCCTTCGAGCGCCGACGGCTCCGCCCCCGGGGTGCCGATCTGCGAGAACGGGCAGAAGGCGCGCTGGCCGCCGACTCGCACCTCGAACCCGCCCTTGACCGCCCGCTCGATCCGCCCCTCGACCGGGAGTCTCGACCGGTAGGCGTCCTCGATCTGGCGATCGGTCGCCGCCCGTCGCGCCAGCCTCCGGGAGAGGACGATTCCGCCCCCGGTCGAGACGACGATCGCCTGGATTCGATCGCCGACCGCCACCTCGATGCCGCCGTCGGCGTCTCTGAGCTCGTCAAGATCCATGGTGGCTTCGCCCTTGCCGCCGACATCGACAAACGCCACCTCCTCGCCGATTGCGACGACGGTGCCCTCGACGCTCTGGCCTTTGTCGAGATACGCCGCTTGCACCGAGGCCTCGAACATCGCCGCAAAGTCTTCTTCCGGTTCGGTCACGCTACGCTCCTGGGGATGACGCCTGGACTCTCGCGGGACGCCGCGACCGAAGCCAGTGCCTGGATACCCAGTGTCCCCCACGGGCCCGGTCGTCGTCCAGCGCATCGGGACGAGGTAGCCGGCCTACCACTCCTCCATCTCGAACCGGATCCCCTGCGCGTCGGCGATCGCCTTGATGTCGGCCATCCCGCCCGGGTTCCCGCACGTCAGGAGGACGGTCGTTCGCGGATCCATCCGCTCGCGCAGCCGGGACTCCGAGACGCCCCGGGGCAGGGTCGGCCGGACAGTGCTCTGCAGTGCGGCGATCGCCTCGGTCGTGTCGAGGCCCTGCGCGGCCAGGCGCGCCAGGTCCTCTTCTTCCTTCTTCGGCATCCCGAAGACGTGACGAACCAGGTTGTTCGCCCGTCCCTTTCCGAGGTCGGGGTTCCCGAAATCCGGATCCGTCGGCCTGCTGACCGTCGGCACGTAGACGAAGTCCAGCTTCCCGGATTTCTCGATGGTGGCGAGCTCGTCCTGGTAGCCGAGCTCGGGGTAAACGCGGTTTCCATGGAAGAGCGTGTACCGGACATCGCTCGCGTGGCCTTGCGTGGCCTCGTAGTGCAGTTGCTTGATCATCGCGGCCAGCGGAGCGAGTCCCGTCCCCGTCCCGATCATGACGACGTTCTGAAACCCGGACGCCCGCTTCTCGAGCGTGAAGTCCCCGGTGATCTTGTAGAAGTAGCTGATCGTCCTGTCGCCGGTGGACTCCATCTGGAAGAGCGACTCGGTCAGGCGGCCGGGTCGGCCCCGCTCGTCGATCTGGAGGACGACGTAGAACTCCAGGTAGCGGCTGATGAGGGTCTCGAACGGCGCGGATGAAATGGAGTACGCGTGGCTGACCGCGCCGCGCTTTTGCTGGCCAGTCTCGTCCAGGTCGGGGACGTAGTCGACCTTTCCGTCCGGGCCGACGACCTTCTTCGTCAGCCGGCAGTTCTCGCGCCGAAGGGCGATGTACTGCCCGGCCAGGTAGGGCGGGAACTCGCTGCCGTCTTCAGGCACGAGACGGAGGATGGTGAGGACGGGTGAAAGGTCGTGTGTGTGGACGACGGTGCCGATCTTCCTCTCGGCCATGGGACCTCCCGGCGCCAGATTGGGGGACCGAATGCCACTTTCTTCTATCTTGGCACGGTTCCGCTTCCTCCGCCCGTCTCCGCGTTGGGGCCCTCCCTTCGCACCGTTCCAGGGGCCGTGTCGGAACGCCCGTCGGACGCCGGCGAATGCTGGCGCTCCTGTGGCATGATTGCACCACTTCGCCGTGTCGTTGCCTTAACCCGGAGGGTGTGTGATGACGCTCCGCCGACTCGCCGTGCCGCTGTTGTTCGTGCTCCTGCTCCCGGTCACGATCGCTCGCACAACCGCGCAGGCGCCCCCGGCGACCCCCTTCTCCGCTGACGACATCCTCAAGGTCGTTTCGGTTGGCGTCCTGGACCTGAGCGACGACGGCGCGCGGGTGGCGATCGCGCTGAGACGTCCGCTCGACAATGCCGACACCGACAATTACCGATCCGGCGACCCGACCTACGTGGCGCCGTCGCGTGTTCAGTTGCAGGTCATCGATACCCGGTCCGGCGCCAGGCAGGTTCCATTCAGAGGCCTGGTCAGCGTGCGCCAGGCGGCCTGGTCGAACGACGGAAGGCGGCTGGCGATCCTCGGTACTGGATAACCCGGATGCGCCCGCTCCGGTCCCGGCGGCCCTCGCGGCCGCGAAACCGAGGGAGAACCCGAAGGCTAACCCGAAGCAACAAACACGGCCGCCGGACGCCGAGGGGCCGGTCGCTCGTCTCTACGTGTGGAACGCCGAAACCTCGACCCTTGGCGAGGTCCCCGGAAACGGCGGGGCGGCGGCCAGTCCGAACACCTCGCTCGACTGGACGCCGGACGACGCGCGCCTCGTCCTGACGACGCGCCCGGCCGGCTTCGACCTCGAGGCGCGCAAGCGCTTCGAGGCCCTGACCAAGGGACCGGTCATCGTCCATGACTCGAAAGAGCCGTTCCTCGAGTGGGACGCGCTCCAGCGCAGCAATCGCCGCCGTGCCATCGTCGAAGTCGATCCGGCCACCGGCGAGCGGACGGTCATCGTTCCAGAGGCCAAGGTGACGAGCTACAACCTGGCGCGCGGCGGGACCTTCGTCACCTTCCTCGAGGACGTCACCGAGAAGACCGACTATGACGAGATCGGCGGCACCGACAACCGGCTGCGGCTGGCGGCGCGGCCGCCGTCAGGCGAGCCGAAGACGATCCTCGAGGCCAGGGACCTCAAGGGGGTTCAGCTTCGCTGGTCGGACGACGGACGGTGGGTCGCGTATGCGAAGAAGGGCGAGGTCTTCGTGCAGGGCATCGACGGCGCGAAAGCGCGGAGCCTGACGCCGTCGCCGGAGGCGCCGAAGGGCGACCCGGCACAGGCCGACGCCGCGAAGAAAGCCGGCGCCGCGAAGACCGGCGAGAAGCCGGAGGAGGAGCGCGAGAGCTTCTCGGTGGACAGCTTCAGCCGCGACGGCCGGAAAGTGCTGGTGTCGAGCAAGAAGGGGTATTACGTCCTCGACGTGGCCAGCGCCGCCCGCGATCTCGTGCTGCCGCTCGACAAGGACGAGGAGAAGAACGCGCGCCGCTCGGTCGTGTCGTGGAGCCCCGACGGGGCGGCCATCTACTTGACCGAAAGCGACCGCGAGCGATGGAACCGCGGCCTGGTGCGGCTCGACCTCGCCACCAGGACCGTGACGGCTCTCGTGAAGGACAGCCGTCTCTACAGCGGGTTCCGGATGTCGCGCAACGGATCGACGTTCGTGTTCAGCATGTCGGACGGCGATCGACCGGCGGACCTCTACGCCGCCGATGGCCGCCTGGGCGGCATCAGGCGTCTGACCGACGCCAACGCCTGGATGGGCGACCGGCCGCTCCCGAAGTCCGAGCTGGTCAGCTATCGGGACACGGACGGCAAGGTTCTGTACGGCGTGCTGCGCTATCCCACCAATTACGTGAAGGGGACGAAGTACCCGACGGTGTTCGAGGTCTACGAGACGTTCTTCGACAACGGCTTCAACGGCCGCGCGGCATTCCTGACCAACAACGGGTACGCCGTCTTCATGCCGTCGGTGAACCTGGTGGTCGGCCGCCCCGGCGAGGCGTGGGTCAAGGGCGTGACGGCGGCGGCCAATCGGCTGATCGAAATGGGCGTTGCCGACCCGGACCGGCTGGGCGTGCATGGAACCAGCTATGGCGGCTACGCGACGGTGCTGCTCATCACGGAGACCGACCGGTTCAAGGCCGCCATCAACGTCTCGGGCAAGGTGGACATGGTGAGCTTCTACACCGACAGCCCGCGGCTCGGCGTGCGCAACACGCACGCCCCCGAGAAGAGCCAGGACCGGCTGGGCGGCACGCTGTGGGAGTACCCGGAGCGGTACCTCGAGCACTCGGCGATCCTCAGGGCGGACCGTATCAAGACGCCGCTGCTCTGCATCACGGGCGACCAGGATCCGAACGTGCCGGCCAGCCAGTCGCGCGAGATATACTACGCGCTGCGCCGGCTGGGCAAGGAGGTCGAGTGGGTGCGCTACGTGAATGGCGCGCACCGCCCGCCGAGCAACGGCGAGGAGAGCGTGGACTTCGAGAAACGAATCCTCGGCTGGTACGACAAGTACCTCAAGGCGGAGAAGAAGCAGGCGCGCTAGCTCCTGCCGCTTCCCGGGGGCCCGGACTCGTGCCGACGCCGGCGACGGTCAGGACGTCGCCGTCGTCGGCAGGTAGATGAAGAACGTCGTGCCCGACTCGGGACCGGTCGCGACGTCGATCATCCCGCCGTGCTGCTTGACGATGCCGTACACGGTCGCCAGGCCCAGCCCCGTCCCCTTCCCCACGTCCTTGGTCGTGAAGAACGGCTCGAAGATGTGCTCGCGGATCTCGGGCGGGATGCCGGGGCCGGTGTCCGACACGGCCAGCAGCGCGAACCGGCCCGGGCGGGCCCACCGGCGCTGCTCGACGAACTCGTCCCCGATGACGGCGACCGCGGTGGTGATCGCGATCCGGCCTCCCTCGGGCATCGCGTCCCGCGCGTTGACGCAGAGGTTCACGAGGACCTGCTCGATCTGCACCGGGTCGGCCTCGACGGGCGGGATGGTCGCCCCGGGCGCGAACGCCAGCTCGATGTGCTCGCCGATGACGCGCTGGAGCATGGCCAGCAGCGTGGCCACGGCGTCGTTCAGGTCGATCGGCCGGCGCTCCATCGGCTGCCGGCGGCTGAACGCCAGCAACTGGCGGACCAGCATGGTCGCGCGCGTGGCCGCCAGCTCGATCTCCGCCAACTCGCGGCGGACCGGCGCGCCCTCCGGCAGATCGTCCAGGGCCAGGCTGGCGAACCCCGAGATCACCTGGAGCAGGTTGTTGAAATCGTGCGCGATGCCGCCGGCCAGCTGGCCCACGGCCTCCATCTTCTGCGACTGCAGGTACCGCGCCTCGAGCTGCCGCTGTTCGGTGACGTCGATGACGATGCCCTGGCGGACGCTGCGGCCGTCGGACTCCTCGATCACCGAGGTCCGCTCCTCCAGCCATCGCACCGCGCCGCCGCCGGTCCGGATTCTGTAGTCCCGGCGTGTCCGCCGGACGCCGGCCGCGCGGTCGCGCGCCGACTCGTTCGCGACACGCTCCAGGTCCTCGGGCAGCACGATGTCCGCCCACCGCACGCGGCCCGAATCGAAGTCGGCGGCCGAGTAGCCGAACTGCGCGATGTTGTCCGAGACGTACTCGACCGCCCAGTCCTCTCCCGGCCGCCAGCGGACGAGGATGACCGGGCTGTGCGCGACGATGAGCGACGTGCGGGCAAGCGCGGCGGTGCGCTCCTCGACCAACGCCTCGGTCCGCGCCTGGTACTGCAGCCGGACGCGCTGGCGCCACGTCAAGACGAAGACCGCCGTCATGGGCACCAGGCTCAGCACGAGTCCCGACGCGAACCAGACGCGGCGCTCACGCGAGAGCGGGACGGTCCAGCCCTCCGCGGGCTCACCGGCCATCTCCCACTGGCCGTCGGGCAGGTCGATGAGCTGGACGACGGGCTGCTTCGAAAAGGGCCGGCTCGGGCGAAGCACAACGGGTCCGCCGCGGACGCGCACCGACACGATCAGATCGCTCGCGGGCGGATCGAGGCCCGCCTCGGCGAGAATCGGCTGGAGATCGAGCACCATCGCGACCAGGCCCCAGACCTTCCCGTTCGCGCGCACCGCCCGCCTGGCGATGAGGCCGACGCCGCCCTGGACGAGGCTGGTCGGTCCGGTCAGCACGACGCCCCGCCCCTCGAGCGCCCGCTTCGTGTCGGCGCGGATCTCGGGTCTCGCGTCGAACAGCAGGTCGTAGCCGATCACCCGCTCGTTCCCTTCGGTCGGCGAGACGAAGATGTAGGAGGAGCCGCGGGCCACCGCCAGGTTGCGGACGCCCGGCACGACCGCTCGCAGGCGGGCCGCGAAGGGGGCCGCCTCGTCGGTCCAGTCGGGCTGGCCGACGTGGAGTTCCACGAAAGCGTGGAACCCGTCGAGCAACGCGAGCCGGCGCTGCAGCGCGGAGACGAGGGCGTTGCTGCGCGTGCTGAGCTCGGCCTGCACGTCCGCCGGGAGTTCACGGTATAGCTGGTTGTCGCGCCACCGCCCCAGCTGGTACCAGGCCGCTCCGAACAGCAGCCCGGCCAGCAGTGCGGCCACCGCCGCCGCGCCGCGCGGACCCGCCCACCCCTGCCGCCAGCCCGCCGGCACCGGTCCAGTGTTCGCCATGGCGTGATGCCCGTTGCCCTGCCGCCTGCGTCCCCGCCACCCGAGAATCCCGCGCGCCAGTCGCGCTTGTGAGGTGGATCATAATAGTCGACAGGGCCATCCGAGCGAGAATTCTCGGAACCGCGTGACGCCCTTATGGAGGCACTGATGTCCGAGTCCTGGTCCGATCTGCTGATGAACGATCACCAAACCACCGAGCGCGTGTTCGAGGCCGTCTCGAAGGCCCTCTCGGGCCCCTCGGCCCCGCCGGTCGGCCTGATGCAGGACGCGGCACGCTACTTCCGCGAGTACGTGGACGGCTGCCACAACAAGAAGGAGGAGCAGCATCTGTTTCCGCTCATCGAGGCGCGCGGAGTCCCGAGCCACGGAGGCCCGCTCGGGGTCATGCTGTCGGAACACGAAGAGAGCCGGACGCTTCTGCCGCGGCTGCTGGACCTCATCGGCGCCTACGCGGCCGGCCAGGTCGAGGTGCTCGACGAGCTGCGGCAGGTCTTCGACCGGTACTCCTCTTTGCTCAAGAACCACTTCTGGAAGGAGAACGACATCCTCTACCCGATGGCCCGCCGCGTCATGACGCGGGCCGACGCCGACGCGGTGGTGGCGGGCATCGAGCAGACAGAGGCCGCGCTCGGGGCCGACACGCGCGCCCGGTACTACGCGCTCGCCGACCGGATCATCACCGGCGGAGGGGTCGAGGATCTCTCGTTCGGCGTCGAACGCGAGGTGATGGCGGCGATCCTGAATACGCTGCCGGTCGAGCTGTCGTTCGTGGACAAGGACGACAAGGTCCGCTACTTCTCGCACGAGAACGGCGCGAAGATCTTCCCGCGCACCAGGGGCGTCGTCGGCATGACCGTGCAGACCTGTCACCCGGAAAAGAGCGTGCACCTGGTCAACCGGATCCTGGCCGACTTCAAGGCCGGCACGCGGTCGGCGGCCGAGTTCTGGATCGAGATGGGCGAACGCTTCGTCCACATCCGCTATTTCCCCGTGCGCAGCCCGCAGGGCGACTACCTCGGCACGCTGGAAGTCGTGCAGGACGTGTCGGGCATCCGCGCGCTGACCGGGGAACGGCGGCTGCTCGCCGAAGGCTGACCCGTCACCGAGGCCAGCCCGTCGAGCCAGCGCTCGTAGGCCGCCCGATACCGCGGCGCGCTCGCCGGGTCCGGTTCGTACCGCGCGCGGATACGCAAGCCGATCAGACTGTCGCGCACGGTCGGGTAGATCCCCGCCCCGACCCCGGCCGCCCGGGCGGCCCCCTCGGCTCCGTCGGTCGCCACCAGCTCCAGGACGGCGCCCGAGGTGTCCGCAAACGCGCGGGAGAACAGTTCGCTGCGAAACAGGTTTGCGTGCGCGGCGCGGACGGCGCCGATGCCGATCCCCATCCCGCGCATCACGTCGAGGCCGTAGTTGAGCGCGAACACGATCCCTTCCTGCGCCGCCCGCAGCAGGTGCGCTGTCGAGTGCCGGTTGAACGCCAGCCCGAGCACCGCCCCGCCGGGGTCGGCATTCTCCAGCGTCCGCTCCGCCCCGTTGCCGTAGGGCAGCACCACCAGCCCGTCCGAGCCGATGGGGGCGGCGAGCGCGAGACGGTCCATCTCCTCGTACGACAGCCCCTGGGCGATGGTTCGTTTCAGCCACCCGTAGAGCGACCCGGCGCCGTTGACGCAGAGCAGGACGCCGTAGCGCGGCGCGTCTGGCCGATCGGTCACGTGAAGGAACGTGTTGACGCGGGCGCGGTCGTCCCACCTGGGCTCGTCGCCGATCCCGTAGACGACGCCTGATGTCCCGGCCGTCGCCGCCACCTCGCCGGGGTCGAGCACGTTCAGGGCGAAGGCGTTGTTGGGCTGGTCTCCGGCCCGATAGGTCAGCGGCGTGCCGGCGGCGAGGCCCAGCTCCTCCGCCGCGGCGGGCGTGAGGGCGCCCTGCGCCCCGAACGTCGGGACCAGCTCCGGGACGAGCGACGACGGGAGCTCGAGCGCCTCGAGCATTTCGGTCGACAGGCGTCGCTCGAGGAAGTCCCAGAGGACGGCTTCCGACAGGCCGGAGGGGGTGGTGGAAACGCGACCGGTGAGCCGCATGGCCACGTAGTCGCCCGGCAGCATCGCCTTGTCGATCGACGCGAACAGGCCCGGCTCGCACTCTTTCACCCAGCGGAGCCGCGAGGCCGTGAAGTTCCCCGGCGAGTTGAGCAGGCGGCTGAAGCAGGGCCGGTGACCGATCAGGTCCAACGCGCGGCGCCCAATCTCCACCGCCCGCCCGTCGCACCAGATGATGGCCGGCCGGAGGACACGCTGTTGGCAGTCCACCACGACCAGGCCGTGCATCTGGTACGACAACCCGATGGCGGCCACCGACGATCGATCGACACCCGCCCGTCGCATCGCCTCCCGCGTCGTCTCGACGACCGAGTGCCACCAGTCGCCGGGATCCTGCTCGGCCCAGCCGGGCCGTGGCGAAGCCATCGGCATCTCGACGTGCGGCGCCGATGCGCGCGCCAGGGACACGCCGGCGTCGGCGTCGACCAGCGCCGCCTTGACGAACGAACTGCCAATGTCGAGGCCGAGCAGCACGTGCGGCATGCGATCACTCGCGGCCGGGGATCAGGATTTCGCGCGCTTCAGAAAGGCGACGAACTCGGCCGGGTCGCGCGTCAGGCCGGGGAAGTTCGCCACCGGGCTGCCGTCGGCGTTGACGACCGCGTAGAACGGCAGCGCCACCGTCTGGTACTTCTCCTGCTGCAGCTGCTGCTGGCGCTGGAAGATCTCGCCCTCGCCGTCGGTGTAGAGCCGCACGCGGACGAACGACTCGAGCTCCCGCCGAACGTCGGCGCGCGGGAACATCTTCGCTTCCATCCAGCGGCAGTTCGTGCACGTGTAGCCGGTGAAGTCGATGAACACCCGCCGGCCTTCCGCCTTGGCCCGCGCCAGCGCCTGCGGGTAGTCGTTCATGATCCAGGACAGGCTGCCGGCGCGTTCGACCGACGACACGCCCGACTTCAGCGACTCGGGCGGGGGCGGCAGGAACGCCTCGAGCTCGCCGAGCGGCTTGCCGGCCAGTCCCGTCGCGAGCCAGACGGCCGCCGCACCGCACGCGAGCGCGACGCCGAAGCGGGCCACGCCGGCGTGCTTGACCGGTGCGTCGTGCGCGAAGCGGAACAGCCCCAGCACGTACGCCGCCATCAGGATGAATATCGCGACCCACGTCGCGAGGACGACGTCGTGGGTGAAGATCCCCCAGCCCCAGACCAGGTCCACGTTCGAGATGAACTTCATCGCGGCCGCGATCTCGAGGAAGGCCATCAGCACCTTCACCGAGTTCAGCCAGCCGCCCGACTTCGGCAGCGACGCCATCCACTGGGGCACGACCGCCAGGACGAAGAACGGCAGCGCGAACACGGTCGAGAAGGCCAGCATGCCGACCAGGGGCCACTGCCAGTCGCCGGTGGCCGCCGTCACGAGAAGCGTACCGATGAACGGCGCCGTGCAGGTGAATGACGTCAGCGTGAAGGTCAACCCCATCAGGAGCGTCGCCAGCGTCCGGCTCCCGCCCTCGCGCCTGGTGAGCGCGTCGAGCCGGGTGACCAGCGCGGGCGGCAGCCCGATGTCGAACACGCCGAACAGGCTCAGCGCGAAAGCCACGAAGATCCCGGTGATGAGGATGTTGATCCACGGGTTGGCCGCGAACCGGTTCAGGCTGGTCGCGCCGAGCAGCAGCGCCATCGCCATCCCCAGCACCGTGAACGTCAGGACGATGCCGAACACGTAGGTCACCGCCTGCCCGACCGCGGTGCGGCGGCTCCCCGACGCATGGCTGGTGAAGTAGGAGACGGTGATGGGGACCATCGGGAACACGCACGGCGTCAGCAGCGACAGCGCGCCGAACGTCATCGCCAGCCAGACAAACGACCACAGGGAGCCGGCGCCCGGCTGCGGCGCAGGGCTGGAGCCCTGCGGCGACAGGGCGGCGGCCGGGGCCGCGGGCGGCTGCAGACCGGCCGGGGTCAAGGCCGAGAGCGCGGCCGCGGACTCCTCCGCTGTCAGCGGGCTGCCGGCAATCTCGATCGGCGCCTCGACGATCACGCCCTTCGGCGGCAGGCAGAACCGATCGTTGCAGGCCTGGAAGTACGCCTGGATGCGGACGGTCGTCGCGCCGGCGGCGGCGTCGGCCGCCGTCTTGAGCGTGAGCGCGAACGCCGCCCGGGCGACGTAGTACTCGGTGTCGATGCCGAAGCTCTGGTCGAAGGCCTTCTGGGGAGACGGGGCGAGGACCGGGGCGGCCAGCGTGAAGGGCTGGCCGGCGGGCACGGTGATCCGGGTCGCGATCGGCGGGCGCGCCTGCGAGACCGAGTAGACGTGCCAGCCCTCGGCCATCTGCGCGGTGACCTCGGCCTGGAACGGCGCCCCGGGGCGCACGCGGCCGGCCGCGACGCTGGCCGACCACCGCACCGGGTTCTCCTGCGCCCATGCGCAGGCCGCCCCGGCCGCCAGCACGACGACGATCGCCGCTAACCGAACCCTCACCGCTCGCGCGTTTTGCATCTCGCCTGCTATCGCGGTTCCGATGTCTCAGCTCCGGTCAGCGGCCCAGTCTACACTAGAACTCCCGTCCCGCTTTCGCCGCTCCTGATATGATGCGCGGCTGACCCGATTGGAGACATTCACGATGACGACAAGCCGCTGGTTTCTAGCTCTTTTGTCCATTATGGCGCTGTGCGCGCCCTCTCGCGCCGGCGCGGCCGACGACCGGCTGGACCGGCTGATCCAGGCACAAGCCGTGTCCGGGTTCGAGAATGACGGGCGCGATGCCATCGCCGGGCTGCTCCCGCCGTGGGCGCATCCGAAAGTGGACGAAGCGGGCAACCTCGTGTTGACAATCGGCCAGGGCCAGCCGCACGTGCTGGTGGCGGCCAGCATCGACGAAGACGGATACCTGGTCTCCGACATCACCGACGACGGGTTCCTGCGGCTGGCGCGCGTGTCCACCGGCGCCGGGTTCCGACTGTTCGACCAGTTCATCTACGGCCAGCCGGTGGTGATTCGCACCGCCGGCGTGGACGCCGCGCCCCGAGGGGCCGGCGCGCAGTCGGCGCGCCACACGGTCACCTACGTGCCCGGCGTGGTGGCCACATTGTCCAGCCATCTGCAGCGAGGCCGGGATGCCTCCACGGCCATCAAGGGGCTCGACGACCTGTGGGTGGACGTCGGCGCGTCCTCGCGCGCCGGGGTCGGGAAGCTCGGGATCCGCCTGCTCGACACGGTTGGCCTTCGCGAACGTGTTCAGCGCCTGGCAGGGGGGCGAACGGCCGGCGTCGCCGCGGCGGCACGAGGCGCGGCGCTGGCGCTCATCGACCTTGCCGGTCCCTCGGGCGCGAAACAGCCGCCGGACGTGGCCGGGACGATCACCATCGCGTGGGCCACGCAGGGCCTGTTCGGCGACCGTGGCCTCGCGCGTCTCGTGGAGGCCATCCGGCCCGATCGCGTCGTGCTGGTGAGCCGCGGCACACCGTCGCGAGACACCGACGCCAGGGGCTCGCTCGGCCGCCTCGGCGGCGGCCCCGTCGTGCCGGAGACGGACACCGCGCTGATCGACGTCGCCCGCCGCGCTGGCGTCGCGGTCCAGACGGTCCCGGCCCTGAGGGGCACGGTCGCCGGGCAGACGGTCCCGGTGCAGAGGATCGCGCTCCCGGCCGTATTCAAGGACACCCCCGTCGAAACCGTGCAGGACGATGACGTGGTCGAATTGGCGAAGCTGCTTCGAGCCGTGACGGGGCTGCCGGCCGCAGCGGATGGCGCCTCGGCCGCGAGCCGCACGACCGCCGGTCACGGGGGCGGCGGCCGGACCGGCCCGCAGCCGGCGGGCGGCGTGTTCGGGCTGGTGGCGCCGCTGGTCGAAACCTACGGAGTGTCCGGCCACGAGGCTCCCGTGCGGGAAGCGGTGGCGAGGCGCCTGCCCGCCTGGGCGAGACCCGAGGTGGACGCCCGGGGCAACCTGACGGTGTCGTTCGGCGCCGGCGGTCAGGAACTGCTGTTTGTCGCGCACACCGACGAACTGGGTTACGAGATCACCGCCATCCAGGAGGACGGCACGGCCAGAGTGCGCAAGCGCGGCGGCTTCTTCGACAGCCTGCTCGAGGCGCACCCGGTGATCGTCCACGCGGCGCGCGGCCCGGTCGGCGCGGTCGTGGCGCCGCGACCCAATTACCAGCGCGCGCTCGAGTCGCAGCCGAAGGCCGACGAGGTGACGATCGAGTTCGGCACGACGAGCCGCCAGCAGACCGAAGCCCTCGGCGTCGCCAAGGGCGACACGATCACGATCCGGAAGCGGTTCAGCCAGCTGGCCGGAACGCGCGGAACCGCGCGAGCGATCGACGATCGCGCGGGGTGCGCGGCGCTGCTGGCCGCGCTGGCGACGATCGATCCGGCGAAGGTGCCCAACCGGGTCACCTTCGCGTGGGTGGTCGAGGAGGAGACGGGCCTGGCCGGCTCGGGCGCCCTGGCCGAGCGTCTCCACCCGGCTTACGCGTTCGCCGTCGATACGTTCGTGTCGTCCGACTCGCCGGTGGACCCGCAGCGGATGGCGCACATCCTCCTGGGCACCGGCGCGGTGCTGCGCGCGGTCGACAACAGCAGCATCACGCCGCCGGCGACGGTGGCCAGGATTCGGGCGATGGCGGCGGCCCGGGGCATTCCGACCACGGTTGGCGTGACCAGCGGGGGCAACGACGGGTCACAGTTCAGCCGCGGGGGCAGCATTGTCGTGCCCATCTCGTGGCCGGGCCGGTACTCGCATTCGCCGGTGGAAGTGGTGGACAGCCGTGACCTGGACGCGCTGGTCAGGCTCATCGTGATGCTGACCGGTGACTTCCCGGGAAGGCCGTGAGCGCGCGCGACTTGCGCGACGCCGCTACGAGGCCGCGGCGCCCGCGCGCCGCTCGCGGCTCTGGGAGGCCAGCTGCTCGAGGGTGATCGAGGCGAGGACCTCGCGCATCCGGTCCTGCGCCTCCCGCCAGACCGGGTGCGCGGCACACCAGGAACTGCGCTGGCAGCCGTCCGGTCCCAGGCAGATGTTCAGGTCGGGCACGCCGTCGAGCGCGAGCAGGATCTCGAGCAGGGTCGCCTCGCGGGCCCTGGGCACCAGCTCGAACCCGCCCCGCTTCCCCCGCTTCGAGGCGACCAGGCCCGCCTGGACCAGCCGCTGCAGCACCTTGGACAGGAAGGCCGGCGTGACGCCCGCCACTTCGGCCAGGTCGGTCAGGCTTGAGCGAGTATGGGACTCCGCGTCCGCAAGGTGGATCAACGCGCGAACGCCGTAATCAGCCGCACGAGTCAGTTGCATGGTTGAACCTGGTCGACGAGCGAAGGCCCGACAGTCAGGGGGATTCTCTCACACAAACGGTCCATTTCAACCTCGGCCGTTGACAACGCCAGCTCGGCCGCGCGATTTCGGCCCGATTCAGGCCACGTAGCCGAGGATGGCGATGTAGTGGGCCAGGCTGCCGGCCAGCACGAACAGGTGCCAGATCCCGTGGAACACGGCGAGCCGGCCGTCGAGCACGTAGAAGACGATCCCGCCCGTGTAGCAGACCCCCCCCGCCACCATCCAGGCCATCCCGGCCGGCCCGAGCGCCGCCGCCAGCGGCCCGAGCGCGACGACGGCCAGCCATCCCATCACGACGTAGATGACGATCGACAGGATCCGCTCGCCCTTGACGTGGCGGAACTCCTGCAGCGCCCCGAAAGCGGCCAGCGCCCACACCACGGCAAACATCCCCCAGCCGAGCCGGCCTCCGAGCGCCACGAGCGTGAACGGGGTGTAGGTGCCCGCGATGAGCAGGTAGATGGCGGTGTGGTCGAGATGACGGAACACGCGCTTCGCGCGGCCGCGCAGGCTGTGGTAGAGCGTGGAGGACGTGTAGAGCACCAGAAGCGACACGCCGTAGACCGTGACGCTCGCGATGCGCAACGCGCCGCCGTGCACGCTGGACGAGACGACGAGCACGACGAGGCCGATGAGGGCCAGGCAGGCCCCGACCAGGTGGCTGATGGCGTTGAATCGTTCGCCGCGATACATGGCCCCCCCCGCCGTCCCGGCTCCTCGCGCCGCGCGCCGGGATCGCCTTCGGACGCCCCGGGCTCGGCACTTCGACATCCCGATGCCGGCTTCCGGTTTCAGGGCATCGGGCCCACCTCCCACCTACCAGAGATGTTGCCACAGGATTCGCGTGCCGATCGCGATGAGCGCCAGGCCGCCGACGGCCTCCATCCGCCGGCCGACGGCCCGGCCGACCCGGGCGCCCAGCAGGATGGCCAGGCACGAGAGGCCCGCCGTCACCAGGCCGATGATGAAGCTGGCGTACCAGATTCCGCTGCCGAGCATGGCCAGCGTGAGGCCGACGGCGAGCGCGTCGATGCTGGTCGCCACCGACAGCAGGATGAGCGTGGGCCAGCGGCTCGGGTCGGCCGCAAGGTGGGTCTCGTCCCCGCGCAACGCCGCCCGGATCATCCGGCCCCCGACCAGCGTCAGCAGGCCGAAGGCGACCCAGTGATCGATCGAACCGAGGTGGCGCGCGACGCTCGCGCCGAGAAACCAGCCGGCCACCGGCATCAGGAACTGGAACAGGCCGAAGTGGAACGACAGCCGGAATGTCGCGCGGGCTCCCCGCGCGCGGTTGCTCGCGCTCGCCGCGAGCGACACCGCCACGGCATCCATCGACAGGCCCACGGCCACGACCAGGATTTCCCAGAGCGGCATCAGGCGGCGACCGATCCGCGGTGCCGCTGCCAGTACCAGTAGGCAGGCACGCCGGCGAGGATGAGCGCCAGCCCGGCGGCCGCGTGCAGGGGCTGCGTCACCAGCGTGCTTCCGGAGATGTAGAGGGCCGCGGCGATGAAGATGACCGGCGTCACCGGGTATCCCCAGGTGCGGTAGGGCCGTTCGATCTGCGGACGCGTCCGGCGCAGCACCATCACGGCGCCGACCGTCAACCCGAAGAAGATCCACTGGCCGAAGACGACGTAGGTCGCCAGCTGCTCGAACGTGCCGGTGACGCTCAACACCGCCGCCCAGGCACCGGTCGCCACGATGGAGACGTAGGGCGTCAGCAGCTTCGGGTGCACCTCGGCGAACTTCCGGAAGAACAGCCCGTCGCGGGCCATGGCGAAGAAGACGCGCGGCGCGGTGAGCACGTTCCCGTTGGCGGCGCCGGTGATCGAGCAGAGGATGACGCCGGCCACCAGCGTCGCGCCGACCGGGCCGGCGACCATTTCCATCACGTCGGCCGCGATCCGGCTCGACTTCGCAATCTCCCCGGCCGGAAAGATGTACAAGTAGGCGAGGTTGGTCGCCAGGTAGAGCACCACCACCACCGCCGTCCCGGCGATCAGGCCGACGGGGATATTCCGCCGCGGATTCTTGATCTCGCCGCTGCTGAAGGTCACCGCCTCCCAGCCCTTGTAGGCCCAGAGCGACAGGACCAGCGCCGCCCCGAAGTTCCCGACCAAGCCGCCCGACCAGCCGGCCGGCGCCGGTTCGACGAAGTGCGACGCGCTGCCGTGGCCGAGCGTGAATGCCGCCAGCGTCACCGCGAGAATCGCGCCGAACTTGATGAACATCAGCAGGTTCTGGAGCGCGGCCCCGTAGCGGACGCCCAGCAGGTTCACGGCCACCAGAAAGGCGATGAGCGCCACCGCCACGATCCGAGACGCCAGCGGCGTCAGCGGGAGGAAGTACGGCAGGTAGCGCGACGAGAACGCCACGGCGAGCGTGGCAATCGCCCCGGAGTCGATCACGAAGAAGAGCGTCCAGCCGAAGAGGAACGCCACCAGCCGGCCGTAACTCTCGCGCAGGTAGACGTACATGCCGCCGGCCTGGGGAAACGCCGCGCCAAGTTCGGCGAAGGCCAGCGCCCCGAACAGCGAGAGCACCCCACCGATCACCCAGACGGCCAGGATGAGCTGCGGCGATTCCACGAGGCTCGCGATCCGGTTGGGCGCGACGAAGATGCCCGACCCGATCACGGTCCCGACCAGAATCCCGACGACCGATGTGAACCCGAGCACCCGCGGCAGGTCGGCCTGCGTCCTGCCCGTCGCTGCAGCGTCAGAGTGAGGCAAGCTCATCACCGGAGGATATCAGGATCGGGGGCTTCGGCGGTCAAAAGGCTCAGGGCTCACGGCTCAGGCTCTGGACCCGAAACGCCTAAGCCCTGAGTCCTGAGCCCTGAGCCTCTGGGCTTGAGCCTTCAGCCCTTTGCCTTGAGCCTACTGAAGCGCGGCGACCAGCAGCGTCACGGTGATCGGGCTGGCGAGCGTCGAGAGCGTCACGCACGCGGTGACAAATGAGGGCGCCACGTCGAACTCGAGCGCGAGGATCGTCGTCAGGACGGCGCTCGGCATCCCCGACTGCAGGATGGCGGCCTGGCGCGCCGCGCCCTCCAGGCCGAGCAGCCGGCTCGCGCCCAGCGCCAGCATCGGCGTGACGACCAGCGCGAGGATCCCGGCGACCACCACCAGCATCGGCCGCTCCGGCCACGCGCCCCGCTCGAGCTGCATCCCGAGCACGAGAATCATCGTCGGGATGGCGGCGGCGCTGAGCAGCTCGATCGGCCGCATCACGGCGATCGGCGGATGCACGCCAAGCGCCATCACCAGGCAGGCCGCGAGGACCGCCCAGACGGCGGGCACGCGCAGGACGCCCTTCGCGGCGCCGGCCACCGAACGATGTCCGGCCGAGGCCAGGAACACGCCGAGCGTGTAGGTGGCGACGGCGTTCACCACGAAGTAGACCGTCGCGTGCGCCAGCGCGTCGCGGCCGAACGCGAACAGGACGACCGGCAGGCCGTAGTTGCCGCTGTTGGAGAACATCACGACGATCAGGAACGCGCTCGTCATCGCGCGGTCCAGGCGGAACGGCACCGCCACCAGCCGCGCCACCAGCCCGATCCCGCCGATGGTCAGCAGGGCCAGCGCCGTCATCCGGCCGAAGTCCGCCGCCCCGAGCGACGAGGTGACCAGCATGTGGAAGACGAGGCAGGGCGAGAGCGCGTTGAAGGTGACGCGCGACAGCGTCCGCACGTCCGTCCTGGACACGCGCGCGATCGTGAAGCCGATGGCGGCCACCACGAAGACCGGCAGCACGTCGTTCGCGAAGATCGACAGCAGGAGGCTCACGGGATGGGGATCATACCTCAGCTCACCAGAATCGTCCGTGGCTGGCCGGGTCGGCCAGCCGCGTCAGCCAGCGCGCCGCCTCGAACACCGCCGCGGCGCCGATCGCGCCGCCGAGCAGGACGGCGAACGGTCGTCGCCGGACCAGACCGCGCAGCGGGAACGACAAACGGACCGCCAGGTAGTAGGCCGCCGGGGTGAGGCATACCCCGACGAACAGCGCGCCGACGACAGCCGACGGGTTCAGGCCGCGGAGGGCCAGGCCCGCCGCGCCGGTCAGCGGGATGAGAAGGCCGAGGCCGCCCGCGGACTTCGGACCCGGCAGGATGGCCTGCGCGAACGCAAACGCCAGCGCCACGTAGACCACGCACAGCGTCAGGGCGACGGCGGGCGGCGGCGCGCCAGGCGGAAGCCGCGGCGGCACCCAGCGCGCGAGCGCGTGGACCGCGGCCAGACCGACGATGGTCGTCAGGGCCCACGCGACAAACACGGCTTCGACAGCCGGACGGCCTGGTTCAACGTCGTCGGGCATCGCGGCCTCCGCTCCTGCTCGGCCGGCGAGGACGCCGGCCCGCGTGTCGAGATTCTATACAAGGACCGACCCCGACCGTACAATCTGGCGAGGCGGGGGCCCCCCGGCAGCCCCGAGTCTGGTGATCGGTCTCTTCATCCCCTGGAGTTCCTATGCGAAAAGCGCTCCTGCTCGCCGTCGTCGGCGTCGTGTCGCTGGCCTCGGTGGCGGCCGGCGGCGTGCCCGGTCGGTTCATGCAGTACCCGACGATCTCGGGTGACACCGTGGTCTTCACCTACGAAGGCGATCTGTGGTCGATCCCGGCCGCGGGCGGGACCGCCCGGCGGCTGACCAGCCACCCGGGCACCGAGGAAGCGGCGAAGCTCTCGCCCGACGGGAAGACGGTCGTCTTCACCGCCGAGTACGACGGCGCGCCGAGCTTGTACGTCATGCCGGCGACGGGCGGCAGCCCGAGACGCCTCACCTACTTCGGCGCGGGCGTGCAGGCCGTGGGGTGGACACCGGACGGCAAGAAGGTGCTGTTCCGCTCGAGCCACGAGGCCACGTTCAGGCCGATGACGCGGCTCTACGCCGTGTCGCCCGACGGCGGCTTGCCCGAACCGCTGCCGATGGACCGCGGCATCCTCGGCTCGTACTCGCCGGACGGCACCAGGCTCGCGTACAACCGCCGCGGGATGGAGGAGTACTACTGGAAGCGCTACAAGGGGGGCCGCTACGTCGACCTGTGGCTCTACGACTTCGTCAGCCGCCAGTACACGCAGCTGAGCGACTACGTCGGCAAGAGCGCGTACCCGATGTACGCGGCGGGCAGGCTGTACTTCGTGTCCGACCGGGACCCGAAGGGCATCAGCAATCTCTACACGATCGACCCGGCCACCAAGAAGGTCGAGCCGGTGACCCGGTTCGACGACTTCGACATCCAGTGGCCGTCGACCGACGGCCGGCGGATCGTCTTCGTGCGCGCCGGCCGGCTCACCGTTTTCGACCCGGCCGTCACGGCGTCCAGGACGCTCGACGTGGACATTCCCTCCGACCGGTGGCAGCTGGCCGAGAGGGCGGTCAACCCGCGCGACACCATCCAGTCGTTCGCGGTGTCGAACGACGGCAAGGCCACGGTGTTCGAAGCCCGCGGCGACGTGCTCCTCGTGCCTGCCGACGACAAGGCCCAGACGAAGAACCTGACCGGGACCACCGCCTCGCGCGAGCGCTATCCGCAGCTGTCACCCGACGGCTCGCGCGTCGCGTTCTTCTCGGACAAGACGGGCAGCTATCAGTTGTATGTGACCGACGCCACGGGCAGGGGGCCGTGGGAGGCGCTGACCACCGCCCTCGACCGGACGGTCTATCACCTCGAGTGGTCGCCCGACGGCACGAAGGTCCTGTTCGGCAACAAGGACTTCGCGCTCTTCTTCGTGGACGTCGCCACGAAGACGCTGACGCGGTTCGCCTCGTCGAACCAGATGAAGAACGACGAGTTCTTCTGGGAGGTCAGCGACTACTCCTGGTCGCCCGACAGCAAGTGGATCACCTACTCGTTCGTGCAGTTCAACCGGAACAACCAGGTGTTCCTCTACAGCCTCGAGCAGAACCGGTCGTTCCCGGTCACGACCGACTTCTACGACAGCCTGAACCCGTCGTTCGACGCGAACGGCGACTACCTCTACTTCCTGTCGTACCGGAACTTCGACACGCGCATCGACATCTTCGAGGACGATCACGTCATCGAGCACCCGGTGCAGGTCATGGCGCTCCAGCTCAAGGCCGGCCAGCGCCCGCCGTACGACCCGGGGAAGGATCGCAAGGACGCCGGGCCGTTCCGGATCGACCTCGCGGGGATCCAGTCGCGTGTCTTCCCGCTGCCGATTCCGCCAGGGCTCTACTTCCACCTCAAGGCGGGCAAGGGCGTGGTGACCTACGACGCGCTTCCCACCTACGGCGAGGCCGAGACCGAAGAGCTCTTCAAGCCGGGCGGCGCCGAGAAGTGGACGCTGCACGTCTTCGACATGGCGTCGCAGAAGGACGCGGCCTCCGAGGCGCCGATCGTCGACTGGCGGCTGTCGGCCAACCGCGAGCAGATGATCGTGCGGAGATCGGGGCCGACCTTCCTCGTCACCACGCCGGAGACATTCGCCCAGAACCCGAAGTCGTTCGGGGCGCGGGTCTCGCTCGACCAGATGTCGGTGCGCGTCCGGCCGGTCGAGGAGTGGACGCAGATCTTCAACGACACGTGGCGCTGGTACAACGAGTTCTTCTACGACGCCAACATGCACGGCCGCGACTGGAAGAAGTGGGGCGAGACGCTGCGCGCCATGGTCCCCGACCTCTCGTCCCGGGCGGACCTGAACTGGCTGCTGTCTCAGATGGTCGGCGAGCTGAACGTCTCGCACACCTACATCGGCGGCGGCGACCTCGGACCGCAGCGAGTGTCGCCATCACAGGTCTACACGGGGCTGCTCGGGGCGGACCTCGAGGCGGACCCGAACGGAGGGTTCCGCCTGGCGAAGATCTTCGGGCCGACCGCCTACAACGCCGACCTGGTCGCGCCGCTCGCGCGGCCGGACGTCAGCGTCAAGGAGGGCGACTACCTGGTCGCGATCGACGGGCACGCGCTCAAGGCCGGCGAGAACCCCTACCGGTTCCTGCAGGTCACGCGCGGCCAGAAGGTGTCGATCGCGGTGAACTCGAAGCCGACGCCCGACGGGGCGCGGACGTACGAGATCGAGCCGCTCCGCTCCGATGCGGCGCTTCGCTACAACCGCTGGCTGGCCGGCAACATCGACACGGTGCTCGACGCGTCGAAGGGCGAGATCGGCTACATGCACATCCAGGCCATGAGCACCGGCAACATCGGCCAGTTCGACAAGTTCTGGCGGGCGTTCCGTTACAAGAAGGGGCTCATCATCGACGTGCGCGGCAACGGCGGCGGGTGGACCGAGTACTTCATCATCGACAAGCTGGAACGGAAGATGACCGCCTACAACGTGCTGCGCGGCATGGAGCCGTTCCGCTACCCGGGCTCGACGACGACGGGCCCGATTGCGGTCCTCAGCAACGAGTACAACGGCTCGGACGGCGAGGCGTTCCTCGAGCACTTCAAGGCGCGGAAGCTCGGCACCATCATCGGCGTGCCGTCGTGGGGCGGCCTGGTGGGCATCCTGAACCGGCAGCTGACGGTCGACAACGGGACGGTGGAACAGTCGAACAACGCCTTCTACGACGACCAGGGCAAGTGGCTCATCGAAGGCCACGGCGGCGACCCGGACATCGTCCTGGACAACGACCCGGCGTCGGCCTCGGCCGGCCGCGACCTCCAGCTCGAGCGAGCGATCGCCGAGGTGCAGAAGCAGATCACGGCGAAGCCGTTCGCCTGGCCGCCGGTGCCGAAGTACCCGATCAGGTAGGGACGGGGGACGGGGGACTCGTGGCTAGGGGTTGGTGGCTAGTGGCTAGTTGGTCACGCGTGGTCGACTGACCACTGACCACTAGCCACTGACCACCGATCACCAGCCACGAGCCACCGTTAGATGACCTTTCCGTCGACCGACCCGACCAGGTCGGCCTTGAAGTCGTAGACGACGACCCGCACGGAGCGGGTCGCGGCGTCGACCGGGAAGCGGACGTTGTACCGGACGCCGTCCTTCTTCACCGTCTCCCAGTTCTCCTGCGAGATCTTCAACTCGGGCCGCTGGATGTTGTTGCCCAGCATCTGCCCGTTCTTGTCGAAGTAGAAGACCCCGATATCGACCAGGCCGAGGTGCGAGTTGTCCGCGGTCGTCCTCCAGGCCAGCCGGGCGGGGTCGATCTTGAGATCGACGACGAGGTCGCGCCCCGAGCCGCTCTCCGAGCCCTTCAGGGCGCAGTCCATCTTGACCTTGATGTCGTTGAGCGTCCGGCTGAAGGTCAGGGCCGCGAGGATCCGGTCCTGCGTGATGAACATCCGGCGATCGAACGGCAGCAGCTCGAGCCGAGCGTAGTAGCCGTGGCGGAAGAGGACGTTGGCGCCGCCGGGCGCCCGCACCTTGACCGAGATCTTCCGGTAGGTGCCGTTGAGGGTGTCGTTGCTCGGCGTGTAGCCCAGCACGTAGCCCGCCCGCGACGCGTTGTCGATCTTGTCGATCCCCATCTGCGCCGGGTCCATGATCGACGTGATGCCGCCGGTCCAGGTCGAGATGTTGCGCAGCGCCTGGAACGAGAACGTCTGGCCCCAGCTGTTGACCTGGTAGCCGCCGGTCTGCGCCACGTAGATCCCGCCGGTCTGAATGACGTCGATCGCCACCCGGGCGTCGTTGGCCGCCTTGGCGAGCGACTCGTCGTCGTTCATCCGCGGAAGAGCCATCCCTTTCTCGGTCACGAACACGAGGTGCTTCTCACCCTCGATGTGGCGGAGGTATTCGATGCCGGCGTAGCAGTTGCCGAGATCCATGAGCGTCTTGGCGTTGTTCTCGATGAACTCCTCGAACGGCAGGTCGGTAAACATCTGGGTTTCCATCACGTCGATGCTGTTCCACATCGTCGCGTTCGGGATGCCCGCCGCGTCGCTCGCCGCGGCCTTGAAGTTCTCCTGCTCCTGCCGCTGCAGCACCTCTCCCTGGCGTCTCGCGTCGGTCACCGCGCTCGCGGGAACGCGCGGCGTCACCGGACGGGCCGCCACGAGCGGCGAGCCCTCGAACAGCTGGTCGACCTTCGCCTGCAGCTTCTTGGGGATCGCCTGGCTTCCGTAGACGGCCGCCAGGCCGCTGGTCACCTCGAGGTTGATCTCGAAATCGATCTCCTCGTGCTTCTTCTTGAAGCGGTCGACGATCTTCGCGAGCTCCTCGTGATCGGTGGTGAAGTCGGTGGCGCGGTCGTAGATCATCAACGCCGCCTGGTCCTGGGGCAGCAGCTGGTGCCGGATGAAGTTGAGGACGGCGTCCACGCCTTTCGCCGGCTCCTGCAGCTTCCCGCGACCGAGCACAATCAGGAACACGCGATTGGTCTGCGGCGTGAGGCCCAGCGCCGACTCCCGGAACTTCAGCTTCTCGCCGGGCGCCACCGTCTGGGCCGTCAGGCCGATTTCCGAGAACTGACGGATCGGCTGCACGACGTCGTCCTCGAGGATGGTGAAGTCCTCCTGCTTGAGGCCGGTGACCGGCCTTCCCTCCTTGTCGACCACGCGAACGTCAACCGGCACCAGAGTCACCCCGGTCCGAAACTGAGGTTTCTGATCCGCGCCGGCCCCCCGCAAGGCTCCCCCGGCCGTCATCGCGATCAGGACGCACACCACTCCAACAAGAGCCGTTTGTCGCCGCATCGGGTCCCTCCAGGCTGGATTCATCGGCGGATTGTAGCACCCCGGGGCGCCGCTGGCTCGGCTGGCGCCCGTAAGATCGTGGAGACGAACCAACCGCAGGGCCTGATCGTCTAACGGACCATGCGCACGCTGCACCTGCCCCATGCCGTCCGAGCCCTGCTGAGCACGCCACTGGTCACGCTGATCGCGATTGCCTCTCTCGCGCTCGGGATCGGCGCGAACGCCGCCATCTTCTCGATGTTCGACCAGATGCTGCTCCGGCCGCTGCCGGTGCCCGACCCTGGCATGCTGGTCAACCTCAGCGCGCCGGGACCCAAGCCCGGGTCGCAGTCGTGCGGCCAGGCCGGCGACTGCGACGACGTGTTCAGCTACCCGATGTTCCGCGACCTCGAGCGCATGCAGACGGGATTCACCGGCATCGCCGCGCACCGGCCGTTCGGCGTGAATCTGGCGTTCCGGGGACAGACGCTCAACGGCAGCGGCCTGCTGGTGTCGGGCAGTTACTTCCCGGTGCTCGGTCTGCAGCCGGCCCTCGGCCGCCTCTTCACCCGGGCCGAGGACGGGGTGACGGGAGAGCCGCACGTCGTGGTGCTGAGCTACGACTACTGGCGCACCCGATTCGACTCGCGCCCGGACGTTCTCAATCAGCCGCTCGTCGTGAACGGCCAGCCGATGACCATCGTCGGCGTCGCGCCGCGGGGCTTCGAGAGCACGATCCTGGGTATGCAGCCGCAGGTGTTCGTGCCGCTGACGATGCGCGACGCCATGGAGTCGTACGCCTCGGGGCCGAACGCGAAGGGCACGCTCGAGAACCGGCGGTCGTACTGGGCGTACGTGTTCGGACGGTTGAAGCCGGGCGTCAGCCTGGACCGCGCGATGGCGGCGATCAACGTGCCGTACGCGGCGGTCATCAACGACGTCGAGGCGCCCCTCCAGAAGGAGATGAGCCAGCAGACGATGAAGCGGTTCCGGGCGCGCAGGCTGACGGGCGTGGTCGATCCGCGCGGCCAGAGCTCGCTGCACCGGGAGGCCCGCACGCCGCTCATCCTGCTGTTCTCGGTGACCGGACTCGTGCTGCTCATCGCGTGCGCGAACATCGCGAACCTCCTGTTGGCCCGCGCGGCGGGCCGATCGTCGGAGATGGCCATCCGGCTGGCCGTCGGCGCGAGCCGCTGGCGGGTGGTGAGGCAGCTGCTCGCCGAGGCCGGCCTGCTCGCGCTGGCCGGCGGGGCGCTCGGGATCCTGGTGGCGCGATGGACGCTGGACCTGATCGCGGGAACGCTGACGAGCCGCCTCGCCCGGACCATGGCCTTCACGCTGAACGGTCGAGTGATGCTGTTCGCCGCGGGAATTGCGATCGGAACCGGCCTGCTCTTCGGGCTGTTCCCGGCCCTGCACGCCACGCGGCCGAACCTGGTGACGGCGCTCAAGGGGCAGTCCGGCCAGCCCGGCGGCGGCCGCGCGGCGGCGAGATTCCGCAGGATTCTGGTGACGGCGCAGATCGGGCTGTCGATGACGCTGCTGGTCTGCTCGGGCCTGTTCGTGAAGAGCCTGGCCAACGTCAGCCGCGTGGACCTGGGCCTCCATACCGAGAACATCGTGACCTTCGGCGTGTCCCCTCAGCTCAACGGCTACACGGGGACGCGGTCGCTCGAGCTCTTCAGGCGGATGGAGGACCAGCTGGCGGCCCTGCCGGGAGTCACCAGCGTGACGGCCGCCCTGGTGCCGCCGCTGAGCGGCGACAACTGGGCCAGCAGCCTCGAGGTCGAAGGTTTCCCATCGGGCCCAGACACCGACACGCAGGCGTCGTTCAACAAGATCGCGCCGGGGTACTTCAGGACGTTTGGCGTGCCGCTGCTCACCGGTCGGGAGTTCACCGCCGCCGACGCCGCGGGCAGCCCGCGGGTGGCCATCGTCAACGAGGCGTTCACCAGGAAGTTCAACCTCGGGCGGCAGGCCGTGGGCAAACACTTCCAGGAGGGCCCCCGGGATTCCCCGCAGATCGAGATCGTGGGCGTCGTGGCGGACAGCCGGTACAGCGACGTCAAAGAGGCGCCGCCCCCCCAGTACTTCGAGCCCTACCGCCAGGGCGAGACGTTGGGGTTCCTCAGCTTCTACGTGAAGACCACGCTGCCGCCGGACCGCCTGCTGGCGACGGTCCCGAAGGTCATCGCGCGACTCGACCCGAACCTCCCCGTCGAGGACCCGCGGACGATGGATCAGCAGGTCCGCGACAATACGTTCGTCGATCGCCTCCTCACGACGTTTTCGACGGCGTTCGCGGTGCTGGCGACGCTGCTCGCCGCGATCGGCCTCTACGGCGTGCTCGCCTACACCGTGGCGCAGCGGACTCGAGAGATCGGCCTGCGGATGGCGCTCGGCGCGGACCCGGTCCGCGTGCGGCGCATGATCCTGTCGCAGACCGCGGTCATGACCGTCGTTGGCGGCGCGGTGGGGCTGGTCCTGGCGGCGCTCGCCGGTCGCTTCGCCCAGTCGCTGCTCTATCAATTGAAGGGGTACGACCCCGTCGTCTTCGTGTCGGCCGCCGTCGTGCTCGGCTGCGTGGCGCTCGCGGCCGGCGTCGTGCCGGCCGTCCGGGCCTCCCAGGTGGACCCGATGACCGCGCTCCGGGACCAGTAGCGGTCCGCGAGCGTTGCAATTCGCGGACTCGCAAGGGACAATGTGCGGGCCGGATTCACCGGGCACCTCAAGAGGGCCATGGCCGACCGCCCGCCATTGACACGCCTGTCTCACGCCCTGTGGCCCATCGCCGCGAGCGCGCTGGCGCTGCTGGCGTTCTTCGCCGTCGGCCGCACGTTCCTCTGGTCGTTCACGCTGGACCTCGGCACGATGGTCCTGCCGGCGGTCCGCCAGACCTACGTCCTGTTCTTCTGGACACTGCTCGGATCGGTGGCGGCCGGCGTCCTGGCCGTCGGCCTGGTGCGCTTGCAGGCGCTCGCCCCTCGCGTCGGATGGCCCGCCGCCGGACGCCGTGACGCCACCTGGCTGGCGGTGACGATGGCCGCGGCGTTCCTCATCGCCTGCGCGATCCGGGCGTTCGTTCTCCGGGGCGCGGACGTGACCGACGACGAGAGCGCCTATCGGTTCATGGCGCAGGTGCTGGCGTCCGGCCGGTTGTGGGTCGACTCCCATCCCATGAAGGCGTTCTTCGACCGCATCTTCATGATCAACGACGGGAAGTTCTACGGGCAGTACTTCATCGGCTGGCCCGCGCTGATGGCCCCGGGCGTCTTTCTTGGCGCGACCGGCTACATGAACGCCTTCTACTCCGCGCTGACGGTGCCGGCCGTGTTCCTGACGGTTCGGCGGCTGGCCGGCGCGGCGGCCGGCCGTGCCGCGACGCTCCTCTACCTCGCCTCGCCGATGCTCGCCGTCGGGGCCGCCACGGAGTTGTCGCACACGACGTGCCTGATGGCCGCGGCCTGGTCGGTCTACTGCCTGCTCAGGGCCCGTGAGGCGCCCGCGGACTGGCGCTGGCACGCGGGCGTGGCCTTCTGCTTCGGCCTCGGGGTCCTGATTCGGCCGCTGTCGACGCTCGGCGTGGGGCTGCCGATTCTGGTGGCCTGGTTCGTGGACGTCCTGCGACAGTCGCCGGGCGACCGACGCCGGGCCATCGTGGCCTTCGCGATCCCGGCGCTGGCCATGGCCGCGCTGCTGTTCGCCGTCAATCTCGCGCAGAACGGATCGGCGCTCACGACCTCCTACGCGCGCTCGCAGCAGTACATGCGGGAGGTGAACTTCCGCAACGTGGGGTGGTCGGCGGCGGCGCCGCCGGTCTCGCTGACCCGGTACATTCTCGGGAACGGTGAGTGGGAACTGTCGCTCGCCAGGACGACGATCGGCCTGGTGCGTCTCGTCTACGACGTGTTCGGGTCGCCGCTGCTCCTGGTCCTGGTCGCGCTGGCCTGGTCGGCCCGGCCGACCCGGATCCTCTGGCTCTCGGCGCTCTGTTTCGTCGTCGTGCACTTCTCCCTGGCCGACTCCGGCGTCGACACGTTCGGCCCGGTGCACTTCTACGAGCTGGCGTGGCCGATGGTCGCGCTCGCCGGAGTCGGGATTCGCGAGCGCCTGGCTGGAGGCGGTCAGCGAATGGCGATCGGCGCGGGCCGGTGCCTGTGCCTCGCTGGTTGTCGCGGCATTCGTCGCTCGTCTCACTGGTCGGCTTCGTGCCGGTGAGGCTGCACGCCCTGAGCATCATCGCGTCAAGCGTCAACGCCCCGGAAGACGCGTTGAAGGCGCGAGGCATCTCGCACGCGGTGATCTTCACGGCCGGGCTGTTCGTGGACCAGCAGTGCATCGCGCCGACGCGGCACTTCGTCTACTTCCGTCCGAACAACGACCCCGGGCTCCGGAACGACATCCTGTGGGCGAACCACCTGGGCTGGCAGGAGGACATGGGGCTGATGAAGTGGTTTCCCGGCCGCACGCCCTACCTGATGACGTGGAACGAATGCCGCCCACGCTTCCAGGAGGATCCGGTAGAGTCGTGGGAACCGCCATGCCACCGGACGACGGGCGCGAGGACCAGCACGACGTCGACGTGACGATCGTGATGCCGTGCCTCAACGAAGCGAAGACGCTGCCGGCCTCGGTGGCCTCCGCGATGGAGGCGCTGGCGGTTCTGCGCGGGCGCCACGGTCTGAGCGGCGAGGTCGTGGTGTCCGACAACGGCAGCACCGACGGCAGCCAGGCGGTCGCCGAGCGATTCGGCGCTCGCGTGGTCCACTGCCTCAGGCGCGGATACGGAGCGGCGATCACGCACGGGATTCTCCAGGCGAACAGCCGATACATCGTGATGGGGGACGCCGACGGCTCCTACGACTTCCGCGAAGCGGTCCCGATGGTCGAGAAGCTCAGCGAGGGCTGGGACCTCTGCGTGGGCTCCCGCTTCAAGGGCGAGATCAAGCCGGGCGCCATGCCCTGGAAGAACCGCCGGATCGGCAACCCCGCGCTGACCGGCCTCCTCAACCTCTTCTTCCAGTCGGGGCTGAGCGACGCCCACAGCGGCCTGCGCGCCTTCACCAAGGCCGCGTTCTTCCGGATCAACCCCACCTCGCAGGGCATGGAGTTCGCGAGCGAGCTGGTCATCAAGGCCACGCTGCTGGGCCTCTCGCGCACGGAGGTCCCCATCACGCTCTACCCGGACGGGCGCGACCGCGCCCCGCATCTCCGCCCGTGGCGCGACGGTTGGCGGCATCTCCGCTACCTGGCGATGCTGAGCCCGGCCTGGCTCTACTTCGTTCCTGCGCTCGCGCTCGGCGCGCTCGGCGTGGTCATCCTGGGCCTGGTGCTGGCGGCGCCGGCCGGCGGCGTGGCCACGGTCGGGCGCTTCTGGCTCGGCGATCACTGGGCGGTGCTCGCCGGCGCCTTCCTGGCGATCGCGCACCAGACGGTCCTGCTTGGCCTTGCCGCGACGCTCGACGGTGCCCGCGAAGGCTACCGGATCATGACGCCGACCATGCGCGGCGTGTACTGGGCGACGCGCCTCGAGCACATGCTCGTCGCGGGCGTGGTGATCGCCGCGGCCGGGCTGGGCGTGCTGGGCTACGTGGTCTGGGTCTGGCGGGCCTCGGGCTTCGGCCCTCTCGAGATGATCCGCGAGATGGTGGTGGCGTCCACCCTCATCGTGATTGGCCTGCAGACGTCGTTCGGCGGATTCCTCCTGTCGGTCATCAGCGGCAACGAGGCGCAACTCGATGCGGCCATCGCCCGGTTCACGACGGCCGATCAGGAGCGGCGTCGCCGTGACCGCCGCTGAAGCCGCCGCGCGCCGGGCGCGGGTCCCGCCGCTGCGCTACGATCCGTTCGAGAGACTCCGCGTGCCCCGGCCGGTGGATCGCTACGCGTTCGTCCGCGAGCGGTGCCGCGGGCGGCGCGTGCTCGACCTCGGCGCCTACGACGAGACGGAGGTCGTCAAGTCGCAGCACGCGACCTGGCGCTGGCTGCACGCCGAGATCGCGGCGACGGCGGCCGCGGTCATGGGCGTGGACGCCTCGCCGGTCCTGCCGCCAGAAGGGCTCGTGACGGGCGTCGGCACCCGGATCGTCCCGGGCGACGTGGCGCACCTCGACGCCATCGTCGCCGAGTTCAGGCCGGACCTGGTCGTGGCGGGCGAGCTCATCGAGCACACGCCGGACTCGCTGGGATGGATCTCCGCGCTGGCCGCGTGCGCGCGCGGAGCGGGCTTCCTCGCCACGACGCCCAACGCCACGTCGATCGTGAACCTGCTGATGGCGTTTCTCGGGCGCGAGAACAACCACCCGGATCACCTGCACGTCTACTCGTACAAGACGCTGGCCACGCTGGCCTCACGCGTGCCGCTGGCCGACCCGTCGCTGACCCCGTATTACTACGACCCGCACCTGCTGCGCGGCCGCCTGCCCGGCGTCGCCGGCGTGGCGGCTGGCGCGATCGACACGCTCTTCCTGAGGCCGGTGCAGTTCCTCTTCCCGCTGACCTCGTTCGGGTGGATTCTCGAGGGCCGGCTGGGGAACGGCTCGTGACCCCTCCCTGGCTGTCGGTCCTCGTGCCGACCTTCAATGGCGAGGAACATCTGCGCCGCGCGCTCGACAGCATCGTCGCCGAGGCCGACCCGGGCGTCGAAGTCGTCGCCATCGACGACGGGTCGTCGGACGGGACCCTCGAGATCTTCCGGACCTACCAGGGCAGGTTGAACCTGTCGATCGGGCAGCGCGAGGTTGGCAACTGGGTGTCGAACACGAACCTGGCGCTCGACCGCGCCACCGCAGACCTGGCGTGCTTTCTCCACCAGGACGACTGCTGGCTGCCCGGCCGTCTGCAGGCCGTGCGCCGGCAGCTCGAGGACACGCCGTCGGCCGGCCTGCTCCTGCACGCCTGCCAGTTTGCCGACCCTGACGGCCGGGCGGCCGGCACGTGGCGTTGCCCGCTCCCGGCGCGGAGTCCGTCCAGGCCGGCGGCGACGATCGAGCGGTTGCTGGTGCAGAACTTCGTCGGAATTCCAGGGGCGGTCTTCCGGCGCGGCCTCGCGCTCGGTTGCGGGGGGCTCGACGAGTCGCTGTGGTACACGGCCGACTGGGACTTCTGGCTGAAGCTCGCCGCCGTCGCCGACACCGTGTATCTGCCCCGCCCGCTCGCCATGTTCCGCCTCCACCCGGCGTCGCAGACCGCCACCCGGAGCCGGTCGCTCGACGAGTTCCGCCGGCAGATGGCCTCGGTGCACGAACGGCACGCTTCGCGCTGGCCGGCGCCGGACGCGGCCACCCGCGCCTCGGTCGAGAGGACGTCGCGCGCAGCCATCGAGGTCAACGTGGCGCTCGCGGGAGCCTACCACCGCGCCCCCGTCGAGGGCCGCCGTCTGCTCGCGGCGCTGGGCGCGCTGCGCCCGCGGGACTGGTGGCGCCTCGCGCGCGATTCGCGCCTGCACGAGCGGATCCTCGCCAGGCTCCGCGCCGGCCTCCACCGCGCGCCGCATCCGTGACTGCGCCGGAGCCTTACGGCTTCCGCCTTACGCCTTGAGCCTTGAGCCCTGAGCCGTCCTTCCCTGAGCCTTGAGCCCTGAGCCGTCTTTCCCTGAGCCTTGAGCCCTGAGCCTCCTTGTGGCGCCGGCGTCCTCGCCGGCGAGTCGGCCCCTCGCCGCCCTTGCTTCTCCGGGCCCGCCGCTGTACGATTCCCGCGCTCCCGCTGTGTCCCGCCGAACGGAGGTGGCTATGGCGAAGTGCGGTTCGAGAAGCGGCATGGGAAAGAAAGCCGCGGCACCCAAGAAGAAGGCTGCGAAGTAACGCCGGCCCGAACACCGACAGCCGGCTGTGGATGCCGGCTGTCAGCCCCCGCCACGCCACACGCATCCAACTCCTGAAACCCCCGGAGAAGGCCTCATGCCTGATCTTCTCTCTCCGTTGTCGTTGCAGGGTCTCACGCTCAGAAACCGCATCGTCATGCCGCCGATGTGGTCGGGGCAGGCCACGCCGGACGGCCTGGTCACGCCGGCGATCGTCGAGTATCACCGGCGGCGCGCCGCCGCCGGGTGCGGCATGGTCATCGTCGAGCACGCGTTCGTCCACCTGCGCGGCCGTCACACGGCGACCCAGATTGGCGTTCACGCCGACACGACCATCGGGGGCCTGACGCGGCTGGCGTCGGCCATCAAGCGGGAGGGGGCGGTCGCCTGCCTCCAAATCTCGCACGCCGGCTCCCACGGCTCGTCGCGGGTGATCGGCGCGCGGCCGCTGGCGCCGTCACCCGTCCGCCACCCGGGCGAGCCCGACGGCGACGTCCCCGAGGCCATCAGCCTGGCGATGATCCCCGGCATCATCGGCGCGTTCGGGGAGGCCGCGGTCCGGGCGAAGGCCGCCGGGTTCCAGGCGGTGGAGATCCACGCGGCGCACGGCTTCCTGCTCAGCCAGTTCCTGTCGCCGCTGACCAACCGGCGCGACGATCAGTACGGGGGCTCGGTCGACAACCGCAGCCGCCTCCACCTGGAAGTCCTCCGCGAGGTGCGCTCGCGCCTCCCCCGCGAGATCGCGGTCTTCGTGCGCCTCGGCGCGCACGACGAGATGCCCGGAGGGCTGGAAATCGACGACGCGTGCTGGACGGCGGCCCGACTGGCCGAGGCCGGGGCCGACATGATTGACGTCTCGGGCGGTCTCCAGGGCTCGCGCGGCGCCGGCAAGGGACCGGCCTACTTCGTCCCCTACGCCCAGGCGATCCGGTCGGCCGTCCGGGTGCCCGTGATGGTCACCGGGGGACTGGGTGAGCCGGACCTGGCCAACCGCGCCGTGCGCGAAGGCTGGGCGGATCTCATCGGCGTCGGACGCGCGATGCTCAACGACCCGGAGTGGGCGGGCAAGGCCATCGCCCACCTGTCGATGGTCCGGCGCCCGGACTGAGGCGTCGAGGCGTAAGGCGTAGGCCGTAAGCCGTAAGCCTGCTCGCATGCGAGCGATTCGATCCTGGCGAGTGCTCCAATAAGAGGTGTCATGAGAAGACTGCTCGTGCTGTCGATGGCCGTCGTCTGCGTCCTGCTCATCCAGGCCGCCGGTGCCGACGACGGGATGTGGACGTTCGACAACCCGCCGCTGAAGCTCTGGAAGGAGAAGTACAAGTTCGAGCCGACGCCGCAGTGGCTCGATCACGTGCGCCTGGCTTCGCCGCGCGTCGAGGGCGCGTCGGGGGCCTTCGTCTCCCCCGACGGGCTCATCCTCACCAACCAGCACGTGGCCAACGGCCAGCTCCAGAAGCTGTCGACCGCCGAGCACAACTACGTGCGTGACGGCTTCTACGCGGCGACGCCGGAGCAGGAACTCAGGTGCCCGGACATCGACGTCAACGTGTTCGTGTCCTACGAGGACGTGACGGCGCGGGTGCAGGGGGCGGTCACGCCGGCGATGAGCAACGGCCAGGCCGCCGAGGCACGCCGCGCGGCCATCTCCGCCATCGAAAAGGAATCGACGGGTCGGACCGGCCTGAGGAGCGAGGTCGTGAAGCTGTACAGCGGCGGCGAGTACTGGCTCTACCGCTACAAGAAGTACGCCGACGTCCGCCTCGTGTTCGCCGTGGAAGAGGCGACGGGGTTCTTCGGCGGCGACTACGACAACTTCACCTACCCGCGCTACGACCTCGACGTCGCGTTCCTCCGCGCCTACGAGGACGGCAAGCCGGCCAAGACCGAGTACCTCGCGTGGTCGGCCAAGGGAGCCGCGGAGAACGAGCTCGTGTTCGCCATCGGCAGCCCGGGGACGACGTCCCGACTTCTGACAATGGCGCAGCTCGACTTCCACCGCGGCGTGCTGAACCCGACGCAGATGGACGTGTACTCCGCGCGCCGGGACGCGCTGGCGCGCTACGCCGCCACCGGCGCCGAGGCCAGGCGCCGGGCGTCGGGCACGATGCGCGGCCTCGAGAACTCGATGAAGCGGCTGGTCGGCCAGCAGAACGGCCTCGAGAACGAGCGCCTGATGTCGGCGAAGATGGCCGAGGAGGGGAAGCTCCGCAAGGCCGTCGCCGAGAACCCGGCGTGGCAGAAGGCGTACGGCGACGCGTGGGAGCTGATCGCCACCGCGTACAAGCCGTACTTTCCCTACGCGAGGCGGAACGCGTTCTCGACGCTCGCGCCCTCGCGGCTGGCCGGCTTCGCGCTGACCCTGGTCCGGTACGCCGAGGAAGCGACGAAGCCCAATGCGGCGAGGCTGGACGAGTTCCGCGACACCCGCCTGGACGCGCTCAAGACGACGCTGTTCTCGGCCGCGCCTGTCTACCCGGACATGGAGGAGTCGCTGCTCGGGTCGTGGCTGGCCGACGGGCAGAAGGCGCTCGGAAGCGCCGACCCGTTCGTGAAGGCCGCGCTCGGCGGCCAGACGGCGGCCGCTGCGGCCAGGGCTGCGGTCGGCGGCACGAAGCTCGGCGACCCGGCATTCAGGAAGGCGCTGTTCGAGTCCGGAGCCGAGGGGATCGCGAAGTCGGACGATCCGATGATCGCCCTGGCCAGGCGCGTCGACCCGATCATGCGCGAGATCCGAAGCTGGATCGAGCAGCACGTCACCAACGTGGAATCGACGGCCGGGGAGCGGATCGCGAGGGCGAGGTTCGCGGTCTACGGCAAGGGCATGTACCCGGACGCGAACTCCACGGTGCGGATCAGCTATGGCACCGTGCTGGGCTACGAAGACGGCACGACGCTGGTTCCTTACCAGACAACCTTCTACGGCCTGTTCGACCGGGCGGTGTCGTTCGGCAACCAGGCGCCGTTCTTCCTGCCCCAGCGGTGGTTCGACCGCCGCGCCACGCTCGACATGTCGACGCCGCTCAACTTCGCCTACACGGCCGACACGATCGGGGGCAACTCTGGAAGCCCGGTGATCAACCGGAAGGGAGAGCTGGTCGGGCTGAACTTCGACAGCAACCGGCAGAAGCTCGCCAACCGCTACATGTACATCGACGACGCCGAGGGCTCCCGCGCCGTCGGCGTCCACAGTGCGGGCATCCTGGAGGCGCTGTCGAAGATTTACGGGGCGGAGAGGATTGTGAAGGAAGTGACAGGACGCTAACGATGTAGTGGCCAGTTGCCAGTGGCCAGTGTGCCACGTGTGGTCGACTGACAACTGAGAACTGGCAACTGACCACTACACGGACGCCGTCACTTCGTGAGAATCGCGGCGATATCCGCCTCGAGCGTCGTCGTCGGCTTCTCGGTCACGCGGCCGATCTCCGTGCCGCCGCGGAAGAAGACGAACGTCGGGACGCGCTCGATCTTGTGCACCTCCGTCAGGCCTTCCGTGTCCTTCTTCGATCGGTCGACGCCAATGAAGGTCACGGCGTCGAGCCGCAGCTTCCCAATGTCTGCGATCTTGAAGAAGCGCGGCAGGTCGCGCTTGCTGTCCTTGCACCACGTCCCCACGATCACCAGCGCGCGGACACCCCGCCAGTTGGCGGCGATCGTCTGCACGGCCGCCGCGTCGGGCGTGTAGTCCTCGGCGCGCAGCGTCTTCCACGTCTCGTAGTTCTCGAGCGCCTCGCGCGTGACGTGGCCGATGAGCGGCGCGGGCGCCGGTGTGGAGGCGCCACTGCCGACGCCACTTCTCCCCGAGCCCGAGCCGGCTGTTCCGGCGGAGGGTGGCGCGGCCGGCGCAGCCGGAGCCGGCGCCTGGGCGGGCGGCGCGGGAACCGGAGCCGCCGGCGCGGCCGGGGCCGGCCTGGGTTGAACGGCCGTCGTGGAGGGCGCCTTCCTGGCGCCGCACCCGGCCGCGAAGAGACACAGGATGACGAACGGTGCGGCGGCCAGCGCCGCCACGCGACGAGTCTTGTCCATCGAGGGGCCTCCGGGGCAGCCGCACGATCGCGGGCGACGTCATCCTATGCGCCCTCCGCCCGGCCGGCAAGCAGAAACGGGGGCCTTTTCGGGTAACATTGTTTGTTGACCCCCCAAAGGAGAGCCAATGACCAGGCATGCACGCCTCGCCCAGTGGGTCGACGAAGTCGCGGCCCTGTGCCAGCCAGACCAGGTCCGCTGGTGCGACGGGTCCCCCGAAGAGTACCAGGAGATGCTCCGCCTGATGGTGCAGGCGGGGACCGCGATCAGGATGGATCCCGTACGCCCGAACAGCATCTTCGTCCGGTCCGACCCGGCCGACGTGGCCCGGGTGGAGGACCGCACGTTCATCTGCTCGGTTCGGAAGGAAGACGCGGGCCCGACCAACAACTGGGCCGCTCCGGCCGAGATGAAGGCGACGCTGACGGGCCTGTTCAAGGGCTCGATGACCGGCCGCACGCTCTTCGTGATTCCCTACAGCATGGGCCCGGTCGGGTCGCCCATCGCGAAGATCGGCGTGGAGCTGACCGACTCGCCCTACGTCGTCGCCAACATGCACACCATGACGCGCGTCGGCAGCCGCGTGCTCGACGTGCTCGGCGAGGACGGCGAGTTCGTCAAGGGGCTCCACTCGGTCGGGGCGCCGCTCGAGGGCAGCACCCCCGACGTGCCGTGGCCGTGCAACGCCTCGAACAAGTACATCTGCCACTTCCCCGAAACGCGGGAGATCTGGTCGTTCGGCTCCGGCTACGGCGGAAACGCCCTGCTCGGCAAGAAGTGCCACGCGCTCCGGATCGCGTCGGTGCAGGCGCGCGACGAGGGCTGGCTCGCCGAACACATGCTGATCCTCAAGCTGACGAGCCCCGAGGGCGACGTGCGCTACGTGACGGGCGCCTTCCCGTCGGCGTGCGGCAAGACGAACCTCGCCATGCTGGTGCCGACGGTGCCGGGCTGGAAGGTCGAGACGATCGGTGACGACATCGCCTGGATGAAGTTCGGCCCCGACGGCCGGCTGTACGCCATCAACCCGGAGGCCGGGTTCTTCGGCGTGGCGCCGGGCACGAACATGAAGTCGAACCCGAACGCGCTGCTGACGCTGCACGCAAACTCGATCTTCACCAACTGCGCGATGCTCCCGAACGGCGACGTGTGGTGGGAGTACATGACCGACAAGGAGCCGCCCGAGCTGATGGACTGGCTGCGGCGGCCGTGGCATCCAGGCGCCGGGCGCAAGGCGGCGCACCCGAACTCGCGCTTCACCGCGCCGGCCAGGCAGTGCCCGGTCATCGCGAAGGAGTGGGAGGACCCGAAGGGGGTGCCGATCTCGGCGATGCTCTTCGGCGGCCGCCGCGCCACGGTGGTGCCGCTGGTCACCGAGGCGTTCAACTGGCAGCACGGCACGTTCCTCGGCTCGATCATGGGCAGCGAGACGACCGCCGCGGCCGCCGGCGCGGTGGGCAAGCTCAGGCGCGACCCGTTCGCGATGCTCCCCTTCTGCGGCTACCACATGGGGGACTACTTCGCGCACTGGCTGAAGGTCGGCGCCGCGACGACCCCCGACAAGCTGCCGCGCCTCTACTACGTCAACTGGTTCCGTCAGGGCGCGAACGGCAAGTTCCTCTGGCCGGGCTACGGCGACAACAGCCGCGTCTTGAAGTGGGTGTTCGAGCGCGTGACGGGCGGCGGCAGGGCCGTCGAGACGCCGATCGGCCTGCTCCCGGCGCCCGGGGCCCTCGACGTCGGCGGCCTCGACATCGAACCCTCCACGCTCGACGTCCTTCTGCACGTGGACGTGAAGGGCTGGCTGGAGGAACTGCCGGCCATCAAGTCGCACTACGCGTCGTTCGGCGACCGACTGCCGGCCGGACTCAACAAGGAACTGGCCGAACTCGAGAAGCGGCTCCAGGCGGCCAAGCAGTAGCAGGCCGCGTCGGGCAGGAAACAGCAAGGCCCGGGGTGGACGGTCCGCCCCGGGCCTAAGTCTTGTACGGCGGTGCAACCCGCCACCAGGATCGTACGGGCGGGTCTTCACCCGCCGGGTGAAGGCTGGCTGCGGCCGCGCCGGGTTGGCGCCTGGCAGGTCCTGTCGCCGGGATCCCCCAGCGTCCTCGCGCGCAAAGCGCTTGTCACGGGCGACGCGCTCGGCCCGCTGGGGGGCCCCCGCCCGGCGCCACCCGCCCGTCGAGACATCTCCACCCGTCCAACGTCTCGTCGCCAACCCGGCCCGGCGGCATCGGGTCGATGATCGGAGTGCGTCGTACGTAGGCCGGGTCTTGAGACCCGGCGCATGGTGCCCCCTCAGCCGCTTACCGCCAGCCGGGCCGTGCTTGAAACCCAGAACGGGATGCTTGGAGCTGTTCGACGCGCCACCGACTCCGTTCCCGTTGGACTCTCGAACCCGTGCGACGCCACTTTATCCGATCTGCCAGCCAGTCAGCTCCAGCCAGTCAGCTCCACGCCGCCCTCTTCGCGCTGCGGTAGAATGCGCGCATCAGGGGGAGGTCATTCTCGCACCTTCGCCGGGTTAGAGAGGAGACGGTAGCGTGGTCATGGACGACCGGCCGCGATGGAACCTGCTCTTCGATTGGCGCCTGCACCTCCTTGCGGCCCTCGGCTTCGCCGGACTCGCGTTGCTGCTGCATGGTTGCTATTCCCACGACATGACCGCGTTGAACTTGGAGCCAGCGACCCTACCGCTTCCAACTGAGGCGGCCAGCGTTGGGCCGGCGAGATTCCAAATTGGATACTCCGGCGTCTACGAGGTCGTTGTCACACTCAGCGGGTTTCGAGACGAGCAGGCGCGCCGAGCGGCTGTGTGCGGACTTGGCATAGACCCTCGGACGGAGGCACGCTGCGGCGCGATTTCGCCAATCGTGAACTTGACGTGGCGCCTGCAACAACTGCAGCCGGGCGGCGCGGACTCGCCGTCAGTTATTCGCTCCGACAGCGGTGTGGCGTCAGGTCAGGCTGCTGGGGGTGGTTTCAGCCACGACATGATCGAACGTCGCCTGACCGTCTTCACCGGGCAGCGCGGCGCAGTGTATTCCCTCCTGATCGACTCACACGCTGACCTGGGGCCGCTGGCGAGATTTCGGCCGAGCGTTCGCGTTCAGCCGACCATGATGGAGAACGAGAACATCGTGCTGCGGTACGGCTTCGCTGATCTTGGTGCGTGGCTGGCTGGCGCATTGGGTTCGGCGACGCTCGTGCTTGCCTGCGTCAGTTGGTACCGTCACCGTGGCCAACGTAGATAGGCAGCCTTGCCGCTCGCCCCGCCAGCCCTCCGCTCGGTCGTGAAGCGCCGCAGGCAGTGTCGGGGCACACCGGGCGGCTTGCCTTGTTCATGCGGAGCACTACAGCAGGCCACGATTCGGCAACGGGCCAGCCGGGCCGGGATGCGTCGCGAGAGAGCCTTCGTAGCAGACCGTCCAACGAAGGCATGGAAAGCGACAAGCGCGTGCCTCGTGTTTCCCCGGCGCAGCGCGTAGCGGTCGAACCAGGCGGATAGCGCAAGCCGGACGTAGAATTCCGGAAACCGAGGCACCGCGAGGAGCTTTCCCGGTCTGCGGAGCGGCTCGCGAGCGACGCGCCCGGCTTGGCCGAGCGACGAGCGACGGCCAAGTCGGACACCGACGCCACGCGTGGCGTCGGTCGCGGAGAACGCCTGGCGCCACCCGCCCGTCGGGGGATCTCCGGCCGGCCACCGTCGAGTCGCCAACCCGCGTGGGGCGTGTTTAGAACAAAGCGCCGCGGCCAGGCGGCCCGGTCGGTCCGATGCCGCGCCGCAGGGATCTGCCCGAGCAAAGCATAAACCTGCCCCGACCGTGGTGCCAGGGAGGGGCCGCTTTGCGAGCCGGCAGACCCGAGACGCGGCGTTCAATCGGACGTGGTCGCCACGCGCGGCGCCGTGCTCGGCAGCTGCCATTTTCATGGGCCAGGGTGAGCCCCGGCTCATGACGCAGTAAGGCGTCAGCCGACTACGTCTTTCCGTATCGCTCCTTGAGCCCCCGGTAGTCCGTCTTCCCCGTTCCCAGCACCGGTATCTGCTCCACCTTGATCACCTGCCGCACATAGTAGAGCGGGCTCAGCCCCGCGTCCTTGATCAGCCGGTTCACTTCGTCGCGCGTCGTCTCTCGCGCCGTGAACGCGGCGATCTCGGGACTGTCCGCCGGCCCCAAGGCCTCGACGGCCAAAGCCGGGCCCTCGTCCTGCTCGGACGCGAAGTGCGGCAGCAGCACCGCCTCGATCGCCGGGAGCGAGATCATCTCGCCGCCGAGCTTCACGAAGCGCTTCAGCCGGCCCTCGAAGGTCAGCCACCCGGTCTCGTCGGCCCGCACCAGGTCCCCGGTCCGGTACCACGACCTCGCGTTCCATTGGACGAACGGCGAGTCGCCGGTGTAGTTGAGATACCCGGAGAAGACGCTCGGGCCGCGCACGAGCAGCATGCCGGTTTCGCCTGGGCCCGCCGCCGCGTTGGTCTCGAGCGCCACGACGGCCCACTCCACCGAGTCGAGCGGCTTCCCGATGCTGCCGGTCTGCGGCCGCTCCAGCCTCGTGGCCGAGACGATGGGCGAGCACTCGGTGATCCCGTAGCCTTCCAGGATCTGCGCGCCTTCGCAGGCGCGCCGCAGCGCCTCGTACACGGCCTCGGGGCACTTCTCCGCCCCGGTCACCGCGAGCCGCAGCGACGAGAGTTGACCCGGCTTCGCGGCGCGGACGACGCCGCCCAGGAATGTGGGGGTGCCGACGAGCAGCGTCACGCGGAACGCCTCCACCACGCGCGCCAGCACCGCCGCCTCGGTCGGGTTCGGGTGATAGACGGTGCGCATGCCCGAGCAGAGCGGCAGGATCGTCGTCACGACGATGCCGAAGGAGTGGAACGGCGGCAGCATCCCGATGAGCACGTCCTGATCGGAGAGGCGGACGGCGGCCAGCGTGTCACGCAGATTCGTCAGGATGTTGTTGTGGGTGAGCGGGACCGCCTTCGGCAGGTTCTCCGACCCGCTCGTGAAGAGGATGACGGCGGTCGGGCTGGGCGCGACGCTTCTCAGCGCGCGCCAGCTCAGGCGGCTCCGCACCAGCGCGGAGAGCTTGGCCCCCGTCGTCAGCCGCGACCGGAGATCCTCCGCCAGGACGAACCGCCCCGAGAGCGCCGACAGGTCGATGCCCATCGCCTCGAGCTTCGCGACGAGCGCCCGGGCGGTGATCACGCGGTCCACGCCGAGCACGTCGAGCGCGTGCACGAGGTTGCGCGAGCCGGTGGTCCAGTTGATCATCACCGGCGTCTTGCCGGCGAACAGCGCGGCCAGGTAGAACAGGCCCGCGCCGACCGAGGCCGGCAGCATGATCCCCACGTACTGACCCGGCATCTGCCGGATGGCGGGCGAGAGCAGCATCACGCCGAGGACGAGCCGGCGGCAGGTCACTTCGCCGCTGATCTGGTCGGCGAGGATCGGTTCGTCAGGCCGGCGCGAGGCCTGTTCGAGGAAGGCGCTCGTGATGGTCGCCACGTCGGGGATCGCGAGCCGCCGATCGCTGCCGGCGGCGGTCCACGCGGCGCTTGCCGGTTTGAGCGGCGACTCGATGGCCGAGATCCCCTTCCCCGTCGCCGCCAGGACGACGTCGCCGACGGTGACCAGGCTCTCGGGCGTGCCGACCGAGAAACCGAACTCCTTCTCGATCCAGAGCACGAGCTCGGCCGACGCCAGGCTGTCGAGCCCGAGATCCTGCGCGAGGCGATCTTCGAGGCGCACGTCGGCCCGGCCGGTCAGCCGCGCCATCTCTTCGAACACGATCCGGCGCGTCGTCTCCGGGGCCTCCGACGCGTCGCCCGCGATGCGCTGCACTTCCGGCTCCGGGAGCTCCCGCACGCCGCCACGCTCCCAGAACCCGTATGGCACATACGTGTTCCGCGGCGCCCGCACGTTGTAGAACGTCTCCAGGTAGCTGTTGATCTCCATCCGGCTGCCGCCGCGGGGAAAGTCGGCGGGCTCGACGAACTCCAGGAGCACGCGGCGGCGGGGCATGAAGAACACGCCGTTCAGGAGCAGGTACTTGAGGCCGCGCCAGGCCATGCCGACGGCGGAGGGCATCCTGCCGCTGAACGCGAGGCTGAAGCTGCTGCCCCAGAGGCCGGTCTGGCGGACCAGGACCACGCGGGCCTCGGGCACCGACTTCACGAGCACTTCCGTCCCGCTCGCGGCCCGAATCTCCTCGAGATGCTGCTGGCGAATCCGGCCCGAGGGATAGAACAGGAGGTTCTCCCCTGCCTGCACGCCGGCGATCGTGTCGGCCAGCGCCTGGCGCGTCGCCTCCAGCACCGACAGCCCCTGCCGCTCCATGTTGGGCAGCGGCCGCACGCCGTAGAGCCGCGCGAGCTGGCCGATGATCGGCTGCGAGATCTGGTACTCGTCGCCGAGCGACCGCGGGTGGAACCCGCGATCGAGCCGCACCATCAGGATGGCGGGGTCGATCAGGGCGACGTGATTCGGGAGGAAGATCACCCGGCTGGCGCCGCGGGCCCGGATCTCGTCGAGGCCGCGGACCTCGACGCGGTACCTCAGCGACAGGAGGAGACGGCCGGCCCAAGAAAACAGCCGTCGCAGGCTACGTGCGAGCATCGGCATCACCCGGGTTGTCTGAAGCGATTATGCGAGAAGATTACACGACCGGCGGACCGGCCGGCGAGCGATTTCAGTGAACGCCCGGCGCGGGAGCGAGCGTCGCGGCCCGGCCGTCGACGCGCTTGTACATGAGCCGCTCGGAGGCGCCGTCGATGATGTAGTCGGCGAAGATGCCGACCTGGCGGAAGCCCTGCCGCCAGTAGAACTGCTGGGCCCTGGTGTTGAACGACGAGACGCAGAGGAAGAAGTGGCGGGACATGCCGGCCGCCCAACGCTCCGAGTGCGCCAGCAGCGCGCCGCCGACGCCGCGGCTGCGCCACTCGGGGGCCGCGGCGACGGCGGCGAGGTAGGGAGAGCCGGCCACGCCCCGCGGGTTGAGGAGCGCGAAGCCACACCGCTCGTCACCGGCTCGGGCCACGAGGAGCACCATCTCCGGACGCGCGCAGGCGGCGCGGCATTGCTCGATGCCGCGCCCCAGCGTCGTCCAGGGCTCGGAGGCCGCCATCACCTGCGCGGCCCATTCGGCGTCGTCACCGCGGCCTTCCGCGATCACGAACGCTGACTGATCACTCACTCTCTTTCTTCCTGGCGCGGCTCTTCGGGGCCGCGGCGCGCGGCTTTCTCGGCGCGGCCGGCTTGCGGACGCCGGACGCCCCCCGCCGCCGCTTCGGCGCCGCCACGGAGGGGGCGGCCTCGCCACCCGGGATCCCGGGCTGCGCGTCCCGCTCGCCGATCGGCTCGGCGTCGATGACGGCGGGCGTCTCCGCCTCGACCGCGACCTGGGCCACCACGACCGGCACCGCGACCTCGGCGACCGACGGTCCGGCCGGCGCCGCCATTTCGGACCCTGGAACCGGTTCCGCGATGCTCGCCTCCTGGACCGGCGGCATCGACGACGGCCGCTGCAGCGCGTTGCCCGCGAAGACGCGGAGCACGCCCTGTCGGTCCCGTTCGAGGCGCAGCAACGCGTCGCGCTGGGAGGCCCGCAACAGGTCGAGAATCCCGCCGAAACCGTACCGCCTCTCGTCGAACCCCGGTTCGGCCGCCCTGAGCAGCTGCTTCACGTTCCTGACGTACATCGGCCACCGCAACTGCCCGGGCGCCTGTTCGAGCACCCGCCGCAGCAGGGCGAGCGCCTCGCTCTGCTGGGCCGCGAGGGCCTCGCCCGGAGCGGTGGCGGAGGCGGCCGGCGCGGGTTCGGCCGCCGGGTGCTCCTCGTGGATCGGTTCCCGCTCCACCGGCACTCCTGGCGCGGCTCCGCGCCCGCGGTCGTGCGGATGGCGGTCCCTGGGCTGCCGATCCGTCGCCGGCTGGGGAGGCAGGGAGGGCTGGGACGGCTCGGCGCTGTCCTCCGCGCCGCCGCCGTCGAGATCCTTCACCTCGACCAGGAGGTTCCGACCCGCCTGGTTGAGGCGAATCAGGCCGCCCTGCGCGAGCTTCTCGGCAAAGTCCCGGAACGAGCCCGCGCCGTAGTTCTTCTCCGAGAAGGTGGAATCGAGCTGGAGCAGCGTGCTCTTCAGGAGGCCGAGCTGGGGGGTGACCTCGCGTTCGGAGAGGACCTTCAGCGCGCGCCGAATCAGCGGGAACGCCGTGCTCACTGGCTGCGTGCCCGCCACGCGCCCGCGATCGTGGTGCCGCCGGGCGCCGCCGCCGACGTTGATCAGGTTCTCGTAGGCGATGAACTCGTGGCAGTTGCGCTGGAGGATCACGCTCGTGAAGGCGCGCCCGCCCACGACGATGACCGTCTTGTCGTACTGCTTGAGCTTCTCGACCAGGCTCAGGAAATCGCTGTCGCCGCCGACGATCACGTAGGCGTTGATGTGATCGTGGGTCAGCGCCATTTCGAGCGCGTCGAGCGCCAGGTTGATGTCCGCGCCATTCTTGTCGCCGCCCGGCGTCAGGTTGCGCTGGACCATCTTGATCGCGTGCTGGGTGAGCAGGCGGCTGTAGTCGCCGGCCCGCGTCCAGTCGCCGTACGCGATCTTGGTCACCACTTCGCCGCGTTCCTTGATCGCTTCGAGGATGGTGCCGACATCGAAGGCGACGTTCAGCGTGGTCTTGACCCCGATCTCGATGTTGTCGAAGTCAACGAATACGGCAATCTTCAAACGTTCTTCCGTCACAAGTCTTCCTCGCCGGCTGAGCGGCTCCAACGGCGGACGATCCCGGTTCGCGCCGCCCGTTCGGACGCGCGCGATGCCCAATCTCGGGACCGCCTGACGCCGGACGCGCCGGCCTCAATCGTGCTCCTTCCGCATTGTCGGTGGAAAGGGGCATTTTCCTCCGCCGGGACGTGACGTCGCGGCGGGAACATGGGGCGACGCGGCCGTCCGTCGGGTGCGGAACGGCCGTGTCGCATGCTCGAGTGCCGACCGGGGCCGATCAGGACTGCTCCTGATCGTCCTCCTCGGTCGCGCTCGCGCTGGTTGCGAAATCGTCGAAGACCTCGGCGTCGGCCTCGCCATCGTCGACATCGAAGACACGACCGGTGTTCCGCTCACGGATCGGGCCCCGCGGGCGGGCCTCCACCTTGGTCGGCCTCCGGGCCGGGCCTTGATGGCGCCGTGGCGCGGGCGGGCCGAAATTGCGGGCTGGTCGGTCGCCGGGTGCCGCCGACCCCGATCCATCCGCCGATGCGCCAGGGCGGAACGGCGGCCGGGGGCTGAACCCGGCCGGACGGTCTTCCCTCGCCCGGGCCTCGCTGACGGCCAGATTCCGCCCCTTGAACGGCTGCGCGTTGAAGCGTTGAATCACCTGCTCGGCGACGGGCCGCTCGGTGAACTCGACGAACGCGAAGCCCCGGGGTCTTCCCGTTTCCCTGTCGAGCGGCAGCACGACCTCGGAGGGCGGGGCGATGACGCCCAGATGAGCGCGAAGTTCCGCGTCGGTCGTGTCGTAGGGAAGGTTGCCAATGAACAAACGGACTGCCAAAAGATCCTCTCGTGGTGATGCAATCGTCACGGGCGGTGCGCCGCACACACGGCGCGAACGCGCCCGCGCGGACCCCCGTGGAACCCGCGAGGCGCAAACTTATCCGTCAGTCATCTTCGCAGAACTGCCCCATCCGTTCAAGTGTTAAGGCCTTTCAAGCCCGGCGGCGGAGGGCCCGGCCGGTCCAGCCGTCCGCCCGGGCCACCTCGTCGGGCGTCCCGGCCGCCACCAGGCGGCCCCCGCCGTCGCCGCCCTCCGGGCCGAGGTCGATGACCCAGTCGGCGGCCCGTATGACATCGAGATGGTGCTCGGCCACGAGCACCGTGTGCCCCGCGGTGACGAGCCGGTCGAACACGGTCAGCAGCCTCGCCACGTCTTCGAAGTGCAGCCCCGTCGTCGGCTCGTCGAAGAGGAAGAGGGTCGGGCCCGCGGACCGGCCAATGAGCTCGGTGGCCAGCAGGAGCCGCTGCCGCTCGCCCCCCGACAGCGTGTCAGCCCCCTGGCCGAGCCGCAGGTAGCCGAGGCCGATGTCGAGGAGCAGCTCCAGCGGGCGCGTGATGGCGGGCGACCCGGCGAACGCCGCGCGCGCCTCGCGCACCGTCAACTCGAGGACGTCGGCGACCGACCGGCCCTCGACCCGGCACGCGAGCACCGCGGGCGTGAAGCGACGGCCGCCGCACTCTTCGCACGGCACCCAGACGTCGGGCAGGAAGTCCATGCTCACGCGGACGCGGCCGACGCCCTCGCACCGCTCGCACCGCCCGCCCTTCACGCTCGGCGAGAAGTGGCGCTTGCCCAAGCCGGCCGCCCGAGCCGCCTCGCTCCCGGCGAACCGGTCGCGTATGGCGTCGAAGATGCCGACGATGGTCGCCGGCATGCTGGACGACGAGGCGGCGAGCCGATCGCGGTCGGCCGTCACGACGCGTGCGAAGCGCTCGTGCGCCGTCACCACCGCGTCATCGCCGCCGGTACGGCTGTGGTCATCCGCGAGCGCTGGCGCCAGAACGTCGAACATCAGCGTGGACTTGCCGCTGCCCGACACGCCAGTCACGGCGACGAGGCCGCCCGCCGGGATCTCCACGCTCAGATCCTGCAGGTTGTGACGCCGGGCGTGGGCGACGCTGATTCCAGGCCGCAGCCTCCTCAGGGGTCGGAGCGGTCTTCTCCCGCCGTCCGGCTTGGCCGACAATTCCGTCATCGGCGGCCGTCCCGGGTTGCGGCCCGAAGATATCGGCCGGTGACCGAGTCCTCGCAGGCCGCGATGGCGCCTGGCGGACCGACGGCCACGATGCGCCCTCCCTCTTCGCCGGCGCCGGGCCCCATGTCGATGACGTGGTCGGCCGCGCGAATCACGTCTTCGTCGTGCTCGACCACCACCACGGTGTTGCCGCCGTCGCGGAGGCTCCCGAGCAGCCCAATCAGCCGCGCCGTGTCGCGCGCGTGGAGCCCCGCGGTCGGTTCGTCGAGCACGTAGGTGATGCCCGTCAGGCCGCTGCCGATCTCGGTGGCGAGGCGGACGCGCTGCGCCTCGCCGGACGACAGGGTCGACGCGGTCCGGTCGAGCGACAGGTAGCTCAGGCCGGCGTCACGCAAATGAAACAGGCGGGCCGCGACCTCGCGCCGCAGGTCGGCCGTCGCCTCGCGCCTCCAGCCGTCGAGGGCCCCGGCCTCGAGGCCGGCGAAGAAGTCGAGGCTCGCGGCCACCGTCAGCGCCAGCAGGTCGGCAATCGAGCGCCCGCCCACCCGTATGGCCAGCGCTTCGGGCCTCAGCCGCGCCCCGCGGCACGCCTCGCACGGCACCGCATGCAGGAGCGGCTCGAGAGCCACGCCGCGGCGGTCGGCGTGCTTGCGGCCGTACTCTTCGCCGACGCACGCGATGAGGCCGATCCACTTCGTGCGGAACCGGTGGACTCCGGTGCGCGCGCCGCGCCGGTAGTGCCAGTCCACCTCCAGCTCGACGTCGCCCGTACCCCGCATGGCCGCGTCCTGCGCGCGGCGGTCGAGGTCCCTCCACGGCACGCCGTAGTCGATGCCGAGCGCCGACCCGACGGCCCGCAGGGTGGCCACGTAGCGGCCGTCCGGATCCCCGTAGAATCGGCCCGTCTTGTGGCCGTCCATCGCCCCGGCGAGCAGCGACCGATCGGGGTGGGTGACGAGCTTCTCCGGGTCGCACTCGCTCGTCGATCCGAGCCCCTTGCAGGCCGGGCACGCCCCCTGCTCGGCGTTCGGCGAGAAGAAGGTCGACGTCATCCGCGGCGTTCCGGCAGGGCCGCCGACGCCGATCCGCGCGAACATCAGCCGATAGTAGTCGGCAATCTCGGTCATCGTCCCGACCGTGGAGCGCGGGTTCCGCGACGCCGCGCGCTGGCGGATCGCGACGGCCGGCGTGAGGCCCGACACGCGCTCGAACTCCGCGTCACCGGTCTTCTCGAGAAACCGCCGGGCGTAGGCCGAGAAGCTCTCGGTGAACCGGTTCCGCCCCTCTGCGTACAGCGTGTCGAAGGCCAGCGACGACTTGCCGCTCCCCGACACGCCGGTCACCACGGTCAGGCGGCCCGCGGGGAATTCGACGTCGACGTGTTTCAGGTTATGGGTCGAGACGCCGACGAAGGTAATCGGAACTGACGATTGAGGAATCGGAGCTGACGATTGAGGGATCGGAACTGACGATTGAGGAATCGGAACTGACGATTGAGGGATCGGAGCTGACGATTGAGGAATCGCCCCACGGAGCGCCGCTCCGGTGAGCGAGGACTCGCACCTCGCCACGTCTTCGGGGGTTCCGACGACGACGATTCTGCCGCCGCGCCGGCCGCCGCCAGGCCCGAGGTCGATCACGCGGTCGGCGGAGCGGATCACGTCGAGGTGGTGCTCGACGACCACCACGGTGTGCTGCTGGTCGACGAGACGGCCGAGCGCGGCGAGCAGGATTCCCACGTCGGCCCGGTGCAGGCCCGTCGTCGGTTCGTCGAGCACGTAGAGCGTGTGGCCGCGACCCGGGCGACTGAGCTCGGCCGCCAGCTTGACGCGCTGCGCCTCGCCGCCGGACAAGGTGGTCGAGGGCTGGCCGAGGCGCAGGTAGCCGAGGCCGAGATCGGAGAGCGTGCCCAGAATGCGCGCGGCTCGCGGCCGGTCGGCCAGCAGGCCCGCGGCTTCGTCGATCGTCGTCTCGAGCAGATCGTGAATGGTGCGGCCGCGCCAGGCCACCTCGAGCGTTTCGTCGTTGAACCGTTTCCCGCCACACGTGTCACACACGACGTCGACCTGCCCGAGGAAGTGCATGCCGATTCGCTGCACGCCGGCCCCCTGGCAGGCCTCGCAGCGCCCGCCGGCGACGTTGAACGAGAACCTCCCCTTGTTGAACCCGCGCGAGACCGACTCGGGCAGGGCCGCGAACAGGTCGCGCACGACATCGGAGAGGCCCGTGTAGGTCGCCGGGTTCGATCGCGGCGTGCGGCCGATGGGCGACTGATCGATGTCGATGATCTTCGCGATGCGCCCGCCGCCAGCCTGCCCTCGTGCCAGCCGCTCGACCAGCTCCTCGACCAGGCTCGACTTGCCCGCCCCCGACACGCCCGTGATCACGTTCAGCGCGCCGAGGAGGAACTCCACGTCCACGCGGTCGAGGTTGTGGCGCGCGACCTGCCGCAACTGGAGCACGCCCGCGCCAGCGCGGCGGGCGGCGGGCACCGGAACCCGCTCGTCGCCGGCCAGGAACGCGCGCGTCCGGCTGCGGGGATCTCCCCGGCCGGCCAGGTCGCCGGCCGGCCCGCTGTAGAGCAGCTCCCCGCCATGCGCGCCCGCGCCGGGGCCGACGTCGATCAGCCAGTCCGCCCGCCTCATGGTCGCTTCGTCGTGCTCCACGACGAGAACCGTGTTGCCCCGGTCGCGCAACATCGCGATGACGTCGAGCAGGCGGTCCTGTTCGACCGGGTGGAGACCGACCGACGGCTCGTCGAACACGTAGAGCACGCCGCCGAGGTCGGCGCCCACCTGCGACGCCAGGCGGAGCCGCTGCGCCTCTCCGCCCGACAGCGTCGTCGACGACCGATCGAGCGTGAGGTGGTCGAGGCCGAGCCGTGAGAGCAAGTCGATGCGCGCGATCATCCCCGCCCGGATCGGCCCGCCGACAGGCGCCTCCGCCGGCCCGAACGCCAGCGCGCCCAGGAACTCGCCGAGCAGGTCGATTGGGAGCGTGGACAGCGAGGCGATGTGCCGCTCGCGGAAAGTCACGGCGAGCGCCTCCGGCCTGAGGCGCGCGCCGCCGCACGCGCGGCAGGGCAGGCTCCGGACGAACCGGAGGATATTCCGGTTCCGGCTCCGTTTGAGGATCTGCTCCATCACCGGGAGGATCCCCTTGTAGACCCCTTCCTCCCTCGGCCTGGCGGTGATGCCGCTCCAGCGGAGCCGCGACTCGAGGGGGTGCTTGCCGTAGGGAATCCGGATTCGGTCCGACCCGTTCAGCACGATGGCGCGCTGCTCGTCGGTCAGATCCTGCCACGGCGTGTCGACGTCGAAGCCGTGCGCGCGACAGACCTGGTCGAGCACGTCGATGGTCACCTGCGAGTAGATCACGTAGCCGGTGGGCGTCGTGATGACCAGCGCGCCCTGGCGGATCGTCTTCGCCGGGTCGGCGACCAGCAGCTGCGGATCGAGACGATCCTCGACGCCGAGTCCCTGGCAGGCGGGACAGGCGCCGTAGGGCGTGTTGAACGAGAACAGCCGCCGTTCGAGGCGGACCCCCTCGACTGGCGTGCCGAGTCTCGCGAACAGGAGGCGCAGGTCGTCGTGCAGGCCGCTGAGCGTGCCGACCGTGGACCGCGGGTTGCGGACCGTCGTCCGCTGATCGACCGCGATGGCCGGCGAGAGCCCGGTGATCGATCCCACGGCCGGGCGCGCCATCCGCCCGAGAAACTGCCTGGCGTACGACGAGAAGGTCTCGAGGTAGCGGCGCTGCGCCTCGCGGCAGATCGTGTCGAAGGCCAGCGACGACTTGCCGGAGCCCGACACGCCGGACACGACGGTGATCGCGCCGCGCGGCAGGTCGACGTCGATCCCCTTGAGATTGTGCTCGCTCGCGCCGCGCACCGACAGCGATGTTCACACCGGGCATTCTACCGTTCTCGGGCCTGAGCCCTGAGCCTTGAGCCGTCCGTCCGTGAGGCCTGAGCCCGGAGCCTTGAGCCGTCTGCCTGTGCTATCCTCCGCGCCAGTTTCGATCAGGAGCGAGCCGTCATGCTGCGTCACGGCTCGATCCGCCCACTGCTCCTGTTCGTCCTGCTTCTCGTCGGCGCGGCCGCCGCGCCGCGCCTCGCCGGCCAATCCCAGGCGCCAACCCCCGCCGACATCGTGGCGGCCGTGAAAGCGCGCTTCGCCCCCGACGCCCGCGTCGCCGTCTTCGACGTCAAGGCGGAGGCGCGAGGGCCGTCGATCGAACTGACCGGCGACGTGGACCAACCGGCCGCGAAGGAGGCCCTCGTCGCCGCGTTTCGCGATGCCGGCCTCGCCGGCGTCGTCGATAGAGTGGCCGTGCTGCCCGCCCCGGAGCTCGCCCCGAGGCCGCTGGGCATCGTGACGGTCAGCGTGGCCGTGATGAAGACCAGGCCGTCCCACGCCTCGGAGCTGGCCAACCAGCTCCTGGCGGGCATGGTGGTGAAGCTGCTCAAGAAAGAGGGCGGCTGGTACTACGTCCAGTCGCTCGACGACCGCTACCTCGGGTGGATGGAGTCGGACCACCTCGCGCTTGTGACCGCCGGACAGGCCGACGCGTTCACTCGTTCTCCACGCGTCGTCGTCACGTCCCTGTTCGCGCTCGTCAGGGATCAGCCGTCAGCCACCGCCCCTGCGGTGACCGATCTCGTCGTCGGGGACGTGCTCGAGGCGACGGGCGAGGTCGGCGATTGGATGCCCGTGCGGACGGCAGACGGGCGCAAGGGCTTCATCAGCCGGACAGATGCGGTCGATTACCAGGCCTGGAAGGCGACGCGCGCCGTCACGCCCGAACTCATCGAACAAACGGCGCGCCGGTTCATGGGCGTGCCCTACCTGTGGGGCGGCACCTCCGCCCGTGGATTCGACTGCTCCGGCTTCCTGAAGACGGTATTTCGCTTGAACGGCCTGGAACTGCAGCGCGACACCGATCAGCAGGCCAACCAGGGGGCCGCCGTACCGCTCGACAACGACCTGAGACAGCTCCGCAAGGGCGACGTGCTGTTCTTCGGCCCGAGGCCTGGCGTGACGCGCATCACGCACACCGGGATCTACCTCGGCGCGAAGCTCTTCATCCACTGCTCGGGGATGGTCAAGCTGAACAGCTTCGACCCCGCGTCGCCGCGATACAGCGAATCGCTGCTGAGGCGCCTCGTGAAGGTCAGGAGGATGTAGTAGGACCGGCCCGGCCGGCGTTATCTCTCCCGCAGCTCGCGCTCGAGATCGAGCGCCCGCGGGAAGAGGATGTTGTTCTCGAGGTGGACGTGCCGGTGCAGGTCCGCCTCGAACGCCTGCAGTTCCTGGTAGGTCACCTTGAAGGTCGTGCACGCGTCGGGCGGCGGGGCGAACCCGGCGCTCAGCGATCTCATCGCCGCCATCTCGTCCCCGGCGTTCCGGTGCTCGAGCTCCATCATCGCGATCGGGTTGGCGATGGTCCCGAACGGCGCCACCGGCACCTCGCCGCCGCGCGCGGCCGCGGCCAGCCGGCCGATGTAGGGAAACAGCATCCGCTCTTCCTTGGCCATGTGCGCCATCAGGTCCGCCGCCACGAGGTCGAATCGCCGCGCGATCTCCCCGACCTCCGGGTGGGTGTCGCCGTGCACCTCCGCCACTTTTCGCGTGTGCGCCAGCATCGGGCCGACGGCCTGCCGCACGTAGGCGTGGTGGTTGTTGACGATGTAGGTCGCCAGGAAGTCGAGGTCCCAGGCGGCGAACCGGGGCTGGTCCTCGGCCGGCGCAAGGGCAGCCTCGAGCTCGGCGACCACCTGCTTGCCGTCCGTGTCCAGCTCGCGGCAGGCGTCGGCGATCGGGCGGTTCCCTCCGCAACAGAAGTCGATGCCGTGGCGCTCGAACACGGCGGCGGCCCGGTAGTCGTCGGCCACGACGCTGCGAATGGTCATCTCTTCGTTCAACATGGTGGGGGCCTCTTTCGGGACCGTCACCTGGCGGTCCCTGGGTTTGCGTGTTCCGGTCCGTGCCACACGATCTTGCCGTCCTCGATCTCGAGGGCGCCGCGCTGCTCCATCGCCTTGATCGACCGCACGACGGTCTCGACGCGCAGCCCTGTCATGTCCGCCAGCTGCTGCCGCGTGAACGGCACGCGGTAGGCGGGAGCCGTCCCCGCCGGGTCGGTTCCGCGCAGATACTCGATGAGCGTCGCCAGGCGGTGCTCGGCCTCCTCGACCGCGATCTCGGCGAGCATCATCGACTTGTAGACGAGTCGTCCGCTCAGGACCTTGGTGAGCTCCAGGTGGATCGCCGGGTGTTCGGCGAGCAGCCGGAGGAAGGCGGCCCGGTCGCACGTCCAGACCTCGCTGTCGACGACCGCGATCGCCGACGCGGGGTACGGCACGTCGTTGAAGAAGGGCGGCTCACCGAAGCTCTGTCCGTCGGTGAACAGGCCCTGGACGAACTCGCGTCCCTGATCGTTGTTGCTGACCATCTTCATGCGGCCGCCCTTCACCTGGAAGAAGGAGCTGGCGGTCGCGCCCTGCTCGAAGAGCGTTTCGCCCTTGCTCAGGCGCACGATGCGGGCGCCGTAGGCGCGCCACAGTTCGTCGGGGATCATTGGTGTCGACATCAGTGTAGGCTCGCGCCGGGAGCGCGTTTATGACGCAGATCACTGCCGCGACGGCCGGGCCGGGCGCGCGGGACGGTGCGTGGGCGAGGTCGCGGCCTACTTCTTTGGCGGCGCCGTGCGGCCGACCAGGTTGTGGATCGGCTTGATCGTCCGCAGATAGACGAACATCGTCTCGAGATCCTTGTCGGGCACGTTCTGAAGCTCGCCGATGGGCATCGGCGGCATCAGCACCTCGCCCTTCGGGTTGACGCCGGTCCTGAGTGTCTTCTTGAAATCGGCCAGCGTCCAGCTGCCGATCCCCGTCTCCTTGTCAGGCGTGAGGTTCCGCGACAGCGAGACGCCCCACGGCCCGCGCCAGGCGGTGAGCAGCATGTTGGCCGACACGCCACCGACGACGTCCGGGGCGAGCGGCGCATTCTGCGGCTGTCCCGAGAGCATCCGGGACATGTCGGGGGCCCCGTTCTGCAGCTTCGGGGTATGGCAGTCATTGCATCCGCCGAGCGTCACGAGCTGCGCGCCGCGGGCGACCGAGCCCGCGGGAGCCAGCGGCTGCGGCTTGGCCGGCGGATAAGGGCTGCCGGGCTGCTGCCCGGCCACGGTGGAGATGGACGCGACGGCGAGCAACGCCGCCACGCCCACGGCGAGCGCGGTGTGTCGGGTCATCGGAACACTCCTTTGGAGAGATGGGTCCACTTCAGTATACGACCCGATCCCGGCGCCCGTTTCCCGTGCGGCGCCCCGCCCCTGTCACTTGCCCACGACCGACAGGGCGATCAGCGGGTTGCGCCCGCGCCGCTCCAGCGTATAGACCACGCCCCTCGGGACGACGGCCAGCGACCCGGCGTCGAGCGCCTGATCGCGTCCCGCGGCGCGCAGCACGCCCTCGCCGGCAATGACATAGAGGATCTCGTCGGCGTCGTTCTGCCCGCGCTGGCGCGTCGGGTCGCGGACCTGGATGACGCTGGGCGTCATCACCGCCGTCCGGCCGACGCTGTCCTCTTTCTGGGGGTCGTTGCGGCCGATCATGTTCCGCTGGATCCAGTCCGGCAGCTGGAGAAGGGCCACGGCGGCATTCGGGTCGACCGGGATCTCGGCGCGGCAGTCCTTCGGCGCGGGCGGGGGCGGCGCGGCGGGCTTGACGGGCGCCCGGTCGAGCGCGACGTCCACTTCCGCCGCCGGCCCCGTCTTCACCGCCACCTCGCGCTCGAGGGTGATGAAGTCGGCGGCCTCGAAGCGGAGGCGATAGGTCCCGGGCCGGAGCCCTTCGAGCGTCAGGGCGCCGTCGCGCGACGTCGTCCCTTCGCGCGACGCCGTCCCGCTCAGGACGACGTGGACGGCGGGAATCGTCTTGCCGACGGGGTCGGTGACCACCAGTGTAATCGCCCCCCGCGCGGCCGACCCCGCCGCCGGGCGCGAAGTCGCCGCCGGCGGCCGGACGGCGGGTGGAGGAGGCGCGGGCTTGGCCGCCTGCGGGGGCGGCTGCTGCGCGGGAGGCTTCTGAGCCGGGGCCTGTGCCTGCGCCCCGCCCGCGGACAGGCTCGCGATCAGCAGGGCGGCGGCGACGGCCGTCAGTGCGCGTGAGATCATGGTCTGGCCTCCTGAATGCTCGTACTTCGTGATTGTAATCCCCAGCCGATCTTCTTGACAGCCGCAAGCAGGTCAGCACACGATGCGAATCGATGCCGCCACACGTTCGAGTCTTCGCTCCCGCCACCGTCAGCAACGTCGGCCCCGGCTTCGACGTCCTGGGCCTCGCGCTCGGCCAGCCGGGCGACCTCGTCGAGGCCGAACTGGCTGAGGCGCCAGGCATCGAGATCGTCGAGATCACCGGAGACGACGGCCTGCTGACCACCGATCCGACCAGGAACGTCGTCGGCGTGTCGGCGCAGTCGGTTCTGTCCCACCTCGTCGCGACGGGACGGGCCGGCGGCGGGCAGGAGCCGGCCCGGGCGCCCGGCGTGCGCCTGCGGCTGCACAAGCAGATGCCGCTCGCGAGCGGCCTCGGCAGTTCGGCCGCCAGCAGCGTCGCCGGGGCGGTGGCGGTCAACGAGCTGTTCGGCGCGCCGCTCGCGCGGCGCGAGCTCCTCGCGCACGCGATGGCCGGGGAGCGCGTGGCGTCTGGCGCGGCGCACGCGGACAACGCCGCGCCGGGCCTGCTCGGCGGCTTCGTGCTCATCCGGAGCTACGACCCGCTCGACGTCATCGACCTGCCTGTCCCCTCGCGGCTTCGCGTCGCCGTGGTCCACCCCCACTGCCGGGTGTCGACCCAGACGGCCCGCGCCCTGCTTCGCGGACGGGGCTTCGTGATCGAACAGACGGTGGCGAACCTCGGCAATCTCGGCGCGCTCGTCGCGGGGCTCTATCGCGGCGACCTGGAACTCATCGGGCGCAGCATCGAGGACCGGATGGTGGAGCCGCTGCGGGCGGCGCTCATCCCGGGTTACGCCCGGGTCAAGAGCGCCGCGCTCGGCGCCGGGGCGCTCGGCTGCTCCATTTCCGGCTCCGGCCCGTCGGTGTTCGCGTTCGCCGCGAGCGATGACGCCGCGACGCGGGTGGCCGCGGCGATGCGCGACGCGTTCCGCGAGGCGGCCGGCCTCGACGCCGACAGCTTCGTCGGCCCGGTGAACGGTGTCGGCGCGCGCCGGCTCGACGCGTCATGAGGCTCGCGAGCACGCGCCACGCCTCGCCGGATGCGACCTTCCTCGAGGCCCTGCTTCGCGGCCTGGCGCCTGACGGCGGCCTGTATCTTCCGACCTCGCTGCCCCCGATCGACCCGCACGTCCTGGCTTCGTGGCGGGACCTGCCAATCTCGGAGATCGCCGTGCGGGTGCTCGGCCACCTCGTCGGCGACGAGTTCGACCGCGACGCGTTCGAGGCCTTCGTGCGCGACGCGTTCGATTTCCCCGCGCCGACCGTGCCGCTCTCGGACGGCGTATCGGTCCTCGAGCTGTTCCATGGCCCGACGCTCGCCTTCAAGGACTTCGGCGCGCGGTTCCTCGCGCGGGCCTTCGGTCACGTGCTGGCCGCACAGGGCGGCCGCGCCACGATACTCGTCGCCACCTCTGGCGACACGGGCAGCGCGGTGGCGCTGGGATTCCACGGCGTGCCGCGGGTCCGGGTCGTGGTGCTCTACCCCGCCGGGAAAGTGTCGCCGTTCCAGGAGGCGCAGATGGCCACGCTGGGCGGGAACGTGACCGCGGTCCGCGTGCCGGGCACGTTCGACGACTGCCAGCGCCTGGTCAAGCAGGCCTTCCTCGACCCGAGCCTCGCCGGTCTCGGGCTGTCCTCCGCCAACTCCATCAACATCGGCCGGCTGCTGCCGCAGGCGGTGTATTACTTCGCGTCCTGGCTGGCGCTCGGCGGGCCGGCGGCCGGCGACGTCGTGTTCGCGGTGCCGAGCGGCAACCTGGGGAACCTCACCGCGGGCGTCATCGCGCAGCGAATCGGCCTGCCGATCGGGCGGTTCATCGCCGCCTGCAACCTCAACGACGTGCTGCCCGAGTACCTTCGGACCGGAACCTACCGCGCGCGGCCCGCGGCGCCGACGATCTCGAACGCGATGGACGTGGGGGACCCCAGCAACTTCCCGCGGCTGGCCGAGCTGCACGGCCATTCACTCGTCGCCCTGCGGGCAAATCTCACCGGCGAGTCGATTTCCGAGGAGGAGACGCGGCGGACCCTCCGGCAGGTATTCGACACCAGCGGCTACCTGCTCGATCCGCACGGCGCCGTGGCGTTCGCCGCGGCCCTGCGGGCCCGGCAGGACACGGGCGAACCCGGGCCGATCGTGGTCCTGGCCACCGCCCACCCGGCGAAGTTCGGCGAGGTGATTCGAGAGGAGCTCGGGCGGGCGCCGGAGCTGCCGGCCGCGTGGCGCGACTGGGCGTCGCGCCCGCTGTTGGCTGTCGACCTGGAGGGTGCCGACTACCCGGCCTTCAGGGCCACCCTGCGCTAGGAGATTGCCCTTCCGCTACGTGCCGATCAGCTTCTGGTGTGCGACCGTCAACGTGAAGTTCTGCACGTAGCCCGACGCGAAGCCGTTCACATCCCACACCTGCACGCAGAACTTGGTCGTGGCCGAGGACGCGATCGAGGCCGTCGCGACGATGGCAGTACCGACCTGCACGGCCGTCGTCGACACCACCAGACTGCAGGTGGAGCTGGGGACGTCAAAGGTGCCGAGGCCCATCCCGATCGCCGGCAGGATCACATTCGGGTCCAGCGCCGTCATCGTGACCGTGATCACGCCCGGCGTCGCATCGAAGCCGGTGGCGGGCGGGGGGGGAGGGTGTTTCTCCCACCCGCGACGATGGTTCCACTGTACGTGTCGAGGGCGGAAGTGATCGTTGTCGTGGTGGACGTCGTGGTCGTCGTCGTCGTGGTCGTCACCGTCGGTGACGTCGGAGACCCGCAACCGGCGACCAGGACGGCCAGGGGCAAGGCGAGAAGAAATGCGCGGGACGCGGATCGGATCATTCCTGGCTCCACAGCAAAAGGCGACGGCCCGGCACTTTCGGCCCGAACCCTGCTCAAGAGTAACAGATCACGCACAACCGGTGCCACCTGGACGGCTCGGCCGCGCCGAGCCCCTTCCGGTCAGCTGGACATTTCCGCGGCGGGGGGTGCCTCCTCGCGGGGTCGCGTAATTGCTTAGACTGCCGTCGGGCCGCAACAGTCTGCCGTCAGCGTCTGTCGTAGACGATTTTCCCTGCCACGATGGTCATGACGACGGTGAGGTCCCGGATCGCCTCGGGCGGCACCCTGAGCGGGTCGCCCGAGAGCAGCACCAGGTCGGCCAGTCTTCCGGCCCGGATCGTGCCTTTCTCGTTCTCCTGGAACTCGGAATAGGCGGCGCCGGCCGTATACGCCTCGAGCGCCTCGGCCACGCTCACCTTCTGCTCCGGCACCCAGCCACCCGGGCGGCGGCCGTCGAGCGTGGCCCGCGTGACGGCGGCGTAGACGGTCTGCAGCGGGTCGAGCGGCGCCACCGGCCAGTCGGTGCCGAACGCCACCCTGACCTTGTGGTCGAGGAAGGTCCGGAATGCATAGGTCGTCTTCGCCCGCTCCGCGCCGATTCTCCGCTCGGCCCACTGGCCGTCGTCGATCGCGTGGTAGGGCTGCACCGACGCGATCACGCCAAGCGACGCGTAGCGGTCGAAGTCTCCCGGGGCGACGTGCTGGGAGTGCTCGATACGCGGCCGGCGGTCCCGCGCACCGTTGGCCCGCGCGACATCCGAGAACAGGTCGAGCACCATCGAGATCGCCCGGTCGCCGATGGCGTGGACGCACAACTGCTCGCCGGCCCGGTCGATGGCGACCAGGCGGCCGCGCATCGCCTCGAGCGGCTGCATCTCGTCGGCGAGCAGCCCGTGCGAGTCGGGCGCGTCGGCGTAAGGCTCGAAGAAGAAGGCCGTCGTCGATCCGAGCGAACCGTCGGCGAATCCCTTGGCCCCGCTCACCCGGAAGAAAGGCGTGGCCGCGGTCTTGACCGGTCCCATGGCCAACTGCTCCGCCAGCGCCACCTCGAACGACACGGCCCGGATTCGCGCCGTCAGTTCGCCGCGTGACGCGAGTGACGCGCAGACCGCCACGTCGTCGGGGTCGGGTCCCATGTCCTGGACGCTGGTCACGCCAAGCGAGGCCATGTGAGCCAGAGCCCGTCTGAGCGTCCGCACCCGTTGCTCGGCTGTCGGCGGCGGGACTACCTTGAGGACGAACGCCCGGGCCGCATCCTTCAGGACCCCGGTCGGCTCCCCCTTCCCGTCACGAACGATCAGGCCGCCCGGCGGGTCCGGCGTCTTCGAGGTGACGCCGGCCAGCCGCAAGGCCACCGAGTTGGCCAGCCCCATGTGTTCGTCGTAGCGGTCCACGAAGACGGGGATGTCGGGCGCGACCGAGTCGACGAGCGCGCGGGTCGGCAGCGGCGCGCCCGGCCATCGCTGCTCGTCCCAGTTGCCGCCCAGTATCCACTCGCCCCGGGCCGTCTGCTTCGCGCGATCCGCGATGCGGCGTGCGAACTCGGCGGGCGTGGCGGCATCCTTCAGATCGACGCTCGCGAGCTGCGCGCCGCCCGTCATCAGGTGGATGTGCGCATCCTCGAAGCCGGGCATGAGGAACCGGCCGCCGGCGTCGACGACGCGCGTTCCGGGCCCCCGAAACCTCTCGATCTCGGCGCGGGTCCCGACGGCGAGGATCCGGTCCCCGGCGACCGCCACGGCCTCGGCCTCAGGCCGCGCCGCATCGACCGTCCAGACGCGGGCGTTGACCACGATCAAATCAGCTCGACGGCCCAATCCGAACGACGATGAGCCAATGCCTCCGTGGCACGCGGCAGCGACGGTCGCCGCCGACAACACGCCCGCGATGGTCGCCATTTGGAACAGTCTCCATGCAAGAGCAGGATTGCGCATCGCCGCGGATTATAATCCTCCGCCGGAGGAGCCGATGAGCATCCGTCGAGTCGTCGTCCTGGCCGCCGCGTTCGCGCTCGCCGCCAGCCCTGTCTTCGCCCAGTCGCAGCCCGCGCGCGCCCTTGGCGCGATGGTGGTATCCCAGAACGCCCTGGCCTCGGGGGCCGGCGCCCAGGCTCTCCGCGAAGGGGGTACGGCGATCGACGCGGCCGTGGCCACGGCCTTCGTGCTGGCCGTCACCCACCCGACAGCCGGCAACATCGGCGGCGGCGGCTTCATCGTCTTTCGGCCGGCATCGGGGGCGCCCGAAGCGTACGACTTCCGCGAGACGGCGCCGACAGGGTCCCAGCCGACGATGTTCCTCGAGGGTGGGAAGTACAGCGCCACCCGGCATCACAACAGCTATGTCTCGGTGGGCGTGCCGGGCACCGTCGCCGGCCTCTACCTGGCCTGGAAGGAACACGGCAAACTGCCGTGGAAGCGGCTGGTGGAGCCCGCAATCGGCCTGGCGAGCGACGGCTTCCCGGTCACCGAAGGGCTGGCGCGGTCGCTGCGGTCGGCGCTCCGCGCGATGGCGCCCTACCCTGCTTCGGTGGCGCAGTTCTCGAAGAACGGCACGCCATACGAGGCCGGTGACGTCCTGAAGCAACCCGAGCTCGCGCGAACGCTGCAGCGGATCGCCGACCAGGGGCCGGCCGGCTTCTACGAGGGGGAGACCGCGGCGCTGGTCGAAAAGGAGATGGCGGCGCACGGGGGCCTGATCACCCGCGCCGATCTGAAGGCCTACCAGCCAAAGAAGCGCACGCCGATCGCCGGCACCTACCGCGGGTACGACATCGTGTCGATGCCGCCGGTCAGCTCGGGCGGCGTCGGCCTCATCGAGCAGCTGAACATCCTCGAGGGCTACGACCTGAAGGCGCTCGGCTTCCGCTCGGCGGCGTCCACGCACGCGCTCATCGAGGCGATGCGGCGGTCGTTCGCCGACCGGGCCCGTTACCTCGGCGATCCCGGCTTCGTCCCCGACATGCCGGTCGCCAAGCTCGTCTCAAAAGAATACGCCGCGGCGCTGCGCAAGACGATCTCGCCGACCCGCGCCTCGAAGTCTTCGCCGACCACCTTCGACTGGCCGCCCGAAAGCGACGAGACAACGCACCTCTCGGTCGTGGACCGTGACAGGAACGCCGTGTCGCTCACCTACACGCTCGAAGCAGGTTACGGCTCGAAAATCGTCGTGCCCGGTGCCGGGTTCCTGCTCAACAACGAGATGGGCGACTTCAACGCCGGGCCCGGCTTGACGACGGCCGACGGCCTCGTCGGCACCGATCCGAACCTCGCGCGCCCGGGCAAGCGGATGCTCTCCAGCATGGCGCCTGCGATCATCTCGAAAGACGGCAAGCTGTTCATGGTGACCGGCAGCCCCGGCGGCCGCACGATCATCAACACCGTCGTCCAGACCGTGATCGACGTCATCGACTACGGCATGAACGCCCAGGAGGCGGCGGACGCGCCGAGGCTCCACCACCAGTGGCTGCCCGACCGCACCGACTACGAGCGGTTCGGCCTCTCGCCCGATACGGTGAAGATCCTGGAAGGGATGGGCCACGTCCTGCGGCCCGGCGGCGCCCAGGGCGTGGCGGAGATCATCATCGTGGATCCGCGCGACGGCACGCTCGAGGGCGGGTCTGATCGCAGGGCCGCCGACGGCGGGGCGGTCGGGGTGAAGTAGGCTGTCGGCTCTCGGCTATTGGCCCTTGGCCGTGTCAAGACCGTACGTAGGCCGTGGTCTTCAGACCCGGCTCAGGACCCAAGCCAAGGGGCTCACGGCTCAGGGCTCAGCCCCGACCTACGGTAGGGCGACCCTTTAGGGTTGCCTTGTTATCGTTGTCCAATCCGCCACTCATCGCTTCGAGGGCCGCCTGTCCGCTGGCATCTGGTCTCCAACCCAGTGAGGTCCGTCGCATCCCTCGGCCAACACCTTCGACACTCGCACGTCAACGCCCTGCGGCCGGTCCCTGAGCCAGATGACATCGTCCACGACGGGGCGGCCATTCTCCCGCACCAAGACGGCAGCCACGCGCCAGACCCACGTGGGCTCGGATGGTTCTTCCCTGCTGAGTTTCACCTGCACCAGAACGGAACCATCCTTCTCTGCTTGCACTCTCTCAATGCTGAATGCCTGGGGCTCTACGCGCAGGTCGAAGCCTGAAAAGAGCCCGCCCTCGAAAAGGGGCGGCTTCAGGACCTTGCCCATATTCTGACGGTCCCAATCGTCCAGGCAGTCGTTGTATGAAACGAGTCTGTGAAACAGTGCCTGGCTGATATAGGGCGCGAAGACCTCGAAGGGCGGAATACCCAGTGGATGAAGGGCCACCACCTGCGTGTAGAGGCTCCGGACCAGTGCCTCAGGCTCGTGAGGCAGACCGCCAGACTTGCCGCTGCCTGCATCGTGATTACAAGCCAAGAACACCGCGAGCGGAAGAAGAAGACCAAGACGCGCGATATTCATGTGGTTACCTCTTCACAATGATCACCTGACTCGAGAGATCTCCGCCTGAATCACTGTCGGCCACTGAGAAATTCCGCGCGCTGCCGGCCGCGGCGCAGGGCTGAAGCCCCGCGCTATCTGGTCAAATGGGTGCCGCACGGTCGGCAGCGGACTGCCCGCAGGCGCGCGAAACACCTGGGCGAGGGCTCGCCACATTCGAGTCGCCTTGCGCCCTGAGCCTCCGTGCCTGAGCCCTGAGCCTTGAGCCCTGAGCCTTGAGCCTCTTGGCTTAAGCCCTGAGCCTTGAGCCCTGAGCCTGTCAGTGCTTCTGGTAGTGCCGCAGCGACGGCGTGGTCGCGGCGACCCACGCCGTCGCGACCAGCGACCCGATCCCGCCAGTCACGACCGACACCACGGCGCCCCACCAGTTGGCGACCAGCCCGGCCTCCAGCTCGCCGAGCTGCGGCCCGCCCATGAAGAACACCATGTTCACGCCGACCATCCGGCCGCGGATGTGGTCCGGCGTCTCGAGCTGGCGGATGACGTTGCGGAACACGGTGCTGACCGTGTCGGCCGCCCCCGAGACCGCCAGGCAGGCGAACGTCAGCCAGAAGCTGCGCGAGACGCCGAACACCACCGTGGCCGCCCCGTAAGCGGCCACCGCCCAGAGCAGCGTCAGGCCGCGCTGGCGGACCCGGTCGGCCTCTCGCACCATCGCCACGCTGGCCACCAGCGCCCCGGCCGACGGCGCGGCGTAGAGCAGGCCGTAGCCGTGGGCGCCGACGCGCAGCACGTCCTGCGCGAAGATCGGCAGCAAGGCGGTGGCCGACGCGAAGAAGGTCGCGAAGAAGTCGAGCAGCATCGTCGAGCGGATCATCGGCGAGGCGAAGACGAACCGGATCCCTTCCTTCGCCGCGGCCAGGCTGATCTCGCCGGCCTCGGTGGCCGAGGTCGCCTGCACGCCGCGCATCAGCAGCACGCCGACGATTACGGCAACGAACGACAGCGCGTTGACCGCGTACGCCCAGGCCACGCCGCCGATGCCGATGACCAGGCCGGCGAGCGACGGACCGACCACCGACGCCGCCTGGAAGACGATCGTGTTCAGGCTGAGCGCGTTCGGCAGGTGCTCGCGCGGCACGAGGTTGGGAATGAGCGACTGGCGCGCGGGGGCGTCGAACGCCGACGCCGCCGAGGTCAGCGCCGCCAGCACGTAAATCGGCCATACCGTCCTCAGCCCCTGGAAGGCCAGCACGGCGAGGATCGCCGCCAGCACGCCCATCGTCGACTGCGTGACGAGCATCATCCGCCGCCGGTCGATGACGTCGGCGACGACCCCGCTGAACAGCGAGAAGGCGACGATCGGCACGACCCTGACGAGACCGACCAGGCCGAGCGCGAGCCCTTTCCGGTCGGGCGGCACGAGCAGCGAGACGTGCCAGAGGATCGCCGCCGTCTGCATCATCGTGCCCGAGACGGAGATCAGCTGGCCGATCCAGAGCAGCCGGAAGTTGCGGTGGCGGAGCGCGGGGAGATGGAAGTGCAACACGGTGATCAGGCGGGCAGTTCGATGATCTCGGCCTCGGCCACCCCGCCTCGAACCGTCAGCCGCGCGACACTCGGCATCAGGTTGAACCGGCGCGGCCCCGCGGCGCCGGGGTTGACGACCAGCCGCCCTCCCGAGCGCACGACCAGCGCTCGGTGCGTGTGGCCGTACACGATGACGTCGGCGTCGTACCGGGCCAGAAGCGACGCCGGCGTCGGGCTGCCCAGCTCGTGCCCGTGGCTGACGTGCACCGTCAGGCCGCCGACCATCTCGGTGAAGTGGCGGCAGAGCCCCGGGTCGTCCGCCATGTCCGTGTTCCCGAAGACGGCCTGCACCGGCGCGATCCGCTCCAGGATGTGCAGCACCTCTCGTCCGCCGACATCACCGGCATGGAAGATCGCCGACACCCCTTCGAGCGCCAGGAACACGTCCGGTCGCACGAGTCCGTGGGTGTCGGAGATGAGCCCGATGACGCGTGGCGTGTCGAGGTCCCCGCCGACCGTCGAGCGGCGGTCGTTCACTGGTGGCCGAGCACCTTGTGCGGCACGTACGGCTCCTCCAGGCGACGGCGCTCGTCGTCTGTCAGCGAGAGGTCCAGCGCCGCCACGGCCTGCTCGAGGTGCTCGAGCTTCGACGCCCCGACGATCGGCGCCGTCACGCCCGGCTGCGCGAGGATCCACGCCAGGGCCACCTGCGTCGGTTTCACGCCTCGCGCCGCGGCCACCTCGACGACGCGGTCGGCCACGCTGAAGTCGGCGTCGGTGTAATAGAGCTTCTGACCGTAGTCGTCGGTCTTGGCGCGAGAGGTCTCGCCCCAGTCTTCGCGGCGCCGGTTCCCCGCCAGGAAGCCCCGCGCCAGCGGGCTCCAGGGAATGACGCCGATCCCCTCGAAGCGGCAGAGCGGCAGCATCTCCCGCTCCTCTTCGCGGTAGATCAGGTTGTAGTGGTCCTGCATCGACACGAAGCGCGTCCAGCCGTGCCGGTCCGCGAGGTAGAGCGCCCGCGCGAACTGCCAGGCATACATGCTCGACGCGCCGATGTAGCGCGCCTTGCCGGACTTCACGACGTCGTGCAGCGCCTCGAGCGTCTCCTCGATGGGCGTGTGCGGGTCGAGCCGGTGGATCTGGTAGAGGTCCACGTAGTCGACACCCAGACGGCGAAGCGACGCGTCGATGGCCTCGAGGATGTGCTTGCGCGACAGCCCGCGATCGTTCGGCCCGGGGCCCATCGGGAAGAACACTTTGGTGGCGATCACTACCTGGTCGCGCGTCGTGAAGTCGCCGAGCGCGCGCCCGAGCACGTCTTCGCTGGCCCCGAGCGAGTACATGTCGGCGGTGTCGAAGAAGGTGATGCCGAGTTCGAGGGCCCGCTTGATGAACGGCCGGCTCGCCTCTTCGTCCAGCACCCAGGGCCGCCAGGCCGGGGTGCCGTAGGTCATGGCGCCGAGGCAGAGCCTCGACACCTTCAAGCCCGATTTCCCGAGATTGACGTACTGCATGGCCATCCCGCGGCTCCTGTCGATGAGGGGCGCGACCCTCTGATTATAGCGTCCTGTGATGCGGGTTCGGGGCCGCGGCCCTGGCGTCAGACGTCGGCGGTCAGGCCCAGACGCTGGGTCGCACGCTCGTCGGGGGCGTCGAACGTCACGTCGGTCCACGACCTCGCGCGCCGTGCCCGGTAGAGGACCGCGCCGACGACCAGCGCGCCGAGAGCGATCGCAAGCGCTTCCGCCCGGCCGGGTGTTCGGAGGGCCAGGGCTTCGAGTCGCCCGAAGAGGAGGGTGCTCAGGAGGAACGCACCGTGGTAGAGGGGCCAGAGGTACTTGAAGGTGCCCGTCGAGCCGTATGCGCGGGTGAACGGCAGCGAGCGAAAGCCGATGAAGGCCGCTTCGATCAGCAGGGCGGTGGCCAGCGTGCCGAACACGAGGTGCACGACGGCGACCTGCCAGCCCCACATCAGCGCGTGGAGAGGCGCGAGGGCGAGCAGCAGGATCATCGCGAGCAGGAAGACCGCCCGCCTGACGCCGGAGAAGTACCGGCCGGGCTGGCCTGCCCACACAACCCGGAACATCCAGTTGGCGCGGAGTTCGGCTGGCATCGCGAAGACGAAGCGCAGACCCGCGACCAGGCAGAACACCAGCACCATCTGGAGCGAGAGGAGCGCCGCGGTCGGCTGCGAGGACTGCCGCCACGCCCCTTGCAGTTCGTCCAGGGGGACGAGGATGAGAATCGCGGCGAATGCCAGGGCCCCGAAGGCGGCCAGGTAGAACCGTTGACTCGTCCCCCGCGCAAGCGTCTGGAGCGTGAAGAAGAACGTCGCCCGGGCGAGCGGGTCGCGCACCACAGTCTTTCCGACGGCCGACGAGAACGCGCGGACCAGCCACCGGGGCAGCGACGACCGCCCCACCGACGCCCGCCGCACCAGCCGGCGTGTCTCGAGCGCGTAGCCCCCGACCGCCACCAGCGCCGCTGCCGCGAGCGCGATCAGGCCGATGCCCGCCAGATGGTCGAACGTCGGCATCAACCACAGGTAATCGGCCCGCGAACTGCTCGCCTCCCGAGGCGTCCAATACGCCTTCCCCCTCGGCCTCACGACCTGCGGCGAGTCGAGGACGCCGCGGCCGGTGAGCGACTCCGAGAGACCGAGAAACCACATCGGCGGACTGAGCGAGACGGCCGATCCGCCGGCCGGGGGCATCGACTCCGAGACGCTTCGATGACCCGGCAGCAGGAGGAGGGCCGTCACGAGCGCGAGCACCAGGACGAATTGCACGAGCACGGCAACACGGCCGAACCACCGCGCCCCCAGGAGCAAGACGATGACTTCGCGGACGCCCAGGACCGCGAAGAACGCGAACGCGACGGCGGCCAGCGAGACGGCCGCCTGCACGCTCATCAGCCACAGGCCCTGCGCCAGGCCAATCTGCAGCGTCCCCAGCAACACCAACGGATGCACGATGCTCGGGATCGCGGTGACCGCCGCGGCAAAGGCCACGATGAAGAGCCCTATCGCTCCGAGCTTCGCCGCGAGAAGCGTCGGCCGCGGGATCGGCAACGGGCCGAGTATCGCCACGTCGCGGGCGTCGAGCGCCAGCGCGTCCCACTCGACGACGGTCACGATCCCCATGACGACCATCGACAGCGCCAGGAAGAAGAACTTGTCGTCGAGCCCCATGAGCAGGCGGCGCCCGGGCGTGATGTAGCGGTTCCCGTACTTGAAGAGCAGCGGCGCGGCGGCGAGCAGCCCGGGCGTGGCGAGGGCCGCGAAGACGAGCCCCATGTTGTCGAAGCCGCCACCGTTCGGCGAGATCAGGTCGTTGTCGAAAAAGCGCCTGAAGAAGAGCCGCCGGAGCAGGCCCGTCGGACGGTCGCTCATCCCGCCACCAGGTCCGCGATATCGCGGGCGACGCGTTCGGGGTCCTCGCGAACGACGAGCTGGGCGAACACCTCCTCGAGCGAGTCGCGCGCCATCAGCTCGCGCAGGTGCTCCACCGAGTCGTCGGCCACCACACGGCCGCGGTGCAGCACGAGGACGCGCGAGCACAGCTTCTCGACCACCTCCAGTACATGCGAGCTGTAGAGGATCGTCTTGCCACGGTCGGCGAGCGTCCGCACCAGGTGCCGGAAGACCAGCGCCGCCGTCACATCCAGGCCGGAGAGCGGCTCGTCGAAGATGAGCAGGTCGGGGTCGTGAACGAGCGCGGCCGAGATGAGGATCTTCTGGCGCATGCCCTTGGAGTACGACCCGATCGACTGGTCGGCGTCGCGGCCGAGGCCGAAAAGGCGGAGCAGGCCCTCGATGCGCCGATCGAGCGTCGATTCGGCAATCTCCCTCAGGCGGCCGACGAGCTGGAGGTACTCGCGCCCGGAGAGGAACGGATACAGGTGGGGCTCTTCGGGGACGTAGCCGACCCGGCGCCTGAACCCGACGATGTCGTCCTGGATGTCGCGTCCGTCGAACAGCACCCGGCCGCCGGTCGGTTCGAGCAGGCCGACGACGATGCTGACGGTGGTCGTCTTGCCCGATCCGTTCGGCCCCAGGTAGCCGAGGATCTCGCCGGGCTTCACGCTGAAGCTGACGTCCTTGACGGCGGGAATCCCCGAATAGAGCTTCGTGAGACTCTTGGCTTCCAGCATCGGTTCACCGTTACTCGCACCCGAGTGCCGTAGTCGGATCCACGCGCGCCGTCCTCGAAATCAGGTCTCCGGCAGCCAGGCCACGGCGTCGATCTCCACGCGGAGACCCGCGTGCGGCAACGACGCGACCGCGACCGTCGTCCGCGCGGGACGATGGTCGCCGAAGACACGGGCGTAGACGGCGTTCATCGCGGCGAACTCGCGCATGTCCACCAGGAAGACGCCGCAGCGCAGGACGTGGGAGAGGTCCGTGCCCGCCGCCGCGAGGATCGCCGCGATGTTCCGGAACACCTGCTCGGTCTGCGTCTCGACGTCGAGGCCGGCGAGCTGCCCGGTCGCCGGATCGATGGCGCCCTGCCCCGAGACGAAGACGAGCCGCTCGAAGACGGTGGCGGGGGAATACGGTCCGACCGGCTTGGGCAGGCCTTCTGCCTGCACGGAACGGGACGGTGAGGGGTGGTCCATGTGAGGCTCCGGACAGACGAAGAGCCGGGGCCCGGTGAAGCCCGGACCCCGGCTCGCCATCATACGCCGGCACGAACGGGACCGCGACGACGGTCCCGAACGCCGCCCTAGAACAGAATCGTCGCCGACGCGCTCAGCAGATTGGCCTTGAAGCTGTACACGCCGTTGTTCCTGCCCGACGTCGTCCGCCCCGCGCGGTCTGGCTGGTCGAGATACATGTAGGCCGCGTCTACGCGGAAGCGCTTGGTCAGCTCGTACCCGAAGCCGACGTTGAACTCGTACCGGTTGCCTTCCGGCAGGTTCGGCGTCACCGTCTGGTTCGGCGCGGCCGCGCCGTGCACGTTGATGCCCGCGCGGATGACGGCCTTTGGCCACGCGTTGATCTCGGTGCCCACCCGGAGGCCACCGACGTTGCCGTACGACTCCACGATCGACTCCTGCAGGTACTGGCCGTTGATCGGCAGCACGGAGAAGGCGTCCCAGTTGGTGAACTGGGCGTCGGTGAAGAGCTTCACCGCTGGCGTCACCTGGAACGCCAGGCCCGCCACGAACTGCGCGGGCAGCGGAATCGAGGTGGTGGCCGACTGGTTGCTCAGCTTGCCGCCGGTGGCAAACTGCGGAGCCACGGCCGCGTCAATCGGAAAGCCGCCGAGCGACTTGGGCAGGAAGAGGCCGGTGAGAATCTGCGCGGTCCTAATCGACCCGTTGGTGACGTTCACCGTCTGGCCGGACAGGAACCGGGCGCCAAACGACACCTTGTCGGTCACCTTCGCCTGGACGCCGACGTGGAAGCCCGGATTCCAGGCATGCCCGGAGAGCTGCACGTCGGCGAAGTCGGTGCCCGCCGGCACGCCGACCTGTCCGAATGTGTACGGCGTTCCGGTAATCGGCTGCACCGACAGGTCCACCCGCTGCCGCAACTCGACTTTCAGGTAGGTGATGTCGACGCCCACGCCGACCGACACCCGATCATTGAACTTGATGGCCAGCGTGGGCTGGACGTAGACGCCCTGCACCAGGCTCTTGTACCCAAGGTAGCGCCCTTGGGAGGTCGTCGGCCAGTCGGTCTCCAGACCGTACGGTGCAAATACGCCGACGCCGAACGCGAAGTGCTTCCCGAACGGCATCGACGCGTAGATGTTCGGTACCGGGTACCACTTCTTGTTCAGCGTGCTGACCGTCCCGTTGAGCGCACCGCCGGACGTGTCGGTGAACTGGCCGGTCGGATGGATGAGCGCGCCGCCCGCCGTCACGGTCATCTTGGAGAACGACAACGAGGCCGGGTTGAAGAAGACGCCGGATCCGTCCTGGCACGGGTCGGCGACGCCGGCGCCGGCACGTCCCATCATGCAGGCGCCCTGTTCGTAGACGCCAAAGCCCTGGGCCGACGCCGGAGCGGCAGCCGCGAGGACCACCGCCAGGCCGACCAGACAAAGTCCTAGAAATCGAGGCATCGGTACACATCCTCCGCTATTGGGGGCTGAATTGCCGGAACGCTCGACACCAACTCGTCAATTTGGACGGCCAAGAGGCTAGCACGATCGACCCGAAACCACGAAACAGTTTGTGGATCAAAACTACCGCTTCAGCCCCGGCCCCTTCAGCGCCCGGCCGGGGCGGTCGCCCGTGATCCGTCCCTCCGACACCACGGCGCGGCCGTTCACCAGGACGTAGCGCACGCCGACCGAGTAGTGCATCGGGTCCTCGAAGGTGGCCACGTCGCGAATCGTTGCCGGGTCGAAAACAGTGACGTCGGCGGCCATGTTCGGCCGGAGGATGCCCCGGTCCTGCAGGTGCACGCGCGTGGCCGGCTGCGACGTCATCTTGCGGATCGCCTCCTCGAGGCGCAGGACCTTCTGGTCGCGCACGTAGCGGCCGAGGATGCGCGGGAAGGTGCCGAACCCGCGCGGATGGGTCTTCGACACCGAGAGGGGGCCGTCCTCGGCCTTGGCGCCCGAATCGGTGCAGATGCTGACCAGCGGGCTCTTCAGCGCGGCGACCACGTCGTCTTCACGCATGATCGACGTGACCACCTCGGTGTTGCCCCGGTCGGCGATGACCAGGTCCATCACGGCGTCGCGCGGGTCCTTGCCGACCTGCTTGCCGATCGCCGTGAGCGTCATTCCCTCGTACTTCCGGAGCGCCGGGTCGAGCACCGAGGAGATCATGATGCCGTCGCCGCCGCCGGACCCGTACCACTGGTTCTCCCAGCCGGGCGATGCCGGGTCTTCCATCTCGCGCTTGATCCGCTCGCGATCGGCGGGGTTGCGCAGCCGGGCCAGCATGCGATCGGTCCCCCCTTCCCTGGCCCACAGCGGCAGACACGCGTCGAGGCCGTTGGCCGCGCGGGTGTAGGGGTACTGGTTCGCCGTGATGTCGAGCCCGCGGGCCCGCGCCGCCTCGATGCGCGCGAGCACCTCGGGCATCCGGCCCCAGTTGGACTTATAGGCGGTCTTCAGGTGCCAGATCTCGACCGGGATCTTCGCCCGCTCGGCGACGGCGAACGCCTCGTCGAGCGCGGAGGCGATCTGCCCCGACTCGGACCGGATGTGCGTGAAGTAGACGCCGCCGTAATGGGCGGCCACACCGGCGAGCGCGACCAGTTCGTCGGTGGAAGCGAACCGATCGGGCATGTACTGGAGCGACGAGCTGACGCCGAGCGCGCCGTCCTCCATCGCGGCGGCGACCAGGCCCTGCATCCGCGAGAGCTCGGCGGGCGTCGCCGGCCGCTCGTCCTTGCCGATGACGTAGGTGCGCAGGCCGCCCGCGCCGACAAACGTCGCCAGGTTGATGGCCGGGTGCGTCCGCTCGTCGAGGCGCTTGAAGTAGTCGGAGAGCGCGCGCCAGTCCATCGTCACGCCGAACTGCCGATAGGTGCCGGCCATGTCGCCGAACAGGCGGTCGTTCATCGGCGCGATCGACGTCCCTTCGCCGGTCACCTCCGTCGTCACACCCTGCGTAATCTTGCTGGCCGCGCGGTTGTCGACCAGGACGTTGAACTCCGACTGGCCGAGCAAGTCGATGAAGCCGGGAGCGACGACGAGCCCCGTCGCATCGATCCGGGTCTTCGCGACGGCCTCCTTCAGGTTGCCGATGGCCGCGATCCGGTCGCCGCGGATGCCGAGGTCGGCGGCGAACCACGGGGCCCCGGTGCCGTCCACGATCCGGCCGCCGGTGATGACGACGTCGTACGAATCGGGCGGCGGGACCGGCGCGGTCGCGGACCCGGCCAGGCCGAGCGCCACGACGAGGACCAGCCACGTCAGCCACTTCGACGGTGCGACAAGATGTGCGCGCATGCGCACATGCTACTCCAAACCCCACCTAGGCTCGCGACTCGTGGCTGGCGACTTGCGGCCGTTCCAGGTGTGGGGCGAGCCTCCTGGCTCGCCGAGGCCCGCCGTGCCTGTGCGGCGTGACGCGCGTGTCGCCGCCGCAAGTCGTGAGCCGCGAGCCGGCGTCCGTGATACCCTGTGGCCCCGCTTGGGAAAGGCGTGCTCCGATGACCGACCCACTTTCCGAAACTGCGGCTGACACCCCGGCCGATGCCGTCATTCCGCCTTGGGCGACCGGCGTGGCCGCCGGCCTGTGGGCCGCCGGCTGCCGTGACATCGTCTACGTGCCCGACAACCCCCTGTCGCACATCCTGGCCGCCCTGCGCCGCGACCACGGCGAGGTCCGGACGCTGCTCGCCATGCGCGAGGAGGAGGCGCTCGGCATCGCGGCCGGCCTCTGCCTGGGGGGCGCCAGGCCGGCGGTGCTCATGCAGTCGAGCGGCGTCGGCAACACGCTGAACGCGCTCGGCTCGCTGCTCATCCCCTACCAGCTGCCCGTGATGCTCGTCGTGAGCATGCGCGGGGATCCGGGCGAGTGGAACTCGGCGCAGGTCCCGATGGGGCGGGCGGTCGCGCCGGTGCTCGACGCCTTCGGCATCCAGCACCTGAGTGTGGAACGCGACGAGGAGGCCGAGGGCAAGGTGCTCGCGCTCGCCAACCTCGCGTTCGGGACGCGAACGGTCGCCGCCTGCCTGCTGCCGCGCCGCCTGACGGTGCCGGTCCGGGGAGGTCTCGCATGACGCGCTTCGAGGCCATCACGCTCGTGCGGCAGTGGTTGACCGACGAACCGGTTGTCGCAAGCCTCGGGCACCCGGCGTACGACCTGTTCGCGGCCGGCGACCGCGACCTGAACTTCTACACCTGGGGCAGCATGGGGCTCACCAGTTCCATCGCGCTGGGACTGGCGCTGGCGCGGCCGGACCGGACGGTGGTGGCGCTGGACGGCGACGGGTCGCTGCTGATGAACCTGGGGAGCCTGGCGACGATCGGCGATTGCGCGCCGCCGAACCTGACCGTCGTCGTGCTCGACAATGGCGTGTACGGAACGACGGGCGGTCAGCCGACCCCGACCTCGCGCGGCGCGGACCTCGAGGCGGCCGCCCGATCGATGGGAATCACACGCGCGTCCACCGTGCGAGACGACGAGTCGCTGCGGCAGGCCCTGGCGACAATCCGATCGACGCCCGGCCCGTGGGTGATCGTCGTGAAGGTGGAGGAATCGGCGCCCATCGCGAAGCCGCCGCTCGACTGCGTCCTCATCAAGCGGCGGTTCATGGCGGCGCTCGACGCCGCATCGCGGCGTTGAACGGCTTTCGGCTCTCGACTCTCGGCTTTCGGCCAGTGTGCGCCAGGCGAGTCTTGAGCCCTGAGCCCTGAGCCTTGAGCCGTGAGCCTCTTGGCTTCGGCCTTGGGCCTGTTGGCCTTAGAACCGCTCCTTGTCGTCCAGCACCATCTCGACAGCGAACCACCAGCGCGGCTGGTAGTGCACGAACACCGGCACGCCGGCCAGCGGCCCTTCGAGTCCCGACACGATGGTGAACCGCTCGGTCCACGACTCGCCGCGCGCCCGGACTTCGAAGTTGGAGCGCAGCAGCCTGGGGTAGGTCACCCCGCCGTAGGTCTCCCGTGTCTCGATCGAAGTCGAGACGCGCGCCACATCGTACTGCTTCGAGTAATAGACGTAGGGCAGGCTCTTCCTGCCCGGCGGACGCCCCGTGCGCCGGACGGCGTCCGACGCGTCGCGAATCAATTCGGCAATCGAGGACAGCAGGCCGGGGCGCCCCCCGGGCGCCGCCGCGAGCGTGCGGGTCCTGGGCGGCGACGTGTCCGCCGCGAGCGCCTCCACCAGCGGACCCATCTCGCGATACGAATAGTCACGGGGCACCGCGGCCGTCGTCACCCGGGCGACCGACTCGGCCGGCGTCACCGTGGCCTGGATCATCTTGAAGACGACGCCGCCCTTCGCCTCGCGCGCGATGTTGGACGTCGCCTGGTCGAGCGTGTCCTCGTCGCTCTTCTTCATGAGGCCGACGACATTCGTCGCCTCGCCGCGGGTTTCCTCCAGGATGTAGCCCCAGCGATTGATGCCGCGCGGAGCGCGCTTCGGGTCCGATCCGATCAGCAGGTCGAGGCCGGACGTGTCGCCTTCGCCGCGGCGCACCCTGATGCGTGCCCCGCCGACGCCGTCCTTGGAGACCCAGAAGAGCAGCAGCCGGACCTTGCCGATGATCCGGTATCGGTACTCCGCGACCACGGGCAGCGTGCCGTCGATGGCGGCCTGAATCGAAGAGACCGACTGCGGGGGAATGGCCGGCGGCGATCCGGCGAGCCTGGCGCACTCGACCACGGCCGGGGCGGCGGCCAGCCCGGCTACGATGACCGCGGTTGACACGCCGATGCACACCCGAAGAGCAGGATGAAACATCACGTCGATTATAGCCGACGACGCTTGCGCGCCCGTTCCGACCGCGCGGGCCATCCCATCCGCTCCCCTGCTAGCGTTCGACCTCCTTCCGCTCCGGCGCACACCACTGATAGAGCGTCGGCAACACCAGCAGGGTGAGCAGGGTCGAGGTGACGAGCCCGCCGATGACGACGACAGCCAGTGGGCGCTGGACTTCGGACCCCGGCCCGGTCGCGAAGACCATCGGGATCAGGCTGAGGATGGAGATGCTCGCGGTCATCAGCACCGGGCGAAGCCGGGCCTCGCAGCCGTTCCGTACCGCGTCCACCACGCTCGCGCCGCCGTCGCGAAGGTCGGAGATGTACGAGATGAGCACGACGCCGTTCAGAACGGCCACGCCAAAGAGCACGATGAAGCCGACCGACGCGGGGACCGAGAGGTAGAGCCCGGAGAGGAACAGCGCGAACACGCCGCCCACCATCGCGAAGGGCAGGTTGACCAGGACGAGCCCCGCGAGCCAGACGGAGTCGAAGGTGAAGAGCAGCAGCAGGAAGATCAACGCCACGACCACCGGCGTGATGAGCGCCAGCCTTTGCATCGCCTGCTGCTGGTTCTCGAACTGGCCGCCCCAGTTCAGGTAATAGCCCGGCGGCAGCTCGACGTTTCGGGCGATCTTCTGCTGCGCTTCCTTCACGAAGGTCCCGATGTCCCGGCCGACGACGTTCATTTCGATGCCGATCCGTCGCTGGCCGTTCTCACGGCTGATTTGCGTCGGTCCCTCGACCGACTGGAGATCGGCGAGCTGATTGAGCGGCACCCGGTAGCCGCCGGGCACATCGATTAGAAGGCCGCCGAGCGCCTCGACCGACTCCCGGCGTTCCTCGGGGAACCGCAGGGCGATGTCGAACGCCCGGTTCTGCTGATACAGGCGCGACAAGGGCTTGCCGCCGATGGCCAGCTCGATGACCCTCAGCACGTCGCCCGTGTTCACGCCGTAGCGGGCCACCTTGTCGCGGTCGACGGTCACGGTCAGATACGGCTGTCCGGCCAGACGTTCGACGACCAGGTCGGCTCCCCCTCGGATGGTCCCGAGGATCGCCGCCATTTCGGACGCCTTCCGCCGCAGGATGGTGGTATCGTCGCCGAAGAGCTTGAGAATCACCTGCGCGCGCGTCCCGGCCACCAGTTCGTCGATGCGACACTGAATCGGCTGGCTGAAGGTGAAGGCCATGCCGGGAATGTCGGCCAGCGAATCGCGCATCTTCTCGATCAATTCCTCGCGGGAGTGGGCGGACGTCCACTGGTCCCGCGGCTTGAGCGCGCCGACGAACCCCGTCTTGTCCACGCCGCGGGCCTCGATGGCCACGCCCGTCTGACCGGTCCTCGAGACCACCGTTTCCAGTTCCGGGAACCGCTTCAGCCGCTCTTCCACGTCACCGACCGTCTTCATCGCCTGCTCGAGCGAGACGCCGGGGATCAACTGGACGTCCATGTCGAACGCCCCTTCGTCCATCACGGGGACGAACTCGGTCCCGAGGCGGGGGATGAGCAGCACGGCGACGGCGAGGGCGATCCCGGCCCCCGACAGCACCACGAGGCGCCGGCGCAGGGCAAACGCGAGCAGCGGCATGTACAGCCGCTTGGCGAGCGTGAAGACCGGGCTCTCCTTGTGGACCGGCTTCAGCGCGACGAGGCAGACCGTCGGGATGACGAAGATCGACAGCAAGAGCGAGGACAGGAGCGCGAGCGCGACCGTATACGCGAGCGGCGAGAACATCTTGCCTTCCATGCCCTGCATGGTGGCGATCGGGATGAAGGTCAAGGCGATAATCAGCTCGCCGAAGATGCTGGGCTTTCGCACCTCGACCGCGGCCCGCAGGACCGTCTGGAGCGTGCTCCGGCTTTCCGGGTCCATCGCCAGGTGGCGCTGGACGTTCTCCACCTGGATGATCGTGGCGTCGATGACCATCCCGATCGAGATCGCCAGGCCGCCGAGCGACATCAGGTTCGCGTTCAGCCCCGTGTACCGCATCGTGATGAACGTCAGGAGGGCCGAGAGGGGCAGCGCGAAGATGACGACCAGCGCCCCGCGGACGCTCCAGAGGAAGACGGCGAGCACCACCAGGACCAGGACGGAGCCCTCGGCGAGGGCCTTCAGGACCGTCCTGGTGCTCTCGTTGACGATCGACGAGCGTTCGTAGAACGGGACAATCCGAAGACCGTCCGGCAGCACGTGGTTCGCGTTGATCTCGCGGACCTTGGCGTCGATGTTCGCGACCACGTTGCGGCTGTTCTCGCCGCGCAGCATCATCACGATGCCGCCGACCACCTCCTGCTGGCCGTTCATCTGGGAGGCGCCTTGCCGGATCGCGTGATCGATGCGGACCTCTCCCACGTCGCGAATCGTGACCGGCGTGCCCCGCTCGGCCTTGAGGACGATCTTGCGGATGTCGTCCTCCGACCGGATCAAGCCCACGCCGCGGATGATGTGCTGCTCGGACGCGAAGGAGGCGACGTTGCCGCCGACGTTCGAGTTGTTATTGCGAACCGCCTCGGCCACCGCGTCGACCGAGAGGTCGTACTTCAGCAGCTTGTCCGGGTCCACCAGGACCTGGTATTGCTGGAGATACCCCCCGAACGAGTTGATCTCGGTGACGCCGGTCACGCCCTTGAGCAGCGGCGTCACCATCCAATCCTGGATCGTCCGGCGCTTGGTGAGCTCGGCGACGTCGAGGCCGGCCGGGTTCTGGCCTTCGCTCTGGAGCGTGTACTGGTAGATCTCCCCCATCGCCGTCGCGATGGGGCCCATCTCGGTATCCACGCCCTCGGGCAGGCTCCGCTCGATCTCGGACACCCGCTCGTGAACCTGCTGCCTCGCGAAGTAGACATCCACGTCGTCGCGAAACACGAGTGTCACGACCGACAGGCCGTACTTCGTCACCGACCGCATCATGACCAGTCCGGGCAGGCCGCGCATCGCGTTCTCGAGCGGGTACGTCACGAACTGCTCGATCTCGAGCGGTGACATCCCCGCCGCCGTGCTGACCACTTCGACCTGGATGTTGGTGACGTCCGGAAAGGCGTCAATCGGGATCGTGCGGACCGCGTAGGCGCCGAGGCCCAGAATCGCCAGCACCGCCAGGCCAACGACCAGGCGATTCCGGAGGGAGAGTGCCATCAACCGTTCAAGCATGTCCAGGTGCCCTTCGTCAGACTGCGGCCTGTGCTGAGCGAGCCGACCCGGCCGCCCGTCCATGAATCATCTGCGGCCGTATTCGCGAGTCGAAGCACTACTCGCCGGCCAGCGTCGATTTCAGGAGTTCCGCCTTCAGGTTGAACGCGCCGGCGACGACCACCTGCTCGGACCCCGTCAGGCCCCGAAGGACCGCGCGGCGGACGCCCACGCGGTCGCCAAGTTCCACCGGGCGCGCCACGAACCTGTCCGCGCCCTCGCGAACGAACACGACCGGCTCGCCGCCGATCGTCTGGACGGCCTCCTGGGGCACCGTGAGGACGTCCCGAGTGCCGACTGCGTCGGGCAGTTCGCCCTGGATGTACATGTTGGGCTTGAGCAGCCGGCCGTCGTTGCGAACGAGGACCCGCACCTTGACCGTGCGCGTCTTCTCGTCCACGACGTCACCGACGTGATCCACGCGCCCCTGCCAGGCCCGGTCCGGGTAGATGCTCGTCGTGATGCGGACCTCCTGGCCCTGGGCCACGTGGGGCAGGTCCGCCTCACGGGCGTCCAGGAACGCGCAGAGCGTGGAGAGATCGGACAGGGTGAAGAGCATCTTCTGCGGCTCGACGTGCTGGCCCGTCACCACGTCGCGCTCCACGACGTGGCCGGCGATCGGCGCGGTCAGCCTGAGGTAGGGCTCCGCGAGGTCGTCCATCGCCCCGGGGCTCCTGTCCGGCCGGCGAGCCTGGGCGAGCAGCTGGTCGACGGCGGCCTGGTCGAGCCCGTAGGAGTGGAGATTCGACTCCGCCACCGCGAATTCGCTCGAGGCGTTCTCGAACTCCGTCCGCCGGCGGAGATGCTCTCTCTGGTCGATGGCCTCCTGCTTCAAGAGGACCTCGGCCCGTTCGAATTCCCGGCGCGCGAGCTCCAGCCGGGAGGCCGCCTGGAGGTAGAGCGTCTTCGCCTGGGCGATCGCCGGCGCGTGTATCGTGACCAGGACCTGGTCCCGCCGGACCTCGTCCCCGAGCTGGGCGGTGATCGACACGACCTTGCCGTCGAGGAGCGAGGAGATCTGCGCGGTGCGCTGGGGATCGAGCGAGAGCACGCCGGGGATGGTGATCCGGCCCGACGCGGTCGCCCGAGTGGCCGCGGCCACCGCGATGCCCCACTTCTTCTGCACTTCGCCGGAGGCGCGAACGGTGTTTCGCTCCTCGGGCGTGGCGGGCGACTTCGAGCCGGGCCCCTCCGACTTCAGGCTCTCGGCGCCGCTGCCGTTACACGCGCCGCAGGCGACCAGGCCCACGAGCGCCAGTCCAATCCAATGGCTCTTCATCGCAATTCCTTTCGCACGACCGCCGAGGGCGTCCCGACGGCCGCCTCGTACTGGAACAGGCTGGTCCGGTAGTCGAACCGCGCGCGATTTTGGGTGCGCAGGGCCTCCCGAAGCGCGCGCTGGGCGTCCATGTAGTCGATGAGCGTGGCCGCGCCGCTCCGGTACGAGGCGAGCACGATGTCGCGGGCTTCGCGGGCGTTCTTGAGGTACTCGCCCTCGACGTAGTCGAGCCGCCGCCGGCTCACGTCGACCGCGTTCAGGGCTTCCTGGACCTCGAGCGTCACCCTGGTTTCGGCCGCCGCAAGTTGCGCGGCCGCCTGGCGTTCCTCGGCGCCGGCCCGTGCGATGCCGCCCTGGTTGCGATCGAGCAGGGGCAGCGGCACGCCGAAGGTGACGACGAGCCCGTTCGAACCGAAATCGCGTTTGAGGCCCGCCCCGACGGAAAACGACGGGGTGCGGAGAGCTTCCTGGAGGCGGATACCGGCCTGGGCGCGGTCGCGCTCTCGACGGGCGACATCCAGGTCGGGCCGGCTGGCCAGCGCCAGCCCGACCACCGCGGCCGCGCTCTCGGGCGGCTCCGCCCTGGTCGCGGCAAACGACGTCGAGAGCAGGTCGTCCACTGCCTCGAACGGCTGGTCCAGGGGCCTGACGTTCAGGACGGCGAGCAGCGCGCTGCGCGCATTCCGGAGAGCGAGCTCGGCGGCGAAGGCGTCGTCGGCGAATCGGAATCGCTCGACCTGAAGGCGGCGCAGCTCGACTCCCGACAGTTCCCCTTGCTCGAAGCGGGCGCGGTCGATCGCCAGCACGTGGTCGATCTCGTCCAGCGTCGTGCGCGCCACCTCGTCGTCGGCCTTGGCGAGGACGACCTGCACGTAGGCGCGGCAGACCTCGAAGCGAAGCCGCCGGACCGTGTCCTGGACGGTGGCCCGCGATGCGGCGACGCCGTAGCTCGCCTGCTCGGTCCGGAGTCGCCGGCGTCCGCCAGGCTCGAATTCCTGCTGGACGTCGACCGTCAATTCCTGGTTGTCGAAGAACGCGGGCCGGTTCGCCTGCGACAGGGGGATCCCCTCCGAGCTGAACGCGAAGGACGGGTTCGGCCGCTTGCCGGCGGCCACGACGTCAGCCTCCGAGCCGGCGACGCCCTGCCGGGCAAAGACGACCTGCGGGTTGCGCGCTTCCGCGATGCGGAGCGCTTCTTCGAGCGTGAGCCTGGCCGGAAGAGCGGCTTCCTGGCCGTACAGCGCTCCACCCAACACCACGCCGAGAGCGGCGATGCAGACACTTCTCATAAGAGTCCGACAGTCCCGGGGGCGATCGATATTCTGGGAACCGAGGAGTGCGCTAGGCGACGGCCTGGGGAGGGCGATCGAGCGGCTGCGGATGGCTGAGGGGCACTTGCCGGGGCGGATCGAGCACGGGCGTGCCCACCTGGACCAGGCCCGCGGCCGGCATGAGCATCATCGCGCCGGTCGAGAGGCTGTGGCAGAAGCAGTGATCGGTCGGGGCACAGGCGGCGTCGCCGCTCTCATCCTGACCGACACATGGCTGCGACGAGTTGCCCGCAATCGGGGGAAAATCGGACGCGACAAGCCCGTGCGCTCCGATGTCGAAGCCGACCCAGAGGAGGACGAGCAGCGCAAGAAGGCGAAGCGGAGCAGCGTGCCTGGGCCGCGACATGATCTGGATGGGCACTCTAGCACGGAATATGGGGGTTTTCCAACTCAGACGCCGACCCAGACAGGGCGATACAAGGGCGCGACTAACGGCGACCACCGGACGTGTAGTGGCTAGTGGCCACTGACCACTACTCTGTCACCGAGCCGCGGAGCGGCTACCGGACGATGCCCGGGCACGGGAAGCCGGCGCAGAAGTCGCGCACCTCGCCGGCGATCGCGTCGAGCGCCGCCTCGTTGGTGATGTTCTCGGCCACGCGGCTGAACCAGCCGGCGATCTTCGCCATCTCCGGCTCCCGCATGCCGCGCGAGGTGACCGACGGCGTGCCCAGGCGGAGGCCGCTGGGGTCGAACGGCTTGCGCGGGTCGCCCGGCACCGTGTTGTAGTTGCACTCGAGCCCCGCGCGGTCGAGCGCCCTGGCGTAAGCCTTGCCCGTCATCCCGCGCGGCGTCACGTCCATCAGGATCAGGTGCGTGTCGGTTCCGCCCGAGACGAGCTTGAAGCCGTAGCCGGCCAGGCCCTCGGCCAGCGCCCTCGCGTTCCTGACGATCTGGTGCGCGTAGGTCTTGAACTGGTCGGTTGACGCCTCACGCAGCGCCACCGCGATGCCGGCGGTCGTGTGATTGTGCGGCCCGCCCTGGAGGCCGGGGAACACGGCCTTGTCGATCGCCTTGGCCATCTCCTCCTTGCACAGGAGCATCGCCCCGCGGGGCCCGCGCAGCGACTTGTGCGTGGTCGTCGAGACGACGTGCGCGTGCGGGATCGGCGTCGGGTGGGCGCCGCCGGCCACCAGTCCCGCGATGTGCGCCATGTCCACCAGCAGGTGCGCGCCCGCCTCGTCGGCAATGGCCCGCATCGCCTGGAAGTCGATGATCCGCGGGTACGCCGTCGCCCCGGCGATCATCAGCTTGGGCCGTTCCTTGATCGCCAGCTCGCGCACCTGTCCGTAGTCGATCAACCCGGTGTCGATCTGCACGCCGTACTGGACGCTCCTGAAGTAGGCGCCGGTGATCGACACGTTCCAGCCGTGCGTCAGGTGACCGCCGTGCGGCAGCGCCATCCCCATCACCGTGTCGCCCGGCTTGAGCAGCGCGAAGTAGACGGCGAGGTTGGCGGGCGATCCCGAGTAGGGCTGGACGTTGGCGTGGTCGGCGCCGAACAGCGCCTTGGCGCGCGCGATGGCCAGCTGCTCCAGCGGGTCCACGCACTGCTGCCCCTCGTAGTAGCGCTTGCCGGCGTAGCCCTCGGAGTACTTGTTGGTGAACACGCTGCCGGTCGCCTCGAGCACGGCGCGCGACGCGTAGTTCTCCGACGGGATGAGGCGGATCTTCTCGAACTCCCGGCGCTCTTCGGCGGCGATGAGCGCGGCGACGTCGGGGTCGGCCTGGGCGAGATGCGGATCGGTCATGAGTGCTCCACGTCAATCGGAACTGACGAATGAGGAATCGGAACGCCCCGTCTACGTCCGGGCCGCGAACAGCCCCTTGAACCAGGTGTCGAATCGCGCCTCGAGGCAGTCGAGCCCCGCGGTCTGGACCGGCCTCACCAGCGGTGCGGTGGCCGCGCCGTCCGGCCCCGGCTGCGCCAGCGGGAACCGGGCCGCGTCCCAGACCGCGTCGGCGTCCTGGCTGTCGACCACCACGTCCCGGTAGATCGGCGCGACGCGCCGGATCTCGTCCAGGATCTGGGCCGTGTTGTCGTAATTCATCTTGAAGCGCAGCCCCATCTTCGCCACCAGCTGCGCGATCAGCTCCCAGCCCTCCAGTCCGGGCCGCGGCGGGATCGCGCGCCGCAGCCGCTGGACCCGGCGCTCCGAGTTGGTGAAGGTGCCGGAGGTCTCGGCGGTGCTGGCGAGCGGCAGCACGATGTTGGCCACCTGGGCGGTCCGGGTCAGGAACAGGTCGGCGACCACCAGGAAATCCACGGCCAGCAGGCCTTTGCGAATCACCTCGGGCAGGTCTTCGGTCCCGAGCGGGTCCTCGCCGAAGACCACGGCCACCTTGATCTGCTTCTGCGCGAGCAGCGCGGCCACGCTGGTGTGGCTGGGCTCGAGATCGGTCAGCGCGACGCACCACTCCTTCTCCAGCGCCTCGACCACCTCGCCGCTGGTCGTCGGCTGGTACCCCGGGTACCAGCCCGGCTGGGCGCCCATGTCGAGCAGGCCCTGGGCATTGGCCTTGTCGTGGAGGGGCAGGAGGGAACAGCCGAGCGCGGTGGCGGCCGCCGCGAACAGCCGCGCGTCGTGACACCGCCGGAGGCCGCGGTAGTCGCGGTTGAACACGAGAACCTTGAGAATGCTGCCAGCCAGGATCTCGGCGGCCTCACCGACGGCCGCGAACGTGACGCCGGTCTGCTTCTCGATGGCCTCAGGGGTCAGGCCGGCGACGGCGCCGGTCAGCTCGGGCCTGGCGGCCGGGTCGCCGCCGGCCTTCCGGATCACCTCCGCCACGATGGCCTGGACGACGAGCGCCTGCGCCTCCTTCTTGCACTCGAGGAAGACGTCGGCGAGCGCGGCCGTGCGGTTCGGCTCTGGCCCGATGTACACGAGGCGTCCCCCCTTCCTGAGGGCGCGCTTCACGATCAGGTCCACGACGAAGTGCTCGTCGGCGAGGTTCGAGTTGACCAGCAGGATGGTCTGGGCGTCGGCCAGGTCACGGTAAGTCGCCGTGGCCAGCACGTCGGGCGCGAACGTGTCGGGGTTGGCCAGCTGACTGAACGACGTCACGTTGTGCGTCTTGAGCGCGATCCGCGCGAACTTCTGCGCGAGGTAGATCTCCTCGTTGGTGAGCCGCGGCGAGACGAAGACGGCCATCTCCGAGCCCGAGTACTTCCGGGTCAGCTCGCGGAGCCTGAGGGCCGCGTACCCGAGGGCCTCGTCGACGGAGCTCTCCTGCAGTTCCCGGCCCGGGCGCACCCGCCCGGTCAGCAGGCGGTCCGCGGCGTGGACGTGGTTGAAGCCGAAATAGCCCCGGCGGCACTGGTTGCCGAAGGTGACCTCGTTGTCCTCGTTGCGCGAGACCTTGACGAGGGTGTCGCCGAAGGTGTCGTAGTCGATCCGGCACCCGACGCCGCAGTAGTGGCAGACGCTCTGGTGCGACCCGGTCTGCCAGGGCCCGGGCTTGGCCAGCGGCAGGCGCTGGCCGATCGCCCCCGTCGGGCACGTGCCGATGCACAGGCCGCACGAGACGCACTCGGTGTCGAGCAGCGACCCGCCCAGGGCGGGCGCGACGACGGTGCTGAAGCCGCGGTTGATGAAGCCGTAGGCCGAGACGCCCACCACTTCGCTGCAGATCCGGACGCAGCGCCCGCAAAGGATGCACTTGTTGGGATCCAGCTCGATCAGCGGGTGCGACGTGTCGCGCTCGTGCTGACCGGCCTCGCCCATGAAGTGCTTCACGTCCACGCCGTACTCGGTGGCGTAGCGGCGCAGGTCGCAGTCGAACAGCGCCGTGCAGCCGCACTCCAGGCACCGCGCGGTCTCCTGGCGCAGGTCGTCTGCCGAGTACCCCAGCTCCACCTCGACGAAGCTCCGGACCCGCTCGTCGATCGGCACGAGCGGCATGACCCGCTTGGCGCTGACCTCCTTCGATCGGAGGTCGTTGAGCGTGACCTTCGTGAACGCGTCCTTGCGGCTGATGAACTCTTCGGGTTCCGGCCGCGCCTTCCCTTCGCGGATGTACGTGTCGATGGCGTAGGCGGCCTTGCGCCCCGCCGCGATCGCCTCGATGGCCGTCGCGGCGCCGGTCACGACGTCACCGCCCGAGAAGACGCCGTCGACGGTCGTCTCGAACGTCTTCTCGTTGACCTGCACGGTCTGCCACCGGGTGAGGTTGAGCGTTTCTCCCATCGGGAGGAACTGCGGCACCCGGCCGTCGAGCAGGTCGCTGACCGTGGTGCTCTGGCCGATGGCCGAGATCACGAAGTCGCAGGGCACCAGGAACTCGGACCCGCGCACGGGCTTCGGGCTGCGGCGGCCCGAGGCGTCCGGCTCGCCGAGCTCCATTCGCTGGCACTCGAGGCCGGCGAGCTTCCCGTCCGCGCCGGTCACGACCTTGGTCGGCGCGACGAGGAACTCCATCGTGACGCCTTCCTCGATGGCGTCGTTGATCTCCACGTCGTTGGCGGGCATCTCGGCCCGCGTCCGCCGGTAGAGCAGCTTCACCTCGGCGACGCCCAGCCGGAGGGCGGTCCGCGCGCAGTCGATGGCCGTGTTGCCGCCGCCGACCACCGCGACCGTGCCGTGGATGTCGATCTTCTTGCGCAGGCCGAAGTTCTTGAGGAACTCGATGCCCGAGAGCACGCCGGCCGCGTCCTCGTTCTTCACGCGCATGAGCGAGCTGCGCCACGCGCCGATGCCGAGGAAGATGGCGTCGAAGCCCTGCTGCTTGAGGCTGGACACCGTGAAATCCCGGCCGAGCGTCCGGTTGGTGCGCAGCTTCGGGCCGAGGCCGAGAATCTGGGCGACTTCGAGGTCGAGGACGTCCTTGGGGAGCCGGTACTCCGGGATCCCGTAGCGCAGCATCCCGCCCGGTTCGGGCTGGCCCTCGAGAATCTCGACGTCGTAGCCCTTGATCGCCAGGTAGTAGGCCGCCGACAGGCCCGCGGGGCCCGCGCCGACCACCGCCACCTTCTTGCCGTTCGACGCCGCCGGCGCGGGGCGGTACACGTCGGGGCTGTTGAGATCGAGGTCGCTGATGTACCGCTTGATGTAGTCGATGCCGACCGCCTCGTCGAGCAGGGTGCGGCGGCAGCCCTTGACCTCGCACGGCCGGGTGCACACGCGGCCGCACACCGAGGGCAGCGGGTTGTTCTCCTTGATGAGCGCGATGGCGTCCTTGTACTTGCCGATGGCCGCCAGCGCGATGTATCCCTGGATGTCGATCCCGGCCGGGCAGGCGATCTGGCACGGGCCGACGCAGTCGGCGTAGTGATCCGACAGCAGCAGCTCGAGCGCCGCCTTGCGCGACTGGCGCACCTCGGCCGAGTTGGTGTCGACGACCATGCCGTTGCCCACCTTGGTGGAGCAGGCGGGCACCAGCGAGCGCGCCCCTTTCACCTTCACCACGCAGACGAAGCACGACGCGAACGGCTCGAGCTGCGCGTCGTCGCAGAGCGTCGGGATGGTCTGGATGCCGTGTTGGCGGGCGACCTGGAGAATCGTCTGGTTGCCGTCGGCGATGATCCGCTTGCCGTCTATTTCGAGCTTGACTAGCGCCATATGAATGCCTCTTGTCCCCCGCCCCTAGTCCTTCGCGATCGCCCCGAGGTTGCACGCCTTGTAACACTCGCCGCACACGGTGCACTTCGACTGGTCGATGACGTGCACCTTCTTCCGCTCGCCGGTGATCGCGCCGGCCGAGCAGGCCTTCAGGCACAGCATGCAGCCGCTGCAGTCGTCGGTGATCGTGTAGGTGAGCAGCTTCTGGCAGTGGTGCGCCGGGCACTTCCTGTTGGTGATGTGCGCCTCGTACTCCGACCGGAAGTACTTCAGCGTCGTCAGGACCGGGTTCGGCGCCGTCTGGCCGAGGCCGCACAGCGACGAGTTCTTGGTCCGGGCGGCCAGCTCTTCGAGCAGCTCGATGTCGCCGTCGCGGCCGTGGCCCTCGGTGATGCGCGTCAGCACCTCGAGCATCCGCTTGGTCCCGATCCGGCAGAACGTGCACTTGCCGCACGACTCGCGCTGGGTGAACTCGAGGAAGAACCGGGCGACGTCGACCATGCAGGTCGCGTCGTCCATCACGACCAGGCCGCCCGAACCCATGATGGCGCCGGTCTTGTTGATCGACTCGTAGTCGATCACCGTGTCCTGCAGCTCGGCCGGGATGCAGCCTCCGGACGGGCCGCCCATCTGCACCGCCTTGAACTTCCGGTCGTCGCGGATCCCGCCGCAGATGCCGTAGACGATCTCGCGGATCGAGATGCCCATCGGCACCTCGACGAGGCCGCCGTGGCGGATCTTGCCGGCCATCGCGAAGACCTTCGTGCCCTTGCTGTTCGCGGTGCCGAGCGCGTTGAACGCCCTGGCCCCGTTGACGACGATCCACGGCACGTTGGCGAACGTCTCGACGTTGTTGATCGAGGTGGGCTTCTCCCACAGCCCCTTGGTGGCCGGGAACGGCGGGCGGACGCGCGGCATGCCGCGCTTGCCCTCGATCGACATCATCAGGGCGGTCTCCTCGCCGCAGACGAACGCGCCGGCGCCCTCCTTGAGCTTGACGTGGAAGGCGTGCGGGCTGCCCATGACGGCGTCGCCGAGGAAGCCGCGCTCCAGCGCCTGGGCGATCGCGATGTTCAGCCGCTCGATCGCCTTCGGGTACTCGGCGCGCACGTAGATGTAGCCGTGGCCGGCGCCGATCGCGTAGCCGGCGATGATCATCCCCTCGAGGACCGAGTGCGGGTCGCTCTCGAGCACCGAGCGGTCCATGAACGCGCCCGGGTCGCCCTCGTCGGCGTTGCAGATGATGAACTTCTCCGTGCCCGGCGCCTGCCGCGTGAAGCGCCACTTCATGCCGGTGAGGAAGCCCGCGCCGCCGCGCCCGCGGAGCCCGGACTCGACCATCGTGTTGACGACGCCGTCGGGGTCCTTCGACTCGAGCACCTTCCGCAGCGCGACGTAGCCGCCCGTCGCGATGTACTCGTCGATCGACTCCGGGTCGATGTTCCCGCAGTTGCGCAGGACGATCCGGTGCTGGCGCGAGAGGTAGGTGGTGTCGGTCCCCTGGCCCGAGCTGGCCCAGACCAGCCAGTCGGCCACCGGCACGCCCTGGAGCACGTGCTCGTCGATCAGGCGGCCGACCTTGTCCGGGCTGATGTGCCCGTAGAGATACCGGACGCCGTCGCCGTTGCCGATCTCGACGAGCGGCTCCTGGTAGCACATGCCGACGCACCCGGTGCGCGTCAACTCGGGGGGTTCCGGAAGCGAGGCGAGCCTGGTCTCGAGCGCCTTGTAGGTGTCCTCGGCGCCGGCCGCGATCCCGCACGTGGAGTAGCCGACGGTGACCCGCGTCATGACCGCTCCCCCTTCTGGAACTTCTTCACGACCTTCACCGCGGCGGACGGGCTGAGGTTGCCGAACGTCGCGTTGTTGATCATCATCGCCGGCGCCAGCGAGCAGCAGCCGAGGCAGGAGACGGTCTCGATGCTGAACATCCGGTCCGGCGTCGTCTCGCCGTTCGGGACGCCGAGGTGCTTCTCGACCGCCTGGCTCAGCTCGACCGCGCCGCTGACGTGGCACGCCGTGCCGTGGCAGACGCGGAGGAGGAACTTGCCCACCGGCTTCAGCCGGAACTGCGCGTAGAAGGTCGCGACGCCGTAGATGTGCGCGAGCGGGATGCCCGAGACCCGGTGGATCTCGTCGAGCCGCTCCCGGCGCAGGTAGCCGTCCTCCGCCTGCGCCTGCTGCAGGAGCGGGATGAGGCGGCCTTCCTCTCCCACGAAATGCTGGTTCTTGAAGTCGTATCGCCGATGAGTCTGCATAAGGGCTCCGGTTGGGTTCGAGCGCCGAATCGGTCGACCAGTCCTAGTCGTGCGGCGTGTTCAACATCGTGTTGACGAGCGACATCATCTCGTCCACGTCGCCGAATCCGCCGAGCGCGTGTCCCGTGCAGCCCGCGCGGGAGCAGAACTCGACGCACCCCCCGCTCTGGAGGTTCAGCGACGCCATCGTCGCGCCGCACAGCTTGCAGGGCATCTGCAGCATCACGCTGGCGTCGCAGACGGGGCAGCGGAAGTCGACGGTGGCGCCCGTGGGGATCTGCATGTCCGTCCGGATGGTGTGGTCGCCGAAGATGGCGCTGAGGTAGACCTCGCCGTCCTCGTTGGTCTGCCCGCAGTAGGCGTCCAGGTGGACGACCTGCCCCTCGGTGAGCAGCGCGTCGCAGTTGGGGCAGCACGCCTCCAGCTGGAGCATGGGCTTACTCATTTGCCGTTCTCCTTCAGCGAGCTTGTCAGTTGATCGAGCTTCACGAACACACAATCGCCCAGGTCGGCCCGGTCGGTGACCACGTCGGAGGCGAACGTCTCGCAGTCCGGCGCCCCGCACGCCGCGCAGTCCCGGCCCGGAAGCCTCGCGATGACGCGCAACTTCTCCTGGCGCAGCAGGATGGCGTGCTGGAGGTCCAGGGCCTCGCGCGTCAGCGGCCGGGCCTTGATCTCGGTGGCCATGTCGAAGAACCGGTCCCTGAACATCGCGCGGACCTTCTCCTCCTGGACCCACCGCACCTGGCCGCTGGCGCTCTTCTCGGTCACGTGCGCGAGGATTTCCCTCAGCGCGTGCCTCGCCAGGTGGCGCCCCTCGACCAGCATCTGTCCGCCGATGCAGCCGTCCGGGCAGATGTGCGCCTCGATGAAATCCAGCATCTGGAACTTGCCCGCCTCGATCGAGTCGAAGACGCGGAGCACCTCGCCCACGCCGCTCACCGCGAGGCTGTTGGCGTTGCGCATCCCGGCGCTCTCGCCGCCGGTCAGGCCCCAGCGAAGCCCCCCGTGGTTGAAGCTCTCGTCCGACGCGGGCGGGCACCCCGCGCGGATCGCCTTCAGCAGCGACGCGTAGAGCCCCGCGACCGAGAACGCGCCGTCGAAGTTGGACTCCTGGAGACCGACCGGGTTCGCGATCGACTGCATGATCGCCGAGCACGGCGAGATGTAGAAGACGCCGATCTCGCCCGGGGGAAGCCCCGTCGTCTCGGCCGCCTTCCGCCGCGCGAGCTTCGCGGTCAATTCCCGGGGCGATTCGATCGGCACCACGTGCGGGATGAGGTCGGGGTACCGCTGCAGGATCAGCCGGATGACGGCCGGGCAGGTCGCCGAGATCTTCGGCCACGGGCCGGCGCACTCCGACAGGTACGTGTCCACCGCGCCGCCGACCATCTGGCACATCCACGACACGTCGTCGAACGCGCTGAAGCCGATATGCAACAGGGCGCCCGCCACCTGCTCCGGGTGAACGCCCCGGCCGAACTGGGAGTACAGCGCCGTCGAGGGGATGGCCACGGTGTGGCGAAACCGGCCCAGGTCCGACGGGGAGGACATGCGCGCCGTCACGGCGTCGTGGGGGCAGGCCCGGATGCACTCGCCGCAGTCGATGCAGACCGCCGCGTCGACGGTCTGGCGGCCGTCGCGCACGCGAATCGCCCTGGTCGGGCAGGCCCTGCAGCAGGCCACGCACCCCGTGCAGCGCGAGTCGTCGCGGACGATGGAGTGAGCCGGCGTACCCATCACACGCTCGACGCCCCCGCGGAGGCCGGATTGCCGAGGCGCACGCCGTAGCGAAGCGTCGTGCCAACGCCCGGCGTGGACTCGATCTCGAACCAGTCGGTCGATCGCTTGATGTTCGGCAGCCCCATGCCGGCCCCGAACCCGCGCGCCCGCATCTCGGCGGTCGCCGTCGAGAAGCCTTCCTGCATCGCGAGGCCGATATCCGGAATGCCGGGGCCCCGGTCGGCGACGACCACCGTCACGCCGTCGCGCGTCACGCCGAACACGAGCTCGGCCGATTCGGCATACATGATCACGTTCATCTCGGCTTCGAAGTTGGCGATCGACAGCCGGCGGATGACCCCGGGGTCGAGCCCGAACTCCTTCATGATCGCCTTCACCCGCGCCGCCGCGTCCCCACCGTGTTCGAAGTCGTCGCCGGTGATCGCGAAGCGTTCACTGTAGAGAACGTCGTCGTCCATACACCTGCCGTGCCCGACCCGAAGCGGACACACAACGGAGACCGCGGAACGGCGCTCCCGTCCGAAGGCCCCTTCCGCTCCGAATGTCGAGAATGTCCGGCGTGTCCCTCGTTACGCGTCCGCGGGATCTGCCAGGGGGCGACTACTCCTTGTCGGCGGCCTTCAGCCCGCTGTTGAACAGCACCGCGCACGTCTCGAACATGAAGAGCCGTGTGCTCAGCAGCGGCAGTCCCTTCCGGCGGGCCATTTCGACGACCGCCGGCTCCGGACGTTTGTCGTGCACGTACAGGATGCCCTTGAAATCCGCCACGTCCGCCGCGTGAATCGACTGGATGCTGGCCAGGCCGGTGACCAGCAGGGCCCCGGAACGCGAGTACGCCAGCACGTCGCTCATCAAGTCGGCGGCGAAGCAACTGCCGACTTCGACGCCCAGCAGATCGTCACCGGAGATGACGCTGCATTCGAGCAGGCGCGCAATCTCCTCCATCCTCATAGCCTGTCCCCTGGCCCGGCGCGAGCCGGGCGCGTCCTACCGGATGCCGGCCTCGTAGAGCTTGGTCGCGACCTGCCAGCTGTCCATCGGCGTCGAGAACACCGTGATCTCCGCCTTCTCAGCGAGCGCCGTCGCCTCGGGCGCCGGCGTGCGCCCTCGCGTGAGCACGATGGCCGCCAGGTCCATGAGGTTCGCCGCCGCAATCACGTTGTTGTGCACCTGGAGCGTCACCAGGACGTTGCCGGCCCTGGCGTTGGCGATCACGTCGCTCACCATGTCGGAGATATAGACGCCGGTCACGGGCTTGTCGAACACCTTGGTCAGGCCTTTCAACTCGAGCCGCTCGGCGACTTGCTTGGTCGTCATGCCTCTACCTCCATGGCCGTGAGTTCGAAGTCGGCCATGATCTGCCCGTGGTTGAACTCCCTGTGCAGCCCAAAATAATCGGGCAGAATCAGGATCTTCTTGTTCGGCGTGCTCAGGCGCTCGTTGAAGTACCGGTTCAGGATCCGGACCTTGTCCAGCCAGGGGCCGAGGGACGACCCGTCCGCCGGCCGGTGTGTGACCGCGATATACAGCCAGATCCGCTGCTCCTGGGCGAGCTCGCCCAGGCGATGGATGTCACTGTCCTTCCGGCACGCCGTGTACGACACCAGCCCCATCAACTCGTCGAAGCCGGTGACGACACCGCTGTCGGAGTCGACGATGTCGAAATGGTTGGACTGCGCCATCCCGGTGTACTTCCAGATCTGCGCACCCTCCCGGTACTCCTCGATCGGCGGCACCGGTTCGGGTGTGAAGTAGGACCGCATCGCCCGGCTGTGGACCTCGTGTTCGACGATCACGTAGCCGGACCGGATGTGCACCATCTGGTAGCGAGGCCCCGGTCGTGCTCCGTCCATCATCGGCCCCCTCCCGGGCCCTGCTGCCGTGCGATCCGCTGGGTGGCCACCCGATCGGACACGAAAACGGCCCGATTGCCGGGCTCGCCGGGCCTCATAAGCGCCCGAAGTGTACCAGCATCGCGCGCCCGCTCACAAGCCGCCACTATCGCTGTACCTCGCCGCCGGGCGCCACGTCGCGCCCAGCCGTCTCGAGCGTCTGCAGGTAGGCGTGGATGGCCTTGGCGGCCTGCCGCCCGGCGCCCATCGCCGAGATCACCGTCGCCCCGCCGGTCACGATGTCGCCGCCGGCGAAGACCCCGCGCTTGTTGGTCGCGCCGGTCGCCGGGTCGGCGATGATGTTGCCCCACTTGTTCACCGGCAAGTCGGGCGTCGTGGACCGGATGAGCGGGTTCGCGCCCTGCCCCACCGCGAAGACCACCGTGTCGACCGGCAGGTCGAACTCCGATCCCGCAACGGGCACCGGGCTCCGGCGTCCGGACGCGTCCGGCTCGCCGAGCTCCATCTTCACGCAGCGGAGCGCCCTGACCCACGACCGGTCGTCGCCCAGGACCTCGGTCGGGGCCATCAGCATCAGGAACTCGACGCCCTCTTCCTCGGCGTGCTCGACTTCCTCGACCCTTGCCGGCATCTCGACCCGGGACCGGCGGTAGACGAGGAACGCGTGCTCGGCGCCCAGCCGCAAGGCCGTGCGCACCGAATCCATGGCGGTGTTGCCGCCCCCGATGACGGCCACGTTCCGGCCGCGAATGGCCGGGGTGTCCGTCTCGGGAAACTTGTACGCCTTCATCAGGTTCGATCGCGTGAGGTACTCGTTGGCCGAGTAGACCCCGATCAGGTTGGTCCCCGGGATCTTCGGGAAATGCGGCAGCCCGGCGCCGGTCGCGATGAACACGGCCTCGAACCCCAGCTCGCCGAACAGGTCGTCAACCGTGAACGTCCGCCCGATGACGTGGTTGGTCTTGATCTCGACACCCAGCGCCTTGAGCCCGTTGATCTCGCGCTCGACGATCGCCTTCGGGAGCCGGAATTCGGGAATGCCGTAGATCAGGACGCCCCCGGCCTTGTGCAGCGCCTCGAAGATGGTCACGTCGTGACCCAGCTTGGCCAGGTCGGCGGCCACCGTGAGGCCTGCCGGGCCCGACCCGACGACGGCCACCGTGTGGCCGGTCCTGGCCGGCCTCGGTCCCGAGTCGGTAAGACCGTTCAGCGCGGCGAAATCGGCCACGAAGCGCTCGATCCTGCCGATCGCGACCGCCTCGAACTTCTTGCCGAGCGTGCACAGCTTCTCGCACTGCTCTTCCTGGGGGCAGACGCGCCCGCAGATGGCCGGCAGCACGTTGCGGTCGCCCAGCACGTGGAACGCAGTCTGAAAGTCGCCCTTCGCCACGGCATCGACGAACCCTGGGATGTCGATCCCCACCGGGCAACCCTCGACGCACGGCCGGTTCTTGCACTGGATACAGCGGTCGGCTTCCTGGACCGCCATCTCGACCGTGTAGCCGGTGGTGACTTCGCCAAACGTGTGCCGGCGCTCGTGCGGATCCTGGCACGGCATCGGCGTCTTGGTCTTCAGGCCGATCTTCTTTGCCATAGCTCGCTCACGCGTCTCCAGCCGGAGCGCCCCTCGCCGGGCGCCGATGCGTTCCACCGCGCGTCAGGCGGACGTCCCGTCCCCGGTCGCCGACAGGCTCGCACGGCGGCGATAACATTCCACCGCGTGCGTCTCTTGTTCCCGATAGGCCTTCAGTCGCGCGGACAGCTCGGCGAAATCGACCAGGTGGCCATCGAACTCGGGGCCGTCGACGCAGACGAACTTCTGTTCTCCGCCCACCGTCACGCGACACCCGCCGCACATGCCCGTGCCGTCGATCATGATGGGGTTCAGGCTGACGATGGTCTTCACGCCGAGCGGGCGGGTCGTCTCGCACACGGCGCGCATCATCGGCAGCGGCCCGACCGCGACCACCTCGTCGAACACGTGGCCCCTCGCCAGCAGGTCCTTCAACGCATCGGTGACGAGCCCGTGCTGCCCATACGATCCGTCGTCGGTCGTCACCACGCAGGTGTCCGCCACGCCGCTGAGGTCCTTCTCCAGGATGACGAGATCCTTCGTCCGGGCACCGATGATGGCGACCACGGTCCCGCCGGCGGCCTTGACGCCACAGGCGATGGGGTACACGACAGCCGTGCCGATGCCGCCGCCAATGCAGCACACCGACCGGCCGGGCTCGATCCGGGTCGGCAGGCCGAGCGGACCCGCCACGTCGAGGATCGTGTCTCCCGCCTCCATGGCGTTCAACTGGCGCGTGGACTTGCCAACACCCTGGACGATGAGCGAAATCGCGCCGCGCGACGGGTCGGCATCTGCGATCGTGAGCGGAATCCGCTCGCCGTCGTCGGTCAACCGGATGATCACGAACTGCCCCGGACGACGCTTGCGCGCGACCGGCGTCGCCTCGACCCAGAAACGAACCACGTCCGGCGCCAGGACTTCTTTGCTCAAGATCAGATGCACGTCGCCCTCGTTTCGAAGACGCGCCTTGCTAGTGACGGGATCACGGCAATGGGATGGTCTGATATAACACAGAGCAAGGGAGGTACCAACCCGAAAGCCCACAGGAGCCGCGAGGCAGACCTATTTTATCGAGAATACGCCGAATTCCCGGCAGAAGATAGGCCGCCTGTTGCCCAGCGGTGACCAGCTCGTCCGTCGCGGTTATGGACGCCGCTCCTTCTTGAGCCGGTCGAGAGTCTTCTTCAACGATTCGAGGCGCTGGCCGGCTTCGCCGAGCTTGCCTTCCGCCGTCAGCCGCTGGTAGTCGGCCAGGTCGCGCGTCGCCTGGTCGATGAGCGCCTGCACGGCAGGCGAGACCACGGTGCCCGCCGGCAGGCCGCCGAGCGGCGCCGCGCCGCCCTGTTCCGCCGGGGGGGCCTGCGCCCCCGAGCCGCCAAGTTCAAACGCGCCGGTCGGGCCCACCTGTTCGGCCGGAGCCCCGGCTTCCCCGAACAGGCTGGTCATCGCCGCCTCGAACGTCGGCCCGTAGCCGAGCTGGTCCTGCAGCGCGAGGACGACCAGCCTGAGCTGCGGCATCGGGCTGCGCTCGGCCTGCAGGTAGATCGGCTTCGCGTAGAGCAGCGCGCGTCCGACCGGGATGACGAGCAGGCTGCCGCGCCGGACGTGCGAGCCCTGCTGGTTCCACAGCGTGAGCTGCGAGGAGAGCTGCGGGTTCTGGTCGATGCGCGCCTCGATCTGCAGCGGGCCGTCCACCAGCCGGCTCTTCGGGAAATCGTAGACCACCGTCTTGCCGTACTCCGCCCCGTCGCTGCGGCCCGCGATCCAGCCGATGAGGTTGTTGCGGTTCGACGGGGTGAAGGGCAGGATTTCGACAAACTCCAGCGCCTTCTCGCCCGCCGCGCTCTGCTCGCCCGGCAGCGTCATCAGCACGTAGTTCGGGTCGAGCGGGCGCGTCACCTGCTCGCCGGCGTCGCTGAGCGTCACCTCGCTCGCCACGCTCCACAGGTCCTCGCGGTTGTAGAACACCTCGGGATCCCGCATGTGATAGAGGCTGTATGCCGTGGCCTGCACCTTCAGCATCAGCTCGGGGTATCGCACGTGCGTCCGGATGTCGGCCGGCATCCGGCTGGCGTCGACAAACAGCGAGGGGAACATCCCGCGGTAGCACGCGATGATCGGGTCCTCGTTGTCGAACACGTAGAAGGTGACCGTCCCGTCGTAGGCGTCCACCATCACCTTCACGCTGTTCCGCAAGTAGCTCATCGGCGCGCCGCCCACGGTGTAGTGGCGGGCGTAAGGGAACATGTCCGACATCGTGAAGCCGTCCATGAGCCAATACAGGCGGCCCGCGGCGCTGACGACGATGTAGGGATCCGGGTCGAAGATGAGGAACGGGGCCAGGGCCCGAACGCGCTCGCGGATGTTCCGGCGCATCAGCAGGCGGCTGTCGGGCGTGATGTCGTCGCTGAAGGGCAGCTTCGAGAGGTCCGCGCCGCCGCGGCTCGCCGCCAGCAGCAGGCGCCTCCCGAACGAGCCGATGACGATGCCCCCCTTCCCTTCGTAGGTGGCGAAGCTGTTGCTCTCACCCTGCGGGTAATTGAACTCCTTCTGCCGCGTCTTCACGTAGACGTCGGTGTTGGTGAGCTGGCCGAAGTAGATCTCGGGCCGCGTGACCTTGAGATCCGGCACCGTGCTCTGCACCGGCATGTCCTTCAACACCAGGTCGGGCAGCCCTTCGGGGGTGAACCCGTTCACCGGGTTCATCGTCACGCCGTAGCCGTGCGTGTAGATCAGCTTCTCGTTGATGAAGTTGCGGCTGCTCTCCGGGAGCTTCTCGACGTTCAGCTCGCGCGCCGCGACCATCATCTGCCGGACCCGCCCGCCGACGCGGTAGCGGTCGATGTCGATGTCGGGGAAATCGTAGTAGGTCCGGATTTCCTGGATCTGCCGGAGCGTGTCCTGCAGCGCGCGCCAGTCCCAGAGCCGGATGTTGTCGATCGTGTCGGCGTTGTGCGCGAGGTCCACCGCGGCCCGGCCGCTCTCGGCCGGGAAGGCGTTCTGCTGCACGTTCGACAGGTTGAACGCCTGGTTGGTGAACTCGATGTTGTGGGCGATGTACGGCCGCTCCCGCACGAGCTGGTTCGGCTTGACGATGAAGCCGCCCACGTACCACGACACGACGGTGAGGCCGAAGTAGACCACGACGGCCGGGGCGATGGCCGCGAGCAGCGTCACCAGCCGTCGTGGGCCGAACGCGTTGTACAGGGCGATGACCGCGCCGACGACGAGCGCCAGCGCGACGATGAGCAGGCCGGGAATCAGGATGTTGGCCTCGGTGTAGCCGGCGCCCGAGTACACGGTGTGGTCCTCGAACAGGAAATCGTACCGCGACATCCACACGCGCGCCGCCATGACGAGCAGCACCAGCGCGGCGGCAATCGACACGCCGCGGTACGCGGGCCGGCGGGTCCGCAGGCCGGTCAGCGCCGCCGGGTTGTCGGCCGCCGACAGCACCAGCACGAGCAGCGCCGCCACGAAGATGACCAGCGCGATCGTCGTCAGCCAGGTGGCGACCAACTGCCAGGCCGGGAGCGTGAACAGGTAGAACGCCACCGGGCGGCCGAAGATCGGATCGGCCATGGCGGCCAGCCCGGCGGGAGCCGGCGCGTGCAGGTACTGCACGAACGTCGTCCACTCGGCCATCATCCCCGAGCCGGCGCCGAGTGCCACGACGAGCGCGACAACCCAGGTGACGACGCGGATCAGCGGCTGGAGGGACAGCGGCACCGGCTGCCCGTTCACGTAGAGGATGCGATTCGCGAGCGGCGGGGGCCGAAGCAGCCGGAGCGCCCCGTAGACGACCAGGAAGGTGACGAGCGTGAAGCCGCAGAAGAGCGCCGACTTCAGTTCGAGCGTCTTCCAGAAGACGTCACCGAACCCGAGCGAGTCGAACCAGAGCGCCTCGATGTACCACGACAAGAGGCTGCTGGCGCCCAGCACCAGTCCGATGATGACGGCAAAGATCGCGAGTCGGACCCGTCGCCGGCGGCTGCCCCCGGTCAAACGGTCCCCTCGCCCGACACCAGGCTCTGAAATCGGCATAGCTCCCCCTGCGCGGGGAGTTTAGCATCCTTCGCGCTTCTTGGCTGGAGCGGCTTTCTTGGCGGCCGCTGCGGCAGGCAGGGGCGGAGGCGCGGCAGCCTGCGCGAGAGCCGGAGCCCGCGGCGCGCCGGCGGCGGCACCCGCGACCGGCGCCCCTCCGAAGTGGGCGCTCACCGCCTCGAGCGCGGCCCGGTCGGCCGGCGCCACTCCGTCCACCCGTGGATACAGGACCTCGTCCTGCCACGCGCGCAAGCCGCCGCGGACGATGGCCACGCCCTTGTACCCCTGGGCCGAGAGCAGGAACCACGCCTGCGCCGCTCTCGCCTCGTCGTCGGCCACGAGCAGGATCCTCTCGTCGGCCGGCAGGCCGGCGTCGGGCAGCGCCGACACGGGGATGTTCTCGGCCGACGGAATCCTGACGCCCGTGGCGAACGCCGCGGCATCGCGCAGGTCGATCAACCGGTAATCGCGGCGCCCCTGGATGATCCAGTCGGCCAGCGTCCGCGGCTGGACGCGGTCGACGCCCCGCGCCATCAGCGCCGCCATCTCGCGGCTGTCGATCGTGGTGCGGCCGCCGCGCGTCGGCGTGGCGAAGATCGCCACGGCGCCGAGCAGCAGCGCGAGGGCGGCAAGGCGCTGATTCGTAGTTAGCCGACCGAAGAAGTCACGCATAAGTTCGCTCAGAACCGACTGGACCGAATCGTACCGCGGTGGCTAGTGGGTCACGCGTGATGACCAGCCACTGATCACTAGCCACTGACCACTACTGCGCGTCCGAGGCTGTCTTTCGCACTGCCATGCGCCGCTCGATCCACCCCGCCCCCGCGAAACCGCCCAGGGCCAGCAGCACCACGGCGAACACCACCAGCCCGTATGGCAGGTTGAAGGACTGCGGGATCGTCGTCTGGCCGAGCGGCGTCGCCGTGTGGAGCGGCTTGAATACCGGGTAGCCTTCGGCGAACAGCAGCGTGCCGGCGTAGATGCCCAGGCCGTAGATCGCGCCGTCGATCCGTCCGGTCGCCGTCGCGGCCAGCGCGGTGCCGGGGCAGTAGCCGCCGACGACGAAGCCGGCGCCGAGAAGGAGTCCGCCCGCCACCTGCGGGAGGATGAAGGTCGGCGCCAGGTAGACGCGCGACAGGTCGAGCACGCCGATCCACGACAGGTAGGTGACGCCGAGCATCGCCGTCACGATCGCGGTGAACATCACCTTGAAGACCGCCAGGTCGTCCAGGTAGAACTGCGACACCAGCTTGCGCGCGCTGCCGAAACCGGCGCGCTCGAGCGCGAAGCCGAAGCCGAGGCCAAGGACGAACGCCACGACGAGGCCGGTCTCCGCCGAGAAGACGCCGTACTTGAGGAGCGGGGCCATCATCGCCACTCCCACCTCATGAACGTCGCGACCGCGTAGGCGCCCGCGAACACCATCATCATGAACACCCAGCTGCCCAGGTTCAGCAAGGCGCCTCCGGTCAGCGCCTGCCCGCTCGTGCACCCGCCTGCGAACGCGGCGCCGACGGCCATCAGGGCGCCCCCGGCGAAGGCCAGCGCCAGCCGAACGCCGGTCGTGACGCGCGGCCCTTTCTCGACGACCAGCGCCGCCCGATGCGCCAGCAGGCCGGAGACCAGCGCGCCGAGGAAGACGCCGGTCCCCTCGAACACGAGCCACTCCTTGAGCGGGCTCTCGCCGGTCGTCAGGCGCCCCGACAGCCACTCCAGCCCGCGCGCGTGCGAGGGCGACACCAGGTCGAGGCCCCAGGCCACGACGGCGCTGGCGGCCCCCGAGGCGCCGAGCCCGCGGCCGACGAGCACGAACGCCGCGAGCAGGACCAGGCCCAGGCCGATGCCGGCCAGGTATGGATTCGCGTACGGCGCCGGCCCCGGTGATGCGTGTGTGTCTGACATACCTTGCGGCTACCCCTTCGGCCAGCGGCTGAACTGCCCCACCGCGACGACGACGAACCGGAGCGCCAGGCCGCCGGCCATGACGAGGATCGGCGCGAGCGGCGTGTGGCGGATCCGGTGCGACACGGCGAGAACCTGGATCACGAGCGGGATCACGATGCCCACGCCGATGACGAGCACCCAGAAAACGCCGGTGAACGGCCCGCCGAGCACCAGGCGGGCGGCGGCGACGTGCGCGTGCGACGAGCTGAGCAGCCCGACGAGCAGCAGGCCGATCACGAACAGCTCGATCACGAGGAACACGTTGTCGCCCGTCGCGAGCAGAACCCGCTCTTCGGCGTGCCGGGCCACCAGGTGCGCGAATGCGGCGGCCGACGAGAGGCCCGAGACGAGGAACAGCGGGCCGAGAATCGCGCTGTTCCAGAACGGCCGCGCGCCGAGCGCGCTCAGCAGGATGCCCGTGTAGATGCCCAGGCCGACGCCGAGCACGATGTTCGCCACCGCGATGGCGCGCACCCGCCGCGGCTCGGCGAGCGCGGCGGACCACCCGTCGAGGCGCGGCCAGATCCCGCGCACCGGCTCCGGCGGGTGCAGCACGAACGCGGCCGCCAGGGCCGGGTACACCAGCAGCAGGATCCAGGCGCCCCACGACATCGGCGACGTGATCTGGAAGGTGGTGTAGAGCCGCCAGACGTGCCGCTTGTACTCGAGGTCGAGGAAGAGGGCGAGCATCCCGACGCTCAGCACGAGCACGCCGAGCGACGGCAGGACGCCGCACACGCACGACTCCCGCCGATGGCGGTCGCGCAACAGGAAGTAGCCGACGATGATCATCATGCCGGCCACCCACCCGCCGAGGAACAGGTAGACCGGGACCTGCCAGCCCCAGACGCGGAGCAACGGGTCGACGAGCTCGTTATGTCGCGTCAGCACCAGCTCTCTCATCGTGCCCTCTCGCCCTCTCGCTACCCACGGGCGGGCACAAGGCCCGCCCCTACGCGTCAATGTCGTCCCTCGCTCCTCGCTCCTCGCCACTACTTCCTACGTGAGGTAGAAGATCCTCGGCTCCGTTCCCGCCGCTTCCTCGAGCGCATGGTGAGGCCTCGACCCCAGCAACCGACGGGCCTCGCTCGCCGGATCCTCGAGGTCCCCGAACGTCATGCAGCGCGTCGGGCACACCGACACGCAGGCGGGGTCCAGCCCTTCTTTCACGCGGTGCACGCAGAACGTGCACTTGTCGGCGTAGCCGTCGGGGTTGACGAACCGCGCGTCGTACGGGCACGCCGCCAGGCACGCCTTGCACCCGATGCACCGCTCCATCGTCACCAGCACGATCTGCCCGAACGGGTCCACGTGGCTGGCCCCGGTCGGGCAGCAGGCGACGCACGGCGGGTTGTCGCAGTGGTTGCAGCGCTCGCTGCGGATCTCGAGCGCCAGCGTCGGAAACGACCCGCGGGTATCGTAGGCCACCCAGTCCCGGTTCAGCGCGTCGGGCACCTGGTTCTCGGTCTTGCAGGCGACGACGCAGTCGGTGCAGCCGACGCACTTCCGGGTGTCGATCACCATGCCGTAACGCGCCATCGCCCTACTCCCCCGCCTCGATCGTGACGAAGTTGACGTTCATGCCGGTGCCGCCCATGAGCGGGTCGATGACGTACCGTGTGATCAGCTGCGAGTCGCTCGCGCCCTTGCCGAGCGCGCGGGTGAGCCTCTTGGACGTGTGCCCGAACCCGTGCACCATGTAGACGCAGTCGGGCCGGATGCGCTCGGTGGCCTTGAGGCGAATCCGGTCGCTCACGACGCCGTCCTGGTTGCGCACCCGGACGTACTGCCCCGACGTGAAGCCCAGGCCGGAAGCGGCGTGGAGGTTTACCCACAGCTCGTTCTCCGCCATCCCGTCGTGGAGAATCGGGTTGCTTTGCGTGCGGCTGAACGAGTGCATCGGAGCCCGGCCGAACAGCAGGCGGAACGAGCCCTCGGGCGGCGGCTCGGGCCGCTTGAACTTCGGCACCGGGTCGGACCCGGCCTCCCGGAGCGGCGTCGAATAGAACTCGATCTTGCCCGATGGGGTCGGAAACTCCGGCTGGAGGCCTTCCTCGAAGAACACCGGCGGCGTCCCGCCGCGGATGATCCCCTCCCGCTTGAGCGTCGCCAAGCTCAGGCCCGCGCCCTTCAGCCGGTGGTCCAGGTACTCCTCGATCGTCGTCCAGGGATAGTAGGCCCCGAGGCCGAGCTTGAGGGCGAGCTGCCTCGCGATCCACCAGTTCGGCTTCTGCGCGTGCGGGGCGTGGACGACGGGCTGACGCAGCGCCACGAACGGCTCGCGGAACCACTCGACGTTCAGCTCGTCGTAGCGCTCGAGATACGTCGTCTCGGGCAGCACCACGTCGGCCCAGCCGGCGATCTCGCTCGGGATGACGTCGACGACCACCAGCAGGTCGAGCGCCTGCATGGCGCGGATGGTCGCCTGCTGGTCGGGCATCGCGTAGAGCAGGTTGGTCGCGTAGACGACCCAGGCCTTGACCGGGTACGGCTGGCCGGTGAGCGTCGCCTCGCGGATGGCGGTCGTGACCGGCTCGCTCGCGAACGGGAACCTCCCGTCCCGGTTGTCCACCCTCCCTTTCCCCGGCGTCGGATACGCCGGATACGGATAGCCGGGGACGCTCATCTGCGCCGGCTTCCAGAAGCCGCCCTTCCGGCCCCAGCTGCCGAGCAGCGCGTTCAAAAGCGCGATGGCGCGGCTCCGCTGGAGGTCGTCGCCGTACCAGGTGACGTGCCGACCGGGATGGACCAGGGTCGCGGGCCGGTACCTCGCCATCTCGCGAGCGGTCTCGCGGATGACGGCCGGCTCGATCCCGGTCTCCGGATACGCCCACTCGGGCGTCGCGCCGGCGATCTCCGCCTTGAACTGCTCGAAGCCGAACCCGTGGGCGTCGACGTACTCCTTGTCGTAGAGCCCCTCGGCGACGAGCACGTTCATCCACGCGAGCAGAAGGGCGAGGTCCGCGCCGGGCGTGATCGGGAGGTAGTGTTTCGCCTTGCTCGCCGCCACCGAGAACCGGGGGTCGACGACGATGATCGAGGCGCCGGCGCCGATCGCCTCGGCGAACTCCTGCGCCTGTGTGTTGTGCATGTTCTCGCCGAGGTGCGAGCCGATGAGCACGAGGCAGCGGGCATTGCGGATGTCGGTCCGCTCGGGCGACCCGACCTCTTCGCCGAAGGTGAGGGTGAAGCCGACGTCGCGAGGGCCGCGGCACTGCGCGAACGACGGGGCAGCGACGTTCGGCGTCCCGTAGGCCTTGAGCGTGTGCTTGATGAACGTCCCGCCGATGCCGTGCGAGAAGAGCGCGACCGCCTCGGGGCCGTGCTCCGCCTTGATCTTCTGCAGCTTCCCGGCGACGACGTTCAGCGCCTCGTCCCAGGTGACCTCGGCCCATTCCTCCTGGCCGCGCTTCTGCCGGCGGACGAGCGGCGCCTTCAGCCGGTCGGGATCGACGTGGGCGCCGACGCCGCCCGTGCCGCGCGGGCACAGCCGCCCGCGGCTCAGCGGGTCGGCGGGATTCCCCTCGATCTTCCACAGCCGCCCGTCGCGCACGGTGGCGATCGCGCCGCACTTCCAGAAGCACATGTCGCAGTAGGTAGGGACCGTCCGAACGCCCTTCTCCCGCGCCGCCGCGCTCATCCTCCGAGAGAGGCCGCCGGCCGCCGAGCCGGCGGCGGCCAGGCCGGCCGTGGCCCCCGAGATCTGGAGAAATCGCCGCCTGGAAACCGTCGTCATGATGACCAACCGGGGCGGCACCCGGCTGCCGGCCGGGCGCGCGCTTGTGAAAACGGGCACAAGTGCCGGCACGGGGGATGCCGGCGGATACCTTCAGGACGGGAGATTCACGAACCCGGCGGTCGGTGACAGCCGTCCTGAAGGACGAACCGCTCGATCGCGGCGGCCACGCCGCCATGGTCGTTGTCGAGCGTCACCGGCCAGCCGAGCTGCTTCAGCGGCTCGACGGCGTTCCCCATCACGACGGCCAGGCCGGCGAACTCGAGCATCTCCCGGTCGTTGAAGTTGTCGCCGACGGCCATCACCTCGGCCGGCGTGAGTCCCTGCCGTGCCACCCACTCGGCGAGCGTGGCCCCCTTGGTGCAGCCGGCGCGGTTGACGTCGACCAGCGAGAAGTCCCGCCGCTCGTATTCGGTGACGGCGAGGGCGACCGAGCCGGAGACCTCGAGCGCCCGCACGAGGTCGGCCAGCTCCCGCATGCGGGTGACGCTGCCGGAGAACATCACCTGGATGGGATCTTCGACCAGGGCGGACTCGAGCGGCACGACCTCGGCGATCGCGTCGCGGTTGCGCTCGAAGTAGGCACGCCGGTGGCTGTCGCGGATGTCGAGCCGCTCGTGCACGACCTGCGCCGCGTGCGGCCGGTCGAAGACCACGGCCGTGGCGTCGCGAAAATCACGGGTGGCTTCGACCACCGACAGCGCGACGCGGGCGGGCAGCAGGTGGCGGGCGAGCGTTCGGCCGTCCCGGCTCTTGACCAGCGCGCCGCCGCTCACGATGAGCGTGAGCGGCGCGTCGATCTGCTCGACGACCGGCCTGGCGAAATCGAACCGCCGCCCCGTGACCAGCGCCACTTCGACGCCGGCGTCGGTGGCCCGCCGGATCGCGTCACGGTTGGCCGCCGGCACGCACCACTCGCTGTCGAGCAGGGTACCGTCCACGTCCAGGGCAATGAGGCGAATCATAGGTAATCGGGGAAACTAGCGTAATCGGTGAACTTAGAGTAATCGGTGAATTTAGAGTAATCGGTGAACTCAGAGTAATCGGGTGAATCTAGAGTAATCGACCCTGTCAGTTCCGATCCCTCTGCGTCAGTTCCGATCCCTCTGCGTCAGTTCCGATCCCTCTGCGTCAGTTCCGATTCCTCTGCGTCAGTTCCGATTATCTACCGCCCCCCTGCCGCAAACAGCGTCCACGGCCCGGTCGGCATGTCGCGCAGCAGGCCGCGGGCCCAGCCGAACTCCGGGTGCTGCTGCAGGTACGCGTCCGCCTTGAAGTCGGGCGCGCACTGGTGTCCCATCGCCGCCCACATCTGCATCGACTGGGCCAGCGTCGCGTCGGTGGCCTTCGACTGCACCGTCCCCCCCGGGAAGTACGGCGGCCAGTTCCACTCCGGAACGCCGCGCGGCGAGGTGTCGATCAATCCGCACAGCGACCGCTCGGTCGGCCCGTCCTTCTGCTCGATAACGTCGTACTTGTCCCCTTCGAACTGCCGCGCCAGCTCGACGTCGATTTTCCCTTTGTACTGGGCCATCAACTGCTCCCACCGCGTGCGGCGGGCGTTGGGCGAGCTGTCCTTCTTCTTCGGGTCGAACGTGGTCTCGTTGCGGATCAGCTTCTCGCCGACCGGGAAGTTCGAGCCGACGAAGTAGCCGTCCCTGGTCCGCTCGACGGTGTGCTCCTTCAGGCCGAGCTCGAACCGGGCGATCTCGCCCGTCTTGGTGTCGCCGAGGAGCCAGTCGTTGGCGTAGGCTCCGTTGTTGCCGTCCAGCATGATCCGCACGTAGTCGTCGATCGAGCCGGCGTACTGCAGCGCCTTGCGGGCGCGCATGAACTCGGGCACGCCGTTCGGGTCGAACAGCTCGAACCCGGTGATCGTCGTCTCGGTCACCAGGAGGCCGTTCGCGTTGATGCCGAAGTCGTCGTCGCTCACGATGACGCCCGGCAGGCCGTCCATCAGGATCCGGTAGCCCTTCTCGGGCTTGAGGTCGAAGACGATCTGCCAGCGGGCGCCGGTCACGTAGTTGGTCCACGCGTTGTGGGCGATGACGATCTTGCCGTCCTTCGTGTAACTGCCGGTCGCCACAAACGCGCTGCAGTTGCCGGGCGCCTTCTGGGTCGGCTTCTTGCCCTGCTGCTTCTCGAGCCACGGCACGTAGTAGTCGGGCAGCTCCTCGATCGCGTTGAGCGCCACGATGTCCCACCGGTCGGCGGCCACCTGCTTCGCGTTCAGGCCGGCGACGATCCCGTCGATCTCCTGCTGGTACTCGGCGTCCATCTTCGGCCAGAGGATCTGCTCGGAGGCCGTGCGGAAGAACGCCCAGTCCTTCTTCGTCTGGTGCTCGGTGAAGGCGCGGAACACCCGCAGCAGGTCCGCCGTCTCCGCGGCGAGCAGGTAGCCGTGCTGGAAGCCGAGCGTCGAGGGCGGCCCCTCGAGGTGCACGAAGATCCAGCCGGCGCGGTCGAACCGGTAGCTGCCGGCGAGCCTCGCGTCGGCCGCGGCGGCGGGTTGAGCGGTCTTCCGGGCGGCGGGCGGCTGGCTGCAGCCGGCGGCGGTCAGGAGCCCGAGCACGAGGACGGCGGCCGAAAGCAGGCGACCCTTCATCGACACCTCCATGGAGGCCGGATTATACCTTTCGATGGGAGTAGAATCCCCGGCCATGGCGCGCCATCTGGCCGTTGCGCTGTCGGCTGTGGCTTTCGTCGGCATTATTGGCGCGGTTTTGGGCCCCGGACTCCGGGCGGCCGATTCCCACGCTGGGCTTGACCACCCTCCCCGATTGACATGCCTCCCCGATTGACATGTCTCTTCGATTGACATGTCTCCCCGATTGACAAGCCTCTTCGATTGACCCGCTTCCCCACCCCCCGCCAACCACAAAAATCGTATAATCCCCCCGTGCCTTCGCCTGATCTTCGCCGCATCGTGCACGTGGACATGGACGCCTTTTACGCGTCGGTCGAGCAGCGCGACGACCCGTCGCTCGCCGGCCGGCCGGTGGCCGTGGGCGGCCGGCCGTCGGATCGCGGCGTCGTGGCGGCCGCCAGCTACGAGGCGCGCCGCTTCGGCGTCCACTCCGCCATGTCGAGCGCGGTCGCGCTGCGCCGGTGCCCGGGCCTCGTCATCGTCCGGCCCGACTTTCGCAAGTACCGCGAGGTGTCGGCGGCGGTGTTCGCGATCTTCCGCTCGGTGACGCCCCTGGTCGAGCCGCTCTCGCTCGACGAAGCGTATCTCGACGTCACCGAGAACGCCTGGGGCGAGACGCTGGGCATGGCCGTCGCCCGCCGGATCAAGGACGCCATCCGCGAGACGACGCGCCTGACGGCGTCGGCCGGCGTCGCGCCCAACAAGTTCCTGGCCAAGGTCGCCTCGGGGTGGAAGAAGCCCGACGGCCTGACCGTCGTCGCGCCCGGGCGCGTCGAGGCGTTCCTCCAGAAGCTGCCGGTCGACGCGCTCTGGGGCGTCGGGCCGGTCACGGCCGGCCGGCTGCGCGCGGCGGGGATCGTCAAGGCCGTGCAGCTCCGCGAAGTCGGACGCGACGCGCTCGAGCGCCTGGTCGGGAGTTCGGCCGACTGGCTCGTGCGGCTCGCCCACGGCATCGACGACCGGACGGTCGAACCGGACCGCCCGACGAAATCCTCGGGCAGCGAAAACACCTACTCGCAGGATCTCACCGAACTCGAGCGGATCCGGACCGAGATCGAAGCGATGGCGGCGGACGCCGCCGACTGGCTGGAACGCCACCAGCGCTACGCGCGCACGGTGACGATCAAGGTGCGGTACTCCGACTTCACGACCATCACGCGCAGCCACACGCGCGCAGCGGCGGGCTGCGATCGCGACGACATCGTCGGCCGCGCGCTGGACCTGCTGGCGAGGACCGAGGCGGGCCGCAGGCCCGTGCGCCTGCTGGGCGTCACGGTCCACAACCTGTGCGACGCACCCGGTGAGATCGAGCGGCGCCGGCCCGTCGCGCGGCTGCCCTTGTTCGACGGCCCGGCGGACGCCTGACCGGCGGCCGGCCGCCGCCGCGCGTCACATCGGCGGCTGGTGCTCCCGCATCCAGGCGAGGCAGCCGATGACCTCGGTCTGCAGCTCCGACCGGCGATCGGTGAAGCGGTGGTTGCTCGCGTCGATGAGCACGAACTTCTTCGGCTCGCGGGCGATGCTCTCGAACAACTTGTAGTCGGCCGGCGTCACGTATTCGTCGACCTTCGACTGCAGCATGCACAGCGGCACCGGCGCGATGGCCGGCACGAACTCCTTCGGCGCAAACATCGGCTCGTTGGAGTCCTTCTTCGTGATCCAGCTCGTGAAATCGGTCCACCGCCAGCCCAATTCCGCCGACGGCGGCAGCCCCATCGTCATGACGCCGTTCACCCAGGAGCGGTTCTGCTCCCCGGCCCCGGCCAGCACCGCCAGCGCCGCGCCTTCCGACACGCCCGAGAGAACGATCGGCGGTGTGAGCAGCTTCTTCTCCGTCAGGAAGCGGAAGAGGCTGCCGTAGTCCCCGGGCGGATCCTTGGTCGTCAGCGTCGCCTTGCCGCTCGTGAACGCGCTGAGGTATTGCCGGACGTTGATGCCGACGACGGTGTACCCCTTGTCCGACAGGAACTGCGACAGGTCGACCGCGAGGCCCACCCACCCGACGTCCCCGCTGCCCATGAAGATTGTCCCGAGCGGCTGCGCCTGTGCCGGTCGGTAGACGGTGACGGTGAGCGTCTTGCCGCGCACGGTGAAGTCGAACTGCTGGCCGGGCGTGGCGTGCGCGACGCCCGCTGCGGCGCACACCAGGGCCGCGGCCACGAGCACGCGACGGCGGAAGGCGAAGACGGAGGAGTTGATCATGACTGGTCCTGATGAATCACTTCAGCGGCGTGGCCGGCGACGGCGGCCTGGTGGACATCCACGTGAGGGCGTCGGCCATCGCGGCGAAAAGCGCCTCGCGCCCCCCGTCGAAACTGTGGTCCCGCGCCTGGATCGACACGAACCGCCGCAGGTCGGTGTCGGGCCCGAACAGCTTGCGCGCGGCCGTCGCGGGCAGGTAATTGTCGCCGGTGGACTGGATGACGACCAGCGGCACGGCCCGCAGCCGGTCCAGGTATTCGTAGGTCCGGAACTCGACCCGTTCCCGTGTGGGCATGTCGGCCGGCGTGAGGCCAGGCTTCACGCGGTAGTGCCGGACGTACTCCTCTTCGCCGGTGAGCGCGACTGCCAGCACGCCGGCGAGTTCGACGTTGAGCTCGCGCCGGCCGGCCGCGACGACAGCCAGGCCGGCGCCCCGCGAAACGCCGACGAGCACCGTGCGCGTCGACGCCGGCAGATTCAACGTCTGCTTGGCGAATTCGATCAGGCGCTGGTAATCCCTCGCGAGGCGCGCGGGCGTCGTCGTCCCCGAGACGAAGCCGAGGTGGCTCAGGTAGCTCGGGGCGCTGAACCCGGCCACCGGGTAGCCCCACCGGATCAAGTGGCGGAACGTGTCGAGGTCCTTGCCCCGCCAGCCGCCATCGCCGGTCGCGTAGAACAGCAGCGGCGTGCCCGGCTGCAGCTGGGCGGGCCGCGCGAGGTGCAGCTCCAGCGGATGGTCGTAGAGTGTCATGGTCCGCACGAACTCGACCGGCTTCTGGGGCGAGCGCACGGTCAGCCGCGGCACGCACCCGCCCGCGGCCAGGGACACGAGGACGCTGACAAGCGGCAAGAGAGTGCGCATCGGCCTCCTACCGGAGCGCCGCCAGTCGATCGGGCAGACCGTAATTGCCCGACGCGTCGGACGCAGTGCTTTATTATACCGACCACGCGCGCCGGCACGCCGAGACGGCTCCGGGCCATTCGATCCGACGACAGGAACACGATGTCCGAACCCGACAACAGCCAGGCCGCCAGGTATCGCGACGCAACGAACCGGTACACGGCCGAGCGGGCGGCGATCGCGCGCCAGTCCCGTTCCCTGTCGTACGCGCGCCTGGTCGTGTTCCTGGCCGCCGCGGCCAGCGTCCTGTCCGTCTTCCCCGGACCGGTGTCGCACACGGCGGCTCGGATCGGCGCCGGGGTCGCGGGCTTCGTCCTCTTCTTCGTCCTGATCGCCTGGCACGCCCGAATCGAGTGGCGCGAACGGTGGGCGGCCGCCCTCGCGCAGGTGAACGCCGACGCCGCCGCGCGCGTCTCGCGAGACTGGAACGCGCTCCCGCCGTCGCCGACCGCCGGGCCGGGCCCGACGCACCCGTATGCCGACGATCTCGACGTGTTCGGCCACGCGTCGGTGTACCAGTTGCTCGGGTGCGCCGGCACCGACGCGGGGCGGGCCACGCTCGCCGCCTGGCTCGCCGAGGGCGCGACCCCGGACGTGGTCCGCGGCCGCCAGGAGGCGGTGGACGAACTGGCGCGACTCGAGGAGGGCCGGGAGACGTTCGCCGCGCTGGGGCGCCTCATCGAACCGGCACGCGAGGCGCTCGACGACCTGTTCGCCTGGGCCGAGAAGGGTCCGTGGTTCACGCGGCGGCGCGCCGCCATGTGGGCGGTACGCCTGCTGGCAGGGACGATCGTCGGGCTCCTCGCCGTGCAGATCGGCGGTCTCATCGACCGATGGCTCTGGCTCTGGCCGGCGGGCCTGTCGGCACTGATGATGGCCGCGTTCGGCAAGCGAATTGCGCAGACTTTCGCGCGCGTGTTCTCGAGGTTCGGCCTGGTCCGTCACCACGCCGCGCTGTTTGCGCAGATGGCGGGCATGCCCTGTTCGTCGCCGCTCCTGCGGCGCCTGCAGGAGGAGCTGCGGGCGTCGGGCACGACGGCCGCGCGCGAGATGACGAGGTTGTCGCGGATCGAGCAGATGGCCGACTTCAGGCGGGTCGCCATCTTCCACCCCGTGGTCGCGCTCGTCACGCTGTGGGACTTCCACGTGCTCGCCGCGCTCGAGCGGTGGCAGAAGCGGGCGGGGCCGCATCTCCGCCAGTGGTACGCCGCGCTCGGGCAGTTCGACGCGCTCGCGGCGCTCGCCTCGCTCAGGCACGACAACCCGTCCTGGGCGTTCCCCGAGATCGACGAGTCGTCGGCCGTCCTCGAGGCGCGCCAACTCGGCCATCCCCTGATCGCCGCCGACCGCCGCGTGGCGAACGACGTGACGGTCGGCCCGCCCGGGGGCTTCCTGATGGTCACCGGGTCGAACATGTCCGGCAAGAGCACGCTGCTGCGGGCCATCGGCATCAACGTCGTGCTCGCGCAGGCCGGCGGCCCCGTGTGCGCCGACCGCCTGAGGATGCCTCCGCTGCGCCCGTGCACGAGCATCCGCGTCCAGGACTCGCTCGAGGCCGGCGTGTCGTACTTCATGGCGGCGCTCGAGCGCCTCAAGCTGGTGGTCACGACCGCGAAATCGGCGCGCGACGGCGGGCCTCGCGTGCTGTACCTGCTCGACGAGGTGCTGCAGGGCACCAACACCGCCGAGCGCCAGGTCGCCGTGCGCCGCGTGCTGCGCCACTTGCTCGACCTGCCGACCATCGGCGTCGTGACCACGCACGATCTGGAACTCGCCGCATGCGACGAGCTCGCGGCCGCTTGCCACCCGGTGCACTTCGCCGAGGGAGTGGAGCAGGACGGCGAGGGCGTGCGCCTCGTGTTCGATTACCGGCTGCAGCCCGGCATCGCGACCTCGCGGAACGCGCTGAAGCTGCTGCGGAGCGTTGGGCTCGATGACTGAGCGGAGGACGTGCGGCGGTCAGCGGCCGGATGCCGGGACTGGGAGGTCGGTCATCGGCCGGCGGCGGTCGAGATCCAGCACGGCCAGCACGCCGCCGAACAGCCCCTGGGGCGTGTCGTAGGCGAGCACGACGGCGACGTGCGACGCGTCGCCGAGATACGCGTTGTCGGCGACGTAGACTCCCGCGGTGCCGGCCACCTGCGCGCGGAACCACGCGTAATCCTGCCAGCCGGCTTCGTTGAAGAAGGTCAGCCGCCTCACGCCCGCGCCGTCACGGTTCATCATCCACAGCTCGGTCTTGATGTCCCTGCGCCAATTCACGCCGTCCAGCGACCTGAAGCGCACCGCGAGACCGCGCGACGAGGCCCAGATGACGTGCCGGCCGTCGGGCGAGTAGTGCGCGAACTGATCCCACTCGCGGGGCGTGCGCGTCAGGTTCCGGAACGCGCCAGACACCAGGTCCAGCTCGCAGATGTCGAGCCCGGTCACCGGTTGCCCGGGGTTGGGATTCGCGCTGATGAGAAGGCGGCGGCCGTCGGACGACCAATCGTCGAGCTGGTAGTAGCCGTGCTGGTCGCCCGGTTGCAGCGTTCGGATGTTCCTGATCGCCGGCGCTCCGGACTGGACGTCGAAGTCGGCCATGTAGATGGCCCACTCGCCCCACTCGCGCCCGGCCCCGGTCTTCGCGTAATCGACCGGCCCCGACCACGCGAGATGCTTCCCGTCCGGCGAGAAGCGAGGGAAGAGGACGCCCCGGGGGCTCGCATAGTCGGTCTTGTAGTCGGTCAGCCGCCACGCCTTGGCCCCGTCGTCGGACATCACCCAGAGATTGGTGTTCAGGCCGACCTCGGGCTCGGCCAGCCGGTCCCCTTTCCTCGTCCGCACATCGTCGTTCTCTGCCGAGAAGGCCAGGAACCGGCCCGACGGGTGCCAGCCCGCGCCCCCGCGGTGCTTCGCCGGCTCGGTCAGCTCGCATGTCATGCACCGGCGGTTCCTGCCGGACCGCCCGCTGGTCCAGATGTCCACATACCAGTCGCGGGGATCGTGGCGGGAGTAGGCGAGCGACGTACCGCCGCGTGACACGTCGAGGTCCGTCACCCATTCATCGATGAGCGTGATGCCGAGTTCCGGGTATGACGCCGGGTAGTTCGGCGACCGCCGACGCGCCCCCTGGCCCGCAGCCAGCAGAGAGCCGGCGGCCAGGACGAACACCAGCCCCGCCCAGCCCCACCGACGTCGGACGACGCCCGCCTGCATCACGTGTCGCGCTCCAGAAGACCGTGACCGAACCGACCCGAACTGCTGCCCCTACAATGCCACACATTCGGCGTCGAGGCATGGGTCACCACGGACTGTCGTCTTATTGGCGCACGAGCGCCGGAATTCCGTCACCCGCCGACAGACTCCTGCCGGACCTCCGGCTATTCGACGCGCGGAAGCTCGGCGATGGTGAGAAATGCAGCAGGAATCCGCAGAGCCGGGTAGTGGCATTCGCCTTGCGTTATCGGTGATTGTCACGTCTCGCCGTTCGTCACTTGGTTGCCTGCGGATGGGGGCCCGCAGTCACTGGGTCCGGATGGCGAACGTGACGTTTCCGTTTTCGGCGCTCTCGCCAAGCCGCTCCCTGCTCCGCTGTCGTCTTGCCTTTCCGCGTCCGGAGTTGTCACCTTTGTACGCCTTTCGGAGTCTCTTTATCCGAATTTGAGTGGTTTATCATGTTCCTGCCCGGAGCGTGGCCGCTCCATTCCGGCGCTGACGCCCCGTCAGGGTCCGTGTTCCTTTACTTCTGTGAGGAGGCCCGATGTTCAGAACGCTCACCGTCATGATCGCTGCGCTCGTGCTCGTGGTCGTCGCGTCCGGCAGCGCCCTGGCCGCGCCGTCGAAGACGCTGGACAACCTGATGGCCGCCTACAACGGCGAGTCCAACGCCAGGGCCAAGTACACCGAGTTCGCGAAGAAGGCCGACCAGGAAGGGTTCGCGGGCGTCGCGTCGCTGTTCCGCGCGGCGGCCAGGGCCGAGGAGGTGCACGCCACCCGCCACGCCGAGGTCATCAAGACGCTCGGCGGCACGCCGAAGGCCGACATCAAGCTGCCCGAGATCAAGACGACCGCCGACAACTTGAAGGCCGCCGTCGAGGGGGAAACCTACGAGCGCGACAAGATGTACCCCGAGTTCATCGCCGAGGCGAAGGCGTCGGGGAACAAGGACGCGCTGCGCGCCTTCAACTTCGCGATCGCGGCCGAGACCCAGCACGCGAAACTGTACGGCGAGGCGGCTGCCAATCTCCAGGCCTGGAAACAGGCGAAAACGTTCTACGTGTGCCCGCAGTGCGGCAACACGGTCACGACGGTGACGTTCGAGAAGTGCCCCGTGTGCTTCACGCCGGGCAAGCAGTTCATCAAGATCGTCTAGCGCGGTGACCTTCGGGGGCCGGGCCGCCGGGCCCGGCTCCTCCTCTCCGAAAGGACGTGTCCATGCTGCCGCCATGGCCGGGGTGGGACGGACTCCACCCGCTCGTGATTCACTTCCCGATCGCGCTGTTGCTCATCGCTCCCCTGTTCGTCGCGCTGGCCGTCGTGCGGCCGAAGCACGCCGGCATGTTCGGCTTCTCGGCCCTCCTGCTGCTGGCGATCGGCACGGCGGCGGCGTTTGTGGCCGTCGAGACGGGTGAAGCGGCCGCGGAGCTGGCCACCAGGACCGACGCCATCAACGCGGCCATCGAGCGCCACGCGTCGATGGCCGAGACGGCCCGGGACCTCTTCGCGGGCCTCACGGCGCTCTACGCGGTCCTGCTCGGTCTTCCATTCCTGGTGAAGAAGCTGTCGGCCCGCGGATGGGTGATGGCCACCAACACCATCTTCCTGGGGCTGCTGCTCGCCGGCGGCGTCGTGCTCGCCAACGCCGCGCACCAGGGCGGGTTGCTCGTGCACAAGTACGGCGTGCAGGCGATGCTGCCGCCGGGATCGTAGGCTGCCGGACGCGGACTACGCGCCGGCCTTCAGCCGCCGCGCCAGCTCGGCGATGTGCGCCGGCGTCGTGCCGCAGCAGCCGCCGACGATGTTGGCGCCCGCCGCCACGACCTCGGCCATCCCGTCGGCCAGCGCTTCCGGCGCGAGGCGGTAGACGGCGCGGCCGTCCACCAGTTCCGGCGTGCCGGCGTTGGCCTGGACGATGATTGGGCGATCGGTCACGCGACGCATCGCCTCGGCCACCCGCGCGAAGTCGCCGGTGGTCATCGAGGTGCCGCAGTTGGCACCGACGATGTCGGCGCCGGCGTCGAGCGCCGCCTGCGCCGCCTTCTCCGGCGCGACGCCCATCATCGTCCGGAACAAGCCGTTTCGCAGGTGGTCGAAGGCCAGCGAAGCGATGACAAACGGCGCCGAGGCCGCCCTGGCCGCACGGATGGCGATCGTCACCTCCTCGACCGCGCTCATCGTCTCGATGATGATCCCGTCGGCGCCGCCCTCGAGCAGCGCGCGGGCCTGACGGGTGAACTCGGCCAGCAGTTCACCGGGATCGATCGCGCCGAGCGGAGGCAGGAGGCCGCCGCACGGGCCGATGTCGCCGAGCACGCCGATGGCGTCACCGGCCGCTCGCCGGGCGATGCGCGCCGCCTCCAGGTTGACCTCGTCCACGCGGCCGCCGAGGTCGTAGCGGTCGAGCACCCACCGGTTGGCGCCGAACGAATTGGTGATGACGGCGTCGCAGCCGGCCTCGATGTAGGCCGCGTGGATCGCCGCCAGCCGGTCGGGATGACTCAGGTTCCACGCCGAGCCGCACTCGCCGATGCCAAGGCCGGCGAGCTGCAGCTGGGTGCCCATGGCGCCGTCCACGATCACGGTGCGGGAAGAGGCGAGCGCGGGAAGATCGAACATGGCGGGCATTGTAGCGCCCTCTCAGCGTTCGGGGAATGCCAGTGCCTCCATGAAGGCGGGCTGGTAGTCGGCGTGGCCGGCCAGGTCCAGGTACTCGGCGCGGGCGGAGAGCGCCCGCGCGCGTTCGATGACCCGGGCGTCGACCAGCGCGAGCCTCGCGCCGACGCCGGCGGCGTTGCCGACCAGCCGGACGCGCTCGGGGTCAATCGGCGGGAGCAGGCCGATCCTGAGGGCGCTCGTCTTCCGGATGTAGTTCCCGAACGCGCCGGCAATCAGCACTTCGCCCAGATCCTCGGGGGCGAGGCCCGCGTGCCGGCACAGCAGAGTGGCCGCGGCCAGGATCGAGCCCTTGGCGAGCTGCACCTCGCGGATATCGCGGGCGGTGATCGTCACCGGGCCGGCGCCGCCGGTGTCGTCGGGACCCACCAGCGTGAACGCCTGTTGGCCGTCGAGCGGGGACAGCCGTTGGGCGAGGGCGCCGGCGCTCACCTCCGCGGGTTTCCGCAGGTAGCCCGAGGCCGACACGACGCCCGTGCTCAAGAGGTCGGCCACGGCATCGATCAAGCCCGATCCGCAGATGCCCCGGGGGGGCAGGCCGCCGATCGCGTGAGTCCTCACGCGGCCGCCCGCCGAGATCGAGACGACGTCGATCGCGCCCGGCGCGCCCCGCATGCCGTGCCGAATCGATCCGCCCTCGAACGCCGGCCCGGCGGCCGCCGAGGTGGTGATGAGCCGGCCGTCGCACGCGAGCAGCAGTTCGGTGTTCGTCCCAAGATCGATGAGCAGACGCGGGCGTCCTCCGCCGGTCTCTGAGGGCAGGTCGATGCCGCACGCCACGGCCGCGGCGACCAGGTCGCCGCCCACGTGGCTGCGAACCAGCGGGAAGACGAGTACGGGGGCCCGGGGCTCGATCGGCAGGCCGGTGTTCTCCGCCGTCAGCGTCAGGACGCCGGACCACGCGGCGGCAAACGGCGCCCGGCCCAGGCTGGCCACCGGCACCCCCCGCCACAAGTGCATCATCGTCGGGTTTCCCGCCACCGCCGCCAGGACCACCTGGCCCGCGTCGCAGCCGGCCTCCGCCTTCAACTCGTCGACCAGCGCGGCGAGTCCTGCGCGGACGGCGTTCTGCAGGTGCACGACGCCGTCAGGCGAATCGAGCGTGCGTTGGATGCGCGAGATCACGTCCGCGCCGAACGCCGCCTGCGGGTTCAGTGACGACGCCGACGCGGCGACCGACCCGTCGGAGAGCAACACGAGGGCCGCGGCCAGCGACGTCGTGCCGACGTCGACGGCGAGGCCGAATCGAGGGCGTCCGTCCGCCGATGGCGCCGCAGCCACCGGGTGGTCGAGGGCGTCGGGCGGAAGGTCGTCCCCGAACGACTTGCCGGCCAGCGACCGCGTCACCGCGGGGACCTCGATGACGGACGCCGCGTCGAGGACGAGCTGGCAGCCGAGGCGCCACCCGGCGCCGAGCTTGGCCGGTGTGAAGATCGCGCGTTCGGCATCCGACGGCGGCGCGGCCCCCTCGATCACCCGGACGCCGCAGCGCCCGCACGTCGCCCGCGAGCCGCACGGCTGCTCGAGGAGAATGCCGGCGGCGGCGGCCGCGAGATAGAGTTCGGCGCCGGCCTCGACCTCCGTGGCGCGGCCCTCGGGCAGGAAGCGAACGGCGCAGCGCGAGGATGTCACCGGTCAGGCTTGTACCACCGGGGTCAGGGAGTGTCAACGCGCTGATGGCTTTGGGCTCCGGGCTTCCGGCTTCAGGCGGTGTCGCGCCGTCATACTACGGCAGCATCTCTGACGGTATAAGATGACGGGTGGAGGCTCGCGTTGGGCGAAACCAATTGGTGCGGTGCGCTGCTGTGGCACCGCCTGAAGGCCAGAGCCTGGAGCCCGAAGCCGGCAACCGTCCAGTCGTCCCATGCACGAGCTGTCGATCGCGCAGTCGATTGCCGACGCCGCGCGCGAGCACGCGTCGCAGAATGGCGACCGCCGCGTGCTCAGGATTGGCGTGCGCGTCGGCGAGATCTCGGGCGTGTCCGTTGACGCGCTGCAATTCTGCTTCGAGATGACCGTCAGGAACACCGATCTCGCCGGGGCCGCGCTCGAGTTGGAGCCGGTGCCGGTCCGCTACCTCTGCGCGGCGTGCGGGCACGCGTTCCATCCCGTCGAGTTCCTGGCCGACTGCCCCGCGTGCGGCGCGACCGGCGCGTCGATGGTGGCGGGCGACGAACTCGGGATGTCGTTCCTGGAGTTGGAGTAAGCCGTGGCCGAACGAGTGGAAGTCCGAGAGAACGTCTTGAAGGAGAACGACCGGATCGCCGGCGAGCTCCGCGGGGCGCTGGCCGGGCGCGGGACGCTCTGCCTCAACCTGATCTCCTCGCCGGGGGCCGGCAAGACCAGCATCCTCGAAGGCACGCTCGAGGCGCTGAGGCGAACGGCTCTGCGCGCGGCGGTCCTCACCGGCGACATCCAGACCGAACGCGACGCGGACCGGCTGAAGCGCTACGGCTTCCCCGCCCTGCAGATCACCACCGGCGGCACCTGCCACCTCGACGCCAGCATGGTGCGGCGCGCGATGGGGCTCCTGCCGCCCGGCGACCTCGACGTCCTGTTCGTGGAAAACGTGGGCAACCTGGTGTGCCCGGCGTCGTACGACCTGGGCGAGGATGCGAAGGTCGTGGTGCTGAGCGTCGCCGAAGGCGACGACAAGCCGCTGAAGTACCCGGGGATCTTCAGGCGGGCACGCCTGATGCTGCTCCACAAGATCGACCTGCTCCCGTACACCCGCTTCGACCGCGACGCGGCGATCGCCGACGCGCGTCGCGTGAACCCGGCGATCGAAGTGCTGGAAACTAGCTGTGTGGCGGAGCCGGGTCTGGGGGCCTGGACCCGGTGGATCGAGCAGCGACTGACGGAGAAACGGGAAGCGGGCCGACCGGCCCGCGGCTAGAAACCTCAACCACCGCCCTTCGGGCGGCAGCCGCCGGACGGCCGGTTCGACGACCAGCCGCCTACGCCCGCCAGCCCTACCGGGGACACGCGCTTCTCGAGATCCTGGCTCTCGCACCTCGGGCACGCCGGCGTGCGCGAGCCGATGACCAGCGCCTCGAACTGGTGATGGCACTTCCGACATTCGTATTCAAATAACGGCATGAGTCCTCCGCGACCAATGGGGCTAGGAACTCTAAAGAGATTCACGCGGGGGCGGCCCGGTTACATTCCGAGCCGGCGGCCCTGAAGACCCGCCCTACATCCGGTCCTGACAGCGCTGCCAAGGATCATCAGATAGAGCAGGGCTTCAGCCCTGCTTTGACAGAGCTGCCCAAGATCATCGGTCGGAGCAGGGCTTCAGCCCTGCTTCGATACCAGCTCGGCCGCTGTCGTGAATCTCGGCTCGATGTCGATGGGGATCCCGGTCAGTTTGTCGAGCACCTTCTTCACCTCCGGCCGGACGACAGCCAGCCGGGTCAGCATGTCTTTCGCCTTCGCGTAGTCGCCGGCCGCCTGCAGCGTCATGATCTCGCGGGTGAGCGCCGCCACGCCCTCCTTGATCTTCGCCGGGTTGATGGCGAAGGCCCCGTCCGGCCCGATCGTGATCGCGCCGAAGTCGATCAGGAAGTTCAGCTGGAGCGCGATCCCCCGGCCGTGCGCCTCGGCGACGCCAAATCGAATCGCGCGAAAGGCCGACGCGAGGAAAGTGTCGTAGATCGACTCTTCCATCGACTTGGGAAGGACGCCCTTGTCGATCAGCCGCTGTAGCGCGAACAGGCCCGAGATGTCGGCCTTCGCCTCCTCGATCGCGCTGTAGGTGTCCTTCAGTTGCGCCCGCACGGTCGTGGCCTTGCCGCCCACCGCGATCTGGTGCGGCCCGAGGCCGTGCATCAGCTCGTGCATGACGGTGTGCGTGAAGAAGGCGTCGAAGGTGACGTTCTTCTGCTGCGCCGCCGTGAGCACGCGCGCGGCGATCGGGCGGAGCACCAGGTTGAACTTGGCCTCCTGGACGTTGCGCAGCATGACCCGCTTGGCGCCCTTCTCGCGCACCACGCGCTCGTCGTTCGGCAGGTTGTAAGCCGCGGTCTGCACGCCGCGGTTCCCGTCGCCCGCGGCCAGGATCACGTTGACCACGCGGATCGGCGCCATCCCGCCCAGCTTCGGGTTCCTGACCGCCGGGTCGATCGGCAGGCTGTCCTCGATCCCCTGCAGCTCGGCGCCCAGCTTCGCGAGCTTCGCCGTCTCGCCGTCGTCGCGCACGGTGATGAACGCCTCGAAGGCCGCCTTCGCGTTGAACCACTCGTCCTCGTAGACCTCGTACGGGCCGATCGTCGGCTCGATGCTCGCATCGAGCTCCATCCACGCCACGTCGCTCGCGTAGTAGTCGTTCGAGAGGAACGCGTCCGCCCGGCTCTCGAGGAATTTCTTGAGCGTCGGCTGCGCCGTCAGGCGCGCGGCTTCCCGCAGCAGGTCGGCGGCGCGGGCCAGTTCGCCCTGATACTCGACGCTGTAAGGCACGATCTGGAAGCCCGGTTTCGCGCCTTTGGTCGGCAACGGCCGCCTGATCGTCGTGAAGAAGCCCGCGGCCTGCGCGCGTTCCGCCTCGGGCAGCGCCATCATCCAGGCTTCGACGTCCGCCTTGGTCGCGCCCGCGGGATAGAAGTTGGCCCCCTCGGGCTTTGGCGGCACGCTGGCGAGGAACGCCGCGTTGTGGTCCAGGCGATCCCACGGCCCCTTGTTCATCAGGAAATAGTGCGTCCGGGCCTGGCCGAGCGGCGACCGGTCGGTCAGCAGCTCGAGCAGGAGCCCCTCGTTGCCGGCCCACACCTGCCGCAGGAACAGGCCGTCCATGACCCAGCCGGCCTCCACCAGGCGCGCCAGCGCCTGTTGTTCGCCCGCGGGCAGCTTTGAAATGTCCGCGCCGATGTCGGTCGGGGCGTATTGCGCCGCAGCGGCCTCCAGCTTCGCCTGTTCGGGCACCACGACGACCTCCTTGGCCGGCGCCGTCGTCGTCGTGGGCGACGCGCAGGCGGCCGCGATCAGGACGACGAGCGATCCCAGTACGATTGATGACTTCATCGGAACCTCTTCGGGAAATGACGGCGGGGGGCGGGCTGACTGGAGGGTATTCTACCGCGATTGGGCGGAGGGCCGAGGGCCACAGGCAGGCCTGAAGGCCCGCCCTACACACGGTCCCGCCGCGTCCGTACGTAGGCCGGCCCTTCAGGGCTGGCGCTGTTCTCGAGCGCGACCGCCAGGTTCCGGCGAAGCGCGGCGACCGACGCGCGCGTCATCGCGGTCCCGCACGTGAGCTCCGCCAGCTCGGCGTCGGTTCGCCGACACAGGTCGAGAAGCTGCGGATGGTCCAGCCCCGCCCGCGGCTGCCAGGCCGGGTCGCCGCTCGACGGGGCCGACTGGTTCCAGGGGCAGACGTCCTGGCAGACGTCGCACCCGTAGACGCGAGCGCCGATTTCCGCTCGAAAGGACTCAGGAATCTCGCGCCGCGACTCGATCGTCAGGTACGAGATGCAACGCCGGGCGTCGAGCACGCGTGGCTCCACGAGTGCCCCGGTCGGGCAGGCCTCCAGGCACAGCGAGCAGGTGCCGCACTGGTCCAAGGCGGGCGCGTCGGGCGCGAGCGGGATGCTGCAGACGATTTCGCCGAGGAAGATCCAGGACCCGATTTGGTCGTTGATCAGGCACCCGTTCTTGCCGGTCCAGCCGATCCCGGCGGCCTGCGCGTAGGCTCGTTCGTGCACCGGCGCGGTGTCCACGCACGCTCTCGCCTCGAACGGTGCGCCGTGCCCGGCCCGCATCCACTCCAGCAACTGATCCAGCCGCCGTCCGACGACCTGGTGATAATCCTCGCCCCACGCGTAGCGCGAGACGACGGCTTCGGCCGGGTCGGCGAGCTCGACCGAGTACGGCCGGTCGGCGTTGTAGAGCGTGCCGGTGACGACGACCGAGCGGGCCGACGGCAGGTAGCGGCGGACATCCTCGCGCCTGTGCGCCGTCCGCGGAAGGTAGCCCATGTCGCCCGCGTAGCCTCGGGCGATCCACTCCCTGATGCGCCCCGCCTCGGGCACGGCCTCGGCCGGCGCGATGCCGCAGAGTTCGAACCCGAGGGTGCGGGCCTGCGCTTTCACCGAGTCGGCCGTGAGCATGTCAGTGCCCGGAACGGTCGGCGACGAGCTGCCTCAACACGTGGGGCAGGATGCCGCCGGCCTTGAACGCGGCCAGTTCCTCCGGGGTATCGATCCGCGACGTGACCGTAAACGCGGTCGTCTTCCCGTCGGCGGCGCGCGCCGTGACGGCGACGTCCGCCATCGGCGCGAGGGCACCGGCGAGGCCCTTCACGTCGAATACCTCGGTGCCGGTCAGGCCAAGGCCGGCGGCCGACTCCCCGTCCTTGAACTGCAGCGGCAGCACCCCCATGTTCACCAGGTTGCTGCGGTGGATGCGCTCGAAGGTCTGGGCGATGACGGCCCGCACGCCGAGCAGGAGCGTGCCCTTGGCCGCCCAGTCGCGCGACGACCCCGCGCCGTACTCCCGGCCGGCGATGACGAGCAGCGGCACGTTCTCCTCGTGGTAACGCATCGCGGCATCGTAGATGGTCTCCTGCGCGCCGTCCGGCTGGTGGCGGGTCCATCCGCCCTCCGTCCCGGGGGCCACCAGATTCCGCAGGCGCACGTTGGCGAACGTCCCGCGCACCATGACCTCGTGGTTGCCGCGCCTGGCGCCGTACGAGTTGAACTCCCGCTGCGGCACCCCGTGCGCGATCAGGTACTGCCCGGCCGGACTGTCGGCGCGGATCGACCCGGCCGGCGAGATGTGGTCGGTCGTCACGCTGTCGCCGAGAAGGGCCAGCACGCGGGCGCCCGAGATGTCCGTCACCGGTGCCGGCGCCGCCGACAGCCCTTCGAAGAACGGCGGGTTCCGGATGTAGGTCGACTCCTCCGCCCAGTCGTAGCGGTCCCCCGCCGGCACCTGCAACGCCTGCCACCGAGCGTCGCCGGCAAACACGTCCGCGTACGCCTGCCTGAAGCTGCCCGCCGTCACCGTCCCGACCATCGCCGCCTGGATCTCGCGCTCGGACGGCCAGATATCCCGCAGGAAGACGTCGGCGCCGGTCGAGCCCTTCCCCAACGGCTCGGCCGTCAGGTCGATCCGGATCGTCCCGGCCAGCGCATAGGCCACCACCAGCGGCGGCGACGCGAGATAGTTGGCCCGCACCTGCGACTGGATCCGTCCCTCGAAGTTCCGATTGCCGCTGAGCACGGAGGCCACCACCAGGTCGCGCGCCTCGACCTCGGCCCCGACCTCGGTCGGCAGCGGGCCGCTGTTGCCGATGCAGGTCGTGCAGCCGTAGCCGACGAGGGAGAAGCCGAGGCGATCGAGGTACGGCGTGAGGCCGGCGGCCGCCAGGTAGTCGCTGACGGCCCTGGACCCTGGCGCCAGGCTCGTCTTGACCCACGGCTTGGTGCGCAGGCCGCGCTCGACAGCCTTCTTCGCCAGCAGGCCGGCGGCGATCATCACGCTGGGGTTGGACGTGTTCGTGCAACTCGTGATCGCCGCGATCACCACCGAGCCGTCGTCGAGGCCCGAAGCGGGCGTCGCGGCCGCGACGGCAATTCCGCCGTCCGACCGTTTCCTCCGCAGCGAGTCGAGCGCCTGGTCGAACGACGCGCGCGCCCCGGGGAGCGTGACGCGGTCCTGCGGACGCCGCGGGCCGGCGAGACTCGGCTCGACGGCCGCGAGATCGACCTCGATCCGCTCCGCGTAGTCCGCCTCGACCGACTCGGGCCCCAGGAACAGGCCCTGCGCCCTGGCGTACGCCTCCACGAGCGCCACGCGGTGCTCGTCCCGCCCCGTCAGCCGCAGGTAGTCGAGCGTCATCGAGTCGATCGGGAAGACCGCAATCGTCGCCCCGTACTCCGGACACATGTTGCTGAGCGTCGCGCGGTCGGCGATCGACAGGTGCGCGAGGCCCGGGCCGAAGAACTCGACGAACTTCCCGACGACCCCGTGCCGGCGCAGCCGCTCGGTGACGGTCAGCACGAGGTCGGTCGCCGTCACGCCCTCCGGCAGCCGGCCGGTGAGCCGGACGCCGAGCACTTCGGGCACCAGCATCGAGATCGGCTGGCCCAGCATGCACGCCTCGGCCTCGATGCCGCCGACGCCCCAGCCCACCACCCCCAGCCCGTTCACCATCGTCGTGTGCGAGTCGGTGCCCACCAGCGTGTCGGGATAGGCCACGGGCCGGCCGTCCTCGACGGCGTCGAACACGACGCGGGCCAGGTACTCGAGGTTCACCTGGTGGACGATGCCGGTGTCGGGCGGAACGACGCGGAAGTTGGCGAGCGCGTTCTGGCCCCAGCGGAGGAAGACGTAGCGCTCGCGGTTGCGCGAGAACTCGAGGTCGGCGTTGAGGCCGAACGCGTCGGGCCGCCCGTAGTAGTCGACCTGCACCGAGTGGTCGATCACCAGCTCGACCGGCTGGAGCGGGTTGATGCGCGCGGCGTCGCCGCCGAGCCGCGCGACCGCGTCGCGCATGGCCGCCAGGTCGACGACGGCCGGCACGCCGGTGAAGTCCTGGAGCAGCACGCGCGCCGGCGTGAACGCGATTTCCTTCCGGGCCTTGCGCGCGGGGTCCCAGTCGGCCAGCGCCGCGATGTCGGCGGCGCGGACGAACCGGCCGTCTTCGTGGCGCAGGAGGTTCTCGAGCAGGATGCGGAGCGCGAACGGCAGCCTCGCCACCCGGGGGTGGCCGGCTCGCTCGAGGGCGGCCAGGCTTCGGACCCTGACGGGCCGGCCCTCGACGACGATGTCGGTAAGCGTCGAGAACGAGTCGAGATGTGCCATTTATCTCGATTGTAGCCGTATACTGAGCCGCCGGAACCACCCGCCTCGAAAGGGGATGATCGTGGACGCAAGCATCCTGACCAACCTGTTCCACATCGGCCCGGACGCGCAGACCAGCGTGAGCCTGCTCGAGAAGATCGTCCGGCCCGTGCTCGTCTACCTGTTCCTCGTCGTCGGCCTGCGCCTGGCCGGCAAACGGGAGCTGGCCCAGCTCAACGCGTTCGACCTGGTCGTGCTGCTGACGATCTCGAACACGGTGCAGAACGCGATCATCGGCGCCGACAACTCGGTGCTCGGCGGGATCGTCGGCGCCACGACGCTTCTCGTCTTCAACTACGTCGTCGTCCGCTTTGTGTTCGCCCACCCGTGGGCGGAGCGATACCTCGAGGGGGACGCCGACATGCTGATGCGGAGCGGGCGGCTCCTCGACGACCGCCTCCGCGCCGAGGGAATCACCGTCGGGGAACTCGAGGCCGCGGCCCGGCGCCAGGGCTTCGCCGCCCTCAACGAGGTCGACAAGGCCATCCTCGAGGCCAACGGCAGCGTGACGTTCGTCGCGAAGAAGCCCCGGCCCCACGAGGCGAGGCACCAGGACCTGATGAAGCGGCTCGACGAGATCCAGACGGAAGTGAGAGCCATCGCCGCCAGGCTGGAGGCGAAGACGTCATGACCGCACGTTCACGACGCACGGCTTACGGCATACGGCTCACGCCTTACGGCTTACGGCTCTTCGACAGGCTCAGGGCCGTCCCGAGCCACGTCGAGGGACGGCTGGCGGCCATGGCGCTGGTGGCCGCCTGCCTGGCGGCCGGCATGGGAGCCGAGGGAGCGAGGCCGCGCGCCCGCGACATCGGCCTCTCGCCCGGCGTGTTTCCCACCGGCCCGCTGAACGCCATCACCGACGTCGGCGGCGTGCGCGTGGGACAGCAGACGCTCCTCGAGGGCGACCTGGTCCGCACCGGCGTCACCGTCGTCGTGCCGCACGAGGGCAACCTCTTCCAGGACAAGGTGGCCGGCGCCGTGTCCGTGGGCAACGCGTTCGGCAAGCTCGCCGGGTCCACGCAGGTCGCGGAACTCGGCACCATCGAGACGCCGGTCGTGCTCACCAACACGCTGGCGGTGGGAACGGCCGTCGACGCGGTCGTCCGCTACACGCTGGCGCAACCTGGCAACGAGCGCGTGCAGTCGGTGAACGCCGTCGTCGGCGAAACCAACGACGGCGGCCTGAACGACATCCGCAGGCTTCACGTGACGACCGCGGACGTGATCGGCGCCATCAGGAGCGCGGCGGCCGGACCGGTCGAGGAAGGGGCGGTCGGCGCCGGGACCGGCACGCAGTGCTACGGGTGGAAGGGCGGCATCGGCACCTCGTCGCGCGTCCTGCCGCCCCGGTACGGCGGCTACACGCTCGGCGTGCTCGTGCAGACCAACTTCGGCGGCGTGCTGACGATGGGCGGGGCGCCGGTCGGGAAGGAGCTGGGAAAGTACGCGTTTGCGCCGGCCCGGGCGGGGGACGCCGGCGCGCAGGCCGAGCCGGCCACGCCCGACGGCTCGTGCATGATCGTGGTGGCGACCGACGCGCCGATCGACGCCCGCGACCTGCGCCGGCTGGCGGCGCGCGCCGTGTTCGCCCTCGGCCGCACCGGGTCGTCCTACAGCAACGGCAGCGGGGATTTCGCGGTGGCCTTCACGACGTCGCCGTCGATGCGCACGCGCCACGGCGAGTCGCAGCCTCGCGCGAGGGTCGTGCTGCCGCCCGACGGGGTGTCGCCGCTGTTCCAGGCGGCGCTCGAGGCCACCGAGGAGGCGGTCTACAACTCGCTGCTGCGCGCCACGACCGTCAGATCGAAGCTGGGAACCGCCGAGGCGATCCCCCTGGATCGGGTGGTTGCGATCCTGAAGAAGTACAACGTCATACGCTGAACTGGCAGGGGCCGGAAGCTGTGCCCTTCGACGGGCTCAGGTCACCCCGAGCAACGTCGAGGGGTGCGCCGTCAGGCGCAAGGCGTGAGCCGGCCGCTGAGGCGCCAGTCGTGGGCCGGTTCGTCGCGCCGGGCTCAGCTCGGCGGACCTCGCCACATTCGCCCTTTGCGCCGACCCGGTCCGCGCCTGGCTCTCCAGTGCCGGCAGCCGTGAGGCGCGTCTTCTCAGTCCTCCGGCCTGCCTTCGAACAGCGCCTCGACGGCGAGCGTCTGCGCGCCGTTCTCGGTGCAGACCGAGAAGCGCGACGGATACATGCCGACGCCGGCGTACTCGCCCTTGGCGTTCAGGACGTAGAAGTCGATCCCGAAATTGGGCAGGCCGCGCGAGTTGAGCAGCCGCTTCTCGATCGTGTTCGCCCTGATACGCTTGAGCGCCTCCAGGCCGGCGTCCTTCGGGTGCATTCCGCGGCGCAGGTATTCCACGATCAAAAACGACGTCAGGTTGTAGAGGTTGGCCTCGCCGCGCCCGGTCGAGCCGGCCGCGCCCACCTCGTTGTCGACGTAGAGCCCGGCGCCGAGGATCGGCGAGTCGCCCACGCGCCCCGGGATCTTCCACGCCAGGCCGGACGTCGTGGTGACACCGCAGATCTCCCCCTTCGGGCTCAGGCCGTCGCAGTTGATCGTGCCGTAGTAGTGCTCGGGCGAAATGCCGAGCTCGCGCATGATGGCGAGGCCGATCTTCTTGACCTCGATCGCGCGGTCCTCCGGGGCGAGGTAGTGCAGCGGGTCGGTGCGCCGTCTCCACTCGAACCAGGCCTTGCGCGACGCCTCGGTGTTGAGGTCTGGCAGGATCTCGAATCCCAGGCGACGGGCGAACTCCTGCGCGCCCTTCCCGGTCATCAGGTGGTGGTCGGTCTTGTCGGCCACGGCCCGGGCCACCAGCGACGCCGTCTTCACGCCTTCGAGCGCCGACACGCCGCCCGCGCGCTTCTTCGGCCCGTGCATGCAGCACGAATCGAGCTGCAGGACGCCGTCGGCGTTGGGCAGGGCCCCGTAGCCGACCGTCATGTCGAGCGGGTCGAGCTCGTTGATGTTCACCCCCGCGACCACCGCGTCGAGCACGTCCGCGCCGGAGGCGATCATCCCGAACGCCTTCTCGATGCAGGTCTGCCTGCCGCCGTTTCGGTACTGATTGCCGTTGGCGGAGCAGACGACGATCGGCTTGGCGCTCTTCGGCGTCATGACCGTGGGCGCCTGGCCGAACGACTGGACGGGGGCAACGGCCGCCGCCGCGACGGCCGCGCCGGCCTGGACGAATTGGCGACGATTGATCGGCTTCATGGCCGGACAGTGTAGCGCAGGGCTGAAGCCCTGCGCTATCTGGTGAGTCGGCTGGTGAGTCGGCTGGTGAGTCGGCTGGTGAGTCGGCTGGTGAGTCGGCCGGGGTGATTGGGCCGCGATAATCCGGCCGGGGCCACCACCGAGCCATTGACGCAGCCGCCGACCGGCAGATAGCATTCGAAGTTGATTCCTCAGAACCGAGTGAGAGCGGAGACATGGATCGCTATCCGGAGCTTCCCCCTCTTCCCGATCGCATCAGGCGCCTCGAAGAACTGGCCTGCGACCTCTGGTGGAGCTGGCACTATCGGGCGCGTGACGTGTTCAAGCGCCTCGACTACCAGCTCTGGCGGGACACGGCGCACAACCCCGTCCGGATGCTCCGCGTGATCAACCGGGACCGGCTGGACTGGGCGGCCGGGGATCGGAGCTTCCTCGCGCTCTACGACAGCGTCGTCCACGACCTCGACCTGGCCCGGACGGCGCGCGACACCTGGTGGGCGCAGCGGTACGGGGCGACGGCCAAGGGCACGCAGATCGCCTACTTCTCGGCCGAGTTCGCCCTGCACCAGTCGGTGCCGCTCTACGCGGGCGGCCTCGGCGTGCTGGCGGGCGACACGTGCAAGGAAGCCAGCGACCTGGGCGTGCCGCTGGTCGGGATCGGGTTCATGTACCCGCAGGGATACTTCCACCAGAACATCTCGGCTGACGGCTGGCAACTGGAGAGCTACGAGCGGCTGGACTGGCTCGACGCGCCGATCGAGCCGGCCGCGCGTCCCGACGGCTCCCCCTGCGTCGTCGCGGTGCCGCTCGGGGACCGGACGGTCCTGGCCGCGGTCTGGGTAGTGCGCGCGGGCCGCGTGCGGCTCTACCTGCTCGACACCGATCTGCCCGAGAACGCGCCGTGGGACCGCGAGCTGTCGGCCCGCCTGTACGGCGGCAACCAGGAGACGCGGATCCAGCAGGAGATCGTGCTCGGGCTCGGCGGCGTGCGCGCGCTGCACGCCGTCGGCGTCGAACCGGACGTGTGGCACCTGAACGAAGGGCACGCGTCGTTTGTCGTCCTCCAGCGCGTGCGCGAGGCGGTCGAGCAGGGAACCCCGTTCGAACAGGCGCTCGCCGACGTGCGGCGCACGACGGTGTTCACGACGCACACGCCGGTGGCGGCCGGTCACGACGCGTTTCCCTTCCAGCTCGTGGAGAAGTACCTGTCCGGCGCCTGGGGCAGTCTCGGCGGCCTGCGCGATCACGTCCTGGCGCTCGGCGCCTACGACAACGGCAGCGGCAACGGCCAGATGTTCAACATGACGGCGCTCGCGATCCGGTCGGCCGGCGCGGTCAATGCCGTGAGCCAGCTGCACCGCGACGTGACGCGCCGGATGTGGGCGCCCATCTGGCCCGACACCGGGGCCGACGGGAGTCCCGTCCAGGCCATCACCAACGGCGTGCACGTGCCGACCTGGATCGCCGCCGAGCTGTCCAAGCTGTTCGAGGCGCACATCGCCCCGGACTGGCGCCAGCGGCACGACGACGAGCAGATGTGGGACGCGATCGACGCCATCCCGGACGCCGAGCTGTGGGCGGTCCGGCAGGCGCTTCGGGCGGCCCTGTTCGCCTTCATCCGCGAACGCGCGAGGTATCGCTGGACCGAAGAGCGGGTCGGCCCCGGTCAGATCGTCGCGGCGGGGACGCTGCTCGACCCGAACGCGCTCACCATCGGGTTCGCCCGGCGGTTCACGGCCTACAAGCGGCCGGAACTGCTGTTCTCGAACCCCGACCGGCTCGCCGCCATCCTCTCGGCCGCCCGACGGCCGGTCCAGATCGTCTACGCCGGAAAGGCCCACCCGGCCGACGACTCGGGCAAGCACCACCTCCAGCGCATCTACAAGCGCGCCATGGACCAGGGGTTCGGCGGGCGGATCGCGTTCATCGACGACTACGACCTGCACGTCGCCCATTTCATGACCCAGGGGTGCGACATCTGGCTCAACACCCCGCGCAAGCCGCTCGAGGCGAGCGGCACGAGCGGCATGAAGGCGGCCGTGAACGGCGTGCCGAACCTGAGCATCGGCGACGGCTGGTGGGCCGAGGGGTACACGGGCACCAACGGCTGGCTGATCGACGGGAAATCGGACAGCGCCGACCCGGCCGCGGTGGACGCGGCCGACGCGGACGCGCTCTACCGGCTGCTCGAGCAGGAGGTGGTGCCGCCCTTCTACGACCGCGACGCCGCCGGCGTGCCGCGGGCCTGGCTGCACATCGTGCGCGAGGCGATCCGCACCGTGATGCCTCACTTCAGCTCGCGGCGCATGGTGAAGCAGTACGTCGAGTCGATGTACGGGCTGAAGTCCGACACGGAATGATAGAATTCCGGGGATGCCTCGAAAGTCGGTCGCCAAGTCGCGGTGCGCGCTGTGCGGCGCCAAGGACGTCTCCGAGCCCCGCGGGGAGGAGCGCTACTGCCGCGACTGCTGGGACAAGAAGATCGCCGTCGAAGAGATCGTCGCGCGCGAGTTCGCGCTGAAGCGGTACATCCGCGCCCACAGCGCCGAGAAGTACCTCGTCTATCACTCCACCATCAAGCGTCCCTGCGGGCAGTTGATCGTCATCGACGACGGCTACGACCTGTTCCTGACGATCACGCTCTACCCGAACTTCGCGTGGGACGACCCGGCCTATCACCTCGACGGCGATCCGGAGGGCCGGACGTTCGCCGAGATCCTCGTTGACGTGGTCGCCACCGAGGTCATCGAACCCTGGGGGGGCGGCAAGTGGCACCTCGAGATCTTCCGGGCCGCCGCCGCCGAACCCGAGGACTGGAACGGGGAGATGTAACGCTCTATAATCATGCCGACTCGGGGGCGATGTGCCTCCGAGCCCAGCCACAAGCCCCCGGGAGGATTTCATGTTCCGCCTTAATCGCGCTTTCCTGGCGCTCACGCTCGCCCTGGTTCTGGTCGGCGGTGTTTCGGCCGCCTTCGCGCAGGCACCGGACTCCCAGCCGGCCAAGCCGGTCTGGATCAACCCTGTCCGCGGCACGGTCGAGATCCAGTACATCGACACACCCATCAAGCTGGACAAAGAGGGGTATGTCGTCAAGACGTTCCAGGTCAAGAACATGTCGACCGGCCCGATCGCCCGCCTGAAGATCGAGCAGTTCTGGTGGGACAAGAACAACAACCCGGTCCCGGGCGATGCGCAGTTCCTCAAGAAGCCGCTGATGCCCGGCGAGATCGGGACCATCGTCCTGAAGACCCCGAAGAACGCCAATATGTTCCGCGACAACTATAAGTTCTCGCATCAGTATGGCGACGTGAAAGTGAAGAGGGTCGCGAAGTTCGAATAGCGGCGGGTGGACGGGCGGGAACGATCGAGAGGAAACGGCCGCCGACGGCGCCCGGAGCGGGCGCCATCGGTGGCCGTTTCCTTGTACAGGCTCACGGCCCGACCCGGATGAGGACCTCCCGGCTGACCGTCTGGCCCTTGCCCAGCCGGGAACGGGCTTCCACCTTCAGCATGTAGAGGCCGGGCGCCACGCCCTTCAGCGGGATGACGGCCGTGTGCCCGTAGCCGCCGTTCGCCCCTCCCAGCTCGGCGCTCGAGCGCTGGTCCTCGTGCTTGTAGACTTCGCGCCCGTCATCGGCCAGGAGCGACGTCGTGATGTCCACCGAGTGCGGCGTCTTCGCCTGGTTGTCGTAGACCTCCGCCACCAGGGCCAACTCCTCGCCGGACCGGAACGTGCGCGACGCGGTCGGCGGGCCGGGCAGCGCCTTTCTCAGTTCGTCAATCGGATTGCCCTGGGCGGTTCGCATCTGCGCGGCGAGCGCCGAGGTCAGGACCAGGCCGCTCATCATCAGCGGCTCCGACGCGAAGTCGGGGACCTCGAGGTCGAGGTGCACCGAGCCGGTGCGATGGCTGTTGGTGTCCACCATGCCGATCCGCAGCTGGTAGCGTCCGGGCGGCAGGTCCATCCGGGACGTAATCCGGAGGCCGGTCCGGACCACCTGCTGGTAGGTCGCCGGCAGCAGGGGCATGTTCAGCTCGTGGTTGAGGCCCCCTCTCGACTTGCCGGCCGACTCGTCGATGGCAATCACCGCCATGTCGAGCGATCCGTCGAACTTGCCGTCCTTCTCCTTGAAGGACAGGTCGCGGCCGTCGGCCTGGACCACGAGGTTGACCGACGCGTCGCGCCCCTTCCCCTTGAACGCCGCGGCCGTCGCCGCCAGCCGAACGCCGGGGATGGGCAATGGGCTGCCGAGGAGGTCGCGCAGCACCGGCGGCGTCCCCTGGGAAGCCTCGACCGCGGCGGCCGGCGCCACCTTGCCGCGCGGCGCCATGTAGCCCTTGCGGGACCGGACGTCGAGGCCGGCACGATTCACCTTCACTTCGATCTTGCGGAACTTGCCGTCGCGCCGGTCGTTGGTCGGGTAGTACCCGAGCACGTAGTAATTGCTGTTGTCGCGCTGGATCCGGTCGAACGCCGACGTGAAGTCGTTCGAGTTGACCGCCGCGAAGCCCCCGGTCTCGTCGGCGAGCAGGCGAAGACTGTCCTGCTGGAGGCGCGCCTCGTTCTGCAGGCCCGTCGAGTCGAGGCCGAAGCTCGGGTCGGCGCCCGCCGGCGGCCCCTGCGTGCTGGCGTCGAACCCCGCCTCGGCCGAGAGGCCCCGCGGGTCGATGCTGTAGATGCTGACGTTCGATCGCGTGGCGGCGCCAATGGCGTCGCGCGAGTCGTCGATGACGGATGACGCCCCCGGGTTGCCGATCACGTCGGTGATGTCGTAGTCGATCCCTTCGCTGAACAGCACGAGCGCCTTGCGGCGCCCTCGCAGGCCCGACATGAAGTCGGCGAGCTGGCGGATGGTCCGGAGCGTCGCCGACGCGTTGAAGGACCGCTGCACGTTCTCGAGGTCCCTCGGCGTGGAGTCCATCGCCGACGCGGCCTGCCTCCGGTTGTAGTCCTCGATCTTGTCGAGCGTCGCCGACTGCAGGGCGTTCCCCGTGAACCGGTCCACCGCCTCGATCAGCAGGCGCTTGTTGCCAGTGAAGTCCTGCGACGCCGCGCCCTGCGTGCTCACCACGGCCGCCACGTCGTTGGCCCCAATCGAGTTCTGGATGAATTGCCGGGCCGCCCTCCGCACCCACGGGGTGCGCATCGGCGCGGTGTGCAGCCCGTCGAGCACGATCAGGTAGACCCGCCCGTCGAACGCCCGGTCGTTGCTCTGCACGTCCGGCTCGATCGGCTGCCTGGCGAACAGCGGCATCTCGGCGCGCTCGAGCGGAATCCTGACCAGGCCGAACGTCGTAATCGCCTGCGGCTTGCCGTCCTCGAACACCTGGAAGTCGGACGCCTTCAGGTTGTCCACCAACGCGCCCCGCGCGTCGACGACGGTCGCGTCGACTTCGACGTAGTTGACCTCGACCCGGAACGTCACCGGCGGCATCTGCCGGTCGGGCTGGACCGGCGACGGGGCCTGGGACGCCAGCAGCGCGGCGGCGAGCGCCGGGACGAAGACGAGCGCGACCGGGGTGAGCCGACAGCGACCGACGATCGAGAGCCTGTGCATCATGAATCACCAGCGGGAACGGCAGGAGAGGCTGCTCCGATTATAGACGCTCGCGCTCACCAGATAGCCGGTCACCCGCAGGCCCCCCCTCGACGAAGAAGGCCGGCTTGGCAATTCGGAGGGTATAATCGCGACTATCCCCAGTCGGAGGAGATGCATGTCCAGCCGAAAGATCACGGTGTTCTACGCGGGGCTGATTGCGGTCGCGTCGCTCGCGGTCGGCATGGTCCTCGCTTCACGCCTCGACCTCGCCGCGCCGTCCTCCGCGGAGACGATGGCGCTGCCGGCGGCCAACAGCGCGCCGCTCGCCGGCCCGCTCGACGCGGCGACGTTCCGCAACATCGCCAAGATCGCCTCGCCGTCGGTGGTGAACATCCGGACCCGGTCCACGCGCAAGGTGCAGGACATGTCGGACTTCTTCGGCGGGGACGACATGCTGGGCCGGTTCTTCGGCAATCCTCCCCAGGGGCACCCCAGCCCCAAGCCGCGCGAGCAGGCTGTCGAGGTGGCGGGGACCGGGTTCGTCATCAGCCGGGACGGCCTCATCCTGACCAACAACCACGTCGTCGAGGGCGCGACCGACATCTTCGTCGCCTTCGGCGAGAACAACGCCGACGTCGAGGAGTTCAAAGCCAGGCTCGTCGGGCGCGATCAGCTCAGCGACAGCGCCCTCATCCAACTCGAGGAGAAGCCCACGACGCCGCTGGTGGAAGCGAAGTTCGGCGACTCGAACCAGATGCAGCCGGGCGACTGGGTGATGGCCATCGGCAACCCCTTCGGCCTCGGGCATACCGTGACCGTCGGCGTCATCAGCGCCACCAAGCGCCCGTTCTCGGTCGCCGACCAGCGGAACCAGGACGTGCTGCAGACCGACGCGGCCATCAACCCGGGGAACTCGGGCGGGCCGCTGCTCAACATCCGGGGCGAGGTCATCGGCATCAACACCGCCATCGTGTCCAACAGCGCCAGCGAGGGGAACATCGGCATCGGCTTCGCCATCCCGATCAACCTCGTCCGGGAGCTGCTGCCGCAACTCCGCGCCGGGAAGGTCATCCGGGGGAAGATCGGGGTCACCGTGCAGGAGGTGCCCAGGGAGTCGGTGGCCGACCTGGGCCTGAGGCAGCGATCGGGTGCGCTGGTGAGGACGGTGACCAAGGACTCGCCCGCCGCCAAGGCCGGCATCGAGCCCGGTGACGTCATCGTCGAGTTCAACGGCAAGCCGGTGACGGGCATGGACGATCTGATCCGGATGGTGACCGGCACCAAGCCCGGCACGACGGTACCGGTGAAGATCCTCCGCGACAAGAAGGAGCGGAGCGTCAGCGTCGCCGTCGAGGAACTCGACCTCGCGGCCGAGGCCGGCGCCGCCACGCCGCCCGAGGGCGGGAGCGAGGACACGAGCGTCGGCTTCGGCATGACGCTCGGCAACCTCACGCCGAATATCGCGCGCCAGCTCCGGCTGCCGGCCGGCACCACGGGAGCCGTCATCACCGACATCGATCCCGGCAGCCCGGCCGAGGGCGCGGGCCTGGCGCAGTACGACATCATCCTGAAGGTGAACGGCACCGCCATCGCGAACGCGGCCGAGGCCAGCCGGGTCCTGCAAAAGGTCCCGTCGGGCGGCCGGGCGATGCTGCTGATCTGGAAGACGCGGCAGAACCAGGAGATGTTCGTGACGATCAAGAAGGAATAGCGGAGGACCGCGTAGTGGCCAGTTGCCAGTGGCCAGTGGTCAGTCTGCCCCGCGCGACAGACTGGGAACTGACAACTGGCAACTGACAACTACAGAGAATCGTTTGCGATTCGTCCACTGTTGCATGCCCTCCCCCCTGACCTCCCTCATCCTCGAGCAGATCCGCCGCTCCGGTCCCCTGACCGTGGCGGAGTTCATCGACACGGCCCTCTATCACGAGACGCTGGGCTACTACGCGCGCGCCGCGCAGCGCTCCGGGCGTGATGGCGACTTCATCACCAGCGTGGACGTCGGCGCGGTCTTCGGCGAGCTGCTGTCGGTCGAGTTCGCCGAGATGTGGTCGATCCTGTCGGCGGCGCGGGGGCCCTCTGGCGCAGGACGCGCCGGCCGCTTCGACCTGGTCGAGGCCGCGGCCGGCAACGGCAGGCTCGCCCGCGACGTCCTCGACGCGGCGGCCGCGCAGCACCCGGAGTTCTACGACGCCACGCGCCTGCACCTGGTCGAGCGCAGCTCTCGCGCGCGGGCCGCGCAGGCCGACGTCCTCGGCCCCCACCTGGCGCGCCTCGCCGCGTCGTCGTCAGAGCTGCCGGGCGAGGTCCACGGCGTCATCTACGCGAACGAGCTGCTCGACGCGCTGCCGCCGCACCTGGTCGTCATGCGGGGCGAAGGCCTCCGCGAGGTGTATGTCGACGCCGAGGGCGAGCGGCTGGCCACGCGTGAGGGTGACGTGTCGTCGCCGCGGATCCCGGAGTACCTCGAGCGCGTCGGCGCGCGCCTGCGGCCCGGCTGGTTCGCGGAAGTGAACCTGGCCGCGGCCGGCTGGGTCAGGCAGGCCGGCGGCTGTCTCGCCCGGGGGTTCCTCGTCGTCATCGATTACGGCCACGACGCCTCAACGCTCTACTCCGCGTCGCACGCGACCGGCACGCTGACCACCTATCGGCGCCACGCGGCCGAGCGCCGCGAGGACGGCCCCGGCTGGCTGCTGGAACCGGGCGAACGCGACATCACGTCGCACGTGGATTTGACCGGTCTGAAACTGGCCGGCGAGGACGCCGGCTTGAGGCTGCTGGGCGTCGTGGATCAGACCTACTTCCTGCTCGGCCTGGCCGGGCAGGTCCTCCGCGAAGGGCCGGCCTCAGCCGTCGAACTCCGGCGACGCCTGGCACTCAAGACGCTGCTGCTGCCCGGTGGCATGGGCGGCACGCTCAAGGTCATGATCTTCTCGAAGGCAGTCGACGCGGCCCCTCTGCAGGGGCTATCCTTTGGCGGCCGTGTCACCTAACCTGGAGGCGGGATGACTACCAGCTCGCTGGAGCGCGAGGTCAAGCTGCGGTTCGCCAGCGCCGCCGAGGCGCGTGACGCGATCCTGCGGACACGGGCGACGCTCCTTCGGGGACGCCGGCTGCAGGAAGACTGCCTGGTCGACACCGCCGACGAGCGGCTGCGGGCCCGCCGCTCGGTGCTGCGCGTCCGGACGGAACAGGGGCGCAGCCTGCTGACCTACAAGGGGCCCGTCCAACCGTCGCCGTTCAAGCTCCGGGAGGAGCGCGAGACGGTCGTCGCCGACGGCGAGACGATGCTCTACGTCCTCGAGCAGCTCGGCATCACCGGGTGGTTCCGCTACCAGAAGTACCGGGAGGAGTTCGGCGCGCTCGACGCGATCATCGCCCTCGACGAGACGCCGATCGGCACGTTCGTGGAGATCGAGGGGAGCGAACAGGCCATCGCGACGATCGCCGTCGACCTGGGCCGGGGCCCGGAAGACTACATCATCGACTCCTACCGCGGTCTGTACGTGCAGCACTGCGCCGCCGCCGGCAAGCCGGTCGGCGACATGGTTTTCGAAGAGTAGACGGCATGCTGCCTGCCCTGCTGCTGACCGCCGGCCTGGGCACGCGGCTGCGCCCGCTGTCGTCGATGCGGGCGAAGCCGGCCGTGCCTGTCGCGGGCGAGCCGCTCGTCCGCCGGATCCTCCGGTGGCTGTCGGCCCAGGGCGTCGTCGACGTCGTGCTGAACCTGCACCACCTGCCCGAGACCGTCTGCGCGGCAGTCGGCGACGCCAGCGACCTCGGCGTGCGCGCGCGCTATTCGTGGGAGAACCCCGTGCTCGGCTCGGCCGGCGGCCCGCGACGCGCGCTGCCGCTGGTCGCCGAGGATCGATTCCTCGTCGTGAACGGCGACACGCTCACCGACCTGTCCCTCTCCGGCCTGCTCGCCCATCACGATCGCTCGGGCGCGCTGGTGACGCTCGCCGTGGTCCCGAACACCGAGCCGGACCGCTACGGCGGGGTCCTCGTCAACGACGACGGCGCGGTGGCCGGTTTCGTCGGCCGCGGCAGCGCCCGGTCTTCGTGGCACTTCATCGGCCTGCAGGTGGTCGAGGCCAGCGCGTTCGCGGGCCTCCCCGCCGGCGCGCCCGCCGAGTCGATCGGCATGTGGTACCCGGCACTCATCGAGTCGGACCCGGGCTGCGTGCGGGCCGTGACCACCCGCGCGGCGTTCTCGGATATCGGCACGCCGGCCGACTACCTGGCCACTTCCCTGGCGTTCGCCCGCGCGGCTGCCGATGAACCGGTCGTGCCCGGCTCGCCGCTGGCCGGGTCCCGCTGCGACGTCGCTTCGTCGGCGCGCCTGGTCCGCACCGTTTTGTGGGACGATGTGACGGTTGGCGAGGGCGCCTGGCTGACCGAGTGCGTCGTCGCCGACCGGGTCCGGGTGCCGGCCGGCGTCCGGTGGCAGCGCAAGGCGGTCGTCCCCGCCGCGTGCTGCGCGCCCGGGCCGGGCGACGACCTGGTGGGCGACCTCCTGCTGGCTCCAATCGATCGAACGGTAATGCCATGAGTCTCGATACGCATCCCGCCGCCGTGCCGGTACCCGAACCGATCGCCGCGTACCTCGCGCGCCGCGGCTTCGACCGCGAGGCCACGCGCATCGTTCCGCTGACCGGGGATGCGTCCGACCGCCGGTACTTCCGGCTGTTCGACCCGTCCGGGACGACCTCGGTGCTGGCGCTCTATTCGGCGCCGTTTGTCTACGAGACGCTGTCGTTCGCGAACGTCGCCCGGCTGCTCGACCGCGTGCCGCTGCCGGTGCCGGCGATCTTCGATCATGCCGAGGATCTCGGCCTGCTCAGGCTGCAGGACCTGGGCGACGTCACGATGCAGGCGCACCTTGGCGTGGCGTCACCCGGGGAGCATGCCGCGCTGTACCGCCAGGCGGTCGGGTTCATCGAGGTGCTGCAGCGGCGCGGCGCGGAACTGGCGTCGGAGGGCTTCACGCCCTACACGCTCGCCTTCGACGTCGACAAACTGACGTGGGAGCTCGAGTTCTTCGTGAAGCACTTCATCGAGGCCTACCGCGGCGTCGAGGTGCCGGCGGCCACGCGCGAGGCGATCCGCGCGGAATGGCGGCCGATCGTCGAGGAGCTGGCCGGCGAGCCGAGGGTGCTCTGCCACCGCGACTACCACAGCCGCAACCTGATGCCCCACCGCGGTGTGCTCTACATCATCGACTTCCAGGACGCGCGGCTCGGACCGGACACTTACGATCTGGCCTCGCTGCTCAGGGATTCGTACGTGGACTTCGCGGAGGAGACCGTCGACGAGCTCATCGCGTTCTTCCTGGCCCTGCGAGGCCAGGGTGACGGGCGGGCCGACACGGCCGCCGCCCGGTCGTATCAGGCAGACTTCAGGCGGCGGTTCGACCTCATGTCGCTCCAGCGCAACCTCAAGGCGCTCGGCACGTTCGGCTACCAGACGACGACGCGCCAGAACACCGTCTATATCCAATACATACCGCGGACGGTGAGGAACGTGCGGCGCAACCTGGAGCGCTACCCGCGCTTCAGCCAACTGCGGGACCTGCTGGCCACCTTCGTCGAGGCGCTGCGGTAGGTGCGCTAAGATAGGGTATCCACCCGTTCCACAGAGGATTGCGACCGCGCCGTGCATTACGGAATCTCGACCCATCTTTACTACGACCGACCGCTCGGGCCCGGACACGTCGCCGAACTCGCCGAATTCGGGTTCCGCGAGATCGAGCTGTTCGCGACACGCGGGCATTTCGACTACGACGAGCCGTCGGCGGTTGACGCGCTCGGCGGCTGGCTGGCCGTCAACGGTCTCACGCTGCACTCGGTGCACGCGCCCTTGGTTGACCGGATCGAGAACGGCCGGTGGGGCCGGATGCTGTCGACGGCCGCCGCGGACGAGACGGCGCGCCAGCAGGCGGTCGCGGAGTGCCTGGCGGCGCTCGACATCGCCCGGACGGTCCCGTTCCGATACCTGGTGCTCCACCTGGGCGTTCCGGACGTGCTGTCGTCGGCCGACGAGAACTCCCCTGCCGCCGCGCGTCGCAGCCTCGAGGACATTGCGGAGGCGGCCTCGCGGCTCGGGGTGCAGGTGGCGGTCGAGGTCATCCCGAACGCGCTGTCAGCGCCCGAGCGGCTCGTCCAGCTCATCGAAGACGAACTCGAGCTGCCGGCGCCCGGCGCGGGCATCTGCCTCGACATGGGCCATGCGGCGCTGATGGGCGATCTCGCCGACGCCATCGACATCGTGTCGGGCGAGATGGTGACGACGCACGTCCACGACAACCGGGGGCAGCGCGACGATCACCTGGCGCCCTTCGACGGACGGCTCGACTGGGCGACGGGACTGATGTCGCTTCAGAAGGTGGGGTACGACGGCGCGCTGGTGTTCGAGCTGGGAAGCAGCGCCACCCCGCGCGCGTCGCTCGAGAAGACCTCGGCCGCCCGCCAGCGGTTCGAGGCGATCCTCCAGTCGGACGCGGTACTCGAACCGTGAGGCGTAAGGCGGAGCAGTAGGCAGTGGCGCAGGCCTGAAGGCCTGCGCTATCTGGCAATCTCGACAAGATCTCCAGATAGCGCAGGGCTTTAGCCCTGCGCAAGACGTGAGGCGTAAGGCGTGAGCCGATGAAGATTGGTGTCGTTTCCCTTGGCTGCCCCAAGAACCTCGTGGACTCGGAGGTGATGCTCGGCCTCGCGCAGCGGGCCGGGCATACGCTCACGGCGGACCCCGCCGAAGCGGACGTCCTCGTCGTCAATACCTGCGCCTTCATCGAGTCGGCCCGTGAGGAGTCGGTGTCGGCGATCCTCGAAATGGCGGGGCACAAGACCGGCGGCCGGTGCAAGCGCCTCGTGGTCACCGGCTGCATGGCGGAGCGCTACCGTGACGAGTTGCGCGCCGCGATCCCCGAGATCGACGTGGTGCTGGGCACCGGTGAGGTGCCGGAGATCGTCGCGGCAGTCGAGAGCAAGGCTTCAGCCGTCCCGCTGCCCAACGACACCGGATACCGCAGGGCTTTAGCCCTGCGCCCCATCTATCTCTACTCCGATCTCACCCCCCGCACCCTCACCACCCCGTCGCACCTGGCCTACGTGAAGATCGCCGAGGGGTGCAACTACAAGTGCTCCTTCTGCATCATCCCGCGCCTGCGAGGGCGGTACCGGAGCCGGTCGGTCGGCTCCGTGGTGCGCGAGGCGAACCTACTCGCCGGCCGCGGCGTGAAGGAGCTGATCCTGGTCTCGCAGGACAGCACCTACTTCGGCATCGACCGCGGCGAGCGCGGCGCCCTGGCGCGCCTGCTGCGGCAGCTCGACCGGGTGAAGGGGCTCGAGTGGATCAGGGTGCTGTATCTCTACCCGACCACCATTACCATCGAGACGCTCGACGCCATGGCCGAGTGCGACAAGGTTTGCAAGTACGTGGACCTGCCGCTCCAGCACGCGTCGGACCCGGTTCTCGAGCGGATGCGACGGCCCGGCACGCGCGCCGGCTATACCCGGCTCATCGGGAAGATTCGCTCGACCATTCCCGGCGTGACGCTGCGTTCGACGTTCATCGTGGGCTTCCCGGGCGAGACCGAGGCGGAATTCGCCGAACTTAGGCGGTTCGTGGAAGAGACGGGCTTCGACCACGTCGGCGTGTTCACCTACTCCCACGAGGAAGGCACCTCGGCCGGCCGGCTGGACGACGACGTGCCCCGGCGGGTGAAGCTGGGGCGCCAGCGCGCGCTGATGACGGCGCAGAAGCGGCTCGTGACGGCGGCCAACAGGCGCCGCGTCGGTCAGCGGGTCAGGGTCCTGGTGGACGGCCCGTCGGCGGAGCACCCGCTGGTCATCGCGGGCCGGCTGGCCTCGCAGGCGCCCGAGATCGACCCGGTCGTCTACCTCTCCGAGGCGGACCCTGCCGTCTGCCGGCCGGGGGCGCTGGTCGAGGGCGAGGTGGTGGCGGCCCGGGGGTACGATCTGGTGGTCCGCCCGGTGCCGCCCGCGGCCGACACGAGCGGGCTTTAGCGAGGCCTCGCCGAAGCGCGCCGCGCGAAGGCGGGTCCGTTGCCCGGGGGAAATACCGCGTGATATACTGACTTGCTTCGGGTGTCGAGGCTTGGAGGCAACTGGAGTGGGCCCGTGCCCACTTTTCGTGTTTTGGGGAGACCGTGGACCGCCTCGATTACGTTCGCGAGCTCGCCGAGCGGGTAGCCCGGACGTACGGGCTCGAGATCTTCGACGTACAGTTTCGTCGCGAGGCCTCGGGCTGGGTGCTGCGCGTCACCATCGACCGCGCCGGTCTGGCCGACACCCAGGCGAAGCCGGGTTCGCCGGCCGATTCGGTGGGCGTGGACGACTGCCGGCACGTGAGCAGCGACCTCGGGGCGCTGCTCGACGTCGAGGATCCGATCGAACGGGCATACACGCTCGAGGTGAGCTCCCCCGGACTCGACCGGCCGCTGCGCCACGCCGGCGACTACGACCGGTTTCGCGGGCGGCTGGCCCAGGTCGTGACGTCCGAGCCGGTGGACGGCCAGACGCACTTCCGCGGCAGGCTCCAGGGGATCGAGGCCGGTGACGTCGTGCTCGGTTACGAGAACGGCCGGCAGGTGAGGGTGCCGCTGGCCCGTGTGTCACGTGCGCGGCTCGACGTCGAGTTCTGAGTCCTTCGAGGCGCCAGTTACGTTCAGAGAGTTATGAGCAATCCAACACTGCAGCAGACCATCGAGGCGCTCGCCAAGGAAAAAGGGATCGAGCCCGAGGTCATCGTCTCCGCGATCGAGGAAGCGGTGAAGACCGCGTCGCGGAGGTACTACAAGACCAACGAGGACCTGCACGCGCGGTTCAACCTCGAGACCGGCCAGGTGGAGCTGTTCGCGGTCAAGCAGATCGTGGCCGAGGTCGCCAACGAGGCCACCGAGGTGTCGCTCGGCGAGGCCCAGCAGCTCTACGGCGAAGAGGCCGAGATCGGGATGGAGATCGAGTTCCCGAAGTCGACCGAGGTGCTCGGGCGCATCGCCGCGCAGACGGCCAAGCAGGTGATCTTCCAGAAGGTGCGCGAGGCCGAGCGCGAGAACATCTTCGCCGAGTACAACCAGCGGGTCGGCGAGGTCGTCAGCGGCACGATCAAGCGGTTCGAGAACGGCGACATCATCCTCGAGCTGGGGCGGATCGAGGCCGTGCTCCCGCGCAAGGAACAGTCCCGCGCCGAGAGCTACTCCCCCGGCGAGCGGGTCCGCGCCGTCATCCGCACCGTGAACCGCAGCGCGAAGGGGCCGCAGATCGTGCTCTCGCGCACCGACGCCGCACTGCTGATGAAGCTGTTCGAGCAGGAGGTGCCCGAGATCTACGACGCCACGGTGGTCATCAAGGGGGCCGTGCGCGAGGCGGGCGACCGCGCGAAGGTCGCCGTCTACTCGCGCGAGCGGGACGTGGACCCGGTCGGCGCCTGCGTCGGCATGAAGGGCACGCGCGTCCAGGCCATCATCCGCGAGCTGCGCGGCGAGAAGATCGACATCGTCGAGTGGTCCGAGGACCCGGTCACCTTCGTCACGAGCGCGCTGAGCCCGGCCAAGGTGCAGCGCGTCTCGATCGTGGACGACCACGAACGGGTGATGGAGGTCGTCGTCGAGGACAAGCAGCTCTCGCTCGCGATCGGCAAGAAGGGGCAGAACGTCCGGCTCGCCGCCAAGCTGACCGGCTGGCGCATCGACATCAAGAGCGAGGAAGAGAAGCGCAAGGAAGTCGAGTTGCAGCTCGAGGGGCTGGAGATGCCCGGTGAGGGCGTCGAGGCGGGCGAGGAGCCCGCGCCGGTGCTGTCGCTGCCCGACATCCACGACGAGATTGTCGGCACGCTGCGCGAGGCCGGCTACACGTCGGCCGACATGGTCCTCGCTGCGTCGATCGAGGACCTGATGACGCTGCCGGGCATCGACGAGGCCACGGCCGAGAGCGTGCTGGCCGCGGCTCGCGCCGAGGTGGACGCGGCCGAGGCGGCACGCCAGCAGGCCGAGGCGGACGCCGAGCGCCAGGCGATGGCGGAAGCCGCCGACCAGGTCGCGACCGACGCGGAGGGCCAGGTCGAGGCGGACGCCGGGGCCCAGGTCGAGGCGGAGGCCGAGAACCCGTCCGGGGCGGCGCCCGGCGAGGCCGGCGAGGCGCCGGCGGCGGAAGACGACGAACACGCGCAGTCCGAGTAACACACGTCAGTCGAGGTAACCGTTGGCTACAGTCCGGATCTACAAAGTCGCGGAGCTGCTCGGAACGACCAGCCAGGAAGTCGTCGCTCTCCTCAAGCGCGATCACGGGATCGAGGTGAAGGGCGCGTCGAGCACGATTGAAGAGGTCGTCGCCAGGCAGTTCGTCGAACGGATGGCGCGGCAGCGAGGCGTCTCGCTGCCCGGCGGCGACATGTTCGCCGAAACGCCCGTTCACAAATCGAAGAAGCCGACGGCCGCCAAGAAGCCGGAGCCGCCCAAGCCGGTGGCCCCTGCCCTGCCGCCGCCAAGGCTCGTCAAGACGCTCAGGCCGAAGCCTGCCGAGTCGCCCGAGGAAGAGCCGCTCGCCGCCGAGCCGGCCGAGGTCGAGGTCGAGGCCGAGCCGGCCGAGGCCGCCGCGCCCACCGAGCGAGCGGCCGTCGAGCTGGCGATGCCCGAGTTGCGGGTCGAACAGCCGACCGCCAAGCCGGCCCCGCGCAAGGAGCCCGAGGCCGCGCCCGCGCAGCCGGCCGAGCCCGCGGCCGCCGCCGAGGCACCGGTCGTCGAGAAGCACGCCGCGCCGCCGCCGGCCCCGGAGGCCGGCGTTGGAGAAGCCGCCCAGCACCCGCCCGCCGCGCAGGTGCCGGCACGCCCCGCTCCGGCGGCGGCAGCCGCGGCGTCGCACCCGGCCGCCCAGGCCCCGGCACGCCACGCTCCGGCGGCCGCGCCTCGTCCGGGCGCCCATGCGCCGGCCGCGCACGTTCCGGCCCCGGCCGGGCTCAAGCCTGGCGTACCCGGTCCGCCGCGGCTCGTGCACCATCCCGCGCCGGGAGCCGAGACCCCGGCGACCGCCGCCGCGGCGCCTCCGGCATCGCGTCCAGGAGTGCCTCCGCCCGGTCGCCACGTGCCGCCGCAGATGCGGCTGCGCGTCGAGGAAACACCGCCGCCGACCACGCGCCTGACGCCCAGGACGGTCGCGCCGGTGCAGAGACCGTCGAGCGCGACCGGACCGATCGGCCAGGTCGGCCGCCCGGTTCAGCGACCGGCCGGCCAGGTGCCGGGCACGCGGCCGCCGTATGGCAGCGGACGGCCCGCCGCGCTGCCGCCCCGTCCGGGCTCTGCGGCGAGCGGCCCGCGTCCGCTCCCCTCGCAGCCGGTCCGTCCCGCCCAGCCTGCGCGGCCGGGTATGCCGCCGCCGGGCGCGCGGCCCGGCGGGTTCCCCCGCCCGCCGATGGGCGGTCGCCCGATGCACGGCCAGCGGCCTCACGGTGGCCCGCGCCGCGACACGCCTCGCGTGCCGCCCATGCCGATCGCGGCGCCGCCGCCGCCGATCACGCGGACGATCACGCTCGCCGAGGGGATGACGGTCAAGGATCTCGCCGACAAGCTCGAGCTGCGCACGAAGGACGTGCTCAAGAAGCTGCTCGACAAGCGGATCATGATGACGATCAACACGACGCTGGACGTCGAGACGGCGACGATGATCGCCCGCGAGTTCGGCGCCGACGTCCAGCTGCGCAGCTTCGAAGAGGAACTGCTCGAGGTGGAGGTGGTGGACTCCCACCCGGAGGACCGCGTCACCCGCGCCCCGGTGGTCACCGTCATGGGCCACGTCGATCACGGCAAGACGACGCTGCTCGACGGCATCCGCGAGACACGCGTCGCCGAGCGCGAGGCCGGCGGCATCACGCAGCACATCGGCGCCTACCACGTGCAGGTGAACGGCCGCCACGTGGTCTTCCTCGACACGCCCGGCCACGAGGCGTTCACCCTGATGCGCGCCCGCGGCGCCAGGGTCACCGACATCGTCATCCTGGTCGTCGCGGCCGACGACGGCGTCATGCCGCAGACGCGCGAGGCGATCGACCACGCGAAGGCGGCCGGGGTGCCGATCATCGTCGCCATCAACAAGATCGACAAGCCCGACGCCAACGCCGAACGCGTGAAGCGCGAGCTGTCCGACCTGGGCCTGATGCCCGAGGAGTGGGGCGGCCAGACGGTCATGGTGGAAGTGTCCGCGAAGAAGCGGCAGAACCTCGACCTGCTGCTGGAGATGATCCTGCTCGTCTCCGACATGGGCGACCTCAAGGCGAACCCGAAGCGGGCGGCTGTCGGCACGGTGCTCGAGGCGGAGCTCGACAAGGGCCGGGGCCCGGTGGCCACGATCCTCGTCCAGGACGGCACGCTGCACATCGGCGACACGGTCATCGCCGGGCCGGTGCTCGGCAAGGTCCGGGCGCTCATCGACGACCGCGGCCGCCACGTCAAGGTGGCCGGGCCGTCGATCCCGGTCGAAGTCCTCGGCCTCGCGGCGCTGCCGCAGCCGGGCGACTCGTTCCAGGCGATCAACGACGCCGCCAAGGCGCGGCAGGTGGTCCTGTTCCGCCAGACGCAGGCGAAGGAGAAGGCCAGCTTCACCACGACGACGCGGCTGACGCTCGAGTCGCTGCAGCAGCAGATCGCGCAGGGGGCGGTCAAGGAACTGCCGATCATCATCAAGGCCGACGTGCAGGGCTCGGCCGAGGTGGTCGCCGACACGCTGACCAAGCTGTCGGACGAGAAGGTCAAGATGCGGATCATCCACTCGGGCGTCGGCGCCATCAACGAGTCGGACGTCCTGCTGGCCTCGGCGTCCAACGCCATCATCATCGGCTTCAGCGTCAGGCCGGACCGGAACGCCGCCGAGGTCGCCGACCGCGAACACGTCGAGATCCGGCTCCACTCGATCATCTACAACGTCATCGACGAGATGAAGAAGGCGATGGCGGGGCTGCTCGAGCCCACCTTCAAGGAAGTGCGGCTCGGGTCGGCCGAGGTGCGCGAGGTGTTCCGCGTGCCGAAGATCGGGTCGATCGCCGGCTGCATGGTCACCGACGGCGTCATCAAGCGCAGCGGCGACGCGCAGGCCCGGCTGCTGCGCGACCACGTGGTCGTCTTCGAGGGGAAGATCGGGTCGCTGCGCCGGTTCAAGGACGACGTCTCCGAGGTCAAGTCCGGCTTCGAGTGCGGGATCGGCCTCGAGCGGTTCAACGACATCAAGGTCGGCGACGTCATCGAAGTGTTCGTCATCGAGAAGGTGATCGCGCCGGTTCCAGCGTAAGGCGTAAGCCGTAAGGCGCGCGCCCTACGCCTTGCGCGCTCGCGGGCGCCATTGACGCCCGCGAGCGTCCAGTTGTTCTCATGGTGGTCGCACTCCTGTCGGTCGAGTTGTTCCTGCCCGGCGCGCAATCGCTGAAGGACAAGCGCATGGTGCTGCGCCGGCTCAAGGACCGGCTGGCTAAGTTCAACGTGGCCGTTGCCGAGGTCGAACATCACGAGCTCTGGCAGCGGGCCGGCCTCGCCCTGGTGACGGTCAGCACGACCGGGGTTCACGCCGAGCAGGAGCTCGCGGCGGCGGCCGACGAGATCGAACGTCTCGAGCCGGGCGCCATCACCAGGTCCAGCCTCGAGATGCTGACGTAGCGAGGCTGGGCAGTCGGATGCGGGCTCTGGACTCTGGGCTCGTGGCAGCGTCCGGCCCGAGGCCGAGAGCCGAGAGCCGAAAGCCGTTTATGCCCCAAGGCCATCGACCCGATCGTGTCGCGGACCAGATTCGCGCCGAGATCACCACGATGCTCGCGCGCGAGGTCCACGACCCCGGCATCGGCTTCCTGACGGTCACGCGCGTCACGGTGTCGCAGGACCTCCAGGTGGCGCGCGTCTTCTACACGACGCTCGGCACCGAGCCCGAGCGCCGCGCCACCGAGAAGGCGCTCCACCGGGCGGCGTCGTTCCTCAGGTACCAGATCGGCCAGCGCCTGCGTCTCCGGCGCGTCCCGACGCTCGAATTCAAGTTCGACAAGTCGGTCGAGACGCAGGACCGCGTCGAGCGGCTGCTGCAGGAGATCCACGAGGCCGAGGCCGCCCGCCCGGACGAGAACCATGACCCCGACCGCCACGACGACTGACGCCGACATCCTCCGCCGCATCCGCGAGGCGATTCTGGGCCGCCAGACGTTCCTCGTCACCTCGCACGCCAAGCCGGACGGCGACTCGATCGGGTCGCAGGTGGCGCTCGCCGCGGCGCTGCGCGCGCTCGGCAAGACCGTGCGGATCGTCAACTGCGACCCGCCGCAGCCATCGCTGCGGCCGTTCCCCGGCGTCGCCGGCATCGAGGTCGCGAGCCGCGCGGAGGGCCGCTACGACGCGGTCGTCGTGATCGAGTGCGCGGACCTCTCGCGCACGGGCGTCTCGGGGCTCGAGCCCAACTTCATCGTCAACATCGACCACCACCCCGGCAACACGCTCTACGGCGCCGTGAACTGGTTCGACGGGGGCGCGGCGGCCTGCGGCGAAATGGTGTTCGACGTCATCGGCAGCCTCGGCGTGCCGCTGACGTCCGAGATGGCGACCGGCCTCTACGTGGCGATCCTCACCGACACCGGGTCGTTCCACTACTCCAGCATCTCGCCGCGGACCTTCGAGGTCTGCCGGCAACTGCTCGAAGCGGGCGCCAACCCGGTCGCCATCGCGCGCACGGTGTTCGACGACAACAGCGTCGGGCGGATTCGCCTGTCGAGCGCCGTCCTCTCGACGATGGAGGTCGACGCCTCGGGCCGCCTGGCGACGATGCTGATGACGCGCGAAATGGAGCGGCAGACCGGCGGCCGGTACGACGACACCGAGGGGCTCATCAACGTGCCGCTGACCGTCAGCGAGATCCAGGCCGTCGTCCTCTTCAAGGAGGCGGAGCCGGGCGTCTACCGCGTGAGCTTCCGCTCGAAGGGAGCGGTCGACGTGAGCGAGGTGGCGAGGCAGTTCGGCGGCGGCGGCCACAAGAACGCGTCCGGCTGCACGGTGCCGGGCGACCTCCCCGCGATCCGAGAGCGGGTCGTGCCGCGCGCGCTCGAAGCCCTCGACCGCGCCACGCAGGCTTCCGGCTGATGGACGGCGTCCTCGTCGTCGACAAGCCCGAGGGACCCACGTCCCACGACATCGTCACCTGGTGCCGGCGCCGGCTCGACGCGCGCGCGGTCGGACACGCCGGCACGCTCGACCCGATGGCCACCGGCGTCCTGGTCCTGGTCATCGGTCGGGCCACCCGGCTGGCGCAGTTCCTGTCGGGCCAGCCGAAGGCCTACGACGCCACCATCCGGCTCGGCGTCAGCACCGACACCTGGGACCGGACCGGCAGGATGGTGTCGCCGGTCCACGAGGGCCCCTGGCCCGACGCCGACGCCGTCGCGGCAGGCTTGTCCGGGCTGACCGGCGAACGGGCCCAGGCGCCGCCGCCCTTCTCGGCCAAGAAGATCGAGGGCGAGCGGGCCCACCGTCTGGCGCGGCGGGGAGAGGCCGTGTGCATCGAGCCGGCGATGGTCGTGCTTCACGCCTGCGACGTCGTCGGGTTCGAGCCGCCCCTGGTCCGGGTGCGATTGCGGTCCTCGGCGGGCTTCTACGTCCGTTCGCTGGCACAGGAGCTCGGCCAGGCCCTGGGCTGCGGCGCCTGCCTCGAGAGCCTGCGGCGCACGGCCAGCGGGGCGTTTACGCTCGCGGACGCGGCAGATCTGACGTTCCTGGACGCGGATCCGGCCGCCGCGACCACCCGGCTGATCCCGCTCGAGCGGCTGCTGCCCGACCTGCCCTCGGTCCGACTCGACGAGCTCGCCGCCCGCCGGGCGGGGCACGGCAACGAGGTGACCCTGCCGGACGGCGCGGACGGCCCGGCGCTGGCCGCGGCGCCGGCCGTCCGGTTGTTCGACCCGGACGGCAAACTGCTGGCGATCGCCCGGCCCGGGGAGCGGCCCGGCGTTTTGCATCCGGCCGTTGTCCTGAAGTAAAATGCTGGATCTGTTGGGGTAACGCGGATTCACGTAAACAGCAGGCAGTGGTCGGGAGGCGTGACCAGGTGTCCCGCTCAGGCCTGTCGTCCACTGTCTACTGTTTACCGTGTGGGATGAACGGCGGTCCGGTCCCGGTAATTCTGCCGATCTGGGCCGTGCGTGGAGGTGACGCATCGTGGCATTGAACAAGGAACGCAAGGCGGAGCTGATCGGGAACTACAAGACGCACGAGGGGGACACCGGTTCGCCGGAAGTGCAGGTGGCGATTCTCAGCGAGCGAATCAACTACCTGACCGAACACTTCAAGGTGCACGCGAAGGACCACCATTCGCGGCGCGGCCTTCTGCAGTTGGTCGGCCAGCGGCGCCGGCTGCTGGACTATCTCAAGCGCAAGGACTCCGAGCGTTACGCGGACCTGATCCGCCGGCTCGGGATCCGCAAGTAGCCCGAACCCGATCTGCGGCCGCCCCGGGCCACCGGCCGGGGGCGGCTGCCCGTCGCGGCGCGTCCAGGCACGTGCCCGCTCGTCACCGTTCGACCCTCCCCCGCGGCAACAGCGACGTCCCGCCGCTGCCTCCGTGGTGTCTGCTCGGGGGTCCATTCCGCATCACATCACCGGGGGACGCCGGCGTCCCGCCATCGAGGCCAGTCTTATGCACAAGCGCGAACTGACCATCGGCCAGAACGTCCTGTCGATCGAGACAGGCAAGCTGGCCAAGCAGGCCAACGGCTCCGTCATCGTCCGCTATGGCGAGACGGTGGTGCTCGTGACCGCCTGCTACAACACCGCCGAGCGCCAGGGGATCGACTTCCTGCCGCTCACGGTGGACTACCGTGAATACACGTACGCGTCGGGGCGGATCCCCGGGGGCTTCTTCAAGCGCGAAGGCAAGCCGGCCGAGAAGGAAGTCCTGACCAGCCGGATGATCGACCGGCCGCTCCGGCCGCTGTTCCCGACGGGCTGGCACCACGAGACGCAGATCGTCGCCCTGGTGCTCTCGGCCGACTCCGACAACGACTCGGACGTCCTGGCCATCACCGGCGCGTCGGCCGCCCTCGCCCTCTCCGAGATTCCCGTCGAGAAGACCATCGCGGCCGTCCGCGTCGGCCTCATCGGCGACGAGTTCGTCATCAACCCGACCTACGCGCAGCGCAGGGAAGCGAAGCTCGACATCGTCGTCGCCGGCAGCAAGGACGGCCTCGTGATGGTCGAAGCCGGCGCGAAGGTTGTCAGCGAGGAGATCGTCGTCACCGCGCTCGAGGCCGGGCACGCGGCCATCAAGCAGATCGTCGACGTCATCGACCGGATGGCGCAGGAAGCCGGCAAGAAGAAGGTGGCGGCCCCCAAGCGCGAGATCGACCGCGACTTCTACCGTGAAGTCGAGGAGAAGGTCCTGCTGCCGCTCAGCGAGGCGATGCAGATCCTGGACAAGATCGAGAGCTACGCCGCCGTGGACCAGGTGCTCGAGGAGCTGGTCGGCTCGATGCCGGAAGAGGAAGTCGAGCGCCGGAGCGAGGCGAAGGCGATCTTCAAGGAACTCAAGGAGAAGGTGCTGCGCGACGCGGTGCTCGACCGGCGCGTGCGCCTCGACGGCCGCGCGTTCGACCAGATTCGCCCGATCTGGATCGAGGTCGGCGTGCTCCCGCGCGCGCACGGCTCGGCCATCTTCACCCGCGGCGAGACCCAGGCGCTCGTCACCGCCACGCTCGGCACGGCCGAGGACCAGCAGAAGGTCGAGATGGTCAGCGGCGAGGTGTACAAGCGCTTCATGCTGCACTACAACTTCCCGCCGTTCTCGGTCGGCGAGGTCGCGTTCCTCCGCGGCCCGGGCCGGCGCGAGGTCGGCCATGGCGCGCTGGCCGAGCGGGCGCTGACGCCGATGATCCCGGCCGAGGAGAAGTTCCCCTACACCGTCCGCGTGGTGTCGGACATCCTCGAGTCCAACGGCTCGTCGTCGATGGCGACCGTCTGCGGCGGCTCCCTGGCCCTGATGGACGCGGGCGTGCCGCTGGTGGCCCCGGTGGCGGGCGTGGCGATGGGCCTGGTGATGGACGAGACCACCGGCAAGTACGCCGTGCTGTCCGACATCGCCGGCGCCGAGGATCACTACGGCGACATGGATTTCAAGGTGACGGGCACGGCCGAGGGGATCACCGCCCTGCAGATGGACATCAAGGTGACCGGCGTCACCCAGGCCATCATGCGCGAGGCGCTCGAGCAGGCGCGCCGCGGGCGGCTGCAGATCCTCGAGACGATGCACGGCACGCTGACGGCGCCGCGGTCGAACATCTCGACCTACGCCCCGCGCATCGTGACCATCCAGATCCCGGTGGACAAGATCCGCGACGTCATCGGGCCGGGCGGCAAGATGATCCGCAGCATCATCGAGCGGACCGGCGTCAAGATCGACGTCGAAGACGACGGCCGCGTGAACGTGGCGTCGGCCGACGAGGACTCGGCGCAGCGGGCCATCGCGATCATCCGGGAACTGACCGCGACGCCCGAGCTCAACAAGTCGTACCTCGGCACGGTGCAGCGGATCACCGATTTCGGCGCCTTCGTCGAGATCATGCCGGGCATCGACGGCCTGCTGCACGTGTCGGAGATCGCCAAGCACCGCGTGAACGACGTGCGCGACGAGATGAAGGAAGGCGATCAGCTGATGGTGAAGGTCATCAACATCGACCCGAGCGGCAAGGTGCGGCTGAGCCGCAAGGCGCTGCTCGAGGGGCCCGACGAGGGCGGCGACGCCGGCGCGCCGCCGAGCCACGCTCCGCGCGACCACGGCCCGCGCCACGACGGTCCGCCGCGCCCCCGGGGCGGTGACCGTGGCGGACGGCGACACTGAGGCTCAGGGCTAAGGGCTCAAGGCTCAGGCTAAGAGGCTCAGGGCTCAAGGCTCAGGGCCGCACGACGATACCACTGGGGCGGGCTTTCGAGCCCGCCCTTCGTGTTTGGAGATGGCCGGGAGTTCACCGTGACAGCCGTGACACCGCCCGAAGCCGGGGGCCCGAAGCCGGAAGCCCTCGAGTTCGAACGCGGTGCTCTTATCCGCACCGCGTTCGAACTCGAGTGGCTCACCGTCGCCTGGATGGTCATCGAGGCCGCTGTGGCCATCGGCGCCGGCATTGCCGCTCGCAGCCTCCTGCTTTTGGCCTTCGGAATTGACAGCGTCATCGAACTCGCGTCGGCGGGCCTGCTCCTGTGGAGATTGTCCGTCGAACTGCGTCACGGCCGGGCCGTCTCCGAGACTGCGGAGCGCACCGCGAGCCGGATTGGCGGGGCGTTGCTGTTCGCCCTGGCGGCCTACGTCGTGGCCGGGGCTGCCTTCAGCCTCTGGCGGCGCCAGGGAGCCGAGTTCTCCCTGGCGGGCCTGGCCCTCACCGTCGCGGCCATTCCGATCATGTATGTCCTGGCGCGCCGCAAGCTCAGGGTCGCCGGGCAACTCGGCAGCCGGGCGCTGCGCGCCGACGCCGTCGAGAGCATCACCTGCGGCTGGCTGTCGCTCGTCGTGGTGATCGGCCTGGCGGCCGAATTCGCCATCGGCGCCTGGTGGATCGACTCGGTCGCCTCTCTCGCGATCGTCTACTTCCTGATTAAAGAGGGCCGCGAGGCGTGGGAAGGCGACGCCTGCGGTTGAGGTTCAGCCCACTTTCTCCTTCGGCCGCCGGTCTGCCGTCCCGTTGCCGGCCCGAGGAGAAGCCCCCCGGTATTTCTGGCGCCGGTCCTGATGCCCGAGACGACCGCGGCCGATGATACAGACTGGCGTGAACCCGCCAGGACGCATCTGACTTCGCAATGGCAGGAGCCACAATGACCCCGGCAGTAGACGGTCAGCCGTCAGACGACAACAACCCCTATTCTCGCGAATGGTATTCGTCGCTCAAGCACCTGCTTGGCGAGCACGCCTGCCGGATGCTCGGCTTCTACGAGATCCCATCCGACTTCGTCCTGTCGGTCGTCATCCCCGTGTACAACGAGGAAGCGACGCTGCGTGAAATCGTGAGACGGGTCGCGTCTGTGCCTGTCCACAAGGAAATCATCTTGGTCGACGACCGCAGCCGCGATCGCTCGCGAGAGATCATGCAGGGCCTGCCGGCCGAATTCGGAGATGACCACAACCGGTTCGAGTTGGTCACCCACTCCGAGAATCGTGGGAAGGGAGCAGCCGTGCGGACCGGCTTTGCGAAAGCGACTGGCGACGTCGTGGTGGTGCAGGATGCGGACCTCGAATACGACCCGGCTGAGTTTCCCAGGCTCTTGCAGCCCATTCTCAGCGGCCAGGCCGATGCGGTATTTGGCAGCCGATTCCTCGGCGACCACGCCCATCGAGTGCTGTACTACTGGCATTACCTCGGGAACCAGTGCCTCTCGACACTCTCGAACTGCTTCAGTAACCTGAACCTGACCGACATGGAGACGTGCTACAAGATGTTCCGCCGGACACTGCTGGCGGAGATCCTCCCGACCTTGAAGCAGGATCGGTTCGGCTTCGAGCCCGAGATTACCGTGAAGATCGCCCGCTGAAATTGGCGCGTCTACGAGATGTCCATCAGCTACTCGGGCCGCACGTACGCGGAAGGGAAGAAAATAGGGTGGCTCGACGGCCTGAAGGCCCTGTGGTGCATCGTCCGTTACGGCGTGGCGGATTGACTCGCCGTTCCGCCTCGAGCCTGACGCCGCTCGATCGGCGCGTTCGCGCCGGAGCTTTCATCGCGGCACCAGGGCCCCCGTCGGGCCACAGCGCCCAGCCCTGGCGACGACCACCGCCCAGCGAGAGCCCCACAGCGTTTCCGGCCACGAGCCGGGTGCGTCGGTGGTCATCTCTTCGGCCCGGGTGCGACCAGCGCAGACGGGGGCCTGATACGATGAAAGACCGCCTGGAAGAATTGGGGCACGAAATAGACCCGCTCGAATTCACGGTTGCCGACCAGGCTTCGATAGACCCTGAGGTCCTTCGCGGTCAGCTGCCCCCGGTCGAGGTAGCGTGAAGCCTGCGACATGCTCTGAAAATCTGCGTTCCCCCAGATGATCGGGAATGCGTGGTCGATGGCGACCCATTCGACTTCGGGACCCGGGACGTAAGGCCCGTCGCCATCGGGAATCACCTCGACACGACGGGACAATCTCGCGCCGAAAAGAGGGTAGGTCCACCCGTCGTAGCCGCTGTCGGTGGCGACGGTCGCATTCGGCTGCGCGACGCGGTCAACCACTTGCTCGGCGCGCCAGCTGGTGTGATAGATGACACGACGCTGCTCCGGGTGAAGCCAGAGCCGCTCGACGTAGCGGTACGGAGTGAACCCGTCCTTCTGAACGGTGATTCCCATGTAGACCAGGGGTATCGCCAGGGACGCCGCGAGAGGTACCCACACCGCCCGGCGAACCGCGGTGAAATGCTCGATCAAGGGGCACCACGTCCAGGCCAGCAGCACAGGCAGTGCGAAAAGGAGAAACCGAGGAATGAACGCGAAGCTCCCGTAAGGCCTGAGTCCAATGAGTACGTTCAGCGTAACCAGAATCAGAGTCGCAATCGACACGATCGTGAGTTCGGCCCGGGCGGCCGGGTCAAGTCGTCGTCTCGCATAGTGCACAGCCAGCGGCAGGAGCAGAATCAGCAGAGACACGTGGAGGCCGTAGTGCGAGAAATACAACTCGTAGGCCGGCCAGAACCACGTTTCCCCGTTCCAGGGCACCCGAAAGAACTGGCCGGCGGTCAACACCGGCGCCGCCAGAAACATCCAGATGAACCGCGGCACCTGCCAATACGCAGGGTAAGCCACGGTGTTCATGGCATTGGGTGTCGAGATCTGCTCGATGCCCATCACTCTTCCGGTACTGACGATGTTCGCGATGTATTGAACGCCGCCGAGCAGCACGAACGCCACGGTCACAAACACGCACTGGAGCACTACCGCGTGCGCCCGCGGTCTCCAGACGCCGCTGCGCCATGCCCGCCATAGAAGGAAGCCAGATACGGGGACGAGGAATAGACCGTGGAACTTGGTGCCCAGCCCGAGGGCCACCGAAACGACCCCCAGGATCCCGGCCCCGGACTCGCCGCGCACGGCCCATCGGCCGAGCCAGACGAGGGCGTTGAGGGCCAGAACACTCATGAGGATGTCGTTCTTGTGCGCGGTCGTGTGAAGGAGCAGCACTGGACTCGCCAGCAGCATCGGTAGAGCGAGCGCCGCCGTCACCGGGCCCTTCCACGTCCTTCTGAAGAGCACGAAGCTGGTCGACAAGTAGAGAAGCAGCGTGGCCGACGTGATCCAGCCGGTCGAGGTATCAGAATGCAGGAAAGCTAGAAGCGTCGCAGCCAGCAGCTCGTAGTTGCCGGGGAAGTACGTCACCCGCAGGTCTTGCGAGGCGTACAACCCGAACTTCCCGGTAGTCGCGAGCCACGCCGCCTTGGGGAAATGGTAGGAGAGGGCGTCGTGGTTGCATATCGGGATGACCGCCAGCGCGGCGCTGGAATAGACCAGCCAGAGGACGACGAGCCCCAGCGCGAAGACGACCGCCAGGCTGACGGGAGACTTGAGAGACGCCAGATCCCATCGCGCCGATCGGCGCGGAACCGCCGACCACGCTGTCCCCATCACGAGCGCACACAGGACGGCGGATGCTGACAAGAGCGCGCCCGGCCTGAACCAGCCGATCACCGCGAGGAACCAGCCCTGGGCGACCCAGAGGGCGAGCCAGATTACACCCAGCCAGCTCGCGCGTTCGCAGCCTGTTAGGGGTACCGGCTGCCGCAACGCCAGTACGGCCGTGACGCGCCAGGCGGAGAGCCCTGTGAAGAGGAGAAAGAGTTCGAGTCCCAGCATGATCGTCGCTGCGAGCGTTGAACGTGAGTCCGGCCCGCGTCGAAACGTGGCCCTCTACGTACTATCGGCCCCTGCCCGCGGTCGCTGCATGGAACACGGTCTTAGCGGGCGGCTCCACCTCTCGTCCGGGCGGCGGCGATCCGCTCGGCGACGGGCGGGTGGGTGTAGAAGAACCAGCGCGCCAGGAGGGGCGGGCGCTCCTCGGTGAGGTTCTGCGTCCCGAGCCGCTCGATGGCGCTCGCGAACGCCTCGGGGTTTCCCGTCAGCTCGATCGCGAAGCGATCGGCCGCCCGCTCCATCCTCCGCGAGAAGGCGTTGGAAAGCGGCCGCAGCGCCGTTGACACCGCGCCGATCACGAGCAGCAGGGCCGGGAGCCCGGCGACGTCGCCGGCGCCAGACCACCCGAGGGGAGCCACGAGCGCGGCCAGCGCGCGGCTGGCGACAAGCAGGCCGAGCGCGGTGATGAGCGTGTGCCACGCCATCCCCCGCCAGACGTCATGGCGCACGAGGTGCCCCAGTTCGTGCGCGAGGATCCCTTCCACCTCGTCGTCGGAATGGCGGGAGAGCAGCGTGTCGGACACGATGATCCGGCGCGTGCGGCCCAGGCCGGTGAGGGCGGCGTTCGCCTTCTTCGTCCGGTCGCTGACCCGCCACTCGCACGCGTCGCTCACCGCGACGCCGGCGCGGCGCGAGAGCGCGATCAGCCGGTCCCTGAGCTCCGGCCGTCCGAGCGGGCGGAACGTGAAGAAGATCGGCAGCAGCACGACCGGCGCCAGCCCGGTCAGCACCACCACCACGACCGCATAGCCGGCCGCGACGACGGCCCACCACCAGCCGGGGAAATGCCAAATGGCGAGGTAGAGGCAGGCGGCCGCCGCGAAGGTGAGCAGCACGCCGAGGCCCGCCGCCTTCAGACGGTCGAGCGCCCAGTGGCGGAGCCGCTCCGTGGAAAGGCCGTAACGATGCTCGAGAACGAAGGAATGGAAGAAGTCGATCGGCAGCGCGCCGACCTCGTGCGCCGCGCCGAGGAGGGTCACGAAGGCGAGGACCGTCGCCGTCGGGCGAAGCGGCGCCGGCACAAGTCCGACCGCGGCCTCGGCAACGGCACGCAGCCGCAAGGACACGGGCGGAACCGTCAGGGCCAGCAGGAGCCCCGCGCTCCACACCGTGGAGACGATGGCTGCGCGGCGCCCGAGCCGGTGGTACCTGGCAGCCCTGTCTTCGTTCACTTCCCTGTGATCCGAACCCCGCCGTTGGTCGTTTCGAGCGCGATCCTCGGCCCGCCGCCGTTCAGCCGTCCGCCGGCGTGCCGGCGCGTCGCCTCGGGGCCGTCGAGCTTCAAGCCGTTGACGGCGACCCGGCCGTTGACGCAGTTGGCGTCCACGTCGGCCTGGGCACCAGCCGGGATGGTCAGGTCAACGGCGCCGTTCACCGTCTCCGCCCTGATTCCCCCCGGCGCCACCGCCGTCATGTCGAGCCTGTACGGTGCCGTTGGTCGTCGACGCGTCCACCGCGCCGCCCAGTTCGCGTCCCCGGACCGACCCGTTGGTGACCTCGGCGTTGACCGCGCCGGTCAGCTGTATCACCGAGATCTCGCCATTCGCCGTCCGCAGCCGCACGCTGATGCCGGCCGGCGCCTTCACGTGGTACTTCACCTCGAGGTGGCCCGACTCGCCTGCCGGCGCCTTCATCTCGAGGCGCAGTTTGGCCGGGGTCGAGTCCTCGACCGCCTGCACCTGCCCGAGCAGCTTCTTCGCGTCCTCGTCGGTCATCCCTCGCGCCGCCCGCTCGGCGACGACCTCGACCTGGCTGCCGGTTCCGCCGGTCACGTCGATCCCGCCGTTGGCGTTGGTGATCTCGATCTCGGCGGTCGGCGCGACCTGGTAGGTCCTGGTCCACTGGTCGGTGGCCCGGCCCTTCACGTCGAGACTGCTGACGACGATGTCGCAGGCGGCGAGAGCCGTCGCCGCGGCGGCGACGGCCAGCAGGCGGGCGACGTTCCCCATCGATGCCCTGGCGTACATGAGAACCCCTCCTGCAGGAATATACGTCCGCAAGCCCAGCCGGGTTCGTTGATTGGATCGGGACGAATTTCAATTTCTGCGATCCCTGGCAGAAATTGAAATTCGTCCCGATCCATGAATAGCGCTAGTTGAGCTTGACCGAGATCAGCTTCGACACGCCCGGCTCCTCCATCGTCACCCCGTAGAGCCGGTCGGCAATCTCCATCGTCTTGCGGCTGTGGGTGATGATGATGAACTGCGTCTGTTGCTGCATCTGCTTGAGGATCTCGATGAACCGCCCGATGTTGGCGTCGTCGAGCGGGGCGTCGATCTCGTCGAGCACGCAGAAGGGGCTCGGCTTGTAGCGGAAGATGGCGAACATGAGCGCGATCGCCGTCAGCGCCTTCTCGCCGCCCGACAGCAGCTGGACGCTCTGGAGACGCTTGCCCGGAGGCGAGGCGACGATCTCGATGCCGCTCTCGAGGACGTCGGTCTCGTCGATCAGCGTGAGGCCGGCCCGGCCGCCGCCGAACAGGACGGTGAACGTCTCCTGGAAGTTGGCGTTGATGACGCCGAACGCCTCGCGGAAGCGCTCCTTGCTGGTCTCGTCGATCTGCTTGATCGCCTGGCCGGTGGCGGCGATCGACTCGCGGAGGTCCTGGCGCTGCACGGTCAGGAAGGTGTGCCGGCTCTCGAGCTCGTCGAACTGCTCGATGGCCATCATGTTGACCGGGCCGAGGCGGTCGATCTTGGTCTTCAGGTCGGCGATGGCCTCGTCCGGCGTCGCCGGTGGCGCGGAGGCCGCCGCGACGACCGGGGCCTCGGCTGGCGCACCGGGCGCGCCCTCGGCGGGGGCGGGCGCTTCGGCCTCGACGCCCTCTTCACCGGCTTCCTCCTCGGGCTCCTCGACCATCGCGGTCCCCGGGGCGGCCTGCCCCTCGCGCTCGGCCACCTCCACCTCGGCCAGCACCTGCTCGAGCGTGGCCTGGACCGCCTCGACGCACGTCGCGGCCAGGTGGGCGAGGTCGGACTCGGCCGTGACCCGCGCGAGATCGAGCTCGGACACCTCGGCGCGAACCTCCTCGAGCGCGCGCCGGAACTCGCGGATTCCCGCCTCCTCCTCGTTGCCGCGGACGTGGAGGGAGGAGAGCAGCTCGTCGGCGGCGTGGACCTCGCGGCGGAGCGTCTCGAGGTCCTGCAGATCCTGATCGAGCTGACGCTGGCCGTCTTCGATTGCCTGGCGCAGCTCAGCCCGCCGCTGCTCGTTCTGGCTCGCCTCTTCCTGCCGGGCCGCGAAGCGGGACTGGAGTTCCTCGATGGCTTCCTGCTGGCGTGTCACCTCGGACGCCAGCGCCGTGGCTCGTTCCACGAGGCCGGCGTGCGCGGCCCTCGCGTCGGCGGCGCGGCGGCTGATGATCTCGGCGGCTTCGCGGGCGTCGGCCAGCTGCCGCTGCGCGACCGACAGCCGCTCGTCGGCCTCGCGCCGCACGTCCTCCTGGCGCACCACCGACGCGCGCGCCTCGGTCTCGCGGGCTTCGAGCGCCCGCCGCTCCTCCTGCGCCCGCGCGCGCTCGGTCGCGAGCACATCGGCCCTCAGCGCCAGGCGCTCGCGATTCTCGGCGGCCCTCGCCACCAGCGCCTCGAGGCCGACGATCTCCTTCTCGCGCTCGTGGGCGTCGGCCACCAGGCCGGCGATCTCCTGCGACAGCCGATCGACGGCGGCCGCGCTGGCGGCCGTCTGCTCGGCCAGCCGGCCCAGCGCCTCGCGGATCTCGACCGTACGGTCGCGCAGCTCCTGGACCTCCCGCCTCGCCGAAAGGATGCCGCGCGACTCCTCGCGCATGCCGCCGTAGACGAGGCGCGCGCCCCGCAGCACGTCGCCGTCCGGCGTGACCACGGGCAGGTCGGTCGCGAGCGAGGCCGACACCGCCTGCGCGAACGAGCCGGCCATCCACGCGTGCCCGATCGCCTGCTCGACGAACCGCGCGTGATCGCCGGTGGCGCGCACCACCGAGGCCATCGGCACCAGCCCCTCGGCCGGCGCCTCGGGCCGCACGGCGGTCGCTGGCAGGTCGCCGCCGACCACGAGGAATCCGCACCGTCCGGCGTTGTGCTCGCGGATCATCGCCAGGCCGCGGGACGCTTCGTCGTGGCTCGCGACCAGCACGTGCTGCAGCAAGTCGCCGAGGCAGGCCTCGACCGCCCGCTCGTACCCGCGCTCGACGTCGAGATGATCGGCCAGCGAGCCGAAGTGGCGCAGCCGCTGCTCGCCGTCGGCGAGCAGGAAGCGGGCGGCGTCGCCGTACTGCGCGCGGGCTGCTTCGAGCTCCTCGAGCGACTGCAGGCGGGCCTCCACGCTGGCCAGCTCCTGTTCGCGCGTCCTCGTCGCCTGGCGTCGCTGCTCCTGCTCGTCGCGCGCTTCGGCCAGCTCGGCCTGCCTGGCCTCGCCCGTCGCGCGAACCCCCTCGAGCGCGGACTGGGCGTCGAGCACCTGGCGGCGCCCGTCCTCGAACTCGGCCCGCAGCCGGCGGTCCTCGACGTCCACGTCCGATCGCTCCGCGTCGAGCCGCGCCAGTTCGTCCTCGACCCTCAGGCGCGCGGACTCCGCGTTCTCGATGGCGTGCTGGAGCGAGCTGATGGCGGTGAGCGTGAGGTAGACCGCCTGGCGCTTCTCTTCGACCTCGGCCTCGAGCGACTGGAGCGCGCCGTAGGCGGCGTCGTAGGCCGCGCTGTCGGATGCGAGGACGGCGGCCGCCTGCTCGCGTGCCTGCTGGGCCTGCCCGGCGGCCTCGCGCCGCTCGGCCAGCGCCTGGTGCGCCGGGCCCCGCCTGGCCTCGATCGCGGCCAGTTCGTCGGCGATCTCGTGGCTGCGGGCGCCGAGGCCGGCCAGCTGCTGCTCGTTGAAGCTGACCGCGTTCTGTCGCCGATCGATCTCCAGCTCCCGCACGTGCGTCGTCTCGCGAACGGTGTTCGCGTGGGCCTCGGCTTGCGCCAGCTCCAGCCGGGTGCGGGCGAGCTGGTCCTCGGCCGTCGAGAGCCTGGCCGCCGCGACGGCGGCCGATTCGTGACGCTCGGCGAGACGAGCGCGGCCGGCGTCAAGCTGGCCGGCCAGCGCGCGATACCGCCGGGCGAAGAGCACCTTCTCCCAGCGCCGCAGCTCCTCGCGCAGCCGCTTGTAGCGCCGCGCCTTGGCCGCCTGCCGCTTGAGCGCGGACCGCTGCTTCTCGACCTCGAAGATGATGTCGTCGATGCGCGTGAGGTTCTGCTGCGAGGCTTCGAGCTTGAGCTCCGCGGCGCGCCGGCGGGCCTTGTACTTGGTGACGCCGGCCGCCTCTTCGATGAGCTGACGCCGGTCGGTCGGGCGCGTGCTGAGGATCTGCCCGATCTTCCCCTGCTCGATGATCGCGTAGGCCTTGGCGCCGAGCCCGGTGTCCATCAGGAGCTCGTGCACGTCGCGCAGCCGCACCAGCTCGCCGTTGATCAGGTATTCGCTTTCGCCCGAGCGGTAGAGCCGCCGGGTCACTTCGACGTCGCGTGCGAGGATCGGCTCGGCGTCCTCGCCGTCCTCGAGCGGCAGCCGTACCTTCTCGCTCGCCGAGGTCACGCCCGACAGCATCAGCCGGACTTCCGCCGCCCCCGTCGCCTTCCGCGCCTCGCTGCCGTTGAAGATCACGTCCTGCATCTGGTCGCCGCGCAGGCTCTTCGCGCTCTGTTCGCCCAGCACCCAGACGATCGCGTCGGCGACGTTGCTCTTGCCGCACCCGTTGGGGCCGACGATGGCGGTGACGCCCCGGTCGAACGCGAGTTCGGAACGGTCGGAGAACGACTTGAATCCGGAAATCTGAAGCTTCTGCAGGCGCATCTGAACCTTCTACCCCTCACGACACCGACGCCGGCCGGACAGGCAACCCTAAAGGGTCGCCCTACACACGCATGACACCGAACGCTACACACGCATGACACCGAACGCTACACACGCATGACACCGAACGCTGCACACGCATGACGCCGAACGCTGCACACGCATGACACCGAACGCTACACACGGATGACACCGAACGCTGCACACGGATGACGCCGAACCCCACAGAACCGTGTGTAGGGCGGGCCTTTAGGCCTGCCGGACGCCAAACGACAACAGCCGCCCAAGACGGGCGGTCGCCCGCTCGCGCGGCTGGACGGAAGGCCGGCAAGCCAACCGTCGGCCAGTCTAGCAACTGCAAGCTCTTGTGGCAAGCGCCCGAAAGGGCCCCACGGCTAGTGACTGGCGGTCTTGCTCCCCTTGCCCTTCCGCATCAGGAGGAGACGGTCGGCCTCCGGGAACAGCTTCATCGCGAACTGCGCCTGGGGGTCACTGGACAGCAGGCTTCGGCGCGCCTCGGACAGGCCGAACAGGGCCATGTCCACCTCGTAGTGGATCATGGCGCGGATGAAATCGGTGTCCTTGGCAAACGCCGCCTGGTCGATCTTGATCTTCTGCGAGGCCAGGAACGTCTTGAACTCGTCGAGCATCGGCCCATCGACCACGAAGCCGCGCGCGACGCGCCTCTGGTCGGGACGCGGCGCGATCCGCGTGTCCCCTTCGGCAACGAACCGCTCGGCGAAGATGCCGAACGCCTGCCGGGCGTACAGCAGGCGTCCGAACTGCGTCGGGTTGAACCCCTCGACCGGGCCGTCGAGCCGCTCGTCCGGCTCGATCCCGCCGCCGCTGTAAACCTTCCGACCCGCGTCGGTGTAGCGGAGGTCGGCGGCCGGGTGCGTCTTCGGCGTCTGATCGCGGAGCGTGTAGTTGAGATAGTCGTCGAACGTCCCGTCCCAGGGGCGCTGGATCAGGCGCTTGCTCGGCGTGTAATAGCGGGCGGTCGTCAAGGCGAGGCCCGCGTTCTCGCTGATCCGGTAGACCGACTGCACGAGCGCCTTCCCGAACGTCGTCTCCCCGACGATGAGGGCGCGGTCGTGATCCTGGAGCGCGCCGCTGACGATCTCCGACGCGCTGGCGCTGTTGCGATTGACGAGGACGATGAGCGGGACCTCGGTGTAGGCGCTGGCCTCGGTGGCGAAGTAGTCCTGGTCGGAGTTCGGCACCCGGCCGCGCGTGTACACGATCATCGAGCCCTGCGGGAGGAAGCGGTTGGCCACCTTGATCGCCTGGTCCAGCGGGCCGCCGGGATTGTTCCGGAGGTCGAGCACCAGCCGCTTCATCCCCTTCGCGCGGAGCTCGTCGAGCGCCACGCCGAGATCGTGGTCGGTGTTCTCGGCGAACTCCTGCGCGCGGACGTAGCCGGTCTGCGGGTCCACCATGAACGAGGCCGTGATCGACGGGATCGTGATCTCGTCGCGCGGCACCTGGATGTCGATCAACTGGTCGTAGCCCGGGCGCTTGAGCGAAACCTGGACGAGGGTGCCCTTCGGCCCCCTGAGCATCTTGACGGCGCGGTCGGACAGCGCGGCCCCGGCCAGCGGCTTCCCCTGTTCGTCCTTCCAGGAGCGGACGTCCTGGCCGGCGATGCGCATGATGATGTCGCCGCGCCGGATCCCCTTCTTGTAGGCCGGCGTGCCTTCGAACAGCGACACGACGTTGATGTCGAGGTCGACGACCTGGATCGTGATCCCGAGGCCGTAGTAGTGCCCTTCCTGCCGCTCCCGCATCTGCTGGTAGTACTTCGGGTCCATAAAGCTCGAATGCGGGTCGAGCGTCTGCAGCATGCCGCCGATGGCGCCGTAGACCAGGCGGGCGGAATCGACCTTGTCGATGTAATCGGACTCCACGGCGCCGAGGGCCGTGGTGAACTCCCTGTAGTCGGGGACGCGTTCGGTCGTGGCCAGCGTGTGGCGGCCGAGCAGCCCTCCGACCAGCGCGCACACGGCGACGACGAACAAGGCAGCCGAGACGATTCCGTACCTGCGCATGAAATCGATGCTAGCAGATAACCCCCGGTGCCGCAACGACTTCCGGCGGCATCCAACCCGTCAGGAACTTGACCCTGTCCGCAGCCCGCTCCTATAATGCGGGGGAGGTTGCAGGCCTCGAACAGCGAACAGGAACGACGAACGGCCGCCCGCCGGCCGGCCGTCTGAAAGTGTCCGTGCGCCTTGCCGGCGCGTGGACGGGTCAGGAGTGCAGGCGATGGGCAACATCGGCATGCAGGAGTTGATCATCATCTTCGTGATCGCCCTGATCATCTTCGGCCCAAGGAAGTTGCCGGAGCTCGGCAAGTCGCTCGGCAAGAGCATCGCGGAGTTCAAGCGGGCGTCGAACGAGCTGCGGAACACGCTCGAGGACGAGATCCGGGTGGACGATCAGAAGCAGAAGGCGCCGGCATGGGCGCCGGCGCCGGGCCAGGCGCCCGCGCCCGCTCCGGTTCCCGCGGCCATCCTCCCGGAACCCGCTCCGGCCCAGGCGGCGGCCGCCCCGGCCCAGGCCGAGATCGCCCCGACCCCCGCCGAGCCGGCAGCCCCGACACCGACGTCCGATAACACGATCCAGCACGGCTGATGGCGCTCCTGCCGTTTCCCCGCTCTTCAGAGGAACCGTCCTCCCGCGACTCGGGCTTCTGGGGCGACTCGGGGTCCGAGGCCGGCGGCGCGAAGATGACGTTCCTCGAACACCTCGACGAGCTGCGCAAGCGGCTCGTCATCAGCGTGGCCTCCATCGGCGTCGGCTGCCTCATCGCGTTCGCCTTCGTCGACAGAATCTACAGCTTCGTGATGGACCCGCTGTACAGGTTGCTCCCCAAGGGCAGCGCGCTCATCTACACCGAACCGACCGAGGCGTTCATCCTCTGGGTGTGGATGGCGTTCCTCGCCGGCATCTTCCTGGCGATGCCGATCATCCTGTGGCAGGTCTGGCTGTTCATCGCGCCCGGGCTCTACGCGAAGGAGAAGAAGCTCGCGTTCCCGTTCATCTTCCTCGCGACCGTGGGGTTCATCGGCGGCGCCGCGTTCACCCACTACCTGCTGTTCCCGTGGATGTGGACCTTCTTCGCGAGCTTCGCCAGCGAGAAGCTCACGTTCCTTCCGCGCATCGAGCCGGTCTTCGACCTGTACGTCAAGATGATCCTCGGCATGGGGCTCGTCTTCCAGATGCCGGCCATCGTCTACGCGCTGGCGCGCATCGGCCTGGTGACCGCGCGGTTCCTCATCCGGAGTTTCAAGTACGCCATCCTGATCATCTTCATCCTCGCCGCGGTGATCACGCCGAGCGGCGACATGCTCACCCAGACGCTGTTCGCGCTGCCGATGATCGGGCTCTACCTCATCTCGATCCTCATCGCCTGGATCTTCGGGAAGCCCCGCGTGGAGAAGCCGGTCGAGGAGTGACGCCGTGGTGATCAGGCGCTCGTCCGCTCGTGAGGTGTCCGCGCTGCTCCAGGACCTGGAGTCGGGCACCGGCGTGGCGCGCGACGCCGCGGTCGCGCGGCTGTCGGTCATCGGCACCCGGGCGGTGGAAGGATTGCTGGCGCTGTTGAAGTCGACGGCGGCCGCGCCGGTCCGGGCCGCCGTGCTCGCCGCGCTCGAGGCGATCGGCGATCCGCGGGCCGCGGAGGCGGCCCTCGACTGTCTCGAGGGCGACGACGAGGCCGTGCGCGCCGCGGCGGCGGGCGTGCTGCGCCGGCTGCTCGAGTCGCCGCGCGGGGCGTCCGTGCTGGACCGGCTCGCGGCGATCGCCGTGGACACGGCGCGCGCCGACGGGCCCCGCCTGGCCGCGCTCGAATCGCTGAGGCACGTGCCGGGCCCCGCCCTCGATCTCATCTCGGCGCGGCTGCGCGACGATCCCAGCCTGGCCGTGCGCGCGACGGTCGCCCGCGGCGGGGGACCGGCCGTGCGCCCGCCGCTCGAAGCGCTGGAGCAGGCGGCGGCCGGCCACCTGCCGGAGCAGGCCGATCCGCTGCGGCAATGGCTCGCCGCCGCGGGCGCCGACGCGCCCCTGCCGACGCTGCACAGCGTCGTGCAGCGGGTGCGCGAGCGGGAGCGGCAGGCGAAGGACCAGTCCGGGCGCGGCGAGTGGATGACGGCGCGCGCCGTCGCGCACCAGGTGCTGGCCGCGCGCGGCAGCACCGTGGCGCTCTACGATCTGAGGGAAACCATCGAGAGCGGCGAACAGGCCCCGGTCGAAATGCTCGCCGCGATCGCGGCGATCGGGGACAAGACCTGTCTGGAGCCGATCGCGGCCGCCTACACGCGCCTGGCGGCGCAGCCAGCGCCGAAGCCGCCGCGGCAGCCGGCCCCGGCAACCGACTGGTGGCGCGAGCACCTGGCCGTCGCGTTCCGAGCCATTGCGGCCCGTGAGAAGCTGAACGAGCGGCACGCTGTGACCAAGCGGCTGCGCGCCCGCTGGCCGCTTGCGGCTCAAGCCCTGCTCGGGCCCGCACGCTAGTCCAGGGCCCGGGTCCCGAGGCTCAGGACCCAAGCCCGGAGACTCAGGGCTCAAGGCTCAGGCCGATGCTTAGTACGCTTTCGCGAACCAGGCGCGGGCGATGCCCGGCTGGCCGCAGCGCACGCACGCCCCGCCCGCGCTGTCCTCGAGCGGCAGGTTCCGGATCGTCGCCTGCGTGTCGGTCTTGATGTGCGCCTCGCACTCCGCCAACCCGCACCAGGACGCGCGGACGAAGCCCGGACGGCCCTCCAGGATCTGCTTGAACTCGTCGTAGGTGGTCGCCTGGGAGGTGTGGTCCTCGCGGAACTTCACCGCCCGGTCGAACAGCGTGCGCTGGATGTCGGCCAGCAGGTCGACGATTCGCGCGGCGAGGCCCTCGCGGCCGGCCGCGAGCTTCTCGCGCGTGTCGCGGCGCGCCAGCATCACCTGGCCCTTCTCGATGTCCTTCGGCCCGATCTCGAGCCGCACCGGGACGCCGCGCATCTCCCACTCGGCGAACTTCCACCCCGGCGTGTAGGCGTCGCGGTCGTCGAGCATCACGCGCACGCCCTGCGCCGTGAGCTCGTCGAAAATCGCCCTGGCGTGCGGCAGCACCGTCGTCCGCCAGTCGCCGCGCGGGATCGGCACGATCACGACCTGGTACGGGGCGATGCGCGGCGGGAAGACGAGGCCGTTGTCGTCGCCGTGCATCATGATCACGCCGCCGATGAGGCGCGTCGTGATGCCCCACGAGGTGCCCCAGATGTACTGCAGCGACTTGTCGCGCGCCTGGAACTGGATGCCGAACGCCTTGGCGAAGTTCTGGCCCAGGTTGTGCGACGTCGCCGCCTGCAGGGCGCGCCCGTCGCCCATCAGCGCTTCGATCGAGTAGGTGCGGTCGGCGCCGGCGAACTTCTCGCTGTCGCTCTTGCGGCCGACGATCACCGGCATCGCCAGCTCGGTCTCGACGAAGTCGCGGTAGACCTCGTGCAGGATCTTGAGCGTCTCGGCCTCGGCCTCCTCCGCCGTCTCGTGCGCCGTGTGCCCCTCCTGCCACAGGAACTCGGTCGTCCGGAGGAACAGGCGCGTCACCTTCTCCCAGCGGACGATGTTCGCCCACTGGTTGATGAGCACCGGCAGGTCGCGCCACGACTGGATCCACTTCGCGTACATCGTGCCGATGATCGCTTCCGACGTCGGCCGGATCGCGAGCGGCTCTTCGAGATCCTCGGTGCCCCCGCGCGTGACCCAGGCCACCTGCGGCGCGAACCCCTCGACGTGGTCGGCCTCCCGGGTGAGGAGGCTCTGCGGAATCAGCAGCGGGAAGTAGGCGTTGACGTGGCCGGTCGCCTTGATGCGGCGGTCGAGCCCCTGCTGGATCAGCTCCCAGATCGCGTACCCGTAGGGGCGGATGACCATGCACCCCTTGACCGGGGAATAGTCGGCCAGCTCGGCCCGACGGATGACGTCCGTGTACCAGCGGGAGAAATCCTCGCTCCTGGGGGTGATCTCGGTCACCTTCCCGTCGGCCCCGCCCGCCTTCGCCTCGCCCTTGCCGGTTTTCTTTTCGCCGCCCGATGTCATGCGCTCATCCATTACGTTATCCTACCATCATCACTCGTCCCACCCGTGAGGCCGCGATGCACCCCGTGCGTATCGATGTCCGCGCCGCAACCGGCGACTACCGCGTGCTCGTCGGCGAGGGACTGACGGACGAGCTCGGGCGTCTGCTCGACGAGCACCGCGTCGGCTCGCGCCGTCTCGTCATCTCCAATCCGGTGGTGTGGCGCCTGCACGGCGAGCGCCTCGGCGCCGCGCTCGGCCGGCCCGAGGTGATCCTGGTGCCGGACGGCGAGCGCCACAAGCACCTCGCGTCGGTGTCGCGCCTCTACGACGAGCTGATTCGCGCGGAGGCCGACCGCGGCACGATCGTCGTGGCGGTCGGCGGGGGCGTGACCTGCGACATGGCCGGCTTCGCCGCCGCGACCTACCTGCGAGGGATCGGCCTGGTGCAGGTGCCCACCACGCTGCTCGCGCAGGTGGACGCCTCGATCGGCGGCAAGGTCGGCGTGAACCTGGCGGCCGGCAAGAACCTGGTCGGCGCGTTCCACCCGCCCCTGCTCGTGGCGACCGACCCGTCGGTGCTCCACACGCTGCCGCGGCGGGAGTACCGCGCCGGTCTCTACGAGGTCATCAAGTACGGCATGGCATGCAGCGCCGGGCTGTTCAGGGACCTCGAGGCCGCCGCGGCCCACCTGGCCGACCCGGACGCCGTCGCGCTCACCCCCATAATCGCCGAGTGCTGCCGCATCAAGGCCACGATCGTGTCGGCGGACGAGCGGGAGGCGGGGCCGCGCCGGGTCCTGAACTTCGGCCACACGGCCGGACACGCCATCGAGGCCGCGACCGAGTACCAGCGCTTCCGCCACGGGGAGGCGGTGGCGTGGGGCATGCTCGTGGCCGCCCAGGTGGCGGTGTCGCGGGGCCTGCTCGCCGCGGCGGACGCCGACGCGCTCAAGGCGCTCGTCATGAAACTCGGCCCGCTCCCGCCGCTCGCCGACCTGGCCGCCGACGAACTGGCCGCCGCGATGCGGCGCGACAAGAAGGTCGTCGACGGCACGCTGCACTTCGTCCTGCCGACCGGCGTCGGGGCGACGACGATCGTGGACGACGTGGCCGAGCGTGAGGTGATGGAGGCGCTGGCCCGCGTCGGATCCACCGCGGGCGGGGCCGCCGGCTGACCGCGCCGGTTCAGCGGGAGAGCGCGGGACAAGCTTCGAGGTGCAGGTGGTGCGGCAGGAGACGGTCGCCGTCGGAGAGGATCACGGCCCGCTCGATGCAGTTCTGCAGCTCCCGCACGTTGCCCGGCCACCGGTAGGCTCGCAGCATCTCGTTGGCGGCCCCATCGATCGCCATCATCGGCTTGTTCATCTCGCGGCAGAACCGCTCGACGAAGTGCAGCGCGAGCAGCAGGATGTCCTCCTGCCGATCGCGAAGCGGCGGGATGGTGATCGGGAAGACCGACAGCCGGAAGAACAGGTCCTCGCGGAACTGCCGGTTCGCCACGGCGGCCCTGAGGTTCCGGTTGGTCGCCGCCACCACCCTGACGTCCACGCGGGTGGTGGCGATGCCGCCCAGGCGCTCGAACGACCTGGTCTCCAGCACGCGCAGGATCTTCGCCTGCAGCGCCAGCGGCAGATCGCCGATCTCGTCGAGGAAGATCGTGCCGCCGTCGGCCACCTCGAACTTCCCCATCTTGCGGCCCGCCGCCCCCGTGAACGCGCCCCGCTCGTGGCCGAACAGCTCGGTTTCGAGGAGCCCCTCCGGGATCGCCGCGCAGTTGATGGCGACCAGCGGTCCGTGGCTTCGGGGACTGAGCGCGTGCACCGCCCGGGCGAACAGTTCCTTGCCCGTGCCGCTCTCCCCTTCGAGGAGCACCGTGACGTCGCTGCCCGCGGCGCGCTGCACCGCCAGCGACACCGACTTGAGCGTGGACGCGCAGCCGATGATCTTCGGCAGGCCGTGCCGCGCCGCCAGTTCTTCCTTGAGGAAGAGGTACTCGGCCACCAGCCGCCGCTGCGCGACGGCCCGGTCCACGAGGAGCCGCAGGTGGTCCGGATCGACCGGTTTGGCCAGAAAGTCCAGCGCACCCTGCTTGATCGCCGCCACGGCGTCCTGGATGCTGCCGTATGCGGTCATCACGATCACCGGCATCTCGGGGTCGTACTCCTTCGCCGCGCGGATGACGCCAAAGCCGTCCCCTCTCGGGAGACGAAGGTCGGACAGGACGACCGCCGGCCCGCTGGCCCGCATCCGCTCGACCGCCTCCGGCTCGTCCCTGGCCTCGACGACGGTATGGCCGCAGGATTCGAGGGTGCGCGCCAGCATGGTGCGCAGGGCATCGCGGTCTTCGACGATCAGGATGGGCGACCGGGTGACAGGGTGAGGCATCATTGGGCGACACGTCCGCACGGTACGTATCGGTCGCTGGCGGGTATCGCTCCAGATCGCGAGATTCTTCAAGACCTCAGCGCACTTCGCCCCAGGAGAGAACCCTGGGCAGCGCCTGCCCGGAGGCCACCGCGACGCGGGCGATGGCCGCCTCGACCACGCGCCTGGTATCCGACGGGCCGAACGCCTCCGCCCGCAGCAGGATGACGCCGGCCCCCGGGCCGTCCGGCGCCGCGCCGTCGCGCGAAGGGTCGCCGTCGTTCTCGGACGGGTCGTCGCCCACGAGCACGACGACATAGGTGGCGGCCTGGCCCGGAGTGCCAGAGTCGATCGGACCGTAGGCGTAGGGCCGCCACCGCGGGTTGTTCGGCCCCCACGGCCGTTCGGCCGTCACGGCGGCGGACGCGGCGGCCGAACAGGCCGTCGTGGATCCGCACGTCGCGAGGTTTGCCACCTCCTCGGGCGTGAGCGTCCGCCCGCCGACAGCGATCCGGGGGCTCGACGGGGGGCCGTCGACACGGGAGGACGTGAGCGCGCCGGACAGGACCATCGACCAATCGGGGACGTCCACGATCTCCGCGGACGCCCGTTCGAGCGCCGCCTCCGCCGCCGCGAGCGCGATCCTGGCGTCTCGCTGACGTGACGCGGCCAGCAGGTCGGAGGCCGCCAGCAGGACCGCCGCCGCGGTCAGCGCCAGCAGGAGCGCCATCCCGAGCAGCACGACCACGAGCGCGCTGCCGCGCTCGCGGTCAGCGCCCGATATGGAGCGCGCGCAGCACGACATCGATCGTCACCTGCCGATCGGGGACCCAGCGCCACGGGTGGCGAGCCGTCCCGGGGTGCGCGAACAGGCGCGCGTCGCCTCCCCTCGCGGCCGGCGAGGCGGCTTCGAGCCGGAGGGTCACCCGGACTTCGCGGACGCGGAACAGGTCGGCGTCCACACGGTTCGGCGCGGCCGCGTCCGGACACCACGGCCCGTCGGTCATCAGCTCCGGCGGCAAGACCACCAGGTCCGATCCGCCGCCGACGGCGCCCAGTCGGCTCTGCTGGCTTCCGGCGCTCATGACGAACGTGCAGTTCTCCCCGGCTGGCCACTCGTCTCGCGGGTCGTCCACGCCCGGGGGTGGGGGCGTCGGCCCGTAGGTGGCGCGGCCCGGCGGCGGTCCGGGCGAACCAAGCCGCGGCGGCTGCGGGTCCCCGAGCCACCGGATCTCCAGGCTGGCCACGTGATCGACAAACGGCAGCTTCGAAGTCCCGCCATTGCCCGAGATGAGCTGCACGCCATCCGCCGGCGTCCCCGCCTCGAGGGAGTAGCTGTTGACGGTCACGGGAACCAGCCACGCTCCCGCCGGAAACTCCCGCCCGGAGGCGGCCCCGCGAGCCTGGAGCTGGACGGCGGAGCCGGAGACCGCCTTCACGTCGCAGAGATCCGCCTGGCCTCTGCCATCCACCAGCAGCACGACATCGCCTGCGCGGATGCCGCACGCCGGGTCTTCCACCGGGCAGCCCGGTGATGCCGCGAGTTGAGCCACGCCAGCCGACGGGACGAAGGCCGCCGCCAGCGCCACGGCCGCACCACGAGGCGCCGACGCGATCACGGTGATGGCGTCGGTCCTCGCCGTCCCCGGCGGGTCGCCGCCCGGCCCGACGAGGAACGGCAGCGCGCAGGGCACGACCGCGCCGATCGGCCGGCCGAACACTCCCGTGGCCGGCCCCGCCCCGGCCGCGGCCAGGTCGGCCGACAACGCCTCGCACGCCGCCCGGAGTCGCTGCTCGAGCTCGATCGTCTCCGCGCCGGCGCTCGAGCCCGCCCGGCCCGTGCTCACGACCGACAGCACGCCTGCCGCCAGCACCAGCGCCAGCGTGGAGGCAATCAACAGCTCCGGCAGGGAGAACCCGCTACGCCCATTCACCCGGGCCTCCGGGTCCGCACGCCGACGAGCCGGATCGTCTCGACCCACGTGCCCGCGCCGTCCGGAGGCCGCGCCGGCGCCACCTCACGACGCAGCACCACCACCCGCAGCACGACCGTCCGCGGCGGCACACGGCCATCGTCCGGCTCGACCGACCATCGCCGGGTGAACATCGCCAGGGCCGGAGGCGAGCGGTCGCCACCGACCGACGCTCCCCCGTCGTCCCAATAGTCAACGAACCCGACCGTGTCGGCCGTGAGCGCGCCGGGCGAAGACAGGCCAATGGTGCCTACCGCGGTGCCGTCGGCCGCAAATCCCCAGGCCAGCGAATGCAGGCGCTCCAACTGCCGCGTGGCCAGGCTGGCGGCCATGGTCGTCATCCGGGAGAGATGGGACGCCCGCGAGGCGACGACCAGAAGCTGCGCGACGGCGAGAAAGCCGCTGGCGAGCAGCCCGAGCGCCGCCATCACCTCGAGCAGCGTGAAGCCGCGCCTGCCGTCAATGCGGGCCTGGCGAGTCATCGCCTCTCATCGTGCAATCGGCGCGCCGCCGGCAGCGTGGCCGGAGAGACCAGATTTCAGGCGGTATTTCGAGAGGCGGTCGGCCAGCCCGCGGGAGAGGGTGGCAGTTCCGGCGACCATGGTCGAGGGTCGGATGGCAGGAATTTCAGGCGGTCCGCACGAGCGGGAGCACGAGGTGGAACGCCGCGCCGCCGTTCTCGGAGGTCGAGAGCGTGATTCGGCCGTTGTGTATCACGATGATCTTCTGGACCAGCGCCAGACCCAGACCGGTCCCTGTGCTCTTGGTGGTGAAGAACGGCTGGAACACCTTCTCGCGCAGCTCGGGAGGCACGCCGGGCCCGTTGTCCGCGACCGTGACGTGGAGCTCGGCGTCTGCCTTGCTCACCTGCCCGTCGACGTGAAGGCGTGGGACGACCTGCGCCTGGGCGCACGCTTCGACGGCATTCCGGGCCAGGTTCGCCAGCGCCTGGCGAAGCAGCATCTCGTCACCCGACACCACCCCGAACTCCCCCGTCATCGTCACGGCGCCGCCCCTCGCCTCGACGTCCGGGCGCAGCTCGTCGAGCGTCCGTGCCGCCAGCTCTCCGACGTCCACCGGCTCGAGCGCCGGCTGCACCGGCCGCGCGAAGTTGAGGAAGTTGCCCACGACGCGGCCGAGCGTGTCGGTCTCGTCGCGGATCGCCTGCACGTAGGCGGCGTAGGGCGCGGGCACCTGCGCCGGGTCGATGAGGCGCGCGTAGCCGTGAATCGTCGCCAGGCCGTTGCGGAACTCGTGCGCGAGCCCCGCCGTCAGCTCGCCGAGCCTGGCCAGGCTGTCCTTGAGGCGCAGCTGATCCTCGAGAGCGACGATCGCGGTGATGTCGGAGAAGAGGCTGATGGCCCCCTGCAGCGCGCCGCTCGCGTCGAACAGCGGGGACACCGTGACGCCGTAGTGCCTGGGGCCGTCAGGCGGCTCGGTCCGAACCTCGCGGCGCAGGATCGGCCGCGTCGTCGCCAGGCACTCCTCGACCACCTCGGCGAGGGGCAGCGCGTCGGCCAGCAGAACGCGGAGCGGAACGGCCGTTTCCACCTGCGGGCGGCGCAGCATCAGGCGGGCCGCCGGGTTGAGCGTCCGGACCCCGCCGTCGAGGCCGACCACCAGCAGGCCGGACGCCAGGCTCGACACGATCTCGCTGTTCAGCCGCTCGGACTCCTCGGCCCGGGCCGACATGAGCCGTTCCTGCTCTCGCAGCCGGTGCAGGGAGTCCTCGAGCGCCGCGGCCACGAAACTCGGCTGGGCGTGCTTCTCCCGCATCGTGCCCTTCACGGCGCGGGCGGCCGCGACAAAGCGCAGCACGGAGAAGACAAGGACGGCCACCAGGCCGGCGACGAGCGCGGTGAGGCCGACCAGCGTGTAGGCGGAATGGGACATCACAACGGCTCACGGCTGACGGTTCTCGTGTAGTGGCTAGTTGTCAGTGGTCAGTCTGCCACGCGTAACACACTAGCCACTAGCCACTGACAACTGGCCACTGACAGCCCACTACCTGTAAAACGACAGATACCACTCGACGAGCGGCGTCCCGAACAGGCTCGCGAAGATCGCGGCGACGGCCAGGAACGTCCCGAGCGGCAGCTTCGACTGCAGGCCGGCCCGGCCGGCCACCATCAGCACGCCGGCCGTCAGCGAGCCGAGGATCGACGCCGAGGCCAGCGTCAGCACCATCAGCTTCCAGCCGAGGAACGCGCCGATCATCGCCAGCATCTTCACGTCGCCGAACCCGAGCCCGTCCTGGTGCCGCACGGCGCGGTAGGTCCAGGCGACCAGCCACAGGATGCCGCCGCCGGCCGCGGCGCCGATGAGCGCGTCCCGCCAGCCGGGAGGGGCGACCAGGCTCGCCGCCAGCCCCACGACGATGCCGCCGAGCGTGATCTCGTTGGGCAGGATCTGGTGCTGCAGGTCGATGACGAACAGCACGATCATCGCGCAGCCGAACGCGGTCCGGATCGCCAGCAGCCACGACAGGCCGAACACGGCGTAGGTCGCCACGAACATCACGGCGGTCAGCGTCTCGATCACCGGGTACATCAGGCTGATGCGCGCGCGGCACGTGCGGCACCGCCCGCCGAGGGCGGCGTAGCTCAGCACCGGAATGTTCTCGTACCAGCTCAGCTCGCGCCCGCACGCGGTGCAGCGTGACGCGGGCCACACGATCGACTGGTCGAGCGGCAGGCGATAGATGCAGACGTTGAGGAAGCTGCCGATGAGGAGGCCGAACAAGGCGATTGTGAGGTAGACCATCGGACTGTTCTAGCGCGCGGGTGGAAAGGCCGGCCGACCGGCCTGGGGCCCGGTCGGGAGCGGATTCAGGCGCGAGTCGGCGGCGAGGCCGACGCCGCCGGTGGCCGGATCGAGCACGTACGGCGATCCAGTCGGGTCGAGCGGCCGCGCCCGCAGCAGGCCGGCCCGCACGAGCGTGTCCCACGACGCCGGAAACTCGCCGGTCCTCGCCTTGAACGCCGCCGCGATTGCGGTCAGCCGATCGATCGCGTCGAGGGCGTCGAGCTGCGTGAGCCGCCAGGTGGCGTTGTTGCGCAGCCACTCGTTGTCACCCGTGTCGCGCAACGACTGCCAGAGCATCCGCGAGCCGCGCCGATCTCCCCCCTCGGCCTTGGTGACAGCAGCCAGCGACCTCATCCACCACGGGGCGCCTGGGATGTCGGCCGCCTTGTCGAACCACCGGGCCGCCTCCTGGTAGTTCCCGACCCACCAGTAGTACACGAAGCCGATGTCCTGGAGGTACTGCCACCGTGTCGGGTTCGCGCGAAAGCCCTTCTCGAGCAGCGTCACGGCGAGGTCGGGGCGGCCCGCTCCCCCGGGGTAGTTCTCGGCCAGGAAGATCGATCCGAAACGGTAGGCGATGTTGAATCGCGGGTCGAGCGACGTGGTGATGTCGAGCAGCGGGTACAGCAGGTCGTAGCGCTTCTTCGACGACTCCGAGAGCCGTGTGCCTCCGTAATACTGCACCGCACGCACCCAGTACACGTCGGCCACGAATGGCGCGAACGACAGCGACATCCGGCGCACGGCTTCGCCCGAGCGGACGTACAGCACCGAGTCGCCTGGAGCCGGCTCGCCGTACACACGGTCCCGCCAGACCTCGATCGTGACGAAACAGAAGGTCAGCGCGACGAGCGCGAGGCCAAACGCCAGCGGCCCTGAGGCTCGGTGCGTCTTCACTTGAAGTCACGCCTCGCGAAGATGTGCGCGCCGGCCGCCAGCAGCAACGCAATGTAGACGACCCCGTAGCCGATCGTCATCGCCACGTAGCCCGGCGCCACGGCCTGGCCGTGGACCACCTCGGCGGCCACGTCGAACGGCGCGAGGTTCGGCAGCAGGTAGTAGAGCCCGCGCAGCAGCCAGACGAGCGGCGCCGACGCGACCACCGGCTGGAAGTTCTTCAGATCCGCGTTGAAGTGGCCGATGACGTAGAGGCCGAACGTCAGCGCGGCCGACAGCATCGGGCTCGAGAAGGTCGAGAAGAACAGCGCGATCGCCGTCACCAGCAGCAACTGGACGTAGATCAGGAGAAAGGCGACGAGCAGCGCCGGGTCGGTGGCCGGCGCCTCCCAGGCGGCGCGCAGGTTCTCGGGCGAGGTCCACCACATCCAGGCCAGCACCACGTAGAGCACGGCGGCCATCACGGCCACGTTGACGAGCAGCGTGAAGGCGAGGCCGAGGTACTTGCCGAGCACGAGCTCGGTCCGCCGCACCGGCTTGGCCAGCAGGCTGTACACGCTGCGGCGCTCCAGTTCCTTCCAGACCAGGCCGATGCCGATGAAGACCGAGATGAACAGGCCGAAGAGGGACGTGGCCGCCAGGCCGAGGTCCTTGATGATCTTGATGTCCTGGCCGGCCGTCATCTGGCCGACCAGCACCGAGGCGCCGACGAGCAGGACGGCGAAGAGGAGCAGGTTGTAGAAGACGCGGTCGCGGATCGACTCGCGGAAGACGCTGAGCGCGATGGCACCGACCTTGGCGCCCGTCATGCCTGTACCTGGCGCTCGCGGCCGTGCTCGGCCACCTGGCGCATGAAGAAATCCTCCAGCGTGTCGCGGAGGGGGTTCATCGAGACGACCGACGCGCCGGCGGCGGCCAGATCGGCCATGACCTGGTCCGGACGCGCGCTCGGCGGCAGTTCGAGCGCGTAGCGCCGTTCGGCGATCGGCGTCACCTTGACGGCGACGGCCCGCACGCGGTCCAGCACCGCTCGATCGACGCCCTCGACGATGACCTCCCACCCCTTGATGCCGAAGGCGAGCAGGTCGGTCAGCCGGCCGGAGGCGACCAGCCGGCCGCCGGCGAGGATCGCCACGCGGCTGCACACGGCCTCGGCGTCCGACAGGATGTGGGAGCTGAAGAAGACCGTCGCGCCCCGGTCGCGGAGACCGAGAATCAGCTCGCGGACCATCCGCCGGCCGATCGGGTCGAGGCCCGACATCGGCTCGTCGAGAAAAACCACCTCCGGCTCGTTGAGCAGCGCCTGGGCAAGGCCGACGCGCTGCAGCATCCCCTTCGAATACCGGCGGAGCGCCAGGCGCCGCTCGGCGCCGATCCCGACCTGGTCGAGCAGGCGCGGAATCCTGGCGGCGCGATCGGCTCCGCCGAGGCCCAGCAGCCGGCCGAAGTAGTTCAGCAGCTCGACGGCCGTCAGGTGGTCGTAGAAGTAGGGATTCTCGGGCAGGTATCCGATCCGCCGGCGGACCGAGACATCGCCGGCCGGCCGGCCGAGGATCTCCGCGCGGCCACCGGTCGGAAAGACCAGCTGCAGGAGCAGCTTCAGCGTCGTCGTCTTGCCGGCGCCGTTGGGACCGAGCAGGCCGAAGACTTCCCCCGGCTCGACGGCCAGCGTGAGGCGGTCGAGGGCGCGGTACGGGCGTTTGCGCCAGAAGCCCAGCGCGTAGTCCTTGGTCAGGTCTTCGGTGTCAATCGCGTGCACGGCTTGCGGCAAGATTACTTGATCACCCCCGCCTTCTTCAGCTCGTACGCGATGGCCATGTCCAGCGTCTGCACCGTCGGCCCCTCGAGTTTCACGCCGTTGATGAAGAAGGTCGGGGTCGACCGCACGCCGAGCAGCGCGGCGAGGCCGACGTCGGCCTTGATTCCCGCGAGCGCCTTCGCATACCCCGCGTCGAAGTCGGTGACGCCGCCTATCGTCCGCGCCGCCTCGCGCACCATCACCGGGCTCATCATGGCCTGGTGGCCGTAGAAGTACTCCTCGAGCGCCTCGCCCTTGTTGTGCTCCCTCGCCAGCCGCACGGCCACCGCCGCGTCGCACGACGCCGTGTGGACCGGCCGCGGCACGTTCGGGTTGCACTCGGGCTGCAGCGGGTAGTCCATCGCGACGAACTTCACGGCGCCGGGATACTGCGACTGGTACTTCGACAGCACCGGGCGGTCGTCGAAGAACGCCTGGCCGCAGCCCGGGCACTGCAGGTCGGTGAACTTGACGATGACGACCTTGGCGCCCCCGGAGGGAACCGGCACGGCGACGCGCGGCATCGCCTCCCAGAAGCGCACGAACTCGCTGCGCTCCTGGTCGGTGGCCGGCCGCGCGGCCCGCTGCGCCTGCACGGCGCGCAGGGAGGCCTCGCTCGGGAAGAAGGCGACCGCCGACACCGCGCCCGCCAGGAACACGAGCGCGACCAACAGGGTGAGCGGGCGGGCGACGAGGGCACGCAGGTCGCTGACAACACGCCGTGGCAGTGTAAGCATGGGCGGCATTGACCGGGAAAGGCCCGACACGATGAACAGCCCGATGACCGCGGCGTACGTGGCCAGGCACAGCACGCACACCGCCTTGAGCACGAAGAAGGCCGCGTAGGCCATGTAGAGCACGACGGCCAGGCCGATCGTCGAGGCCACGTACAGGTAGAGCGGAACCGACTCGCGAACCTGCGCGGGCCCGGTCACATCCACGAACTCCAGCACCAGCACGGCGCCGAACCAGATCACGCCGAACAGCGCCGTCGGAACGCCGTAGAAGCTGCCGTAAGGGCTGAGATAAGCGTGCTGGCAGTTCACCGTTTCGCTGACGTCGCAGAAACTGACGTAGCTGGGATCGACGAGCAACTGGTAGTGAACGTAAAGCGAGGCGAGCGAGACGGCGAGACCGGCCAGCGCCAGCACCCAGACCAGGCGTCGGGCAAGAGGTGACATCGGCATTCGGCTCCGGTGCCCATTATACAGGGAGCTGGCAGCGGATCACGGTCCAAGGACGGGAACCGGGATAGCTGGCAGCGGATCACGGTATCGTTTTACGTCGCTCCTCGTTATGGGTTTCCGGCCGCCCTGCTCGTGTCCGATGCCTGGCTTCTTGCGTGAGTTCTCCGCCGACCGAACGCCCAGAGCCCCAGCATCGCCAGCCCCGAAACCGCCGAGATGCTTGCGCCGACGAGGAAGGATGCGGGTAAGTAGCGGAATACGACGATGTGGCGGCCTGGAACGAGCCGCACGGCCCTGAACAAGGCGTTGGCCTGGAGCATCGACGCGTTCGAGCCGTCCACGGTCACATGCCAGCCAGGCGAGAAGGAATCGAGCACCAGCAGGTAGCCTCCCGTTGCGGGCAAATCCGCTTGCACCGTCATCTCGTCTGGCCGCTCCCCCGTCACGCGTGCGAATGGCGCAACCGGCTGACCCGGACGGCCCCAGACCTGCACTGCCTGTGTGGACAGCGACACGGTCTGTGTCGGGTCGAAGGCCGGGCTGAACAATTGGTCGACCTGCTGGCGGACGTCCGGTACGGTCATCGCCTTCGGGACGATGGAGACCCGGGGAAAGACGGGGCCCCAGTCGAACAAGCGGACGCCCATGACGTAATCGACCGGGACCGACGGACGACCACCGCCCACCCCCGTCGGGAGGATACGGTAGCGAACCCCTGTCCTCCACAGGAACCGGTCGCGCGTCGCCCGGTCCGACTTATAAAACCTGGACGCGACCAGGTCGACCCGTCGCGGCCACAAGACGGCAAGGTCGTAAGACAGCATCTCGCGAAGTCGCCAGGCTCCCGCGCTGTACGCCATCTGCACGGCGGACGCGCTGCGGCCTTCGGCAGGCGACATCGCGATTGGGTACATCATCCGCCCGCCATCCAAATGGTCCACGGTGTATAGGCTTCCCAATTTGCCGCCAATGTACGTGCGGCTCTGCTCGTCGCCGCGTGTGGCACTGATCCAGCCTGGTTGTCGGAAGTGAACGGCATCGAACGTCGGGTTGATGTCCCACGCGGCAGCGACGAGTTCCACCCCGATCAGACCGTACAGCGCCGCCCGGGCAAGAACAGCTTCCCGTCGCCTCGTGGAGGCCACCGCGAGAAAGAGCCCCCCGGCAAAGGCCAGCAGCATCAAGCGGCTCGAAGCGTCGGGCAGCGTCGTGAGGACGTAGTCGGCGGCTGCGGTCGGGTCGGCGATTCCGACGTAACGCGCCAGCCAAGAGGCCGCATGTGCAGCCTGATTTGGCAGGTAGAGACAGGCGCCAGCGAGCGCATACGTCAACAGGGCGACCAGTGCGGGAAACGTGACCGCACCGATCTGCGCCCCGCGATACCTGCGCGGTGCCGCAGTGCGCCGGTCCAGATCCAGCAGGGCGTCCCAGCCCGCGGCGGCCAGTGCCGCCAGCGCCAGAGTCAGGACCAGCAAGTACTTCACCGGGAACCGGAACGTCGCGACGACGGGTAGGTAGCTTTTCAGAAACGGATAGAACAACGTGTGAGACCCGAACGCCGCAAACAGCGCTGAAAGCCCCGCCACCGTCCAGAATCCCGCCCAGCGCCGCCGCTCCCCCGCGATCACTCCAAACAGGGCCACCGACACCAGCGCGGTCCCGAAATAGATCGAGTAGAAGAACGGGTCGCGACCACTGTTGAGCGGCCGCATCCAGGGCAGGGTCGAAATGCTGAAGCTGGTAAAGTAATCACCGAACAGGTGCGGCGAGAACATCTCCGCGACAGCCAAGGGGTGCAAGGCCCAGAAATCCCCGGCCGTGCCGTCAGCGCGCCAGGAATCACGGACCGCTTCGGCGAGAGGCAGAAACTGGATGGCGGCGGAAGCGAAACCCATCGCGAGCCCGGCTCCCACGGCAGCCGTTCCGCGCAACCGATCGAGCAAGCCGGTTTCGCGGTCCGCCGGACCGACCCACAACGCATACGCGACGCCGACCGCACCCGTGGCGGTCAGGGTCACCGGCTCTCCGGCGAGCGCCTGGCACGCGAACGCAAGAGCGAGCAGCGCCACGTCCGCCGGACGTCGGGCGGCAATCACGCGGTCGATGGCCCAGAGCACCCACGGCATGGCCGCCACCGACCAGGAGAGATTCGGGAAGTTCCCAGTCGACACCACGGGACCCGAGACCGCGAAGGCGATGGCGCCCAAGGCCGACGCAGACGGTGAGAACCGCCGCCGGAGAAACAGGTAGGTTCCGAGCGCCGCCAGCGGAAACGGCAGCGCCACCCACAGATTGAAGCCGACGACCTCGCTGCCCACCAGGCGCAGCGCGACGGTCGGCAGCAGGAACATCTGATTCAGCGCGTCGGCCACCGCTGACTGCCCGGCGCCGATGTATGGGTCCCAGAGCGGCCACTGCCCGGAAAGAAGATTGCGCCGGAACCAGAGGTAGCGCCCCCAGAAGATCAGGCTGAGGTCGCGCGTGTAGAACACGCGGTTCAGCGTGAAAACGCCGCTGACCGGAACGATCGCCACGGCCACCGCGAGCGCGGCCCACCATCCCCGCCACGCAAACCTGCGCGCGGCCAATTCTGACGAGTCCAGGGGGCCGGGACGACTCTCACACTCGGGGGCCGAGTCGATTGACATGGCAACCTCAGAAGGCGACTGGAGGGCGCTCAGGGATGGGCGACCGTCCGGCAGGTTACCGTGCCTCGGGCCGCAAGTCTAGCGAGGCGGGCCTCAGACCGTGGATGGTCCGTACGAAACGACGCCCGGCCACTGGAATGTGGCCGGGCGTCGTTTCCAGGCTTGGTGACTGAGGTCGCTACTGAATCACGTGCCGCTGCCGCTCGGCGCCATCTGGCCGTCTCCGTCGGCGGCATGCCAGAGACATCCTGCCAGATCGTGCCGGACTGGTTCGAGGCGAACGCCCGCTGACCAGTGCCGCCGACTGTGACCGGAATCGCCGTGGAATAGTATGTCGATCCCGGGTCGCCCCATTGCAGGTCGTCCCCGTACAGCGACGTTGCCGGCTCCTGCCGCCAGGAGGACCGTATAGCCGCTCTTCACCGACGGATTCAACTTCAGGTCCTGGCTGATGAATCCTTCTCCACCGCCAGCAGTCGGCGGCGTGGAAAGGGCCACGAGCGTCTGAGCGTACATGCCCGCCGCGCAGCTCGACGCGAAGGTGGCCTGCGAGCTGTTGATGGCGCGCAGCGAACCGATGGCCGACGCCTCGTTGCCCGACATTCGGGCGCGCATGAGGCCCGGCACCGCGATGGCGGCGATGATGCCGATGATGGCGACGACGATCAGCAGTTCGATCAGCGTGAACCCTTCGTGCTTCCTGAGTCTCATGGGTCGCTCCTTCTTCCACTATTGCGGCTGCCGGCGCTGCCGGCGACATCGTTGGGCGCCTGTCCCGTGCCGCGTTCGGCCAGCGCCTTTCACATCTGCTGGCGAATGCATGAGCAACCCGTATGCCACCACGCCCAGATGTCCGTCTCGTAAGAATCGGCCGTATTATCGCTCATTTCCGGGGCCCTGTCCCGCCCAGGACTCTCCTTTCACCCCGACCGCTGACAATCTACGTCACCTCTACCGACGTTCCTTGTCAACCGCGAGACGGGGAATACCTGCGGCCGCTGGAGAACAGTCGCTGTGAGGCGAGTGGCCATTAGTGTCCGGTTAAGACCCTCGGCTGAGAGCGTAACCCCTCGCCCGTGGATGGTCCGTACGAAGCGACGCCCGGCCAGTCTAATCTGGCCGGGCGTCGTTTCCAGGCTTCGCGACCGAGGGCGCTACTGAATCACCGTGCCGCCACCGCTCGGCGCCATCTCGGCCTCCGTCGGCGCCGTGCCGGCGACATTCTGCCAGATCGTGCCGGACTGGTTCGAGGCGAACGCGCGCTGGCCAGTGCTGCCGACTGTGAGCGGAATCGCTGTGGAATAGTACGTCGATCCAGGATGGCCGCATTGCAGGTCGCCCCGTGCCCGTGACGTTGCCGGCTCCCCGGCCCAGGAGCGACCGTAATAGCCGCTCTTCACCGACGGATCTCATCTTCAGGTCCTGGCTGATGAATCCTTCTCCACCGCCAGCAGTCGGCGGCGTGGAGAGGGCCACGAGCGACTGCGCGTATTGCCCGCCGCGCAGCTCGACGCGAAGGTGGCCTGCGAGCTGTTGATGGCGCGCAGCGAACCGATGGCCGACGCCTCGTTGCCCGACATCCGGGCGCGCATGAGGCCCGGCACCGCGATGGCGGCGATGATGCCGATGATGGCGACGACGATCAGCAGTTCGATCAGCGTGAACCCTTCGTTCTTCCTGAGTCTCATGGGTCGCTCCTTGCTTCCACTATTGCGGCTGCCGGCGCTGCCGGCGACATCGTTGGGCGCCTGTCCCGTGCCGCGTTCGGCCAGCGCCTTTCACATCTGCTGGCGAATGCATGAGCAACCCGTATGCCACCAGGCGACCGATGTCGTCTTCGCAAAATCAGGCCTATTATCGCTCATTTCTGGTGCGCCCCGCCCCGGGATTCCCCGTCTCACCCCGGCCGCTGACAATCTACGTCACATTGTACTGACGTTCTTTGTCAATCGGCAGCCGGAGAATATCTTCAGCAGAGCCGGGCGTCAGCCACTGTAGTGGTCAGTTCCCAGTTGCCAGTGGCCAGTCTGGCACGCATGACAGACTGACAACCAGCCACTGATCACTGGCCACTCCGTTGGCCGTGAGGCGTGCTCAGAAAATGGCGCCGGGGCTCGGCAATCCGCTCGATGACGGGGTCGCGGGGGGACGGGTTGGCGCCTGGCGGGTCCTGTCGCCAGGATCCCCCAGCGTCCTCGCGCACACAGCGCTTGTCACGGGCGTCGCGCTCGGCCCGCTGGGGGGAGGCTCCGCGCCCGGCTTGGCCGAGCGACGAGCGACGGCCAAGTCGGACACCGACGCCACGCGTGGCGTCGGTCGCGGAGAACGCCTGGCGCCACCCGCCCGTCGGGCGATCTCCGGCCGGCCACCGTCGAGTCGCCAACCCGCGTGGGGCGTGTTTAGAACAACAGCGCCGCGGCCAGGCGGCCCGGTCGGTCCGATGCCGCGCCGCAGGGATCTGCCCGAGCAAAGCGTAAACCTGCCCCGACCGTGGTGCCAGGGAGGGGCCGCTTTGCGAGCCGGCAGACCCGAGACGCGGCGTTCAATCGGACGTGGTCGCCACGCGCGGCGCCGTGCTCGGCAGCTGCCATTTTCATGGGCCAGGGTGACCCCGGCTCATGACGCAGTAAGGCGCAAACCGTAAGCCGCTAAGTAACGTCGTACTTCTTCGCGTAATACCGGAACGACCGGAACGACATGCCGAGGATCTCCGCGGCGCGCGACTGCACGCCGCCCGCCTTCCGCAGCGCCTCGGCCAGGTACGCGCGCTCGATCTGCTCGACGTGCGCCTCGAGCCGGAACCCGTCGTCGGGCAGGTTGACCGACGTGTCCGGCCTGGGCGCTTCGCCGCGGACGCCCGGCGGCAGGCTGTCGGGCAGGACCACCGGCGTCCTCTCGAGCGCCACGGCGCGCTCGATCACGTTCTCGAGCTCGCGGATGTTGCCCGGCCAGCGGTACGCCTGCAGGAGCGCCATCGCCTCACCGGACACGGCGGTCACCGTCTTCCCCATCTGCGCCCGGTAGCGCTGCAGGAAATGGTCCGCCAGCAGCGGGATGTCCTCGCGGCGCTCGCGCAGCGGCGGCAGGTGCACCGGGATCACGTTGATCCGGTAGAAGAGGTCCTCGCGGAACCGGTTCTCGGCCACCGCCTTCGACAGGTCCTGGTTGGTCGCCGCGATGATGCGGATGTCGGCCTCGACCTCGTCGAGCCCGCCCAGACGGCGGAACCGGCGCTCCTGGAGCACGCGCAGCAGCTTGATCTGCACCACCGGCGTCATCTCGGCGATCTCGTCGAGGAACACCGTGCCGCGCTCGGCCAGCTCGATGAGCCCTTTCTTGTTCACCGCCGCGCCGGTGAAGGCGCCGCGCACGTGTCCGAACAGCTCCGACTCGAGCAGCGTCTCGGGCAGGGCGCCGCAATTGAGCGCGACAAACGGCCGGTCGCGGCGCGGCGAGTTGTAGTGGATCGCGCGGGCCACCAGCTCCTTGCCGGTGCCCGACTCGCCGGTCACCAGGATCGTGCTCGTCGTCGGCGCCACCGTCTCGATGAGCCGGAAGATGCCGACCATCTCGTCGCTTCTGCCGATGATGTCGCAGAACTGGTGGGAGCTGCCGAGCGTCCGCTTGAGCAGCAGGTTCTCCTGCTGGAGCTGGCGCCGGTCCTGGCGCAGCCGCCGCTGCTCGAGCGCGTTGCGCACCACTTCGACGACGGCCGCCGGGAACTCGGGGCCGCCCTTCTCGACGTAGTTGGCCGCGCCGAGCCGGAGCGCCTCCACGGAGGTCTCCTTCGAGGCGTAGGCGGTGATCATGATCCCGAGGATGTCGGGGTCGAGCTCGCGCGCCTTGCGCAGCACGTCGATGCCGCTCATGTCGGGCATGCGGATGTCGGAGACCAGCAGGTCGATCCCGCCGGCCTCGAGCCGCTTGATCGCCTCCCGCCCGTTCTCAGCCGGTACGACGTCGAACCCCTCGCGCTTGAGGCGGTAGGACAGCAGTTGACGAATCGACGGTTCATCGTCTACAAGCAGGATGCGCGGGACGGTCGGCTGGCTCATGGTCGAGGTCATCGTAGTGGTCAGTTGCCGGTTGCCAGTGGCCAGTCTGCCTGAAGCCAACCCGATGCGCTGCCCCACATAACGTCGAACGATAGCATGATGCACGTCTGCATAGTCTCCGCCTACCGGGTCCCAAGAGAGTTCCCGAGACCGTTCATCAGTCGACCGACCTCGGCCGCCGCGTCCATGGCGGCAGTGATCTGCGCGGCGGTCACGAATGCGAGCCGCTCGGCGAGAAGAAGCTGCGTCTCCAGTTCCTGGAGCGACCCGAGCGAGATCATCAGGACGTGCCTGAATTCTCTCGGCCCGCGAGCCTGACCTTCCGCGAGGTTCGAGGGGACCGACACCGCCGCGCTGCGGATCTGCCGGGTCAGCCCATACATCTCGTCCTTCGGGAAGCCCGCCGTGAGCTTATACACTTCGCAGGCGAGATCCATGCCCCGTCGCCATGCGATGAGGTCTCGATATGTCTTCACCGCCGTCATGAATGGCTCCCGTCTGCGTGGCCCAGCGGCGGCGACGATGCCGTCGACTGACCACTGGCAACTGCCAACTGGCCACTAGCCACTACGCTGTCCCTGTCGCTGCCAGCTACGAGTTCCTGCCCTGCCCCAGCGTCACCGTCACCGTCGTGCCCTTCCCCACCGCCGAGCGCACCTGGATCTCCCCGTCGTAGTCGGTGACGATGCGGTGAACGATGGCGAGGCCGAGGCCGTTGCCGCGGGCGAAGGTGCCGTGGAACGGCTGGAAGATGCCGTCGAGCTCCTCGGGCGGGATGCCGACGCCCTCGTCCTCCACCTGGAGCGTCGCGCCCGGCCGTTGCAGCGGGCCGGACGCCGGCGGCGTCGCCGCGGCCACCGACAGGCGCAGGCGGCCGCCGTCCGGCATCGCGCGCAACCCGTTGGTCGCCAGGTTCCACAGGATCTGCCGGACCTGTCCTTCGTCGGCATCGAACCAGACGGGCGACGCGGGCACCTCGCCGTCGATGACGTGACTGGCCTGGACCTCGGTACTGTGGCGCAGGAGCCGGACGGTGTCGGCCACGACCTTCCCGAGATCGAGCCTGGTCACCGTCGGCTGCTGCGGGCGGGCGTAGGTGAGGAAGTTGCGGATCGTGTCGTTGAGCCGCTGCGACTCGCGCAGCACGATGTCCATGAGCTGGGCCTGGTCCTCGTTGAGCGCCAGCTCCTCGCGCAGGACCTGGAGCGAGCCCGACATCGAGGCCAGCGGGTTGCGGATCTCGTGCGCGATGCCGGCCGCCATTTCGCCGACAGCGGCCAGCCGCTGCCTCAGGCGGGCTTCGCGCTCGAGGCGCTTCATCTCGGTGATGTCCTGGAACGTGAAGAGGAAGCCGAGCTTGCCGCCCGGCGTCATCAGGTGGGCGACGGCGATGCCGATCTGCAGCGTCCGCCCGTCGGCGGCGGGATACAGGTAGTCTTCCCGCTGGCTGCCCGCGCCTTCGAGGTCGCGCGCCACCAACTGGCGCAGCGTCTCCGGCAGGCGGAGGACCTCGACGACGTCGTGGCCGATGACCGCCTGGGCCTGGTGGCCGGTGATGAGCTCGGCGGCGTGGTTGAACGAGAGGATTCGGCCGGCGATGTCGGCGGTGGCCAGGCCGCTCGTCAGGCTCTCGATGACGTCCGTGTTGAACGCCTGCAGGTTCGCGATCTCGGTGGAGGCGTTCTCGAGGCTGAGGCCGGCCCGGCGCAGGCGCTCGGCCAGCGAGCTCGCGAGCGCGCCGACCGCCATGAACGCGACGATGTGGATGCCGACCAGGTAGAACGCGACGCGCGGGGCCGGCAGTTCGGCGGGCGCCACGATCCACGCCCCGACGCCCCCGAAGAGTCCTTGGTACTGCAGCAGGACGAGGCCGGCGTAAAGCCCCGACGACAGCGCGGCCACCATCAGCGCCCCGCGCCGCCGCATCAGGGACGCGGCCGCCAGGATCGGCAGCACGTAGAGGAGCGTGAAGTAGCTGGCGACGCCTCCGGTCACCACGATGAACGCCGAGACGATCAGGCCGTCGAGACCGAGCTGAAGGTCCACCTGCCAGGGCCAGCGATCGGCCCGCGGCAGCAGCACCGCCCAGACGGCGGTCAGGAAGTAGGTGAGGCCGATGAGCGAGTAGAACGCGTTGACCGGCAGCTCGCCCGGCAGGTTGAGCTCGATGAGCACGCCCGACCCGAGCAGCAGCGAGCTGATCGCCGCCCGGCCGGCGATGAGCCAGAGGAGGCGGTGTCGGCGTTCGGATGGAGCCATGGGTGTCGTTCGGTCTGGCTGAGGGCCGATGGCCACGCGCTCGAGCCGTCTCGTGGACAGTTACCAGTTGTCAGTGGCCAGTTGTCAGTGGTCAGTCTGTCGCGCATGACACACTGGCAACTGGCAACCGGCCACTGACAACTGGCCAACGCGCTAAGACAACTTGCTGATCATCGAGAAGATCGGCATGTACATCGCGATGACGATCCCGCCGACGACGATGCCCAGGAAGGCGATCATCAGCGGTTCCATCAGCGTCAGCAGGCCGGCCACGGCGGTGTCCACTTCCTCCTCGTAGAAGTCGGCGATCTTGGTGAGCATCGTGTCGAGCGCGCCGGTCGCCTCGCCGACGCCAATCATCTGCGTCACCATCGCCGGGAACACCCCGGTTTGCTTGAGCGGGGCCGCGACGGTCTCGCCGCGCTCGATGCTCTTGCGCGTCTTGAGGATCCCGTCCTCGACGATGGCGTTGCCCGAGGTCTTCGCGGTGATGTCGAGGCCGTCGAGGATCGGGACGCCCGAGCTGATGAGCGTCGAGAGCGTCCGGCAGAACCGCGCGACGGAGATCTTGCGCATGATCATGCCCAGGACGGGCAGCCGGAGGACGATCCGGTCCACGACGTGGCGGCCTTTGTCCGTGCGGTAGTACTGCCGGAAGCCGGCGGCGCCCGCGATCAGGCCGACGATGATGAACGGGATGAAGCGGATGAGCGTGTTGCTCATCCAGATGACGACGCGCGTCGGGAGCGGCAGCTCGGCGTTGAGGCCGGCGAACATGGCGGCGAACGTCGGGATGACCTTCCAGAGGATGACGGCCACGACGATGGCCGCGATGGCCAGCACGGCGATCGGGTAGATCATCGCCGACTTGACCTGCTGCTTGAGCTTGACGTTCTTCTCGATGTAGACCGCCAGCCGCTTCAGGATCGTGTCGAGGATGCCGCCCGCCTCGCCGGCGGCGATCATGTTGGTGAACAGCGGGTCGAAGGCCTTCGGGTGCTTCCTCATCGCGTCGGCGAGCGAGGCGCCCCCCTCGACGTCGGCCCGCGTGTCGAGGATGATCCGCGAGAAGTTCTTGTCCTCCTCCTGGTTGCCCAGGATGTCGAGGCACTGCACGAGCGGCAGGCCGGCATCGATCATCACCGAGAACTGGCGCGTGAACACCGCCAGGTTCTTGGAGTCGATCGACCGGTCCTTCAGCTTCCCGCCGCCGGCCTTCGGCTCGGCCTTCGCCTTGACGGGGCTGATCTTCGTCACCAGGATCTGCTCGCGGCGCAGCGCGATCGTCGCCGCGTCCATCGTGTCGGCGGCCCGCTCGCCGCTCACCGTCTCGCCGCCGCGTGTCCGCCCGGTGTATTTGAAGGTCGCCATCATGTTCCTCCGTCCTAGCCGCCTTACGGCTCACGCCTCGCGCCTTACGCCTTACGCCTTACGTCTGACCACCAGCCACTAGCCACTGACCACTAGGCCCCTTGTAGGCAACCCTAAAGGGTCGCCCTACAGATGCTGCCTACCGTTTCACCGCCGACCCCGCCACTCTCGCCCCGGCCGTCCGCCCGAGCCCAGCCCCGGCGACGACGCCGACGCCGCGGCTGAGCATTTCCAGCAGCTCGTCCCGGTGGGAGGAGGCGCTGATGGCCATCTCCCTCGTGATCTGGCGGCTGAGGGCGAGCGTGGCGAGCGACTGGTTGAACGTCTGCATCCCGACCTTCTCCTGGCCGGTCTGCATCGACGAGTAGATCTGGTGGACCTTGTCCTCGCGGATCAGGTTCCGGATCGCGGAGGTCGGCACCAGGATCTCGGTCGCCACCACGCGCCCCGGCCGGTCCGCGCGCGGCAGCAGCGACTGACAGACGATCCCCTCGAGCACGAGCGAGAGCTGCGTCCGGATCTGGCTCTGCTGGTGGGCCGGGAAGATGTCGATGATGCGGTTGATCGTCTGGGCCGCCGAGTTGGTGTGCAGCGTGGCGAACGTCAGGTGGCCGGTCTCGGCGATCCGGAGCGCCGATTCGACCGTCTCGAGGTCGCGCATCTCGCCGATGAGCACGATGTCCGGGTCCTCGCGCAGCGCGGCCCGGAGCGCGGCGGTGAACGCCTGCGTGTCGCTGTGGACCTCGCGCTGGTTCACCAGGCAGCCGCGGTGCTGGTGGATGTACTCGATCGGGTCCTCGATCGTGAGGATGTGGTCGTGGCGCTCGCGGTTGATCTTGTCGAGCATCGCGGCCAGGGTGGTGGACTTCCCGCTCCCGGTCGGCCCGGTCACCAGGATGAGCCCGCGCGGCTTCTCGGCCAGCTTGACGATGATGGGCGGCAGCCCGAGCTCGTCGAGCGACGGAATCCGCTCCGGGATGAGGCGGTAGACGCCGGCCACCGCGCCCCGCTGGTTGAACACGTTGCACCGGAACCGCGCCAGGCCCCGGACGCCGAACGAGAAGTCGAGCTCCAGCGTCTCCTCGAAGCGCTTCTTCTGGGCGTCGGTGAGCACGCTGTAGATGAGCTGCTTGGTGTCGGCCGCCGTGAGGTCGGGCATCGGCAGCCGCTGCAGCTTCCCGTTGACGCGCACCTGCGGCGGCGTGGCCGTGGTGATGTGGAGGTCGGATCCCGACATGTCCACGGTCGTCTTCAGCAGTTCGGGCAGGGTGGTCATCGCTTAGGTCACCGTTTCCCGCAGCACTTCCTCGATCGTCGTCAGCCCGTCCTTCACCTTGCGAAGGCCGCTCTGGCGGAGCGAGACCATGCCGCGCTCGATTGCCTTCTTCCTCAGCTCGAGACCGCTCGCGCCGAGCAGGATCAGTTCCTTGATCTCGTCGTCGACGTCCATGACTTCGTAGAGGCCGACGCGCCCCTTGAAGCCGGTGTAGCCGCACCGCTCGCACCCCCGGCCCTTGACCGGCTCGAGGGTGGCCGCATCGTCGGGGTCGTACCCGATCTTCATCAGCGTCGGGGCCGGCACCGCCACCGGCTCCGCGCAGGCCTTGCACACGCGCCGCACGAGCCGCTGCGCGCAAATCAGGTTGACGGAGCTGGCCACCAGGAACGGCTCGATCCCCATGTTGATCAGCCGGTTGATCGTGCTCGGCGCGTCGTTGGTGTGCAGCGTGGAGAGCACGAGGTGGCCGGTGAGCGCCGCCTTGATGCCGATCTCGGCCGTCTCGAAGTCGCGGATCTCGCCGACCAGGATGATGTTCGGGTCCTGGCGGAGGAAGGCGCGGAGGGCCGCGGCGAAGGTGAGACCGATCCCCTCGCGGATCTGCACCTGGTTGACCCCCGACAGGTTGAACTCGACCGGGTCCTCGGCGGTGATGATGTTGGTGCCCGGCGTGTTCAACTTCGAGATCGACGAGTAGAGGGTGTTGGTCTTCCCGCTGCCGGTCGGCCCGGTGACCAGCACCATCCCCCAGGGCCGGTCGATGGCGTCGTTGTACCGCGCCAGCGACTCCGGCTCGAAGCCGAGCCGGGTCATGTCGAGCATCAGCTTGTCGCGGTCGAGCAGGCGGAGGACGATCTTCTCGCCGAACAGCGTCGGCAGGCAGGAGACCCGGAAGTCGATCTCCTTGTTCTGGCCGCCCTCGTTGAACCGGATCTTGATGCGCCCGTCCTGCGGGAGCCGCTTCTCGGCGATGTCGAGCTTCGCCATGATCTTGACGCGCGAGACGATCGGGTCGCGCAGCTTGAGCGGCGGCGCCATGACGTTGTACAGCACGCCGTCGATGCGGTACCGGACCCGGAGGTCCTTCTCGTACGGCTCGATGTGAATGTCGCTCGCCCCGCGGGAGATGGCCGACATCAGCATCACGTTGACCAGCCGGATGACCGGCGCCTCCTCGCCCTGCCTGGCCAGCGCCTCGACGCTGATCTCCTCGAGCTCCTCGAGCACCTCGACGTCGGAGGCGTCCACCAGCGGCAGGTCCTGCAGCGCCTGGTTGGCGAAGTCGAGCGCGCTCGGCTGCCCGTTGCCGCCGTTGGTCCGGGAACCCTGGTTGTAGTACTTGCCGATCGCCGCCAGGACCGCCGACTCCGAGGCCACGACCGGCTCGACGTTGTACCCCGTCATGAACTTGATGTCGTCCATGGCGAAGACGTTGGTCGGGTCGGCCATCGCGATGGTGAGCGTCGCGCCGGACCGGCTGAGCGGGAGGACCTGGTATTTCTGGGCGGTCTCGAAGGGCACCAGCTTGATGACCGCCGAATCGATCTCGAAGTCCTCGAGGCTGATCGAGGGGACGCCGTACTGGCGGCTGAGGATGGCGGTGATCTCCTCGTCGGCGACGAACCCCAGTTTGACGAGGCTCGACCCCAGCTTGCCCCCGGTGGCCTTTTGAGCGTTCAAGGCCTCCTGGAGCTGATCGGGGGAGATCCGTTTCTCCTTGAGGAGGAGTTCGCCTATCCGAACCGCCATGGTCAGCTACAACCTCACTCCGACGATTGACGGGCGTCACGCCGGCCCCAGCGGGCAGCGGCCCCAGCCACCCCCGAGAGACCCGAGTAGCCGCCGACGCACGGGGACACACCGGCTCCCCGTAGTCTGTGATCTTGTCGGCCGGCAGCGACCGCCGCTGTAGAGGCAGGGGGCCTTCTTCTTCAGCCGGGGACAACTCCTTGCCGACAAACGGCATCGGCGCCCGCTCCGCGCGCCGGCCAGGGGCCGCGGATCGCCTGGATTTTCGCCCGGCCGGCGGAAACATCCGGGCCGCGGAATCCGTATATGCCGAGAAGGGGTAAAATCACGTGTTTGCCCCCGGAGGAAGGATCGCCCATCATGACCGACTCGACCGTCACCGCACCGCCCGTGCCCGTGAAGGACCCCGTCGCACGGATCTTCGGCATCCTGCTGTCGCCCACCGAGACGTTTCGGGCGGTGGTGGCCAAGCCGACGTGGCTGGTCGTCGCCCTCATCGTGATCGCGGTCTCGGGCGGGAGCCAGATGTGGTTCCAGTCGACCGACATCGGGCGCAAGGCCACGCTCGACGAGGCGGTCCGGAAGACCGAGGCCTTCGGCTTCAAGGTCAGCGACCAGATGTACGAGGGCATGCGCAAGAGCATCATGGAGCCGCCGCCATGGCGCGTGGCGCTGTCGGCCGTGAGCATCGTCGTCTTCTCGCTCGGGATATGGGCCGTGCTCGCGGGCATCCTGTTCCTGGTGTTCTCCGCGATAGGAGGGCAAGCCGCCTTCAAGCAGGTATTCGCCATCGTCGTCCACTCGTCGGTGGTTTCGGCGGTCGGCGCGCTGATCATGACGCCGGTCAACTACTTCCGGGAGTCGCTCTCGAGCGCGACCAACCTGGGCGTGTTCCTCCCGTTCCTGCCCGAGGGGAACTTCCTCGCCCGCTTCGCGGGCATGGTGGACGTGTTCGTCGTCTGGTGGGTGATGGTCCTGGCCATCGGTCTGGCCGTGTGTTACCGGAAGAAGACCCGTAACGTGGCGGCCGGGCTGTTTGCCGTGTACGGGGTGATCGCGATCGCGTTTGCGGCCTTCATGGCCATGCGGAGCTCTTCATGACGCGTAAGAAGGTACTTATCGGTTTGGGGCTGGTCGTCGTCGTCGGAGCCATGATCTGGGCCAACTTCGCGTTCAAGAAGACCGAGGGGCCGACGGTCACCGCCGAGGCGGTCAAGGCGCGGAGCCTCGAGGCGATCGTGTCGGCCTCCGGGACGGTCCGCGCGCGGCGGACGGTCAACATCACCTCCGAGGTGTCGGGCAAGGTGGTCAAGCTCTCGGTCGAAGAGGGCGACCGGGTGAAGACCGGCCAGTTCCTTCTCCAGATCGACCCGCGGGCGGTGCGCAGCCGGCTGCAGATCAGCGAGGCCGGGCTCGAGGGGCAGCGGATCGCCCTGCAGCAGGCCCGGCTGACGCTCGAGAACGCGAAGATCAACCAGAAGCTCGCCGACGACGAGCTGGCGCGGCAGCTCCGCCTGGACACGGACCACCTGGCGACCAAGCAGGCCCTGGAGCAGGCGCGCGACAACGCCACGCTCCGGCGCGGCGAGGTCAGGACGGCCGAGCAGGCCGTGGCCGCGGCCGATCAGCGGATCCGCAGCCAGCAGGCCGACCTCGAATCGGTGCAGCACGACCTGAGCCGGGTCACCATCGAGTCGCCCATCGACGGCATCGTCACCAAGCGGAACGTCGAGGAGGGGGAACAGGCGGTGGTCGGGTTCACCAACAACCCGAGCGTCGTCCTGCTGATCGTCGCCGACATGTCGATCATCGAGGCCGAGATCGAGGTGGACGAGACCGACATCCCCAACGTCAAGCTCGGCCAGACGGCGAAGGTCACCATCGACGCGCTGCCCGACCGGACCTTCACCGCGAAGGTCACCGAAATCGGCAACAGCCCGATCAACGCGACCAGCACGTCCTCGGCGGTTCGTCAGGCGACGACGTTCAAGGTGGTGGTGACGCTCGACGGCCAGATCCCGGAGGTGCGCCCCGGCTTCACCTGCACGGCGGACATCACGACCGCGACGCGGGAGAACGCCGTGTCGGTGCCGATCCAGGCGCTGACGGTGCGCGAGCTGACGTTCGATCCGCAGGGCAAGGTGGTCAAGGCGCCCAAGCCCCAGAAGGGCGCGCGGCCCACGTCCGGCACGGTCGAGGCGGCCGAGCTGAAGCCCGGCTTCAAGAAGAAGGAGACCGAGGGGGTCTTCATCCTCGACAAGGACAACAAGGCGCAGTTCGTCCAGGTGAAGACGGGCATCGCGGGCGACAAGTACTTCGAGGTGCTCGAGGGCCTGAAGGCCGGCGACCGCGTGATCACGGGGCCGTTCACCTCGGTGCGGACGCTCAGCGACGGCACCCAGGTCAAGGTCGAGGGCAAGTAGGGGCGGCCCTTGTGGCCGCCCGTGTGAAGCGGCCCTTGTGGCCGCCCGGATCGCCATCCCATGTATCAGCTCTTCGAATCGCTCAAGATTGCGCTGGCCGCGATCTGGGCGAACAAGCTGCGGTCGTTCCTCACCGTGCTCGGCAACATCGTGGCCGTGACGTCGATCATCGCCGTGGTGTCGCTCGTCCAGGGGATCGACGATTACGTGTCCGACGCGATTGTCGCGGACCTGGGCGTGGGCACGTTCGCCGTCCAGCGATTCGGGATGGTCCGGAACGAGGATGATTTCGAGAAGATGCTCAGCAACCCGCCGGTCACCGAGCGGGACGCGGCGGCGGTGCGCACGGCGGATCTGGTGACGCACGTCATGAGCGAGGCGGACTCGAGCGCCACCATCCGGTACAAGGACCGGCTGCTCGAAGCGGTGTCGGTCAACGGCGTGAGCCGGGATTACGCGGAGTTCGGCGGGTACAAGGTCGAGCGCGGGCGGCTCGTGACGCCGGCCGAGATCGACCGCAAGCGCCCGGTGGCGCTCATCGGCTGGGACGTCGCCGACAAGCTCTTCCCCGACGAGGACCCGATCGACAAGATGATCACGGTCGGCGGCAGCCACGTGCGCGTGGTCGGCGTGAACGAGAAGAAGGGGTCGTTCTTCGGAAACTCCCAGGACCAGTTCGTCCTGATCCCGATCGGGCTCGGCGCGAAGCTGTTCGGCGCCCGGCAGTCGATCTCGCTCACCGCGAAGCCCGGAAGCCCGAAGGACACCGCCAAGGCGATGGACGCGGCGACGGTGGCGCTCCGGGCCGGGCGGAAGCTGAAGCCCGCCCAGAAGGACAACTTCGGGATCGTCACGTCGGACACCTTCCTCGGGATGTTCCGCCAGATCACGAGCGGCATCTTCGGCGTCCTGATCGGCGTGGTCGCGCTCTCGCTGGTGGTCGGCGGCATCGTCATCATGAACATCATGCTGATGGTGGTCAGCGAGCGGACGGCCGAGATCGGCCTCCGCAAGGCGCTCGGCGCCAAGCGCAAGGACATCATCTGGCAGTTCCTCATCGAGTCGGTCGCCCTGTCCACGCTGGGCGGCGTGGTGGGGACGATGCTCGGGTTCAGCGCCGCGTGGGCCGTGACCAAGCTCACGCCGATGCCGGCGTCGGTGCACATCTACTCGGTGGCGATGGGCATCGGCATGACCGCGGTGGTCGGGCTGTTCTTCGGGCTGTACCCGTCGATCAAGGCGGCGCGCCTGGATCCGATCGAAGCGCTCAGGCGGGAATAGTTGCAGGATTCGGGAATCAGGATTCGGGATTCGGAGCGGACTGACTCCTGAATCCTGACTCCTGAATCCTACGGAATACACGATGGTAAGAGTCGCGCTGATCACCGACACCGTGGGAATGGCCCTGGGGACGATCCGGGGAAACAAGATGCGCTCGGCGCTCACCGTCCTCGGTGTCGTCATCGGCATCACCGCGATTGTCGGGATGAGCTCGATCATCCGCGGGTTCGACGACTCCTTCCGGGACATGATCCGCGAGCTGGGACCGAGCACGATCATCGTTCAGCGGGTCGGCTTCGTGAGCGCCGGGTCGGGCGTGGACCGCAAGGTCCTGATGAGCCGGCCGAACCTGACGATCGAGGACGCGGCCGTCCTCAAGGAGTCCAATCCCTCGCTGCAGTCGGTGGCGGCGATTGTCTCGGCCCAGCAGCGGATCTTCTACCGGAACGAGCGCACGCAGTCGATCGCGATTCTCGGCGCGACGGCGGACTACATCGACGTGAACTTCGTGAAGATCGAGCAGGGGCGGTCCTTCACCGAGAACGAGGTCCGGCACGGCCGCAACGTCGTCGTCCTCGGCCAGGACCCCTACAAGGCGTTCTTCCTGAGCACGGACCCGCTGGGGAAGATCGTCCGCATCGGCAACACGGCGTACACGGTGATCGGCGTCGCGGCCCCGCGGCCGTCGGTGGGCGGCCTGACCAACGTGGACTCCCTCGCGGTCATTCCCCATAGCAGCTTCGCCCGGACGTTCGGCGCGGTGTCGCGCGGGGAGAACCGGCGCATGGGACGGTCCGTCCAGATCTTCGCGGTGCCCCGCGACGGCGTGTCGCGCGACGTGGCGATGCGTGACGTGGAGACCACGTTGCGGATCCGGCACCGCCTGAAGCTGAACCAGCCCAGCGACTTCGACGTCTCCACGCAGGACATGGCGATGAAGTTCTTCGACCAGGCGACCGGGGCGATCTACCTGGCGCTGGTCGTGATCTCGTCGATCGCCCTGATGGTCGGCGGCATCGGCGTGATGGCGATCATGATGATCTCGGTGACCGAGCGGACGCGCGAGATCGGCGTGCGCAAGGCGCTCGGCGCCCGCCGGCGGGAGATCCTCTGGCAGTTCCTGCTCGAGGCGGTGGTGCTGACCTCGGTGGGCGGCATTCTCGGCTGCCTGATCGGCGCCGGCGTCGGCCTGAGCGTCCGCGCCTTCACCCCGTTGCCCGTCTCGATGCCCTGGTGGTCGTTCGCCGTCGGCTTCGCCTTCTCGGGCGGCGTCGGCATCTTCTTCGGCCTCTTCCCCGCCTTCCGGGCCTCGCGCCTCGACCCGATCGAAGCGCTGAGATACGAATAGCGCAGGGCTGAAGCCCTGCGCTATCGGCTGAACCTTGGCAGCGGTACGGGGCTGAAGCCCTGCGCTATCGGCTGAACCTTGGCAGCGGTACGGGCTGAAGCCCTGCGCTATCGGCGGACCTTGCGGAGGTTCCCAGATAGCGCAGGCCTTCAGGCCTGCGCCACTGCCCAGGGGCCGGTCAGCCGCTGCATTCCGATGATATGATTGGCGTTTGCGCCCCCCAGGCCCGGGGCGGTTGTGTCCCCGCGTGCCGCACGAGCCACGAACCCATCCCGGGGGCAGCGCGCCAGGCGCGCCGGGCAGGAGGATTGCCGCCTATGAAGGTCTACGACGCCGCCAGCATCAGGAACGTCACCATCGCCGGCCATTCCGGCGCAGGCAAGACGCAGCTCGCCGCCGCCATCCTCTTCGACGCGGGGATGGTCAACCGGTTCGGCCAGGTGGACGATGGGACGACGGTGACCGACTTCGACGAGGAAGAGGTTTCCCGCAAGCACACCCTCGCCGCCAGTCTCGCCTACGCCGAGTGGAACAAGCACAAGATCAACCTGGTCGACACGCCGGGCTTCGGCAACTTCCTGAGCGACACGCTGGCCGCGATGCGGGTGAGCGACGCCGCCCTGGTCGTCGTCGACGCGGTGTCCGGCGTCGAGGTCCAGACCGAGAAGGTGTGGGAGGCCGCGGAGCAGGACGGCCTGCCGCGGCTGGTGGTGGTGAACCGGCTGGACCGCGAGCGCGCGAGCCTGAGCCGGACGTTGGACTCGCTGACCGCCTCGTTCGGGCGGTTCGTGACACCGGTCCAGATGCCGATCGGCGAGGAGAAGGCGTTCCGCGGCGTGGTGGACCTGGTCGGGATGAAGGCCTACGTCTTCGAGACCGACGGCAGCGGCAAGATGAAGGAGGAGCCGGTGCCCTCCGAGATGGCTGGCGACGCGAAGGCGGCGCGCGACGCCCTCATCGAGATGGTGGCCGAGGCCGACGACTCGCTGATGGAGAAGTTCTTCGAGGCGGGCACGCTCACGCAGGACGAGCTGGTGGGCGGCCTGCGGAAGGCGGTGCTCGACCGCAAGGTGTTCCCGCTGTTCTGCACGTCCTCGACTCTCAACATCGGCATCCAGCCGCTGCTCGACGCGCTGATCGCCTACGTGCCGGCGCCCTCCGAGCGCCCGATGACGGGCACCAAGGGCGGGCAGACCGTCGAGGTGCTGGCGGCCGACGGCGGGCCTTACGCGGCCTTCGTGTGGAAGACGGTGGCGGACCCGTTCGCCGGGCGGATCAGCATGTTCCGCGTGATGAGCGGGTCGCTCAAGGCCGACACGACGGTCTACAACCTGACGAAGGAGACGCCGGAGCGCCTGGGGCACCTCACGCTGATGCAGGGCAAGACGCAGACCGACGTGCCCGAGATCAAGGCCGGGGACATGGGCGCCGTCGCCAAGCTGAAGGAGACGGTGACCAACGACACGCTGACCGACAAGGGCGGCGTGGCCTTCACGCCGATGAAGTTCCCCGAGCCGGTGCTCTCCTACGCCATCGAGCCGAAGAGCCGCGGCGACGAGGACAAGATCAGCTCGTCGCTCCAGCGCCTGCAGGAAGAGGATCCGACGATCCGGTCGAGCCGGGACATGCAGACCAAGGAGCTGCTGCTCTCGGGCCAGGGCCAGCTCCACATCGAGGTGACCGTCGCCAAGCTCAAGCGCCGGTTCGGCGTCGAGGTGAACCTCAAGCCGCCGAAGATCCCGTACCGGGAGACGATCACGGCGGCGACCGAAGCCCACGGCCGGCACAAGAAGCAGACGGGAGGCCACGGCCAGTTCGGCGACTGCTCCATCCGGATGGAGCCGCTGCCGCGCGGGTCCGACTTCGAGTTCGTGGACGACATCTTCGGCGGCGCCATCCCGCAGACGTTCCGCCCCGCGGTCGAGAAGGGGATCCAGGACACGCGGATACGCGGCTACCTGGCCGGCTACCCCGTGGTCGATTTCAGGGTGACCCTGACCGACGGCAAGTACCACGACGTGGACTCGAACGAGCTGTCGTTCAAGATGGCCGGGCGCCTGGCGTTCAAGGACGCGATGACGCGCTGCAAGCCGACGATCCTCGAGCCGATCATGAACGTCGAGGTCTACGCGCCGTCCGACTTCGCGGGCGACCTGATGGGCGACCTCAACGGGCGCCGGGGCCGCATCGCCGGCATGGACACGCGCGGCGGCATGACCGTCATCAAGGCGCAGGTCCCGATGTCGGAGATGCTGACCTACGAGCAGCAGCTCACCTCGGCCACCGGCGGGCGCGGGTCCTACCACATGGAGTACTCGCACTACGAAGAGGTGCCGACGCACATCCAGTCGAAGATCATCGCCGCCTACAGGGCCGAGAAGGGCGAGGCGGCGGAGGAAGAGGAGTAAACGGCTCTCGGCTCTGGGCTCTCGGCTCTGGCTCGGGCACTGTCCGGCTTCAGGCCGAGAGCGGTGAGCCTTGGGCCGGATGCCGCCAAGAGCCGAGAGCCCAGGGCCATTGGGCTGACGGAGGGGCGGGGTGGACGTCAAGCAGGCGGTGATCGATCTGGCGCCGGCGCCGGTCGTGCGGTTCTTCGCGGCTCCGTACGTGGCGGGCAAGGGGATCGAGAGCGGCGTCGGCAAGGCGGACGAGATCTGGAACGCCGGCCGGCTGTCCTCGACGCTGGATCTGCTCGGCGAAGAGGTCTTCAGGCGCGAGGACGTCGAGGCGACGGTGGCCACGTACTTCGGGATGGTGGCGGCCCTCCGCGACCGGCCGTACATCAGCCTCTCGTGCAAGCCGACGCAACTCGGCATCCACGAGAGCGAGGCCTATGGCCTCGACAACCTCCGGAAGGTGGTCGCGCGGGCCGCGTCGAGCGGCATCCGCGTGACCATCGACATGGAGGACCACGACTTCACCGACGTCACGCTCCGCCTCTACAAGGCCCTTCGCGGCGAGTTCGACAACGTCGGGGCGGTGCTCCAGTCCCGCCTGTTCCGGACGAAGGACGACATCCTGGCGCTGCCCGCGCGCCCGTGCCGCGTCCGGATCTGCATCGGCATCTACACGGAGCCGAAGGCGATCGCGTACCAGGACAAGCCGTCGATGAAGGCCAGGCTGTTCGAGTACGTGCAACTGCTGCTCGACAAGGGCCACTTCCCCGAGATTGCCACGCACGACGAGCCGCTCATCGAGCGCTGCCTCGAGTACCTCGACAGGCGCGGGTGCCCGAAGGATGCCTACGAGTTCCAGATGCTGCTCGGCGTGCCGCGCCAGCGGATCCAGCGGCAGATCGTCGAGAGCGGCCGGGTGATGCGCCTCTACGTGCCCTTCGCCGAGGAGTGGAAGTACGCGGTGGCGTACTGCAAGCGGCGCCTGGCGGGCAACCCGATGATGGGCGCCTACGTGATCAAGAACTTGTTCCGGAGGTAGTCCGGTAATTCGATCGGGACGAATTTCAGTTTCTGAAATTCGTCCCGATCGAATTTACGCCTCTCGAGGAGCGAGCGTTTGAAGGCGCTGCCGGTCAATCGAGTCGCCACCGTGATCCGAGGCGCCTCGGCCGGTGGCTTGGCGCGTACGCACGACGGGCCGCGCGGTGACACCGCGCGGCCCGTCGTTCATCTCACCCGGCCCGAACCCGCCTCAGGCCACCCTCATGGGCCGCCCTACATCCGGCCTGAGCCCTGCCCGCCTTCGCGCGAAGCGCTACGGCGAGGCCTCGCCGTAGCCCCCGCGGACTGCGCGGGGGCGGAGGCGGGAGCCTTCTTCTACTTCCCGCTCGGCCCGCGTCGGCTGCCGGAGCCCTTCCGGGCGGCGGCGCGCGCCTGGCTCTTGGTCCCGGTGGCCGCGACCTCGCCCTCGGCCGCCTCCGCCGCGCGCTTGCCGCGCAGCCGGTCGGCCGCCTTCTTGAGCCGGCCGCCGACGCTCTTCGGCTTCCCGGCCGCCGCTTCCTTCTCGCCCTTCTCGGCCTTCGCCTTCGGGTCGAACTCGAACCCGAGCAGTTCGACCTGCGCGACCTCGGCCGCGTCCCCCTGGCGGAAGCCGACGCGCAGCAGGCGCGTGTAGCCGCCCGGCCTGGAGGCGTACCGGGGGGCGATGTCGGTGAACAGCTTCGCCACGGTGTCGCGGTTGGGGATGTCGCGCAGCACTTCGCGCCTCGCGGTCAGGGCCCGCCCCTCGCCGCCGTCGGCGAGGCCGCGCTTGGCCAGCGTGATGAGGCGCTCGACGAACGGGCGCAGTTCCTTGGCCTTGGGCACGGTGGTCTCGATGTGCCCGTGCTGGAGGAGGGCCTGCGCCTGGTTGCGCAGCATGGCGATCCGGTGCTCGGTGACCCGCCCCAGCTTGCGATTGGCTACTCGGTGACGCATTGATGAACCTCTATCCTCAGGTCCGGCCGCTCGGCGCCGGCTCCTGCTACTCCGTCTGTCCCTGCGCCGGCTGATCGAGGCGCATGCCCAGGCTGAGCCCCATCGTCTGGAGGATGTCCTTGATCTCGTTGAGCGACTTGCGGCCGAAGTTCTTCGTCTTGAGCATCTCGCCTTCGGTCTTCTGCACGAGCTCGCGGATCGTCCTGATGTTCGCGTTCTTCAGGCAGTTGTACGAGCGGACCGACAGCTCGAGCTCCTCGACCGACTTGTCGAGGTTCTCGTTGGACGCCGCGCCCAGCGCCTGGTCGGCCTCGGTCTCGGGCGCGGCCTCGGCCGCGTCCTCGAGGTTGATGAAGATGTTCAGGTGCTCGCGCACCAGCTTGGCGGCGTTCGACACCGCGTCGCGGGGCGTCACGGCGCCGTTGGTCCAGACGTCGACCGTCAGCTTCTCGTAGTCGGTCGTCTGGCCGAGGCGCGCGGCCTCGACGAGGTAGTTGACCTTCTTGACCGGCGAGTGGACCGAGTCGATGGGGATCCAGCCGATGCCGAGGTCGTCGTCGAAGTTCCGGTCGGCCGCGACGTAGCCGCGGCCGCGCTTGACGCGCATCTCCATCTGCAGCGACCCGCCTTCGGACACCGTAGCGATGTGCGCGTCGGGGTCGAGGATCTCGACGTCGCCGTCGGCGACGATGTCCTTCGCCTTGACCTCGCCGGGCCGATCCACCTTGACGTAGAGCGTCTTGGTCAGGTCGGCGTGCACCTTCAAGGGGATCTGCTTCAGGTTGAGGATGATGTCGGTCGCGTCCTCGACCACGCCGGGAATCGGCGAGAACTCGTGCAGGACGCCCTCGATCTTGACGGCGGTGATGGCCGCGCCTTCGATCGACGACAGCAGGACGCGCCGCATCGCGTTCCCGATGGTCGTGCCGAATCCCCGCTCAAATGGCTGGGCGTAGAACCGGCCGAACCGGTCGGTGAGCGTTTCGCGATCGAACTCCAGCCGCTTGGGCCGCTGGAAACCTTTCCACAGCATCGATCAGTCCTTTCTTGCACGTCGGCCCCGGGCCCGCCGCGCCAGGCGGCGGGTGGGCACGCACTGAGTCCGAGGTGCCCCGCGTTACTTCGAGTACAGCTCGACGATCAACTGCTCCTGGACGGGCAGGTTGATCATGGCGCGCGTCGGCAGCGACACGATGCGGCCCTCGAATTTCTCGGGCTGGACCTGCAGCCACTCCGGCACGCCGCGCCCCTTGACCTCTTCGATCGCGTGCTGGATCGTCACGTTCTTCTGGCTCCGCTCGCGGACCGTGACGGTGTCGCCGGACCTGACCAGGAACGACGGGATGTCCACCTTCTTGCCGTTGACCGTGAAGTGGCCGTGGCGCACCAGCTCGCGGGCCTGCGGACGCGACGTCGCCAGGCCCAGACGGTAGACGACGTTGTCGAGGCGCCGCTCGAGCAGCTGGAGGAGCACCTCGCCGGTGATCCCGCGCTGCCGCTCGGCGTTCTCGAAGTAGAGACGGAACTGGTCCTCGAGCACGCCGTAGATCCGCTTGACGCGCTGCTTCTCGCGCAACTGCAGGCCGTAGCCCGCCAGTTTCTGGGCGCGCCGCTTGCCGTGCTGCCCGGGCGGGAAGTTGCGCTTCTCGATCGCGCACTTCTCGGTGTAGCACCGCTCGCCCTTGAGAAACAGCTTCATGCCTTCACGCCGGCACAGGCGACATACTGGACCGCTGTATCTGGCCATTCTCGGTATTCCTCTAGGAATCGGGATTCGGGACTCGGGGGCTTCCCCGGATCCCGTCCGAATCCTGAATCCTGAACCCTGACGCTTCCCTGCCCGTTCCCCGCTAGACCCGGCGCCGCTTGGGCGGCCGGCAGCCGTTGTGCGGGATCGGGGTGACGTCGCGGATCGACTTCACCTCGAGGCCGACCGTCTGCAGCGCGCGGATCGCCGACTCGCGCCCGGCGCCCGGGCCCTTGACGCGCACCTCGACCGACCGCATGCCGAACGCCTTGGCGGCGTTGGCGGCGTTGATGGCCGCCTGCGTCGCCGCGAACGGCGTCCCCTTGCGGGAGCCCTTGAAGCCGATGCCGCCGGCCGACGACCACGACACGACGTTCCCCTCGGTGTCGGTGAGGGTGATCACCGTGTTGTTGAACGACGCCTGGACATGGGCGATGCCGTGGTGGATGATGCGCTTCTCACCACGCTTCTTGAACGTCTTCTTCGCGGGCTTCTTCCCGGTCGATTCGGGCTTCGCTCCCGCCGCCTCGGTCGGATCAGTCTTGGCCATGCACTACACCGTCTTCTTCCTGGCAACCGCCCCGCGCCGCGGACCCTTCCGCGTGCGGGCGTTCGTCTTGGTCCGCTGGCCGCGGACCGGAAGTCCCCGGCGATGGCGGAGGCCGCGATAGCAGCCGATGTCCATCAGCCGCTTGATGTTCATCGAGACGTCCTTGCGCAGGTCGCCCTCGACCCCGCCCTGGTCCTCGATGACGCGCGTAATCTTGCGGACGTCGTCCTCGGACAGATCCTTGACGCGGACGTCGGGCCCGACGCCCGCCTCCTTCAGGATCCGGTTCGACCGCGTGCGGCCGATGCCGAAGATGTAGGTCAAGCCGATCTCGACGCGCTTGGTCCGCGGAAGGTCAACCCCTGAGATACGTGCCATAGCTTGTTCCCTCTAGACTACCCCTGCCGCTGCTTGTGCTTCGGATTCGTGCAGAGCACCCGCACGACACCGCGGCGACGGACGATCTTGCACTTGTCGCAGATGCGCTTGACCGACGCTCGAACTTTCATGACGTGCGTTCCTTGCTGCCAGTTGTCCCCGGCCCAGCTACTTGTACCGATACGTGATCCGCCCCCGTGTCAGGTCGTACGGCGACAGCTCGATCAGGACCCGGTCGCCCGTGAGGATGCGGATGAAGTTCTTCCGCATCTTGCCCGAGACGTGCGCCAGCACCTGGTGCCTGTTCTCGAGCTCGACCCGGAACATGGCGTTCGGCAGCGACTCGAGCACCACGCCGGTTACTTCAACTGTGTCCTCTTTCGCCACCGCGTCTCCACCCCGACGGGGGTCGCGAGGCCGGCCGAGGCCAGGACCTCGTCGAACCGCTCGTCCTCGCGGGCCGTGAGCACGAACGGCCCCTCCTCGGCGACCGCCACCGTGTGTTCGAAGTGCGCCGACAGGCTGCGATCCCGCGTCACCGCCGTCCAGCCGTCGTCGAGCACCCGCACGCCGGGACGCCCGAGGTTCACCATCGGCTCGATGGCGAGCACCATGCCCTCGGTCAGCCTGGCGCCGCGCCCGGCGGGGCCGTAGTTGGGCACCTGCGGCTCTTCGTGCATCGCCGTGCCGATCCCGTGCCCCACGAACTCCCGGACCACCGAGCACCCGTGCGCCTCGACGTGCCGCTGCACCGCGTCGCCGATGTCGGACACCCGCCCGCCGACCTTCACCGCCAGGATGGCGCGGTAGAGCGCCTCCTGCGTCACCCGCATCAGCATCGCGGCCCGCTCGGAGACCTCGCCGACCGGGAAGGTCACCGCCGAGTCGCCGACAAACCCGTCGAGCACCGCGCCGACGTCCACCGACACGATGTCGCCCTCGGCCAGCAGGCGCTTCGGCGAGGGGATCCCGTGGATCACCTCGTCGTTGATCGAGACGCACAGCGCGGCGGGGTATCCGTGATACCCCTTGAACGCCGGCGTCGCGCCCGCGGCCCGGATGGCCGCCTCCGCGCGCTGATCCAGTTCGGCGGTACTGACACCCGGCGCAACCGCCCCTGCGAGGTCGCTGAGCACGGCGGCCACGACTTCGTTGGCCGCGCGCATCCGTTCGATCTCCGCCGGGGACTTGCAGACGATCATGAGTCAGGCGTCTCCGTGGTCCATCCGCCCCGCGGCGACCCGGGCGTGCCGAGGGGCGGACACCGACTCCACCGCCGCCGCCAGGTCCCTGGCCACCTGCTCGGGCGCCTGCGCGCCGTCCACCGACCTGAACGTCGCGCGGTCGCGGTAGAAGTCCACCAGCGGCCGCGTGTCCCGCGCGTAGACCCTCAGGCGCTCGCGGATCACCTCTTCGCGGTCGTCGGCGCGCTGGGTGAGCGCCCCGCCGCACCGCGAGCACGACATCGGCACCGGCTGGCCCGCCGTCCCTCGACCTGGCTCGGGACGGTCCTGAGCCTGTCGAAGGACCGACGGCACGTCCGCGTTGGCGCCGCACTGGCTGCACACCCGGCGCGAGGTCAGCCGGCGCACCAGCTCGTCGTCGTCGACCGCGATGTCAATCACGACCAGCGGGTCCCGGCCCGCCATCAACTCGTCGAGCGCCTGCGCCTGCGCGACCGTCCGCGGGAAGCCGTCGAGGAGGAACCCCGACTGGGCATCCGGCCTGGCCAGCCGCTCGCGCACGACGCCGAGGATGATCTCGTCGCTCACCAGCCCGCCCTGCTCCATCACCGCCTTCGCGCGGCGCCCGACCTCGGTCCCGGCGGCCACCGCCTCCCGGAGCATGTCGCCCGTCGAGATGTGCGGGAGGCGGCGGGCCGCGGCGAACCGCTTGGCCTGCGTGCCCTTCCCCGCTCCGGGCGGCCCGAGCATGACCAGATTGAGTGCCATATCGCCCGTCGCCGGCCAGGAGGCCGGCGCCACAAGGACCCCGAAGGTCCATGTGGCGCGAGCCTCCTGGCTCGCGACCCTATCCTCTCCGCCCGTGAATCCTCGTCTTCTTCATGAACCCGTCGTAGTGCCGCATGATGAGCTGCGACTCCACCTGCTGCACCGTGTCCATGGCGACGCCGACGACAATCAGCAATGACGTGCCGCCGAAGTAGAACTGCACGCCCATGCCCTCGGTGATGAACTTCGGCAGGTTCGCATCCAGCCACTCGCCGATGAACGGGATCGGGGCGACCTTGAAGCCGGTGATCAGGAACTCGGGCAGGACCGCCACCATCGCCAGGTAGATCGCGCCGGCCAGGGTGATGCGCGTCAGGATCGTGTCGATGTACTCGGCCGTCCGCTTGCCCGGCCGGATGCCCGGGATGAACCCGCCGTACTTCCGCATGTTCTCGGCCACGTCGTCCGGGTTGAAGATGATGGCCGTGTAGAAGTAGGCGAAGAAGATGATCCCGGTCACGTAGAACAGGTTGTAGAGCGGGTAGCCGTAGCCCAGCTGCTGGGTGAAGCTGTCCACCCACCCCCCGGGTGTCGGCTTGAACATGCTGGCGATCGTCGCCGGGAAGGCGAGGATCGACGACGCGAAGATGACCGGGATGACGCCGCCGGTGTTCACCTTCAACGGGATGTGCGTGCTCGACCCGCCGTACATCCGCCGGCCCACCACCCGCTTGGCATACTGCACCATCACGCGCCGGTGCCCGCGCTCGACGAAGATGATCGCCGCCACGACGACCACCATCAGGACCATGAGGAGCAGCAGGCGGAAGAGGCCCATCTGGCCCGTCCGCATCTGTTCGAACGTCGCGATGACGGCGCGCGGCAGGCCGACGACGATTCCCGCGAAGATGATGAGCGACATCCCGTTGCCGATGCCGCGCTCGGTGATCTGCTCGCCCAGCCACATGATGAAGGTGGTGCCGGTCGTCAGCGTCAGCACCGTCATCAGCCGGAACATCAGGCCCGGGTTGTAGACCAGGCCGACCCCGCCGGCGATTCGCGTCTGGCTCTCCAGGTACATCGCGATGCCGAACGACTGCACCACGCTCAGCAGGATCGTGCCGTACCGGGTGTACTGCGTGATCTTCCTGCGCCCGAGCTCGCCTTCCTTGGAGAGGCGCTCGAGGTAGGGCCAGACCACGGTCAGCAGCTGCAGGATGATCGACGCGCTGATGTACGGCATGATGCCGAGCGCGAAGATCGTCACCCGCGACAGGTTGCCGCCGGAGAACATGTCGTAGAGGCCGAACAGGTTGTTCTTCGCCTGGTCGGCCAGGATCGCCAGCGCGGCGGTGTTCACGCCCGGCGTCGGGATGTGATTGCCCACGCGGTAGACGCCCAGCAGCGCGAGCGTGAAGAACACGCGCTTGCGGAGGTCGGGGACCGCGAAGATGTTCCTGAGGCTTTCCACCATAGTCAATGGTCCATGGGCCCGGCGTTCAGGGCTCAGGGCTCAGGGCTCAAGGCTCAGGCCTTGCCTGAGCCTCGCGCCGTGAGCCGTGAGCCGTGAGCCGTGAGCCATCTGCCTACGCCTCGACGGCGACGATCGGCTCGGCCGTGCCGCCGGCGGCGGCGATCTTCTCGGCGGCCTTGCCGCTGAACTTGTGCACGCGAACGGTCAGCGCCTTGGTGACCTCGCCGCGGGCCAGCACCTTGACCATCTGGTCGGGGGCACCCTTGACGAGTCCCTCTTCCCGCAGCAGCTCGGGCGTCACCACGGTGCCCGCCTCGAACCGCTCGGCGAGGTCGTCCAGGTTCACCACGGCGTACTCGACGCGGAACAGATTGAAGAACCCGCGCTTGGGCACGCGGCGGTGGAGCGGCATCTGGCCGCCCTCGAACCCGCGCTTGTGGTGGAAGCCCGAGCGCGACTTGGCGCCCTTCTCCCCGCGGCCGGCCGTCACGCCGTTTCCGGAGCCCTGGCCGCGCCCCACGCGCTTCTTGGAGTGCTTGGCGCCCTTCGGCGGTTTGAGTTTGGTCAGATCCATAGCGTCCCTACTTCACTTCGACGATGTGCCGCACCTTGTGGAGCATGCCGCGCATCTCGGGCGTGTCGGCGACATCGATCGTATGGCGGATCCGCCGGAGGCCGATGCTCCGGACGATGTCGCCCTGCTTCCGATTGAAGCCGATGGTGCTGCGCACCTGCATGATGGTCAGCTTCTTGCCACCGGCCGTCTTCTTGGTTGCCATGAGCCGTCCTCGCCTCCGCGATCTGCTGCGCGGGTTCAGCCGCGCGCTCGCCTCCGCACCCGAAGGCTAGGCGTCCGTTCGCGCAGGAGCCGCCGCGGGCGCGGAGGCCGGCGCCGCCTGGCGGCCCGTCATCTCCTCGAGCGACTTGCCCCGCATCCGCGCCACCGCCACCGGGTCCCTGAGGCCCAGCAGCCCGGCGAACGTCGCGCGCACGACGTTGTGGCCGTTGTCCGACCCGAGCGACTTGGTCAGGATGTTGGTGATGCCGGCCGACTCGACCACGGCGCGCACCGCGCCGCCGGCGATGATGCCGGTGCCGTCCGGCGCCGGCTTCAGCAGGACGGCGCCCGCGCCGTAGCGGCCGACGATCTCGTGGGGCACGGTGGTGCCGATGAGCGGCACGCGGATCAGGGCCTTCTTGGCCGCCTCGATGCCCTTCTTGATGGCCGACGGCACCTCGCGCGCCTTGCCGACGCCGAAGCCCACCACGCCGTGCCCGTCGCCGACCACCACCAGGGCGCTGAAGCTCAGGTTCTTGCCGCCCTTGACGACCTTGGTGACGCGGTTGATGGCGACGACCGTGTCCTTGAGGTCGAGCTGCGACGGGTCGATCTTCTCGCGTGTTCGATTCATATGGCTCAATCCTGCAGGATTCGGGATTCCGGATTCGGGATCCAGGGTCTTCCGGCCGATTCCTGAATCCTGGCTCCTGAATCCTACTTAGAACTCCAACCCCGCCTTCCGCGCCGCCTCGGCCACCGCCTTGACGCGGCCGTGGTAGAGGAACCCGTTCCGGTCGAACACGGCCTGCTTGAGCCCCTTCTCGAGCAGGCGCTCGGCGATGATCCGACCCACCAGCTCGGCGCCGGCCAGGTTGCCGCCGCGCACCTTCTCGGCCATCTTCGCCTTCACGGCCGGCTCGATGCTCGACGCCGCCGCCACCGTGCGCCCGGTCGCGTCGTCGACCGCCTGGATGTACATGTGCGCCGTGCTGCGGAACACCGTGAGCCGGGGCCGCGCGGCCGACCCGACAATCCGCTTGCGGAGCCGCAGCTTGATGCGGTCGCGCCTGTCTTCCCTGGTCCGAATCTTCATAGGTCCTGCTCTCGTGTCTTCACGGGGCGCGTCTCGCCTCGTGGTCCTCACGGAAGGCTCAGGGCTCAGGGCTCACGGCTCAGGCCGGCTTTGGGCCGCTTGAGCCGGGAGTCTTGAGCCTCGAGCCCTCGCGTCATGCCCCCGTCTTCCCGACCTTCTTCTTCAGCACCTCGCCGGTGTAGCGGACGCCCTTCTGCTTGTAGGGGTCCGGCTTCCGCATGCGGTGGATGTCGGCGGCCACCTGGCCCACCGCCTGCCGGTCGATGCCGGTCACGGTGATGTGCGTCTGCTTCTCGATCGCGATGTCGATCCCCTGCGGAATGTCGAACACGATCGGGTGCGAGTAGCCGAGCGCGAACACCACCTGGCGCCCCTTGAGCTCGGCGCGGTAGCCGATCCCGACGATGTCGAGCTCGCGCTTGAAGCCCTCGGTCACGCCGGCCACGGCGTTGGCGACCAGGCTGCGGCCGAGGCCGTGGAACTTGCCGAGCTCCTTGTCCTCGCGGATCGTCTTGGCGACGAGCTGGCCGTCGTGGACTTCGAACACGATGCCGGGCGGGCAGGCCTGCCGCAGCTTGCCCTTGGGCCCCTGGATCTCCACGGCCCCCTCGGTCACGTGGACCGTGACGCCCGTCGGGATCGGGATCGGTTTCTTTCCAATACGGGACATGGTTCAATTCCTGTCGAGTTCAGTGGTCAGTTGTCAGTGGTCAGTCGTCAGTCGATTACGCGTCTCAGACTGGCCACTGGCCACTGATCACTGCTCGTCCCTACCAGACGTTGCAGAGCACCTCGCCGCCGATGCCCGCCTTGCTGGCCTCGCGGCCGGTCATCAGACCGCGGGAGGTCGTGAGGATGCTGATGCCGAGGCCGGCGAGCACGTGGGGCACCTCGTCGTGGCCGAAGTAGACGCGCCGGCCGGGCCGGCTGATGCGCTCGATCCCGGTGATGACGCGTTCGCCGCGCGCGCCGTACTTCAGGAAGAGGCGCACGAACTTCTGCGGCGTCCGGGCCCCCTCGGGAGTCTCCTCCACGATCTTGTAGCCCTGGATGTAGCCTTCGGCCTGGAGGATGCGCGCCACCTCGACCTTCAGCTTCGACGCCGGGATGTCGACGCGCGGCCGCTTGGCCCCCACGGCGTTGCGGATACGCGTGAGCATGTCAGCAATCGGATCAGTCATAACTCGTGAACCTTGTCGTTCTCCCGGGTGGTTCGCCGGCGCGAACAGTTCGGGGTTTCGGCGGCCGAGGCCGCGCTCTTACCAGCTGCTCTTGGTCACGCCCGTGATGTCCCCCTCGAGCGCGAGCTTGCGGAAGCACAGACGGCACAGGGCGAACTTCCGGATGTAGCCGCGGGGCCGCCCGCACAGCCGGCAGCGGTGCCGCAGGCGGATCTTGTACTTCGGCGTCTTCAGTTCCTTGACTCTCTTCGCGGTCGTAGCCATTTGCAGATCCTTGTCGGCTTTCGGCTCTCGGCTTTGGGCTCCCGGCGTCGTCCGGCCTCCGGCCCCCATCGTGCGAGAGCCTAGAGTCCAGATCCCAGAGCCGTTAACTCGTCCTGAACGGCATCCCGAGAAGCTGCAGCAGCCGCCGCGCCTCCTCGTCGGTCCTGGCCGTCGTCACCACCGAGACGTTCATGCCCCGCGCCTTGTCGACCTTCATGTAGTCGATCTCGGGGAACAGGAGCTGGTCGCGCAGGCCGAGGGTGAAATTGCCGCGGCCGTCGAACCCCTTGGTCGAGACGCCCTTGAAGTCGCGGACGCGCGGCAGCGCGATGTTCACCAGGCGGTCGAGGAACTCGTACATCCGGTCGCCGCGCAGCGTCACCATCGTGCCGACCGGCATCCCCTTGCGGACCTTGAAGGCGGCGATCGACTTCTTGGCCCTGGTCGTGACCGGCCGCTGGCCGGTGATGCGGCCGACCTCGTCGGCGCCGGCCTCGATCAGCTTCACGTTCTGCGTCGCCTCGCCCAGCCCCATGTTCACCACGACCTTCTCCACCTTGGGGATGGCCATGACGTTGGTGTAGCCGAACTCCTTCTTGAGTCCGGGGACGACGTCCTTGAGGTAGCGTTCCTTCAGCCGGGTCATTTGTCCACCACTCCCTCGCACTTGCGGCAGAAGCGCACCTTCCGCCCGTCGCCCAGGACGCGGCGGCCGATCCGGGTCGGCTTGCCGCACTCGGGGCAGACCAGCTGCACGTTCGACGCGTGGAGCGCGGCCTCCCGCTTCGCGATGCCGCCCTTGATGTTCTTCGACGGGTTCGGCTTCGTGTGGCGGCTGATGAAGTTCACGCCCTCGACGACCAGGCGGTTGTCGGCAGGCTCGACCTTCAGCACGCGGCCCCGCTTGCCGCGGTCCTTCCCCGTCGTCACGACGACGTTGTCGTTCTTCCGAATTGGCGTTTCCAGACGGGACATATCGACGTTCCTCAGGCCTGAAGCCTACTGCCTCATCTCTCAGAGCACTTCGGGCGCGAGCGAGATGATCTTCATGAACTTCCGCTCGCGCAGCTCGCGGGCGACCGGGCCGAACACGCGCGTGCCGATCGGCTCGTTCTCGTCGTTGATGAGCACCGCCGCGTTGCGGTCGAAGCGGATGTAGCTGCCGTCCCTGCGCCGCTGCTCCTTCCGGGTGCGGACGATGACCGCCTTCACCACGGAGCCCTTCTTGACGTTCGAGTCGGGCACGGCTTCCTTGACCGACGCGGTGACGATGTCGCCCAGCCGGGCGTAGCGCCCGGTGGAGCCGCCGATCGGGTTGATGACCGAGATCTTCCGCGCGCCGGAGTTGTCGGCGACGTCGAGGATCGAGCGCATCTGGATCATGACGCCCCTCCGGCCTTCTCGGGCTCGGCGGCCAGCTGGGCCTCGGCCTCGCGCGCCTTGACGTCGACGGCCCGCCGGACGATGCGGGTGACGACCCACCGCTTGCGGCGGCTCATCGGGCGGCCCTCGACGATCTCGACCAGATCGCCGAGCTTCGCCTCGTTGCCGTCGTTGTGCGCGAGGAAGGTGGACGTGCGGCGCTGGATCTTGCCGTACAGCGGGTGGCGCACCTGGCGCTCGACCGCGACCACCACGCTCTGCTCCATGCGGTCGCTGGTGACGACCCCTTGAACGCGTGCTTTGTCAGCCATCGTGCTAGCTCCTGCCCGCCGGGGCGGTCTTCTGGCGGAGCACCGTCTTGACCCGCGCGAGGTCGCGGCGGACCAGCCGCAGCTTCAGCGGGACGTCGAGGTGCCCCATGGCCTTCTGGATCCGCAGCCGGAAGAGCTGATCGTTCAGGTCGCGCTCGCGGTTCCTCAGGTCGTCCTCGTTCAGTTCGTGCAGTTCGCGGGCCCTCGTCATACAGTGGCCTCCTGGGCGAAGCGCGCGGCGAAGCGCGTGCGGATGGGCAGCTTGGCCGACGCCAGGCGCATCGCCTCCCGCGCCTCCTGCTCGGTGACCCCTTCCATCTCGAAGAGGATCTTGCCGGGCCGGACGACGGCCACCCACTCCTCGGGCGCGCCCTTGCCCTTGCCCATTCGCGTTTCCGCCGGCTTTTTGGTCACGGGCTTGTCGGGAAACACGCGGACCCAGATCTTGCCGCCGCGCTTGATGAACCGCGTCATCGCCACGCGGGCCGCCTCGATCTGGCGCGCCGTCATCCAGCACGGCTCCATCGCCTTGAGCCCGTAGTCGCCGAACGAGACGTCGGACCCGCGCCAGGCCTTCCCGGTCATGCGGCCGCGCTGCTGCTTGCGGAACTTGACTTTCTTCGGCATCAACATAAAACACCTTACGCTATCGACTCTCGGCCCTGGGCCCTCGGCTCTCGGCGGTGTCCGGCTCTCGGCCGGGCGCCAGACAACGCCTTGGGCCCGGAGTCCAGAGCCTGGAGCCGCGCGGCGCTAGCCGCGCGCGTCGCCCCTCGGCTGCCGGCGCGGCACCCGGTAGTCTTCCTCCCGGCCGACGCGCGGCTCGAGGCGCTCACCTTTGTAGAGCCACGTCTTGACGCCGATCCGGCCGTAGGTCGTGGCCGCCTCGGCGAACCCGTAGTCGAGGTCGGCCCGGAGCGTCTGCAGCGGGAGCTGCCCGTGCAGGTACCACTCCGAGCGGGCGATCTCGGCGCCGTTCAGGCGGCCGGAGACGCGGACCTTGATGCCGCGGGCCCCGAACCGGAGCGCCGACTCGACCGCCTTGCGCATGGCGCGGCGGAAGGCGACGCGCTTCTCGAGCTGCATCGCCACCGATTCGGCGATCAGCTGGGCGTCCAGCTCGGGCTTCTGGATCTCCTGGATGTTGATGAACACCTCGCGGTTGGTCCGGCGCTTGACCTCTTCCTTCAGCTTGTCGACCTCCGCGCCCTTCCGGCCGATGATGATGCCGGGCCGGCTGGTGTGGATGTCGATCTTCAGCTTGTTGGCCGCGCGCTCGATCTCGATGCGCGAGACGCCCGCGTGCGCGAACCGCCGCTTCAGTTCGGCCCTGAGCGCCAGGTCCTCGTGCAGCAGCTTCGCGTAGTCGCGGTCCGAGTACCACCGCGACCGCCACGTCTTGTTGAAGCCGAGCCGGAATCCGTACGGGTGAACCTTCTGACCCACGAGACGCTCCTTCGGGTGGCGGGCCCCGAGGCCCGCCCGACATTACCGGGCGGCGGCTGGCGCGGCCGGCGGATCCTCCCGCCTCCCCGCCTTCCGCCTATGACTTACTTCGCCGCCGCCGCCGCGCGGGCGCGCCGCTTGGGTGCGCCCTCGGAGGCCGCCGCACGGGCGCGCCGCTTGGGTGTCCCCTCGGGCGCCGCCGCCGTGATCTTCTGCGGCCTCTCGGTCACGGCCACCGTCAGGTGCGCCGTGCGCTTGACGACCCGGAACGCCCGGCCCATCGGGGCGGGGCGGATCCGCTTCATCGTCGGCCCCTGGCCGGCGTAGCAGGCCGACACGAACAGCCGGTCGACGTCGCCGCCGAACCCTTCCTTCTGCTGGGCGTTGGCGATGGCCGACCGCAGCACCTTGCTGATGTCGCGCGCCACGTGCTTGCGGGAGAACTGCAGCAGCGCGAGCGCCTTGTTCACCTCGCACCCGCGAATGAGGGCCAGCACGAGCCCGGCCTTCTGGGCCGACGTGCGGACGTACTTCGCCGTCGCTTCTCCCTGGATCATGATGCGCTACCCCCGGCCGGCTTCGGAGCCGCCGCGGCCGGAGCCGCGCCCGGCGCCGCCGGAGCCGCCGCGGCCGCCGCCGCCTTCTCGCTCTTGGTCGTGTGGCCCTTGAAGGTCCTGGTCGGCGCGAACTCGCCGAGCTTGTGGCCCACCATGTTCTCGGTCACGTACACCGGCACGAATTTCCGGCCGTTGTGCACCGCCAGCGTGTGACCGACCATCTCGGGCACCACGGTCGAGCGCCGTGACCAGGTCTTGATGACCTTCTTGTCGCCGCCGCGATTCATCGCCTCCACCTTCTCGAGCAACGGGGTGTCGATGAACGGGCCCTTCTTCAGTGATCTGCTCATAAGCTTCTTTGCAGCTGGCAGCTGGCAGCTCTCAGCTGGCCGCGTGACAGCGCGTTCCGCTGCCGGCTGCCCGCTGACGGCTGCCCGCCACTACTTCGGTCGCCTCTGCACCCTGAACTGGTCGGTCGACTTCCGGTTGCGCGTCTTGTAGCCCTTGGTCGGCATGCCCCACGGCGTCACCGGGTGCCGGCCGCCCGACGTCTTGCCCTCGCCGCCGCCGAGCGGGTGGTCCACCGGGTTCATCGCCACGCCGCGGACGTGCGGCCGCTTGCCGAGCCAGCGGCTGCGGCCCGCCTTGCCCCACGAGACGTTCTCGTGGTCGATGTTGCCGACCTGTCCGATCGTCGCCAGGCACTCCATGTTGATCCGGCGCAGCTCGCCCGACGGCATCTTCACCGTCGCGTAGTCGCCTTCCTTGGCGACCACCTGCACCGACGACCCGGCGCCGCGCGCCACCTGGCCCCCGCGTCCGGGCCGCAGCTCCACGTTGTGGACCATCGTGCCGAGCGGGATGTTCTTGAGGGGCAAGGCGTTGCCCGGCAGGATGTCGACGTTGTCGCCGGAGACCACCGAGTCGCCCACCTTCAGGCCGTTCGGCTGCAGGATGTAGCGCTTGTCGCCGTCGGCGTACTGCACCAGCGCGATCCGCGACGACCGGTTCGGGTCGTACTCGACCGTGATGATCTTGCCGGGGATGTCGCGCTTGTCCCGCCTGAAGTCGATCACGCGGTACATCCGCTTGTGGCCGCCCCCGCGCCACCAGCTGGTCAGCTCGCCCTGGTTGTTGCGCCCGCCCGACTTGGGAAGGGGTTCGGTCAGCGGTTTGTACGGCGTACTCGTCGTGATCTCGTCGAACACGTGAACCGTCTGGAACCGCCGCCCCGCCGACGTGGGTTTGTATGTGCGAATGGGCATGGCTCTCCTTACGCCCCTTCCAGGAACTCGGGCATCTTCTGGCCGACACGGAGCCGCACGTACGCCTTCTTCCAGTCGGATCGGCGCCCGGAGAAACGGCCCTGCCGCTTCACCTTCCCGTGCACGAGCGTGGTTCGCACGCTCTCCACCTTCGCTCCGAGCAGCTTCTCGATCGCCTGCTTGACCTCGATCTTGGTCGCGTCGGAGGCCACGTGGAACACGATCGTCCGGCCGTCCTCGCGCTGGATGGTGGTCTTCTCGGTGATGAGAGGCCGCCGAATGACATCTGTCAGTTTCATGGCTCGCTACCCCAGCACTTCCTGCAGCCGCTCGAGGGCCGCGCGGGTCATCACGACCCGGCCGGCGTCGGCCAGGTCGCGGGCCGTCAGCCGGCCGCAATCGACAGGGCGCACGCCGTCGAGGTTCCGGACCGCGAGGGCGAGCTTCTCGTCGACCTTCACGTCGACGAGCAGCCCCTTGCCGGCGACGCCCAGGCGCTTGAGCATCTCGGCGGCCGCCTTGGTCTTGATGGTGTCGGCGGCGAGCTGGTCCACCACGACGAGGGTCCCGCCCTGCAGCCGCGCCGCCAGCGCGTGGCGCAGCGCGCCGCGCTCGACCTTCTTCGGCACGCGGTAGTCGTAGCTCCGGGGCTGGGGCCCGAACACGGTGCCGCCCTTGCGCCACAACGGGTTCCGCGCCTCGCCGACGCGCGCCCGGCCGGTGCCCTTCTGGCGCCACGGCTTCTTGCCCGTGCCGCTCACCAGGCCGCGGGTCTTGGTCATGTGCGTCCCGCGCCGCTCGGCGGCGTTGGCGTGCACGACCGACTCCCACACCAGGTGGCCCTTGATGCGCCCGCCGAACAGCTCGTCGCTCACGTCGAGCGTGCCGACCTTCTCGTTCTGCGTGTTGACGACGTCCAGGTTCATGGCTCTCGCTCGCTACTTCTTGCCCTTCGGCTTGTCGACCTGGGGCACGTGCACCGGCTTGGCCGCGACGGCCTTGCGGATGATCAGGTACCCGCCGTCCGCGCCCGGCACCGCGCCGCGCACCATCAGCAGGTGGTTGTCCGCGTCGATCCGCTCCACGCGAAGGTTCCGGGTCGTCACGCGCGCGTCGCCCATGTGGCCGGCGCCGCGCATCCCCTTGACGACGCGCGACGGGTACGACGACGCGCCGATCGACCCGGGCGCCCGGTGGAACATGGACCCGTGGGTCGCGGCGCCGCCGCGGAAATGATGCCGCTTCATGACCCCCTGGAACCCCATGCCGCGGCTGGTGCCGATGACGTCCACGCGGTCGCCGGCGCTGAAGATGGAGACCATCACCTGGTCGCCCGACTTCGTCGCCTCGCCGCCCTTGGCCACCTTCACCTCGCGGCGCACCCGCGTCGGCGGCACGGCGGCCTTCTTGTAGTGCCCGGCCAGCGCCTTGGTCACCTTCGCGGGACGGTCCTCGACCAGGCCGAGCTGCACCGACTCGTAGCCGTCGCGTTCGGCGCTCTTCGCCTGGACGACGACGCACGGGCCGGCCTTGATCACCGTCACCGGGCGCACGCTGCCGTCGTCGTCGAACAGCTGCGTCATGCCGACTTTCCTGCCGATGATTCCTGTAACCATTTTCGTATCTCGCCGGCTCACGGCTCACGGCTCACGGCCGAATCCGGCGCAGGCCTGAGCCAGCCTGAGCCCTGAGTCCTGCGCCTTGAGCCTTCGTTACTTCCTGCTGTCCCTGCCGAACGCCTTGATCTCGACGTCCACGCCCGCCGGCAGGTCGAGCTTCATCAGCGCGTCCACCGTCTGCGAGGTCGGCTCGAAGATGTCGATGAGGCGCTTGTGGGTGCGGATCTCGAACTGCTCCCGCGACTTCTTGTCGACGTGCGGCGAGCGGAGGACCGTCCACTTGTTCTTCTCGGTCGGCAGCGGGATCGGGCCGGCCAGCCGCGCGCCCGTGTTCTTCGCCGTGTTCACGATCTCGGCGGTGGACTGGTCGAGCACCCGGGCGTCGTACGCCTTCAGGCGGATGCGGATCTTGTCGCCAAACTGTGTTGACATACTCTCTCGCTCGCTGACGCTTCGCTCGCTGTCAGGGACGAGGGGTTAGGGACGAGGGACGAGGGCCACAAGCGCCGTTCGTCCTCTCGTCCCTAGTCCCCCGTCCCTCGTCCCTATTCCAAAATCTCGGTGACCGTCCCCGCCCCGACCGTGCGGCCGCCTTCGCGGATCGCGAACTTCGACCCCTTCTCGATCGCCACCGGCGTGATCAGCTCCGCCCGGATGCTCGTGTTGTCCCCGGGCATCACCATCTCCACGCCCTCCGGCAGGTACATCGACCCCGTCACGTCGGTCGTCCGCAGGTAGAACTGCGGCCGATACCCGTTGAAGAACGGCGTGTGCCGCCCGCCCTCGTCCTTCGACAGCACGTACACTTCCGCCTTGAACTTCGTGTGCGGCGTGATCGACCCCGGCTTGGCCAGCACCTGCCCGCGCTCCACGTCCGTCTTCTCCGTCCCCCGCAGCAGCACCCCGATGTTGTCCCCCGCCACCCCCTCGTCGAGCAGCTTCTTGAACATCTCGACGCCCGTGACGATCTTCTTCATCGTCGGCCGGAACCCGATGATCTCCACCTCTTCCCCGACCTTCACCTTGCCCCGCTCCACGCGCCCGGTCACCACCGTCCCGCGCCCCGAGATCGAGAACACGTCCTCGATCGGCATCAGGAACGGCTTGTCCACCTCGCGCTGCGGCAGCGGCACGTAGCTGTCCAGCGCCTCGAGCAGCGTCAGGATCCCCGTCACCGCCTCCGGGTCCCCCTCCAGCGCCTTCATCGCCGACACCCGCACCACCGGCACGTCGTCCCCCGGGAACCCATACGAGGTCAGCAGCTCCCGCACCTCCAGCTCCACCAGGTCCAGCAGCTCCGGGTCGTCCACCGCGTCCACCTTGTTGAGCGCCACCACCAGGCACGGCACTTCCACCTGCCGCGCCAGCAGCACGTGCTCCCGCGTCTGCGGCATCGGCCCGTCCACCGCCGACACCACCACGATCGCCCCGTCCATCTGCGCCGCGCCCGTGATCATGTTCTTGATGTAGTCCGCGTGCCCCGGGCAGTCCACGTGCGCGTAGTGCCGCTTCGCCGAGCTGTACTCCACGTGGCTCGTCGCGATCGTCAGGATCTTCGTCGCGTCCCGCCGGCCCTGCGACTCCGACGCCTTCGCCACCTCGTCATACGACACGTACTTCGCCCAGCCCTTCGAGGAGGCCACCTTCGTCAGCGCCGCCGTCAGGGTGGTCTTCCCGTGGTCGATGTGCCCGATCGTCCCCACGTTCACGTGCGGCTTGGTGCGGTCAAACTTCTCTTTCGCCATGGCTGTATGTCTCCGCTCACTTGCCCTGAATGCGGGCGACGACCTCTTCGCTCACGTTCTGGGGCGCCTGCTCGTACCGTTCGAAGTGCATCGTGTAGGTCGCGCGGCCCTGGGTGCGCGACCGCAGGTCGGTGGCGTACCCGAACATCTCCGACAGGGGCACCCGCGCGTTGACAATCTGCGTGCCTCCGCGCGCCTCCATCGAGACGATCCGGCCGCGGCGCGCGCTCACGTCGCCCATGATGTCGCCCATGTACTCCTCGGGCACCACCACCTCGACCTTCATCACCGGCTCGAGCAGGACGGGGCCCGCGCGCCGGGCCGCATCCTTGAACGCCATCGACCCGGCGATCTTGAACGCCAGTTCCGACGAGTCCACGTCGTGCGACGATCCGTCGTAGAGCGTGATCGACACGTCGTCGACCGGGTAGCCGGCCAGCACGCCGGTGGAGAGCGCCTCGCGGATCCCCTCCTCGACCGGCTTGATGAACTCGCGGGGGATCGCGCCGCCGACGATCTCGTTCTTGAACTCGAACCCCTCGCCCGGCTTGCGCGGGGCGAGGCGGATCTTGACGTGGCCGTACTGGCCGTGGCCGCCGGTCTGGCGGATGTAGCGGCCCTCGGCCTGCGCCGGCTGGGTGAGCGTCTCCTTGTAGGCGACCTGGGGGCGGCCCACGCTGGCCTCGACGCCGAACTCGCGCTTCAGGCGGTCGACGATGATCTCGAGGTGCAGCTCGCCCATCCCGCTGATGATGACCTGGCCGGTGTCGACGTCGGTCTGCACGCGGAAGGTCGGGTCCTCGGCCTGCAGCTTGCCGAGGCCCAGCCCGAGCTTCTCCTGGTCGGCCTTGGTCCGCGGCTCGATCGCCAGCGTGATGACCGGCTCGGGGAAGACCATCGACTCGAGGACGACCGGGCGCTTCTCCTCGCAGATCGTGTCGCCGGTCGTCACGCTGCGCAGGCCGACGGCGGCGGCGATGTCGCCGGCGTAGACTTCCTTGATCTCCTCGCGCTTGTTGGCGTGCATCTTGAGGAGACGGCCGACGCGTTCGGTCCTTCCGCGGGTCGCGTTGTAGACGGTCGAGCCCGACGCCATCACGCCCGAGTACACGCGGATGAAGGCGAGCTGGCCGACGAACGGGTCGGTCATGATCTTGAAGGCCAGCGCGGAGAACGGCGCGTCGTCGGACGCCGGCCGCTCGACTTGCGTCTCCTCGGCCTTGCGCGGGTCGAGGCCGATGACCGGCGGGATGTCGAGCGGCGAGGGGAGGTAGTCCACCACCGCGTCGAGCAGCGGCTGCACGCCCTTGTTCTTGAAGGCCGAACCGCAGATGACCGGGACGAACGGGCGCTTCTCGTGCCGCACCGAGCGGACGGCGCGCGTGCGGATGGCCGAGCGCAGCTCGTCCTCGGTGATGGCCTCGCCCGCGACGTACTTCTCGAGCAGCGCGTCGTCGGTCTCGGTCGCCTTCTCGACGAGGATCTCGCGGAAGTGCCTCGCCTCGTCCAGCAGGTCCGCGGGGATGTCCTCGACGATGTACTCGGCGCCCAGCGTCTCGTCGTTGTAGCGGATGGCGCGCATCCCGATGAGATCGATCACGCCGGCGAAATGCTCCTCGGACCCGATCGGCAACTGGATCGCCACCGGGTTGGCCTGGAGCTTGCGCTCGATCTGCTCCAGCGTCGCGCGGAAGTCGGCGCCGACGCGGTCCATCTTGTTGACGAAGCAGATGCGGGGGACGCGGTACTTGTCGGCCTGGCGCCAGACCGTCTCCGACTGCGGCTCGACGCCGGAGACGGCGTCGAAGACCGCCACGGCGCCGTCGAGCACGCGCAGCGAGCGCTCGACTTCGGCGGTGAAGTCGACGTGGCCGGGCGTGTCGATGATGTTGATGCGGTGGTCGCGCCAGATGCAGGTGGTGGCGGCGGAGGTGATGGTGATCCCCCGCTCCTGCTCCTGCTCCATCCAGTCCATGACCGCGGTGCCCTCGTGGACCTCACCAATTTTGTACGTAATCCCGGTGTAGAACAGGATCCGTTCCGTGGTGGTGGTCTTACCGGCATCGATGTGGGCCATGATGCCGATGTTCCGAGTGCGATCGAGCGGGACTGAACGGGGCATGGGGGAGCTACCAGCGATAGTGCGCGAACGCCTTGTTGGCCTCGGCCATCCGGTGCGTGTCCTCGCGCTTCTTGACCGCGCCGCCACGCAGGTTGGCCGCATCCATCAGCTCGTTGGCGAGCTTCTCCTGCATCGTCTTGCCGTCGCCGCGCGACCGGGCGTAGCCGACGAGCCAGCGGATGCTGAGCGACAGGCGCCGGTTCGGGTTGACCTCGATCGGCACCTGGTAGTTGGACCCGCCCACGCGCCGCGACTTGACCTCGAGGCTCGGCTTGACGTTGTCGACCGCCTTCTTGAACACCTTCAGGGGGTCGTCGCCGGTGCGCTCCTTGATGATGTCGAAGCTGCGGTAGAGGATCTGCTCGGCCGTGCTCCGCTTGCCGGCGCTCATGACGGTGTTGACGAACTTGGTCACCAGCGTGCTGCTGTAGACGGGGTCCGGCGCGATTTCCCGCTTGGCAATCTCTCGTCTGCGTGGCATATGGCTCTCTTACACTCAACAAGATCCTGGCCATGTCGGGGCGACCCTCGTGGTCGCCCGTTCGGCGGCGATGGCGCCCCCCGGCGGCCTCGTCGCCGGGCAGGCACAAGGCCTGCCCCTACTACGCCTTCGGCCGCTTGGCCCCGTACTTCGACCGCCCCTGCTTCCGTCCCTGGACGCCGACGGCGTCGAGCGTGCCGCGCACCACGTGGTAGCGCACCCCCGGCAGGTCCTTGACGCGGCCGCCGCGGATGAGCACCAGCGAGTGCTCCTGCAGGTTGTGCCCGACGCCGGGGATGTAGGTGGTGACCTCGATCCCGTTGGTGAGCCGGACGCGGGCCACCTTGCGGAGGGCCGAGTTCGGCTTCTTGGGCGTCTGGGTGAACACGCGCACGCAGACCCCGCGCTTCTGCGGGTTGTCCTGCAGCGCCGGGCTCTTGGTCTTCACCGCGATCTGCGCGCGGCCCTTGCGAACCAGCTGGCTGATAGTCGGCACGATCACTCCGTCCTCGGGGAAACTGACGTCGCGTCTCGCGGCGCCCGGGCGGCTTGCCCGCGTTCCCCCAACGAGAACGGCCGCCCCTCGCCGCCGCCGCGAAACGGCGCCGGCGCGAGACTGGCCTTACGTTGTCCCAGGCCTAGAAGCGGCTGCCGGCGTCTTGCTGCCGGCGCTTGGCACCCGGGACGGTTACCCTATATAAATTGTTTGACTCGCCGCAGGCTTCGCCGTCCCCGGGACGGCAGGAACCTCGAATGGAAGGGGCACACGGGACATCGCGTACATTCCCCGTGTTCGCCCGCTTCGCGCGGTCCGTACGCTAGATAGGGTTTCCTAGCGCCGGAGAACCTGACGAATATAACATTCTCCAGTCGTCAATGCAAGAGGCTCGCCGCGGCGCGGGGGGCGGAGAGGGGCGGCCGGCGTGGCGACCGGCCGGATCGGGGGAACCAGAGGCGGGGGCCGCCGGCAGCGGCCGGACGGTCCCCGCCGTCCAGCCTACCGCCCCGCGGACGATGCCTTGCCCGGCAGCGTCACGACACCGAGCTGCTGCATCAGCCCCAGGGCATCCCAATTCGTGTACGTCTCCTGGATCCTGTCACCCTGGAAACGCTGGATCGTGATCCCGGTGCCGTTGACGCGACGGCCTGTGGGCGCGATCCCCTCGAACTGGTTCTTGTGCGTGCCGCTGTAGTGAAAGCGGGTGACGACCTTGTCGCCGACCAGGAGCAGTTCGTCGATCTCGCACCGGAGGTCGGGGAATGCGGCCCGGTACTTTCCGATGCTGTCCTTGACCTCCTTCAGGCCTCGGGACGGGGACATCGGGTCGTGGGTGACGTGATCCGGAGTCAACAGCTCGTCGAGGACGTGGAGGTTGCCCTTGTTCCACGTTTCGTCCATCAGACGGCGAACGGTCGCTTCGTGCTTCTCTGACATCGCCTCTCCTTTCAAGCGCTGACCAACTCGTGATGGCGCGCGGCACCGCGGGCCGTGCGCGAAGCACACACGCCGGGCCCGACGCACGATCGGACCCGGACAGGTTGTGATTGGCCTGAGAACTCCCTTATAACGCACACGCGGGAGCGGCGGCGAAGCTTTTAACGGCCGAGGCGGGGCAAGCTCGGCCTCTCCAGCCCGAGGGACCGCGATTCTCGCGGCGTTATACTGAACCTCAAGGGGCTTACATCCGTGAACTCGAGGCTGTCAATGCCGCAGGGGACTGCGGCTCCGAGGGCGGGGCTCTTCGACCGCCTGTCGCGCATCGTCGTCGGGCAAGCCGACGCCCTGAGTCGAATCGTGCCGTACTTGCAGATGTACACGGCCCGCCTCAACGCGCCGGATCGCCCCGCGGGGGTCTTCCTGCTCCTCGGCCCGAGCGGCACCGGGAAGACGCGCACCGTCGAAGCGCTCGCCGAGATCGTGCACGGGAGCCCCAAGCACCTGTTGAAGATCGACTGCGCGGAGTACCAATCCGATCACGAGGTCGCCAAGCTGATTGGCGCGCCCCCGGGCTACGTCGGCCACCGCGAGACCAAGCCGCTGCTCACCCAGGAGCGGCTCCTCGCCTCGGTCAGCCCCCAGTGCGATCTGGCGCTGGTCCTGTTCGACGAGATCGAGAAGGCCGCGCCGGCGTTCACCGCGCTGCTCCTCGGCCTCCTCGACCGCGGGACCTTGCGGCTGGGCGACAACACCTCGGTGACGTTCGAGAAGAGCCTCGTCTTCATGACGAGCAACCTCGGCGCGCGGGAGATGCTGAAGGCGGTGCAGCCGCACATCGGGTTCAAGGGCGTGGACCGGCGCTCGGTCGAGGCCACCGCCGACCGGCTCCAGTCGATTGCCCTCGCCGCCGTGCGCCGCCGGTTCTCGCCCGAGTTCGTGAACCGCATCGACGTCGCGATCACCTACCGGCCGCTCGACCAGGCCGCGTACGAGGAGATCCTCGACCACCAGATCGAGGAATTGCAGCAGCACATCAACACGCGGCTCGGCGACCGGGCGTTCACCATCGAGGTGACCGCGGCGGCGCGGCGGCGTCTGCTCGAGCGGGGGACGAGCGAGGAGTACGGCGCGCGCGAGCTGCGGCGCGCGGTCCACCGGCTGCTCACCCAGCCGCTCGCGGCGCTGGTCGCCGACGGCCTGACCCGGCCGGGCGGGGTCATCCGTGTCGACGCCGACACCGGGGGCGATGGGCTCGCACTCCGGCCGGACCAGGCGCCAGCCGGCGCTCTCGTCGCCGTCGCGGCGAAACCGATTGTGCTCGTCCTCGACGAGAACCTCCATCTCGCGAAGTGGCTCGAGCACGTGTGCGCCGGCGCCGGCGTCACGGCGCTGACCGCGACGACCGCGCACGAGGCCCGGCAGTTGATGGCGCAGCACCCGGTGGATTTGGCCATCGTCGACATCATGCTGCCCGACGACGACGGGTTGTCGTTCGTGCGCGAGATGCTGGCGGCGCGGCCGACGCTCCAGGTCGTCGTCACTTGCGGCGCCGACATGACGTCAAACGAGTCGGAGTTCTGCGAGAGCCGGAACCTGCCCATGCTGCGAAAGCCGTTCCTCCCCGAGGACCTGATCCAGATCGTTCAGGCCAGGGTCCTCCGCTCCTCGGCCGAGGGAGGGTAACGGGCTCAAGGCTCAAGGCTCAGGGCTCAAGGCTCAGGGCTCAAGGAAGGGCGGCTCAGGGCTCAGGGCTCAAGGCTCAAGGAAGGGCGGCTCAGGGCTCAGGGCTCAAGGCTCAAGGAAGGGCGGCTCAGGGCTCAGGGCTCAAGGGGCGACACGGCCTCGAGCGTACGTGAAGAAGGGCGATGGTTGACGACAACCATCGCCCTCGAACCGGTCCGAGGTTGGGGCGGGCCTCGCGTCCGCCCTCACACGGGCAGCCGCAAGGGCCCCGTCCAGGGCAGCCACAAGGGCCCCGTCCAGGGCAGCCACAAGGGCCCCGTCCAGGGCAGCCACAAGGGCCCCGTCCAGGGCAGCCACAAGGGCTCCGTCCAGGGCAGCCACAAGGGCTGCCCCTACTCGACGACGTCGCTCCCGCGCGGGACGATGCCCTCCTCGGGCTCGACGAAGTACTCCATCTCGCGCTCGAGCTCGAGCTCCTCCTCGGTGGGCGGCGGCGGCGGCGGCGGCTCGTCGGCCGGGATCCGCACCGTCCGGTAGTACTCGAACCCGGTGCCGGCCGGGATGAGCCGGCCCATCGTGACGTTCTCCTTGAGGCCGCGGAGGTAGTCGACCTTGCCCGAGATCGACGCCTCGGTGAGCACGCGCGTGGTCTCCTGGAACGACGCCGCCGAGATGAACGACTCGGTGGACAGCGACGCCTTGGTGATCCCGAGCAGCACCGGCCGGCCCTCGGCGGGACGCCCGCCGGCCGACAGCACCCGCTCGTTCTCCTCGAGGAAGCGGAACCGGTCGACGACCTCGTCGATGAGGAACTCGGTGTCGCCGACCTCCTTCTCGATCTTCACCCACCGCATCATCTGCCGCGAGATGACCTCGATGTGCTTGTCGTTGATGTTCACGCCCTGGAGCCGGTAGACCTCCTGGATCTCGTTGACCAGGTACGCCTGCAGCTCCTTCTCGCCGAGGACGTTCAGGATGTCGTGCGGGTTGCGCGGCCCGTCCATGAGCGGGTCGCCCGCCCGGACGTGCTCGCCCTCCTGCACGTTGACGTGCACGCCGCGCGGCACGGAGTACTCGCGCTCCTCGGCGCCCGGCTCGTCGGGCACGATGAGGATCTTGCGGAGGCCCTTGACGGTCGGCCCGTACTTGACGATGCCGTCGATCTCGCTGATGACGGCGGGGTCGCGCGGCTTGCGCGCCTCGAACAGCTCGACCACGCGCGGCAGGCCGCCCGTGATGTCCTTGGTCTTGGTCGTCTCGCGCGGGATCTTCGCGAGCACCTGGCCCGGCTCGACCGTCTCCCCGTCGCTCACCATCATGTGCGCCCGTGACGGCATGTGGTACTTGCGGAGCACCGTCTTGCCGTCCGCCTTGCGGATCTCGACCGCCGGCTGCTTCTTCTCGTCGGGCGAGTCCACGATGATGTAGCGGGAGAGGCCGGTGACCTCGTCCATCTCCTCGTGGACGGTGACGCCCTCGATGATGTCGCGGAACCGGATGACGCCGCCCTCCTCGGTGAGGATCGACGAGGTGTAGGGATCCCACTCCACCAGGACCTGGCCCTGGTCGACGTGCTGGCCGTCCTTGACCTTCAGGCGCGCGCCGTACACCGCCGGGTACCGCTCGCGGTCGCGGCCCTTGGCGTCCTGGACGACCAGCGACCCGGTGCGGTTCATGACGACCAGGCGGCCTTCCTTCCGGTTCTCGACCACCTGCAGCCCCTGGAACCTGACCGTGCCGGCGTTCTTGGCTTCCTGCGTCGACTGCTCGGTGACGCGCGACGCGGTGCCGCCGATGTGGAACGTCCGCATGGTGAGCTGCGTGCCCGGCTCGCCGATCGACTGCGCGGCGATGACGCCGGCCGCCTGGCCGAGCTCGACGAGCTTGCCCGACGCGAGGTCCCGGCCGTAGCACCGGGCGCACACGCCGCGGCGCGACGCGCAGGTGAGCACGGACCGGATCTTCACCTTCTCGACGCCGGCGTCCTGCACCTTCGACGCCAGGTCCTCGGTGATCTCCTCGTTGGCGTCGACGATGACCTCGCCGGTCACCGGGTCGGCGATCTTCTCGAGCGACACGCGGCCGACGATCCGGTCGCGCAGCGCCTCGATGATCTCGCCGCTCTCGATGATCGCCTTCGCCTCGATGCCGTCCAGCGTGCCGCAGTCGTGCTCGGAGATGATCACGTCCTGGGCGACGTCGACCAGCCGGCGCGTGAGGTAGCCGGAGTCGGCGGTCTTGAGCGCGGTGTCGGCCAGCCCCTTGCGGGCGCCGTGCGTCGAGATGAAGTACTGCAGCACCGTCAGGCCTTCGCGGAAGTTCGACGTGATCGGCGTCTCGATGATCTCGCCGGAGGGCTTCGCCATCAGGCCGCGCATCCCGGCGAGCTGCCGGATCTGCTGCTTGGAGCCGCGGGCCCCGGAATCGGCCATGATGTAGACGGCGTTGAAGCTCCGCCCCTCGGCGTCCATCTCGCCCATCTCGGTGAACATCTCGTCGGCGATCTTCTCGGTGACGTCCGACCAGATGGCGATCACCTTGTTGTAGCGCTCGCCGTTGGTGATCGCGCCTTCCTGGTACTGCTGCTCGACCTTGATGACCTCCTCGCGCGCCGCGTCGACCAGGGCGGGCTTCTCGCTCGGGATGACCAGGTCGTCGATGCCGATCGACAGCCCCGACCGGGTGGCGTAGAGGAAGCCGAGGTTCTTCAGGCTGTCGAGCATCTCGACGGTCAGCTCGTGGCCGAAGTCGAGGTAGCAGCGGTTGACCAGCTGCTGCAGCCCCTTCCGCTTGAGCAGGCCGTTGATGTAGGGCACCTGCTCCGGCAGCGCGTCGTTGAAGATGACGCGGCCCACGGTGGTGTTGACGATCTTGTTCTCGACGCGCTGGACGTCGGCGTGCAGCACGTCCTGGTCGTCGCGCGGCATGGCGGCCAGGTCCATCAGCGGGCCGGTGTAGCGCAGGCGGATCGGGGTGAGCGTCTCCACCTCCCCGGCCTGCAGCGCGAGCACCACGTCGTCGATGTTGCTGAACGCGCGCCCCTCGCCCTTGGCGCCCGGGCGCGCCTTGGTCAGGTAGTAGCAGCCCAGGACGATGTCCTGCGACGGGATCGCGATCGGCGCCCCGTTGGCCGGCGAGAGGATGTTGTTCGACGACATCATCAGCACCGACGCCTCGATCTGCGCCTCGGGCGACAGCGGGATGTGGACCGCCATCTGGTCGCCGTCGAAGTCGGCGTTGAACGCCGTGCAGACCAGCGGGTGGATGCGGATCGCCTTGCCCTCGACCAGCACCGGCTGGAACGCCTGGATGCCGAGGCGGTGCAGCGTCGGCGCGCGGTTGAGGAGCACCGGGTGCTCCTGGATGACCTCCTCGAGCACGTCCCAGACCTCGGGGCTGGCCTTCTCGACCATCTCCTTGGCCTGCTTGATGGTGGCCACCAGGCCGCGCTGCTCGAGCTTGTTGTAGATGAACGGCTTGAACAGCTCGAGCGCCATCTTCTTCGGCAGCCCGCACTGGTTCAGCTTCAGCTCGGGGCCGACGACGATGACCGAGCGGCCGGAGTAGTCGACGCGCTTGCCGAGCAGGTTCTGGCGGAACCGGCCCTGCTTGCCCTTCAGGGTGTCGGAGAGCGACTTGAGCGGGCGGTTGTTCGCCCCGCGCAGCACGCGGCCGCGCCGGCCGTTGTCGAACAGCGCGTCGACCGCCTCCTGGAGGATCCGCTTCTCGTTGCGGATGATGACGTCGGGCGCCTTGAGCTCGATGAGCTTCTTCAGCCGGTTGTTCCGGTTGATGACGCGGCGGTAGAGGTCGTTGAGGTCCGAGGTGGCGAACCGGCCGCCGTCGAGCGGCACCAGCGGGCGCAGCTCGGGCGGGATGACCGGGATGACTTCGAGGATCATCCACTCCGGCTTGTTGCTCGACTTCCGGAACGAGTCGACCACGCGCAGCCGCTTGGCGTACTTGAGCTGCTTCTGCGCGGAGGTCTCCCGGCGCATCTTCTCGCGCATCTCGAGCGCGAGCTGCTCGACGTCCACCCGCTTGAGCAGCTCCTTGATCGCCTCGGCGCCCATCTGGGCGCGGAAGGCGGTCGGGCCGTAGTCCTCGCGCGCCTTCCGGAACTGCTCCTCGGTGAGCAGCTGGTTGGGCTTGAGCTCCGTGCTGCCGGCGTCGACCACGACGTACGCCTCGAAGTAGAGGATCCGCTCGAGGTCGCGCAGCGAGATGTCGAGGAGGTGGCCGATGCGGCTCGGCAGCCCCTTGAAGAACCACACGTGGCTGACCGGCGTCGCGAGCGCGATGTGCCCGAGGCGCTCCCGCCGGACCTTGGCCTGGGTGACCTCGACGCCGCACTTGTCGCACACGACGCCGCGGTGCTTCATGCGCTTGTACTTGCCGCACAAGCACTCCCAGTCGGTGATCGGCCCGAAGATCTTGGCGCAGAACAGGCCGTCCCGCTCCGGCTTGAACGTCCGGTAGTTGATCGTCTCCGGCTTGGTGACCTCGCCGTGCGACCAGCCGAGGATCCGCTCGGGTGACGCCAGGCTGATGCGGATGGCGTCGAAATCGGCCATCAACGCGGCCTTCTCGTGGAAGCTTGGTTTCATGTGCCTTCTTCTATGATCCGGCGGGGGCGGCCCCGGCCCGCCCCCGCATCGTCTCGGTTCCGGAGTCCTACGCGTCCTCGAGCACCGGCGTCCCCGCGGGCGGCGCCGGCGGCTGCGGCCGCTTCTTGATCGGGATCAGCTCCACGTCGAGACAGAGCGACTGCAGCTCACGGATGAGCACGTTGAACGATTCCGGCAGGCCCGGCGTGAACGAGGCGTCGCCCTTGACGATGGCCTCGTAGATCTTCGCGCGGCCCGTCACGTCGTCCGATTTCGCGGTGAGCAGCTCCTGGAGGATGTGCGCCGCGCCGTAGGCCTCGAGCGCCCAGACCTCCATCTCGCCGAACCGCTGGCCGCCGAACTGCGCCTTGCCGCCGAGCGGCTGCTGGGTGATGAGGGAGTAGGGGCCGATCGACCGGGCGTGGATCTTGTCATCGACCAGGTGCGACAGCTTGAGCATGTAGATGTAGCCCACCGTCACGTCCTGCTCGAACTTCTCGCCCGTCATCCCGTCGTACAGCTGCGTCTTGCCCGTGCGCGGGTGGCCCGACTTCACGAGCCACTCCTTGATCTCCGTCTCGGTGGCGCCGTCAAAGACCGGCGTCGCGAAGTGGAGGCCGAGGGCGTGCGCGGCCCAGCCGAGGTGCGTCTCGAGGATCTGCCCGACGTTCATGCGCGAGGGGACGCCGAGCGGGTTGAGGACGATCTCGACCGGCGTGCCGTCGGGCAGGTGCGGCATGTCCTCCTCGGGGAGGATGCGCGCGATGACGCCTTTGTTGCCGTGCCGGCCGGCCATCTTGTCGCCGACCGACAGCTTGCGCTTCATCGCGACGTAGGTCTTGACCAGCTTGATGACGCCGGGCGGCAGCTCGTCGCCGCGGCGGATCTTCTCCTTCTTCTCCTCGAACAGCTGGCGGATGACCTCCACCTGCCGCTCGGTGCGCTCCTCGAGCTCGTGCAGCTCGTCCTGCAGGCGGGCGTCGTCGCCGCTGACCTTGAGGCGGAGCATCGACTCGTACGGCACCGGCTGGAGCGCCTCGGCCGTCAGCTCGGTCCCCTTGCGGAGGATCCGCTCGCGGCCGAAGGCGTCGAACAGGTCGGCGCGCAGCGTCTGGCCCTGCACCATCTGGACGATCCGCTTCTTCACCTCGTCGTGGAGGATGCGGACCTCGTCCTGCAGGTTCTTCTCCATCATGTCGAGCTCGTCCTGCTCGATCGCCTTGGCCCGCTCGTCCTTCTCGATGCCCTTCCGGGAGAAGATCTTCACGCCGACGACGATCCCCTCGATGCCCGGCGGGCAGACCAGCGAGGCGTCGCGGACGTCGCCGGCCTTCTCGCCGAAGATCGCGCGCAGCAGCTTCTCCTCCGGCGTCAGCTGTGTCTCGCCCTTGGGCGTGACCTTGCCGACCAGGATGTCGCCCGACTTGACGTAGGCGCCGATCCGGATGATGCCGCTCTCGTCGAGGTCCTTCAGCGCGCTCTCGGGCACGTTCGGGATGTCCCGCGTGATCTCCTCGGGCCCGAGCTTGGTGTCGCGCGCCTCGATCTCGAACTCCTCGATGTGGATGGAGGTGTAGTAGTCGTCCTTGACCATCCGCTCGGAGACCAGGATCGCGTCCTCGAAGTTGTAGCCGCGCCAGGGCATGAAGGCGACCAGCACGTTCCGCCCGAGCGCCAGCTCGCCGAGGTCGGTGCACGGCCCGTCGGCCAGCGCCTGGCCCTTGGCGACCTTCTGGCCGACCTTCACGATCGGCCGCTGGTTGATGCAGGTGTTCTGGTTGGAGCGCTTGAACTTGGTGAGGTTGTAGATGTCGGCGCCCATCTCCTTGCCGGCATTCCCGCCCTCGCCGTGCACGCGGACGACCACGCGCTGGCTGTCCACGAAGTCGACGGTGCCCGTCCGCCGGGCCGACACGACCGCGCCCGAGTCGCGCGCGGTGATGTACTCCATGCCGGTGCCGACCAGCGGCGCGCGGGCGCGCAGCAGCGGCACGGCCTGGCGCTGCATGTTCGATCCCATCAGCGCCCGGTTGGCGTCGTCGTGCTCGAGGAACGGGATGAGCGACGCGGCCACCGAGACCAGCTGCTTGGGCGAGACGTCGATGAACTCCACGATCTCGCGCGGCGCGAGGATGAAGTCGCCTTCCTTGCGGGCGTTCACCCGCTCCTGCATGAGCCGCAGGTCGGGGCCCAGCGTCACGTTCGCCTGGGCGATGACGTGCTTGTCCTCCTGCCAGGCCGAGAGGTAGAAGGAGTACGGCTCCCATTCCGCCGGTTTCTTGCGGCGGCTCTTCGCCTGGGTGTTCTCCTCGTCGAGCTCGGCGACCTCCGCGATCTCGCCGGCCTTGAACTTCGTGCCGCCGCCGTCCAGGATGGCGACGTAGTCGACCACCTGGCCGTCCCTGACCTTGCGGTAGGGCGACTCGATGAAGCCGAACTCGTTGATCCGCGCGTAGCACGACAGCGACGAGATCAGGCCGATGTTCGGGCCTTCCGGCGTCTCGATCGGGCAGATGCGGCCGTAGTGGGTCGGGTGCACGTCGCGCACCTCGAACCCGGCGCGCTCGCGCGACAGGCCGCCGGGCCCGAGGGCCGACAGCCGGCGCTTGTGCGTGACCTCGGAGAGCGGGTTGGTCTGGTCCATGAACTGCGACAGCTGCGAGGACCCGAAGAACTCGCGAATCGCGGCCATGACCGGCTTCGCGTTGATCAGGTCGTGCGGCATGGCGGTCGCCATTTCCTGGTAGACCGACATCTTCTCCTTGATCGCGCGCTCCATGCGGACCAGCCCGATGCGGAACTGGTTCTCGAGCAGCTCGCCGACCGACCGGACGCGCCGGTTGCCGAGGTGGTCGATGTCGTCGACGGCGGCCAGGTTCTTCCTGAGCTTGAGCAGGAACCGGATGACCTCGTAGAAGTCCTGCGGGTGCAGGATCTTCTCGTCGAGCGGCGTGTTGAGGCCGAGCTTGGTGTTCAGCTTCAGGCGGCCGACCCGCGAGAAGTCGTACTTCTGCGGGTTGAAGAACATGTTCTCGAACAGCGACCGCGAGCTGTCCTCGGTCGGCGGGTCGCCCGGCCGCAGCCGGCGGTAGATCTCGACCAGCGCCTGCACGTGGTTCTGGATCGTGTCCTTGCGCAGCGTCTGGGAGACGATCGGGCCGATCTCGTCGCGCTCGGGGAAGAAGATGTCGACGCGCTCGATCCCCTTCTCCTGGAGGATCGAGATCTGGCGCGCGGCCAGTTCCTCGTTCGCCTGGACGAGCACCTCGCCCGTCTCCAGGTCGACGACGTCCTGGGCGGCGTGCGCCCCCTCGAGCTCGGCGTCGTCGATCTTCACGGCCTCCACGCCGGCCTTCCGCAGGGCGAGGATCGCCGAGTTGGTGATCTTCTTCCCCTTGTGGATGACCAGGTCCGAGCCCTTGATCTCGATGTCCTCGCCGGCGCGCAGGCCGACCAGGCTCTCGCTCACGCTCCAGAACACGCCCGGCTTCAGGTAGAGCCGCCCGACGGTGTAGAAGGTCCGGATGATCTCCTCGGTGCTCTGGAGGCCCAGGGCGCGGAGGAAGACGGTGGCGAAGAACTTGCGCTTGCGGTCGATGCGGACGTAGAGCAGGTTCTTGGCGTCGTACTCGAACTCGACCCACGACCCGCGGTACGGGATGATCTGCGCGATGTAGAGGGTCTTGTCCTCGGAGTGGAAGAACGCGCCCGGCGACCGGTGCAGCTGGGAGACGATGACGCGCTCGGTCCCGTTGATGATGAACGTCCCGTTCTCGGTCATCAGCGGGATGTCGCCGAAGTAGACCTCCTGCTCCTTGATGTCGCGGATCGTCTTCACGCCGGTCTCGGGGTCCTTGTTCCAGACCACGAGGCGGATGGTGACCTTGAGGGGCACGGCGAAGGTCATGCCGCGCTCCTGGCACTCGTCCACGTCGTACTTCAGCTTCAGCCCGACCGTCTGGCCGCAGATGTCGCACGCGTCGCCCCGGATCTCGTTGGCGCGGCCGCAGCGCGGGCAGAGCACGTCCCGGTCGCCGTAGGGGTCCACGACCAGCGTGGTCCCGCAGCCGGCGCACGGCTTGCGCAAGTGGTGCAGGCCGACGAGCTTGCCGCACTTGCACTCCCAGTTGCCGATCGCGTAGTCGATGAACTCGAGCGACGAGTTCTCCCGGAAGTCGGAGATCGGGAACACCGACTTGAACACCGACTGCAGCCCGGCGTCGTCCCGCTCGGCCGGCAGGCGGTTCATCTGGAGGAAGCGCTCGTACGAGTTCTTCTGGATCTCGATCAGGTTCGGGATCGGGATCGTGGTCTTGATCTTCGAGAAGTCGATGCGCTCGCGGTAAACGTTCTTGGGAAGGCTGTACATCCTGTGCAGGTCTCAACAACAGCGCCCCGCCGACGGGGCGCGACGGATGGCCGCGCTTCGGACCGCACCTGGTGGCCCGAAGCCGCTCGTTCGGGGACGCGGCGCTCCGGCTGCGGAAGGCTCGCGTTCATCCGGCCGGAGGGGCGGGCGCGTCGCCAACCCCCCGGCCGACGTCTGGTCGGAACCGGCACCCGCGCGCGGCGGGCGCGAGGCCCACGCGAGCGGGCACGAGGCCCGCCCCTACTTGATCTCGACCTTGGCTCCGACGTCTTCGAACTTCTTGCGGATCGACTCGGCCTCGTCCTTCGGCACGCCTTCCTTGACCGGCTTCGGCGCGCCCTCCACCAGATCCTTGGCTTCCTTCAGGCCGAGGCTGGTGACCTCGCGGACGACCTTGATGACGTTGATCTTCTTGTCGCCCACCTCGGTGAGGATGACGTTGAACTCGGTCTTCTCCTCGACCGGGGCCGCCGCCGCACCGCCGCCCGCCGGCATCGCCATGGGCATCGCCGCCGCCGCCGACACGCCGAGCTCGGTTTCGAGCGCCTTCACGAGCTGCGAGAGCTCGAGCACGCTGATGCCCTTGATGTAGTCGACCACCTGCTGCTGGTTCAGTTCCGCCATGTCAGTTCTCCTAGCTCGTGAAAGCCGCATTGGCGGACCCGGGGGTCCGCCCTACGGGTGCAGGGCCGCCAGCCCTGCGGGTGTAGGACAGGTCGTGGGACCCGCCAAGGTCTATGCGTCGCCCTGCTTCTTCTCCGCCGCCGTGAGCACGTTCAGCAGCGCCTGCGGCGCCGCGTTGAGGACGGTGACCAGGCGGACCATCGGCGCGTTGAGGAGGAAGAGCAGCTTCGCGTACAGCTCCGGCTTGCCCGGCAGCTGCGCCAGCTCGGTCACCTCGGCGGCCTGGATCGTCCGCCCCTGCACCACGGCCGCCTTGATGGTCAGCTGCGGCGCGGTCTTCGCGAACGTGGTCAGCGTCTTGGCCAGCGCCACCGGGTCGGTCCCCGTGTAGACGATGGCCGTCGTCCCCTGGAAGAACTCGCTCAGCGGCTCGAAGGCCGTGCCCTTGAGGACGCGGCGGGCGAGCGTGTTCTTGACCACCCGGTACTGCCCCTTGGCGGCGCGGACCTGGCGCCGCAACTCGGTCACCTGGGGCACGTTGAGGCCCTTGTAATCGAACAGGATCGCGGTATCGACGCCCTGGAGCGCCGCCGCCACCTGCTCGAGCGTTTCCGTCTTCTCGCTTCTCGTCAACGCCATGACTGCTGCACCTTCTTCCCTACTTCTTCGCGATGTCCACGGCGGCCGTGTCGATCTTGATTGCCGGGCCCATCGTCGTGGACAGCACGAGGCTCTTGAGGTACTTGCCCTTGGCCGCCGCGGGCTTCGCCTTCACAATCGCCTCGACCAGCGCGTGGGCGTTCTGCAGCAGGTTCTGGGTCGGGAACGAGGCCTTGCCGACCGGCGCGTGGACGATGCCGGTCTTGTCGACGCGGAACTCCACCTTGCCGGCCTTGATCTCGCGGACGGCCTTGCCGATGTCGAAGGTGACCGTGCCGGTCTTCGGGTTGGGCATCAGGCCGCGCGGGCCGAGCACCTTGCCGAGACGGCCGACCGACTTCATCATGTCCGGCGTCGCGACGACGGCCTCGAAGTCGATGAATCCGCCCTGGATCTTCTCGACGATCTCCTCGCCGGCCACGATGTCCGCGCCGGCCTCCTGGGCTTCCTTCTGCTTCTCGCCGCCGGCGATGGCCAGGACCTTCTTGGTCCGGCCGAGGCCGTGCGGCAGCACGACGGTGCCGCGCACCATCTGGTCGGCGTGCTTGGGATCGACGCCGAGCCGGAAGGCGAGCTCGACGGTCTCGTCGAACTTCGCGAACTTGACTTTCTGGGCCAGCGGCACGGCCTCGTCGAGCACGTAGTGCCGGTCGCCGACCTGCGCCTTGGCGGCGGTGAACTTCTTGCCTGACTTCCTCATCGACCCTCCCTGTGGTCAGCGGGCCCGCCTCGGCGGACCCTCCCACGCGTTTCCGAAGGGATGGGGGACGAGGGACGGGGGACGCGGGGGCAGCCCTCGTCCCTAGTCCCTCATCCCTCGTCCCGCTACTGAATCACGTCCAGCCCCATCGACCGCGCCGTGCCGGACACCGTCTTGACGGCGGCCTCGAGGCTCTCGGCGTTGAGGTCGGGCATCTTCAACCGGGCGATCTCCTCGACCTGCCTGGCCGTCACCGTGCCGACCTTGTTCTTGTTCGGCTCGGCCGAGCCCTTGGCGATGTTCGCGGCCCGCTTGAGCAGCACCGCGGCGGGCGGCGTCTTGGTGATGAAGGTGTAGCTGCGGTCGGCGTAAACGGTCACGACGACCGGGATGATGAGCCCCTCGTCTTTGGCGGTCTTCGCGTTGAAGTTCTTGCAGAAGTCCATGATGTTCAGCCCGTGCGGGCCGAGCGCCGTGCCGACGGGGGGCGCCGGCGTCGCCTTGCCGGCTGCAATCTGGAGCTTCACGACCGCCTGGATTTTCTTCGCCATAGGTACCTTCGACTGTCCTACACCTTCTCAACCTGCATGAAATCGAGCTCGACCGGCGTGGCCCGGCCGAAGATCGTCACCATCACCTTGAGCGTGTTCCGATCGATGTTGACCTCGTCGATCGTGCCTTCGAAACTGGTGAACGGCCCCTCGTTGATCCGGACGCGCTCGCCCTTCTCGAACGAGTACTTGGGCTTGGGCTTCTCGGCGGCCGTCGTCACCTGGAGGAGGATCTGGTCGACCTCCTCGCGGCTGAGCGGCGTGGGCCGGGCGCCGGCGCCGACAAACCCGGTCACCTTCGGGGTGTTCTTGACGACATGCCAGGCGTTGTCCGACATGTACATCTCGACGAGGATGTAGCCGGGGAAGAAGCGCTTCGGCGTCTCGACCTTGCGCCCGCCGCGCATCTCCACGACGATCTCGGTCGGGATGAGGATCTCCCCGATGTCCTCCGTCAGCCCGTACGCCTGTACGCGCTGCCGGAGGGACTCGGACACCTTCTTCTCGAACCCCGAGTAGGTGTGGACGATGTACCACTGCTTCGTCCGGTCGTCGGTCATGCCACACCAAGCTGCTTGTAGATCCACTGGAACGCCGTGTTGAACCCGTAATCCAGGGTGAACAGGTACAGCCCGAAGAAGATCGACGTGAAGATCACGACGATCGTCGTCGCGTACACTTCCTTCCGCGAAGGCCAGGTGACGCGCTTGAGTTCGTTGCGGACCTCGACGAGGAACGTCTTGAACGTTCCCCACCAACCGGTCACGTTGCCGCCCGCGTCCTTGACGTTATCGATGATTGCCACGGCACTTCTCACTGACGATTGCCGACTCAAGGCTCACGACTCAGGGCTCAGGTGGCTCAGGGCTCGAGTCGGCCTGAGTCCTGAGCCGTGAGCCTTGGGCCCTGAGCCTCCGTGTTTGGCAGGCCAGGAGGGGATCGAACCCCCAACCCCCGGTTTTGGAGACCGGTGCTCTTCCAGTTGAGCTACTGGCCTGTAATTCTCACCGGGGCCAGGGATCGGGGGTCGGGGATCGGCGTCTGTCCCCGATCCCCGACCCCTGATCCCCGATCCCAGATCACTACTTCGTCTCCCGGTGTGCCGTGTGCTTGCGGCAGTGCGGGCAGAACTTGCTGAGCTCGAGACGCTCGGTCGTCTTCTTCTTGTTCTTCGTCGTGTTGTAGTTCCGGCGCTTGCAGTCGGTGCAGGCCAGGATGATGATGTCTCGCATAACTGCTGCTCACTCGCTCGCTGACGCTTCGCTCGCTGTCAGGGACGAGGGGTTAGGGACGAGGGACGAGGGCCACAAGCGCCGTTCGTCCCCTCGTCCCTAGTCCCCCGTCCCTCGTCCCTATTCCAAAATCTCGGTGACCGTCCCCGCCCCGACCGTGCGGCCGCCTTCGCGGATCGCGAACTTCGACCCCTTCTCGATCGCCACCGGCGTGATCAGCTCCGCCCGGATGCTCGTGTTGTCCCCGGGCATCACCATCTCCACGCCCTCCGGCAGGAACATCGACCCCGTCACGTCGGTCGTCCGCAGGTAGAACTGCGGCCGATACCCGTTGAAGAACGGCGTGTGTCGCCCGCCCTCGTCCTTCGACAGCACGTACACTTCCGCCTTGAACTTCGTGTGCGGCGTGATCGACCCCGGCTTGGCCAGCACCTGCCCGCGCTCCACGTCCGTCTTCTCCGTCCCCCGCAGCAGCACCCCGATGTTGTCCCCCGCCACCCCCTCGTCGAGCAGCTTCTTGAACATCTCGACGCCCGTGACGATCTTCTTCATCGTCGGCCGGAACCCGATGATCTCCACCTCTTCCCCGACCTTCACCTTGCCCCGCTCCACGCGCCCGGTCACCACCGTCCCGCGCCCCGAGATCGAGAACACGTCCTCGATCGGCATCAGGAACGGCTTGTCCACCTCGCGCTGCGGCAGCGGCACGTAGCTGTCCAGCGCCTCGAGCAGCGTCAGGATCCCCGTCACCGCCTCCGGGTCCCCCTCCAGCGCCTTCATCGCCGACACCCGCACCACCGGCACGTCGTCCCCCGGGAACCCATACGAGGTCAGCAGCTCCCGCACCTCCAGCTCCACCAGGTCCAGCAGCTCCGGGTCGTCCACCGCGTCCACCTTGTTGAGCGCCACCACCAGGCACGGCACTTCCACCTGCCGCGCCAGCAGCACGTGCTCCCGCGTCTGCGGCATCGGCCCGTCCACCGCCGACACCACCACGATCGCCCCGTCCATCTGCGCCGCGCCCGTGATCATGTTCTTGATGTAGTCCGCGTGCCCCGGGCAGTCCACGTGCGCGTAGTGCCGCTTCGCCGAGCTGTACTCCACGTGGCTCGTCGCGATCGTCAGGATCTTCGTCGCGTCCCGCCGGCCCTGCGACTCCGACGCCTTCGCCACCTCGTCATACGACACGTACTTCGCCCAGCCCTTCGAGGAGGCCACCTTCGTCAGCGCCGCCGTCAGGGTGGTCTTCCCGTGGTCGATGTGCCCGATCGTCCCCACGTTCACGTGCGGTTTCGTGCGGTCAAATTTTTCTTTCGCCATGCGCGTGATCCTCGCTCCGCGTTCGCGGACACCGCATCCACGGCGTCCGCTTGGGCGGGCTGAACTGGAGCCGATGACCAGGATCGAACTGGTGACCTCGTCCTTACCAAGGACGCGCTCTGCCTACTGAGCTACATCGGCACGGGACCTGACTTCACGGGCAGTCGCGCTGCCCACCGACTACCTGTCCGCCTTCGCGATGCCTCCCGCCGGGCCTGCCCGGACGAAGCTCGCGGGGCGGTCCGCCTCCGCGTTCGCCTCACGCGAACGCTTCGGCGAGCCAGACTTCACTCGCTCCGCGAGCGAAGTCTGGAGCGGGAGACGGGGATCGAACCCGCGACCAACAGCTTGGAAGGCTGTGACTCTACCACTGAGTTACTCCCGCTCGCCGAGCCTTCCCCGGGGGCTATCCGCACGGGCGACTGCGCCGCCCGGCCACTCGATCCCGAACCCGTCTGCGACCGGTCCGCCTTCGCGGCCATGCCATCGGAGGCTCTCCACGCCGTCGGCCGCACAGAGGTCCGACTGCTGGCTTGCCATGAGCGAGGCGAAGCCTTTCGGCTCGCTGCGCTCGCTCAAGGCACCATTCGACGTCGGCCTACCGGCCGAGTCGAATGGTGGCGAGGGGAGGATTCGAACCTCCGAAGCCACTTGGGCGACAGATTTACAGTCTGTTGCATTTGACCGCTCTGCAACCTCGCCACACCACGAACCGATGCCGTCCACCTGGCCGTTCCCGGCGCGCCGTCGGCGCGGGTCCCGCCGCCGACACGGCGCCCCTGGCGTCAAGTCGATGGAGCTGGCGGAGGGATTTGAACCCCCGACCAGCTGATTACAAATCAGCTGCTCTACCGGTCTGAGCTACGCCAGCCAGACGAAAGGATTTATCGTAGCACGTCCTATGCCAGCCGACAAGTGCGCCGGAGGCTCACAAAACCTCGTCAGAGGGCCCCGCCGGGCCGGCCGAGTCCGAGGTCCGCGCCCTCGCGGCGGCCCGTCGCTGCCGGACCGCCTCGAACAGCACGATGCCGGCGGCCACGCTCACGTTGACGCTGCCGATGTGACCGAGCATCGGGATCGACGCCGTCCGGTCGCACGTCTCCCGGACCAGTCGCCGGAGCCCCACCCCCTCGGCCCCGAGCACGATCGCGGTGGGCAGGGTCAGGTCCAGGTCGGTATACGCCTCGGGCGCGTCAGCCGCCAGCCCGACGGTCCACACGTTGGCCGCCTTGAGCTCCTCGATCGCCCGCGCGATGTTCACGACGCTGGCGATGCGGACGTGCGCCATCGCGCCCGCCGACGCCTTCGCCGCCACGCCGTCGATCGCGGCGGCCCGCCGCGTCTGCCGGATCACGCCGTCCGCCCCCGCCGCGTCCGCCACGCGCAGGATCGCGCCGAAGTTGTGGGGGTCCTCGACGCCGTCGAGGACGACGATGAGCGGCGCGCGGCCCGGCGTCTGCACCAGGTCGGAGACGTCGCACGCCGGAGCGTCCTCGACCTCGGCCGCCACACCCTGGTGCAGCCCGCCGCGCGAGACCCGTTCGAGCTCCGCCGTGTCCACCTGCTGCACGCGGACGCCCGCCTCGGCGGCCAGCCGCAGGATCTCCTGCAGCCGCTTGTCGGCGCGCGCCGAGACCCGAAGGCCCCGCACGCGCCGTGCGCGCAACGCCTCGAGGACGGGGTTGATGCCGTAGATGATCACCAGGGCTCCAGGCTTCGGGCTCCAGGCTTCGGGCCGTGGACCGTGTCACGCAAAATCCGCTGCCAGCTACTCCGCTTCCCGGCGTCCGACCGTGATCCGCTGTCGGCTCCGTAGGGGCGGCCCTTGTGGCCGCCCTTGCACGGGCAGGCACAAGGCCTGCCCCTACGCCTGCCGCAGCGCCTCTGCGAACGCCGCCGCGCGCTCGCGGCAGCCGAGGATCGGCGCGAGACCCGCCGACGCCGGCAGCTCCGCGCCGCGGTCGATCGCCGGCACCGCCAGGTCGAGCTCCGGCCCGCCCGCCGCGCCGGTCAGCGCCACGCGGATCGGGTGGAACAACCCCTTGGCCTTCTGGCCGGTCTGCTGCTTCACCGCGCCGACGACGGCCCGGAACCGGTCGCGATCGACGAGGCGCGCGCCGCGGGAAAGCTCGCGCGCGAGGCACTCGACCACCTCCCGCGCCCCGTCGTGCGCCAGCACGTCGATCACCTCCCGGTCGGCCACCGCCCGCGCAGGATCGAACGCGAAGAGAAAGGCCAGGCGGGACGGGATCTCGTCGAGCCGGTCCACCGAGGACGTGGCCATCGGCAGGACCGCGGCGAGGTACTCGAGCGCCTCCGGGCCCGCGTCGCCGGCCAGGCCGTCGCGCTGGAAGTAGCCGAGCGACAGCTCCGCGATCCGCGCGGGGTCGGCGGTCCGCAGGTAATGACGGTCGACCCAGGCGAGCTTCTCCTCGTCGAACACGCCCGCGCTGTGGCCGACGGCGTCGATCGAGAAGCGCCGCGCCAGTTCGTCCACCGGCAGCAGCTCGTCGTCGCCGCCCGGCGACCAGCCGATGAGCGCCAGGTAGTTGACGAGCGCCTCGGGCAGGTAGCCCTTCGCGCGGAACTCGGCCACCGACGTCGCGCCATGCCGCTTGGAGAGGGGCGTGTGGTCGGGCCCCATCACCAGCGCGAGATGGGCGAACGCGGGCGGCGTGAAGCCGAGCGCCTCGTAGATCAGGATCTGGCGCGGCGTGTTGGAGATGTGGTCCTCGCCGCGGACCACGTGCGTCACCTCCATCGACGCGTCGTCGATCACGACGGCGAAGTTGTAGGCCGGGTGACCGTCGGACCGCAGCAGCACCGGGTCGCCGATCACGCTCGTGTGGAACGTCACAGGCCCGCGAACCAGGTCGGCGAACGAGACGGCACGGTCTTCCGGCACCCTGAAGCGGACCACCGCCCGCTCGCCACGCGCGATCCGCTCGCTCGCCGCCTGCTCGCCAATCGCCCGGCACGTGCCCGGGTACTTCGGCGGCTGCCCCGCGGCGAGCGCCGCCCGGCGGTCGGCCTCGAGCCGCTCGGGCGAACAGAAGCAGTGATACGCCTTGCCCGCGGCGACGAGCTTCGCGGCGAAGTCGTGGTACAGGCCGAGCCGCTCGGACTGGCGATACGGGCCGTGCGGCCCGCCGATGTCGGGCCCCTCGTCCCAGCGGAGTCCCATCCAGCGCAGGTCCTCGAGGATCGCCGCCTCGGACTCGCGCGTCGATCGCTCGACGTCGGTGTCCTCGATCCGCAGGATGAACACGCCGCCCGAGGCGCGGGCCATCAGGTAGTTGAACAGCGCCGTGCGCGCGTTCCCGACGTGCAGGTGGCCGGTAGGGCTGGGGGCGAAACGGACACGCATGGTCGTAGTCAGTGGCTAGTGGCTAGTGGTCAGTCTGTCACGCTGTCACGCTGTAGCAGCGCGATCGCGTGAACGGCGAGCGCCTCGCCGCGTCCGGTGGCGTCCACGCCCTCGTTCGTCTTGGCCTTCACGCTCACCGCCGCCTCGGCCACGCCCAGCGCGCCGGCCAGCGAGGCCGCCATCGCCGCCCGGTGCGGGCCGATCGGCGGGCGCTCCGCGATGACCGTCGCGTCCACGTTCACGATGCGGAAGCCGCGCGCGGCCGCCAGCTCCACGGCGTGCCGGAGCATCGCGACACTCGACGCGCCGCGCCAGCGCGCGTCGGTGTCCGGGAAGTGAACGCCGATGTCTCCGAGCGACGCGGCGCCGAGCACCGCGTCGGTGACCGCGTGGCAGAGCGCGTCCGCGTCGGAGTGCCCCGCCAGACCGCGGTCGAACGGAATCTCGACGCCGCCCAGGATCAGCGGGCGCCGGTCGGCGAACCGGTGCAGGTCGTAGCCCGAGCCGACGCGGAACGTCGATTGGCCGGAGGGCTCGGCGGGCCCGACGCCGGTCCCCTTCGATTCGGCTCTCACGAGTGCCTCCGCGATGACGAGATCGTCGGCCGTCGTCACCTTGATGTTCCGCACGTTCCCCTCGACGAGCCGCACGGCGTACCCGGCCAGTTCGGCGAGCGCGGCCTCGTCGGTCGCCTCGGCACCGTCCCGCCCGAGCGCCACGGCGGCCGCCAGCACCTCGCGGCGGAACGCCTGGGGCGTCTGCGCGAGGAAGACCCGCTCGCGCGCCAGCGTGCGTTCGACGGTGCGCTCCCCGCCCCCTGCCGGGCTTCCCGCTCCCGCGACCGCGTCGGCCGAGGCCCACTTGATCGTGTCGCGCGCCGGGAGGGCGACAATCGCGGCGCCGGCCTCGGCGGCCGCGTCGATCGCCGCGTCGATGGTCGCCGCGTCAACCAGCGGCCTGGCCGCGTCGTGGACCAGCACGATCTCGGCCGCCTCCGGCACCGCGGCGAACCCGTTGGCCACCGAATCCTGGCGCCGCTCGCCACCCTGAACGATCCGAATCCGGTCGCGACGCAAGCAGGCGGGAGGCTCGGCGACCCACTCGGCCGGCACCACCACGATCAGATCTCGCACGCGCCCGCAGGCGAGGAATACATCGAGGCTCCACTGGAGCATCGGCCGGCCGCCAAGGTCGAGCAGCTGCTTGGGCACACCTGCCCCCAGGCGGCGTCCGCGTCCTCCGGCTGCGATAATGGCGGATACGTGCATGGGCGGCGTCCGGGAGCAGGGGCAACCGTTAATTATACAGGGGCGCAGGGCTGAAGCCCTGCGCTATCTGCAGATCCGGCAAAGACGCCCCGGATAGCGCAGGCCTTCAGGCCTGCGCGTCAAAGGACGAGTCTGAGCCGCTCGACGCCTCCAGCGTAGAGGCGGATCCGTATGGATGTCAGGTCGACGGCGGCGACGACGGCGTCCCCCGCGAGGATACGCGGGGCGAAGATCACCGCCATCACGCGCGTGGTCTCCGGCGTCACGATCGTGCGGAGGGAGTCGGAGGACGGATTGCCGAAGGCGCCGAGGCGGTCGGCGAGCGTCAGGCGGCCGCCGACGTGGACGACGTCCTTCCGGATCCCCGGGTATTCCTCGCCGGCTTCGCCCAGGCGCAGGACGACAGCACCGTCGATTCGATCGAGGTCGTAGAGCCCGTAGGGCAGCTGCAGCTCGAGCGAGCACCAGTTGCAGATGTCGACCAGCGAGTTGATGCGCGGCAGCCTCTCGCCTCTCGTCACGCGCCGCAGCAGCGCTTCCGACGAGGGACGGCGCCTGGTCGGGTCGAGGCCCGTCCGGCGATACATCGCACGGACGGCCTCGCGCTCGCTCGGCGGGTCGCGGCGCACGCGAGCTTCGGCCTCGGCGATCGCCACGTCGAGCTCACCGTCGCGTTCGGCCACGGTGACCCCCTCGACGACCAGCGCGGCCGGCTGGACGACGGGAGCCAGGTCTGGAGCGAGAGTGAACGTCATGACTGCGCGGCGATGCCGCCCGGCTCGTCCACGTCCGCCCGGACGGTCGCGCGGATCTGCTCGGCCAGCCGGCGGGCGCTCTCCGCGCTCGCCTCGAGACCGGCGGTCGGCACCGGGTCGTGCACGACCAGGCGCACGTGCCCCGGGCAGGTCATCAGCCGGTTCTTGAGCATCACGTGACGGCTGCCGCTCACCGACACCGGGACCAGCGGCAGGCCAGCCTGGATCGCGAGCAGGAAGCTCCCGCCCTTGAACCGCCCGACGTTGCCGTCGGCGCTTCTCGTGCCCTCGGGGAACACGATCAACGACAGCCCTCGCGACACCAGCCCCTTCCACCGCCGGAGGATGCCGAGCGGGTCGGGATGCCGCCGGTCGACCAGCAGGTGTCCGGTCCGGCTGAGGTGCCAGCCGAGGAACGGAAACCTGGCGAGCGAGGCCTTGGCGATGATCCGAAGCTGCCACGGCACGTGCCAGAAGATGACCGGGATGTCGTAGATGCTCTGGTGGTTCGACACGAAGATATAGGTCGTGCCGGGCGTCAGGCGGTCGAGGCCGCGCACCTCGACGTCGACGCCGGTCGTCGCCAGGATGAGCCACGACCAGGCGCGGGCGCAGCGGTGCGCGAAGAACCCGCTCCGCTGGAACAGGCTGGACGCGATCGACACCGTGCCCAGGACGATCGAGTAGACCGCGATCGCCGGGATCAGGAACAGGACGGTCCGCCACCAGTGGAATGGCGGCACTTTCACCGCGCCCGCCCCCTCGTGTCGTCCTTGTCGGCTGCGACCGGCGCCGGCGGCGCGGCGGCGGGGCCGTTGGGCTTGGCCGCGATCGCCGACGGCGCGCCATTGGCTGCCGCGGGGTGGGGGCGGCGCGGGCACCGGCGCCGACGCGGACGGGTTCGCCTCGATGTAACGGCCGAAGATCATCTTGCCGGCCGTCGTCTGGAGCACGCTCGTCACGACGATGTCGATCGTCTTCGAGATCAGCCTGCGCGCGTTGTCCACCACGACCATCGTCCCGTCGTCGAGGTAGGCCACGCCCTGGTTGTATTCCTTGCCTTCCTTGAGGATGAAGACCTTCATCGTTTCGCCGGGCAGCACGACCGGCTTGAGCGAGTTGGCAAGCTGGTTGACGTTCAGCACGTCCACGCCGCGGAGCTGCGCGACCTTGTTCAGGTTGAAGTCGTTGGTGACGATCTTGCCCTGCAGCGAGCGCGCCAGCTCGATCAGCTTGAGGTCGACCTCGCGGACTTCCGGGAAGTCCACGTCGGAGATGATGACCTCGACGCCCGACATCTTCTGGATCTTCTGGAGGATGTCGAGGCCGCGCCGCCCGCGGTTGCGCTTGAGCGCGTCGGCCGAGTCCGCGACCAGCTGCAGTTCCTTGAGCACGAACTGCGGGATGACCAGCGCCCCGTCGATGAACCCGGTCTCGCAGACGTCGGCGATCCGGCCGTCGATGATGACGCTCGTGTCGAGCACCTTGTAGCGGCGCTGCGGGCCGGCCGCGCGGAAGAGGCCTACCAGTCGCGCCGGTTCCAGCCACTCGCCTTTCCGCGCGCCCATCACCGTCCCGATGTACGGCAGCACCAGGAGCACGACGCTGCGCAGGAACGACACCCGCGCGTCGCTCGTGTCGGTCCAGGTGAGCGCCGTCTCGATCGTCCTCGCGATGACCAGCCCGGTCGTGCCGCCGACGAGCGCGCCCAGCGTCGTGGTGACCGCCACGTCCTTGAGGCGGACTTCGAACACGATGATGAGGAGGGCCAGCACCAGGCCGAAGAGGGCGTTGACGAGCGCCCCCGCCCCGACCGGGCCGAATCCGGCCAGCGGCTGCAGCAGACCCGACGTGAAGGCGATCGCGGCGATGAACAGCGTCCGGGCGAGTATGAACCACGTCATTGGGGAGCTCCCGGTTCCGGATCCGAATAACACGCCGGCACGGCCGGGGACGATGAAATGACCCGGCCGGCGGCGCCTAGGCAAACGCGGCGTCGAGGGCCTCCCCGATCGTGGACACCCCCACCACCTCGCACGCGTCGGCGGCGGGCAGGTCCCGCGGATCGAGGTTGCCTCTGGGAAGGATACAGCGAGTGAACCCCATCTGGGCAGCTTCTCTCACGCGGCGCGCCGCCTGGGTCACCGCCCGGACCTCGCCGGCCAGGCCGACTTCGCCGAAAACGGCCGTCTTCTGGCGCACGGGCCGGTTCCGCAGGCTCGAGGCGACCGAGGCGACGACGGCGAGGTCGGCGGCCGGTTCGTCGATCGACATCCCGCCGGCCACGTTGACGAAGACGTCCTCGCCGACCAGGCTCAGGCCGGCCCGCTTCTCGAGCACCGCGACGAGCAGGGACAGCCGGTTCTGGTCGATGCCGATCGCCATGCGTCGCGCGTTCCCGTACAGGCTGCCGCTCACGAGCGCCTGCACCTCGACCAGGATCGGGCGGGACCCTTCGATGCAGCAGACCACCGCCGAACCCGGCGACGCGGCCGGACGCTCGGCCAGGAACAGCTGCGAGGGATTGGGCACCGGGCGGAGGCCGGTTCCCGTCATCTCGAACACGCCCAGTTCCGACACCTCCCCGAACCGGTTCTTCACCGCCCGGATGATCCGGTGGACGTGGTGCTGCTCGCCCTCGAAGTAGAGCACGGTGTCGACGATGTGCTCGAGCGACTTCGGGCCCGCGAGGCTGCCGTCCTTGGTGACGTGCCCGACGAGAAACGTCGGCACGTTGTGCCCCTTGGCGGAGAACAGCAACTGCGTCGCCGCCTCCCGCACCTGCCCGATGCTGCCGGGCGCCGACTGCAGCTTCAGCGAGAACACGGTCTGGATCGAGTCGACGACGAGCAGCGCCGGCTTGATGCGCGAGGCCTCCTCGAGCACCCGCTCGAGGCAGGTCTCCGCGAGCAGGTAGATGGGCGCGTCGCCGACGCCGAGCCGCTCGCCGCGCGACTTGACCTGGTGCTCGGATTCCTCGCCCGAGCTGTAGAGCACCGGCCCCACCGACCGGGCGAACGACGCGGCGACCTGCAGCAACAGCGTCGACTTGCCGATTCCCGGCTCCCCGCCGAGCAGCACCAGCGATCCGGGGACGATGCCGCCGCCGAGCACGCGGTCGAACTCCTCGATGCCGGTGGCCAGCCGGGGCGCGTCGGCCATCTGGATGTCGGCGTAGAGCCGGGCCCCGGCCCCGCCCCCGAGCGCGTAACGGGCCGCCGCCGCGCCGGCGGCCGCCGGCGCCGGCTCCGCGGCGCGCTCCTCGACCAGCGAGTTCCACGCCCCGCAGTCGGCGCAGCGCCCCATCCACTTCGGCGCCTGGGCGCCGCATTCCTGGCAGACGAACACGGACTTCGGTGGTTTCATCGATGGCTACTCGGCTTTCGGCTTTGGGCTCTCGGCTTCCGGCTGTGCCGCGCTGATCCGCTGCCAGCTAACCCGGTCCCCGTCATCCGACCGTGATCCGCCCTTCGACTCGCTTCGCTCGCTCAGGGCAAGCTGCCGCCTACTGCCTACTCTCGCGTTTCATCATAGACCCGCTCGATGCGCGAGCCGATCCGGCAGAGCACCTCGTAGGGGATCGTCCCGATGGCGTCCGCGATGTCGCCCGCGGTAATCCGCTCGGCACCCTGCTCGCCGAGCAGCACCACCTCGTCGCCCGGGTTGACGGGGACGCCGGTGACGTCCACGGCGATCATGTCCATGGACACGGCGCCGACAATCGGCGCCCGGCGGCCGCCGACCAGCACGTGTCCCCGACCTCCCAGCCGGGCATCCAGGCCGTCGGCATAGCCGGCCGGCACGGTGGCGACCACGCGCGGCGTGTCGGGCGTGAAGCGCGCCCCGTAGCCCACGCCCTCGCCGGCCCTGACGTTCTTGACCGAGACGATGCGGCTGCGCAGCGACATCACGGGGTGGAGCGGCAGCGTGGCGGCCCACGGGGCCGGCGCCACGCCGTAGAGGAGCAGGCCCGGGCGCACCAGCTCGTACCACACGTGCGGCTCGCGCAGCAGGGCGGCGCTGTTGGCCGCGTGCCTCGCGGGCACGGCCACGCCCATCCTGCCGATCCGCTCGAGCGCGTCGCCGAACCGGCGGCGCTGCTCGTCGAACAGCGGGTGCGCCGGATCGTCGGCGGTCGCGAAGTGCGTGTAGACGGCCGCCAGGTCGAGGTTCGGGCTCGCGAGAAGGTCCGGCAGCGTGGCCGCGAGGTTGTCGTGCCGGAAGCCCAGGCGGTTGAGGCCGGTGTCGATCTTGAGGTGGTAGCGCAGGCGCCGCCCGCGCGCCGCGGCGGCGGCCTGGAGGGCGCGGCCGGCCCCGGGCGTCGAGCAGGTCGGCGTCAGGTCGTAGTCGAACAGCCCGGCGAGATCGCTCACGCTCAGCGCGCCGAAGACCAGGATGCGCCCGCGGACACCGGCCCGCCTCAGCACGACGCCTTCCTCGATGTCCGCGCACGCCAGCATCGAGGCCCCCGCCCGCTCGAGGGCCCGCGCCACGGGCCTCGCACCGTGACCGTACGCGTTGGCCTTGACGACGGCGATGATGCCCGGCGGGCGGCGGGCCGCCGGGGTCCGGGCGGCGAGGAACGCTTCGATGGCGCGGTAGTTGGCCTGCAGCGCGGCGAGGTCGACGTGGGCAACGGTGGAACGAACCATGCGAAACCAGCGGCGCGTCGCCGGGCGGCCCCGGTCAGGCGCCCGGATCGTAGTTCTCGAAGCGCGTGCGCTCCTTGATGAACGCGAGCTTGACGGTGTCGGTCGGGCCGTTGCGCTGCTTGGCCACGATGATCTCGGCGACCGCGTCGCTCGCGCCGTCCTGGGAGTAGAAGTCCTCGCGGTAAATGAGGATGACGACGTCGGCGTCCTGCTCGAGCGCTCCCGACTCGCGCAGGTCGGAGAGCTGCGGCCGATGATCGGACCGCGCCTCCGGGGCCCGGCTGAGCTGCGAGATCACCACCACCGGGATGTTCAGCTCCTTGGCCAGCCCCTTGAGCGCCCGCGAGATCTGGCCCAGTTCCTGGGTGCGGTTGTCGAACCGCCCGCGGCCCTGCATCAGCTGGATGTAGTCGACGATGAGCAGGTGCAGGCCGTGCTCGGCCGCCAGGCGCCGCGACTTGGCGCGCATCTCCAGGACGCCAATCGACGGCGTGTCGTCGATGAAGACCTTCGCCTGGCCGAGGACGCCGAGCGCCTCGGTGAGCCGCCCCCAGTCGTCGGTGCGCAGGAACCCGGTGCGCAGGGCGTGGCCGTCGATCTGCGCCTCGGAGGAGAGCATGCGCAGGAACAGCTGCTCGCGCGACATCTCCAGGCTGAAGACCCCCACGGTGTGGTCGGTCTTGGTCCCGACGTGCTGGGCGACGTTCAGCGCCAGCGACGTCTTGCCCATCGACGGGCGGGCCGCCACGATGACCAGGTCGCCGCGCTGGAAGCCGGACGTCAGGTTGTCGAGGTCGTTGAAGCCCGACGGCACTCCCGTGATGAGCTTCTTCTCCTCGTGCGCCTTCTGGATCGACTCCGACGCCGCCTCGGCGATGGTCGCGAGCGACAGGAAGCCGGACCGGATCCGCCCCTCGGCGATGTCGAAGATCGAGTGCTCGGCGCGATCCAGGATGTCCGCCGCGTCCTGGTCCGCCTCGTAGGCGTCCGACAGGATCGTGTTCGCCGCGGCGATCAGGCTCCGGAGGACCGCCTTCTCCTTGACGATCTTCGCGTAGTGCTCGACGTTGGTCGCCCGCGGCACCCCGTCGACGAGCGAGGCGATGTAGGCCGGGCCCCCGACCGTCTCCAGCTCCCCCGCCCGCCCGAGCTCGTCCTTCAGCGTGACGAAGTCGACGGCCTCGCGGCGCTCGGCCAGGTCGATGATCCTCGCGAAGATCCGCCGGTGCGCGTCCCGGTAGAAGTCCTCCGGGCGCACCAGCTCCGCCGCCACGTTGTAGGTGGAATTCTGGATGAGGATCGCCCCGAGGACCGATCGCTCGGCCTCGAGGTTGTGCGGCAGGGTCCGCTCGGGAGCGACGGTCGTGTCAGCCACAGGCGAAGTGTAGCACTCGGCGGTCGACGGCTGTAGTGGTCAGTGGCTCGTGGCTACTGTAGTGGCTGGTGATCAGTGATCAGTGGCCAGTGAATCACGCGGGACTCACTGACCACTAGCCACTAGCCACTAGTCACTACACGTGCCAGGACTACTCGGCGACCGGCGGCGCCTGGGTGGCCTCGCCTTCGGGCTTGGCGGCCCCGAGCGCCACGACCTTCACCTTCACGTGCGCCGGCACGTCGTGGTGGATCTTGACGGCGACCTCGAAGTCGCCCAGCTGCTTGAGCGGCTCGGGAAGGACGATCTTCCGCTTCTCGATCTCGAACCCCTTGTCGGCGAGCGCCTCGGCGATGTCGGCCGAGGTCACCGACCCGTAGAGCAGGTCGTGCTCGCCCACGCGGCGGGCGAGGACGAGGTCGGCGGCCCCGAGCTTGATGGCCATCGCCTCGGCGTCCTGCCGCTCCGCCAGCTCGCGCGCCTCGGCGACCTTGCGCTCGCGCTCGATCTGGCGGCGGTTCTGATCGCTCACCAGCAGCGCCAGCTTGCGCGGCAGCAGGAAGTTCCGGGCGTACCCGTCCGCGACCTTGACGACGTCGCCGCGGCGCCCCAGATTCTCGACGTGTTCACGCAGAATGACTTCCATGGTCCGTCACCTCTCAGTCCGCCACGTAGGGCACGAGGGCCAGCTGCCGGGCCCGCTTGATGGCGGTCTGCAGCGCGCGCTGATGCGGCGCGCACACGCCCGAAATCCGTCGCGGGAGGATCTTGCCGCGGTCGGGCACGAACGGCATCAGCATCCGCACGTCCTTGTAGTCGATGTAGTCGATCTTCTCGGAGCAGAACTTGCACACCTTCCGGCGCCGGAAGAGCGACCGCCGCTGCCCTGGCCCCTTCTCGGCGCTCGCGCCGCGCGCCCCGCCACGCCCGCGCCCGCCGCCGCCCCGCCTCTGTTCGTCTGCCATGGCTATACCTCCGCCTCGTCGCGGTCGTCACCGCCGTGGATGTCTGGCCTCATGCCGCTTCCCTCTCCCTCGCCCATGGGCGGGCCGGTCCTCACCTTGCGGCGCGACCGGGTTCGCTCGGCCGCGCGCAGCTCTTCGTCCACGCGGACCACGAGGTACCTCAGGATCTTCTCGCTCACGCGCAGCCGGCGCTCGAGCTCCTTCATCAGCTCACCGTTCCCGTTGATGAGCTCGAGAACGTAGACGGCTTCCTTGTGCGGCCCGATCTCGTAGGCCATCTTGCGGCGGCCCCAGTTCTCGGACTTCACCAGCTCACCGCCGATCCGGGCGATGATGGCCTCGACCTGCGCGTGCAGATCGGTGACCTCCTGCTCGGTCGCGTCCGGCGACACGAGGTAGACGAGTTCGTACTGTCTGGACGTGTTCATGACTCTCCTTCTGGACGTCGTCGTTCAACGGCCACCCCGAGGGTGGCAAGGAGCCGAATTGTCAATTCCCTGCAGAATGACTCGGCTGGCTTCTCTCCTGCTGCACTCACCACCGGCGACCAGTCACTAGCCACTAGTCACTAGTCACTACCTTCCGCGACCTCGATCCCGTTGAAGCGGTTCATCACCGGCTCGATCCCCTCGGCCGCGAAGAGCTCGCTCGCGTCGGCGGCCCGCCCGATGGCGTCGGCCACCACCGGCCGCTCGTCCTCGTCGAAACCGGCGAGCACGTGGTCGGCCAGGTCGCGCCGCGGATCGCCGCGGCCGACGCCCACGCGAAGCCTGGCGAAGCCGGCGGTCCCAAGCTGCTCGATGATCGACCGGAAGCCATTGTGGCCCCCCGCCGATCCCGACGGCCGCGCCCTGAGCCGCCCGAGCGGCAGGTTCACGTCGTCGGCCACCACCAGGATGTCGTCGAGCGCGATCCGGAAGTACCGCGCGACCTCCGACACGGCGTATCCGCTGGCGTTCATCATCGTCAGCGGCTTGAGCAGCAGCGTCCCCTCGGGGCCGAGCTGGCGGAGCCTGGCGATGAGCCCGTCGGCCGGCGCCGCGTCGAAGGCGGTCCCGCCGCGCCGGGCCAGTTCGTCGGCCACGGCGAACCCGATGTTGTGCCGCGTCTCCCGGTACTTCCGCCCCGGGTTGCCCAGGCCGACGATGAGCTTCATTACTTCTTCGGCTTGGCCTCGGCCTCGCCCTCGTCTTCCTTCTCGACCTTGCCCTTCTTGATGACCTCGGGTTCGGCCGGCGCCGCCGCTGCCTCGGTTTCGACCACCTCGGGCTCTGCCTCGGCCTTCGGCGCCACCACGTGCACGAGCATGATGTCGGGGTCGCTGACCGGCTTCCACGACATGCTCCCGAGGATCTCGCGCAGGCGGATGCTCTGGTTCAGCATCAGGCCCGACACGTCGACCTCGATGCTCTCCGGGATCTCCGACGGCAGGCACTCGACCTCGATCTCGCGGTGGACGAAGTCGAGCAGGCCGCCCTGCTGCTTGACGCCCGGCGCCTCGCCGCGGAGCACGATCGGCACCGTCACGGTGATGGCCTTGTCCATCGCCACGCGGTAGAAGTCGGCGTGCAGCAGGGCGTGCGTGACCGGGTCGAGCTGGAATTCCCTCAGCATCACCATCGTCGACTCGCCGGCGAGCTTGAGGGTGATGATGGTGTTTGCGCCCGACTGCGAGTGGAGGATCCTCAGCAGGGCCTTCGGCTCGACCGAGATCGGCAGGGTCTCGGGCCGGCCGCCCTCGCCCGCCGCGCCGCCGTAGAGCACCGACGGGACCAGGCCTTCGCGGCGCATACGCCCGGCTTCGTTCTTGCCGAACCGGGTTCGCTTGGTGGCTTCAAGTACTACTGCTTCCATGACTCAATCGTGTCCTTCCAGGTACCCGGCGAACGCTCAGCGACGCCCGGGGAACTTGCCGTAGCGGCCCCTACACGAACAACGACGACACCGAACTCTCCTCGTGGATGCTCCGGATGGCCTGCGCCAGCAGCCTCGCCACCGAGAGCGACACGATCTTGGGGCAGCGGGCCTGCTTGTCGTCGAGGCGGATCGTGTTGGTCACGATCATCTGCTCGATCGGCGACTGCGCGATCCGCTCGACCGCCGGGCCCGACAGCACCCCGTGCACCGCGCACGCCAGCACCTTCGAGGCGCCGTTGGCCATCAGCGCGGTGGCCGCCTTCTGCATCGTCCCCGCGGTGTCGACGATGTCGTCCTGCAGGATGCAGGTGCGGCCCTCGACGTCGCCGACGACGTTCATCACCTCGGCCGCGCCGGTCTCCTGCGATCGGCGCTTGTCGACGATCGCCAGCCCGGCGCCCAGGCGCTTGGCGTAGGCGCGGGCGCGCTCGGCGCCGCCGGCATCGGGCGCGACGATGGTGAGCTCGCCCAGCTTCTGCCGCGCCAGGTAATCGATGATGACCGGGGCGGCGAACAGGTGATCCACCGGGATGTCGAAGAACCCCTGGATCTGCGCCTTGTGCAGGTCCATCGTCAGCACGCGGTTCGCCCCGGCCGCGCCGAGGATGTTCGCCACGAGCTTGGCCGAGATCGGCACCCTCGGCTTGTCCTTCCGGTCCTGGCGCGCGTAACCGTAATACGGGATGACCGCCGTGATCCGCGCCGCCGACGAGCGGCGGAACGCGTCGATCATGATCAGCAGCTCGACCAGGTTCTGGTCCACCGGCGTGCACGTCGGCTGGACGATGAACACGTCGGTGCCGCGGATGTTCTCCTCGATCTGGAACGACACCTCGGTGTCCGGGAACCGGCTGAGCCGAGCCTGGCCGAGCGCGATCCCGAGGTGGCCGGCAATTTCGGCCGCCAGCGCCGGGTGCGCGCTCCCGGAGAACACCTTCAGTTCGGCGAAGCCCACTCTCATGCCCGCACCTTCGAGCGCTGCATGCCGCGTCCTTCCCGGGGGGACCGTCGCGTCGCAGATGGCTGGGGCGGAAGGATTCGAACCTTCGATACGGGATCCAAAGTCCCGTGCCTTACCACTTGGCCACGCCCCATCCCAGGCCGGCCACGGGACGCCAGGATCCTCCCCCGTGATCCGTCACGGGGAAACGCCAGGGGCCGCGCGCACAACCCGACCGGGCCGGTGCTCAACCTGCTCAGGGAGAGATTCTGCCCCAAGGCGTGGCCCGACAACCGCGGCGCAAACAGTTAGTCTATACGAGAGCGGCTGGATCAGACAAGCTCACGGCTCACAGCTCACGGCTTACGGCTCACAGGCTTACGGCTCACGGCTCACGGCTTACGCCCTGCGGCCCGCGCCTTACGCTCTTGCGATTCGCCCGATCTCGTCCACCAGCGCGCGCGTCTGCCCGGTGTCGTTGCACACGTGGAACGACACCCGCACCGCGTTGAGGCCCGCCTCGCCGACCGGGCGCACCCGGAAGCCGCGGCGGCCGAGCGCCGTCGTGACCTCGCCGTAGTCCCGCCCGCGGACCCTGAACGTCTTGATGGCCGAGTGCGGCCCCTCGCCTCGTGGAGACAGCACCTCCACGCCGGGAATGCCCCCGATGCCGGCCAGGAAGAGCTCGGCCATTCCCTGGTCGTACTGGCGGATGCAATCGAGCCCCAGGCCCTGCACCAGGTCGACAGCCGCCTCCAGCCCGTAGGTGAGCGCCACATTCTGCGTGCCGTATTCGAAGCGCTGCGCGCCGGCGTGGAGGGCCAGCCGCCGCTCGGGGAGCGAGTAGCCCCCGTCCGAGTACGCCCCGACGACGGTCGGCGAGAGATCGGCAAGGTGGTCGCGGTCGATCCACAGGATCCCGGTGCGCTTCGGCCCCATGAGCCACTTGTGGCAGCTCGCCGTGTAGAAGTGCGCCCCGGTGCCGTGAATGTCGATCTGGAACTGGCCGAGCGACTGCGCGCCGTCGAGGGCCAACCACAGTCGGTGCTCACGGGCCAGCCGGCCGATGGCCGCGTCCGGCAGCACCTGGCCGGTCGTGCAGGTGACGTGGCTCACGAAGATGAGGCGCGTCTTCGGGCCGACGAGCGCGCGGATGCGATCCACGTTGCCTGACGGCGAGCCGAGGTCGGGCTCGAAGGTGCGGATCACGATGCCCGCCGTCTGCATCTTCCGCAGCAAGGGGATGTTGAGCGCCGGGTGCTCGTGGGTCGTGGTGATGACCTCGTCGCCGCGGCCGAGCGGCAGGCCGTTGAGGATGTGGTTGATCCCCTCGGTGGCGCTGCCGACAAACGCGATCTCGTCGGCGCCGCAACCCGGGCCGAGCAGCGCCGCGCACTTCCGCCGGATGCGGGTGAAGTCTTCTTCGCTGTGCACCGGGCTCGGCGAGGCCTCGTCGCGGTCCATCGCCGCCTTCACGCGGTCCGTCACCGCGCGCGGCGACGCCCCGAGCCCCGCGGTGTTGAAGTACGCGAAATCGGCGGGCATCAGGAATTCACGCCTCAGCTTGTCGAATTCCGACCAGTTGCAGCCCGTCCCCTGCCCGGCAGTCGGCGCAGAACTCCGGGCCACTCCTGGGGCCAGTTCGGGGCACAGCATGGCGCCGGCCGCACCGCCGACACCGGTCAGGAAGCTCCGTCGGTCCATGGGACACCTTTCAGCGTCGAGTATCGGGAGGCGATTCGGGGCTCTCGCGCTCGACCGGCAGGCCGAGCCCGGCGTCGCGCCGGGTCGCGGTCCGTGTCAGGACGAGGTGCCACCGGGGATCGCGAAGCGCGGCGCCCGCCTGTTTCGCCTGCGCCTCGGTCGCGAACAGCCCGAACATCGTCGAACCGCTGCCGGTCATCGCGGCGGCGGAAGCGCCGGCGAGGAGCAGGCGCTCGCGGATCTCGGCCAGCTGCGGGTGCCGCCGGGCGACGGGCGCTTCGAGATCGTTGAAGACGGCCAGCGGGTCTGCCACCGTCGGGTCCGCCCCCACCGATGCCGACGCGGCGGGGCCCTTGCCGTCCTCGTCCCACCATCCGAACGCCTGCGGCGTCGAGACGCCGAAGGGCGGCATCACCAGCACGACCGACCGCGCGGGAGCGTCGCCGAGCGCCTCGATCCGGTCGCCGCGACCGAGCCCCAGAGCCGTGCCCGCGCACAGGAAGAACGGGACGTCGGCGCCTAGCTGCGCCGCGAGTTCCGTGAGGTCGGCGGCCGACATGCGCGTCTCCCAGAGCCGGTCCCAGCCGACCAGCGCCGCCGCGCCGTCGGCGCTGCCGCCTCCGAGGCCGCCCTGCGCCGGGATGCGCTTGGCGATGTGCACCTGCCCGGCCGGCTCCCCGGCGCGCCCGGCCGCCCGCCAGACGAGCTGCGCGGCCTTCCACACGAGGTTCCGCTCGTCGAGCGGCACGCCGGGCGTCGAACAGCTCACCGAGAAGCCGCTCGCGGCCCGGTCGCACGACAGGGTGTCGTGCAGCGCCAGCGACTGGAAGACCGTCCGCAGCTCGTGATATCCATCGGGCCGCGGCCCGAGCACTGCCAGATTGAGGTTGATCTTGGCGTGCGCGCGGAGCTTCATTGCTTTCCCCCGAGCGGGCCCGCCTCTCTGAGCTCCTTGAGCGAGATCGGCGTCGCGTCGGCGGGGACCCTCACGCTGAACACTTCCGGCCCGAGCCGCTGATCGATCGCCACCTGGGAGAGGCCGATTCGGATGTCGGACACCGGACCGCGCGAATCGTCGGTGAGCAGGTGGACCGAGGGGCGCGCCCCCTGACCGTCCGGATCGTAGCTGAGGCTGAGCGCCTGGCGCACGCCGGCCCGGACGAACCAGCCGGCCTGCTTGTCGCGCCGCAAGTAGGCGGCCGCCCCGCCGGCCAGGTCGATGCGCGCCCAGTCGGACGGGAAGAGGCGGCCACCCTCGGCCCGCGCGTCCGGCGTCACGCACCCGGTGAGGATCGCCAGCAGGTCCGCGGGGCCGAGGTCCAGACCCACCAGCGCATCGAGAACGTCCGCCGGGGATTCCCCGCGCAGCACGCGGTTCTCCCGCGGCAGCAGCAGCGTCGTCTTCGTCCCGTCGGCAGCGAGGATGAAGAGAGGCGGGCCGAACGGGGCGGCGGCTTCGAGGCGGATCCGATCCGGGGCCGCGAGGCCCGCCAGCACGTGCCCTCGCAGCCGCTGGCGGCCGGCGCGACCCGAGATCGCGAGCTCGGCCGACAGCGATTGGACCTGGCGGCAGTTGCTCGTCGCGTCCTGCCACGCCGTCGCGAAGTCGGGGAACGGCGCTCCCTCGCCGGTCGGCAGCGTGACGGTGCGCCCCGCGCAGGCGGTCACCCCGCCCAGCAGCAGCGCCACGAGAACCCAGCGTCGACGCATCACTGTTTCCGCGTCTTGTCCCGGGCCGATCGCAGCTTCTTCTCGAGCGCCGCCCGATCGACCTGCTCCATGTCGCCGTCGAGCGCCCGCTGCCAGGCCGTCGCCGCATCCTGGTATCGGCCCAGCCTGAACAAGAGGTCGCCGAAATGGTCCTGGATAGCCGAATCGCGCACGCGCTGCCCGGCGGCCTTCTTCAGGGCCTCCTCGGCGAGATCGAGCTTGTTCTGCCGGAAGTACGCCCACCCCAGGCTGTCGAGGAACGCGCCGTTGTAGGGATCGATCTCGAGCGCCCGCTTGATGTAACCGATCGATTCGTCGAGGTGCTCGCCGCGATCCGCCAGCATGTAACCGAGGTAGTTGAGCGCGGGCGCGTTGCGGGGGTCCCGCGCCAGCACGTCGCGGAACTTCTGCTCCGCGTCGGCGAACCGCTTCTGCCGCTCGAGCACCGAGCCGATCTCGAACGTCACGTCGACGCTCGACGGGAACTTCGCCGACGCCCGGTCGAGTACGCTCATGGCCGCGTCGTAGCGTTCGAGCCGGAGATCGAACTCCGCCGCGGCGAGGTAGGTCGTCACGTCGTCGGGGTGCTGCTCGATCGCGCTCGCCAGCAGCGCCGCGCCTTCGTCGGGCTGTCCGATCCGTCGGAGGGCTTCGGCCGAAAGCCGCAGCACCTGCAGGTCGCCGGGCCGCGAGGCGCGCAGCTTCGAGGCCAGGGCGGCCGCGTCCGCGTCGTGCCGCCCGGCCAGCTGCGCCTGCAGGATGAAGAGATCGATCGCCGGGTTCGGGGCCGAAGCCGAAGCGCCGCGCGCCTGTTCGAGACAGGCCAGCGCCCGGTCGCCCTCGCCGAGCTCGAGCCAGGCCATGCCCAGGCGCACCAGCAGCGGGACGTACTCGGGACCGAAGCCGGCCTTGCTCGCCGCCTGTTTATCGACGATCGGCGCGAGCACGTCGACCGCCTGCCGATACTGCTGCTTCTGCAGGAGCACCTGGGCCAGGGCGTAGGGCCCCCTCACCGAATCGGGGGCGGCCGTCATCAGCTCTCGTGCCGTCGCCTCGGCCTGGTCGAGCCGTCCCACGGTTTGCTGGGCTCGCGACAGCATGTAGAGCACCTGGGGGTCCGCCGGGCGCTCCTTCCGCAACTGCTCGAGCAGCTCGATCGCGCGCGTCGCGTTGCCGGGATCGCCGCCCGACAGCCACGCCGCGGCCAGTTGCGCGCGCACGTCGGGGCCGCCCGCGCCCTTCGCCATCGCCTGCTCGTAGGCTCGGGCCGCATCGTTCCACCGCTGCTGGCTCTCGTACAGCTCGCCGAGCGGCGCGTAAAAGAACGGCTGGTCGGCGACGACCGACTCCAGCAGCGTGATCGCGTCGGCCTGGCGGCCCGCCTGTTCGTAGAGCTGCAGCAACAGGCGGACTGGCTCGGGCTGGCCCGGGTCCTCGACGACCACCTGGCTCAGCACGCCGATCGCCTTGTCGCGCTGTCCCATCCGCGTGTAGATCCGGGCCAGCATCATGTCGAGGCCGGGTTCGGGAATCTCACGGCTGCGCCGCGCCGCCTCCAGGTGCTCGGCGGCCGTGGCTGCGTACTTCGTGGCCTCGGCATCGAGCGGCCCCGTGCCCTGGTCGATGCGGGCCATGCTGGCGTTGATGATCCCGAGGATGCGCTGCGCGGTGACGTTGCCCGGATCGATCGCCACCGCGCGCTGCGCGGTGTCGATCGCCTCGCGGACCTTGTTCTCCCGCGCGTACAACCCGGCCAGCTCCGCGACGACTTCCGCCGATTTCGGGTCGAGCTTCGACGCCTCGCCGTACGCCTTGATCGCCCCGTCGATGTCTCCCTCTCCCTCCAGGCGCCGGCCGAGCATGAACTGGTAGTACGCCTCGGCTTTCGGCACCACGGTCGGGGCGGGGGCCTGGCTGACGGGCGGCGACGGTCTGGCGCCGCCCGCCTGCCCGGCCGCGGCCGGCACAGACGCGAGGACGCCGACCACCGCGACCGCCGCCAGGGGGCAGCGGGAAATCGACTGGAGGATCATCGGGTCGATTGTTCCACAAAAGGCCGGGGGCGGATAGGGGCGCAGCCTTTGATATAGTTCGAGCAGACCATCACCTGGAGGACGACGTGCCCGTTGCTCCCGAACTGCTCGAGATCCTCGTGTGCCCGGAGTGCCGCGAGAAGGTGCAGCCGGTCCACGAGGGAACCGGACTGAAGTGCCCGAAGTGCCGGAGGGTCTACCCCGTCGGCGACAACGGCATCCCGGACATGCTGCCCGACGAGGCGAAGGTCGAGGACTGACCGCGCGCCCGGGGGGCGTCGTCCCGCCGTCCGACGTCGGCGGCGACGCGCCCGGCGGGCGTGTTCGAGTACAATTCCGGCGAGTATGGCCACCAGCATCGACCGGCTCCGCCGCTCCATCGAGAACTTCCCCTCGGCCACCGTGCTCATCGTCGGCGACGTGATGCTCGACCAGTTCGTCATCGGCAGGGTGAGCCGCATTTCGCCGGAGGCGCCCGTCCCGGTGGTGGAGTACGAGAAGGACGACTATCGCCCCGGCGGGGCGGCGAACGTCGCCAACAACGTGCGCGCCCTCGGCGGCAGCGTCGAGCTGGTGGGCCTCACGGGCACCGACAGCGCGGGCCAGCGCCTGCGCCACCTCATCACAGCCTGCGGCATCGGCACGTCGGGGCTGGTGGTCGACGCCTCACGCCGCACGACGACGAAGCTGCGGGTGGTGACGACGAGGAACCTGCAGGTGGCCCGCATCGATTACGAGAGCGATCACGAGGTGGCGGGCGAGGCGGAAGAGCTGATGCTCGGCCAGGTGGGGCGCCTGATCGAGCGCGCGAGCGCCGTGCTGGTCTCGGATTACCTGAAGGGGGCGATCACACGGGCGGTGATGGAGAAGGTGCTGGCCGCCGGCCGGACGCGCGGAATCCCGGTCCTGGTCGACCCCAAGGTCCCGCACCTTCATCTCTACGCGGGCGCCACGCTGGTGACGCCGAACCACCACGAGGCGGAAATCGCGACGCACCAGCGGATCCGCACCGACGAGGAGGCGGTGGCCGCGGCGCAACTGTTCCGCGAACGCACCGGCTGCTTCGACGTGCTGATCACGCGCGGCGAGCACGGCATGTGCCTGCTCAACGGCCCCGACGCCGTGCACTACGCCGCGGCCGCGCGCGAGGTGGCGGACGTCACCGGGGCGGGCGACACGGTGCTCGCCACCACCGCGCTCTCGCTTGCCGCGGGCGCGTCGCTCAAGGACGCCTGCGGCCTGGCGAACCAGGCCGCCGGCGTGGTCGTGCAGAAGTTCGGGCCCGCCACGCTCACCCAGGACGAGTTGTACGCGGCCGTCGCGCGGACCAGCAGGCCGGACGGCCCGCAAGGCTGACGTGCCCGCGCGGGAACGCTGAGCTCGAGGCACGCCGGCCGGGGGACCGACCGCTCAGTGCCTGAAGTGCCGGCGTCCGGTGAAGACCATCGCCAGCCCGTGCTCGTCGGCCGCGGCGATCACCTCGGCGTCCCGCACCGATCCGCCCGGCTGGACGACGGCGGTCGCCCCCGCGGCCGCGACCGCGTCGAGGCCGTCCCTGAAGGGAAAGAACGCGTCGGACGCCGCCACCGAGCCCGCCAGCCCTCCGGGCAGCGCGCCGGCCGCCGCCCGTTCGACGGCCTTGGCCACCGCCACGCCGACCGCGTCCACCCGGCTCATCTGCCCCGCCCCGACGGCGAGCGTCCGGTCGGCGCCCGTGAAGATGACCGCGTTCGACTTCACGTGGGCGCACACGCGCCAGGCGAATCTCAGGCTGCGCCACTCGTCGGGGGTCGGCTGCCGCCGCGTGACGACGCGCACGCCGGACTCGCCGGCGGCGTCGGCCGGCCACGGCTTCGACGCCTCCACGACGGCGTCGCGCGCCTGCACGAGCAGCCCGTCGAAGATCGACCGCACGTCGAAGCGTCGAACCTGCGGGCCGAAGGCCCGCGCCAGGTCCGCCACGACGACGCGCAGGTTCTTCTTCGCCGCCAGCACGGCCAGCGCCTCGTCGTCTATCCCGGGGGCGATGACCGCCTCGATGAACGTGGAGGCGACCTCGCGCGCCGTCGCGAGGTCCAGCGGCCGGTTGAGGCCGACGATGCCGCCGAAGGCCGACAGGGCGTCGGCGTCGCGCGCCCGGACGTAAGCCTCCGCGAGCGAGGAGCCGGTGGCGGCGCCGCACGGGTTGGTGTGCTTGATGACGACGGCCGCCGGCTCGCCGAACTCGCTCACGATGCGGGCCGCCGAGTCGATGTCGAGCAGGTTGGTGAACGACAGCGCCTTCCCCTGCAGCACGTCGAACCGGCCGCTGTCGGCGGTCCGGTACCAGGCGCCGGCCTGGTGCGGGTTCTCGCCGTAACGGAGGTCGCTCGCCTTTGTGGCGGACACGACGAACCGCCCGGGCAGCCCCGGCGGCACCGGTGTCCGCTCGAATGCGCCCCCCGCGCACCGAACGCGCTCGAGTTCGGCGGCGATGGCCGCGTCGTAGTCGGCCGTGTGCCCGAACGCCTTGCGCGCCAGGAGGAACCGGAACTCCGCCGGGTTCTGGCCCGGCTGATCCAGGTGCGCGATCACGCGGCCGTAATCCTCGGGGGAGACGACGACGATCACGTCGCGGAAGTTCTTGGCCGCCGCCCTGACGAGGCTCGGGCCGCCGATGTCGATTTGCTCGACCAGGTCGTCGAACGCGACGTCGGCGCGAGCCGCCGTGCGCGCGAACGGATAGAGGTTGACGACCACGAGGTCGATCGGGCGGATGCCGTGCCTGGCGAGGGCCTCGAGATCATCGGGCCGCGAGCGGCGCGCCAGGATCCCGCCGTGCACGGCGGGGTGCAGCGTCTTCACCCGTCCGTCCAGCATCTCGGCGAAGCCGGTCACCTGCGACACCTCGACGACGGGCAGCCCGGCCGCCAGCAGGGCGCGCGCGGTGCCGCCGGTCGAAACCAGTTCGAACCCCCGATCGACCAGGGCCCGTCCGAGTTCGGGCAACCCGGTTTTGTCGGATACGCTCAGCAACGCTCGGGCCATCGGCTGCCTCCCTTTCGGACCGAAGTCGTCTCCTTGACACTCGTCCGGAGCCGCCGCTATTATGCGTACTGGCGCTGGAACTCGACGGGCCCCGGTGCCAAGCCGCTACCGGGCGGCTTTTTTTGTGCCCCCCGTTTCACGACGTGGCGCGGGGGGTGGGTAGTTCGCGCGGCGCACCACGCCGCACCACTGCAAGGCAGGGAAAGAATGCGCATCACAGGCAAGGTCAAGTGGTTCAACAACGCCAAGGGTTACGGGTTCATCGAACGCGATGGCGGCAGCGACGTCTTCGTGCATTACTCGGCGATCCAGAGTGATGGCGGATTCCGCTCGCTCGAGGAAGGTCAGGCTGTTGAGTTCGAGATCGTTGACGGCCCCAAGGGCCCGCAGGCCGGCAACGTCGTCAAGGTGTAACGTCGCCACACCCTGGGGGCGCCCGGCGACGGCCGGGCGCTCCTCTTCGCCCTCCCCCGCCCCCTCCCCTCTTCCAGCTTCCCGCATCGACGTCGGCGGCTACTCGGACTGACCACCGTCGGTCGTCTTGCGTCCCCGGGCGGTGAACACGACGCGGCCCTCCCTGGTGGACACACGGAACGCCACGGCCTCGGAGCCGGACTGCTCGAACCTGGCGACCTGGCCCTTGACGATGTCGGCGAACCGGGAGAACGGGAACGGGTCGGCGGCGCCGACGGCCCGCCGCGCCTCGACGAGCGACTCGTAGAGCGCCCTCATCCTGTCGCCTTCGGCGTCGGCGCCGGTCAGCGTGGCCGCTCCGAAGACGCGGTCGGCGGGCGGACGGGCGGGCGCGGCGGCGGCTGGCGCGGCCGCTGGTGCGGTCGGGCGGGCCGTCTTCGAGAACGGGCCGGGACGGCCTTCCTCGCGGGCTCTGAGCGCGCGATCCCACAGGTCGGCGAACGTCGCGTAGCGGGACTGCAGCGAGCCGAGGCGGAAGCGGTCGACCGCGCTGGTGATGTAGCCGCGGTCGAGCCGGTCGAGCATCTGGTCGAGGCGGCGGCGGGTCTCGAGGGGCGGCCGCTTCGACTGCCCGGCGAAGTACATGTTGTACTCGGTTTCGAGCTTGCGCAGCATCGTCTCGATCAGGTGCAAGTCTCGTTCGAAGTCGGTGTGTTGGGGCACGGCACGCTCGGGGGCCTCGCCGACAAGTGGTGGAAGTGGGTCGCGTCGGCGCCAGCAGCCACCGGTGATGGTATCCTGAGACCGCCGCGAGCGGCAACTGCCATGACGGACTTCCGGGTCATTCCTTCGATCGAGCACCTGCGCCAGCGTGAAGGGGTTCGCGCCCTCGAGGACGAGTTCGGGCGCGTGGCCATCGTGGAGGCGCTGCGGGCCGCCGCCGCCGACCTCCGCGCGGGCCTGGCGGCGCCGGGACCCGACTCCGCGCGGCCGGCCGACGCCGAGGCCGCCGCCCGCGAGATCGAGGGGCGGGCGCGCCAGGTGCTGAGGGAGTCGGGCCGAGCGTCGCTGCGCCGGATCGTCAACGGCACCGGCATTGTCGTCCATACGAACCTGGGGCGCGCCCCGCTCGCCGGCGTGGCCATCGCGCGCATCGGCGAGCTGGCCGGGCGCTATTCGAACCTCGAATTCGACATCGAGGCGGGCCGGCGCGGCAGCCGCGACACCCACGCCGAGGCGCTGCTGACGCGGCTGCTCGGCGCGGACTCGGCCGTCGTGGTGAACAACAACGCGGGCGCCACGCTGCTGATGCTGGCGGCGCTGGCCGCGGGGCGCGAGGTCATCGTGTCGCGCGGGGAGCTGGTCGAGATCGGCGGCGGCTTCCGCCTGCCCGAGGTGATGGCGCAGTCGGGCGCGAAGCTGCGCGAGGTCGGCACCACCAACCGCACGCGGGTTGACGACTACCGCTCCGCGATCGGGCCGGACACGGCGCTCCTGCTGCGCGTGCATCGATCGAACTTCCGGATCGACGGCTTCACCGAACAGCCGTCGCTCGACGAACTGGTCGCGCTCGGCCGCGAGCACGGCGTCCCGGTGGCCGAGGACATCGGCAGCGGCTACCTCGGACTGGTGGGCGAGGAGGACGCAGCCCGGCTCGACGCGCTGCTCGGCGGCGAACCGAAGGTCCAGGACAGCCTCGCCCGCGGCGTGGACATCGTCTGCTTCAGCGGCGACAAGCTGCTCGGCGGCCCCCAGGCCGGCATCCTCGCGGGACGCCTCGGCCTGCTGGCTCGCGTCCGCCGCCACCCGCTGATGCGCGTGCTGCGGGTGGACAAGCTGACCTACGCGGCACTCGAGGGGACGCTGGCGGAGTACGCCGCCGGGCGCGCCAGCCGCACGATCCCGATCCTGCGGATGATCCTGGCCGCGCCGGAAGACATCAAGGTGAGGGCGGAGGCGCTGGCCGGGCGCGTGCAGGCCGGTGGCCCGGTCGAGGCCGAGGTGGCGGCCGGCCGGTCGAAGGTCGGCGGCGGGACGACCCCGGGGGTCGAGATCGAGACGCGGGTGCTCGCGCTGCGCCATCGCGAGCGCAGCGTGGACTGGCTGGACGACTGGCTGCGCCACCACGAGCCCGGGATCGTGGGGCGGATCGAGAACGACCGGCTGCTGATCGATCTGCGGACGGTCCTCGAGGACGAGGACGCGGTCCTGGCGGAAGCGCTCAGCGCGATCCCCCGCTGAGCGCATCGCGGGCTCTGGGCTTCAGGCTCTCGGCTCGGGCAGATCCCTGCGGCGCGGCATAGGGCTGACCCGGCCGCCTCGCCGCGGCACCATTTTCTGAACACGCCTTGCGCGTCACGGCCCCTCGCGCTTCATCGTGCCGCCGATTACCCCGATTTGCGTCGGGGCCAAGGTGGCTTGACTCACTCAATTCGCTCTCCCGGATTCCCGGTACGGTTCAGACCAGTGCGGCCATGGACACACGTGGCAGCATCTGGCGCGATCTGACCGTTGGCGCAAGGCGAGGTGCGGACGCGGTGATCGGTGAGCGCGCAGGGGATCTTGTTGTGCGGACGGCAGGCGGCGGCCTCAGGCAAGGCTGAAGCCTCGCCCTACTGATGAACGCGGGACGCGGCTCAGCGTCAGCCGTCAACCGGAAGCCGAAGGGTCGAAGGCCGAAAGCCGAGAGTCGACTAGAAGAGACTGCCAATCGACTGCGCCGCCAGGTCGAGGACCCTGGTCGGCAGGATGCCGAGATAGAACGTCGCGGCCACCGTCGCCGCCAGCGTGAACACGGCGACCGGCGACGGCTCGGGAGACCGCGGCGCGTCGCCGGGCTCCGCCATGTACATCATCACGATGACGCGCAGGTAGAAGAAGATCGAGACGACGCTCGTCAGGACGCCGATGATGGCCAGGCCGTAGTCGCCCGACCGGATCGCCGCGCTGAAGATGTACCACTTCCCGATGAACCCGGCCGTCGGCGGGATCCCGCCCAGTGACAGCAGCAGCACCGAGAAGACGGCGGCCAGCGCGGGATGCCGGTCCGAGAGGCCGGCCATGCTCGAGAGGTCGTCGTTGGCGCGGTCGCGCGTCGCCAGCAGCCCGATGAGGCCGAAGGCCGCGAGATTGGTGATGCCGTAGGCCAGCAGGTAGAAGAGAATCGCGCCCCGGCCCGTGTCGTTCGAGGCCGCCAGGCCGATCAGCAGGTAGCCCGCGTGCGCGATGCTCGAGTAGGCGAGCATCCGCTTCAGGCTCGTCTGCGCCACGCCCACCACCGTCCCCAGGATCATCGTGACGGCGGCCAGGACCCAGAGGACGGGGTACCACAGGGCGTGCATCGACGGGAACGCGACGACCATCACGCGCACCAGCGCGGCGAACGCCGCCGCCTTCACGCCGGTGGACATGAAGCCGGCCACGATGGTCGGCGCTCCTTCGTAGGCGTCCGGCGTCCACATGTGGAAGGGCACGGCCGACACCTTGAACCCGAAGCCCACCAGCAGCAACCCCAGCGCCAGCAGCGCGAACGTCGGGTGCGCGGCCGACGCGTCGGCGAGCGCGGCGCCCACCCGGTCGAGCCTGGTGGTGCGGGTCAGCCCGTAGAGGAAGGCCAGGCCGTAGAGGAAGAACGCGCTCGAGAACCCGCCGAGGATGAAGTACTTGAACGCTCCCTCGGCCGACGCCGCGGAGTCCCGCCGGAGGGCCGTCAGCACGTAGACCGCGAGCGACATCACCTCGAGCGCCAGGAAGATGACCAGCAGGTCGGTCGCCATGGCCATCAGCATCATCCCGGCGAGCGCGAACAGCGTGAGCGCGTAGTACTCGCCCCCGGGCAGCCCCTCGCGCTCGGCCACCGACGGCGACAGCAGCATCGTCATCACGCCGATGACGACGAGGATCATGACGAAGAAGAGCCCGAACGTGTCGGCCGACACCAGGCCGAAGCCCGAGGCGTTGCGGCCCCAGAGCAGCGCCGCGCTGACGCCGGCGCCGGCCAGGCCGATGAGGCCCAGGCCGCTAATCGGCATCTTCTCGCCGGGCGCGCGGAAGGCCTCGGCCAGCATCGCCGCGAGGCCGGCGGCGGTGACGCACAGGATGGGAACGATGGCGGTGATGGAGGACAGTGACATGTCAGTGCCTGATCCTGGCGTCTGTGGCGCCCGCGCCGCGCCACGCGGCCGCGGCGGCGGGGTCCGGGGACGGCGCCTCACTCGCGCGCGCCACCGACGGGCGGTTCATCCGCTGGAGGAACCGCTCGACCGACGGTTGCATCGGCTTGAGGAACACGCCCGGGAACACGCCCATGAAGATGGCCATCGCCACCGCCGGCACGATGACCCACCGCTCGCGCCGGCTGAGATCGGGCAGCGTCCTGTTCTCCTCGTGCACGATCGGCCCGTAGTTCACCCGCTGGAACATCCACAGCATGTAAACCGCCGACAGGATCACGCCGGTCGCAGCGAAGGCCGCCATCCGCGGGTCGGCGCGGAAGACGCCGACCAGGATCAGGAACTCGCCGACGAACCCGTTGGTCCCGGGCAGGCCGATCGACGCGAGCGTGATCAGCATGAAGGCGGCGACCAGCCGCGGCATCACCGCCTTGAGGCCGCCGAACGCCGCGATCTGCCGCGTGTGGCGCCGGTCCGACAGCATGCCCACGATGAGGAAGAGGCCGCCGGTGCTGACGCCGTGGTTGAGCATCTGGTAGACCGCGCCCTGCACCCCCTGCAGGTTCAGCGCGCAGATGCCGAGGACGACGAACCCCAGGTGGCTGACGCTCGAGTAGGCCACCAGCTTCTTCATGTCCGGCTGGACCATCGCCACCAGCGCGCCGTAGATGATGCCGACAATCGCCAGCACGGCGAGGTACGGGGCGAAGAAGGCCGCGGCCGTCGGGAACAGCGGGAAGGCGAAGCGCACCAGGCCGTAGGTGCCCATCTTCAGCAGCACGCCGGCCAGGATGACCGAGCCGGCCGTCGGCGCCTCGACGTGGGCGTCGGGCAGCCACGTGTGGAACGGGAACAGCGGGACCTTGATGGCGAAGGCCAGCGCGAAGGCGAGGAAGAACCAGAACTCGAACTGCGGCGGGAGGTGCAGGTCGTAGAGCTTCAGCAGGTCGAAGCTGTAGCCGGCGCCCGTGATCGAATTGTGCATCCAGGCCAGGCCGACGATGGCCAGCAGCATCAGCAGGCTGCCCGCCGCCGTGTAGAGGATGAACTTGACGGCGGCGTAGATGCGGCGGTCGTAGCCCCAGATGCCGATGAGGAAGTACATCGGGACCAGCATCGCGTCCCAGAAAATGTAGAAGAGGAACAGGTCGAGCGAGACGAAGACGCCGAGCATCGCGCTCTCGAGCACGAGCATGAAGGCGGCGAACACCTTCAGCTTGTGGCGCACCGAGCCCCACGAGCTGAGCAGCGCCAGCGGTGTCAGGAACCCCGTCAGCACCAGCAGGAAGAGGCTGATGCCGTCCACGCCCACGAAGTACTGGATGCCGAAGGCCGGGATCCACGAGTGCCGCTCGACGAACTGGAAATCCGCCTGCGTCGGGTCGAAGCGGAACCAGAGCAGCAGCGTGGCCGCGAACACGAGCAGCGACGCGCCGAGCGCGGTCCAGCGGACCACCGCGTCGCGGCGGCCGTCGTGGTTCTCGATGAGCAGCAGCAGCAGCGCGGCGGCCAGCGGCAGGAAGACAATTATCGAGACCACAGCAAGTACCCCAGGATCAGCAGTGTGCCCAGCATGAGCGACGCCGCGTAGGCGCGAATCGACCCGGTCTGCACCAGCCGCAGCAGGCCGCTCGCCCCGCGCACCGTCTCGCCCGCGCCGTTCACGGCGCCGTCGATGAGGCCCGCGTCCACGCCCTTCCAGAGCCCGTGCTCGGACACCAGGCGGATCGGCTGGACGATGGCGGCGTCGTAGATCTCGTCCACGTAGTACTTGCGGAGCAGCAATCGGTGCAGGCCGCCGAAGCGCGCGGCCGCCAGGTCGGCCAGGTCCCGCCGCTTCAGGAAGAACAGCCACGCGAGGCCGATCCCGGCAAACGCGACCAGCGTCGAGGTCAGCATCAGGCGGCCTTCGAGGGCGGGGTCCCCGGCCTCGGAGGCACCCTCGGCCGAAGCCGATTCCACCATCGCCGCCGCGGTTCCGCCGGCCTCGCCTTCCGCCGGGGCGGCGACGAAGCTCGGCGCGAGGAAGCGTTCGAACCGGTTCTCCCCGCCCAGCACGCCGGGCACGCCGACGTAGCCGGCGAGGACCGCGCCCACGGCCAGGACGACGAGCGCGATGGCCATCGGCCTCGGCGCGTCGTGCAGGTGGCCGCCCGCGCCGTGTGCCGCCGCGCCGTGGCCGTGCCCGGACTCCTCCCCCGCCGCTCGAGGCGCCCGCTCGCCATGGAAGGTCATGAAGACGATGCGGAACATGTAGCAGGCGGTCAGAAGCGAGGCCAGGCTCGCGAAGAACCAGAGATACCAGTGCCCGCTCGAGTAGGCGCGGTAAAGCAGTTCGTCCTTGCTGAAGAACCCGGAGAACAGCGGCACGCCAGAGATGGCCAGCGTGCCGACGAGGAACGTCCAGTAGGTGACCGGCAGCTCCTTCCGGAGGCCGCCCATGCGGCGCATGTCCTGCTCACCGGCGAGCGCGTGGATGACCGCGCCCGACCCGAGGAAGAGCAGCGCCTTGAAGAAGGCGTGCGTGTAGAGGTGGAAGATGCCGGCCGCGTACGCGCCAACCCCCATCGCCACGAACATGAAGCCGAGCTGCGACACGGTCGAATAGGCCAGCACCCGCTTGATGTCGTTCTGCACCAGGCCGATGGTCGCCGACATGACGGCGGTCGCCACGCCGACGATGCCCACGATCTCGAGGACGCCCGGCGCGTGCGAGAAGAGCACGGCGTTCCGGCCGATCATGTACACGCCGGCGGTCACCATCGTCGCGGCGTGGATCAGGGCGGACACCGGCGTGGGCCCCTCCATGGCGTCGGGCAGCCAGACGTAGAGCGGGATCTGCGCCGACTTGCCGATGGCGCCGACGAAGAGCAGCAGCGCCGCCACCGAGAGCGTGCCGAACGCCGCCGTCTCCGGCGCGTGCGTCGAAATGATCTGGGCGAGCGCCCGGAAGTCCAGCGTCCCGAAGCGCGAGAAGAGGAGCAGCACGCCGAGCAGGAACCCGAAGTCGCCGATCCGGTTGACGATGAACGCTTTCTTGCCGGCGTCGGAGGCCGACTTCTTCTGGTACCAGAACCCGATCAGCAGGTACGAGCAGAGGCCGACGCCCTCCCAGCCGACGAACATCACCGGGAGGTTGGGCGCGAGCACCAGCACGAGCATGAACGCCGCGAACAGGTTCAGGTACGAGAAGTACCGGGCGTACTCGCTGTCCCGCTCCTCGTGCATGTAGGCGGTCGAATAGAGGTGGATGAAGGCGCCGACCCCGGAAACGACCAGGATCATCACCATCGACAGCGGGTCGAGGCGCAGCGCGAACGGCACCTGGAGGTCGCCCGACGGGATCCAGGTGAACACCACCTGGTCGATCACGCGGTTGCCGGCCGGCAGCCCCAGCAGTGACCAGGACGCGACGGCCGAGACGCCGAAGGAGGCGAACATCGCCGCGACGGCCAGCGTGCCGGACGCAGCCTTCGACAGCCGCCGCCCGACGGCGGCGTTGGCCACGAAACCGATGAACGGGAGGAGCGGAATGAGCAGCAGCATGCGCCGGGTCACCACTTGAGCGACGTGAAGGCGTCCGGGTTGAGCGATTCCCTGAGCCGGAACATCGCGATCACGATCGCCAGGCCGACGGCGGCTTCGGCGGCCGCCACCGTGATCACGAAGAAGACGATGATCTGCCCGTCCACCGCGCCCCAGTACCGGCCGAACGCCACGAGGGACAGGTTGGCGGCGTTGAGCATGATCTCGATCGACAACAGCACCGTGATCATGTTCCGCCGCAGGAAGACGCCGGTCGTCCCGATGGCGAACAGGATCGCCGACAGCGTCAGATAGTGTTCCAGGGTCACCATATTCTCGCCCGCAATCCGCAGTGGCCGGCAGACAGTTGTCAGTGGCCAGTTGCCAGTGGCCAGTCTGTCACGCGTGATCCACTGACCACTGGCCACTGACCACTACACGTGTCTCTTGGCCAGCACGACCGCCCCGACCATCGCCACGATGATGAGCAGCGAGGTCACCTCGAAGGGGAACGCGTAGTCGGTGTAGAGCACCTGCCCGATCGTGCGCACCGACTCGACGGCCTGCGCCGACGCGCCGGCGCCCACCGGCTCGTGCACGCCCGCGGCGTGCCACACGGCCCAGACCAGCTCGGCGGCGAACACGACGGCGAGCACGATCCCGAAGCGCCGCGGCCCGGCCGCGAGCCGCACCCACGGCCCCTTGGCTTCCTTCGGGGCGTTCAGCAGCATCACCACGAACAGGAACAGCACCAGGATGGCGCCGGCGTAGATGATGATCTGGATGACCGCCACAAACGGCGCGTTGAGCAGGACGTAGAGCCCCGCGAGCGCCGCGAACGACACGATGAGCAGCATCACGCTGTAGATCGGGCTGCGCTGCCCGATGACCAGCACCGACGCCGCCACCGACACGACGGCGAACACGTAGAAGAGCGGCAGTTCAAGCCCCAAGCAGAATCACCCCCGCGGCCGTCACCAGCAGGTTCACCACGGCCAGCGGCAGCAGGATCTTCCACCCGAACTGCATGAGCTGGTCGTAGCGGTACCGCGGCAGCGTCCACCGCATCCAGATGTAGAAGAACAGCAGGGCCGAGATCTTCAGGAGGAACCAGATCCAGCCGAGCGACGCGGGCAGGAACGGGCCGTGCCAGCCGCCGAGAAACAGGTCCGTGGCCACCGCCGACACGGTGACCATGTTGATGTACTCGGCCAGGAAGAACATGGCGAACGCCATGCTCGAGTACTCGGTGTGATAGCCGGCCACCAGCTCCTGCTCGGCCTCGGGGAAGTCGAACGGCGCGCGGTTGGTCTCGGCCACGCCCGAGATCATGTAGATCAGGAACCCCACCGGCTGCACGACGATGAACCAGCGCGGGATGAACCCGAGCCAGTAGCCGGACTGGTGGTTGACGATGTCGGTGAGCGACAGCGAGTTGGCGAGCACGAGCACGGAGGCCAGGGCGAGGCCGTACGACAGCTCGTAGCTGATCATCTGCGAGGCGGACCGCAGGCCGCCGAGCAGCGAGTACTTGCTGTTCGAGCTCCACCCCGCCAGGACGATGCCGTAGACGCTCATCGAGGTGATCGCGAAGACCACCAGGACAGCCACGTTCACGTCGGCGACCTGCAGCGTGATCGGCCGGGGGAGCAGGCCGAAGAAGGTGGTCTCGGCGCCGAACGGCACCACGGCGAACGCGGTGAACGCCGCGGTGGCCGAGATGACCGGCGCCAGCAGGAAGAGCACCGTGTCCGCCCCGCCGGGGCGCAGCTCCTCCTTGAACATCAGCTTGATGACGTCGGCGAACGGCTGGAACAGCCCCATCGGGCCGACCCGGTTCGGCCCCGCGCGCTGCTGGATGTACGCGGCCACCTTGCGCTCGGCGTACACCATCACGGCCGACGACAGCATCAGCATCACGAAGACGGCGAACACGAGCCCGATCTGGACGATCACGGTCAGAGACGGCACAAGCGTTTCTCGCGCTCCCCCCGCTCAGCCCCCTCGGGGGTCGGAGCGGTTTTCTCCCACCGACAAATCTGTATTACAAAACCGTCAACTTCGAAAAACCGCTCCGACCCCTAGACGGATGCCCGCCAGTCCGCCGGGCAGGTGCACCGCCCCTCGCGGACGTGCGCCTCGTACTCGGCGCGGAAATGCTGAATCGTGCTGAGCACCGGCGCCACCGCGGCGTCGCCGAACGGGCACAGCGTCTTGCCGCCGATGTTGTTCGCCACGTCGTTCAGCAGGTCGATATCCCGCATGGAGCCGTCGCCGCGCTCGATCCGCCGGAGGATCTTCTGCAGCCAGTCGGTCCCCTCGCGGCACGGCGTGCACTTGCCGCACGACTCGTGGCGGTAGAAGTGCAGCAGGTTCTCCGCCGCCCACACCATGCACGTCGTCTCGTCCATCACGATGACGGCCGCCGACCCGAGCATCGATCCCGCTTTCACGAGGCCGTCGAAGCTGGCCTGCGCGTCGAGCTGATCGGGCAGGACGACCGGCGTCGACGACCCGCCCGGGATGATGGCCTTGAGCTTCCGCCCGCCGCGGACGCCGCCCGCGTAGCCGTAAATCAGCTCGCGCAGCGTGACCGTCATCGGCGCTTCGTACACGCCCGGCTTCTCGACGTGGCCGCTGATGCAGTAGAGCTTCGGCCCGCCGTTCTTCTCCGGGCCGAGCCCGGCGAACCACTCGGGGCCGCGCGTCACGATGAGCGGCACGTTGGCGAGCGTCTCGACGTTGTTGATCACCGTCGGGCAGCCGTAGAGCCCGACGACGGCCGGGAACGGCGGGCGGATCCGGGGCTGCGCCCGCTTGCCCTCGAGCGACTCGAGCAGCGCGCTCTCCTCGCCGGCCTCGTACGCCCCGGCGCCCGGGTGCACGTAGATCTCGCAGTCGAAGCCGGAGTCGAAGATGTTCCGCCCCAGGTATCCGGCGGCCCGCGCCGCCTCGATCTCGGCCTCGAGCACGCGCTGCACGTGGGCGAACTCGCCGCGGATGTAGATGTAGGCGACCTTCGCGCCGACGGCGTAGCACCCGATGAGGCACCCCTCGAGCAGCAGGTGCGGGTTCCGCTCCATCAGGACGTGGTCCTTGAACGTGCCCGGCTCGCTCTCATCGGCGTTGCAGCAGAGGTACTTCGGCTTCGGCGAGTCCTTCGGCACGAACTGCCACTTCATCCCGGTCGGGAAGCCGGCGCCGCCGCGGCCGCGCAGCCCCGACGCCTTGACCATGTCGATGATCTGGGCGGGCGTGAGGCCGAGGGCTTTGTGGAGCCCCTCGTACCCGCCGCGGGCGAGGTAGGCGCCGAGCGTCTGGCCGTTCGGCTCGCGCACGTGGGAGGTCAGGACTGGTTCCATGTATCCTTCGGGGATGAGGGACGAGGGACGGGGGACGAGGGAAATCCCCCTCGTCCCTATTCCCTAATCCCGCGTCCCTTTCTCTACTCTGAGGTGGCAGCCCGTCAGCGCCGCCGGCCCCCGGGTCTTCAGGTCCTCGAGCAGCCGCGCCGCGTCCTCCGGCGACTGGCACTCGTGCCAGTGCTCGTTGTTCACCATCACGACCGGCGCCCGGTCGCACGCGCCGAGGCACTCCATCTCCATGAGCGTGAACGTCCCGGTCGGATCGGTCTCGCCCACCTTGATGCCCAGCGTCCTGGCGATCTCCTCGGTGACGCGCCCGGCCCCGCGCAGCGCGCACGAGAGGGTCCGGCACACCTGGACGACGTACTTTCCGACCGGCTGGCGGAAGAACATCGCGTAGTAGGTGACCACCTCGTCGACTTCCGCCGGCGTGCACCCGATCACCTCGGCGACGTGCCGGATGGCCGACGCCGTGATGTAGCCCTGCTGTTCCTGGACGATGTAGAGCGCCGGGATCACGGCCGAGCGCCGGTGCTCGGGCGGGTAGTGGGTCGCGACGCGCTCGAGGCGTTCGCGGTTCCCTGGCGTGAAGGCGAACGGCTCGCCCTCCGGACGCAGCTCGCGCCGCGACACGTGCTGCCCCGACTCGTAGCGCATCTCCGGGTGGAAGCTCACCGGTCCACGTCTCCCAGCACGACGTCGATCGAGCCGATGACGGCGATCACGTCGGCGATCAGGCCCCCGACAATCAGCTTCGGCAGCGCCTGGCAGGCCATCAGCGACGGCGATCGCATCTTGACGCGCCACGGCCGGTTGGTGCCGTCCGACACGACGTAGCACCCGTGCTCGCCGCGCGGCCCTTCGACCGGCACGTACGCCTCGCCGGCCGGCACCCTGAACCCCTCCGAGTAGATCAGGAAGTGCTGGATGAGCGCTTCCATCTCGGTGTAGACCTTGTCCTTCGGCGGCGGCACCACGCGGGGGTCGGCGGCCGCATAGACGCCGGTCGGGCCGATGCGGTCCAGCGCCTGCCGGCAGATGCGCAGCGACTGGTACATCTCCTCGATGCGGACGAGGTACCGGTCGAAGACGTCTCCGGCGCTGGCGACCGGCACGTCGAAGTCGAACGTCTCGTAGCCGGAGTAGGGGAACGCCTTCCGCACGTCGTAGGTCGAACCGGCCGCGCGGGCGATCGGCCCGACCAGCCCGAGGCCGAGGGCGTCGCCAAGCGAGATCGCCCCGACGCCGCGGGCGCGCTTGATGTAGATCTGGTTGTGCGTCAGCAGGTCTTCGTACTCGCCCAGCTTGGCCGGCATCCGGTCCAGGATCTCCGTGACGGCCGCGTGGAATCCTGCCGGCAGGTCTTCGCGGAGGCCGCCGATCCGGATGTAGCTCGGGAACATCCGGAAGCCGGCGATGAGCTCGTTGATGTTCAGCAGCAGCTCCCGTTCCCGGAAGCAGTAGAGCATCATCGTGACCGCGCCGACCTCCATCCCGTGCGTGGCGAGCCACACGAGGTGGCTGTTGAGCCGCTGCAGCTCGGCGAGGAGCACGCGGATCGTCTGCACACGCTCGGGAATCTCGATGCCGAGCAGCTTCTCCACCGACAGCGCGTAGGCCAGGCTGTTGGACTGCGCGCTCAGGTAGTCCATCCGCTCGACGAGCGTGATCACCTGCTGGTATTTCTTCTGCTCGATCGTCTTCTCGATCCCGGTGTGGAGGTAACCGACCGTCGAGGCCGAGCTGACCACGTTCTCGCCGTCGAGGCGCAGCACCAGCCTCAGCACGCCGTGCGTGCTGGGGTGCTGCGGCCCCATGTTGACGGTCATCGTCTCGGTTCTTAGCTCAGCCATCGATCCCCACCGGTTCCCGCTCGACCAGCTCGCACAGCACGTGGAGCAGCGTCGCGTGCGCTTCCTGGATTCTCGGCGTCGACGAGGACGGCACGTGCAGGTGCACGTCCGCCAGCCGGCCCAGCTTGCCGCCGTCCCGGCCCGTGAGCCCGATGGTGACCAGCCCGCGGGCGCGCGCCGCCTCGACGGCCCGCAGGACGTTCGCCGACGCGCCGCTGGTCGAGATGGCGACCAGGACGTCCCCGGCCTGGCCGTGCGCCTCCACCTGGCGGGCGAACACGCGGTCGAACCCGTAATCGTTGGCGACCGCCGTGAGCACGCTCGTGTCGGTCGTCAGCGCCAGCGCCGGCCACGCGGGCCTCTCTCCCGCGAAGCGCCCGACCAGCTCGGCGGCCAGGTGCTGCGCGTCGGCCGCGCTCCCGCCGTTGCCGCACACCAGCACCTTCCGGCCCGAGCGGAGCGCCGCCGAGAGCGCGGCGGCCGCCGCGGGCAACGCGGCCTGGTTCGCGCGCCGGGCGCCGTCGTGCACCGCGACCGTCTCGGCGAACGCCTCGTCGATGAGCCGTGCGACGTCGGCTGGGGTCATCGTCACTCAGTGCCCCGATCGTTTCGACCCGCCGCGGACGTCGCGGTCGGCCACGATCCGGGCGCGGAACTCCTGCTCGGTCATCTGCAGCGGCTCGTACACCTTCGGCGTCATCGTGATCTGCACCGGGTAGTCCTTGCGCAGCGGGTGCCCGTCCCAGTCCTCCGGCATCAGCAGGCGGCGCAGGTCGCCGTGCTGTTCGAACACGATGCCGAACAGGTCCCAGACCTCCCGCTCGAGCCAGTCGGCCGACGGCCACACGGTGTGGACCGAGATCACCTTGGGGTCGTCCCCCCCGACGCGGACCTTCAGCCGCAGCCGTGCCGGCACGGCGGTCGCCACCAGGTGGTAGACGACCTCGAACCGGGGCTCGGCGGGCCACCAGTCCACCGCGGTGACCTCGACCAGCACGTCGAATCTGAGCGCCGGGTGGTCGCGGAGCAGCCTGGCGACGTCCAGCAGCCGCTCGCGCGCGACGACGATGGTCGGGAAGTCGGTCGCGTCGCCCGGCTGGATCTCGGCGTCGGCCGCAGCCGACGCCAGCGCGCGGATGATCGAGGAGGCATCCACGATGGCTATCCTGCCTTCACCACGAGCTTGGAGGCGCTGATCTTCTTCTGGAGCTGGATGATGCCGTAGATGAGCGACTCGGGCCGCGGCGGGCAGCCAGGCACGTAAACGTCCACCGGGACGATCTGATCGACCCCCTGCACGATGGCGTAGTTGTCGAAGACGCCGCCGCACGACGCGCAGGCGCCCATCGAGATCACCCACTTCGGTTCCGGCATCTGGTCGTACACGCGGCGGAGCGCCGGGGCCATCTTCCGCGAGAGCCGGCCCGCCACGATCATCAGGTCGGACTGCCGCGGGGACCCGCGGAAGACCTCCGCGCCGAAGCGCGCGATGTCGTATCGCGACGCGCTCATCGCCATCATCTCGATGGCGCAGCACGCCAGGCCGAAGGTGACCGGCCAGATGGACGACTTCCGCGCCCAGTTCACCATCTTCTCGACGGTGGTCGTCAATACCGGAATGTCGACGTCGAAAGCCATGGGATCCGACCTGTTCTGCTCGGTGCTACCGTCCCGATGGGACCGCGGCGACCCGCCTCAGGGCTTGTCCCACGTCAGGGCACCCTTCTTCCAGACGTAGGCGTAGCCGACGAGGAGGATCGCGAAAAAGACCAGGATCTGCAGGAAGCCCGTCCACCCGAGGTCGCGCAGCGCCATGGCCCAGGGGTAGAGGAACGCCACCTCGATGTCGAACAGCAGGAAGATCATCGCGATCAGGTAGAACTTGATCGGATGACGCTCCCGGGCGTCGGACACGGCCGGCATGCCGCACTCGTACGGCGCCAGTTTCTCGGGCGAGGGCTTGCTCGGCGCGAGCAGCGTCGACGCCAGGATCGACCCCGCGCCGAATCCCACACCGAGGATCGCCAACAGGAGGATTGAAAGCCAGCCCTGCATGTGAACGAATTCCCGAGGAGGCCGGCCCCGACGGCCCGCCGTCCGGTTGATCGTGCAAGAACGGGAGACGTCTCGATCCTATCGGACCCCCGCCGGGCAAGTCAACGAGCTCATCCGCGGCCGACGGCCGTGGAATCTGGCGAAAACGGCGCCAGGTGGCGCGCCAGCGCGTCCTCCCAGGTCGGCATGGGCGCCCCCGCGGCGGCGAGCCTGGCGTTGGAGAGCGCGCAGTAGCGCGGCCGGCTGGCCCGCATCGCCACCTCGGCCATCCGGACGGGCAGCAGCCTCGGCTCGATCCCCAGCTGCCGCCCGACCTCGAGCGCCAGGTCGCGCCAGGTGCACGAGCCCGAATTGACGCAGTGATAGAGCCCGGGCGCCGCGGCACGTTCGAGCAGCACGCGCGTCGCCCGCGCCACGTCGCCGGCGTAGCTCGGCGAGACGACGCGGTCGACGAAGACCCGCACGTCGCGCCCCGCGCGAATGGCCTCCACGATCCGGTCCACGCTCGTCGGCCGGGCCTGGCCGACCGACGCGCCGAACAGGCTCTCGACGCGGAGCACGTAATGGCGCGGCGCGCCGGCCGCCAGCCACTCGCCGACGAGTTTCGAGCTCGCGTAGGCGCTCCGGGGATTCGGCGCGTCCTCCTCGGTGTACGGCCGATCGGCCGTCCCGTCGAAGACGAAGTCGGTGCTGTAGTGGACCAGCGCGGCGCCGACCGAACGGGCCGCCTCGGCGAGCGTGCGGACGGCGAACGCGTTGACGCGCAGCGCCTCGACCGGCTCGTCTTCCGCGCGGTCCACGTCGTTGTACGCCGTGCAGTTGACGATGGCCGCGGGACGCAGGCCGGCCACCCGCTCGAGCACCGCGCGCCGGTCGCAGACGTCGAGCTCCTCGCGGGCGGTCCCCGTCACGTCGGCCCACCCGGCGAAGTGCCGGACCACGGCGGACCCGAGACGGCCGGCGGCGCCGAGAACCAGGATCCTCATCTCACTCGGCCCGCGGCTTCACGAACTCGCGCATCTGCCGGTCGTCGAACACGCCTTCCCACCGCGCGACCACCGCCGTCGCGACGCAGTTTCCCATGACGTTCACCGCCGTGCGCCCCATGTCCATGATCTGGTCGATCGCCAGCAGAATCGCGGCGCCCTCGAGCGGGAGCTTGAACTGCGCCAGCGTCGCCGTCAGGACGACCAGGGCGGCGCGCGGCACGCCGGCCACGCCCTTGCTGGTCAGCATCAGCGTCAGCATCATGAAGACCTGCTGGCCGATCGTCATCTCGACGCCGAACAGCTGCGCGACGAAAACGCTCGCGAGCGACAGGTAGAGCGTCGTGCCGTCGAGGTTGAAGCTGTACCCGGTGGGAAGCACGAGGCCGACGATGTTCTTCGGGCACCCGAATCGCTCCATCACCTCCAGCGCCTTGGGCAGCGCCGCCTCGCTGCTCGCCGTCGTGAAGGCGATCAGGAACGGCTCGCGGACCGCCTTGACGAACTGCCAGAACGGCACCCGGATGATCACCGACACCGCGCCGAGCACCACGACGGCGAACACCAGCAGGCTGCCGTACATCAGCAGCACCAGCTTGCCGAGCGTGAGCAGGATCGCCAGGCCCATCTTCCCCACCGTCGCCGCGATGGCCGCCATCACGCCGAGCGGGGCGAACAGCATCACGTAGCCGGTGAACTTGAACATCGCCTGCGCCGTGCTCTCGAGCACGTCGACGATCGGCTGCCCCTTCTTGCCGATCGCCGCCACGGCGATCCCGAAGAAGATCGAGAAGACGACGAGCTGGAGGATCTCCCCCTCGGCCATCGCCTGCACGACCGAGGTCGGGAACAGGTGCACCAGCAGTTCCCAGCCGCCCAGCGGCTTCTTGCCCGCCAGGTCCGTGATGCTCTGGGTCACCGCCACCTGCACGCCGACGCCCGGCTTGAAGAGGTTGACGGCGGCCAGGCCCAGGAACAGCGCGATCGTCGTCGCGATCTCGAAGTAGATGATCGCCTTGACGCCAATCCGCCCCATCGCCTTCAGGTCGCCCGTGCCGGCGATGCCGACCACGAGCGTCGAGAACAGCAGCGGGGCGATGATCATCTTGATCATCCGGAGGAACGTGTCGGCGACGGGCTTGACGCTCTCGGCAAAACCGACGACGTGCACGCCGTTGACGTCGGAGGACGGCCACAAGTAGCCGATGACGATTCCCGCAACGAGGCCGATGAAGATCTGGGACGTGACGCTGGGCATCCGCGAGCGCCGGGGCGCCGCGATCCCGGGGGCGTCGGGAGAAGTAATGGCCATGGAGTCTCAATCCGAAGTGGCGCCGGCCCGCGGGCCGGCGCGTGGTCAGCCAACGACCTGGGCGATCGAGTCGACGACGTAGCGCTGCTGGTCCGCCGTGAGCTCGCCGTAGATCGGCAGGGCCAGGGTGCGGCTCGCGGCCTCCTCGGCCGCCGGAAATTGTCCCATCCTGTACCCGAGATCCTGGAAGCACTCCTGCAGGTGGAACGGCACCGGGTAGTAGATTTCACTGCCGACGCGCCGCGCGTCCAGGCCCGCCTTCACGCGGTCGCGCGCGTCCACCCGGATCGCGAACTGGTTGTAGATGTGATGGCAGCCGTCCGGCTCGACCGGCAGCTGGACCCTTCCCTTTTCAGCCAGCGGCGCCAGCAGTTCGCGGTAGCGATCCGCATTCCGCCGCCGCGCCCCCGTCCACGCGGCGAGGTGCGGCAGCTTGACGCGCAGCACCGCGGCCTGCAGCGCGTCCAGCCTGAAGTTGCCGCCGACCAGTTGGTGGAGGTACTTCGGCTCGGCGCCGTGATTGCGCAGCAGCCTGAGCCGGCGCGCGAGCGCCGAGTCGTTTGTGGTCACCAGGCCGCCGTCGCCGAACGCCCCCAGGTTCTTGCTCGGGAAGAACGAGAAGCACCCGAGCGTGCCGAGGCCGCCGACCGGGCGGTCGCGGTAGCGCGCGCCGATCGCCTGCGCGGCGTCCTCGATCACGGCGACACCGGCCCTGGACGCGGCCTCCAGGATCGGCGTCATCTCGGCCGGGCACCCGTAGAGATGCACCGGGATGATGGCCCGCGTCCGCGAGGTGACCGCCGCCGCCACGCCCGCCGGGTCGATGTTGCACGTCACCGGGTCGATGTCGACCAGCACCGGCCGCGCGCCCAGTCGTACGATGCAACCAGCCGTGGCGAAGAACGAGTAAGTGGTCGTGACGACCTCGTCACCGGGGCCGATGCCGAGCGCCATCATGGCCGCCAGCAGGGCGTCGGTCCCCGAGGAGACGCCGACGGCCTCCGCGACGTCCAGCATTCCTGCCAGTTCGCGCTCCAGCCCCTCGACCTCCGGCCCCCCGATGAACCGCTGGCTGTCGCACACCCGCGCGATGGCCGCGAGCACGTCCTCGCGAATCGGTCGGAACTGCGCCTGGAGATCGAGAAGGGGGACCGAGGTGACCTGAGACATAAGCGGGAATGGTACACTCGCCGCCGCCGGTTTACCAAAGACCGGTTTCCGCCCACCCGATTCGCACGATAGCTGGATCTCAATTACCAATTCGTAATCCCCTGACGGTCCCGTCGGTGCGCCAGGGGACCCTTCCGGCCCGAACTGCGCGAAAAGCAGGGCCTTTCGGTGCCCCTCCCGCCCCGTCACCCGGTGGCACTCCCCTTGCGCTTGCAGACGGCGTGTCGACCCATCCACTCGCTATCTCCCTGTGCAAGTTCGCCCGGCTGCTCGCCGTCGTCTCCGTGATCCTGTTCGCGCCCGCGACGCTCCGCGCGGGTTCGGTCACGATCAGCTGGAACGCCAATCCCGAGGCCGACGTGGTCGGCTACGTGGTGCTCTACGGGACGCAGTCGGGCGTTTATGCCTTCAGCCAGCCGGTGGGCAACGTGACCACCGCCACGGTCACGAACCTGAAAGACGGCCAGACCTACTATTTCGCCGTCCGCGCGATCAACAAGGACGGTCTCAACAGCCCGATCTCCGAGGAAATCAGCAGCGCGGTCTCGCTCACCTCGCCTTCGGGCGAGACGCTGGAACAGTGGAAGGCCCGGTTCCGAATCGACGACATGAACGCCGACCCGGACGGCGACTCGGTCACCAACATGGACGAGTTCCTCAACGGGACCGACCCGTTCATCCCCAACACGTGGCTGCTCGCCGAGGGGGCCACCGGGAATTTCAGGACGCGCCTGGCGCTGACCAATCCCGGCACCGACCCCGCCGAGATCACCGTCCGGTTCCTGCCGCAGGGCGCGACGCCCATCGTCCAGCAGTATTCGATTCCGGGCCAGAGCCGGAGGACGATCGTGGTGAACGACATCGCGGGTCTGCAGAACCTGCAGGTGGCGGCCGAGGTCACCACCCAGCGCGGCGGCGTGCTCGTCGAGCGCACGGTGACCTGGGGCGGCCCGGAGATGATGGACTCGGCGCACACCGGCAAGGCCGTCGACAGCGCGCAGACCGCCTGGTACTTTGCCGAGGGCGACACGGGCGTGTTCGACACCTACCTCGCCCTGGCCAACGCCGGATCGGCTGACGCGAGCGCCACCGTCACGTTCTTCCTCGCCAGCGGGCAGACCGTGCAGGCGAGCTACGTCGTGCCGGCGAACGGCCGGCAGTCGATCTACCTGAACACCGTCCCCGGGCTGAGCCAGACCTCGTTCGGCATGTCGGTCCAGGCCACGGCGCCGATTGCCGCCGAGCGGACGATGTACTTCAACACGAAGGACGCGGCCTTCAAGGGCGGCCACGAGTCGTCGGGCGTTGCGGAGCCGTCGAGGAAGTGGTTCCTGGCCGAAGGGCAGACCGGCGACGTGTTCGCCGAGTACCTCCTGCTCGCCAACCCGAACACCTGGCCAGCCACCGCGACAGTCAACTACCTCACCCCGAGCGGCACGAGCGTCACCAAGAAGTATCAGCTCCCGCCAACCAGCCGCATGACGGTGACGGTGAACGACGAGACCGGCCTCGAGAACACCGAGGTGTCTGCCGTCATCACCGCCACGATGCCGATCGTGGCGGAGCGGTCGATGTACTGGCCGGGCCGCTGGGGACAGTGGGAAGAAGGCCACAACAGCGCGGCGATGCCGGCGCTGGGGACCAAGTGGGCGCTCTCGGAAGGCGAAACGGGCGGCGCGCACAACGTCGTCAGCCGTTTCCTGCTGGTGAACCCGAACAGCCAGGACGCGGCCGTCACGCTGACCCTGTTGCGCGACAACAGCCTGGCGCCGGTCGTCGTGCGGGCCACCGTCAAGGCGAACTCGCGGATGACGCTGAGCTCGGCCGAGTTCCCGCTCCAGTGGGGCGAGCAGTTCGGGACCGTCGTCGAATCGACCAACGGCGTGTCGTTCGCCGTCGAGCGGTCGATGTACTGGGACGGCGAGGGGAAGACCTGGATTGCGGGGACCAACGAGACCGGCACGCTCATCCGCGCGGCGCAGCCGGAGCCGGTCGGCAAGCAGGGGCCGGGGACGCCGAAGACGAAGTCCGGCGCGACGGTGAAGTCGAAGTAAGCCGGCGCGCAGGCGCTAGCGCTGCCGTTCCTTGACGGCAGCGCGGGTTTCCCGGTCCACCTCGCGCTGCTTGAGCGTCTCGCGCCGGTCGTATTCCTTCTTGCCCTTCGCCAGGCCGAGCGCCAGCTTCACGCGCCCTTCCTTGAAGTACATCCTCAGCGGCACCAGGGTCATGCCCCGCTCGGTCGTCTTGCCGACCAGCTTCTTGATCTCCTGCCGGTGCAGGAGAAGCTTGCGGCGGCGGAGCGGCTCGTGGTCCGCATACCCGCGATGGCTGTACGGGCTGATGTGCACGTTGAGGACGAACACTTCACCGGCCTCCACGCGGCCGTAGCTGTCGCGCAGGTTGACGCGCCCCTCGCGGATGGCCTTCACCTCGGTGCCGAGCAGCGCCACGCCGGCCTCGAACGTCTCGAGGATGTGGTAGTCGTGGAACGCCTTCCGGTTCTCGGCGATGTTCTTCTCGGCCTTCTGGCGCTCGGTTTTCTCGGCCATGTCGGTTCCGCCCCGCTCAGCCGCGCCGCGCGGCCGCCAGCCTCGCCGCCAGCCTCACCGCCTCGATCAGGCTGCCCGGGTCGGCCATGCCCTTGCCGGCGATGTCGAACGCCGTGCCGTGGTCGACCGACGTCCGGATGATCGGGAGCCCGAGCGTGACGTTGACGGCGTGGCCGAAGGCCACCAGCTTGATCGGCACCAGCCCCTGGTCGTGGTAGCAGGCCACGACGGCGTCGAACTCGCCGCGGACGGCGCGGACAAACAGCGTGTCGGCCGGAAACGGCCCCTCGACGGCGATCCCGCCCGCGCGGCAGGCCTCGACCGCCGGACCGAGGACCTCGTCCTCTTCGCGTCCGATCACGCCGTGCTCGCCGGCGTGGGGGTTCAGGCCGGCCAGCGCCAGCTTCGGGTTCTCGAAGCCGAACCGCGGCAGTTCGCGCGCCGCCAGCCGGATGATCTCCACCATGTGCTCGAACGTCAGCATCCGCGGCACGTCGGCGAGCGCCACGTGGACGCTCGCCAGCACGACGCGGAGGTGACGCGAGTAGAACATCATCGCGACGCGCGGCGCCCCGGTCAGCCGCGCGAGCAGCTCGGTGTGGCCCCGCCACGGCAGGCCGGCCAGCGCCCAGGCCTCCTTGTTGATCGGCGCGGTGGCGATGGCCGCCACGCGGCCGGCGACGGCGTCCTCGACCGCCCTGACGAGCGCGTCGTAGGCGGCGCGGCCCGCGTCCGCGGACAGCACGCCCGGCGTGAAGCGCGCCGGGTCGGGCGGGCCGTAGACGACCGGCTCGCACGCGGCCAGCACCTGCGGGTCGTGGATGGCCTTCTCGACCAGCTCGGGACCGACGCCGGCGGGGTCGCCGACGGTGAGGGCAACACGGGGAAGCGGCATGCGGCTATTCCGGCCGGTCGTCGTGTTCGTCGGGCGCCCCGTTGCGGGCACAGGGCTTCCGAGCCAGCTTGCCTTCGGGCAGCTCGTAGCGCAAGCAGCACTTCAGCCGGCCGCACAGCCCCGACAGCTTCGACGGGTTCAGGCTGAGGTCCTGCTGCTTGGCCATCTTGATCGACACCGGCTCGAACGTCTGCAGCCACGCGGTGCAGCAGAGTGGGCGGCCGCACGACCCGTAGCCGCCCATCATGCGCGCCTCGTCGCGCACGCCGATCTGGCGCATCTCGATGCGGGTGCGGAACTCGGCGGCCAGCTCGCGCACGAGGTCCCTGAAATCGACGCGCCCCTCGGCCGTGAAGTAGAACACCAGCCGGGAGCCGTCGTAGAGCTGCTCGACGCGCGTGAGCTTCATCGCGAGGCCGCGCTCGCGGATCTTGAGGAGGCCGACGCGGAACGCCTCGCGCTCTCTTGCCTGCTGGCGACGGCGGACGGCGCAGTCGTCCTCGGCCGCGACGCGCAGCACGCGCGCGCAGCCGGCCGGCCGCGGCTCGGCCTGCTCGCCCGACGCCTGGCGGAAGCCCTCGACGCGGCCGAAGGCGAGGCCGGTCTCGGTCTCGACGACGACGGGCGTGCCCGGACGGAGCGGCTTCTGCGCGAGGCTGCTGGCGACGGCGCACGCCTGGGGCCGGCCGATGCAGCCCAGCGTCACGAGCACGATCACGTCGTCGGGTCGGGCGTCCATGTCTCCGTTCAGCATATCGTCAGTCGCGTGCGGACCGCCGAACTAAGTCGTAGGCGGTAGGCGGTAGGCAGTGTGCGGCGTGACACTCGTGACACCGCCGAAAGCCGTGAGGCGTAAGCCGTAAGCCGCCTACAGATTCACCGCCAGCCACGCGGCGACCACCTTCACGTTCGCGTTCCGCTCGAGCGCCGTCAGCGCCCGGTCCGCCGCCGCGTACCCCTGCAGCAGCCGGTCCAGGCCGAATGCCGGCGCGATCGCCTCGATCTCGGCCGCGAGGTCGCCGTTGGCGAGCTGGCCGGTCCGACCGCCCTGCGACAGGAGCGCCACGTCGCGCAACAACGAGCCGATGACGACGATGCGGGCCGCCAGGGCTTCACGTTCCGCCGCCGCCGTCGTCTTGCCGGGCAGAAGCCCCGCCGCGGCCTGCAGCCGCGCCTTGGGCGAGGCGCCGCCGGCTGCCGTCCGGAGAGCCGCCAGCGCGGCGGCGCGGGCTTCGAGATAGTTGGCCGACCCGGCGGCGAGCGCCCGTCCCAGGCTGCCGTCCGCGATGGCCGCGATGGCATGGGCCTCGTCGGGCGTGTAGTGATGGCGCTCGACCAGGGCCTGCGCCACCGTCTCGGCCGCCAGCCGTCCGAAGTTCACCCGGGCGCAGCGGGACCGCACCGTCGGCCGGAGCGTCTCGGGTTTCGAGCTGACCAGGATGAAGACCGACGACGGCCCGGGCTCCTCGAGGCTCTTCAGCAGGGCGTCCTGCGAATCGCTGTTCAGCCGGTCGGCGTCGTCGATGATGATGACGCGGCGGCGCCCCTCGAACGGCCGGTAGGCCGCCGCGGTGATCAGGGCGCGGACCGGCTCGATCTTGATGACGCCCGTCTCCGACGGCTCCTCGGCCAGCACGTCGGGGTGGGTGCCCGCGGCGATTCTCCGGCAGGCGGCGCAGCGCCCGCAGGCGTCGGATTCAGCGGGCGACAGGCAGTTGAGCGCCTGGGCCACGGCCCGGGCGACGAGCCGCTTGCCGACGCCGTCGGGCCCGCAGAACAGGAGACTCGGAGGCAGGCTGGCGCGGCCGAGGGATCGGGCCAGCAGCGCGAGCGGACGCGAGTGGCCGTACACCTCGGAGAAGGGCATGGGTGGACACTAGCACATCGCACGATCGCAAGATGCCCCTAGACGGCGGCCGTGGCTCCGGCCAGGGCCTCGAGCCCGGCCTCGTACCCCTTCCGGAATGCCCTGAGGTTCAGGTCCAGCGTGCCGGGCGGGACCGATTCCTTCACGGCCTGCTCGAGCGCCTCGAGCGGGATGAGCTGGCTGACGGCGCCGAAGAAGCCGACGGTGATGATGTTGAGGACGATCTTCCGCCCGATCTCCTCGGCCAGACGCGTGGCGGGCACGATGAAGTGCCTCGCCGCGGGCGCCGGCGGCGTCAGCTTGACCAGGTCGGCCTCGGTCACCAGCAGGCCGCCCGTCTTGAGCGCCGGCGTGAACTTCGCATAGGCGTCCTGCGACAGGACGACCAGCATGTCGAGTTCCTTGACGTAGGGATAGAGGATCGGCTCGTCGGCGACGATCAGCTCCGCGCTCGACGAGCTGCCGCGGGCCTCGGGGCCGAAGCTCTGGATGAGCGTGGCGTGGAGCCCGCCGTGGATGGCGGCGGCCCGGCCGATGATGATGCCGCTCAGGATGACGCCCTGGCCGCCGAATCCCCCGATGCGAATTTGGGTCTGCGCCATTTAGTGACTCGCCCGCGCGTACCGGTCGCCCAGCTTGCGCGCATAGAAGGCTTCCATCGCGTCCTGGTAGGTGGTCCGCTCGCGGTCGACGAACTTGCCGACGACGATCGGGCCGCCCATCCCGAGGTCCACGTCCTTGGTGTCGGCGCCGTTCTTGATCTGGCTGCGCGTCTTGTAGGTCTTCATCTCGTCGAGCGAGTCGCCGATCCGGTTGCGCCGGCCGTAGAGCGTCGGGCACGGCGAGATGATCTCGACAAACGAGAAGCCCTTCTTGAGCAGGGCCTCCTTCATCGCCTTCTTCATCTGCGTGACGTGGTACGTGGTCCACCGCGCGACGTACACCGCGCCGCACGACTCGGCCAGGTAGGGCAGGTTGAACGGGTGCTCGAAGTTCCCGTAGGGCGACGTCGACGCGATCGCCTCCTCGGGCGTCGTCGGCGTCAGCTGGCCGCCGGTCATGCCGTAGGTCAGGTTGTTGACGCAGATGACGGTCATGTCGAGGTTGCGCCGGGCGGCGTGGATGAAGTGGTTGCCGCCGATGGCGAACAGGTCGCCGTCGCCGGAGTAGACGACCACCTTCATGTCGGGCGCGGCCAGCTTGAGGCCGGTCGCAAACGGGATGGCGCGGCCGTGCGTCGTGTGGAACGAGTCGACGTGCATGTAGCCGGCGACGCGCCCCGTGCAGCCGATCCCGGAGACCACCGCGAGACGGTCCATGGGGATGCCGCTCTCGTCGATGGCGCGGGTGAAGCAGTTCACCGTGGTGCCGATGCCGCAGCCCGGGCACCAGATGTGCGGCATGCGGTCGACGCGAAGATATTTCTCGACGGGATTTTCCACGCTCATCGGAGGGCCTCCGTAATTGCCCGGGCAATGACCGCCGGGTCGTGCACCGTGCCGCCCGCGTGCGGCACGCCGACCACCCGGGTGCCGCCCGCGCAGCGCTCGACTTCCCGCACGATCTGGCCGAGGTTCAGCTCGGGCACGACCAGGGCCCGCGCGTTCCCGGCGAGGTCGCGAATCAGCTGTTCGGGGAACGGCCACACGGTGCGCAGCCGCAGGGACCCGATGCGCCGGCCCTGGGCCCGCACCATCTGCACCGCCTTCATCGCCACGCGCGAGGTGATGCCGTAGGAGATCACCACCGCCTCGGCGCCGTCGACCTGGTCGGCGACCACGTCGGTGATCGCGTCCACGTTCTTCTTGATCTTGTCGACGAGCCGTCCGAGCAGGCGCGACTGGCCCGAGACGGTCATGTCGGGGTAGCCCTTCTCGTTGTGCGTGAGCCCGGTCATGTGGAACCGGTAGCCCTGGCCCGCGCGCACCATCAAGGGCACCATGTCCTCTTCCGGCGCGAACGGCAGGTACTCGTCGAGCGGCGCCGAGGTGTACCGCCGCGGGTAGATGTCGATCTCCTCGGGCTTCGGGATGACCACGCGCTCCATCATGTGGCCGACGCATTCGTCCATCATGACGAGCACCGGGACGCGGTACTGCTCGGCCAGGTTGAAGGCCTTGATCGTCAGGTCGAAGCACTCCTGCGGCGAGTTGGGGGAGACCGCGATGATCTCGTAGTCGCCGTGCGAGCCCCAGCGCGCCTGCATCATGTCGGCCTGCGCCGGCAGCGTCGGCAGCCCGGTGGACGGCCCGCCGCGCTGCACGTTGACGAACACGCAGGGCGTCTCGGTCATGACCGCGAAGCCGATGTGCTCCATCATCAGCGAGAAGCCGGGACCCGAGGTCACCGTCATCGCGCGCTTGCCGCCCCAGACCGCGCCCGCGATCGCGATCGACGAGGCCAGCTCGTCTTCCATCTGGATGAAGACGCCGCCGACCTGCGGGAACCGCTGCGCGATGCGCTCGACGACCTCCGTGGACGGCGTGATCGGATAGCCGGCGACGAAGCGGCATTCCGCCGCGAGCGCGCCTTCACAGCACGCGTGGTCGCCGTCGAGGAAGTGGGCGCCCGTCAGGACGCCAGCCGGATCGGCATGCATGTGAACCCTCGGGAATCAGGAATCAGGATTCGGGAATCAGGGCCGGTACCCGTAAATCGCGAAATCCGGACAGTACATCCCGCACAGGTCGCAGCCCGAACAGGCTTCGGGCCGGACAACCTCCGGCGGGTGGTAGCCCTTCGATGTGAACGCGCTCGACAGCGCGAGCACGTCGGTCGGACAGAACTCGACGCAGAGCGCGCAGCCCTTGCACCGTTCGGCGTGGATGACGACCACCCCTCGCACACGACGATTGGCTTCTGGCATACGACTGATCCGAGCAAGCTCCGTTCCGTTGCGGAGCTCAGCACTGTAACGGCTTCGAACCAAGAGCGTTGTGACGCTGATGGGGTCCCGCAGTGGAAAAGTCATCCGCGATGGCGCCGGATTCCCGGCGGCAATCGGGACGCCTGCAGGTGTCTCAGAGATTACACTGAATCGCGCGCCGAAGGCCAGCGGGCTCGGGGCCGGAGGCCATGGCTCAGGTGGAGAGGCCCAAAGCTCAGCTTCAGGAAATCTTCAGTAGCCTGGCGCCGCGGCCTGCGCTACAAGTGCTCTGCCGTGACGCGCATCCTGGTGATCGAGGACGAATCGAAGGTCGCATGCGCCGTTCGCGACGGTCTGCGCGCCGAAGGCTACGACGCGGAGGTCGCCGGGACCGGCGACGAGGGCCTCGCGCAGGTCCGCCACGAGGCGTTCGACCTCGTCGTCCTCGACCTGCTGCTGCCCGGGCGTGGCGGCCTCGAGGTGCTGGCCGACCTGCGGCGCACGGGCGACGCGACGCCCGTGATCGTCCTGACGGCGCGCGACACGGTCGCCGACCGGGTGGCGGGCCTCGACGCGGGCGCGGACGACTACCTGGTCAAGCCGTTCGCCTTCGCCGAACTGCTGGCCAGGGTTCGCGCCCTGCTCCGGCGCGGCCGACCGGAGACGACGTCGAGCCTGTCGATCGCGGACCTCGAGATCGACCCTGTCTCCCGGCGCGCCACGCGCGCCGGGCGCGCCCTCCCGCTGACCGCGCGCGAGTTCGACCTGCTCGAGTTCCTCGTCCGCCACCAGGCCGAGGTGGTCTCCCGCGACCAGATCGCCCGCGAGGTGTGGCGCGAGCCCGCCCGCGGCACGCCCCTCGACAACGTCATCGACGTCCACATCATGCGGCTCCGGCGCAAGGTGGACCGCGAGGCCGGGACCCGGCTGATCCACACGGTGCGCGGCGTCGGGTTCGTCGTCCGAGAGGAGGAGGCGTGAGCTGGCCTCGCAGCGTCCGCGCGCGGCTCGCCCTGTGGCACGGGCTTGCCCTGCTAGTCGTGGTGTCGGTCTATGCCGCGGCGGTGCTGATCCAGGTGCGCGACGACCTCTACGAGGCGCTCGACGCCCAGCTCGACGGCGACCAGGCGCTGGCCGTGCAGTGGCTGGAACAGGATCTCTCGGGAGCCGCCGCCTCGCGGGCGAGCGGCGCGCCTGCGAGCCCGAACGCGGCAGGCGCCGGGGGCAACGATTTGGTGTGGGTCGATGTCTGGACGTCGGACGGCCGGCGCGTCGCCGACCGCGGACGCGGCCCCGCCCTGCCGGGGCCGCCCGGTCCGCCATCGGCCTGGCCGCGCAGGCCCACGCCGCTGCGCCTCCCCGACGGCGACCGCGTCAGAACGCTCGTCCGGCCCGCGTCGGTCGCGGGACGCGCCCTCTACGTCCGCGTCGGACGCAGCGAGCGGTTCGCGCGCCAGGAACTGGGGGAGTTCGCGGCGGTGCTCGGCCTCAGCCTCCCCTTCGCGTTCGCCGTGGCGGCCGGGGCCGGCTACCTGCTCGCCCGCCGCGCCCTGGCCCCCGTGTCGGCGATGACGGCCCGCGCGCGACGGATCACCGCCGACCATTTGGAAGAGCGGCTGCCGGTCGAAAATGCGGCCGACGAGTTCGGGCAGCTCGCCGGCGTCATCAACGACGCGCTCGCCCGCCTCGAGCGCGCCTTCGACACGCTGCGCCGCTTCACGGCCGACGCCTCCCACGAACTGCGCACGCCGCTCACCGCCATCCGCAGCGTTGGCGAGGTCGGCCTGCGCGAGCGCCGCAGCGAGGTCGAGTACCGCGAGATGATCGGGTCGATTCTCGAAGAGGCCGGGCGGCTGACGACGATGACGGACAGCCTGCTGCTGCTCTCGCGAGCCGATGCGGGACGGGCGGACCTCCGGCCGAGCGCCGTGGACCTCGCCGACCTGGCGCGTGAAGTCGCGGCCGACCTGGACGTGGTCGCCGAGGAGAAGCGCCAGCAACTTCGTGTGGCGACCACCGCGGGGGTGCTCGTCGTCGCCGACAGGCCCACGCTGCGCCAGGCGGTGCTCAACCTGCTCGACAACGCGATCAAGCACAGCCCGGAGGAGGCGGCCATCGAGCTCGTGGTGCGCAGGGCCGGTGACGACGCCGTCCTGGAGGTCGTCGACGACGGCCCGGGGATCGCGCCCGAGCACTTGCCCCACGTCTTCGAACGGTTCTACCGCGCCGACCAGGCGCGGTCGAGAGCGACCGGTGGAGCCGGACTCGGTCTCGCCATCGCGCAATGGGCGGTCGATGCCAACGGCGGGCGCATCGAAGTGGAGTCGGAAACGGGTCGCGGCAGCACGTTCCGCATCGTGCTGCCGGCACCGGAGTCGGGCGGAATCGTCAACCAACATTCACAGAGGACATCATGAAGAAGCTCTGGGCTCTCGGAACGCTTGCGGCCTTCATTCTCGCCGCCGGCGGCACGCTCGCCGCGCAGCAGGCGGCGACCAAGCCGGCGGCGCAGAAGCCGGCGGTCGCCAAGGCGGCGAAGGCCGAAAAGGAGGATGTCGAGAAGGACGAACAGGAGGGCGCGAAGACCTACAAGATCACCGTCCAGCTGCCGGCCCCCGTCACGGCCGCGTTCAAGAAGGCGTATCCGGGCGCGACCATTCGCGGCACGGCGAAAGAAACCGAGAACGGGAAGACGGTCTACGAGGTGGAGAGCGTCGAGAACGGCAAGGCCCGCGATCTCATGTACGCCGCCGAGGGCGCGGCGCTCGAAATCGAGGAAGAGCTCGACCCGGCCGATCTCCCGGCGCCGGTGACCGCGTCGCTCAAGAAGCTGTACCCGAAGGCGACCATCGCGGTGGCCGAGAGGTTGACCAAGGGGACCGCGGTCCAGTATGAACTTCAGATCAAGGGCGCGGCGAAGAAGAGCGTATCCTTCCTGCCTGACGGGACGCTCCCGGCGCCCGAGAAGAAGTAACCAGGGAGACTGGCGATGAAGACGTGGAAGAGCCTGGCAATCTTGACCGGCCTCGCGCTGGTCGTATCCGTTTCCGCGTGGCGCGCGCCGGCCGGCGCGGCCGAAGGCCCCTACAAGCTGCTGACCGAGATCAAGGTCGGCACCGTCGGCGGCTGGGACTACGCCGCGGTCGACTCCGCGGCGAAGCGACTCTACGTGTCCCACGCCACCTCGGTGGTCGTGATCGACACCGAGAAGAACACCGTCGTCGGCCAGATCGCGCCGACGCCCGGCGTCCACGGCATCGCCTTCGCGCCCGAACTCGGCAAGGCGTTTGTCAGCAACGGCCGGGAGAACAAGGCGGCCATCGTCGATCTCAAGACGCTGAAGATCGTGGCGAGCGTCGAGACCGGCCCGAACCCCGACGCGATCCTTTACGAGCCCGCGCACAAAGAGGTCTACACGTTCAACGGCAACGGCAAGTCGGCCACGGTCATCGACGCCGTGGCCGGCACGGTGAAGGCGACCATCGCGCTGCCCGGGAAGCCGGAGTTCGCCGTCGAGGACCTCAAGGCGGGCCGCATCTACAACAACATCGAGGACACGAGCACGCTGGTCGCCATCGACACCGCCACGCACGCGGTGGTCGGCAACTGGCCGATCGCGCCGGGCGAGGAAGCGTCGGGCCTGGCCATCGACCTGGCCCATCACCGGCTGTTCACCGTGTGCGACAAGATGATGGTCATGCTCGACAGCGCGACCGGCCAGGTGCTGGGGACGCTGCCCATCGGGGAGGGGCCCGACGCGGCGGCGTACGACCCCGGCACCGGCTACGTCTTCGCGTCCGCCAGCGACGGCACGATGACCGTCGCCAAGGTTGACGCGGCCGGTAAGCTGTCGTTGGTGCAGAAGCTGGCCACGCCGCTCCGCACCCGGACGATGACGCTCGACCCGGCCACGCACCGGGTGTATGCGTCTGCCGCCGATTACGAGCCGGGGCCGGCGGGGGCCGACGGCAAGCCCGGGCGTCCGACGATGGTGCCGGGCAGTTTCAGGGTCATGGTGTACGAGCTGGTAAAGTAGCGCACGAGGCGCGCGGGTCCGCCGCGGCCGGGTCGGAAACGGATCGGCCGTGGCGGGCGTAACCAGCGTCGAATCGCGATCCCGGGCGATTCTCCATCGACGGAGCATCCAGGTGTTCAAGACAACGATTCTGGTCGTGGCGGCGCTCATGCTCGGCGCCGGGCCGGTCCTCGCCGGCGAGCCTCCGCAGGCCGGCGCCGCGCCGTTGACCTTCGGCGCGGCGCTCGAGCTCGCCACGTCGCGGAACCTCGGGCTCGAGGCCGCGCGCCGGCAACGCGCCATCCGCGAGGCCCAGCTGCGCACGGCCCGCCAGTGGGCCAATCCCGAGGTGGGATTCGAGGCCACCGAGGACTCGCCGCACGAGAACCTGACGTTCGGCCTGCCGGTCGAGGTCGGGGGGCAGCGCGGCAAGCGCATCGCGGTCGCCAAAGAGGCCCTCACGCTCGCCGACCTCGACGTGCGCGCCGAGATGACCACGCTGCGCCGCAACCTGCGCCAGGCCTTCTACGGGCTGCTGGCCGCCAACGAGCGGTCGCGCCTGGCCGACGAGGTGGTCGGCCTGGCCGAGCGCGTGAAGTCGGTGGCGCAGGCGCGCTTCGAGGAAGGCGCCGCCCCGCGGCTGGAGGTGCTCCAGGCCGACGTCGGCCTGGCCCGCGCGCAGGCCGACGCCGACCTCGCGCGTTCCGTTCGCGCGTCGGCGCTGGCGGACCTGAACGCCGTGCTGAACCAGCCGCCGGGACAGGCCGTGTCGGTCGCGGGCGACCTGGCCGAGGGGCCGGCCATCCCCGACTTCACCCGCGCGATGGCGCTCGCCGGCGCGTCGAACATCGAGATCCTGTCCGCCGACCGCGAAGCCGCGGTCGAGGGGCGCCGCCTGGACCTGCTGAAGGCCGAGCGGATCCCCACGCCGACGATCACCTTCGGCCTGCCGATGAACGCCCCCGACGAGTTCAGCGTCGGCAAGAGCCTCGGGATCGCGATGACGATCCCCCTCTTCAACCGGAGCCAGGGGGAGATCGCGGAGTCGCAGGCCACCATCGACCAGGTGCGCGCCCGGCGCGACGCCGCCCGCCGGGTGGTCGAGAGCCGGGTGTTCGCCGCGCTGGCGCGGATCGACGCCGAGAGGCGCCAGCTGGAGTCGTACCGCACGCGGGTCATCCCGGCGGCGGCCGAGCTGGCCGCGCTCGCGGAAGAGAGCTACAAGGCGGGACGCGACACGCTGCTCGCGCTGCTCGATGCGCAGCGCAGCCTTCGCGACGTCAGGCGTGACTACCTGCAGGCGCTGCTCGATTACCAGGCGGCCCTTGCCGATCTCGAGGAGGTCATCGGTGGACCGATCGCTTAACCATCCGGCAGGGCTGAAGCCTCGCCCTACGGCAGGCTTGGTAGAACACCCCTCAGCATCTTCAGTAGGGCGACCCTTTAGGGTTGCCTTTTGCGGGAGGGCCGCGCTCGGCCTGATCGCCGCGGCCGCGCTCGTCCTCTCTCCCGGGTGCGCGAAGAAGGCCGAGGAGGAGGGCGCGGCCGCCGACGTGCCCACCATCATCGCCGACGTCGGCAAGGTGACCCGGCAGGACCTGGTCGCCCAGTTGGTCGTGCGCGGCTCGATTGCCGCCGTGCCGAACCAGGACGTGCGCATCAGCGCCCTGGTGCCGGGGCGGGTGATGATGCTGCACGTGGCCGAGGGGGACGCGGTGGCCGCCGGGCAGGTGGTCGCCGAGATCGATCCGCGGCCGCTCGAGGATTCGAAGCGCCAGGCCGACGCCGCCGTTTCACAGGCGAGGGCGGCGCTCGAGAACGCGAGGCTGAATCTCGACCGGACCGACCGGCTGTTCACGCGCGGCATCGCGGCCGGCAAGGAGGTCGAGGACGCCCGCGCGCAGCAGGCCACGGCGGAGGCCGCCGTCGAAACGGCGCTCGCGGCCCTCGACACGGCGTCGCGGAACCTGTCGCGCGCGAAAGTGACCACGCCGATTGCCGGGCACGTGGTCAAGCGCCTGGTGAACGTCGGCGAGCAGGTCGACGGCACCGCCGCCCAGCCGCTCGTCGAGGTGGCCAACCTCGAGGTCGTCGAGTTCGCGGCCGCCGTCCCCTCCGAGCAGCTCGCCGCGGTCCGCGTCGGCCAGAAGGCCGACATCGTGACCGATACGTACGGCGATCGCGCGTTCGCCGGCGACGTCATTGCCATCGCCCCGGCCGTCGACCCGGCCACCAACGCGGCCCTGGCCCGCATCCGCGTGCGGAACCCTGGCGCCGCGCTCAAGGTCGGCATGTTCGCCCAGGCGCGCGTCGCCGTCGGCGAACACAAGGCCGTCCTGACGGTGCCGCCGTCCGCGGTGGAGAAGAACGAGAGCGGCGAGGCGGCCGTCTACGTTGTGACCGGCGGCATGGCGCAGCGCACCGTCGTGAAGACCGGCTTCGAGACGTCCGAGGCGGTCGAGCTCCTGTCGGGCGTCAGCGAGGGGCAGTCGGTGCTGACGTCGAGCGTGCACGGCCTCGGCGAGAAGGCCAAGCTCGGGAAGGCGTCATGAACGTCGCCCGTTTCGCCTCGCGCAACGCGCGGGCCATCCTGCTCGGCGTCGTGCTGCTGACGGCGGCCGGCTTCTACTCGATGGGAAGCCTGCCGAGCAGCATCTACCCCGAGGTGGAGTTCCCGCGGATCGTGATCGTCGCCAAGGCCGGCGACCTCTCGCCGCGCCTGATGCAGCTCTCGGTGACGCGCCCGCTCGAAGAGGCGGCCCGATCGGTGCTCGGCGTCCGCCGCGTCCGGTCGAAGACCATCCGCGGCGCGACCGAGATCTCCGTCCTCTTCAACCCCGACGCCGACATGAAGTACGCCCTGCAGCTCATGCAGGGCAAGACCGACGAGGTGAAGGGGAACCTGCCCGCCGACACCCAGCTCCAGGTCGAGCGGATGACGCCGTCGCTCTTCCCGATCTTCATGCTCAACCTGACCGGCCAGATCCCGGCCCGGGACCTGCGCGATCTCGCGGAGTTCGAGGTCAGGCCGCTGCTGAGCCGCGTGCCGGGCGTCGCCAACGTCGAGGTGCTCGCCAGCGAGGAGCGCGAGATCTCGGTCATCGTCGACCCCGAGCGGCTCAACGCGTCGAAGCTCACCATCGACCAGGTCGCCGAGGCGCTGAAGGCCACCAACCAGGTGAACTCGGTCGGCCGGCTGGCCAAGGACTACCGCCAGTACCTCGTGCTCGCCACCGCCGAGCTGACCTCGCTCGACGACGTGCGGAACGTCGTGGTGGCGTTCCGTCAGCAGACGCCGGTCTACGTGCGCGACGTCGCCGAGGTGCGCGAGGGTGTCACCGATCGGACGCTGCTCGTCGCGGGCGACGGCAAGCCGGCCGCGCTGGTCAGCGTGGCGCGCCAGATCCACGGGAACATCATCGACGTCGTGGACGGGGCCCGCGCGGCGATCCAGGGCTTCAGCGCCTCGCTGCCGCCGACGGTGCGGTGGAAGGTCGTCTACGACCTCGCGGAGTTCGTCAGGAGCGCCGTCTACAACGTGCGCGACGCGATCGTCATTGGCGGCCTGCTCGCGATCCTGGTGCTGATGGCCTTTCTGCGCGACTGGCGCATCACCTTCATCGCGGCCACGTCGCTGCCGCTCACGCTGGTCGGGACCTTCTGGATCCTGCGGGTCTTTGGCGGGACCATCGACCTGATGTCGCTCGGAGGCCTGGCCATCGCCATCGGCCTGGTCATCGACGACGCGATCGTCATCGTCGAGAACATCCACCGCCACCGGGCCGCGGGCGAGAGCGTGACCGAGGCGGCCGAAAAGGGGACGCAGGAGCTGGTCGCCGCCGTGACGGGCTCGACGCTGACGACCGTCGTCGTGTTCGTGCCGCTCGGCCTGCTGCAGGGAGTCGTGGGCCAGTTCTTCACCGCGCTGTCGCTGACGCTGGCCTCGGCGGTGCTCCTGTCGCTGGTCTACGCGCTGCTGTTCATCCCGAACGCCGCCGCCAGGTTCCTGCGCGACCGCAAGGAGCACTCCGCGCACCTCGACTGGCTGTCGAGGCGCTACCAGACGGGGATCCGGCGCGCCCTGAAGCGCCCGGCCCTGGTGGTGCTCGTCACGCTGGTCTTCGCCGGCGTCGGTGCCGTCTTCTACTACCACCTCGAGACCGGGTTCCTGCCCGACATGGACGAGGGCGGGTTCGTCGTCGACTACTGGACGCCGACCGGCACCTCGCTGCCCGAAACCGACCGGATGGTGAAGCGCGTGGAGGCCGTGCTGGCCGGCACGCCGGAGGTGGCCGGTTTCGCGCGCCGCACCGGCGCCGAGCTCGGCCTGTTCGCCACGCCGCAGAATTCCGGCGACATCGTCGTCCGCCTGAAGCCGAGGTCGGAGCGGAAGCGGACGTCGGAAGAGGTGGTCGACGACCTGCGGGGCACCTTCGAGAAGGACATGCCCGGGATGACGATCGAATTCGTCCTCCTGCTGCAGGACATGCTGGGCGATCTCGAAGGCGCGCCGGAGCCGATCGAGGTGAAGATCTTCGGCGACGACGTGCCGACGCTCGCGCGCCTGGCCGACCGCGTCGCCGAGAAGATGCACCACGTCGACGGCATCGCCGACATCGTCGCCCCGCAACGCGGGAATCCCGAGATCGACGTGCGCGTGGACCCGACCCGGGCGGCCAAGGCGGGGTTTACCGTCGACCAGGTCTCGAGCCAGCTGGCCACGGGGCTGCTGGGGAACGTCCCGACGGGCTTCCGCCGGGGCGATCGCCTGATCGACGTCCGCGTCCGGTTCCCCGACAACTACCGCTTCAACTACGACTGGGTGCGCGAGTTCCCGCTGGGGGGCCCTGGCGGCACCGTGATCCCGCTCTCCGCCACCGCGGATGTCTCGACGGCCGAGGGGCAGGAGGAACTGCACCGGGAGGACCTCAAGCAGATGGTGCCCGTGACGGCGCGGCTCGAGGGTCGCGGCATGGGCAGCGCGGTGGCCGACATCCGCGAGATGATGAAGACCGTGCCGCTGCCGCTTGGCTACTCGTGGCAGCTCGGCGGCCTCTACGAGAGCCAGCAGGAGTCGTTCCGGTCGCTGGTGATGGTGATGGCGGTGGCGATCCTGCTGGTGTTCGGCGTGCTGGTCGCGCAGTTTCGCCGTTTCACCTCGGCGTTGGTGATCCTGTCGGCCGCGCCGCTGTCGCTGGTCGGCGCCTTCGGGCTGCTGCTCGTCACCGGGACGCCGCTCAACGTCTCGTCGTTCATGGGCCTGATCCTGCTCGTCGGTCTCATCGTGAAGAACGGGATCATCCTGGTGGACTACGCCGACGTCATCTCGGCGACCGAGCCCGATCGGGTCGAGGCGCTCGCGCGCGCGGGCGCCATCCGGCTCCGGCCGATCCTGATGACGACGCTGTGCACGCTGTTCGGGCTGCTGCCGCTGGCGCTGGGGATCGGCGCCGGCGCCGAGATGCAGAAGCCGCTGGCGATCGCCGTGATCGGCGGCCTGACGGTGTCGACGGTGATTACGCTCGTATTTGTTCCAGCGCTCCTCGCGCTGGTGGACAGACGCAGGTAGGGACGAGGGAGTAGGGATTAGGGACGAGGGATTAGGGAGCTTCCACGCGTGACTCGCGTGACCGTGCCCCGTCCCTCGCCCCTCGTCCCTCGTCCCTTCGTCAGCACCCGAGGCAAATGCCGAGCGCCCGCGCCGTGCGGGACATGTCGCCGTCGGGAGGCACCGTCTTGAGCCTCGACACGGCCTCGGCGAGGGTCACGGCCACGACGTGCGTGCCCGAGAACGCCACCATCTTGCCGAACTGGGCGGCGGCCACCAGCTCGATCGCCTCGGTCCCGAACATCGAGCACAGCATGCGGTCGATCGGCGACGGCGTGCCGCCCCGCTGCAGGTGGCCGAGCACGCAGGTCCGCACTTCTTTCCCCGTCCGCTTCTCCAGCTCCGCCGCCAGCACAGACCCGATACCGCCGAGTCTCGCCTCGCAATTGACGGCCTGGTCCGACGCGGTGACAAATCCCTGGTCCTGCGCGTGCGCCCCCTCGGCCGCCGCGATCATCGTGAAGTGCTTGCCCCTGGCCTCGCGCTCCTGGATCTTCGAGACGATGCTGTCGTAGCGGAAGGGGATTTCCGGGATGAGGATCACGTCGGCGCCGCCGGCGATGCCGCCGTAGAGCGCGATCCAGCCCGCAAACCGCCCCATCACCTCCACGATCATCACGCGGCCGTGGCTCTCCGCCGTCGTGTGCAGCCTGTCGATGGCGAGCGTCACGCAGTCGACGGCCGACGTGAAGCCGAAGGTGAGCACGGTGCCGCTGACGTCGTTGTCGATCGTCTTGGGCACGCCGACCACCGGGATCCCGCGCTCGTGCATCTGCTGCGCGATGGCGAGCGACCCGTCGCCGCCGATGGCCACCAGGGCGTCGAGCCCGAGGGCCTCCACCCCCCGCCGGGTGGCGTCGAGCAGCTCGCCTGGCAGCCGCCGCTCGGCCCCGAATCCGGTCTTGGCCGAGAACCGGCCGCGGTTGGTCGTGCCGAGGATCGTGCCTCCGCGCACGAGCAGCCCGTCGAGGGCGCGATAGTCGAGCGGCACGGTCTGCCGCGGCTCGAGCAGCCCCTCGTACCCGTTGACGATCCCGATGGCGTCCCAGCCGCGCCGGTTCGCCGCCTTCGCGACAGCCCGAATGACGGCGTTCAGCCCCGGGCAGTCCCCGCCCCCGGTCACGATGCCGATGCGCTTGGACATGAAGCCCCCCATTTGCGGACGACGAGGGGGATTATGACCGATTAGAACTGATTCCAGAGGTACTGGTTGGTGACCTCGTGGTGGAACTGCACCTCGTTGGTCTTGATCTCCGTCCCGAGCGCCCTCGGGCAGCGGTCGGCCTGCTGCTGCTTGACCTCGGCGTACTTCTCCTGCACCGCCCCGCCGAGCAGTTCCCCCGCGAGCCGGCTCGACTTGAACTGGCGGATCGCGTCGTAGATGTTGTCGGGGAGGAACCGCGTGCGCGACTGGCGGATCTCCTTGTCGCCGTCCTTCGGCAGCGGCCCCTCGAGGCCGGTTCGGAGGATCGTATAGATGGCCATGTAGGGGTTCGCGTCGGGGCTGATCGACCGGACCTCGATGCGGGCCGACTTCTCGTTGGCGAGCGGAATGCGCACCATCGCGCCGCGATTGATGGCCGACGCCTTGATTTGGTTCGGCGCCTCGAAGTGCGGGTCGAGACGGCGATACGCGTTCACCGACGGGTTGAGCACGAGGCAGATGTCGTTGGCGCTGATGAGCAGCCGATCGATGAACGCCCACCCGAGCGAGGAGAGATGGTCCTCGCCGTTCGCGTCCCAGAACAGGTTGCGCCCGTCGCGCGTGAGCGACAGGTTGGTGTGCATCCCGCTGCCGTTCACGCCGCTCACCGGCTTCGGCAGGAACGACGCCGTCATCTCCATCGTCTGCGCCACCTGGCGGCAGATGAGCTTGTAGAGCTGCACCTGGTCGGCCGCCACGCACGCCTCGGTGTAGGCGTAGTTCATCTCGAACTGCGAGGGGGCCACCTCGGGGTGGTCCTTCTCGTTGGCGAACCCGAGCGCCCGTTGCACTTCGGCCGAACTGTCGATGAACCGCCTCAGGCCATCGCCCGGCAGCGAATGGTAGTAGCCACCGGTCGAGAGGAAATCGAACTGCCGCGCCACGTGGTAGTTGCGTTCGGCGTCGCGCCCCTTGAACAGGAACCCCTCGATCTCGTTCGACACGTGGGCAACCGTGCCGTCGTTCGCGTACAGCTGGTCGGTGTACATCCGCAGCCGCGTCCGCATGTCGGCGTGATACGGGGTGCCGTCGCGCTCCTCGACCAGGCCGAACGCCAGCACCTTGCCGGGGCCGAACACATCGGCCGGCAGCCAGTAGAACGACGACCAGTCGATCGCCAGGCGGAGATCGGATTCGGCCTGCTGCGAGAAGCCGCGGATCGACGACCCGTCGAACGTCAGGTTCCCCGACGACGGCAGCAGGAACTTCTTGTCGTAGTCGAGCATGTGGAAGCGCCCCTCGAGGTCGGTGAAACAGACCGTCACCGCCTTGATGCGCTTCTCGTCCCGCAGGTACCGCTCCCGCTCCTCCCGGATGCGATCGGCCGGGACCCGCTCGAGCCGCTGGCCCTTCGCCGCGAGGTTCATCTCTTCGAGCTTGTCATAAGGGATCTCCAGGAAGTCCCGTAGCGTCGTCTTTTCCATGGCTGCCTCGTTTCCAGAAGCCGCAAACCGTTCGCGTGACATCGGATAGCGCTAATGTGACGCAGTGAAGCCTTCACAGACGCCGGATTGGCATTAAACCTACTACCGATGGGCTTAAGACGCAATGACTAATTATCCACGCCTGGCCCTCGCGCGATTGACGGCGCCGGCGCTGCCGGGCTCTCGGCGAAGAGGATCTCGGCTGGTTCTGTGTTAGGCTCTGGGGTTCAGTTTGGAGGACCGAGCATGCAGCAGTTCACGCGTCTCGACGCTGAAGATCTCGACCTGATTCTGAAAACCCTGAAGGAATTCGTGGAACGCGAGGCCCCGCTGGACAAGCGCCTGGCGTGGGACGACCAGGACGTGTGCCCTGAAGCCGTGGTCCGCGCCATGTCGGGGCCCGACGTCGGCCTCCACCTGGCGTTTCTCTCGTCCGAGTTCGACGGCATGGGCGGCGGCGCCTATGACGTCTATCGCCTGTCGTGCGAGTTCGCCAAGGTCGACCTCGGGCTCGCGACGGCGATGCTGGCCGTGGCGCTCGGCACCGACCCGATCCGCGTCGGCTGCACGCACGAGCAGCAGGCCAAGTGGATCACCCGCATCGCGAACGAGGGCCTGATTGTCGCCTACGGCGTGACCGAGCCCGAAGCCGGCTCGAACGTCTCGAGCCTGAAGACGGTGGCCGAGCGGATCACCGACGAGGCCGGCCGCGTCACGCACTACAGGTTGAACGGCGTGAAGCAGTTCATCTCGAACGGGTCGATCGCCGACCTCTACACCATCCTCGCCAAGGCGCCCGACGGCCCGACCTTCTTCGTTGTCGAGCGCAACACGCCGGGGCTGACGCCGGGCAAGCACGAGGTCAAGCACGGCATCCGCCTCTCCGACACGGCGCAGGTCGTGCTGCAGGACGTCGTCATCCCCGCCTTCAACATCGTCGGCGGCAAGGAGGGCGAGGGGCTCAAGCAGGCCAACGAGGTGTTCGGCTACACGCGGCTGATGGTCGCGGCCTTCGGCCTCGGCGCCGGCGTGGCGGCGCTCGACAAGGCGATCGCGTTCTCGAAGGAGCGCAAGCAGTTCGGCAGCTACCTCTGCGAGAAGCAGGGCTACACGCACAAGCTCCTGGTGCCGAACAGCGTGCGCCTGGCGGCGGCCCAGGCCTACATCGAGTACGTCGCCGACCTGCTCGACTCGGGCACGCTGGATCGGCAGGTGGAGGGCTCGGTGGCCAAGCTGTTTGCCACCGAGGTCGGCAACATCGCGGCCGACGACGCCGTGCAGGCGCTCGGGGGCTACGGGTACTGCGTCGACTACGAGGTCGAGAAGATCCGGCGCGACGCGCGCATCCTCCGGATCTACGAAGGCACGTCGGAGATCCAGCAGAACATCATCGCCATCTTCCGGCTGCGGGAGAACGTGCGCACCAAGGGGAAGTTCTACGAGGGCCTGGCCGCACAGGTCGAGGGATTGACCGAGGCGGGCGGCCCGCTCATCGCCCGGGCGGCGCGGATGGTGTCGGAAGCGACGCAGGTGGCGTTCCGGAACAAGCTGACGCACGAGCAGTTCGCCATGTTCGAGCTCGCCACGGCGATGGCCGATGTCGAGACGGCGGTAGCGCTCGCCCTGGCGGCCGTCAGGAAGAACGACCCGCTGACGCTCGCGCAGTCGCGCGTGTGGGCGTCGGACGTCGCCGTGGGCGTCCCGTCGCGCGTGCTCAAGGTGATGTCCGCCTCGACGATGGTGGACCCGGCCGACATGGCCAGGCTCCACGAACTCGGCAACCTGCCGCAGGCCTTCGCCGATCAGGCCGGCCGGTTCGCCGACATGAACTTCATTGCCCAAGCGATCACGGCCCGGTGAAATGCGGCGGCGATCTATGCGATCTGAATCCGTTCTGGCTCGACGACTGCGGCGACTCCTGCTCGGCGCGTGCCTCCTGACGCTGGCCGTCGGCGTCACCCGGGCGCAGCAGTCCACCGGCGACGCGATCGACCCGCGGCAGGCCCAGGACCCGTCGTTCGCCAAGGTGTACAAGGAGTGGACCGGCGACGCGCGCTACGGGAGCCCGCTGGTCGATCACCTGCCGATCGTCAAGGACGTGCCATCACCCAGGGACGTCCTCGGGCATCACGTGGGCGCGCCGAGAACGCTGACCTACTACGCCGACATCCTGAAATACTATCGGGCGATCGCCGCGGCGACGCCGCGCGTGAAGGTCGAGACGATCGGGCGGTCGGAAGAGGGGCGCGAGCTGGTCGTCGTGTGGGTGAGCTCCGAGCAGAACATGGCGGGGCTGCAGGCGAACCGCGACCGGCTCGCGAAGCTGGCGGACCCGAGGGGGCTCTCGGACGCGGACGCGCGGCGGATCGTGGAGGCGGCCAGGCCGCACTATCACCTGATCGGCGGCCTGCACAGCAGCGAAAGCGGGCCGCCCGAGATGCTGATGGAGCTGGTCTACCGGCTGGCCACCGAGACGTCGCCCATCGTCACCGAGATCCGTAACAAGGTTTACGTGTCGGTGACGCCGGTGGCCGATCCCGACGGGCGCGACCGCTACGTGGACTCGTTCTACCAGGGGCTCGAGACGCCTGGCGCTCAGCCTGCGGCACCCCCGTCGAGCGATGCGCGCCCCGCAGAGGCGGGCGCCCCCGAGGCGGCGGCCGGCGCCGGCCAGCGGGGCGGCCAGCGCGGGGGCCAGCGCGCGGGCGGAGGCGAGGCCGACCAGCCGGCGCGCGGCCAGCGGGGCGCGGGGACGCTGGCCGTTCCCTACTGGGGCAAGTACGTCTTCCACGACAACAACCGCGACATCAACCTCGCGGTGAAAGAGGCGCGCGCGCTGGCCGACTGGTACTTCACGGCGCACCCGACCGTCATGCATGACCTGCACGAGTCGATGACGCTGATGTACACCTTCAGCGGCGGCCCGCCCCAGAACCCGAATCTCGACCCGCTGCTGTTCGCCGAGCTCCCCTGGTTCTCGAACTGGGAACTCGCGCAGATGACGAAGTGGGGGATGCCGGGCGTCTACACCCACGCGTTCATGGACGGCTGGTCGCCGGGCTACTACGCGTCGGTGGTCTACAACCACAACGGCCTGATGAAGATGTACGAGACGCAGTCGGGGCGTGACCCGGCGCTGCCCGCCGCGCCCGCCACGCCCGCGGCGAAACCTGCGGCCGCGGCGCCGGCCCGACAGCCCGCGCTTCCGCCGCCTCCGGCTCCTGCATCGGCGGCGTCAACGCCCGCTCCGCCGGCCGTTCCCTCCGCGGCGGCGCCGCAGACGGCCCCGGCCGTCCAGACGGCGGCGCCGCGAGGTGGCGCACCGGCTCTTCCGACCGGACGCGGAGGCACGCAGGATCGCGAATGGTACCGCGGCCTGCCGGTGCCGCCGAACGCGGCCGCGTCGTTCACGCGCCGCGACAACGTCAACTACATGGAGACCGGCGTCCTCTCGTCGCTCCAGCTCACGGCGCTGTTCCCGTCCACGCTGGTCGAGAACTTCTACGTCAAGACGAAGAACGCGCTCGACGAAGGGCGGACCAAGGCCCCGTTCGGCTACGTCATTCCCGTGCAGCGCGACATGACGCGCGTGGCCGAACTGCTCTCCGTCCTGCGCATCCAGCGGATCGAGGTCGGCCAGGCGGCGTCGGAATTCAAGCTGGACGGCACGACGTTTCCCTCCGGCTCCTATGTCATCAAGCGCGACCAGCCGTACGGCCGGCTCGCGAAGAACCTCCTCGAGAAGCAGGTCTACCCCGACACGCGGCTGACGACCTACGACGACAGCGGCTGGACGATGGGCCTGCTGATGGGCGTGGACGTCAGGGAGATCGCCGATGCGGCCGTCCTGAAGGTGCCCGTCACGCCGGTGACGGCCGTGACGGTGAAGGGGAAGGTGTCCGGCAGCGGGTCGGCCGGCTTCGCGGTGGCGCACGACGGCTCGCTCAACATGATCGCGTTCCGCTACCGGCTGCGCTCGACGCCGATGAAGATCGCCGAAAAGAGCTTCTCGTCGGGCGGCGTCGACTTCCCCGCCGGGTCGTTCGTCGTCGCTGGCGCGCCGGCCGCCGAGTGGCGCGCCGCGGCCGAGCAGCTCGGCCTGACGGCGGCGGCCCTGGCCGAGTTGCCGAAGGTGCCGATGCACGACGCGCCGGCGCCGCGCATCGCCGTCTATTCCCAGTGGACGAGCACGCAGGACCTCGGCTGGTACCGTCTCGCCTTGGATCGAATCGGCATCCCCTACGACCTGATCTACAAGGAGCAGGTGGTGCAGGGCGGGCTTCGCGCCAAGTACGACGTCATCCTGATGGCCGCGCAGAACCTGACGCGGCAGGCGGCGCTCCAGGCGCCGTCCGCGCGCCCGCAACCGTATCAGAAGACCGACAAGTACAAGTTCCTCGGGATGTACGGCTCGACGCCCGACATGTCGGGCGGGTTCGGCCAGCCCGGCGTGGACGCGTTCCAGCAGTTCCTCGAGGGAGGCGGCACGCTCATCGCCGCGGCGGCCGCGGCGCGGTTCCCGATCGAGTTCGGGTGGGCGCACACCGTCGATGCCGAGCCGATCACCGGCGTCACAGCCCAGCGCCCCATCGTCCAGGGGGAAATCGCGAGGCCCGAGCACCCCGTCTTCTACGGCTACCGGGAGAAGACCATCCCGATCAAATACAACGGCGGGTTCACGCTGCGCGTCGGCATCGCCGATCAGGGGAACGTGCTGGCGCGGTACGTCGGCGGCGACTCGTCGGTGCTGAGCGGGGCGATGGTCGGGGCCGACCAGCTCAAACAGAAGGCGTTTGCCGTTGACGTTCCAAACGCGTGCAACGGCGAGGGGCGGGTCATCCTGTTCGCCAGCAACCCGGTCTACCGCTGGCAGAACCTGGGCGAGTTCAACATGGTGTTCAACGCGCTGCTCAACTGGAACTTCGTACCGTCGAAGTAAGACCAGGGACGAGGGACGGGGGATGAGGGACGAGTGAGTCGTGGCTGTCTCATGGCCCTGAGTCGTGAGCCCTGAGCCTTGAGCCTCTGGGCTCGAGCCCTGAGCCTGAGGCCCTGAGCCGGCGAGCGTCAGCGAGCAGGCGAGAACCTGAGCTTGATTTCCGCCAGCGCGCTGACCAGCCCCGGCTGGGCGAGCGCCGGGTGCGTGAGGGCAGGCCCTGACGAGCTCGGCGCGCTGAACGTCGGCGGGCCTGGAAGCGGTTTGAGCGCCTGGTCGATGAACTGCGTGGTCCTGACCGACACGCGCCGGCCGTATTGGTAGTGACGGCCGTCCAGCAGGCCGGCGATCGTCTGGTCCACCAGGCCGCGCCTGGCGGCCACGGTGGCCGGCGTTTCCGGCTCCTCGACGAGCTCCTCGAGATTCTGCAGCGGATCGAGACTGCCGAAGACGTAGATCGTGTCGAGGCCGGTCTGCGGGTCTACGGTCAGCCAGTCCGACTCGGTCGGCGCGTCGTACACCTTCCCGGCCTTCACGCGGCTGGCCCCCTTCAGGATCTCGGTGGGAAACAGCACCGAAACCCGCCCGCGCGCATCCTTGGCGATGACGTAGGCGAACCCGTCCGCGCTCGGGCTGAACACGATCCGCACCCGCTCGCCCCCCGACACGACCGCGCCCGACTCCAGCGGGAATTCCACGGCCGCGCCGTTCTCGGTTCGCTCGGCGAAGCCCGCCCAATACAGCATAAACGGCGCCACCGGCGGCAGCGGCTTCGGCTGCCGCCAGGCCTTGATGAGGAGCGGCACGGTCTGCCACGAGAAACCCGCGAGGACGAACAGCGCCGCGAAGATGAACCACCGCCGCGTCCGGCGCAGGTCGTGGCGTTCGTTGACCGTCGTGTCACTCGAAAGGCTGTGCCGCAGGATCGACAGCGACTCGGCGAGGCGGTCCGGGTCGTACGTCACGCGCTGCTGGTCGGCGAGGCCGGCCAGTTCTCCGGAGCTCCCGATGTTCGCGCGGGACCTCGAAGCGATCTCCTCGACGCGGACGACGTTCCTGTTGGTCGAAAGGGCGCGGGCAACTTCGACATGGACCGCGTGGCCGCGGTCGGCCAGCGCGGCTCTCGTCGCCGGCGTGAGCAGCAGGATGAAGTCGGGAGTCTCGTCCACCGCCGCGAGGTCGGACGGGCCCGCGACGGCGCGTCCGGCCGACGCGCCCATCCGTACGTGGAAGCCCTCCCGGGTCAGATACGCGGCCACCGTCGACGGGATTTCGGCGTCATCGCCGTCGGCACACGAGACGAAGACGTCGAACTCGGCCGGGTCCCGCCGCCGCGTGTCGGGCATGCCCCGGATTGTACATCGCCCCGCGGGACGCACCCGCCCGAATCCGCGTATCATGTGGGCATGACGCGAGTCCTCTTCGCGGCGTTCGCCCTGACATTGCTGGTGGCCGGCGTGCGCGCCCAGGCGCCCGTGTCCAACGACGACTGGAAGCGCTGGCTCGACCGGGTGGATCCCTTGATGCTGCAGGCCGAGCGCAAGGAGGCGAAGATCACCGCGCCCTCGGCGCGCGTGAAGTTCCAGGAGGACTTCTGGCGCGCGCGTAACCCCGACCCGTCGAACCCCGACAACCCGGTCCGCGCCCAGTTCGAGCTTCGCATGCAGACGGCCGAGAAGCGGTTCCTCATCAACGGCAAGAGGTGGAACGACTGTGGCCGCACCTACCTGGTGCTCGGCAAGCCAGACTGGCAGAAGGACACTCACGTCGCGCAGCATTTCGGGGCGCCCGATCCGATGCGCGCGTTCCAGGACCAGGAGCAGGCGGCGACCCAGCAGTGGACCTATCGGACCCACCCGAAGCTCGCGCCGTCGCCGGAGGGCTACGTCTTCCGCTTCAACCCGGCGTGCGAGTCGGTTTCGGGTCGATCGGCGGACGCCCTGCTGGACCAGGTGGCGGCATCCTACGTGGTCCATCCGCGCTGACGCGGCTCGAGCGGTGATGACGGCGGTTCACTCCGATAAGACAGGCCTTCCTATGCACCGAACGTGGCTGGTCATCGTCCTGGCGGCGGTCGCGCTCTCCACGGCGGCATGCGGGGGACAAGGCGGCAGCTCGCCCGCAACCTCCGAGGGGGCGGCGGCAAAGCCGGCGGCGCCCGCCGTCGAAACACGATGGCTTCGCGGATTGTGGGCCAACGACATCAGGCAGGAGCTGGCGGGCATCGGGATCACGTGCAAGGGGCCGATGCAGGAGAACCGGACCAACGTGTGGATGTGCGAGGCCGGGACGCCGCTGGTGAGCTACCAGGTCCGCTTCTACGGCAGCACGCCGGGCAAGATCGAGTACATCAACGCCGTCGTGACGCAGAGCGGCCCGGCCAAGGACGCGCCGTGCCTCCGGCTGTTCGGTGTCCTGACAGCCCTGCACTTCGACGGCGCCGACCGGGCCCAGGCCGCGAAGTGGTTGGAGGCGTCGATGGCCAGTGGCGGGACCACGGTCATCGGGCCGGCGAAGTACAAGCTGGCAGGAGACCCCGGCCGCCGCACGTTCGACCTCAAGGCCAGCGGCTCGGAGTGGTAGGACGAAGGCCCAGGGCCAGATGGCCCAAGGCCCAAGCCAGGAGACTCAAGGCTCAGGGCTCAAGGCTCACGCCAGGAGGCTCAGGGCTCAAGGCTCAGGGCTCAAGCCGGAACGGATCACGCCCACTACTGAATAACAAGTCGGAGCGGCGACGACAGCAACGGTTCAATAGCCAGGCCCCGGCTGATGACCCAGTGGAGCGTGAGACGGGAGACGTGAGGGGCGAGTCCCGGCGCGATGCGCGCGCCGGGACTCGGTCCACTTCTCCGACTACTGCTGGACTTGCACGACGCGGAACACCTGCGGCGTCCCGATCGCCGTCACCGTGTCGCCCACGAGCTTGCCGAGCGTCGCCGTGTAACGGCCCGCCGGCACGAGCGGCGCGCCGCCGCGGCCGAAGCCGGCGCCCCCGCCGCGCTGACCCTGCGCCGCGCCGGCCGCCGGTGCCGCCGGCTCGCCGCGCAGGTTCCACGCGATCCGCTTCAGCCCGACCTCGTTCTCGAGTGCCATCCGGCGGATCTGCTTGCCGGTCTCATCGGTGATCGTCAGCACGAGCTTCGTGTCGGATGGCAGCGCCTGCCCGAGGTTGTAGGTGAACACGGCGCCGAACGGCGGATTGGGCGCGGTCCAATTGCCCGCCAGCGGGCCGACCCCTGCCGACCCGGCCGGGTTCATCCCCACCGTGCTGAACGAGTAGGCGTCGCGCAGCGGGAACAGGTGCGCCGCCTCGGCCAGCGTCTGCGGCGACAGGTCGCGCAGCGCGCTGTAGTCGTCGAGGACGAAGAACCCGCGCCCGAACGTGGCGACGACCAGGTCGTTCTCGCGCCGCTGCACGGTCATGTCCCGCACCTGCGCGGGCGGCATGCCCCCGGTGAGCTCGACCCAGTTCCGGCCTCCGTCCACGGTGACGTAGAGGCCGAACTCGGTCCCGGCGAACAGCAGGTCGCCGTTCAGGTGGTCCTGAACGAGCGACCACACGTCGTGGCGATCGGGCAGGTTGCCGGTGATGTTGGTCCAGGTCCGGCCGCGGTCCGCGCTCCTGACGACGTACGGCTTGTAATCGCCGCGCTGCCAGTTGTTGAGGGTGACGAAGACGACGTTGGCGTCGCGCGGCGACGCGAACACGTCGCTCACGTACGTCCACTGCGGCACGCCGGGGAACTGCTCCGCCTTGCGCCAGTTCTTCCCGCCGTCCTCGGTCACCTGCACCAGCCCGTCGTCGGTGCCGACGTAGACGAGCCCCTCGAGCAGCGGCGACTCGTCGAGCGACACGATGTTGCTGAGCGCCGTCGTCGAGACGTTCAGCGCCACCGAGCCGGCCGGCCAGACCTTCCCCATGATCGGGATCTCTTCGCGCTTCAGGTTGCGCGAGAGATCGCCGCTCACGGCCACCCACGTGTCGCCGCGGTCGTCGGAGCGATACAGCTTGTTGCTGGCCCAGTAGAGGCGGGTCGGCGAGTGCGGGCTGATGATGTAGGGCGCGTCCCAGTTGGCCCGGTCGCTGCCCCCGGCCGCTGCGCCGCCCCGCTGGCCCTGGCCGCCCTGCGCGCCGGCCCCGGCCTGCGCTGCCGCGGCGCCGGCCGCGCCCGCCGGGGCGCCGCCGAGCGAATCGTCGCCGCCGCCGCCACGGGTCTGCCGCGCCATCGGCGGGCGAATCGATCGCGACTGCCCCGTCTTCAGATCGAGGCGCGTCACGTTGCCGTCCTGCGACGACGCGTAGACGATGGTCGGGTCGACGGGATCGTTTCTCGTCTGGAACCCGTCGCCGCCGCCGACGATGAACCAGTCGCTCGTCCGGACGCCCCAGCGGTTCATCGAGCGCGAGGGACCGCACACCGACCAGTTGTCCTGCGCCCCGCCGCACACGTTGTAGAACGGGGTCGCGTTGTCCACCGACACGCGGTAGAACTGGGTGACGGGCAGCACCGCGAAGAACCGCCACGTGGCCCCGTCGTCGTACGACTCGTAGAGGCCGCCGTCGTTGCCGAGCAGGACGTGGTTGCGGTCCGACGGATCCCACACGAGCGCGTGGTGATCGACGTGCACGCCCGTGCTCTCCCAGTTCACGCGGCCCCACGTCTTCCCGCCGTCGGTGCTCCGCTCGACGTTGACGTTCATCGACCAGATCGTGTCGGGCCGGTACGGGTCCACGAAGATCTCCTGGTAGTACGCCGCGCCGCCGCCGCGGTACCAGTCGTCGCCCGCGCCCCCGCGTGCGCCGGGCTGTGCGCCCGCAGCGCCCGGAGCCCCGCCCCTGCCCGCCGCGTCCGCGGCGCCGGCCGCACCGGCCGCGCCCGCCCCCGCCTGGCCGCCGCCGCGCTGCCCGGCCTGGGCCGGCATGTGCCCGATCCGCGCCCACGTCGCCCCGGCATCGTCGGAACGGTAGAAGCCGGCCTCGTCACGCTTCGCGTCCACAAGCGCGAAGACGGTGGCCGGCGTCTTTCGGCCGTCGATGGCCAGGCCGACGCGCCCCATGTCGCCCTTCGGCAGACCGCTCGTCAGCTTCTTCCAGGTCTTCCCGCCGTCGGCCGACTTGAAGATGCCCCCCTCGGGGCCGCCGCCGATCATCTGCCCGACCGCCCGGCGTCGCTGATATGCGGACGCGTACAGGACCTGCGAGTTCTTCGGGTCCATGACGACGTCGCTCACGCCGGTGTCGTCGCTGATCTTCAGGACCTGCTGCCACGTGGCGCCGCCGTCGGTCGTCTTGTAGAGCCCCCGGTCGCCGCCGGCCGACCAGAGCGGCCCCTGGGAGGCCACGTAGACGACGTTGGTGTTGCGCGGGTCGATGACGATCTTGCCGATGTGCTCGGATGCGGCGAGGCCGACGCGCTTCCAGTTCTTGCCGGCGTCGATCGACTTGTAGACGCCGTCGCCGAAGTGGGCGCTGCGCTGGCTGGCGTTCTCGCCGGTGCCGAGCCAGACCGTGTTCGAGTCCTTCGGGTCCACGACGACGCAGCACAACGTGAAGGAGGTCTGGTTGTCGAAAATCGGAGCGAAGGAGATCCCGCGGTTGGTCGTCTTCCAGAGCCCGCCGAACGCGGACGCGATGTACCAGACACTCGGGTTCTTCGGATCGATGGCGATGTCCGCGATCCGGCCGGTCTGAATCGTCGGACCGATGCTCCGGAGCTCGATCCCTTTCAGGTCGCCGGCGGTCAGGCCGGCGCCGCCCGTGCCCTGCGCGCCCGCCATCAACGCGGCGGCCGCCAGGGCAATCATGGCTGCGGTCAACAGAGTCCTCTTCATGCTCATCACCCCGCGAGACGTCCGCGACGTCGGTTCACGCCGGCTCCCCGGGTTGCCCGGGAAGCCGCAAGGTCGCGTGATTGTATCGACCGGCGGGGCCTTGTCGCAACCTGGGCCGGGCGGGACGTCCGGGCGCGTTTCACCGCGACGACGCGGCCCGGTACCGGTATGATTTGAGGTCCAGGAACGAGGGCGTCTGTCAGGCTCTCGAGGAGCACTGCGATGGCGTGGTACAAGATTGCCGACCTCCTCGGCGGCGCCGTGCCGGTGGGCACGCCGGTCGCCGTCAAGGGGTGGGTCCGGACGAGGCGGGACTCGAAGGCGGGGCTGTCGTTCCTGCACGTGCACGACGGGACCTGCTTCGACCCGATCCAGGCGGTCATCCCCGCCTCCCTGCCCAACTACCAGGCTGATGTCGAGAGGCTGACGGCCGGCTGCGCGGTGGAAGTGGACGGCACGCTGGTCGCCTCGCAGGGCAAGGGCCAGGCGTTCGAGATCCAGGCGGAGGCGGTGCGCGTCGTGGGGTGGGTCGAGGACCCGGACACCTATCCGATCTCACCCAAGCGCCACACCTTCGAGTATCTGCGCGAGGTGGCGCACCTGCGGCCGCGCACCAACACGTTCGGCGCGGTGGCGCGAGTCCGCCACACGATGGCGATGGCCATCCACCGCTTCCTCCACGAGCGCGGCTTCTACTGGGTCCACACGCCCATCATCACGGCGAGCGACGCGGAGGGGGCCGGCGAGCTGTTCCGCGTGTCGACGCTCGACCTGGCGAACCTGCCGCGGACGCCGGAGGGCGGCATCGACTTCACCGAGGACTTCTTCGGCAAGCAGTCGTATCTCACCGTTTCCGGCCAGCTCAACGTCGAGGCCTACTGCCTCGCGCTCAGCCGCGTCTACACGTTCGGGCCGACGTTCCGGGCCGAGAACTCAAACACGAGCCGCCACCTGGCCGAGTTCTGGATGATCGAGCCGGAGATCGCGTTCGCCAATCTCGACGACAACGCGAAGCTCGCCGAGGATTTCCTGCGGGCGATCTTCCGGGCCGTGCTCGACGAGCGCCCGGACGACATGGCGTTTTTCGCCGAGCGCGTGGACAAGACCTGCGTCACCCGGCTCGAGGCGTTCCTGGGCTCCAGCTTCGAGCGGATGACGTATACCGAGGCGATCGCCGCGCTCGAGAAGTCGAACCGCACGTTCGAGTACCCCGTGCGGTGGGGCATCGACCTGCAGTCGGAGCACGAGCGCTACCTGACCGAGGCCCTGGTGGGCCGGCCCGTCGTCGTGACCGACTATCCGAAAACGATCAAGGCGTTCTACATGCGCCTGAACGACGACGGCCGGACGGTGGCGGCGATGGACGTGCTGGCGCCCGGGATAGGCGAGATCATCGGCGGCAGCCAGCGCGAGGAGCGGCTCGACGTGCTCGACAAGAGGATCGACGAGGTGGGCCTCGACCGGCGGTCTTACTGGTGGTATCGCGACCTGCGGCGCTACGGCACCGTCCCGCACGCCGGCTTCGGCCTCGGGTTCGAGCGGGCGCTCAACTACGTGACGGGCCTCGCCAACATCCGCGACGTCATCCCGTTCCCGCGGGCGCCGAAGAGCGCGGACTTCTAGCGGCGCCGTGCATCTGGCGATCTTGCGATCTTGCGAAGTACGGAGGGCGTTGCAGCCCTACGCCCGATCGCAAGATCGCCCGATCGCAAGATACGTCGATGTGCCGGCCGACTACGCGCCCGCGGACATCTTCTTCTCGAACTGCTTCATCCACTCGTCCTGGCGCGTCTTCATCTCGGCCGGCGTGAGATCCTCCTTGTGCGTCGCGATCGTCCAGCTGTACCCGTGCGGATCGGTAAAGCTCCCGCACCGGTCGCCCCAGAACTGATCGGCCATGGCCCCCATGCCCGGCAGCACCTTCGCTCCCGCAGACACCGCGCGGTTGAACAGCGAGTCGCAGTCTTCCACGTAGAGCCAGAGCGAGGCCGGCGAACCCGACAGCGCGAGCGGGCCCTTGCTCCCCATCATCGCGTCGTTCACCATGATGCGCGAGTTGCCGATCCGCAACTCCGCGTGCAGGATCTTGCCATCGGGTCCGACCGCGCGCGACACTTCCTCGGCGCCGAGCGCCTTCTTGTACCAGTCGATCGCCTGTACGGCGTTGTCGAGCGTCAGGTGCGGGGTAACTGTGTAGAAGCCCTCGGGAACGGCACGCTTTGCCTTCGTCATGTCGACCTCCTGATGTGATCGTGAACCTCCATTGTGGGTGGCCGCCGAGCACGGCGCAAGCTGATGAATAGCCAGGCCGGCCGCCTGTCGAGCTGGCTTCCGCCCAACGTGATTCTCCCCGGGAAACGGCACGGCCACCCCAACTGCGGAACACCTCTTGCCGGGCGGCGTTGGTTCGAGCGCGGCGTCGGTGAACGAAGCGGCGCCATCCCCCGAAGCGGACCGCCATCCGTGCTACCCTACGGCCGCCAGCGTCCGCCGAAAAGGGAGGAGCACGATGTCGCCTCGGGGCCGCCGGTTCTGCTCCGTGCTCGCGCTGTCAATGCTCGCGGCGGTCGCCGCGGCGGCCCAAACCGCTGTCACCCCTTCGAGCGATCCCGACCTCCAGCTGATTCTGCCTCGGCTCGCGAAGTACGTCGACGCCTACCAGCGGCAGTTCTCCGCGATCGTCGCCGAGGAAGTTTACGACCAGTCGTCCATGGGCCGTCGGGTGCGTCTTCGCTCCGACCTGCTCCTGCTGGCCCCGGTGGCCGGGCGGGACTGGGTCCAGTTCCGCGACGTGTACGAGGTGGACGGCCAGAAGGTGCGCGACCGCGAGGACCGCCTGAAGAAGCTGTTTCTCGAGAACAACGCCGAGGGCCTCAGGCAGATGGAGGCCATCCGCGAGGAAAGTGCCCGCTACAATGTCGGCGAGGTCCGGCGCAACCAGAACGTGCCGGTGTACCCGTTGGCGTTCGCGACGGCCGAGAACATGCCGCACTTCACGTTCAAGGTCGCGGGAAAGGGCGCCACCGACGGGCTGGTCACCTGGCGCGTCGAGTACGTCGAGCAGCGGCGGCCGACCTTCATCAGGAATCCGCAGGGCGAGGACGTCCCGGTGCGCGGCTCCTTCACGGTGGACCTGGCGACTGGCGCGGTGCTCGCGACCGAGATGGTCGCGGAGGACACGCGCATGCGAGGCCGGATCGTGGTCCGGTATCGCCGCGACAAGGCCCAGGACCTATGGCTGCCGCGCGAGATGCTCGAATCCTACGAGGCCAGCGTGCGGCCCGTGTCCGGCAAGAACATGACGCCGGTCTTGCGCGCGGAGGCCCGCGCGAGCTACTCGAACTTCCGCCGGTTCCGCGTCACCACGGAGGAACAGGTGCGGGAGAAGAAATAGATGGCCCTGGCCCCCCGCGTGTCACCGATCCCTTTTCAGCCCCGTGATCGCACCGGGCTCCGGAGAGCCGGGCTGCCGCGGGACGAGCGGCAGCCACGTGATCATCGTGTCCAGCGGTGACGGCGCAGGCGAGGGGCTGAGAGCCCGAAGCACCTTCGTGCCCACGCTTCCCTGCTGAGCGGTCAGGGGGCCTGCCGGGCCTGCCAGCCGGAAGATCGTGCCGCAGCCGCCGTTGTTGGTGAAGCTGCAGTTGACGGCACTGCCGCCCCATCGGGTCGACCCGTAGAAGTAGCCGTCGCTCCCCTGGATGAGCGCCGAGAAGGGATTGGATCCGTCGTTCGGGGTGCCGTTGAACGAGTACAGAGCGGTGACGTGTCCGGCCGTGTCCATCTTGAAGACGGTCCCGCATCCGGTATAGGTCGAGAACTGCTCGTTGGCGGCGATGACGAGGCACGACTGGTTCCCTCCGGCGGTCGTGGTCCCGTAGAAATCGCCGTCGGAAGCCTGGAGCAGCGACGAGAACGGAACGCCGCCGTCAGCGGCGCCCGAGAACGCGTGCAAGGCCTGGAAGTTCCCGGCCGCGTCGATTCTGAAGATCGTCCCGCAACCCGTGTACGCCGACAGGTGACACGACGAGTCGCCACCGAAGAGAGTCGTCCCGTACAGGTAGCCGTCGCTCGCGACAATCAGCCCTTCCGCCGGGTTGGCTCCGTCCGCGCCGCCGGTGAAGGAGTACAAAGTGGTGAGGTGCCCGCTCGAATCGATCTTGAAGATCGTCCCGCAGCCCGCGATCGGCCAGATCTGGCACGTCAGGATGCCGCCGACCTCCGTCGTCCCGTAGAAGAACCCATTGCCGCCGTCAACGAGGCTCCCCTCGGGCCCCTTTCCATCCGCTCCCCCCGAGAAGGAGTAGAGGGTCGTGTGACTGCCGGAGGAGCTGACGCGGAACACCGTCCCGGCGTCTGACGTGCCGCCGGAGTAGGTCGTCCCGTAGAAGTTCCCATCTGCCGCCTGAATCACGCCACCCGTGGGCTCGGACCCGTCGTCGCTTCCAGCGAACGAATACAGGGTGCTGAACGACCCGGCCAGACTCATCCGGAACACGGCTCCTTGACTGCTGGCGCCGCCGTAGGCCGTCGTCCCGTAGAGGTTCAAATCAGCGGCCTGGATCATCGCGCCGACGGGATAGGCTCCGTCGGAGTTCGAGAACTGGTGCACCGGGGTGACCTGGCCCGCGGAACTCATCGTGAATACGGCCCCGAAGCCGTTGGCCCCCCCGAGTTGGGCGGTCCCGAAGAAGACGCCGTTGCTTGCCTGGAGGAGGGGCCCGGACAACCCGGCGCCGTCGGCCAGACCAGTGAACGAGTGGAGGCTGCTGATCACGTAGGGCCCGATGGTGACGGTGGCGGACGCGCTGACGGAGGGATTCGCCTGGCTGGTCGCACGCACGGTCACCGCCCGCGGGTTCGGAACCTGCGCCGGCGCCGCGTAAAGGCCCGTCGCATCGATGGTCCCAACCGTCGAATCGCCTCCCGCGATTGCGTTGACGCTCCACGCGACCGTCGTCACGGCCTGTCCATTCAGCAAGGCGGCGAACTTCTGTTGTCCCAGGACCGGCATCTGGGCCGCTGCGGGCGAGACGGCGAGGGGGTTGACCGTCACCTGGACCGGTCCGGACTTGCTCGAGTCCTGGGTGCTCGTGGCCGCGATCGTGACGGCAGCCGGTGTCGGAGCCGTGCCCGGCGCCGTGTACAGACCCGCCGCACTTATCGTGCCGAACGTCGAGTTCCCTCCGGCAGCCCCGTTGACCGACCAGGCGACGGCGGAACTGAAGGTGCCTGTTCCGAGAACTGTCGCGCTGCACTGAGTCGAGGCACCCGTCGGAACCGTGGTGAGGACGCAGGACGCGGAGACCGACGTGATGGTCGATGAAGGGTTAGAACCGCCCCCGCAGCCGGCCATGAGCAAGAGACCCGGCAGAACACCCCAAAGCACGGGAACCAGGATTCGCGACCGTGGATTCAAGACCTTCCTCCAGTTCCGCGGGCTCGAGGTGGGTTCGACCGGACCGGGCCGACGTCCCGGCGTCTCCCGAGCCGCAATCCGCCGCACTCAGGCGACCGATGTCGCGAAGGGAACTCCCGCGTTTGGGCGCTATCTTAATCCAAATCGCGCCAGCTGGTGTGTTCAGAATTGCACCACATTTTGGAGCACGTGACTGGCGGCGGACCAGATGATTCGGACCATCGCGGTCGGAGTACGCGGGCGTGCTTATGACCGGCAGGCCCGCTCGGGACCCGCTATCCGTCGCGTTTGGGGGTTGTCGCCCGCACCGCCTGGCGCCGCCGCCAATACCAGAGGACGGCATAGGCCGCCCACGTCGCCGTCGCGAGGAGCATGCGTCCGGTGCGGTCCTCGGGGCTGTCGCTGGTCACGCGGACGACCGCCATCGCGGTGAACACGAGGGCCAGGATGAGAACCGCGTGGAGCCACGCGCGCCCCCGCTCCAGGGCCCTCGTGCGCGCGAAGGCACGCGCTTCGGCATCGGGCGGCAGCGACACAGGCGCGGCCGCCAGGTCAGGCCCGCGTTTCAGCGTGCCGGCGAACGCGGGATCCTCTCCCAGGAACTGATCGACCAGCGCGCGCGTATCCGCGCTCGCCTCGCCGGCTACGTACGCCGGCCACAGGTCCAGGATCACGTCGCGTGTGACTTTCATCATCGTCCTGCTCCGATCAGATCGGCGAGCCGCAGTCTCGCCCGATGCACGCGGACCCTGGCGGCCGCGGGAGAGACCCCCAACGCCGCCGCGACGGCTTCGTACGAGAGGTTGCCGATGGCCCGCATGAGCAGCGCCGAGCGTTCGGCCTCGCCGAGCCTGGACAGGCCTTCCAGCAGCGCCCGCGTCTCGTCGCGCCCGATCGCCGCCGCTTCGGAGTCCCGCGCGGGGTCGCGCACGTTGTCTTCGAGCGCGACCAGCCGGCGGACGACCCGGTGGCGGTCGACGTTGACGTTGCGCGCGATCATCAACAGGTACGCCTTCACGCTGCCGACGCGAATCTCGGCCGGGCTCGACCAGGCACGGGCGAACGTCTCGGAGGTGATATCGTCCGCGTCGGCCGGGTTCCCGGTCAGGTACAGCGCGAAGCGGTACACGTCCGCCGCATGCCGCCGATACAGGTCCCCGAAGTCCGCGGCGTTCATCCTGGTAGAGGATACGGGGAAAGGCCTCGGATGTTACGCACATTCACCGTCCGGCGTGCGGGAGGCGGCGTCCGCACGGTGAACCACCCGTCGGGGAAAGAGCCGCGTCCCGCGACGGTGGCGCGGGGCATCAGGAGGCGGTGACCCTCGAGCCGACGAACGCCTCGCCGGGACGAACGGGCGGGGCGAGGGTTCATTCTGGCCGTCGTCGGCGGACGCGCGCTCAATTGGACGGAGGCGATGGAGCGGCGTACAATCCGGCCCGTCGACTTCCAGCCTGAAGGACCGGGATGAAGGGACAAGAGGACATTCGCAGCCTGCAGTTGGCCCTCGGCCTCTACGTGGTCATCTTCGCCCTGAAGCTGATCGCGTACCTGCTGTCCGGCGTGATCGCGCTGCTGGCGGAAGCGCTGCACACGTTGAGCGACATCTTCATCGCGGCGTTTCTCTTGATCGCCACCTCGTATTCACGCCGGGCCGCGGATCGGGTGCACATGTTCGGCTACGGTCGCGCGCAGAACGTCGCGGCCTTGGTCGCCGCCACATTGTTCATCTCGTTCACCAGCTTCGAGTTGTACCGAGAAGCGATCGCGCGGCTGCTGGCGCACGAGTCGGCGACGTTTCAGCATGTGCCGCTGGCGATCGGCGTGCTGGTGCTGTCCATGCTGGTCGCGGCAGCACCGCTGGTGAAGCTGTCTCGGCAGAAGAGTCGTGGGGCGGCCGCCAAGGCTCAACTCCTCGAACTGATCAACGACGAATTGGGCTTGCTGGCGGCGTTGATCGGCGCCGTCCTGGTGTTGGCCGGCGAGCGCATCGGCGACCCGCTCGCGGCGATTGTCATCGCGACGATCATCGCGGTCAACGCGGTGGGGTTGTTCCGCGAGAACCTGTCCATGCTGCTTGGGCAGGCCCCTCCGGCGGAGTTCATGGCCTCCCTGGAAGGCACGGCCCGGTCAGTGTGCGGCGTCGTGGGGGTTCATGGTGTCCGAGCCGAATACATCGGGCCGGATGTCATCCACGCCGACATGCACATCGAAGTGTCATCGACGTTGACGGTCGTCGAAGCACACGAGATCGCGCGGAAAGTGGATGCGCTGATTGAACCCCTGTTGGGCAATGGAATCGGCGAAGTGCATGTCGATCCCGCGTTGAGAGGACCCGACCCGGCCTCCTAGCCGTCCCGCCTCGCTTCGGACCGCCGGCGCTGGCCTGTGGACGGGGATTTCACTCTGAAGCGTCGCCTGCCGAAGTCAATAACTCGAGTCGAACCGCGTGTTGACAATGTTGTTGTGAATCGAGCCGAAGCTGTAACTCACGCCAACCGACAGGTAGTAGTAGTACGAGGTCGCCAGCTGCGATCGCCGGACGAGGATCTCCTCCAGCGTAGCCGAGCCCTTGGGCAGGTAGATCTGGTCGTGCACCCGCTCGAGGTCGCCCGAGAAACGCACCGAGAAACCCTTGAACACGCGCAGGTTGAGGGTGTCATAGAGGATCAGCCGGTTCTTCGAGAGGTCGGTCAGGTACTGCCTGGCCTCGAAGGAGGTGTACCAGGAACCCCACGGCTGCTTGAAGGTGGCCGCCAGCAGGAAGGACTGCATCGGCAGCGTCTCCCGCAGCTTGTCGAAGATCGTCACTTCGTCGTAGCGGAGATGCGTCACACCGACGCTGTAATTGAACGTGAACTGGCGGCGCGTCGATTCGGAATACGGGAAGAGGTTGTATTCGACGGCCGGCGCGACGGTGAGTTGCAGGTTCCGGTTGTAGTAGGTGGATCGTGAAGCCTGCGTGCGGGCGCCGGCGGACCAGTGGGGCGTGAGGCTCTTGACCGCATAGGCCGTCACGCCAAACGTGCGCGTCTTGTCGACGTACTCCGTTCCGTCGCTGAACGTGTATCGGCTCCTGCTGACGTCGAAGTCTCCGCTCAGCCTGATCTTCCACGCGTCGGTCACGCGGCTCGCCACCAGCGACCCGTAGACGTCGGTCGAGTTGGTCAGCTTCTCGCCGCTCGAATAGAGGCTGATGTTGGTGCTCATGTACCAGAAGTCCCACGGGTCGCGCGCGGGCGCGGCTGCCGACGCGCCGCTCTTCGGCTGGGTTCTCGTGATCTGCAACTCGGAGGCGACCGATGTCTGCGCCACGTAGTGCACGAGCCCGAGCTTGATCGTGCTCGCAAGACCGCGCCTGGTTTCGTCAGGCGTATTCGTGACCCGGCTGACGTAGTGGAGGAGGTGATCGACGCCGGCGAAGCGGCCAAGCCCGATGAAGGTGAGGGTGTAGTTCACTCCCCCGCCGCCGGTTTGTTCACCGGTGATCAGCAGGTGGACGTCCGCCTGCTTGCGGTCCCGCACGTAGTCCACGAAGGTGATCTCGGTCCGGAAGAAGTCGAAGTCGCATGACACGTTCATGCAGTCGACGAATACCTTGACGCTGTCCCCGGGTGGGCCCGCGGCCGGCGCCTGCTGCGCGGCCGCTTCCGACGCGGCGAAAACGACCAGCAGTGCGGCGACGACGCCTACGATCCAGCCGCGCGTGGACTTGTTCATGCGTCTCCGTGGAGTGACAGGCGGACCAGTATAGTAGACGCACGAAGAAAACTGGGGATTGGCTCTTGTTGGCGCGGTCTCCGGGGCCCCGGATCATCCTTCGCCCCCCGCTTCCGACAGCGAACCCGGGCGTCAGATCCGGACGGTCAGGGTGACTCCTTTCCCCGGATGCCGCACTTGCTGCTACAGTAATCTGGGTCCGTTCAGCGCCGGAAGGCCTGCGGCGGCTGCCCGACACCCGCCAGGCCGGTGCGGACATGCTCGAGAGGACTCCCATGCGTCATCATCCTGTTCGCGTGGTTGCCGCGGTGGCCCTCGCGGGCCTGCTTTATCCAGGATTGGCTCCCGGCCAGACGTCGTCGACAGGCTCGCCGCCGGCCAGCCTGATCACCCGGGAGCAGGCGGTGGCGCTGGCCTTGCAGCGCAACCAGTCGCTCCGCGCCCAGCGGCTCACGGTGGATCAGTCGCGCGCCGGCGAGATCACGGCCGGCCTCAAGCCGAACCCGGTCTTCACCTCCTCCAACGCGGACTTCCCGGTGTTCACGCCGAGCCAGCTCACCTGGTCCAACCTCGCCAACAACCAGACGTTCACCGAGTCGCTGAGCTACCTGCTCGAGCGGGGCGGGAAGCGCGAGCGCCGCGTCGAGACGGCGCGCGACGCGACCGAGATGACCGCCAGGACGGTGGACGACGCCGAGCGGCAGGTGCGGTTCCAGGTGGGCCAGGCGTTTGTGGGCGTCCTGCTGGCCAGGGCCACTCTCGACTTCGCGCGGCAGGACCTCCGGGATTTCTCCGAGGTCGTCGATCTGAACAAGCGGCGCGTGACGAGCGGCGACCTGGCCGAGGGCGACTACCTGAAGATCGCGCTGCAGAAGCTGCAGTTCGAGCAGGACGCGTCGTCTGCCGAGGTGGCCCTGGTCCAGGCCAGGGCCGCGCTCAGGCAACTGGTCGGCTACGACACGGTGGCCGAGGATTTCGACGTCGTCGGCGAGCTCGCCCGCCACCCGGCCGCCGTCTCGCTGGAGGCGCTGGAGCGCGAGGCGATCGCCGCGCGTCCGGATCTCGCGTCGGCGCGCGCCAATGCGAAGCTGGCCGACAGCACGCTCCGCCTCGCGCAGGCGAACCGGGTCCGCGACGTCACGCTGGAGACCGAATACGATCGCAACGGGCCGGTGAACGGCGTCGGCGTGGGGGTGTCGTTCGAGATCCCCGTCCACAACCGCAACCAGGGCGAGATCGCGCGCAGCCAGTTCGCCGTGACGCAGGCGCGCGAATCGGAGTCGGCCGCGCGCGTCTCGGTGCTCACCGACGTCGTCAACGCGCACGCCGCGTTCCGCACCAACGACAAGCTCGTGTCCTTGTACGAGTCGGGCTACCTGGAACAGGCGCGCCAGTCCCGAGCGATCAGCCGCTACGCGTACTCCAAGGGGGCCACCGGCCTGCTCGACCTGCTCGACGCCGAGCGAACGTATCGCGCCACCGAGCTCGCCTACCGCCAGGCGCTCGCCGCCTGGATGACCAGCGTGGAGCAGATCAACTTCGTCGTCGGAAGGCAGGTGATCCCGTGAAGGCGATCGCCCTGGCGCTCCCCGTCGTGCTGCTCGCGGCCGGCTGCAGCCGGGGGCCCGATCCCGGGAAGGCTCCGGCGACAAGCGCCGGCGACCGTCCAGCGCTGCTCACCGTCGCGCCGGCCCAGCTTTCGCAGCTGCGCCTGGCGCGCGTCGAGAGCGCCGAGTGGACGGCCGAGATCCAGACGACCGGCACCGTGGACTGGGATGCGGATCACACCACGCAGGCGATCGCGCAGGTGAGCGGGCCGATCTCGAGGATGGTCGCCGACCTGGGCCGCCGGGTGGAGGCGGGCGACCCGCTGCTCTACGTGTCGAGCCCGGACCTGGCGAGCGCGGTCTCCAGCTACCGGAAGGCGGCGAACCGGCTGGACCTGGCCAGGCGCACGCTCGACCGCAATACCGACCTGCTCGCGAACCACGTGATCGCGCCGAAGGACCTCGAAGCCTCCCAGGCCGATTACAACGACGCGTTCACCGAACTCCAGAACGACCTCCAGGCGCTCAGGATCTTCGGCGTCACCGCCCGGGAGATCGACGAGGCGCAGCGGCAGAACGTGCTCATCTCCTCCGAGCTGGCGGTCCGGTCGCCCATCCGCGGCGTCGTCGTCCAGAAGCTGGTGCTGCCGGGGCAGCTCGTCCAGGCGGGCGCCACTACGTGCTTCTTCATCAGCGACACGACCACGGTCTGGGTGCAGGGACACCTGCACGACGAGGATCTGGGACAGGTTCGCGTGGGCGATCCCGTCGACGTGCGCGCGCAGGTTGCGGCCGCGCCGTTTCGCGGCCGCGTCTCCTACATCGGGGCGATGCTCGACCCCGCCACGCGCACGACGCCGGTGCGCGTCGTCACCGGCAACCGGGAGGGCCTGCTCAAGAAGGATCAGTTCGTCGATCTCGTCGTCCACACGTCCGCGCGGCGCCAGGTGCTGACGGTGCCGGCCTCCTCGGTGCTCTACACGGGCGAGAATCTCCCGATCGTCTACCTCCAGGTGGGCGCCGGCCGTTTCGCGCGCGCCCCCGTCCAGCTTGGCGCGCAGCGCGAGGGCCGGTTCGAGGTGCGGTCGGGCCTGCACGCCGGCGACACGATCGTGGCCGAAGGCGGCGTGTTCCTGCAGTTCGCCGATGCGTACGAGCGCTAGCGCATGATCGACCGGATTGTCTCGTTCGCGTTGTCCCAGCGGCTGATGGTCATCGTCGCCATCATCGCCCTCGGCGCCTGGGGCGTCGTCGCGTTCGGCAAGCTGCCGATCGACGCGTACCCGGACCTCTCGCCGCCCCATGTCGAAATCGTCACGCAGTGGCCGGGCCACGCCGCCGAGGAGGTGGAGCGCCTCATCACCATCCCGATCGAGGTCGAGATGAACGGCATCCCGAAGCTCGAGGCGCTGCGCTCGATCTCGCTCTACGGCCTGTCGTCGGTGACGATGAACTTCGACTACGACGCCGACCCGTACTTCGCTCGCGAGCAGAGCTTCGAGAGGCTGCCGAACGCGCAGCTGGCGCCCGGCGTCACGCCCGTCATCTCCCCGCTGTTCAGCCCGAGCGGCCTCATCTACCGGTACGTGCTCCAGAGCCCGGACCGCTCGCCCCAGGAGCTGAAGACGATCGAGGACTGGGTGCTCGAGCGCCGCTACCGGGCCATCCCCGGCGTGGCGGACGATTCGGGGTTCGGCGGGACGACGCTGCAGTACCAGGTGCTCCTCGACCCGGGCCGGCTCTTCGCGCAGGGCGTCAGCCTGGCGCAGGTCATGCAGCAGCTCGCCAGCAACAACGCGAACGCCGGCGGCGGCTTCTACTCGCAGGGCGGACAGTTCTACTACGTGCGCGGCCTGGGCCTGGTCAAGACGGCCGGCGACATCGGCGACATCGTCGTCGCGTCGCGGCACGGCATTCCCATCCGCGTTCGCGACGTCGGCGAGGTGGTTACCGGCCACGCGCCGCGGCTGGGCGAGTTCGGGTACCTCGGGCAGGACGACGCCGTGGAAGGCGTGATCCTGATGCGGACGGGTGAGCAGGCGCAGGTGGTCCTGAAGAAAGTCGAGCAGCTGACGCGCGAGCTGAACGAGCGGGTGCTGCCGCCCGACGTGAAGGTCGTGCCCTTCTACGACCGGCAGGATTTGCTGCAGGAGACGACCAAGACGGTCGAGGGCAACCTGCTGCGCGGCATGGTGCTCGTGCTGGTCGTGTTGGGCCTGTTCCTGTTCAGCGTGCGCACGGCGCTGATCGTGGCCGTCACGATTCCGTTCTCCCTGCTGTTCGCGTTCATCTGCCTGGACTGGCGGAACATCCCGGCCAACCTGCTGTCGATCGGCGCGATCGACTTCGGGATCATCGTGGACGCCGCGGTCGTGATGGTGGAGAACATCTTCCGCGAAGTGGCCGCCCGCGCCGGCGAGCGAGCCCGCGCGATGGAGGTCATCCGCGCGGCGGCGCGCGACGTCGAGCGGCCCATCTTCTACGCGATCGCCGTCATCATCGCCGGCTACCTGCCCATCTACGCGCTGACGGGGCCGTCCGGCCGGCTGTTCCATCCGATGGCGAGCACGATGTCGTTCGCGCTCCTCGGGTCGCTCCTGTGCACCCTCACCCTGCTGCCGGTGCTGTGCTCGTACCTGCTCACGCGCAACATCAGGGAGCCGAACGCCCGGCTCTACCAGCGCCTGCGCGGCGCGTACGGCCGGCTGCTGCAGGTCTCGCTGCGCCACCCGGTCGCCACCGTCGCCGCGTGCCTTGCCGCGTTCGGCGCGTCGCTGCTGCTGGTGCCCTTCATCGGCGCCGAGTTCATGCCGCATCTCGACGAGGGCGCGCTCTGGATCCGCGCGACGACGCCCTACACGATTTCGTGGGAGGAGGCCGCGAAGCTCTCGCCGAAGATCCGCGGGATCCTGCGGAGCTTCCCGCAGGTGACGACGGTGGCGAACGAGCTCGGGCGCCCCGACGACGGGACCGATCCCACCGGGTTCTTCAACAACGAGTTCTACGTCGGCCTCAAGCCGTACGACGACCCGGCGTGGCGCACCGGATCGATCCGCACCAAGCCCCAGCTGATCTCGGCGATCGACGAGAAGCTGGCGGTGTTTCCCGGCGTGATCTTCAACCACACGCAGCCGGCCGAGGACGCCGTGGACGAGGCCGAAACGGGGTTGAAGAGCTCGCTCGCGGTGAAGATCTTCGGGCCGGACCTGGCGACGCTCGAGCAGAAAGCCGACGCGGTGAAGAAGGTCATCTCCCGCGTGCCCGGCATCGATCACATCTCCATCGTCCGCCAGCTCGGGCAGCCGAGCCTGGTCATCGAGCCCGACCGCGGGAAACTCGCGCGCTACGGGCTGAACATCGGCGACATCAACACGCTGGTCGAGGCGGGCATCGGCGGGTCGGCCGTGTCCCAGGTCATCCAGGGCGAGCGGCAGTTCGACCTGGTAGTACGGCTGCAGGAGCCGTTCAGGCAGAACGCCGACGCCATCCGCCGCCTGCTGGTCACCACCCCGGACGGCCAGAACCTGCCGCTCGGCGAGTTCTGCGACATCCGGGTGGACAACGGCGCCTCCTTCATCTACCGCGAGGGGAACGAGCGCTATATCGGCGTGCAGTTCAGCGTCGAGGGGCGCGACCTGGCCGGCGCCGTCGGCCAGGCGCGCGACGCGGTGGCGCGGGCGGTCCGGCTGCCGGGCGGCTACCGGTTCGACTGGGGGGGTGACAAGGATTACCTGGCGGCGCGGGCGCAGATGATCGTCATCATGCCCCTGACCCTGGTGCTGATCCTGCTCATCCTGTTCGCGCTGTACGGGAACCTGAAGTTCCCGCTGATCATCGTGTTCAGCGTGCTGGTGACGGCGCCGGTCGGCGGGCTGCTCGCGCTCTGGCTCACCGGCACCAACTTCAGCGTGTCGTCGGGCCTCGGCTTCGTGGCGCTGATGGGCGTCGCCGTGCAGACCAGCGTCATCCTGTACTCGTTCGTCAACAAGCTGCGGCTCGAAGGCCGCGAGATCGTCGCGGCCACCTACGAGGCCGCGCTGCTGCGGCTGCGGCCGATCCTCATGACGGCGCTCGTCGCCTGCTTCGGCCTGCTGCCCGCCGCGATGTCCACCGGGATCGGCAGCGATTCGCAGAAGCCGTTTGCGATCGTCATCGTCGGCGGCCTGATCTCCCGGCTGTTCCTCTCGATCTTCATGGCCCCCGCCCTCTACACGCTGGTCGCGCGGAAGGACGACGTCCTGAAGGTCTGAGGCGTGTCGGCATCCACGCCCCGGACGGCGAAGGGGGCGCCGAGGGCTAATCTTCCCGTCCGCGCACGCGGCGCGCGAGCAGGACGAACACGGCCAGCGCGGCCGCGCCGGCGAACGCCTCGGTCAGCAGCATCGCGTTGGTCGACCAGGCGTCGTGCGCCCAGCCGGCGGCGCGCAGCATGCCGAGGCTGAACAGGGTGTTGATGGCGAAGAAGAGGTTGATTTTCGTGGCCGCCGCCGTCTCGCCGATGATCGCCAGCACGAGGCCGGTGAACGACGCCGTCACCATCCCCAGCGTGAAGATGTAGAACAGCGTCGTGACCGCGAAGGCCGCCGGCGTGCGCGGCGACGCCGCCATCACGACGCAGGCGACCAGGCCCAGGCCGCACGACACCGCGTAGGCGGCCGGCTTCGACACCCGGTCCGCCAGCCGCCCGCCCGCGAAGCAGCCGATCACGATCACGATTCCGCCGCCGAGGCCCAGCACCGACGACACGACGTCGGCCGACGCGTGGAACTCCGGCGCGATCGCGCCGAAGAGGAACATCGCCGCGCCGGTGCCGATCGGCAGGATCGCCAGGATGATCGCGAGGCGCCCCGCGCGCGCGCGGAGCACCTCCACCAGCTCGCGCCAGGCGTCCGCGACCCTCGCCGCGACCGACGCGCCCTCGAGCGCGCGCGGCGGTTCTTCCACGCGGACCAGCGCGAGCGCGCACGCCGAGAGCAGCGCCGCCAGGCCCAGGCCGCCCACCCAGGGCGCCGGTGAATGCACGATGAGCCAGAGCGCGACGCCGCCCCCGGCCGTCTGGCCGAACTGGTTGCCGGCCTGGAACCACCCGGCGGCCCGCCCGCGCGTCGCCGGCGTGGTGTTGTGCGCCATCAGCCCTTCGGTCGCGAACGCGCTGAAGGTCGCGGCCACGGTGGTGAACAGCGTCAGCACCGCGAGAACCGGCGCGGTGGACCGGCTCAGCGGGATGGCCACCATCGCCAGCAGGCCGATCGAGACCGACAAGATCGAGATCAGGTACCACGTCTTGCGCGAGAGCGTGTAGTCGCCGATCGGCGCCCAGAGAAACTTCCACCCGCCGCCGACAAACGTCATGCCGACGATGCCGGCGATGGCCGAGACGTCGAGGCCCGCGCGGCTGGCGAGGTAGCCGAGCGCCACGGCCGGAAAGCCGTTGGCCAGGCCGAGCGGGAAGTACAGGACGAGCCACACGAACGGGTGGGGGACGACGGGGCCCGCCGGCACGCGGGGATCGGGGTCGGACATGGTCGGTGCATTGTATGCGGGAGCCGTTGTCGGATTACAATGCGCGACCATGAGACCCCTTGCACCCGCCGCATGGCTGATCCTCGCGCTCGTGCCGGCCGCGGCGCTCGCGCAGCAACGCGCCGAGCCGAAGCCTCCCGCGAAGGCCCAGGCCGCCACGAAGGAGCTGCAGGCCACGCCATCCACCGTGGCTTACGGCTACTACGACGCCGCCGCGACGCCGGTGATGCGCATCGTGTCGGGCGACACCGTCCGCATCCACGCGCTCATCACCTCGACGCCCGCCCGCCTCGAGGGCGCCGGCGTCGCGCGCGATCAGGTGGAACCGGCGCTGCGTGAAGTCGTCGAGAAGGTGAGCAACAAGGGGCCTGGCGGCCACATCCTGACCGGTCCGATCTTCGTCGAGGGGGCCGAGCCGGGCGACGTGCTCGAGGTCCGGATTCAGAAGATCGATCTCGCGATCCCGTACGCCTACAACGCGTTCAGCCCCGGGCGCGGGTTCCTGCCGCAGGACTTCGCGGCGGGCGCGATGAAGATCGTGCCGCTCGACGCGAAGCGGATGGTCGGACGCTTCGCCGACGGCATCGAGATCCCGCTCCATCCCTTCTTCGGCAGCATGGGCGTCGCGCCTCCGCCCTCGGCGGGCCGCGTCAGCAGCGCCCCTCCGGGACGTCACGCCGGGAACATCGACAACAAGGACCTGGTCGCCGGCACGATCCTCTACATCCCGGTGCACGTCCCCGGCGCGCTGTTCGAGGTCGGCGACGGCCACGCCGCCCAGGGCGACGGCGAGGTGGACATCACCGCGCTCGAGACGTCGCTGGTCGGCACCTTCCAGTTCATCGTCCGCAAGGACCTCCACCTGACGTGGCCGCGCGCCGAGACCCCGGCCGACTGGATCACGATGGGCATGGACGACGACCTGACCGAGGCGGCGAGGATCGCGACGCGCGAGATGATCGACTTCCTCGCGACGGCCCGGAAGATGACGCGCGAGGACGCCTACATGCTCGTCAGCGCGGCCGGCGACCTAGTCATCACGCAGGTGGTCGACGGGCCGAAGGGGGTGCACGTGAAGATGCCCAAGCGCGTCTTCGTCAAGCCCGCGCTGAAGAAGACCGGGAAGTGACACCGCCCGGAGGGTCCGAAGGGGTCGGAGCGGTTTTTCGCGATTACGGAATTGGCGTTACAGATTGGTTGCCGCGAAAAACCGCTCCGACCCCCTAAAGGTTCAGAAGATGAACGTCCGCCGCGATGGGGCCGGCCTGCCGGCGGCGGGGCCCGGGCTGCTGGGACCGGCGGCCCCCGTCGCCGTGCGGCGGCCCGGCATGTCCCACATCAGGATCGGCCGCTCGGTGAGTGTCAGCTCGAAGTCCTGGGCCTTTCCCTCCCGGAACACCGTCAGCCTCAGCGTGCTCGCCACCTTCAGGTTCTCCAGCGTCTGCCCCAGCTTGTTGGGATCGTCGAGCGGCGCGCCGTTGACCTGCGTGATGATGTCGCCGCCGAGCAGGATCGGCTGGCCGTCGATGGTCAGCTCGAAGATGCCGCCGCGCAGCCCCTTCTGATCGGCAGGGCTGCCCGGTTCGACGGCCTCGACGAGGAAGCCGTCGACGAGCGGCACGCGCAGCAGGTCCTTCAGGCCCGGCACGATGAACTGGCCCTGCACGCCCAGCCACGGCCGGATCATCCGCCCCTTGTCGAGCAGCTGCGGCATGATCCGCTTGACGAGGTTGATCGGCACGGCGAAGCCGATGTTCTGGGCGTCGGGCAGGATGGCCGTCGTGACGCCGACCACCAGGCCGCACGGGTCGATCATCGGCCCGCCGGAGTTGCCCGGGTTGATCGACGCGTCGGTCTGGATCATCGGCTCGGTCAGCGACCACGCCGCCCCGGGCAGCGTGCGGTTGACGGCCGATACGATGCCCCTCGACAGCGTCTGGTCGAGGCCGAGCGGGTTGCCGATGATGTAGACCTCTTCACCCACGAGCAGGCTGGACGAGTCGCCGAGCTTCGCCACCGGCAGCGAACCCTGGCTAGGCGGCGGGATCCTGATGAGGGCCACGTCGAAGATCGGGTCCGCCCCGATGAACTTGGCCGAGAGCGTCGTCCCGTCGTCGAGCGTCACCGTCAGGACCTGGCGGCCGAAGACGACGTGCGAGTTGGTGAGGATCAGCCCCGACGAGTCGATGATCACGCCGGAGCCGAGGGCCCGCTCGAGCCGGTGATCCACGTTGTACGGGTTGATCGAGATCGACGTGATGGTCACGACCGCCGGCGAGACCTGGTCGTAAAGCGTCGGTAGCGGCACCGCGCACGCGGCCGTCGTCTGGGCAGGAGCCGCCTGCTGCGCCGCGGGCGCCTGCGGGGGCGTCGTCTTGGCCGGCATCGTCGTGGCCGGCGTCGACTGCGCGGTGGCGCTGCCGCCCGAGGCCAGCGCGAACACGGCAAGGATGGCCCCCACGGTCCCGATCCGAGCGGTCATGATTCCCACCTTTCTGCGACGACCTGGTTGCGTCCGCCTTCCTTGGCGGCGTAGAGCGCCGTGTCGGCGGCGCAGAAGAGCCCCTCCCCCGCCTTCGCGGGATCGTCGAGCTGTTGCCACGCGGCGGGGCCCGCCTCCTGCGACCAGCTGGCAACTCCGACGCTGACCGACAGCGTGCCGGCCGCAAACGCCCGTCCCGCGAGTTCCGGCGCCGCCGCCTGAACCGCTTCGCACAGCCGCGAGGCCGTTCTGACGGCCTCGGAACATCCGTGCCCGGGCAGCACCACGGCGAACTCATCGCCGCCGTAGCGGCAGGCCACCGCCGCAGGCGGCATCGTGGCGCCGATCAATCGCCCGACTTCGCGGACGGCGTCGGCGCCCGCCAGGTGGCCGTACCTGTCGTTGAGTGCCTTCAGCCGATCGACGTCGATCACCAGCATCGCCACCGGCGCGCCGAGCACACGGGTTTCCCTGATTATCGCACTCAGCTGCGCCTCGAACGACCGCAGATTATGAAGTCCGGTCAGGTCGTCGGTCATCGCGAGGTGGCGCAGCCGCCGCGCGTCGGCCACGAGCCTGGCCGTCGCCAGGCCGATGCCCAGGAACAGTCCGGTCTGGATGGCGTCCACCTCCTCGTAGCGAACCGCGATCCGCTCCAAGTTCGCCGCGTGGTAGAGGACAATGGCCGAAATCGAGGCCAGCAGGCCCCCGCGCCAGCCGAAGACCGTGGCCGCGAGGACGATCGGCGCGTAGTAGAGGTGCTGGACCGGCGCGTCGGCCGTCACCACGTCGAGCCAGAAGATGAAGAGCAGGGCCAGCGCGACGCCCGTCGCCGTCCACCACCGCGTCGAGGGTGAGTGAGCAGACGCGACGTCAGTCGGCCGGCCTCGGCTGGTCAGATTCACGCGGACCCTTCCAAAGGGCTCAAGGCTCAGGGTTCAGGGCTCAGGCACGGGAATTCCACCCGCGTCCCCCCATCGGACCAGATGTCTGTGGAGCCGCGGCGTCACGACGGTGACAAGACTGTGACCGGCAGGGGTCGGGCCGACGCGCCCGCTCCGCACGAGCTACTCCGCTCGCCTGAGCGACCGGTCAGCAACGATGGTAACCTGCAGGCCCCTGGCGAGATTCACGATCCGGTCGACGAGCGAGGGGCCGAACCAGTCGTGGATGGGCTTCTGTCGATCCCGCGCGACGAAGATCTGCGTGATGCCGTTGCGGCGGGCGAAGCCCACCAGCGTCTCGGGGACGTCGCGGCCTTCGAGCACGCGCGTTTCGATCTGAAGCGCCCTCGCGAAGTTGAGGTGCCGCTCCACCTGCTCCCGGTCGGGCGCCGAAAGATGCCCGAGGTCGGCCGTCCGCGACACGTAGACCGCCAGGCACTCGGCCCGGAGCTGATCCGCGATCCGGCGCCCGCGCCGGATGAGCGCGGCGGTCGAGGGGTCGGGCCCGACCAGCAGCAGCAGGCGCTCGCGGCCCTCGGCTCCCTCGGTCTCGCCGAGCCGGCGGGGAACCTCGTCGGCCGCCAGCCGGGATTCGACGACATAGGCGGCCTGCCGGATCGCGAGCTCGCGCAGCGCGACCAGCGTGGACTCCTTGAAGAAGTTCTCGAGCGCCGACTGCGCCCGGTCCGGCGGGTAGACCGCGCCGCGGGCGAGCCGGTTGAGCAGCGCCTGGGGCGTCAGGTCGACCATCACGACCTCGTCGGCCTGCTTCAGGACCCAGTCCGGGATCGTCTCGCGCACGCGGATGCCGGTGCTCTGCCAGATCTGGTCGTTCAGGCTCTCGAGGTGCTGGACGTTCATCGTCGTCCAGACGTCGAAGCCCGCGGCGAGCAGGTAATGCACGTCCTCCCAGCGCTTGGTCCGCCGCGATCCGGGCACGTTGGTGTGGGGCAGCTCGTCGACGACGACGACCCGCGGCTGGCGTCGGACGATCGCCGCGACGTCCATCTCCTCGAACCACGCGTCGCGGTACCTCGTGGCCGTGCGCGGCACGCACTCGAGACCGGCCATGAGCGCGATCGTGTCGCGCCGCCCGTGCCCCTCGACGTAGCCGACCACCAGGTCGACGCCCTCCCGCACGGCGCGGTGCGCCTCGCTGAGCATCTGGTACGTCTTGCCGACACCGGCCGCATAGCCGAGGAACACCTTCAACCGGCCGCGACGAGGTGTCGTCTGTGCCATGGCCGTCACTGCGGGAAGATCCGAACGTCGATCCCCTCGGCGTCGTGGATCAGCCGCTGGAGCAGCGTCCGGCGGAGCCCCGCCCTCCAGGCGCGCGCCAGGGAGTGGCCCACGAAGATCTGGGTGATGCCCAGCCGCCGGGCATGGTCCAGGATGGCGGCGGCGGGGTCGTGCCCCTCGAGGATGTCCAGGCGCGCCTCCTGGGCCCGCGCGAGCGTGGCGTTGCGCTCGTTGGCCGACCGGTCCTCCTCGGTCAGATGCTCCTGCACGACGTAGGTGGCGAACAGCTCGCCGTGGAAGTGGTCCACGGCCCGCCGGGCCGCCGCCAGCATCCGCGCGGCGTTGGCGCGCGGGGTCATGCAGACGAGGATCCGCTCCTGCGCCGCCCACGACGACTCGATGCCGTGCCGCCGGAGGTAGGCCTCGAGCTGGCGGTCCACCACCTCGGCTGCCAGGAGGAGCGCCCGCTGGCGGAGGGCGTTCAGCTCGTCGGCCACGTCCCCGCCGGCGCCCGCCTCCGGCGGCGCGTCGACGACGACCAGTTCGTCGGCGCGGCTCACGAACTCCTGCGGGACCGATTGGGGCGGCGCCTGTCCGACGACCTCGCGGACGAAGTCCTGCTGCTCGGCGATGTACTCGAGGCCAACCGTCGTCAGGACCGAGATGCCCGCCTCGAGCATCTCCTCGACGTCCTGGTAGCGCCTGGGGTGACGGGCGCCGGGAGGGTTGTCGTACGCCAGCCCGTCGACCAGGCAGACGCGCGGCCGCCGCTGCAGCAGCGCGTCCATGTCGAGGACCGGCACGCCGTCGATCTCGCGCAGGGGGACCCGCTCGAGGTCGCGGATCGCGAGCGCCGCGTCGGCCGGGACATCGGGCTGCAGCGCGGCCACGACGACGTCTTCCCCCCGCTCGTGGCGCCGTCGCCCCTCGTCGAGCAGTCGGAACGACTTCCCCACCCCGGGGGCGTAGCCGAGGAACACCTTGAGCCGGCCGGTGCGCGTGGCGTGCTCCGCGGCCTCGATCTCCCGAAGCAGCGCCTCGGGGTCCCGCCTCCCCGGCGCCGTGCCTTCAGCGCTGGCCATCGTTGAGCATTGTACGTGGTCTGCCGGGCGTCGGCCCCTCTTCCTTCGCCGTCGGCGCCGGACGCGGTCGTCCGCGCTGCCGCGGTGGCCCGGGCGCTTCCGCGCGAGTCACTTGGGAAACCGGCGGTCGAGGTCCAGATTGAGCTCCAGGACGTTCACGCGAGGCTCGCCGAGAATGCCGAGGGACCGTCCCTCGGTGTGCCGCGCGATCACGTCGAGCACCTGCTCCACGGAGACTCCGCGAGCCTTCGCGACGCGCGCCGCCTGCGTCCGGGCGTTGGCCGGGCTGATGTGCGGGTCGAGGCCCGACTCGGAGGCGGTGACCGCGTCGGCCGGGATCGGCGCCCCGGGGGTGAACACCAGCGGGGCCTGGTTGTCGTTGAACGCCTTGATCAACTTGACATCGTCGAGTCGGCCCTGGGCGTCGGTGAACTCGTCGAGGGGCCTCGACGCGCGATACGGGATGCCGTTGTCGAGACAGTAGTGCACGATCCGATCCTTGATGCCGTCGAAGTCGACGACCTCGTTCTTCTTGTCATCCAGCTTCGTCGTGCCGTTGATCAACCTCGCGCTGGTCGGCCCCAGGTTCGTCCCGCCGCTGGCGGTGGGATCGTAGCCGCTGCCGGCCGCGGAGGGCCGCGGGTGCACGTATTCCGGCCCGGTGAAGGGCTGGCCGATGAGACGCGAGCCGACCACCTGCCCGTTCGACACGATCAGGCTGCCGTCGGCCTGGCGTGGAAAGACGAGGCGCGCCACCGCGGTGACGGCGGCCGGGTAGACCAGGCCGGTCAGCACCGTCATGACGAGCATCAGCCTGAACCCGGGCTTCAGCGTCTCGAGCATGTCTCTCTCCTAGGCCAGGTGGAGCAGGCCGAGAATGCGGTCGATCGCCCAGATGCACGGGAAGGGAGCGACGAGCCCGCCGACGCCGTAGATCCACAAGTTGCGACGGAGCATCTGCGCCGCGCTCTGCGGCCTGTACCGGACGCCGCGGAGCGCCAGCGGCACCAGCGCCACGATGATCAGCGCGTTGAAGATGACGGCCGAGAGCACGGCGCTCTGCGGCGTGCGAAGGTACATGATGTTGAGCTTGCCGAGCGCCGGGTAGGTCGCCATGAACATCGCCGGGATGATGGCGAAGTACTTGGAGACGTCGTTCATGATCGAGAACGTCGTCAGGGCGCCGCGCGTGATGAGCAACTGCTTGCCGATGGCCACCACCTCGATCAGCTTCGTGGGATTGCTGTCGAGGTCCACCATGTTGCCGGCCTCGCGGGCCGCGGTCGTCCCGGTGTTCATCGCCAGGCCGACGTCGGCCTGGGCGAGCGCCGGCGCGTCGTTGGTGCCGTCGCCCGTCATCGCGATCATGCGGCCGCCCGCCTGCTCTTTCCGGATGTACTCGAGCTTGTCCTTGGGCGTCGCCTGCGCGAGGAAGTCGTCCACGCCGGCCTCGGAGGCAATCGCCGCCGCCGTGAGCGGGTTGTCCCCCGTGACCATGACCGAGCGGATGCCCATGGCCCGGAGCTGCCCGATGCGCTCCCTCATGCCGACCTTCACGATGTCCTTGAGGTGGATGACGCCCAGCAGCGTCGCGCCGTCGGCCACGGCGAGAGGCGTGCCGCCGGTCCGCGACACCTTGTCGGACAGCTCCACCACCTCCGGCGGGATCCGCCCGCCCTGCTCCTTGACGAATCTCACGATCGCGTCGGTCGCGCCCTTCCTCAACTGCCGGCCCTCGATGTCCACGCCGCTCATCTTGGTGTAGGCCGAAAAGGGGATGAACCTGGCGTGGTGCGCGGCGACCTCCCGGCCGCGCAGGCGGTACTTCTCCTTGGCGAGGACGACGATCGAGCGCCCCTCCGGCGTCTCGTCGGCCAGGCTCGACAACTGGGCCGCGTCGGCGAGCTGGCCCTCGCTGACGCCGGCGGCGGGCAGGAACGCCGCGGCCTGGCGGCTCCCGAGGGTGATCGTGCCGGTCTTGTCCAGGAGCAGCGTGTTCACGTCGCCGGCGGCCTCGACGGCCTTCCCGCTCATGGCCAGGACGTTGTGCTGCATCACCCGGTCCATTCCCGCAATCCCGATCGCCGAGAGGAGCCCCCCGATCGTCGTGGGGATCAGGCACACGAGCAGGGCCGTGTAGACCGCGATGCTCGGCGCCGTCCCGGCGCCCGCCGACCTGACGCTGTAGGTCGCATAGGGCACGAGGGTCATCACGGCCAGGAGGAAGATGATCGTCAGCCCGGCGATCATGATGTTCAGGGCGATCTCGTTCGGCGTCTTCTGCCGCTCGGCGCCCTCGACGAGCGCGATCATCCGGTCGAGGAAGGTCTCGCCGGGGTTCGACGTGATCCTGATCTGGATGCGATCGGAGAGGACCCTCGTGCCGCCGGTCACCGCGCTGCGATCGCCGCCGGATTCGCGGATCACCGGCGCGCTCTCGCCGGTGATGACCGACTCGTCCACCGTGGCGATGCCGTCGACGACTTCCCCGTCCCCGGGGATGACGTCGCCCGCGCTGCAAACCACGACGTCCCCCGCCCGGAGCTTCGACGACGGGACCTGCTGGAGCGTGCCGCTTTCCGCCAGGCGGTTGGCGACGGTATCGCTCCTGGTCTTGCGGAGGGTTTCGGCCTGCGCCTTCCCGCGGGCTTCGGCCATCGCCTCGGCGAAGGTCGCGAACAGCACGGTGAACCAGAGCCACAGGTCGATCTGCAGCTCGAATCCTGTGTCGCCGGCGCCGGTCGCGAGGTCACGCACCAGGAACAGCAGCACCAGCGCCGCGCCGACTTCGACGACGAAGATCACCGGGTTCTTCATGAGCGTCACGGGATTCAGCTTGAGGACCGAATCTCTCAACGCTCGCCGGAGAATCTCCCGGTCGAGCAGCGGCCGCGCCCGGACGAGCTTCTTCGGGATGAGCGCCGTGCCGGCGGCCGGCGCGGGCGCGACGGAAGGCGGACGGGCGGTGACGGCGGACGTGGTGGCCATCGCTCAACTCCAGGTCGGGACCGACACGAGCACGGTCGAGAACAGGCGGCCCTGATGCATGAGGAAGTGCTCGACGATCGGCCCGAGCGACAGCGCCGGGAAGAACGTCAGCGCGCCCACCACGATCACCGTCGCCACCAGCAGGCCGACGAAGAGCGGGCCGTGCGTCGGCAGCGTGCCGGCGGACGTCGGGACGGCCTTCTTGCCGGCGAGGCTGCCCGCGACCGCCAGCGCGGGGATCATGAAGAGGAAGCGGCCGAACAGCATCGCGAGGCCGAGGGTCAGGTCGAACCAGGGCGTGTTGACGGTGATCCCCGCAAACGCGCTGCCGTTGTTCTCCGTCGCGCTGGTGTACGCGTACAGCATCTCGCTCAGGCCGTGCGGGCCCGAGTTGTTCAGATTGGCGATCGCCGGGCCCTGCGGATTCCAGTAGCTCCCCATGGCGAACGGCGCCACGAGGCTGATGCCGGAGAACACGAGGATCAACAGCGACGTCGCGAGGATGGCGAAGAGCGCCATCTTGACCTCCTTCTGCTGGATCTTCTTGCCGATGTACTCCGGCGTGCGGCCGACCATCAGGCCGGCGATGAAGACGCCGAGGATCGCGTAAAGCAGCATGCCGTAGAGACCCGAGCCGACCCCGCCGAAGATCACCTCGTCGGTCTGCATGTTGAACAGCGGCACGAGGCCCCCGAGCGGCGTGAAGCTGTCGTGCCAGCCGTTCACGGCGCCGCAGCTCGCGTCGGTGGTGACCGTCGCAAACAGCGCCGAGCCCGCGATCCCGAAGCGCGTCTCCTTGCCCTCCATGTTCCCGCCCGGCTGCGCGGCGGTGGCCGCGCGCTCCACGCCCAGCCGGGCGAGGATCGGGTTGCCCGCCTGCTCGGCGGAATAGGCGACGAAGACGCCGACGAGGAACATCAGCGCCATGGCGGCGAACAGCGCCCAGCCTTGCCGCGTGTCCCCGACCATGTGGCCGAACGTGTAGGTGAGGCCGGCGCCGAGCAGGAAGATCAACAGGACCTGCACGAGATTGGTGACCGGCGTCGGATTCTCGAACGGGTGCCCCGAGTTGGCGTTGAAGAAGCCGCCGCCGTTGGTGCCGAGCTGCTTGATGGCTTCCTGCGACGCGACCGGCCCTTGCGCGATGGTCTGCGTCGCGCCCTCGACCGTCCTGGCGACGGTATACGGATGGAAGTTCTGGATGACGCCCTGCGAACAGAACACCAGAGCGGCGACAAAGGCGAGCGGCAGCAGCACGTACAGCGTCGCGCGCGTCAGGTCCACCCAGAAGTTCCCGATCCGGTCGGCCTCGTGCCGGGCGAACCCGCGGATCATCGCGATGGCCACCGCGATGCCCGCTGCCGCAGACGCGAAGTTCTGCACGGCCAGCGCCGCCATCTGGACGAGGTAGCTCATCGTCGATTCGCCGCCGTACGCCTGCCAGTTCGTGTTGGTCGTGAAACTGATGGCGGTGTTGAACGCCAGGTCGGGCGGCACCTGGCGCGCCCCGAACCCCTGCGGATTCAGGGGCAGATACCCCTGGAGCCGCTGGAAGGCGTACACGAACAGGAAGGAGAAGAAGCTGAAGGACAGGAGCGACGCGGTGTACTGCGTCCAGCGCTGTTCCTGGTCTTCATGAATGCCGCACAACTTGTAAACGAGCGTCTCGACCGGCCGCAGCACGGGATGCAGGAACGTGCGCTCGCCCTGGAACAGCCGCGACATGAACAGCCCGACCGGCTTGGTGACGAGGAGGATCACGCCGAAGAACACGACGATCTGCAGAATGCCGATGCCGGTCATCGCAGGCCTCAAAACCGCTCGGGCTTGAACATCGCCCACCCGAGGTAGACGAGGAGGAGCATCGCCACGATGCCGGACACGAGGTAATCGAACATGGCTGGTCCTTACACCCGGTCGCAGAGCGTCACGATCCCCCACAGCGCGAGGAACCCCAGGCCACCGATCGCGAGGTAGAAAAGGTCGAGCACCGTGTCTCTCCTTGCCGCTTCGCTAGAACTTCACCAGAACCGCGATCGTGATGCGGTTCTCCGACTTGCGGAGGTCCGGCGCCCAGCCCTCGACCAGCGAACCGGCCGGCCCGGTGTCCCCGCCGGGCGGGGTCACTCCGCCGGGGCCCGAGAAGTACGGCACGCTGGCCGCGCGGTGGGTCCCTTCGAACCTGAACGTCACGAACTGGCTCGGCATGTAGTCGAACGTCGCCTGGGCGTCCCAGGCCTTGTAGGGGTCGCCGGGATTCATGGTGAAGTACGGCGTGCCCGAGAAGGCCGTCGCCCCGTTGATCGGCGGCAGGAGGACCAGGTATCGCCCCGGGTTGTCGATCGCGCCGCCGCCCACGGTGACGGCGTAGCGGTCGTGCAGGAACCAGACCCGGTGGTACGCCATGAAGCCCAGGAAGAACTGGGACGGGCTCTCCGGCGTGCCGCCGTGACAGCTGACGCCGCCGCCGAATTCGCACCCGGCGTCGACGGTGAAGGTGAATGCCGCCTTCGAGATGGTCGCGTCCGGTTGATCGTAGTACTTCACCTGGATGCTGTCGTCGGTGTGAATCCGCTTGCGGTCTGGGGTGCCCAGCGTGTCGGTGCCGATGTAGTTGTTCAACACGATCGACAGGGAGCCGTTCGGACGCCACAGGATCTGCCCGCCGAAGCCGGGCGCGTGGTTGAACTTGCCGTAGGATTGCCAGCCGTTGACGATCCAGGGCTCGATCTTCAGCCTGTCGGTCGGGAAGATCTGCACCCGCAGGCCGTTGAAGAACCACGGCGTGTTCGACGACACGTACGACGGTTGGTACGTCCAGTTGTCGAACTGGTAGTAGCTCCACAGACCCACGTACGACATGAAGATGCCGGCGTCGACGTTGACGCCGTGCATCGCGTCCCAGTGATAGCCGCCGTACGCTTCTGAAATGTACCGGTAGGCGCTGTCGAGGTTCCACTGCCCCCGCCCCGGGCTGGCGTCGTTCCGCGGCGTCGTCTGGGAGTACATCCCGAATTGCGTCATCAGCCGGCCGCGGACGTTGTCGAAGTGGAAGTCGCCGCCGATGCCAAGCTGGGTGACCTGGATCTCGTTGTGGCGGAAGATCTCGCTCGACCCGGAAATCGTGTCGTCCTGGGGGTGGTTGAAGCTGTAGGTGTAGCTGGTGTCCACGCGGAACTCGCCGGTGAAGACCTTCGTGTCGAGCGGCGAGTCCTTCGTGCGCGGGTTGCCGGTCAGCCACGTCCAGTCGGCGAACGCGAACGGTTCGGCCGGCTTGGGCTTTTCCGTCTGGGCTGCCGCTGCGGGCGCGGGCTGACTCTGCGCGGGCGCGGCCGGCGCAGCCTGCGCCCGGGCCGGCACGGCCCCGACTTGCGCCGCCAGCAGTCCGGCGAGTATCCCGCCGACCATGGTCGTGCTCCGTTTCAGCATGTCACTCACTCGTCGATCGCTCCTCGACCGCGTCGTCCACGAAGGCGACGACGTAGCCTGCCTGCTCGAGCACCCGCTGCCAGCGGTGCGATCGAGTCGGCCACCAGCGGCGATGTCCCCCGACCACGACGAGGGAGTGCGCGTCGATGACGGTCGGCAGGGCGCGCCGGGCGTCGCGGCACACGCAGACGGTGACGGTGACGTCCGCCTCGCCGCACGCCGCCGAGAGACGCTCCCGGAACGCCTCGGTCTCGGCCGGCGAGATGCCCGCGGGCGCCTCGAGCGGCACGCCGAAGTCGAGCGGCCGGAAGTGCACCACGGAGACGCGGCCGCCGAACGCCCGCGCGAGGCGGCAGGCGACCTCGACGGCATGGAGCGTCTCCTCGACGTCGGTGAACAGCACGTAGACTTGCCGGCCCGACAACGGCAGCGGAGTCCGGCCGATGGTCCGGCCGACCGCCCGGCCGGCTTTCGGTCTGTCGATCGGAACAATCTCGGTCATGGCGACGTCCTACAGCCCGAGCGTAGGAGCCGGCCCGTTAGGAAGTCATTAACCTCGGCTTAGGATTTCGTGCGGCCGTTCACGGCGGGCCCGGCGGGAGGTGGAACCGGTAGCCGACCCAGGGCTCGGTCAGCAGGTAGGTCGGGTTCGACGGCCTCGGCTCGATCTTCTTCCGGAGCTGGTTCACGAACACGCGCAGGTAGTCCACCTGGTCGCCGTAGTCGGGTCCCCAGACCGCCTGCAGGAGCTGGCGGTGCGAGAGCACCTTGTTGGCGTGCGCGACGAGGTACCGGAGCAGGTCGAACTCCTTCGGCGTCAGCCGGACCTGGCGGCCGCGTGAGGTGACCTGGCGGGTGTCGAAGTCGATCGTCGCGGGCCCGAGTTCCAGGCGGCCGGACGGCCCCTGGCCGCCGGGCGAACGCCGGAGGGCCGCGCGGATCCGGGCCGACAGCTCCGTCGGCTTGAACGGCTTGGTGACGTAGTCGTCCGCCCCGGCGTCGAGCGCCTCGACCGTGTCGGCCTCCTCGTCGCGGACGGTCAGCATGATGATGGCCACCTCCGAGGTGGCCCGCATCGCCCGGCACACGTCGAGCCCGCTCATGCCCGGCATGTTGATGTCGAGCAGCACCAGGTCGACGCGGCGCTCGCGCAGCCGCTCGAGCGCCTCCTCGCCGTTCTTCGCGTCGTCGACCTCGAAGCCCTGGCCGCTCAGCGTCACCTTCAGGACGCGCCGGATCTGCGGGTCGTCGTCGACGACGAGGATGAGACCGGCGCTCATCGACGGCCTCCTTCGCGGGGGAGGGACAACGTGAACACCGTGCCCGCGCCGGCCGCGCTCGCGACCGACAGCGTCCCGCCGTGCGCCTCGGCGATCTGCCGCACGATGGCGAGGCCGATGCCGGTGCCGGGGACGCCGTGGGCCTCGGTGCCGCGGTAGAACCGCTCGAAGAGGCGCGCCTGCTCGTGCTCCGGAATCGGGGGGCCGGAGTTCCGGACCGAGACGTCCACGAAGTCCCCGCCGGCGGCGGTGATCTCGATGGCCGAGGTCGCCGGCGAGTACTTGACCGCGTTGTCGAGCAGCTGCCTGAGCGCCAGCCCGAGCAGGTCGCGGTCGGCGCGCAGCAGCAGGTCGTCCGGCACGCGGGCGATGACCGGGTGGCCGCCGAGCCGCGGCTCGAACTGGCGGAGCGTCGAGGCCACCAGCTCGGACAGCCGGCAGTCGTTCAGCCGCAGCGTGAAGGCGCCGGCGTCGACGCGAACCATCTGCACGGTGTCGGTCACCAGCGCCTGCAGGCGGTCGAGGTCCTCGTCGACGATCGCCGCCAGTTCGCGGTTGCGTTCGTCCCCCGCGCTCGCGCGGAGGTCGGCTGCCGCGACCTTCATCGAGGTGAGCGGCGTCTTGAACTCGTGCGCCAGCGCGTCGAGCATCGTCGCCCGCAGTTCCCCGCTCTGGCGGGCCGCCTCGGCGCGCGCGGCCGCCTCCTGGTCTCGAGCCCGCTCGAGCGCGATGGCCACCAGGTTCCCGATCGACTGCACGACCGTGTCGCTCAGGCCGGACGTGGGGAGCGCGAGGCTGCCGATCGGCACGCCGCCCAGCTGGATCGCCACCACCGAGAGGTCGCCCTCCCGCAGCGTGGTCGCCCGGCGCGCCACCGCGCGGAGCGCCTCGTCCACCGCGGGCGGTTCCCCGGGGCCGGCCCACGACACGGTGTCGGCCCGCTGGTCGTAGATCGCGACGGCCGGGAAGTCGAAGGCCTCGGCGATGTGGTGAGCGGTCGCCGCCGGAATGGAGGGTTCGCCCGGAGACAGCAGCAGGGCGCGGCTGAGGGCGTAGAGCCGTTCGAGATCGCGCTGGCGCGAGACGGCCTCGACCTGTCGCCGCCGCGCGCGGCCCGACAACTGGCTGGCGACCAGGGTGGTCACGAGGAACACGGCCAGCACGACCCAGTTCTGCGGGTCGGCGATCGTCAGCGTGCCGACGGGGGGCAGGAAGAAGACGTTGAGGCAGACGGTCGCGGCGACGGACGCCGCCGTCGCTTCGACGCCGCCCCAGCCGCTGGCGACCAGCAGGATCGCCACGACATAGGTCAGCGTCACCGTCGTCGGGTTGACGTGGATGAGGAAGAAGTAGACCGCCGTCACCGCGAGGACGCTGCCGATCGCGACGGCGAGCCGGAGCAGGAGCGAGGCGCGTACGGGCAGGGAGGTCCTCCTCGGGGGCAGGGTAATGAAGCGGAGCGAGCGTGTCAAACTCCCGCCCTCATGACCCTGCCCCCGAGACGGCTTCGGGCTTCAGGCCTCGGGCTCCGGGCCGGATCACGCGTGACACGCGTAACACGGCCTGTAGCCTGGAGCCCGCAGCCTGGAGCCTCGTCATGGCTTCCTCCCTCGAATCGGCGGATAATACGAGGTTTGGTGGCGTGGGCTCCAGGCCAGCCGGTCGAACCCGGGCGCCGCCGGTCCGAGGTCGTGCATGTCGCAGTCAGCCGCCCGGCGCGGTCCCGTCCAGGTCGTCGTCGCCACGACCGTCTTCCTGTCGTTCATCTCCTTCTGGCGCGCGGCGGCGATCGTGCTGGCCGACCTGGGCTCGTCGGCCTTCTACGCCGGCGGCATCGCCGAGCAGGCCGTCGGCAAGGCGGCCCCCTGGTTCATCCTCGGCGTCATGCTGTTCTCGTACGCGGTTCGGGCGATCTACATCGAGAGCTCGATCATGTTCGTGCGGGGCGGCGTCTACCGCGTCGTCAAGGAGGCGATGGGCGGGACGCTCGGCAAGATGTCGGTCTCGGCGCTGCTGTTCGACTACGTCCTGACCGGCCCCATCAGCGCCACCTCGGCGGGCCAGTACATCGTCGGGCTGCTCAACGACCTCTCGGCGCGCGTCGGGTCCTCGTTCCACCTGCCGCACAACGAGACGTCGGCCGCGCTCGCCGCCGCCGTCGTCATCTACTTCTGGTGGCGCAACACGCAGGGGATCCGCGAATCGAGCGCCGACGCGCTGCGGATCGTGCAGGTGACCTCGGTGATGGTCGTGCTGCTCCTGCTGTGGGCTGTCGGCACGCTGCTCTCGCGCGGCGGCCAGCTCGCGCCGCCCCCGACGCTCGAGCACATCCGCTTCTCGGACGACGCCCTCGGCTGGCTGCGCGGCACGTGGCTGCCGGGCATCACCGCCGTCGCGGTGCTCGTCGGCCTCGGCCACTCGTTTCTCGCGATGAGCGGGTGGGAATCGCTGGCCCAGGTCTACCGCGAGATCGAGCACCCGAAGCCGGCCAACCTCCGCCGCGCCGGCCTGGTGATCTTCGCCTACAGCGTCACCTTCACGGCGGCCGTGAGCTTCCTGGCCGTGGCGATCATCCCCGACGAGCTAAGGCCCAGGTTCTACGACAACCTGATCTCCGGCCTCGCCATGAACCTGGCCGGCCCGCTGACGCTCAGGCTGGCGTTCCAGGGATTTGTCGTCGTCGTCGGCTTCCTGATCCTGGCCGGCGCGGTCAACACGGCCATCGTCGGGTCGAACGCGGTCGTCAACCGCGTGTCCGAGGATGGCGTCCTGCCGGACTGGTTCCGCAAGCCGCACCATAAATACGGCACGACCTACCGCGTGCTGAACGTCATCGCCGGGCTGCAGCTGCTGACGATCGTCCTCAGCCGCGGCAACGTGTACGTGCTCGGCGAGGCGTACGCGTTTGGCGTCGTGTGGAGCTTCGCGCTCAAGAGCCTGGCCGTGCTCGTCCTGCGCTTCCGGGAGCCGGGGCCGCGCGAGTGGCGCGTGCCGCTCAACGTCCGCATCGGGAAGACCGAGGTGCCGGTCGGCCTCGCGCTGATCACGACCGCGCTGTTCGCCATCGCGATTATCAACCTGTTCACCAAGCAGCTGGCGACGATCTGGGGCCTGACCTTCACCGCCGTCCTCTACGTCGTCTTCATCCTGTCCGAGCGGCACAACGTGCGGCGCCGGCTGGCCGCGCACACCGTCAGCGGCCTCGACCAGTTCCAGCTGCTGCCCGCGGCGGACCTGGGCCTGGCGGAGGTGGCCGCGCGCCCGGGCAGCGTGCTCGTTCCGGTCCGCGATTACGGCACGCTCGCGCACCTGGAGTGGGCGCTCACGCACGCCGACACCGGGCGCCACGACGTCGTCGCGATGACCGTCCGCCTCGTGCAGGACCCGGACTCCGGGTTCCGGGACTTCCACCAGACCGAGATCTTCAGCGATTACGAGCAGCTCCTGTTCACGAAGGTCGTGGCGGTGGCCGAGCGGGAGGGGCGCCCGGTCAAGCTGCTGGTCGTGCCCTCGTCGAACGTGTTCGATGCCATCGCCCAGACGGCCGTGCGGCTGGCGTGCACCGAGATCGTGCTCGGCGACTCCGCGAAGTTCTCGGCCTCCGACCAGGCCCGGCTGCTCGGCGAGGCCTGGGAGCGGGTCGAGGGCAGCGAACGGGTGCGCACGCGGCTGGTGGCGTACAAGGTGGGCGGGGAGATCCAGACCTACGTGCTCGGGCCCCACGCGCCGACGCTGACGCGCGAGGACCTGGACCTGATACATCGAATGTGGCTGGAGGCCGTGGCGGAGGTCGGCATCGACGTGCACCACCGGGACGTCGTGCGCGTCGCGCTCGAGAAGCTCCAGCGCGAGATGAAGGGCGGCAGCCGGCGCGAGACGATGAGGCTCATCGCGCGGCAGGCGGGAAAGACGGGCCGGGCGCCGGCTGACCCTCCGGCGCCGGATCAGAGCCCGGGCGAGGAGCGCTGAACGGCCAACAGGCGCAGCCGCGGGATGTCGGCGAAGTCGCGGGGATTGAGCGTCCACAGTGCGGCATCCTGCAGGATGGCTGACGCCGCGATGGCCAGGTCCAGCTCGCGTCCGCGCGGACGGCGCACTTGCCCGTAGAGGTTGGCCGCGAGCGCGGCCTCGGCCGGCCCGAAGGGCACGGCCTCGCCGGACGGAAACAGCGCCTCCTGCACGCGCAGCTCATCGGCCCCCCGCGGCCCGCGAAGCCACTCGAACAGCACCAGCGAAGAGCAGGACACGCGCTCGCCCTGCTCGATGAGCGCCCGCAGCGCCGCCGCCGATCGGCGCGGCCCGGTGAGCGCGTCCACCAGGACGCAGGTGTCGAGGTGAATCACGGGCGCCCCGCCCGGCGGCCGCCCCGACGGCGCGCCGCCCGCAGTTCCTTCAGCTCCGCGTCGACCTCCGCGGCGGGCCTGGCCGGCAGCGACGGCACCATCCGGTCGAAGGTCCGCAGCAGCGCGACGCGCTCAGCCTCGCTCAGCCGCCCTATCCGGCTGGAATACTCGGCCACCGCCTCGCGCACGACCTGGCTCTGCGGCATGCGCAGGCGCTCGGCGGCGGCCCGAAGCCGGGCGACCGTGTCGGCGTCGAGGGAGAAGGTGAGCTTCACAGAAGCCATACTGATGCCATAATACCATACTAGCGGAAGGCCGGGTCACGCTTTCACGCGTGGCCATGCCCTCGGCCTTCAACCGTCGGTCCGTGCGATGGAGTTGGCTACTTCCAGCCGCCCGACTTGCGGGCGAAGCGCGGCGGCAGTGCCGGCTTCGCCTCGGGTGCGGCCTGCGGCTCTCCGGACGCCTCGGCGATCTCCCGCTCGAGCGCGTCGGCGTCGGGCAGCCCGTCGAGCTGGTCGGTGAACAGCAGCGAGTGCTGCGACGGGATCTCGAACTTCTTCCCGCACGCCTTGCAGACCACCTCGTCGTCCACGCGCAGCAGGTAATCGCGCAGCTTGGCGAACCGGGCCCGGTCGGCCTCATCGGCCCCGCCCGGCGGCCGGTCCCGCTTGACCCGCCGCACCCAGCGGATGGTGTACTCGCCGGTCCGCCGGCACCTGGGGCACTGGAACCGGGCCGGACGTGTTTCCGGCTTCTCGGAGAAGAAGGCGCGTTCGTCGATTGGCACCTGCCTATCTTAATCCGGAAGCCGGCCCCGCGGTGGCACTGGGCGCGGTGCCCGGGTTACGCTCATGCCATGGCAGGCTCCGTCCTGGTCACAGGCGGCACTGGGTACGTCGGCGGTCGGCTCGTCGACGCCCTGGAGCGCCGGGGCCTCACGATCCGCGCCCTCGCCAGGAGGCCGGAGGCCCTGCGGGCGCGGGTCTCCCCGGCCACCGAGGTCGTGCAGGGTGACGCGCTCGACGCCGCGTCGCTCGACCGGGCCCTGGCCGGCATCGACACGGCCTACTACCTGGTGCACTCGATGGGCGCCAGCCGCGACTTCGCGGAGCTCGACCGGCAGGCGGCCCTCACCTTCGGCCGGGCCGCGCGCGCCGCCGGCGTCCGCCGCATCGTCTACCTCGGCGGGCTGGGCGACACGGCGGATGACCTGTCTCCGCACCTGCGGAGCCGCCAGGAGACGGGAGCGATCCTCCGCCAGAGCGGCGTCCCTGTCGTGGAGTTCCGCGCGTCGATCGTCATCGGGTCGGGCAGCCTCTCCTACGAGATGGTGCGCGCGCTCACCGAGCGGCTGCCGGTGATGGTCTGCCCGCGCTGGGTGGGCATCAAGGCGCAGCCGATCGCCATCGACGACGTCGTGGAGTACCTGGTGGAGGCGCTGGACCTGCCGGAGACCGGGTCGCGGATCTTCGAGATCGGCGGGCCCGACGTCGTCTCCTACGGCGAGATCATGCGCGAGTACGCCAGGCAGCGCAGCCTTCGTCGGCTCCTGATCCCGGTGCCGCTGCTGACGCCGCACTTGTCGAGCCTCTGGCTGGGACTGGTGACGCCGCTCTATGCGCGCGTCGGCCGGAAGCTGATCGGGAGCCTCCGCAACACGACCGTCGTGCGCGATCCCGAAGCCCTCGCCGTGTTCTGTGTGCGGCCGCGAGGGCTGCCCGAGGCCATCGCGCGGGCCATCGCCGCGGCCGACAGTCCCGCGGGCGCGGCCCGGTGGTCCGATGCCCGCTCCGCCGGCGTCGCGGGCGGCAGACGCACGGTCGCGCCGGCCCGGGTGCTCACCGACGAGAGGTTCGTGGTCGTGGCGGCGGATGCGCCCGCCGCGTTCGCGCCGATTCGGCGGATTGGCGGCGATGCCGGCTGGTACTGCGGCAACCCGCTCTGGCGGCTGCGCGGGGCGATGGATCTCGTCGCCGGCGGCGTCGGCATGCGGCGCGGGCGGCGCGATCCCGAGGCACTGCGTCCCGGAGACCCGCTCGATTTCTGGCGCGTCGAGTCGTTCGAGCCGGACCGGCGCCTGCGCCTCGAGGCCGAGATGAAGCTGCCGGGCCGCGCCTGGCTCGAGTTCGACGTCGAGCCGGTCGGCGAGCGGGCGTCGCGCATCCGCCAGACCGCGACGTTCGAGCCGTCGGGGATCCTCGGCCGCCTCTACTGGTACACGCTGCTGCCGGTCCACGCGGTCATCTTCTCGGGAATGCTGCGCGGGATCGCCCGCCGAGCGGCGGGTGAGGCGCGCGGGCCGGTGTTATCATCGGCGCGATGACCGGGCCCGACACGCTTCGCATCGGCGTCTCCTCCTGCCTGCTCGGCCAGCAGGTGCGGTTCGACGGCGGCCACAAGCGCGACGCGTTTCTCGTCGACACCTTCGGCCCGTTTGTCGAATGGGTGCCGGTTTGCCCGGAGGTCGAACTGGGCCTGGGCACGCCGCGGGAGACGCTGCGCCTCGTGCGCCGGGACGACGCGGTCCGGATGGTGCAGCCCAAGAGCGGCCGCGACATCACCGACGACATGCGTCGCTGGGCCCGCACGCGCGTCGAGGCTCTCGCTGGCGAGCGGCTGGCCGGTTACGTGCTCAAGAAGGACTCGCCGAGCTGCGGCATGGAGCGCGTCCGCATCTACGCCGAGTCCGGGACGGCCGAGAAAGGCGGGCGCGGCCTGTTCGCCGAGGCGCTCATCACCCGATTCCCGCAGTTGCCGGTCGAGGAGGAAGGCCGGCTGTCGGATCCCCGGCTGCGCGAGAACTTCGTCGAGCGGGTCTTCGCCTACGCGCGGCTGCGCGCGCTTTTCGAGCGCCGATGGACCGTCGGCAGCCTCGTCGAGTTCCACACGGCCCACAAGCTGACGCTGCTCTCGCACTCGCCGGAGATCTACTACGGGATGGGTCGTCTCGTCGCCGGCGCGAAGTCGATGGGCCGCGCCGACCTCGAAGCGCAGTACCGCGAGCGCTTCATGGAGGCCCTGGCGCGCCTGGCCACGACGCGCAAGCACGTCAACGTGCTGACGCACATGCTGGGCCACTTCAAGCAGCGGCTCGACGCCGACGACCGCGCGGAACTCCTGGCCAGCATCGAGGACTACCGGCTCGGCCTGGTGCCGCTCGTCGTCCCCGTCACGCTCTTCAAGCATCACGTGCGGCGGCACGAGGTCGAGTACCTGGCCGGCCAGGTCTATCTCGACCCGCACCCTCGCGAGCTGATGTTGCGCAACCATGTATAGCGAGAAGGCGCGATACTATTGGTGGTTTCGTGTAACCGCGCGGGCCGACGCTGAATCTCACCCCGAGACCCCGGAAGTCGCGGGCGCTTGAAGGGAGCAGGCCATGAGTCGACTCGTCGTCCTCGGCGCCGGCGTCTCCGGCCACACCGCCGCCGCGTTCGCCCGGAAGTGGCTGCCCGCCGGCAATCAGGTCGTCGTCGTGGCCCCCCAGCCTCACTACAACTGGATCCCCTCCAACATCTGGGTCGGGGTCGGCCTGATGAAGCAGGAGGAGGTCGTCTTCCCCCTGGCGCCGGTGTACGAGCGGGCCGGCATCGACTTCAAGCAGGCACGCGCCGTGGCGATTCACCCCGAGGGACGGGATGGCGATCCGGCGCCCTGCGTGGTCGTCGAGTCGACGGTGCCGGGGCAGGACGGGCGGCGCGAGGAGATCCGCTACGACTTCCTCATCAACGCCACCGGCCCGAAGCTCAATTTCGGCGCCACCGAGGGGCTTGGCCCCGCCGGGCACAGCCTGTCGGTGTGCACCGACAGCCACGCGGCCGAGACGGCGACGGCGCTCGACGAGCGGGTCGAGCGGATGCGCCGCGGCGAACGGCAGCGGTTCCTCGTGGGGACCGGGCACGGCGGCTGCACCTGCCAGGGCGCGGCCTTCGAGTACATCGTCAACCTCGAGTTCGAGCTGCGGGCGCGCAAGGTGCGCGACCGGGCGGAGATCGTCTGGATCTCGAACGAGTACGAGCTGGGCGACTTCGGCATGGGCGGGATGCACCTGAAGCACGACGGCTACATCACGCCGAGCAAGATCTTCGCCGAGTCGCTCTTCGCCGAGCGGGGCCTCCGCTGGATCACGCGGGCCCACGTGCGGAAGGTGGAGCCGGGCCGGGCGTCGTACGAGACGCTCGACGGCCGGCAGCGCGAGATCGAGTTCGACTTCGCGATGCTGCTCCCGCCGTTTGCCGGCGTCGGCCTCAAGGCCTTCGACCGCGCGGGCGCGGACATCACGCCGACGCTCTTCATGCCGAACGGCTTCATGCGCGTGGATGCCGACTACACGCCAAGGCCGTACGAGCAGTGGTCGGCGCGCGACTGGCCGCGCACCTACCAGTCGCCGGCCTATCGGAACCTGTTCGCCGCCGGGATCGCGTTCGCCCCGCCGCACGCCATCTCCCGACCACGGCAGACGCCCTCGGGCGCCCCGATTGCGCCGGCCCCGCCGCGCACCGGCATGCCGTCGGCGATGATCGGCAAGGCGGTGGCGCACAGCGTCGTGGACATGATGCGCGGCGCGGACGGTCCCACGCGGTCGGCGTCGATGGCCGAGATGGGCGCCGCGTGCGTCGCCTCGGCGGGCGCCAACCCGTTCACGGGAACGGCCGCGTCGATGACGGTCTTCCCGGTCGTGCCCGATTTCGAGAAATACCCGGAATACGGCCGCGACACCAGCCTCACCTTCGGCGAGATCGGCCTGGCGGGGCACTGGATCAAGATCCTGCTGCACCACATGTTCCTCTACAAGGCGCGGATGCGCCCGGGCTGGAGCCTGATCCCGGAGTAGGACGATGAACTCGAACCCTGTTCCCGACGATCCGCGGCTGAACGAGTCGGTCTACGCCACCCGGCCGACCCGTTTCACGGTCTTCCTTCGCACGTTCCTGCCGTGGCAGGTCTGGCGGTTCGTGCGGATCAACCTGCGCATGTTCCGGGCCATCGCCAAGAGCCATCATTAGTCGCCGGTTTCGTCGTGCTGCTCCTGTCATCTCACCGGGGGGCCTGATATGGATGCCTTGCTGCTCGCCCGATGGCAGTTCGCCATCACCACCGTCTACCACTTCTTCTTCGTCCCGCTGACGCTCGGCCTGGTCTGGGTCGTCGCCATCTTCAACACCCTGTGGGTGACGACGAACCGTGAGGCCTACCGGCGGCTCACGAAGTTCTGGGGGAAGCTGTTCCTCATCAACTTCGCGATGGGCGTCGTGACGGGGATCGTCCAGGAGTTCCAGTTCGGGATGAACTGGTCCGAGTACTCGCGCTTCGTCGGCGACATCTTCGGCGCGCCGCTGGCGATCGAGGCGCTGCTGGCCTTCTTCCTCGAGTCCACCTTCCTCGGCATCTGGGTCTTCGGCTGGGACGTGCTGCCGAAGAAGGTGCACCTGGCGGCGATCTGGGTGGTGGCCGTCGGGTCCAACCTGTCGGCCCTGTGGATCCTCATCGCCAACTCGTTCATGCAGCAGCCGGTGGGCTACGTCCTGCGGAACGGCCGCGCCGAGATGAACGACTTCTGGGCGCTCATCGCCAGCGGCCACGTCTGGGTGCAGTTTCCGCACGTGATCACGGGGGCGATGGCGACGGCGGCCTTCTTCATGCTCGCCATCAGCGCGTGGCACCTGCTCCGGGCACGCGACGGCGACACGCAGGACGCCTTCCGGCGCTCGTTCCGCTTTGCCGCCGTCTACGCGCTGGCCGCGTCGCTGGCGGTGATGCTCGTCGGCCACAGTCAGGCGCAGTACATGGTCAAGGTGCAGCCGATGAAGATGGCGGCCGCCGAGGCGCTGTGGCAGACGGAGAACCCGGCGTCGATGTCGCTGTTCACCTGGGGCAACGAGCCGGAGAAGAGGGACGTATTCGCCATCCGGGTGCCCGGGCTGCTCAGCTTCCTCGCCTACAACCGGTTCACCGGCGAGGTGAAGGGGATCAGGGACCTGCAGGCCGAGTACGAGCAGCGGTTCGGCCCCGGCGACTACTCGCCGCCGGTGATGTGGACCTACTGGACGTTCCGCGGGATGGTGGGCGCGGGGGCGCTGATGTTCCTGCTCGCGGCATGGGCTTCGCTGGCCGTGATGAGGGAGCAGATCGGCAAGAGCCGGGCGCTGCTCGCCGCGCTCGTTCCGGCCCTCGCGCTGCCCTACGTGGCCAACTCGACCGGCTGGCTCTTCACCGAGATCGGCCGCCAGCCGTGGATCGTGTTCGGCCTCCAGAAGACCGCCGCCGGCGTCTCGCCGGCCGTCTCGGCCGGGGAACTGCTCGTTACGCTTGTCGGCTTCACACTCGTCTACGGCGTCCTGATGGCCGCCGACATCTACCTCCTGAAGAAGTACGCGACGGCGGGACTCTCGGGCGACGCAGCAGCTCCTCGGTCGCCTGTCGTGGCCAGTTCCTAGTGGTCAGTTGTCAGTCGATCACGCGTGATCCACTGGCCACTGGCAACTGCCCACTGGCCACTACACCCGTGAGCCGCAAGGGAGGACGTCATGCCCATCGATCTCAATACGCTCTGGTTCATCCTGATCGCGGTCCTGTTCGTCGGCTTCTTCGTGCTCGAGGGGTTCGACTTCGGCGTCGGGATCCTGCTGCCGTTCCTCGCGCACGACGACACCGAGCGCCGGCGGATCATCGCGACGATCGGCCCCGTCTGGGACGGCAACGAGGTGTGGGTCCTGACGGCCGGCGGGGCGATATTCGCCGCCTTCCCCCACTGGTACGCGACGCTGTTCAGCGGCTTCTACCTGGCGCTGTTCCTGATGCTCGTGGCGATGATCGTCCGCGGCATCGCCTTCGAGTTCCGCAGCAAGGACGCACACCCGGCCTGGCGCGCGACGTGGGACTGGATGATCTTCGCCGGCAGCGCCGTCCCCGCCCTGCTCTGGGGCGTGGCGTTCGGCAACCTGCTCAAAGGCGTGCCGATCGACGCCAGCAAGACCTACGTGGGCGGCTTCTTCAACCTGCTCGGCCCCTACCCGCTGGTCACCGGCCTCGCCTCGTTGGCCGCCTTCACGACGCACGGCGCAATCTTCCTCGAGCTCAAGAGCGAGGACCCGATCCGCGCCCGGGCGATGCAGGCGGTCAAGCGGATCGGTCCCGCGGCAACGGCGCTCATCGCGCTCTTCGTCGTGGCCACCTACCTCTGGACCGACTCGTTCACGCGCCTCGGCATCAACCCGGGCCTCGTTCCCGTCGCGGCCGTGGCCGTGATGCTCGCCGCCGGCGTGTTCGTCGCGCGCCGCGCGATGGGCTGGGCGTTCGTGATGACGTGCCTGGCCATCGCGTTCGCCACGATCACGATCTTCATGTCGCTCTACCCGCGCGTCATGGTGTCGAGCCTCAACCCGGACTGGAGCCTGACGATCTACAACGCCTCGTCCTCGCCCTATACGCTGACGGTGATGAGCATCGTGGCGCTCCTCTTCGTGCCGGTCGTCCTCGTGTACCAGGGCTGGACCTACTGGGTGTTCCGCAAGCGGATCGGCGCCCGGACGAAGCTCGAGTACCTGAGGACGCCATGATGTTCGAGCGGCGGCCGCTGCCCGCCGGCCGGACCGGCCGCCGTGCGCTCGTTGCCGCTGTCGCGCTCGGCGTCACCTCGGCCGCGCTGGTCGTCGCCCAGGCGATCCTGCTGGCGCGCGTCATCGCCGGCGCGGCCAGGCCCGGGTCGTCGCCGGTCTCGCTGGCGCCCGTGCTCGCGCTGCTGGCCGGCGTGGCCCTGCTCCGCGCCGCGGCGTCGTGGGCGTCGGACACGGCGGCGGCACGGGGTGCCGCGGACGTCCGGCTGGCGCTTCGAACGGCGCTGACCTCGAAGCTGCTGGCGCTCGGGCCGCGGTTCGCCTCCGGCGAGCGAACCGGGGAACTGGTCAACACCCTCGGCGCGGGTGTCGAGTCCACCGACGCCTACGTGGCCCGCTACCAGCCTCAGTTCGCCCTCTCCTTCCTGGTGCCGCTCCTCGTCGGCGCGGCTGTTCTTCGCGCCGACCTGCTCTCGGGCCTGATCCTCGCCGCCACCTGGCCGCTCATCCCGCTCTTCATGTATCTGATTGGCGGCGTGGCCCGCCGGCGCTCGCAGGCGCAGTGGGTCGCGCTCTCCAGGATGAGCGCGCGGTTCCTCGACACCGTGCAGGGGATCGCGACGCTCGTGACGCTGGGCCGGGCGGGCGACGAGGCCACGGTTGTCGCGTCAACCAGCGAGCGGTTCCGCGCCGTGACGATGGAGGTGCTGAAGGTCGCGTTCCTGTCGGCGCTGACACTCGAGTGGCTGGCCACGCTCGGCACCGCCGTCGTCGCCGTGGAGCTCGGTCTTCGGCTGCTGGCCTCGCGCGTCACCTTCGAGGCGGCCCTGTTCGTCCTCGTCGTCACGCCGGAGTTCTATCGCCCGCTGCGGGCGCTCGGCGCGGCGTTTCACTCCGCGATGACCGGCCGCGAAGCCGGCGAGCGGATGGCGGATCTGCTGAATCGGCCCGAGCCGCGGGGGGCGGCAGCCGCGGTGGTCGAGCCGCGGCTCGACGTCGATTCGGTCGTCCGGGCCGGCCTCGCGCTCGACGACGTGTCGTTCCGCTATTCGCCCGACCGCCCCGCGGCGCTCGACCGCGTGTCGTTCTCCATCGCGCCGGGCGCGACCGTCGCGCTGCTCGGCCCGAGCGGCTCGGGGAAATCGACGATCGCCCATCTCGTCCTCCGGTTCATGGAACCGGATTCCGGCCGATTGCTTGTCGGCGATCATTCCCTTGCCGCAATCGACGCCGACACGTGGCGTCGCCAGGTCGCCTGGCTGCCGCAGCGGCCGTACCTGTTCCACGGCTCGGTGCTCGACAATCTCCGGCTCGCCCGCCCCGACGCCTCCGAGTCCGACATCGAGCGCGCCATCGTCCTGGCGCATGCCGACCAGTTCGTCCGCGGGCTGCCGGGCGGCCTGCGCGCCGAGATCGGGGAGGAGGGTTCGCGGCTGTCAGGTGGAGAGGCTCAGCGCCTCGCGCTGGCCCGGGCATTCCTGAAGGACGCGCCGCTCCTCGTTCTCGACGAGCCGACGTCGCACCTCAATCCCGAGAACGACGCGCTGGTCTCGGACGCGGTCCGGGAACTCGCCAGGGGGCGCACGGTCCTGCTCATCGCGCACCGGCTGACGGCGGTCGCGGGCGCCGATCAGGTGGTCGTTCTGTCGCGCGGCCGCGTCGCCGAGCAAGGCACGCACGCCGCGCTCGCGGCGCGACAGGGGCTCTACGCGCGGATGCTGGCCGCGTCGGAGGGGGCGGTGTGAGGCGCCCCGTCACCCGCCTCGCCCGCCTGCTCGCACGCCAGTGGCGTCTGCTGCTGTTGGCCGCGGTGCTCGCCGCCGCCACGACCGCATTCGGCGTCGGCCTCATGGGCACGGCGGGCTGGCTCCTGGCCACCGCCTCAGGCCTGCCCGGCATCGCCGCGCTGCAGGTGGCGATCGTGCTCGTGCGGTTCTTCGGTATCGGCCGCGGCCTGCTCCGCTACCTGGAGCGTCTCGTCTCGCACGACGCGACGCTGCGGTTCCTGTCGAGGCTGCGCATCCACGTGTACGACGCCATCGTGCCGGCCGCGTTCTCTTTGTCCGCCACGCGCCGCAGCGGAGACGTGCTGGCCCGCCTCGTGGAGGACGTGGACACGCTGGACCGCCTGCCGGTCCGCGTGTTGATCCCGGCGCTCGGGGCAGTTCTCGTCGCGTTCTATGTGGCCGGATTGCTCTTTCCTCAATTTCCGATCGGGGACGAATATCGCAGTTTCTCGCCATTGCCGGCCTCGCCGCCGCGGGTCTCGTGATGCCGCTCGTGGCGTCCGCGGCCGGCTGGCGCGCCGCCCGCGAGACCGTGACCCTCCGCGCCGACGTGCAGTCCGCGCTCGTGGACGGCGTCCAGGGTGTGGGAGACCTGGTGGCGTTCGGGCAAGCGCAGCATCACGTCCAGTCCGTCTCGTCGCTGACCCGATCTCTCGGATCGGCGCAGGTGCGCTCGGCTTCCGCCTCGGCGCTCGGGACCAGCCTGGCCGGCCTCGCCGCCGACCTCACCGTGGTCGCGATCCTCGCGCTCGGCGTCCCCCACATCGCGCTCGGCGGCTTGACCGTCGTGCAGTTGACGGCGATCACGCTCGTCACGCTTGCCGCGTTCGAAGCCGTCCTCGCGCTCCCGTCGGGCGTCCAGGAACTGGGCGCCACGAGTGCCGCGGCCAGGCGGATCTTCGATTTGACGGACACGCCTCCCTCTGTCGTGAGGCCGGACTCACCGGCCCCGGTCCCGGACCCGCCGGTGGTCGAAGCGGCAGGCCTCGCCTTCACCTATCCCGGCGCGCGTCGCCCTGCGCTCTCCGGCGTCAGCTTCCGCCTCGCGGCCGGCCATCCCGTCGTCATCGTCGGCCCGAGTGGCTCGGGCAAGTCGACCGTTGTCGCCTTGCTGCTGCGGCAGATGGAGGCGGGCGGTGGCGACCTGCGAGTGAGCGGCATCGACGTGCGCGCCTGCGACCCGGGCGAAGTGCGCTCGCGCATCGCGGTGGCCGCGCAGCGAACGCATCTCTTCACTGGCACTCTTCGCGAGAACCTGTTGCTCGCGCGCCCGTCGGCCGGGGAGCCAGAGATGGTCCGCGCCGCGATGCGTGCGCGGCTACACCACGTCGTGAGCGTTTGGCCTGGCGGCTACGACACGTGGATTGGCGAACAGGGGCTGCAACTGTCGGGGGGAGAACGCCAGAGGCTGGCGTTGGCGCGCGCGTTCCTGAGAGAGGCGCCGGTGCTCGTCCTCGACGAGCCGACGGCCAACCTCGACGCGCTGACCGAGCGCGAGGTGATGGACGAGATTTGGCGCGCCTCGGTGCGGCAGGCCACACTGGTGGTGACGCACCGTGTCACTCGCATCGCGGACGATGCGGAGGTGCTGGTGCTGCGGGACGGCGCGATCGTCGAGCGCGGGCGGGCCGCCGACCTGCGACGCGCCGGGGGCTACTTCCGCCAGATGCTGGACCTGCAGCGCGCGACCGAAGCCGTCGATCAGATCTGACGCCCGACGGCAAGGTTAAAGCCTCGCCCTACATCTGTCTCCGATCGCTCAGCTGTAGGGCGTCCCTTTAGGCTAAAGCCTCGCCCTACATCTGTCACCGATCGCTTAGCTGTAGGGCGACCCTTCAGGGTTGCCGAATCCCTATTTCCCAATCACCAGGATGGAGAACGAGTCGGGCAGCATCGGCCCGCGGCCCCCGCGGCGGGCTCCGGCCGGGTTGTTCGGATCCGGAGGCGGAGGCGGCGGCGCCGGGCCGAACTCGGCCGCGTCGGTCAGGATGCGGTTCGTCTTCGTGTCGAGCGTCAGGCACTTCGCGCCCGCCATCGTCTGGAGATTCTGCTCCACCTCGAAGCTGGTCGGGCTCTTCTCCTTGACGATCGTCATCGTCCCGTTGCCATGGGAGCTGAACACTTCCATCGTCGCCGCGTTGAACACCGCGCCGTCGGAGCCGCCCGCGAGAGGCAGTGTCGTGATGATGTTCCCGTTCTTCGCGTCGAGCACGATCATCACCGGCTGCGCCGGCGTCGCCGGCGGGTTGCCCGAGTTGCCGCACGCCGCGAATAGCACCTGGTTCTTCGCGTCGAGCGCCAGGCCGTTGCACCGGCTCCCTTTGTCGCCGAACTCGTAGTGGGCAGTCACCTTCATCGCCGCGGTGTCGATCACCGCCACGTTGGCCTTGTCCTGGATGACGACGTAGAGGCGGCCCTTGCCGTCGCCGACGCCCTGCTCGGGCGCGCCGCCGAGATCGATCCGGCCCAGCACGGTGCCGTCCTTCGCGTCGATCACCGTGGCGTCCGCCGTCGGGTGGCTGAACACGTAGACCCGCTGGTTGAACGGGTCCGCGTAGATCCCGTCCGGCCTGGCCTTTGCGTCGATCTCGATCGTCTTGATCGGCTTCAGCGTCTTCGCGTCCCACATCGCCACCGGCGAGCTGCTGGCGAAGCCGTGGCCCGACTTGACGTCGATCGCCGCGCCGTTGGCCCTGATGTCCGGAATGTCGGTGACCGGCGCAAGCGTGTCGAGGTCGAAGACCGTGACCCGGGCGGGTGTCGGCGTCGCGCCCTGCACCGCGCCGCGCGGGATGTACAGCCGGCGGTTCGCGACGTCGGCGTAGATGTAGTCGAAACCGCCGAGGCCACCGACCTTCGCGGTTTTGAGCACGGAGTATGGCCCGGCGCCCTGCGGCGCCGGCTGGGCGACCACGACGGCCGCGCAGAGCGCAACCGCGGCCGCCAACGCAAAACACATTCGTCGCATGTCGTGACTCCTTGCCTAATTGGATCGGGACGAATTTCAGTTTCTGGCACGACGACGTGATTCTGGCAAGAACTAGAATTCGTCCCGATCCATTTCACGGTTACCGTTTCACCGGAATCTGCCGCTCCACCACCATCAGGACGAACGACCCGGGGATCATCGGCGGCCGCACCCGGCCACTCCCCGTCGCTGCTGGCGGCGGGCCGAACTTCGCGCCCGGAAGGAAGAGCCGGTGCGTTGTGGGGTCCAGTCCGAGGTTGCGTGAACCCTGCATCGTCTGCACGGTTTCCACGACGTGATAGGCGTCGGCGCCGTCCTGGTGAATCACCGTCAGCGTCCCGTCGGCGTTCGAGGCGAAGGCGTCGCCCGTGGCGGGGTCGTAGCCGGCTCCATCGACCCCGCTCCCGATCGGAACGGTCGCGACCACCTTGCCGGCCTGGTAGTCCGAGACCGCCATGACGCCGCTCCTGCAGCCGCTGAACAGCCGGTGGTGGGCGACGTCGATGGCCATCGAGACCGGCTGCTTGCAGGGCGCGGTGGGCCACCTGCGCGTCACGTTCAGCTTCTGCGCGTCGATCTCCACGACCTCACTGATGTCGGTGAGGTTCGCGTAGACCTTGCCGTCACCCGCCGAGGCGCCGTACTCCGGCTTACCGCCGAGCGGGATGTTCGTGACGAGCTTCCCCGCGTCGGGATCGACGACAGTGGACGAGTGCGCGTCGCCGTTGAAGGTGAACACGCGGTTCGACGCGGCGTCGTAGATGACTGCGTCGGCGTCTTCGGCCGCCGGGATGCTGCCGAGCACCTTGAACGACTTCAGGTCGAACATGCGCACGGTGCCGTCGTTGCCGGAGGTGGCAAAGCCATGGCCGGTCTTGGTCACGACCGCTACGCCGTGGGCGCCGTCGATACCGGTGACCTCGCCGATGAGCTTTCCGTCGTTCGTGTCCACGACCATCACGCGGTCCTGCCGGCCGATGAAGACCCGGTGCTGCGGCGGATCGGGTACCACGTAATCCCAGCTGCCGTCGCCGCCGATCGAGTAGGTGTGCGTGATGTGATAGACCGCCGGCGTCTGGGCCAGCACGACGGCGGCGCAGAGGGCCACCGCGGCCGTCAATGCGAAACATATTCGTCGCATGTCGTTACTCCTTCGCATATTGGATCGAACGGCAGACGGGCGAATGCGCATGGCGCCCGCACCTTTCGGTCTGGAGGGAGATTGTCCGAGCATACCCGAGAATGCCTCCTTCTGCCTCTCCGTCGGCCTGTGTGACAATGCGGTCGAGACAACTGGAAGAGGAGGATGCCGATGGTCGGGAAGAGCGTCTGGTATTTCTACAAGGTGAAATGGGGCGCGCAGGAGGAGTTCCTCGCCCTCTTCCGCAAGAACCACTACCCCGTCCTCGAGGCCCAGCTCGGCGGGCGCATCAGCGCGATCCGGCCTCTCGTGCCCGTCTACCATGGCGACGGGCGGGCCGACTGGACGTTCGTGATGGAGCTGACGTTCCGCGACGCCGCCGCCCTGGCGGGCCCGTCGGGCGAGGACGAGATCGCGCGCCGGCTGTTCCCCGATCAGGACACGTTCAAGCGCGAGGAGCGCCGCCGCTTCGAGCTGCTGGACGCCCACTGGGACGTGCCGGTGACCGACGTGGAGATGGGCTGAGCGCCGAACAGCCGGATCGCGTCGGAGCCGCCCTCTCGGCCGTTCCGGACCGTCTCAGGTCAGCGTCCCTCCGGCGGGCCCGGACTCAGCGCGACGGGGCGCGGTAGCTCGTTCGAAAGCGGAGGGTGACGTCGGGCCTGGCAATCTTGACCACGATCGAGCGGAGAGAACCATCTCGCGTCTGGTTCGACGGGTAGTAGTGAATCGTGTATTGAGTGCTCAGCTCGCGTCCGATTTCGGCGAAGGCGTCGGCCGCATTGGCCAGCGTCTCCGCCCGGTACACGCGGCCTCCCGTCGTCTCGGCGAGCGACTGGAGATCGCGGGCTGCCCTGACATAGGCGGACGTATCCAGCGCGCCGCGCGGCGCGGCCTCGACCTCGGTCGCGGCGCCGAGGATCTGGTCCATGGGAAACGGGCGCGTCTGGCCGCGCGTGTCGAACTGTACCGTGTAGACGGGCATGTCCGACTCCGCCAAACGCCTCACCGTCCGCGCGGCGTCGGCCAGACGGCTTCGCGTGTCGACACCATCGGTGAACAGCAAAATGGCGTGCCGCCGGCCCGGCGTCAGCCGGTGGAGCCGGTCGGCCACCACCAGGTCGAGCGCGTCCCACAATCTCGTGCCTTCACCCTTCCCGATGTCGAAAAGCGCGAGCCGAAGCTGCTTGCGGTCGGCGAGGAAATCGGAGTGAGCCGTGACCCGGTCGTTGAACGACATCGGCATGACACGGTCCACGGGGCGCAGGCTGTCGATGAACCGGACGACCGTGTCCTGGACGACATCGGCCTCGAGCCGCATGCTGGCCGACGTGTCGATGAGCACCACGACATCGAATGGTTCAGATGTGGGGACCAGGGAATCGATGTGCTGGTCGACCCCGTTCTCCTCGAGGCTGAACTCGAACGGCGCGGCATCGGTGAGCGGATGCCCCCCTGCGTCGGTTGCGCGAACGGGCACGGAGACGTACGTGATGCCCGACCTGAAGACTCCGGCCTTCGGGGCCTTCCTCTCCGAGCCCTCCGCCGGCTCGGCGCCGCCCTGTTGCGCGAGGTAACCCGCCCGATCGACGCCTTCGAGGCTGAAGGGGTGGTTCGACGCGGCGCAAATCGGCGGATGGTCACGGGGCGGCGACGCATTGCGCACGAACGCCTTCACGAGGTCTGCAGGCGAGGCGGACGCGAACTCCTGCTTGCCGGGCTGGGGGACGTGGTAGACCACCGAGCCCTCCCAAGTCCTGGCGGCGAGCAGGGCGTTGATGTCGCCGAGGTGCTGTCGATAGACCGGGGCCGGAACGGTGAATGCCAGAACGGCCTCCAGCAGGTTCGCGTCCCAGTCGCCGGTCATCTGCAACGCCAGCCTGTTCGAGCCGTTGGTCATCGCGACCAGCGGACGCCACAGGCCTTCGGCGATGAACACGACGTCAGCCGTCTCGGCCGAATCGACCAGTGTGAACTCCTTGTGCCGGGCGAATTCCCGGGTCAGCCACTTCGCGAGCGCCTGGTCCGGCGCAATCCGGTCGTCGTCGAGCTCCACGCTGCCGGAGGAGGGCTTCTCGCCGGGCGCGGTCGATTGCGACGCGGGGAACGGCAGGAGCAGTCGCGCCCTCGTTTCGACCAGTTGGACCGACTGCAGCCCGTACGGACCGTTGCTCGCCATGACCGGCCGGTCAGATTCCCAGTAGCTGCCCGCCGCCGTACGCACCTCGCGGGCCGCTGGACAGAGGGTCAGCAGGCGCGAGTCGTGGGCAGCAAGGATGAAGATCGACGGTTTCGATCCGGTCGATTCTGCCTGTACCGCCGGAAGCGCGACCGCGATGCAAGCCGCCGCCGCCAGCGATGGCACGAACCGACGCAGGTACGCCGTGAAGACGTGAGGGCGAAGATCCGCCATGACGGGTGGTCGATGCGTCATCGAGCGCGATAACCGGTTCGAGCCCTGATCGTCAGGCCCGGGTGCGGCGACTCCACGCGAATGGCGTGAAGCCTTCCGTCGCCCGCCTGGTCAGGTGCATGGTAGTAGAGGACGTACTCGTTCTGCAGGTCGGCCACGATCCTCGAGAACGCCTGCGCGATCTCGCTGGGTGACGTCGCTCGCTCCACCCGGCCCCCACTCGTGCCCGTCAGGTCCGCCAGGAATCGGTCGCCGGCCTCGTACGCCTTCGCCTGATCGAAGTCCCAGGGCGGCACGGCGGCGCGCGGCGTTCCGTGTGGCACGATGACCTTGGCGCCCAACCGCTCGTCGGCGCGGGTGTCACACTCCACGGCGTAGACGGCCACGTTGGCCGCCTGAACTCGATGCAGCGCACTCTCGGCGTTGGCCCAGGCGCTGCCCGCATCGACGCCGTCGGTCAGGATGACGAGAATGCGGCGACCCGGCCCCGCCGACAGCCGTTCCGTGGTGAGCGCATCCACGGCGTCGTAGATCCGACTGTCCACTCCCATCGCGCCCGTGTCGGCAATCGCCCGCCGTGCAGCAACCCTGTCGTGTGTGAACTCGGTCTGGATAACGACGCCACCGCTCAACGAGGCGACCATGACGGCGTCCTCCGGCCGCAGCGCATCGATCAGCGTATACGCCGCGGCGCGGATAGCTTCGATCCGCGAGCGCATGCTCGCCGAGGTGTCGAGAAGCAACGCCACTCTCAGCGGGTCCAATCGGGAGAGCAGGCCGGTCACCGTCTGCTCCACGCCGTCCTGATAGACGTTGAAATCGGCGGCGGTCAGCCCGGTCGCCGGCGCGCCCTCGGGGCCTAATGCGAGCAGCGAAACCGCGACAGCCGCGGGGCCATCGGCAACAGCCGGGACCGCGGGAGCCACAGCTGCCGCGCGCGGCGCCAGCGGCGCCGCGCAGACAACCGGCTGCGGCTTCGCGTTCGGGTTGTGAGGAATGAACGGGCGGTACGTCTGTCGAGGTGGCTGCTGATCGTTCAACGTCGAGCCCGGTTCGGGCGGTAGCTCGTCGAACATCGGCGGCCGCCCGGCCTGCCGCGACGGCGGATATGGGCGGTCGGGATGCTTGCTGAACGCTTCGACCAGCGCGTCGGGCGAGACGGCTTGGGATCCGACGGCGTGTTCGGTCCCGTCCCACACGCGCCCCTGGAGCAGCGACGTCGCATCCCGAGCGCCTCCTCGCCAGACCGCCCCCCGCACAGCGACCGCAAGGAGCCGCACCGGTGTGGTCGTGCCCGCGGGCGTGTCGAGCGCCCCGACGCCGAACGTCAAAGGCGCGGGGCGCCGGGGACCGGCGGATACCTGCAAACCTGAGAAAGAGGCGCCGCCCTGGACCTGGACCACGAAGACGATGTCGGCGCGCCCGGCGTCGTCCGCCACGACGAACCGGCCGCGCTTCCTGAACAGCGTCTCGACCTGGCGCCGGAGGGGTTCATCGGGCATGCCGCCCGGTAGGAGTTCGATACCCCCTGGGACGAGTTCCATCCCTGGCCTGGGCCGCGAAACGACGGTCTCGCCGCCGACCTGGCAGGGCCTGAAGACGGCATCGCCACCCGTGGTCCTGAGGGCGACCACGAACACGGACTGACCTTTGGCGAAGCGGAAGGGCACCTGACCGGCCGGGAGGCCGGCAAGCCAGGTCACCGCGAGCAAGGCTGTCGCTAGCGGGCGCCTGAATGAGCGCCACGGCGATGTGTAGTGAAGGTCCAAGACGCGCCAACTGGCGCTCGTCATCTCGTTCGCTCTCCGGAGCATGCTCCGATACCAAGCGCGACAGAACCGCCGGTCGCCCAGTGACCGCTTTCGCAACTATCGACACCTGACGTGCGGCCTTCCGAGCAGTAAGGCCTCGCCGAACGACCGATTTATCCATCGGCCAGCACCACTCCACGCGTCAACCCGCCGTCACGACCGCATCCATGAGGAGCTTACCATTCGATGAAGACGAAAACGACGTAATACCCGTCCAACCCGTCTCCACCGGTCACGCCATTCGCCCCGGCACCTCCGTTGCTCAAGTAGGTCTGGCCGACGTCGCCGGAGGGGCCGGACTCCCCGAAGGAGGCAGGGCAGTTGGAGTTGCCTCCGGCAGCCCCACCGATTCCAGCGCTCCCGCCCTGCCCTGGCGCTCCCTTGGCCCCGCCTCTGCCACCTGTTCCTCCGCGCCCGCCTGAGAAGGCGGCGTAGATCTGAACCTCAGTCGGGTCGGTGTAGATATCGACCTCGATGCTGCCGCCATCGCCGCCGAAGCCCGCGTTCCCGCCGTCGCCACCGTTCCCGCCATTGGAATACCGCCCACCGGATCCCCCGTCGCCTCCCCGGCCGCCGCTCTACGGAGCGGCTCCGGTCGCCGCATATTCTGGCTTAGATCCGTCGCTCCTGCAGTTCGCGCAGGAACTCGCCCACAGGCAGGGCGTCGATGCCGTCCTCGGTGCGGAAGGGACGATCGCCAAGAAAGACCATGATCCGGCGCCTGACGCCCTCGAGGTCGGCGATGGCCCGCAGGCCGGCGAAATCGCGGGCGGCGAGCGTCTCCTTGGCCTTCACTTCGACGGCGACGAACGTTCGGCCGCGCTGGATCAGGAAGTCGACTTCCGTGCCTCCCTCTGCCGGCGCCCAGTAATACATCGCGTCGTGGCGCAGCCCGAGTTCGCTGCCGACCTCGCCGTAAGCCCGCAACAGCATGCCCACCCAGCCTTCGAGGAGGGCGCCGCGCTCCGCGGCAGACGGGGGGTGCCACTCGTTCCTCGCTGCGCGCACCACTCCCGGGTCGACCCAGTAGAGCTTGGGGTGCTTTCGCTCCTTGACCCGCAGGCGACCGTCGAAGGCCGGCAGCAGCCAGGCGAGATGCGTGTCGGCCAGGATCTCGAGGTACCCGCTCACCGTTGTCCGCGCGATGCCGCCGTCGCGCGCCAGACCCGCGACATTGAGCACCTGCCCGTGGAAGAGCGCCGCCACGGGGAGGAAGCGCGCGAAACCGGGGAGGTTCCGTACGAGAGCCTCGGCCTGGATCTCCTCCTTCAGGTACATCTGCACGTAGGCTTCGAGACTCTCCTGCCTGGCGGTGGAATCCCAGATCACGGGCAGGCTGCCGAACCTCAGCACACTCGCGAGATCGAAGTCGGCTCCGAGTTCGGCCGGCAGCAGCGGCAGCATCCCTCGTCGCAACGCACGGCCTGCCAGCAGGTTGGTCCCGGCCTGCTTGAGCTTCCTCGCGCTGGAGCCGAGGAGCACGAAGCGGAGCTTGCGCTCCTCGATAAAGCGGTGGACTTCGTTCAGCAAGGCGGGCAGGCGCTGGATCTCGTCGACGACGACCCACTGGCCGGGAGTCATCCGGAGCAGCTCCCGACTGAACAGCCGCGGGTCGCGCAGGTAGCTCTGGAAGAGCCCCTCGTCGAGCAGGTCGAAGCGGGGCGCGTCGGGAAAGGCCTGCCGGGCCCAGGTGCTCTTGCCGACACCCCGCATGCCGAACAGGAAGAAGGTCTGCCTCGGCGTGGTCAGCAGGCGAGGGTATGTCGGAACTGTCATCGTGGTGTCAAATATACCGGAAATATGACATCATGGCAACACACACACGGATCGAACGCAGCATCGGCTCCTCCCAGGTGGCCGCGGCCCATGTGACAATGCGGCCAGTGTGACCACCCAAGGAGGATGCCGATGACCGGGAAGAGTGCCTGGTATTTCTACAAGGTGAAATGGGGCGCGCAGGAGGAGTTCCTCGCCCTCTTCAGAAAGAACCACTACCCCGTCCTCGAGGCGCAGTTCGGCGGGCGCATCAGCGCTTCTCTTCCATCAGTCCGACCAGGTTTCCGTCGGGGTCGCGGACGAACGCGATCCACAGTTGGTGGTCCGGCATTCGCGCGGTGAGCGCAGGCTTGTGCTCTGCGGTCGCGCCACGACCGACGATGGCGTCATAGACCGCATCGATGCCAGCCACCTTGAAGTAGAGGATGGAGTTGCTGCCGACCGCGCCAGCACCCTGCGGCGTGGAGAGCATGATGCGAACGGGCCCCGCCGCCAGAAACGCCAGCGTGGGCGCGGGACTGAACAGGAACGTCAGCCCCAGAACGTCCCGATAGAAAGGCAGCGCCTTCGCGACGTCGCCGACCGTTATCGCGATCTGACCGATCTCGGAGAGCCTCGTCTCCATGACCACCTCCATACTGCTCGAGGTCCGGCGCCCGGCCGAGACCGCGGCGTGCTAGTCGACACGACCCGTGGGCGCCGCGCGCAGCCGCGACTCGCCGTTCACCTTGAATCCAATTCGTCGGTGCCTGGGCACCGGCGTCGGCCCGAGCAGCGCCTTGATCGCCTGCACGACCGCGACGAGCTGGGTGTCGTGGTGAGCGAGCTTCCGCTCCAGCTCGTCGAGACGCTGCACCAGTGCCGGATGTTCCGAAAAGACCCGTCGAATCCTGACGAAGGCCCTCACCACGAAGACGCTGACGTCCACCGCACGCCTGGAGTTGAGCACACCGGCCGCCATGATGGCGCCGTGCTCGGTGAATGCGTACGGGAGGGTCTTTGCGAACTTGAGGTGCGTGAGGTGGTCGCAATTTGCGACCACCTCGGATTTCTCCGGGCCGGTCAGTTGGAACCTGAAATCCGCGGGGAACCGAGCCCGGTTCCGCTTGACTTGTTCGTTGAGGCGCTTGGTCGTCACGCCGTAGAAGGCTGCGAGATCGGCATCGACGATCACCTTTTCGCCGCGAATCAGGAGGATTCGGCGCTCGACCACGTCGACCCTGATCAGCTTCGCCCTCGGCATGGCCACGCGGCCTCCCTCGTTGCTGGTCGTCTCACCTTGCGACCGCCCAGCATCGCCCCCCGTTGAAGCGCCACGGAGCTACCGTGCCCGGCGACGCTGGACTATCCGAACGGTGCAAAGGCCGGTCCACCATCCGAAGCACGGGCCGCCGACAGGCCATGGCGGGCGCGGCTCACCCGCATTCTCCCCCGGTCGCGTGGCCGAGACAAGTCGCGGTCCTGCCTCGAGTTGCGCGGACTCGATGCGGCGGCGGCCGGAAATGGCGCCGATCGTCCTGGCCTTGCTCCGCCGACGACGGGACGTGACCGGCCATCGCAGGAATTTCACGGCAGCGGCAGGCGGTCTCTCGACATTCTGCACACTCGGGTTCAGGCGCAGTCCGGCCAACCGCGGGACGTCTCGGGGGCGCCCGGGCGAACCGGCCGTTGGTTGCCGCACGTCGTATGGTCTATACTGTTGGTATAGACCACAGCTGGGCTTTTACCATGACGACCACGGCGAAGCTGTTTCGGAACGGTCGGAGCCAGGCGGTGCGGCTGCCCCGCGAGCTCCGGTTCGAGGGCGACCGCGTGCGCGTTCGGCGCGTGGCGCGCGGCGTGCTCGTCGAACCGATGTTCACCAATGTCGCCGATTGGTTCGCCGAGCTGGACCGCCTTGGGGACGAGCCCTTCATGCCCGGCGGGCGCGACCAGCCGCCCACGCCCGTGCGCAAGCTGTTCCGATGACGAGCTACCTGCTCGACACCAACGCGTGCATCGCGCTCATCAACGGCGCGCCGGAGGCCGTGCGGCGACGCTTCCAGCGCGCGATCTCCAGAGACGCGACGATCCTGCTCTCCTCTGTTGTGACATTCGAGCTCTGGTACGGCGTCGGCAAGAGCCGGCACAGGGAATCGAACAGCCGTCGACTGGAGGCGTTTTGCGCGGGTCCGCTCGACTGGGCCGCGTTCGATGACGAGGACGCAAGAGAGGCCGGCCTGGTGCGGGCCGAACTCGAGACGGTCGGAAAGCCGATTGGCGCGTACGATGTGCTGCTCGCTGGCCAGGCCAGGCGCCGTGGCGCGACGCTCGTAACCTCGAACCAGCGTGAGTTCGATCGGGTCCGCGGTCTCAGGTGGGAGGACTGGTCGGCCGGGCGGGCCAGGAGGCGCTGACCGGCGTTCCGTGAGCCTTGAGCCCTGAGCCCCTTTTAGCCCTTCTCCTCACCGGCGGACCGTGATGACACCGCGCTTCACGAGCTCGAAGAAGCAGGCCGCGCACGCGGCGACGTCCGCGCCCGCCTCGTGCGCGCCGCTGAAGCCGGTGCCGTGGAGGATCGAGTAGAGCTCGTCGAGCGTCGGCCACTTGTAGCCGTAGGGGCCGGGCAGCCGGCAGAAGTCGACGCTCTGGCGCATCGTGCAGATCATCGACTGCGCGTCGAAGGGCGGCGTCAGCCCGAGCCGGAGGTATTCCGCGCCGATAACGCTCGCGTCGAAGCTGGCGTTGTGGGCGACGAAGACCTTCGCCGACGAGGCCGCCGAAGACAGTTCGCCGAGCACGTCGGCGACGGGGCGGCCCTCCGCCATCGCGCGCGCGGTCGTGATCCCGTGGATCCGGACGGCGTCGGCGGGTATCGCGAACCCGTCGGGCCGCACGATCCGCGTCTCGGCGAGCACCTTCGCCTGTCCGGCGTCATAGAGCGCCCAGCCGATCTGGACGGCGCGCGGCCAGTTCGCGACGTCGGTCACCGGCGCCCGCCAGTTCCGCGGCAACCCGCTCGTTTCGCAATCGACGACCAGATACATGGCATCCCCCGCGGCCACACCTCACCGGACGACGATGGTGGTCCTGGCGGTGCGGCCGCTCCCGTCGCGGGCCGTGATGACGTGCGAACCCGGGGTCAGCGACCAGAGCAGCCGCTGGTCGGAGGACGCGCGGCCGACCTGCGCGCCGTCCACCCGCCATTCGATCGCGCCGGGCCTGGGTGCGACCACGCCAAGCGCAATCGCCTGGAACTCCGCCCGAAGCGTCGGATCGATCGAGTAGAGGGCGCCCGCGGGCGGATTGACGATCTCGAGGCGCCGGTCCCCCGCCGCGCGGGGCGTGTCCGGCGTCGCGACCCCTTCCTCCCGGGGCGCGGCCACCCGGCGTCCGCGGAGATCCTGCAGCAGGCCCCGCTCGAGCGCCCACTCACGGTACTCGGGCGGCCACACCACGAGCAACCCCTCGTCGCTCGCGTGGTGCCAGCTGCACGGCAGCGCGTCGCTCCCCACCGGCAGCCACTCGCGCACGCGCGACGGGCAGGACGGGTTCGCCCGCATGCCCGACAGCGCGCAGATCTCGACCCGCTCCAGCCCCTCCGGCGCCCGTGCCAGCGGCGCATCGGCCAGCATCGAGCCGGCACCCGCCACCGCCCGTTCGGCCGCCAGCATCACGGCATGGAAGATCGGCGCCGCGCCCGTCACCCCGCTCGAGTCGCGCAGCGGCGTCCGGTCGAAATTGCCCACCCAGACGCCGACCGTCACCTCGCGCGTGTACCCGATCGTCCAGTTGTCGTGATACGCCTGCGACGTCCCCGTCTTCGCGGCCACGGGGAACGGGAACTCCAGCGAACCGCCGCGGCCGAAGATGTACTCCCGCGCGTCGGGGTCGGACAGGATGTCGGTGATCCAGAAGGCGCTCAGCGGGGAGACCAGGGGAACGGGCTCCCGAGCGGCCGCCCTCGCGTCCCACGTTGGCCGAAGCCAGGTGCCGCCGCGCGCGAACGCCGCGTAGGCGCCCACCAGTTCCGCGAGGCGCACCTCGGCGTTCCCCAGCGTGATGCCAAGCCCGTAGTGCGACGCGGTCCGGTCGAACGTAGTCAGGCCGGCGCGAGTGAAGAAGCGCAGGAGCGCGGGCACGCCGACCCGCGACGCGAGCGCGACGGCCGGCACGTTCTCGGACCCGGCGAGCGCCCGGCGCGCCAGCAGCGGCCCCCGGTAGCGGCCGTCGTAGTTGCGGGGGCTGAACAGGACGCCCGGCTCCGCCGTCGGGAAGTGCGTCGGGATGTCCGGCAGCAGCGTCGCCGGCGTGTCGCCCTGCTCGAACGCCAGCGCGTAGGTCAGCGGCTTGAGCGCCGAGCCCGGCTGCCGCGGCGCCAGCGGCCCGTTGATCGCCCCGCCGGCGCCCTGGTCGAAGTAATCGCCCGATCCCTCCCAGGCGAGCCACGCGCCGGTCGCATTCTCGAGGACGACGACCGCGACGTTGGCGGCGCCGTGCGCGCTCAACCTCTCCCTTTGGCTGGCGACGATCCCCTCGACCTCGGCCTGCAGGTCGGCATCGAGCGTCGTGGCGATGCGCGCCGGCCGGGTGTCGCCCGCATCCGCCAGCACCATCTCGACGAAGTGCGGCGCGAGAAACGGCGTGCGCGGCCGGGCAAACACGAGACGTTCGGCCAGCGCCTCGCGCGCCTGGTCGGCCGAGATCGCGTCTGCCTCCCGCATGCTCGCGACGACCGCGCGCTGGCGCGCCCTGGCGGTCTTCGGGTCGCGATACGGGTTGAATCGTGACGGCTGTTGTGGCAGCGCCGCGACGAACGCGGCCTGCGCCGTCGTCAGCATCGACGCGCCGCACCCGAAGTAGGCCTGGCTCGCCCGCTCGGCGCCGACCACCTGGTTGCCGTACGACGCGAGGCTCAGGTACATCGCCAGGATCTCGCGCTTGGTGAAGCGATGCTCGAGCCGCAGCGCCAGGACAGCCTCACGAATCTTGGCGGCCAGGCCGCGGCGGGCGCCAGGCTGGCGCCGCGCGCGGAGCAGCTTGGCCACCTGCTGCGTGATGGTCGAGCCCCCTTCGACCAGCCGCAGCGCGACGACGTCGTGGACGAGAGCGCGACCGATCGCCAGCGCATCGACCCCTGGGTGGCTGTAGAACCGCCGGTCCTCGGCCGCAAGCGTGGCGGCCGCGAGGACGGGCGGCAGGCGGTCGGCGGGAATGGCGACGCCCCGCGTCCCCTCGGCGGACCGCACCTCGTAGAGCGCGACGCCGTGCCGGTCGATGACCACGGTGGACGGCTGCCGGCCGCCGTCCAGCAGCCCGGGCTCGATCGGACCGCAGCGCACCCATACGCCGATGGCGGCGACGAGGACGATCACGCCGCCCGCTATCGCCCGCCGTCGGGTCAGTCGGAATCTCATTTCCTGACTTCCACCACCGCGGTGGCCGTTCTCCCGAACACCTCGGGCTGATACATCTCCTCCGCCCGCGCCGGAGACGTCCGGAAGGTGCCCGCGGTTGTCGCGCGGACGACGTAACTGAACGTGTGCACGCCTTCGCTCAACCGTGTCGCGAACAGCTGGACGCGGTCGTCGTGCCGCTCGACGTGGTCGAAGCCGCCGCGCTGCCACCACGAGAACCAGTCCTGCTCCGCCTCGGGCTGCTCGTCCGTCTCTCTCGCGAGGGAGGCGGCGGTCGTCGCAAACCACGACTCGACCGGCTCGAAGCCCGCTGGCAGCGGATCGACCGCCGCCACGAACCGCCGCTCCTTGGTGAGGCGGAACGTGAGCGTGACGCGCACCAGGTCGCCCGCCTTGTAGGAGGCGGACGGTGGCGGCTGCGGCCCCTTCTCGACGTAGGGCGCGTAGGTTCGTTCAATCGCGATGCCGCTGTCCAGGCCGTCCTGGAACAACTGGTCGGCCGCATAGCGAAGGCGGGCCGTGTAGAACAGCGTGCCGACGCCCGCCCGGTTGAAGGTGAGCGGTCGCGACGTCCCCGGCTGCCCTTTCGCCAGCACCTGCGCCATCGTCAGGTCGGTGGCGGCCGACTGGGTGGACCGCCCCTTGAAGTCCCTGCTCTCGAGAGTGTCGGCGCCCAGCGTGACCGTGGCGCGGAAGTCGGGAACCGCGGCTTCGTACTTGCGGTAGTAGGCAACGAGCGCTTCCATCGCGATCGCGTTCTCCTGCGTGTTCCCCCAGCGGCCGTTCTTGCGGACCTGCATCAGCCAGCGCACGAGCGCTCGGATCGGGGCTTCGTCCTCGCCGGATGAGACGAGCGTGTTGAGCGCGATCGCGGTCGATCGGACGTTCGAGTTCCAGTACCAGAGCAGGTAGGGATCGCTCAGCTCCTCGACGTGCGCCGCGCCGGCCTCGGTGAGCACCGCGTTGGCCAGCCGCCGCCGCAGGTCGTCGACGCGCGGCCCCGTCGTCTCGCCCTTCGTCCGGAGCGCATCGTACAAGTAGGCGAGGGCGAAGACCGGCATCCGGTCGCGGTAGCCGTAGAGCCGGTTGAGGTTCGAATCCTGGTTGTGCCCGCCCTCGACGAGCACCTTCACCGCGAACGCCTGCCACGCCGTGTACGAAGGCCACCAGCCCTCGTTCGCGGACGGCGGCTTCGACAACTCCCCGTTCAGGTAGGAGTAGGCCCGGTCGCGCACGCCGGCGTCGATCGTGTAGTTGAGCCCCGACGCCACCTTGAAGACGTGCAGGATATAGGCCGTCAGGTAAGCCGACGTGGACCTGCAGTCGCCCGGCCAGTACGCGAACCCGCCGTTCTGGCACTGGAATTTGCGCATCTCATCGAGCGCCACCTGCACGTCCTGGCGGATGTGGCCGGGCTCGATGCCGGGCAACTCGAACGTCCCGCCGAGGTCCGCGGCGAGCAGCAGCGCGAGCGCCCGCGACGCGCGCTGTTCAGCGCAGCCGTATGGGTACTCGACGAGATAGCCCGCCCCCTCGGCCAGGCCGACCATCGCGGTGGACGACAGCTCGACGTGCAGGCCGCCCACGGTCGGCACCACTCCAGACGGGATCGTGATTGTCTCGGTGGCGGTCGGCCTCGCCTCGCCCGCCTCGCCGTGGGCCGCCACGGTTTCGGGCGACGCGAGCACCTCCACCGGGATCGTGTCCTCGAACGCGTCGGTCTCGCTGCCGACCTTCACGGCGATCTGGATGCGTGCCCGACCGACCGATCGGCCGGCGGCGTCGAAACGCACCTCGACCGACCCGCCCGCGGCGATCGGCACGGCCTGCTGCGCCGCGCCCGTGAAGTCGAGCACGCCGGGGTCGAGGCTCTTGATCGTGACCGTCGCCGTTCCCGCCTCCTTGAGCTGGCTGGTCACCACGGCGCCGAACAGCGCCTTGTCCCCCACTGCCAGGAATCGCGGGAACGCGGGCTTCAGCGTCACCGGCTTGTTGATGCGCACCTCGCTCTCGCCGGACCCAAACCGCGACTCGAGGTCGCCCGCCACGGCCATGATGCGGTAGGTCGTGAGCGATTCCGGGAGCTTGACGTCCACGCTGGCGGCCCCGTTCGCGTCGGTCACGACCGAGCCGAGCCAGAAGGCCAGCACCCGGAAGTCCCTGCGCAGCATGCTCGCGCCGGCATCCACTCCGCCGCCCCCGCCCCCGGTCGCGCCTTTTGGCGTGAGCACGCGGCGCGACACGATCCGCTGTCGGTTGTCGGTCGTGAACACCTGCAGGGCCTTGTGCACGTACACCGAGCCCAGCACGTCTGGCGTCTGGTAGCCGGTGAGCGAGAGAACGCCGTAGTCCACCGCCCACAAGGTGACCTCGCTCGGGACCCCGCCGCGCGCGTCCTTGACGCTCACGGACACTTTTGCGGTGGTGGCCGGACGGAACTCCTCCTTGTTTGCGCTGACGGCCACCGAGAGCCGCTTCGACGCGTTCTCGATCTTCAGGTCCACGTAGCCGAGCCTGAAGGCGGGCTTGCCCGGGTCGCTGGTGTCGGCGTTCGTCTTCAGCCCGTCCACCGGCGGCTTGGTCCGTCCCTTCACCAGCAGGACCGACACGTACACGTTTGGAATGTCCTGCTCGGTGATCGGCACCGAGATCGACGTCTGGGTGGAGGTGAGGGAGAACTGCCGGTGCGACCTGACGCCCTCGCGCTCGGTTGTCACGAGCGCGGTCGCCTGCTCCCACGGCGACTGGATCAGGATGCGCGCCGTGTCGCCGGGCTTGTAGGTTTGTCGCTCGGGGACCAGGTCGATGCGATTGTGATCGTAGCGGGCCCACGCCGTGTAGCCCTCGCCCAGCACATAGAAGGACATCGTCGTCGTCGAGGAGCGGCCGGCCTTGTCGCGCGCGGTGGCCCGCAGCACGAACATGCCTCCGTTGGCGAACGGCACGGAGAGCGGCGCCGGCTGCTCGCCGGTCGTCACCTGCCACTGGCCAGCCGGAACCTCGACCCGTTTCGTCTCCCACGCGTAGAACCCCTCGCCCTCGGCCCGGCGCACGCTCTTCCACTGGATCTGCGCGAGCGTGACCTGGACGGCCGCTCCCGCCGCGGGTCGGCCGTCGGGCGTCACCGCGACCACCTCGGTCGTCAGGCCGCTCTTCTGCTCGACGAAATACGACGGGGGGCGGCGAAGGCCGATGTACCAGTCTGCCGGGTGAACCGTAACTTGCGCGCGGTTCGCGATGTGCTGCCGCGACACGTCCTCGACGTCGCCTTCGAGCGTGTAGACGCAGGGCACGCCCGCGTCGGCCTTCGTCTTCAGGTCGAGCGCCAGCTCGCCCGTCTTGCCGAGCGTCGCCTCGTCACGACGCGGCTCTTCGTACCGCGGCTGCTCCTGGTCGGGCCAGCCGACGAACATCCATCGCTCCGAGGGATAGTGCTCGTAGACGGCGTCTGGCGCCGTGCCGATTGGCGCGCGCGAGAACGTCCACTTCACCGGACGGCCGCCCATGGGCGCGCCGAAGAGGTAGCGCGCAGTCACGACGCCGGTCAGCGTCGTCCCGGCGATTGCCGGCTCCCCCGACAGCTTGACGTCGACCCGGAAGTCGGGACGCCGATAGGCGGCCACCAAAAACGAGCCCTGGACCACCTTCTGCCACGGCACCGCCTGGTCAGCCTCTTCCTGCTGGCTCGCTCCCGCAGGCGCGCCGGGGGGAACCGTCGGCTTCGTCCTGTCCGAATCGAGGTAGGCGCGAATCGAGTACTCACCGAGGCTGCCGTCGCCCGGCAGGCTGAACGTCCACTCCGCGCTGCTCCATCGCCCGATCGTGACGCGGCGGCTGTCGATCAGCCGATCCTGGCTGTCGCGCAGGGCAATCGAGACGGCCGTCCCGGCGGGCAGCAGCCGGATGCCCGACGGCGTGTTGTGGCGGAGGATCGCCTTCAGGTGCACCTCTTCGCCGAGCCGATAGACACCGCGATCCGAGAACACCGTTCCGCGCAGCAGCGCGGACGACTCGGTCAGATTGATGGGAAGCCCGAACTCCCACGGCGTCACGCCTTCGTCCCAGTCGCTGCCCGTGTAGGCGATGTCCCCGTCCTTCTCCGCCGTGACGATGAAGGCGAATTTCCACCAGTCTTGCTCGCCGCGCAGCGGCGTCTGGGGCGCGATGGCCACGCCGTCCGCATCGGTTGTCCCCGTCCAGAAGACCGAGTTGTCGAGCCGGATGATGGAGACGTGAGCCCCCGCCACCGGCGCCGCGCTGTCCAGGCGCGTGACGAACACCAGCGTGTTCTGCGGGCTGTCCTTGACCGCGACGCCGAGATTGGTGACCTGGACGATCGTGTCCCGCGTGAGCGGCCGGCCGGCTTCCCCGTAGGCCCGGTGGGCGCGCGGCACTTCCTTCCCTTCTTCGACGGCCGCCCAGACGAGCCCCGTCCCGGTCTTCTGGAGCGCGCCCGACATGTCGAGGCCGTACGATTGGATCTTGTCTACCGTCAGCGGCAGGCTACGCAGCCGCCCTTCTCCCGGCGGCGGCTGGGAGAAGTGATGCGCCTCCAGGTCCAGGATGGTCGGCATCAACTGGCCCGGCTCGACGCGCTGCGACCACTGCTTCACGTCCTGGAGGTTGCGCGCGTAGAACGGCAGCACTGGTCCGCCCGTGCTCTCCCACACGCCGTGGCCGTCGCCGAAGCTCGTGAACGCGCTGCGGTGCCAGTTCTCGACCAGGCCCACCCACGTGTAGCCGAGCGTCTGACCGTCGGCCGACCGCAGGTTCGCGTCGAGTGTGACCGCATAGGTCTTCGCCGGCGGCTGCGCGTCGAACCCCGCGTCCTCCGGCGTGAGATACAGCGCCGTGTCGAGATCCGGGAGGCGGCTCGGTTTCGCCACCTTCGCCTTCGCGACAGGGAGGTCCCGCCCCGCGGTCGTGATGTCGGCCACCGAGATCGCCTTCGCGAACTCCGGCACCTTGACCGGCCGCCGCAGCTTGATTGGATTGAAGGTCTCGGGGTCGCATCCGCGGCTGCACGCGAACGCATCCACGAAGAACGCAGGCTCGGCCTGAACCGTGTAAGTCTGCGAACGCCCCGGCGTCGCCAACCCCGCCGGTGATGGCAGGGCCGGGTCCAGGTTCAGCAAGGTCCAGCTCTCCGGGGGCACCGGGGTGACCGATTCGAGGACGACCAGATCCGGCGATGGCGGATAGCGCTTCTTGTCCCAGTCGGTCGCCAGCTTCAACTGCACCGGCCCGTCCGCGTTGGCCACCGCCGTCGTCGCCGCCACCTTCGCGTTGAAACGGTCTACGGCCTGCGGATCGACCGCGCGCGCCCGCGCCTGGCCGTCGGGCGGCAACACGGGCACGGTCCAGGCGTGCCTCTGAAAACGCGCTGACAGGTGGGCCAGGACGTCCGGCGGACGCACCGGCTGGTTGAACCGAAGGAACACGAGGATGGGGCCGTCGATCTTCCCGCCGCGCCGATCCCAAGTCGGCCGGAGCAGGTGCACGGTGGGTGTCGTGAAAGCGAACGTGAACGCGTGTGCCAGTGCGCGCCCGCTCACGGCCCGGGCCGTCGAGTCGATCGTCACCTCGTAGCTGGTCGCGAGCGGCAACGGGCGCTTCGGGTCGGGCGTGAACACGAGGATTGTCGTTCCCGACCAGCGGAAGGTGCCGGCCACCTTCGGCGCCATGTGGAAGAACGGCGCCGTGACTGGCGACGGGATCCGGCCGAGATCGACCATCGGCTCGGAGAAGACGACGCGAATCTCGTTCGCGTCGGCCAGGCTCGCCACCTCACCGGTCGGCCCGGCGCTGACGACGCGCAGGGCCGCGGTCGGACCCGCCGGCTGGGCGGAGACGGCCGCGGACACCGAAAGCAACAGGATGGCGCCGGGAAGGGTGAGGCAACGGCCGGGCTTCGTCATGATGGGTCGAAGTATCGGCCCGAAACGCCCAGCAGGCAAGGCGCTCATCGGCTCCTCAGCCGACGCCGAGGCTGGCGATGAAGGAGGACACGGCATCGGCCGAGGCCTTCGGCTGGAGTTGAAGGACAAGGTGCGGGGCGGGAATGAGGTGGACCTGCACGTCCGGGCGTATCGCCTGAATGCGGCGCAAGTTGCGGGCGGGGACGACGTGGTCGTGGAGACCCCGCAGGTAGCACAGGGGCTGCCGGGTCGCCCGTCAGCGCGGGCGTGGCATCGACGGAGAGGATCGAGCGGATCCGCTGGGTCATGACCCGCGCCGACACGATGCCATGAGCGCTCAGCAGGAGTTGACGCAATTCCGGCGACGAGTAGCCGCCCAAGAGCGCCTTGGCCTGTATGAACGCGGGCGTGAACCGATACAGCCACGGCCCGGCCAGGTGGCGGAAAGACGACGGGACGAGGGTGGGGTTCGAGACGAAGGAGGCGCAGAGAACGACGCCGACGATACCTGGAGCGCCTTCGGCCGCCAGCTGGAGCGCCAGAGGTCCGGCGTACGACTCGCCGAGGAGCACGAACGGCGCGGACTGCGGAAGGCGGGGGGCGACGAACCTCGCGAGGTCCGGGTAGTCGAGCGGCTCGGTTGGGGGAAACGGGATCACCACGGGCTCGATGCCTGCCGGGAGCGACTCGACAAGCGGCTGGAACAGGATGCCGGTGCCGTCGAGGCCGGGGAGCAGGACGAGGTGCATGGATCTCGATTGTAGCCGCCAGATGAGGCAGGCGAAGGCGGGAGCCTTCAGTAAGCCTTCAGTAAGTGCTTGGCGCGCGAGGCCTCACTCGCTAGACTTTGCTGCAATCACGCCCAGGAAGCCGTGACCTCAGCACCCGTGCACCAAGGAACCAAGATGAACACGTCGATACAGAAGACCCCGTCTCAGTTTCACCGCGTCGCCGTTCTCGCGTTCGCCGTGGCGATCGCGCTCGGCGCCTACGCCCTGCCGCAGGCGCAGACCTCCGCCAAGAAGGCGATGACGATCGACGACTACACCAAGTGGCGCAGCATCGCCGGCCAGGAGATTTCCCCCGACGGCAAGTGGGTCGCCTACACCTTGCAGCTCACCAACACCGTCCCGGCCGAGTCGAAACCGGTGCTCCACCTGTTGAACCTGGACACGAGCGAAGACGTGACGGTGGCGGACGCCACGGGCGCGACCTTCTCGCCGGATTCGAAATGGCTTGCCTACCAGGTGACCCCCGCGGCCGCCCAGCGAGGGCGCGGCGGTCGCGGCGGCGCGGCCGCGCCCGGGGCGACCGAGCCCGGCGGAGCGCCGGCGACGACCCCCCAGCCTGGCGCGGCTGGGGCACAGGCCCAGGGGTCAGCCCGTGCCGGCACCGCGCCGGCAGCGCCTCCCCGCCGCGTCGAGCTGCGCAACCTGGCGACCGGAGCCGTGCGGTCCTGGCAGGACATCGGGACGTTCGCTTTCTCGGCGACCTCGACGCACCTGTATCTCCGCCGGCGCGGCGGCGAGGCGCCGTCCGACGGCGGCCGCCGCGGTGGCGGGGGCGCTCCGCCCGCACAGCCTCCCGCTGCCGCCGGCCAGGCCGCTGGCGCGGCGGCCGCGCCGGCCGCGGCGCGCGGCCAGGATGTCGTCCTGCTGGACCTCCGCACCGGACGCTTCCAGCCGCTCGGCTGCGTGGCCGACATCGCCTTCAACCGCACCGGCGAACTGCTCGCCTACACCGTGGACGCGGCCGTGAAGGACGTGAACGGCCTGTATGTCTTCGACACGCGGAGCGGGCGAACCACCGTCTTCGACAACGACGCGAAGAGCTACAACCGGCTGGCCTGGAACGACGAGGGCAACGCGCTCGCGGTCCTTCGAGGCAGCGACGTCGAGAAGATGCGGGAGAAGGACAACGTGCTCCTGGCATTCCCCGACGTGGCGGCGGCCCTCAAGGACGGCGCGGCCGCTCCCATGCCGGTCGTGCTCGACGCCGCGAAGGCGGACGGATTCCCGAAGGGCTGGGTCGTCAGCGACCGCGCGGGGCTCTCGTGGAGCGAGGATCACAAGCGCGTCTTCTTCGGGATGAAGGAGCAGGTCGCCTCACCGGACACCACGCGCCGGACGACCAACGAAGTCGCCGACGTGGACGTCTGGAACACGGCCGACGACCGGGCGCAGTCGCTGCAGATGAACCGCGCGAACCAGGACCGCAACTTCACCTTCCGCCAGGTCTTCGACGTCTCGGCGAAGCGCTTCGTCAAGCTCGCCGACGAGACGATGAAGGACCTCGACGTGGCGCCGGACGGCAAGTGGGCTGTGGGGCGCGACGCACGCGCCTACCTCCGAGACGAGAAGCAGCTCCCGGCCGCCGATTTCTACCGAGTCAACACCTCCACCGGCGAGCGGACGCTCATCGTGAAGGGGCAGCTGACCGGCAGCCACATCTTCGGCATCTCGCCCCACGGCACGTATTTCCTCTACTGGAAGGGCAGCAAGTTCCAGGCGTACGATCTCGATGCCAACGCCACCCGGACGCTCGGCGGGGCCAGCACGGTGAGTTTCATCGACGTGGAGTACGATCACCCCGGGACCAAGCCGTCCTACGGCATCGCCGGCTACGCGAGCGACGGCAAGGCCGTCATCGTCAACCACCAGTACGACCTGTGGATGTTCCCGCTCGACGGCTCCGCGCCGACCAATCTCACGGGCGGCCTCGGCACGAAGAACGAGATCAGGTTCCGCCTCGTCCGGACCGCGCCGATCGATCCGACCGTGCCTCGCGCGGTGGGGCCGCGCGGGACGTTCGACCTGACCAAGCCGATCACCTTGTCGGCTTACGGCCAGTGGACCAAGAAGGACGGCTTCTACGAACTCGCCGGCGGGCAGATGAAGGAACTCGTGTACGAGGACGCCGAGTTCAGCACGCCGGTGAAGGCGCGGCAGGCGGACACGTTCCTGTTCACGCGCCAGACGTTCGTCGAGTTCCCCGACCTGCGCGTCTCGGGGCCGGGCTTCGCCGACTCGAAGAAGGATCACCGACGCCAACCCGCAGCAGAAGGACTTCCTGTGGGGCCACCGCGTGCTGTTCGACTTCAAGAACAAGGACGGCGTGCGGCTGCAGGGCATCCTCGCCGTCCCGGACGACTACAAGCCGGGCGAGAAGCGGCCGATGATCGTGACCTTCTACGAGAAGAACTCGCAGAACATGCACGTCTACACGCCGCCGGTCTACATGGTCAGCATGGGCCGGATGCCCACGCAGGCGGTCAGCGACGGCTACCTCACGATGATGCCGGACGTCCACTTCCGCACCGGCTCGTCGCACAGCGACATGCTGGAGTGCGTCGAGGCGGGCACGCGCAAGGTGATCGAGATGGGCTACGCCGACCCGAAGCGCATCGGCGTCATCGGCCACAGCTACGGCGGCGAGGGCGTCGCCTACATCGGGACGATGTCGAAGATGTTCGCGGCGATCGGCATGGGCGCGGGCGTCGTCGATCTCTACAACGACTTCAACATGAACTGGGGCTGGTCGTACGCGGCGCAGGGCGGCAGCGGCGACACGGCGTTCCAGTACTACCTCTACGACCAGGGGCGCTGGGGCTTCTCGCCGTGGGACCAGCCCGACCGGTATCGCAACGAGTCGGCGCTGACGTGGGCGCCGAAGGCGACCGCGCCGTTCCTGATCATGCACGGTACCTCGGACCCGACGGTCGGGTTCATCAACGGCCTCGCCTTCTACAACGCCCTTCGCTACAACGGGAAGAAGGCGGTGCTGCTGGCGTACCCGGGCGAAGGGCACCACCTCGGCGGCCTCGCGAACCAGAAGGATCTGACGGTCCGGTTCTTCGAGTTCTTCGACCACTACCTGAAGGGCGCGCCGGCGCCGAAGTGGCTCGAGGAAGGCGTGCCGTTCCTCAAGAAGGACGCGGCCAAGTAGCGGAACGGCGCGACTGAACGCGCTGCATGAAGAGAGGGCCTCCCCGGCCCTCTCTTCCGCCCGGGCTCCGATCGAGACGTAAACCCGCCGCACCAGCCGCCCCGGCGCGAACCTGTGTTAAGAATGGAGAGTGGGCAGTAATCCGCGACTCTGTGTTTGGGCATAGGGCCACCGAGGCTCGAGAGCGGGTGAGGCATGGCCGACCGGACGGTGTCTCATTTTCGCATCCAGGCGGAGCTCGGCAAAGGCGGCATGGGTGTCGTGTACCGCGCCGAGGATGTGCGCCTGGGGCGCTCGGTCGCGCTGAAATTCCTTCCCAAGGCGCTCGCCGCCGACGCCCGGGCGCTGGCGAGATTCACCCGCGAGGCCCGCGCGGCCTCGGCGCTCAACCACCCGAACATCTGCACGATCTACGAGATCGGCGAGGAGGCCGGGGAGCACTTCATCGCGATGGAGCTGCTCGAAGGGCAGACCCTGCACGACTTTGTCGCCGGGCGGCCCCTGAAGAACGACGACGTGATCCGCCTGGGTCTGCAGGTGGCGGACGCGCTCGACGCCGCCCACTCGAGGGGGATCGTTCACCGCGACATCAAGCCCGCCAACATCGTCGTCAACGACCGCGGCCAGGTGAAGGTCCTCGACTTCGGGCTGGCCAGCCCGGAACGGGTCAGCGCCCCGGATGGTCGCATCCCCGACGCGTCGTTCGCGCCGACCATCAGCGTCGTGGACCACGCCGTGACGGAGCCAGGCACCGTCGTCGGCACGCCGGCCTACATGTCGCCCGAACAGGCGCGGGGCGAGGCGCTCGACGCGCGCTCAGACATCTTCTCGTTCGGCGCGGTGCTCTACGAGATGTGCAGCGGCCGGCGCGCGTTCGACGGGCCCACGACCGCCGTGGTCTCCGACGTCATCCTCCATGGGTCGCCCGTGCCAGTGCAGCGCCTCAACCCGCAGGTGACGCGCGGCCTGGCCGCGGTCGTCGAGAAGGCGCTCGAGAAGGACCGCGCCATGCGCTACCAGTCGGCGGCGGACCTGCGCGCCGACCTGATGCGCCTTCGGCGCGACAGCGAGTCCGGGCACGTCGCGGCCGTGGCCGCGCCGCGGCCCGCGCGCTGGCGCAGGGCGGCGTTCGTCGCCGCCGCGGCGTTCGCGCTGGCCACAACTGCCTCGATCGACTTCCTCTACCGCGGCCGGCAGACCGTGCCGGCCGGGGCCACCCCGGAATGGACCGCCATCACGAGCTTCGCCGATTCGGCGGTTTCGCCCGCGCTCTCCCCGGATGGCCGCATGGTCGCGTTCATCCGCGGCGCGGACACCTTCTTCGGGCCGGGCGAGATCTACGTCAAGATGCTGCCCGACGGCGAACCGGCGCAGGTGACGCGGGACGGCACGAGCAAGATGGACCCCGCCTTCTCGCCGGACGGCTCGCAGATCGCCTACTCCGTGTTCCAGAACGGCTGGGACACGTGGACCGTGCCCACGCTGGGCGGCGCACCCAGACTGATGCTGGCCAATGCGGAAAGCCTGAGCTGGATCGGGGCCCACGAGGTCCTGTTCTCGGAGCTGAAGACCGGCCTGCACATGGTGCTCGCCACCTCGACCGAGGCCCGTACGGGAAGCCGCAACGTCTACGTGCCGCCGCGCGATCGCGGGATGGCCCACCGCTCGTCGCTCTCGCCCGACCGGAAGTGGGTGCTCGTCGTGGAGATGGACAACGGCTGGCTGCCCTGCCGGGTGGTGCCCTTCGACGGGAGTTCCCGGGGCAGGACCGTCGGGCCTTCGGGCGCGCGGTGCACCTCGGCGGCATGGTCTGCGGACGGGCAGTGGATGTACTTCGCGGCGAACCCCGGCAATGGGTTTCACATCTGGAGGCAGCCGTTCCCGGAGGGCACGCCCCAGCAGATCACCTTCGGCGCCACCGAGGAAGAGGGGATCGCCGTCTCGCCCGACGGGCATTCGCTCATCACGTCGGTCGGCAGCACCGAGAGCACGGTGCTGGTCCGCGACGCGGCTGGAGAGCGGCAGGTCACCTCCGAACGATTCGCCGCGGCCCCGATGTTCTCGCAGGACGGGAAGCGCCTGTTCTACCTGTCGATCGAGCGCCGCGCACCGGGATCCCGGCCTGCTGGCGGCGAGCTCACGGCGGTGGACGCCCAAACCGGCCGGGCCGAGCCCTTGCTGCCCGGCGTGCCCGCGACTGGGTATTCCGTCTCGTCCGACGACCGGCGGGTGGTGTTCTCGGCGGTAGGCCGGGAGGGGCAGCCTCGGTTGTGGCTGGCCGAGATCGGCCTGCGTTCTCCGCCGCGCGAGCTCGCGTCCGTCGTGCCCGAGGACCAGCCGTTCTTCGACACCGCCGGGGCGATCTACTTCCGCGCCGCCGACGGTGGCTCGAACTTCCTCTACCGGAGGAAGGCCGGAAGCCTGGAGCGCGAGCGGGTGCTCCCAGACCCGATTCTGGATTTCTATGCGGTGTCGCCAGACGGGCGGTGGGTGGTGGTCGGCCAGGCGGACCCGCGCGATCCGGATCGACGGCCCGCGCTCCTCGCACAGCCGACTGGCGGAGGACCCGCGGTGACAATCTGCCGCGGGCTCTGCGACGCCGCCTGGAGTCGGGACGGAGCGGCCTTCGCCCTCCACACCGACGAAATGGGAGAGGACCGGACCATGATCGCGCCCGTGGCGCCCGGCAAGGCGTTCCCGGTGTTGCCGCCCGCCAGCGGGGAGTTGAAACTGGCCATGGAAGCCGCGAAGAGCGCGCGGGTGCTGGACGGAAACTGGCTCCCCGGTCCGAGGCCGGGGCTGTACGTCTCGCTGCGGGTGACCGTGCACCGCAACCTCTACCGCATCCCCTTGCAGTAGCGCGCCGCCGGCCCCGCACCGGCAGGTGCTCCACGCCCGCCGCGCCGTGAAGTGTTCCGGGTGTAATCTGGGAATATCGCTTTTCGAAAGGAGCCCCCCATGCACAGAGCGTTGATCGTCTCCGCGTTGTTCGGCCTGGCCGCCGCGACAGCGTCGGCGCAGGATCCCGCGAAAGTGGACCCGGCCCACTGCAAGGTCGTCCTCGAGAATCAGTACGTGCGGGTCCTGCGCTGGTCCGAGTCCCCTGGCGACAAGTCGCCCATGCACAGCCATCCGGCGGCGGTGAGCATCTCTCTCAGCGCAGGCAAGACCCGGTTCACCGGTCCCGACGGCAAGACACAGGAGGTCGAAACCACTCCGGGCCAGGCGACGTGGAGCGAACCCACGGCCCACTCCAGCGAGAACCTGGGTACTGCGCCGGGGGAAGTCGTCCAGGTGGAACTGAAAGCCAAACCCGGCGCCGCGATGACGGCCCTTCCGGCTTCCAAGGACCCGGTCACCCTGGACCCGAAGCACTACAAAGTGGTGTTCCAGAACGCGCGGGTCCGCGTCCTGCGCGTTCACTACGCGCCGGGCGAGAAATCGGTGATGCACGCCCATCCGGCAAACGTCGCCGTGTTCCTCACCGACGGCCACTCGACATTCGGCCTCCCGGGTGGCAAGACGAGCGAGTCGGACTTCAAGGCGAGGCAAGTGAGGTGGTCGGGCGCCGAAGAGCACCTGCCCGAGAATACGGGCGCCACGCCGCTCGACCTGATCCTGGTCGAGTTGCGTTAGCCGCGCGCGTTCGTACCCGCCGGCGCGGCAGCGTCGAAGTCATTCGATGAGCACGCGCCGGCGGAACGACCTTCCCAGGTGCGGTGTCAAACCGACCAGGAGGCCGGGTGCGCCGCTATTCACTCCTCTTCATCCTCGCCGGCGCCTGCGTCCTGGCGCTTGGCGTCTGCGCCTGGCGGCTGCTCGGAGCACCGCGGCGCGGTGAGCGGGCCTTGACGGCGGCTGCGCTCGAGGCCGCGATTGCCGACGTCGAGGCAGGGCGCAGGAGCACGCCGCTCATCGGCGAAGCGACGCCCGGCGGCGAGGCGACGGTGACGTTCCTCGCGAGAAGCGCCGGCGGCCGCGAGCCCCGCATCGTCTCCGACGTCACGGGCTGGGGCGAACGCCTCGACGGCACGTTCGACTTCACGGCTGGCGCGATGACGCGCGTGGGTAGTACGAATTGGTACTCGCTCCAAGCGAAAGTCGCGCGGGGCGCTCGCATCGAGTACCTCATCGCCTACGCGCCGACCGACTACCGGCCCGATCCCCACAACCCGCGTCGGTCGGCCGGACCGCAGGTTGAGGGCGCCCCGGCCTCCGAGTTCGTCATGCCCGGCTACGTGCCACCGCAGGAATTCACGGACCCCGCGGTCTCGCCCGCGGGCGTGGTCGCCGACGCTACCGTGGAGAGCCAGGCGCTCCGGGGCTCGTGCCGCGTGAGCGTCTACACGCCAACAGGCTATCGCCACGACGGTGAGTACCCGGTCGTGGTGTTCCTCGGCACGACGCGCTCGGGCCGCGTCCCGCGCGTGCTCGACTGGCTGATCGCCCGCCGGGCGATCGAGCCGGTCGTGGCGGTCTTCGTGGACCCCGGCCTGCACGGACAGCACCAGGCCACGCCCGACGGGGCTCACGACCCCTGGGGCTCGCGCGCGCTTCTCGCCGACGAGTTGCTTACGTGGTTGGCGTCGCGCTACGGCGTCACCAGGAGCGCGGGCAGGCGAGCCGTCATCGGCGTGTCCTTCGGCGCGAAGGATGCGCTCTTCGCCGCACTCAGCTGCGACCCGAGCGCCAGCCGAACGTCATCCGCCGCGTCGGAGTGCCGGACCGACGCATTCGACCGTGTGGGCCTGTTGATTCCCGGCCGCAGGCTCGGCCGCGCCGACATCGACGCGGTCGCCGGGCGACGCAACCGTCGCCTCCGGGCGGCCATCGTCGCCGGACGGTACGACCGCGCGAACGTCCCCACGGCACGCAGCCTGCGGCAGGCGCTCACCAGCGCCGGTCATGTCGTCGATTACACCGAGGTCCCGGAAGGCCACAGCGCCGTGACCTTCGTCAACCACGTGCGGGTGGTGCTCGTCGGCCTGTTTGGCGCGGGCGGGGTCGCGGGCCAGGAAGCCCGCGCTACCAAGGCTCGGCCCTGAACCTGCTAGTTGTGTGGGGAGGTCCGCCTCCGCCCTACGGGCTACGGCGAGACAACCTTCGCCTGCCATTTGGCTTGCCAACCGAAGCTCACGGAGGAAGGTGGCAAGCCGGACGTGAGCGAAGGTTGGCGGGGTCGACGGGACTCGAACCCGCGACCTCCGGCGTGACAGGCCGGCGTTCTAACCAACTGAACTACGACCCCGCATCCCTCGCAAGCCATCGGCAGCCGGGACTTCTGCGCGGCGTCTGTCCACGCCGCCTCCGCCCGCCGATGCCACATTCCGCGGGCCAGGAGGCCCGCGCTCCCCTGCTGGCGAGCCAGGAGACTCGCTCCAACAGCCCCGCACGACCCATGGTGGGCGGTGCAGGATTCGAACCTGCGACAGCCGGCGTGTAAAGCCGGTGCTCTACCACTGAGCTAACCGCCCGCTGCCGGCAGAGCCACTGATTATAGCCGCAACCAGGCTTTCAGGGCGAGCAAAATCCCCGCCGCCGCGAGGCCTGCGACGGCCCTGTGCTCGCGGTTGCGGACGGCCCGCGCCAGGCTGAACCGCCTCTCCGCCACGCCGGCCGGGACGGCGCCGAGCCGGTCGTACTCGCGCCCGAACTTCGCCCGCATCTCCGCTTGCTCGCTGCTGATCGCGCCGCCGAACACGATCCCGAGGTAGAGCGCGGTCAGGACGAGGACGATGAGGCTGCGGGAAGCCACCGCCACGCCGCCGGCAATCATCATCGAGCCCAGGTAGAGTGGGTGTCCGATGAACCGGTACGGCCCGGAGCGGGTGACCTCACGGCCCTTCTCGAGATGGCCGGCCGCCCAGAGGCGGATCGACTCGCCGGCCGCGGCCAGCGAGACGCCGGAGGCGAGTGACACCCACGTGGGATGGGCGAGCCACAGCGCCACCACGCCGCAGCCGAACCCGAGCGGCACGCGAACCCGCGCGATGGAGCGCGCAATCTCAGTCATGGCGCCCGACAGCCGCGAGTCGCCGGTCGATCGCCTCGCACACCTCGTCGACCGAAATATCCTCGATGCACGGCCGATCGCGGCGGCAGCGCCGCTCGTAACGACATGCGCACTCACCGTGCCTCGAGAGCGAAATGTCCTCCACGGCCCACGGACCGTTTCGCGCCGGATCGGTCGGGCCGAACAGCGCGACGATCGGCGTACGCGACCGCGGCCGCCAGGTGCAGTGGCCCGGTGTCGCCCGACAGCATCAGCCGCGCCCCGCGCGAGAGCGCCAGCAGATCGCCGATACCCGTCTTTGGCGCCAGCATCGACGTGTCCGGTGAGCGGTCCACGATGCGGGCGGCCGCGTCTTGCTCCTTCGGCCCCCAGAGCACGACCGGGAGCAGCCCGCGGGCGCCGGCGATCCACGAGGCCACCTGGCCGAACCGATCGAGCGGCCAGCGCTTGTTCGGCCACCCCGCGCCCGGGTTGATGAGCGCAAATCCCTCCCGGCCGTCGCGCGCCACCCGGGCGGCGACCGGCTCGACCGCCGTCGAGGCCGGCACTGCGATCGGAAAGCGACGCGATCGATCCGCGATCCCCAGCGCATCGAGCAGCGACAGGTTCCGGTCGATGACGTGCGCGACGTCAACGGGATTGACGCGATCGGTGTAGAAGAACGAGGCTGCCCGTTCTCGCACGTGCGGCCGGTCGAAGCCGACGACCCGCGCCGCGCCCGATAGGCGCGCGAACGCGGCCGACTTCACCAGCCCTTGCAGGTCGATCGCCACGTCGTACCGCTCGCGGCGGAGCGCCCCGATCGTGCGCAGCCCGTCGAGCACCTGCCGGCTGTCAACCGCGATTCGCCGGCTGATGACGGTCACCAGGTCGACCATCGCCGCGTAGCGGGAGTCGACCAGCCAGTCGATCGGGGCGTCGGGATAGCGCTCGCGCAGCGCCGCCGCCACGGGCAGGGCGTGCACGATGTCGCCGAGGGCGCCGAGGCGGACGAGAAGAATCTTGAGGCTCAGGCTCAAGGCTCAAGACTCAGGGCCGGTCCCGAAGCCTGTTCAGCAGCGCCGTCGTCGAGTGGTCCTTCGCGTCGCCGACAATCGCGATCCGGCCGCCGTAAGCGAGGACGGTCTCCCGCTCCGGGACCGATTCGACGGTGTAGTCGGTCCCCTTGCAGTGCACGTCGGGGCGGTAACGCTCGAGCAGGCGCGCCACGGTCGCGTCGGGAAAGACCACCACGTAGTCCACGCCGCGCAGCGCGGCCACCAGCTCGGCCCGCGCGCCGGCGGCGAGCACCGGCCGGCCCGGCCCCTTGAGGGCCGCCGTGGCCGCATCGTCGTTCACCGCGACGATCAGCCGGTCGGCTTCCGCCGCCGCGCCGGCCAGGTAGCGCACGTGGCCGACGTGCAGGATGTCGAAGCACCCGTTGGCGAACGCGATGCGCTTCCCCGCCGCCCGGTCGGCGGCCACGAGGGCGTCGAGCTGATCCTCAGTGACAACGGGCATGGAGCACGCTCACACGACGTCGGTGCTGATGGCCTGCCTCAACTCTTCGGCCGACACGGTGGCCGTGCCGCGCTTCATCACCACGATCCCGCCGGCGTAGTTGGCCAGACGGGCGGCCTCCTCGAACGACGCCCCGGCCGCGAGCGACAGGGCCATGGTGGCCATCACGGTGTCGCCGGCGCCGGTGACGTCGGCGATCTCGTCGCTGCCGAAGATGGGGATGTGGAGCGTCGGCAGCTTCGGCTCGAACAGCGACAGGCCGCGGCTCCCGCGCGTGATCACCACGGCGTTCATCCGCAGCCGGCGCAGCAGGGTCCGCCCGGCGCGCTCGAGCGCGTCCGGGTCGTCGCCGATGCGCGCGCCCAGCAGTTGCTCGACCTCGGGCTGGTTCGGCGTGCAGGCGGTGACGTCATGGAACGCGCTCAGGTTGTAACGCGAATCGACGAGCACCGGCACCGCCGGCGACGAGGACTGGAGCTTGTGGACGACCGCGCCGGCCAGGAGCGGCGTGACGACGCCGTACCCGTAGTCGGACAGCAGCACCGCGTCCGCGCGGCCGATCGACGCCAGCACCTTCTCGGTGAACGCCTGCAGCACCGGCGCGGGCGGCGGGTCGGAGGGCTCGCGGTCGATCCGGACGATCTGCTGCTTGGCCGAGTGGATGCCGCCCGCCAGCACGCGCGTCTTGGTCGGCGTGCGATACCCCGGCGGCCGCATCACGCCCCGCTGCCGCACCGACGGCGGAAACGCCTCCAGCAGCGCGCGCCCGCCATCGTCGTGGCCCACCAGGCCGAACAGGTCCACGCTGGCCCCGAGCGCCGCCACGTTGTTGGCGGCGTTGCCGCCGCCGCCCGGCACGATGCTGGTCGACTGGTACTTCAGGATCAGCACGGGCGCCTCGCGCGACACGCGCGAGATCTGGCCGGTCAGGAACTCGTCGGCCACGATGTCGCCGACAACGGCCAGGCGCCGCTCGGCGAAGCGATCGACGACGGCCAGCAGGCGCGCCTGCCGGTCGTGGGTGTCGGGATGAGAATTGGCGGTGCGGGAATTCTGCATGGTCAGGCCTGCCCCCTGAGCGTCCGGAGTATCCACCCTGCCGCATCCATCAGGTTGTCGGCCACCCGGTCGGCCTCGAGGCCGTCCGGCCGGTCGTCGTCTTCCAGGCCGTAGCCGGTCTTCACCAGCACCGTCGTCGCGCCCACGGCGCGCCCCATCTCGACGTCGAGCCAGCGGTCGCCCACCACGAACGACCGGGCGACGTCGATGTCCAGCTCGCGCGCCGCCCTCAGGATCATGCCCGGCTTGGGCTTCCGGCAGTCGCACACCGTGCGATACGGCTCCACCCTCCCGTCCGGGTGATGCGGGCAGTAGTAGTAGCCGTCGATGCGCGCGCGGCCGTTCCGCATCCGCTCGTCGATGAGCGCGTGCGTGTCGCGCACGAGCTGCTCGTCGAAGTACCCGCGGGCCACGCCCGCCTGGTTGGTGACGACGACCACGAGCAACCCCGCGTCGCCGAGGACGCGGACCGCGTCCACGCTCCAGGGAAAGAACGAGACGCGGTCCAGCCGGTTCAGATACCCGACCTCTTCGATCACGGTCCCGTCACGGTCGAGGAACACGGCTGGTTTCACGCGTCAATTCTCGCGGTCCGATGGTCAATCTGGCGTTCGACGGCCGCCGACACCCGCTCGGGCTCGATGCTGGTCATGCAGCGGTGATCGAACGGACACTCCCGGAGCATGCACGGGCGGCACCACGCGTTGCCTGTGAGTATCGCATGAGGTGCGGCGGGCGGCGAGGCGAACGCGAGCGGCGCCGTCCCGCGCTCGTTTGTCGGCCCGAAGATCGCGGTCACCGGGAGGCCGGCCGCGGCGGCGAGGTGCATGGCGCCGGAGTCGTTGGTGAGGAACGCGCGGAAGCGCGTCATCAGGCCGGCGAGCAGCGGCAGGTCGGTCTCGCCGACCAGGTCGATCACGGCCGGGCCGCGGTCGATGCGCCGGCTGGCGGCGCGATCGGCGGCCGTCCCTACGAGCACCGACACGACGCCCCGACGCTCGTGCAGCAGGCGCGCCACGCGCGCGAACCGCTCGGGCGGCCATTGCTTGGCGCCGCCGTAGGCCGCCCCCGGCGCCATGCCGACGAGCACCGCCGCGCCTTCGACGCCGCGCCGGGCCAGCAGCGCGGCGGCCCGCGCCTTCGCGTCGTCCGGCACGACGAGCCGGGCCGGTTCGCCGCCGCCCGGCATGCCGAGCGCCGAAACCAGCGCGGTGTAGAACTCGGCCTGGTGCACGTGCCCGCGCGGCTTCCCGACCGCCCTGGTCAGCAGCGGCGTCCGCCAGTCGGCCGCGTATCCCCATCGCTCCGGGATGCCGGCCCGCCGCGCGGTCCACGCGCTGCGGAACGAGTTCGGCAGGAGCAGCGCCACGTCGGCCCGGATACGGGCCAGCGCTGCCGCGTCGGCTCGCCATGCCGCCGCGCCCCACCACGCTCCTCCCGCCTCGAGTGCGACCACGTCATCGACGCCCGACACCATCCGGAAGAGCCCGGCCACCCGGTCCCGCGCGGCCACGACGAGCCGCGCCCCGGGATGGTGGTGGCGCACCGCGCCGATCGCGGGCAGCGCCATGACGGCGTCGCCCAGCCAGTTCGGCGGCATCACCACGATCGTCTCAGGCATGGGGCTCGGGCCTCTCCGTTTCTGCCTGCGGGTCGCGCCAGCGGCGGTGCATCCAGAGCCACAGCTCGGGGTAGCGCCGGACGTACGCCTCCAGGACGCCGGTGCAGCGCTCGGTGAACTCGCGGATCGGGTCCGCGGAGTCGTCAGGCGGCCGCTCGATCGGGCGTTCGTAGACGATGCGGTAGCGGCCGGGGGAGGTGGGGATCGAAAAGACCGGAACGACGGGGGCGCCGGTGCGCAGCGCCAGCGTCGCAAGCGCCGTGGTGGTCGCGGCCGGCCGGCCGAAGAAGTCGACCGCGATCGCGTCGGGCCCGAGCACGTGCTGGTCGATCAGGATCGCGATGCCCTGCCCCGACTCGAGCGCGCGCAAGACCCTCCTGATGCCCCCGCTGCGGTAGATGACCCAATTGCCGGTCCAGTGGCGCATGCGCTCGAGCATCGTGTCGAGCCGCGGGTTGTCGAGCCGCCGGGCCATGACGCCAATCGGCGCCAGCACCAGCGCGTGCACGAGGCCGTCCACCTCCCAGGACCCGAAGTGGGCGGTCAGGAAGAAGACGCCGCGCCCTGCGGCGTAGGCCTGGCGTCCGTGGTCCACCCCCTCGACCTCGACCCGGGCCAGGATCTCGTCCGGCGAAAGCGCGCTGAACTTGAGCAGCTCGAACGTCATCCGGCCGAAATGCCTGAAGACCCCTCGCGCGATTCGCGCCCGCTCGCCCGCCGCGCGCTCGGGGAAGGCGTGCGCGAGATTGTCGAGCGCAATCCGCCGCCGGGCGGTTGCGAGCCCGTAGAAGGCGAGGCCCAGCCACTCGCCCGCCGCGCTGACGAGGCGCCACGGCAGGCGGCGGACGATGAAGGCCGCAACGGCCACGAGCCAGTATTCGAGACGATGACGCATTCGGCTGACGACATCACGCGGCGCAGGGCTGAAGCCCTGCGCTATCTGCAGATTTTGCGGCCATTCCCAGATAGCGCAGGCCTTCAGGCCTGCGCCACTGCCTACCGCCTGTCGCCTACTGCCTGCTTCCAAGTCGCCCCATGAGCCACGCGGCGAACGCCTCCGCCGGCTCGATGCCGACTCGCAGCGGCACCGACGCGACGGGCATCGGCAGCGGGCCGAGCGGCTCCATCCGGACGGCGTCCTTCTCGGTCGTCAGGACCAGGTTGGCCTGCGAGGCGCGCATGGCGGCGGCGATGTCGCTCATGTCGGCGCTCGTGAACCGGTGATGGTCGGCAAACGCCAGGCGGCCCGCCACCGTCCAGCCGCCGGCCTCGACGGCGGCGAAGAACCGCTCCGGCCTCGCGATGCCCGCCACCGCCAGGACGCGCGCTCCCTCAGCCTGCGCCGCACCGCCTTCCACGGCGTCGAGCAGTCGGGGCCGGTCGTGCGTCCTCGTGAGCCGGAAGACGTCCTCAACGCCGACTGCCTGTCCCACGCTGGCAGATTGCGCCTCGTCGGCGCCGCCGACGATGATCGCCGACGCCGCGCGGACGACGTCGATCGGCTCGCGCAGCCGTCCGGACGGCAGTGTCATCGGCCGCTCGACATCCTCGGCCGACAGCACGACGAGGTCCACGTCGCGCTCGAGCTCGAAGTGCTGGAACCCGTCGTCCAGCACGTGGATGGTACAGCCGAGACGCGTCTCGGCGAGGCGCCCGGCCAGGTAGCGGTCGCGCGCGACGAGCACCGGCACGCCGGGCAACTGGCGCGCGAGCATGAGCGGCTCGTCCCCGGCGCGGTCAACGTTGGCCAGAACCTGCCGTTCGTCGCTGACGACGGTGACGCCGTCCGACGGCACCGCGCGCGCGTAGCCGCGCGTGAGAATGGCCGGGTGGTGGCCAACCTCCCGGAGCAGGCGCGCGACGAGCGCGGCCACCGGCGTCTTGCCGCTGCCGCCGACCGAGACGCTGCCGACGCTGACGACAGGACGCGCCAGGCGACGGCGCCACTCGGGGTGGCGGGCGTACCAGCCGCGGCGTCGGCGCGCCGTGACCGCGTAGAGAGCGCTCGCCAGCGACATACAGAGACTCCGGCGGGTCTGAAGACCCGCCCTGCACACGGTCTTGCGGGCCGACCGTTCCCGCCGGGGCGCCGGGCAAAGGCGGACAGCGCCTGCGACAAGCCCCTACAGGCCGCTGCGGCGCACGACGCGGAGCGGGCGGACCCGCGGCATGTCGCCCGCTGGCAGCAGTTCCGCGATCGCCGCCAGCGTCCGCTCACGCGCCCCGTGGTTCGTCTCGACGATGGCCTGCGCCGAACGGCCGAGCGCGGCGCGCCGGGCAGGGTCGGCCAGCAGGTCGCGCAGCGCCGACTCCAGCTCCCACCCGCCGCCCACCTGCACCGCCGCGTCCGCCTCGAGGAACGCCGCGGCGATCTCCTGGAAGTTCTCCATGTGCGGCCCGAACAGGATCGGCCGGCCGAAGACCGCGGGCTCGAGGATGTTGTGGCCGCCGGTCGGCACCAGGCTGCCGCCGACGAAGGCGATCGTCGCCAGCCGGTACAGTTCTGCCAACTCGCCGATCGTGTCGAGCACGACCACGTCCGCGGCCGGCTCCTCGTCGATCGTGAGCGCGGACCGCAAGACGGTTCGGAGTCCCTCGTCCCTCGCCAGCTGCTCGACCTCACCGAACCGTTCGGGATGGCGCGGCGCGACGATGAGCAGCGCCCGCGGCGCGTTCGCCCGCACGCGCGCGAAGGCCCTCAGCACCGTCACTTCCTCGCCGCGCATCGTCGAGCCGGCGATGACGACCGGCCGATCCTCCGAGAAGCGGAAGAACCGGAGGGCGCGCGGCATGCCGCGATCGGGGGCCAGCGCGGCGGATGCCTTGAGCGAGTCGAACTTCAGGTTCCCCGTCACGGTGACGCGAGCCGGGTCGGCGCCGAGGCTGATGACCCGGTCCGCCGACTCGCGCGACTGCATGCAGAACCGATCGATGTCGGCCAGGACCCGCCGGAAGAGCCGCCTGACCATCCGGTACCGCGGGTAGGACCGGTTCGAGATGCGGCCGTTCGCCATCACCGTTTTCACGCCGGCGCGACGGCACGCCCGCAGCAGGTTGGGCCAGATCTCGGTTTCCATCACGACAAACAGGCGCGGCTTCACCAGTCGCAGCGTTCGCCTGACGATGTGCGGCAGGTCGAGCGGGAAGTAGAACACCGCGTCGGCCTCGGCCATTTCGCGCGAGGCCACTTGCTGGCCGGCAATCGTGGTCGTCGAAACGAAGAGCCGGAGGCCCGGATAGCGCCGTTTCAGGTCCCCGGCGAGCGCCCGCGCGGTCAGCGTTTCGCCGACCGAAACGGCGTGGATCCAGATCGACGGCTCGCCGTCCACGTTGAACGACACCGGCAGGTAGCCGAAGCGCTGGCGGAGGTTGACGACGTACTTCCGGTATCTGAGCGCCTGGTACGCGAAGTACGGCGCGAAGGCGACGAACAGGACGAGGCTGACGGTGGTATAGAGGAAGTACATCGAACGGGGCGGGCCCGGCCGCGCTTCGGGACGCAGGCCCGCCGGTCCTTCGCTATAATACAAGGGTTTCGCGCGCGCACCGGTTCGACCACCCCGCTTCTCACTTCCCGCAGGAGGCACGAATGGCCATCAAGGTTGGCATCAACGGTTTCGGCCGGATCGGCCGGAACATCATGAGGGCGGCGCTCGGCCACCACGACATCGACTTCGTCGCGGTCAACGACCTCACCAGCGCCGCCACGCTCGCGCACCTGCTGAAGTACGACTCGGTGCTGGGCAATCTGAAGGCCAGCATCAAGGCCGACGGCAACACGATCGACGTGGACGGGGACGCGTTCGAGGTCCTCTCGATCAAGGACCCCGCCGAGCTGCCGTGGAAGAAGCTCGGCGTGGACGTCGTCTTCGAGTCGACCGGCAAGTTCACCAAGCGCGAGGACACGGCCAAGCACCTGGCCGCGGGGGCGAAGAAGGTGATCGTCACGGCGCCCGCCAAGGGGCCGGACGTGACGCTGGTCTTCGGGGTGAACGAGGGCCAGTACGATGCCGCCCGCCATCACATCATCTCGAACGCCTCCTGCACGACCAACTGCCTCGCGCCGGTCGCCAAGGTGCTCCACGAGCAGTTCGGGATCGTGAAGGGGTGGATGACGACCATCCACGCCTACACGAACGATCAGAACCTGCTCGACTTCCCCCACAAGGACCTGCGGCGGGCCCGGGCCGCCGCCCTCTCGATCATCCCGACGACGACCGGCGCGGCCTCGGCGCTCGGCGAGGTGATCCCGGCGCTCAAGGGGAAGCTCGACGGGTTCGCCATGCGCGTGCCGACGCCGAACGTGTCGGTGGTGGATCTCTCGGTCATCGTCTCGAAGAAGACGACCGCCGAGGAGGTCAACGCGGCGTTCAAGGCGGCGGCGGACGGGCCGCTGAAGGGAGTGCTCGAGTACGTCACCGAGCCGCTGGTGTCGATCGACTTCCGCGGCAACTCCCACTCGTCGATGCTCGACACGGCGTACACGAAGGTGGTCGACGGCGACTTCGTGAAGGTCCTCTCGTGGTACGACAACGAGTGGGGCTACTCGTGCCGCTGCGTCGACCTGCTGCGGCTCATCGGGCAGAAGGGGCTCTGACGCCGATTGGCCTTTCACCCTGGGGGTTCCCGTGGTCAAGCTCTCGATCAAGGACCTCGATCTGGCCGGGAAGCGGCTCTTCATGCGCGTGGACTTCAACGTCCCGATCACGGAGGGTCGCATCACCTCCGACGCGCGCATCCGGGCGTCACTGCCGTCGATCGCGTACGCGCTCGACCACGGCGCCACGGTCATCCTCGCCTCCCACCTCGGACGTCCGAAGGGGAAGGTGAACCCCGAGTTCACGCTGAGGCCGGTCGCCGCGCGCTTGTCCGAGCTGATCGAGCGGCCGGTCGAGTTCGCGGAGGACTGTGTCGGCCCGGCGGCGCAGGCGGCGGTGGACCGGGCGGCGGCGGGCGGGCACGTCGTGCTGCTCGAGAACCTCCGGTTCCACCCCGAAGAAGAGAAGAACGACGCGGGCTTCGCCGCGCAGCTGGCGGCGCTGGCCGACGCTTACGTCAACGACGCATTCGGGTCGAGCCACCGCGCGCACGCGTCGGTCGAGGCGATCACCAGGCTGATGCCGCGCCCGGCGGCGGGGCTGCTGATGGAGCAGGAGGTGCACTATCTGAGCCTCGTGCTCGGGTCGCCCGACCGGCCGTTTGTGGCGATCCTCGGCGGCGCCAAGGTGTCGGACAAGATCGAGGTGATCGAGAACCTGCTCGGCAAGGTGGACGTGCTCGTCGTCGGCGGGGCGATGGCGTACACGTTCCTCAAGTCGCGCGGCCTGCCGGTGGGCCGGTCGCTCGTCGAGGACGACAAGCTCGACGCGGCCCGCCAGATCACGGGCCACGCGCACGACCGGGGCGTGAAGCTCGCGCTGCCGACCGACCACGTCGTCGTCGAGAAGCTCGAGGCGGGCGCGCCGCACGCGACGCTGGCCGTGACCGACGCCTCGATCGGCGAACGCATCGGCGCGGACATCGGGCCGGAGACGATCGCGGCGTTCTCGGCGCTGGTGGCGGGCGCGAAGACGGTGGTGTGGAACGGGCCGATGGGCGTCTTCGAGATGCCGCCGTTCGACGCGGGGACCAACGCGCTGGCGCAAGCGGTCGCGGCCGTGAAGGGGACGACGATCGTCGGCGGCGGGGACTCGGTGTCGGCGGTGACCAAGGCGGGCGTGGCCGGCCGGATCACGCACATCTCGACCGGCGGCGGCGCGTCGCTGGAGTTCCTGGGCGGGCGCACGCTGCCGGGAGTCGCGGCGTTGGAGAACAGATGACCGGCTCCGGGCTTCCGGCTTCGGGCTTCAGGCTGCGTTCAGCGTGAACTACTGGCTACTGCTTACTGCATACTGCCTACTGACCACTAGCCACTAGCCACTGATCACTAGCCACTACCTTATGCGTACTCCTTTTGTCGCCGCCAACTGGAAGATGTTCAAGACCGTCGCCGAGGCGGTCGCCTACGTCCGCCAATTCACGGGGCTCGTCTCCGGGATCGACGACGTGGAGATCGTCGTGGCGCCGCCGTTCACGGCCGTGCACGCGGCGGCCGAGGCGGCGCGGGGATCGCGGGTCGGCATCGCCGGCCAGGATCTGTACTGGGAAGCCGAGGGGGCGTTCACCGGCGAGGTCAGCGCCGCGATGCTGCGCGAGGCGGGCGCGCGGTTTGTCGTCGTCGGCCATTCCGAGCGGCGGACGAAGTTCGGCGAGACCGACGAGCACGTCAACCGGAAGCTGAAGGCGGCGCTGGCCGGCGGGCTGACGCCGATTGTCTGTATCGGAGAGACGCTCGGCGAGCGGGAGCGCAACGAGACGCTCCGGGTGCTCGATCGCCAGATCAAGATCGGGCTCGACGGGCTGTCGGCCAACCAGGCGGCGGCCCTCGCGGTGGCCTACGAGCCGGTGTGGGCGATCGGGACGGGCCGGAACGCGACCGCCGCGCAGGCCCAGGAGGCGCACGCCCACATCCGGGGCCGGCTCCGCGAGTGGTTCGGCGCCGAGGCCGGCGACGCCTGTCGCATCCTCTACGGCGGCAGTGTGAAGCCGGCGAACACGAAGGAACTGGTGAGCCAGGCCGACGTGGACGGGGCGCTGGTGGGCGGGGCAAGCCTCGATCCCCACGCGTTTGCGGAAATCGTGGCCGGCAGCCGTCCGGGCAGGATATAATAGTCGGCTCTTGGGGTTAAGTGGCGGCCCGCTGGGGTTCGCGGCAGGGCGATCCTCCAGAAGTACTTGTGGGGCGGCCGTTTAAGGTTGCCTGCGTGGCGGCCGCGCAATTGCCCGGGACGTTCCCCGGAAGTGAGTGAATAGCCGTGGTTGTTCAGTCCTTGATGACGGTCCTCTACGTGGTGGTGTGCCTGGTGCTGCTGATGGCGATCCTGCTGCAGCAGGGGCGCGGCGGCGACATCGCGAGCGCGTTCGGCGGCAGCGGCAGCCAGACGGCGTTCGGGGCGCGGGCGGGCGCGACGCTGCTCACGCGGGTGACCACGGTGACGGCGGTGCTGTTCATGATCGGCGCGGTTGGCCTGGGCGTCCTCTGGCAGCGCGGCGGCGGGTCGTCGGTCGTGAGCGGCAAGACGGCGGCCCCGGCGAGCGCGCCGGCGACGCCGGCGCCGGCGCCCGTGAAGAAATAGATTTTTCCCCTCATTTGCGGAAGTGGCGAAACTGGCAGACGCACCAGCTTGAGGGGCTGGCGCCCGCAAGGGCGTAGGGGTTCGAATCCCCTCTTCCGCACCACCTTTAGATACAATTATTTACGGCGATTTCGGCAACGAAAGTGCCGTTCGTTGTCCTGGCTCTTTGTAAAGAGTTTTGTAAACTCAACCACGTCAGACACCCGCGCGTTCTCCCCGCCTTCCTGCCCGAACGCCCGTCACCGCCGTCGCTCCGCGCGTGTTATCCTGCGCGCCGAGGTGAGCCGAGATGTTGCGGGCTTTGCTTTGGGTTCTGTTCATACCTGTCGCGCTTGGAACGGCATTCGTCTTTGCTCGGTTCGGTGAGGGCTCATTTGCTCCATACGCGGTCTTCTACGGGTGGGGGTTTCTTGGGCTCCAGTCCTTGGGCGAGATGATGATCGGCAGCCCGAGCGTCGAGGAAGCAGCCTTCGTCAGCGTCGCGGTGCTTTACCCTTCGTGTCTGTGCTTCTGCTTGGGGTACGTGGTGCGGCGACGTGGGCTGAGGCTCTACGGCGCGGTGCTCGCTGTCCACGCGGTCGGAGTAGTTCTTGCCGTCGTGCGACTGGATCACGGTGTCTACGCGACACCCGCGCTAATCCAGTTCAGCTACTTGGTCTCGTCAGCCATCTTGGTGGTGCTCTTCGCGCTCGATCACGCGGTGCTCGACCACAAGCTCAAACAGCGCAACGATACGCCGTCCGCTACCGAGTAGCTCCGCTCACTCCTGCTGAATCGTCACCTTCACGCGCTTCGGGCGCGCTTGCCTGACGGCTCTCGTCACCTCTTCCAGTTGGATGCGGACGACCTGCTCGGTCGCATTTAGTGGAATCTCCACGACGGTTGGCTTGCTCATCGGCATTTCTGTCTCCTGTCTTGGCTTTGAATCGTCGCAACGTAATCTGAAAAGCGCATCAGTGCGGGCTGAACGCGCTGGCGGAGTAACGGGACACGTTGGATCGGGAGTGGAACGCGCTGTAATGTCGTGATGCTCTGCGGATGTCCCCACTTCCACGTTGCGACTTTCACTCGCTTCCGTCCCGCAAGCACACGGGCGAGAACACGGGCGTAGTCAGTCATTGCGTC
>CAVQXT010000006.1:0-422000 GCA_963717945.1 uncultured Acidobacteriota bacterium | reverse complement strand
GCAGAGATCATACCGTAACGCGGTCCACGGCAGCCCGCCAGGGTTACTACCGCGACCGGCTTCGGGCTGCAGGCTACAGGCTGCAGGCGGCGCCAGGTTTGATCTAAAGACATAGGTAACACTTTGATCCAAGGACATGGGTGACACTGAACGGTGTCAGGGAGGCCCCCAGATGCCGTGGAAAGCAGTGTCGGTCATGGATCACCGTGAACGCTTCGTCCGGGATTGTCTGGCAGACCGGTTTACGGTCACGGAAGCGTGCGCGCGGTACGGAATCAGCCGAAAAACCGGCTACAAATGGCTTGAGCGGTTCGAGAATGGAGGCCGGGTGGGGTTGGCAGACCACTCTCGGCGACCCGAGCACAGTCCCGACGCCACGCCGACGCCGCTGGTCCACGAGATCGTCAAGATGCGCGAGAAGCACCCGACGTGGGGTGCGAAGAAGTTGCGGCCGAAGCTGGAGAAGAAAGATCCGTGCGCGAGCTGGCCGGCGCCGAGCACCATCGCCCTGATTCTGAAGCGGACGGGCTTGGTGACCGAAGAGCGGCGACGACGGCGGATGCATTCGCCCGGGACGGCTCGCGAGCCACTCGCCGCGACCGCGCCCAATGTAGTCTGGACCGCGGACTTCAAAGGGCAGTTCCGCACGCAGGACCGGCGCTACTGCTATCCGCTGACGGTCATGGATCGCTACAGCCGGTACCTGCTCGAGTGCTATGGCATGGTCCGCCCGACCTTGGACGAGACGGCGCGGTGCTTTCGGGCGATCTTCGAGCAGTATGGGCTGCCGGTGGTGCTCCGCACCGACAACGGCACGCCGTTCTGCGGCACCGGGCTCGCCCGGCTCTCCCGGTTGGCGGTCTGGTGGATGCGGCTGGGCATTCGCCTCGACCGGATTCACCCCGCCAGCCCGCAAGAAAACGGCAGCCATGAGCGCATGCATCGGACGTTGAAGCACGAAACCGCACGGCCGCCGGCGGCCGATTGCCGCCGACAGAACGTCCGCTTTGGCACGTGGGGCTATGAGTACAACTACGAACGCCCGCACGAAGCGTTGGGCCAGATTCCCCCCGGCGAGGTCTACGCGCCGTCGACGCGGCCCTACCCGACCCGGTTGCCGGAGGTCGTCTACCCCGGGCATTTCGAGGTGCGCCATGTCGCCTCCAACGGCACCGTGTCGCTCGACGCCAAGGCGTACTTCCTCAGTGAGACGCTCGATGGCCAAGACATCGGCCTCGAGGAAATCGATGACGGACTCTGGACCGCGTACTTCGTCGATGTCCCGATCGCTCGCATCAACCAGGGCACGAAGACCGTCGAGCCCGCCCCTGAACGGGGCGGCAACCCTTCGATCTCCGACCCCGCAGCGTGACACGTCGCTCGTACGGGTGTCCGTGTCATGGATGAACTTGTCACCCATGTCCTTAGATCGTTTTGTCACCTATGTCCTTGACCGCACACCACGCGTGACGGAAGTGATATGGCCCGAAGCCCGAGGCCTGAAGCCTGAAGCCGGTGGCGTTCATACCCGTTCGGTAATACGATGCTCGCGAATATGACCAATCGACCCCGCGTCGCCCGGACCGCCGCGCTCACATGCCTCGCGCTGCTTGCGATCGGGGCCGCGCTCGCCACGGCGCTCGTGGCAGCCGCGCCCCGCCTTCGCCCGGCGGGCTTCGGCGGGGCACGCCTGCCGGCCCGGCCGCCGCTCGACAAGGCGGCCGAGAAGTGGGTGAAGGACACGCTCAAGCGGATGACGCTCGACGAGAAGGTGGGCCAGCTGATGGTCCCCTCGATCGACGCCGTCGTCACCAGCTCAGACAGCGACATCTACGAGAAGAAGCTGCACCTGGTGCGCGACCTGAAGGTCGGCGCGATTCACGTGTTCGGAGGGTCCGAGCCCCTGCCGGCCGAGCTGCTCAACCCCAATTACGGCACGAGCGGCAGCGCCAGCCGGCGCGGAAACCCGCTGGCGGCGGCCACGCTGCTCAACCGGCTGCAGCAGGCCTCGGCCATCCCGCTGCTGACGACCGCGGATTTCGAGGGGGGCGCCGGCTACATCCTCGACGGCGCCACACGGCTGCCGCGCGCGATGGCGATCGCGGCGGCACGCGACCCGCGGCTGGCGTTCAAGGCGGGGCAGGTGACGGCGACCGAAGCGCGGGCCGTCGGGGTGACGGTGGACTTCTATCCGATCTTCGACGTCAACAACAATCCGCGCAATCCGATCATCAACATCCGCTCGTTCGGCGAGGACGTCGGCCTGGTCTCCGAGATGGGCACCGCCTACATGCGCGGCATCCAGGCGGGGGGCGCGCTCGCCACGGCCAAGCACTTCCCCGGCCACGGCGACACCGACGTGGACACGCACCTCGGCCTCGCCAAGATCGACTCCCCGCGCGAGCGGCTCGACCGCGTCGAGCTCGCGCCGTTCCGCGCCGCGGTTGACGCCGGCATCGACGCCGTCATGTCGGCGCACATCATCCTGCCCGCGCTCGACCCGACGCCCGGCATCCCGGCCACGCTGAGCCGGCCGATCCTGACGGGCCTGCTTCGCGGCGAGATGAAGTTCGACGGCCTCATCTTCACCGACTCGATGCAGATGGAGGCGATCACGAAGAACTTCGGCAACGAGAAGGCCGCCGTGATGGCCGTCAAGGCCGGGGCCGACCTGGTCGTCCACCCCCCGGACGCGGACGCGGCGGTCCAGGCGATCAAGGCCGCCGTCGAATCGGGCGAGATCCCCCGCGAGCAGCTGGACGCATCGGTCGAGCGGATCCTCCGCGCCAAGGCGAGGCTCGGCCTGCACCGGTCGCGGGTGGTGGACGTGAACGCGGTCGAGGCCACGCTCGGCGGGCGGGCGCACGAGGCGGTGGACGCGGAGATCTGCGAACGGGCGCTGACGCTCATCAAGGACGACCGCAACCAGGTGCCGCTCGCCGTGGGGAAGGACGCGACGATCCTCTACCTGTCGGTCCTCGACTACCCGAGCGGGTGGCGCGAGGGGGCGCCGAGCCGGACGTTCGTCCCCGAGCTCAGGAAGCGGTGGCCGAACGTGACGGCCGTCGAGACCTCGGACGAGACGACGCCGAACGAGTTCGACCTGGTGCGGGCGCTCGCGAGGCGGTCGGACGCGGTGGTGGCGTCGGTGTTCGTGCGCATCGCGTCCTACTCCGGGCGGATGGACCTCTCGCCGCAGGCGGCCAAGCTTCTCGAGTCGATTGCGGGCGACCCGCAGAAGCCGTTTGTGACCGTGGTCTTCGGCAACCCTTACACGGCGATGGCGCTGCCGAAGCTCCCGGCGGAGATCCTGACCTACGAGTACACGGACGCGATGGAGGCGGCGGCGGTGCGGGCGCTCGCGGGCGAGATCCCGATTGGCGGCAAGCTGCCGATCTCGCTGCCCGGGATGTATCCATTCGGACACGGGCTGACCAGGACGACGACGGGGATTGGGAAGTAGCGATCTTGCGATCGCGCGATCGTGCGATCTTGCGAAGTAGGAAATGCGAAGTACGAAGTGAGAGGTGGGAAGTACGAAGTACGAAGTACGAAGGAGGAGGGGAGTGAGGCGCGAGGCGTCAGCCCTGCCGTCCGCGTGACGCGCGCGAAACGGCCTGAAGCCCGAAGCCGGCATCCGTGTGGTAATATTGAGAATTACTGACCGCTCCGCTTCGTGTTGCGGGGCGGTGACCTCCAGCGCGCCCTTAGCTCAGTTGGATAGAGCGTCTGGCTACGAACCAGGAGGTCGCAGGTTCGAGTCCTGCAGGGCGCACCATTCGACTCGCCTGTCCGAGCGTCATGTCACCGCGCTCGCTCATGGCGAGCCACCCCAAGGCGCCTGTGTCCTGAGCCGAGTCGAAGGGCAGGGCGCGCCACTCTTTTCAATCACTTACAGCCTGTGGTTCTGCGCAAGGGGTGAAACTGTCCCCCCTCCGCGCACTTGGAGGCCATAATTGACCGTGACGGGCGCCACGGTCACCGCGGCTTCCCCCGCCTCGTTCGGTTGAGTCCACAGGGGGGACGTGAGAGGACGTCGAACCGGAACGGAGGACTACTTCCGCCTGCCATTCGCTGATTCAGACCCGGTGGAGTGTGGCTATACTTGGGCGGTCCCTGCCCCGGGAGGAGCCTGTCATGCATGTCGTCCGCCTCGCCGTGCTGGGTGCCGTCGTCTGTGCGTGCGTGGCGAACGGATTCGCCCTCGGTGGGAATGCCGTTTCGTTTCAGCAACAGGTTGGCGCAGGTGCGCATCTGTGTGCGATTCCTCGGCTTGGCGAGGAGCAGGGCGAGCAGAACCTGTTCTCCGCGGAGCAGGCGCGGATGCTCGGCGACATCGTGATGGAGCGGGTGTTGCGCGAGTTCAAGATCGTTCACGACGCGGATCTCACCAGACACCTGCAGCAGACAGCCGACCGGATGTCGGAGCTGGTGGGAACGGGTCCTGTCAGGGTCGAGCTGCTCGATTTCCCGCAGGCGAACGCCTTCACGTTGCCGGGCGCACGCGTGCTCGTCACGCGCAAACTCGTGGCGCTCGCGAAGACCGAGGACGAGGTCGTGGGCATCCTTGCCCACGAAATCGGCCACGTTGTGAATCGCGATGGCGAGCGCTGGTTGTCGGCCGAGTTGCGGAGCGCACTCAAGATCACGTCGGTCGGTGATCGTGCGGACATCGAGGACAAGTACAACCGCCTGCTCGAAGACAGGCGCAGCCACGGCGTTTCGCGGTCAGAACGCCAAGCCCGAAGTGAAGAAGAGGGCGCGGACCAGGTCGCGATCTGGTTGATGGCGCGCCTCGGCTACTCGCCGCAGGCGTTTGCGGACATCTTCGACCGCATTGCCGAACTGCAGTCGAATACCGGCAACTGGCTGACCGACCTCTTCGGCGCGACGCTGCCTGACGCGAAACGACTGCGCATTGCGTTGCGGACTGCCGCGGCGTTGCCCGCCAGTTGTGTGGCCGAGCGCCCGGCGAGCGCGGCGCAGTTCGCCGAATGGCGGCAGCGTGTCGTGGAAGCCTCGCGCGGCGCGAGTGCCAGCGCGCTTCACGGTGTCCTGAGCGAGCGGCGCCTGGAGCCCGCCTTGCGGTCCGATCTGGCCCATCTCCGGTTCAGCCCGGACGGCAAATGGATCCTCGCGCAGGACGACGCAAACGTGTACGTCTTTACGCGAGATCCGCTTGCGTTCGTCTTTCGAATAGACGCGTCCGACGCGTTTCCCGCCCAGTTCAGTCCGGACTCCGCGGCCGTCGTGTTCTTCGACCGGAACTATCGCGTCGAGCGCTGGAACGTGTCATCGAAGCGCCGCGAATGGGTGCGCGAGGTCATCATTCAGAAAGGGTGCATTCAGACGGCACTGTCGAGCGACGGCGGGTTCCTCGCGTGCGCCACGTGGGAGTTCGGCTTGCGGGTGCTCAACGTTGAGACAGGCAGCCTCGTGTTCGAGCGGAACAACCTGTTCGCGGCGACTCCCGTGTGGCGGCAGTTGTCTCAGATCTACCGCTGGGATGCGCGCGCGCCGTTGTTCCAGATGCAGTTCTCGCCCGATGCACGTTACTTCGTGATCGCAGAGCAAGACACGGCGCTGGGCGTTGATGTCGCGAAGGGCAAAGCGGTGTCGTTGCCTGCCTCCATTCGCGACCGGCTCGGCCTATCGTTTTCTTTCGTCGGAAGCGATCGTATCGTCGGCGTCAACGTCTATGACGTTCGGAAATCGGGCATCGTCACGTTTCCTGGCGGACAGGTCCGGAAGAACGTGGATATCGGCCGCTTCCCGGTGATGGCCGCCACGCGTGGCGATCGTTTCGTGATGCTGCGCGGAGTCAAGGACTCCAAGGTGACGCTGTTCGACGTGAGTCAGAACAAGGTCGTCCTCGGCACTCCTCTTCCCGGAATGGACATCTACGACGACGTCTTTCTGAGCGAACGCAAGAACGGTGAGCTGGCCCTCTACCGTGTCGGCGAAAAGGCGGCTCTTGCCACCGTCACGGTTCCGATTGGCCCACTCGGTCGGCTGCGCGCTGCCGATGTGTCGCCGGATTTCGGCTTGCTGGCGATCTCGCAAACCTCTCGGGGAGGCGTATGGGATCTGCGGGACGGGCAACGCAAGATGCTGATGCGCGGCTTTCGCGCGGTCTGCTTCGGCGACGCGCGTCACGCGCTGGCAGACTTCCCTGCCGAAGCGCCGATGCAGCGCGTGATCGCGCAGCTCGAGCCGGCCACGCGCGGGACGGCCGTGCTGGTCGGCATCGAACCACCCGCTCAACCAGATGCCGCCAACGAAAGGACGCAGTCAGCGCAGGCCGCCGCTCCGCAGCCACCGGCGAAGGTGGTCGCGAGTAACATCACGCAGAGCGGACGGTTGCTGATTGGCTGGCGCGACACCGAGAATCGGACGTGGGCGGTTCATGACGCGGCAACCGGGAAGGAACTGTGGACCCGGCAGTTTCCGAAAGGGTCGCCGCCGCTGGCGAGAACCGAGGCGCGCCACGACACGCTGATGTTCTACTGGAGGTACGGGAGCGACGGCGCCCGGCCGGTGATCGACGCGGATCCAGGCATCAAGGATCGGTTCGACGCGTTGAAGGCCAGCAAGGACGACGTGGCCCTCGTCGAGGTCGCCGACCTTGGCACCGGCACGGTTCGCGGTCACGTCCTCATCGACTACTCGAACATCGACCTAATCGGTCAATTCATCGCGGCGGTCGGAGACCGCGTAATTCTCACCGACAGCCAGAACCGCACCCTCGTCTATTCGCTCTCGACAGGCGCGCAACTGGGCCACGCGTTTGGACGACCGCTCGACATCAACAGGGACGGCTCGATGGTCGCCGTGCAGAACGATCGAGGCGACGTGGCGTTGTACTCGATTCCCGCGCTCGAGAGGATCGACGGACTCGTCTTTCCCGCCGAGGTCGCGTTCGCTCGCTTCAGCGATGACGGCGGGAAGCTGTTCCTGCTGACGGTGGACCAGGTGGCCTACACGCTGGCGGTGAACGCGGGCAAAGAGACGATGGACGAATAGTGAGACAATGAACGGGAACGCTTTGCCGAGCGACGGCGACCGCATGCCACCCGCGCGCGGTTTCACGAGCCACGCCGTACGGCTACGGACAGTACGCCGTTCAGGCACCACGGCGTGGTAGCGGTTCACTTCGGGAAGGAGAGCGGGCGGACCAGGACGGCCCGCCCCAGGTGTGTGCGGTTACGCCGCTCGGCGGAGCACCGAGCCCTGTAATTTAAGGTGTAGTACGCTCAGGGCGCACCAACCTTCGCAACGCTCCGGCCCGATCCACTCCTCGCGTTGCTACGGTCGGCAGGCCAGCCGTCGCCGTGTGCCGATCACCCACTCCTGCGCCGGTCGAGGATCGCCTCCAGCCTCCGCGAGACCAGTGTCCGTCGTCGAACCGACTCGATGCGGCGGACCATCGCGCGCGCGCGGGTCGCGCTGAAGCGCGCCGGCCACTCGAGCTCGGGCAGGGCGCGAAACAGCTTCGAGCGTGCCGGGGTCAGATAGAGGAAATCCACCAGGGCCTTCTCCGGCTTGGCCAGGCGTCCGCCGTGGCCCGCGTCCTCGAAGCCGAAGAAGAACGACGGTCGCACGTGGTGAATCGACACCGTTCCCACGGGCGTCAGGAAGCGACGAGTCCGCGCCAGCGACACGGCGTAGGTCACCGCCGGCACCTGCGAGATCATGCCGTGCAGGTAGAGCGCGGTCTGCAGTGAGACGTACGCCGGGAACGGAGCCGTGAGGCATTCGGGCAGCGCCAGCGTCTCCACCCCGCCAGGCTTGGCCCACACTCCCCGCCGCAGGCGAATCAACTGTCCGGCAGCCGCCAGGCGCGCCAGGATCGTGCTCGCATGCGCGTTCGCCAGGCCGAGGCGGATGGCGACGTCCGCGGTCGTGAAGACGGGCGCGTCGGTCGAGGCCAGCGCGGTGAGGGCCGCCATCAGGGTCATGGCCGCTCCGTCCCCAACGCCTCGACGACCTCCAGGACCATGGAATCCCATACTGCCGGGGAATCGAAGCGGAGCTGGTCCTCGGGTGGAAGATAGGCGAGGACCTGGCTCTTGAACGTCCCGAAATCCACGGACAGGGCATTCGCGGCGGCACGGGTGACGACACGTGCGTCGACCGCGGCGAGACCGACGGCGTCCGTGCCGATGGCCAGCACATGGTGGAGGTCGAAGACGTCGCGCGCCTGAATCTCGCGACGACCGGCGAGCGCGCCGACCTTCTGGCGCATCGCCGCGGCCGCATCGTAGTGGCTCAGCATCAGCGGGGGCAACTGGTAGGCACGGGCGACGCTGTGATCGACGCTGCCGAACGCGACGCCCTCGTCGAGGCCGCGCCGCGAGAATTCGATCTTCGTCGGCAGGGGAACCGGCGTTCCCCGCGCGCGGAGCCACAGCTTCCATCGCTGCGTCGTGTCGGTCTGCTTGTGCTCGGTCACGTGCTCGATCTCGGTCCCGCGCGCCTCGAGAATCTGGCGGAACGGCCGCGACGCGAGCACCTCGCGTACCCGGTCGCGGAGGACCAGGGCATCGAGGTGGCCGACGTCGAGGTCCATATCCTCAGAGTACCGAACGCTCTTGAGGAAGAACCGGAGATTGCAGCCCCCTTTGACCACGAGGGCGCGCTTGTCGACGCGCCTGCTGATCTGGGCGAGGAAGAGCAGGTGGAACTCCTCGATCGACTGGGCCGGCTGCCACGTGTTCATGAACATAATAATACGTGTAATTGACACATGTGTAAATTATAGGTATTAGTAATGCGGACCTCAGAGTTGGACGCCTTGCCAGCGAGTGTCGCCAAGCAGCAGGCGGAGGCCCACGTGTTTCTCGGGTCGCGCTACCGGGCTAACGACGCCGGGGACGAGCCGCCACAAAACTCCGGCGAGCCCTCGCGGCCCGTCTCGCGGTCGCCGAACGAGCGCAACTACAAGACGGCCGGCCTGCCGGAGTTCCTCACCTCCGGCATGGCGGGCAATGCTTCAAGCCTGAGGCACGATTCCCCGAAAACCGGCGAGTGCAACGAGGGGCGGTTCCCCCAGGGCGCGCCCACCTTCGCTCGCCTACGGGTCCCTTGGCCGCTCCTCGGCGAGCTACGGTTGGCAGGCCAGCGCGCTAGCCGTCGGTCCGACACTCACCTCCGGTGAACTTCGGTCGGCAAGCCATCAGGTTGCACGGTCTCATCGAGACTCACCGCCGGCGCTCAGACCTGGCGGCCGCCAGGAGCGGCACCCCGGCATCCGCGTCCTTCCACGCTTCCAGGAAATCGTCGTAGCTCTTGCGCGCCGCGGGGACGTCGCCGGCCATGGCCTGCGCCCGAGCCAGCTGCAGAATCCCCAGCGAGGAGAGCGGCGAGTTCCTGACGATGCCGCGATGGGAGACGATCTTCTGGAATTCGGCCGCCGCCTCGGCGCCCTGCCGGTTCTGGAGGAACGCGAGCCCGCGCAAGTAGACGGGGATCATCACGCAGTCACCCTGATCGCCAAGCTCGTATGGGAGCGCCTGCCGGAGCTCCTCGATCGCGCGGGGCGCGTCCCTCCGCTGCAGGGCCACGGCGGCGCGGATCGCGGGCCGCCAATAGTTCTGGATGATGGTGTCCTCCGCGTAGCGTCTGCCCAGCTCACCGGCGAGGGCCTCCGCCCGGGCGCTCTCTCCCACCCGCGCCAGCGTCACGGCCGCGACGACGACCTCGTCGCGCCCGCCCAAGTCCTTGAGCGCCCGCTCCGCCTCCTGCCGCGCGCGGCCGGGGTCGCCCATCTCGGCATCGCGTTCGGCCTCGACGGCCAGCACGTGGGCCGCCTGCTCGGCGTCACCGGAGGACGTGGCGACCTGCCGGGCCCTCTGCGCGAGGGTCCTGGCCAATTCCAGCTTCCCTGCGGACGCGGCGGTCTGGGACTCGGACCAGAGCAGGTCCACCGACGAATCGGGGTGCTGCCGTCCCCACTCGGCCTGCTGCTCCATGCCCCGTTCGTCGCCCTCGAGGAACGCCAGTTGGTAGAGCTGCAGGTGCAGGTAGCTCCTGTCGAGGTGCCTCGCGACCGCGCGCTCGCAGATCGCCTTCGCGTCGGCCAGGCGGTCGAGCCCGATGTCGGCGTCGGCCAGGTTCGCGTAGCCCGTTCCCGACTCGGGCGCGAGCCGAACGGCCTCCCGCGCCGCCTCCGCCGCCTTGTCGTAAAGGCCCAGCGGCACGGCGACGAGCGGCAGGTTCGCGAAAGGGATGTAGTCGTCCGGGAACGCGGCCGCCCACTGCCGGTAGGAGTCGAGCGCCTTCGACAGTTCCCCGGTCGCGAGCCCGTAGTAGGCGGTCTCGATGTAATAGCGCTCGCGCTCGCTCACTCGGCCGCGCAAATCGAACGCCTTCGTGAACTCCTCGGCCGCGGCGTTGTAATCGCCCAGGTTGAACCGCGCCATGCCCAGGGCGGCATGGGCGCGCGCGAAATTCGGGTCAAGGGCGACCGCTCTCTCGTGCAGCGGCACCGAGGCCGCGTCACCCTTCTGCCATTGAAGGCGCCGCCCCTCGGTGAACGCCTTGAGCGCCTCGAGCGACGAGGTGGTGGCCTGGTCGAGCGGCCGACTGTCCCGCCGTACCGACGGGAGCGACTCGCCGAGCCGTTCGCGGAGCGCGTCGCCCGCCGAGCCCAGCCGCTTCAAGACCAAGTCGCGGCTCTCCGCCTCCGATTCGGCGCTGGCGAGCGTGTCGCCCGCCACGCAATCGGTGGCCCGCAGGGCGATCAGATAGTGGCTGCCCACGCGGCTGATCGATCCGCCCAGCAACGCCCGGCTGCTGGTCCGCTGGCACACCTCGCGCGCCGCCTCGTCGTCGAGACGGGCATCCGCGGTCCGCCCCATCAGCTTCAGCGTGGACCGGACCCTCGGGTCCGAAAGCACGTTCAGGAACCGCGATTGCTCGAGCTGGATCGCCAGCGCCTGCTTCAAGGTGCCGTCGAAGACCGCGTCCCCCGTCCTGTTCCCGAAATCGGCGAGCACCACTGTGAGTCGCCCGGCCGGACCCGCGGCGCGATGGCGCCAGGCCCAGTAGCCGCCCGTCGCGACGGCGACGAGCAGAATCGCGGCGACGGCAACCGCCACCCGGCGCCGGCCCCGCCCGGGGCTGTCGCCAGGACCTGAGACGGCCTGCGCGCCCGCTGTTCCTCGAGCCGCCCTGCGCTGGGCCGCCTGCTCCTCGGCGGCCCGCTCGGGATCCTCTTCACCGCCGGGCTCCGCCGGGCGCCGCGCCTCGGTCGTGCGCCGCACGCGCTCCAGGTCGGAGCGGAGCGCGGCCGCGTCCTGATACCTGAGGCCGGGGTCCTGCTCCAGGCACTTCGCGACGATCGCGTCCAGCGCCGCAGGCCGCGCCGGGTTCAGATGTTCCAGCGGCGCCGGGGCGCGGCGAAACCGGGCATCGAGCGGCTCCCCGGCGGTGCCGCGGTACGGCAGCTGGCCGGTCGACATCTCGTAGAGCACGATGCCGAGCGAGAAGAGATCCGACCGCACATCGAGCGGCCGCCCGCGCGCCTGCTCCGGCGACATGTAGGCCACCGTCCCGAGCAGGCCGCCGGGACGCGTCAGCTGGTCCGCTTCCTCGTCTGGGGAGACGGTGAGTTGCTCGGACAGCACCGCGGGCTGCCGCAGCAGCTTCGCCACCCCGAAGTCCAGGATCTTGGCGTGGCCCCGCCTGGTGACGAAGATGTTCGCCGGCTTGATGTCGCGGTGGAGGACACCCTGGCTGTGCGCCGCGTCCAGGCCGTCCGCCAGGTCGATGGCCAGATGGACGATCTGCGCCGCCGGCATCGGCTGGCCCTCGATGACGTGATCGAGCGTGGTTCCCTCGAGGTACTCCATCGCGATGAAGGGCCGCCCGAGGTCGCGCCCGATCTCGTAGATCGTGCAGATGTTGGGATGGTTCAGCGACGACGCCGCGCGCGCCTCGACGTGGAACCGCTCGATCGCCGGCTCGTTCTGGAGGAGCGCGTCGGGCAGGAACTTGAGGGCGACGTAGCGGCCGAGGTCCAGGTCCTCGGCCTTGTACACGACACCCATCCCGCCGCTTCCAAGCGTGGAGACGACGCGATAGTGCGAGACGGTTGTACCGATCATCCTCGCTCGGTCAGCGGAGGTGTCCGCGCCTGGCCTGGCATCGCGTCGAACGGAAGAGGTCCCACTTCGAAGCTACCGCCTTCGTTTTCGGGCTGTCAAGCTGGATGCGCGCGAGCCGGCGATGGTCGCAGCGCCGGCCGGGACTATGATGGAACAGGCAGGCGACGGAGGTGCTGATGACAGGACCGCGGTCATCCCGGCTCGAGACAGTCGCCCAGCGAAGGAAGCGCGGGCGGGAGCTCAGGCGGCGCCATCCCCGCACCGAGCATCGGCTGTTCGACGTCGACCCGCGGCGGGACGTGGTGACGGAATGGCTGGCGGAGACCCCGGGCTCGCTGGTGCCGAGTCTTCTCCCCATCAAGTACGGCCGGATGTCGGCGTCGCCGTTCGCCTTTTTCCGCGGCTCCGTGCGGATCATGGCCGCGGATCTCGCACGGTTGCCCGCGTCGGGTATCGAGGCGCAGCTCTGTGGCGACGCGCACGTGCGCAATCTCGGCGCCTACGCGGCCCCCGACGGCCACGTCATCTTCGACATCAACGACTTCGACGAGACCTCGCTCGGGCCGTTCGAGTGGGACCTCAAGCGGCTCGCGGCGAGCTTCGTGCTCGCCGGGCGTGAGGCGGGCGAAGCCGATGATCGCTGCCGGGTGGCCGTCCGCGCGCTCGTGCGGTCCTATCGCGAGGCGATGGAGCGCTTCGCCGAGATGCCGATCGTCCAGCTCGCGCGCTTCGAGGTCCGGCGGTCGCTGCCGGGGATCCGGTCTCCGCCGTGCTGCGGAAGGCCGCGCGCGCGAAGCCGGAGGAACTGCTCGAGAAGCTCACCGTCGCGGACCGGGGCGGGACGTGGCGGCGCTTCGCCGACCGGCCGCCTGTCCTCTTTCGCGTGTCGCCCGCCGTCGCGGGCGGCGTCCTCCGCTCGCTCCCGGCTTACCGCGAGACGCTCGGCCCGGCCCGGCAGATCGTATTCGACGGCTACAGGCCGGCCGACGTCGCCTTCAAGATCGTGGGCACGGGCAGCGTCGGGACGCGGGATTACGTGGTCCTGGCCTGCGGCCGCGGCAAACACGACCCGCTGTTCCTCCAGGTCAAGCAGGAGGGCGCGTCGGCCTACGCGCCGTACCGGCCCGCCTCCGAACGCGCGGCGCACGAAGGACGCCGGGTGGCGATCGGTCAACTCCGGATGCAGACGGTCAGCGACCCGCTGCTCGGCTGGGCCACGATCCGCCGCCTGCCCTACCTCGTGAGGCAGCTCGCGGACCACAAGGCCTCGATCGATCCGGGAGACCTGAAAGGCCGGGCGCTCGTCGAGTACGCCACGGTCTCCGGCGAGATCTTCGCCAAGGGACACGCGAGAACGGGCCCGGCCGCGGTACTTGCCGGGTATTGCGGCCGGACCGACAAGCTCGACCGGGCCCTCGCCAGCTTCGCCATCGCCTACGCCGATCAGGCGACCGCCGACTTCGAGTGCTTCAAGCGGTTCGTCCGGCGCGGAAGGATGTCTGTCAGGCGAGGAGTGTGATGGGCTCTCGCGCGGGGAAGTTCGGTCGCGACTGGCTGCCGGCGCTCGCCTGGGCGGCGGCCATCTTCATCGGGTCGAGCGACACCCTGTCCTCGAGCAACACCTCGAGGTACCTGGAGCCGTTGATCCACTGGCTCCTGCCGCGCCTGCCTCAGGAGTCGGTCGGCGCGACCATGGCCGTGATTCGCAAGGGCGGCCACCTCACCGAATACGGCATCCTCGCCGTGCTGTGCTGGCGCGCCGTGCACCACTCGCTTGGGCGCGACGCCCGCGACTGGAACTGGCGACACGCGGGGATCGCCGTAGCCGCGGCCGCCCTGTATGCGGTCACCGACGAGCTCCACCAGGCCTTCGTCCCTTCCCGCACGGCGTCGCCGTGGGATGTGCTGATTGACGCGTGCGGCGCGGCCGCGGGCATCGTGCTCATCTGGGGCGTCTGGCGGGTCTCGGGCAGGAAGGGGAAAGGACGAGCCAGGACCGCCTCGAGCACGTGACGGCGGCCCAAGCGGTCGGAGCAAGGCGTCAGCCCTGCTCCGCTCCGCCAGGGATCATCGGTTACTTCTTCTCTTCTTCCATTTTCGTGGGCGTGATCCAGGTCTTGCCGTCCTTCATCTCCACCGAACCGGTCACCACCGCCGGTTTCATGCCCTTGCACACGTGGCCGAACTTCTCGGACACGGCGTTCTTGACGATGTAGTAATCGGCCGTCTGGTCGTTCTCGCCCTTCACGACGAGGACGTCCTGGCACTCCTTGGCGTCGGCCTTCTTCAGCGTGCACTTGGCACAAGCGATGCTGCCGGTGAGCGTCTTCTCCGCCGCGACGGCGGTCCCCACGAACGCGATGAGCACGACGGCGGCCAGCGCGGTCAGTGTGAGGGTCTTCATCGTTTCGCTCCTTTTGCTGGGATGGCGAGTGACACATCCGCCCCGGTTGTGACGGATCACACCCATAATACGCCGGAAAGGGCGGAGTCGCGCCTGCGTGGCGCGCCCCGGGTGGGGGCCGACCGCGTCGGGTCCCCGGGGCGCCCCAGCCGCCTCAGCGGATGGTGTAATTCGCCTTGATCCACACGGTACGGCCGGGCTCGTTGACCCGGGCCGTCTGGACGAAATCCGGCACCAGCGCGCCCCCCTGGCTGATGTGCTCGGCGTAGGCCTTGTTGAAGAGGTTGTCCACCCCGGCCGTCAGGAGCAGGGAGTTGTTCAGCCGGTATCCGCCGTTGAGCGAGAACACCGAGAACCCCGGCGTCGGGCCGAGGTCCATGCCGTTGCTGACGATGTTCCCCGAGCCGACATCGACGCGGTTCTGCGCCGTCACGACCCGCGCGAGCGCGCCGACCGAGAGGCCCCGGGCGGCGTAGGTGAGGCCGAACCGGCCCTCGGCCGGCGGCTGCTGCGCCAGCGGCCTGGCGTCGGTCGTGTTGTCGGAGTGCACGAAGGCCAGCGCGGCGTCGGCCTTCAGCCTCCTGCTGATCGAATAGGCCACGCTCGCCTCCGCGCCCCGGGTCGTCGCGTTCACGTTGCGCGCCACGGCCGGCGTGGGCTGCCAGCGAATCAGGATGTAGTCGTGGATCGCGCCGTAGAAGGCCGAGACCGATCCCGAGAGCCTGGCCGCCTGCCACACGATCCCGGTGTCGAGCTGCGTCGTCTTCTCGGGCCTGGTGGAGAGGAACGCGCTCTTGAGCGTGACCGGATCCTGCTTCAGCCGCTCCCAGTAATCGGGCGACCGCTCGACGTGCCCGACGCCGATCGTGAACCGTCCCGAAACGCCGCCGCGGTCGAGGTCGTGCTCGTAGCGGGCGAAGCCGCTCCCGAGCGTCTCGCGGTCGGTCGCGCCCAGCGTGTCGTTCTTGAGCGGCGAGGCGCCCGGGCACATCATCGCGGTCCCGAGGCAGGCGCGGCTGTCCTGCGCCTGGTGCCAGTCGCTGCGGAGGCCGCCGACCAGCCGGCTCCGCGGCGTCAGCGCGCGGGTGGCCTCGGCGAACAGGCCCACCTGCATGAACCGCATGTCCTCGGAGCGCGGCATCGCGGCGTACGCGGCGTCGACGTCCGCCGGCGAGATCGCGCTCATCGCATTCCGTTTGGTGTGCACGTTGTGCTGCGCGTCGGCGCCGGCGAGCACGCTCGTCGAGCGGCCCAGCGCCAGCGTCACCGCGGCGCGGCCTCCCATGGTCGTGCGGTCCGGGTTGTTCACCATGAACGACATCCCCGGCGCCCGCAGGCTGAAGTTGTCCATCACGTGGTCGATGTAGTTGTAGTACCACTGCGCCTCGACCCGCTGGAGGACCGACGAGCCGAAGCGCCGATCGAGCTTGACCGCGGCGTTGTCGCGCGCGAACCGCACGCCGTCCATCGACCGGTCGGCGTAGGCCGCCTGGCCGTTGCTCTTCGCCATCGAGAACTCGAGGCGGGTGTCGGCGTTCGGCGTCCAGCCGAACGCCGCGTTTCCGCTCCACCGCGTGTAGAAGGAGTGCACCGCGACGTCGTTGCCGTCGCGGTAGTCGTCGGTATGCGAGCGGGTGCCGCTCCCCTGGAGGTAGAAGCCGGGGACGGCCGCGCGCGCGTCCACCATCTCGTCGTGGCGCCCGAAGGCGCCGGCGGTCAACGAGCTCGCCATCGAGACCTCGGGCCCGACGGCGCGCGTCATGTTGCGCTCGAAGAGGACCGTGCCCGCCGACGTGCCCGCGGCGTACTGCACGGTTTCAGGCCCCTTGAAGACGGTGATGCGGTCGTAAGCCGCCGGGTAGACGTACGCCGTCGGCGGGTCCATCCGCCCGCCGCATCCGCCGAGGATCTGCTGGCCGTCCAGCAGGATGCCCAGCCGCGATCCGGCCATGCCCCGCAGGACCGGGTCGCCGTCGGTGCCGCCCTTGCGGATGACCGAGAACCCGGGAATGGTCTTGAGGTAGTCGGCCCCGTCGTGCGCCGGGATCGGCTGGCGCGGCGCCTTCGGATCGGTTTCGACGACCAGCGGGCTCGACGTCGATGGCGCGGTCACTTCGACCGACGACTCCTGCCTCGCGATGGCCAGCACCAGGTCGACAACCGTGTCCGCCCCGGCGCCGACGACGACGTCCTCGCGAACCAGCGGGGCGAATCCCGGCGAGAAGGCCGAGACCCGGTAGCGGCCCGCGGGCAGGCCGTCGAACGCGAAACGTCCCTGGTCGTCGGTGACAACCGACGTGGCCATGCCCGAGTCGAGCGCGCGCGCTTCGACGCTGCCGCCGCGGACGACCGCGCCGCTTTCGTCCTTCAGCGCGCCGACCACCCGGCCCTTCGCCGGGCCCGGCGGCGGCTCCGCGGTAACCGATGCGTGCGTGTTCACCTGCGGCGCCGCCCGGCCGGTCGCGGCGCACCCGATCGCCAAGAAAAACCCTGCCGCCACGAGCCGCGGCAGAACGCGCGATGCGCGGGTCATACATTCCTCCCTGCACGAGAACCCGTCGACACGACGGACCGTGGTCGCACGCAGATGCGCCCGGAGTCTTGCCCGAGGCGACCACGAGGCTCACCGGATGTCAGAGGAGACCGTCGGCCGGGCGACTCCACGGTGGCGGGGAAGGAGGAATGGGCGAGTACTCGGCGAAACGCGAAGCGGCGACGATCGGGGCGCCCACGGCCACCCGATCGGCGAACACGGTCGTCGAGGAGGGAACGACCGCCTCGAGATCGAGCAGGGGCGGCACCGCGGCGTCGCGGTGGCCCTGGCAGCCGCACGTGCAGCGCGCCGAAACGTGCGGCGCCCGGGAGCACTGGCAGCGGCCGGCCGACCCGCGCCGACAGCAGCAGCACGTCGAGACGTCAGCCCTGCCCTGGAGGCCCCATGCCTGGACCATCGACACCGGCAGCCCGCTGACCTGGCCGGTCAGCACGACGATCAGCAGGCCGACGAGGCGAAGACGGAGCAGACGGTGTGGCAACGCTCGCTCCTGCGTGCAGCTGGTCCATTGAGAGCCTAGTGAATCCCCGAGTGGGACGGTATAGCCGGATGGTCCCGGTTGCCTGGTACTTTCGTACCTTGACACCTCGGTTCGCTGTTTGTATATTGTCTGTAGACAACAGACAATGACGGAACCACCAGTCCTCCGTATCGACCTGTCATCACCAGTTCCCGCTTATCGGCAAATCGCCGCGGGAGTAAGGGCGATGCTCGTGGCCGGCGCGTTCAAGGCCGGCGACGTGCTGCCCACCATTCGCCAGCTCGCTATCGATTTGGGGATCCACCCGAATACGGTGGCCGAGGCCTATCGGCTGCTGGCCGAGGAGGGGTGGATCGACCTGCGGCGTCGGCGAGGCGCCTCCGTGCTCGCGCGCGCCACCCCCAAGGCCGCCCCCGACGCTGCGGACGGCTTCGGCCGCCGGATCGGCGAGCTGGTAGCGGAGGCGTTGGCGGCAGGCGTACCCCCCGCCGACGTGGCCGCCCGCCTGTCGGACATCGCGCGCAAACTCGACACCAAGGGAACGCCCTAAGGAGACGCTGCCGTGGATCCAACCTTTTGGCCCCTGTGCATTGTCGTCGCGCTCGTCGGCCTGCTGTTCCTGGTGATGCCTGGCCTGACGCGCCCCGATGTCTTCTTCGCGGTCACCGTCGCGCCGGCGTTTCGCTCGACGGCGGAGGGACGGCGCGCGGTCTCAATCTACCGTGCCGGGTCGCTGGGCTCGAGCCTGCTCGCGCTGGCGGCGCTCTGGCTGATCGCCAGCCAGGACGCGCGCGAACCCTGGGCCGTCCTCGCGCTGCTGGTCCAGGTCGCCGGCACGACCGGCGGCTTCCTCGCGGCGCGCCGGATCGTCCTGCCGCACTCGGAGCACCCCGCGGCCATGCGCGAGGCGGTGATGGCGCGCACTCGTTTCGCGCCGCCGGGAGGCTGGCTCCTGCAGGTGATCCCTTTTGGCGTGCTCGTCGCCGCCGCGGTCGTGGTCGCCAGGAGATGGGCCGACCTGCCGGCGCGCCTGCCGGATCACTGGAACTTCGCGGGCGAGGCCAATGGCTTCGTGGCCAAGACGCCCGGCGCCGTCGCCACGCAGTTGGCCACGGCGGCGTTGCTCTGCGGCCTCCTCGCGGCGACGGCTGCGGCGATCATGCAGGGGCGGCGCGTGCGTGCGACCGGGGAAGGCGCGTCGAGCGAGGCCACGTTCCGCACCGTCGCGGCCGCGATGCTCCTCGTGGCTGAGTTGCTCATCGCGGCCCTGCTGTCGCAGACCGCGATCCAGGTGCTGTTTCCGTCGGCGGCCCGACAGCAGATCGTCGCCTTGACGATGGGATCGATGGCGGTGGTGGTGGTACTCGTGGCGGTCATGTTCTGGCTCGGCCAGGGCGGAAGCCGGCGTGCCCCCGGGCCGGCCGGCAACGCTCCCGTCGGCGACCGCACGCCCGACTCGGCGTGGGTCATGGGCCTGTTCTACGTCAACCGGAACGACCCGGCGCTGCTCGTCGAGAAGCGGTTCGGGATCGGCTACACCCTCAACTTCGGACACCCGCTGGCGTGGGTGCTGTTGGGCCTGCTCGTCGGGATTCCCGTGATTGTCAGCTTTCTGCGATGAAGGACGGGGTTCGTCGTGTCAGTGGTGCGCAGGGCTGAAGCCCTGCGCTATCTGGGTACTCTCATCAGATACCGCAGGGCTTCAGCCCTGCGCTATCTGGGTACTCTCATCAGATACCGCAGGGCTTCAGCCCTGCGCATCGCCCTTCAGGTCTGCTCGACGCGGCCGGGGAACCCTCCCGGAGTGTGGCCCGTCTAAGCCCCCGTATGAGCGGCCTACCTGGCTCCGTCCGATATGCAATCCGCCAATTCAGGTTGTCCCCGGTCTTCACCGCCGCCGCCGTGCTGACGCTGGCGCTGGGCATCGGCGGCACAACCGCCATCTTCACGCTGATCCACGCGATCATGCTGCGCTCGCTGCCGGTGTCCGACCCGACCCGGCTCTACCGGATCGGCGACGGCACCGACTGCTGCGTCGAGGGCGGACCGCAGGACCGCTGGGGGATGTTCTCCTATCCGCTTTACGAGCGGCTCAAGGCGGCGACGCCGGAGTTCGAGGAGACGACGGCGTTCCAGGCGGGCGGCGCGAGGCTGAGCGTGCGCCGCGAGAGGGTCGATACGGCCGCCAGGTCGCTCCGGTCCGAGTACGTGACCGGCAGCTACTTCTCGGTGCTGGGGATCCGCGCGCTGGGCGGCCGCCTGTTCACCCCCGACGACGACCGGCCGGCGTCGCCTCCCGCCGTGGTGCTCAGCCATCACACCTGGCAGAACACCTACAGCTCGGACCCGACGGTCGTCGGGTCCACATTCGTGATCGAGGGGCATCCCTTCACGGTCGTCGGCGTGGCGCCGCCGGGGTTCTTCGGCGAGACGCTGCGCCCCGACCCGCCCGACCTGTGGATCCCGCTGCAGCAGGAGCCGACCATCACGGGAGGCAACTCGCTGCTCAAACAGCGGATCGCCGCGTGGCTGCGGGTCATCGGCCGGCTGCGCCCCGGCGCGTCCACCGCCGGCATGTCGCCACGTCTGACCGGCGTCCTCCGCTCGTGGATGCAGTACGACTCGGGGTATCCCTCCAACTGGATGCCGGACGTCATCCGGATGCTTCCGAAGCAGGTGATCACGGTCGTCCCGGCCGGCGCCGGCGTGGGCGTGATGAAGGAGGAGTACGGGCGCAGCCTCCAGATCCTGCTCGCGGTGTGCGGCCTCGTGCTGCTCATCGCGTGCGCGAACGTCGCCAACCTGCTGCTCGCCCGGGCCGCCGCCCGGAGGCCGCAGACGGCGCTGCGCCTGGCGATCGGCGCGACCCGGCGGCAGATCGTCACGCAGGCGCTCGTCGAGAGCAGCCTCCTCTCGGTGGCCGGCGGGCTGGTCGGCCTGGTGGTCGCCATCGGCGCGGCCCGCCTGCTGCTCGTGCTGGCGTTCCACAGTTCCCGCTTCCTGCCGATCAGCGTCGAGCCCTCGCCCGTCGTGCTGGCGTTTGCCTTCGGCGTGGCGCTCGTGACCGGGGCCGTGTTCGGCGCCGTCCCCGCCTGGTTCGCGACGCGCACGTCGCCGATCGACGCGCTGCACGGCCTGGGCCGCGGGGGCGGCGACCGCTCGGCGCTCGTCCGCACCGGGCTGCTCGTCGTGCAGGCGACCGTGTCGGTCGTGCTCGTCGCCGGCGCGACGATGCTGGCGAGAAGCCTCGACAGGCTCGAACACCAGGACTTCGGGTTCCAGGTGCCGGGGCGGGTGCTCGTGGAGCTGAACAAACCGCCCGCCACCTACTCGCTGCCGCAGTTGCAGTCGCTCTACCGGGAGATCGAGGCGCGGTTGGATCGTCTGCCCGGCGTGCGCGGCTCGGGGCTGGCGCTCTACAACCCGCTCACCGACAACTGGGGCGAGCTGGTGATGGTTGCCGGCCACCCGCAGCCGAAGTTCAACGTCGAGGCCGGCGCGTCGTGGGACCGCGTCAGCGCCAACTACCTGCAGAATCTCGGCGTGTCGCTCGTGCGCGGGCGGATGTTCACCGCCGCCGACAACGAGACCGGCGAACTCGTGGCGGTGGTGAACGAGGGGTTCGTGAAGCGGTTCTTCAAGACGGGCGAGGACCCGCTCGGCCAGCACTTCGGCCTCGACATGCCCGAGAACGCGGGCACGTTCCGCATCGTCGGCGTGGTGCGCGACGCCAAGTTCGCGGGGTTCCAGCTGAACCGGCCGGCGCGGCCGATGTTCTACGTGCCCCTCGCCCAGACGGTCCCGTATCCGCAGCCCATGATGAAGGCCATCGAGCTGCAGTCGCACTTCGTCGAGGGGATCCTGCTCGTGACCGACCTGCAGCCGGGCGCGATCGAGCCCGTGCTGACCAAGGCGCTGGCGGAGGTGGACTCCAACCTGACGGTGGTCCGAGTGAGGACCCTGCAGCAGCAGGTTGAGCTCTCGTTCGACCAGGAGCGGGCGGTGGCGAGCCTCGCGGGGCTGTTCGGCGTCGTGGCGCTGCTGCTGGCGGCCGTGGGCCTGTACGGCATCACCGCCTACACCGTGACGCGGCGGACGGGCGAGATCGGGATCCGGATGGCGCTCGGCGCCGGCCGCGGCGCCGTCGTCGCGCTCGTCGTCCGGACGGCGTTCAAGCGGGTGGCGCTCGGGCTCGTGATGGGCCTGCCGCTGGCGGTGGGCGCGGGGAAGCTCATCTCCGCCCAGCTCTACGGCGTGTCGTTCTGGGATCCGCTCGCGCTGACGCTGGCCGTCGTCTCGCTCGCGGCCTGCGCGTTCGTCGCGGCCATCATCCCGGCCGGCCGCGCGGCGGGCGTGTCGCCGACGAGCGCGCTCAGAGCCGAGTAGCGCAGGGCTGAAGCCCTGCGCTATCTGGGTACTCTCATCAGATACCGCAGGGCTTCAGCCCTGCGCTATCTGGGTACTCTCGTCAGATACCGCAGGGCTTCAGCCCTGCGCTATCTGGGTACTCTCGTCAGATACCGCAGGGCTTCAGCCCTGCGCTATCTGGGTACTCTCATCAGATACCGCAGGGCTTCAGCCCTGCGCATCGCCCTTCAGGCCTGCGCTTCGCCGTTCCACTTCTCCACGAGTTCGCGCAACTCCGCTTCGGTGTACACCTCGGATCCGGCGAAGGGATATTCGCCGATCCGCCGCGCCAGCCCGGCCCTGACGGGGTTCTCGAGCACGTATCGGACCGCGTTCACCGTCGCCTGGTTGTCGCGCAGGACGAGATCGTGATAGCCCGGCAGCCACAACGATTTACCGGCCCCGCGGCTGAACCAGTAGCCCGTCTCCTGCTTCCAGCAGCCGACGAGGCGGCGAAGATCGGAAGTTGGGCTACGTCCCTCGAGGGCGAGGTGCACGTGGTCGGGCATGAAGCAGTACGCAGCAAGCGCGAACTCCTCGCCGGCCGCGGATCGACGCAATTGCTCCAGAACCCGCGCGACGACGACAGCATCGCGAAATGGCGTGCCGGGCCGCTTCGCGCAAACAGTGAGTAGATATCGGCGAAGCCCAAGATAATCGCAACCGGGCAGCCGCCGAAGACGAGGTGGATGCATGCCCGCCGTGACGCAACAACCGTACCGAGATGCGCAGGGCTAAAGCCCTGCGCTATCTGAATAGGGGCCAGGCTCTTTGAATGGCGCCGCGCCACCCGTCAGATACCGCAGGCCTCTAGGCCTGCGCCGCGCCACCCATCAGATACCGCAGGCCTCCAGGCCTGCGCCGCTTTACTCGTCAGATAGCGCGAACCTCCAGGCCTGCGCCGCGCCACCCGTCAGATACCGCAGGCCTTCAGGCCTGCGCCGCTTTACTCGTCAGATAGCGCGAACCTCCAGGCCTGCGCTTCAGTCGTTTCCCCGACCCTGTGCTAAATTCGACGCGAAGAACATGACTCGACACACGACTCCCGCACGCCGTCTCTCCCCAGTCCTCGGTCTCGCCGTCGCGCTGGCCGTCGCCGGCTCCGCGCCGGCCGCCCTCGCGCAGATCACCCGCGACAACTGGGGCCGCGTCGTCTCGCCGGTCTACGGCTCGTCGGACCCGGCGGGCAGCGGCGCCGAGCGTTACGCCGGACCGAATCAGTTCGACGGGGATTACTTCCACGGCGTCCTGCCGAACGGGAGGATCGTCAGGCCGGCGGGGCGGAGCGTGCAGGTGGGGGCGAACCCGCTGGGCGTGCGCCTCACGCCGGACGGGAGATTCCTCGTCGTCACCAACGACGACGACCGGATCGCGGAGCTCGCCGCGCAGCACGACGCCGGCAACGCGGCGGGTTACTCGCTCTCGGTCATCGACACGGCGACGATGAAGGTCGTGTCGCGCGCCAGGGGCGCCGGGCGGTTCTTCATCGGGCTGGCGATCACGGGCCGCGGCCCCTACACCGTGTGGGCCTCGGGCGGCGGCGACAACGACGTGAAGCGGTTCACGCTCTCGCCGGCCGGCGCGATCAGCGCGGCGGGCCGCGTGGCCATCGAGCCGATCACGCCGGGGCAGGCAGGTTTCGTCTCGCACTACAAGCCCGGCGCGGCGCTCAACGCCGCGGACGCCGCGGGCAACAAGCCGCCGGCGCCCACCGGCTTCAACCGCACCGACGGCGCGGCGACGACGTTTCCGGCCGGCCTGGCGCTGGGCCCCGGCGGCCGGTTCCTCTACGTCGCCTGCAACGGCGACAACAGCCTCGCCGTCATCGACACCTCTTCGCTCACCGTCGTCCGGCAGGTGGCCGTGGGGTACTTCCCGTACGACGTGACGCTGAGCGCGGACGGCTTGTGGGCTTTCGTGTCCAACTGGGGCATCACCGAGTACACGTTTGCGAAGCCGACCTACGGCCCCGACGGCACGCTGATCTCCATCGCCCCGATCGAGGGCAACCAGCCCGCCGGGTTCTTCGTGCCGAAGACCGACACCGGCGGATCGACGCCGAAGACCTCGTCGATCTCGATCGTGGCGCTGCCCGGCGGAGACGGGTCCCGCGCGTCGCTCGAGCGGTCGGTTTACATGGGCGCGCCGCTCGACGCCCTGAACCAGGTGGGTGACACGCATCCGAGCGCGATGGCGCTCGTCGGCCGGAAGAACGGGCAGTACCTCTACGTGACCAAGTCCAACAGCGACAGCATCGGCATCATCCGCGTCGGGAAGGGGATCGGGCTGGAAGCGGGCCGGTCGCCCGCCGAGGTGGTGCGCGACCTGGACCTCTCGCCGGTAACGGTGGCCGGGGCGGACCCCGCCCTGCACGGCGGCACTCCGAACGCGATCGTCGTCTCTCCGGACGGCACCCGCGCGTATGTCGTCGAGGCCGGCCTCAACTCGGTGGCGGTGCTCGACACCAGGAACCCGGAGACCCCTGCGCTGGCCGGTCGCATCCCGACCGGCTGGTATCCGACGGCGGTCGAGTTGAGCCGCGACGGGAAGTCCCTCTACGTGGCCAACGCCAAGGGGATTGCCGAGGACCTCTCGCCATCGGGCGCGCCGAGACCGCCCTCCAAGGTGATGGGGACCGCGGGGAGCCTGGTCAGAGTGGACAGCAACTACATCTTCGGCAGTGTCCAGAAGGTGGACCTGGCGGCGACGCGTCCCGACAATACAGCGGTGCTCGCGAACAACTTTGCCGTCGCCCCCGTGGTGGACACCCGCGTCGTGCCGGCCGGCGGCGCGGCGTCGCGCACGATCACGCACGTCTTCTTCATCCTCCACGAGAACAAGACGTTCGATTCGATGCTCGGGAACATGCCGCAGTTCGGGCCGTTCGCCAGCCTGACCTACACCGACAGCGCCGGCGCGACGTTCACCGACGCGCAGTACACGGCGGTGTCGAAGAACCTGCAGGCGCTCGCGGCGAGGTTCGCGGTCGGCGTCAACTACTACAGCGACTCCGAGGAGAGCGACGCCGGCCACCAGTTCGCGGCGTCGGGGACCGTCACCGACTACACGGAGAAGACGCTCAGCGACAAGGCCGGGCGCGGCCTGCTCGTGAACAAGAACATGGACGCCGAGGACTACCCGGAGTCCGGCTACATCTTCAACAACGCCGCGCGGCACGGCGTGTCGTTCAAGGACTACGGCGATCTCATCCGGATCATCGGCACCGACACCGGCGCCAGCGCGCCGACCACGCTCAACGACCCGCTGAGCGGCAAGGCTGGCTACCCGGCGCTGCCCCTGACCTCGCCGGTGACCAACCAGGGCGACGTGGACTCGGCGACGCGGGGGCTCGGCCAGTCGTACTTCACGAACAACCCGATCCTGGCCGTGCTCGGCGGCCGCAACGCCAACGGCGAGCCGCGCCTCGATGCGGACTACCCGGGCTTCAACTTCAACATCTCGGACCAGCGCCGAGCGGAGGAGTTCTGCCGCGACTTCGACCGGATGCTGGCCGCGGGCACGCTGCCGCAGTTCCTCTACATCCTCCAGCCGAACGATCACATGGGGTACGTCGTCGCGAAGAACCTCGCCGAGCGGGTGCCGGCGATGCAGGTGGCCGACGGCGACGTCGCCCTCGGGATGGTGATCGAACACATCATGCGAAGCCCGGTGTACTACGACCCGAAGACGGGCGAAGGCAGCGCCATCTTCGTCACCTGGGACGACGCCCAGTCGACGCTCGATCACATCCACCCGCACCGGACGCCGCTCCTGGTGGTCAGCCCTTACGCGAAGCCGGGCGCGGCGACGCGCCATTACAGCACGGCCTCGATCGTGAAGACGGAAGAGCTGCTGCTCGGATTGCCGCCCAACAACCTCGGCGATCTGGCGGCGACCGACCTGCGCGACATGTTCCAGCCCGACTACAACGGCGTGACCGTGGACCAGCTGAGCTTCACGCGGACTTACTCGTACGCCGCGTCGCAGGAAGGGCTGAAGATCTGGGCGCTGGCCGAGAAGCTGGACCTGTCCGGGCCGGACCGCGACAGCCGGCGGCTCGGCTCGCTCGCGCGCCTGTCGATGCTGGCCGACAGGCTGCACAACGAGGCGGAGGGCCGTCAGGCGCTCGGCGACGCGTCGTACATCCGCACCCAGGCGGAACTCTACGAACTGGCCGTCGAGATGATGAGCGGCGGGGACAGGGACGAGGATCGGTGACGAGGGACGCTTGTCCGCCGTAGCCCGACGTGTCCGCCGCAGCCGCATCGCGGCGAAGGCGGAAGGGCGAAGGCGGAAGGGACGGGGCAGCGGGAATCGGCCGCCGGTCGGCCGCCGGTTTGTGGCGGCGAGCGGAGCACGACCCGGTGCAGGGCGACCCTTCAGGGTTGCCGAGGCGACAGGAACTGCAACATGCCGTCGAGGGGAAGGTAGCCGTCGTGGCGGCGCACGATCTTGCCGTTCGCGTCGAGGACGAGGACCGCCGGGATGGCCGGCACGTCGTAGCGGTCGGAGAGTGTGCTGTCCTCGTCGATGTCCACTTTAACGGGGACGAACGAGGCTCTGACGGCGGCGACGACCCTGGGGTCCGGCCAGACCTCGTGCTTCATCGCGATGCACGGCGGGCACCAGCTCGCGGAGAACTCGACCAGCACGAAGCGGTGGCGCGCGCGCGCCTCGTCGAGCGCCGAGGACAGGCTCGTCTGCCACGCGATGGAAGTCGACGGCGCCGGCGACCCGCTGGCACGGTAGTACCAGCCCTTTAGCGTCGGCCACTGCGTGCCGACGGCCAGCGTGACCAGGAGCGCCCAGAAGACCGGCTCCCGACGCTTCCACACGGCGTTGACGAGGTCGCGGACGTCTCGCACAAGATTCCCTTCGGCGGTTCCCAGGGCCTGCCACCCGATCATAAGACACACGGACGGGTGAAGACGTGACAGCCCTCGGCCCTCAGCCGTCTGCGCCAGGAGGCCCATGCTATGCTCTGCCCGTATGCTGACGCCAGCCTGGGTCATCATCTACAGCGGGAGCGCCGCCGACACCGCGATGCTCTACAGCCTGCTCGAGGCCGAGGAGATCCCGGTGCGCATCGGTGACGAGGCCATGGGCACGCTCGCCCCCCACATCATCGAGGGGGGGCGGACGGCGGCGGTCAAGGTGCTGGTGCCCGACGACCGGGTGGACGATGCCGAGGAAGTCGTGAACGAGTTCGTCGAGGAGACCAGGGCCCGGGCCGAGGCGGCCTCGCCCGCGTTCCGGCCCTGGACGTGCCCGTGCTGCCACGAGCAGAACGACGGGACGTTTGACATCTGCTGGAATTGTCAGACCGAGCGAAGCACGGAGTAGTCGGCGGCCGGCCGACGGCCCGCGGCTCGTGGCCTGCGGCCGTGCATCGCGTGACACCGCCGCAAGTCGCGAGACGTAAGCCTTGAGCCGGGAGGACACATCGTCATGCCAGATTCATCGCACACGTTCCGCGATCGTCTCGCCCGTCGCGAGCCGCTGCTCGGCACGCTGCTGACGCTGCCGTCGCCCGAGATCGCCGAGGTGCTGGCCGGCGCCGGGTTCGACTGGCTGTTCATCGACATGGAGCACGGCCTGCTCGACTTCGAGATCGTGCAGCGGATGGTGCAGGCCGCCGGGTCCGCCTGCCCCTGCCTCGTTCGCGTGGCCTACAACGAGCCGATCCTGATCGGCAAGGCGCTCGACACCGGGGCCGCCGGCATCATCGTCCCGCACGTGGCGACGCCGGAGCAGGCGCGCGCCGCGGTGCGCGCCGCGAAGTATCCGCCGGCCGGCGCGCGGAGCATCGGCGCCGGCCGCGCGCAGGGCTACGGCCGCCGCTTGCAGGAGGCGATCGCCGGGGACAACGACTCCACGGTCGTGGTCGCGCAGGTCGAGCACGCCGACGCGGTGCCGCAGATGGACGAGATCGTCGCGGTCCGCGGCGTGAGCGCGGTGTTCATCGGGCCGTTCGACCTGTCGGCCAGCTTCGGCAAGCCCGGGGCGATCGACGCGCCCGAGGTGCGGCAGGCGATCGGCGCCATCCTGTTGGCCTGCGGCGCGCGGTCGCTTCCGTGCGGGCTATTCGTGGGCGACGGCGACGCGGCGCGGCGCGCGTTCGGCGACGGGCACTCGCTGGTCTGCGCGGCGACCGACACGCTGCTCGTCGGGGAGGCGGCCGGCCGCCTGCGGTCGGCCGCGGCCCCGGGCGGGAGCGGCGCGCGTGGCTGACCTCGACCACGAGGCGTTCATGCGCGCGGCGCTCGAGCAGGCCAGGCTCGGCGCCGCCGCCGGCGAGGTGCCGGTCGGCGCGGTCGTGGTCGCCGACGGGGCGATCGCGGGCGCCGGGTTCAACCAGCCGATCGGAAGCCACGACCCGACCGCGCACGCCGAGATCGTCGCCATCAGGGACGCGGCGCGCCGCGCGGGAAACTACCGGCTGACCGGCTCGACGCTGTACGTGACGGTCGAGCCGTGCCTGATGTGCGTCGGCGCGATGGTCCACGCGCGGATCGGCACCCTGGTCTTCGGCGCCCCCGAGCCCAGGAGCGGCGCCATCGAATCAGCCGTGCGGGCCCACGAGTCGCCCGGCCTCAACCACACCTTCGAGGTGGTGGGCGGCGTGCTCGGCGACCAGTGCCGCGAGATCATCCAGGCGTTCTTCAGGGAGCGGCGCTGACCGCTTGCGCCGATCTCAGGTATCAGCCTTTGGGCTTCAGACTACGGGCTTCAGGCTTCAGGCCGGATCACGCTCGGCAAGGCCCGAAGCCCGAGGCCCGAAGCCAGAGGCCCGGGTGATGTTGGTGGTTTCCCTGGCCTCGGCTACAATTAGCAATTGCCCATTTCCTGCCGCGGAGAGGTACCGAAGTGGTCGTAACGGGGGCGCCTCGAAAGCGTCTTGTCGCGTAAGCGGCACGTGGGTTCGAATCCCACCCTCTCCGCCAACCTCCGCTCGCCTGCGGGTGAACACACCCTCCTCGGTGAGCGACGGTTGGCAAGCCAACCACACGCGAAGGCGGACCTCCGCGCTTACCCTCGGCTTGCCCGATCCTCCGGTATATCTCGGTACGCAGGCCCCGTCCGGGCAATAGCGGACCCGCGTCACTTCTTCAATGTCCCTCCCCATACCCCTGTGCAGAATCCACGATGGAGCAGCCAACTGGCGCACCATCCGTGCGTGAGCGACGTGGCATACCTGTTGCTCGGCTTCGAGCGGGCCGGCCGGTGGGGACGTCGGTCAGCGCGCTGGAGGACCTCGGCCGGCCGTGGCGTTCCCGTGCGGGGCATTGCGGAAGTGCACACGTGTGCATACAATGAAGAGAGGGAATGTCCGTCGAGTGGGACAGCCGGAAAGCCGCCGCGAACCTCCAGAAGCACGGCGTTGATTTCGCGGAGGCGGCGGCCGCGCTCGAGGACGATCGAGCCGTGACCGTGCAGGACGTTCTCAGCGCGACCGAGGCGCGGCACCTCACCGTAGGCATGGACGCGCTCGGCCGAGTGCTTGTCGTGGTCTATACGTGGCGCGGCGACAACGTCCGGTTGATTTCCGCGCGTCCAGCGACACCGCGCGAGTGTCGTCAATACGAGGCCAAACCATGAAGCGTGAGTACGACTTCGGCCGCGGAAGACGGGGTGCGGTCTTGAAGGTCGCGCCGGGCAAGACGCGGATCACGATCCGTCTCGACAACGAAGTGCTCGACTGGTTTCGGGCTCGGGTGCATGCCGCGGGCGGCGGCAACTACCAGACGCTGATTAATGCTGCACTGCGGGAACACATCAGGGTGGAACGGGAACCGATCGAAAAGACGATTCGGCGTGTACTACGCGAGGAACTCACGGCCCTGCCGAAACGGGCAGCACACGCGTAGCCGGTGAACGCCAGCCAGCGACTCGCTTGAACCTCAGCCTGCCGAGCCGGGTCTCACCGGCTCGCCGCCCGGATGCGCGCGATGAACTCGTCGATCGCCTTCTTCACCGGGACCATCACCGCGTCGGTGTGCGTGCCGATCCGCCCGCCGGCGATCCCGCCGCTGTGCAGCAGCTCGACCTGCACCAGGTTGGCCGCGCTCTGATACGGCAGCGTGGTCACCGTGTTCGTGTAGAGGAAGACGTCGTATCGCGACACGCACAGGCCGCCCGACCCGCTCGTCGTGATGACCTGGACGTAAAGATACGTGTCCTCGTCCGAGTTGCGCTGGACCTTGAACCCGGCGTCGGTCAGGCTCTTCACCGCCGCCGACTCGATCGCCGCCTGGCTCAGGCCGCAGGCCATCGACTGCTGGCTCAGCTCCTCGACCACGACGCCCAGCGAGGAAAGTCCCCGCAGCCCGGCATCGGGTCCCCTGGCCGCGTCAGGCGCCGCGCCCGCGCCGGGCTGGCCGGCGGTCGGGGGCGACGCCGGGTTCAGCCGCTCGAGTTCCGACGCCGGGACGGTCGCCGGCGTCTGGGCTGGCTGACGCGGCGCGGCCCCGGCGGGAGGGGTCCCCGTCCTCGCCGCATCGCCGGCCGGCGTTGGCGCAACCGGTCGCGGCTCGCCCGGCTGCGACGCGTCGTAAACCAGCGTGACGACGTCCTTCCCGCCGCGCTCGATGAACCGCACCTGCACCACCAGCTGCGGCGGGTTCTCGGTTCGCGAATACGTGTACCGCAGCTCTCGGCCGCGGGAAACCCCGTATCTCACCTCGAGGCCGGTCCCGTCCCAGCGGGTCGTCGTGGCGAGGGCCACGCTGCCGATATCCTGGACCTCGTCGCGGCCGTTCGGATGGAATACGCGCGGCCGGCCGCCCTCGTTGGTGATGACCACCTCGTCGGCCGTCTGCGAGATCGTCACGTTCGACGGGGGAGTCCTGATTTCGCCCACCAGCAACTCCCGCCGCCGCGCCTCGCCCTCGCTCTCCTGGAACCGGACGGCCGCCGGCGATTCGGCGACTCCGCCCACGCCGGCCTCCGCGGCGCCGCCCGGCGCGAACAGGTCCATCCCGAATCCGACCTCGCGCGGGATCCGGCTCAGTTTCGGGTTCAGCGTCCAATGGCCCGACAGATCGGGCGTGTCGCCTGCCGCCCGCATCGCCCGCGCGGGGACGACGGCGAGAACTGCAGCCGCGATGAGCGCCGCCACGCGCGTTCGAGTCATAAGTGCCTTCCCCAACCCCCAACCCCCGATCCCCGATCCCCGATCCCCGATCCCGTTGACAGCTATAATACCGCCCCAGTGCCGCCGAGGGCGCCGGGCGCCCGACGGCCGGCCTTCATCAGATCAGGAGTAGTGCTCATGCCCAAATACAAGATCGCATGGCTCCCCGGGGACGGCGTCGGCATCGACGTGATGGAAGCGGCGCGGATCGTCCTGGACCGCATCGGCCTCGATGCCGAGTACATCCACGGCGACATCGGCTGGGAGTTCTGGCGGGCCGAGGGCGATGCGTTTCCCGCGCGCACGATCCAGCTGCTGCAGAACGTCGACGCGGCCATGTTCGGCGCCATCACCTCCAAGCCGCTCAAGGCCGCAGAGGCCGAGCTGGTCGATTCGCTCAAGGGAAAGGGCCTCCAGTACCGCTCGCCGATCGTGCGGATGCGGCAGCTGTTCGACCTCTACGTCTGCCTGCGCCCCTGCAAGGCCTACCCGGGCAACCCGCTCAACTTCAAAGAAGGCCTCAACCTCGTCATCTTCCGCGAGAACACCGAGGACCTCTACGCCGGCGTCGAGTTCAGCCCGGTGCCGCCGGAGCTGGCCGAGACGCTCGGCAAGCTGTCGAAGGCGTTCGGCACCTTCGGCAAGCTGCCGGGCAACGAATACGCCGTCTCGTGCAAGATCAACACGCGCAAGGGCTCGGAGCGGATCGCCCGCAGGGCCTTCGAATTCGCCCGCAAGTTCGGCCGGAAGAAGGTCACCGTCGTCCACAAGGCCAACGTCGTCCGCGCCACCGACAACCTCTTCCTCGAGTTGTGCCGCGAGGTGGCGAAGGGGTTCCCCGAAATCGCCATGGACGAAGCCAACATCGACGCCCTGACGATGTGGCTGCTCAAGAACCCGTTCAACTACGACGTGCTGGTGGCGCCGAACCTCTACGGCGACATCGTGTCGGACCTCTGCGCCCAGATGGTGGGCGGCCTCGGGTTCGGCTGCTCGGGCAACATCGGCGAGAAGCTGGCCGTGTTCGAGCCGACGCACGGGTCGGCGCCGAAGTACGCCGGGCTCTACAAGGTCAACCCGATCGCGACCATCCTCGCCGCCAAGATGATGCTCGACTGGCTCGGCGAGACCGAGAAGGCCACGCGCCTCGAGCAGGCTGTCGCCGCCGTCATCGCGGAAGGCAAGGTCCGCACCTACGACATGGGCGGCAAGGCGACGACGCTGGAGATGGCGCAGGCCGTCGCGGCGAAGTTGTAGCCAGGGATCGGGGATCAGGGATCGGGGATCGGGGGATTCACCCCCACCTCGATCCCGCCGGGCTTGAACCTGGGCCCTGCCCTGAGCCTTAAGCCTTGAGCCGCTCTGCCCTGAGCCTTGAGCCCGAGCCCTGAGCCATTGAAGCCAACCAAACGCCCCACCCCGCCGTCTGAATGGACATTGGCGGCGAATGCCAGCCAGCCTGGTGCCCTGCAGGAAGGAGTTCCGTAAAGTCGAACCACCGAATGCCTGACAACAATCGATGAGCCCGTCGGGCTGACGTGCCGCTGGTCCATCATCCGCCCTCCGCGCCGACGACCGCGGAGGTTCTATGCGGTGTTCTACCCATCCACCCCCCGGACCAAGACGACTCCCGACGGGCCTCATCCCTGCCAGACTCACCCGACCCGCATCGTTCCTCAGTCACTTCAGCGAGAACGTCACCGTCACGGTCAGGATCACCGCCTGGGGCACGCCGCCGAGGAGCGTAGGCGTATAGCGCCACTGCCTGACGGCCGACAACGCCGCGTCGTCAAGCAGCGGATTCGATCGCAACACCTTGGCGTTGACCACCTCGCCGGACGTCCCGATCACCGCCTCGATGATTACGATGCCCTCCACGTGGGCGGCGACGGCCACCGTCGGGTAAACCGGGCTCACGTCGTGGATCTTCACGGGAGCCTTGACGAGCGAGCTGAGGCGGATGGGTTCCTTGGACCGCGGCGTCGGCGGCGGCGCGTCCAGATTCACCGTGCCAGTCCCGCCGGGCACGCCCGTCCCGGGAACGGCGCCCACGGCGTCTGGCGCGGACGCGTCTGGCTGCGGGTCGGCCTGCAGCATGCCCTCGCGGCCGATCCCGGCGGGGGACACGACAGGCGCGGCGGCGACGTTGACGATGTCCGCCGCCGGGCCGGGTCGCGGGGCGTGCGCCGGGGCGACCGGCGGCGCCGGGGCGACGACAACCGGCATCGTGAGGATGTCGTTGCCGCGCACGACCGGCAGAACGTCGCTCGCGAGCAGCGGGATGACGACGACGGCCGTCAGCACGAGCGCGTGAACGAGGATGGAAACCGGGAGCGCGGACAGGCGGTTGGCCGGCGTGGACGGCCGGGCTTCGACGACCTGGCGGAAGAGATCGGGTGACACGGCTCACCTCCTTTGTCGGTCGACCCCCGGGCCGCTGCCGCGAGGGCGAAAACGCTGGAGGAGAGCGCTCTCCGTTTCTACTGGGTTGGACACCGGGGGCGCGCAGGGGTTCCACGGAACCCCCTTCGCGATGCTGCCGGCTTACTGCGTCATGAGCCGGGGCTCAGCCTGGCCCATGAACATGGCAGCTGCCGAGCACGGCGCCGCGCGTGGCGACCACGTCCGATTGAACGCCGCGTCTCGGGTCTGCCGGCTCGCAAAGCGGCCCCTCCCTGGCACCACGGTCGGGGCAGGTTTACGCTTTGCTCGGGCAGATCCCTGCGGCGCGGCATCGGACCGACCGGGCCGCCTGGCCGCGGCGCTTTGTTCTAGACACGCCCCACGCGGGTTGGCGACTCGACGGTGGCCGGCCGGAGATCCCCCGACGGGCGGGTGGCGCCAGGCGGGGGCCCCCCAGCGGGCCGAGCGCGACGCCCGTGACAAGCGCTGTGTGCGCGAGGACGCTGGGGGATCCTGGCGACAGGACCCGCCAGACGCCAACCCGTCCCCCCGCGACCCCGTCATCGAGCGGATTGCCGAGCCCCGGCGCCATTTTCTGAGCACGCCTCGCGTCTCACGCCCTGCGGCCGGATCACGCGTGACACGCTGTGTCTGGTCGTAAGCCGTGAGCCGTAAGCCGTAAGCCGTGAGCCGTGAGGCGTGAGCCGAGCGCTACTGATTGATTCGCTGGATGGTCACGTGCGTCATCACGATCGGCGTCAGCGGCAGATCCTGGGCGCCGGTCTTCACCTGGCCGATCTTCGTGACGACGTCCATCCCCTCGACCACCTCGCCGAAGATCGTGTGTTTGCCGTTGAGCCAGGTCGTGGCGCCGAGGGTGATGAAGAACTGGCTGCCGTTGGTGTTCGGCCCGCGATTGGCCATAGCGAGCAGCCCCGGCCGGTCGAATGTCAGCTTCGGGTCGAACTCGTCCGCGAACGTATATCCGGGTCCGCCGCGGCCGTTGCCCAGGGGATCGCCACCCTGGATCATGAAGCCGGCGATGACGCGGTGGAAGATCAGCCCGTCGTAGAACGGTTTCACCTGGCCCGGCTTGCCCGTGGCGGGGTCCTTGGTGCCCTCGGCGAGACCGACGAAATTGGCGACCGTCTTCGGCGCCTGCTCTTCGAACAGCCGGACGGTGAAATCGCCTTCGGTCGTGGCAAACCGTGCGTAGAGTCCTGGGGTCAAGGTCGGCTCCTTCCGGGAAGTGGGGTTTGCCTGCTGGCCGCCGCGGGCGGCCGACTGGGCGGCGGCGGGCCCGTGCACGGCCGTCATCAGCAGCAACGCCGTCAACGCGAGCGGGCGGGCGGGCAAACGCATGGCACTCGCGAGTATCGCGTCATGGCGGCCCGGGCGTCAATCGGCCCGACCGTTTCAGGTAGAATACGGTCTTGGTTTCCGCGTGATTTGCCCCGTGGAGGAGGTCATCGCCATGAAGAAGTTCCGCACGCTCGTTGCCCTCGCCGCCATCGCCGCGCTCGCCGTGTCAGTCGCCAGCGCGCAGGCGCCGGCCGCGGCCAAGCCGAACCTGAAGAACCCGGCCGCCTTCAAGGAACAGGCGCCGGCCGTCTACAAGGCTGCGTTCGACACGAGCGCGGGCTCGTTTGTCATCGAGGTGCACCGCGACTGGGCGCCGCTCGGCGCCGACCGCTTCTACAACCTCGTCAAGAGCGGCTTCTTCGACAACGTCCGCTTCTTCCGCGTCGTGCCCGGGTTCATGGTGCAGTTCGGGATCAACGGCGACCCGGCGGTTTCGGGGGCCTGGATGAGCGCGCGGCTCCGTGACGATCCGGTCAAGGAGAGCAACAAGCGCGGCTACATCACCTTCGCGACGTCCGGACCGAACAGCCGGACGACGCAGGTGTTCATCAATTTCGCCGACAACGCCGGCCTCGACGGGCAGGGGTTCGCGCCGTTCGGCAAGGTCATCAGCGGGATGGCGGTGGTGGACAAGCTGAACCCCAAGTACGGCGAGAAGACCACCAGCGAGCAGGGCAGTATCTACTCGAAGGGCAACGCCTACCTCGATCAGGCATTCCCCGGGCTGGACTTCATCAAGAAGGCCACGATCGAGAAGTAGCATGAACCCTGTCGCCGCGCTCGAGCACGGCACCAACGCCGATCCCTTCGCCGTGCTCGGTCCTCACAGGACCACCGCCGACGGTGAGCCCGCCGTCGTCGTCCGCTTCTACCACCCCGGCGCCGAGCGGGTGACGCTGAACGCGCAGGCGGCCGGCGCGGCCGTGCCGATGGCGCGGCGGCGCGGCACGAACCTGTTCGAGGCCGTCGTGCGGGGCTGGCGCGGCGATCCGTCCGACCTCGTCTACCGGCTTCGCGTGGAGTGGAAGGACGGCCGTTCGGGGGAGATCGACGACGCCTACCGGTTCGGCCGGATTCTCGGCGATTTCGACTTGCACCTGCTGGCGGAAGGGACGCAACTGCGCGCCTACGAGAAGCTCGGCGCGCATCCGATGGAGGTTGGCGGCGTCGCGGGCGTGCACTTCGCCGTCTGGGCGCCCAACGCCGATCGGGTCTCGGTCGTCGGTGATTTCAACCGGTGGGACGGCCGCGCGCACCCGATGCGGCTGCTGCTGCCGCACGGGGTCTGGGAGATCTTCATCCCGGGCCTCGGGCAGGGCGAGCTGTACAAGTTCGAGCTGCGCGCGAAGTCCGGCGTGGTCTTCACCAAGGCCGACCCGTACGCGCTCTTCTTCGAGACGCCGCCCCGGTCGGCGTCGGTCGTCTGGAGCGCGGGGCGCTACGAGTGGGGCGACCGCGAGTGGATGGAGGCGCGCCCGCGGCAGAACGGCTGGCTCGATCGGCCGATGTCGATCTACGAGGTGCACGTCGGCTCGTGGGCGCGCGGCGAAGACGGGAAGCGGTTCCTCTCCTACCGCGAGCTGGCGGAGCGGCTCGTCCCCTACGTGCGGGACCTGGGGTTCACCCACATCGAGCTGATGCCGCTGATGGAGTACCCGTTCGCCGGGTCGTGGGGCTACCAGGTGATCGGCTTCTTCGCCCCGACCAGCCGCTTCGGCGCGCCGGACGAGTTCAAGGCGTTCGTCGACGCGTGCCACCGCGCGGGGCTCGGCGTGCTGCTCGACTGGGTCCCGGGGCACTTCCCGAAGGACGCGCACGGCCTCGCGCGCTTCGACGGCACCGCGCTCTACGAGCACCAGGACCCGCGCAAGGGGGAGCACCAGGACTGGGGCACGCTCATCTTCAACTACGGGCGCCGCGAGGTGCGGAGCTTCCTCCTGAGCAGCGCGCTCTTCTGGCTCGAGCGGTACCACATCGACGGCCTGCGCGTGGACGCCGTGGCGTCGATGATCTACCTGGACTACTCGCGCGAGCCGGGGCAGTGGGTGCCCAACCAGTTCGGCGGGCGCGAGAACCTCGAGGCGATCGACTTCCTCCGCACGCTCAACACCCTGACGCACGGCGAGCAGCCCGGGACGATCACGGCGGCCGAGGAGTCCACCGCGTGGCCGGGCGTGAGCCGTCCCGTGCACCTCGGCGGCCTCGGCTTCACCTTCAAGTGGAACATGGGCTGGATGCACGACATCCTGTCCTACATGCAGAAGGACCCGGTCTACCGGCGCTGGACGCACAACCAGCTCACCTTCTCGATGCTCTACGCCTACCACGAGAACTTCATCCTGCCGTTCTCGCACGACGAGGTGGTGCACGGGAAGGGGTCGATGATCGGGAAGATGGCGGGGGACAGCTGGCAGAAGGCGGCCAACCTGCGCGCGATCTACGGGTTCCTCTTCAGCCACCCGGGCAAGAAGCTGATGTTCATGGGCGACGAGTTCGGCCAGTGGCCCGAGTGGAATCACGACGGCAGCCTCGAGTGGGCGTTTGCCGACCAGGTTCCGCACCGCGGGATCAGGCGGCTGGTGGCCGATCTCAACGGCCTCTACCGCCGGGAGCCGGCCCTGTACGAGCTGGACTTCGATCCGGCCGGGTTCCAGTGGATCGACTGCACCGACAACGAGAACAGCGTGGTGTCGTTCATGCGGCGCGCGCGCGACCCGCGCGACTTCCTGGTGGTGGTCCTCAACCTGACGCCAGTCATCCGCCGCGGCTACGTCGTCGGCGTGCCGGAGGCGGGAGCCTACCGCGAGATCGTCAACACCGACTCCGAGATCTACGGCGGCTCGAACCAGGGGAACGCGGGCGTGGTCAACTCGTCGCCGGAGCCCGCGCACGGCCACGCGCAGCGCCTCGAGCTCCTGCTGCCGCCGCTGGCGTGCCTCATTCTCAAGAAGAACTAGATCCGGCTTACGGCTTACGGCTTACGGCTCACGCCTCACGGCTGGCTCGCGCGATCATCGGTAGGCCCACCCTTTAGGCCGCCAAGCGCAAGGCACTTGATGATCTGGTGAAGCAGCGCGAAGAGAAGCGACAACAGCCTGATGAAGAGCACCGCTCCGATTCCGTTCAGTGACCCACGGGGCTTCCGCGGCGCAGTCACCTCACCTCACGTTCACCTACCATCACCCAATTGACGACTGCCGACAGAGCGCGTAGCATCGCGCCGATTAGCCGGGCCGATCGTTGCCGCGGCCTGCGCCATGCCGCGCTCGCCCGTCAGGCCATGCGGGAATCGAAACACCTATCCCTCTTGCATCTGCGCCGTTCCAGACATCATGCTTTGAAACGGGAGGCGGAATGAACCGGACTATCGTCGGGTTAATGGCATCCTTGGCCGTTTTGGCGGCCGGGCCGATCGGGGCACAGGATCATTCGACCGCACAGCAGGTCGCTCAGGGGCCGGCTCCAGCCTGGGCCAAGCCGTCCGATCCGCTCCCCCTTGCGGCGGATGCCAGCGGGCTGGCGTTCGTCCGGGCGCAGGATGTCATCATCCACCTCGATGCGAAGGGGCAGTCGAGCTATTTCAGCCAGCGAATCGTGTTGCTACAGCCGCAGGCGCTCCAGTTGGGCAACGTTACTCTGTCGTGGAACCCCGCGGCCGGAACGCCGATTGTGCACGCGATCAAGATTCATCGCGGGTCGGAAACGATCGACGTGCTGAAAACGGCGAAATTCGAAATCCTGCGGCGTGAGGATCAGCTTGAGGCGTCAGTGATCACCGGCGTGCTGACGGCGGTCATGAAGGTGCCGGACCTGCGCGTCGGCGATGAACTCGAAGTCTCCTACACCTTGCCGACTGGCGATCCGACCTTGAAAGACCAGAACGCGGGCGCGCTCACGCTGTTCTCCTCTCCGCTTCCAGGCCGGTACCACCTCGGCCTGAGCTGGGAGCCCGGCGAGCAGCCGCGCGTGCAAGCGACGGACGATCTCGCCGGCAAGCTGGTGCGGACCGAATCAGGGGTCGACTTTCGCATCGACAATCCGCCGGCGATCACGCCGCCCAAGGATGCGCCGCCGCGTTATGCCCGGCAGCGCACTATCGAATACACTCACTTCTCAGGTTGGCCCGCGTTGTCCCGGCGTTTCAACAGCCTGTATGCGGCGGCGGCCACGCTGCCGGCCGATTCGCCCCTCAAGCAGGAAGCCGGGCGCATCGCCGCCGGCAAGCCCGATCAGCTTGGGCGCGCGCAGGAAGCGCTGAAGCTCGTCCAGCAGCAGGTGCGCTATGTCTACGTCGGGCTCGACGGCGGCAATTACCTGCCCGCGACGGCCGACGAGACCTGGCAGCGGCGCTACGGTGACTGCAAGGCCAAGACCGTGTTGCTGCTGGCCTTGCTGAAAGAGTTCGGTGTGCCCGCCGAACCCGTTCTCGTTCGCGATCAGGGGTCGGACGACGGCCTCGACGCCTGGCTCCCCAACCCCGGGTTGTTCGATCACGTGCTGGTGCGGGCGACGATCGACGGCACGACATATTGGCTCGACGGCACACTTCCGGCGGTGGCCCCTCCCGGCACCGCCCCGGACTCCCCGTATAACTGGGTGCTTCCGCTGACCGCCGACGCGCACGATCTCGAGCCTGTCGCATGGGCTCCGGCGAGCAAGCCGGACGAACTCACCCTATATGAGATCGATGCCCGCGCGGGCTTCGACAAGCCGGCGCACATCGTCCTCACCAGCATCCAGCGTGGTCCCAAGGGGCTGGCTCAATACGCGCAGATCTCCGTGCTGAGCAGCGACCAACTGCTCCAGGCCTTGCGCAGCCGCTTGACCGGCGGCACCCAGTGGAACTCGATCGACTCCGTCCATTATCATTTCGACGTCGGCGAACGGGCGAGCGTGCTCGAAATTGACGGCACCGGACCGGTCGATTGGGACAAGGCCGATGTTCCAAGACTCTCGCTGAGCCTGCCCGGCGGCGGCGTGTACCCGCCCGACAGGCACCAGCGGGCCGCCGACCAGGATCAGCAAGCGCCGTTCTACCATGCGCCCGACTTCAGTTGCTTCGTCACCACGGTGCGTCTGCCGACCGATACCAAGCCGGGCAACTGGAGCTACAACACGACGTACGACACGACGTATTACGGGACGCATTACTATCGGGCGTTCGACCTGCGCGACGGCAGCCTGCGCATGATCAGCGGCAAGCGGACCGAGCAGCGGGAGACCAGTGCGGCCGAAGCGGCGCGGGACAACGCGCGCTTGAGCACGTTCGACAATTCGATGGCCCAGCTATCCTACGATCCCGCCGCCAATGGGCCGACCACGTCGGCTGCCGTCAAGGTGCCGGCCACCTACGAGGGCGACTGGCTGCATTCGGCCGATGCGTGCATGCCGAAGAAGCCGCGCTAGGGCATGTTCGCGAGAGCACGCGGGACACTCCTGCCGGTGGCGGGCGCCAAGGCGCCGGACCCGCATCCTGCGGACTTTCGCGTACATCGCCATGGTGTGCACCTCCTTTCCCTACAAGACCTCACGCCTTGTCGGGAAGGTCGCGACACCCTGGTCACTTTTGGGTGAGCAGAACCGCGTTTCCCTGGTCAGTGTTCAACGAGCGGCAACAGCGACAACAGCCTGAAGAAGAGCACCGCTCTGATCCCATTCAGTGACCCACGGGGCTTCCGCGGCGCAGTCACCTCACCTCACGTTCACCCAATTGACCACTATCGACGGAGCCCGTACTATCGGGCCGGCCAGTTGGGCCGCGCGGCCCTGAGCGCGTCGAAGGGCCACCAGTGCCCGTCTTCAGAGTCTGACAACGGGCGGTTATGTTCATTGCCCTGCACCCACAGGCAGTCGGAAGCCGCTAATGCTGCTTATTGTCGTCGACTTGGTGTGCCTGGGCCTTCCCCTTCAAGAGTAACTACGCACACGACACCAGGGCCGCGGGCTCTGAGTCAGGTCATAGCGCCGCAGTGGGTAGTACTTCGGGCGCTCCTATGATCTCAACCGACAATCACATAGCCATCCTCGTCGTCGCGGTGTCCAACGTTATAGCCCGCCACCGGGCTGCGGCGTCCAAAACGGTGGGACTGCCAAGGCCGGTCTCCCGAGACGCACGTCGCCGCGGCGTCGCGCTAGGTGAGCTCATGATGCACAACGGTGCGCTTGCAAGAGCACTGTCTGTCCTCGGTCTGAGGACCTGCTCTGTTGATGGGCGACGGAATGGCGTCGCCGGCGCGGGCGGGGATGCCAGCGCCTAACGGATTGGCAGGAAGGACTCTGTTCGCCGGGTGCTGGCGGGCGTTCGTTCCGCCTCCCAAGACGGAGGAGACCGCCCAGGCGAAGCCGCAGCACGTCACGACCGCCGATGACGAGCGCTCGCTGATTGAGCGGCTTCGGCAATTCATCAGGGACAACCCAACATCACCCGAGCTCGAAGCCGTTTACTCCAGCCTCCTGTTCGCGGCGGCACGCTACGGCGATCCAGACATTTTCCTCGGGCTCATCGACGAATCGGTAGCGCGGTTTCCGAAATCGAAGGCGAACAGTGTGACGAGCGCGATAAGGGTCTTTCGCGAAGCCAGAGCCGAGACTGCTGCCGCGTCGCTTGCGCAGAAGCTGATCAAAGAGGAGAACAACCCACGGGTGCTGCTCATGGCCTCAGAAGAGCTGCCGGGGCACACCCTGCGCCTGCTAGAAAAAGCCATCGCATTGCGCGAGAAGGCACGCAGCGCGGATGAGTCGCCGACGGTGGAGCAGCTGCGGTGGGCGTACGCCGCGGCATTGGACAAAGCGGAGCGCAGCGCGGGAGCGGCCACGCGGCAGAAAGGGCTGATCGAGCAATCGAAGAAGCGCATAGCGGAACTCGAGGCCCTGCCGAAACACAACCCGGCACGCAGCTCGCTGGCGCTCGAACGCGCGTCGCTGGCTGACCGGTACTTCACGCTCGCACATCAGGCGGCGAGCACCCGGCCGTATGCGCGAGCGCTCGAATACGTTGCTCTCTCGCAGGAGACCTACGCGGGCGGCGCGCTCGAGTTCCAGACCCGCTGCGACATCGAGCGTGCCACCATCTACGCTGCAATGAAGAAGCCGGATCTCGAACTGGAAGCCTGGGTGAAGGTGTTTGCGAACAGCATCGAGACCAGGGCGCGGAACAAGATCCGTGAGCTCGCCGCCGTAGCCGGGCGGGAGCCCGAGCAAGTGCTGGATCGGTCCCGCGACCTGCGGGCGCGTTCGGCTACTCCTGTCCCCGGCTTCAACCTCAAGGCGCTCGACGGTCGCATGGTCTCGCTCCTCTCTTTGGCCTCGAAGAACAAGGTGACGCTCTTCAACTTCTTCTTCCCGACTTGAGGCCGCTGTAATGCAGAGTTGCTGCACATGCAGAGGCTGTACGAGAAGTACCGCAGTCAGGGACTCGCGATGGTGGCGCTCAATATCTCTCCCGACGAGGACGCCCTTCTGCCGGCATGGCGAGACAAGGAGAGGTACACCTTCCCGATAGTACTGGCGGGCGCCGAGGACTTTGCGAGTCGGACTTATGGTGTGTCAGGGGCGCCGGTGACCCTGTTGTTGAACGGCGAGGGCCAAGCGATCTGCCGCTACGCCGGGGTCGATCCCGGCAGCGAGCAGGTGCTCGAAACGGAAATCCGCATTCTCCTCGGCCTCGACCCGAGGCGGTAAAACCTCTCCCCGGTTCTGGGGCCTGTGTGAGAGTGCCGCGGCGGCTGGCGCGGCCGCGAAACCCGGTCGCGAGCGTCTGAGAACGGCGTCGTGGATGCGCCTAGACCGAAACTGGGGCGACATAAGCGGTCCCTGCGTCACAATTCACGTGACACTCGCGCGTGGACGCGAATCCAGGAATCGGGCTACACTGCTGATTCTGCTACTTGGGGAGAGATGGCCGAGTGGTTGAAGGCGCACGCTTGGAAAGCGTGTGTAGGGGAAACTCTACCGAGGGTTCGAATCCCTCTCTCTCCGCCATTCGACTCGCCTGGCTCACGTTGCCCTCGAGCCGCCAGGCTCGCTCATGGCAAGCCAGCCATGGAGAATGCCCTGAGCGAACGACGTGAGCCGAAGGGCAGCCTTCGCTCGCGTCCGGCGAGCTGGCGCTTTTCCTCCGCGAGCTACGGCTAGGCAAGCCAGCGAGTCTCCCGCACCAGCGAAGGCTGTCTCGCCGTAGCGGCGGGAGGAGCGTGGCCCGCCGCCGCGCCGCCTACTCGTCTCTCAACGCGATCACCGGGTCGATCCGCGACGCCCGGCGCAGTGGCCACCAGATCCCCAGCGCCGCCACCAGGCACAGCGCGGTTGCCGCGGCAGCCGCCGCGCCCAGATCGGGCTGCCGGAGGCCGAAGACGAGCGGCCTCGCGAGCCCGGCGCACAAGTACGTGCCCATCAGCCCGGCGCCGATTCCGGCGAAGACCGCCGGCGCAAGGTCGCGGATGAACGAGCCGGCCAGGTGGCCGAGCCGAGCGCCGAGCGCGATGCGGAGTCCGACCTCGCGCGTCCGGCGCGCGACGGCGTGCAGCACGACCGCGAACATTCCCGTCGCCGCCAGCGTCAACGCCGCGAGGCCGAACAGCGTGAGGAGGGCCGTCGAGAAACGGTAGTACTGCGTCGCCAGGCCGATGAGGTCGTCCATCGTCGCGAGCGCGGTCGTCGCCGCCTCCGGCTCCGCGCGGCGCACGGCCGACCGGATGCCGGCGGCCGCCGCCGTCGGCGTGAGCCGGCTGCGCACCACGAGGTCCATTCGCACGGAGGCCCGTTGCGTCCAGCTCAAGTACACCTCGGGCGCGGGCTGCCGGTAGATGCTGCCGCGGATGTCCGAGGCCACCCCGACGATCTGGAACACCTGCGGGTCAGCGCGTTGCGCGCCGGACACCCGGATCGTCCGACCGAGGGGAGAACGCGCCGGCCACAGCCTCTCGGCCAGCGCCCTGTTCACGATGGCGACCGGCGGCGCCCCATCCACGTCGCGGTCGGTGAAACCCCGACCGCTCACCGTTCGCACTCCGAGCACCTGCAGCGCCCCCGGGGAAAGCACGCGCAACCCGGCCGTCTCCTCGCGGGCCGCGGGCGACGAGTCGTCTTCCAAGCGCACCCGGATCGGGGCGCCCCACACTCGACCGAGCGGAGCCCAGGAGACCATCGCCGCATCGGTGACCCCTTGCGTCTGCCGCACGCTGTCGAGAATGCGTTCGTTGAGCCGCACGCGCGCCGCACCGGCGTACTTGGAGTAGGGCACGCGCAGGGTGGCGACCATGAGTCCGCGCGTGTCGAATCCGGGATCCACCGCGTAGAGCCGATAGAGGTTGGTCAGCGTCAGGAGACTTCCCGCCACGAGGACGAGCGTTCCGGTCACCTCGACGAAGATCAGCCTCCTCGACGTCGTGCGGACGTGCACTTCGCCCAGGCTCCTCAGCCGAAGGGGCGAGACCTGGGCCCACCGCAGGGCGTGCCATGCCGGCCCGACGCCGAATACGACGATGCTCAAGGCGCCGGTGGCCGCGGCATAGACGGCCACCGGCCAGTTGATTCCGGCCTCGTCCAGCCGCGGCACGATTCCGGCGCCGATCCAGGGAACCAGTCGGAGCAGCAGCGAGGCGAGCGCCAGTCCGCCCGCCGTCGCTGCGGCGGCGATGACCGCGCAGTCGGTGAGCAGCTCCCGAAGCAGCCGCGGGCGGGTGGCGCCGAGCGCGAGGCGCACCGAGAGCTCGCGCGTCCGATCGATCGACCGCGCGAGCAGCAGGTTGGCGACGTTGCCGCACGCGATCAACAGCACGATCGAGACGGCCGTGAACAGGAGCGCCAGCATCGGGCGGTAGCCCCCCGCTGTCGTCTCGAGCAGGGGGACGAGCGCCACCGACAGGCGGTCCGGGCCATCCCGCGCGATGGCGGCGTTCAGCGTGCCGGCCTGCGCCGAGGCGCTCGTCACGTTGCCGCTCCGTAACCGGGCGACGGCGTCGAAGGGGCCGCGCCCCAGCGGCTCGCCCCCGTCCGGCCGGGCCTTCCGAATACTCCAGAACTCGGCGTCCTCGGGGTAGCGGAATGTCGCCGGCATCACGCCCGCCACGGCATAGCTGCGGTCGTCGAGACGCACGGCGCGGCCGACGATCGCGGGGTCTCCCCCGAACCGGCTGCGCCACAAGCGCTCGCTCAAGACGACCGTGTCGAGCCCGTCGGTTTCGTCGCGGGGCGCAAGCGGCCGGCCACACAGTGCCCTGACGCCGAACACGGCGAAGAACTCCCCGCTCACCTGCCGACCCCTCACGATGTCGGCGCCCGTGCGATCGATGAGGTTCGCTTCGACTCCCACCATGATGGCGGTCCGCTCGACGGCGGGCAGGCGGCCCACCGCGTGCGCCACGCTCGCGGCGACGCCGAACTCGCTGCCGCCGGTGTCGCGGAGCCGGACCGCCACGATCCGATCGGGCCGGTCGAAGGGGAGAGCGCTCAGCAGGACCGCATTCACGACCGAAAAGACCGCCGTGCTGGCCCCGATGCCGAGCGCCAGCGTCCCGATCGCGGCGACGCTGAAGCTGGGGCGGCGGGCGAGCGCGCGGAAGGCGTGGCGGACGTCCTGCCACACCGACTCGAACCAGAGGGCGCGCTGGTCGCCGACCGCCTCCTTCGTCTGTTCCACGCCGCCCAGGTGGAGCCGGGCCCTGCGGCGCGCCTCCTCAAGCGAGAGGCCCAGCGCCACGTAGTCGTCGACGAGCATCTGAACGTGCGTCTCGAGCTCTTCTTCGAGCCGCCTGTCGAGCGTGCGTCGGCGGACGCGATCGAGCAGCCGGCCGACGATCCTCCGCGCGCGTTTCATCGGCGCCTCCGGGGTGGCTACTTCGCCTCGAGGAAGCGGGCGACCATCGCGGTCGCGCGCGCCCAGTTGGCGGCTTCCGTGGCCAGGTGGCGGCGGCCGGTTTTCGTCAGTTCGTAGAACCGGGCGCGACGGTTGTTCTCCGAGGCTCCCCACGACGAGGTGATCCACCCCTGTTGCTCGAGGCGCACCAGCGCCGGGTAGACGGTCCCGTGGTTGAGCTCGAGCCCGTTTCCGGCGACCTGTTCGATGCGGCGCGCGATCCCGAACCCATGGAGCGGGCCGAGCGTATCGAGCGTCTTCAGCACCAGCAGGTCGAGCGTTCCGTGGAGCACTTCCGGCTTGTCAGGCGTCATCGCCACCTCCGGAGAAACCGTCCGTATTGAATGGCCATAGAAGGGTAGCGCCTGACCTGTTGAGTGTCAATAGAAGTGCCGGGCCCCCCACGGCTGAGGTTGGCCTTCGCCGGAGGGCGGCCAACCTCTCCCGCAACAACCCCGTCTGTTTTGGTGTCCAATACGGTACCGCCAGGCGGCCCTGTCGTCCTCCCGATCCAGGCGCGCGCCATGCACCTTCGCCACGACCTTCGCGTCGTCCTCCGCGGCCTGGTCCGGGCGCCCGGGCCGGCCATCCTGACCGTCCTCTCGCTCGGGCTGGCCATCGGCGCCAACTCCGCGACCTTCTCGCTCATCGACCGCGTCGCGCTCCGCCCGCTGCCGGTCGAGAAGCCGTACGAGATCGTGGTCGTGAACGCGTTCCGGCTTCCCTACGCGCTGCCGAGCGTGAGCGTGGGCGGCGGCAAGATGAGGGGCATCGCCTACCCGCTGTTCCAGTCACTGCGCGGCGGCCTCACCCGCTCGTTCAGCGCGATGGCGGTCTTCCGGGCCAACCGCCTCACGGTGGCGGCCGAGCCGTCGGCGATCGAGGTGTACGGCGAGTCGGTGACCGCCGACTACTTCCGGGTGCTCGGCCTGCACGCCGCCCTCGGGCGAACCCTGATGCCCACCGACGATGGGCAGCGCGACGGGCCAGCCATTGCCGTCCTCAATCACGGCTTCTGGATGCGGCAGTACGGCGGCGACCGGTCGATCCTGAACCGCACGATCCGCCTGAACAACGTCCCATTCACCGTCGTGGGCGTGATCGCCCCGGGCTACTCGGGCATGACGGCCGGCCGCCGGCCGGACGTCTTCGTGCCCGTCGCGATGGGCGACCAGTTGAATCCCTCGCACGTCGCCAGGTCGCCGCTCTACGCCTGGGACGGTCCGACCTACTCCGTGTACATCGCCATCGCCAGGCTGGCGCCGGGTGTCACGCGCGAGGCTGCCGAGCTCGACTTGCGAACGTGTTATCAGCGCCTGTGGGACGAGGTCGTGCGCACGCGGGAGAGGACGCTCACCGCCAGGGACCTGGAGGTCTACCGAACCTACGCCCCCGAAGTGATCGCCGCCGGCACCGTCGGCAGCACGCAGGCGGGGACGCAACGCAACCTGGAAGGGCCGCTGCGCCTCCTCTTCGCGATGACGGCGTTCGTCCTGCTCGTCGCGGCGGGCAACGTCGCGAACCTGCTGGCCGCCGCGGGCGCGCGGCGCGGCCACCAGATGGCGGTGAGCCTGGCGCTCGGCGCGCGGCGGTGGGACCTCCTGCGCCCGCGGCTGGTCGAGGCCCTCGTGCTGGCGACTCTGTCGGGCGCCGCCGGCCTGCTGCTGGCTCGATGGACCGGCGACATGGTGCCGTCGCTGCTCGGCGTGGGGGCGGATCTCGCGGGCGTTGACACGCGGCCCGATGCCCGTGTGATCGTGTTCACGGCAGGGATGTCGTTGCTGACCGGCCTGCTCATCTGGCTGGCGTCCGCGCTGCTCGTCACGCGCTGCGCCGCGCTCCCCAGCCTCGTGGCCGGGCGCGCCGACGCGACGGGCAGGCGGCCGGGCGCCGCGCTGCGGCGCGGCCTGGTCGTCGTCCAGGTGTCGCTGTCGTTCGCGCTCGTCTGCTCGGCGGCGCTGCTCGGCCGCAGCCTCGCCAACGTGCTCTCGGTCGATCCCGGCTTCGACGCCGAGCACGTCGTCGGCTTCACGGTGAACCCCGGGTCGGTCGGGTACGACGGCGATCGGCTCGAGCGGTACGTGCGCGCGCTTGGCGAGCGGGCGGGCGCCCTGCCCGGCGTCTCGCGCGTGGCCGTGTCGTCGGTGATGCCGCTCTCGGGAGGGCAGGGAGCAACCGAGGTGTCGGGGCCGCGGCAGCAAGCCGGTCAGTCCACCGCCCGGTTCGCGGATGTGGTTGAGGTCACTCCCGGCTACTTCGCGACGATCGGCCTCGGACTGGCCGCCGGCCGGGCGTTCGACGACCGCGATACGAAGGCGGCGCCCCGGGTCGTCATCGTGAACGAGACGCTCGCGAAACTGCTCGTGGATGGCCCGGACGTCGTTGGCCAGATGATGGGCTACGAGGGCGTGCCGGCGAGTCTGCAAATCGTCGGCGTGGTGCGCGACAGCCGGTACCGGCTCAAGGCGCCGGCGTCGCCGACCCTCTACCTGCCGCGCGCCCGGGCCAGCGGCACCGGCACCGTGAGCGTGTTGCTGCAGGTTCCCCACGCAGGGATGGTGTCGGCGGCCGCGGTCAACGAGATGGTCCGACGGCTGGACGCCGGCGTGGCCGTCTCCGTCTTCGGAAGTCTCGGCGCGCTCGCGCGCGACACGCTCCTGCGCGAGCGGATGCTGGCGGGGCTGTCGCTGGTGTTCGCCTCGCTCGCCGGCCTGCTCGCGGCGATGGGGCTGGCGGGCCTCACCAGCGTGAACGTGACGCGCCGGACGCGCGAGATCGGCGTCCGGCTGGCGCTCGGTGCCTCCCACGGATCGGTCCAGCGGCTCGTCCTGAGGGAAGTCGTGGTGCTCGTCGCCGCCGGCCTCGTGGCAGGCCTCGCGATCTTCCTGTCGGCGAATCGCGTCCTGCGGTCTCTGTTGTTCGAGATCTTACCCGACGATCCGACGACCATCGTGCTGGCGGTCGCCGCGCTCAGCGCCGTCGGCGTGCTCGCCGGCCTGGTTCCCGCGCGCCGCGCGGCCCGCGTCGATCCGGCGGTGACGCTGAGGTGCGAGTAGGCGAGAGCCGGCTCGCGGCTGGTGGCTTGAGACGCCCGATTACTCGCACCGGCCCGCAGTGTCGCAGCCGCCAGGGCGCAAGGGAGTCATCGCCTGCGAAGCGGGGCGAACAGGCCGGCCAGGTAGAGCAGCAAGCCGAGGGCGAGCCCCAGCGCCGCGGGTCCGTTGAGGGACAGGCGCAGCAGGTCCGGCGGACCTATCCGCGACGAGATGAAAGCGGTCGCCAGGTCCGCCTCGTTCAGGCTGCCGATCCAGGAGACCAGGACAATCACAAGACCGGCGAGCGCCGCCACCCAGGCCGGCGCGTCGTTCGAGCGCCGGGCACGCTCGTCGCGGGAGCCGGCGAGCGAGGCCCGCGAGGCGAGCGACGCGGGCGCCGACTCTTCGGCCAGGCGCGACACTCGGGCCATCACGGTCGTGACCAGCGTGGCCGGCGGCACCGGCTCCGGCAGGCGCGTCAGCTCGGATTCGACGTGAGTGATCATTGCTCCGCCCCTCCCCGTGGCGCGCCGCCCGCCGTTCGCCGCAGTCGTTGCCTCGCGCGGAACAGGTACGTCTTCACCGTCCCGTTCGTCACGCCAAGGGCGCGCGCAATGTCGCGCACGCTCATCTCCTGCCTGTAGTAGAGCAAGGCCGCCGCGCGCTCTCCCGACGGCAGCGCGGCCACCGATCGCCACAGCCGCCGGCCGCGTTCGTCAACAATCAGCGCCGCCAGCGGATCGGAAACGGCCGCGCTGTCGAGGTCCGGAGAGAGGGGCTGGCCCTCGCGCGCGACCACGCGGGCGTTCCGGGTGAGCCAGTTCTGCGCCAGCCGGACGGCGATGGTCGCGAGCCACGGGTAGAAGGGCCGGCGTTCGTCGTACCCGTCCAGGTGGGTGAACGCGCGGACGAACGCGTCCTGCGCCACCTCCTCCGCCGCGGCAGGCTGCCGGGTCAGCATCAGCGCGAGGCCGAACAGTCGGCGCTGGTACCGTTCCACCACCGTTGCGAACGCCTCCCTGTCGCCGTGCCGGACCGCGCGGACGGCCCGCCGGACGGCGTCGGCCTCGCCGTCGGCGGCGATCGTCGGCTCCTCGTGTCCGGCGCGCGCGCAATCGGGCGTGTCGCGGAGAGTCACCGGGTTGGTTGATCCGGATCGTCCGCGAGACCGAGGCCCATCGAGGCGTAGACGAGTTTCCTCGTGCCGTAGAAGAACGGGATCAACCCGGCCAGCAGCACCGGCGGAAACAGCAGGCCGAGCAGGCAGAGGACCATTCCCTTGAGCGCGAGGTCGGCCGCATCCCGCTTCTCCTCGTCGGTTCGCGGAGCGGCGCGCAAATACGCGGCCAATGACGGGTAACCCGCCGCTCGCGCCTTTCGCGGCCAGCCTCGGAAGATCAGCACCACCGCGCCGCAGCCGACGGCGACCAGCAAGAGCAGGAAACCGCTGAAGACACCAAACGGCAGGATACGCACGAGACACTCCCTTTCTTCCGACCTTCACGCGCGACGCCGATCGTCCAGCCGTCGCTATCGTATATACAACGCGAGTCTCGTGCCGGTTGACGGCCTCGACGTGGCCCGTGATCCGCCCGCCTTCGCCGTTCCGGCTTCGGCGTGTCAGGCTGCCAGCTAGCCGCCGCGCCCACCCTGCCGTATGATGTTCGGGCCTGCCCATCGGGTTCACGGGGATGCCATGCCGCTTTGTCTCGACCGGTCGCGCCTGACGCGCGTTGTCACAGGTCTGTCCGTTGCGGTTGTTGCCGTCGGCCTCGCGGCGCAGCAGCAGCAGCCGCCGACCTTCAAGTCCGGCGTCGAAATCGTCCGCATCGACGTCAGCGTCGTGGACCGGACGGGCCAGCCCGTGGGCAACCTCACGCCCGGCGACTTCACGGTGACCGTCGACGGCAAGCCGCGGACTATCGTGTCGGCCCAATTCCTGAAGTACGACGTGGGCGCGTCGGTGATTCCCGGCGTCGCCGCGCCGACCCCCGCCCCCTTGCCGGCGCCATCGTCCCCGCCTCCGCCGCGGACCGTGCTCGTCGTCGTGGACGAGGACAGCATCGAGCCCGTCGAGGGGCTGGCGGTGAAACAGGCGGCCACGAAGTTCCTCGACCGCCTCGCGCCGAGCGACCGGGTGGGCGTCGTCACGATTCCGCGGCTGCGCGCCGAGGTGACGCTCTCGACCAGGCGATCGGACGTGATGAAGGCGCTCGATGCCGTGATCACCGGCGTGAACATCGACCGCTACGCGCACGACATCGGCTTGGCGGAGGCGTTCGACATCGAACGAGGCTACGCCGATGTCGCGCAGCGGGTCGTGGCGCGCGAGTGCGCCGGCCAGGCGGCGACCTGCCCCGAAGAGGTGATGACCCAGGCCCGCCAGATGGCGCTCCAGGCGCACCTCCGGGGCCAGCGGTCGCTCGACGCGCTGGCACAGCTCGCCGAGGGGCTGGCGGCGGTGGAGGGACCCAAGACGGTGTTCCTCATCTCCGGCGGCATGCCGATGCCGGACCTGCACTCGCTGGCGGCGTTCGACCGGATCGAGGCGTCGTTTGCGGCCGCGCAGGTGTCGCTCTACACCCTCTACATGGAGCGGTCCTCGTTCGGCCAGGTCAGGAACAGGCCGTCGCCGACGGCGTTCGAAGACGACCTGCTCGAGCGCGGGGGGATCGAGAACGCCACGTCGGTGACCGGCGGCACGCTGATGGTGGGCATCGGCACGCTCGACCAGTACTTCGACCGCGTGGTGACCGAGCTGTCCGGATCCTACCTCCTCGGCGTCGAGGTCGAGCCGGCGGACCGCGACGGCCGCACGCACCAGGTGGACGTCCGGGTGAACCGGCGCGGCGTGGAGGTGCGCGCCCGCAGGCGGTACGTCATCGACGAGCCTCGCCCGGTTCGCGCGGAACCCCCGCCGGCGAAAGACGGTCGCGCCAGGACGACCAAGCCCGCCAAGGAGACCGCCCCCGCGCCCGTGGCCGTCGAGATGATGACGCCCGAGATCGAGGCCGCCGTTGACCGCGCCGGCGCTTACGCCGCCGGGTACGAGACCGCGCTCTCCGGCCTGGTCGCCGAGGAGAAGTACGTCCAGCGATCGCTCAAGTACCAGAAGTTGATGGTGACCCACACGACGAGAGCCTCGGGCAGGACGACGTCGACCGTGCAGGAGGAAGGGGAGTGGGCCGTCGACTCGGAACGGAAGCTGAGGTCGGACTTCCTTCTCGTGAAGGCGCAGGGCCGCGACCGATGGTTGCCGTTCCGCGACGTCTTCGAAGTGGACGGGAAGACCGTGCGCGAGCGCGAGCAGCGGCTGCAGAAGCTGTTCCTCGAGGCGCCAGCCACCGCCGCCGAGCGCGCCGCGCAGATCAACGCCGAGAGCGCCCGCTACAACATCGGTTTCGTCGAGCGCAACGTCAACCTGCCGACGCTGGCGCTGCGGTTCCTCGACCCCGCCAAGCGGTCGCGGCTGATGTTCCGCAGGCAGGGTCAGGCGACCGTGGCCGGCGTGCGCACGTGGGAGCTGGCCTTCGCCGAGCAGGGCTCGCCGACCATCGTGCGCGACGGCACCAAGGACCTCCCGGCCACCGGCTCGTTCTGGATTGACCCGGCCACCGGGCGCGTCATCCGCACCACGATGCGGCTGAAGATCGAAGGGGTGTCGGTCGAGGTGACCGTCACCTACCGGCCCGACGCGAAGGCCGGCGAGACGTGGGTGCCGGCGGAGATGCGCGAGGTATATCTGGGAGCCTCGCGGCGGCTGGAGTGCCAGGCCACCTACTCGAACATCCGCCGCTTCCAGGTGACGACCGACGCCGCGCCAAAAGACCGCTAGAGGAGGATTGCCATGTATCGACGTCTGTGCCTGCCCGCTCTGCCGCTCCTCGTCGTGACCGCGGTGTCGCTCCTGGCCGTGTCGAGCGTCAGTCGGGCCCAGGCGCCGGCCGGCGCGAAGACCGCCGCCAGGCCCGAGACGACATCGCTGCTCGGGGTGCCGCTCTATCCGATTCAGCTCGCGCCAGAGGCGAAGCAGGCGGCGGACGAGAGAATCCGTCTCGCCCGCGAGGCGCTGGCGAAGGCGCCGGGGAGCGCCGACGCGATCCTCTGGCTCGGCCGTCAGCTGGCCGTCGCCGGACAGGTGCGCGAGGCCGTGGACGTCTTCACCCGCGGCATCGCGAAATTCCCGAACGATGCCCGGTTCTACCGCCACCGCGGCCACCGCTACGTCACGCTCCGCCAGTTCGACAAGGCCATCGCGGACCTGACCAGGGGCTCGCAGCTCGTCGCGGGCAAGCCCGACCACCAGGAGCCGACGACGGCGGACGCGAAGGTGATGTCGAGCGAGACGGTGGACTACGCGATCTATTACCACCTCGGCCTGGCCTACTACCTGAAGGGCGATTTCGAGCGCGCGCTGCCCGTCTACCGGCAGTGCCTCGCGGTCGCCAAGGGCCCGACCGGGAACGACGACCAGATCGCCGGCGCGAGCGACTGGCTCTACATGACGCTTCGGCGGGCCGGGCACGCCGACGAAGCGGCGAAGGTTCTCGAGGCGATCGTCCCCGGCATGAAGGTCAAGGACGACCAGAACTACTACGACCGGCTGATGATGTACAAAGGCGTGCGGACGCCGCAGGAGATCATGGCCACGGCGAAGGACCCCGTGTCGGAGGCGACGCTCGCCTATGGCGTCGCGAACTGGCATCTCTACAACGGCCGGAAGGACGAGGCGATGCCCATCTTCCAGCGCATCGTCAAGGGCTCGAACTGGATGCCGTTCGGCCTCATCGCCGCCGAGGCGGAGCTGGCGCGGATGAAGTAGCGGAGCCGTGCCCGACTCGCCAAATCCACGAGGAGAGAGATCTTCATGACGGTTCGCAGACCCTTCGTCCCTGCCGCGCTCGCCGCGTGCGCCGTCGTCCTCATGCTGTCGCCGCTCTACTCGGCCTACAAGGGACACGCGAGCGACGACGACATCAATGCCGTGCTCGCCGTCTATCCGGCGCTGAAGGGAACGCCGGCCGATTCGTGCGCGACGTGCCACCTGAGCGGAGACGTCAAGGACCCGGCCAGCGGCGGGCGGATGCGCCACGAGAACCACTGCGGTTACTGCCACGCCGTCGTCAGCCGCGAGAAGCGGGACCCGAAGGCGACCTTGAACCGCTACGGCCTGGACTACATGGCCGGCGGTCGCAACGCGCAGGCGGTGCGCGCCGTTGCGACGAAGGACTCCGACCGCGACGGGTTCACCAACGACGTGGAATTGAAGACGGGCACGAACCCGGGCGACGCCGCCAGCAAGCCGTCATTGGCCGTGGCACCCTCGGCATCCTACACGGCGGCCGCGATCAAGGCGCTCACGCCGGTTCTCGACCTGCCCGTCTTCATCAACACGACCGAGAACAGGAAGGGCGACGCCTACAACGACTACCGCGGCAACTCGCTCTGGGCGACGCTGCGGGCGGTTGGCGTGTCGGAGACCGCCACGGCCGTGGACATACTCTCGGCCGACGGCTACGAGCAGACGTTCACGATCGACGAGCTGAAGAAGTCCTGGCCGCAAGGGGCTCCCGTGATGGGCTTCGGCCAGCAGGACCTGGGCACTTGCGGCTGGGTGTCCTACACGTCCGCTCGGCTGGCGGCGGGCAAGCCGCTGCCGGACGTCCCCGTGATGCTCGTGTTCGAAGAGAACGGAAAGGCGCTTCAGAAGGCGCGGCTCGATCAGGCGACAGGCAGGCTCGTCGGCCAGGGCCCGGTGCGCGTCGTCACGCCGCAGTTCGTCATCTCGCCGCCCGACCTGCCGCGGCCGCTCGATCCGTCGTGCCGCGAGAAGGTGGCGCCCGAGTACCGGTTCCACGAGGAGTACGAGCACAACGGCGGCAAGAGCGTTCACGGCATCGTCGCCGTCCGGATCCTGCCGCTGCCGAAGGGGACCCGGGATATCGACTGGCAGTCTCCGGCCGCTCGCTGGCTCGACAACGAGGACATCGTGTTCTTTGGCGCCCTGAAGTCTGGCGCTAAGGCTTCGCCACCATCACCTCGGTAGCCTTGACGACCGCCGTGACGTGGTCGCCCACCTTGAGGCCGAGCTCGTCCGCGCTCCGGCGCGTGATGACCGACTCGATGTGGTTCTCACCGACGCGGATGACGACGTGCGCGAGGATGGTGTCGCGCTGGATCTCCTCGATGACCCCCGGCAGGTGATTGCGCGCGCTCAAGGGCATGTGAGCCTCCTGTCGCATAGAATACCAAGGATGCCCCCAAGGACCCCCGTTCTCGCGATCTCTCTGTACGCGCTCGCCTTCATCTTCGCCCTGACCCCGCTCGCCTCCCCGGGCCTCGCGCTGGCCGTCGGCCTCGCGCTCGCCCTGACCCTGGGCAATCCCTGGCCGGCCGAGACGAAGAGGCTGAGCCGGCCGCTGCTCCAGGCGTCGGTGGTGCTTCTCGGGTTCGGCACCAACCTGCTGGCGGTCCTCGTGGCCGCGCGCCACGGCCTGCTGATCGCGGCGGTGACCATCGCCCTTACATTCCTCCTCGGCGCGTGGCTGCGGCGCGTGCTGTGGGTCGAATCGAAGACGGCGATGCTGCTGTCGGCCGGCACGGCGATCTGCGGCGGATCGGCCATCGCGGCCGTGGGCCTCGCGACCGGCGCCGCGGAAGCCGAGATGTCGGTGGCGCTCGGCACCGTCTTCCTGCTCAACGCTGTCGCGCTCTACCTGTTCCCGGTGCTCGGGCACGCGCTCGGCCTCTCGCAGGTGCAGTTCGGCACGTGGGCCGGCATCGCGATCCACGACGTGTCGTCGGTCGTCGCGGCCTCCTCCGTTTACGGCCAGCAGGCGCTCCAGACGGCCACCGTCGTCAAGCTCTCGCGGACGTTGTGGATCGTGCCGGTGGCCCTGGCGGCGCGGTTCGTCATCCTGCGCGGCCGGACCGACGCGGAGAAGGCGCGCGACGCCTCGGGCGCGCCGGGCAGCTCGCGGCGCCCGATCGCCATCCCCTGGTTCATTGCGCTGTTCGTGTTCGCGTCGCTGGCGGGCACGGCCGTCCCCGCGGTTCACGCGCTGGCGCCGTCGCTGACGACGCTGGCCAGAACGGGGATGACGGTGACGCTGCTGCTGGTGGGGATGAGTCTTTCGCGGTCCTCGCTGCGGATGGTCGGCGTGAGGCCGGTGCTGCACGGCATCGGCCTCTGGCTCGCGATCAGCGTGATGGCCCTGGCGGCCGTCCGCTGGGCCGGCATCTAGAAACTCACGCCCACCGAGAAGTTCATCGTCCGCACGCCGTCCACGCCCGTCGGCCTCCCGAAGTATGGGGAGGTCTGCACGCCCGTGTAGCCGACGTAGTTGGCGTGGTTCATCAGGTTGTCGATCGACAGGTTGAACGTGATCCGGTAGCGCGGCGCGTCCGGCTGGTTGAAGGTGCTCAAGCTCAAGCCGCCGCCCGACGAGGTCAGCGTAATGCCCGGCGGCAGCGGCACGGTGCGCTTGCCGACGCCGACGGTGTAAGTGAGGTAGGCCGACGAGTAGTACAGCCAGCCCGAGCGGAGAAGGTTCCGCCCGATTCCAGCGGGGCGGTCGTTGTAGATGCCGTCGCCGTTGGCGTCGAGCCCCGTGGTCAGGTTGTACGGACGGCCGCTGTTCGCGCTCAGGTAGACGCTCGCGGTGAGGTTCTTGAGCGCGCCCGTGTAGACGTTCGTGCTGATCCGGTGACGGACGTCGCCCGACGAGTAGGCCCACTCGGTGTCGATCGTGCCGGTCGGCGACGGGCTGAACGCGCCGTCCGAGTTGTTCTGCGACCGGCCCAACGTGTAGTAGACGTACATCGACAGGCCGCGCCTCCAGCGGAACCTCGGTTCGTTCTTCCCCGAGAGGCCGGATCCGCCGAACGTCGATCCCGCCGAGGTGGGCGAGAAATTGAGCTGGGTGTTGACCGACACCGACTGCGTGTGCGACCGGCCGATCGGGTCGGCCTCGATGACGTTCTTCCACGCCGGATCCAGGTAGACGCCGCCCACCGGCGCGTTGAGGTTGACGCCGGCCAGCAGCCCGTTGACCCGCATGTCGTAGTAGTTCGCGCCGATGCGCACCATCTTGTTCAACTGCTGGTCGATGCCGGCGCTCATCCGGAAGGTCCGGGCCATCCGCGCGTCCGGGCCGAGCAGGTAGCGATTGGAGGCCACGGCGGTCAGCGGTCCGGGATCGGGGTACGGGATGACGGTCGTGTCTTCCGGGTTGCTCGTGTCCTTTGCCAGCATCAGCTCGCGCTGGTGGACGCCGTCCATGCGGATCGTCTGCTCGTAGGTGCCCGAGCTGAGCCAGTCGTAGAAGATCCCCATGCTCGCCCGCAGCGTCGTCTTCCCGCCCTTGAAGGGCGACCAGGTGACGCCGAATCGCGGCCCAACGCTGAAGGGATCGGTCAGGTGGGTCTGCGTCTCGAACCGCACGCCGGGCGTGAGGGTGAGCCCCTTGGCAACGCGGATGTCGTCCTGCACGTAGAGGCCCGCCTGGAGGTTCCAGTAGGCGATGTTCGGGTCTCCGATCACGCGCCGGTACGACTTCGGCGTGCCGGCGTTGTAGTCGGCCTCTGAGGCGAACGTATAGGTGCCGAGGTAGTTCGACGCCGCGTCGGAGCGGTAGCGCCCTCCGTCGAACTGAACGCCACCGCGCACCGAATGGCGGCCCCGCACGTAATCGAGGTCCGACATCAGCGTGAAGGTGCGAGTGTGGCGGCCGCCCTTCATCTGCGCGCCGCCGAAGTTGTACCAGCCGTTGACCAGTTTCGTCAGCTCCTCGGACGCCGACCGCGAGGCCGAATCGCCCCAGTTGAGCGAGAAGCGGGTGTTGATGAAGAACCGCCGTCCCAGCGGGCCGACCTCCTGGATGCGCACGCCGTAGATGGTGCTGTCGCTCGAATAGGCCCGCTCCGGCTGGTCGAACGCGCCGACGCCCTGGTTTCCGCTCCCGTAGCTGTAGCGGTTCACCGACACGCGCAGCGTCTGGTCCTTCGTGAGGGCGTAATCGAGATTCCCGTAGATGGACAGGTAGTTGCTGGTGGTCCGAAGGTTGAGGTTGATGGCCTCCACATTGTTGTTCGAAATCCCCTGGAGCAGGTTCGGCGTCCGGTAGGTGTTCGATCCCGAGACGGATAGGGAGAAGCTGCTCTTGTCCTTGATGAGCGTTCCGCCGATCCCCAGGCTCACGCCGCGGTTCTGCGCCGGCCCCTTCTGCGGGACCATCGGGTTGCGGCCGTCGAGCGCGCTGTCGTAGAAGTTGAACCGCGCCTGGCCGCGCAGCGGCCCGATGCCGGGCTGCGTGACGATGTCGATGAAGAGGCCGTAGGCCGAGTGGTTCTCGGCCGCGAACGCGTCGCGCGTGATGTGGATGGACTTGATCTGCGCCTTGGGCGGCAGTTGCTGCCCCTCGAACGAGTCCACGCGAATCGTGGCGTCGGGCCCGGCGAGGCTCTGGAGCTGGCGGGCCAATTCGTCCGGGTCCTCCGAGAGCGCCTCCATCTGCTCGCGCGTCAGCGCCGTCCCGAACGCCCCCGCGCGGTCCGCGCCCGCGGCCTGCTTGTCGCGGCCCACGGTCACTTCTTCGGTCACCCCGGCGATCGGCAGCACCATGAGGTGCTTGTTGTCGCCCGCCTTGAGGCGGAGGTCGCGCAGCAGCCCCATCATGAAGCCCGGAAACTCCCCCTGCACCGAGTAGCGGCCCGGCGCCAGGTGCTCGAAGGTGGCGAGCCCCTTGTCCGACGACTTCACCGGCGGGATCGTCGTCTTCCTGGTCGCGTCATCGAGACCGATCACCGAGACGGCGGCGTTCGGGATGATGGCGCCGGTCTGATCGACGACGGTGACGATCAGCCGCGCCTCGCGAGCCGCCTGCGCGCGCGCGGGCAGGGCGGACGAACACACAAGGACGACGGCCAGGACCAACCACGCGACGGGGCGCGTCATGACGTACCTCTGGGGGCTACAGGATCGGCTGGAACTTCCGCGGGTCGATCCGCGGGTTGATCTTGAAGGCGTCGAAGTTGGTCTCTTCGATCGTCTCGCCGGCCACCGCCTTGCGGAGCCGGAACGGGAACTTGAGGCCGCCACCGATGTCGCGGTAATCGGCAAAGTAGATGCGCGTCTCGACCGGCTTGGCGGTGGCCAGCGCCTTCGCGCGCAGCGCCGCCACGTCCTTGGCGTACTGGTCCTGCTGCTCCTTCGGCGCCGAGGCCGGCGGCCTGGCCGGCGCCTGCACCACGATCGCCCCCGGCGCCACGCTGGCCGGCGGCGGCTGGCCCGGTTCGGTCAGCACGACGTTTGTGGCCGGGCTGGTCCAGCTCACCATGATCGGCAGGTGCGTCTCGGCGTTGACGAAGAACCGCAGCGCGAACGCGCCAGGCCCTTTCGCCTCGAGCACGTCGGCCTTGCCCTGCGGCGCCTCCGCCTGGCCGACAAAGGCGAACGTCAGCGGGTAACTGTCGAACGAGGCGGCGAACATCCCGAGCGCGAGGCGGGCGAAGTCCTGCTTGAGCGTGACCACGCGCGCCTTGCGGGGATCGGGCGGGGGAGCGGGCGGACCGGCCGGCTTGGCCGGGGCGGCCGAAGGCGCTCCGGCTGCCGGGGCTGTCGCGGCCGGTGCTGCAGGCGCCGCGGGTGCCGCTGCGGCCGCAGGCGCGGCGACCTGGGCCCCGCCTGCCGCAGGTGCCGACGGCGGCTTGGCGGGAGGGGCGGGCGGCGGCTCGGGCGGCCGCGGAATCTGGATCAACTTCTCGCCGTTGAACCCCGACGTCGTCGGCTCGCTCTCCTGGGCCGGGACTTCGTCCTTCCGCACGTACTTGTCGGGCAGCTCGCAGGCGATCTCGAACTCGATCGGCACGAGGTTCTGCCCGCGAACCTGGCGCGTCCGGCCGGTGGCGACGAACGCCTTGACGGCCGAGAGGGCCTTCTCGCCGCCGAGCGCCTCACGCGCCGCGGCCAGGACGCTCGCCGGGTCCTTGGCTTGATCTGCGCCCGCGGCTACCAACCCCGCGCCAAGACAGGCGACCGCGACTACCGGCAGCAGCACACGCATGGGTCTCGCCTCCAGGGGCCTGCATACGGACTTGGACGTCCTAACGACCGGGTGGTTTGGTTTTGTCGAGAGAATCCGCGCCACACCTGTTTGACGACGCAGACGACATTAGTTACGGCACGGGCAGCACGATTGTTTCATGGCCTCTTGACTAGCGGCGGCCACGAGCAGACGGATAACGACGCGCATGACGCCTCCCGGCCGGATGCAGAGTGAAGAAAGGCGTGCCGAAGGTGTGCGCGCAGAGTATTGCACTCGGGGGAGGGGACCGCAAGAAACGGACCGCTTCGGGGAGAGTTTGTGTGCAATTGGAACCGAAGTACACTGCCCCGAATGATCCGCGGGCAGAAGGTCGTCGTCGTCCTCCCGGCGTACAACGCCGAGCGCACTGTCGAGCGGACGTACCGCGAGATCCCGCTCGACCTGGTGGACGACGTGCTGCTGACCGACGACGCGAGCGGGGACCGGACGGTGGACGTGGCGCGGCGGCTGGGCATCGAGACGATCGTCCACGACCGGAACCGCGGCTACGGCGGCAACCAGAAGACCTGCTACGCGGCGGCCCTCGCGCGCGGCGCCGACATCGTCGTGATGCTGCACGCCGACTACCAGTACACGCCGGCGCTCATCCCGGCCATCGCCCACCTGCTGGCGTCGGGCGAGTTCGACGTCGTGCTCGGGTCGCGGATTCTCGGCGGCCAGGCGGTTCGCGGCGGGATGCCCGTCTACAAGTACGTCAGCAACCGCGTGCTCACGCTCCTGCAGAACCTGCTGATGGGCGCCAAGTTGTCGGAGTACCACACCGGGTACCGCGCCTTCACGCGCCGGGTGCTCGAGGCGCTGCCGCTCGAGCGCAACTCGGACGACTTCGTGTTCGACGCGGAGATGCTGTCGCAGATCCTCTACGCCGGCTTCCGGATTGGCGAGGTGACCTGCCCGGCGAAGTACTTCCCGGAGGCGTCGTCGATCAACTTCTCGCGGAGCGTTCGATACGGGGTGGGCTGCCTCTCGACGGCCCTGAAGTTCCGCCTGAGCCGGATGGGGATCGGACGGTTCGAGACGTTCGATTTCAGGCTGCCCTGAGGCGCAGGGCTGAAGCCCTGCGCTATCTGCTGCACCTCTCTCCAGATAGTCACCATCTCCAGACGGCGCACGGCACCTCTCTCCAGATAGCGCACGGCTTCAGCCGTGCGCCATACGCCCACCGGCCCCAGATCCTGTATCATCCCACCCTGCGTCATCCGTAGCCAGGGAGGTTCTATGAATCGATCGATGCGGGGGGCTCTCGTCGTGCTCTCGCTCGGGGTGGCCTTGCTGGCCGCCTCGCTCGTCGCGGCGCCCGTCTCGAAGGTGCAGTTCAGCGACGCCAGGCTCAAGAACGGCCTTCGGGTGATCATCGTCGAGGACCACACCGCACCGGTCTTCTCGATCGCGATCACTTACAACGTCGGCTCGCGCAACGAGCGGCCCGGCCGGACCGGCTTCGCCCATCTCTTCGAGCACATGATGTTCAAGGGGTCGGCCAACGTCGGCAGCGGCGAGCACTTCATGCTCGTCTACAACAACGGCGGCGACATGAACGGGTCCACCAACAAGGACCGGACCAACTACTTCGAACGCCTGCCGACCAACCAGCTCGACCTCGCCCTCTTCCTCGAGTCCGACCGGATGCGGTCGCTCGACATCACCAAGGAAAACCTGCAGAACCAGATCAGCACGGTGCAGGAGGAGCGGCGCCAGGGCGTGGACAACCAGCCCTACGGCAAGACGATGGAGGCGTTCGACGACCTGGCCTACGAGAACGCCAATTACAAGCACTCGGTGATCGGGTCGATGGCCGACCTCACCGCCGCCACCGTCGAGGACGTGCAGGCGTTCTTCAGGACCTACTACGCGCCCGACAACGCCGCGCTGGTCATCGTCGGCGACGTGAAGCCGGCCGAGTGCCTGGCGAAGGTCCGCCAGTACTTCGAGTCGATCCCGTCGCAGCCGGCGCCGCCCGAGCCCGACATGACCGAGCCGGCGCAGGCGAAGGAGAAGCGGCTGACGATCGAGGACCCGCTGGCCCGCGCCACGCGCATCGACATCGGCTACCACATCCCGTCGGCCGCGTCGCCCGACTTCGACGCGCTGTCGGTCCTGAGCAGCGTGCTCTCGAGCGGCACCAGCTCGCGGTTCACGCAGACGATCGTCCGCGAGAAGCAGCTGGCCCTGCAGGCCTTCGCCGGCCCGATGGAGAGCCGGGGCCCCGGGCTGTTCCGGGCCATCGGCATCGTGCCGCCCGCGCCGGGCAAGACCGAGGCCGCCCTGGAGGCCGCCATCTACGACGAGTTCGAGAAGGTCAAGACCGGCAAGATCGAGGACTGGGAGATCGAGAAGGCCCGGAACTCCGCCCGCCGGAGCTATATCGGCGGCCTGACCAGCTCGCTGCAGCGGGCGGTCATCATGTCGCAATACGCCATCTACTACAACGACCCGAACCTGATCAACACGCGGCTGGATCGCCTGATGGCGGTCACCAAGGCTGACGTCCAGCGCGTGGCGGTGAAGTACCTGACGCCGGAAAATCGGACCGTGGTGATCACGGTGCCTCGGCCTGCGGCCGCGACGAAGGGAGGCGAGTGATGTTGAAGCGAACACTGACCTCCGCGGCATTCGTCGTTCTGGCCCTCGCCGTGCCGACGGCCCAGGCGCCGGTCACGCAGGGGATGTCGCCGAGCAAGGGCGTCGTCGTCAAGGGCAAGGCGCCGGTGTCGGACACGGTCCTGAAGGTCGTCCTGCCGAAGGCCCAGCACGCCGATCTCGCAAGCGGCGTGCACCTCATCGTGCTCGAGGACCATCGCGCCCCGCAGGTGGCGGTCCAGATCCAGATGCGAGGGGCGGGCGGCTACTACGACCCGGCGGACATGCCGGGCCTCGCCTCGGTGACCGCCGCCATGGTCTCCGAAGGCACGAAGACGCGAACGTCCCAGCAGATCGCCACCGAGCTGGACACGCTGGCGGCGAGCGCCTCCGCGGGGACGTCGTCCGCGTCTGAAACCACCGTGCTCTACGTGGGCGCCATGACCGAGCACCTGGACAAAGTGCTCGACGTCGCGATCGACATGCTGCTCAACCCGACGTTCCCCGAGCAGGAGCTGACCAAGTACAAGACGCGAATGAAGGGCAACCTCCTGCAGCAGCGGGCGCAGCCCGGCTTCCTCGCGCAGGAGGCGTACGGGCGCGCGGTGTTCGGCTCTCACCCGGCGGGACGGATGATGACGGCGGAGGCGCTCGACAAGATCACGCGCGACGCGATCGTCAAGTTCCACGCGACCCGTTACGCGCCCGACTACGCGTACGTCGGCGTCGTCGGCGACGTGACGCTGGCCGACATCAAGAAGCGGCTGGACACCAAGCTGGCCGGGTGGACGAAGAAGGGGCTGCCCGAGCTCGCCGTCGCCGATCCCGACCCGATCGGCCCGGCCAAGGTCACGCTGGTCGACCGCCCCGGGTCGGTCCAGACCAACCTCCTCGTCGGGACCCAGATGATCAACCGGACCAGTCCCGACTACGACGCCGCGAAGCTGGCCGACACGATCATCGGCGGCGGGCCGAGCGGCCGGCTGTTCCTCAACCTCCGCGAGGACAAGGGCTACACCTACGGGTCCTACAGCCGCATGACCACGCTGCGCTACCGTGGCGACTGGTCGGCGAACGCCGAGGTGAAGACCGACGTGACCGAGCCCGCCCTCAACGAGATGATGAAGGAGATCGCGCGGATGCGGGACGAGCGGATTCCCGACAAGGAATTCGCCGACAAGAAGCGGTCGCTGGTCGCCAGCTTCGCGCTCTCGCTCGAATCGCCGGGCGCGATCCTCTCCAACTACATCGTCAGCTATATCTACAAGCTGCCGGCGGACTACTGGGACAAGTACCCGGCGCGCGTGATGGCCATCACGCAGGACCAGGTGCAGGCGGTCGCGAAGAAGTACCTCGACGCGTCGCGGCTGCAGATCGTGGCGGTCGGCGACGGCAAGAAGATCGCCGAGGGGCTCAAGAAGTTCGGCAAGGTCGAGATGTTCGACGCTGAAGGGAAGCCGATCCAGCAGTAAGCCGTAAGCAGCGGGCAGTAGGCAGTGAGTCACGCGCGACGCGCTGCCTACCGCCCGCCCGTCTTTCGATTGGCCCGCCCGTCGTCCGATTGACATGCGCGGCCTCCGATTCCTCAATCGTCAGTTCCGATTCCTCAATCGTCAGTTCCGATCCCTCAATCGTCAGTTCCGATCCCTCGCCCCGTGACACCGATTCTGCTATACTACCGACCGGTAGGTACTCGAATTTGGTCGAGAATACGTCCGCTGGGAACTTCCACGCGGGACTTCCCGTAGCAGACTTCTGATGCTTCCTACCGATCGGTAACCTCCGAAGGTCGGCAGCCTCGGCAAGACCCATGACCATGCCGGAAACCGACAACGACGCCGCGGTCGCGCCCGCGGAACGGGACAACCAGACGCGCAACCGGCTGCTGTGCGCCGCGGTCGATGTCTTCGACCGCAAGGGCTACGCAGCCGCCTCGGTCCGCGAAATCGTGGAACTGGCCGGCGTCACCAAGCCCGCCCTCTACTACCACTTCCACAGCAAGGAAGGGCTGCTGACGGCGGTGCTCGACGAGGCGGCGCGGGCGTTCGAACGGAAGATGGACGCGGCGATCACCCGCCCGGGCTCCGCGCGCGAGCGGCTGTCCGCGTTCTGCGCCGACCTCCACGACCTCTTCCAGGAGCACGTGCCAGTCGCCCGCGTCGCGCACGCGGTCTTCTTCGGCCCGCTCGAGGGGATGCCGAAGTTCGACTTCACGGTGTTCGACCGGCAGGCCGAGCGCGTCGTCCGGCGGATCGTCGAGGACGGCCAGGCGACGGGCGAGATCGGACCGGCCGCGTCCGCCTCCGACATCACGTTGATGACGATGGGCATCATCGGCGTCTTCACCATGAGACAGCTTCACTACGGCGCCGCCCGGATCGACCCGGCGACGCTCCAGCGCCTGGTCGGGCTCCTGTTCGACGGCGCTGTCGGGCAGCAGCGGCAGCAAGGAGAACCACGTTCATGACACGCATCGCACGCTCGGTCGCCCTTATCCTCTTCGTCATCACGACTCTCACGGCGGGCGCCGCCTGCTCGAAGAAGGCCGACCCGCAGCCGCAGCAAGTCGGGCGGCCGCCGGTGGCCGTCACCGTCCAGCCTGCCGTCCGCGCCGACCTCGAGGAGACCGTCGACGTGGTCGGCACGCTCCAGGCCAAGTTCGCGGCCGACGTCAAGTCGGAGGTCACCGGCGTCGTCACCGAGGTGTACGTCACCGAGTGGGTCCCCGTGCGCCGCGGCGCCCGGCTCGCCCGGCTCGACACGCGCGAAACCGAGGCCGGCATCGAAGTGCTGCGGGCGGCCGAGGCGCAGGCCAAGGTGGGCGAGAACCGCGCGAACCGGGAGTACGAGCGGGCGCAGCAGCTGAAGCAGTTCGGCCTCATCACGCAGCAGGCGCTCGACGACGCCAGGACCGCGGTGGAGGCGGCGGAGACGGGCACCTCGGCGGCGCGGGCGCAGATCCGCACGGCCGAGACGCGGCTGGCCAAGTCGTTCATCACCGCGCCGATGGACGGCATCGTCGCCCTCCGCGGCGTCAGCGTCGGCGACCGGGTCGAGAACATGGGCGGCAACTCGCCGATGTTCCGGATCGTGGACAACCGGGTGCTCGACCTCACCGTGTCAGTGCCGTCCACGCGCCTCGCGGGCGTCCACGTGGGGCAGACGCTGCAGTTCTCGTCCGACACCGTCCCCGGGCGCGCGTTCATCGGCAAGGTGATGTTCATCAACCCGGCCATCGACGCGGCGAGCCAGTCGGCGAAGGTGATCGTCGCGGTGCCGAACCCCGACGGCGCCCTCCGGGACGGCGCGTTCGTCAAGGGCCGCCTCGTCGTCGGCGACCGGCCCGGCGTCCTCCTGCTGCCGAAGGAGGCGCTGCTCAACTGGAACCTCGAGAAGAGCCAGGCCGACCTGTTCGTGGTGGCCGGCGACAAGGCGCAGAAGCGGTCGGTCACGACGGGCATGGGCAACGGCACGTCGATCGAGATCCTCTCGGGCGTCCAGCAGGGTGAGCAGGTGGTCGTCCGCGGCGGGTTCGCGCTGCGCGACGGCGACCGCGTCGTCGTCTCCAAGGGCGAGGGGGCGTAGCCATGTTTCTCTCGAACCTGTCGATCAAGCGCCCGGTCGTCGCCACCGTGATGATCCTCACGCTGGTGACGCTCGGCATCTTCTCGGTCCGCCGGCTGCCGATCGACCAGATGCCTGACGTCGAGATTCCCGTGCTGTCGATCCTCACCGAGTACCCCGGCGCGTCGCCCGAGACGGTCGAGCGCGAGGTGACCAAGAAGATCGAGGAGGCGGTCAACCCGATCGCCGGCGTCAAGCACATCCAGTCGGTCTCGCGCGAAGGGCTCTCGACGATCATCGTGGAGTTCAACCTCGAGGTGAAGGTCAACGACGTCTCGCAAGAGGCGCGGGCGAAGATCAACGCCGTGCGACGCGACCTGCCCGACGGCATGAAGGAGCCGGTCATCGAGAAGTTCGACTTCGGCGCGATGCCGATCCTCTCGCTGGCCATCCAGTCGTCGACGATGCCCCCGCGCGAGCTGACGACGCTCGCGGACCGGCGGATCAAGCGCCGGCTCGAGAGCATCCCCGGCGTCGCCAAGGCGAAGCTGATCGGGTCCTCCAAGCGCGAGATCGCGGTGGACATCGACCCGTCGCGACTGTCGGCCTTCGGCATGGGGATCGACGAGGTCGTCGCCGGCCTCGCCTCCGAGAACGTGAACACGCCGCTCGGCCGCCTGACGCACGGCGACACCGAGATGCCGCTGCGCATCAGCGGCAAGCCGCGCGACGCGGCCGCCTACCGCGACATGGTGATCGCCCGGCGCGCCGGCCAGCCGATCCGGCTCGGCGACGTGGCCACCATCGTGGACGGCGTCGAGGAGCAGCGGTCGCTCGCCCTCATCAACGGCAAGCAGGCCGTGGCGCTCGACATCACCAAGCAGACCAAAGCCAACACGGTCGCCGTGGTGGACGCCGTCCGGGCGGCCGTCGAGACGCTGAAGACGGAGCTGCCCGCGGGCACCGACATCCAGATCGTCCGCGACACGTCCACCTTCATCCGCGAGTCGGTCAGCGACGTCTACAACACGCTGATCCTGGGCGGGCTCCTGACGATCTTCATCGTCTTCCTGTTCCTGAACTCCTGGCGGTCCACGGTCATCACCGGCCTGACGCTGCCCATCTCGGTCGTCTCGTCGTTCATCGTCATGTACTTCCTGAACATGACGATCAACGTGCTGACGCTGATGGCGCTCTCGCTCGCCATCGGGCTGCTCATCGACGACGCGATCGTCGTGCGGGAGAACATCGTCCGCCACCTGGAGCGCGGCCAGGACCACTTCGAGGCCGCCCGCGAGGGCACGGCCGAGATCGGCCTCGCCGTGCTGGCCACCTCGATGTCGATCATCGCGGTGTTCGTGCCGGTCGCGTTCATGAAGGGGATCATCGGGCGGTTCTTCTACCAGTTCGGGCTGACGGTGGCGTTCGCCGTCCTGGTGTCGCTGTTCGTCTCCTTCACGCTCGACCCGATGCTCTCGTCGCGGTGGCACGACCCGGACATCGCGCGGGCGGGGACGCGGAACCTCCTCCAGCGGGCGCTCGACGGGTTCAACAACTGGTTCGAGCGGATGGCCGAGGGCTACAAGCGCGTCATCGCCTGGGCGCTGGACCACCGCCTCATCGTCGTCGGCGCGGCGGTGGCCGCGTTCGTCGGCGGCCTGGCCGTGTTCGGCGTCCTCCAGAGCGAGTTCATGACGCAGATGGACCAGGGGGAGTTCGCGCTGAAGTTCAAGAGCGCGCCCGGGGCGTCGATGGCCGAGACGCGCGGACGCGTGGACCGGGTGCTGAAGGACCTCGGGACATTCCCCGAGGTCCAGTACACGTACGCGGCCATCGGCGCCGGCGACTCGGACACCGTGCGCGACGCGACCGTGTTCGTGCGGCTGGTGCCGAGGAAGGACCGCGCGCTGAGCGTGAAGCAGTTCACGCACGCGGCGCGCCAGCGCCTGGAGAAGATCCCGGGCGTGGTCCTCAACTTCCTCGAGGACCCCAGTTCGTTCCAGAAGCCGCTCGCCATCGCCGTGCAGGGCGACGACATCGCGACGCTCAAGCAATACGCCGCGCGCCTCAAGGACGCGATGTACAAGATCCCCGGCATCGTGGACATCGAGGCGACGATGGAGCAGGACCTGCCCGAGTACCGGATGACGCTCGACCGCGACCGCGCGGCGGCCACCGGCGTCGGCAGCAGCAGCGTGGCGAACACCGTCGGCCTCCTCATCGGCGGCCAGGCCGTGACGACCTACGAGGACGAGGAGGGCGAGGCGGTCAACGTCCGCGTCCGCCTGCCGCAGGCGCTGCGCGGCGACATCTCGCACGTCAACGACCTGAAGATCACCGTGCCCGGGCCGACCGGCGTCGCGCTCGTGCCGATCGCCGACCTGGTGACCTTCACGCGCTCCACCTCGCCGGCCGAGATCAGCCGGCGCGACCTGACCCGGCAGGTCACCGTGGACGCCAACCTCGACAACCTGCCCCTGGGCACCGCCGGCACCCTGTCGATGAAGGCCGGCGAGGGGCTGAACATGGCGCCCGGCTACAAGCTCGTCCAGTCCGGCGACGCCGAGATGATGATCGAGTCGTTCGGCTACATGGGCGAGGCGCTGCTGCTGGCGGTGATCTTCGTCTACCTGATCCTCGCGGCGCAGTTCGAGTCGTTCCTCGACCCGCTGTCGATCATGCTGTCGCTCCCGCTGTCGATCGTCGGCATGGCGGGCACGCTGCTGCTCACCGGCGACACGATCAACATCATGTCGCTCATCGGGCTGATCATGCTGATGGGGCTGGTCACCAAGAACGCGATCCTGCTGATCGACTTCACCAAGGTGCTCAGGTCCCGCGGCATGGACCGGCGGAGCGCGCTCATCACGGCCGGCCGGACGCGGCTCCGGCCGATCCTGATGACCACCTCGGCGATGATCTTCGGCATGCTGCCGCTCTTCTTCGCGCTCGGCGAGGGGGCGGAGATGCGCGCGCCGATGGCGCGGGCCGTCGTCGGCGGCCTCATCACCTCGACGATCCTGACGCTCATCGTCGTGCCGGTGGTCTACTCGATCCTGGACGACTTCTCGGCGTGGATCTTCCGGAAGGGGCCGCGGCACGCCCGCGCGGCGGCGGTCGGGCTGCTCGTCGCCGCCCTGCTCGCCGGCCCGTCGGCCGCGGCGTCGGCGCAGTCGGCCGGCCGCGCGTCGCTCGCGGCGTCGATTGACCAGGCGGCCGGGCAGGCGGCCTCGCAGGAGGCGGCACCGGGCGCGGTGAACGTGCTGACGCTGGACGAGGCGCTCGCCGTCGCCGCGTCGCACAACCGCGACATCCAGAAGGCGATCGAGTACCAGAAGTGGGTGCAGGGCAAGTACCTCGAGGAGCGCGCCAGCGCGCTCCCGCAGGTCTCCTTCTCCGCCTCGCTCGTCCGCAACTTCGACAACCGGCAGAAGGACCTGTTCAACCTGTTCTCGTCGGGCGGGTCGTCGGGCGGGTCGTCGGGGACCGGCTCGGACCTCGCCGAGATCTTCAGCGGACGCCAGGACGCGCTGACCGGCCAGGTGAAGGTCAGCCAGGTGGTCTTCACCTGGGGCCAGGTCGGCGCGGCGATCCGCGCCGCGAAGCTGGGCTTCGGCCTCGCCGACCAGCAGCTCCGCCTGTTCCGGCAGGCGGTGACGCGGGACGTCACGACAGCCTTCTTCAACGTGCTGGTGGCGAGGGAGCTGGCGACGATCGCCGAGCAGGACCTGGCGCAGAAGCAGCGGCACCTGGATGAGACGACCAAGCGGCAGACGGCGGGCACCGCCACCGACTACGACGTGCTCGCCGCGCAGGTGGCGGTCGAGAACGCGCGGCCCCCGCTGATCCGCGGGCAGAACGCGGTCCGCGTGGCGCGGATGCAGCTGGCCTTCCTGCTGGCGGACACCGGGGAGGTCGACGTGACCGGGGCGCTCGGCGCCCCGATCGAGGCGGTGCCAACCTACGAGGCGGTGCTGGCGCGGGCGCTCGCCAACCGGCCCGAACTGGCCGTGCAGGACAACACGCGCGGCGTCTACAAGGAGCTGGTGACGATTGCCAGGGCCTCGAGCAAGCCGAGGGTGGACTTCTCGGCCGCCTGGGGCATGGGCCGCATCAGTCTCCCGTCGGTGGCGTCGAGCGGGTATCTCTGGAACGCCGGCGTCTTCGCCACCGTGCCGCTGTTCGACGGCTGGCGGACCAAGGGCCAGGTGGCGCAGGCGCAAACCGACCTGGCGCGCGCGGACCTCGACGACAAGAAGCTGCGCGAGGGGATCGCCGTGGCGGTGCGCACGGCCGTGGACCTGGTTCGCGAGTCGTCGGAAATCGTGAAGGCCGCCGGCGGCACGGTGTTGCAGGCCGAGCGGCTCCTGTCGATGGCCGAGAAGGGGTTCGAGCTCGGCGTGAAGACGCGGCTCGAGGTGCAGGACGCCGAGCTGAACCTGTCGTCGGCGCGCGTCAACCTCGCGCAGGCGCAGCGCGACTACCGGGTCGCCCGCGTCAACCTGGAGTGGGTGGCAGGGACGCTGGACAAGTAAGGGCTCAGGGCTCATGGCTCAGGGCTCAAGCCCGGAGGCTCAAGGCTCAGGCTCAGGGCTCAGGGCCGTAGAGCAGGGCTGAAGCCCTGCTCCGACAGGACCGTGTGTGGGGTGGGCCTCCTGGCCCGCCGAGGCGACGGGCGTATGAGATACCTGCTCGCTATCGTCGCCGCAATGTTCGCGTTGACTGCCTGGACGGCCGGCCAGTCGGCGGGCACGAAAGCTTCGTCGGAGCAGGCCTTCAGGCCTGCTCGACACCACACGTTCATTCTCGGGCCGTCCGACTTCCTGCTCGACGGGAAGCCGTTCCAGATCATCTCGGGCGAGATGCACCCGGCGCGCATCCCGCCCGAGTACTGGCGCCACCGCATCAGGATGGCCAAGGCGATGGGCTGCAACACCATCGCCGCCTACGTGTTCTGGAACTACCACGAAAGGGCCGAAGGGGTCTTCGACTTCACGTCGCCCTCGCGCGACATCGCCCGCTTCGTGCGCATCGCCCAGGAAGAGGGGATGTGGGTCATCCTCCGCCCGGGCCCCTACGTCTGCGCCGAGTGGGACTTCGGCGGCATCCCGTCGTACCTCCTGCGCGACCCGGACCTGAAGGTGCGCTGCCTCGACCCGCGCTACATGGCCGCCGCCGAGCGCTACCTCACCCGTCTTGCCGCCGTCGTCAGGCCGCTGCTGGTCTCTCGCGGCGGGCCGATCGTCATGGTGCAGATCGAGAACGAGTACGGAAGCTACGGGAACGATCGCCGGTATCTCGAGCGGCTGCGCTCGGTGTGGAGGCACGCCGGCGTCGACGGGCCGTTCTACACGGCCGACGGCCCCACCACCTACATGCTCGAAGCGGGCTCTCTGCCGGGCGCCGCCGTCGGTCTCGATTCCGGGTCGAGCGAGAAGGACTGGGACCTCGCCCGCTCCATCGTGCCGGGCGTTCCGGTCTTCTCGGCCGAGACCTATCCGGGCTGGCTGACGCACTGGGGCGAGAAGTGGGCGCGCCCCTCGCTCGACGACCTCCGCAAGGAGATGGGCTTCCTGCTCGGCGCGGCCAAGTCGTTCAACCTCTACGTCGTGCACGGCGGCACCAACTTTGGCTTCACCGCCGGCGCAAACTCCGGCGGCAAGGGCTACGAGCCCGACCTCACCAGCTACGACTACGACGCCCCGATCACCGAGCAGGGGCGCGCCACGCCCAAGTTCCTCGCGCTTCGTGAGATGATTGGCGCGTCCCGGCCCGGCGGGGCGCCGCTCCCCGCGATCCCGGACCCGATCCCGACGCTGGAGGTCCCCGAGATCGCGATGCGCGCGGCCGCCTCGCTCTGGAGCCACCTGCCGGCGCCGGTGAAGTCGGTGCAGCCGCGGCCGTTCGAGGCCTACGGCCAGAACCAGGGGCTGGTGCTCTACCGGACGACGCTCGTCGGCCGCAAGAGCGGCCGGCTGCAGGTGACCGACCTGCACGACTTCGCGCTCGTGTTGGTGGACGGCCGGCTCGTCGGCACGCTCGACCGGCGGCTGGGCGAGAACTCGCTCGACCTGCCGAGCACGACGGGCGCGGCGCCGGTGCTCGACATCCTGGTCGAGGGGATGGGCCACATCAACTTCGGCCAGGCGATGATCGACCGCAAGGGGATCACCGACCGCGTCACGCTCGGCGGCATGACGCTGATGAACTGGGACGTGTTTCTCCTGCCGCTCGGCGAGCGGTGGGCGATGTCGCTCGCGGATGACTCGGTGGCCGACGCGCGCCCCGGCCTCTTCTTTCGCGGGACGTTCCGCGTCGGGAAGCCGGCCGACACCTATCTCGACCTGAGCGGCTACCGCAAGGGCGTGGTCTTCGTGAACGGGCACAATTTGGGGCGATACTGGGACATCGGCCCCCAGCGCCGGCTCTACTGCCCGGCGCCGTGGCTGAAAGCCGGCGAGAACGAGGTGGTGGTGTTCGACCTGCTGGCGACCGAGGCGGCGCCCATCCGCGCGGTCGGATCGCCGGAATAGAGGAGGCGACATGTTGCGGCTGGAAGGTAAGGCGGTGGTGGCGCAGGGCGGCGGCCCGACGGCGGTCATCAACCAGAGCCTGGCCGGCGTCGTGCTCGAGGCTCGGAAGTACCCGTTCATCACCCACGTGTACGGCGCCCGCTACGGCGTCCGGGGGATCATCAACGAGGACTTTTTCGACCTCTCGCAGGCGACCACGCACAACCTCGAGATGGTCGGCATCACCCCGTCCTCGGCGCTCGGCTCGACGCGCGACAAGCCCGACGCGGCCTACTGCGAGCGGATGGTCGACGTGTTCCAGCGCCACGACGTCCGGTACTTCTTCTACGTCGGCGGCAACGACTCGGCCGAGACCTGTCGGATCGTCTCGACCTTCGCCGAGCAGAAGGGGTACGACCTCCGCGTCATCCACATCCCGAAGACGATCGACAACGACATCCTGGTGACCGATCACACGCCGGGCTTCGGCAGCGCGGCCAAGTTCGTCGTCAGCGCCTTCGCCGGCCTCGACCTCGACAACTTCGCCATTCCCGGCGTCTTCGTCGGCGTCGTCATGGGCCGGAGCGCGGGGTTCCTGACCGCCACCTCGGTGTTCGCGCGGCGGTGGCCCGACGACGGGCCGCACCTCATCTACGTGCCCGAGGCGCCGTTCAACATCGACCGGTTCCTCGACGACGTCGACCGCGTCTACAGCGAGCACGGGCGCTGCGTCGTCGCCGTCTGCGAGGGGATCGTGGCCGAAGACGACGTGCCGATGCTGCTCAAGCTGAAGGAGGTGGAGGAGCGCGACCAGTTCGGCAACCTCCAGCTGTCGGGCCGCAGCACGCTCGGCGACGCGCTGTCGGACGCGGTGAAGGCGCGGCTCAAGATCACCCGCGTCCGGTGCGACACCTTCGGGTACCTCCAGCGGTCGTTCCTCGGCGTGATCTCGGCGGTTGACGCGAGCGAGGCCCGCGACGTCGGCGAGACGGCGGTCCACTTCGCCGTGCACGGCAAGCGGAACGGGTCGGTGGCCATCCGGCGGACGGGGGACTACTCGGTCGACTACTTCCTCACCCCGCTCGAATCGGTGGCCGCCAGCACGAAGCCGCTGCCGAAGCAGTTCCTGAAGGGGAGCAACGACATCGACGAGTCGTTCAAGAGCTACGCCCGGCCGCTGATGGGCCCGCTGCCGCAGTCGGACCGGCTGATCGCGCCCGCGGTCCGGGTCAAATAAGAGGCCGTGGCGCAGGCCTGAAGGCCTGCGGTATCCACGACGGATAGCGCAGGGCTTTAGCCCTGCGCCGGTTCGGCAGTATCATCTCGGACCAGACGATGGCCAACGCTCACTTCCTCTTCTGGGGCTTCCGCCCGCCGCGCGAACTGCTTCGAGCTCGCCTCGGCACGCTCGAGCGGCGCGTCATCGAGGTCGTGTGGGACCGCGACGACGTGACGGTCCGCGACGTCCACGCGCAGCTCGAGGGCAAGGTGGCCTATACCACCGTCATGACGACGCTCGACCGGCTGTTCAAGAAGGGGCTGCTGACCCGGACCAAGCGGGCGCGGGCGTTCGCCTACTCCGCCAAGGCGTCGCGCGAGGAGCTCGACGCGATCGTCGCGAACGACGTCGTGTCGGGCCTGCTGTCGAATGACTGGTCGGCGCCGCTGCCGTTCCTGTCGAACCTGGTGGAGGAAGTGGGGAAGCGGGACCGCGCGCTGCTCGACGAGCTCGAGCGGCTCGTGAAGACGAAGCGGCGCGAGCTCGACCGGGCGGACGTGAAAAGGGAGGGCTCGGGCGGCGGCGAGGAGGAGCCGTGAACGAGCTGCTCTTCCTGGCCCTGCTCGCGCTGGCCTGGTTTGCGACCGTCAACGCGGCGCTGTCGGCGCTCACGGCGGCCGTCGGCCCCCCGCTCGCGCGGGCCGCCTCCCGGCTGCGGCCGACTCGGGTTCCCGCCGTCCTGCTCGCCCTCAAGCTCGCGCCGGGCGCGGTCGCGCTCCTGTTCATCTTCGCCCTCTTCCTGCCCGCGCAGTGGCGCTTCGAACCGAAGAACGCCGACGAATCGGCGGGATACACGCTCGTCGCGCTCGGCCTGCTCGGCGCGCTGACACTGGCGCTGGCCGCGCGGCGCGCGGTTCGGGACTACCTGGCCACCCGCCGCGTCGAGCGCGGCTGGCTGGCCCGCGCGTGCCCCGCGACAGTCCCGGCGGCGAATGGCCTTCCGGTCTACTGCCTCCCCGACCGGGTCCCGATCGTGTCGATGACGGGCCTGCGGGAGGCCCGCGTCTTCGTGTCGCGGCCGGTGCTGAACGCGCTGACCGACGACGAGCTGGACGCGAGCCTGGCCCACGAACGGGCGCACCACCAGACGCGCGACAATCTGAAGCGCCTGCTCGTGGCCTGCTCGCCGGACCTGCTGGGCTTCTGGGCGGGCGGCCGGGAGATCGAGCGCCGCTGGAGGGCAGCGGTGGAGTTCGCGGCCGACGCGCGCGCCGCGAGCGGCCGGGAGGGCCGGGGCCTGGTGCTGGCGTCCGCGCTCCTCAAGGTGGCGCGGATGACGCCCGCGGCGGGCCTGCAGGCGGCCGGCAGCGGGTTCTACGACGGCGCGCCGATCTGGGAGCGCATCAGCCGCCTGCTCGCGCCCGCCGTCGGCGAGGAGCCGGCCCCGCCGCTCGGCCGGGCCTGGTCCTTCTCGTTGTGCGGCATGACCCTCGTCGCCGCCGTCCTCGCCGGCGAGGGCGTGTGGCTCGGCATCCACGTGGTCACCGAAGGCCTGGTTCGCCTCCTGCCGTAAGCCGTAAGCCGTAAGCCGACCTGTCCTTCCCCCCAACTACGAGCGCTGGTAGTAGTCGCGGCCGCCGGTCCACCATCCGAACGCCCCCTCGTCCTCTCAACCCGGAGGTTGTTCGTCATGATGAGTTCCGCGACACGCCGGACCGGTGTCGGACACTGGCTGGCCGCCGCCTGCTGTTGCCTGTCGATGGCCTCGGCCGCCGCCGCCCAAACTCCGCCGCCCGCCGCCTCCACCGCGTCGACCGGCACGTCCCAGGGATCGACGGCATCCGACCAGGCGGCGACGCCGCCCCGGAGCGCGACCGACCAGAAGCCGGCCGCCGGCCAGGCCGCCGCCGGCACCACCCAGCAGCAGGGCGACACGCAGCTGCCCAAGGTCGCCATCGACGTCACCGTCACCGCCCCGCGCGTCGAGATCCCGCTCAAGGACAACCCGGCCGCCACCTCGGTGGTGACCGAGGACGGACTGAAGTCGATGCCGAGGACCGTCGGCGCCGACGAGGCGCTCATGCTGGTGCCGGGCGTGAAGGTGGACAACCAGGCGGACGGCGAGCGGGTGCACCTCTCGATCCGCGGCCAGGGGCTGCTCACCGAGCGCGGGGTCCGCGGCATCACGGTGCTCCTCGACGGCCTGCCGCTCAACGATCCCACGGGGCTCGCGCCCGACCTGTTCGACGTGGACTGGGCGTCGGTCCAGCGGATCGAGGTGCTGCGCGGATCGGCCTCGGCGCTCTACGGCGGCGGGTCGTCCGGCGGCGTCATCAACATCACGACGCGCGACGGCGGCGCCGCGCCGCTCACGGGCCAGGCCTCGCTCGAGGCCGGCGAGTACAGCTTCTTCAAGCCGTACGCGGAAGCGGGCGGCACCTCCGGCGACGTGAACTATCATTTCACCGCGTCGAGCACCAACGGCGACGGCTACCGCGTGCACACCAAGTTCGACGCCTATAACCTGTACGGCAAGGCGAAATACACGGCCAGCGACAGGACGAGGCTCACCTTCATCCTGGCCGGCACGCACTACTACAACGACAACGCGGAGGGGCTCAACCTCACCTGGCTCGCCCAGGACCGGCGCCAGGCGAACCCCGACGCCCTCACCTACAACGAGGGGCAGCGCACCAACCGGATGACCGTCGGCATGTCCGGGCGGACCGAGCTCGCCGGCGACAGCGCCCTGATCTACTCCGTGTACTACCGGCGCACCGGCTGGTGGGAAGCGGTGCCCTCGTCGGTGCAGCACCGGACGTACGATTCGCCCGGGGGCACGATCCAGTACACGATGGACTCGAAGCTGGATGCGTATACCAACCACCTGTCGCTCGGCACCGACATCTCCCGGCAGACGATCGCCGAGTATCGGACCGCGAATCTCGGCAACGCCGTCGAGGGGCCGAGCCGGCTGACCGACCAGTCCATCACCCAGACCGGCGTCGGCGTCTACCTGATCGATCGCCTCGAGTTCACGCCGCAGATCTCCGGCATGTTCGGCCTTCGGGTCGATCGCATCGCCAACGAGCTGACCGACAACCTGAAGCTCGGCGGCATCGACATGTCGGGGTCCGCGAACTTCTCGAAGGTCACCGCGCGGGTCGGCGCCACCTACACGCCGCTGCCCGACCTCGGGTTCTACGTGTCGTGGGGGCAGGGGTTCATGCCGCCGACGACCGAGGAACTGGCCAACAACCCCGACGCGCAGGGCGGCTTCAACAAGAACCTGACCCCCGCCACCTCGCGCGGCGAGGAGGTCGGCGTGCGCGGCGGATTCCGCGGCGTGGCCTACGACGCCGCCCTCTTCTACCTGAACACCGACAACGACTTCGGGCGCTACCGCGTGGTCGACCGGCCGCTCGAGACCTTCTACGGCAACCTCGGCACGAGCCGGCGCTACGGCCTCGAGACCTCGGTGACCTACTCGCCGGTGCCGGAGGCGACCTTCCGCCTGGCCTACACGTTCAACGACTTCCTCTACACGTCGATCGACAGCCTGTTCGGCAGCTTCACCGACAAGGTGATCCCCAACTCGCCGCGGCACCAGCTCGCCTTCGACGGAGAGTACGTCTACGACAAGCGGTTGTCGTTCGGCCTCGGCGTCTTCGCGCAGAGCGGGTGGTTCGTCGATCAGACCAACGTGGCGTCGGTCACCGGTTACACGCTGGTCAATCCGCGCGTGACCTACAAGCTCGGATCGGCGCCGTATCGGACGGAGCTGTTCCTCCAGGTGCGGAACCTGTTCGGCACCGAGTACATCGCGTTCACCGAGCCCGACCCGGACGGCAACTCGTATCAGCCGGGCCCGACACGCGAGATCTTCGTGGGCGTCAGGGTGCGTCTGGGCCGATAATACCGGCCCATGAGGGCGAGGGGGCCGGCCGGATCGGGAATGGCGTGGCGCGCGACGCTGCCCGCGGTGGCGGGCATCGGCGTGGCGCTCGCGCCCGTCCCGCCGGGCCTCGCGCCCGACGCCTGGCGTTACTTCGCGCTCTTCGTCGCCGTGGTCGTCGGCCTGGTGCTGGAGCCGGTTCCTGCCGCCGGCGTCGGCTTCATCGGCATGGCCCTCGCCGCGGCATCCCGCCTGGCCGCTCCCGACCCTGAAGCGTCACTGAAGCTCGCGTTGTCGGGGTTTGCCAACGGCACCGTCTGGCTGGTGTTCGCGGCGTTCATGTTCGCCCTCGGCTACGAGCGGACCGGCCTCGGCAAGCGGATCGCGCTGACGCTGATCCGCCGGCTCGGCGGCCACACGATCGGCCTCGGGTACGCGACGATGTTCGCCGACCTGCTGCTGGCGCCGTTCACGCCGTCGAACACCGCGCGCAGCGCCGGCACGATCTTCCCCGTCATCCGCCACATCCCGCCGATCTACGACTCGCAGCCGGGGCCGACCGCGCGCCGGATCGGCGCCTACCTGATCTGGACCGCCTTCTCGGCCACCGCGGTGACCAGTTCGATGTTCGTGACCAGCCTTGCGCCGAACCTGCTCGCGCTGAGCCTGGTCGAGAAGACCATCAACTATCGGTTCTCGATGGGTGAGTGGGCGGTCGGATTCCTGCCGATCGGCCTGCTGCTCGTCGCGGTGCTGCCGTGGTTCATCTACAAGGTCTATCCCCCGGAGGTGACCGGCAGCGCCAAGGTGCCGCGCTGGGCCGCGGCAGAACTCGACAGGATGGGGCCGGTGACGCGCAACGAGCTCGTGATGGCGGCGCTCGCGCTGGTGGCGATCGGCCTCTGGATCTTCGGCGGCCACGTGATGGAGGCCGCCACGGCCGCGCTCATCGTCATCTCGCTGATGCTGCTGCTCGGGATCGTCACCTGGCAGGAGATCGCCGCCAACAAGGACGCGTGGAACGTGCTGGTGCTGCTGGCCACGCTCTTCGGCCTGGCGGACGGCCTCAACAAGGTCGGCTTCGTGGCGTGGCTCGCGAGAGGGTCGGCCGCGATGCTGACCGGTTATCCGCCGACCCTGGTGATGGCCGGTCTCCTCGCGATGTTCTTCGTCTCCCACTACATGTTCGCGAGCATCACGGCACACGTCACGGCGATGCTGCCGGTCGTGCTGGCCGCCGGGGCGGCGGTGCCCGGCGTCCACGCGCGCCCGCTGGCGCTGCTTCTGTGCTATTCGCTCGGCCTGATGGGTATCCTCACGCCCTACGCCACGGGCCCGGCGCCGGTCTTCTACGGCAGCGGATATGTTTCGCGGAAGGAGTTCTGGGCGCTCGGCCTGACGTTCGGCCTGGTGTTCCTCGCCGCGCTGACCTTGATCGGCATCCCGTTCCTGCTCTACTTGTACCCGTGACGAGCGGGACGTCCCCGACCCCCGACCCCCGATCCCCGACCGTATTCCTCCGCTCCGCGTCATAATCAGTCAGGAGCAGTGTTGACTCGCCTATGACACGACCGCACGTCCGACTTGTCCGTCGTCGCTTCGCCCTGGCACTTCCTGCGCTGGCGTGGCTGATCGCCTCGTCGCCGGCGGTAGCGAAGGTTCCGCAGGCCCTTCAGGTGCAGGCCGGCGCGACGGTGACGCCTCCTCCGCTTCCGCCGCCGCAGCTCACGGGACAATGGAACCTGAACGTGCAGGCCAGCGACCCCACGCCATCCCTGCAGCCACAGGCGGACGAGAGCAAACAAGACCGTCCCCGCGGCGAGGACAGCGGCCGGGGCAGGCGCGCCCGCGGAATGAGCGGAGAAAGCGGGTCGAGAAGCGAGTGGAACCGGACGCCGCAGAAGCCGGACTCGGCCGCGGTGCGGCAGCAGATGGAGCGGGCGCTCGAGGCGCCGAACTTCTTCGTCATCGTCCAGCACGAGGGGCGCCTCGTCCTGACCGACGATCAGGGGCGCGTCACGACGCTGAAGCCGGACGGCACGAAGGTGGTGGAGGAGCAGGCGGGCGCGTCGGTCGAGCGGACGACGAGGTGGGCCGACCGCGCGCTGGTCACGACGATGAAGCTCGGAAACGGCGCGAGGGTGACGCAGACGTTCACGAAAGTCTTCGACGGGCTGCAGATGGTGATCGTCACGCGGATCGAAGGGGGCAAGCTCCCGAAGCCGATCGAGTTCAAGAAGGTCTACGACCAGGCGCTTCAATAGGGGCAGGCTGCGGGCTTCAGGCCTCAGGCTGCAGGCCTGAAGCCTGACACGGCCCGAAGCCTGGAGCCCGAAGCCTGGAGCCTTCCACTTCGCTGAGCTGCCTCGCCAATACCAGCGGGTCCGCGAGGTGCACCAGCAGCAGGTCCGCCGCCCTGAAGGCTTCGGCGAGCAGCGTTTCGTCGAGCGGGCGACCCTTCGATGGGCTCAGCGTTGTCCCGAGCGAAGTCGAGGGGCGCCCGGCCCCGGCACAGGCGCGCGCGGCCTCGACCCGTACCACCCCGAGCGCCACGTCCAGCGAGCGCACGACAGTTCGCAGTCCCTGTCCGTTGTAAGCGCACCAGTTGCCAAAGGCGTGCGCCGCGAGGAACTGCCGGAGCGGACGCGAGAACGCGGACCACGCCGGCGCGACCAGCGCAGGCGGGGCCGGCATAACCTGCGGCGCGAGATCGGTGCGGAACGCGAGCTTCGCGACCGTGGGGCAGAAGTGCGAGAAGGACACCGCGACGCGGTCCGGCTCGATCAGGCAGCGGCGGGGGAAGTGCTGGCAGGTGGCGGGAAGCGCGCGATGTCCCAGGCCGCACTGCACCGCGCACAGGCCGTCGCTCTCGCGGTAGAAGACGCAGGCCCCGGACGCGCGCGTCCGCAGCACCGCGCCGGCGCCAGAGGGAAGACCGGGCGGCACGACAAACGGCAGACGATCGGCTTCGCCGTCCGCTTCGTACGACAGCCGGCCTGCCGCGAGCGCTTCGCGCCACGCCGTCAGCCGGTCGCTCTCGACAGGGATCGGCCAGCCCGACGTGCAGCACGGCCCGGACCGGCGGCACTCGTAATCGGCGTGCAGGGACAGGCAGACGGCCGACATCATCCGATCTTATCCTTGACCGGGCCGGCCGGACGCTGCTGTGATACTGGAATGACCCCGACAGGCGACTCGTCGCGGCTCCCGCTCCAGCGGCGTTTCTTTGCAGAAGAAATTGAGGCGGTCGCCTGCCTGCGCACCCCGGCGCTGGTGGACGCGCTCGCGACCGTGCCGCGCGAGCGGTTCCTGCCGCCGGGCCCGTGGAAGGTGGCGAGCCAGGGCGACTTCCAGGCGGGCCAGCGGATGCCCGACGCCTGGCGGGAGACTCCCGACGCCGACCCGCGCCACGTCTGCCACAACATCTCGGTCTCGATCGACCCGAGTCGCCAGCTGTTCAACGGGCAGCCCGCGCTCGTGTGTTCGTGGATCGACATGGTGGGCCTCGCGCCTGGCGCCACGGTCCTGCACGTCGGCTGCGGCCGCGGCTACTACTCGGCCCTGATGGCGCACGTCGTCGGCGCGCAGGGGCGCGTGGTGGCGGTCGAGGTGGACGGCGGGCTGGCCGAACAGGCCAGGACGGCGCTCGCTCCATGGGCGCAGATCGAGGTGCGCCACGGCGACGGGAGGTTCGATCCGCGCACGGAGACGTTCGACGCGGTCCTCGTCAACGCCGGCGTCACTCACCCGGAAGCGTGCTGGCTGGACGGCCTCTCGCGGGGCGGTCGCGTGCTGCTCCCGCTGACCGTGTCGATGCCGGCCATGGGGACGCTCGGCAAGGGCCCCGCCTTGCTGCTCGCGAACGACGGCGAGGCGGGCTCGTTCGGCGCGCGCCCCGTCGGCTTGGTGGCGATCTACTCCGCCGTGGGGCTGCGCGACGAGACGCTGAACCGCCTCCTCGGAGACGCGATGAAGACCAGTCCGTTCCCGCCCGTGAAGCGGCTGCGCCGCGACGCGCACGATCCGTCGCCGGCGTGCTGGCTGCACGCGGAGAGTTTCTGCCTGAGCGCGTGATCACGCGAGAGGAGATCGTCGTGCCCGAAGAAACAGAGGTTCCAACGGAGAAACTGCACGAGGCGATTCACGAGGAGCTCGAGCACGAAGGCGGGCGCTTCCTCAAGCAGATCGCCCTGACGACGGCGCTGCTGGCGGCGTGCGCGGCGGTGGCCTCGCTGCTGGCCGGCGCCACCGTCAACGAGGCGCTCGTCCTCAAGACCGAGGCGACGCGCCTGCAGGCTCAGGCGTCGGACCAGTGGGCCTTCTACCAGGCGAAGGGGATCAAGGGAGCCGTGGCCGAGGCCTCGCGCACCTCCTGGCTGGCGATTGGCAAGGAGCCGCCGCCGGCCTATGCCGAGACGCAGGCGCGCGACGCGCGGGAGCAGGAGGGGATCAGGAAGGCCGCCGAGGAGAAGGAGCGGCAGCGCGACGAGAAGGAACGCGAGGCGGACGCGCTGCTGCACCGCCACCACGGCTACGCCAACGCCGTGGCGCTGTTCCAGGTGTCGATCGCGCTCGGCGCGGTGGCGGCCTTGACGCGCATCCGCCTCGTCTGGCTCGGCTCGGGCGCCGTGGGGATCGCCGGGATCGTCCTGAGCCTGCTCGCGGCGTTTCACTGACGGCGGCCCGGGAACATCGGGCCGCCCGTCGTCAACTCGCGCCGACCGGAGAGCCGCGGCCCTCGATCAGAAGTGATAGACGATGCCCGTCGCGAGGCGGAACTCGTTGCCCGTACCATTTCCCGATCGGAGGGCGCGGTAGTCGCCCTGCAACCGTACGGCGAGCTTCTCGGACACCGCGGCGTCGACGCCCCCGCCGACCTGCGTCGCGAACGCGTCGTGCGACTCGCTGATACTCATGGCGCTCAGGCTGGCCCGTGAAAGGCCGAACAGCATCTGGACGAAGGGGAGCACCCTCGGATTGGCCCGGGCTGTGTACCTCACACCTCCGAGGGCGCCGAGCAGGCCGGCCGTGACGTCAACGTCCATGTAGTTGAACGGCTTGTAGTTCGCGCCGAGCTCACCCACGAGCGACAGGTTTCCTGTCACGCGCACCGCGCCGGAGACGATCCAGCCGGTCGGCAGCCAGCCGCCGAACTCGGAGGTGTCCGCGAGTTCCTTGTCGTACATCACGCTGTAGGATAGGGCCAAGTCCCCCTTGGGCGCGTTCTGAGCCATCGCCGGCGCGGCCAGCGCCAGCACCGCCGCCGCAAGGAGGCAACACGTGATCGTATGACGACGCATTCGGAATCTCCTGAGGGGGACCTGGGCAAAACGGTTCCGCGAGGTCGTGACCGGGTCCGGCGTAGAGGTTACACGCCGGTGCGGGCGCGGCTATTATGGACTCATGGCTGCCCTGAAGATAGCCACCTGGAACGTCAACGGCATCCGGGCGCGGCAGGCGCAGTTCGAGGAGTGGCTCGGCCGCGAGCAGCCCGACGTCGTCTGCCTGCAGGAGATCAAGGCCGCGCAGGACCAGATCCCCATCTCGCTCTGGGAGATGGACGGCTACTGGTGCTGCTGGCACGGCGGCAAGGGCTACTCCGGCGTCGGCCTGCACGTGCGGAAGGCGACGTTTCCCGATCGGCCCGACTTCTCGCACCCGCCCTTCGACTTCGAGACGCGCGTGGCGGCCGCCACGCTCCCGGGGCTCACCGTCGCGTCGCTCTACGTGCCGAACGGCGGCAAGGACTTCCAGGCCAAGATGCGCTTCCTCGCGGCGGTGGACGACTACGCGCGGGAGGCCCGGGAGTCGGGCCTGGAGATCGTCCTCTGCGGCGACCTGAACGTGACGCGCACCGACCAGGACGTGCACCCGAAGGAGCGCAAGCCGAACACGATTGGCCAACTCCCCGAGGAGCGCGAACTCCTCGAACGGATCCTCTCGCGCGGCCTGGTGGACGTCGGGCGTGCGCTCGACCCCGACAACCAGGAACTGTTCACCTGGTGGCCTCCGTGGCGCAACATGCGCCAGCGGAACATCGGCTGGCGCCTCGACTATGTGCTCGCGAGCCGGGCGCTCGCCGCGAGGGCCACGCGCTGCCCGGCTTACCGCGAGGTCGGCACGAGCGACCACGGCCCGGTGGTCGCGGAATTCGCCTAACGGCGCAGGGCTAAAGCCCTGCGCTATCCGACCAGAACATCGTGGATACCGCAGGCCTTCAGGCCTGCGCTATTCTGAAGCGTGCCCCTGACGACGGTTTTCCTCGACGCGGGTGGCGTGCTGGTCACGCCCAACTGGCGGCGCGTGAGCGCGGCGCTCGCCGCCCACGGCGTTCTCGTCACACCCGACGCGCTCGGCGCGGCGGATCCCCTCGCCCGGCGCGACATCGATCTCGGGCTGGGCTCGGCGGCCAACGACCGGCAGCGCGGCTGGGGGTACTTCAACCTGGTTCTGGAGCATTGCGGGATTCCGCCGTCGCCGGCCACCGGCGCGGCGCTCGACGAGCTGCAGCGCTACCACGCCGAGTTCAACTTGTGGGAGACCGTGCCGGACGGCGTGACCGAAGCTCTGGACCGGCTGCGCGCGATGGGACTGAAGCTGGCGGTCGTGTCCAACGCCAACGGCAAGCTCAAGGCGCTGTTCGCCAGGCTCGACCTGGCGCGGCGCTTCGACGTGATGCTCGACTCGGCCGAGGAAGGGGTGGAAAAGCCGGACCCGCGGATCTTCGAGCTGGCGCTCGAGCGGGCGGGGGCGCGCCGCGAAGACACGCTGCACGTCGGCGATCTCTACCACGTCGACGTGGAGGGCGCCCGCGGCGTCGGCCTCCGGGCCGTGCTCCTCGATACGGCCGATCTCTACGGCGAGTTCGACTGCGTCCGGATCAGGACGCTCGGGGAGTTGCCGGGGCTGGTGGCCGCCCTCTGATCGGCCGGCCAGGAGGCCGGCGCTACACAGTGACCTTCGCGGCCACGATCGCGCGGATCATCCATCCGACCAGCACAATCGCGGCCAGCAGGAGGACGAGAAACACCAGGATCGCGCCCCACTGGGGCTGCACCCAGGCCGCGGGCTGAAATCCTGCCGCGGCAAGCTCGGCCCGACGGGCCGAGTCGCGCACCATCACCATGCACGCCAGCGTGACGCCCAGGCTGCCGGCCCCGCCGACGAGCAGCGTCCGTGGGTCCTTCGCCATGGTGGCCGGGATCATGTGGCCGAACGCGGCCAGCGCCGCCACGATCCCCGCCACGAGGAAGAGCGTGGCGCCGACGTCCCGCCCCATGAACAGCAGCATCGTCTGCAGCGGCAGGGCGGCCAGCCACCACACCCCGAACATGACATTGAGCGCGGTCGCGCCGACGAACCACACGGCGCCCTGGCGGACCATCCACGCCGACCGCTCCGCGTCGGCTGCCCGCCTCCGGCAGCCGACGATTGCCACCGCCACTCCTGCCACGGCGCACGCGCCCGTGACGATGTGCAGGAAGCGCGGGATGAGAGTCGGGTCGCCGAGGTTGAGGCGCAGGCCGCTGGCGCGCGCGGCGAAATAGGCTGCCAGCCGGTCCGGGAGCAGCATCGCGCTCATCACGTTCGCCTGGACGAACGCGACGAAAACGACGCAGGCCGGGACGACGACGAGCGCGGCGAGCGAGGTCAGCCAGACCTTCGCCTTCGGGCTGCGCGCGACGTACGCCGCGTAGTAGCCCGTGATGAGCGCAGGCACCACCAGGAACCAGGGCACCGCCAGGATCACCGCCGCACTGAAGAACGCCCGCCCGTACAGCACCTGCAGGAAGAGCAGCGCCGCGACGCCGAGCGTGATCGCCGCCGCGAACAGCACCGGGAGCGCGCCCGCGATGAAGCTCGCCAACTCGGCGGAGCGCTCGTCCTTCTTCCCGCGCACCCGCGCGGCGAGCGCGAGGATGGATCCGCCGAGCAGCAGGTTCGTCGGCAGCACGTGGAGCAGGAACGTGAGACTGAGGAGGCCGGACAGGAGCCACGTCGGCGCGGGCAGCGGCAGCGGGTCGAGCGAGGGTAGCGGCGTCACCGGGCGCCTCCCTTCTCCTGCGGCGCCGGCAGGCGCGGGCAGGTGCGGCACCGTCCCGCCGAGCCGCGCGAGGTAGACGGCGACCGCCTCGCGTTCGGCGTCCGTGCCCGGGAACGGCGGCATTCGCCGGCCCCTCCAGGTCCAGAGCGCGCCGGCGCCCGTCGGCTGCTCGTCGGATGTCGTCAACCGGGACAGGATCGACGAAATCGCCTCCTGGCTGCGGCCCGCGACGAGCGGGCGGATCGCCAGGTAGAGGTCGGTCGTATGACAGACGGTGCACGACAGGCGGAACACCTCGCGCCCCTCGGCCTCGACGCGCTCCAGCGGATCGCCGCCCGCTGCCACGGGCGGCAGTCGGGTCCAGAGCGCCGCCCGCAGCACGCCGGTCCGCCGCAGCGCCGACAGCTCGAAGCGGTCGTCGCGGACCGTCGGCTCGGTGGCGGCGACCGCGCGCGTCCACTCCGGCGCGATGCGCACGCCGTTCACGAACATGTAGCGCCCGATCACGTAAGGCTTGCGCAGGTCCTCGCGCACCCACTCGCCGCCGCCCATGGCGACCAGTGCGGCCGTCAGCAGGAGGACCGCCGTGAAGCGGCCGTAGGCGTGCGGCGCCACGTAGGCGATCGCGACGGTCAGGAGCAGCGTCGAGAACGACGCGACGATCACGGCGCGGGCCGCGGTGATGGCCGCCGGATAGCCGGAGACGCTGCCCGCGGTCAGGACGGCCACGATGTCGCCGACCGAGGCGGCCTTCAGGCCGAGGACTTCGAGCACCTCGACGCCGGCGTGCGACGCCGCCCACAGGAACCAGACGATGGCGAGCGGCAGCGCGACGGACATGGGCAGGATCCACTTCGCCGCGTATCTCGCGACCCGGGCCTTCACCTCGCGGTCCGCCAGGCCGGCGGCCGTGAGCATCACGTAGAGGCCGGCGAGGCCGATCGCGGCGAACGTGCGGGCGAACAGGGCGGGCCAGTAGGTCGGGTTGAGCAGCCCGTCCCAGAGGCTGCCGGTCGCGAGCCACGCGCCGGGCGTCAGCATGAAGGCGAGGATGCCGTTGATGACGGCCAGGCTGAGCCACGCGGCGCCGAAATAGATCCACCCGACGCGCTGATGGGTGGCCGCGTCGAGGCGATCCCACCCGTAGTAGTAGACCATCGCCGCCGCGATCTCGACGACGAAGAACGTCCACTCGATGGCCCAGGCCCAGACGAAGATGTGGATGAGCGCCGAAGTGGCCTGCGGGTGGACGAGGCCGATGGTGAACCAGATGCCGACGCCGGTCGCGGCGCCGAGGACCAGCGTCAGCAGGGCGAACACCCCGCTCAGCCGGCGCAGGTAGCCGAGCATCCCGTCGTCGCGTTCCCGCCTGGCCTTCCGCTCGGCCACCACGAGGAACAGGCCGCCGCCGACGGCGAAATGCGAGATGAAGACGTGCAGGATCGCGACGCACGCGATCAGGAGACCGGGAGCGGGAAGGGACCACAGGGGGTAGTTCACCGAAGCCTCCCTGGGCGTCGCCGGTCGTGCCAGTGGTCAGTTGCCAGTGACCAGTTGCCAGTGACCAGTAAGTCACGCGTGATCCACTGACCACTGGCAACTGACCACTGCAGGTGTTACTTGACCCGTGCCTCTACCGCCCCCCAGTTGATGTTGGCGAAGAAGGCCGCGATGTAATCGGCGCGCTTGAGGCCGAAGTCGAGCATGAAGGCGTGCTCGAAGACGTCCATGACGAGCAGCGGCACGCAGCCGGCCGGGTGCGAGACGTCGTGTTCGCCGATCCAGAAGTTGATGAGGCGGCCGCCCACCGGATCCTGGTAGAGGACGGTCCAGCCGACGCCTCGCATGGCGCCGGTCGCCTTGAAGTCCTTCTCCCAGTTCTCGACGCTTCCGAAGTCGGCGGCGATCTTCTTCGCGAGCGCGCCGTTCGGGTTGAGCGCCAGGCCGCCGAGGTTCTCGAAGTAGAGCTCGTGCAGCCGCATCCCGTCGAATTCCCAGCCCAGGCGTCGCTTGAGCTCGGCAAATTCGGGCGCGGCAATCCTGCTCTCGTTGAGCATCGCGCCGAGCAGGTCGAGCACCTTGTTGGTGTTGGTGACGTAGCCCTGGTAGAGGGTGAAGTGGTTCTTCAGCAGCGTCTCGCTGAATCCGGGGATGCCGACAAGCGCCGAATAGTCTTTCGCGGTGTAGGCCATGCAGTCCTCCTGGATGAGGTTCAGTATAGACCAGCCGGCGGGGGGAGCATGCAAAGCGGACGCTGCCGGCTTCGGGCTACGGGCTTCAGGCGGTCTTGCGACTGTCACACTGCGGTCGGCCAGGGTGATCGCGTGGCGCGGCCTGCAGCCCGCGGCCTGCAGCCCGAAGCCTGCGTCAATAGATAAATTCCCTGACGTCGTACTTGGCCATCTGCGGCGGGGGGCCTTCGAACGCGAGCCCTGCCCCGATGGCCTGGGCCTGCGCGACCCTCTCCGGGAACGACAGCGGGACGATGTCGGCCGCCGAGGCGTCGCTGGGGTAAACGGTACCCGGCATCTCGATGAGTTCGCTGAAGAACAGGAGGTCGCCGGCGCCGAGGCCCATCTCGTTCACCGCGGCCACCGTGTCGCGCACGTGGCCCTCGGCAAACGTCCGCCCGCCGAGGCCGACCATCACGATGACGCCGACCCGGGCGCCGCCGGCCTTGATCGCGCGCACCGTCTCGACCGCCTGCTCCCGCGACGCGGGCTTCCTGACGAAGGCGAGGAGGGGATCGTGCCCTGACTCGAGGCCGACATACACCCGCCCGAGACCGCGCCGGCGCAGCTCGGCGTAGTCGGCCGCCGTCTTGCGGGCGCCGGTGAACCCGTCGACGAAGGCGTGGACAGGCCGCGCTCCGCCCCCGAACGGCCCGGGGATCGCGTCGAAGAACTCGAGGAGCCTGGCCATCGGCACCGCCAGGGCGTTGGCCGAGCCCAGGAAGAACGATCGCCCGCGCAGCGCCGCGGATTCACCGAGGTAGCCCCGCACCGCCTCCACGTGGCGCCGGAACTCGTCGGCCCCCTTCACGCGGTAAGCGCCATGGTAGAGGTCGCAGAACGTGCAGGTGCCGAACGAGCACCCGTCGGTGGCCTGCAGCACCGTTGACAGGTACTGGTCGGGCGGCAGGATGCCGATGGGGGAGTAGACCCCGGTGAACCGCACGGCATCGGCCCGCGCGACCGCCGCGTCGAACTTCGCGCAGCGATCGACGATCGCCGCCACCTCCGCGCCCGTGTGGCTTCCGTCGGAGGCGGTCCACCCACGGGCGTCGCGCTCGAGCGAGCGGGAGAGCAGCGCCGCCTGCCCGGCGGTTTCGTCCAGGATGTTGTCGGCGGCCGCGCCCTCGAGCGGCACGCGCCTTCGCCCGTCGGCGGAGCCGGCGGGCTTGTGCAGCAGCCGGCCGCTCAGCCCCCGGCGGTAAGTCTCGCCGCCCTTCCAGAGGCTGTAGAGCCGGCCGCCGAAGTCCCAGGCGGCGACCCACGCAGCCTCGAACGCCAGCGAAATGGAGGTATCCTTGACGCTCAGCATCGCCGAGCGCCCGCTAAGCGAGCCGCGGAAGATCATTGCTCAGGATAGATCGGGGACCGGGGATCGGGGACCAGGGATCGGGGATCAGGGACGAGGGCAATCTGCTGTAGGGCGACCCTTTAGGGTTGCCGGATCGGGAGCACGATATGGCGCCAACAGACCGTGACATCGATCGTCGTCGCTTTCTTAAGACCGGTGTCGCGGGCGGCGTCGGGATCGCCGCAAGCCGGATTGTCAGCGCCGGCGCGGCCGACGCCGAGGCGGCGTCGCGCGCTGTCGAGGTTCCACCGCTTCGACCTCGAGGAAGCGACGCTCGGCGACCTCCAGAAGAAGATGCAGGCCGGCGAGGAGTCCGCGCGATCGCTCGTCGCGAAGTACCGGCGGCGGATCGAGGCGCTCGACAGGCAGGGGCCGGCGCTGCACGCGGTGATCGAGCTGAACCCGGAGGCCGACGACATTGCCGCGCGGCTCGATGGCGAGCGGGCGGGCAAGGGCCCGCGGGGGCCCCTGCACGGCATCCCGGTGCTCATCAAGGACAACATCGGCACTGCCGACCGGATGACGACCACCGCCGGGTCGCTCGCGCTCGAGGGCTCGACGCCCGCGCGCGACGCCTTCGTGGCGCGCCGGCTGCGCGAGGCCGGCGCCGTCATCCTCGGCAAGACCAATCTCAGCGAGTGGGCCAACTTCCGGTCCACGCACTCGTCGAGCGGGTGGAGCGGCCGCGGCGGCCAGGCGAAGAACCCCTACGCGCTCGACCGGAACCCTTCGGGGTCGAGCTCGGGCACCGGCGTCGCCGTTGCGGCCAGTTGCGCCGCCATCGGCATCGGCACCGAAACCGACGGGTCGATCGTCTCCCCCTCGAACAACTGCGGGCTGGTCGGCGTCAAGCCCACCGTCGGCCTTGTCAGCCGCGCCGGGATCATCCCCATCGCGCACAGCCAGGACACGGCCGGACCGATGGCGCGCACGGTGACCGACGCGGCCATCCTGCTCGGCGCGCTCGTCGGAGCGGACCCGGACGACCCTGTCACGGCGGCGGGGGCCGCGAAGGGGCGGCGCGACTACACGACCTTCCTCGATCCGAACGCGCTCGAGGGCGCCAGGATCGGCATCCCGCGCAAGGCCTGTTTCGGGATGAGCGTCGCGGCCGACCGGATCGCCGATGAGGCCATCGCGGTGCTCGCCAGGCTGGGCGCGGTCATCGTCGATCCGGTGGACCTGCCGCCCGCCTCGAAGGTGTCGGACAGCGAGTTCACGGTCCTGCTCTGCGAGTTCAAGGCCGACCTGAACGCGTATCTCGCCGGACTTGGCCCCACGGCGCCGGCCCGCTCGCTCCAGGACCTGATCGCGTTCAACGAGCGGCACAAGGAGCGCGAGATGCCGTACTTCGGCCAGGAGATCTTCCTCGAGGCCGAGAAGGCCGGCGCGCTGACCGACCTGAAGTACAAGACGGCGCTGGCAAACGGCCGCCAGTGGACGCGCACGCTCGGCATCGACGCCGTGGCGGCGAAGCACCGCCTCGACGCGCTGGTCGCCCCGACGAGCGGCCCGGCGTCGCTCACCGACCTCGTCAACCTGGACTACGGCCCGAACGGCTGCTCGACGTTCGCGGCCGTGGCCGGCTACCCGCACGTCACCGTGCCCGCCGGCTTCGCTTTCGGCCTGCCGGTCGGCCTCTCGTTCTTCGGGCCGGCGTTTACCGAGGGGAAGCTGCTCGGCTACGCCTTCGCGTTCGAGCGGGCGACGAAGCACCGGCGGCCGCCGCGCTTCCTCCCCACGGCCGCGCTGTGACGACGGAGGCCCCGAGCGGCGCACGGCTGAAGCCGTGCGCTATCTGATCCTCACGACTTCAGATAGCGCAGGGCCATCAGACTCACGAAAGATCAGATACCGCAGGGCTTTAGCCCTGCGCTGAAAAGGGAACCCTTCCGCCCCGCCGTGCGTAACCTTCCTCAGGGCCGGCGAGGCGAGCCGGATCGAGAGGACATCCATGTCAAACCTGCTCCAGGACGCGCGATACAGCCTGCGTCTCCTGTTCAAGAACCCGGGGTTCTCGCTGACGGCCATCCTGGTGCTCGCGCTGGGCATCGGCGCGAACTCCGCGGTCTTTACGCTGGTCAACACGCTCTTCCTCCGACCGATGCCGGGCAGCGAGCGTCCGGGGCAGGTCGTCGGGATCTACAGCCACGACCACACCAGGCCCAATTCGTACCGGGGCTTCTCCTACCCGGGCTACCTCGACATCCGTGACCACAACCGCAGCTTCACGAATGTCATGGGATTCTCGGTGTCGTTTGTCGGCATCGGCGAGGCCGATGCCACGCGGCGCACGTTCGGGTCGGCCGTGACGCGCAACTACTTCGCCACGCTCGGTGTGGACCTGGCGGCCGGCCGCACGTTCACCACCGAGGAGGAGCGGCCCGGAAGCAAGTCCGCTGTCGCCATCGTCAGCTACCCCTACTGGAAGAGTCATGGCGGCGACCTGGGCATCCTTGGCCGCACGGTCCGCATCAATGCCCGCCCGTTCACGATCGTCGGGATCGCGCCGCGCGGCTTCACCGGGACGTCCTCCCTGGCGGCGCCCGAGGTCTGGGTGCCGATCGGCGCCAACGAGCTCATCGAGAACGACTTCATGCGCGACGACACGGCCGCGACGTCGGTCGCGGACCGCCGCAGCGAGTCACTCATGGTTGTGGGCCGGCTGAAGCCGGGCCTCACGTCCGAGGCGGCGGCACCGGCGCTCGAGCAGCTCTCCGCCGAGCTCGAGCGGGCCTACCCGGCCGAGAACAGGAATCAACGGCTCTCGGTGCAGGCTCTGCCGCGCGCGTCGATCTCGACGAGCCCTCAGGACGACGGCGACATGGGCGGAATGTTCGCCATGCTGATCGGCATGGCCGTGATCGTGCTGGTCGTCGCGTGCCTGAACCTCGCGAACATGATGCTCGCCAGGGGCTCGGCGCGCCGAAAGGAAATCGCGATGCGCCTCGCGCTCGGCGGCAGCCGCTTCCGGATCGTGCGGCAGTTGCTGACCGAGGGGATGATGCTGTCGCTCGTGGGAGGCGCGTTCGGCCTGCTGCTCGGCTACTGGTCCATCAACCTGCTGGTGGCGACGCTGCTGCCGCTCTCGCCGGTGCCGATTGCCTTCGACGGGAGCCCGGACATTCGCGTGCTCGGCGCGACGCTGGCCTTCTGCGTCCTGAGCACGGTGGTCTTCGGCCTCGGGCCGGCGTGGAAGCTGTCGCGCACGAGCGTCGTGCCCGAGCTCAAGGAGCAGACCAGCGAGGACTCGCGGAAGCGCCTGCGCTGGTTCTCGGCCAGGAACCTGCTCGTCGCCACGCAGATCGCGCTGTCGCTGGCCCTGCTGACCACCGCCGGCCTGTTCACGCGCGGCGCGATGAAGGCCGGGCAGGCCGACCCGGGCTATCGCCTCGAGGGGCAGGCGCTCGCGTCGGTCGACACCAGCCTGGCGGGGTACAACGAGACGCAGGGCCGTGCCATCTACCGCCGGTTGATGGACCGGCTGCGCGGGATCCCCGGCGTGAAGTCGGCCAGCCTGGCGTCGATTGTCGCCTTTGGCGGCATGACCGAGGGGAAGACGGTGCAGAAGCCTGGTGCCGACAACGCGCGCGGCAAGGACGGGCGCGCGGCCGGCGTGTCGGCCGTGCAATACATCGTCGGAACCGATTACTTCTCGACGCTCGGCCTGAAGGTCCTGCGCGGGCGCGAATTCACGGCCGCGGAGGAGCAGGACAAGGTGGCCGTGCGGGTGGCCATCATCGACGAGCCGCTGGCCCGCCAGTTGTTCGGGCGCGAGAACCCGGTCGGCCAGCAGATCCTGTTTCCCGCGCGCGGGGACGCCGGTCCGGCCAGCGGGAACGGCGTCGTGATCGACAGCGCCAAGGACGAGCGAGAAGTGCTCGAAGTGGTGGGCGTCGTGCCCGGCCTCAGGCACGACCTGTTCGACAAGGCGCCGGTGGCGCACGTCTACGTGCCGTTCGGCGGTCAATTCAGGAGCGGCATGAACGTGCACTTGCGATTCGGCTCGGTCACGCCGGCGGCCCAGGCCGCGCTGCTCCAGGCCGTCCGGCGGGAAATCCGCACGGTGGACGACCGGCTGCCGGTGCTCGGCCTGCAGACGATGGAGCATTTCAGGGACTCGAGCGTGATGTACTGGGTCGTCAAGGCCGGCGCCTGGATGTTCGCCGTCTTCGGCCTGGTCGCCGTCTTCCTCGCCGTCGTCGGGCTCTACGCGGTGAAGGCGTACGTCGTGGCCCGGAGGACACGGGAGATCGGCATCCGGGTCGCGCTCGGCTCGACGCCCGGAGGCGTGCTCTGGCTGGTGCTGAAGGAAGGCCTGGTGCTGACCGGCGTCGGACTGCTGGTGGGGTTCTGGATCGCGGCCGGCATCGGCCTGCTCGTCGGGAGCGCGCTCTACGAGGTCAGCGCGTTCGACCCGGTCGTGTTCGCCGCGGCGCCGCTGCTGCTCGCCGCCGCGTCGCTCGCGGCGTGCTACCTGCCCGCCCGCCGCGCGACGCGGATCCAGCCGACGGTGGCGCTGAGGATGGAGTAGTTGCCAGTTGTCAGTTACCGGCCGTCAGTCTGTCGTGTGTGATCGACTGGCCACTGAAAACCGGCCACTGGCAACTGACCTCCGTGATCAGTGGCGACCCGCCATGCCACACGCCCCCGGCCCTCCCGGCACGCCGCACGAGGCGCACGGGCTGTCGGCGGGTACGCCCGCGCCGCCTGAAGACGCCGGCACGTTGACCGCAAACACCGACAACTGCTTCTCGAGCTTCTGGCCCTCGCACTTCGGACAGGCCGGCGCGACGCCGGCGCGCACCAGGTGCTCGAACTTGTGACCGCACGACTCGCATCGATACTCGAACAGGGGCATTCTTCGTTCCTCGCTTGACCGGCTTACGCCTCGCGCCTCACGGCTCACGGCGCAGGGCTGAAGCCCTGCGCTATCCGCAGAGCTTGCAGAGATTCCCAGATAGCGCAGGCCTTCAGGCCTGCGCCACCGCCTACCGACTACCCGCGGAGCGGATTCTCTGGATTGCGGCTCCGGAATTCAATAACGTAGGCCGAAACAACCGCTCCGACCCCTCAGACTAATCGAGGTTCCATGATGACACGAGTTCGCCATTTCCGCCTTGCCTGGCTCCTTGCCGGCGTGCTGGTCTTCTCGTCGGCCCTCGTCGCGCAGGAAGCGCGGCAGCCCCAGTCCGCCGACCCGCTGAGCGAAGACCGGCTCATGATCGACATGCACTCGATCACGAGCCAGACGCTCTACGACTACGTGAAGCTGATGGCCTCGCCAAGGTACGAGGGGCGTCTGACCGGCACGCCGGCCTACGATGCGGTCGCCAGGTGGGCCGCCGACCTGCTGGCGTCGTGGAAGATCAAGCCGGCCGGCGACCAGGGCACCTTCTACCAGAAGTTCCCGGACCCCTACACGCTCGTGCTCCCCGGCGGGGCGCTCTCGCTCGACGTCAAGCTGCCGAACGGCGACACGATCAAGCGGCCCTACGTGCTCGAGGACGAGTTCTTCCCGGGCTCGACGTCCGACTCCGGCACGATCACCGCCGAGGTGGTGTACGTCGGCTACGGCACGACGGCTCCCGAGCTCGGCTACGACGACTACGCGGGCGTCGACGTGAAGGGGAAGCTCGTGATGATGGAGCCCGAGTCGCCGGTCGGCCCCAACCGCGACGCCGAGCTCTTCAAGAAGTGGCGGCCCTATTCGTTCCACGACTACAAGGTGCAGAACGCGGTGAAGCACGGCGCCGCCGGCGTCGTCTACAACTACCTCCTCGCCAATCCGAACTGCGTGTTCGCCAAGGGCTTCGGCTTCACCTCCGTCGGGCGCACCGTCGTCGACGACGTCTTCGCGGGCACCGGCCGCAAGCACGACGACCTCGTCCGGAGCATTCAGACGACGCTCAAGCCGGCGTCGTTCGCGACCGGCAAGGTGATGACGATGGTCAACAAGACCGAGCACCATCCCGACGGGATCGGATCGAACGTCGTCGCCTGGATCGAGGGGACCGACCCGGCGCTCAGGCAGGAAGCGATCGTCATCGGCGCGCACCTCGACCACCTCGGCTTCAACCCGCTGCTGATGCCGGGGGCGCACGACAACGCGTCGGGTGTGGCCGTGCTGCTCGGCGCGGCGCAGGCGCTGGCCGAGTCGAAGATCCCCTTCAAACGCTCGATCGTCTTCGTGCTGTTCGGCGCCGAGGAGCAGGGCGTCAAGGGCGCCGAGTTCTACGTCGCCCACCCGTTCATGCCGAACGAGAAGACGAAGGCGATGCTGAACCTTGAGAGCGTCGGGCGGGGCGAGTCGATCAGCGCCGGCTCGGGGCGCAACTTCCCGGCGCTGTGGGAGGTCGTCGACCGCGAGAACAAGAAGTACATCCACCGGCCGGTGACGCCGACCGCGAACGCGAACCTCGCGCGCCCGCGGCAGGACGCGGCGCACTTCCTGTGGGCCGGCGTGCCGACGATTTCCTTCGGCACCGGCGGCGCGAAGCCGCTGCCGTACGCGACCTACCACACGTCGAAGGACTCGATCGACATCATCACGCCCGCGATCATGGAGGATTTGTCGCGGCTGCTGTTCCTGACGACGGTCGAGCTCGCGACGAAATAGAGCTCGCCTTCGGGGCTACGGGCTACAGGCCACGGGCTTCTGGCGGTGTTACGCGTGTCACGCTGGACTGACCCAGAGCCTGTCGCCCGAAGCCAGTAGCCCGTAGCCTCGCTCGGCGCGGTCGCAAGGCGCAAGGCGTAAGGCGTGAGCCGCAAGCCGGCGTGGTGGTAGTCTGTAATCACACCACCACGCACCTGGGGGGCGACCATGATTGACACGCTGCGCAAGATGCTGCTGGCCGGCCTTGGGGCGCTCGACATGACCGAGGAGAAGGCCAAGGCCTTCTTCGCCGATCTCGTCGCGCGCGGCGAGCTGAGCGAGAAGGACGCCAGGGAGATGATCGCGTCCTGGTCGAAGCGGGCGGCCGAGCAGCGGGAGCACCTGCAGAAGGACATCGAGCAGGCCGTGCACCGCGCGTTCGCCAAGGTCGGGATTCCCCGGCAGGCCGAGATCGACGCGCTCAAGGCGAAGATCGCCGAGCTCGAGGCGAAACTCACGGACAGGGCTTGAGTTCTGGGTTCCGAGTTTGGGCCCTTGGGCTTGAGCCCTGGGCCCTGAGCCTTGAGCCTCTTGGCTCGAGCCCTGAGCCTCCCTATGCCTAGGCCTGTGACGCTGCCGGCGCAGCAGTGGCGCCGGCTTCGGGAGATCACCACCGTCCTGGTGAAGTACGGCTTCCCGGACGTCGTGGCGCGGCTGAAGCTCGAACGCACGGTGGCCTTCGGCCGCCGGTTGCTCCCGTGGCGGCGCCGGGCCGCACCGGCCGGCACGGGCGCCCAGCGCTTCCGCCAGGCGCTCGAGGAGCTCGGCCCCACCTTCATCAAGTTCGGCCAGGCCCTCAGCATTCGCTCCGACCTGCTGCCGGCCGACCTGGTCGCCGAACTGGCCCGCCTCCAGGACATGGTGCCCTCGTTGCCGCCGGGCGTGGCGGAGGAGGCCGTGGAGCGGAACCTGGGTGTTCCGCTCGGCCAGGTGTTCGCCGAGTTCGACCGCGCGCCGGTCGCGGCGGCGTCGATCGCGCAGGTGCACCGGGCCCGGCTGCTCGGCGGCGACGAGGTCGCCGTCAAGGTGCGGCGGCCGGGCATCGACGTGGTCATCGAGCGGGACCTCGCGGTCCTCGGCCTGATCGCGCGCCTCGCCGAGCGCTACCTGCCCGACGCCGACCTCTACCAGCCGGCGCTGCTCGTGGCCGAGTTCGCGCGCCTCATTCGCCGCGAGCTGGACTGCGCCCGCGAGGGGCGCACCATCGAGCGCTTCGCCCGCAATTTCGAGGGCGATCCCACCGTTCGCCTTCCGCGCGTGCACTGGCCGGCGACCACCACCGGCGTCCTCACGATGGAGTACATAAACGGGGCGAAACCCCTGGACGTGCCGGGCGGGCCGCTCGCCTTCGACCCTGGCGTCGTGGCCTCGCGCGCGGGGACGCTGCTCCTGAAGCAGGTGCTGCGCGACGGTCTCTTCCACGCCGACCCCCACCCGGCCAACATCTTCATCCTCCCCGGCAACGTCGTCTGCCTGCTCGACTTCGGCAGCGTGGGCCGTCTCGACCGGCGGCTGCGCGACGCGCTGGCACGCATGGTGGACGCGATCGTGCGCGAGGACACGGAGCGGCTGGCCGCCGCCATCCTGGCCTTCGGACGCCCGCTGCACGCCGTCGACGACGGGCAACTGCGTCGCGACCTGGCGGACCTGATCGACAGCTACGCGGGCAGCGTGCTGCGCGACCTGTCGCTGGCGAACCTGCTGCAGGACTCGCTGGCCGTCATGCGGCGGCACCGGCTGCAGTTCCCGGTGGACCTGATGCTGCTCGCCAGGTCCTTCGTCACCGTGGAGGGAGTGTGCCGCCGCCTCGACCCCTCGTTCAACATGGTGGCGCACGCGCGCCCGGTCATCGCCGACATCTTCCGCGACCGGCTGACGCCGTCAGCCCTGGCCTCGCGCGCGTCGGAGACCGGGCGCGACGTGGCCGAGGCGCTCCAGGCGCTGCCGCGCGACCTGATGGAGATCGTGGCCAAGGCGAGGGGCGACCGCTTCCAGATCCAGTTCGTCCACCGGAACCTCGAGCACCTCGTCCAGGTGATGGACCGGGCGAGCAATCGCCTGAGCTTCGCCGTCGTGATCGCGGCGCTCATCCTCAGCTCGTCGTTCATCCTCCAGCGCGGGGCCGGTCCCACCCTGTTCGGCCTGCCGGTTCTCGGCCTGGTCGGCTTCGTCGCCGCCGCCGTGCTCGGCCTCTGGCTGGCCGTCGGGATCCTGCGCTCGGGGCGGCTGTAGATCCGCTGCAGATCTGATATCCTTCGCGACGCCCCCGCCACGGTTCTCCCGCTGGAGGTTTCGCCATGATCCGTCGTTTCGGAGCGCGGGCGCTCATCGTCCTGGCGCTTCTTGTTGTCGTCGGTGCATCGCCGCTGTTCGCCCAGGCGAAGCCGGCCGCCGCTCCCGTCGCGCCCGCGCCCGCGGCCGCGCCGAAGGCGCAGGCGCCGGTCTTCCTCACCTCGTGCGGGCAGAGCCCGGGCGCGGTGACGGTCGGCGTGTTCTTGCGCCGCCTGCAGATCGACTACGACCTCAAGGAAACCGGCACGGTGAAGAACCTCGGCGCCAAGCCCTACAAGACGCTCATCATCGTCACCGGCAGCAGCCTGAAGGGGATGGGCGGCGCCGGCGTCTCGATCGACGACGAACTGGCCCGCGCGGGCGCGCTGATCGCGGAAGCGAAGAAGCGGGGGATCACCGTCATCGGCGCGCACGTCGAGGGGATGGAGCGCCGCGCCAAGAACGCCGCGCCGGGCGACAACTCCGACGAGATGTCGATCGACGCCGTCTGCCCGAAGGCGAAGTTCCTCATCGTCCGCAAGGACGGCGACGAGGACGGCCGGTTCACGACGCTCGGGAAGAAGTTCACCATCCCGGTGGTGTTCTACGCGAAGAGCCTCGATCTGAGCGGCGTGATCAAGGACGTGTTCGGCAAGTAGGAGCCGGCCCGTGAACATGTTTGCGCAGGCCGGCATGGTGCTGGCCACGATGGTGGCCGTCTACGTCCTCATCCGGGCGTTGCGCCTGACGACCGAGCTGGCGATGTTCGGCGCCGCTGTGGGCGGCGCGCTCGTCGCCGGCTTTGGCTTCCCGGCCCGGCACATCGCCGAGGGGGCCGCCACCTACCTCGACATCAATCTCATCTTCGTCACGGCCACGCTCTTCATGAACCTCCTGAAGGAATCGGGAGGGGTGGCGTTCGTCGTGCGGTCGATCCTGCGGCGCTTCCACCGCAGCCGCGCGCTGCTGCTGGTGCTGCTGACGGTGCTGTTGCTGGTGCCGGGCGCGCTGACCGGTGCGGGCAGCGTGACGGTGCTCGTGACCGGCGCGCTGGTCGCCGTCGTGCTGAACGCGATGGGCATTCCGAGGCACCGGGCGGCCGCGCTCATCTTCGTCAACGCCGGGCTGAGCGCGGCGGCGCCGCCGGTCAGCCTGTGGGCGATGATGACGGCGGCCGGCGTCAACATGCCCTACGTCGGCTTCTTCTGGCCGCTCATGCTGCCGTGCCTCGTGGCGGGGCTCTTCACCAGCTTCTACCTCGGCTGGAAGGGAGAGAGCGCCGACGTGACGAAGGCGCTCGAGGAGCTGCCGGTGCCGCCGGCCGGGATGTCGTGGTGGCGCGTCCTGCTGCCGTTCGCGGTCTTCGGCGGGCTTGTGTTCATGGGCCGGGAGTGGCCGTTCTCGACGCCGATCGTCGGCCTCCCGCTGATGTTCGCCGCCGCCGCGGTCGTGTCGTACCTCGTATCGCCGGTTCGCCTGCAGGTGTTCCGGATCGCGCGCGAGACGGTGGACCAGCTGCTGCCGCTGCTGGCCACGCTGACCTGCGCGGGAATCCTCGTGGAGGTGATGACGCTGACGGGCGCCCGGGGGCTGCTCGCCGTGGCCGCGGTGACGCTGCCGATCTGGGTGGTCTACGCGACGCTCTTCCTCGTGCTGCCCGCGTCGGAGGCGGTGCTGATGTGGGGCGCGGCGCCGGTCATCGGCGTGCCGCTCGTCCTGCTGTTCAACAACCGCGGGCTCGACCCGATCGTCGCCCTCGCGGGGATGAGCATCATCTGGCCGCTCGGTGACGCCTTGCCGCCGACGGCCATCATCGGCCGGCTGACGGTGGATGTCGTCGGGCACAAGGGGACGTACGGCCAGTTTCTCCGAGCCTGCCTCGTGCCGGCGCTGTTCATCATCGTCGTGGGGACGCTGATGGTGGTCTACTCGAAGAAACTCGCCTTCCTGACCGGAATCTAGCCGATATCCCGGTCATGGCGGCGAGCCGTGCGATGTAGTTGCCAGTTGCCAGTTGCCAGTTGTCAGTGGCCAGTTGCCAGTGGCCAGTGTGTCAACCGTGACGGACTGACAACTGACAACTGACAACTGACCACTACGCCGGTTGGCAGATCGCAAGTGCTATGTCCATTGTCACCTTGCTCTACTACGCCCTGGTGGCGTTCATCTCGTTGCTGCTCGTGGTGAACCTGCTGAAGTCCAGGAAGTGGGAGCGCGACGTGCTGTACGTGCTCGTGCTGCTGCCCTTCCTGCTCCGGCTGCTGCGGCTCAAGTGAGGTGACGCGATGAACGGACGCCTCCTGGCGCAGAAACTCGTCGTCATCACGCTCGGCCTCGTGCTGCTCGCCACCTCCGGCGCCAGCTTCTACGAGAGCCGCCGGCTGAGGGAGCCGGTCGTGCTCGGCCCCGGCGTCACGGCGGTGAAGCCGCTCTCGACCTGGTTCGAGCCGCTGCGCGGGACGGCGAACGACTGCAACATCTACTTCCTCGACGGGAAGGAGCCCGGCGCGACGATGCTCGTGCTCGGCGGCTCGCACCCCGAAGAGCCGGCAGGCCGCCTGGTCGCGTGGATCCTCGCCGAGAACGCCGTCGTCCAGAAGGGGAGGCTCATCGTCGTGCTCTCGACCAACCGGAGCGCGACGACGGTGACGCGGCTGGGCGGCGCCTACCCGCCGGACTTCTCGATCCCGACCGACTTCGGATCGCGCACCTTCCGGATGGGCGATCGGTTCACCAACCCGCTCGACCAGTGGCCGGACCCCGAGGTGTACTTCCACTACCCGAGCGGCCAGCAACTGGCTTACGTGGACATCCGCAACGTGAACCGGGTGTGGCCGGGGCGGGCCAACGGGACGCTGACCGAGCAGACCGCCTACGCGCTGATGGAGATGATCAAGCGCGAGAAGGTGGACATCGAGCTCGACCTGCACGAGGCGGAGCTGCAGTACCCGGTCATCAGCACCATCGTCACGCACCAGCGCGGGCAGGACATGGCGGCCCTGGTCTCGATGACGCTGACCGACATGGAGGGCTTCAAGATCGGCACCGAGTTCTCGCCCCGAACGCTGCACGGGCTCTCGCACCGCGAGATTGGCGACTTCTCGCCGGCCGTGTCGCTGCTGGCCGAGGCGCCCGAGCCGTTCCTCGACGCGACGCGCGGCATCACCTCGCGCGAGCAGCTGCTCACCGGCCGGGACGAGTTCGTCGTCAAGGCCGGGCAGCACGGGCTGCTGTTCGAGAAGATCGACGAAAAGGGGTGGCCGATCGCGGTGCGCGTCGGCCGCCACACCTCCACGCTGCTCCAGATCGCGGAGACGTGGGGCGAGGACCACCCGGACAAGCTGCTGGTGATATCCGGTGTGCCTCGATACAAGGAACTGATCGCAAGCGGCGTCGGGCACTACTTGCACGATCCGGCGAAGGCGGCGGGTCGGGTGGTCTACGAATAGCGTGTCTTCGAGAGGGTGACGATGAAACCGAAAAGCGTCCTTGTCGCGTCGTTCGTCCTGCTGCTGTCCGCGTTCGTGTTCACCGGCGGCCAGCAGCCGCAGGAACCTTCGAGAGCCATGGGCAGCTCGATGGCGAAGGTCTGCCTGCGGCCGGAGCTGCTGCCCCCCGGCACCGACGTCGCCGACCTGTGCGACCACTGCACGTCGATCCCGGTGGGCAAGGACGCCTCGATCGACGGCGGCACGATGACCACCCACTCGTGCGACGGCCACTACGAGTTCCAGATCCGCGTCGTGCCGGGACAGAAATTCCCCAGGGGCGCGATGCGCCCGATCATGAAAGGCGGCGGCTTCGGCCAGGATCGGCCGCAGGCGAAAAAGGTCGGCGAAATCCCCGAGGTCGAGCAGACCCTCACCCGCTACGACGCCGCCTACTCGTTCATGAACGAGAAGCAGGTGGGCATCGGCGAGACGACGATCAGCGGGCGCCGCGAGCTGTTCAACGACGAGGGGCTCTTCGACATCATGGAGCTCGAACGCGTCGCGCTCGAGCGGGCGTCCACGGCGCGCGAGGCGATCAAGATCATGGGCGAGCTGGCCGAGAAGTACGGCTACGGCGACGGCGGCGAGTGCCTGACCGTCATCGACCCGAAGGAGGCCTGGCAGTTCGAGATCTTCGGCGCGGGACCGATTGAGAAGGGGGCGGTGTGGGGCGCCAAGCGGATCCCCGACGGCGAGGTGGGCGTCAGCGCCAACCACTCGCGGATCACGACGCTCGACCTGAAGGACCCCGCGAGCGCCATGGGCTCGGCGACGATGCAGAAGGTGGCCGAGGAGCTGGGGCTGTGGAAGCCGGGCGAGCCGTTCGTGTTCCGCCACGTGTTCGACACCGCGCCGTCGCTCGGCAGCACCCGCCGCGAATGGCGCGTGCTCAGCACGCTGGCGCCTTCCGCCCACCTCGACCCGTGGGAGCTCGAGCTGCCGTTCTCGGTCAAGCCCGACCGCAAGGTGACGCCGCAGGACCTGATGAAGCTGCACCGCGACTCCTACGAGGGGACCGAGTTCGACATGACCAAGGGGCCGGCGGCCGGGCCGTTCGGCAACCCGAACCGCTTCGGCACCGGGATGCGGCCGGCGGAGGGCTACATGGGGTGGGAGCGGCCGATCTCGATCTTCCGGTGCTCCTACGCCACCGTCATCCAGAGCCGCGGCTGGCTGCCCGCCTGGATCGGCGGCCTGGTCTGGTTCGCCGAGGACGACCCGAAGACGTCGGTCTACATGCCGCTCTACGCCGGCGCGACGAAGCTGCCCGAGTCGGTGGAGATCGGCTCGCGCGCGGCCGTTGACCGGAAGTCGGCGTGGTGGGCGTTCGACTTCGTCAGCAACTGGGCCAACCTGCGCTGGAACGCGATGTTCAAGGACATCCGCGGCCGCGGCGACGCGATCGAGAAGGGGTTCTTCGACCAGCAGGCGGAGGTCGAGAAGAAGGCGAAAGCCCTCTACGATCAGGACCCGGCCAAGGCGCGGGAATACCTCACCGACTACACCAACACGATGGTGCAGAAGACGGTGGAGGAGTGGTGGAAGTTCTCAGACGTGCTGATCGCCAAGTACAACGACGGCTACATCACCGAGAACGGCCGCGAGCAGTCGGTCGGCTACCCGCGCGACTGGCTGGAGCTGGTCGGGTTCGGCAAGACGAAGATTCTCAAGCCCGGCGAGAAGCCGCCGGAGAAGTGAGGGCCGAGCCAGCACGGTAACCGCGATTCCCGGTCGGCGACGGGGCCGGGCGCCTCGCTCGCGGACTGCCGTGGCGCGTCCCGGCTGTCGCTCGTCCCAAATCCGCGGCTGGGGTTGGCGCCTGGCGGGTCCTGTCGCCAGGATCCCCCAGCGTCCTCGCGCACAAAGCGCTTGTCACGGGCGACGCACTCGGCCCGCCGGGGGGCCCCCGCCTGGCGCCACCCGCCCGTCGGGAGATCTCCAGTTGGCCCAGGTTTCGTCGCCAACCCGGGTGAGCCGGATGCTCTCTCCAGATAGCGCAGGGCTTCAGCCCTGCGCAACACGAGGATAGGCGGGCAGGTTTACGCTTTGCTTCGGGCAGAGCCCTGCGGCGCGGCATGGCCCAGGCCGCCTTCGTTCATTCCCCCGCTGACTCGCCAGCAACGGGAGACTAACGCGCCCGGACCGGCTGGCGACTCAGAATTGCGGCCTCGAACTTATCGCGCGTACCGCCCGATCCGGTTTTCGACGTCCTGCCGGAACCGGTCGATCACGGCCCGGATGAACGCCGCCGGGTCGAGCGAGTCGTCAACGGCGAGCGGCGTCAGGTCGAGGGCGTAGCTGCACGCGGTGGCCGTGTCGGTGCCGTGCGGCGCCGCGTAGGTCGCGTTGGCGCGCCGCCGCCCTTCGGTCGCGAGGTCGTACCGCTTGCCGCCGGCAATCTGCGAGTCGAACAGGCTCACGAGCGCGACGCGCAGGTCCTCGCGCGCCGACAGATCGAAGACCACCTTCTCGTCGTCCACGACCCAGTCGAGATCGCGCCACACCTCGCAGCCGTACAGGCGTGACGGTCGATCGGCGGCCGGCAGGCGCCGGATCGCGGCGACGACGCGCAGGGCGACCGCGACGTGCGTGTCGTGCTTGTCGGCGAGGTTGTGCGTGTAGACGACGGCGGGCCGTGACGCGCGGAGAACTTCGACCAGGTCCTCGACCGGGCGGGTGTCCCCGGCGTTCTTGACGACCGCACTAGGGTGGTCGAGCTGGAGGACGGCCGCGTACTCGCCGATCTCGGCGGCCTTCCGCTGCTCGGCGCGGCGAACCTCGCGCATCTCGCCGTCGGTGAAATCCCGGTAGCGCCCGTCGCGAGGAGAGCCCGCCCCGTCGGTGAGGACGACACCCGTGAACCAGCGGTCGGGCCGCCCGAAGCAGGCCAGAATGCCGTCGGCCGCCATGATCTCGAGGTCGTCCTGGTGCGCGGCAACGGCCAGGTGCGTCGTGCGGCCGAGCGCCGACGCGGGGTCGGTCTGGTCGGGCACGTAGATGTCCGCCGTCTGCAGGCTGAGCTTCATCACACCCTCGCTTCACGGAACACGGCAGCCGCTCCGGTAGGGCGACCCTTTAGGGTTGCCTGCCAGGTGAACCTTCGCCGCCAATGATACGTCTAGCCAGTAGACAACGTGCCCTGTCGGCAGGTCCCATTTCCGCCCTCCGAGGAGCGGCTCACGCATATGGCTTCACACGGGTTCGTTTTCGCCGCCCGTTCGCTTCTGAAGGACAAGGGCTTCAGCGCCGCGGCCTTCCTGACGCTGGCGATTTGCATCGCCGCGAACACGGCGGTCTTCAGCGTCGTGAACTCGGTGCTGCTCAAGCCGCTGCCGGTGCCCGACTCGGATCGGCTCGTCCTCGTCTACAACAGCTACCCCGGGGCCGGGGCGGAGCGCGGATCGAGCGGCGTGCCGGACTATTACGACCGCGTCAAGGGCATGAAGGCCGTGGAGAGCCTGTCGCTCTACGACACGCGAAACCGGAGCACCGGAGAGACCGGCCGCCCGGAGCGCGTCCTGGTGATGGAGGTCACCCCCTCGTTCTTCCGCGTGGCGCGCGTGCCGCCCGAAATGGGACGCACGTTCGTCGAGGCGGAAGGCGAGCCGGGGCACGACGACAAGGTGGTGCTGAGCCACGGCTATTGGCAGGAGCGGTTCGGCGGCGACCGGAACATCATCGGCCGCACGATGCGGCTCGACGGCAAGCCGATGACCATTGTCGGCGTGATGCCGGCGAGCTTCCAGTTCCTCGAGCCCGAGGCGCGCATCTGGACGCCGCTCGCGTTCACGGCCGAGCAGAAATCGGACGAGGCCCGCCACAACAACAGCTGGACCAGCGTCGGCCGGCTGCGCGACGGCGCGACGATTGCCCAGGCGCAGGCGCAGGCCAAGGCGCTCAACGCCGCCTCGCTCGACCTCGTCCCGGCGCTGAAGCAGATGCTCATCAACGCGGGCTTCAGTACGAAGGTCGTGCCGCTCAAGGACGACCTCGTGCGCGAGGTGAAGGGGCGGCTCTACCTGCTCTGGGGCGGCACGCTGCTGGTGCTCTTGATCGGATGCGTCAACGTGATCAACCTGGCGCTCGTGCGGACGCACTCGCGCTCACGCGAGCTGGCGACGCGACTGGCGCTTGGCGCGGGGCGGGCGGACGTGGCCCGGCAGTTCTTCTCCGAGAGTTTCCTGCTCACCGGGTCCGCGGGCCTGGCCGGCCTGCTGGCCGGCTGGGGCTTGGTTCGCGTGTTGACCGGCCTGGACCTCGCGCAGATCCCGCGCGGCGCCGAGATCCAGCTCGGCCTGGTGCCCGTGGCGTTCACCTTCGGACTGTCGCTGGTGCTCGGCCTGGTCATCGGCGGGTTCCCGCTGGCCAGCGCCTACGGGCTCGACATCAACGCCGTGCTGCACGAGAGCGGCAGGACGGGCACCGGCGGGCGCGGGCCCCGGCTGCTGCGGCGAAGCCTCGTGGTCACGCAGGTGGCGGTCGCGTTCCTGCTGCTGGTCGGGACCGGCCTGCTGCTCGCCAGCTTCCGCCAGATCCTGGCCGTCGACCCCGGCTTCGACACGCGGCACGTGCTGGTCGGCTGCGTCAGGCTTCCCGCCTCGCGCTATCCGGGCGACAACGAGCTTCGCGGGTTCACCGGGGAAGCGCTGCGGCGGCTTCGCGCGGCGCCGGGAGTGGCGGCGGCCGGCGCCACCGACTCGGTCCCGATGACCGGGGACCACAGCGACAGCGTCATCCTGGCCGAGGGATACCAGATGAAACCGGGCGAATCGGTCATCTCGCCGACCCGCGTCCAGGTGGCGCCCGGGTTCTTCGAGGCGATGCGGATCCCGCTCGTCCACGGCCGCTACCTCGACGACCGCGATTCGGCCGGCGCGCCGCGGACGATCGTCGTGGATACGCGGCTGGCCAGGCGCTTCTGGCCCGGGCAGAACCCTGTCGGCCGCCGCATGTATCGGCCCGAGAGCGCGGAGGAATTGCTGGGGACGCTGAACCCGACGCACTTCGTGACCGTCGTCGGCGTGGTGGGCGAGGTGAAGCAGGACGGCCTGGTGGAGTCGAGGACGCCGGTCGGCGCCTACTATCTGCCCATGCTCCAGGACACGACCCGCTACGTGGCGTTCACGCTGCGCTCGGCCGGCGACCCGCGCACGCTCGCCTCGCCGCTGCGCGCCACGATCGCGCGGCTGGACCCCGAGCTGCCGGTCTTCTTCGTGAAGACGATGGAGGAGGTGACCGACGACTCGCTGGTCACCAGGCGCTGGCCGATGCTGCTGTCGATGGGGTTCGGCGTGGTGGCGCTGCTGCTGTCGGCGCTCGGCATCTACGGCGTGCTGGCCTATCTCGTCACGCAGCGCACGAAGGAAATCGGCATTCGCATGGCGATCGGCGGCACGCCGCGGACGATCTTCGACCTGGTGCTGAAGGAAGGGCTGGTGCTGCTCGCCGTGGGTCTCGCCGCCGGCGGCGTGGGCCTGCTGTGGCTGAGTCGCGCGCTCTCCTCGCAGCTCTACGGCGTGCGCCCGAGCGACCCGACCGTGATCGCGCTGGCCGGCCTGGTGCTCGGCGTCATCGCGCTGGTCGCCTGCGCGATCCCGGCGCGCCGCGCGACGCGCATCAACCCGGTGGTGGCGCTGAACAACGAATAGAGACTTGGCGCCTTACGCCTTGCGCCTTACGCCTGGCGGCGGACGGCAGGCTTCGTGCTACAGGCGTCAGGCGTCGGGTCGCATCTCCTGATTACTCTGCGTCAGTTCCGATCCCTCATCGTGAGGTGTCGATTCCTCATCGTCAGGTCTCGATTCCTCATCGTCAGTTCCGATTACGTGAGTTAACCTCCCGTCCTCCCCGAGCGTATCAATGGGCAGAAGGAGATTCTGCCGATGCCCGCACTTGTCCGCCGTGGATGCACTGCCGCCCTGGTTGCGCTATTGGTTCTCTGCACTTCAGGCCTCGTGCTGGCCAGACCCCAGGCACGCCAGGCGCCCCAGGCACCTCAGGCCCCGGCCGCGCCAGCCGCCGGGCAGGCTGCGCCCCGGCCAACCGTCGTTTACACGTCTTCACAGGACGCGAGGCAGACGCGCCAGGAGCTGAAGCAAGTGCTCTCCCGGTACAGCCCCGCGTTGGGCCGCGTGCTGGCGCTCGACCCGACGCTCGTGCAGAACCCCGTCTACCTCGAGCCCTACCCGGACCTGGCGGCGTTCCTGGCGCAGCACCCGGAAGTGGCGCACAACGCGTCGTACTACCTGGCCCAGTTCGAGCCCGACTACTACCAGCCGCCCGACCGCGACATCGAGATGATCCGGGTGTGGCGCGGCTTCTTCGGTGGCATGACCTTCTTCCTCGTCTTCTGCATTGTCACTGGCGTGTTCGCCTGGCTCATCAAGACGCTCACGGACAACCGGCGCTGGGCCAGGCTCTTCAAGGCGCAGACCGAGGCGCGCACCAAGCTTCTCGACAGGTTCGGCACCAACGAGGATCTGCTGGCCTACATCGCGACGCCGGCCGGCAAGCGGTTCCTCGAATCGACCCCGATCGACCTCGGCCCCACGTCCACTTCCGTCGGAGGGCCGATGCGGCGTATTCTCTGGGCTACCGAGGTTGGCGTGGTTCTGGCCTGCGGAGGGGGTGGCCTCATGATCGCCAGGCGGAACCTGCCCGGCGACCTGCCGCAGATGCTGTGGCTGGTCGCGGTCTTCGCCATCTCGCTCGGCATCGGGTTCATCCTGGCGGCCGGGGCGTCGTACCTGCTCTCGCGCCGCATGGGGATTCTGGGTCCTGCGGTGTCCCGCGACGAGCGGACGGCCGATGCCCACCCGACCGAGTAGCCCGGAGGATTCAGGCGTGGCGCGAGATCTGGTCGTGGCAGGAATCGGTCGCCTCGACGAGCGGGCGATCGAATCTGTTGACCCACCCCGCATGGAAGAAGACGCATTCCGTGCGTTCTACGACCTGACCTCGCGCGCCGTCTGGGGCTACCTCCTCCACGTGACCGGCGAGCCGCACGCCGCCGACGACCTCCTCCAGGAGACCTACATCCGTTTCCTTGGCGCCAGGCGCCGGTGGGAGAGCGACGCGCACCGGCGCAATTACCTGTTCAGAATCGCCACCAACCTGGCGCACGACCGCCATCGCCGCAACGCGCGGCGCGAGACGCGGCCCCTCGACGAGGAGCGCGGAGCCGTCGACGCGGCGGCGCCGGGCTTCGAGCGCGGACACGAGGAGCGTGTGGATCTTCGCCGCGCGCTCGATCGCCTGTCGGCGCGTGAGCGGGAGATGCTGTGGCTGGCCTACGCCGAAGGGTCGTCGCACCAGGAAATCGCGGAGGCGCTGGGGTTGAGGACCCGGGGAATCAGGGTGCTGCTGTTCCGGGCCAGGAAGAAGCTCGCCGCGATGCTGCGAGGGCGAGGGACGGGGGACGAGGGACGAGGGGCCACGCTGTAGGGCGACCCTTTAGGGTTGCCTGAGGCGTGAAGGCGGAGGGACGAGGGGCGAGGGACGGAGGGCCACGCTGTAGGGCGACCCTTTAGGGTTGCCTGAGGCGTGAAGGCGGAGGGACGAGGGGCGAGGGGCGGAGGGCCACGCTGTAGGGCGACCCTTTAGGGTTGCCTGAGGCGTGAAGGTGGAGGGACGAGAGTATGAGGCGCGAGTGCACTCGCTCGAGCGACGTGGCCGCGGCCGCCAGCGCCGGAGAGCTTTCGTCCGCGGCCGACAGCGAACTGCGCCGGCACCTGGCCGAGTGCGAGGCGTGCCGCGACCTGGCGCTCGTCGTCACGGCCCTGCGCGGCGAGCGCGACCGGGTCCGGCGCGAGGCGCCGGCACCGTCCGCCGGCCTCGTCTGGTGGCGGGCCGAGCTTCGGGAACGCCAGGAAGCCGAACGCCGGGCCGCCGCGCCCGTCACGCTGATCCACGCCGCCGCGTTCATCGCGGTGCTGGCCGTCGCCATCGTCTCGATCTCGACCCTCGTCCACTGGGTCGGGCCGGCGTCGCTGACCGACTGGCTGCCGACGCTCCCGACCTGGTCCGAGGCGTCCGCGTCGCTGGCCGACCTCTCGCCGATCCTGCGCTGGGCGCTGGCGCTCGGCGCCACCGCCTGGCTCATCCTCGGCCCCGTCGCGCTGTACCTCACGCTCCGCCGCGACTGACGGCGGCCGTACGTAGGACGGGGCTTCAGCCCCGCCGGACGTGCCGGCCCTGAAGGGCCGGCCTACGTACGGAAAGTCCCCGACCCCTGAATCGTCAGCCCCCGACTTCAGCGCGAACCGCTTCCCGTATCGGTGTGTAGGTGAAGCCCAGCTCGCGCTCCGCCTTGCCGCCATCGAAGACGGGCGAGTGGCGCATCGTCCTAACCTGGTCCAGCGACAGACCGAACAGCGGCGGCCGTCTCGTGATGAGCGAGACGCCCGTCAGCAAGGCCGCCATGGCGACGCCCAGCGCGTCTGGCATTCGCATGGCGGGGAGGCGAATGCCTGCCGTTTCGGCGATGAGCTGGTTGACAGCTCCGAACGTCAGGTTCTCGCCCACCAGGAAGTACCGGGCGCCGATGTTGCCCCCTACCTCCGCCGCCCTGACGATCCCGGTCGCGACGTCGTCGACGTGCACGAATGGAAACGTGGCGTCGTTGAGGACGGTGGCCGGCATCCGTCCGCGGACCATGCTTTGAATGTACTCGCCGGTGGCCTTGGGATCGTTCGGACCGAGGATGGCCCCCGGGTAGACCAGAACGAGCGGCAGGCCGCGCTCGGCGTGCAGCGCCCAAGCGACGAGGTCTCCTTCGTACTTCGTCCGCGCGTACTCGCTGAAGCGGACCGGGCCGGGCGGCACGTCCTCGGTGACCGGGCTGACGGTCGGCTTCCCGTAGACGACGACGCTGCTGACGTGAATGACCTTCGAGACGCCGGTTTCGAGCGCCGCCTCCATGACGTTGCGGACGCCCGCGACGTTGACCTGCCTGTACGAGCGGCGATCGCGAGCCCAGAACGAGTAGGCGGCGCCGACGCTGAGGAGCCAGTCGGCGCCCGCCATGCCCGCGACGAGAGAGGGTTTGTCGGTGAGGTCGCCCCTCACGAGCCTGGCGCCGAGCCTCTCGATGACAGAGGTGCCCGAGCCGGGTCGGACCAGGCAGGCGACTTCGTGGCCCGATTCCACCAACCGCCTGACGACCTGGCTGCCGACGAATCCCGTGGCCCCGGTGACGAACGCTCGCATGGTGCTCCTCCCTCGTTCGGCGCCGAGTCAGTGTCTCGACGGGCACCGCCGAAAGCCGAGAGCCCAGAGCCGAAAGCCGGCCCTACTTGCCCGCGTACGGCTGTCCGTTGACGATCCAATCGGCGGCGGGCTCACCTTTGAGGTAGTGGTCGAAGTACTGCTTCATCTTGATCGAGTAGTCGAGCTTGTTCGGGTACTTCTGAAGGTGGTGCGGCTCGCCGCGGTACTGGAGCAGGATGACGTCCTTGCCCTCCCGCCGGAGCGACAGATAGAACTCGATCCCCTGGTACCACGGCACCGCGCCGTCCTCGTCGCCGTGCTCGATGAGCACCGGCGTCTTGACGCGGTCCACGAAGAAGAGCGGCGAGTTCTCGATGAACAGATCGCGCTTCTCCCAGAGCGACCCGCCGATGCGGCTCTGGCTCTTCTCGTATTGAGCCTGCCGCGCGATCCCGGATTCCCAGCGGATGCCGTCGTAGGCGCTCGTCATGTTGGCCACCGGTGCGCCCGACACCGCCGCGGCGAACATGTTGGTCTGCGTCACCATGTAGGCCGTGCCGTAACCGCCCCACGAATGCCCGTGCAGGCCCAGCTTCTTCGGGTCGGCGACGCCCATGTCCACCAGCTTCTGGACGGCCGGCACGAGGCACTTCACGAATGACTGGCCGGGATGCCCGATCGTGAACACGACGTCGGGGAGGAAGATCGCGTAGCCCGCGCCCGCGTAGACGGCGAAGGACGGCCGATGGTTGACCACCGGCTCGTTGAACGCATAGAGCAGTTGCGACTCCCGCTCGTAGAAGTACGTGATGACCGGGTAGCGCTGCCCGGCGACGTAGTTCGCCGGCTTGATGAGCACGCCCTGCAGCGGCACGCCGTCCGCGTTCTTGTATTCGACCAGTTCGGCGGCGCCCCAGGCGAACTCCGCGAGCTGCGGGTTCGCGTCCGAGACCTTCTTCGGCGCCTTGAAGGAGAGGTCGCTCACCCAGACGTCGGGGAACTCGCCGAAATCCTCGCGCGAGAACAGCACGGCGTCGGCCTTCTTCGCCTTGCCGATGAACTTGAACAGCTTCTTCTGGTCGAGGCGGAGTTCGACGCCGGGCCTGGCGAACGACGCGGCGTAGAAACCCCAGTTCTTCTCCTTGTTGTGGTACGCGGTCAGGAGGAGTGGTTCGCGGCTCGAGAGCGAGCGGTCCTCCCGGTCGAGCGTGACGACGCGGAAGGTGATTTGCGAGGCGCGCCCGGCCTTGCCGGTGAGGTTGACCGGCTCGCCGCCGTCGGTCGGGATCCGCCAGATGTCGTAGCGGTCGTAGACCAGCAGGCCCGCGCCCTGGTCCACCCAACCGCCGAGGCCGTAGTCGGGCGGCGTGTCGGGCGTGTCGTGCTGCTCGTCGGTGAGGATGACCTTCATCGTGCCGGTCACGACGCGCGCGGCCTTCGTCGACGTGTTGAACAGCCGCCAGTTGGTGCCGTCGAAGAAGGCGACGAACCGCCCGTCGGGCGACATCGACGGCTGATCATTGAGTTTCCTGACCACGAGCGTGCGCGCCCCGGTCTCGAGATCGACGACGAACACGTCGCGTCCGCCCTCGCCCCAGGTGGACTCCTTCAGGTAAGGAACGTCCGAGGTCCCCAGCGCGAACTTCGCGTTCTCGGGCAGGGCGACGTCCGGCAGGTCGAGCGCCGCCAGCGGCACGATCTTGCCGCTCTCGACGTGAAGCACCGCGCGATAGGTCCGGTCCTTCTCGCGGTTCCACATGATCTTCTGCTGCGGGATGATGCGCGGGTCGTTCGCGTGCCAGACGTCGCCTTCGACCTTCGAGAGGATGGCGTCGAAGTCGTACGGGTCGGGCGCGGCGTTCTTGTCGGTCTTCTCCGCCTTCCCGGCGGCCGCCGCGGCGCCCTTCTGCGGCGGCTTGAAGCCGAAGAACAGGCGCTTGCCGTCCTTCGACCAGGCCAGGTCGTTCTTGATCGGAAGCGTCCAGCCCTTCGGCGCCTGGTCGGACGAGACGGCCTGCTTCGACTGGCCGGCGGCGGCGTCCCAGATCGCCAGCGTCGCCGAACCGGCCGGCTTGTCGGCGCCGGAGAGGAACGCCAGCGCGTGCCCGTCCTTCGCCCAGGTGAGCGACTCGTATCGGCCCTTGTCCGCCTGGGCGGCGGCGACCGGAGCGCCGGCCGCATCCGCGAGCGCGTAGAGGAAGACGCCGTTCCCCTTGCCCTCGAGGCCTGACACGATCACGGCGAGCGACTTCGACGTCGGGTCGAAGGCGAACGCGGCGACCGACGCGATCTCGCGCTCGGTCCCGTTGGTGAGATCGCGGAGCTTGAGCGGACCGCCGGCCTTCGCGGCCTCCGCCCTTGGACCCGAGGCCGCTTCGGCGGTCGCGGCCGGCTTCTCCCCTGGCTTCGCGTCGGGGGCCGGCAGCTGATAGGCCAGCCAGCGCGAGTCGTCCGAGAAGGCGAACTTCTCGACGTTTTCAAACCGCGTCACCGTCCCGGCGGCGACGTCCACGAGCGCCATGCCCGATTTCGGCTTGTCCTTGCCGGTCTTCTCGCTGGCCGCGAACGGCACCTTCAGCACCATGGCGACAAACCGCGCGTCCTGCGAAATGACGGGCGATCCGCCGAGCGGAACCTTCACCACCTTGCCGGAGGCGAGCGCGTGAACCACGGCCTCGCCGTCGCCCCGGCCGGGCTGGAGGCCGTAGGCCACCACCCTGCCATCGTCGGAGATCGTCGTCCCGCCGATGGCCCGGAACTTCATCAGGTCGGCGAAGGTGATCGTCTTCGTGCCCGGCGCCGCGGCCGCGAACGCGGCAGCGAGCAGGAGACAGAGCGCAGTCGTGAGAGCAAGACGTCGAGCGCCGGTGGCGGTCATATCGCAGTCCTTCCGGGTGTGGTGACCTTGGGTGGGGGCGGACGAGCGGGGATCATACCAGAACAGGCTCTCGGCTCTGGACTCTCGGCTCTCGGCATTGTTCGGCTGAGGGCCAAGAGCCGGCCACCGCCCAAAGTCGAGAGCCTAGAGACGAGAGCCGTCTAGAGCGCGCGCAGCGCGCGTGCCGGGTCGATACGGCTCGCGCGCCACAGGGGTCCGGCCGCGGCGACGACCGCCAGGACGGCAAGGCCGGCCACCGCCATCGCGATCGTCGGCGGGTCCCACGGCACGATCCCGAAGAGCTGGTTCGTCAGTGCCTTTCCCAACCACAAGCTTCCGGCGCCGCCTCCAACGAGACCGACGCCCAGCGCCGCGGCCAGTTGTCGGGAGGTGAACACGACGACGCGTGCGCGGCTGGCGCCGAGGGCGCGGCGGATGGCGAGGTCGTGCGTGTGCGAGGCCACGAACTGCGCGAGCGCCGACGTCAGGCTGAGCGCGGTGATGAGCAGCACGATACCAGCGAATCCGCCGACCAGGCCGAGGATCCGTTGACGCTCGGCCACCCTCCGCGCGAACAACTGCCCGAAGGTCTGCGGATCGCCGAGGCACGCGAGATTGTCCACGAGCAGCATCTCGCGCACGACCGCGGCCGGGACCGACGCGCCGCCCGCCGCGGTGCGCACGACCATGAAGCTCCATGGCGGCGGACGTCGCTGGTGCTCGGTGAAGAGCAAGTACGCCGTTCCGGTATCGGTAAGCGAGGAACGGCGTCCCTTGCGCTGGTCCGTTTCCTGCCGCACGTCGCCCACAACGCCGACGATCGACAGGACGCCGCCGAAACTCAGCGTGGAGGCGAGAGGGTCCGCGCCGCCGAGGTAAGTCCTGCGGAACGCCTCGTCTACCACCACGACCGGCGCGCCGGCCTGTTCGTCGGCCGCCGAGAAGAACCGGCCCCGCATGAGCCTCATTCCAAGCGACTCGAGGTAGCCCGACGTCACGAATTGCCCGCTCAATCGGTTAAAGGTCTTCTTCCCGGCCGGCGTCGTCGCGACCATGTCACCGCCCAGCATCACGTAGGTGTCGGTCAACGGCGGCGACATGCTCACGCCGGCGGAGACGACCCCCGGCAAGGCCCGGACGCGCGCGAGAGCCTTGCGGTAGTACTCGGCGCACGCGGCCGAGGTTGGGTACTTGGATCGCGGCAGCCTGATCTGGAGCGTGAAGCCCTTGTCGATGTCGAACCCGCGGTCCGCCGATACGACGTTCCACATGCTGCGGACGAGCAGCACGGCGCCGACGCTTAAGGCGGTCGCAGCCGCGACCTGCAGCGCGACGAGCGCGAACGTCACCCGGTGGCTCCTCCGGCCGCCAGACGTCGTCTGGCCGCCTTCGCGCAGGGCGTCCACCAGGTTGCGCCGCCGCAAGGTCCACGCGGCAACGCCTCCCGTGGCGAGGCCGGCGACGAGCGTCAGCGCCAGGCCCGCGCCGATGACCGCCGGGCCGAACGCGACGCTCGCCACCTGGTCCGCTCCAGCCGAGACGCCCCAGCGAACCGCTGCGAGCGTGGCCGCTGCAAAGAGAAAACCGACCAGCGCGCCAGGCAACGCCCACAGGACGGCACGGACGAGGACGACGAGCACCAGTTGCGAGGACCCGGCGCCGAGCGCCTGCCGCACCCCGAGTTCGGCCTGCCGCCCGATCGTGTCGGTGAGGACCAGTCCCGCCGCGTTGGCGCACGCGACGAGGAATGCGAGGGCTGCCGCCACGGCCAGCATCAGCAGCAGCGGGCGGACCTCGGAGGTACGCCACTGGTCGAGCGAGACGGCGCGCAGACCGCGCTTCGCGTTGGTGGCCTTGTTCTGCTCGCGGATGCGGGCGGCGAGGCTCGTCAGGTCGCCGTTGGCCGACGCAAGGGTCTGCCCAGCCCGCAGCCGGGCCAGCACGTGCAGCCCCGGGCTCTCCCTCGCCGTGCGCATGTATTTGAGGATCGACTCGTCGTTGCCGGCGCTGCCCAGGACCAGCGGCGTCACGACGCAGCGATCGACGCGGCCTTCGTCGAGAAGGCGCGCGCGCTGCTGGAGGAGGCCGAACGCGCTGGCCGGGATCACGCCCACCACGGTGAACGGCTGCTCGTCGAGGTTGACGGTTCTTCCGATCGCACCCGGATCGGACGCGAGCGCCGAACGCCACAGCCCATCGGTGACCAGGGCCACGGGAGGCGCGCCCGCCGCGAAGTCGCCGGCCCCGAGCAGCCGCCCTTTCGCCGGCGTCGGCCCGAGCGCCTCGAACAGGCCCTGTGTCACGAAGATCCGGCAGATGGCCCGCGGCCGCTCGCCGCCCGTCATGACGGTCACGTGATCGTCGCGGTAGCCGCCGACCACGGCCAGGCTCCGCTGGCCGGCACGCATGTCCTCGAAGTCGGGCATCGAGAGCTGCGGGTCGTCCAGGCCCTCGGGGACGCTGCCGCCGTAGAAGTACGGGCCGGTGTTTTCGATCATCACCAGCCGCGAGGCGTCGCGGTAGGGGGTGGCGGGGAAGAAGATGTCGGAGAGCAGGGCGACGATCGCCAGGTTGGCGCCGACGCCGAGGCCGATGGTCAGGGCCACGCCGGCCGCCAGGCCGGGCGACCGGCGAAACTGCCGCAGGCCGAAGAGGATCTCACGCCACAAGCCGCCGGCCATGTGCATCCCTCCGATGGGAGATTAGACACCGTCTGGCGGCTCGCGGCCTGCGGCTCACGGCTCGCGGCCTGCGGCTGGCAGGCCTGAAGGCCTGCCCTACACACGGTCCTGACGGGCGAAACCGTCCGTGTGTAGGGCGACCCTTTAGGGTTGCCTGCGGGCGAGGCACCTGTGCACGGCCGCCGGCCGCCAGCCGCGGGCCGCTAGCCCGCTACGCTCCCAGTCTGGCGGCCTCCGCCTTGATCGCCGCCAACTCCTTCTCCAACTCGCCGAGGTACTCGAACGCGCTCCGGCCGACCTTCTGGTCCGCGCTGCCGGCCATGCGCGCGATGTTCGACAACTGATCGATCAGCATCGGCTCGGGGTAAGCGCCGCCCGCGGTGACGAGCTTCGCGCGCAGCGCCTCGAGCGAGGTCGCCGCGGCGCTGTTGCCGCCGTGCGAGAACGCCTCCAGCGCGAGCGTGATCCTGGCCGCCGTCCCGCGCGCGTCGGCCGAGACGGCCTGGATCCGCCGCAGCAGGTCGAACTGCTCCTGGAGATCGGCGAGAGTGACGCCGTCGGCGGCCACGCGCGGATCGAGTTTCACCTCGAGCGGCTTGGATTCGACGAGGTCCCCGACTTTCAGCCTGACCTGGAACGCGCCCGGTACGACCAGCGGCGCGCCGCCGCGGCCGCCCGCGCCCGGCGCGGACGCGATCCGCAAGTCCCACATGAAGCGGTGCATGCCGGCCGCCTTCGACAGCCTGACCGGCGCCGCGCCGCCGCGCCTCGGCGTCTCTTCGTCGCTTGCCTCGGCGCGTGGTGCCGCCGCCGTCCGCGCCGGCGCCTCGCTCGAGAACGCGCGCACCACCTGGCCCTTCGCGTCCAGGATCTCCACCGTCACCGGCCCGGACGCGTCGCTCGCCAGGAAGTAGTCGATGTAGGCACCGGGCGGCGGGTACTGCGGCTCATCGGGTCGTGTGCCCATCGGGTTGTAGCGCATGCGCCACGCCGCGCGCAGGTTCGCGAGCCCGGACTTCCACTGCACCGGCGCGCCGTGCGCCGCCGCGACCGCGGCCGCCACCTGCTGCAGCGGGATCACGTCGTCCATGATGAAGAACCCGCGCCCCATCGTCGACAGCACGAGATCGCCGTGATGAACGCGGATATCCGTCACCGGCGTCACCGGGAGGTTCTGCTGGAACGACTGCCAGTGGGCGCCGTTGTCGAACGAGATGAACAGGCCGAACTCGGTGCCCGCGTAGAGCAGGCCGGCAAAGCCAGGGTCCTCGCGGACCACGCGCGTGGGGAAGTCCTTCGGGATGCCGTTGGTCCCGTCGGTCAGCCGCTTCCACGTCGTCCCGTAGTCGTCGGTCCGGTAGATGTATGGCTGCCAGTCGTTGAGCAGGTAGCGATAGACCGCGATGTAGGCCGAGCCCTTAAGGTGCGGCGAGGGCTCGATGTTCTGCACGCGCCCGCCGGGCGGCAGGTCTTTCGGCGTGACGTTCTTCCAGGTCTTGCCGTTGTCGCGCGTGACGTGCACGGGGCCGTCGTTCGACCCGGTCCAGATGACGCCGGGCTCGAGCGCCGACTCGCGGATCGCGTAGAGCGTCGAGTACATCTCCTCGCCGGTGATGTCGCGCGTGATCGGCTCGCCCGAGATCCCCTGCTTGTCGGGCTCGGCCGCCGTCAGGTCCGGGCTGATGACCTCCCAGTTCACCCCCTCGTCGCGGGTGCGGTGCACGAACTGCGAGCCGTAGTAGATGACCTTCGGGTCGGCCGGGGAGATCTCCATCGGGGACACGCGCTGGAAGCGGTACTTGATGTCGCGCGCGGCGTGCCCGTAGCGGTTCTCGGGGTGCACCCAGCGCTGCTGCTCCTGGCCGATGCGCATGTTCATCCGCGTGAACTCGCCCTTGCACGACCCGTAGACGATGTTCGGGTCGCCGGGCTTGGGCATGATCGGGCCGGTCTCGCAGCCCGGGCCCTGCGTCCACGTCTGCAGCGGCGAGTCGAACGACTCGCCGGTCGGGGGCAGGCTGGGGACGATCACCGTCCAGCCGGTGTCCTGCTGCGCGCCGTAGATCCGGTACGGGAACTGGTCGTCGAGGCCGACGGCGTAGATCTCGGCCGTGTCCTGGTTGAGCTGCGAAGACCACGATCGGCCGCCGTCGAGCGTGACGTTGGCGCCGCCGTCGTTGGACTGGATGAAGAGGTCGGGCTTGTCCGGGTTGATCCACATGCCGTGGTTGTCGCCGTGCGGCGTCGGCTGGCTCCGCCAGGTGCTGCCGCCGTTGGCCGACTTCCAGAACGACAGGTTGTTGACGTAGACGACGTCGTCGCGCGCCGGGTCGACGGTGATGTAGGTGTAGTAGAAGGGACGGGCGATGAGGCTGGGCTGGCTGCTCACCTGCCGCCACGTCGCCCCCGCATCGTCGGACCGATAGACGCCGGCCTCGGCGCCGGGGGCCTCGAGGATCGCGTAGACGCGCGTCGGGTTGGACGGGGCGAGATCGACGCCGGCCTTGCCCACGAGATTTCGCGGGAGGCCCGTCGTGAGGTGCGTCCAGGTGTCGCCGCCGTCGGTGGTCTTGTAGATTCCCCCTTCGCTCGCCGGGCCGCCGCTGACGATCGTCCACGGGCGCCGCTCGCCGCGCCAGGCGCCGGCGTAGATCTCCTTGGGGTTCGACGGGTTCATCGAGAGCGAGACCACGCCGGTGTGGTCGTTGATGAACAGCACCTTCTTCCACGTCAGCCCGCCGTCGGTCGTGCGGAAGACGCCGCGGTCGGGGTTCGGCCCGAACGGCTGGCCGAGCGCGGCGACGTAGGCGCTGTCCGGATCCCGCGGCGAGACCTTCAGCGAGCCTATCTGCCCGACGTCCTTCAGCCCGACGAACTTCCAGGTCTTGCCGGCGTCGGCGGACTTGTAGACGCCCTTGCCGAGGATGACGTTGCTTCTAATCGCGGCGCTGCCGGTGCCGACGTAGATGACGTCGGGGTTCGACTCGGAGACGCCGATGGCGCCGATCGACGCGGTGGCGAAGAAGCCGTCCGACACGTTGAGCCAGGTGTGGCCGGCGTCGGTGGTCTTCCAGACGCCGCCCCCGGTCGAGCCCATGTAGAAGGTGTACGGCTGGCCACGCACGCCGGCGACCGCGGTGACGCGTCCGCCGCGGTGCGGGCCGACCGACCGGAAGCGGAGTTCCTTGTAGACGCCAGGATCGACAACCGCGCCCGGGGAGGCTTGGGCGAGGAGCGGCGTGCGAATCTCGCTGCCGGCCGTGCCGATCAGGAGCGCGAGGGCGAGGAGACCGATAAGCGGGTGGCGGCTGAAGGTTCTGTTGGTCGTCATCCCGGCGAGTATACAGCGGGGGACCGACACGGAAGGCTCTCGGCTCTGGGCCTTTGGCTCTCGGCGTTGTCGGGCGCAGGGCTGAAGCCCTGCGCTATCAGATGACCATTCAATATCCTCAGATAGCGCACGGCTTCAGCCGTGCGCCCCGATGACCGTCCGCGAAGCAGTGGCGCTGCAACGGGTCTCGTCAGATAATGTCGCCACCGTGATTCCGAGCCACCTCAGCCGCTGCCTCGTTCTTCTCGCGCTCGTTTGCGCGACCGCCATCATCCCCGCGGCTGCGTTCGGACAGGAGACCGCTGCGCCGCCGCCGTTCGCCGACTGGCTCGCCGACCTGCGCAAGGAGGCGCTGGCCAGGGGGATCAGCGAGCGCACCGTCGACGCGGCGCTCACCGGCCTGGAGCCGATCCCTGTCGTGGTCGAGCGGGACAAGACGCAGCCCGAGCGCACGCAGACGATCGACCAATACCTGAAGCGGCACGTGGACCGGAAGACGGTGAACATAGCGCGCGAGATGGCCAGGCGCCACGCGGCCCTGCTGAAGAAGGTGTCGGCGCAATACGGCGTGTCGCCCGCCGTCATCGTCGCCGTCTGGGGCCTGGAGTCGAACTTCGGGCGCTTCAGCGGCGTGCGGCCGACGATCGCGTCGCTGGCGACGCTCGCCTACGACAACCGCCGGGCGGCGATGTTCCGCGAGGAGCTGTTCGCAGCCCTCCAGGTGATCGATCGCGGCGACATCGACCTCTCGAAGATGAAAGGGTCGTGGGCTGGCGCGATGGGCCAGCCGCAGTTCATGCCGTCGAGTTACCTCAAGTATGCCGAGGACTTCGACCGCGACGGCGCGCGCGACATCTGGGGATCGACGGCGGACGTGTTCGCGTCGATTGCCAACTATCTCAAGCAGCGGGGATGGACACCGGGGGCGCGGTGGGGGGTGGCGGTTGCGTTTCCGGCCGGGGCCGCGGAGAGGATCGAGGCCGCGGCGCCGCTGCGCGGCGAGGGGTGCGAGGCCGTGCGCCAGATGACGGGCGGCCTGACGCTCGCGCGCTGGCGGGGGCTCGGCGTCCGCGCGATCGGCCGCCGGGCGCTGCCGACTCCCACCACCTCAGCCTCGCTCGTCCGCGCCGGCACGCGCAACTTCCTGGTCTTCGACAACTACTCGGTCCTGCTGCAGTACAACTGCGCCCACGCGTATGCGCTCGCGGTGGGGTTGCTGGCGGATCAGATTCAATAGCCAGCCCTAAAGGGCCGGCCTACGTACGAGAAGAGCCGGACCGTGTGTAGGGCGACCCTTCAGGGTTGCCGTACGCGTCACGCGCGTGACACGGCCTGAAGCCCGAGGCCTGAAGCCCGAAGCCAGCTAAGCCACTCCGTAAAACGTCTCGACCTCCACCGGCACGCGGGCGCGGACCTGATCCGCCACCCTGTCGAGTTCCGCGTCGGCGAGCGGCGTGACGGACGGCTCGGCGGGCGTCCTGGCGATGGTGTAGAGCTGAATCCCCTTGAGCCGGCCTCCCGCCGCGAGCAGATCGTTCAGCCGCCCGCAATACGCATCGACTTCCGTCTCGGGGATCGGCTCTCCGCCGACGCGCATGAAGAGCGACTGGATCACGACGGGCCGTCGCCTCGCCGCGTCGAGAATGTTGTCGAGGACACGCTCAAGCGACACGTTCGGGCGGTCGATCAGGCGGAAGTAGGCCTCGGTGCCGGCGTCGAGCTTCGCCCAGATCTCGCCGTTGTTGGCGTCCATCACTTCGAGCGCCTCGCGCACGGACGGTTTCGCCAGGTACGCCGCGTCGGTGATGAGCACGAGCTTCGTGGCCTCGAGCGCGAAGCGGCGGCGCGCGGCAGCCGCGATCTCCACGGCCTCCTTGAATCTGGGATAGGTGGTCGGCTCGCCGTCCCCCGAGAACGCGATGTCGCGCACCTCGCGGCGATCGGGCGGCAGCGCGTCGAACGGAGGCGTGGAGTACAACGTGCCGTCGGCAGCCGCCTGGAGGACCGTGTTGAGCTCGGCGGTCAGCTGCTCGAGGTTCACGGCGCGCACGCGCGGCGGGACCTGGCGATCGACCTGGCAGTAGATGCAGTCGAAGTTGCACGCCTTGGACGGGTTGACGTTGATCCCCACCGACACGCCGTGGCTCCGCCTCGACACGACGGCATAGACGAACAGGTTGTCGGCCCATCGCCGCTCGTGCCGCTGCCAGGCTCGCCGGAGCGCGGGGGTGCTTGACTCCATCACCCCAATCATACCCTTGTGGCGCGAGCCTTCCGGGTCAGGTGTGGCGCGAGCCTCCTGGCTCGCGGGCAGGCCGGCCAAGAGGCCGGCCCCACACAGTGCCCAGCCCTACCGCAGTATCGTCGCCTTCACTTCAACGCTCTGCCTCCGCTCGACGTTGTCCACGAAGTCGCTCGACTGGCCGACGATGAGCGGCTTGCCGTTTTCGAGAATCAACGAGAGATTCTGGGAGAAGGTCGGGAACGAGGGCGGACGCCCGGCCGAGTCGGACGTCTTCTCGTCGATCGCGCTGAACTCGACGTTGAGGCTCATCTTGGCCTTGTCCCCCTGGATGTAGACGTTGTTCGCGTCGACGTTCAGTCCAACGGATCTGTAGTTGAACGAGGTAGTGGGGATCGGCGCTGCCGCCGCCATCACGCCGTCGCCCTTCACAGCCGCCGGCGCCGGGACGTATGACGTCGTTGTCGGCACGGCCACCTGGTTGCCCGAGCGAAGCGAGCCCCTGCCCTGATCGGCGACCGTCAGGGTGGCCGTACGTTTCACCGGCGCCGCGGTGCCCACCTGGTACGTGATCGTCACTTCGATCCTCACGTTGGCGGCCTCGGCGCTGAAGGCGCCTTTGGGCGCGGGCGCCAGCTCCCGAGGCTGTGCCTGGATCGGGATGGCGGCCTTCACGGTCTGCCCGGGCTCCTGGGCTGCGGCCGGCAGGACGGCGCACGTCAGCGCGATCGCGCAGGCGAAGACGAGCAACGAGATCGGTCGGTTCTTCATTGACGGACTCCTCCGGGCTTGCCGGGATCCGACGGATCCCGGGAAATCTCACCAACAGTCGGAAGCGGGCTGACTGGCGCCGCCAGCGTCGAAACGGGCGGCGCGTCGGCGATTTGCGGCGTGACGATCGGCGACGGGACAATCGGGTGAATCTCGAGGGGGCGGAGGGGCGGCATCGGCTTGATCGGGTCGCCGAGATCGCCGGCCGGGGCGCCGGGGAAGGACGGCGCCGGGCTCGCGTCGTCGCCCATGAGGACGGTGTCGGCGGCCACCGCCGTGGCCGTGCTGGTGGCAGTCATGTCGGGCAGCGACGCCGCGAGGATGACCGTTGTAGGGCGACCCTTCACCCCTCGACGTTGCTCGGGGTGCCCTGAGCGAGGGCGCGAAGCGCCCGAGTCGAAGGGCAGGGTTGCCGAGGACGAGGGGAGGGCGTGGGCCGTTGTAGGGCGACCCTTTAGGGTTGCCGAGGACGAGGGCGGAGGGACGCCTGTCCGCCGAAGCCCAGAGGGCGAAGGCGGAAGGGGCGCGCGCGCCACGCTTGCGGTCGGCTGCCGGGAGCCAATCCGCGCCAGTGTGTCGTCCACGTGCCGCCAGGTGAAGGCGACGCCGATGACCAGCAGCGCCGCGCCGGCCGCCGGGAGCAGCGCCGGACGGAGCACGAAGCGCCACCAGGCGGCCGGGGCATCCGCCGGTTCGTCGAGGCGCGCCAGGACCTGCCCGCGCAGGTCCACGGTGTGGGCGTGCATCGCCGCGCCGAGCGTCTGGTCGATGGCGCGGTCGAGCGCGTCCCCGGGCTGGTGTTCGTGGTCCCGACGTGAACCCGCGGTCATGATCCCGCTCCTGTCGTGCCTTCGCTCGCGAGCCCCTCGCGGCCAAGTCCCCGGCTCACGAGCTTCTTCTTGAGCAGCCGCCGCCCCTCCATGGCCCGCCACTTGGCCGTGCCCGTGGGGACGCCCAGCAGCCGCCCGATCTCCTCGAAGGTGTGATCCCCCGACGCCGAGAGCAGCAGCGCGTCACGGTAGCGGGCGGGCAGCGTCCTCAACATCCGCCGCACGTCCCGCCTCGCCTCCTCGGCGATCAGCGTCGTCTCGCGCGACGGCTCGAATGACGCCACGTCGATCTCGTGGCTGTCGCCGCGGCCGACGAAGCGATGGAGCCAGTCCCCGACGCGGCGCCGGCGGTCCATCGCCCGGTTCCAGGTGATCGTGAGGAGCCAGGTCTTGAAGCTCGCTTCGCCGCGGAAGCTGCCGAGCTTGCGGAACGCCAGGAGCAGCGCGTCCTGGGCCACCTCTTCGGCGTCCTCGCGGGAGCGGAGCGCGGCGAGCGCCGCGCGAAACACCACCTGCTGGTACCGTTCGACGAGGGTGCCGAACGCCGCACGATCGCCGTTTCGGGCCAGCTCGATGAGCTCGGCATCGCTCACACTGGCACTAGACCGTGGCGGGGTGCTCACGGTTGGGAATTATGACGGAAATCGCGGATCGGGGGTCAGGGGTCGGGGATCGGGGGTCGGGGATCAGAGGCCGGCGTAGGGGCGGGCCTTGTGCCCGCCCGTCATGGCCTCGTGGCCGCCCGCCACGGCCTTGTGCCCGCCCGTCGAGCCCTCAAATAAAGGAGACCGCCTTGGCGGCCCGGGCCACCACGAAGCAGCGCTCGTTGTTCGAGGCGGCATCGACCGGCTTGATGAAGAAGCCGGGCCGGGCGGCGTCGTAGCCTTGCGTGGTGCCCACCAGCGTCTCCCCATCCGCGAAGGTGACGCGCAACTTCCGGCCTGCCGTCGGCTTTCCTTCCTCGGCGGCCTGGGCGTCGTAGCGCTTGGAATCGCCGGTGAAGTCCTTCACGAAGAAGACGGCTTTGAGCTCCGCGACCCTCACCTCGACGGGCTTGGCGCCCGGCGGGGCATCGACCAGCTCCAGGTGAAAGTGGTCCTTGGCCGGCTGGAAGTTCGCGGTGTAGCCCCTGAGAACCCGACCGTCCAGGTACCGGGCCACGATCTTGCTCGGCGTCATGCAATCCACCTCTGGCATTGGCAGTCTCGGGGCGATGGACCGCAGAGCCCGTTGACCGGCGCTTCGCTCGACCGACGCGTGTTCAGCCTGCCTGCGACTCGCCGGTGTGTCAAGCAGGAATGCGTCCGGAATGCGCCCGGGATCGCTGGACGGCCCGGGCGGGGGCGAAGTACACTGGATGACTCCAGCGGCGGCGGGTCGCACCGCGGCCCGGATCCTGTGCAATGCCAGCCTGTGAACCGCGTCAGGGCCGGAAGGCAGCAGCGCTCAGCAGTGCCTGTCATGTGCCGCAGGGCCATCCGGGTCGCGGTGGGGCCCGTCGCCGGGCGCCCATAATCTCCAGATAGCGCAGGGCTTCAGCCCTGCGCCACGGCCGTCTGTATCTCCATGTCCTACCAGGTCCTGGCCCGCAAGTGGCGTCCGCAGCGTTTCGACGATGTCGTCGGGCAGGGCGGCGTCACGCGCACGCTGAAGAACGCCATCGGCAGCGGCCGCGTCGCGCAGGCGTTCGTGTTCGCCGGTCCCCGCGGCGTCGGCAAGACGACGACGGCCCGCATCCTGGCTCGGGCGCTGAACTGCCAGAAGGGGCCGACCGCGGACCCGTGCGGCGTGTGCGAGGCCTGCGTGGAGATCGCCGCCGGCCGCGACATGGACGTGCTCGAGATCGACGCGGCCACGCACACCGGCATCGACAACGTTCGGGACGTGATCATTTCGGGCCTGGCGGTTCCTCCCGCGCGCGATCGCCACAAGATCTTCATCATCGACGAAGTGCACCAGCTCTCGAAGCAGTCGTTCGCGGCGCTCCTGAAGTCGGTCGAGGAGCCGCCCGCGCACATCGTGTTCATGATGGCGACGACCGAGCTCTCGAAGATTCCCGAGACGATCATCTCCCGCGCGCAGGTCTACGAGTTCCGCACGATCCCCGAGAAGGCGATCGGGGATCAGCTTCGCAAGATCGCGGCGGCCGAGGGGCTCGACGTGACCGACTCCGCCATCGGCCTGGTGGCGCGGGCGGCCGACGGCAGCATGCGCGACGGCCTGACGGCGTTCGACCAGGTGCTGGCGTTCGCCGGCGACAAGGTCTCGGAGCAGGACGTCGCCTCGGCGCTCGGCATCGTCGGGCGCGACCTGCTGCTCGACATCCTCGAGGCGGTGGCGGCGGAAGAGGCGGCGGCGGCGTTCGAGCTGGCGAACCGGGCGATCGAGACCGGCTACGACCTGCGCCTGCTCTGCCGGGACCTTTCCCGGATCGTGCGCGACCTGCTGCTCATCTCGGTGGACCCGAAGTACCTCGACGATACGGCGGTGGTCCCGGAGGGGGAGCGGGCGCGCGTGGCGGCGCTCGTCAAGCGGTTCTCGCGCGAGGACCTGCTGCGATCGTTCGACCTCATCGCGCGGGCCGAGTCGGACCTGCGGACTGCGGCCGAGCCGAGGTATCACCTCGAGATGGCGCTGCTCAAGTGGATCCACTTGCGAAAGCTGGCGCCGTTGGCCGACTTGATCGAGCAACTGCGGCAGGCGGGCACGCTGCCCCCGGCGGGCGGGGCGCCATCCGGATCCGCGGCCGGGAGCGGGAGCGGCGCGACTGGAGTACGCCGCACCTTTCCGCCAGCGGCGCCGGCCAGGCCGGCCGCGCCGCCGAGTCGGCCAGAACCGCCGGCCCGACCCGTGCCGGCAACGCCAAGGCCGACGCCCAGGCCCGGGCCCAGGCCTGTGCCGGCGCCCGTCCGCAAGTCCGCTCCGTTGCCGCCGGAGATGCCCGAGGCGGTGTTCGAGGCGGACTCGGAATACGAGTCCGACGCCGCGCCCGAGACCGCGGCAGCGGCGCCGCCCCCGCCGCGCAGCGAGGCGGCTCCCGCGCGCGCATCGTCGGCCGGGGCGACGACGGTCAGCGGGTTCCAGGAGGCGTTTCTCGAGGAAGTGCGCCGCACGAACGCCGGCTTCTACATGATGGGGCCCGCGCAGGCGCAGCGGATCGAGGTGGAGAGCGACCGGATCGTGTTCGCCTTTGCGCCGCCGAAACGGGCGGCGAAGGAAGCCGTCGAGAAGGGCCGCGCGTGGCTCGAGCCGCTCGCCGCGCGCGTGGCCGGCCGCAAGATGCTCGTCATGACGATGCTGGCGGATCCGGCGCGGCCGGGGAACGGCGAGAACGGCGACGCGCCGTCGGCCCCGGCGCCCCTGTCCGAGGATCTCAGGGCGAGGGCGATGGGCGACCCGGGCATGCAGACGCTGCTCGAGCTGATGCCGCTCGACATCAAGAGCGTCGAGCCGCTCTAGGCTCAGGACTTAGGGCTCAGGGCTCAAGCCCGGAGGCTCAAGGCTCAGGGCTCAGGGCTTCGGGCGTGAACCGGAACTGAAGAGAATTGATCACTCATAGTAGAAACCGATCACTCATCGCCAGTTCCGATTACTCATCGAAGAGACCGATTACTCATCGAAGAGACCGATTACTCATCGAAGGAACCGATTACTCAGCGAAGCGCCCGATTACGCCATGAATATTCAGCAAATGATGAAGCAGGCCCAGCAGATGCAGGAGCGCCTGCAGAAGCAGATGGCCGAGCTGCGCGTCGAGGCCACGGCCGGCGGCGGCATGGTGACCGTCGTGATGAGCGGCCAGAAGCAGCTGCTCTCGCTCAAGCTCGACCCCGAGGTCGTCTCCAAAGACGACGTGGAGATGCTGCAGGACCTGATCGTGGCCGCGATCAACGATGCCCACCGGAAGGTGGACGAGGCCATGTCCGAGCAGGTTGGCGGCATGATGGGCGGGATGAAGCTCCCCGGGATGTTTTGACGCGATGCACCAGCCCGAACCGCTCACCCGCTTGATCGACGAGCTGCAGCGCCTGCCCGGCATCGGGCGGAAGAGCGCCCAGCGGCTCGCCTTCCACGTCCTCCGCTCGCCGCGTGAGGACGCCGACCGGCTGTGCGACGCGATGCGCGACGTCAAGGAGCGCGTGGCGCACTGCTCGATCTGCAACGCCATCACCGACGTCGATCCCTGCAGCTGCTGCGGCGACGACGCCCGCGACCACCGCGTCATCTGCGTGGTCGAGGAGCCGCAGAACGTCGACGTGATCGAGAAGACGCGCGAGTTCAAGGGGACCTATCACGTGCTGATGGGCGCGATCTCGCCGCTCCAGGGGGTCGGCCCGGACCAGCTCAAGATCAAGGGGCTGCTGGCGCGGGTGGCCGATCACGCGGTCGAGGAGGTCATCCTCGCGACCAACCCGAACGTCGAGGGCGAGGCGACGGCGATCTACCTGGCGCGGCTGCTCAAGCCGCTCGGCGTGCGCGTGACGCGGATCGCGATGGGCGTTCCGGTCGGCAGCGACCTCGAGTATGCCGACGAGGTGACGATGAACAAGGCGATGGAGGGACGGCGGGAGGTCTGATGCTGCCCGGCAATTTCCAGATTCCGACCGGCGTCGTGCTGATGCTCGTGGGGCTGGTGGCCTGCTTCGCGGGCTACCGGTTCTTCCGCATCATCCTGACCGTCTACGGCTTCGTGCTCGGCGCGCTGTTCGCGAGCACGCTGGTCCATGCGACCGACACCGCGGCGCTGCTGGTGGCGGTCGGCATCGGCGGAGTGCTCGGGGCGGCGGTCCTGTGGTTCGGCTACTTCGTCGGCGTGGCGCTGGCGGGGGGCGCGTTCGGCGCGGTGGCGGCGCAGGGCGTGTGGACCACGGTGTACGGGCACGAGCCGGGGGTGATCGTCACCGCGTTCGCGGCGGTGGTGGGCGGGGCGCTGGCGGCGACGTTCCAGCGGCACTTCGTCATCGTGGCGACGGCGTTTGTCGGTGCCGAGACCGCGATCGCGGGCCTGATGTCGTTCCTGGCCCAACGGGCCGACGGGCGCGCGGGCTTCGACGACGTGTGGGTGGGGCACCTGAGCTTCCCGGCGCCGGGGAGGCGGTGGGTTTTTCTGGGCTGGGTGGCGCTCGGGATCGTGGGCGCGTTCGTGCAGTTCCGAGCCGGGGCGCAGAGGCGTTTCGGCGGGCGCTCGGCGAAGAAGGCCAATTGACCGGCCGCTGAACGATCCGCTACCATAACCTCTCTGCGGACCGCGAGGTTCGCGCGCCTCTGCCAGCGTTCCTCAGTAGCTCAATGGTAGAGCACCCGGCTGTTAACCGGGGGGTTGTAGGTTCGAGTCCTACCTGAGGAGCCATTCCTTTCAACAACTTACAGCCGCTCGTTTCCGAACTTCACCACATCTCACCACAAACTTCACCACAAGTGCGTCGTGAAGTCTGTGGTCGCATAGCCTCCTGGAGCGGCAGCCAGCCGAGATGCTGTGGTGGCTACCTTCCATATGCTCGGGCACCGCCAGTATCGACCTCCGAATGTCGAAGTGTTCGTGGGCAACGACATCTGGCTCCGAAGAGACCGACACCCAGGAAACCGGTACGACCGAAAAGATCGGCCGCCGGGTGTAGGCGCTGTTCAGACAGCGGTCTTCAAGACCCGAATGGATCGAATCTCTCCCTGCTCACAACGTTGAAATGCAGACGGGTCGCACATGTCGCACCTGCCGGCACGCGGAGATCGGCTGGCCGGTAGCAGCCTACACACCCCTGCGCTTCGAAATGGGAGATATCGCCAAGCTGACGCCAATCGTAAATGTCGAGCGCCCAGACGCACAGCCACTCGCCGCGGTCCGCTTGAGTCCAGACGCACTCGTACCTGCAGTGGCCTTTTCTCGTGACCACGCGGTCGAGCGTTTGCGTCGCGCGGTTGCGTTTGAGTTCCTTCACAAACTCCGCGGCCGCCGGTTGTGGCGCCACCGGAACGACCTCGCTTCCGTCCGCGCGCCCCTCCTGCAACGGCGGGAGCGTCATGAATGCAGAGTTCTGCGCCAGGGGCTCTCGGTACAACGCGGCATGGAACCCGCGAACCCACCGCGCGATGATGGCGCGAAGATCGAGCCTGAGGGCGCCAACGCCCGCTGTGCCGTCCGGAAACTGACCTGCGACGAGGTGCATCGTGCGATCTTCCTTCGACGGGTGCCGACCCCGCAGAGTGCCCACGAGCTGGCTTATGATCTGATCCTCTGCGGAACGGTCGCTGTTGCATCGTTCATGAGTAGGGAGAATCAGCGGAAAGTCCCGGTGCTCCTTCGCAAATAGTGCGTACGGCGGCACATGGTCGGCGTTGCGAGCATCGCCTGCCTCAAACGGTTGTGTGCACAGGTAGCAAAACGGCAGATGTCGCGCCTGACCTACGGCTTTGTGCGAGTCGAGTACTATTGGCATTCCTTTCGTCTGCCTAACGTGGCGGCTCACCCGCGGCCGCGCACTCCTGCCTTGGCTGCGGCTGCGGCCGCTTGTTAGGCGGCGGGTGGGACAGGCGAGCCGCGGAACCACACACATGTCCGATGCCTCACCAGAATGAGATGGCCTGCCCGGGCCCTCCGGCGCCTGGGAATCGCCAACCCATTCCCGTGACGGTACTCATGACAGCGCACGAGAGCTCGGCCGCGTGGGCTTGCACTTGATCCAAGAATGCGCGGTCGATTGGTGTCACACACACTCGCTTGTGTCGATCGACAAACAACGGAACCGAGGCCCCGTCTGAACGAGGCACCCTCCAAGAACCGTGGCACAAGACGTTGCGCACTTCTGCCGCGGCTCGGAGCTTCGCGAGAAGGTCGTCGAGATCCTCTCTTGATGCGTCCTGATGTTCGCGCATTGCCTTCCCGTAGGCATCAATCAGGTTGCCCAGCGGCTCGATGAGGGCCCGCTCGAGCCTCGGGAGCCACTCAGAGAACGCCTTCTCAACCTCCGCTTCCTCGTACCGCCGTGTTGCGGTCAGCGCGAAGATCGCCTTCCCGAGGATTTCCTCAAGGAATCCGAACGTCGCCACTGTACGACCCAGACTCTCCCAAAACGCCGCTTCGTGTCGGTGTGTCGGGAAACCCTCTGGTAGCGCCACAACGTCCACAACTGTTCGGACGGAATCCTGATTGTTCATCGGGTTCTTGTCCGCCTAACTTCGTTTAGGTGCAACGCAGGGGTCTCACGGTTCGGAGCGCCCAGGCCGCTCGTCCGCGCCGGTCGCGCCTGCCTGTACGCCGGCATTGTCCCGCCACGATGGGCTTTGAGCAAGTGCCTTTCTGACTTTGGTTTGCACGGAATGTGTAGCTGCCGGACCGGCAATCCCGGCCGGTCGAATAACTCGGCTAGGCTCTGGACGGGCGGAGGGCGGCGTAATGGGGGATCCCGCGCCGTCCTCTCAACAACTGGGCTTAAGTACGGGGGTTGTCGGCAAGCCCCCGAATCACTTTCGTTGCTTTGATCACCGCGGTTCGAGTCCTACCTGAGGAGCCATCCCTTTCAACCTACAAGCACGCCATTTTGGGACTTCACCGCGTTTGAACCTCGCATCTATGTGCGACGCTCCGCGCCCGATATCGCGAACGCAATCCGGAGTCGTTAGGCTGCCGTACGGATCGACAGGTCGATAATCGCCGTCGTGAGGGTCATGACGGCATCGGGTCGTGCGATGAGGGGTTGAGCCCATGCCACAAAAGCCTCCAGCGTCCAGGTTACGTCCGCCGTGTCGAGCATCAGCAACGGGCGGCACAGCTCGTCCAGTGCTCTGAGGTGCGCGTCGACGTCATCGTTGATCGCGCCCGGAGCCGCCCGCAGCATTCCAATAACGGCGACCAGATCCTCGTAATCTCGAGCGGATTGAGATCTCCTTGGCGACATTAAGCTCGCGGCCCAGTAGGACGTGCAGTTGCTCCTCGGTGATGTCGTGGTCCTGCAACCGCTGTGGCCACGGGGGGCGCCAAATGTAGCGAGTATCCAAGAGCTCGAAGTCGATGCCGGCGTAAAGCCCGAGGGGCGTTTCGGGATTGCCCCTCCGGATCATCTCTTCATTGCGCGCTTGGCTGAACATGCGAAGCCCCTCGGCCGTGATGGGCCGGGTGTGGGTCGCGTCCCAAAGAAACTCGTCGCAACGCGGATGTGGCACGACCACCCTGATCAGGGCGGAGGGTGCGCTGACCCGCCAGAGTTCTCTCATGAACGCGATGAACACGGCCGCCGTCTGCCCAATGTGCTCTAGGATGTGGGACAGGAGCAACTCCTCAGCGCACGAGTCCGGCCAGGGCCACGGTACCACTTCAAGATCGACAATATTGTCTGGTCGGCAGCCCTCGATCTTGTCGACGTTGACCCAGCCCTCGCGCCTGTCGTGCCCGCATCCAAGATTCAATCGCATCAAAGTGCCGCGACGACCGAGGTCGCCGAAAAGGGGCTAGTCAGGGTGGCACATCATACATCGTTCGTTACATGTGCTGAGCGCCACGGACCTAGATACAAGGCGGCGGAAAGTCTGCGCGAAGTCGCCTCGGTTTCTGTCAGTAGGGGCGACGCCTGTCAAATCGTGCGCCAGAGTGCGTCAATTACCCGGGCGTTTTGACGAACCCGCCGGATCGTCGTCGCCCGCCGAGGACCACCACGATAGCGGCGACGCCCGGCAAGATCAACGAACTCAAGCCACGTGGGGTCGAGGGTCGTCCCCGTCTCTTCGATGACCCAATGGGCGATCTCAAGCGTGGTGCGCGCCGTTTCCGCGTCCATAGCGGCGGCGCGGCAGTTGTAGTAGATGCGGCGATTCGCGTCAGCGTCCCTGGCGACAAGATCCAGGGACAGGCGGATTTGCAGCCCCCCCACGTTCACGGCCAGCCGCGGGTTCGGGAGCGGCGTCAGTCGCCTGCTGAACTCGGCACCGGCTTCAAAGGCGTCGAGCACCCGGGCATTGCTTCGTCGACGCGCGTCAAGCCGGATCGCCTCAAGACCGCGGCGTGCGTCATGTAGGACGGCCGCGTCATTTCCGAGCTCGTAGTACCCGCGGATGCCACGCAGAGCCGGCGCGTAGAACGGGGTGCGGAACAACTGGGGCGTCTGCGTGGGGTACTTCTGCTCCTGGAGGATACGGAGCTGTTCGTATGCGGGCAGCCGCAGAAGTTCAGCGCAGGCGCGAGCTGTCAGACTCGGGGACGTAGCTGATCGCGGCATCCCTAACCTCCAGTTTCGTGCGAGCTTCGAACCGCGCTGGGCCGTTCAGTCAGCACGGGGGCCCGACCAGACTCACGGCGTCATCATCGGCCGGCTGTCCTTTCGAGAGGACCTGCGCGCGAGACGACGATCGTTAACGACGCGTGGTTCCCCGCAAAGAATCGGCCGAAGTCCAGAACTGCGTTGGCGCCCTTGAGTCGCAGGGCGGGAACGGCCACCGCGGGGCATGCGGTCACGGGGACCGCGGCCGTCGTGGTCGGATCAGGGAGGACGAGCGCCACCGACTCCCCGAGCCGGGCACGGTAGATCTGGCGTCCCCCGTCCCAATGACCCTCACCGCACCAGGTCAACGTGCGATCGGCTTGAACGGAGACCGTCACGAAACCGTCGGGTCCGAGTGTGGCCCGGACGGTGCCCTTGGCCGCTAGGCGAACAGCGTCGGTGTCAGCGGACTGGGCGAGCGCGGCCCCACGGACCGACCACACCAGCGGGCTCAGGTTGAAGCTGACTGGATCGCTCGACCGCCCGCGAACTTGTTGGTGCGACCATCGAGGACCGAGCGGGCCCTCCTCCAGGAGCCACAGGTCGAACGTCAACTCGGGCCGCGGTTCGTCTTGCGGAACCGGATCCACCGAGAGGCGAACCTCCAGATTCGCGCACGGAGAGAGCGAGCCAATCGGTGCCGGAACAAAGTCGAGGATATGGTAGTCGCCGGGCGCCAGCGTAACGGTCCTCGTTCCGGTGGCGTCCGGCTCATCGCGCCGCCAGCGTGTCCAAGAGACCGCGACGGTCGTCCGCGCCTCGGACGTCTCCATCACTCGGGTCTCGAACCGCCAGAGATAAAACGCGGCGCCTTCCGGTCGTTGGGGCGAGAAGATGGTGTCGCACAAGGTCGGCGCGTCGCGGTCGCCTGCGGCAAGGAAGGTGACGGCTTCACCGCCAACGGCCCGGATGCTCCGGAACTCACTCCGCTGAAGCCCCGTCGGCCCGTCTTCGTTCGTCGCGAGGGCTTCCAAACGGATCTGCGCGCGGACGGTGGCCGGGCGGACAGGCGCGGCGCCCGCCGCTGACTGCCGCGCTAGCCCCTCGGCGGATCCCAGCGCCACCATGGCCAAGAGGCCTGCGGCCGCCGAAGCCGACCAGTGGCGTCGCGTTTGTCGCCCCGCGGGTCTGGGCTTGTTCCCTAGTGTGTCCATGGTCCGCGTGCCTCCTATTCTGGCTGGCCGCCCGCGTTCGCCCGGAGCTCCTGCCATTGCGAGAATCGCAGGCGGAGGCTCGCTGGCGGCGGGCCACCTAAGCCGTGGTCTCGAGTGGCCGACGAGGGCCTGGCTGGTGGCACAATTGCCCGGTGACCGCCCGCGGCCGCGTTGCTGGCCGGTGGCGTCTCTACCAAGGGGTGCGGCGCGGTCTGTGCGGCGGTCAGCGGCTGTGGCACTGGAGTTGAGCGGAGGTAGTACCCCGTCACCCCTCCGAGCAACAAGAGGGACGCCGCGATCGCCGGTTGCCCGAACCAACGCCACAAGCGAGTGACCCGCCGAGGTTGGAGGATCGGAACCATGGACGCGTAGAACGCTTCATCGGGTCGCCCGATGTCCTCCTGGGCCAACGCCCGAAGCTCCGCCAACTCCGCGAATAGCGCCGGGGCCTCTGGATCTGCCAGGGCGCTTTCGATGACGGCGGGGTCCACCCGCTCGCCATCGAACAGCGCGGCCAGTGCTTCCGAGTGTTCTCGCTTCATATTTCGCCTTCATCTGGCGCCGCGGCTGCGCTGCCGACTTCGGCGCCGAGCGCCTGGCGCAGTCGTGCTCGTGCCCGCCGCAGCCTTGAGCGGACGCTTTCCACGGTGGTCTGGTGCACGGCGGCGATCTCCGCGTAGCCCAAGCCGTCCACTTCACGCAGCACGAAGGTCTCGCGGTCGCGCTCCGGTAGCTTCTCGAGTGCCTCTTGGAGGGTCAGGGCCGCGCGTTGCGGAGGGTCGACGCTGATGACATCGATCAGGTTCCCGACCGGCGGCACCGCGGCCGTCGTCCGCCAGTAGTCAACCAAGGCGTTGTGGGCGACCTGGAACAGGTACGCCGCCTCGCTCCGCACCTGGACGCCTGCGGCCAGCCGGCGCACGACGCGGAGGTAGGTCTCCTGGGTCAGGTCCTGGGCAAGCTCGTGCTGCCCGGTCATCCGCTTGAAGTAGCGGTAGACCGCGAGATGGTGACGGTCGAAGAGATCGGCGCCGAGCGTGTCTTTCACCGGACCCTACACCTCTATTGACGTGGTAGACGGCCGAAAGTGGCACGCATCGATCGCCGCTGCACAGGAATCCTCTGGGCCGGTGACACGATCGCCCCTCCAGCACGTCAATAGCACATGGTAGACCACTCGTCGGTCTGCGACGGGGCGCGTTCCGGTCCTCGGGTGGGAGGGCCGGACTCGACGCTCTCATGAGAGGGAGGGAGCTATGCGGTGGCGGGTCGTTCTCGGGGTGGTGATCATCTTCATCGCGGTGGCGGTCGGCGCTTGGGCGGCGCGGGAGCAGCTCATCGAACCCAACGTGATTCAGACTGGGTGGGTCCGCATCTCGTCTTCCGCGGACGGGCTGACCACGGTCATCACCGTCGCGGCGCACAGGCCGACGACCGACTTCGAGGACGTTGTCGACCGCGCCTTCCGCCTCCAGCATCTGCAGCCGCAGCACCTCACCTACGAGGGTCCCGCCTCGGTGACGCACACGCAGAACCTCCTGACGGTGTCGGTGGGCGAGGGGCAGGGGTGGCGCTTTCCGGTGGAGGGGAGGCCTGTGATCGCGGGGTCGAGCCCCACCAATGTCATGGAGATTCCCGTTCGGGGTCTATCGCACCACTGGGGCGCGTCGATCCACCGCTCCCATGACGAGGTTGTGGCGACCCTGTTGGCCGGCGTGTGCAGCGGGACGAGTGGGCCGGGCCAGTGCGACTCGTGCCAGGACGGCGGGCCTGGCTCTGCGAGCTGCGGCGTGCAGTGCGGGGACGACGGGTGCTCCACCCAGTGCAATCCGGGATGGTCAGCGTGCTGCAACTGTCCGGGGATCTGCAGTTGCTGTCCCGACCGGGCGAGCGCGCCGATGAAGAAGTAGCTGGTAACGGCCGAGAACGCGGCGCGTGGTTGTGGGCGTGCTGCACGCGCCCCGAGATCTGTCGGTAATGTTCGGATATCGGAGGATCGTCCCCGAATTTACCACGCTTTCGAACGAGTGAACTGGTCAGCCCGTCTCATGATGTCGAGGTCGGCATGATCCGTCTCATAGCGCCTGCGTGCCGCAGTTCGGGGACACGTGGTCTTTACCTCTGCGCACGGATCACGGTTATCACCGCTGATGTTTCCCCCACGGCATCCCACTGCCGGAGAGTCTACCTTCGGACCGTCTACTCGAGGCGGCACCGTGCGTGACATTGCGGAGAGCGTGGTTCCGGAATCAGCAGATGCATGGCTGGGGCGTGCGGATGGCGGGGTGCTCTCCCCGTGAGTGAACACCCTCTAACGGCGACAGAGACGCCTCAAACTGTGATTGGTGAGCCCAAAGGAGCCGTCATGCCCTATCGTCGTCGCATCTGGATGGTGATCGATGTCGTACTGGTAGTGGTGGCCCTGGTAACCGTGGCCCACCTAAGACCGCGCCTCCTGCGCCACCGGATTGCAGACAGTATGCCCCCACGCCTGATCGTGGTCGGCAGCGTACTAAATCTGCCCGGCGTTCAAGGACATCAAGCCGAGCGCCATGTCGTTCTCCGAGCGCGAACGACCTGTCCTGCCTGCATGAAGAGCATTCCATTCCTGCAGGAAGTGTCCCGCCGCACTCGTGGGGTTCCTTCAGTCGAGTTTACGGTGCTAACCGACGAACCTGCTGAGGAGATGACGCGCTGGCTCGCCGCCAACGACATACAGGTCACGAGGGTCCTATCGGTCTCGGAGCCGTACCGCCTGGGTCTTCTCGTGATACCGACGCTCCTCATCGCGGACCACACAGGAACCGTATCCGACATCCTGGTTGGAGAACCGGCACCCGAGCTAGGGGCCACCTTCATCTCACGACTCGTCGGCGAATCCTCGGTCCCCCCTGTGAACAACAGCAACTATGCCGAAGAGATCGACACGGCGACTCTGGCGCAAAGAGCGAGACAGCATCCAGTGACTGTTCTCGACATCCGGAGCAGACAGGACTTTGCCGCCGCCCATTGGCCCGGAGCCCTGAACATACCGCAGGACGAGCTCCAGACACGCGCCGATCAAGAACTGGACCCGACCACTCCTATAATTCTAGACTGCCATCGTGCTGAATCGCTACAGTGCAGAGTGGCGGGACGCGAACTCCGCGGGCTGCGGACGACGGCCGTGTCGATTGCCATCCGCTAAGCTGTGAGCTCTCGGTATCGCTCTGACCTGCCGGGAGTGGTTATCGGTAGTTATGACTAGTCAGATGTTTGCGTGTGGCGCTCGGATAGTCTTATGCGACTCTTGAAAGCCGCCGTAGCAGAAACTGCTCGGTTACTGCTCAGGGGACGGTCCCCGGTTGTCCTGGTCACGCTGGTCCTGGCCCCTGCGTTAGGCGTCGTCGTCCCCGCGGTAAGTCTGGTCGGGTGGCTCTGGTTCGGTAGCCCGCCCTACGTGGTGCATCCGGAGACTGTTGTGAGCGTAAGAGGTCTCGAGTCCTACCAGGACTTCATGCGCTTTCGCGACACGGCCGCGACCATCGATCTCGCCGCCTACTCGGTCGGCTTAGCTTCCCTTGGGGCGCCGCCAAACGCGCTCTCGATACGCCTACAATGCAACACGCCAAACTACTGGGCGCTCTTAGGTGTGCGTCCGGTTGCGGGGCGGTTCTTCTCGGACCAGGAGATTAGGGCTTCTGGAACTGACCTTGCCGTCATCTCGCAAGGCTTGGCACGCCGTCAGTTCGGACGAGAGGAACGCGCGCTCGGCGAAACAGTCGCGATCCGAGGAACTATTTACTCAATCATCGGTATCGCTCCGGCCGATTTTGCAGGAACATCGTGGCAGCCAGTCGATGTCTGGATCCCCCTCGTGGCAGATTACGACCGATGTTCCGAGTTCGGCCGTCAGTTGCAGCTCGGTTCCATGTCGTTTGCGGTAGACATCATCGGTCGTCTGCGGCCGTCCTTCACAAGTGCAAGCGCAGCCAGTGAGATCACCGCTGCCCAGACCGACTCGCGCCGACAGCCTCCCGTCAGTGTCGTCCCCATCGCCGAATCTGGCCGCTCGATCCTCCGCCGCGATGGGACGGTGCTATGGTGGCTGGTGGGCGGGGCTTGCGTCGCACTTCTTATAGCCTGCTTGAATGCGGTGGCGTTCTTCTCGATAGCTACGATGTCTCGGAGGCACGAACACGCGGTCCGAATGGTTCTGGGAGCGTCTCCGCTACAGCTGGTGGCGCCACTCCTCGGAGAAGCCGCGGGAGCGGCTATAGCCTCAGTGGCACTCGCGTGGCTGGCCAGCCGAGGCACTATGCTCGTCATCGGATCTTTCTTTCCACTCCCTGTGGCGCATGTAGTCAGTTCAGGTGTGTTGCCGTGGGGTCTCCTAGTGGCTCTTACTCTAATGGCATGCGCGGCAAGCGCAGTGATCCCTGCCTTCTCTCTTGTCCGTGCCGACCTTATTCCCTTTCTGGGTGGATCCTGTAGGTGGACTGAACGAGTCGGACGCATGCGGCGAGCGGCTGTGATCGCACAAGTGGCGACCGCATTCGCCTTGCTCGTCGTCGCTGCTCTGTTCTGGCGCAGTGTGGTAAATCTAGAACAAGCCGTTGGCTACAATATCGACCAGATGATTGTGCTGACGGTCGACCCACACCGATCCGTTTACTATGGTGACGCTGATGTCCAAGCTCTCCGCAGGGACCTCCAGCGGTCTCTCTCTCAGCATCCAGATGTTGTCAGTGCAGCGCTTGCATCCCATGGTCCGTTTGACACCTCTCCACACGTGAAGGTGTTCGTGCGTATCGACCAAGCTAGCAAGCCTCTGTCCACGACTCTGAACTTCGTCTCTCCCGGGTATTTCTCCGCTACCGGTCTGCGTTTGCTCCATGGGAGGGATCTTCTTCCCTCTGACGGACCGGGCGCATCACCGGTGGTAGTGCTATCCGAGGATGCAGCCAAGGAAGTTCTCGGGGGAACGGACGTGGTTGGGCAATGTGTCTACGTTGGCGCGTGTCGCCAGTGTTCACGCATAGTGGGTGTCGCTGCCGGTACACATTCGCGAATCATCACTCGCCTGGTGCCAGAGGCCTTTGTTCCACTTGATCAACAGTCTTTCTATCAGATACCCATCGTGGGACGGGCGATCTTGGTAATGTGCAAGGATCCGCGTCGTTCCAAGGTCGTTCTCGGAACTGTGGCTCAAGCCGCGGCACCAGGTGTGCCGGTCGCCATCGAGCGTCCGGGCGAGCTTGCGGATCCGCAGACCCGCTCGTGGCGCCTTGGCGTGGCGGCGTTCGGACTGGTAGGTGCGTCCACGATTGCGCTCGCGCTCATTGGTATGCACGCCTCGCTGCGAATCGTTGTTCGAAGGAGAGTTCCCGAGATCGGGGTGCGTATGGCTCTCGGGGCGTCCAGAGGTCAGATCGCGTGGTGGGTGAGCTTACAGGCCGCCAGATGGTTATCTATCGGCTGGTGTGCGGGCACCATTCTAGCGGTCATTCTCTCTCGCGCGCTGAGGAGCATGCTGTGTGGAATTGACGGGGTTGACGTGAGCAGCTTTTTAGCGGCGAGTGGCCTACTCGTGCCGGCCGGGTTGTTCGCCACCGTGCATTCCGCCTGGTTTGCGGCCAGGGTTGATCCGGGCCAATGTCTCAAAGCCGAGTGACGGACCGTCGTGACTCCTGCGGCTCGGTAGCCAGCGGTATCTGGGGTTGCGATGCCCGCACCTGGACTGCCGCGTCGGACATTGCACCCCACGGAGGCTCGCGATGGGTTACGATCGTGCGGAGCTGGTCTTGCGAGTGAAGGCAGTGCTGACGAAGGAACCGACGCGGAACCTGAAGTCGATCGCCGCCGAACTGAACGTAGGGCGACATACGATCACGAGATCACTTCGTCTGCTTGAGGGCGTTACCTTCGAGCAGTGTCGGCTTCGTACAATTGCGGTCGCGTTGGACCGCATCCGTGCGAACTCTCGCCCCCTGACTCGCAAGGAGTTGGCGGCGCGGATCGGGTTCTCTTCCCGGCGGCGGCTTGGCGCCTGCCTGAAGCGCATTCCGACGGTGAGAAGCTGGGTGCTCGAAAGTGCGGATCACGTCGACAGCGTTTCCGACGAGTAGCGAAGTCTGCGGCGTCGCACTTCCCGATGTGGCCGAGTTCCGCCATCTTCTTGCCGGGCCGAAAGTCCACGCTCAAGTGGCAGGCATCCAATGGCCGCGTTGCTGCGTTCTTGAGGGAGTTGTTGGCGCGGTAGCGCAGGCCGCGCGAGACGGGCGCAGCGATCTTCTGATCCTCAATCCCCCGCGGGAGATATTGTTCCCGCCTTCGGGCCCGGCGGCGTCCAGGGAAGGAGATGATTTCGGCTGGCGTTTGGGCCAATTTACCTGTCTTGCGGCGATCAGGGTTCGAACCCACCGGTCGGGGGACCACGTAATCAGGGCAGTCGTGGAGCGCCGCTAGGCGTGCTCGGCCCTTGGTCTCGTCGTCGGGGTGTCGCAGGGGGACCGACGAATACGCGAGGCACTTTCGTGTACTCCACTATCTGCCGCGCGGCGATGTCACAGACGTTCTCGAAGGTGGGGTAGCAGGCTACGACAACGGATTTGGCTGCATCTAGCTCAGAGGCTCTCGTCGCAATTTCGTCCAAGGGCATTGACACCATTCCGAGAGACAGATCCGCGCTTGACAACTCCCGAGGCCTAACATCGACAATCAGGAGTTTGCCGTCGGCTGCTAGCTTCATCGTTCCTTCGGTATCGATAGTGCCAGCAAAGCGTCCGGCAGAGTCTTGGTCGCGAGTCCCCGTCGGGACCTTGCCGTCCGAAACTGTGCCCCTGCCGCTCGCATCGATATCAAAGTAGAATGTCAGCTTGGTCGTCACGATTGCTGGCCGCTTATTGGGCCCGTTGAGGGGTCTGAACTCCCATCGGCGGACCGCGCGCACAACCGCGTACTCACACGCTGCGTCGGGAGCCTGCATCGCGCGCGCCTCCTCCACGCGGCCGTCAACTCCAAACGTGATTTCAACAACGGCAACGCCGCGCGCACGGTGTTGCAGGGAGTCCGGTGGATACTGCGGCAGCGCGGTCTTGGTCGCCAGCCTGCGGGCGCTGAGTTCATGAATGGTCACGTGGTGCGCTTGAGACGATGGTTGTTGCCGGGCCGCCCGTACCAAGCCAACGAGGGCGAGTGCAAGCAGCACGATACCGCCCAGAGCGAAGCCCAGTCCGCAGCGTGGCGAGAATCCGAACCGTGACATCATGACAATTCCTCGAGCCCGTGTCTCACAGCGTCAATGATAGACGAATCAATCGCAGCGGCAACTGTCAAGTGGCGGTCGCGAGCAGAACGACGCCTTGCCGTTCATTGCAATCGTTCTGCCCGCGAAAGGGAGGGAGAACGCACGCCGGGAGGCGACGAATCGTCTCTCTGCGTTGCTGGGCCGGCCCAGCCTCAATCAGTAATAGAGCAGCCGACGCCACTTTCGGTGCACATGCTGACGGGACCGGAAACCTGACAGCCAGTCCATCCGTTACCCTGGATGATGTCCTGACAGCAGTGAAGGCCGTCACATGACGTGCACTCCCGGCATCTGACATCTGCCGCTTTCATACTCGTCCAGAGACTGCCGACGACTATCAGGGCAATCAGGACGATCCTCAGGAACCCACGCATCGTCAATGGGATCATGACCTCTCCACGTTGGAAATTAGCTGCGTTAAAGCCGCTGGTTCGTGAGCCGCGTTCTCAGTGAGCGGATGTCGTCAACTGGAACCTGACTACTCCTTCACATTCCCCGAATCTTCGGCTCGCCAAAGAAACGGACGCGGTTGGAACCGACATCTCGTCGATCGTGGCGCCTGGGCTATACCGTAACCCTCTATGGCTCAGTCGTTGCCCGTCGAACAGAGACTCCCTGCTTCTGTGCAGTGGTCGAAGCTATAGGCGTAACAGAATGACCACTTCTCCTGCGCGTTCATGTCGCAGCAGTGCTCGGCACCGCAGGTCGAGCAATTCGCGCATTTCGTGGTCTCGGCGGACGTACGAGCAGTTGCCCAAGCCGCGGCTATGGCGACGATGAGCAAAGCGCGCGCCATCGATCGAATCACGTTCCGTCGGGTCATGTGATCCACCTCCTCGTCTTTCGTCGTGTTCTGCACATGCTATCCGATGCTCGCGCCCGCAGCGGGAGAGCGGCGGAAGCACCACTCCTTGGGACCGACACCGAACCGTTGCTCGAGTTCGTCGCCACCGACTGGGATCCAATGGGACAAGAGCTTGGAAGAGAACACCCCCCCCACGCTGCATGGTCAACGTAAATGCCGCCGAGTTCGGTCGGCGGTTCGACGCCGGTTAAGCCGGTCGTCTGAAAGGATGTCTGACCGCAGACTGAACAGTAGCTGGCGCCATCTGAAGGCGCAAGATGCTTCGTGGGCGTAATTACGGCGGTGTTGGAGCGAGACCGGCAGCGCTGGCGCCGACGAGCGGAGTGCCCTGCGCACGCGGGCCGCCCTGGTCCGGTTGTGGGGCACGCGCGCCACCACTTTGGCCCGACACGTTCGGCCTCTCCCACGTCCCGCGAAGAACCTCGCATCGCCCGGACCCACGTGAGCCCCACGTCCTCCCGCGGTGGACTTCTCTCAAAGCGCCGCGGATCCCTTGGTTCCATTGGCTCCGCGAGATGGGGTCCTGTGGCCCCAGCCCTTCTCGCACGCGCGGTTCGCGATCTTATTCCGATTGCTCGCCGTTAGGCGTTCGCCTCACGGGTCTGGTCATTCGTCCCTGTGCTACAGCTGCTGATGTGCCACGCCGGCGAGAGTGGCACGCGCCGACCACCGCTGCACAGAAACCGTGTGGATTGGTGACACGATTGCTCCTCCAGCCCGTCAGTAGCAGATAGTAGACCACGCTTCGGTCTGCGAGGTGGGGCGCGTCCCGGCGCTCGGGTGGGTGGACCGGGCTCGACGCCCACTGTGGGTGGAGGGAGCTACGCGCTGGCGTGTCATGTTGGGTGGGTTGGTGATCTTCGTCGCGGTGGTGGTCGGCGCCTGGGCGTCTCAGTCGCCACTCACTGACGGCCCCGTGATGCAGACTGAGTGGGTCCGCATGACGTCGTCCGAGGACGGCCTGACCACGGTGATCACGATCGCGGTACACCGTCCCGCGGACGATGTCGCGGATGTCATCGAACGGGCCTTCCGCCTCCAGCACCTCCAGCCGCAGCACCTGACCTTTGAGGGACCGGCCTCCGTCACGCATACGCTGAACCAGCTCATGGTGGACGCGGGCGATGCCCGCGGCTGGCGCTTTCCCGTGGCTGGGAGGCCGGTCATGGCGGGTACGGCCCCGACGAGCTATGTCGAGGTCCCCGTCCTCGGCCTGTCGCAGCATTGGGGCGCTTCGATTCACCGATCCCACGACGAAGTCGTGTCAGCTTTGCTGGCTGGGGGGTGCGCGTTAGGTGGCGGGTCGGGCACCTGCGACTCGTGTGCGACGGGCGGGCCTGGGAAGACCAGTTGCGACGCCGACTGCGGCGACGGCGGGTGCACTGCCGAATGCAACGCAGGATCGTACGCCTGCTGCAACTGTCCCGGAAGCTGCCACTGTTGCCCGAACCTCCCGGACGCGCCAGCGAAGAAGTAACTGGGGACGGCCAGGTATGAGACCGGGTTCGATGCCTGCTACAGATGCCCACTGTGCCTAAACGCCACAGAGGGGTGATGGTGGACCGACGATGTGGGCTTGAAGTGAGACGGACTAGTCTAGGCGTGTGCAGCGACTGCCGTGAAGACATCCGCGCCAAATCCGAGCCCGGCTGCGCAGTTGCTGTTCACCGCAGAAGAGATTATCTCAGCTACTGACAACCGAGAATGCGACCGCGACGATGCGCGACGACGAAGCCGCCCAGGCCATCCGTAGGGATGGAATTCCTGCCGGAGGGAGACGACGACGATGAAGGACGTGACCTCCAAGCGCATCGAGACCACCGCGAACATCGCCATCATAGTGATCGCACTACTCGCCGGAGCCGTTCTTGTCCGTCAGCTCTTAAGTCCCAATCAGGAAGCAGGCGGGAGCTCGTCCGCCGGTCTTCAGAGCGCGGCGCGAACGTATGCCCGTAATCCTGACTCAGTTCAGGGACATCAGATTCACTTGGCTGGATTCGACTGGGCATCGCGTCCGAGGACGCTCCTGCTCGTGCTGTCAGCGACGTGTCACTACTGCCAAGAGAGTGGCCCCTTTTACAGCCGGCTAACTGCTGAAGCGCATCGGGCGCACGTTGCGGTCACCGCGTTGCTCCCGCAGGAGCAGAAGACCGCAGCGGCATTTCTAAAGAGTCTGGGGATCGCCGTCGACGTTGTCATCACCGCGGCGCCGACCAGCATCGGTGTGCGTGGAACACCGACAGTCCTGTTTGTCGACCGTCAGGGAATCGTCACCGCAGCTTGGTTCGGCAAGTTGCCCCCGACCAAAGAAACCGAAGTCCTGGTGAGCCTTGCGCGACGCACGTCCGAATGACGGGAGTTTCGATGCGACGAGCGACCCCATTCTGCGGCCTGTGGTCGGGGAGCACGGCTATGGAAGCCACGAATCCGTCACACCGTTCGTGCGCATGCTACCCCCCAACGCGGCCGTCGGTCGCCAACGTCACACCGGGATTCCATGCGAGCCCTGGGACCAGCGCTGGGGCACATCCAGGGTATCTACATCACGTCGCTCTTAAGTGGATGCGTTTGATAGCCACGGTCGTCGAGTCGAGAGATGACGTACGCTCCGTCGCTTGCTGGGCTCGAAAAGCCAATACGAGTGTCTCCGTGATCAAGGCAGTGTGCCGAAGTGCCAACGTGTCTACAAAAGCATCGCTGGACCTTGCTCGCCTATTGCGGGCTGACGTGGCAGCCACTACTAGTGAAGAGTGTTCGGCGCGTGACTTTCTGGACATGGATGACCGGACATACTGGGAGCTTACACAGCGCGCCTTTCGTCGAGAGGAAGTTGACGGTGGCGACGTTGCTCCCAGTCTCGTAAGTCGCCAGCGTCTGATTCGCTCGCCCCTCCTCATTCGCATGTTGCGAGAGTTGCACCAAAGGCACCTCTAGGCCTGTAATTCGTGCTGGAGGGTCCCGCGTCGACCAGGTGGACACCAGGTGAGCTACACTAAGCGGCACTCAGGGTCTTTCTGTGTCACCGAGGTTCACTGCCGGCGCACGCTAACACGCTGGAACAGGAGATGGATGGCATGATGACCGTGATGTGTCAACAAGTCCGCCATGCTCTCCGCATGTTGCGCAGCTACCGACGGACTGCAATCATAAGCGCGTCTATGCTGGCAGTGGGAATAGGTGCAACCACCGCGGTCTTCAGCATGGTCAACGCGGTGCTCTTAAGGCCGCTGCCGTACGCCGGAGCCGACCGCCTTGTCCGCGTGTCTGAAGACATCCCCGGTGTTCGCGACCTCGTGCCACGATCGCTGCTGAGCAGTGACACCTTCGATGCATGGCGTACCGAGGCTAGGACGCTCGAAGGTCTGGCCGGATGGTCGACACGGTCGTTCACGCTGTCGGGCAACGGCGAGCCTGAACGCCTTCGTGGCGCGTCGGTCTCGGTAAACCTGTTCTCGCTGTTGCACGTCACACCTCTGGTCGGCCGCGTCTTTCATGCGGGCGAGGATCGCCCCGGCAACGACCGTTACGCTATCCTGAGCGAGGCCCTGTGGGAGCGTCGGTTTGGCCGGGACCCCAAGGTTGTCGGCCAAACCACGATTCTCAACGACCAAGAGTACTCGATAATCGGCGTAGTGCCCAGAGGGTTTTGGTTTCCTGATCGCGAGACCGTTGTCTGGACCCCTCTCGTCACGGAGCTGCCCGGAAGCCGACCGGGCCAGCGAATGTCCTTGAGCTTCAGTGCGGTGGCGATCTTGAAACGCGATGTGCGCGCTGAGGAAGCCGAGGCGGAAGGCACGATGATGGCGCGGCGGATTGAACTCTCCCAGTCTCCACGTCCAGGTCCGGCCGGCCAAGCATTGGCGGGCCACTCCTCTATTCGGCTCACGCCATTACGTGACGAACAAGTGGCGGACGTAGGTCCCGCTCTCGTAGTTCTTTTCTGTGCAGTTCTCTTCGTGTTGTCGATCGCCGCAGCGAATGCAGCGAACCTGATGCTCGCGCATAGCTCCACCCGGCAGCGAGAGTTGGGGGTACGACTTGCCATGGGTGCAACGAGGCGGGCGGTGATCTGCCAGCTCATCCTAGAGAGTGTGATCGTAAGCTGCGTAGGCGGCGCGGCGGGCGTCGTCCTGGCGTACGGCGTTGTTCTTCAACTCCCCGTTCTGGCTCCCGTGGAGCTTTTCCGCTTTCAAGAAGTAGAACTCAGCTTGACAGCCGTGTCCTTCGCAATCTTCCTCTCTGTAGCGGCTGGACTTTCCTCTGGAATTGCTCCAGCGCTTCATGCGGGGAGGCTCTCGGTATGTAGTCTCCTAAGTAATGTTGCAGCGCCATCGAGCTTCGGCTCTGATGTGTCTCATGGCGATCGACTGCGGACCGGCCTCGTAATCGGCGAAGTTGCACTGGCAACTGTCCTGCTGATTGGCAGTGGGCTCTTGGTCCGGAGCTTCGACAAGTTGGTCAACGTTGACCCTGGGTATGATCCGGCAAACGTCCTGACCGCTAGAGTGAGTCTGCCGCGCACACGGTATCGGCGACCTGAAATGCAGGTAGCGTTTTGGGAGGGTCTCATCGAGCGACTGCGGAGCCTACGGGGCGTGACCAATGTGGGATTCACCAGTGCGCTGCCCCTGGTGCCGGGCGGGGTCTTGTCCAGGTTCCGGGTTGAAGGCGACTTGGACGAGCCGAGTCACGACGAGGCAAGGACCGCGGACGTTCATGTGATTTCACCGGGCTATCTCGGAGCGCTCGGCCTTCGGGTCGTTTCAGGGCGCGCTTTCTCTCAAGGGGACCGCGACGGCACGCCACTGGTGCTTCTCGTGAATCAAGCCTTTGCCTCACAGTATCTCAAAGATCGCGCTGTAGGTCGCAGGCTGCTCGGTATTTATGGCACCAAGTCCGCAGAAGTGATCGGTGTCGTGGGTGACGTCCGCCACGCCGGTCTCGACGATGAGCCGATGCCGGAAGTCTACGTTGTCCAGGACCAGTCCTATGAGGCCTTTGTTGCTGGTAGCACGTCAGGCGCCGTCGTCGTTCGTACGGACGGCGACCCAACTTCGATTGGGCCGATCCTTCGGAAGGCCGTTGCCGATCTGGATCCTACACTACCTGCATACGACGTGATGACGATGGAGCAGCGGCTAAGTCGGTCTGTCGCGATGCGCAGATTCTACGCAGCAGCCGCGCTGATATTCGCTGGTATTGCCCTGATGCTCGCGACGGTCGGTGTATACGCGGCGCTATCATACACCGTGTCACAACGCTCTCGCGAGATCGGGATCCGGATCGCGCTCGGCGCGGCGCCGAGCAGTGTGCTGTGTCTTGTGCTTCGGCGAGGTGCCTTGTTGATTCTGATCGGACTGACTCTCGGCGTTGCCGTGGCAAGCGTTGCTACCCAGTTGCTGCGCGGCCTGCTATTCGGTGTCTCCGTAGCTGACACCGCGAGCTACATAGCAGCGAGCGCCGTGCTTGGTGCTGCTGGTCTGGCTGCATGCTATGTCCCGGCCAGACGTGCAACACGAATCGACCCGGTTGCTGCAATCCGGCACGAGTAGTGATGTGCCTTGTGTCACCGAACGTTCAGATGCGGTCACTGAGGAAGCGCCGGTCGCGCGGAGGAGTCACCTCCAGGCTCCCACATATCTGTGTGACAGCCGCCGTCATACGGCTCGTTCGGTCCACGGACCGCCGGCTTCACCTAGGCCCAGTGCGAAGTACCGCGGCTGGCGCTCGATGGCGGCCGCATGGCCGTCAGCATGGCTGCCTCTAGGTGCGGAGCTGCGGTGTTCTGCCATGATCCACCACAACAAGTAGGTGGCGATGCGATGAAGGCGAGCTCCGCTGTCGTCTTCCACTTAGATGCCGAACCCTCGCTGTGCCAACTGCTACACTGGCGGCTACCAGAAGCGCCATCGCCGGAGGAGCTCAGGCGATGAGCGTGACAGTCCGAGGATATCGACATGGTGGTTGGGAGGTGGACATCGTCTGGCGCGCGCCAGACGGCCGCCGGCAGCGCGAGCGCAAGTGACGCCACGATCATCGAGCTCTGTCTCGCGGTGTTCCCTGGGCGCATTACCGACGCCGAGACGCCGCGATCAAGTTGCACATGCTCTTGGACCTCCGCGGCTCGATCCCCTCGGTCGTGCAAATCACGCCCGGAAAGTGCCCGGACGTCGCGGCGCTGGACCACCTCGTGCTCGAAGCCGGCGCCATCTACATCATGGATCGTGGCTACGTGGATTTCGAACGGCTGCATCGCTTCTGTGTCAGCGAACGGCCAAATGCGGCCACTGAGGAACGGCTGAAAAGCGGCCACTGCAGGTAGGGCGGCGGCGACATGCTTGAGGGGTCAGCCCCTCGAGGATGTCGATGGCCCACTACCTGAAAATGCCGAAGAAATCGCAGGTTCTCGCGCTGCTCGAGCTCGGGTGGAGCTACCGCCAGATTGAGGCGGAGACGGGCGTGCGCCGGGAAACGGTCAGCCGGTACGACCACGCCCGCTCCGCAAATGCGGCCAAAACGTTCCCCGGCTCGGACACGACTCCGTCGGCCGCGGAGGCCGATTTCCCGGGGGAGGCCCCGTCAAATGCGGCCAAAACGTTCCCCGGCTCGGCGGCAAACCCGGCCAAAACGTTCCCCGGCTCGAGGCCTCGGGCCCGCTTCGCCGCGGCGCAGTACCGCACGACTATCCTGGAGAAGCTCGCCCAGGGGCTGACGGTCCAACGCATCTGGCAAGACCTCGGCGAGGAGTTCGGGTACAGCGCGAGCTACGAGTCGGTGAAGCGGTACGTGCGCACGCTGGCCCCCACACGCCGGGCGGTGGGTGTGTTTCACTGCGCCCCCGGCGCGGAAGGCCAGGTCGATTTCTTCCGCGGGGCGCCGACATGGGACGCCGGCGTCGGGGAGTGGCGTCGGCCGTGGGTGTTTCGCCTGACGCTCGGGCACTCGCGGCACGCCTACGAAGAAGGCGTCTGGGATCAGAAGCTGGAAACGTTTCTCCGGCTGCACGAGCGCGCCTTCCGCGACCTCGGCGGCGTGCCGCTGGTGATTCGGCACGACAATCTGAAGGCCGCGGTCGTGCGCGCCTGCTTCTTCGATCCTGACAGCCACGACGTCTACCTGGCCTTCGCGGCGCACTGGGGCTTCACGCCTCTGCCCACGCGTCCGCGGCATCCGCAGGAAAATGGGAAGGAGGAGCGGAGCGGCGGGTACGTCAAGAGTAATGCGCTGGCCGGCCGCCGCTTCGACTCGCTCGAGGCCCACAATGCGCTGCTCCAGCACTGGAATCGGACGGTGGCGCGACTGCGCATCCACGGGACCACTCGGCGCCAGGTCTGGACGCACTTCGTCGAGGTGGAGCGCCCCGCGCTGCGTCCGCTCGCCCCGGAGCCCTTTCCCTTCTTCACCACCGGCGAGCGGACGGTCCACACGGACGGCCACGTGGAGGTCGGCAGCGCCTTCTACCCGGTGCCCCTCGCGTTGCTCGGCCAGCGGGTACGCGTCCGCTGGGACACCCACCTGGTGCGCGTCTTTGACGGCGACACGCTGGTCGCCGTGCACGCGCGCGTGGCGCCCGGCGTCTTCGCCCCGCACCCGGGCGAAGGCGAGGCCTCGACGCGGCAGCAGGCCTACGTGGCGCGCCTGGTCGGCCAGTGCGGCCGCGTCGGGCCCGCCTTGCAGCAGTGGGCCGAGGCCGCACTCGCCGCCCGGGGCGTCCGCGCCATCCGTCTGCTGCAGGGCGTGCTCGGCCTCACGCGGCGGCATCCGCGCGAGCGGGTGCTCGCCGCCGTCACCGAGGCCCTCGCCCGGCACCACTTCCGGTATCACACCATTCGCCAGCTTGTGGAGCGCACGCCGCCGGTGCCCGCGCCACCGCTCACCACCACCGACCCGGCCATTCGGCCGCTCAGTCAGTACACCTTGGAGGACTTTCTGCGATGAATGCTCAGCTCTCCGCCCGTCTGCGTCACCTGCGTCTGTCCGGGATGGTCGAGGCGCTGCCTGGCCGCGTCGCGCAGGCCGAGGCCGCGCCGCTCCCGCACCTGGAGTTTCTCGAGTTGCTCGTCGAGGACGAGCTCGCCCGCCGCGCCGACCGGCTCTTCGCCCGCCGCCTCAAACAGGCCGGCATCATCACCGAGAAGACCTTGGCCGACTTCGACTGGACCTTCAATCCCAAGATCCCGAAGGCGAAGATCGCCGAATTGGTGTCGGCGCGCTTCGTGGGGGCGCACGCCAATCTCCTCCTCATCGGCCCGCCCGGCGTCGGCAAGTCCCACATCGCCACCGCGATCGCCATCGGCGCCATCCGCGCCGGCCGCCGCGCGATCGTCCGCAGCACCTTCGACCTGGCCGCGGACTTCGCCCAGGCCGACGCCACCGGGACCCGGCGCGACCTCGTACAGCAGCTCACGCGCGTCGACCTCCTCGTCCTCGAGGACTTCGGCATGAAGAAGCTCGGCGGCAACGCCGCCGAGGACCTGCTCGAGGTCTTCGTCCGGCGGCACGAAGCCGGCTCCACGGCGATCACCACGAACCGGCCCACGCAGGACTGGGGCGTCTTCCTCGGCGATGTGCCCGCCGCGACGGCCATCCTCGATCGCTTCCTGGCGCACACGACCATCGTCCAGATGCCCGGCAAGAGCTACCGGCTGCGGCAGCGGGCCGAGCCCGCCGACGCCTGACCGCCGTGGACGGTGCCCGCCCCGTGGACGCGCCGACGCGCCCACCGGGCGTTGGAAAACCGCTCCGCGGTTTCCCACACCGCCCACCGCGCATCATGATGGATGTGAAAAGACGGCAAGACAGGGACCGCGCGCTTGCGCGCGCCGGCGGAGTTAAACGATACTGAGGCCGCCTACCGCGTGGCCGCTTTTGAAACGTTCCTCAGTGGCCGCATTTCAACGTTCGGTGACAACTTCGCGCCGCACCGGCCCCGACACACCACCGCAGTGCCGCCGCGCTCTAGCCCAACACGACGCAGCTTCGGGGGCCGACCATTCCGGGTTCGGCAGCTTCAGCCCTCATTTCTTGGGTCTCAGCTTCTCAATCTCCTTCCGTATTTCCGTATGGCGCAGAATCATCTCCGCAACGGGCACAAAACTGGCGGCATCGCGGTCTTGGAGATCAAGCATGTCGTCGAACATCCCTCCGCAGAGAACGTCAGCCATATGCTTGGATTCGCTCGACGACAACGGCACTCCATCTTGGCGTAGTGTCTCAGAGCCGGGGTTTGGAGTTCCCGGGATTTCGTGGACAGGGCTAGCATCCGCATAGCAGCGGAGGGCGATACCGATGTCCACACGACGGACGGTCAGGCGGGTCCGCTCGACGTACGAGTTCATCAAGGCCCACCAGGACCAGTACAGCGTGCAGGCGCTGTGTCGTGTCTTGGGCGTGGCCGCGAGCGGCTACTATGCCTGGCTTAAGCAGCCGCTCTGCCATCGCGCCCAAGAGGATGCCAGACTCCTGCGCTTGATTCGTGCGTCGTTCACCGCGAGCCAGGGGATCTACGGCGCGCCTCGGGTCTTCCTCGACCTGCGGGAGGCGGGAGAGACCTGCAGCAAACATCGCGTCGCGCGGCTCATGCGCGAAAACAACTTGCGCGCCCTGCACGGGTATCGGACACGGCATTGGTCGGTCGGCAAGCCGGCGGTCTTGATCCCGAACCGCCTCCAGCGGCAGTTTACGGTGACGCGCCCGAACAAGGCCTGGGTGACGGATATTACCTACATTCGCACGTGGCAGGGGTGGCTCTACCTGGCCGTGGTCATGGATCTATTCTCGCGCAAGATCGTCGGCTGGGCTGCCGGCCCGACCATTCGGTACGAGCTCGTGCTCAACGCGGTCCTGGCGGCCGTGCGCCAAAGACGGCCGCGCGGCACCTTGATTCATTCCGATCAAGGTACCCAATATGGATGCGACGCGTGGCGGCGCTTTTGCCGCGCCCATCGTCTGGAGCCCAGTATGAGCCGCAAAGGGAACTGCTGGGACAACGCGGTGGCCGAGTCCTTCTTCGGCAGCCTGAAGAAGGAACGAATCAAGAGGCACATCTACAAAGACCGGGAACTGGCGGTGACCGATGGGGGCGAGTACATCGAGACGTTCTACAATCGGACGCGCCGTCACAGCCATCTGGGTGGCCTGAGCCCCGAGCAGTTCGAGACGGCCCACAAAGTTCCGTCACCGGGTGTCCACTGAATCCTGGGAACTCCATACCGGGACTATGGTCTTGTATGATGCAGGCGGTGTGTTAGCGGCAGTCGGCAAGTGTCAGTGAAGGAGGAGGAATGCCAAAGCGGCCTACCGCAGTACTTCACAGCCGGGGGGCACTGCTCGTCGCTCTAGCCGTCTGCACTTACCTAACGTCGACGACGATGCTTCCGTCGTTCAGAGAAGCAGCGCACAAGGGGGGCCTGTTCGTCCTCTTCGGGAGGGTAGTCGGAACTCTCATTGGGGTGATGGTCGCAAGCAGATCGTCGTACTTGGGAGATCGCATCTTCTTCGGGGTGATCGCAGGGACGCTCGTCGTCGATTTCGTCACGGACCTCTTTCGACCTAGTCCATCGGTGGACCTGGTTATTGCCGTACTCGAGACCCTAGCATGGGCGGGTGCTGCCGTTACCTGCTTCGTGTTGCTGGTGACTTCGCGGCGGCAACGACCTGACTAGGAGCGGACCGCGCCGCTCGCTCTGGACCGCGCAGGTTTCTGGCGCTGACCTGCCGTGTCTGGCGGGCCACGTTTGAAGCCGTCGGCGCTCGGCCCGGTCGTGACGCGCCGCAGGCGAGGTCGAGGCGGCTGTCCTGGTTGAACCCGGTCGCAGCAGCGGTCGGCCTCCTATGAAGCGAGGTAGCCACGTGCGCCTCAATGATGATCGCCCAGAGAACAGAATGCCGAGTCAGTGGCGCAGCTACTTCGAGGCCAGCCCGAGGGTGCCCCGCTTCGGAGAGTGCCAGTCGATCTCCAGTAGAACGCGCGCATCATCGGGAGGGCCAGCCATGCGCACTATTTCGGTCAGGGTCGGCGGCGTTTTCTCTCCGGCAAGCAGACCGCGTGCTAATGACGCGCAGAGAGGGACCGATGCGACGTAAATGGTTGACCAGGCTGCTAGTATCAGCCGCCGTTGGGATTCTGGCTGTCACGCCGCTGGTGATCGATTTTCGGCTGTGGCTGTCGGAGGAAGAGCGTCACATTGGCCCGCATCCAGAGCACTACACAACCCCCTCGTGGGTCGCCAGCATAGATTCGTTCGTACAAGCGCCAGGCGTCCTCGTGCAGTTCCTCTTGTCCCTCTTGTCTCCGACGCCGTTCAGCTTCTCAGGTCTGAGATACAGGGAACTCGCGATAACCAATGCCCTGTTCTACGGTCTTGTGACATGGAAGCTGCTTTCGTGGCTGTCTCGGCGCAAGAGACGACTTCGAAGGAGTGAACCGCACCGGGAATCTGGGAGAGCGAATTAGGTGAGTCAAGCCACCTTGGCCTGCTCATAGTAGCGAGCTTTGTACTCGGGCGACGGGACGAACCCGGTCCAAAGAGGCGGGAAGTAGTTTGGGCCTTGTCGGGATCTGTCTGTGTTGCCTGGCTCTTCGCTGATCACCCTCCGGCGGTGAAGACTGCCGGAGGGTGGTTTCGGACGCAGAGTTTCGAGTTTCCTTCAAGTCGGTGGGCCTCGTGACGTCCGTCCTCGTGGCCGTGTACGAGTGTTCACGAGAGTGGATCAAGCCCACAGGCCAATGTGCCGACGATCCACCGTGCACTTCGGACCGGCGGATATGGCCGTATGCTGCAACTCGAGTCCAGAGACAAAGACCCCGCATACCGTGAAACTATGCAAACGTATATCAACAAGGTCAGGAGGTCCCTCAAATGAGGGCGCTATTGATGGCGGTCACAGCATCGATGTTTGTGGGTTCTATCGGCGCGGTGACTGGACACGCCCAGTCTCCTGCAGTACCGGTGAAGGTGAGTAACTTGGCGGGCAAGTACCTTCAATCGGTAACCCGAAGCTGGACTGTGCCGGGATTAGTAGGCGCGGCACCTGAGTTCGTCTTCTTGGGCGGCGATCGGGTGAGCAAGGGCCTCGGCTGGAGGATAATTGTGGTGACCGGTGGCGGCCACCCGGCGCTGATATGGAACTCAGGATCGCATCAGAAGGACGGCTCCTTTGCCGTGATGTCTGGGGATGATTTCAATGTCAGAGTCAGGGGGCCGGCGGACTACGACATCACGTTCCAGGGATGCGCTGCTCACAACTGTATGGACGGTCAACTGGGCTATGCCGTGTACGCACGTCGACTCAGGAGGGTGTTTGTTGCGCACGTCACAACAGATTGGGCAGGCAACCACCCAGTCACCTACACGGTGGCTTACGACCCTCCGACCGGCATTCCAGCAGCATATCAGGCTGAACTGCAGCGAATGATCTGCACAGATAACGGCGTGACGATGAAAGCGAAGCTTCCATTCGATTGTCACGCGAAGTAGCCAGCGGCGTGACGGGAGATGGACTCGTGCCGCGACCTGATGGAGTCGCCTGCCTCGGCCACCGGAGCCGGCGAGGTCTGGACGATTTCGGCGGGGCAACAGGCGCTGCGGACAAGTTGGAAACCGAGTTTCTAGGCGGCCCACAAGTCCACAGCGATGCGTTTCGTGAGGCGGAGGAACTCCTCCGAGCGTGGAAGGCGAAGCCGCGAGGGTCGGCTATGAAGACATCGCGGTAGTTTGAGGGCGTCGTCGGGCGCCGATCGTTCAGATGCCGCCGTTTGTCCCTACCAGAAACTCAAACGGCCGGTCCAAGGTCGAGCAAAGACGCATCCGGATGGTATCGCACGCGTCAAGCGAAGGGGCGAGCGTTGGCGTTTAGGCTCCTGCTCGCTTGGCTGGGTAGGCCACGGGCACACGTCGGGCGCGGCCAATCGGTGATCGGCAGGCCCGTGACGCGAGTCCGCGCTGATCAGGCCGCGCGTCGCTCGTAGTGGTGGTGCAGGCCGCCGACCTCCGGGACCTGCACAACCCGGCCGATGGCGGGTGGCTGCGTCGCCCGCGGGGTCGGCGCGTCCTTGTCGAGCGCGAGATGCGGGCGCCAGGTGTGATAGTAGGCGAGGTACTGCCGGAGGCGCCGCCGGAGGCCGCGCTCGTTCCAGACGATGACGTGGTCCAGGCACTCTCGGCGGATCGAGCCGATGACGCGTTCGACGAACGGATTGTGCCACGGGGAGCGGGGCGCGGTGACGACCTCCCGGATACCCATGCCCTGCAACGTGCGGCGGACGGTCCACCCGTAGATGCCGTCACGATCGCGAATCAGGAACGCCGGAGGTTCGTCGTCTGGCCACGCCTCGCGCAGTTGCTGGGCGGTCCACTCCGCCGTCGGATGCGCAGTGACGTTGACGTGGACGACCCGCCTGCGGTCGTGCGACAGGATGACGAGCACGAAGAGCACACGGAACGTGGCGGTGGGCACGGTGAAGAAATCCATGGACGCGAGCTGCGCCGCGTGCGTCCTCAGGAACGTGCGCCAGGTCTGTGACGGCGGCCTCCTCGGCCGGCGCAGGTAGTTGGCGACAGTGGCCTGCGAGACCTCGATGCCGAGCTTGAGCAGCTCCGCGTGGATCCGCGGCGCGCCCCACAGGGGATTGGCCTGCTGCATCCGGCGGATGAGTTCGCGGATGTCGCCACCGATGGCTGGCCGACCCGGGCGACGCGGCCGCGATCGCCAGCGCCAGTAGAGGGAGAAACCCCGCCGGTGCCACGCGACGACGGTTTCAGGAGAGACGATCTGGACGGCGTCCCGCCAGCCGCGCCACGCCCGGGAGAGCAGCACCCAGACGACGCGGTCGGCGCGATGCAAGCGCAGGCGCCTGGGCGCCTGCTGGCGCAGGACCACCAGTTGATGGCGGAGGGCGAAGACCTCGGCGGTCAGCTCGAGGCGCGACCGGGTGGCGGAGCGCAGGGCGGCGGCGAGGGCGACGACGAGTGCAAGCATGGCGTTTGGCCAGCCGAGCGGGCGGCACCCGGCAGCGCAACGGAGGCAGCGCCGTTAGAGTCTTCAGCCCGCCGACGCGTCGGCATGTCGTTCGCGCAAAACATCCAAAAGTGATAGTTTACGCATATGAAGTCCGGACCGCCGCCGAAGGCCAGGCGGTACATCGACCAGTTGGCCGCGATCGGACACTACAGCTTCACTCGGCGTGAGGCCCAGGCGGCGTTGCGTGTCTCGAGCAGCGCGGCCGTGCTGGCGCTGAACCGACTCGCGAAGCAGGGGCTGGTGGCGTCCCCGGCCAGGGGCTTCTACGTCATCGTGCCCCCGGAGTATCGGGCTCTCGGCTGTCTTCCCGGTGAACAGTTCGTTCCCGACCTCATGCGACGGCTGAAGCGGCGCTACTACGTGAGCCTGCTGTCGGCCGCCGAGTTTCACGCCGCGGCGCACCAGCGCCCGCAGGCGTTGCAGGTGTTCCTCGAGCGTCAGCGCCGCCCGATCGTCTGTGGCCGCGTTCGCGTGACATTCCTGGTGCGGAAGCGCCTCAGGGCCGTGCCGGTGCAAACCCTCAACACTCCGCGCGGCGGGGTGAGCGTGTCGACGCCCGAGGCGACCGCGCTCGACCTGATCGGATACGCACGGCAGGCTGGCGGACTGAATCAGGTCGCAACCGTCCTCTCGGAACTGGCCGAGCGTCTCGACGCCCGGAGACTGGCGCTGGCAGCCAAGGCCGCTCCTGTCGTGTGGGCGCAACGACTCGGCTACCTCCTCCAGAGCCTGGGCGCGGCCGACAAGGTCGGGCCGCTGCGGAGGCAGGTGGACAGGAGCGCGCAGAAGGCCACCCCGCTCGCGCCTGGACGGCCATTTCGCCGGAGCCCTCGGGATGCCGTCTGGAAGGTGTACGTGAACGCGACGGTGGAGACCGACCTGTGATCCCCCGTGACTTCATCACCGAGTGGAGGAGCGAGGCGCCGTGGGTTCGCAACGACCACGTCGAACAGGACCTCGTCGTCAGCCGTGCCCTGGTGGAGATCTTCTCGAATCCCGTGCTGCAGGACGCGCTCGCCTTCCGCGGCGGCACGGCCCTGTACAAGCTCCACCTGCGACCGGCCGCCCGGTACTCCGAGGACATCGACCTCGTCCAGACCAGAGCGGAAGCGGCCGGACCGATGATGCACGCGCTGCGCGCGCGTCTCGATCCCTGGCTCGGCGTGCCCAGGTGGAAGCAGACCGAAGGGCGCGTGACGTTCATCTACCGATTCACGTCGGAAGATGTCCCGCCTCGTCCCTTGAGACTGAAGGTCGAAATCAACACGCGGGAGCATTTCTCGGCGTTCGGGCTCGTGAAGATGCGGTTCGACGTGAGGTCTCGATGGTTCCAGGGCAGCTGCGAAATCACCACGTATGCGCTCGACGAACTGCTCGGCACCAAACTGCGGGCGCTGTACCAGCGCAAGGCCGGGCGAGACCTGTTCGACCTCGCGGTGGCGCTGGCCACTCCCATGGCAGACGCTCAGCGGGTCGTCACGGCGTTCCTGCACTACATGGAACACGGCGGGCACAACATCACGCGCGCGCTGTTCGAGCAGAACCTGGCGGAAAAGATGGGCGATCCTGAGTTCCTCGCGGACATCGGCCCACTGCTGTCGGACGGCTACACGTGGGATCCGGCGGCGGAGGCGCCCCTGGTCGCTCGGCGGCTGATAGCACTGCTGCCCGGCGAACCGTGGAAGGGGAGCACTTAACGCCCGGAACGGGTCACCGGCGGTCGCCGCAACCGCCCGTCCGAACTTCACCACAAACTTCACCACAACGGGCGCCGAAGGGGCTCCAAATCGCACTTCGGCGTCCGGCTAAGTCGTTGAAAACACAGGGGCGATGCCCTCAATAGCCGGGCTGTTAACCGAGGGGTTGCCCGCCGTCGCTCGCCTCCGCGTGGATACAGATGCTCGGCGAGCTATGGCGGGTCCGCCGTAGCGACGCATTCGGCCCGAACGAGCGGGCGCGGAGCGAAGGCGGAAGGCGCGCTGACCGCTACAGCCTGATACTCGGCCAGGCCTGACGTGCGCCGCCAGGCGACGGCGACCGGACCCATCAACCGACACGCGGGGAATCAGAGTCGTCCGGCCGGACGGAGGGCGCCCGTCACGGCCGGACTCTCGTGCCCCACATCGGCGGATACGAGGAAGCCGATCAGACGACCACGTCAACGAACGAGCGCAAAGCCCACGAGCCCGCCGAACGCCGCGCCGATCGGCGAGCCGATGGCGATGCCGCGGAACGTCGGATCGTTACACGCGCACGAATCGTACACCGCCACTCCAATGGCCCCGCCAAGAATGGCGCCGCCGACCGCACCAAGGACCAGGCCGACGACGCTACGGTCACGGGAGTACATGCGGCGCGGCGGCCCGGCATACACCTGTTCGGCCACCATCGTGCTTCTCCCTTCCGAGAGCGCTCTGGCGCCGTAAGCGGAGTTCGGCGGTGCCGAGTCGAAGCGGATCGCCTCGAGCGACTTGCTGAGGCTGCTCGTCTGGGCGCCCTCCAATCCCGCCGCCGCGTTGACGGCCGCGGGCTGGTTGAAGGGGGTGTTCCACACCCGGGCGGATGTCGGAAACTGGACCGTCACGTCGTTGCCGCTCTGCGCGCGGGCGCTCGCCGGCAGCAGCCAGACGCAGGCGGCGATCACCGCCAGGCACGCCGCACGCCGGCGACGCGAGACACCACTCTCAAGACACACCATCGGAATCTCCCTTCATGCTCGAGTACCGGGTCCGGACAATCGGGCGTCGGCTCGGCGGTCGCGACGCTCGTCACGACTCGAGTTCCCGCCCCGTGGGGCACGGCAAGCTGTGACACCACCCTGCCGCTCAGGCTGGATCGGCTGGCGCCGGTCCTTCTCGCAACGGTGATGCCAACCCTGAGTGGGAGTTTCTCAGGCGGTTTCTGGTGTGCGCCGCGGGAAGGCCCCTGAAACGTCCCCAACCAGGGACACTGGACGAACCCGGCTGTGTCAGAGTAGCGCGGCGGCTGGCGCTGTCGCGAATCCCGGTCGAGAGCGTCTGAGAACGGGCGTTACGCCGACCAGCGCAGCCGAGACTCCGCCTACCCGTTCTAGCGTCCATCCTGGACCGCGACGGCATCGCCGATGACATCCAGCTGCTTGACGACACGCTGCGCGAATGAGAGGACGACTACGACTACCGCCGTCCGCACGCGGCGCTTGGCGGGCAGACTCCGTACGAACGACTTCTCGCGAAGACACGAGCTGAAGTGTCACCAGGGTGCTAAGACCCTACCAGCGTGGCCACACACCCGCTTGAGTAAGCGACCGTTACTTGGGAGTCGTCACGTGGACCTCGCCCGTGGCCACCGCCTGCCACCGACCGTTGCGCCGCACGAGCGTATCCAGGTCGATAGCGCGATCGCTGCTGGCTTTGCCGTTGACGGTGTAGTGAGCCGAATAGTGGACCGCGGCCACTGCCGTGTCCGCGACAACGATGACGTCAATCCGCTCGATTGAGTATGAGTCGACGCGGAAATTCTTATCCATCGCACCGTCGATCCACTGACTCTTCGTCTCCGGGTTGCCGGTGTCGGTGTCGAACCCGAGGAATTCGTCCGCCAGGATGCGTTCGAGCGCGGCCTTGTCGCGCACCTTGAACGCCTCCCACCACTCCTTCTCGAACTTGATCACCTCCTGTTTAGTGGCGGCCATCTGGGCCTGGGGTTTCCCGCCTGCTGCTCCGGTCGCCTGCACGAGGAGCAGGCACGCGAGAAGCAGACCCATCGCGCGCGCGGACTTCATGAACCTGTTCACGTTGCCTCCTGTCCCGGCGGACAACTGCATATTCGGCCGGGGACGCCGCAATCGTGGTGCGGTCGCGTGCATTTCCGACTTGGTTGTCGAGGATGCTGTGGAGGCAACATACCATGGTGGTCAATGAACCCCTCGGTCAGAGTCACCAATATGGTCGCTGCCAGCTAAGCGGCCGGCCGAGGGGTGCCAATCGGGGAAGCTCCGGCCGCGGCGACCGGGCGGCGCTTGGGTTGATGTGGGTTCTTGCGGCCGTGGCAAGGGATCGCAAGAGATCCGTTCAGACCAATGGGCCTCAGTAAAGACAGGGTCTAATCTAATCGCTTCGGATCGACGTTTCGACGCGCCTGTTAACCGGGGGGGTTGCCCGCCGTCGCTCGCCTCCGCGTAGATGCAGAGGCTCGGCGAGCCATGGCGGATGGGGAGCCATTCCTTTCAATAACTTACGGTCAATCGGCGGTTTCCGAGAATTGCCGGCTGTGCCCAATTTTGTGCCCACCCCTCGCGGCGGGGCTGCCACTGGCTCCTGCGCCCAGCTTCATCGGGGTTTCCGCCGCGTCGCTGAGGCTGACAGTCGGTGGAGAACATCTACGGCCTCCCGCTGCGAGGCGTCGCCCATGTGTCCGTAGCGGCGAGCCATCCGAACGGCGGCGGCAGGACTCCAACCGAGAATCGTGGCGACGACCGACATCGGCACGCCGTGCTCCTGCATCCGGGTACACGCCGTGTGGCGGAGATCGTGGAACCGGCACGCCACCTTGGCGGTCCTCTTCGCGGATTCCCATCCTGCCTTCAGCCTCTTGGTCGGATGCGTCGGATCGGTGTTCCGGGCGGTGCGGTGAGTATAATCCGTTCACCCGTTGACCCACTGCTGCGGTGCGCCCGTGCGGGCCAGTCGGATCCGCCGCGACTCGCCGGGTGGCGCGTGACCGGCCTTTTCCCGCTGCCGCACAGGTGACCAGACACCGAGGAGTATCCATGCTGCGATCAGGTCGAACGACTCGTATCTGGCTGGTTCTCGTCATCGTTGGTCTCGCTGCCGGTTCCGTCATTGGAACGGCGAGCGCGCCTCCCGCCCTCGACCGGCTCCAGGCACAGGTCACCCGCGCCGCGGCCGGGGCCCGCGGCACCGTCGGCGTGGCCATCAAGCACCTCGAGAGTGGCGCGGAACTCTACGTGAACGGCGACGAAGCGTTCCCGATGGCCAGCACCTTCAAATTGCCGGTGCTGGTGGAGCTCTATGCCAAGGCCGCCGCCGGCAAGCTGAACTGGGACGAGCTCGTCGACATCGGTCCGCTCGATCAGCATCTCGGCAGCGGTGAGCTGGCCGCGCTGTTCGATCCGCCGGGGATCAAGCTCTCCCTCCACAACGTCGCCAACCTCATGATGCTGATCAGCGACAACTCCGCCGCCGACATCTGCCTGGCGAAGGCCGGCGTCGCCGACGTGAACGCGCGGCTCAAGGCGCTGGGCCTTGACGGCATTCGCGTGGACCGACCCTGCCAGGAACTGATTCTCGACAGCGCCGGCCTGGACACGGCCAAGCTGAAGAACCTTCCATTCAAGGAACTCTGGGCGACGATCACTCGCGGGGCCCCGCGTTCGGACGAGGTGCGGTGGGCCCTGAACGACCGCCTGGCGGCGGACCCGCGAGACCAGGCGACGCCGCGCGCCTTTGTGAAGCTACTCGAGAAGATCTGGCGCGGCGAGGCCGTCGACCGGGCTTCCTCCACCGCCATCCTCGAGACGATGAAGCGGTGCACCACCGGGGCGCAGCGGATCAAGGGGCTGCTGCCACCGGGCACGGTGGTGGCGCACAAGACAGGGTCGCTGGGCGGCGTGTTCAACGACGTCGGCATCATCGACCTGCCCGACGGCGCCGGGCACGTGGCGATCGCCGTCCTCACGAAGAGCGCTCGCGCCCAGGCGACGGATGCCGAGAAAGCGATCGCAGAGATCGCCCGCTTTGCCTTCGACTATTTCTCCTTCACGGCGCCGGCAGCGGCGAGTGATGGCGTGGTCAGGGCGCCTGGGAGGTAGGTGACGCCGAGTGCGCGGCGGGTCGTCGGCTGGCCGACGCCGGCATCGCTCCGTCCGTGGGGGGCTAGGGGGACGCCTGCGACAACGCGCCTACCGCTTCACGGGCACCTTCGCCTTCAGCTCCTCGAACCAGTTCAGCATCAGGCTGATGTGCGTCACAGGGGTCGGCGGAGACGGCATTCCGTAACGGACGGCGTAGAAATGTTGGCCGTCCGGCGCGACGTCGTAGCTCCGCGTCGGCATGGAGGCCAGGGCAAGATCGCGGTTGTCGAAGTCGAAGAGCACGCGCGGACGACCGATGCGCGGGGGCGACCCTGGCGCGAACTCCACCGCGAGCATCCGTTCGATGCCCGCGGGATCGGGCGAAGCCACGAAGAACAGTTCGCGCCCGTTCGGGTTCCACGCCGGACTCGCGGCGCCGTCGAGCGAGATCGACTCGGCCGGCCCCGGGCCCTCGGCTGGTCGAACGTAAACCTCTGAACGGCCGGAGACGTCGGAGGCGTAGGCCAGCCACCGCCCGTCCGGCGACACCGCGGGCCAGCCGTCAGAGCGCGCGGTTTGGACGATCGGCTGCACGCTCACCTTCCCGCTCTCGGTCCTGACCATGACGATGTGGGAGGACAACACCGCAAGCACCTGCCGCCCGTCCGTGGCAATGGACGCCGGAAAGAGGGAACCGGCCGCGAAGACTTCGGCTGGTGTCGCGCCGTCTGCGCGCTGGGACCCAAGCGTCATTCGGCCCTCTGTGAGCCACCTGAACGCCAGACGCTGCCCGTCAGACGACCACGCGGGGAACGTCGCCTCGCCGCGTCCAGTCAGCAAGTTGAGCGTGCCGCGGCTCAGGTTGTATTCCCAGAGGCCGACCCCCGCGAGGTCGCGGATGGCGACCGCCAACCGACCGCCGTCGGGAGACACCCGTAGGGTATTGTGGTAGCTGCGCACCTTGGGCGACAGTGGGACGACCCGGCCCTGGCGGTCCACCGTTACGAGTGTCCCATCGGGATAGGGCAGCACCGGGCTCGATATCCAGGCCAGCGACCCGGTCGCTGAGACCGCGAACTGGCCGGCACCGGTCACGTGGTAGGTGGTGGCCCCGGTCAACGCCTGGGCCACTCGGTCGAGCACCGGCACCGGCGTGCCGTCGACTTCGAGCCGCTCCAGATCGAACGGCGCGGCGAGCAACACGCCCCGCCGGAGGAACAGGAGATGTCCCGTCGGCACGTAGCGCGCGTCGGTCGCGTCCTTGAGCAGGACTTTGCGAGCCCCGGTAGCGAGCGTCTGCACAACCACCTGCTCGTCGCCCCATGAGAAGTTACGCTTCCGCACCGTATAGAGGAGCGCCCGCCCACCCGGCAGCGGCCGCGGGAGCTGGTGGGCCAGTTCCGTCTCGCCCAGCTTCGTCACCTCCTGGAGTGCACCCCCGACCTGGACCACCGAGATGCCGCGGCCGGACCACGTCGAACCGAGAAACAAACGCCCCCCGTCGTCCCAGGCCAGGCCACACGGCGGGTTGGGGATTTCCGAAGCGACGTCCACCGAAGGGCCGCCCTCGACTCGCACCTTCTTGATCGCCCCGCCCACCCAGAACGCCACCCACTGGCCGTCGGCGGACACCGCCGGTAGCTGTGCGCCTTCGGTGTTGGGAAGCGGCGTGGCCTCCACCGCGTCGAGGCGCCTCACGTAGAGCTGCTGGACTCCGTCGCGGCGACCGACGAAGATGAGTGCGCGGCCGTCCGGCGTCCACGCCAACGCCGTTAGAGCGCCGCCGGGGGTCCGAACGGGCACGGGCGTGAGAATCGGCCTGAACCCGCCAGCGTTCAGATCTTCGGCCGGGCGCACATCCAGGGTGACGCGCGTCAAAGGCGCCCGGGGCGGCGCGGGGGCGAACAACCACGTCAGGCCGCCACCGATCGCGGCCATCACAAACGCGCCCGCGACGATCAGCGCCGCTCGCAGTCGTCCCCCGGGTGCGCGCCGAACACCGGCCTGCACGCCAACGCCGCCCGCCTCCGGGATCCAGCGTAGTTCGTCTGCCACGTCGCGCGCGGAAGCCCAGCGTGCATCGGGGTCCTTCGCGAGGCACTTTCGGACGAGCCGGTCCAGCCCGGGCGGCGTGATCGGCTGTAGCGTCACGATCGCCGGCGGCTCGGCATTCATGATGTTGGCGATCAGGCTCGCGGCGCTGACGCCTTGAAACGCCCGCGTGCCCGTCAGCATCTCGTAGAGGATCGCGCCCAGCGCCCACAGATCCGACCGCGCATCGGCGGGCCTGCCCTCCACCTGCTCGGGAGCCATGTACTGCAGCGTGCCGACGATGGCGCCCTCGCTCGTGAGCGGCGCGGTGCGTGTCGGCGCAGACGCCAGGCTGGCGGCCGCGGGCTGTTCCCCGTGTCCCGCCAGCTTGGCGAGGCCAAAGTCGAGCAGCTTTGCGCCCGTCTTGGTCAGCATCACGTTGCCGGGCTTCAGGTCGCGATGGATCACGCCCTGCCGGTGCGCGGCGGCCAGGGCGTCGGCGATCTCCGTGGCGACGGTCAGCGCCTGCTCGAACGGCAGCGGCCCTTTCTCGAGACGCTGGGCGAGCGTCTGGCCGGCGAGGTGCTCCATCACGAGGAACATCGCGCCGTCGTGATCTCCGACGTCGTAGAGGGTGCAAATGTGAGAGTGGTTCAGGCCGGCGATGGTCTTCGCCTCACGCTCAAAGCGCGCACGGCGTCCAGGGTCGCCGCTGATATCGGACGGCAGGATCTTGATGGCGACCGTGCGGTCGAGGCGGGTATCGCGGGCCTTGTAGACCTCGCCCATGCCGCCGGCGCCGATGGCGGCGAGGATCTCGTACGGGCCGAGACAGGCGCCGACTGAAAGGGACATGGGAAGACCGCGGGCATTGTAGCACCGGGACCGCGACGGAGCCGGGCGCAATCGCCGGGCGCCACATCACCCCGCCCTGTTCCGTCGTCCCAGCCCGAGTTGGTTCGGCGGCAAATCCACCGTGAATTGCCATGTGCTGCTCTGGGCCGCTTCGGGGCGAGACCGGCACGATGAAGTCCGAGAGTCCGTCCGACACTCGCCCCTCCAATGGAACACACGGTCTCCGAGAAGGTCCGTCACGGAAATGCGTTGATTTCCGAATCGGTCTCAAGCGACGACAATCGCGCTCGGAGACTTCACCGCAAACTTCACCGCATAAGGCGCCGAAAGGGTTCCAAATCGGACTTTGTGGTCCGCATAAGTCGTTGACAACAAAGGGACGATGCCCCAAGAAGCCGGGCTGTTAACCGGGGGGGTGCTCACCGTCGCTCGCCTGCGCGGATGCAGATGCTCGGCGAGCTATGGCGGGTCCGCCGAAGCGACGCATTCGGCGCGAGCGCTCGACTGCCTCGTCATTTCACGCGAACCAGGCGGACCGTGAACGTGAGCTTCTCGCCGTTGTACGTCCACGGTCCCGAAAGCTCGAGCGTGTCGCCCTGCCCGCGGTATCCCACGACGTCCCACTTCCCCTCGTCCGCAGGATCCAGCGAGATGATGTTCTCCATCCGCACGGTGTGCTTCGCGGTATCGCACTCGTAGCGCCCCGCATGGGCGCTCGCCCCCTCGAATGTGTCGCGCAGCTCGGCCGGGGTCACGGTCTCGCGCCTCCACGTCCGTCCCTTCGGCATGATCGTCGACGACATGTAGCCGTTGCCGGTGAAGATGAGGAGGCCGTTGTAACCGGCGGCGGGCCCGGTCTTGACGAGCGAGCCGTCGGGACGATGGTCGACTTCCTCCACAAAGCGCCACACGCCTTCCACGGCAGCGTCGCGCTGTTGCGCGGGACGGGCGGCGAGGACGCCGGTCGCGAGGATGGCCGCCGCGGCCAGGGCAAGTACATGTCGGGGACGGATGGTCAAGTTGTCGCCTCGCTCAAGGAAGATCTGCCGCAGATCGCGCACGGTGATGGGGAACTGACGAGCCTGCTCATTGGCCTCGAGGCGGGTGCCACAGCTCGACCTTGTTTCCTTCTGGATCGATGACCCAGGCGAACTTCCCATACTCGGACTCGTCAATCTTCTCGAGCACGGTGCAGCCTTCTTCCTTCAAGACCTTGACCAGGGCGAGGAGGTCTTCCACTCGGTAGTTGACCATGAAGGGAGCAGAGCTTGGAGCAAAGTGATCGCTTTCTTGCGGATCGATCGACCAGGCCGTTCGTGCCTGCCTGCATGCCGGCATTGTCCGGCTCCCATGGGTCTTGAACAAGTGGCCATCCGGTCACTGTGGGCGTGCCTGTTGTAATTTCTGCTCGTCTGAAGCTGAAGCCGCGGCTCGTCGCGAGCACCGGCGACCTGTAGGGGCGGCCGTCGCCTGGGGCCTCACTTCTTGCCCCACTCGGCGGCCTTCGCAGGCCGACCCCAGGCCCGATAGAGCTGGACGAGCCACTGACGCGCCAGGTCCAGATCGTCGTGATAAGCGACGTCGATGCGGTCCTTGCGGGCGAGCATGCCCTGATAGCCTTCGAGCAACAGCGGTTCCGCTTCGTCGTACTTCCTCTCCCCGGCAAGGCTCGCTCCGAGCAGGCTCTCGGCGCGGAATCGTTGCCAATCATCGGGCCAGAGCCTCTTGTCGGCCTCCATCGCCTCGCGCGCCAGGCGCTCGCTCTCGGCGAACTTCCCCTGCGACAAGCACGCCAGCGCCAGGTCGGGCGCCGATGGCAGGTTATCCGGGTGTTCCGATCCCAGGGCGCGCCGGCGCCCCGCCAGGACCTCCGCGGCGAGAGCCTCCGCCTTGGGATATTGGCCCTGTCGTTGGTACATCGAGGCGAAATCCGCAAGAAACGCGAGGGTCTCGGGATGTTCCGGACCGAGTACGCGGCGGCTGATCTCCAGCGTCCGGCTGAAGAGCGCCTCGGCTTGCGCGAATTTGTCCTCTTTGGCGCAGGTGTCGGCCAGGTTGCCCATCGACAACAACGTGTCGGGATGCTCGGGACCCAGCACGCGGCGCTGGATGTCCAGCGTCTGGCTGTAAAGCGCGTCGGCTTGCCCATACTTGCCTTGCGACCAGTAGACGTTGGCCAGGTTGTTCATCGAGATCAGCGTGTCGGGATGTTCGGGACCCAGCACGCGTCGCCGGACCTCCAGCGTCTGGCCGTAGAGCGCCTCGGCCTGCGCGTCCTTCCTCTCCGCCCTGTAGACATTCGCCAGGTTGTTCATGCAGAACAGCGTGTCGGGATGCTGCGGGCCCAGAACCCGCCGCTCGATTTCCAGGGCCGGGGCGAGAAGCGCCTCCGCCTCGGGATACCGGCCCTGATGCCAGGCAATACGTCCCAGGTGGTTCAGGGCGTTGAGCGTCTTTTGATTCTCCGGGCCCCAGACCCGGCGCTCCAGATCCAGAGCGCGTTCCAACTGCTTCCGCGATTCCGCGTATTGCGCGAGCTCGGCATAGGTGTTTCCCATGGTCTCCCGGATCGCGGCCTCCACCTCCGGTTGGTGGCTGAACTTGCCCTCGATGCGGACCGCGGCGCGGTCCAGGGCTGTTCTCACTTTCAGATCCGGATCGGGGTGGGTGGACCCGGATTGGTTCTTCGCACTGGCCTGTGCCAGCAGATCGTTCTGCAGGAAGTCGTTCACGGCCTGGGCGATGGCCGACTGCCGCCTGGCGTCCGCTTCCGCCCGCCGCGCCTGCACCGCTTCCCGGGTGCTGGCCACCACGCCCAGGACGAGCGCCACGAACACCGCCGCCACGCCCGTCACCAGCGCCCTGTTGCGTCGCGCGAACTTCCGCAGGAGGTACGAGGCGCTGGGCGGACGCGCCGCGATGGGCTCGTCGCGCAAATGGCGGCGGAGGTCCTCGGCCAATCCGGCGGCCGAGGCGTAACGCCGCGTCTTGTCCTTCTCGAGGGCCTTGCCGACGATGGTCTCGACGTCGCCGCTGCAGGCGCGATTCACCGATCTCAGCGGGGGCGGCTCTTCCTCGCGGATGGTCTGCACCGCCTGGGTCAACTCACGCCCAATCGCGTAGGGCGGCCGGCCGGCGACCACCTCGTACAGGATCATCCCCAGCGCGTAGACGTCGCTGCGCGTATCGATCTCCGCCGGGTCGCCCAGCAACTGTTCCGGGCTCATGTAGGCCAGCGTCCCGACCAGCTCACCGACGTTGGTCTGCAGCGTCGCGTACGTGTCGGAGTCGGTGAGCCGCGCCACGCCGAAATCGAGGATGTGGGGCTGGCCCGATTCGTCCACCAGGATGTTGGCGGGTTTGAGATCGCGATGGATGATCGCGCGCTGGTGCGCGTGCTGGACGCCGTCGCAAATCTTCGCCATCAGCTCCAGCCGCTGCCGCAGGTCGAGCCGGTGCGCGTCGCAGTAGGCAAGCAGCGACTGCCCGTGCACCAGCTCCATGGCGAAGTAAGGCTGGCGCCCAAACGGGGTGTCGGCCATCCCCGCGTCGTAGATCTGCGCGATGCCGGGGTGCTGCAGCCGGCCCAGCGCCTGCGCCTCGTTCTCGAAGCGGCGGAGCATCTCGCGGGTGGCATATCCCGCGCGGATCACCTTCAGGGCCACGGTGCGATGCGGGAACTCCTGCTCCGCCTCGTAGACCGCGCCCATCCCGCCCTCACCGAGCAGGCGAACGACGCGATACCGCCCAATCCTCGCCGGCAAGGCCTGCGCGGCGTCGGTCAGCGGCGAGGGCGCGCCTGGAGCGGCTGCGCCGGCAGGGCGCCTGGATCCAGACCGTGGCTCGTCCCCGAAAGTGGGGCCTTCATAATCGGGCATCGGCGGACCATCCCTCGTGCCGCGTGAGCCCCGCTGACGCGGCAAAGCGCTTGCGTCCCGGAGGTAGCGCTGGAGCTGTGAATACCAGCCAGTATCCCACACACGAGCGTCAGGACGGTGGGTCCGGCCAAGCCGAGTCCGCAGCGACGGGTCGGAGCGGAATTCGGAGCGGGCAACCGAAGCGGTTCCCTCAGGAGCCCCGGGTGAACAGGCTCAGGCCGATGCGGGCGCCGAAGTGTTCGCCCAGGGCCAGCTCTTCCGGCAGGAAGCCGGCGGTCTTGTAGATGACGCCCACGTCCAGGGAGAGGAACCGCAGCCAGGCGCTGTTCCTGATGGGCACCTTGTAGCGGCCGACGACATCGACCGCTCCTCCCGACTGGCCGTCGAGCGCGGTGAAGCTCAGGCCCACGGGCTGGTTCCAGTAGTGCACCGCGGCCGACACGACCACGCGCCCGGCCACGGGGTAGTCGTTGATGCCGATCCCGGCGCCGAAGAACCAGCGGTCGCGGTTCTCGAACTCGCGCAGATACCCGCTGATCTTCACCTTCCGCTTCACGGTCAACCAGAGCTTCTGGTCGATGAAGTCGCCGAATGGCCCCATGCAGTGCCCCAGGCCGACGTTGAGCCTGACGGCGTCTGACACGCGGAAGTTGTCCACCCCGATCACGTTCGCGTTGGCGAGGTTGAGGAAGGTCCGGTACTGCACCCGGTGGAGGTAGCCCAGTTCCTCGGGGGTGAGGTCCTGGTACCGCGTGTAGCGCGTGTACGGCATCGTCGGGCGGTACAGGTGGCGGATGGCGCCGTAGAGGTCGTTGCCGACGACGTCCCGATCGAGCTCGTTGGGTTCCTCGGCGCCGTCGGTGTTGTACTTGAAGATACCCTCGGTGAAGTACCGGATGATCCCCGCCTTGCGTGCCAGGTACTCCACGGCCAGGTTCTTGTAGCTCTCGTCGCCCTGCGACATGAGCGTCTCTTCCCTGGTGGCCATCATGTAGTCGGACTCGAAGCCCGCCGTGTGGAGACGAATGAAAGTCGGGAATTTCGTGTCGCGCAGGGTCTGGAGGGTCGCGTCGGTGACGCCGGTCACGAACCCGCCGCGCTCGGAGAGCTGGAAGGGGTGGGAGACCGAGCCGATGTCCTCCCCGACGAGGATGGATTGGTGCGCTTCTTCGTGCGTCAGGCCGTGAAAGAAGAGGACGACAAAGGCGCCCTGGACCGCGTAGTTGACGACGGGTTTGAGGTTGCGGCCGAGCACGTCCGAGAACAGCCGGTAGGCGCTCAGGGAGTCTTCGTCGAACTGCCGCATCGTGAACAGGCGCGCCGGGGAATCCCTGAGGATGAACGGGTAGATCTTCTCGCCGTTCCCGGGCTCCGGCGTGTCCTGCGCTGCCGCGGGCGCGGCCGACGCGACCAGCAAGAGCAGGGCGATTATCCACTTCACGCGGTCATTCTATCCACATTGCGTGGAGGATGGAACGACGGAGGCGCGGCGTCTGCACGATTCCCGACCGGGCACGACGCCCTCCGCCCTAGAATCAAGAATACCGGGCCTCCACCATCGCCGCGACTGTCGAAGAGAACCTGTTCTACGACCAGGTGGGGTTCCTGCGGCAAATCGGCGTGCTCTGAGCGCGCCCGGCGATGGCGGACGACCGGCATCGCGGCGCCGGCCGTCCGCGTCCCTCGCGTGGCTCGCCGCATCACAGGCGGTCCGTCCATGATGACTCCCCTCGGGCTGGCGACAGCGACGCTTCTCCTCGTGCTCGACCTCGTCGGGACCTTCGTGTTCGCCCTCAGCGGCGCGGCCTCCGGCGTGGAGAAGAAGCTGGACGTGTTCGGCCTGGCCGTCCTGGCGTTCGTGGCGGGCAACGCCGGCGGCGTGACGCGGGACATTCTCATCGGGGCCGTTCCGCCGGCCGCGATCAACGACTGGCGGTACGTCGCGGTGTCGCTGCTGGCGGCGGCCGTGACGTTCGCGTGGTACCCGAAGGTTCGGCGGCTCCGTCCCATGGTGCTGCTGCTCGATGCGGCGGGCCTCGGGTTGTTCGCGGTGGCCGGCACGCAGAAGGCGCTGGCGTTCGGTGTCAACCCCCTGGCCGCGGCGCTGCTGGGAATGCTCACGGGCATTGGAGGCGGCGTCCTGCGCGACCTGCTGGTCAACGAGATCCCCGTCGTGCTGCGCGCCGACTTCTACGCCCTCGCGGCGCTCGCCGGCGCCGGGGTGGTCGTTGGCGGCCACCTCCTGCACTGGCCGCCGACGGCGACCACAATCGCGGGCGCGCTCCTGTGCTTCGGCATACGCCTCATCGCGATTCGGCGCGGCTGGAACCTGCCGCCCGCCAGGCTGCCGGCCTCCCCGTGACGCGGAGGTCCCGCTCCTGTCCAAGTCAGCGGTTTACCGGATCTCCACCACGTCCCGGGTGTCGAACGCGAGGACGGCGGCCATACCCGTGGCCCGTCCGGATTCGCCGTGGCGCTTAGTTGCAGGTCAAACTATTTCCGCGGTATCATGGGTTCGGCAGGGCGATGAGAAGGGCCGGCGCTCAACGGCCCGTCTCGAACCTGACGGAAGAGGCAGATATGAAACTCGACGTCAAGGCATTCGCGTTGACATGCGCAGTCGTCTGGGGACTCGGGCTTCCTTTGCTGACGTGGTGGGTCATGGCTCTCGATGGGCCGAGCACCGATCCGACGTGGCTCGGGCACATCTACCGTGGCTACAACCTGACGTTGGCCGGGAGCCTCATCGGAGCCGCCTGGGCGTTCTTCGACGGCCTTGTCGGGGGCGCGATCTTCGCCTGGCTATACGACGTCATCGGGGCGCGCGTCGGCAACGTGGGCCGAATGGCTGCGTGACGCGCCGGGGCCTATCCTCGTCGCTTCGCCGCCACGACGACCTCGGACGTGATGCCGAAGGCCGCGATCGTCTCCTGGTGCTCGACCCGTCACTGGCCGGGCGGAAGATAGTCGGCCGCGCGCAACGGGCGACATGCGCCGACCAGATACGGATTGCGACGGTACAGCCTCGTCCATCCCGCAGTGACCAGGCGTGCGAGCCCCCGAGTACCCCCGGTCGAGGTCGCCAGGCACAGCAGACCGTGGTCGGTGGGGATGCGGTGTGCCTCGGTGAGCGCCTCCCGAATGTCGCGGCCTGAAGGCAGATCGAGCACGTAGGTCGAAACGAATCGGTCGTGAGACGCGTCGGGTTCGCCCGATGGCGCCGAGCCATCGGTCAGCCGGACGTTGGCGCGCCCGGCCCACGGCCGCAATCGCTCCGTCGTCAGGTCCACCATCGTTCCGCTGATGTCGACGGCGGTGTAGCGCGCGTCGGGCGGCAGCACTCGTCCCAGCAGGCGAACCGCAAGCCGCCCGGTTCCGCAGCCAAACTCGAAGACCCAGTGCGCCGTCTCGAAGCTTGCCCGGGCGACAAGCGCGCCGATCGCGCGACCCTCGTAGAAGCGCTGCGTGTCGAGCCAGGAACCGACGCGATCGTAGAACTGCCTCGCCCGGACGTGGTCCAGCGAACGGTCGGCGTCGATCGCTCGTCCCATCGCAACCTCTATCGTCCGGGCGGCCCGCTAGTCCGCCGACGAGCCGAGCAGCGGTTTGCCCGCGAGCGCCACGCGGAACCCGTACAGGGCGAGGGCCGCCGGCAGCAGGACGGCGACGACGGCGCCCGCGCCGTACCAGGCCGTGAGATTGGTGGTCAGCGGGAACTGGATCAGGACGTTGGCGACCAGCATCGCCACCACGAAGCTCAGGATTCCCGATCGGAACAGCACCGCCATCATGGACCCGACGATGAGCAGGGACACGGCGGCGGCCGTTCGTGCGCTATGCTCGTTCGATGGCACCCGAACAACGCCCCGCGCCACCAAACGGCAGCGTGACGGACCTGCCTCAGCAGGTCGCGTCGGCCATCGGACTCCTCGAGCGCCTCGCGGCCGACTGGAGCCTCATGGACGGAATTCCCGCCGAGGCGCGGGCGCGGTTGCACCGGGTCGTTGCCGGCCTCTCGGTGTCCGATCCGCGCGCGGGGCGCAAGCGCGCGAAGCTGGCGGCCCGCGAGCGCAGGGCGCACCGCGTCAGGCAGGAAGACGCCGTCCTTCACCAGACGGGCATTCGTGCGCTGCGACGCCGGCCGACGGTGACCACGCCGACCCCGGCCCTGCCCGCGGAGCCGGAGGAGGCCCCTGTCACCGAGGCGATGCCGGGCTCGAACGCCTCTCTCGCCGAGCGGCATTGCTACATCTGCAAGCAGGGCTATTCGCACGTGCACCACTTCTACGACCAGCTCTGCCCATCGTGCGCGGCGGTCAATTTCGCGGCGCGGACCGAACTGGCCGACCTGCGGGGCCGCGTGGCGCTTCTGACGGGCGGGCGGGTCAAGATCGGGTACCAGGCCGGGCTGAAGCTGCTCCGATCGGGCGCGCACGTGATCGTCACCACGCGGTTCCCGCGCAATGCGGCCGTCCGCTATGCCGCCGAGCCCGACTTCCCCGATTGGGGCCACCGCCTCGAGATCGTCGGGCTCGATCTGCGCCACACGCCGAGCGTGGAGGCGTTCTGCCGCGACCTCGTGGCGACGCGTGACCGCCTCGACTTCATCGTCAACAACGCCTGCCAGACCGTCCGCCGCCCGCCCGAGTTCTACGCGCACATGATGGCCGAGGAACGCGCGGCGCTTCTCGACATGCCGGTGGAAGCCTCGAGGCTGCTCCGCGACGGCAGCCGCGGATCGGCCATCGCGCGAGGCGAGCCCCTCGAGGCCATGGTGTGGCAGGCCGCCGAATTGTCGCAGGTGGCCCTGCTGCCCGAAGACCTGCTGGCGCGCCCGGAGCTGTTTCCCCGGGGCTGCCTCGATACGGACCTGCAGCAGATCGACCTGCGCCGGCACAATTCGTGGCGGATGCTGCTGGCCGAGGTCCCGACCGTGGAACTGCTCGAGGTGCACCTGGTCAACGCCGTCGCGCCGTTTGTCTTCAACGCGCGCCTCAAGCCGTTGCTGCTCCGCGCGCCCGGCCGCGACAAGCACATCGTCAACGTGTCGGCGGTCGAGGGGCAGTTCTACCGGGCGGGCAAGACGACGCGCCACCCGCACACGAACATGGCGAAGGCCGCGCTGAACATGATGACGCGCACGGCCGCGACCGACTATTACAACGACGGCATCCACATGAACAGCGTCGACACGGGCTGGGTCACCGACGAGGACGCCGCCGAGATCGCGGCCCGGAAGGTCGCCGAGGAGCGTTTCCACCCGCCGCTCGACAGCGTGGACGGCGGCGCCCGCATCGTCGCCCCGATCATCGCGGGCTTCAACACGGGCGTGCACGTGTGGGGCCAGTTCCTGAAGGACTACCGGCCGACCGCCTGGTAGGGCGTGGCGACCGCATTGGCCGCACAGATGGATCGAACCTCGTCAGACAGACGATCGTCGCCGCTCGCGCGTCCCCAGAACTCACGCGCGGCCACGCGCGCGTCATCCCAGACGTCCAGAGTGTCGAACGTCGCGCCCGGCCAGGCAAAGGTCCGGGGCGGCACCTGGCCGTCGGCGAGCGGCGCGTACAGCATCGACACCTGATCGAACGCCGGCGCAAGGCGGAGACCGGGGCCGGCGGTGAAGAAGAGGATGTTGTACTGATGTCGATCCGTATTGCCGATGAGCGCGCCGAACGCATCGAGCCAGCGAAGCCGGCGGGCATCGTCCCGACTCAGGCGCCCGGCGTTCATCAACGAGACGGCAGCCCGGGCCCACGAGTCTGCAGGGTCGCCGTGAACGGCCGCCAGGCTCGAGACCGCAATACGCCCGCGTAGTCCCGCCCGGTCGAATCGTTCGCTCTCGAGAAACCAGTGCGAAGGCGTCTCGACCATTCGAGTGTGCGCTGCGGAGATTCCGCACGAGGAAACCACGCCGAGCGCTATCGCTTCGAGCACGAGCAGATCGCACCAGCGCTTCGCAACAACGTCCCCGGCGCCTGCGCGTGCGGCAAACTTGACGAGCCAGTGCCGTCCGTCAACGAATACGCCGAATTTCGGACGCGCACCGCCGGCGGAGGATCCGGGCGGATGTCCCGCCATCGTCCTGAGCGCCAGTTCAGGGTAGTCCTCGCGCGTCGTGACAACCGTCTCGAGCGCTTGCCAGCGCGCAAACGACTCATCACCAACGATCAGATTGCCAGGGAGGTCTTCACCACGTCGCGACATCGCAATCAGAATGTGGTGATCGGACCAATCAGCCAGACGTGAGGGCAGCCGGAGATCGGCGTGGATCGCCGCAAAATGCCGACCCAGGAACCCAGAGGGTCGCGCATCGGCGAGATCGGGCGGGAGCCCGTCGGATACGGTTCCGGCAGGCATCCAGACGGTCTGTCGCGCCGCCAGGGTGACCAGTTCGCCTGACGAGTGGGCACGGCCGTCTTCGGATATTCGAAACACCGGGAAACGCGACGCGTCGAGGCCCGTCCATGACCGGCGCAACCCGTATCGCGTGGCGCGACCTCGACCAATCCGTACGACGTCCGGTCCGGCTTCCCGTATCGCGCGCATCAGCGTCGCCGGCGAGATCCCGAGCCTCTGACGGAGTTCCGCCGCGCGAAGGACACCGCGGTCAAGTTCGGTCAGAACAGCGTTCATGATGAAACGATTATATCATGCATGTAATTGCTAAATTATATTAATAATATCCCGTAAATGCGCTTTGTTGTGAAACGTAATATGAAACGATTATGAAACGATATATGTGGACGGACGCTCACGCTTCTTCGCTCTGCAGCCGGGGTGGATGAGGAGCCAGCTCCTCGAACCGGCTCCAGGCTCCAGGCCTCAGGCTTCAGGCCTGGCGCAGGCACCCGAGGATGCACCGTTTGAACATGGATGTCCCGTTACCCGACCGTCGCCCCGAACAGCCTGCCGACGCCCGCCGTGACGGCCATCGCCAGCGCGCCCCAGAACGCGACGCGGGCGGCGCCGATCATCGCCGGGGCCCCGCCCGTTCGGGCCGCGGTCGCGCCGAGCGCGACCAGGCACAGCAGCGAGACGAGCGCCACGCTGAACACGAGCGCGGGTGCCGGCGCGATCAGCACCGTCAGGACCGGCAATCCCGCGCCGACGGCAAATGTCGCGGCCGAAGCGACCGCTGCCTGCAGGGGACGCGCGGCCAGTTCGTCGGTCAGGCCGAGCTCGTCTCGCGCGTGCGCCGCCAGCGCGTCCTTCGCCATCAACTGCCGCGCGACGGTGCGGGCGAGGTCCGGCTCCAGGCCGCGGTGCTCGTAGATTCCCGCCAGCTCGTCCTCCTCGCCTTCGGGCTGCGCGGCGAGTTCCGCCCGTTCCCGGGCAAGATCAGCACGCTCGGTATCCGCCTGCGAGCTGACCGAGACGTATTCCCCCGCCGCCATTGCCAGGGCGCCCGCCACGAGCCCGGCCACGCCGGCAACCAGCACGTCCGACCGCGGCGTCCCCGCCGCCGCGACGCCGAGGACGAGGCTCGCCGTCGAGACGATGCCGTCGTTGGCGCCGAGCACCGCCGCGCGAAGCCAGCCGATCCGGTCACTGCGATGTCGCTCTAGGTGTCTCATGTGATGTGCCTGCGGCCAGCGATCGCCTGGCCCGCGCGATGATGGCCGAATGGCGCGGCCTGGAGCGGCGCCGCGTTTGCGGCACAGTGTGCCATGCCCTGACGTGTTCCGCCAGCCTCGCGGATCCAGGTTGCGGGTCCAGGTGCGGATCCGAGCTTCGCGGATCAAGGCCAGTCTCGCCCGCCCGTCCTCTAGTCCACCTACCGCGACCACGCGAAGAGCTTCGACGACGTGGGCATGTGGCAGGGTGACACGGTGAGCGTCACCGGTCTCGCCTCGCCCGGCAGCCCGGAGAAGGCTCAGGGCGCAAGGTGATGTGTGGGGCCGGCCTCCTGGCCGGCCGGGCACGCGAGCCAGGAGGCTCGCGCCACACACTGGTCGCCGGCCGCTCATCCGCTCACGCCGCGCTCGGCGCCAGATACCGGAGCGCGAGCATGGTGATGTCGTCGGCCTGGGGCGCCTCTCCGACGAAGGCCACGATCTCCTCGCTGACCGTGCGGACGACGGCGTCGAGCCCGAGTCCGCCGCAGCGCGCCAGGCAGTGCTGCAGGCGGCCGAGCGTGAACTCCTCCTCCGCGAGATTCGACGCCTCGGTCACGCCATCCGTGTAGGCAAACAACCCGTCCCCGCTCCCGAGCACGATGTGGCCGGCCTCGTAGGCCGCGTTCTCGAAGAGCCCCAGAACCATCCCACCGGTCTGGGCGAGCGGCTCGACCGACCCGTCGCCGCGGAGCACGCAGGGGGGATTGTGCCCGGCGTTGCAGAAGGCCACGTGGCCGGTCCGGGTGTCTAGCACGCCGTAGAACACGGTGACGTACATGCTGGGCACACCCTCCGACGCCAGAACGCGGTTCACCCGTTCGAGGCAGGCGTCCGGCGACCCTACGTCGCGCGCGGTCGCCTTGATGAGCGTCCGGCAGACGGCCATGAACAGCGCCGACGGGACGCCCTTGCCCGAGACGTCCCCGATGACGAACCCCAGCCTGTCCCGGTCGATCAGGAAGTAGTCGTAGAAGTCGCCGCCGACCGCGCGCGCCGGCGTCATGCTGGCGTGAACGTCGAACTCCGGCCGCCCGGGAAACGGCGGGAATCCGCTCGGCACCATGGCGCGTTGAATCTGGCTGGCGACGTCGAGCTCCTTGTGGAGCGCGGCCAGCCGCTCGCGATCGCGGGCGGCCTGCACCGCGCGCGCGAACAGCCGCGCGTTCTCGACGGCCGATGCGGCCTGGAGGGCGAGCGTGTTGAGCAGTTTCAGTTCGGCCGCCGTGTAGCTGACCGGCGCCGAACTCGACAGCGCGATCAGGCCCGTCACGCGCTCCTTCACCCGGAGCGGCGTGCAGATGAGCGAGGCGACCGCGCGCCCATCCCCGTTGTGGCGCCCGTCGGCGCGGACGTCGTTGACGATCTCGCCCTGACCGCTCGCGACGATCGACACCAGCAGGCCGTCGGGCGGGGCCGTCGCATAGACATCCCCGAAGACCGCGACCGGGCGCAGCGGCGCGGCGACGTCGTCGAGGAGCATGACCGTGCCGTCGGTCGCGGTAATCAGGTGCCGGGCCTCTTCGAGCGTCAGTGCCGCCACCGTCTCGACGTCGAGCGTCGAGGCCAGCTTCTCCGAGAAGCTGTAGATCAGATTCACCTCGCGATAGAGGTGCAGCACTTCGCTCGCGAGCGTCTTCCGCTCCACTTCCTTCGCCGCGAGGTGCCGGAGCAGGTCGGCTACGACCATCGCCTGGGTGCCGCCGCACACCCACCCCAGGTGCTCGCCGTCGAGCGTCACGGCCGCGCGGGAGCCGCCGTTGCGCTCGCCGATCAGCAGCCGGCCGTCGGCGTCCTCGACGCCGAGGCCCGCGCCGAAGCCGCCGACCAGCGCCGACACCACCGCGGCCACATCCTGCTGCTTGCGAATCAGGGTCCCCAACGTCAGCCTGGGCATGGCGGCGTCACAGCCCCAGAACGGTCCTGGCCTTGGCCAGCAGGGCGTCGGGGTCGAAGGGTTTCGTCATGTACTGGTCGGCGCCGACCTCCAATCCCTTCTGCTTGTCGAACTCCTGGCCCTTCGCCGTCAGCAGGACGACGTAGACATCCTTCAGCCCGAGCGTCTGCTTGACGCGGCTGCACACGTCGAACCCGCTCAGCTTGGGCATCATCACGTCCAGGAACATGAGCCGGGGCGCGGCCGCCTCGATGGCCTCGAGCGCCTCCTCCCCGTCCGCGGCCGTCATCAGCTCGACGCCCTCGTCCTCGAGCTCCTCGAGCGTCTGGTGAATCAGCATCCGCAGATGCGGTTCGTCGTCCACGATCAGGATCTTTGGGGACACGGAACACTCCTTCGCCGCGCGCCCGCCGCCATATCGCCGCGCGGGCTATTGATACACGAGGAACAGCACGTTCTCGAGACCCTTCTCGAACCGCAGCGCCTGGATGAGCTCCCGCTTCTCCGACAGCGCGGCGTTGAGCAGGACGATGTCCGGCCGGGCCGCCAGCGCCTTGGCGACCAGCTGCGAGCCGTCGGAGTCGGTCACGCTGTAGCCGCGGGCCTGGAGGACCTCGGAGAGCATCTTCACCGCCGACTCGTCCTCGTCCACGACCAGCACGTGCTTGGACGACCGTCCCTGCTCGAGCAGCGTGCCCACTTCCTTGAAGAGCGCGGCGGTGTCGATGGGCTTGGTGAAGTAGCGGTCGACGCCCAGGCGGAACCCGCGCGTCCGGTCCTCGACGATCGACAGGATGATGATCGGGATGTCCATCGTCTGCGGATCGTTCTTGAGCATCGCCGCCACGTCGAAGCCGCTGAGCTCGGGCATCATCACGTCGAGGATGATGAGGTCCGGCCGCTCGCGCCGGACTTCCGCGATCGCCTCCCGGCCGTTGCTCGCGAGCCTCAAGCGGTAGCCCGCCTCGGTGAACTCCTGCGCGAGCAGCGCGCGGACGTGCGGGTCGTCGTCCACCGCGAGCACGTTCGGCCGGGACCCGGGGGTGCGCGGCGTCGCCACCTCGGCGTGCTCGCGGAGTTGACGGACGAGGACCTCGAGCGTGACCGGTCCCTTGTCCGCGGCCGGCTGGGGCTGCGCGGGCAGCAGGAAGGAGAAGGTGCTGCCCTTGCCGGGCTCGCTCTCCACCCAGATGCGGCCGCCGTGGTGCTCGACGATCTCGCGGCAGATCGGCAGGCCGAGCCCCGTGCCCTTCGGCTTGTCGGTGAGGGTGTCGCCGACCTGCTTGAACTTCTCGAACACCTTCGGCTGGTCCGCCGGGGCAATGCCGTACCCGGTGTCGATCACGCTGACGACGATCCCGTCGCCCTGGAGGCGCGCGCGGCAGGTCACCGAGCCGTCCGCGGTGAACTTCACGGCGTTGGAGATCAGGTTGATGACGACCTGCAGCAGCCGGTCGGCGTCGCCGACGACGGTGGGCAGGCCGGGGGCGACGTCTTTGACGATCGGGAGCCCCTTGTGCTCGAAGAGCGACGACGTGGCGGCGGTCGCGCGGTCGATGATGTCCGCGATCGCCACGTCGTCCATGTGCCACTCGAGTTTGCCCGCCTCGATCTTGGCCAGGTCGAGGACGTCGTCGATCAGTTTCGTGAGCCGCTCGCCCTCGCTGACGACGACGGTGAGGTTCTCGCTGACCTGCTGAACAGTCTGCCGCACCCTCGCGTCGTCGGTGGTCACGAGCGGGAAGATGCGGTCCTCGAGCCGCTTCCTGATGATCTTCGCGAACCCGAGGACCGAGGTGAGCGGCGTGCGAAGCTCGTGGCTGACCGTCGAGAGGAAGGCGCTCTTGGCGGCGTCGGCCTCCTCGGCGGCGGCGCGCGCCAGCCGGGCTTCCTCGAAGAGCCGGGCGTTGTGGATCGCCACGCCGATGTTGGCGGCGATCGTCGTGAGCAGCCGCAGGTCGGCGTCGGTGAAGCGCCCCTCCTCCTCGGTGCTCTGCACGCTGAGCACCCCGATCACGCGGCCGCCCACCGGGATCGGCACGCCGACGTACGACTTGGCCGCGGCGCCGGACCGCTGGATGTTCAGTTGTGCGGCCCGCGAGTCGATGTTCTCGTTGATGAGCAGCGGCTCGCCCGTCTGGATGATCCGCGAGGTCATGCCGACGCCGAGCGGACGGGACGGGAACTCGTCCCCGTAGCCGTAAGGGAAGTGGATCGTGCGCGTGGGCTCGTCGTAGAGGGCCACGTAGGCGATCTGGGCGCCGAAGATCTGCCGCACCTGCTCGCCGACGAGCGGAATCAGCGCTGGCGAGCTCCAGCTCCGAGGCGAGGGCGCGGCTGATGGTGTCGATGGTGACCGAGCTCGGCGGCGCGCTGGCGGATCTCGCGCTCCTGCTCGTTCAGCTGCCGGTACGCGTTGGCGTTGTCGAGCGCGATGCTCGTGTAGGCCGCCAGGTTCTGCAGCAGGTTCAGGTGGTAGTCGGTGTAGGCGTTCTTCCGGAAGCTCTGAATCGTGATCACGCCCAGCACTTGGCCCTGTCCCATCAACGGCAGATAAATGAGCGACTCCGGGGCCTGCGACATCGACCCGTCCTCGAGCGGGCGCCGCTGGTCGTCGTAGCGCGCCAGGTACCGCGAGTACTCCGCGGTCACGTCGTTGATGAACACGGGCTTGCGGTGCTCGATGCACCAGACCGGGAACTGGTTCTTGTCGGCCATGTCCCTGGTGTAGGGGGCGTAGCGCTTCCCGCCCTCGACCGCCAGGCGGTAGTCGATCAGCTGCTTCTCGGCGTCGTAGAGGCCGACGCCGAACACGGTGGCATCGGCGAACTGGTTCACGCGCTCGTAGAGCCGCAGGAAGATCGTCTCGAAATCGAGCGAGGCGGTGATCTCCTTGCCGATCTCGCTCAGCAGCTCGACGTTGCGGGTGCGCTCCCCCTCGGCCTGCGCCAGGGTCTCGGCGGCGTCGGCGCGCAATTGGGCCTCCTGAGATGCGCGCGTTCCCGCTCCCGGCGGAGCAGGCGCTGCCGCTGCACGCGGTCTACGCCGACCACGCAGGCCGCCAGAAGGAGGAGATACAGCCCGTACGCCGCCCACGTGCGATACCACGGCGGGAGGATGGTGAAGGCGTACACCGCCTCGCGTCCGACGTGGCCGTAGACGTTTCTCGCGCGCACGTGGAAGCGGTAGTCGCCCGGCGGCAGGTGCGTGAAGTCCCGGTTGGTTTCCCGGTCCCAATCCGACCAGTCCTTGTCGAGGCCGTCGAGATAGTACCTGGAACTGGTTGGCCGACTCGTCGTCGAAGCTCGGAGCCGCGAACTCGAAGCGGAGCATGTTGCGATCGTACTTGAACCTTGGCGGCGCGCCGGCCGTCGGGGCGGAGGGCGGAACACTCGCCCCGTTGACGACCACGCGGCGAATCAGGGCGGAAAAGTCGCCCGCGTAATCCCTGGGCACGTGCGGGTCGTAGCGAACGAGCCCGTCGCGGCCGCCGAACCAGGCCACGCCGTCGGCGTCCGCGTAGTGTCGCGACGGACTGGAACCCGGCGAAGCGCAGGAACGGCTGTTTCTCGACCTTGTAGGACCCGTCGGGCTGACGCCTCTCGACCGCCCATTCCCGGCCGAAGGTGATCCACACATCGCCCCGCGCGTCCTCCCGCAAGAAGCCGCCGTAGCCGGTCGGATCGACGCTCACGACCTTGAAGGTGTTGTCGGGCGTGAACCGGCTCGTGGCTTTGGTCGAACCTGAAGATGGTGTCCGACGAGACGAACAGCGGCGTCCCGGCGACCGAGGTGACCTCGATGCCGGTCGCCGGCAGCCGGAGGCCGCGCCGAAACGCTCGACGCGAGGGTCGAGCGGCAGCGCGCCGTCCTGCGCGCCGCCTGCCGGCGGCCAGAACGTCACGCGGAAAGCACCGTGGGCCGCCGTGCCCAGCCACAGCCTGCCGTCAGCGTCCTCCTGGATCGTGCGAATCTCGTCGCCGAGGCCGCCGACTCTCCCCTCGAAGATCCACGTGCCCCGGTCGAGGCGCAGGGAAGCGAGCCCGTCGAACAGACCCACGAAGACACGGTTGGGGTTCCGTTTCGAGCGGTACAGGACGGACGCCTGGAAGGATCCATCGAACGCTTCGCGGATCGCGACCGCCCTGTGTCCGTCGATGCGATAGACGCCGACGCCGGTGGCGACCAGAAGCTGCGACGGGGTTCGCCCGGTGGGATCATCAACCGACACGAGCCACCAGGTCTGCACGTTCGTACTGATGCCTTCGACTGGAGCGAACGCCGGGATGGTTCGACGAAGGCCGGCCGGCCCGGACGTCGAGTCGGACGAAGCGAGGTAGTACACGCCCTTGGCGGTCGCCACGTAGAGCGTGCCCATGTGCCGGTGGATGTACGACACCGAGCCGTAGAGGCCCGACGTGGGGTCGAACACGGAGATCGGGGAAGGGGTCTCGATCCTGGCGATGCCGTCGTCGAGCGCCAGCCACAAGGCGCCCTGACAGTCTGACGCGACGTAGTAGGCCTGCTGCTCCAGGCCCGTCGACTTGTCGAAGATCCGCTGCAGGCGCCCCTGTCGGTCGAGGATCGCCACGCCGCCGCCCGTAGTCGCCAGGGCCATCGTCCCGTCGGGCAGCTCGGTTCCGCGGTACAGATTCATCTTGTGCAGCCACGCGTCGACTTCCGTCGGGAAGCGGGTGACCGACTGGCCGTCGACGAGGAACAAGCCGTCGGCTTGCGTGCCGACGAGGATCCTGCCGCCGTCGTACGGCAGGATGACCGGGCGGGGCTCGTCAAAGAACCGCCTGCCGCCCGGGACCTCCTCCAGCGAATCGCCGACCATCCTCATTAGCCCGGTCTCGGGCTGGCCGACGTAGAGCACGCCGTGCGCGACCCCTGCCCGATGGAAACGGCTCCGCGCCTTCCAGACGCGGATCCGGCCGTTCGACCAGCGGAACAGGTACTGCTGCGACTGGAAGTAGATGCCCTCGGGCGTGACCAGCGTGCGCCACACGTCGCCGAACGTGCGGTCCTCTTCCGGCACGTGCGAGAGCAGCGACACGAACGTCGTTCGCCCGCCCGCGTCCAGCTCGAGATACCCGAAGTCACTCACCGCACCGGCATAGATGCGGCCGTGGTCATCCTTCGCGAGCGACCGCACGACCGACTGATTCGGCACCCGGATCAAGCGCCACGACGCGCCGTCGTATTCGAGCAGGCCGAGATTGTTGCCAAAGTACACGACCCCGCGGTCGTCCTGCGCGACGGCCCAGTTCTGCTCGCCCGCCCCGTATTCTCTCGGGGTGTAGCGGCGAATCAACGGGCGCCCCGCCTCGGCGCCGCGCGCGGGTGAAGAGAGCGCGGTCCCAGGCGTGGAAGCGGGCGACGTCGTCGGCCCTGGTCTGCGGTTGGGCCGAGACGACCGCCGCTGACAGCAGCACGGCGAGCGGGACGGAGAATAGTGTCTTCACGTGAATTGCCCTCTTCACACGTGGAAGCTCGGCTGATACCGGCATCATCGCAGCGCGTCCGCCTCGCGGGCCCGGACGATGAAGCGGTCGGGCGCCGAGCCGAAATAGGCGAACGGGAAGCACGTGATGAGCGTCAGCGTGGGCCGGCCGGTCGGCTGGAGCACCTGCACGTCGCCGGGGGGCACGACGGAGGTCGATTCCACCAGGTACGTGAAATCGCCGCCCCGTGTCCTCAGCGTGATCACGTCGCCCACCTGCACGCGCTTCAGGGGACTGAAGAACGTGTCGCGGTGACCCGCCAGCACGACATTCCCGGATTGACCGGGCCACGCGGTTCCGTCGAGGTGACCGACCGCGCGGCGGAGGACCGCGTCCGAATCACCCTGCGCGACCACGGCCGTGAGCCCGACTCGCGGAATCTGGATCTCGCCGATCGGCCGACCATCGACCAGCGCCGGCTCCGCCGCCGGGGCGGACTCCGCGGCCGGCGCCCGTCTCACGCGCTCGAACCGGCGCTGTTCGACCGCCTGATACACGCTCGCGTCGGTGACGACGTAAGCGGCGTAGGCGAGCGCGAGGAGGCCGCCCGCCATGAACACGCCGGCCGCCAGGAACAGGGCGCGGGCACTCCGGTTCATGGCGCCCCCTTGCGGTCGCGCCCGTCTTTGACCCCGCCGGCGAGGTAGCCGGCCCGCGTCCGGACGTGGAGCCGTCCCTGGCCCGCCGCCGTCACCGTCACCCGGATCTTCCGGAACGCGCGCCCGCCAGTCTGTTCGCCGGGCGTGAAGCCGAGCGTGTACTGGTCCCGCAGGTCGCTGGCGATCGCGTCCGACATCACGACCATGTCTCTGGCCGTTTGCGGAAAGTACGCGACGCCTCCGGTGTCCCGGCAGAGCCGGTCGAGAAGCCCCGCGTTCTCCTCTTCCTGCGCCGAAGAGGTGCCCAACAGGCCGATGGCGTAAATGACCGCGTCCGATTGCCGCGCGAGCGCCAGCACTCGGGCGTAGGTCTCACGGCTGGCGTTGTCGCCGCCGTCGCTGACGATGACCAATGCGTGCTTGCCGGGCTGTCCGAGCCGCAGATGCCGCAGCCCTTCGACGACGCCGTCGTAAAGCGCCGTCTCACCCTCCGCCGCGACCGCGGCCAGGGCGGCCACCAGCTGCTTCGCGTCGCTCGTGAACGGCTCGTCGGCGGGGAGCGCGAGCGCCACGCGATCGTTGAACGTGACGGCGAACGTCTCATCGCCCGGGCGGCTCGACCGTGCGAGCGCCTCCACCGCGGCGAGCAGCGCGGGCGTCTTGGCGCGCATGCTCTGACTGCGATCGACGACCAGCCCCAGCGTCAGCGGGGTGTCCCCGCGGCTGAACAGGGTGATCGGCTGCGGCCGGCCGTCCTCGAACACATGGAAGTTCTCCTGGCTCAGCCCGCTCACGTGACGGCCGCGGGCATCGGTCACCGAGACGGGGACCGCGACCACTTCGGAGCGCGCGGTGAAGAGCGCCTGGAGCAGCAACAAGGCGACCACGAGCCGGGAGCTCACGGGTTCCCTTCCCGCGCCGCGGGACCCGAAGTCCCGCGGCGCAAAGCCGGGTTCAGAGGGCGGAACCCCTGGCGCGCCGGCCAACGGCGACCAGGCCAAGGGCCACGAAAACAGACCCCAGTCCGAGAAGCGCGATGAGCGGCACGTTGCCGGCCGTTTTCGGCAGCTCCTTGCTGGCGGGCGACGCGGTCGGAGCCGCCGGCGCCGGTGGAGCCTGGACGGCCGGGGCCGCGGGGGCTGCTTGCGCCTCTGGCGTCACGGGCGTGATCGGCGCGGTCTTGGTCTCCTCCGGCGTGGGGGCCTCGGGAGCCATCGCCGGGACCGGCGCGTTCGACTGGCTGGCCAGCTCGACCGCCCGCCGCTTCGGATACACGAATTCCTCGCCGAATTCGTCGCCGGGGTAGAACCACGCGCGAATCGCCTCCGGGGACCCGCGCGGCGTCTCGCGGAAGCTGACGACCGTGTTGCCGGTCGGCCTGAGCCGGTAGTTGGGGACTGCCGCGACGATCGCGATGAGCTTCATCCCGTTCGCGCTGCGGATCTCCACGATTTGACGATCGCCCATCGGCGTCGCAAGCTCGAACAGGTAGGTGCCCGCGGGCAGCACTCTTCCGGCAATTTCCACGGGTTGGCTGAAGGTGATCTCCGTCTTCTTGTCGAAAGTCCGCTGGGCAGCCGCCATCGACGCGAACCCCAGCACCGAGAGGGCCAGTCCGGCCAGGATCGCTTTTCTGAGCATGTGATCCTCACTTTGAAAGTCGTTCGGGAACTCCCCTTAACCCATGTTCCCCCCAGCGGCCGGCATATTCAAGAGCTAATCGGTCCGCTTTACGACCGCGGCGATCCAAACGGCCGGATCGGGGCCATTCCAGCCCCGGTCCGGCATCTCTCAGTCCTGGCCCGGACTGGCCGGCGGGGCGGGGCCGCCGCCGCCGAAGCGTCCTCTCGCTCCGGCCAAACCGGCGTGCTCTCTCCAATGGTCCGATTCCTTGACCGCCCCCCGGGACGATGGCATCGTCGTCCTCGGGGTGCGAGTCCGGCCCCCGCGCGCGATGCCGGCCCTCCAGCTTCCACACCGGCGATCTCTGCGACTGAAGTCGCACGACTATGCCGAGGTCGGGGCCTACTTCGTGACCGTTGTCGTGGAACGACGCTCCTGCCTCCTGGCGGACTTGAAGGCCGACGATGTGCGGCTGACCGAGATTGGTCAGATGGTGAGCGAGGAGTGGCGATCGCTCGAAGGCCGCTTTCCATATGTTCGTCTCGACACGTTCGTTGTCATGCCGAATCACCTCCACGGCATCCTGTGGCTGCAAGAGCTCGACGTGGGTGCCGCGTTGGACAATCTCCCCGTAGGGGCACCCCTTGTGGGTGCCCTGGACGATGATCCTGCACACCACAGACCGCCCCTTGTGGGCGCCCTGGACGATGCCGATCGGGCAACCACAAGGGTTGCCCCTACGGCGGTCGGGGCGGCGGTGGGTCGCCCGGCCCAACCCCAACCGATCTGCGGCATACTAGGGTGACTTGGACCAGCTGACACTGTCGATCGCGCTCGTCCTGCTCCTGGCGTTGAACGCCTTCTTCGTCTGGGCCGAGTTCGCCATCGTCAAGGTGCGGCCGTCCCGTGTCATGCAGCTGGTGTCGGCGGGCGACGCCCGTGCCGCCCTGCTCACGAGCATCCAGGCGCACCTCGACGAGTACCTCAGCGTGTGCCAGGTCGGCATCACGTTCGCCAGCGTGGCGCTCGGCATGGTGGGGGAGAAGACCGCGAACGTGGTCAGCGGGGGATCGGTCGGCAGCCCCTGGCGCTACGCCGCGGCCAGCGGCATCTCCTACCTGGTGGTCTCGGGCTCGCACATCCTGGTTGGCGAGCTGGTCCCGAAATCGATCGCTATCCACATCGCGGACCGTTCGGCGATCTGGAGCGCCAGGCCGCTGCGGTTCTTCCACCGGCTCTTCTTCCCCGCGCTCTGGCTGCTCACGCACCTGTCGAACGGCATCCTCCGCCTCTTCGGTTTCGGCGCCCCGTCGAGCGAGGAGCACCACACCGAGGAGGAGCTGCGCATCATCCTCGACCAGTCCCAGGAGCGCGGGCTGATGTCGTTTCGCCGCCTGCTCTTCATGGAGAACGTGTTCGACTTCGGCGACCTCACCGTGCGGGACGCCATGAGGCAGCGGGCTCAGGTCCGCACGCTGGACGCGCGCCGGCCGTGGGCCGAGAACCTGCGCACGATCCAGGCCGCGCAGTTCACGCGGTACCCGCTCATCACGACCAACCCGAACAAGCCCTCGGGGTTCGTGCACGTCAAGGATCTCGTGATCCGCGGCGAGGGGTCCGCGCCGGACCTCAAGGCGCTCGCCCGCCCCTTGCTCTCGGCCAACGAGAAGATGCGGCTCGAGACGCTGTTCGCCGAGATGCAGCGCCGGCGCATCCACGTGGCGCTCGCGACCGACAGCCACGGGCGGTGGACCGGGCTCGTGACGCTCGAGGACGTGATGGAGGAGCTGGTCGGCACGATCCGAGACGAGTTCGAGGACGAGGAGCCGGTGCGCCTCGCCGACGCCCTGACCGCCGACCGCGTCCACCTCGACGTGGAGGCGGACACGCCGATCGCGGCGGTGCGCGCGGCGCTCGCGCGGATGAGGCCCGACGCCCTGCCGCTTCCGCCCGGCCAGATCGTCCAGGCCATCGAGCACCGGGAGCACCTGGTGGGGACCTACCTCGGGCAGGGCATCCGGATGTCCCACGCCCGCATCACCGGCCTGGGCAGGCCATTCCTGATGGTGCTCAGAACCGCCGACCGGGTGAGAGACGACGGGACGCCCGAGAAAGGGCGCCTCCACTTCGTCCTGCTCACGCCGGCGCGACAGCCGCGCGTCCACCAGCGGCTGCAGTCGATCCTCGCGACGCTCCTGCACGAGAGCGACTACGTGAAGGAGCGCCTGATGACGGCGACCTCGGCCGAGGAGGTCGTCGAGGTCATCAGGACGGGGGAGCAGGCCGCGCTCGACTGAGCGTGGCCGGCGAGACCGGCGCGCCAGTCAGGACCCGCCACCCGGAACGTAGACAATCTCCTCGTTGGTCGCGGCACATTCCGACCCGTGGGAACTTATGTTCGCAATATCTCGTCTCTATTGCAGAAGATAATCTACTGGAGTACCGTGGCCCCATGCCGAAACGAGGAAGCGCCGCGCTCGAGGGTGAACTGCTGCAGGGCACGCTGGACCTGCTCGTGCTGAAGACGCTCGCGCTCGCGCCCGCCCACGGCCACACCATCGCCCACGCCATCGAACAGCGCTCCGACGACGTGCTGCAGGTCGAGTACGGATCGCTCTACCCGGCCCTGCACCGCCTCGAGGACCGGGGATGGATCTCGTCGTTCTGGGGCACCTCTGAGAACAACCGCCGCGCGCGCTACTACCGCCTCACCCCACTCGGGCGCCGGCAGCTCGTCCAGCAGGAGAGCCGCTGGGACGCGCTCGTCAAGGCCGTCAACCGGATCGTCAAGCCAGCCACCGGGTGAACGCATGGGATGGACACGCTTCTTCCGGCGCGGCAGGTGGGACGCCGAACGGGCGCGGGAGCTCGAGGCGCACATCGAGATCGAGACCGACGAGAACATCGCCCGGGGCATGGCTCCCGAGGAGGCCCGGTGGGCGGCCCAGCGCAAGCTGGGGAACGTGCTCAGCATCCGCGAGGAGATCTACCAGATGAACACGCTGGCCATCCTGGACACGCTGTGGCAGGACCTCCGCTTCGGGCTCCGGCTCCTTCGGCGCACGCCGGGATTCACGGCCGTGGCCGTGCTCTCCCTGACGCTCGGGATCGGCGCCAATACGGCGATCTTCCAGTTGCTCGACGCCGTGCGCCTTCGCCCGCTTCCGGTGAAGGACCCGGGCCAGCTCGTCGAGGTGCGGCTGGCCGACCCGGGTCCGCGCCCAGGCAACGTCGTCGCCCGCTACGCCCAGTTGACCAGTCCCCAGTGGGAGCGGCTCGGTGCCGACCAGCAGGCGTTCTCGAGCATGCTGGCGTGGTCGCCGTCTCGTTTCAACCTGGCTCGAGGCGGCGAGGTCAGAAACGCTCAAGGGATCTTCGTCAGCGGCAGCTTCTTCGAGGTGCTCGGCGTCCCGGCCGCGCGCGGCCGCGTGCTCGGCGACGCCGACGACCAGCGCGGCTGCGGCTCGCGCGCCGCGGTCATCAGCCACGCGTTCTGGCAGCGGGAGTACGGCGGCGACCCGGCCGTCATCGGGCGGGCGATTCACCTGGAGGGTCACGCGTTCGACATCGTCGGCGTCACGCCGGCGGGCTTCTACGGCGTGGAGGTCGGCCGGATGTTCGACGTGGCCGTGCCCATTTGCGCGGCCCCCGAGATCGGCGGGGATCCGGGTCCGCTCCTCACCTGGTGGCTCTCGGTGATGGGCCGCCTGCGTCCCGGCTGGTCGGTGGGCCAGGCGACGGCGCACCTGCGGACGATTTCCCCGGCGCTCTTCAAGGCCACACTGCCAGAACAGTTGGAGCCCGAACAGGCGGACAGCTACCTGAGGTTCAAGCTGGACGCGGTGGCCCGTGGCGGCGGCTTCTCTTCGCTGCGCACGCGGTACGAAACACCGCTCTGGCTGCTCCTGGGCCTGTCGGCGCTCGTCCTGCTCACGGCGTGCGCCAACATCGCGAACCTGCTCCTGGCGCGAGCCGGCGCCCGCAAGCGCGAGATGGCGGTGCGATTGGCAACGGGGGCCTCCCGCGGCCGCGTCGTCCGCCAGTTGCTGTCCGAGAGCCTGCTGCTGGCCACGCTCGGCGCGGCGCTCGGGGCCGTGCTGGCCCAGGCGATCAGCGCCACGCTGGTGTCGTTCCTGAGCACCGGCCGTGACCCGCTGTTCGTGTCCCTCACGCCGGACTGGCGCATCCTCGGGTTCGCTGCGGCGACGGCGCTCGTGACGACGATGCTCTTCGGGTTGCTGCCGGCGCTTCGGGCGACCGCGGCGCCACTCGAGGCGGTGATGCGGTCGTCCAGCCGGGGACTGACCTCGAGCCGTGCGCGCCTGGGGTGGCAGCGCGCGCTGGTCGTCGCGCAGGTGGCCCTGTCGCTCGTGATGGTGACCGGCGCGCTGCTGTTCGCGTCGAGCCTGCGCAACCTGACGGGACTCGACACCGGCTTCACGCCGGACGACATGGTCGTGGTCGACGTCGACTTCAGCCGTCTGGGCGTTGCTGCCGACCGCCAGCCGGCGCTGCATCGGGAGTTGCTCGACCGCGTTCGGTCGATTCCCGGCGTGACCTCGGCCGCCCAGGTCGGTATCGTGCCGATCGGCGGGTGGAGCTCGGCGGACGAGCTGCGGCTCGAGGGGCACCCCGAGACGAGGATGCCCACCAAGCTGAACGGGGTGAGCGGCCGCTACTTCGAGACGATGCGCACGCCGCTCGTCGCCGGCCGCGACTTCGACGCGCGCGACGTCGTCGGATCGCCGCTGGTCGCGATCGTCAACCAGTCCTTCGCCGGGCGATACCTCGGTCGCGGCACGGCGCTCGGACAGCGGCTCCTCCTGCACACGGGACCGCAACAGTGGTCGGCGGCGGCGATCGTCGGCGTCGTGGCCGACACCACGTACGACGATCTGAGGAACCCGTTTCAGCCGATCGTCTATCGGGCTTCCGCGCAGGACCCCGAACCCGGCAGCGGGCTGACCGTCGTCGTCCGGTCCGGATTGTCGTTGGCCACTCTCCGTTCCGCCGTCACGAAGCAAGTGACCGAGCGCAGTCCGCAGATCTCGTTGAGTTTCCAGGCGTATCCGAGCATGGTTCGCGACACGCTCCTCCGCGAGCGCCTGATGGCCACCCTGTCGGGCTTCTTCGGCGTGCTGGCGCTTGCGCTCTCGGCGATCGGCATCTACGGCGTGCTGTCGTACCTCGTGGTCCGGCGCCGGCAGGAGATTGGCGTGCGGCTGGCCCTGGGGGCGACGCGGTTGGACATCGTCCGCATGGTGGCGGCCCAGTCGCTTGGCTGGGTTGGCGCCGGGCTCGGAGCGGGCGTCGTGCTGGCCGTTCTGGCGGCGAGGACCGCTCGTTCGCTGCTGTTCGGCCTCGCGCCCACCGACCCCGTCGCGCTCGTCGCGGCAGCCGTCACGCTGGCGGCGACGGCCGCCGTCGCGACCGTCATCCCGGCGCTCCGCGCCGGGCGCCTGCACCCGACATCGGCGCTTCGCGAGGACTGACACAGGTCCTCGCCGCGTCTCCACCGGGCGGCACCGCCGCCCGGCCGCGGCGCCTTGAAACCTCGACGGAACAGGTTCATCCCGCATTCTCTCGATTCGGTCACATTTCCGCTGCGCGCGCGGCGCGAGTTCCCGACAATCCACATTGCGGATTGCCGGGCGAATGACCGCCCCGGCCGGAAGGGGGACATGTGGATCGAAAGCGGTTTCTGAAGACGGTATGCGGACTCGGCGTGTGCGGGTGCGTCGCGAGTCTCGTCGACGCGCCGGAGGCGTTGGCTGCCGCGCCCGAGCAGGTGCCGGACCAGCGGCTGGCATTCAATCGCTATCAGGTCGCCAAGATGGTCGGCTTCATGGCGGCCGGGACGACGGCGCCAGCCTGCGCGGAGGTCCTCCAGAAGACCGGCCGCGAGTGCGCCAAGCTGGGCCAGATCAACGTCAAGTTCAAGGGGGACCCCGACGGGTACTTCGCTGCGGCCCGGAAGGCGTGGGGCACCGACTTCTCGTGGGACAAGGAGAAGGGGATCATCACCGTCGCCGTGGCCGAAGGCGAGTGCAGCTGTCCCCTGGTGGACAGCAAGCGAACGCCGGCCTTTTTCTGCAACTGCTCGGTCGGGTACCAGCAGGAAGCCTTCGAGGCAGTATTCGGAAAGCCGGTCCAGGTGTCGCTCAAGGAATCGAAGCTCGGCGGCAGCAAGCGGTGCGTCTTTCAGGTTACGCTGTCGCAGACGTCAGCATGAGCTGCGGGCCCCCGAACGGCGCTTCTATGGATGCTTCCACCAAGACCCCGCGCGTCGCGGACTTCCTCATCTCCTGGGACCGCCTGGGATTCCGTCTCCTGGTCTTCGGGGGCCTGGCCTTGGCCTGGATCCTCCAGGGACTGCTGGCGGGCCTGCCCTGGCAGAAGCTGGTGCTGACCGAGGTGGGCGGCCTGATGCCCTGGGCCTTTCTCGCCCCGATGGTCCTCGCCCTCGACAGGCGCATCCAGGGCAAACGGTTCGGCGCGGGGGGCTTTCTGGGCGCGCACCTGCTCGGCATGGTGCTGGTCTTCGTCCCGTACTGGCTCACGCTGCGCACCATCAGCCTGGTCTGGAAGTGCAGCGAATCGGGGTGGAAGCTGTCCCAGCTCGAGGCGTTCGTGCCGACAACGATGAATCTCGTCGGCGCCTTCCTCAGCGTCCCCTTCGTCTACTTCCTGATCCTTCTCGGGGCCGCGGCCATGAAGCATGCGCAGGCCCGGCAGGAGGAGGAGATCCAGGCCGGTCGGTTGGCCCGTCGGCTCTCCGACGCGCGCCTTGCGCTCCTGCAGCGGCAGCTCCACCCTCACTTTCTCTTCAACGCGCTCCAGGCGATCTCGACGCTGCTCCACCGCGATCCCGCCACCGCCGATCGGCTCCTCGTCCGCCTGTCCGACCTGCTGCGGGCGATGCTCGAAGACGCGTCCGGGCAGACACTGAGTCTCGGGACGGAGCTGGACCTGACCCGTAAGTACCTGGAGATCGAGCAGGCCAGGTTCGGGGACCGGCTTCGCGTCGAATGGAGCGTGGACGACTCGCTGCTCGAGGTCCAGGTGCCGAGCCTGATCGTGCTGCCGCTCGTGGAGAACGCCATCCGCCACGGGCTCTCCCCGAAGGTGGGGCCCGGGCGCCTGACGATCGGGGCCCGATCCGAAGGCGCGTCGCTGCTGCTGACCGTTGAGGATGACGGGCTGGGCGCGGCGCTTCCGCTCGGTCCGGGCCTGGGCGTCGGGAACACGCGTGAGCGTCTCGACGCCATTTATGGCGGACGGGCCAGCCTGGGGATCGAGACGAGTCCCAACGGCGGCTTCCGAGCGCGGATCCAGCTTCCGCTCCCTGAGAGACCACTATGATCCGTTCGCTGATCGTCGACGACGAGCCGCTGGTCCGGGAGCGCCTGCGCACGCTGCTGGCGGAGCACACCGACGTGCAGGTGGTTGGCGAAGCGGGTGACGGGCCGTCCGCCCTCGAGGCCTACGACACAACGAACCCGCACGTGGTCTTCCTCGACATCCAGATGCCGGGCCTGAGCGGGCTGGAGGTGGCGGAGGCGTGGCGCCGGGAAGGCGCCCTGCCGATCATCATCTTCGTCACGGCCTTCGACGAGTTCGCGCTCGACGCCTTCCGGCTGCACGCCGTGGACTACCTCACCAAGCCGATCGATCCGCAGCGCTTCGCCGACTCCCTGGACCGGGCGCGGGACCTGCTGGGCAGGCCGAACCGGGACGACCTCGATCGGCGCATCCAGGCCATGATCGAGATGCACGAGCGCAGGCTGTCGGTGAGGCCGCATCTCGTGGTGCGCGAGCGCGAACGCTACCTCCTGGTGCCGACCTCCGAGGTCCACTGCCTCGAGGCGACCGGCAACTACGTCCAGCTCCACTGCGAACGCGCGAAACACATCCTGCGCAGCACGCTCGCGGCCGTCGAAGCCAGGCTCGATCCCCAGCGGTTCCTGCGCGTCCACCGCTCCTGGATCGTCAACCTCGAGCAGGTGCGGGAAGCCCAGCCCTGGACCAAGGGCGGCTGGATTCTCCTGACGCGGAGCGGACTCAAGGTCCCCGTGGGCCAGCAATACCACGACGTGCTGCAGAAGATCCTCGGGTAGTCCCGTCATGCACCTTGTAGAGCGAGTGAAGGGCGCGTCCGCTGGCATCCTCGCCCGAACACCCAACCGAACCCGGCGGTAGCCTTCTCCCACTCCCAACGACGAACAGCGGCCGGCATGCACGTCCAATCCGCCGGCGTGTGAGCCAGGTCGGCACCTGCGGAGCACCGTCTCCCGAATCTTCCGGTTCCCACCGCGCAGTCGCCCCAGGAATGTGACGAACCCGCGCAATAACGGGACGAACAGGGTAACCCCCGCAAGCGCCATTACGTCTACTCAGACAGGGGCGGAACGAACGCGGCCGTCACGCCGCCGCCCGAGCAGCCAACCGAGGGTTGGCGGAAAGCCGAGATGAGGTATGAAAAGGCCAGTCGTCGTGTGCGCGCTCGTCGTCGCAGTCCTCCTTCTCCCAGGGGTCCGGAAGCTCTCGGCCCAGCCGGTCACCGTCGCCAAGATCCCCTTCTCCTTCGTCGTCGGGGGCGCGGTGATGCCGGCGGGCGAGTATCGCCTCGCCATGCGGCAGGGCGACCAGACCACGATGCACATCGCGAGCACGTGCGGCCGGGTCGCGGCGTTCGTGAGCGTGTCTCCAGCCGGCACCGTCACGGAAACCGGCGAGCCCACGCTGGTCTTCCGGCGGGCCGGCAACGGCTACGTCCTGTCGGAGGTCAACGTTCCCGGCGAGCAGGGGCGCGAGATCGCCGCGCCGACCGGCGCTGCCGCGGAACGGCTGACGAGGCTCCTCACCGGCAGGCCGGCCATTGTGGGCTGAGCGCGGCCCGGTCGGAACAGGCGCCGAGGCAGGGTGCGCGCCCCTGCCGCGGTCCTCTTCCGGCCTCCCGCGATCTTCCCGGTCGGTCACATTTCGGCTGCGCCGGTTCCGCGACGCTCGGACAATCCCAAGGTCAGTCCCTCGCTCTATCGCCGGCGGCAGGAAAGGGGTCATGGTGATGGTCGGTCGAACCGCGCTCGTCTTCGTCGCCGTTCTGGCGCTCGGTGGGCCGTCAACCGAGGCGCAGACTCCGTCTCTCCCGATTCCCGTTCGCGTCGAGACACTGGCGTCCGCGAAGCTCGGCGAGCCGCGCGAGTTCTGGGTCTCCCTGCCCGACGAATACCCGACGTCGGGCAAGAAGTACCCCGTGCTCTACATGATGGACGGGGACATGAATTTCAACTCCGGCGTCATCGGCGGCGTCCGGCAGGCTGCCTGGCTGGGCGAGATCCCCGAGTTCATCATCGTCGGGATCAAGAACACCAATCGGTCGAAGGACATCTTCCCGGAGGAGGTTGCCTACCCGGACGGCAGCAAGGACGGGGGACGGGCCAATCAGTACCTGGACTTCGTCCGCGAGGAACTGATCCCGCGCGTGGCGAAGACCTACCGCACCACGGACTACCGGATTCTCTACGGGACGTCGAACACCGGGTTCACCGCCGTGCACGCGCTCTTTCGAAACCCCGACCTCGCCGACGCCTACATCGCGGCGAGCGCGACGCTGAACGTGCCGTCGTTTCGGTCCGCGCGTGAGAAGCTCATCGCCGACTTCAAGGGCGGCAAGCGGCATTTGGTCCTCGTAATGGGGGAGCACGACCTGCCGACCGTCGTGAGCCTGAACGGCGCGCTCAAGGAGACGATCGGCATGAAGGCGCCTGCCGGACTCTCCTGTCGGCTCCGCGTCATCGAGAACGGCGAACACGTTCCGCCCGACGCGCTGGTCGAGGGGCTGCGCGCGTTGTTCCAGGGCTGGAAGATCACCCGCCCGCTCACCGAGAGCAGCTTTGCCGAGATCCGGGCCCAGGTGGACGGTCGTCTCGAGAAGTTCGGCGTGCCGGGCAAGATCGACGACGACGCGCTCAAAGGCCTGGGCAACAGCTTGCTCGGCGAGAAGAAGTTCGCCATGGCGCTCGAGGTCCTCGAGTACCGGGCGGCCAGCTATCCGCAGTCCGCTGACGCGCAGATCGGTCTCGGCGACGCCTATCGGCAGAGCGGCAACCTGGACAAGGCGCGCGAGCGCTACAAGTGCGCGCTGGTGATCGCTCCCGGCCACGCCGCGGCGATGGCGAGGCTGAAGGAACTGGAGCAGCGCTCGGGCCCTGGTCCGTCGCGCTCACCCTGGGAGTCGTGAGGCCGGAGGCCGCATCGTGAGCCAGACAAGGAGCGGCATATCGCCGACGGGAACGGTAGGCGCGTTTCTCAATGGGAGGGCGTGCTCGGATACGCTCCTCCATGTCCTCGATCGGGCGTTCGGTCACACGTGCCCGGAAGAGGAGCGCGCTGCCATGCCCCTGGCGGGCGGGATCATGCAGCACGGCTACCAGTGCGGCATGATCTGGGGTGCGACGCTGGCTGCCGGGGCGCAGGCGTACCGGCTGTTTGGCGAGGGTCCACAGGCTGAAGCCCGGGCGATCGCGGCGGCGCAGCGACTGGTCGACTCGTTCCGCGCTCTCAACGGCGCCACGGATTGCTTCGACATCACCGAGCTCAACGGGTCGTCGTCATCGATGCAGATGATGACCTACTTCCTCCTCAAGGGCGGAACCATCGGCTGTTTTCGAATGGCCGCACGATACGCCCCGGTCGCATTCAACGACATCGACGCCGCACTCCACGCGGAGCAGGTCGAGACGCCGCCCGCTCCGGTGAGTTGCTCCGCGGCGCTGGCGCGGAGGATGGGGGCGTCCGAGATGCAGGTGGTCATGGCCGCGGGTCTCGCTGGCGGCATCGGTTTGAGCGGGGGCGCCTGCGGGGCCCTGGGAGCCGCAATCTGGATCCTCGGAATGAAGTCCCTCAGTGACGGCGGCGCCAAGGTCTCGTTCAAGGCTCCCGGCGCCCTCCGGACCATCGAGAACTTCCTGAAATGCACTGGCTACGAGTTCGAATGCTCGACGATCGCCGGACGGAAGTTCGACGGGGTCGGGGATCACGCCGACTACGTGTGCAAGGGAGGCTGCTCGAAGATCATCGAAGCGCTGGCGGCTGAGTAATCTCGGGCGCCGCCGAGGCTGGCGGAAGGTTGGGTGAACGTGGGCCATCCCGCGGCGCCATCTCGAGACTTCACTTGTTCATCTCCCGAAAGGGCCTTCATGAAGCACGGTTCCGTCATTTGCCTCGCCACGCTGCTGTTGGCCGGTGCGCGCCCCGCCCTGGCAGGGTCTCCGATCTCCGCCGGCCCGGTGCAGACCGCCAAGCCGTCCGATCTCCCCGCGCATACCTACGTCATCCAGGGCAAGCCCAGCGAGGTGGTGCAGAACCACGAGGCGGTGCTCGCCCTCGCCCGGCAGATGGAAACCAACCTGAAGGCGGATCTCGAGAAGTTGGACGCACGCGACAAGGCGACCCTCACGCGCACGTACTCGAGCCTCATGGCGATTGCGATGGTGAGGAGCGACCATGCCGCAGCCCGCCGATACCTAGAGTTGGTCCGGGAACTCCAGGACAACCCGGCGGTGAAGCTCCTGACTGGCGTCATCACGATTCCCTACATGCAGGCGAGGGACGCGCCTGGCCCAGACTTCGCGGCGACCTTCCGCACGATGCTGTCCAGGCGTCTCGCGAGCCTTCCCTTCGACGACGTGCGAGCCACGCTCGATGCCATGAAGCGCAGGCAGGAATCGGCGTCGAAGACGCAGGTGATCGACAGCATCGTGGCGGGCGTGGATCCCGCGGTGAAGGACGGACAGCTCAGCCAGCAGATCGCCGAGGCGCTGGTCGGTGCCGCGATGAACCTGGAAGTCATCCTCCCGCTGAAGGAGGACGTCGTGGCCTGCATCGACAGCCTGTTCGACGCGAACAAGGCTCCCAGGCCGGCGGCCAGCGCCGCCGGGCCGGCGGCTCAGCCGGCCGCCGGAACGTTCAAGGGCCGCACCGCGGGGGCCTACTTCGGCCAGGCATTGCCCGGGGACGCGCCCGCGCCCTTTGCGCCGGAGATCCTGACGTCGATCAGCGCCTGGGTGGAGGCCACGGCTTTCTCTCCGGACGGGACTCAGTTCTTCGTGTCGGTGGGCGCGGCCGACTATTCGAGCGCAACGCTCTACCACTCGACGCGCGTGAACGGAGAATGGACGCCCATCGTGGAGGCCCCGTTCGTGTCGGACTTCACCTACTCGAACGAGCCCGTCTTCTCGGCCGACGGCAAGACCCTGATGTTCACCGGAAAGAAGTCCGCCGGGTCGCTGGATCTCTGGACGGTCGAGTATACAGGCCAGGGATGGGGCACGCCTGTTCCGCTGCCATCCCCGATCAACAGCGATGCTGTGGAGTACCGCGGGAGCTACATGTCTGACGGGACCCTGTATTTCACCTCGGGACGGTCTGGCGTGAACCAGATCTACAGGGCGCGCACGGATGCCGCGCATGCCCTCGGTGTCGAGCTCGTGGCCAGGCCGATCAGCACGGGCAGCCCTGAAGGCGATCCCTGCATCGCCCCGGATGGACGCTTCCTCGTCTTCAACTCCGCCCGGGATTGGAAGAGCGCGGATCTCTACGTGAGTTTCCGCGATGCCCGAGGGGGTTGGGGAACGCCGATCGACCTGGGACCCGCAGTTCAACAGTCCGTACGATGAATACGGGGCCCACCTGTCGTCGGACGGGAAGTACCTGTTCTTCACCCGCCACACGTCGCAAGGGAACACGGATCTACTGGGTGGCCGTCTCGGCCATCGAGAAGCTCGGGCGCTCTCAACAGCAGTTCGCTGGATATCTCGATCAAGCCCCTCCCGAACAGACGCCGCGGGTGTTCAGGCTTCAGACGCACGAGGGCTATTTCGCCGGCGACCGCATCGCCCTTTCGGCAGATGGCAGGGAGCTCTACTACACCGAAGTCGCGAGCACCTGGAGTGACTACAACATCAGGTACTACAGAGTACTCCGACCAGAAATGGAACGGGCCCTTCGATCGCGGAGCCCTTACCGCGCGACCTTGCTCAGGATCGTGATGCGCACCTCGTTGCCCGAATCCGCGAGTTCCACTTCCGGCGCCTTCAGGGTGAATCCGGCCGTCTTGAATTCGGCCCCCTTGCACACGCTGCCGGCACGCTCGCGGCACGTCAGTTCGTAGCCCTTCACGCCGTCTGCCGCGTCCGTGTCCACCCATTCCACCGTCCAGAGCCCCGGGCGGTGCATCGGCGTGTCGATGCTCGTGAGCGAGACGTCGCCGAGCGTGAGGCGCCCGATGCCGTTCACGAAGATTTGCTCGACGCCGAGCCGCACCGCCTTGCCGCGCGGCAGTGTCTCGAAGAACTCCCTGGTGCGCTCGAAGTCCACGATGTAGCGCCTGCCCTGTCGGCTCTTGACGAGCGCGATGGCGGCGTCGCGTTCGTCGAGCACCTTCTTGTGCTTCGCGCGGACGTCCGACACCTTGTACCGCGCCTCGAGGCCGGCCGCGATCCGCCGCTCGTCCGCCCCGGTCAGCTTCAGTGTCTCCTCGACGACCTTGTCGAGCGACTTCTGCGACTGGAAGAAGCCGGTCTTCCACGTCGGCGACAGGCGGTCGAGGATGAAGCAGAGGTGCGCGCCGAACACGTAGTACTTCGAGAGCGTGTCGAGCGTGCTGGAGCCCGAGGTACTCGATCTGCCTGGCGAGCTTCTCGTCGACGTACGACCGCATGCCGCGCCACGAGGAGAAGGCCGGGTCGCCCTCGTGCCTGCCGTTGCCGCCATAGCGCGCCGCGAGGATCAGCGAGGCCATCTTGGTGTCCGAGTAGCGCGCCGTTCCCTCGGAGAGCTGCGTCTCGTTCTCGAACTGGATTTCGCGCGGCGCCATGGTCTTCCGCTTGATATGGCGCGCCACCAGGTAATCGCCCAGCCGCTCGCGCGCCTGCGTCGCGTCCGGAGCCGCGTAGGCCGCCTGGAGCGCGAGCGCCTCCACGCTTGAATAGGTCGAGTACTCGAGCGTGACGACGATGTCCGGGTCGCGGGGACCGGAGCGCCGGGGCGCCGGAGGGGGAGAGGGCGGCTTGGGTGTCGGCGCGCGGCCGGGGATCGCCACGGTCTGGAAGCCGTGGAAGAACTCGTGGACGTAGACGAGGATCTGTGCTTCGGAGACGTCGTACCGCGGCTCGAACGGCTTGCCGCCGTTGGCCGCCGCCTTCTCTGGGGGCCTGACACCCGGTTGCATCGGAAACTGCTGCAGCTTGATTCGAATGGTGAGGCCGCCGCCGCCGCCACCACCGAGCGGCGGGCGCGGCGTGACGGGCAGTTGGTCCTTCCGGTTGATGTAGACCGGCTTTCCGTGAACGGTCCACCCTTCCACCAACTGGTAGCCGTCGGGCACCGCTGTCCTCGGGCCGACGGTCAGGAGCACGAGATTGGGAAACTGCACCTGGAATTCGGGGTCGAGATAGTTGGTCCAGCCCGGCCAGACGTCCCTGGCGAACCGATCGAGCACCGCGTAGGCTTCCTCGAGCCGCTGCAGCTCGATCTCCAGGTACGGCTCGAGCGTCGTCTTCGTCTGTGCGCCCGCGCTGCCCGCCGTCGCGACAACCGCCACCATTGCGGCCGCGACAACGGCCGCCCTCAGGGTGCTGCGCATCGATGTTGTCCTCCCACGGCCTCTTAGACACCGGCTCCACGACTGTGGCTTGTCCGGGGAGTGCTTCCGGCGCGCGTTCATCCCGCATTCTCCCCACTTGGTCACATTTCGGCTGCATCTTCGCCAAGGGTGCCGGACAATACCGGGGACGAAGGAGATGCACGATGCGACCAGCGGCATTGATTGCGGCGATCCTGTGCGTGGTGGTCGCCGCCGGGTCCCCGCTTCTGGGCCAGGCAACGGACACGCTGAAGAAGCTGAACGCCATCCTGGCCTCCTCCTGCTCCAACAGGCCGGTCCTCCAGGTCTCCGCCGACGGTACCGTTGTCCGGAAGGATGCCGACGGCGGGACGATGACGTTCAAGCTCAGCGACATCGGCAGCATGACGATCGACGCGGACAGCGAGGCCCACGTGCTGCTGACGTGCAAGGCTGAAGCGGCGTGCATCGAGCGGGTCGAGGCGCCCGGCGCATCCAAGTGGTCGATGAAGCTGATCGCGTTCAGCATCAACTCGCTCGGGACCGGTGACGCGGTCCTGCGCCTCTTCCAGGAACTGCAGGCGTCGGTCGTCAAGACGAGCCGCAGCGGCGGAAGAAGCTGATCAGGTGGGGGTAAACCTCTTCCCGTGCTAAGGGGCTATCGGATTGTCTTCAGGATTGGAGCCAGTCGGTGACCGGCTGCGACAGGAACTCCTTCACCGGGATCCCGTCGCCGCCGACGAGCAAGGTGCGCTTCGGCCGGAACGCCTCGCCAAACGAGGCGAGGCCGGGCAGGGTGAACGGCGCACGGGCGCTCTTCACCTCGATGCCGACGACCACGCGACCTGAGCGCAGCACGAAGTCCACTTCCCGGTTGCCCTCGCGCCAGTAGAACAGGTCGCACAGACCGCACGCCGCCGCGTTGGCCAGGTGCGCCCCAACTGCGGATTCGGTCAGCCGTCCCCAGAATTCACTGTCCGCGCGGGCCTCGGGAGGCGTGAGGCCGGACTGCGCGGTGAGCAGGGCCGTGTTGAAGACCTGCAACTTGGGGCTCGATCCCCGGCTGCGAACGATCTTGCCCGAGTACTTGGAGAGCCCCGTCAGCATCCCGGCTCCGGCCAGCAGGTCGAGGTAGTGCGCCAGCGTGGTGGTGTTCCCGGCGTCGTGGAGCTGGCCGAGCATCTTCGTGTAGGAGAGCACCTGGCCGGAATACCGGCACCCCAGCTCGAACAGCCGCCGGAGGAGCGCCGGTTTGTCCACGCGGGTCAGGAGCAGCACGTCTCGCGCAATCGTGGTCTCCACGAGCGAATCGAGCAGGTAGCGACGCCATCGCGGCGGATCGCCTGCCAGCGGTGCGGCTCCCGGATAGCCGCCGAAATACAGGAATTGGTCCAGGGAGAACCCAAAGGCCGCGCCCATTTCGGCGAGGGACCAGTGCGGCAGGTGCAGGATCTCGAACCGCCCAGCCAGGCTCTCGGAAAGCCCGCGCTGTACCAGCAGCGGCGCCGAGCCGAGGAGCACCACGCGCAGCGGCAGCCGGTCGCGGGTATCCTCATCCCACAAACGCTTCACCGCCTCCGACCAGTGGGGAACCTTCTGAACCTCGTCGATTGCCAGCACGGCACCTGGACGCCCCGCTTCTCTCGCCGCCGCCCGCGCGCGCTCCCACTGCGCCCCGAGCCACGTGGCGTCTCGCAGCGAGGGTTCGTCGGCGGAGACCAGCACGGCGGGGCGGTCGACGTCGGCCAGCACCTGCTGCACGAGGGTGGTCTTGCCCACTTGCCGGGGTCCGGCGACCACCTGCAGGAAGCGTCGGGGCTCCGCCAGACGGGAGCCGAGGATTGCCGCGTACTGGCGCGTGAACACGGCCCGCGGTTTCGTGGTGCTCATGACGATGAGTAATTTTACTCATTACAGTGAGCACACACAAGAGCCCTCCGGGCAGAACGGCAGGGGTGACGTCCTGCACGTAATCGCCCTTCATGGCGCGTGTCACGTTGCGGCCTGTCGATTCGATGTTCCCCGCCAGCTCGATGCCCACTCACTCGTGTCGCAGCGCCGTCACCTCGAACGGCAACGCCGTCAGCACGCGCGCGGCCGCGCCGGCGTGGATCCAGTCGGCCTCTGGATCCGCGACCACCTGAAGCCGGCCCGCCGGCGCTCGAACTCGGGGTCCATCAGGCCTTTGAGCTCGGCGGCGTACCGGTCCAGGCCGTCGGCCAGCGGGCCGCGGAGGAGCCGCTCGCCGCCCGGCTGCGACGCCCGCGGCGCAAAGCGCGCGGCCGCTTCGCGCGCGACTTCGGGACGGTCGACGATCGGGCACGGCCGGAGCGGGTTGTCGAACGTCGCGATGGCGCCGCGCAGGTGGCGGAAGTACGGGCTGTCGAGCGCGTCGAGGAGCGGCCGGTCCAGGATGCTGTCCACCGAGAACTGGTGAAAGACGCACGGCTCGACGCCGCCGGCCGCGTTGACGTGGAAATAGGCGCGGCCGGCCGACAGGCAGCCGCCGGCCAGTTCGCCGTCGCACCAGAAGTCGATCGCGAGCAGCCGCCCGGTCTGCCGGATCTCCCGAATGCGCCTCGAGCGCCGAAGCCGCTGCTCCGGCGTCGGCATCAGCGCGAGATCCGGGCGCCTCCCGAGCGGCATGTAGTTGAAATAGAACCCGGCGAAGCACCCGGCGCGCGCGTAGTGCTCGACGAACTCGTCGCTCACGAGCAGTTCGTTGTTGTGCCGCATCGGCGTAGCGGAGAACCCGAAGAGGACGCCCGCGTCCCGCAGTGCCGCCATCGCGGCCATCGCGTCGGCGTGAACGCCGGCGCCGCGGCGCCGGTCGGTCTCCTCCGCGAACCCCTCGACGCTGACGCACGGGACCACGTTGCCGAGCGAGGCGAGCACGGGCGCGAGCGCCCGGCGCGCGACGAGCGTGCCGTTGGTGAAGACGAGGAACTCGATGTCGGGATGGCGGGCGAACATCTCGAGCAGGTCCGCCCGCAGGAACGGCTCGCCGCCGCTGACGACGACGAGGTGGATGCCGAGGGCCTCGCACTCGGAGAGGAGCGTGTCGAACCGCGAGGTCGTAATCGCATCGGCTCGTTCGTATCCCGCGCTGTAGCACCCCTCGCACTGCAGGTTGCAGCGCATCGTCGGGCTGACGGCCATGACGGGCGGCCAGTCGCCCAGCCGCGCCCTGACGCGGGCGTGCTTCGTCCGGCCGAGCAGCATGAGATGACCGAAGATGTTGGCCGCGAACCGGCGGCGCACGTGCGGGTGGAGTCGGGGCCAGGCGGCCTTCAGGTCGGAGAACAGCCGGACCAGGAACTCCTGGCCGGCCGGCATGTCGACGGCCCGGCGGAGGAGGCGGCCGGCGGCGGACAGCACGAGCCGGTCCGGCAGGCGCATGATCGCGCTCGCGGACGCACCGGCGGCAGTCGATCGAAAGGTCGTGTTCGCCATCCGTACGTTGGCCGCCCCTCGAGGGCCGGCCAACGTCATTCTACGGCCATCGGGACGGAGGTGACGCGGACCGTCAGCGGGCGACCGCGTCGATCTTCGGCGCGACGGGCGCCGGCGGCCTGCGCGAGCGCATCCACGACAGGATGCGGCGCGACCCGCGTTGCGTGCCGACGAGAATGACCAGGCCAAGGGCGAGCGCCACCGGAATCACCCAGTACCCGAACGGGTGGGCCTCGGTGCCGGGCGGCAGGCCGAACTCGGCGCCCGCGCCCACAAACGCGCCGTTGCGGGTGAACACGCCGACGTTGTTCGGGAAGATCACCTTGACGACCGCGACCGCCAGGAACGACACACCCGTCGTCCAGCCGACGAACACGAGGAGGGCCCACATGAAGCCGATGACCGATGTCGTGGCGGCGTTCCAAAGGGCCCGGGCCATCGGCACGAAGTGGCCGGTGGTGACCGCCTCGTCCAGCGTCATCTCGTGCGAGTAGGCTTGCGCGACCCGAAGCGGCGGCCCGAGTTCGGCCAGCACGCGTTCGACCGCCGCGCGCTCGTCCGGCATCGCCTCGGCCTGGTCAAGGCGCTCGCGGATGTGCGACTCGACCTCGCGCACCGCGTCCGCCGTCACCTCCACCGGGAGGAAGGACCTCAGCGACCGTTGCAGCACGTAGAGATAACCTCGGACCCGCGATTCGCCGATCTCAGAGAGTTTCATGGCCATTCTCCTCCGCAGCGCCCATCAGCCGATCGAGCTTCGCCGCAAAGCTCTTCCACGACGACACCATCTCGCCCAGCCGCTCCCGGCCGCGCGAGGTCAGCTGGTAGTACTTCCGAGGATGGGACCCGGTCTCTCGCCAGTCGGCCGCGACCAGCCCGTCACGGCTCAGCCGAGCCAGGATCGGGTAGATCGTTCCCTCTGTGACGACGAGGTCGGTGAACTCCTCGAGGTGGCGGATGATCTCGAGCCCGTAACGGGAATCTCGTGTCAGGCTGAGCAGGATCGCCAGTTCCAGCCCGCCACGGCGGAGCTGCTCCTGCCAGCTTTCCGAGCCGCCTCCGCCGCCGTCCCGAGCGGTCATGTCTGCCATGGGAACCTCCGCGAAGACTTGTGTCACCAGAAGTCTTGCGTCACAAGGTATGACGGAGGTCACGTGGTGGAAGTTCCACGATTGAAGCGGAATGTCGGAGCCGGGCTTCAGCCCTGCTTTGCCGTCAGTCGCACGATCCAGAAGACCAGCGACAGCGCGATGCCGGCCGCGACCAGCGCGTTGGCGAGACGGCCGCGGAACGCATCCTGGATGGGCTGCCCACGAGAGGCCTCCGCGGCGGACCAAGACATCCAGACAAACAGCGCCAGCGCAAGCAGCGGGCCTGCCGGGTGACTCGCGAAGCTCTGGCCCCAGTCGCCGCGGACGGCGTGGCACAGGGCTCGTGTCAGCCCGCAGGTGGGACAGGGCAGACCCGTCAGGTGCTTGAACGCGCACACCTCGAACGGCAGCGGGCGACTTGCGTCGGCGAGCCTGGCGCCGACGAGCACGGCCGCCATCGCGCCGGCCTGCCAGGCCATGGCCCGCCGGCGCGCGCCGTCGAGCAGGCGGGGAGGCGCCTCGATCATGCCGTCTTCGCGGCCTTCCTTGCCTGCAGGAACCTGTATGCCAGCGCGACCGCGGTAGCGACCACCGGGGAGGCCACGAGGACGCCGACGAGGCACGCGAGCAAGCCCAGCAACGTCACCACGAAGCAGGCCAGCAGCAGGCAGAACAGCTCCCACCAGTAGCCCTCGGCGAGCTTCGCGCTCGCCTGCATCGCCGGCCAGAAGTCGAGATTGGTCTCGGCCATGACGAGGTAGACGAACATCCACATGATCGACAGGATGACGCCCGGCACGATGCAGAAGATCGCGCCGATGCCAATGAGGATGCTCGTGACCAGCATGGCCAGGAACGCCTGGCCGAACCGGTCGAACCCCCCGAACATCATGCCGACGGTCGGCGGCGTGCCGGCGATGAGACCGAGGATGGCCCGGCCGATGCCGACGTAGATGGCGCCGCCGATGATGAAGAAGAGGAACGACCCGGCATGCAAGGGGAACGGAAGGATGTAGGCGCCGGTGGCGCCCATGGCCGCCACGATGAGGAACATCAGGGCGAGCGGCAGCCAGTGCGGCTTCACCAGCTCCCACGCCTGGCCGATGAACTCCCAGGACCTGAACTCGGTCGGGAGCGGCATCGTCGTGAACGACGCTGGCGATGCCATCGCGGACGCCGGCGCGAAGGCGGCCGTCAACTCAGGCAGCGTTTCGGCCGCAACCGGTTCGGCGCCATTCTTGCGGACGAGCGTCGCCCGGAGCACGCGGCTCTGTCGAACCCACTCCAGGAGCCCAGGTAGATCCACGGGTCCGTACTCTTTGCCATCGCTCGACACGACGAAGTACTGGTCCATGAGCAGTGCCCTCCAGGCTGGCCAGACTCTAGCTGAGTCGGCCGGCCGGTGCAAGGTCGAGCCGAAGGGCGAGCCGCCGCGCCGCGTAAGCGATTTCGAGCGTCGTAAGGCCACGCCACGAAGCCGGGCCGCGCCCACGTCCCTCGTGCCGAGGTTCTCCGAAAGAAATGCCCACATTCGCACGATGCGGGGACACCGGGCACACGAAATGCAACTGATTCGGCCGTGAAACTCAAAACGCGGCAAGTGAACAGCGGCTCGATGGTGACGGCTTGCGTGGCGTTGATGGCGTGCATCGCCGGCGTGGTCGCCTGGCCCGCGTCGGCCGGTGCCCAGAGCATCCCTGCCACGGCGCTGGCGTTCGACCGCCCCGAATCGTGGGCGCTGAAATACTTCGACTCGTCGACGTTACTGGCGGGTTTGGAACCGCCGCGGAAGCGGTCGCCCTGGTCGGTCTCATTCGGCGCCGAGGTGGAGTGGATTCCCGCGGTCAGCGACGGCAATCGCTACGTCGGCCTCGAGGGCACCAAGCAGGAGGACCTCAACAAGACCCCGGTGTATCTGCGGCCCCGGTTCGTGTTCGGCCTGCCGGACGACTTCTCGCTGATCGTCGCCTTCGACCCGCCGATTCGCGCCTTCGGCATCAAGCCGAAGCTGCTGGCGCTGGCCGTCGAGCGGCCCGTCTACCAGTCCGAGCCATGGTCCGTCGGGCTGCGCGTCTACGGCCAGACCGGAACGGTGACCGGTGCCTACACATGTCCGCCGAGCGTGCTGGCCTACCCTCCGGGGTCGCCCGGGAACATCTACGGCTGCGACGCCGAGTCGACCGACGTGGCAACGTTACGCTACCTGGGCAGCGAGATCAGCGTGGCCCACGAGGGGCTCGGCCACTGGAAGCTCTCGCCTCACCTTTCGGTCGGCCTCAATTACCTCAACCTGGCGATGGACACCGCCGCGCCCACGTTCGGCATCATCGACGCGATGCATTACACGACGCACGGCTTCACCGTGTCGGGCGACATCGGCGTCAGCTACCGCGTCAACAACCGGCTGGACCTGTCGCTCGATTCGCTCTACACGCCGCTGTGGATCACCCGCCCGACGACCGGCCGGTATATGGTCCCCTTCTACAACGTGCGGGCGCTGTTCACGTACCGAATCAGGTAGGGGCGGGCCGTGAGCCCGCCCGCCGCCCGCGAGCCAGGAGGCTCGCGCCACACCTCGACCATGTAGCGCCGGCCTCCTGGCCGGCCGTTGGTGGCCGGCTGGCAGGTCAGCCTCGCGGCTTGTACTTGGCCAGGTAGTAGCTGAGCGCGCGCTGACTGATGCCCATCAGTTCCGCGGCGTCCTTCTTGACGCCGGAGGAGCGGGTGAGCGCGCGGCGCAGCGTCTCCTGTTCCGCCCATTCGACGTTCTGCTGGAGGTCGAGCGACGGCAGGCCGTCGGTCGCCGCCCGGGCCGCTCCGGGCATCGAGATGGCGTCGGCCGTCAGCACCGCGCCGCGGGAGAGCACGATCGCGCGCTCGATGGTGTTCTCGAGCTCGCGCACGTTGCCGGGCCAGTCGTAGGCCTCGAGCATCTTCAGGGCCTCGTCGCCGATGGGGACCGGCCGGCGCCCCAGGCGGCGCGAGTGTTCCTTGACGAAATGCTCGGCGAGCGCCCGGATATCCTCCGTGCGGTCGCGCAAGGGCGGGATGGAGATCGGAATGACGGCGAGCCGGTAGTACAGGTCTTCCTGGAACTTGCCGTCCGCCACCATCTGGCGCAGGTCGCGGTTGGTGGCCGCGATCACGCGGACGTCGACTTTCTGCGGTCCGATCGGACCCGAGCGGCTCGAACTCCCGTTCCTGCAGCACCCGCAGGAGTTTCGACTGCAGGCCCGGGATGAGCGTCGCGACCTCGTCGAGGAAGATCGTCCCCCCGTCGGCGAGCGCGAACCGGCCCCGCCGGCTGGTCACGGCGCCCGTGAACGCGCCGCGCACGTGGCCGAACAGTTCCGACTCGAGGAGCGTCTCCGGGATGGCCGCGCAGTTGACCTTCACCAGCGGCCGGGTGCGCTGGGCGCTGCGGGCGTGAATGGCCCGCGCCACCAGTTCCTTGCCGGTGCCCGTCTCGCCGGTGATGAGGACCGTGCTGCGGGACTCGGCCACCACCTCCGCCGTGCGGATGATCTCCTGCATCACCTTGCTTCGGCCCACGATCCCGTAGTGGCTGAACTCCTCGTCGCGCTCGGACAGCAGGTAGCGATTCTCGGTGCGCAGCCGCTCGTCCTCGAGCGCGCGGCGGACGACGACCAGCAGCTCGTCGACCTCGAACGGCTTCTGGAGGTAGTCGAGGGCGCCGAGCTTCATGGCCTCGACGGCGCCCTCGATGCTCGCGTGCGCCGTCATCATGACGATCTGCGGGCGATCGGCGTCGCCGTCGGCCGCCAGGCGCCGGATCAGCTCGAGGCCGGTCGTGCCCGGCATCAGGTTGTCGACGATGAGCAGATCGAAGCTGCGGCGCCCGAGGAGCTCGCGCGCCTCGTCCGCGCTGCGCGCCTCGGCGACGTCGTGGCCCTCGGTGCGCAGCGCGCGCCCGAGCGTCTTCACGATCTTCTCTTCGTCGTCCACGAGGAGGATGGTGCCGTGTGGCGTCATGGCTGCTGTCCGCGGCTGGTGTCGGAGGAACCGGCGCCGGGCGCGTCCCATAACTCGACTCGCACCAGCGTGCCGGACCCGGCCCGGCTCGTGATCCGAATGGTGCCGCCCAGCCCTTCCACGATGTTACGCGAGATCGCGAGCCCAAGGCCGGTTCCCCCGCGGCTGGTCGTGAAGTAGGGTTCGAACACGCGGGGCAGGGTCTCCGGGTCGATGCCGACGCCGCGATCCCGCACCTCGATCGCGACGCCGCCGTCCAAACGGCGCGTCTCGATCTCCACCTGCGGGCCGGTGACGTCCGGCGCCCGCGCGCCGTTCCGCGCCAGGACAGCATGCCGGGCATTGGTCAGCAGGTTGACCAGCACCGAGCGGAGCCGCTCGGCATCGGTGACGACGGCCGGGAGCGACGGATCGGGGATGACGTGCACCCGAGCGGAGCCGGCATCGCCGCCGGTGGCCGCCGCGGCGCACTGCGCGCACAGGGCGTTGATGTCGGCCGGGCCCAGATCGAAGCGGAGCGGCCTGGCGAAATCGAGCACGTCGTTGACGAGCCGGTTCAGTCGCGTGACCTCCTCGTCGATGTCCGTGGCCGCCTCCTTCACGTCCGCCGGAGACGGGGAGCCGGTGAACAGGGGGCGCAGCGCCCCCTTGATGATCATCAGCGGGTTCCGGACTTCATGCGCGATCACCGTCGAGAGCCGTCCGAGAGCCGACAGCCGATCGCGCAGGGATGCCTCGCGCTGGAACCGGGAGATCGACGCGGTCATCGAGTTGAACGTCGTCGCCAGCAGGCGGGCGTCCTCGTCCGTCCACCGGCTGGCGGGCCACGCGATCTTCTTGTCGAGGTCCCCGGTCGCCGTCATCTCCTTCATCGTGGCCGTGATGACCCCGAGCGGGCGCGTGATCGTCCGCGCGATCCCGTAGCTGAGCACGATGGCGAGCAGCACGGCCAGGGCGCCGGTGCCGACCAGCGCCGCGCGAATGGGCTGAAGGAGACGCAGGCGCTCGGTGCGCGACCGGAGGATGATCGCCACCGGAGGCGCGGGCGTCCCGCCGCGGGGACCTGCGACGGCCGGGGTCGGGGCGGCTCGCATCGACGGGGGCCGCGCCGAGACCAGCGGTCTCACGAGCGCGACGTATTCCGTCGGGCCGCACCAGACCCGCATGATCCCCGTCCTGGTCGCCAGGCCGGCGAGCGCGTCGCGCTCGGACCGCGGCAGCGTGGAGGCGACCACCCGGGAGCCGGTCGCGAAGGCGATTTCACTGCCCGTCTGTGCCTTGAGCCGGGCGGCCAGCGCATCGTCGAGCTGGAAGCCCAGGCTGAGGCTCCCGATGATCTCGGGCGGCGCGGCTCCCGCCCCGATCGGCACGCTGACGACCTGGAGGATCCCGGCGGGGGACACCCGGAAGGTGGCCGCCTCCCGTCCGCGGAGCGCGCTCTCGACCGACGGCAGGCCGCTCATGCCGGCCGGGGGCGGCGCATCGATCCGATCGGCGAGCACCCGCCCCGAATGGTCGGTCACGAGCAGCAGGCTCGCGTGCACCGAGCGGGCGTAGTCGGCGGCGAGCGGCTGGACGGTGGGCGGATCGTCCGTCACGACGGCCGCCTTCAGCTTCGGGAGGTCCGCGACCGCGCGGGCGAAGATGAGGAAGAGGTCCGAGACGTTCAGCCGCTGCTCGTCGACCAGCACGCCCGACTGAACGAGCTCACGCCGGAGTTCGTCCTCGGCAGCTTCGGTCACCCGCCGGTTCACGACGTAGATGGCGGTGCTGATGCAGAGCAGCGTCAGCGCCGCGCTGGCCACGAAGATCCGGTTGGTCAGCGTCGAGAAGATCGTCATTGGCCCGAAAGACTGAAATTCAGATCCACCGGCCCTCCGGCGTCCGGAACGAGCACCTGGCGGGACGCTCGCACCCGGCCTTCATACCACGCGGCCACCACGTAGCGGCCGGGCGGGACACCCTCGATCTGGTAGCGACCCTGGTCGTCGGTGACGGCGAAGAAGCGATGGGCGAAGACGAGGATGAACGCGGTCATCTGCGAATGGATGTCGCAGAACACCTGGACCACGCCCGGCGTGTCGAATCGCACCGATTTCGAGTGCCCCTTCGGATAGCGGCCGAGGTCGAACCGCTGGGGCTTCGAGAACGAAAACACGTTGTGAAAGAACGGATCGGCGTTCGGAAAATCCACGACGCTTCCCACGACGACGGCCAGCACGTGGGGCACGAACGTCTCGCGTTGCTGCCGCATCGCGACGTGCACGGGGACCAGCGTCTCGACCGGCGCCGGCGGAGCCTTCTCCAGGTAGACGACCGCCTGCCGGTGCTCCGCCGGCCGGTAGGCCGTGTCGGCGCCCAGTTGGGTCGCGCCCGGCCGCGGCTCCGGGTCGCGCGTCGGATTGCGGATCTCCACTCGACCGCGCAGCGTCGCCGTGGCGCCTCGCCCCTGTGCCGCGATGTCGCCCCCGCCCGCTGAGGGCCAAAGGACCGGCACGACGACCAGGGCCGTCAGGCACACACACGCGCCGAGGACCGCGCGTCTCATCAGAACCACGCGATCACCTGCACGGCCAGCAGCCCCTCGCGCGGGGTGAAGGCGGTGTCCCGCCAGTTCTCCTGCCAGGCCACTTTCGTCGTCAGCCTCCTGAGCGGCGAGTAGGCGACCCCCACCTCCAGACGGTGGACGGGCGCGTCCCATGACATCGTCGCCGAGGTTCCCGAGATCTCGCTGAAGCCCAGATGGTCGGCGCGGGCCGCCACGTCGAGGCCAGGTCGCAGACGATAGCGGCCCTCGACGCTGACGCCGAAGGCGCTGAGCGGGCTCGTGATGAACGGCGCAGCGATAGGCGGCAGGGTCCACCGGCTGAGAACCCCCTCGGTTCGCACCAGCCAGTGCCCGCGCGAGATCTCCGCGTCGAAGCCGACCGCGCTCTGAACGCCAGCCGACGAGGACCCGTATTCATCGAGGATCGACCGGGCGAGGAAGACGCCCCGCGATCCGGACAGCCCGAGCACGAGACCGGCAACGGGACGCACGGCAATCCGACCGGACACCTGGCGCCCTGCCTGCGCGGACCCGCCCGTCGGCACCGACAGGCTCCCCGACGTGACCGCCGCACTCGCCTCGACGAGCTGTCCCTCGCCGACGTGCGCCTCGACCCCCACCTGGTTGTGCAGGCCGTCGATCGCCGGCAGCCCGGGCCCATTCGCGGCGTACTCGGTGCCGTACGAGGGCTTCCAGCCGCGGCCGCGCATCGCGAGCAACTCGTCGGCAGAAGCCGGCACGGCGTCGGCGCGGAGCGAGGTCAGATATTGATAGACGAGCGGGAAGCCGATGAGCGGGTCGTTGCGGGAGTACGCCCGGCGGCTGAACGAGCCGAACACCGGCGGGACGATGCCGGCCTGCACGTCAAAGGCACGGCTCGTCCACGGCCGGAACCGGACAAAGGCGGAGTAGGGACGGACGCGCCACGAGCCCGCCGTCGACGAGCCTTCGACGCGCAGATCGCCGATGAGAAACAGCCGGGTGGTGACCCGAACGGCGGCCGAGAGGTCGAACTGCGCCCGCCGCAACAGCTCGTCGTTGTAGCTCGAATAGTCGAAGTAGCCCGCGTCGGCCGAGGCCGCGGTCGCGGAGACCTGGCCGCTGACGACGATGCGGTCCCCGATGCCGGTGGTCGGGGGGGCCGAATATGCTTGGCCCGCCGCCGGCCGTCCCGCCGCCATCAGGAAGATCGGCGCGCACGCGAAGGCACACCATCGCGCTCCGGCGGGACTCCGTCCGGGCCGGAGTCGAAGGGGACGCCACGAAAGCAGGCGGGACGGCGAGATTCCCGTGATAGTTTCCATTATAGCGACCGCCGGCCGGCCCATCGCCCATTTACCCCGGCAGGTCCTGCCTTACGTGACCCGTAACGCCTTACTCTCCCCGTAGGACTCCGAGCGCGCCGATCGAGCGAATTGGCCGTGTTTTCTGCCGCGCTGGGCGGCGTCACCTTTGCTCCACTCACAGGCGTTGGCGCTCTCGGTGAGACGCGCGGCTCAGGCGCCCAGGTTGACAGACCGCGCCGAAGGAGGATTCCAATGCGTCTACTTCGTCATCGCTTGCTGCTGGCCGCGCTGGCCATCGTCGCGCTCGCCGCGAGTCAAGGCTGCGGCAGTTCCTATTCGCCCGTGACACCTCCGCCGGGAGGCCAGGCCGACGTCACGATCACCATCCTCGGCATGAACGGCAACCTGTCGTTCTCGCCCAACCCGGGCGTCGTCCCGGTCGGGAAGACCGTGGCCTGGCGAAACGCGGACACCGGAGCCTACGGCGGCGGCACCACGCACAACATCGTCTCCGACACCGGGGCGTTCACGACGGGGCCGCTCGCGCCCGGCAGCGTCAGCGCACCGGTCATGATGAGCACGGCCGGCTCGTTTGGCTACCACTGCTCGATTCACCCGACCATGGTGGGAACGCTGACCGTGCAGTAACCCGCGCACGGCCACCGCGAACATGCTGATGTCGCGGTGGCCGCGCCGGCGCGCGGGATTACCCGCCCGTTCCACGCCTCCTCCGTCTCCCGACCGCGCCGTCCGGGCCCCGGCACGCTCGGCCCTGCGCCCTCCGACGCTTCTTCCCAGGCGTCCCCTGTCGTATCATCTGCCGCGAGCGCTCACGGCGCTGGAGCAGGCATGCGGCTGGTCGTCTCGAAGAAATTCACGGCGTACCTCCAGGACCCACGCATCCTGCTGGGCCTCTACCTGCTGGCGGCCGCCGTCGTCGCCCTCCACAAGATGGCGCTCGGCGGCTTCGAATCCGGCGGGAAGATCTACCCGCCCTACCAGAACTACGTCGCATTCAGGAACGCGTTCTTTCACCTGCTGGCCCGCCAGGATCTCTACGCCGCGTTCCCGATGGAGCAGCAGGCAGACCTCTTCAAGTACACGCCGACCTGGGCGCTCTTCATGGCGCCGATCGCGGCGCTTCCGTACACGGCGGGCGCGCTCGCCTGGAACACGCTCAACGCCGGCGCGCTTTTCGCCGCGGTCATGTGGGTGCCCACGGTCGGCCGGCGGGTGAAGGTCTGGGTCCTCTGGTTCGTCTTCCTGTCACTCGTCAGCTCGATGCAGACCGCGCAGAGCAACGGCCTGATGGCCGGCCTGATGCTCGGCGCCTTCGCCGCGAGGGAGCGCGGCCGCCCGGCGACGGCGGCGCTGCTGGTGATGCTGGCGGCGTTCGGGAAGCCGTTCGGGCTCTTCGCGCTGGTGGCGTGCCTGACGCAGCCCGGGCCGAGGCGGTTCGCGGCCTGGGCAGTCGTCTGGGGGATCGCGCTCTTCCTGGCGCCGCTGATCGTCGCCTCCCCGGACTACCTGGCCTTCCTCTACCGGAGCTGGTTCGACCTGCTGCTGCGCGATCACGCCGCCAACGCCGGCCTGTCGGTGATGTCGTGGCTCGGTGCCTGGTTCGGCCTGACACCGCCCAAGGACCTGGTGATCGCCGCCGGCGGCCTGCTGCTGCTCCTGCCGCTGGCCGGCCGTGGCGGCTCGCCGACGGCGTCGCGCGGACGCTGCTCGTCGCGTCGGTGCTCGTCTTCGTCGTGATCTTCAACCACATGGCCGAGTCGCCCACCTACGTGATCGCCGTCCTGGGCGTGGCGCTGTGGTATTTCAGCAGGCAGCCGACGCGGCTCGACACCGCACTGGCCGCAGCCACCTTCGCGCTGACATGCCTCGCCGCCACCGACCTCGTCCCGCAGGCCGTGCGCGCGCGGGTCATCGCGCCTTACGCGCTGAAGGCGGTGCCGTGCATCGCTGTCTGGGTGAAGCTCCAGTACGACCTGCTCACGCGCCGAGCGTGAACTCCCATCCGCAGTGGCCGTCCGCGCCGGGGTCGGGCGGGCAGGACAGGCACCTCGTGACGATCCGGGGATCCACGGTCCGGGCAAACGTCTCGAACTCCACCTCGCCGACGCTCCGGCACGGGAATTCGGGGAGCCCCTTGCGCCGCCTGGTCTCCTGGACGCGGCAGGTCTCCATGAAGAAACGAAGCACGTCTCCCTCCGTGGACCGCTCGACCCGCGAGGGATTGATGAAGCTGTACATCCGGTAGGAAAGCGCTTGCTCGAGAGCGCCGAGGCCGCCGCCCGGCGGAATGGCGAACGCCTCCATGATCCGCCGCGCTTCGGCCGCCGCGAACCGGCGCCACGAGGCCGCGTCGAGCTCGATCGCCTTCTCGATGCCGTAGCGCTCCTCGGCCGCCAGGAACCAGCACCCGTCGTGGGCCAGCCAGTTCCTGGCGAACACGTCGAGCGCCCGGAAGAGACCGGCGCGGTCGAGCGTCTCGAACGCCGGCTGCGCCGGCACGGCGAACGGCACCTGGAACACCGCGATGCGATGGAACCTGTTCCCGGAGGTCTTCACCTCCGGTATGCCGAGGCCTCCCAGGAAGCCGCGCGCCCAGTCCATCGTCACGGGCCCCTCCGGGTGCGTGTGCCCCTCGGAGGCGTGGACGCGCGCCACCATCTCGAACCCCTCGGCGGAGAAGTCCGCGACGACGATCCGACCGCCGGGCCTGACAACGCGCCCGAGCTCGGTCAGCACGGGCCCGCCCGCCTCGAGGTGGTGGAGGACGTCAACCGCCACGGCGCACCCGAAGTGGCCGGCCGGGAACGGCAGATGGGCCGCGTCGAAGAGCGCGAATCGGATCCGGCGGCGCAGTTCGGGATCCTCGGTCAGGAACTCGGCGACCTGCTGGTCGTCCGGGTTCATGTCCACGCTGACGACGTCGAGGCCGCGGGCGGCGAGCGCGCGGGCGGCGAGCCCCATGCCGGTGCCGACGTCGAGGACCGGGCCCTCGATCGTGCCGGCCTGGTCCAGGATGAACCCCGGGGCGCCGAACCGGTCGTAGCCAGCCGCGGCAAACCGCGCCGTGCGGTCCGCGAAGAGTGCCTTCTGTCTCTCGAGGTCCCCGGGCGTCAGCGGCATTCGCGTTCCTCCATCCGCCATTCTCCATCGGCCGGCCGGCCGATGTCGATCCGTACCTGGCCCGGGACCTCCGCCGAGCCCGTCAGGGCCCAACTTGTGAGATCCTGCGTACACGAAGTCCGGCTCCCCGGGGACCAGGACCAACCCGATGGCACACGCCGACAAGCCGACGAGCGACGGCGGACTGGATGGCCGGCTCCTGACGAGCCTGGGCCTGAACGTCGTGATCACGGTCGCCGAGGTCGCCGGTGGCCTGATGGCGGGCAGCCTCGCGCTGCTCGCCGACGCCGCCCACAACCTGAGTGACGTGGCGGCGCTCGGCCTGGCCCTGGGCGCACGGCGGCTCGGCCGCCGCCCTCCGACACTGCGCCACACCTACGGGCTCAAGCGCGCCGAGGTGATCGCGGCGCTGACCAACGCCGTCACCCTCGTGGCCGTGACGGCGCTGATCGCGCGCGCCGCCATCGAGCGGCTGCAGCACCCCGTTCCGGTCGACCGTGGACTCATGCTCGTCGTCGCGCTCGTGGCCCTCGGCGCCAACGCCGGATCGGTGTTCCTGCTTCGCCAGCACGACTCGCACGACGTCAACGTCCGCAGCGCGTTCCTCCATCTCTCGCAGGACGCGCTGGCCTCGCTGGCCGTTGTCATCGCCGCGCTGCTGGCCGCGACGCCGATCGGCCTGTACCTCGACCCGGTGGCGGCGCTCCTGGTCGGCGCCCTCGTGCTCCGCGGCGCGCTGTCGCTCGTCTGGGAGACGATGCTGACGCTGCTCGAGGCCACGCCGGCCGGCGTCGATCTCGACGCGCTGGTGGCCAGCGTCGCGGAGCGATTCCCGCCGGCCCGGATCCACCACGTCCATCTGTGGGAGATCGCGCCGGGCCAGCGGCTGCTGACGGCGCACGTGGATCTCGGCCAGGAGATGGACGGGCGCGGGATCGAGGCGCTGTTCCGCGGCATCAAGGCGATGCTGAACCGGGAGTGGGGCGTGAATCACGCCACGCTCGAGCCCGAGGTGTTCGGCTGCGGGAACGGGGACACGCTCGGGAGGTGGGATGATTTTCACTGCTGACGCAGCAATCGGGGCTGGCCTCTACCAGTCTCTCCGCCGCAAGCCGCGGACGACGTCGAAATGGCCGTCGCGGCTGAGAATGGGGAGCGCGTGCTGAAGCGCCAGGGCGGCGATCCAGGCGTCGTTGGCCGGGATCGGCTGTCCTGCGCGCTTCAGCCCGACCCGCACCGCGGCGTAGACAACCGCGGTGTCGCCCGTGACATCCAGCACCTCGAAATCGGGCAGGTGCCGGTCCAGCCAGGTCTCGTAGGCCCCGCGGTGGCGTGAGGTCGCGATCCCGTAGCGGAATTCTCCGAGCACGATGACCGGGATGGCCGCCCGGATCTCCCTGCGCAGAATCGCGCCCACGCCGGGGTCCCCGTCGATGAAGGCCGACAAGGCGGTGGTGTCGAGGATCACGCGCGGTCCTCGGCCTCGATCGTCTCGAACGCGTCCGCCACCCGGGCCTGGATCCGCCGGGTCTCCGCGCGCAGCCGGCTCAGGCCGCCGAAGCCCCGCATCCAGGCGGGCTCGTCCTCGAATCCGCGCCGGCCCCCCTGCGCGAGCCGATCCTGCAAGGCCTCGGCCACCAATTGCTTCAGGCTCTGGCCGCGCTCGGCCGCCCGGGCCTTGGCCTTCCGGAACAACGGGTCGGGGATCTCGATGGTCGTCTTCACGTAACCATATTACCATATTTACGGTTGTTGCCGCGCGTCACCGGTTGCGCGCGCCCGCCGGCCGGCGGTATGTTCGAGGTGAACGGAATTCCCGCACGGAGCCTTCGCGATGTCGTTCGACCCCGGCTGGATCATGATCGAGCTCGTCGTGAGCGGCGTGGGCTTCGTGCTCTTCACCTACGGCAGGAAGCAGCAGCGGCTCCCGCAGGTCGCCGCCGGCCTGCTCTTCATGGTGTATCCGTTCTTCGTCTCGACCGCGACCGGGCTGATCGTCGGCGCAGGCCTCCTCGTGGCCGGACTGTGGCTGGCTCTCCGGCTCGGGTGGTGAGCGCGAGGGACGCGCCGGCCCTCAAGGGCCGGCCGACAGACGTCGCCGGCCTCAGGCAGCCCTCAACGGTCGGCCGGCAGAAACCTCAGTCGTACTTGAGCCGCGTCGATTCGTCGGCGAGCGTGGCCTGGAGCAGCGGCTTCCACTCGGCGGCCTGCCACGTGCCGCAGTGATCGTGCGTCAGAAAGTACTTCTGCGGGATCGGATGCGTGCCCACGACGACCTGCATCCCGTACTTCTCGGGGATGAAGCGCCGGAACGCCTCGATGTGCGGGCACGGCGGGTAGCCGACCAGCAGTCCCGTCGCCAGGTGGATGACCTCGGCGCCGTTCTTCTTCATCTCCTCGGGCGCGTACTCGATATTGCCGCCGGGACATCCGCCGCACGTGGTGTAGCCGACCAGCTCCACCTCGCGGTCCTTGTAGGCCGCGAAGGCGCCCTCCCGCGCGCGCATGGCGCGCAGGCACTTGCCCCCGGCGCAGGTGTGATAGCGGTCGCAGATGATGATGCCGACGCGAACGGGCGTGCTCATGGTGTGTCCTCGGAGGCGTCGTGTCTGAAGCCCGGAGCCTGCCGACTCAGTGCTGGTGATGTCCCTGATGCCCGGCGCACGCCCCGTCCTCGCCGACCGGCTGAAGCGTGCCGGCCTTGAAGGCGGCGACCGTTTCGGCGACCGTCGGGTGCATCGCCCGGTAGACGGTGATGCCCGCGGCCTGCAGTTTCATCAGCGCGCCCGTGCCGATGCCGCCGACGATGATGCCGTCCACGATTTCACCCGCGAGCGCCGCCAGCGGCTGGCACATCCCGTGCGCGTGGTGCTCGTTGTGATTGCCGATGAGGCGGCAGGCGTCCGAGTCGGTGTCGACGATCATGAAGCCGGGCGCCGAGCCGAAGTGACCGGACACGCGGCTGTCGAGGCCGCGGTCTTCGATGACGGGGATGCAGATCTGCATGACGGACGTTCTCCCTGGGCAACTAACGTGGACGACGCATGGTCCTTGCCGGCGGGCGCCCGCGGCAGTCGCAGGATGTCCCCGGGTTCGGGCAGTCCTGCCCGCACGCGGCGTTTTCGACCACCGGCGCCGATCCTATCACCAGCACGCGGGCCTCGAGAAGGCTCGCGGGCACCGCCGGGGCGGGTCGCGGCGCGTGGGCGGGCCCGGCGCACGGGTTTTCTGTTACGATTCGTTCCGGACTCCAGCCCCCGTCGTCCACCGGCCCCTCGGGGCCAGAAAGGGGTGCGCATGGCAGAGGGTCAGCAAGGGTGCGCCCGCACGACCGGCGCAGTCATGGGCGAACAGCCGCCGGCCGTTCCGGCACCCGCACCTGGCGAACAACGGAGGGATGTGATGATCACCGCTCGCGTCGGACAACAGGCGCCGGACTTCCAGGCGCCGGCCTACTACCGGGGCGCATTCACTCACATCAAGCTCTCGGACCTGGTCGGCAAGTGGGTGCTGCTCTGCTTCTATCCCGGCGACTTCACCTTCGTTTGAGCGACCGAGGTGTCGGCGGTCGCCGACAAGCATCCGGCGCTGCAGAAGCTGGGCGTCCAGGTGATCTCGGTCAGCGTGGACAGCCACTTCGTCCACAAGATGTGGAACGACCACGAGCTGACGAAGATGGTCGACGGCGGCGTGCCGTTCCACATGGCGTCGGACCAGGCCGGCAACGTCGGGCGCGCCTACGGCGTGTACGACGAGCAGCAGGGGATCGAACTGCGCGGGCGGTTCATCATCGACCCCGACGGCGTGATCCAGGCGATGGAGGTGCTGACGCCTCCGGTGGGGCGGAAGATCGCCGAGACGATACGACAGATCCACGCCTTCCAGGAGGTGCGGAAGAGCAAGGGGACCGAGGCGATGCCGGCGGGCTGGGAGCCCGGCCAGCTCACGCTCAAGCCCGGGCCGGACCTGGTCGGCAACGTCTGGAAGGTCTGGAACCCGGCGATGGAGCAGTGAGCGGCGCGTCTCTCGTCTCGGCCATCGCGACTTCGTCCGGGGCCGCGGCGGCCTACGTCAGGGAGGGCTACTCCAGCATCCGAATCGGGATGGTCGTGGAGATCGCGCTGCCGTCCGCCGTGCGGTGGCTTCGGCGCCGGCTGACCCTGGTCCGCCGCTCCCTGATCCTCGTCGCGGGCCTGCTCGGCGTCGCGGTGGCGGAGGCGAGCCTCGCCGCGTTCGTCGCGGGGGCCGTGAAGGGCTGGACGCCGGCCCGGCGGTGAGAGCCCGGCTGCCTCGCCTCGCGATCTTCACGGCCCCGTTGTGGCAAAGTAGTGCTCGCCATGGACCTCGACCCGGTTGCTGAGGATCCTCGCGTCACGGTGCGGCGGGCCGGGCCGCCTGATATGTCCGGCCGCTGCGTCGTCTACTGGATGCAGCGCGCGCAGCGGGCGCTCGACAACCCGGCGCTCGACCTCGCCGTCACGGCCGGCAACGCGCTCGGCCTGCCGGTCGTGGCGCTCTTCGGCCTGGTGCCGTATCCGCACGCGAACCTGAGGCACTACCAGTTCATGGTCGAGGGGCTGCCGGACACGGCGGCCAGGCTGGCCAAGCGCGGCGTCGGCTTCGTGGTCCGCCGGCATCCGGACGCCGACGTCGCGGCGTTCTGCGACGAGGTTCGCGCGGCCCTCATCGTCGGCGACGAGAACCCGCTGAGGGAACCGGAGCGGTGGCGGAAGGCCCTCTCCGAGCGGCTGCGCGTGCCGTTGTGGACGGTTGACGCCGACGTCGTCGTTCCCTCGAAGCTCATCCCGACCGAGCAGTTCGCCGCGCGGACGATCCGCCCGAGGATCCACGCGCAGCTCGACACGTTCCTGGTCGCCGGGCGCGAGCCGAAGGCGCGCGTGGAATGGAAGGCCCCGCGAGGGCTCCACTCCTTCGGGCCGGACGACGACCTGCTCGACGGATTTCCGCTCGACCGCCGCGCCCTGCCGGTGGCCGGCTTTCGTGGCGGCACGACCGAGGCGCTGAAGGCGCTGAGCGGCTTTGTCAGGCACCGTCTGGCTGGGTACGCGCACCAGCGAAACAAGCCCCAGCTGCCGGGCACCAGCCGGCTCTCGCCGTGGCTGCACTTCGGCCACATCGGCCCGCGCACCGTGGCGCTCGCCGTCCGCGATGCCGACAAGCCGGCGGCGGACCGCGACGCGTTCCTCGAGGAGTTCATCGTGCGGCGCGAGCTGGCGGTGAACTTCGTCCGGTACAACCCGCGCTACGACTCGCTGGCGTGCGCCGAGCCGTGGGCGGCGCGGACGCTGCGGGAACACGCGCGCGACGAGCGGCCCTATCTCTACACGGAGCGGCAACTGGAGCACGCGGAGACTCACGACCCGCTGTGGAACGCGGCCCAGCGCCAAATGGTGACCGGGGGCTGGATGCACGGTTACGTGCGGATGTACTGGGGGAAGAAGATTCTGGAGTGGAGCCGGAGCCCGGAGGAGGCGTTCGACGCGGCCGTGCGGCTGAACGACCGCTACCAGCTGGACGGCCGGGATCCGAACGGCTACGCGGGCATCGCGTGGGCCATCGCCGGCAAGCACGATCGGGCGTGGGGACCCGTGCGCCCGATCTTCGGCACGGTCCGCTACATGTCGCTCGCCAGCACCTCGCGCAAGTTCGACAGCAAGGCGTACATTGCGCGACACGCAGCCGCCGGATAGCCGCAGCGGGTGTGGCACAATGAGACGATGGCATCATTTGGTTCCCGGCTGCGCCCCGCCCGGTGCGTTCGCGCCGCCGTCTTCTGCGCTTTCGCGTGGCTGTTCGCCTCGTCGGCCGGCCTCGCCCAGCAGCGCCCGCTCCAGACGCAGGACCCCGAGCCGGTCGGCGCCGGGGAGGTGCTCATCGGCGTCGGCTTCGACGGCGGCAACGACGTGCTCTTCCCGGCCTCAGGGTTGAAGGGCACGCTGACGCGCGTCCCGGTCATCGGCCTGGCGTTCGGCATCAGCCCGATTGCGGAGATCGATCTGACGGGCGGGCCCTACCAGCGCCTCGGCATCACCAACAGGTACCTCGCCCCGCTGGCCGGCGAGGTGGCCGCTCCCGGCGGATCCACGCACTCGGTCGTCGACCTGTCGATCGGCGCCAAGGTGCGCCTGCTCGGCGAGACGGCCTCGCGCCCGTCGGTGGCCTTTCTGTTCTCGACGAGCCTGCCCAACTCGAAGCACGCGAGCGGCCTCGGCCTCAACACGACGAACTTCTTCACCGGCTTCGCCGTGGGCAAGACCATCGCCGGCGTCCGCGTGGCCGGCAACATCGGTCTCGGCATCCTGCCGAGCCCGGTGGACGGCCAGTCGCAGAACGACGTGCTCACCTACGGCCTCTCGCTCGCCAGGCGCGTCGGGCGCCAGGTGGAGGTGCTCGGCGAGCTGGCCGGGCGCTCGAGCACCGCGCAGCGGTGAACCGCCCCCCGGCACCGGGAGCCGTCGGTCGGTTCTGGTCGGCGCGCGCTATTACCGGGGTGCGATGCGTCTCGACGGCGGCATGACGTTCGGGATGACGGAAATGGATGCGACCGTCGGCGTCACGGCCGGCGTCAGCTGGATGTTCAAGGCCTGGAGCATTTAGGGCTCAGGGCTTGCCCTCCGTAGCCCGCAGGGCGGAGGAGGGCCCAAGGATCAGGGCCGGGGGTGAGCCGCGGCGGCGATGGAGAGAGGCACGATGTCCTCCTTGGCCAACAACACGGTCGATGGGTTCCTGAAGGCGTGGCCCGAATTCGGGCCTGGCGGCCCGGTCGACCGCCTCCGGACGCACGAGTTCGGCCGGCTGGACACGGATGGCCACGTCTATCTCGATTACACCGGGGCCGGCCTGCCGGCGGCGTCGCAGATCCGGCGCCATGCCGACCTGCTGCTCGTCCGCGTGCTCGGAAACCCTCATTCGGGCAGCCCGACATCGCGGCTGGCCACCGACTTCGTGGAGCGGGCCAGGCGCCACGTGCTCACCTACTTCGGCGCCTCGCCCGACGAGTACGTGGTCGTGTTCACGGCCAACGCCAGCCACGCGCTCAAGCTGGTGGGCGAGTCCTATCCGTTCGGGCCGGGCAACCGGTTCCTGCTCACCTTCGACAACCACAACTCGGTCAACGGCATCCGGGAGTTCGCGCGGGCGGCGGGGGCGGGCGTCAGCTACATCCCGGTCGTGCCGCCGGACCTGCGCGTGGACCACTCGGCCGTCGCCGCGGCGCTCGATCGGGACGGGCGGCCGGAGCCCGGGCTGTTCGCGTTCCCCGCGCAGTCGAATTTCTCGGGCGTGCAGCACGACCTCGCCTTCATCGAGGCGGCGCAGTCGCGCGGGTGGGACGTGCTGCTCGACGCTGCCGCGTTTGTGCCGACCAACCGCCTCGACTTGTCCCGCTGGCACCCGGACTTCGTCGTGCTGTCCTTCTACAAGATGTTCGGCTATCCGACCGGCGTCGGCGCGCTGGTCGCGACCCGAAAGGCGCTCGGCCGGCTGCGCCGGCCGTGGTTCGCCGGCGGCACGATCACCGTGGCCTCGGTCGGCGCGGATCGGCATCACCTGGCGGCGGGGTCCGCGGCGTTCGAGGACGGGACGGTCGACTTCGCCAGCCTGCCCGCCGTCGACTTCGGCCTCGACTTCCTCGAGGAGATCGGCGTGGACGTCGTCCACCGGCGGGTGGGCGCGCTGACCGGCTGGATCATCGGCGAGCTGCGGTCGCTCCGCCACGCGAACGGCGAGCCGCTCGTGACCATCTACGGCCCGCCGGACATCGAGCGGCGCGGCGGCACGATCACCCTCAACTTCCGGGACCCGGAGGGCCAGTTCATCGACCATCAGCTCATCGAGGAGCGGGCGGGCGCCCGGCGGATCTCGATCCGCTCGGGCTGCTTCTGCAACCCGGGGGCGGGGGAACTCGCGATGGGCATCTCGCCCGACGAGATGAAGAGTTGCTTCATCCGCCTGTCGGACCGGATCACCTACGACCAGTTCCGACGATGCATCGACGGCAAGAGCACCGGCGCGGTGCGCGCGTCGCTCGGCCTGGCCACCACCCTCGGCGACGCCCGCGCGTTCGTGGAGTTCGCCGGCGGCTTCCTGGCGTAGCGGGGAACATCCTGTCTCGACAGGATGCCCGGCGTCCGGGGAATCGGGTATGCTAGGGCACTCAACCCCAACTTGTCGCGCCCGCTCGCGTCATGGTGAACGCTGACCCGGGACCGAGGAACCGCTTTGCCAGTCAGCCCCTTATTCGACGTTTGGCAATCGGACCGGCAGGCCCTTCCCGGCGCATCGGCGTCTGGGCGCGTGCCATTCGTCGATCTCGCCAGGGCCGTGGCGGTGGTCTTCATGGTCCAGGGGCACACGCTGGCCGTGCTCCTGGCCCCGCAGCTCACCGGGGGGCCGATCGGCGACGCGTGGGTCTACCTGCGCGGGCTCACGTCGTGCACGTTCCTGATCCTCTCGGGGTTCTCGTTCAGTCTCGCGACGACCCGCCGCTGGTCGGATTTCCAGGCTCCTGGAAGGCGGGTGTACCGGCGGCTGGCCCGATACGCCATGCTGCTGATTCTGGGCTACGGCATGCGGTTCCCGGCCCGATCGCTCTCTGGCTTGTCCGCCGTCTCGCCGGCGCAGTGGCAGTCGTTTGCCGTCGTCGACGTCCTGCAATTGATCGCGGTGACGCTGACGGCCCTTCAGATCGCGGTCTGGCTGCTCGGGTCGCCCCGCGCGTTCATCGCCTGGTCGCTGGCGGCGGCGGCCGCGACGGTGCTCGTCACCCCGGTGGTCGTGCAATCCGGGTGGGTGACGACTACGCCGAACGTCCTCCACGCCTATCTGACCACCGTCACCGGCTCTCTCTTTCCGGCGCTGCCGTGGGCGGCTTACGTGTTCTTCGGCGCGGCCCTCGGCGGGTGGTACGCGCGGCCCGACCCGGGCCGCGTGGCCGACAATCGCGCGCCGGCGTTTCTGTACGTCGGGCTGGGGATGGTCGCGGGCGGGACGCTGCTGCACGTCCTTCCGTGGTCGCCCTACGGCGCCATCGATTTCTGGAGCGTCAGCCCGAACCTGTTCCTGGTGAAGGCCGGGTCGGTGCTGATCGTGCTGTCGGGGGCGATCCGGCTCGTGCGGGGCGTGAGCGCGCTGCCGCGCGTGGTCACCGCGCTGTCCCGCGAGTCGCTGCTCGTGTACCTCGCGCACGTCGTGCTGTTGTACGGCTCGGCGTGGTCGATCGGTCTGACGCAGAGCGTGGGCGCGCGCCTCGAGTGGGGCCCCGCCCTCGCGTGGATCGCAGGCCTGCTGGCCGCGATGTCGCTGATGGCGTGGACGTGGTACGAATGCAAGCGGCGCCTGTCGAGCGTGGCGATCCTCGTTCGTGCGGTGGCCGTGACACTCCTCGTCTACAGTCTGGTCTGGCAGGCCTGAGACCTCGACTCGCCACTTTTCCGCGTTCCCGCGCCGCCGGGCTGGAGTATCCTGTCCGCCGGCGCAACCCCTGTTCAAGTCGCACCAACGCGGTACCGTCCACCTTTCGTCGTCTCGGATGGAGGGCGTCATGAGGCATACGGCGTGGCGTGTCGTCGTTGTCGTGTCTTGCGTGCTGGCGGCGGCCTGCCAGCGAGGCGCAGCCCTGACCGACCAGGACAAGGCGGCCATCCAGAAGTCCCACGACGAGTATGTGCGGATGTTCACCGCCGGAAACGCCGACGTCTCCAGCGTCGTGAAGACGTACTACACCGACACAGCCCGGGTACTGCCGCCCAACATGCCCGCGCTCGACGGGCAGGCGGCCATCATCCAGGCCTACGCGACGCAGGGACAGGCCAGGACCTTCAAGTTCGGCCCGCTCCAGATCGACGGACAGGGCGGCACGGCTTACGTGGACTCGACGTGGGAGGGCACGTTCGTGCCCCCCGGGGGCGGCGAACCGTACACGGAGAAAGGGAAGGGCCTCGAGGTCTTCCAGAAGCAGCCGGACGGCAGCTGGAAGGCCACGCGCGACATGTGGAACAGCGACGCGCCGCCGTCAGGCCTCGTCGTGCCGACGGGCGCGCTGAACCCGGACGCGAGCGCGGAACTGAAACAGCTCGACTGGTTCGCCGGTCGGTGGGCGCTCGAGGCAGAGGCGAAGACCGCCTCGGCGTTCGGCCCCGCGGGGAAGTCCACATTCGCGATGGACTGCCGCTGGCTCTCCGGCGGGGGGCAGTTGATCTGTGTCTCCCAGGGCGCCACGCCGGCCGGGCCTTACCACGAGGTGGCCCTCTACACCTACGACACCGAGGCGAAGGCCTACCGCGGTTTCGACACCGACAGCACCGGGATGGCCGCGCCGTTCGGGATCGTCTACGGAAAAGGGACCTGGACGTTCACCTACAACTTAAGGGTGGGCGGTAAGCCGGTCGCGATGCGGATGACGATCTTCGACGTGACGAGCGACGGGTGCTCGTTCAAGCAGGAACTCTCCGTGGGCGGCGCGCCCCTCACGCTCCTTGCCGAAGGCAAGGGCAGGAAGTTGCCAGGGTAGCATTCACGTACGGTTGAGGTGGTCAGTTGCCAGTTGTCAGTCGTCGGTAGATCACACGTGATCGACGAGCCACGGGCCACGGGCCACTGGCCACTACAACCCGGCGAACACCGCCGCAAGCCGCAAGTCGCAAGCCGCAAGCCGCTCCTGTCACACTTTCGTCATCCCCCTGTCGCACCGTGGCCACCGGTCCCGTCGTCGTAATAGATGGGTAGGTACGACTTTCATGATGGTGGCTTCTCATGGATGAGCCCAAGTCCGATGTCCTTTTCACTCCGCCTCCTGGATCGGCTCCCGCGCGTCCGCCGTCGGCGGCTGCCGCGCCCCGGCGGGGCAGGGCCTGGCCGTTCGTCGTGCTGGCCGTCGTCGTCGCCACCGGTATCTGGGTGTTCCGGGACGGCGAGCAAGCGTCCGCGCAAGGCGCGCGGGGACGCGGCGGCGCCGCCGCCGGCGCCGTGCCGGTCGTCGCCGTGGCGGCACGCCAGGGGTCGATCGGCGTGTACGTCGACGGCCTGGGGGCGGTGACCCCGCTCTCGACGGTTACCGTCAAGAGCCGCGTCGACGGAGAACTGATGGCGGTGCACTTCCGCGAGGGCGAACTGGTCCACCAGGGCGATTTGCTCGCCGAGATCGACCCGCGGCCCTACCAGGTGCAGCTCACCCAGGCCCAGGGGCAGATGGCCAGGGACCAGGCGTTGCTCGACAACGCGCGCACCGATCTTGTCCGCTACCAGGACCTGGTCAAGCAGAACGCGGCGCCCGAGCAGCAACTGGTGACGCAGAAGGCGCTGGTGGCGCAGGACGAGGGCGCGGTGAAGACCGACCAGGGCGCGATCGCCTCTGCGACATTGAGCCTCACCTACAGCCGCATCACCTCGCCGCTGACCGGGCGGGTCGGCCTGCGCCTGGTCGATCCCGGCAACATCGTGCACGCGAGCGACGCCGGCGGGCTGCTCGTCATCACCCAGGTGCAGCCGATCAGCGTGATCTTCTCGATCCCGGAGAACCGGCTTCCACCCGTGGTCAAAGAGGTGCAGGCCGGGACCGTGTTGCGCGTGGACGCCTACGACCCGGACGCGAAGACCACACTCGCGTCGGGAAGGCTGACGACGGTCGACAACCAGATCGACCCGACCACGGGCACGTTGAAGCTCCGCGCGGTGTTCGACAACGCGAAGAACCAGCTGTTCCCGAACCAGTTCGTCAACACCCGGCTGCTCGTCGAGGAGAAGCAGCACGTCACGCTGCTCGCGACGGCGGCCGTCGAACGCAACGGCCAGGCGACCTATGTGTGGCTCGTGAAGCCGGATTCGACCGTCACCGCGCGGCCCGTCACCATCGGCGTCAGTGAAGGCACCGACACCGAAGTGGTTTCGGGCCTCTCGCCGGGGGCCGTCGTGGTGATGACCGGCATCGACAAGCTTCAGGAAGGCGCGAAGGTCCACGTGCAGATGGAGGGCGGGTCGTCCCGGCCGCCGCAAGCGAAATGAGCGGCCCCTCCCGCCCGTTCATCCTGCGCCCGGTCGCCACGACCCTGCTGATGGTCGCCATCCTGCTCGTGGGCGCCGTGGCCTACTGGCAGCTGCCGGTCTCCGCGCTGCCGGAAGTCGACTACCCGACGATCCAGGTGACGACGTTCTACCCGGGCGCGAGTCCCGACGTGATGGCCTCGTCGGTGACGGCGCCGCTCGAGCGGCAGTTCGGCCAGGTGCCGGGCCTCAAGCAGATGACGTCGACGAGCTCGGCCGGCAGCTCCGTCATCACCTTGCAGTTCAACCTGAGCCTGAACATCGACGTGGCCGAGCAGGAGGTCCAGCAGTCGATCAACGCGTCGGGCACCTACCTGCCGCCCGATCTGCCGACGCCGCCGATCTACAGCAAGATCAACCCGGCCGACACGCCGATCCTGACGCTCGCCCTCTCGTCGCCGTCGCTGCCGCTGTCGGCCGTCGAGGACCTCGCCGACACGCGGCTGGCGCCGAAGATCTCGCAGCTGCCAGGCGTCGGCCTGGTGTCGATCAGCGGCGGAGAGAAGCCGGCGGTGCGCATCCAGGCGAACCCGACGGCCCTCGCTTCGCGCGGCCTGACGCTCGAGGACCTGCGCACGGCGCTCATCGCGGCCAACGTCAACCAGGCGAAGGGGAGTTTCGACGGGCCGCACCAGTCGTACCAGATCGGCGCCAACGACCAGCTGATGTCGAGCGCCGACTACCGGCCGCTGGTCGTCGCCTACCGGAACGGGGCGCCGGTCGCGCTGGCCGACGTGGCGAACGTCGTCGACGACGTCGAGAACGTGCGGCAGGCGGCGTGGATGGACACGACGCCGGCCGTCGTCCTGAACATCCAGCGGCAGCCGGGGGCGAACATCATCACGGTGGTCGACCGGATCAAGGCGCTGCTGCCGACGCTGACCGCGACGCTGCCCTCTTCCATCAACGTGCGCATCCTGACCGACCGGACGAACACGATCCGCGCGTCGGTCTCCGACGTGAAGTTCGAGCTGCTGCTGACCGTTGCGCTCGTCGTGATGGTCATCTTCCTGTTCCTGCGCAACGTCTCCGCCACCATCATCCCCAGCGTCGCCGTCCCGCTCTCGATCGTCGGCACCTTCGGCGCGATGTACCTGCTCGGCTACAGCCTGAACAACCTGACGCTGATGGCGCTGACCATCTCGACCGGCTTCGTCGTCGACGACGCCATCGTGATGATCGAGAACATCGTGCGCTACATCGAGCAGGGCGAGACGCCGCTCGAGGCGGCGCTCAAGGGCGCCGAGCAGATCGGCTTCACGATCGTGTCGCTGACGATCTCGCTCATCGCGGTGCTCATCCCGCTGCTGTTCATGGGCGACATCGTCGGGCGGCTGTTCCGCGAGTTCGCGGTGACGCTGGCCGTGACGATCCTCGTGTCGGCCGTGGTGTCGCTGACGCTGACGCCGATGATGTGCTCGCGGCTGCTGAAGCACACGCCCGAGGAGAAGCAGACGCGGCTGTTCCGGGCGACCGAGCACGCGTGGAAGGCGGTCATCGGCTTCTACGATCGCACGCTGCAGGTCGTGCTGCGGCACCAGCTCACGACGCTGCTGGTCGCGATCTCGACGCTGGTCCTGACGGTGTACCTCTACGTCGTCATCCCGAAGGGGTTCTTCCCTATCCAGGACACCGGCGTGATTCAGGGGATCTCGGAGTCGGCGCAGGCGGTGTCGTTCCCCGAGATGGCGCGGGAGCAGGAGCAGCTCGCGCACATCATCCTCCAGGACCCGGCTGTCGACAGCCTGTCGTCGTTCATCGGCGTGGACGGCACCAACACGACGTTGAACAGCGGGCGGGTGCTCATCAACCTGAAGCCGATCGACCAGCGGGACGCCTCGGCGAGCGACGTGATCCGAAGGCTTCAGCCGAAGCTGGGCGTCGTGCCGGGGATCACGCTGTTCATGCAGCCGGTCCAGGACATCTCCGTCGAGGACCGCGTGAGCCGTACGCAGTTCCAGTACTCGCTCGAGGACCCGAACCTCGACGAGCTGAACGTCTATGCGCCGCGGATGCTCGAGCGGCTGAAACAGGAGCCGGAACTGACCGACGTGGCGAGCGACCAGCAGGTCAACGGGCTGGAGGCCCGGGTCACGATGGACCGCGTCGCCGCCTCGCGCTACGGCGTCACGCCGTCCGCGATCGACCAGGCGCTCTACGACGCGTACGGCCAGCGGCAGATCTCGACCATCTTCACGCAGCTCAACCAGTACCACGTCGTCCTCGAAGTCGATCCCGCGTTCCGGGCCCGGCCCGCGGACCTCGGGCACCTCTTCGTCCGCACGAGCACCGGCAGTTCGGGCGGCGCCGGCGTGGTCAGCGGCGGGAGCGCGGCGACGCAGGCGTTCGGGCCGTCGAGCGTGTCGGCGGCGGCGCTGAACGCGGGGGCGGCCAGCACGGCCTCCGCCCTGTCGACGACCGCGTCGAGCGCCGTGTTCGGCGCGGCGCCGGCGTCGGCGGCCGTGTTCCCGAACCAGGGGCAGGTGCCGCTCGCCGCGTTCACGAGCCTCGAGACACGATCGGCGCCGATTGCGATCAACCATCAGGGGCAGTTCCCGGTGGTGACGCTCTCGTTCAACCTGGCCCCCGGCGTCTCGCTCGGCAGCGCCGTGGCCGCCGTGAACCGGGTGGCGCAGGACGCCGGGCTGCCGCGGAGCATCCAGGCCGAGTTCCAGGGGACGGCGCAGGCGTTCCAGTCGTCGCTCTCGAACGAGTGGATCCTGATCCTGGCGGCCCTCATCACGGTCTACATCGTGCTCGGCGTCCTCTACGAGAGCTACATCCACCCGATCACGATTCTCTCGACGCTGCCGTCGGCCGGCGTGGGCGCGCTGCTCGCGCTGATGCTGACCCGCAACGACTTCAGCGTGATCGCGCTCATCGGCATCGTCCTGCTCATCGGGATCGTCAAGAAGAACGCGATCATGATGATCGACTTCGCGCTCGAGGCCGAGCGCCAGGGGGGCCTGGCGCCGCTCGACGCGATCTACCAGGCCTGCCTGCTGCGTTTCCGTCCCATCATGATGACCACGATGGCCGCGCTGCTCGCCGGCGTGCCGCTGGCGGTCACGAGCGGGACCGGGTCGGAACTGCGGCGCCCGCTGGGCATCACGATCGTCGGCGGCCTGCTGGTCAGCCAGGTCCTCACGCTCTACACGACGCCGGTGATCTACCTGTACTTCGACCGGCTGGCGCGGCGGATCACGGGCCGGTCGGCGGCCGGTCCCGGCGTGGAGCGGGTGCCGTCGGAGTAGGCCATGAACGTCTCGGCACCCTTCATCCACCGCCCGGTCGCGACGACCCTGCTGACGGCGGCCATCGCGCTGTCCGGCATCGTGGCCTACCAGCAGCTCCCCGTGTCGCCGCTGCCGCAGGTGGACTTTCCGACGATCTCGGTGTCCGCGGGCCTGCCGGGCGCGAGCCCCGAGACGATGGCCTCCGCCGTCGCGACGCCGCTCGAGCGCCAGTTCAGCCGGATCGCCTCGGTCACCGAGATGACCTCGTCGAGCGCGCTCGGCTCGACCAGTGTCACGCTCCAGTTCGACCTGAACCGCAACATCGACGCCGCCGCGCGGGATGTGCAGGCGGCGATCAACGCCGCGCGCGGCAACCTGCCCGCCAACCTGCCGAACAACCCGCGCTACCGGAAGATCAACCCGGCCGACGCGCCGATCTACATGCTGGCGCTCACGTCCGACGATCTCAGCCGCGGACAGATCTACGACGCCGCCTCGACGATCCTCGCGCAGAAGCTCTCCCAGGTGCCGGGCGTCGGCCAGGCGCTGGTCGCCGGCAGCTCCCTGCCGACCGTGCGCATCGAGCTGAACCCGCTCGCCATGCAGAAATACGGGATCGGCTTCGAGCAGGTGCGCGCCGTGCTGAGCGCCGCCAACGCCAACACGCCGAAGGGCCAGATCGCCGACGACCGCCGCACGTGGCAGGTCGGCGCCAACGACCAGATCTTCAAGGCGGTGGACTACGCGCCGCTCGTGGTGGCGTACCACAACGGCTCGGCCGTGCGGATCGGGGACATCGGCCAGGCCGTCGACTCGACCGAGGACATCCGGAACGCCGGCTACGCCAACGGGAAGCCCGCCGTGATGGTGATCATCTTCCGGCAGCCGGGCGCCAACATCATCGACACGGTGGACAACGTCGAGGCGCTGCTGCCGCAGCTCAAGGCGGCCATGCCCCGGTCGATCGACATGCGCGTGGCGATGAACCAGACGCAGACCATCCGCGCCTCGGTCCACGACACCGAACTGACGCTCGTCGGGTCGGTCCTGCTCGTGATCCTCGTCGTGTTCGTGTTCCTCAGGAGCGCGCGGTCGACCCTGATCCCCAGCGTCGCCGTCCCGGTCTCGCTCGTCGGCACCTTCGGCGTCATGTACCTGCTCGGCTACAGCATCGACAACCTGTCGCTGATGGCGCTGGCGATCTCCACCGGGTTCGTCGTCGACGACGCGATCGTGGTGATCGAGAACATCACGCGCTACCTCGAACGGGGGATGAAGCCGTTTGAGGCCGCGCTCGTCGGCGCGCGCGAGGTCGGCTTCACCGTGATGACGATGAGCACCTCGCTCGTCGCGGTGTTCATCCCGCTGCTGCTGATGGGCGGGATCGTGGGCCGGCTGTTCCGCGAGTTCGCCGTGACGCTGTCGGTGGCGGTCGTCGTGTCGATGGTCGTCTCGCTGACGACCACCCCGATGATGTGCGCGCACCTGCTCGAGGAGCACGCCACCCACGGGAGGCTCTACGCGGCCACCGAACGGATCTTCCAGCGGATCGTGCAGTTCTACGGCCGGTCGCTCACCCTCGTCCTGCGCCACTCGTTCGTCACGCTGCTGGTGCTCGTGGCGACCGTGGCCCTGAATGTCTACCTCTACGTCCGCGTGCCGAAGGGGTTCTTCCCGCAGCAGGACAACGGGCGGCTCATGGGGGCGATCCTGACCGACCAGGACACCTCGTTCCAGGCGATGGACCGGGTCCTGCTGCCGATGGTCAAGACGGTCTCGGCCGACCCGGCGGTCGACACGGTGATCGGGTTCACGGGCGGCGGCACGGTGAACACGGGCCGCATGTTCGTGGCCCTCAAGCCGCTCGCCGAGCGGGGCGTGTCGGCCGACGCGGTCATCGCGCGTCTCCGGCCGAAGCTGTCCCACGTGCCCGGGGCGACGCTCTTCCTGCAGGCGGCCCAGGACGTCCGTGTCGGCGGCCGGATGAGCAGCGCGCAGTACCAGTTCACCATGCGCGGCGACAACCTCGCGGACCTCGACCGCGTCGCGCCGGCCATGCTCGCGGAGCTGCGCAAGGTGCCGGTCATCACCGACGTGAACAGCGACCAGCAGAACCGGGGGCTGCAAGCCTACCTCGACTACGACCGGGAGAGCGCGTCGCGGTTCGGCGTGTCCACGCAGCTGGTCGACGCCACGCTGTACGACGCGTTCGGCCAGCGGCAGGTGTCGACGATGTACACGACGCTCAACCAGTACCACGTGGTGATGGAGGCGGCGCCCGCATTCTGGCAGAACCCGCTCATCCTGCGCGACATCTTCGTCCGTGCGCCGACCGGCGCGATGGTGCCGCTCGACGCCATCGCGACCCACGCGCCGGCCAACGCGCCGCTGACGGTGCAGCACCAGGGGCTGTTCCCCGCGATCACCCTCTCGTTCAACCTCGCGCCGGGCGTGGCGCTCGGCGACGCCGTCGACGCCGTCTACGCCGCGGCGCAGAAGGTCGGCCTGCCGCCCTCGATCCACACGGGCTTCTCGGGCACCGCGCAGGCCTACCAGGACTCGCTCGGCGGCGAGCCGATCCTGATCGCCGCCGCGCTCGCGGCCGTCTACATCGTGCTCGGAATGCTGTACGAGAGCTACATCCACCCCATCACGATCATCTCGACGCTGCCGTCGGCCGGCGTCGGCGCCCTGCTGGCGCTGATGCTGACCCGGACCGACCTGAGCATCATCGCGATCATCGGCATCATCCTGCTCATCGGGATCGTGAAGAAGAACGCGATCCTGATGATCGACTTCGCGCTGATGGCGGAGCGGGAGCAGGGGAAGAACTCCCGCGATTCGATCTTCGAGGGCTGCATGCTGCGGTTCCGGCCGATCCTGATGACGACGATGGCCGCGATGCTCGGCGCGGTGCCGCTGGCCTTCGGGCGGGGCGTCGGGTCAGAGCTGCGCCGGCCGCTCGGCATCACCATCATCGGCGGCCTGATCGTGAGCCAGATCCTCACGCTCTACACGACGCCGGTCGTCTACCTCTATCTCGACCGGATGCAGCACTGGTGGCTGCGCCGGAGGCACTCATGAGTTGGACGCATATTCGAGGCCGGCGCCCGCGGCCCGCCCTCCTCCTCGTGGCCGCGGCACTCACGCTGGGGTCCGGCGCCTGCGCCGTGGGCCCGGCGTACCATCGCCCCGAGGCGCCGGTGCCCCCGGCGTTCAAGGAGGCCCCGCCCGACGGGTGGAAGCGCGCCGAGCCGTCGGATGGCGTCATCCGGGGCCCTTGGTGGGCCGCCTACGGCGACCCGGCGCTCGACGAGCTCGAGCGGCGCATCGACGTGTCGAACCAGACCGTCCTCGCCGCCGAGGCCAACTATCGCGCGGCGGCCGACGCCGTGCGCGCGGCGCGCGGCGCGCTGTATCCAACCGTGACCGGCGCGGTCGCGGCCACCGAGTCGAGGCCGACCACGGCGGGCATTGCCGGCGCGTCGTCGGCGGCGAGGACGACCCTGCAGATCCCGACGGTCGACCTCTCGTACCAGGCGGACGTCTGGGGCAGCATCCGGCGGACGGTGCGCGCGGCGACGGCCACGGCGCAGGCGAGCGCGGCCCAGCTCGAGAACGCCCGCCTCATCATCCAGGCCAACCTGGCGATCGACTACTTCACGCTGCACGGCCTCGACGGGGACATCGACCTGCTCGAGAAGACGGTGGCGTCCTACGAGGAGTACCTGGCGCTGACGAAGGCCCGGATGACGGCCGGCGTGGCCAGCGGGGCCGACGTGGCCCAGGCCGAGGCGCAGGTGAGCACGGCCCGCGCGGAGCTGACCGACCTCGGCGTGGCCCGCGCCCAGTTCGAGCACGCGGTGGCCATCCTGACCGGCCGGCCGCCGGCCGAGGTGACCATCCCCCGTCAGACGCTGTCAGCCAATCCCCCGCAGGTGCCCGTCGCGCTGCCCGCGGCGCTGCTCGAGCGCCGGCCGGACATCGCGATCGCCGAGCGGCAGATGGCCGCGCAGAACGAGCAGATCGGCATCGCGCGCGCGGCGCTCTTTCCCACGGTGGGCCTGAGCGGCTCGGCCGGTCTGCAGGGGACGTCGCTCTCGAACGTGTTCAGCGTGCCGGCCCTGTTCTGGTCGCTCGGGGCGAACGCGGCCGAGATCATCTTCGACGCGGGCCGGCGGCGCGCCATCACCGACCAGCAGCGGAACCTGTTCGACGCCACCGTGGCCGACTACCGCCAGACCGTGCTGACCGCGCTCCAGCAGGTGGAGGACGCGATGGCGGCCCTTCGCATCCTGGAGCGCGAGGCGGCGCAGGTGGCCGACTCGGTCGGCGCCGCCAGGCGCTCGCTCGACATCTCGACGGCTCAATACAAGGCCGGTGTGGTCAGCTCGCTGCCGGTCATCACCGCGCAGGCGGGGCTGCTCCAGAGCCAGCGGTCGGCGGTGGACCTGGTGACGCGGCGCCTGGTCGCCAGCGTCCAGCTCATCGAGGCGCTCGGCGGAGGGTGGAACGCGTCGAAGCTGCCGGCGCCGGCGCGCTGACAACCTCAGTGGGGCCGGCCTCCCGGCCGGCCTTGACCGCACCTCTCTGCCCGGCGTAGCATCCCGCCAACCACCGCTCCGACCCCTCTTGTGATCGAGGTACCACCATGATTCGCAGAGCGTCACTCGGCCTCGCGATCCTGATCCTCGCCCTCGCGGGCGCATCCTGGGCCGCGCCCGTGCGGCTGGCCCGCCATCCCGACTACCACGCCGGGAAGATCGCCTTCAGCTACCTTGGCGACATCTGGCTCGCCAACGAGGACGGCTCGAACGTCGTCCGGCTCACCGACAACACGGGACGCGACGTCTACCCGCGCTTTTCCCCGGACGGGAAGTGGATCGCGTTCTCGTCCAACCGCTACGGCAACTACGACGTCTTCGTCATCCCGGCGGCGGGGGGCGCGGCGAAGCGGCTGACCTGGCACACCGGCAACGACGAGGTGGTCGGCTGGTCGCGCGACTCGAAGTTCGTGACGTTCCGCGCGGCCCGAGGCGACGGCGCGTTCCCGACGGTGGCGACGCTCTACGAGGTGCCGATCGAGGGCGGGATGGAGCGGGCGCTGCCGGTGGACTGGGGCTACTGGGGCGCCTACTCGCCCGACGGGAAGCAGATCGTCTTCAACCGGCACCCCGGCGTCTGGTCCCGGAAGCACTACCGGGGCAGCTACGCCGCCGACCTCTGGGTGGGCGACCTCGCGCAGAAGACCTACAAGAAGGTTGTCGGCGACGAGCGCTACAACCGCTACTGGCCGATGTGGGGGCCGAACGACCAGATCTACTACGTCGCCGACCTGCTGCCGAACGACAAGGCCGTGAAGCCCGGGAGCCCCGAGGTGCGGCGCAGCGTCAACAACATCTACCGGGTCGGCGTGAGCGGTGGCGCGCCCGTGCAGGTGACGAAGCACACGTCGGGAAGCCTGTTCTGGCCGTCGATGTCGAGCGACGGCAAGGTGATCGTTTACGAGGAGGGGTTCGGCATCTGGAAGCTGGACGTCGCCTCCGGCCGCACCACCGAGATCAAGCTCGACATCGCCAGCGACGACAAGGAGAACGAGGTCGACGCCGAGCGGGTGGACAACGAGCTCGACGTCTTCGATCTTTCGCCGTCGGGCCGGCGCGCGGTCATCTCCACGCGCGGGCAGATCCTGACCATCGCCACCGACCGCGGCGACATCACGCGCATCGCGCCAGACGCCATGGCGTCGCGGAGCCAGTCGCCGAAGTGGTCGCCCGACGGCAAGTCCATCGCCTTCATCTCCGACCGCTCCGGCCGCGACGAGGTCTGGCTCTGCGACCAGGACGGCAAGGGCCTCAAGCAGATCACGACGCTCGACAACGAGAAGGGCGCGCTCGTCTGGACGCCCGACTCGAAGACGCTGCTCTACACCGCGGCCGACAAGAAGCTCTACGGCTACTCGGTCGCCGACGGGAAGACGTCGGTCGTCACCTCGAGCGACGTGGCGCGAATCGGCAGCGTGGCCGTCTCGCCCGACAGCAAGTGGGTGGCGTTCTCGAAGCAGGACCGGACGATGCGGTCGCACGTCTACATCGCGCCGATCACGGGCGGTGAAGAACGGCACGTGTCGGACGACAGCCTGCTGTTCTCCGAGTCGAACGCCGTGTGGACGGCCGACGGCAAGTACCTCGTGTTCATCTCGTCGGCGGGGACGAGCACCGGCGTCGCCTCGACCGGCGCCCGGTTCCCGAACACGATGCAGATGTGGGCGCTGCCGCTGCGCGACCAGGACAGAGACCCGCTCGACCGCGACATCGACACCGAGGCGCAGGGGCTGGCCGCCGAGGCCGCGTCGCGGCAGGGCGGCGGGCGCGGCGGCGCTGGCGCGGCCACCCAGCCGGTGGACATCAAGATCGACTGGAACGGCCTGGCGCAGCGCGCACGGCGGCTCAACGCGCCGGGCGACATGTTCGGCGGCCTGACGGCGGCGCCCGACGGCCACTCGGTGGCTTTCACGTCGTCGACGGCTTCGGCCACCGGCGGCGCGCCGGGCGGAGGCTCGGGCGGGCCGGCCATCTACGTCATGAACGTCGAGAGCGACCAGGCGGCGCGCGTGCCGCAGCCCCCGGCGGAGCCGGCAGCCGCCGGCCGGGGAGGACGCGGGGGCGGCGGAGGCTTCGGCGGCGGAGGCGCCATCGCGTTCACGCGCGACGGCCGGACGATCTACTTCCGCTCGGGCCGCGGACTCTACGCGGCCGCCGTTCCGAGCGGGGCCGGGGCCGCGAGCGGCGGCGCCGCGGCGGCCTCCAGCGGCGCGCGCGGCGGGCGTGGCGGCGCCGGCGGAGGCACGGAAGCGGCGCCGGCCGCGGGCGGCGCCTCGGCCCGGCTTGTCACCTTCGGCGTGACCCTCGAGGTCGATCACACGGCCCTGCGCAAGCAGGTGTTCGACGAGGGCTGGCGCATCATGAAGAACCGCTTCTACGACGCGGCGATGCACGGCGCCGACTGGAATGTCGCCCGATCGACCTACGGGCCGCTGCTCGACTACCTGGTGGACGAGGAAGAGCTGCACACGGTCATGATGATGATGATCGGCGAGCTGAACGCGTCCCACACCGGCGTCAGCGGCGGTCCGGCCAATGCCGAGCGCTCCCCGGCGCAGACGCGGTACCCGGGATTCGATCTGGCGGCGGACCCGTCGGGCTACTACCGCGTGGGGCACGTCTACCAGACCGGCCCGGCCGATCACGATTACCTGAAGATCAAGAAGGGCGATTTCATCATCGCCCTCGACGACCGGGATCTGAGGACGTCGGACAACTACTGGAGGTACTTCACCATCTCGGCCGGCCGGAAGTTCCACTTCCTCGTCAACAGCAAGCCGGTGAAGGACGGGGCGTGGGAAGTGACCATCGAGCCGATCGCGTCCGGCGCCTTCGGCAACCTGCAGTATGCGAAGTGGGTGGACGACCGCCGAGAAATGGTCAGCCGCCTGAGCGGCGGCGAGTTCGGCTACCTGCACATCCGCGCCATGGACGCCGCCTCGCTCCGCCAGTTCGAGCTCGACCTGGCCGCCAACCGCACGAAGAAGGCGCTCGTCATCGACCAGCGCTTCAACGGCGGCGGCGGGATCGACCAGGAGCTGCTCGGCATTCTCGCCGGCCGGAAGTACCAGTTCTCGGTCGGCCGCGATTCCGACGTCAAGGTGTGGCGCCCGCAGAACTTCTACGGGCCGATGGTGGTGATGCAGAACGAGCGCTCCGCGTCGGACGCGGAGATGTTCCCCGCGGGGTTCAAGGATCTCGGCCTCGGCAAGACGGTCGGCGTGCCGACGATGGGCGCGGTGATCGCGACCGGGTCGTACACGCTGCTCGACGGATCGAGCATCCGGACGCCGGGCAGCGGCGTCTGGACGGCGAAGGGCGAGAACATGGAGAACTACGGCGTGCCGCCCGATGTCTACATCGACAACTCGCCGGCCGACTTCGCGGCCGGCCGCGACGTGCAGATCGAGAGGGCGGTGGAGGTGCTCAAGGCAGAACTCGCGGCCCCCAAGAAGTAACCCCTCGCCGCTCGCGACGTGCGGCTTCAGGCGTCAGACTTCGGGCTTCGTGCGGCGTCACACTGGCGCGGCCTGAAGCCTGAGGCCCGTTGCCTGAAGCCCGACGCGGTTTCGAGGTGTAAGGCGTGCGGCGTATCGAGATCTTCAGATAGCGCGGGGCTTCAGCCCTGCGCGTGAGGCGTCAGGCGTACGCCGCGCGTCTACGGACAAAGCACGATCCCCTGCGCCCACGGGCATTCGCCGCACACGGGCGCAGGGTTGCTGTAGCAGTCTTCCTGGTTCGTCTCGGTGAAGTGGCAGCCCCCGCAGTGGAAGCACGGGGGGAAGTCGAACGCGCGGACCCGCTCGCGGAACTCCCGGAACGCCCGGTCGCGCCAGATGTCGGCCAGCGGCCGGTCGTCCAGGTGGCCGACGACAAACGCGTCCACGCGCCGGGTCTGGTTGTTGATGAACTCGGCGTGGGTGTGGAGCAGCGAGAGGCAGGGCGCCACGCGCCCGTCCCAGCCGACCGCGCACATCCCCTCGTGCGCGAACCGGCAGTAGTTCCTCCACGACGCGGGGTCGGCGGAGGGGGAGGGGTAGACCATGCCGCGCTCGGCCAGCGCGGCCGCCAGCGGGCGCGTCGCCTCCTCCATGTCGAAGCGCCCGACGCGCAGCTGCGGCCGCCAGGACTCGGGCCGGAACACGGAGGCCCAGCCCGCCCGCTCCCAGAGAATCTCCCGGGACATCTCCTCGGTGTGCGGCACGAGGTTGCCGATCGACACGAAGTCGAGCTTCAGATCCGACGCCCACTCGAGCAGCGTCGGCAGGCTGGCCACGTTGCTGCGCGTCACGACCGCCGCGACCCCGAGGGCCATCGGGTGCCGGGCCCTCCGCCTGGCGTCGCGCAGGTGATGAATCGCGGCCAGCGCGTCGTCCGCGTCGGCGCCGCGCATCCAGGCATAGGCCTCGGCGTCGCCGCCGTCGAACGACACGGTGACCTGGCCAACGCCGAGGTCCACCATCGCCGCCGCCGACTCCGGCTTCAGCAGCAGGCCGTTGGTGATGATCTCGACGCGCAGGCTGCGCGCCCGAGCCAGCGCCACGAACTGTCGCCAGTCGGGGTGGACGAGCGGTTCGCCGAAGCCGCCGAAGGTGAGCGTCACGGGTCCGGTAGACGCCGCGGGAAGGCCGGCGATCAGGCGCTCGAACCGCGCGACGCTCATGTGGCCGAGCGGCTCGCGCCACCCGTGCCGCACGCACATCCGGCAGTCGAGGGTGCAGAGGGTCGTGCTCTCGACGTAGACCTTCCGCAGCGCGTCCCGCGCGACCCCTAAACCGTGAGCCGCCGGCCCTATGACGCTGTCAGCCACTCCCGCACCTCGTCGCTCTTCGGGATTCGACCCGCGCTCTTGAGCACGCCGTCGACGCTCACCGCCGGCGTCGCGACGACGCCCGCCTCCGCCATCGCCTTGAAATCCGTCACCTTCTGAACGTCGGCGCCGACACCCAGTTCGTCGACGACATGGCGCACCACCCGCTCGGTTTCGTGACATCGCGCGCAGCCGGGGCCGTAGACCACGATCAGCATGAAGACCTCTCCCTAGAACAGGACATTGAACAGATAACCGACGACCAGAATACCGGAGCCGACGACGCCGATGAACACCGCGATCAGCGTCGGCTTCAGCACGCGCCGCAGGATGATCGTCTCGGGGAGCGACAGCCCGATGACGGCCATCATGAACGCCAGCACGGTGCCGAGCGCGGCCCCCTTTCCGAGCAGCGCCTGCACCACCGGGATGATGCCCGCCGCGTTCGAATACATGGGGATGCCGATGGCGACCGCCAGCGGCACGCTCCACCAGGCGCTCTTGCCCATGATGGACGCCATGAAGTTCTCGGGCACGTAGCCGTGGATGGCCGCGCCGACCGCGATCCCGGCGAGCACGTAGGGCCAGACCTTGCCGACGATCTCGGTCATCGCCTGCCACCCGGCCTCGATCCGGGCGCTCCAGTCGAGACGCGCTTCGACCACGCCCGCGCCTGCCGGCCGCGTCGTGAACACCCAGTCTTCGACGTGGCGCTCGAGGCGCAGCCGCCCGATGGTCCAGCCGGACACGATGGCAATCAGCACGCCGGTGCCCGCGTAGATGGCCGCCACCTTCCAGCCGAAGAGGCCGAAGAGCAGCACGAGGGCCACCTCGTTCACCATCGGCGCCGACACGAGGAACGAGAAGGTGACGCCGAGCGGTACGCCGGCGGTGACGAACCCGATGAACAGCGGCACGGCGGAGCAGGAACAGAATGGCGTCACGATGCCGAGCAGCGCGGCGAGCACGTTGCCCGCCGACTCGTTCCTGCCGGCCAGCACGCGGCGCGTGCGTTCGGGAGTGAAGAACGACCGGACGATGCCGACGCCGAAGACGACCAGCACCAGCAAGAGCAGGACCTTCGGCGCTTCGAAGACGAAGAACTCGACGGCCGAGGCCAGTCGCGTTCCGCGCTCGAGGCCGGTCAGGCCGTAGGTCAGCCAGGCCGCCAGCCTCTGCAGCAGGGCGTAGAGCCCGACCCACAAGGTCAGCGCGCCGGCGCACGCTGCCAGGTAGGTCTTCAGGCGCGTGGCGGGCTCCCTCGCGTGAGCTTCAGACATGGCGCGACACGATCCGTTTCAGGCGCCGGCACCCGCACCCTCGTCGTCGGAAGACAGGGGTGTCCTTCACAGGGACGTGATCAGGGCGCCGCATAGATCAGGTAGAGCCCGCCCCCGAGGACGAGCACGCCGCACGCGCGGCGCAGGACGTTCGCTCCGCGTTCGCTCCACGCGGTATAGCCGGCCAGCAGCGGTCCGCTGGCGCCAGCTCCGGCAAGCACGCCGCAGTGGCCGAAGGCGTAAGCCAAGATCAGCAGCATGGCGAAGATCGGTCGCGTCCCGGCGATCTGCACCGTCAGCCCCATCACGGGCGCGAGGAACGCGAAGGTGCAGGGCCCGAGGGCCGTCCCAAAGGCCAGCCCGAACAGGAACGCGCCGGCCACGCCTCGTCGCGTGGTTTCCGGCCGCGGCAGTCCCGACCACTTGAAGGGCCAGACGCCGAGCAAGTCCAGTCCGACGACGAACAGGAGCGCCGCGACGAGATAGTTGGTGACGCCTCCGAACGCGCCCAGCATCCGGCCGGCCAAGACCGAGACGGCGCCGATCGCGGCCACGGTCACCAGGATGCCGAGGGCGAATACCGTGGACAGTGCGGCCGCACGGCGCGTCGAGAGCGAGGCGTCGCGCCCCGTGTACGCGACGACCAGGGGAACCCCGGCCAGATGACAGGGGCTCAGGAGGATGCTGGCCACGCCCCAGAGGAAGGCTCCCATCAAGGCGATGGCCGGCGTCGCGCGGAGCGTCCCCGTCAATCCCGTCAGCAGGTCGGTCACGGCCTAGGTCCCCCCGGAGCCAGGTGAACGCCCAACTGTCGCCACGTCTCGAGAATCTCCGCCTTCGAGATGAACCCCACATGACGATGCAGCTCGCGTCCCGAGGCGTCGATGAAGATCTGGGTCGGGATGATGGACACGTTGAAGGCGTCGGCCTGTGCGGGGAATTTCCACGCGTCGATGAAGTCCACGCGCAGCCGGCCCGCGTACTCCCGCCGCAGCTCCTCGAGCACGGGCACCATGGCCTTGCAGGGAATGCAGCTGTCGGCGCCGACGTCCACCAGGCGCGGCAGGACGGCCGCCGGCTGGGCAGGCGCGGGGGCCGCGGAATGCGAGCGGTCCCGCCGAAGCGCGACGGTCGCGGCCACGGCAAGCACCAGGGCCCCGACGACGACGAGACGGGAAGCGGTGGACATGGTGACGCCTTCAGGCTCGCGAGGCGATCGGCGCCTCGGCCTTGAAATACCGTTTCTGGAACGCCAGCGACACGTTCACCAGCGCGATGAGGGCCGGCACCTCGACCAGCGGGCCGATCACGGCCGCGAACGCCGCGCCCGAGTGGATGCCGAACACGGCGACGGCCACCGCGATGGCCAGCTCGAAGTTGTTGCTGGCGGCGGTGAACGAGAGCGTCGCCGTCTTCGAGTAGTCCGCTCCCAGCTTGTGGCCCATGTAGAACGACACCAGGAACATCACCACGAAGTAGATGAGCAGCGGGATCGCGATCCGGACGACGTCCATCGGGAGCTGAACGATGTACTCGCCCTTGAGCGAGAACATGACCACGATGGTGAACAGCAGGGCGATGAGGGTGAGCGGGCTGATCTTCGGGATGAAGCGGGACTCATACCACTGGCGCCCTCGCGCCCGTAACAGAAGGAAGCGTGTCAGCATTCCCGCCAGGAACGGGATGCCGAGGTAGATGAAGACGCTCTTGGCGATCTCGCCGATCGAGACGTTGACCACGACCCCCCGCAGGCCGAACCACTCGGGAAGGACGGTGATGAAGACCCACGCGTAGACCGAGTAGAAGAGGACCTGGAACACGGAGTTGAACGCGACCAGGCCGGCGGCGTACTCCGTGTCTCCTTTGGCCAGCTCGTTCCAGACGATGACCATCGCGATGCAGCGCGCGAGGCCGATCATGATCAGGCCGACCATGTACTCGTGATTGGTGACCATCGCCACCGGCGATGCGCCCATCGCCGTCGGCACCACGTGCAAGAAGACCACCGCGAGAACGAACATCAGGACGGGCCCGATGATCCAGTTCTGCAGGAGCGACAGCGCGAGGACCTTCGTGTTGCGAAAGACCTCGCCCAGTTCCTCGTAGCGGACCTTCGCCAGCGGCGGGTACATCATCACGATCAGGCCGACCGCGATCGGGATGGAGGTGGTGCCGACCTGGAACGTCGTGATCAGGCGGACCAGACCGGGCAGGAAGTACCCGGCGCCGACCCCCACGATCATCGCGAGGAAGATCCACAGGGTCAGGTACCGATCCAGGAACGACAGGCGCGACGCAACTCGGTCGGACATGTGAAGGCTCCCCTTAGCGCTTCCAGCCCCGTTGACTGACGAGCGACTCGACGCGGCGACGGATCTCGTCGCGGATGGTTCGGACTTCCTCGATCGGCCGTCCCTTGGGATCGGGCAGGGCCCAGTCGTCGCGTTCGACGCCCGGCACGTACGGGCACTCTTCGCCGCAGCCCATCGTGACGAGCATGTCGACGCCGCGGGCCAGGTCGTCGGTCAGCAGGCGCGGGCGGGCCAGCGCCAGGTCGATGCCGACCTCCCGCATCGCGTCCAGCACCTCGGGGTGCACCCGGTCGCCAGGCCGCGTCCCGGCCGACGTCGCCTCGGCCTTCGCGGGATCGGCGAGGGCGCCAAGAAACGCGGCCGCCATCTGCGACCGGCCGGCGTTGTGGAGGCAGGCGAAGAGCACTCTGCGGGCTGCCATTCAATCCTCCAGGCGGGAGCCGACAGGGCGCCGGCGCGGCGCCCCGCCCGTCTTCCGGGGCGGCGGCTCCACGTGGCAGGCGCCGCGCGCCCGCATCTGGACGAGTTGCGCCAGGTCGGACCGGTAATCGCCCTCGACCGCGAGATGCCCGCGGAGGGTTCCCAAGACGCCGCGGGCGAGCGGCGTGCCCCACGGCGTGAGCGCGTAGAAGATCCGCATGCCGTCGCGGCGGTCGCGGATGAGGCCGGCCGACTTGAGCAGCGCGAGGTGGCGCGAGACGCTGGACTGCGGCTGCCCGAGGATCCGCTGGATGTCGCAGACGCAGAGCGACCCGCGGGCGAGCAGGTTGACGATCCGCAGCCGGGTGCGGTCGCCGAGCGCGCGGAAGAGCTGGGGCGGTGAGGTCATGACGAAAGATATCCTGTATATCCGGATATGCGGATATACTATACGCGCCGCGACCGCACGGCGTCAACCGCGCGCATGTGGGGAAGGGCGGGTCGGCGAAGGAGGAGGAGGACACGATGACCGAGTACCTCCAGGCAACCATCGACAAGTTCACGTTCAAGGTGGCGACCGACCGGCTGTATTCGCCCGAGGGCATCTGGCTCCAGGACCTCGGAGACGGCCGCGTGCGGGTCGGCGTCACCGATTTCCTCCAGCAGCACAGCGGCGATGTGGCGTTCGCCACGGTCAGGCCGGCTCGAACGCCGATCGCGGCAGGAGACGATTTCGCGGACCTGGAAACGGTCAAGGTGAACCTGGCGCTGCCGTTGCCGGTGACCGGCGCCATCATCGAGGCCAACCCCGCCCTCGACACGAACCCCGAGATCGTCAACGAGGATCCGTACGAGCGCGGATGGCTCGCGGTCATCCAGTCCGCGGGCCGGGAGACGGACTGGCCCGGGCTGCTGGGCGCCGAGGCATATCTCGCCGTCATGCAGGGCCAGGCGGCACAGGAGCTCAACCAGTCATGACCACACAGGATCATCCGGTCGTCGTCGTGCCGTGCAGCGGCATCGGCAAGACGTTCGGCAGCGTGAGCCGTGAGGCGGCCTACGAAGTGTGCGACCAGCTGCGGCCGGGGACGACGCGCCTGCTGGCGCTGTCGAAACTGGTGCTCGGGGAAGAAGAGGCACGCGAGCGGGTGCGCACCGGCCGCACCGTCACCATCGACGGCTGCAAGCTGATGTGCGCCGCGAAGCTGGTCGGACAGAGCGGGGGAACGATCCTCCGGCAGGTCGCGGTCCTCGACGTCTACCGCGACCACAAGGATCTGAAGCCGGACGGCATCGCCGAGCTGAACGAGGCCGGGCGACAGCTCGCGCGGGTGATTGCGGAGGAGATCGCGGCAACGATCGATGCGGCGGGGGAGGCGAACCATGGGTAACCTGCCGGAACGGAAGGTCGGCATCATCGCCTGTTCGGGCGAGGAGATCGCCGAAGGAACCGTGAGCAGGCTGGCGGCGCTGAAGGTGCTCCACGACCTGCGGCGTGGTCGAACGGTGACCATCTGCCTGCCGTTGTTTCTCGCGGGCGGAGAGGGAGATCGGGCCTTCGCGCGCTTCCACCCGACAATCACCGTGGACGGCTGCGACGTGCGATGCGCCGCGCGTGGCACCGAGATGTACTCGGGCACGCCGACGGCGAGCGTTGTGGTGAGCGATCTCGCTGGCCGAGGCCGGTGTGCCGGCACCGTCCGGGCGTCGATCCCTCGACGAGGCCGGCGACAGGCCGTGAACCTGACGGCGGAGCGTCTCGCGCAACTCGTGGACGAGGTGCTGCAGCCGGGCGGGTCCGAAACGACTGCCGCCGGGGCGCCCGTGGCCGCCGGCGCGATCCCTCCGGTCACCTGCTCGTGCGGGTCGGGCATCCCCGTCGCGCGCGTGACGATCCAAGGGCGCGAGGTCGAGTTGCTCGCGCTCCCATTGATCTTCAGCCAGGTCCGGGAGGCCGGGGCGCGTCCCGACGACGAGGCGTCGATCGGGAAGCTGATGGAGACGGTGAAAATCTACAACGAGGTGCCCGCCGGCCGGCGAACCGGCCTACCGAGAGGCGATCCGCGCGAGTACCGCGAGTTCTGCGCGCGTGAGGCAAACCGATGAGCCGGACGACCGCCTATCACACGACCGTCGAGTGGAAGGGCGAGCACTGGGGCCACCTCGCGCTCGGCAATGGTCCCGAGATGGCGTTCTCGGCTCCCCCGGACGCGCAGGGGCACCCGGGCGTGCTCACGCCCGAGGACGCGTTCGTGGCGGCCGCGAACACCTGCGTGATGCTGATGTTCATCTGGTCGGCGGAGCGGTTCAAGCTGGCGCTTCGATCGTATGAATGCCACGTGGAGGGCACGAAGCTCATCGAGCTGGACCGCCGCGAGATCTTCACGAAGCTCGAGTTCCGCCCCGTCATCCGCGTGGCCGCCAATGGCGAGGATCCGGCGCGCGTCGAAGCGAGAATCAGGCGTGCCCTGGAATCGGCCCAGAAATACAGTCTCGTGGCGAACTCGGTCAAATCGCAGATCGTCGTCGAGCCACGGATCGTCATCGAATGAGCCGCGGGGAGGGGGACGGAGGAGGCAACCGATGCGACGCGTCACGATATCGGATTCCGCTCGCGAGTTCATCGCCGCCCGGGGCGGCGTCGCGACGATCGCCAACCGGGTCTACCTGGTTGGTTGATGACGGGCGGTCCGCGGCCCGGTCGGGTCGCTTGCTCGCCCGGACGCCGCCGCCGAGTGCGAGGCCCTGGAGGCCGGCGGCGGGGTGACGGTGTACGTCGAGCGCGCGCTGGTGCAGGCCGCGCCGGCGGGCGCCATCACGTTCCAGTTCGGCCTCCTGGGGCAGTGCACGGCCGTCGTCGAGGCCTCCACTTCGGAGTGACGAAGCGGGCTCGACGCGCGCAGGCGCTCATTGCGTCTCCGGCAGTTTTGCGACGTCGATCCGCCCGACGCTCAGGTCGAGCGCCAGCGTGGCCGTCGCCACCGAGCGCTCGGCCTGGGACAGCAGGGACTGGCTCGTGAGCAGGGCCGACTCGGCGTCGAGCACGAAGTTGATCGACGCTCCGCCCGGCCTCGAATTTCAGCCGTTCGTCGTGCAGGACGCGCTCGGCCTCGGCGACCGAGTCGCGCAGCGCCGCGACGCGGCTCCTCGCGCTGTCGAGGTCGGCCAGGGCGGTCCGGACCTCGCGCTCGACGCGCAGCCCGAGCTGTTGCCGGGCCAGCCTGGCTTCCTCGACCTGGGCCGCGGCCGCCTGGATCTGCCCCTTGCGGCGCCCCCCGTCGAACAGCGGGACCGTGACGTGCACGCCGAGGGCCCAGTCCCCGACCGCGTTGTCCGCCGCTGGCATCGCCGGCACCGACGGGAGCAGCGTGCCGATCATCTGCCCGAAGCCCAGCGGGCTGTTCGACCCGTATTCGATCACCGAGGCCCTCAGGTCGATGCGCGGCCACCACGACTTCCGCGCAGCCGACTCGGTCTTCTCGGCGGCGCGCACCTCGTGGTCCTCGGAGGCCAGAATCCGGCCGGTTCGCGGCCGCCGCGCCGAGGTCGTCACGCTCGGCCGTCTTCGACAGCGGAGGCAGGTCGGCGACCGCCGCCGAGTAGGTCAGCGTCGGCAGGTCGCCCTCGAATCCCATCACGGAGGCCAGCAGGCTCAGCGACGATCGCCGGCCCGATCGCAGCGTGGCGAGGCTGCTCTCGACCTCGGCCAGGCGCGTCTGGATCTTCAGTGCGTCCACCGGCACGGCGCGCCCTCCGGCCACGAGTTGGTTGGTGCGATCCAGCAGCGACTGCAGGCTGGCGACGCGCGCTTCGCCGGCCCGGATGAGGTCGGTGTAGGCCAGCGTCTCCAGGTACAGCCGGGCCGTTTCGAACACGAGTTCCTGCCGCCGCCGGTCCACGCCGGCCCGCGCCGACTCGACGCGCTCCCGCGCGGCGGACAGTTCGGCCGCGGTGCGCCCGAAGTCCCAGGCCAGCCACTTCGCGTCGGCGCTGCCGGTGTAGAGCGCGGTGTCGAAGCGGAGAAGCGCCGGCGACGCCCCGAACGGATACCCGTGGTCGATCCGCGTGCGGGAGGCGTCGGCCGACAGATCGACCTGCGGCAGCAAGGCCGCCCTGGTGCCGGTCGCGAGCCCCTGCCGCCGCTGCACCTCGACCTGCGACGCCTTCAGCTCGGGGGAGTGCGCCAGCGCGTAGGTGACGGCATCCCGCAGGCTCATGGCCGCAGGGGCAGGCGCGTCCTGCGCGGCGGCAACGACTGCGCAGAGCGCGAACGGCGCGACGAGTGTCATCCAGAGTTTCATAAATCGTTCTCCTGCCTCGCCGTCACTCGCCGCTCGGCAGATCCTGGCGCATGCTCACGGCCAGCTTCCGCCGGATGGTGTCGGGAAGACCATGGTCGGGCGCCTTCGCGTACACGAGGTAGTAGGTCACCGGGATCACGAAGAGCGAGAACGCCGTCGACACGATCAACCCGAAGATGAGGGACCAGGCCATCCCGCCGAACACGGTGTCGATCGTGATCGGCAGGACGCCGAGCACCGCGGCCCCCGACGTCAGCAGGATCGGCCGCAGGCGGATCGACACGCTGTCGAGGATGGCCTCCTCGAGCGCCAGCCCGCGCATCAGGCCGAGCTGCACGAAGTCCACGATGATGATCGAGTTCCTCGTGACGATCCCGGCGAGCGCGATCATGCCGATGAACGCCGGGCCGCCGAAGAACACCGGGTCCCTGAACGCGCCGACCTGGTGCGTCCCGACGTGGTTCAGAAGCCAGAAGCCGGGCAGCACGCCGATCACCATCAGCGGGATGGCCAGCATGATCGTGAGCGGCAGCGCGTAGGACCCGGTCTGGTTCATCAGGATGATGTAGATCGCGAGGAGCGCGGCGAACATCGCGAAGCCCAGGTCCCGGAACAGGTGGATCGTGATGTACATTTCGCCTTCATCCCACCACCCGATGGTGATCCCGCGCGCGACCTCCCACGGCACGCCGCCCCCCTTGCGGAACATCGTCCGCGCGGCGAGCGGGATCGGCGTCGCCTTCTCGTCGACGAAACTGCGCGTCCCGTTGAGCACCTGGTCGGCCCGGAGGTCGAGGATCGTCTCGACAGGCGGCCGCCCCGCCATCTCGCCGAGGACGTACACCACTCGTTGGAGCTGGCGGTGGTAAATCGTCTTGTCCTCGACGGCGGTATGCCAGGCCCCGAGTTCCGACAGCGCCACCAGGTTGCCCGCGGCGCCCTTGGCGTACATTCGCGAGAGGTCCACGAGGCTGGATCGCTCGACGCGGGGGAACCAGAGCGCGATCCGGACGGGGGTCCGCTCGTGCGGCACCTGGGCGATGCCCGCGGCCTGGCTGCCGACGGCGAGCGCCATGGTGCGGGCGACCTCGTCGGTCGAGATGCCGTTGAGGGCCGCCTTCTGCTTGTCCACGTCGAACACGTACTTGGTCTGGTCCTCCTCGACCGTATCGTCGATGTCCACGATGCCGGGTTCACGACGCAAGCGGGCCTTGACGATCGCCGCGGCCCCGATCAGGTCCTCGTACGACTGCGTCGGGCTGCCGTAGACGGCCGCGACGAGGGTGGCCATGGCCGGCGGCCCGGCCGGCAGCTCGACGATCTTCAGCTTGACGCCGTTGCGGGCGGCGATCGCCGTCAGGTCGGCGCGCAGGCGCAACCCGAGGGCGTGGCTCGACGCCGCCCGCTCGGTCTTGTGGATCAGATTGACGCGGATGTCGGCGCGGTTCGGCGCCCGGCGCAGGAAGTACTGCCGCATCAGGCCGTTGAAGTCCACCGGCGACGTGGTGCCCACGTACGCCTCGTAGTCGGTGACCTCGGGCACCGACTTCAGGTAGCCCTCGAAGGCGCGCGCGGCCGCGTCGGTGCGCTCGAGCGTCGTGCCCGTCGGCATGTCGAGGACGAGCAGGACCTCGTCCTTGTTGTCGTAGGGCAGTTGTTTCACCTGGACCCGCCGGGTCAGCACCAGCAGCACGCTCCCGACGAACAGCACGAACACGAGGAGCAAAAAGAGCCGGCCGAGCCGGGGCTTCTCGATGAGCGGCCGGAGCGTCCGGTTGAAGAAGCGGCGCGTACCCGACGCCCCCGCGTTCGGCGCGTCGTGAGCCTGCTCGTGCGAGGCGCGGCCCTTGAGCAGGTGGTAGGCCAGCCACGGCGTGATCGTGAAGGACACGGCCAGCGACATGAGCATGGTGACCGGCACGTTGGCGGCCATCGGGCGCAGGTACTGCCCCATCATGTCGGTCACGAACAGCAGCGGGAGGAACGACAGGATCACCGCGAAGGTGGCGGCGATGAGCGGCGGCCTCACCTCGTTGACGGCGTCGAGCACGATGTCGGCCGTGGCCCGCCCCGCGAGCTGGAAGTGGCGGTGGATGTTCTCGACGTCCACGATCGGGTCGTCCACCAGCAGGCCGATCGACACGGTCAGCGCGAAGAGCGAGACCCGGTTGATCGAGAAACCGAGGAAGTAGTTGACGATGAGCGTCAGGCCGAACACGCACGGGACGACGATGGCCACCACCAGCGCCTGCCGGAAGCCGAGCCCGATGGCCAGCAGCGCCATCACCACCACGATGGCGACCAGAAGTCCCTCCTGCAGCTCCCCGACCTTGTCGTTGGCGGTGACGCCGTAGTTGCGGGTGACGACCACCTGCACGTCGGCGGGAAGCACCTCCTTCCGGAGTTCGGTCATCCGCGCCAGCAGGTCGGCGGCCACCCACACGTTGTTCGTCCCGTGCTTCTTGGCGATCGCGATCGTCACCCCCGGCTGCTCGGCTCCCGGCGGCGGCCCGATCGCCCCGGGGCCGCCGATCAGGCTGCCCACCGCCCCCTCTTCCTTGGGATGGTCCCAGGCCAGGCCGCGGTGGAAGCGCACGTAATCGGTGAACTCCCCGGGGCCGTCGGCGACGTCGGCCACGTCGCGCAGGTAGACCGGCCGGCCGCTCCACACGCCAACCACCACGCTGCCGAGATCCCGCGCGTCGGCGATGAACTGCCCGGCCTGCACGCGCACGTCCCGGTCGTTGCGGTCGAACGCGCCCGCGAGCAGGCTGGAATTGGAAGCCTGGATCGCGCGGCCGAGGTCGAGCGACGCGATCCCGTACGACGCCATCCGCGTGGCGGACGGCCGGATCAGCAGCTCGCGCGGGCGTCCGCCCACCACGTAGGCCAGGCCGGCATTGTCCACACCCTGCACGCGCACGACGAGCTCGTCGGCCATGCGCCGCAGCTCGTAGTCGCTCCGCGTCCCGCTGGTCAGCGTGAAGGTGACGATCGGCACGTCGTCCACGTCGATCGGCTTGACCGCCCATCCCGACGCGCCCGGCGTCATCCGGTCCATGTTCTCGTTGAGCTTGCGGATCAGCTTGACGTAGCTCGGCTCGAGCGGCTGTCCGACGTAGAACCGCACCGTGACGATGCTCTGTCCCGGCATGGAACGGGAATAGACGTATTCCACGCCGGGGATCTGGTAGAGCATCTTCTCGAGGGGGGTGGAGACGAGCTGCTCGACGTCGCCGGCGCTGCGGCCCGGGAACGACACCATCACGTTCGCCGCCGCCACGGTGATCTGCGGCTCCTCCTCCCGCGGGGTGATCATGAGGGCGATCGCGCCGGCGGCGATCGACACCACGATGAACACCACCGACAGGTTCGACTCCAGGAACTTCCGGACGATGCGGATCGTGAGGGAGTCGTGCGAGGGGCTCATCGGACCGCCCTCTCCTGCGAGGCCTCGGCGCCGCCGCGCAGGACAACGGTCTCGCCGGCCGTGAGGCCGCTCTGCACCTCGAACCCGTCGCCGACGGGGCGCCCGAGCTGCACGGTCCTCCGCTCGAGGCGCGTGCCGCGGACCACGTCCACGATCGTCAACTGGCCCGCGCGGATCACCGCGGTCACGGGCAGCACCAGCACCTGTTCCGGTTCCATGGGGATCCGCAGGCGGCCGAACATCCCCGGCAAAACGTCGGTCGTGTCGGTCATGTGCAGCCGGACGACGACGGTCCGGCTCGCCGGATCCGACGAGGGCACGATCTCGACCACCCGTCCCTGCCGATCGCGGCCGAGCGCGTCAATCTGGAACGTCAGCGTGTCGCCGAGGTGGATGCGGCCCAGCAGGTCTTCCGGCACGTTGGCGGCAAACCACAGCCGGCCCTGTTCGTACATCGTCAGCAGGGGCTTCCCCGGAGCGGCCAGGTCGCCGACGTTCGCGAGCGTGTCCACCACGGTGCCGGCGAACGGGCTGCGGATGACCGCGTACGACAGGCCCACCTCGGCCTCGCGCTCGGCCTGCTGCAGGCGGTGCAAGTTCGCGTCCGCGACGTCGAGCGCCGTCCTGGTGTGCTCGAAGTCGTAGGGGGTGATCACCTGCTGATCGAACAGGGGCTTGTCGCGGGCGTAGTCGGCTCTCGCCTGCGCCAGGGTGGCCTCGGCGCTGCGCCGGGCGTCCTGCGCCTGCTCGACGCGGTGCCGCAGATCCCGGTCGTCGAGCACGGCGAGTGTCGTTCCGCCGGCGAGGCGCTGGCCGGCCGAGGCGCGCATCTCGACGACGTTCGCGACCACCCGGGACGTCACCGAGGCGATCTGCTCGGCCTGGACGGCGCCGACCGCCTCGGTCGCCGTCGGCAGCGACTGCAGGGTCAGCGTCCGCGTGAGCAGGCCGGCGGCGGACTCCCCGGCCAGGGCCTCGTTGCGGGCCGGGATGACGCCCGACCGGAAGGCGCCCAGGACCCAGAGGGTGAGGACGACGATCGTCGCGACGGAGAACCCCACTCGCCACAGCGTGGAGCGGTTGTGGCGGCGCGGCGCTGGTGCCGTGTCGACGCCTGACGCGCGATCATTCGACTTGTCAGCGGCCATACGGTGTCTCTCTTCGTGAACTGGCGAGGATGTGGAACATGAACGGCACGAGTTTGTCCGCGACGCGGCGTTCGAGAGCGGGGTCGAGGCGCAGTCGGTGCTCGATGGCCATTGCGGCCGGGCCGCCGAGCAGCCAGACGGCGAGGACGCCGGGGTCGATGTCGGACGACAGGAGCCCGCTGTCCACGGCCTCCTTCACCAACCCCATCAGGATCTCCACGTAGCCGCGCATGATCCCGCGCATGCGCGACAGCAGCGCCGGATCTCCCGCGGCCGACGCCTCGGCGAGCAACTGGATGGGGAGGCCGTGTCGCTCGAGCACGACGGACAGGTGGTGCTGAACGATCTGCTGCAGGCGCGCGGTGGGCGCCAGGTCGCCCCTCTCGGCGATGGCGCGAATCGGCGCGAGCAGCTGCGCTTCGAGGCGGTCCATCAGGCCGAGCAGCAGCGCCTGCTTGGTCGCGAAGTGCCGGTAGATGGCCGCCTCGGAGAACCCCACGCGGGCGGCGATCCGCTTCATCGTCATCTGGCCCAGGCCGGACTCGGTGGCAAGTTCGCTGGCGCGGTCGAGGATCTGCTCGCGGCGGGCCGCGGCGGCGACGCGAGGCCGTGTGCTCCGTTTTAAAAGTGTGTGCTCACTCACATACATAGGATACGGAAATCGCCTCAAACGTGTCAACCGGCTTTTTAAAGCTGTTATTGCGCGTATATTCCCTGGTTGCGCGCCATGAGAACGCCAATTCATTTCGTTGAATATTGAAATAATGAATAGGGTCGTGTAGGATGACTGGGCATTGGCACGCGGCATCGAGGAACGACCCCATGACCGAATCAAGACCGTGGCGGCGCGACGCGGCCCTGAGCTTCCTGCTCCTGGCACTCCTGACATTGGTGGCCTGGTGGACGCGGATCTGGGTGATGACGGCCGTCCCCATCGGCTTCCTGTTCGGCTTCCTGCTTCAGAAGGGCGATTTGTGCGGCGCCTCCGCGTTCAGCGAGGTGGTGCTCTCGCGCGACTGGCGCAAGACGTTCGGGCTCTGGGTGGCCATCGTCGTCTCGATGGTCGGCTTCGCCCTGATCGCGCAACTCGGGTGGGTGCGCCTCGCGCCCAAGCCGATGTTCTGGCTGAACTACGTCGTGGGCGGGGCGCTGTTCGGGACCGGCACGGTGCTGGCCGGCGGCTGCATCAGCGGGTGCCTGTTCAAGGCGGGCGCCGGCAATCTCAACTCGATGGCGGCGCTGGTCGGCATGCCGCTCGGCATCGGCCTGGTGGAGTACGGCCCGCTCAACGCCCTCCATCGTTCGATGATGACCCACGTGGTGAAATCCGGGACGGGAGGCCCGGTGACGCTGACGACGGTGACGGGAATGCCGTTCTGGGTGCTGGCGGTCGCGATTGCGGGAGCGACGGTGGCGGGCGTGCTCGTGCGCCGCGCCAGGCGGCCGTCGTCCGCACGCGCCACGCCACCCGCCGCGGCCCGGCGTCTGCTGACCCGCCCGTGGAAACCGTGGCAGGCTGGGCTGGCCATCGGCCTGCTGGCCGTGCCGGCCTACCTGTCCTCTGCCGCCAGCGGCCGGAACTACCCGCTGGGCGTGACGCACGGCGTGCTACAGGCGTACCAGTTGCTCACCGACAACCACCTCGCGCACGTCTACAGGCCGGCTCCGGCGGCCACCGTGGCACCGCGGCCAACGGGACCGACCGTGCCCGCGGGCGCGGCGCCAGGCGTCTCCGTGGCCAGGCCAATGCCGTCATCGCCGCCCAAGTCGATCAACTGGTGGCTCGTCCTGGTCGTCGTCGGCATGGTGCCGGGCGCGTGGATCGCGGCTCGCTTGTCCGGGGTCGCGCGCCTGCTGCCCAGGGATCCGGCCGAGACGGTCACGGCATTCTTCGGCGGCATCCTGGTGGGCGCCGGCGCGGCGTTTGCGACGGGGTGCGTCGTGGGCAACATCCTCTCGGGCTGGGCGCTCATGAGCGTCGGCATGTTCGTCTTCGGGGGCGTGACGATCCTCGCCAACTGGATTACCACCTACCTCCACTTGATGGGCGGCACGTTGGACCGGGCCACGCTGCGCGCGGTGCTGTTTCGATGATGGCCGGCGCTGGTGGGCTGGCGCACGCGCGCCACACGGCGATGGGGCTGCGGGAAAGGGACAGATGAACGAAGTCACGCTCGACTCACTCGAATCGGTCGGAGGGGCGCTGGGGCACAAGGGCCGCTTGCGGATCCTGGCGCTGCTGCGTGAAACCGACCTCTACGTCTGCCAGATCAGGGCGGTCCTGGGGCTCGCCGCCTCGACGGTGTCGGTCCACCTGGCCATCCTGCGGCAGGCCGGCCTGGTCGCGGAACAGAAGGAGGGGCGGTTTGTCCGGTATGGACTGACCGGCGAGGATCCGCTCGGGAGCGTGGTGCGGGAGATCCTGCACCTGGTGAAGGAGGACCGGCAGGTGGTCGATGACGCCCGCCTGCTGGACGCCGTTCGGCGCCAGCCGCTCGACCGGCTGTGCCGCGCCGGCCTCGACCTGACGGCGCTGGGGATCGAAGGACGCGGGTGCCGGCGGCAGAGGTCGGCGCGCTCGCAGGAACACCAGGTGGCTTCGACCACCCGCTCCGCATAGTCGCACAACCACAGGGCTGCGATTCGCCGAATTGCAGAGCCCTCTTGGAAGGAGCCAGTCACGTGTCGCAACCACCGTCGCTCTACGTTCCCCCGGATTGGGCGTTCGAGTTCCACGGCCATCGTTGTCCGTTCATGCCGCTCGGCTATCGCATGGGCCTGCTCGCGCTGGCGTGGCTCGGGACGAACCGGGAAATGGACCACACGCTCCATGTCGTCTGCGAACTGGGTGAAGGGCATCCGCAGACGTGCCTGATGGACGGCATCCAGATCGCCACGGGCGCCACCTTCGGAAAGACGCTGATCGAAAAGACGTTCTGGGGCAAGCTGGCGGCCACCTTCTGGTTCCCCGGGAAGACGGCCGTCCGTTATGCGCTCAAGCCCGAGTTCCTCGACACGTTCGGCGCGCAGGAGTTCTTTGCCTACCGCAAGCGTGGGACCGAGCCGTCGGGCATTCCGGCCGCCGTCACCCAGGAGGCCATCGACTGGACGCTGTCGCTCGCCGACGAGGCGATCTACGCCGTACAGTTGCGCCCGGACTTCCAGTACCAGCCTCCCAGAGGATCGTTCAACAAGGCGTTGTGCTCGAAGTGCGGCGAGTACGTGTTCGAGCGCTACCTTCGCCAGCAGAACGGCCAGCCGGTCTGCATCCCCTGTTCGGGCTACGGCCGCTGAGTGAACTCATGAGAGTGTTCCTCGAGGCCGGGGCCTTCCCGAGAGCGTGGGCCGGGGCCCTCGCTCTCGTGGCGGTGTGGGCTTCGTGCGTCCCGGCCTCGGCGCAGGATGCCCCGCCTCGGGCATCCTCCTACGTGCCGTTACTCAGCTCCTACCTGCAGATTCGGCGCACCGAGCCCGCGGAGGGGGATGGCGAGTGGGCGCTCCGGCGCCTCAAGCTGATGGTGGATGGCGGGCCGAGCGAGGGGATCCACTACCACGTGCAGGTGATCTACAAGGCCAACCTGCACAGCTCGACCGACGACCGCGTCGTCCTCCAGGATGCCTTTCTGGTGGTGCCGGTGCGGCGGGTGTCCTTCAAGATGGGACAGTTCATCCCTCCGTTCGGCCTTGAACGCGTTCAGCCAGACGCGACGCTCCTCTTCACCGAGCGAAGCGGCGTCACCAACCAGATGGTCGTCAGCGGCAATCTCGGCACGAGCTTCGCGCGGGACCGAGGCGTGGAAGTGGATCTCACACGCGGCGGGTGGGACCTCTCCGGCGGCCTGTTCCAGGGAGCCGGCGCGAACATGCCCTTCAGCAGCGGCGGACCGATGGGCGTCATCCGAATCGGATACGGGCGAACCGGCACCGTCTCGACCACGCCGGGGTCGGTACGGGCGGGCGTGGCCGGGTCGGACCGACATGCGCACGACATGAACCTCTCGTCGGCGTTTCCGGGGATCGACAACGCCCTGACCGGCCACTTTGCCGGCGACGATCGGCGCCTGAACGCGTTTCTCCAGGGGCGCGTCGGCCGCTGGCGCGCCCAGGCGGAGCTGTTCCGCGCGCGGCTCGCACCCGACGTCGGCGGGCCATGGACCTCGCAGGGGGTGTACGGACAGGTCAGCGTGTCGATCGTCGAGGGGCTCGAAGCCGGCGCGCGTTACGAGGTCTACACGCCGGACGTTCGCACCGCCTCCAGCCCGGCCACGCGCCAGTGGGACGCCGCCGTCACGTATGCCTTCCCGAAGGTCCCGATCCGGCTCTGGGTGGACTACATGGCGCGAAACGGCGGGTCGCAACCCTCGCGGCGCGCGTGGACGTTTCAGGCTCAGTGGTTCCTGTTCAGGGGAGTGCGCGTGTGGCGATGATCCCCGCCGAGGCATCATCCAACACTTCGCCGCGGGTCGAGAGCGACGCGAGGGCCGCGCCGGTGTCGCTGCTTCGGCTGCTCGCCTTGTTCCTGAGAATCGGTGCCATCGGGTTCGGCGGCGGGATGGCGGTGATTGCCTTGATGGAGCGCGAGCTGGTAGACGAGCGGCGGTTGATCCCGGCCGGCGAGTTTCTCCACGGCGTTGGACTCAGCCAGGTGCTCGGTCCCTTCGCCGTCAACGCGGCGTTCTTCGTCGGCTACAGGCGCCACGGCCTGATCGGGGGACTGGCCTCGGCGACGGCATTCCTGGCGCCGTCGGTGGCCGCCGTCATCGGCCTGTCGGCCTTGTACTTTCATTATCACCATGTGCCCACCCTTGCCGGGGCGCTCGCCGGGCTGGGGCCCGTCGTGATCGCGCTCATTCTCGCGGCCGCGTGGTCCATGGGGCGGAAGGCCGTCAGGTCGTGGCCGGCCGGAGTCCTGGCCGTCGCGGGGCTGGCCGCGGGGATCGTGCACCTCAGCGCGGTGTGGACCCTCCTGGCGGCGGGAGCGGTGGGGCTGCTGATGGGCCGACGGATGACCGTGAGCCGGTCCGATGCCGGTCGGCCGCGCGCCGCGCCCGCCGGTGACAAGACCGGCGCGGACCTGCGCGTGCCGGGGCTGCTGCCACTCGTGGTGGCCGCCAGTGTCCCGCCGGTGGGACTGGCTGCGCTGCTGCTGACGTTCCTGAAGGTCGGACTCGGCTTCTTCGGCGGCGGCTTCGTGCTCGTGGCCATTCTGCGCCAGCAACTCGTCGCGACGCTGCACTGGCTGACCCCCCGCGAGTTCCTCGACGGGGTGGCAATCAGCAACCTGACGCCGGGACCGATCGCCGTGCTCGCGACGTTTGCCGGCTACAAGCTGCACGGCGTTGGCGGAGCGCTCGTCGCCACGGCCGCCCTCTTCACCCCGGCAATGGTGCTGATGACGGTGTTCAGCACGATGTACAGCCGCCTCCAGGGTTCTGAGCGCCTTCACGCCTTCATGTCCGGCGTCGGCCCCGCCGTCGTCGGCCTGGTGGCGGGCGCGGCGGTGCTGCTGTGGCCGTCGGGCATCTTGTCGTGGCGGGCCTTGGTCGTGATGGCCGTCGCGCTGGCGCTGCTCGTGCGCTGGCGATGGCACCCGGCGTTCGTGCTGGCGATCGGCGTTGTTTCGGCGATGCTCGGGTGGGTGCCGTAGCGCGCCCGGAGGGGACACGGGAATGCCATCAACACACATGAATCCGTACGCGGCGGGGTTCCTGCCGGGATTGGTGCTTCTGGCCACGTTCTTCGTAACCGGGTGTTGACGCTCACCGAAAACTGACCATCGCTGCTCGGTGAAAATTGACCAGGGCTCAAGGTCGGCGGGCGTCGGTCTCCAACGCCTACCGCAGCGTCGCCTCGTACGGGCGGATCTTTGTCGGCGCCCGTGGCCGCCGGTACCGCATCTCACTGCGGACCGACCCCCGAGGCGCTGCGCACGTGGCTGAAGAACCCCCGAGCCGTCCGCCGCGCGACGACGATGCCGCAGGTGGGAGCACGCGACGATGAAGTGACGAAGATCATCGACGCGTGGCGGAACGACAGGCCGCTTCCCTGACGTTATCAGCGCTCTACCGCAGGCGTTTCAACTCGGCCTCGGACGCTCGATACCCCCAGGCGACCGTATACCCGCTGGCCACCGCGCGTCGGAACCACTCCAGCGCAGGACCGCGGCGGCCGTTCATGAGGTGCCACAATCCGATGCCATAGCCAACGGTGGCCTCGGAGATCGCCCCCTCGGCGGTCGCCGTCCTGGCAACCTCTGCTTCCGTCCTGACTCCCTTGAAGAGCAGTAGACGGTCCAGGTAATTGCCCGGATGTCCAGGCAGGGAGGTCAGCCGGACGGACTCGAGAAGCCTCGACGCGTCCTCGGGACGTCCGCTGCGACGGAGACTGGGATACAACCAGGCCTCGCACTCAACCCTCGAGGCGTCGTCGCTGGAATTGGCCACGCAGCCTCCGTACGCCTTCGCGGCCTCCAGGTAGTCACCTCTCAGGTAATAGGCCATCCCAAGGTGGTAGTAGATGCCGCGGTCGTTCTTCTTCAGCGATTCGGCGTTGCGTAAGTCGGCCAAGCCCAAGTCCACCCGGCCCAGGTTCAAGTAATAATGGCCTCGGTCTCTCAGCGCGTCCGGGTTGGCGGGTTTCAGGCGGAGGGACTCCGTGCAAGCCGGGATCGCCTCCTCGTGGCGTCGCAACCCTGCCAGGGCACGGCACTTCTGCAGGTAGGCATCGGCGTTGGTCGGCTCCAGCCCGATGGCGCGCTCGAACGCGTCAAGCGCTCGTTGCGCGTCGTTCGCCTTCAGAAACCCGGCGCCGTCCGCGAGGGCGCTCCTGGCGTCGGACGCCGGAGGTGAAGCCTGCTGGCCCAGGGACAAGGACGGCACGATCATGGCGACGATCGCGATCGCAAGTCTCACGGTGTCCTCCCATCCGAATCCGCACTCGTCTCTTGAAGTCGGGCGAGCGTCCCCTACCACTCAGAGATGGGCGTTCGCTTGAGCCAGGGGGCCGAGAGGATGCCGTCCATCACCATCGTTCGCGCTGCCGTGATCTGTTCGACGGTGATTCGTTCGGCCGCGTCGGGCTCCCCGTCAACCAACGCCCGCAGCAGTTCCTCGTGCTCGTGTTGCATCTCCTCGGTTCGGTCGCGAACGGCAAGCCCGAGATGGAACAAGCGTTCGGTCTCTTCCAGGAGGCGCTCGATCACACGCGCGAGCCTGCCGTTGCCGCTGGCAGCGGCGATCGCCACGTGAAACTGGCGGTTCGCCTTGAGGAACGCCGACTCCGTCGCGCGGTCGCCCGGTGTGTAGCCCGAGCGGCAGAGTTCGTTCAGGCTGGTCAGCAGCGAGGCCTCGATGTGGCCCGCTGCTCGCCGCGCGGCGGTCGGCTCGAGAAGCACCCGAAGATCGAAGATGTCGTGCACATCCTGGATCGTGACTGGAGAAATCCGATATCCGCTGCGGGGGATGGCCTCTATCAAGGACTCGTGAACCAGCCGGATCAGCGCTTCTCGCAGGGGTGCCTTCCCGAAACCATACCGCGAGCCCAGTTCAGGTTCCGTCACTTCGCTGCCAGGCACCAGCACACACTCGATGATGTCCTGTTTGACCGCCGCGTACGCGGAATCCGTCAGCCGCGGAGTTCCGTCGGGCGCTCCTCGCACGGATGCGGTCTGGCGGGCGGTGCCGCGCCGCCGGTTACCCAGCATCGAGGTCTGTCGGGGAGTGGGCATGCTACGACCTTCGATCCCTAGTCCACATAGTGATCAACGGTAGGCAGAATACCACGGCGAACGTCGCCGACGTCAGGCCCACTCCCGGCGGCCACGTTCTCCTTTCTCGGCCGGCCCCCGCACGCGATCACCCACCAGCGCCTTGGTTGAAGCCTTCGTTGAGCTGATGATTATTGTACAGACCACATAGTTGATATGATAATATCACATAATGGTAGTGGACATTACACAGGTGGAATGCGATGCCGGCCAACCGCGCCTTCCGGACGCACTGTCTGAGGCGCGCCTCGACGGGGAGGCGGCGCGGGCGATCGATGATCTGCGCGCCCGCGAGTTCTCGCGCCTCGCAGCCGCGCACCACACTTACCTGGATTACACGGGCGGCGGGCTCTACCCAGCCTCGCTGGTACGTCGTCATGCCCGTCTGTTGGAAGAGAACGTCTTCGGCAACCCCCACTCGACCAACCCCACGTCGGCGTACTCGACCGAACTGCTCGAGCGATGCCGCACCCACGTGCTGGCCTTCTTCAACGCGTCGCCTGAGGAGTATGTCGTGGTCTTCACGGCGAATGCCAGCGGGGCGCTCAAGCTGGTTGGCGAGTCGTACCCGTTCGAGCCGAACGCCGGGCTGTTGCTGACGTCCGACAACCACAACTCCGTGGTCGGGATTCGCGAGTTCGCGCGGGCTCGCGGTGCGCAGACCGACTACGTGCCGGTCGGGGCCCCGGCCATGCGGGCCGACGACTCCGCGATCGGCCGGCTCCTGCGCGACCGCCGGGGTGGCGCGTCCGGTTTGTTCGCCTATCCGGCACAATCCAATTTCTCCGGCGTGCGCCACCCGCTCGGGTGGATCGAACTGGCGCACGAGCGCGGCTGGGACGTCTTGCTGGATGCCGCCGCGTTTGTGCCGACCAATCGCCTCGACCTGGGCCGCTGGCATCCGGACTACGTCGTGCTGTCGTTCTACAAGATGTTCGGGTATCCCACCGGCGTCGGCGCACTCCTCGCGCGCCGACCGGCGTTGGAGCAACTCGAGCGCCCCTGGTTCGCCGGCGGGACGATCACGGTCGCGTCGGTTCAGGCCGACCGGCACTACCCGGCGCCGGGGTCGGCGGCCTTCGAGGAAGGCACCGTCAACTACCTTGCGGTTCCGGCGGTGGACCTCGGGCTGGAGTTCATCGAGTCGGTCGGGATCGACGTCATTCACCGGCGCGTTCGCTCCCTGACCGGCCGGCTCCTCGACGGCATTCTCGGCCTCCGCCACGACAACGGGGTGCCGCTCGTCAGGCTCTACGGCCCACCCACCATGGAGCAGCGCGGTGGAACGGTGGCGTTCAATCTGCAGGACAGTAGCGGGCGTCTGGTCGATCATCGGATCGTCGAACGTCGAGCGAACGCCGGCCGGATTTCGCTCCGCACCGGTTGCTTCTGCAACCCCGGCGCCGGCGAGATCGCGCTGGGGCTCGCGAAGGACGAGCTGGAGGGGTGTTTTCTTCGCGGCCCGCGCGGAATGACCATCGACCACTTCAGACAGTGCATCGACGGCAAGGGCTCGGGCGCCGTCAGAGTCTCGGTTGGTCTGGCCAGCAATGACCTGGACGTCGATGCGCTGGTCGCGTTCTTGGGAGGATTCCTGAACGTCTGAAGCCGGCCGCGCCGGGAGGTCACGCGGCGAGCGTCGGCGTCGCCTGTTGCCGGAGCGACTCGGCCGACGACGCGCGCCACCCCGCGCGTCGCCAGCCGGGTCGCAAGAAAGGCACGCCCTGGACAGGATCTACCGATCGGCCACCTTCGGCGCCACTGCGGTCTTCTGCAGCACCGCCAACGTCCGGGTGGCCAACGTCTTCTCGAACGCCGCCAGCTCGGATGCCGAGGGGTTTCTCGCCAGCAACTCCTCGGTCTGTCGCAGGTTCTCGCGCTCGGCGGCCAACGTCGCAGGCAACCACCCCGTCCCCGACGCGTTGTCCAGCCTTGTCACATCCAGGTACTCGCGCCGCTCGGCGGACTTGAGCGGGCGCAGCACATCCTTCAACCGCGCGGACTCCTTCGAGAGGGCGGCGTCCTTTCCGTCCCACAGCTCGGAGGGGGGAGTCCCGGCAGCCACCCAGAGCGGCACGGCAATCGAGGTCAACGGTTCTCCCAGGACCACCCACATCGTCGCGCGCCTGGGATCCTCGCCTGGCTTGACGTTGTGGATGATGACGGCACTCGCGGTGCTCGGCCGGTCGATGGTGTGGTTCGTGTGGAGCCAGATTGGCGTGTCGGCCGCAAATGTCCGCCACTGCGCGCGCTCGGGATTGTGAAGCAGCGGGTGGCCGAGGTCGCGAGACATGACCTGCATCACGTAGTCAACCGACAGTTTCCCGGCTGGCGCCGCCTTGAGCAGCGCCGCCTCGCGGTCGAACCGGAGATAGCCGCCGCCCTGATCCGCCGTCCCGGTTCGAGAGAAATTCGTGTTCCCCAGGTACTGCTCGGGCGCGTCCACGGCGTTGAGCCGTTTGACGCCGTTGGCATGGGTTTCGAAGATCGCCGCGCCGCCCTTGGCGTCCACGGCGAGGAAGTTCGAGCGGGTCCCACGATTCTTGCCGAAGTTGTGCCGCAGGAACTGCTCGAACTCGTCCACTGTCGCGCACGTCCTGGCGGCGTCGCCCATCAGGATCGATGGGCTCCCGGAAGGCTCCATCGGGGGCAGGTTGGTGGTCGCGGTGTTCGCGACCGCAAATCCGGCCGCGTTCAGCGCCGCCCAGGCGAGCCGGCCATTGCCCGGCTCGCCGTCGACGAGCGCCAGGTAGCTGTACGGCTTGTCCTCGACGAACACCACCTTGTTTGAAAGCTCGCTGGGGTTGTCACGGTTCTTCCACAGCAGCGACGCGCCGTCCACCGTGCCCGCCCCGGTCGCGACCAGCGAGGTGCACTCCTCCGCCTCGTCCGCGGTCCACGCGGCGATTCCGCACAGGACCAGCAGCAGGAGGCCGATCAGTACGCGCTTTTTCATCCGATCCTCCTCGAACGACTGTCAGCACCGTGGTTGCTGCGCGCGGCGCCGTGGGGCCGCGCGCAGCGCTTCTGCCCGCGCTCTCGCGGTCAGAACGAATACGTCACGCCGATGCGGGCGATCCTCGGGGGCACGATGCTGGTGATCTGGTTGAAGGTCGAGCCCGAGCGCGTCGTCACTCCCATCTCGACGTTGGTGTTGAGCAGGTTGAACAGGTCGAGCTGGAGTGCGACGGTGCCGAACTTGATCTTCTGGCGCTTCTCGAGGCGGAGGTTGAGCAGGTTCTGCGTCGGCAGGCGCCGTGTCGCCGGGTCCTCCATCAGCAGAATGAGCGACGTCAGGTTGGGGAGCCCCGTCGTGAACCGCGCGTCCCGGGCCCAGACCGACCCGCTCTGGCTGGTGAACATGGCGGCGAGCTGCACCTGGTACGGCAGCATGTAGCTGCCCGACAACTTGAAGCCCCACTCCCAGTACCTCGACTTCGGATAGAAGGTGGCGGCGTTCGGATCCTGGGGGATCCCGTTGCGCCAGAGGTCGCTGTGTGTGGCCAGGAACGAGGTCACCAGCTGCCACTTGTTCGACAGGCGCTTCTGGGCTGCCACCTCGAAATTGTGGTAGCTGTTCGAATAGCCGTCCGTGTTGAGGTCCTCGTTCTGAATGAACGCAGACCCTCTGTAGGCGTTCGTGTAGTCGTAGTAGGTGACGGGGCCGCCGTCATCAGCGGTGCCGATGACGCCGTCAGGCCCGGGATCGACGGTCGTGGTCGCATTCGTGTACGCGCCCGCAGGCCGAAGCACGTTGACGGTCTGGAAGAGGTCGACCTCGCGCCGGTAGATGTAGCTGACACGGCCCGAGAAGTTCGGCGCGATCTGGCGTTCGAGCGAGGCGGTCACTTCGTGGGTCTTGGGCTGCTTCAGGTCCGGGTTGATGACCGATGACTTCGCCCCCGTTGACGTGACGAAGGTGCCGAGCTCGCCGGCGTTGTAGTCCAGGTTGCCGTTGAGGTCGTTCCACCGGTAGGTTGAGGTCGCGGCCGAATTGTTGTTGAACGTGTCAGCGTAGGTCGCCTGGGTGGCGAAGTTGTACCATCCGTAGGTCGCCTTCAGGACGGTCTTCTGGTCCTTGTCCAACGGCAAGGCCAATCCCACACGCGGCGCCCAGTTGTTCCATGTGAGCACCTCCGTGTACGGAAAATCACCGGCCGGGTAGAACTGCCCGGCGGGTTTCGACTGCGCCGGCAGGAAGAGGTGATAGCGTTCGAACCGCACGCCGAGATTCAGTGTGGCCCGGTCACCGAGGCGCCATTCGTCCTTCACAAACGCCGAGGTCGTCCTCAGCTTATCGAGCGTGTGGTACGGGTAGTTGTAGAGGACGATCTGGTAGGGCACGCCGTTCTGGAACCGGAGCTGATAGTCGTCTCCGTTCGACATCGCCTCCACATCGTAAGTGCGGCTCTCGTCGGTGATGTCGAGACCAGCCTTGAGGCTGTGAGAACCGCCCCACCCGTTGGGAAGGTAGTGTGACACGCTCGCGTCGTACTGCCAGCGGCCGCGACCGCCCACGTAGGGCGAGGTGTTGAATCGGCCCCAGTACCGGAGCGTCACCGTGTCGTAAGCCGGAGGGAGCTCTGAGTTGTTCAGGGCGTCGGTCGTGTACCTGCCATCGACCCACGAAGACGTTCAGGAAGGTGTGGTCGGAGACCATCCACGACCACTCGCCCTTCCCCGCCATCGGTTTGAAGATCTGGTGCCAGGTGGACTCCTCGTAGCGATACCCGTCAGCGTTGCGCTGAGGGTAGTCCTTCTTCTGGACCTGCACGAATCCGCTGAAGCGGTGCTTGGTGCTGAGCTGGCCGGTCAGTTTCCCGGTCGTGTTCGTGATGAGCACGTTGTACTCGCCAGGCACCCCGGGGGAGGTGTAGTAGCCGACCACGCCCTGTCGAATACGCTGGTTTCGATAGGACCCGTAGAACCACAGACGGTTCTTCAGTATGGGCCCGCCCAGATCGAAGTTGTCGTCGTGATAGGACAAGAGGGGGTTGCCGAGCGAGGCGCCGCGAGCCCGCAGCGCGTCGGTCACATTGTTGGCCTGGAGCTTTGGCGACTCCCAGGACAGCAGGACGGAACCGTGAAATGTGTCCGACCCCGACTTCAGCACGCCCAGGAACTGCGTGCCGGGCAGCGCCGACTCGGCATCGCTGCCCATGGCCTTGATCTGCACGTCCTGGAAGGCGCCGTAGTCGTAATAGAAGCCGGCTCCCCCCGCGTCCTCGCGCGTATCCACGCCATCGAGCAATGGCTTGTTCCCGCCGCTCGACGTGCCGTAGTTCGAGTAGTTCTGCTGAGTGCCCGCGGCCGACCCGCCGACGTCCACGCCCGCGACACGCAAGCCCGGCGCCATGTTCATCACCTGCCAGACGCTGCGGGATGTCGGGAGGGCTTCGAGGGCTTCTTTCCCGAGATTGGTGGCGACTCCCGTCGTCCGGATGTCCACGACGGGCGACTCCGCCTTGACGGTCACCGATTCGCTCACGCCCCCGACCGCCATCTTCTCGTCCATCGTCGCCACGAAGCCGGTGGCGAGGCGCACGTCGCGCTTGATGGTCCCGAAACCGGCCAGCGTGAAGGTCACCGTGTAGTCGCCTGCGGGCAGTTCCGCGAACCGGTATCGCCCCTCCGCGTCGGTGACATTGACACGGGCGCCGCCCTGGAGCGCCGTGCTGCTGATCGTCACCGCGACGCCAGGCAGAACGCCGCCGCTCTGGTCGGCGATCTTGCCCTCAATGCCTGCTCGATTGGTCGTCTGGGCGCTTGCCGGGGCTGACCACGACAGGCAACCCACAAAGACCGCGGCGACCACGACAATGACCCGAACTCGCATCATCAACCTCCAGATCTGAACGCCGTCGTGTGTTTCCGTCGGCATCAAGGACGAGGCTCCGGACACCTTGCGATCGACGCGCGAACGTCAAACGGTCGCCAGCCTAGTCGCCACGTGCGAGGGCCGCAAGCGACAAAGCACGGCGTGCGGAAGTGTCGTGCTTTGTCGTGGGCGGTCCGACTGGTCTGGTCGTCAACAGGGAGGGTTCACAGCGGCGGACAGCCCGGCGGAAGGCTGTCACCAAGTCCAAGAACTGGCGGGCGGTTGGATGTGAAGATCGCGACGCCGGCGCGGGCGGGAGCTCAGCGGATCCCGTAGGCGCCGAGCAACTGCTTCACCTCGGGGGTCTCGCGAATCGGCTTGAACGCCAGCGAGGTGTCCACCATGCCGGGGCAGGACGCGTCCATGGTGAACGCGCGTTTGAGGTGGGCCGTCGCTCGCGCGATCTCGCCAGTAATCCCGTACACTTCCGCGACGATCAGTTCGGACCGCGCGCTCGGGTCGGCCGACGCCGCCGCTTCGAGGTTGCGGACGCCTTCGGCCGCGTTGCCGCGTTTCAGTTCGAGCAGCCCGAGAAATACGAGCGCCCCCGCCGGAGCGATCCTGGGGTTGCCGCGAAGCGGTTCGATGTCCTCAGCCCCGCCCGCCAGGTCCCCCTGCATCAGCCGGCACCCGCCGCGGACCGCGCGAAGGGGCGTTTGGTCGGAGAAGGACCGGACCGCCTTGTTCAGCAGGTCGATGCACTCGGTGTAGCGGCCCATCCTCCTGAGATTGCCAGCGCGGTTGTCGATCGCGGTGGTGAGGTCGGGCATCAACTCGATCGCCTTGCGGTAGTAAGAGTCGGCCCGCTCGGCATCCTGGTCACGGTTGCACACGTACACTTCACTGCTGTACGAGTCTCCGAGCAGGGCGTAGGCCTCCGCGGCCCGCGGGTCCAGGTCCACGGCCCGCCGGGCCTCGGCTCGCCAGACGGCCAGGTCGCCGCGGGCGCGGGCGGCGAGGGCCATGGCGACCCGCGTATCGGCCCTGTCGGGAGCGAGTTCCGCGGCGCGTCGGGCCGCGGCGGCCGCGCGCTTGGACGCCTCGGCTCCCCCGGCCCACACCGGCTGCGCCAGGCGGGCGTGGGTCTTCGCCAGGAGCGCCCACGCGGACCCGTACTTCGGATCGCGAGCGACCGCGCGTTCGAGCGACGCGATCGCGCCCCGGTATTGACGGACCGCGTACAGCGCCTTCCCTTCGGCGAAGGCCGCGTAGGCTTGAGCGTTCTCGGTGTCTCCGCCAGCCCCCGCCGTGGCGCGCTTGCCGACACTAGTCGTCAGGGCCAGCACGGCGACCGTCGCCAACGCCAGGGTGAGGATCCCCACCCCCCAGACCCAGCGCCGTCCGCGAGTCGGGTGAGAGGGGCCCGGCGGTGCAGGTTCGACCGGTCCGAGCGACCGCCGCGCGCGCCACTCGTCGAGTTCGGCACGGTAGGCGTACGCGGATCCCTGCCGCTGGTGCTCCAGGCGGTGCACCGGCAATTGCTCGCTGAGTTCCCAGCGCTGGACCGTCCGAATATCCCTGGCGAGATAGACGGCGATGGCCTTCCAGCCCACCAAAGGGTCGGTGGGCTGGTCCTCCCGAGGCGCGCCGATATCACTCTTGCCGGACGTCAAGACACAACCTCCGGGGCTGACGCGACGAGTGCATTCTACTTCAGGGACCCTCGGCATCTCGGAAACCGCTGTTCGGCGAATCGGGCCACGCATGACAAAGCACGACAGACGCCGTCGCCGCGCTTTGTCGCTTGCGGCCTGCCCGCCCCCGACGTAGGTTGGCGGCGCCAATCGGTTGCAGAACCATGAGACACACCAGCAGAGGGGAGGCTCGATGACCTTCGACCGTCGCCGTTTTCTCGCGCTGTCGTCGTTGGCACTGGCCGAATCGCTGAAGGGGCGCCTCACCCTCGCCCAATCGTTGCAGTCCGCACAAGGCGCGGCGCCCCAAGCCGGCCCCGCTCCGCGGTTTGTGCCATTGCGCGAGGACGTGGGGTACTTCATGTCCACGGGCCAGGCTGGGACCATCGGGTGGCTCGTGAATCGCGACGCCGTGGTGGTGGTGGACGCGCAGATGGCGCAGACCGCGGGCCTCTGCCTCGCCGGACTCGAGGGGCGCGCGAACGGCCGGACGATCGACGTGCTGTTCAATACTCACCACCACGACGATCACACGGGGGGCAACCCGGTCTTCCGGCCTGCCACGAAGAAGATCGTCGCTCATGAGCGCGTCCCGGGCCTTCAGAAGAGGGCGGCGAAGCCAGGAACCGAGACGTCACAGGTCTGTGCAGACACGGTCTTCTCGTCAGCCTGGTCAGGATCGTTCGGAGCGGAGCGGGTGACCGCAACGCACTACGGTCCGGCCCACACAGCGGGCGACGGCGTGATCGCCTTTCACCGGGCGAACGTCGTTCACATGGGCGACCTCGTCTTCAACCGACGCGTCCCGGGATTCGACCGCCCGGGTGGATGTGCGATCGCGGAGTGGGCCGCGATGCTCGAGCGCGTGGCCAGGGACCACGACCCCGACACCATCTACATCTTCGGTCACGCGAAGGACGGACTGCCTCCGACGGGCCCAAGAGCCGAACTCCTGCGGCAGCGCGACTTCCTCGCGGCGCTGCTCGATCGTGTGAGGGCCGACATCAAGACAGGGAGGGCCCGGGAAGAAATCGTCGGGGTGGCGACGGAACTCAGAGGGTTCGCGGATTACGGCCCTCTGACAGGGCGGGCGTTGGGGGCGGCGTACGACGAGCTCAATGGCGGAGGCCGGTAGCACACGACGGTGAGACAGCGGGCGAGCCGTGGCTCGGAAGGGCAGCGGGTTCAGCGAATCCCGTAGGCGCCGAGCAACTGCTTCACCTCGGGGGCGTTGCGAATCGGCTTGAACGCGAGCGAGGTGTCCACCATGCCGGCGCACTTGGCGTCCATGGTGAACGCGCGCTTGAGGTGGGACGTCGCTCGCGCGATCTCGCCAGTAATCCCGTACACTTCCGCGACAATCAGTTCGGACCGCGCGCTCGGGTCGGCTGACGCCGCCGCCTCGAGGTGGCGGATGCCGTCTGCCGCGTTGCCGCGTTTGAGGTCAAGCAGGCCGAAATAGACGTGCGCCCCGGCCGGCGCGAAATTGGGGTTGCCGCGAAGCGACTCGATGTCCTCGGCGCCGCCCGCGATGTCACCCTCCATCAGCCGGCACCCGCCACGGGTCGCGCGCAGCGGCGCCTGGTCGGGAAAGGACTTGATGGCTTGGTTCAACAAGTCGATGCACTCGGTGTAGCGGCCCATCCTCCTGAGATTGCCGGCGCGGTTGCTGATGGCCGTCGTGAGGTTCGGCATCAGCTCGAGCGCCTTGCGGTAGTACGCCTCGGCCCGCTCTGCGTCCTGGTCGCGATTGCACGCGTACACCACGCTGCTGTACGAGTCCCCGAGCAGCGCGTAGGCTTCCGCGGCCCGCGGGTCCCGCTCCACGGCTCGTTGGGCCTCGGCTCGCCAGGTGGCCAGATCGCCTCGGGCGCGGGCGACCAGCGCCAACGCGATCCGCGTGTCGGCGTTCCCAGGTGCGAGTTCCACCGCGTGTCGGGCCGCGTCGGCTGCGCGCTTGGCCGCGTCGGCTCCTCCGGCCCACACCGGCTGCGCCAGGCGTGCGTACGTCTTCGCCAGGAGCGCCCACGCGGACCCGTACTTCGGGTCGCGAGCGACGGCGCGTTCGAGCGACGTGATCGCGCCCCGGTACTGACGGACCGCGTACAGCGCCTTCCCTTCGGCGAACGCCGCGTAGGCTTGAGCGTTGTCGGTGTCTCCGCCACGAGCATTCGCCGCGGGTGTGTCGCGGCGGACCACCAGGGCCAACACCGCCACAACCGTCAACACCAGCGCCAATGCTCCCAGCACCCAGAGCCAGTGCCGTCTGCCGGCGGGGGGCGGCGGGCCTGGCGGCGCCGGTTCAATCGGCTGAACCGATCGCCGCAGGCGCCACTCATCGAGCTCCGACCGGTATGCGTAGGCAGACGCCTGGCGCTGGTGCTCCAGGCGGTGCACCGGCAAGTGCTCGCTGAGTTCCCAGCGCTGGACCGTCCGAATATCCCTGGCGAGATATGTGGCGATCGCCTTCCACCCCACCAAGGGGTCGTTCGGCTGGGCCTCACGGGGCGCCTCGATATCGTTCTTGCCGGACGTCACGACACAACCTCCGTCGCTGCCCGAACCCGCGCGGTGTACTTTATACTCCGTCGGCCGCTCCGGGGCCACGTGCGGGTGGATGGGCCGCGCCAATCACGACAAAGCGCGACAGAAGCCGGCGCCGTGCTTTGTCGCTTGTCGCCCGCCTGCCCCGGACGTAGGGTGACGGCACCGAGCGACGGCGGCCGCCGGCGCCGTCGCGACGATTGCCCCGACGGCCCCCGGGACCCGGACGTGCGCTCCACCGCAATGCGTACAACGAATGGCGGAGGGCGGGTTGAGATTGGGCCGGGTCGCCTCCGAGATGAAAACACAACGAGCCCGTGCGATCAATAGCGTGGACCGCTCAGCGCTGCCAGAGTTCGATCGAGTCCGCCGTGGGGTGTGTCTGCCAGTCCAAGAGGTGTTGCATGCGTATGGCCTGCCGATTTGGGTCGATCCTCCCGGTGCTCGTCGTCGCCGCCATCGGCGCGGCGACGTTCGTCCCCCTCAGCGCCCAACGCCCCGTCGCACCGGCGGGCGCGTTTACGACGGCGCGTGCCGATGAGCTGAAACGAGTCGAAGCGAAGAACGGCGTCGTGACCTCGGCGAACGGTCTGGCGAGCGATGCGGGCCTGGAGGTCCTGCGGGCCGGGGGAAACGCGGTCGATGCGGCGGTCGCCACCGCGTTCGCCATCGGCGTGGTGGAGCCCCAGATGTCCGGGCTCGGCAGCAGCGGGGCCGCCGTCGTGTTCATGAAGAAGGAAGGAAAGCCCGCCTACCTCGACTTCTACGCGGCGCAGCCGGCCGACTCCTGGGAGGGCCACACCGAACCGGCGCCGATGCCGCGCCAGGGTCAGGAAGGCCGGCCCGGGCAGGCCGGGGTTGCAGCACAGGCGCAGGAACGTTCGCAGGAATCCGAGCAGGAGCAGGCAGGCCCCGCCGCCCGGCCACGGCCCGGCGACTTGCGAGTCGTCGGGATTCCCGGCGGCGTCGCGGGCCTGCTCGCGCTCCAGGAGAAGTTCGGGAAGCTGCCACGGGAGCGCGTGATGGCCCCGGCCATCCGCCTCGCCGAGGAAGGGTTCCCCGTCGGGCAGATCCTCGCAGGCTTCATCACCAGCGGTGCCGACAAGATGAGGCCCTTCCCCAAGGCCTACGGCCTCTATTTTCCAGGAGGGAAGCCCCTGGAAGCGGGCGCGACCGTGCGCAATCCCGAGCTGGCGGAGTCACTGCGGCGGATCGCCCGCGATGGGCGTCGCGGGTTCTACGAAGGCGCCAACGCCCAGGAGTTGATCGCCACGCTGAACGCCGGGAAGCACCCGGCGACCCTCGCCGACCTCGCGAGCTATCAGCCACAGTGGAAGCGGCCGCTGTGTACCGATTACCACGGCCGTGCGGTGCTCTCGGCCGCGCCGCCGGAGAACGGTCTCCAGGTCCTGCACACCCTCGAGCTCCTGGAGCCGTTCAGTCTCAAGGCGCTTGGCCTTCCGAACCGCTCGGCCGAGGCGTTCGACGTGCTCGTTTCGGCGCTGCGCGTGGGGCAGGCCGATGCCCGGGGAAACGGCGACCCCAATTGGGTCCCGGTCCCGGCCAACGGGATCTCCTCCTCGGCCTTCGCCGCGGAGCGTCGAGCCCTGGTCGGCAGCCGCAGAGCGCCGCAGACCATCGAACCGGGGAGCGCGGTGCCGTTCGACCATGCCGCGCCTGCCGGCGAGTGTCGTCAATATGACCCCTACGGGGCCGCGCCGGAGATTCCAGCGGTCCGTGTGGAGCGGTCGCCGCAGCCGCCTGCTGTCATCGACGACCGCCTCGACGAACAGGGCGGAGAAACCACCCACCTGTCGGTGGTGGACCGCGACGGCAACGCGGTGGCGCTCACCCAGACGAACAGCAGCGTCTGGGGCAGCGGCGGCTTTGTCGGGGGTACTTCCTGAACGACTCGGGGTTCCGCTTCACCGACGCGAACATCGACGCGCCTTCGAGGAGCCGCTGGCGGATTCGGACCACCACGATCGCGCCGACCATCGTGCTCCAGGGCGGCAACGTGCAGATGGTCGTCGGCGCTCCCGGCGGCGGCCGCATTCCGACCGAGATCGTGCAGGTGATGGTCTACACGCTGGACTACGGAATGGACCCGCTCGACGCGGTCACCATGCCGCGCATGTTCCCCTCCGCACAGGGGGTTCGCGTGCAACTCGAACACGGGTTCCCCGCCGAGCTCCTGCGCGACATCCGCGGGATGGGATACGAGCCCGTGCCTCCGTCGCCGGAGTACGCGCGCCTCTACATGATCGTGCGCCGCGGCAATTCGTGGATCGGCGTGGCCGACACGCGCCACGACGGGCAGCCGCGGGGCTACTAGGCGGCAGCGCCGCGACCAACCGTACAGAAGGGATCAAGGCACCATGTCTACTGTTCGTTCGCATTTCAACCGTGGTCTCGAGCAAGGTCCCCGGCGATCCTTGGGCAGAGCGGCACCCGGATGGCTCATTCTGGCGGCGATCGGCCTTGCGGCGCTCCTGGGGCCCGCGGCCTCAGGGGCGAAGGCCGAGCCCCAGGATCGCCGTACGGTGCTGGCGCCCACCGAACGGACGACCGACGATCCCCGGCGCATTCCTCTCAAACCGTCAGTGGCAGCCACTCGTCAGATCGTACTTCGCGGGGGCCGCGTGTTTGACGCGGTCAGCGGGGAGGTTCATCCAGGTTCGGTGGTCATCCAGGGAAACGTCATCAAGTCCGTGTTGCCGCCGCAGGTCGAGAGCTGGTCCGCGGATGCGCAAGTGATCGACGTCACGGGGAAGACGGTGATGCCCGGTCTGATCGACGCGCACGTCCATCTCACCTATCCAGACCCGAACACGCCCATCGACGAGCAGGCGAGCGAGGGGGCCGGCGTGCTGCGGGGCGAGCGCAATCTGCGGTACTACCTGGAGTCGGGGTTCACCTCCGTGCGCGACATGAACGGCGTCAGCAAGGCGCCCTACCTGCTCAGCGAGTGGAGCGCGGCGAATGCGATTCCGGCGCCGCGCGTGTTCACCGCCGGTCACATCATCACCGGCACCGGCGGACATGCGACCGAGCGACCCGTGGCGCCCAACCACGGACCGGAATACGCGTGGGAGGTGGAGGGCCCCGATGCCTGGCGGGCCGCTGTCCGCAGGACATTCAAGGAGGGCGCGAGCCTCGTCAAGATCGCGAGTCACTTCTCCCCGGAGGAAGTGGCGGCGGCCGTCGACGAAGCGCATCGGCTGGGGCTGAAGGTCGCCTGCGACTGCGAGACCATCTACACGGCGATGGCCGTGCAGGCCGGCGTCGACACGATTGAACACCCGCTGCCGCGCACCGACGACACGATCGCCCAGATGGCCAGGCACAAGACCGGTGCGGTCCCGACGCTGCAGGTCTATCAGAATGTGTTCGACGAATCGGGAGGCTACTACGGATCGACCTCGCGCCGATTCTCGATGAGCAGCCAGTCGAACTTCGACGTCTTCAAGAGGATGAAGGCCGCGGGAATCGTGATGGGGGTGGGCACGGACACCATCGGCGGGGCCAACCGGCTCATTCCGAACGTGTACATCGCCGAGCTCAAGTGGTTCGTCAAGGGCGGCTATTCCGTTCCGGAGGCGCTGAAGGCCGCGACCATTACGAACGCGAGACTGCTCGACATGGACGACAAACTGGGGAGCCTGGAACCGGGCAAACTCGCCGATGTCATCGTCGTCGATGGGAAGCCTGACGAGAACCTCGACGATCTGCAGAAGATCGACCTGGTGGTGAAGGACGGGCGGTTGCTGATCCGGTCGGGGCAACTGGCGACACCGCGCCACGTCCCCGAACCGTTACGCAAGCCCGCCCCCCCACAGGACGTGCGCTGACGAGCGTCCTGCTCGCTACGCCATTGGCGCCGCGGACGCCGGCTTCCGCGCCCGGATGAAGCCGCTGAAGAACCGGCCGTCCACCAGCGGCGCGATGACGTCCACGTCGAACCCGTGGCCCGAGAGGAACTCCCTCGCGTCCTCGACCCTGTATACGCGCGTCGGCTCGATCGACACGTCCTCGAAGCCGGCCCGCTTCAGGCGCGTGATGTAGTCGGACTCGTCGAGGGCGCCCGAGAGGCATCCGACCCACAGCTCGACGTTGCGCCGGATCTCGAAGGGAATCTCGCCCCGGACGACCACGTCGGACACCGCGAACCGGCCGCCCGGCTTGAGCACCCGGAAGGCCTCGGCCAGCACCCGGTCCTTGTCGGCCGACAGGTTGATGACGCAGTTCGAGATGATGACGTCCACGCTGTCGTCGGGCAGCGGGATCTGCTCGATCTCCCCCTTCAGGAACTCGACGTTCGCCACGCCCGCCTTGCGCTGGTTCTCCCGGGCGAGGGCCAGCATCTCGTCGGTCATGTCGAGGCCGTAGGCCTTGCCGGCCGGACCCACGCGCCTGGCCGACAGCAGGACGTCGATGCCCCCGCCCGACCCGAGGTCGAGGACCACTTCTCCGGGCTCGAGCGTGGCCAGGGCGGTCGGGTTCCCGCAGCCGAGGGAGGCCAGGACCGCCTCGGCGGGGAGCCCCTCGGTCTGCTTCCGGTCGTAGAGGTTGACGGTGATCGGGTCGACGGCGCCGGGCACCGACGCGCAGCCGCACCCGCAGCCGCCCGTGCTCCCGGCGGTCGTCACGCGGAGGGCCGCCTGCCCGTATTTCTCCTTCACGACGTCCTTGATGTTCGACATGGCTCACTCCTCGGATAAGGCGATGTCCTAGCACCGCTTGCAGAGCCGGGTGATGGCGGCGGGCTCGACCGCTCGGCTTCGCGAGCAGCACTCGGCATAGAGAAACGCCAGCAGCTCCTTCAGCGCGTCCGCGTTGGCGGAGTACCGCAGGAAGGTGCCTTCTCTCCGCACGACGACCAGATCCTCGTTCCTGAGCTTCTCCAGGTGGTGCGAGAGCGTGGAGCCGGGGATGCCCAGCTCCTCCGCGACCGTTCCGGCCACCAGCCCGTCGGGGTGCGCCGCGAGCAGCAGGCGCATGATCCGCAGGCGGGGCTCGGCGCCCATCGCCGACATCATGTCGGCGTATTTCGTCACCGCGCCGGCTTCGGCGGCTCTCGTCATATCCATATTTCTACAACTATCGAAACACAATGTCAACCCCCAATTCGACCGGGACGAATTTCAATTCGTGCGATCGGTGGCAGAAACGGAAATTCGTCCCGATCGAAATTGACAGCGGCCGCCCCGGCGGTATAGTGTCCGAGGTTGTATAGACAACAGGCCCCCAGGTGAACCGAGCATGAGCACCCCGACCCCGACACCCGCGGACCCGCGGTATGACGCGACCAGGGTCGTCCGCGCCCCGCGCGGGCCCCAGCTCACCTGCAAGAGCTGGCTGACCGAGGCCCCCTACCGGATGATCCAGAACAACCTAGACCCCGAGGTGGCCGAGAACCCGAAGGCGCTCGTCGTCTACGGCGGCATCGGCCGCGCCGCCCGCAACTGGGAGGCGTTCGACGCGATCCTCGCCACGCTCCGCACGCTCGACGACCACCACACGCTGCTCGTCCAGTCCGGGAAGCCCGTCGGCGTGTTCGAGACCCATCCCGACGCCCCGCGCGTGCTCATCGCCAACTCGAACCTGGTGCCGAAGTGGGCCACCTGGGAGCACTTCCACGAACTGGACCGCAAGGGCCTGTTCATGTTCGGCCAGATGACGGCCGGGTCGTGGATCTACATCGGCAGCCAGGGGATCGTGCAGGGGACCTACGAGACGTTTGCCGAAGCGGGCCGGCAGCACTACGCCGGCAGCTGGAACGGCCGGTGGATCCTCTCCGCGGGCCTCGGCGGCATGGGCGGCGCCCAGCCGCTGGCCGCCACCTTCGCCGGCGCCGCCTCGCTCATCGTCGAATGCGATCCCGAGCGGCTGGCGGCCCGGCTGCGGACGAAGTACCTGGACGAGCAGGCGGCGGACCTGGACGACGCGCTGGCGAGAGTGACGCGGCACTGCGCGCGGAACGAGGCGGTGTCGGTCGGCCTGGTCGGCAACGCCGCCGACGTGCTGCCCGAAATCGTACGGCGCGCGCGGGCCGGCGGACTCCGCCCCGATCTTGTCACCGACCAGACCAGCGCGCACGATCTCGTGAACGGCTACCTGCCCGTCGGCTGGACGCTGGCCCGGTGGCGGGCCGCGCAGGGCGACCCGTCGCAGCACAAGGCCCTGAAGGACGCGGCGGGCGAGAGCTGCGCCGTGCACGTGCGGGCGATGCTCGACTTCAAGGCGATGGGGATCCCCGTCGTCGACTACGGCAACAACATCCGCCAGGTCGCCAGCGACTACGGCGTCGCCGACGCCTTCGCGTTCCCCGGCTTCGTCCCCGCCTACATCCGGCCGCTGTTCTGCGAAGGGAAGGGGCCGTTCCGCTGGGTGGCCCTGTCGGGCGACCCCGAGGACATCCTGAAGACGGACGCGAAGCTCAAGCAGCTGTTTCCGCACAACGCGGGCGTCAACCGCTGGCTCGACATGGCCGAGGCGCGCATCCGGTTCCAGGGGCTGCCCGCCCGCATCTGCTGGCTCGGCCTGGGCGAGCGTCACGTGGCCGGCCTCGCCTTCAACCAGATGGTGCGCACCGGCGAGCTGAAGGCGCCGATCGTCATCGGCCGCGACCATCTCGACACCGGCTCGGTGGCCAGCCCGAACCGCGAGACCGAGTCGATGATGGATGGGTCCGACGCCGTGTCGGACTGGCCGTTCCTGAACGCGCTGCTCAACACGGCGGGCGGCGCCACCTGGGTCAGCATCCACCACGGCGGCGGCGTCGGCATGGGCTACGCCCAGCACGCCGGCCTCGTCATCGTCTGCGACGGGACCGAGGCGGCCGATCGGCGGATCGCGCGCGTGCTGTGGAACGACCCGGCGACCGGCGTGATGCGGCATGCGGATGCCGGCTACGAGTCGGCGCGGCGATGCGCCGAAGCGGCGGGCCTCGATCTGCCGATGATCGGGAAGCGATGAGGGAGACGGTGGGCCGCAGTCACCGACGGACGAGGGACGGTCGGCGACGCCTCACGGCGGCGTCGAGGGCGCCCGCGCGCTACGAGGCGGTCAAGGAGTACGTCCGCAAGCGGATCCGCAGCGGGAAGTGGCGGCCCGGCGCGCGCGTCGCGTCGGAGCACGAGCTGGTGGCCGCGCTCGGCGTGTCGCGGATGACCGTCAACCGCGCGCTCCGCGAGCTGGCGGCGAGCGGCGAGGTCGTCCGCTTCGTCGGCATCGGCACGTTCGCCGCCGAGGAGAAGCCGCAGTCGGCGCTGCTCCGCGTGGCGAGCGTGGCCGACGAGATCCGGGCGCGCGGCCACGATTACTCGTGCCACGTCGTCCGCGTGGACCAGGAGCCGGCGGCCGCGGACGTGGCGGCCGCGCTCGACCTTCGCCCCGGCGATCCGGTCTACCACTCGGTCTGCGTGCACCGCGAGAACGGCGTGCCGATCCAGCTCGAGGACCGCTACGTCAATCCCGCGTCCGCGCCGGACTTCGCCGTCCAGGACTTCACGCGCACGCCGCCCTCGGAGTACCTGCTCCGGACCGTGCCGCTCGACGAAGTGGAGCACGTCGTCGACGCCGCGATCCCGGCCAGAAAGGAAGCCCGACTGCTCGGGATTCGCCCGACCGTTCCGTGTCTCGTGCTGACGCGGCGCACCTGGTCGGGCCAGACGCCGGTCACCTGGGTGCGCTGCATCCACCCCGGCCCGCGCTACCGTCTCGGCGCGCGCTTCAAGGCGCACGACGCACACTCGTTTGCGTGAGATCGACCAACGAAGGAGAACAAGCATGCGCTCAGCACTCGTCCCGGCGTTTCTCGTGGCGGCCTTGCTCGGCATCGGCGGCTGCACCGCCCAGGCGCCCTCGCAGGACTTCACCAAGCAGGATGCGGATCAGGTCAGGCAGATGATCCAGGGGTTCGTGGCCGCGTATAACGCCAAGGACATCGAGAAGATCGGGACGTTCTTCTCGGCCAACGCCGCCCTGATGCCGCCCAACCGGAGCACGCTGCGCGGCGTCGACCTGGTGAAGGGCTACTACGAGGGACGGGTGAAGGACGATGGAGCGACGGATCTCCAGATCGAGCCGGTCGCCATCGAAGGCCACGGCCCTCTCGGGTTTGTCGCGGGGACGTTCAGCCTGAACCTCAAGGGCGCGGACGGCTCCAAGAACGAGCACGACCGCGGCAAGGTCCTGTGGATCATCCACAAGTACGCCGGCCAGTGGAAGTTCGAGTGGCAGATCATGAGCAGCGACCTGCCGCCGGCTCCGCCTGCAAAGTAACGGACCCGGGCCCCCACCCGCGGCGGTCAATCGGCAGTCGGCACAGGGCCTCGGCCCTGTGCCTCAGCCCCCGGAAAGGCCCATCATGTTCGTCCGAAGGTCCTCCTTGCTCACGCTCGTCGCGGCCGGGCTGATCGTGTGCTCGAGCGCGGTCGCGGCCCAGGAGCCGGCGCCCATCAAGCTGCCGGCGCCGAAGATGGACGGCGGGATGCCGCTCATGCAGGCGCTCAAGGCGCGCCATTCCGAGCGCGAGTTCGGCGCCGCGAAGCTCTCGCCCCAGATGTTGTCCAACCTGCTGTGGGCCGCGTGGGGCATGAACCGGCCGGACGGGCACCGCACGGCCCCGTCGGCCAGCAACAAACAGGAGATCGAGGTCTACGTCACGCTCCCGGACGGCGCGTTCGCGTGGGACGCGAAGACCAACACGCTGAACCCGGTTGCGGCCGGCGACCTGCGCGGCGCCACGGGCACCCAGCCGTTTCCGGCGACCGCCGCGCTGAACCTGGTGTACGTGGCCGACATGAGCAAGGCGGGACGGCCGGCGACCGATCCCCAGCAGGCGATGAACATCGGCGCCGACGCCGGCGCGATCATGCAGAACGTCTACCTGTTCTGTGCGTCCGAAGGTCTCGTTTCGGTGGTTCGCGCGTCGGTGCCGAAAGACGCGCTCGCCAAGCAGCTGAAGCTGCGCGACACCCAGCTCATCGTCCTGGCGCAGTCGGTGGGATACCCGAGGAAGTAGCGCAGGGCTGAAGCCCTGCGGTATCTGACGAAAACCAGATAGCGCACGGCTTCAGCCGTGCGCCGTCCGGCGAGACGTGGCGCCGTTACCGCGGGATTCCTTCTTCCGAGAGCAGCCACGCCATCAGGGCCATCGCGTTGGCGCCGAGCTGCAGTTCGCGCGGGTTCACCTTGTCGATGGTGTCGATCCCGGAGTGGTGGACGTCGAAGTAGCGCTGCGAGTCGGGGACGAGGGCGATGAGGATCGTGCCCGATTCGGCGAGCGGGCCGATATCCACGCCGCCGCCGCCCGGGCGAATCCACTGCAGGCCGACGCGCTGCATCAGCGGCTCCCAGCCCCTGATGCGGGCCAGCGTCTCGCCCGTCGCGGAGACGCCGAAGCCGAGCGGCAGGAAGCCGCCGCGGTCGGACTCGATCGCGGCGATGTGGCGTTCGGCCTTCCGGGCGTCCGACCGGGCGTAGTCGCGGCCGCCGGTGCCGCCGTTCTCCTCGTCCATGTAGAGCACGACGCGGATGGTCCGCTTCGGCCGCAGCCCGAGTTCCCGCAGCAGGCGCACTGCCTCGATCGCCTGCGCGCACCCCGATCCGTCGTCGTGGGCGCCGACGCTCAGGTCCCAGCTGTCGATATGGCCGCCGACGACGATCGCCTCGTCGGGCTTCCCGGACCCGGTCAGCTCGCCCATGACGTTGTGCGAGAGGACCGGCGGAAGCGTGGCGCAGGAGGTCCGGATGAACAGCCGCGCGTCCGGGTCCGACCGCAGCAGCGCGTCGAGCCGGTCGGCGGCCGCGGTGGAGATCGTCACGGCCGGGATCTTCGGCACCGGGGGACCGTCGTCCATCGTGCCCGTGTGCGGGTCGTCGTTGACGGCCGTCGAAATGGACCGGACGACGGCGGCAACGGCCCCGACCTTGGCCGCCGTGAAAGCCCCGAGCGACCGCTGGCTCACCGCGCCGCCGTACGCCGAGAACGTGTCGAGCGGCGTGGGATCCATCGGGCCGTTGTAGAAGACGATCTTCCCGCGCGCCCTGTCGCCGAGCCGCTCGGCCTCGGCGATCGATCGGACCTCGACGATGCCGGCCGTGAGGCCGCCCGGCGGCGTGGCGATGGAGTTCCCGATCGCGCGGACCTTCACGGGGATCGCCCCCGATCCGGTCGGGAGGATGCGGCCCTCTTCGACGGCGCCGCGCACCCAGTGGCCGACCGTCACCGGCTCGGTCCTCACCTTCTCGAAGCCGAGCGCGGTCATGTGCTCCGCCATCAGGCGCACGGCCGCGTCGGCCTGCGCCGAACCGGTCAGGCGCGGCCCGACCGAGAGGAGCTTCTCGAGCGTCGTGTAGGCGCCCTGCTCACGAAGCCCCGTTTGGACAAGGCGGGTGGCCACGTCCTGGTCGGTCGGAGCATCCTGGCGGCGGGCGTGGGCAGAACCCGTGAGGCCGAGAGAGGCAGTGGTCGCGCACGCAGCCGCCAGCGTGAGCCACGCCCCGATCGAGTGACGCATCGTGTATCCGATCCGGCTACTGCTTCGCCGCCGCCGCGCGTTCCGGGAAGAGCGTGACCCGCACGTAGTTCTTCGTATCGAGGTACCGGCGCGCGGCGTCCTGGATGGCCAGCGCGGTCAGCTTCTGGTACTCGGCGGGCAGGTTGAAGAAGTCCATCACGTCCTGGCCGAACTCGTAGCGCTCGGAGATCTGGGCGACGAGCCGCCGATTCTCCGCCGTGTCGGTCTGGTGCCCAACCATCAGCGCCTTGCGGGCGTCGGCCACTTCCTCCTCGGTCGGGCCCTGCGCCTTCAGGCGTTCCACTTCGCGGAACAGCGTGGTCACCAGTTCCTCGGTCCGATCCGGATCGCAGCCGAACTGGATCGTGATGCTGTACCGCGGCTCGGGGATCTTCGTGTCGTGCGCCTCGACGTCGACGCCGTACGTGCCCCGCATCGCCTCGCGCAGGCGCAGGCGCAGGCGTCCCTCGAGGACGATGCCGAGCGCGTCGAGCGCGACTTCGTGCGGCGAGTCGAACGGGAAGGCGCCCGTGAACACGATCGCCGCCTGGCTCTTCGGCTCGATGCCCTTGCGGACGACTTTCTCGACCACGCCCCTCGGCGGGGTGATCCCCTCGTTCTTCCAGATCTCGCGGCGCCGGGTGGAGGGCAGCGACGCGACGTACCGCTCGACCAGCGGGCGGATGGTCGCGTAGTCGAAGTTCCCGGCGAACACGAAGGTGAAGTCGCTCGCGTCGGCGAAGCGGTCCTTGTAGAAGGCGTACGACCGCTCGAGATTCATCTCGTCCACCAGGGCCGGCGTCATCGGCCGCGCCCGGTAGTGGTTCTGCGCGAGCGTCGTGCTGAGCGCCTGCTGGAACGCCCAGTCGGGGCTCGCCTGCTGGTTGGCCAGCATCGCCTTCATCTCGGACGTCAGCACGGCGAACGCCGACTTGTCGGCGCGCGGCTGGGTGAACGACAGGTAGATCAGCTGGAACATCGTCTCCAGGTCCTTCGGAGACGCGCCGCCGCCCAGTCCCTCCGAGTCGCTGTCGATGTAGGTCTGGACCGCCGCGGCCTTGCCGGCCAGCGCGTTCCGGAGCTGGATCACGTTGAAGGGCCCGAGGCCGCCGGCGCCGATGACCTGCGCGGCCGTGGTGGCGGCGACGTAGTCCTTGTCGGAGGCGAGCGAGGTGCCTCCCGGGCTGAAGGCGCGGAAGACGACCTCGTCCTGCTTGAACGTCGTCGGCAGCAGGACGACGCGCGCGCCGTTGGAGAGGTGCCACTCGACCAGGCCGAACTGGCCCCGCATCTCGGTGTCGAGCACCGTGCCCGGCGAGGGCGGCGCGGCGAGCAGCGGCTGCGAGGCCGCGACGTCCACGTACGGCGCGATCGGCGCGGCCAGCGCCGACGTCATCGCGGCGGCGAGCTGCGCGGCGTCGGGCACCTTGAGGTCCGGCTTCTTCGGGGCCTCCGCCAGCACGACGCGGCTGCCGCTGGTCCACTCCTTGGCCACCGCGTTCACTTCGTCGAGCGTGATGTTGGGGATGAAGCGCCGCACCAGGCCGTACTCGTAGGTCATGCCCGGCGTCGGCTCGCCCTGCGTATAGGCGCGGATGAACTCGGCGGCGAGATCGGCCGACTCCTCCTTGTCGCGCTCGGCGAAGGCGCTCTCGTAGCCGCGCAGCACCTCGGCCTTCTGGCGCTCGAGCTCGCCGGGCGTGAAGCCGTAGCGCGCGGCGCGCGCCGACTCGGTGACCAGGGCGGCCAGGCCGCGGGCGATCCCGTCGTCTTGGACGAGCGCCATCATCGACGCCGCCTCCTTGGTCTTCACGAAGATCCCGCGGTCCACGCCGGCGCGCATGAAGGGCGGGTCCGGCTTGAACGTCAGCTCGGCGAGCCTCGCGTTCAGCATGCCCGTATAGAGCCGCTCGACTTGATGCTGCCGGTACGACCCGACCGTCATCTGCTCGCGGAGCGGGAGCATGTTATAGAGCCCGACGGTCGTCATCGTGGCCTCGGGGTCGGTCGCCACCGCGTAGCGCGTGTCGGGATGGTCGGGCACGTCGAACGACGGCCTCGGCCTCCGCTCGGCCGGGGCCGGGATGCTGCCCATCTCGTCCCGGATCATCTTCTCCACGTCGGCCTTGTTGAAGTCGCCGACGGCAATCACGGCCATCAGGTCGGGCCGGTACCAGTCCTTGTAGAACCGCTTCAACGCCTCCGGCTTGAACGTCTCGACCGCCTCGCGGCCGCCGATCGGGTTGCGCTCGGCGTAGCGCGAGCCCTTGAGCAGGACCGGCGTCTCCTGGTCCTGCATGCGCGCCGACGCGCCGCGGCCCTGCCGCCACTCCTCGACGATGACCCCGCGCTCCTTCTCGATGGCGTCGGGATCGAACGACAGGCCGTGGGCGATGTCGGCGAAGAACAGAAACGCCTTCCGCATCGCCTCCGGGCTGTCGGTCGGGACGTGCAGGACGTAGACCGTCTCGTCGAACGACGTGTTGGCGTTGACGCCGGGCCCGAGGCGCATGCCGATCGATTCCATGAACCGGATCAGGTCCTGCTTGGCGAAGTGCTCGCTGCCGTCGAACGCCATGTGCTCGACGAAATGCGCCAGGCCCCGCTGGTCGTTGTCCTCGAGCACCGACCCGACGCTCACGACCAGCCGCAGCTCGGCCCGCTGGTACGGGCGGCCGTTGGCGCGCACGTAGTAGCGCAGGCCGTTCGGGAGGTACCCGATCGTGATGCGCGGGTCCACCGGGACGGGCTCTTTGAGGCTGATCGTCTCGGGCGGCGGGATCGCCGAGCGGTCCTGCGCGGACACGCCGACGAGCGTCGCCAGGGCCAGCGCCAGGCCCAACGCGAGCCGGGCGCGCTTGCTGAGCAGCAGGGAAGTGAGGTTCACCCTACGAGCTTACCCGTAATCGAGGCGCGATGGCCACTCAGCGGGGGGGACAGGGACGAGGGACCGGGTCACGGTCAGCCGAAAGGCGTGCTCAGAAAATGGCGCCGGGGCTCGGCAATCCGCTCGATGACGGGGTCGCGGGGGGACGGGTTGGCGCCTGGCGGGTCCTGTCGCCAGGATCCCCCAGCGTCCTCGCGCACACAGCGCTTGTCACGGGCGTCGCGCTCGGCCCGCTGGGGGGAGGCTCCGCGCCCGGCTTGGCCGAGCGACGAGCGACGGCCAAGTCGGACACCGACGCCACGCGTGGCGTCGGTCGCGGAGAACGCCTGGCGCCACCCGCCCGTCGGGCGATCTCCGGCCGGCCACCGTCGAGTCGCCAACCCGCGTGGGGCGTGTTTAGAACAAAGCGCCGCGGCCAGGCGGCCCGGTCGGTCCGATGCCGCGCCGCAGGGATCTGCCCGAAGCAAAGCGTAAACCTGCCCCGACCGCTCAGGCATGGAGGGGCCGCTTTGCGAAGTGGCAGACCCGAGACGCGGCGTTCGGTTTTCATGGGCCAGGGTGAGCCCTGGCTCCTGACGCAGTAAGGCGGGACAAGGCGGACGATAGACAAGCGCTATGGGCCTGATCGACACTGGAGCGGGCACGTGTCGCACGAAGGAGAGCAGCACACGATGGCGCAAGAGGACCGGGTCCTCGATTCCTTCAGGCGGTGGGGATACCTCGAGGCGACGACCGATCCGCTCGGTCTCGCGGCGCCCCTGCCGCACCCGGACCTGGCGCGGGGCGGGCCGGAGGCCGAGCGCGCCCGGCAGTGGTACTGCGGCTCGATCGGCGCCGAGTTCATGCACATCCCCGACCCGGCACGCCGCGAGTGGGTGCAGCAGAGGATGGAGCAGCCGGTTCCCGAGATCGACGCGCGCGCGGTGCTCGAGCGCCTCGTCCGGGCCGATCTGTTCGAAGAGGTCCTCCACAGCCGCTACCCGGGGTCGAAGCGGTTCTCGCTCGAGGGCGTCACCGCGCTCATTCCCCTGCTCGACGAGGTGCTCGAAACCGGCGCGTCCGAGGGGCTCGAGGAGACGCTCGTCGGGATGAGCCATCGCGGGCGGCTCAACGTGATCGTGCAGATCGTGGGCCGCACGGCGCTCGATATCTTCGCGGGGTTCGAGGACCCCGACCCGAAGAGCGTGCTCGGCAGCGGCGACGTGAAGTACCACCTGGGCGCGACCGGCGCCTACCGCACGCGCGACGGCCGCGAGCTGCGCGTGAAGCTGGTGTCGAACCCGAGCCACCTCGAGGCCGTCTACCCGGTTGCGCTCGGGCGGACGCGGGCCCGCCAGGCGCGCCAGGGCGCGGACGCGCGGCGCCGGATCATGGCGATCGCGCTTCACGGCGACGCGGCCTTCGCCGGCCAGGGCATCACGGCCGAAACCCTCAACTTCGCGGACCTGCCCGGCTTCTCGGTGGGCGGCACCGTCCACGTCGTCGTCAACAACCAGATCGGGTTCACGACGTCCGAGCCCGAGCTGCACTCGTCGCCGCTCGCGACCGACCTCGCGCGCCGGCTGCCGGTCCCGATCTTCCACGTCAACGGCGAGGACCTGCCGGCCGTCGTCCACGTGGCCCGGCTCGCGACCGCGTATCGGTACGCGTTCGCGAGCGACGCGGTCATCGACCTGGTCGGCTACCGCCGCCACGGGCACAGCGAGGTGGACGACCCGACGATCACCCAGCCGCGCATGTACCGGGCGATCAAGGACCATCCGCCGCTCTGGCAGGTCTACGCCGCCAAGGCCGGCGTGGACGCCGGCGATCTGCCGGCGCGCGCCCGCGCGGAATTCGGCCGGGCCCAGGAAGACGCGAAGAAGCTCACCGACCGCGTGGCACTCGTTCAGCTGCCCGCGTACTGGTCGCGCTACAAGGGCGGCTGCCACGACGCCTCCTACGAGGTGGACACCGGCGTGCCGATCGCGGCGCTGCGGGAGATCTCGTCGGTCCTGACCTCGTGGCCCGACGACTTCAACATTCACGTCAAGGTCCGTCGGCTGCTCGAGCAGCGGGCCGAGATGGCGGCGGGCAAGCGGCGGCTCGATTTCGGCTGCGCCGAGGCGCTCGCCTTCGGCAGCCTGCTGCGGCAGGGGGTGCCGGTCCGCCTGACCGGCCAGGACAGCGAGCGCGGCACCTTCAACCAGCGGCACGCGGTGCTCATCGACACCGAGACCGAGCGGAAGCACATGCGGCTCGGGAGCGTGGCCGGGAAGGACGTGTTCTGCGAGATCCACAACTCGACGCTGTCGGAGGCCGCGGTGATGGCGTTCGAGTACGGCTTCAGCCGCGACTATCCGGAGGCGCTGGTGCTCTGGGAGGCGCAGTTCGGCGACTTCGCCAACAACGCGCAGATGGTCATCGATCAGTTCCTGAGCGCGGGCGAGGACAAGTGGGGGCTGCTCTCCGGCCTGGTGTTGCTGCTGCCGCACGGCTTCGAGGGACAGGGGCCGGAGCACTCCAGCGCCCGGATCGAACGGTTCCTGCAGCTGGCCGGCGAGGACAACCTGCAGGTCTGCCAGCCGTCTACCGCGGCCCAGTACTTCCACCTGCTGCGCCGCCAGGCGCTGCGCGCCTGGCGCAAGCCGCTCGTCGTCTTCACGCCGAAGAGCATGCTGCGGAACGCGGGTTCGTCGTCGCCGATCGAGGCGCTCGCCGAGGGGCGCTTCCAGACGGTGCTGCCCGACCCCGACGGGCCGGCCTCGGCGCGCCGCATCCTCATCGGCACCGGGAAGATCCTGCACGAGCTGCGCGACGAGCGGACGCGGCTCCGGGACACGACGACGACGATCCTGGGACTGGAGCAGATCTACCCGTTTCCGAAGACGCCGCTGACCGAAGCGATCGCCGCCTATCCGGACGCGCGGGAGCTGGTGTGGGTCCAGGAGGAGCCGAAGAACATGGGCGCGCACTTCTACGTCATGCCGCGCCTGCGCACGATCTTCAGGCGGCCCGGCGTGATGTCGGTGAAGCGGCGCGCGTCGGCGAGCCCGGCGACCGGGTCGGGCAAGGCCCACCATCTCGAGCAGCAGGCACTGGTGTCGCTCGCCTTCGCCGGCGCCATCACCGACGAGTGACGCCGGCCGGCGGCGCGCGGCTCACGGCTTACGGCATACGGCTCACGGCTTACGCCCGGGCCTACTTGAGCGCCTTCTTGATGGTCCGACTGACGGCGTTGGCACCGCCCGATGCCGCGTCTCGGGTCTGCCGCTCGCAAAGCGGCCCCTCCCTGGCCGCACGGTCGGGGCAGGTTTACGCTTTGCTCGGGCAGATGCCTGCGGCGCGGCATCGGGCGGACCGGGCCGCCTCGCCTCGGCGCCATCTTTTGAGCACGCCGTACGCCTTACGCCCGGGACGTATGGTGCGTGTGATCACCGTTGGCCACGAGCCCCGAGTCAGAAGGCGTGAGGCGTCAGCCGCAAGCCTTCAGGCGCAAGGCGTGGGGCGTAAGGCGTAGGCCGCGGCATCGTAAGGTCTCGTCCCCCCGTGCTATCCTTCGCGGACCATTCAAGTCCCGCGCCACCTGGAGCACACCAATGAGGCCTGCCGCCCGTCTCCGTTCGATCGCCGTCCTGCTCGCCCTGCTCGCGGTTTCCGCGTCGTTCGCGATTCAGGCGCAGTCGACGGCGCCCAAGCCGATCACGCTCGATGACTACGCGAAGTTCAAGCGCATCACCAACGCCGCCATCTCGACCGACGGCAAGTGGATGCTGTACATGGTGACACCGAACGACGGCGACGGAACGCTCGTGGTCAAAGCGCTCGACGGCGACAAGACGTACGACGTTCCGCGGGGGACGAGCGCCGCGTTCTCGGACGACGCGCGGTGGGTCGGCTACTTCATCGCGCCGCCGGCCTCGAGCGGTCGAGGCGGTCGGGGCGCCCGCGGCGGCAACGCGCCCCCCCCGTCGGGCGGGGCGAACGCGGCAGCACCAGCGACGCCGCCTCGGACATTCGAGGTGCTCGAACTCGCGACCGGGACGAAGACCACGTTCCCTTCGGTGGGCAGTTTCGCGTTCTCTCCGGACGGCGACTGGCTGCTGATGCGGCCGCAAGGGGCCCAGTCCGCCGCCCCCGAGGCGCCGGCCGGCCGCGGCGGTCGCGGGGCGGCGCCAGGCGCCGCCGCCACGGGCGAGAGCGCGGGGCCCGGGACCGACCTGCTGATGCGCCAACTTTCCACTGGCACGCAGCGGTACATCGGCAAGGTCGGCGCCTACGCCTTCGATGAAGCCGGCAAGCAGTTGGCCTACACCGTGCGCGGCGAGCAGAGGCTCGGCAACGGCGCCTACCTGATGGCGCTCGCCACCGGCGAGCAGATGACCCTCGATGCGGCGACCGCCGACTACGACCAGTTGGTCTGGAGCTCGGAGGGCGCCCATCTCGCCGTGCTTCGGGGCGACAAGCCGAAGGACAAGACCCACCGGGAGAACGTCATCCTCACCTGGCGCGACGCGGGGACGCCCCGGATGAAGGCGGCGACGTTCGACCCGGCCAAGGCGTCGTCGTTCCCGGCAGGGATGGTCGTCAGCGAGTTCACCGCCCCACGGTGGAGCGACGACGGCGCACGGCTGCTGGTCGGCTTGAAGGAGCAGGAGGCCGAGAAGCCGCCGTCGACCGATCCGCAGGCCAACGTGGACGTGTGGCACTGGAAAGACGACGACCCGCAGTCGGTGCAGATCGTCCAGCTGGCCCAGGCGCGCCGGGCCACGAAGGCCGCCATCCTCGACGTCGCCGCCGGCGCCCTGCGCCCGATCGCCGACGACGAGATGAAGACCATCACGCCCACCGACGATCTGAAGTGGGCCGTCGGGCGCATCGACACGCCGTACGCCGGGCAGGTCGAGTGGGGCGGGACCAAGGGCGACTTCTACCGCGTCAACCTCGCGACAGGCGAGCGCACGCTGGTCGAGCGGGGGCTGTCGAGGACGATGGGCCTGTCGCCGGACGGGAAGTGGTTCCTGTACCTGAAGGGCGGCCACGTTTACTCGTTCCAGATGGAGACCGCGGCGAAGACGGCCATCGACGGCGGCCGCAGCTTCGTCAACGCCGAAGACGACCACGACTACGAGAAGCCCGTGTATGGCATGGCCGGGTTCACTTCCGACGGCAAGTCGGCCTTGCTCTACGACCGCTACGACGTCTGGGCCCTGCCGCTTGCGGGCGGAGCCCCGACGTGTCTGACCAAGGGCGAGGGCTCGAGGCAGGACGTGCGGTACCGGGTGACGCAGCTCGGTCGCGCCGGGATGGGAGGGCGCGGCGGCGGTGGCGGCGCGCGCGGCGGCGGCCGGCAGGAGCCCATCGATATGAGCAAGCCGCTGCTGCTCGCGACCTACGGCGAATGGACGAAGAAATCCGGCTACTCCGAGCTCGTCGCGGGACAGTCGCCGTCATCCCTGCTGTGGCTCGACAAGTCGGTCGGCGCGCCCATCGCGGCCAAGAACGCCGACCGCCTGGTGTTCACCGAGCAGACGTTCAACGAGTACCCGAACTACTGGGTCTCGGACAAGCGCTTCGCGTCGCCCAGGCAGGTGACCGACGCGCAGCCGGACATCTTCAAGGCGTTCGCCTGGGGCACCAAGAAGCTCATCGACTTCAAGAACAGCAAGGGCGTCCGCCTGCAGGCGACGCTGACGCTGCCGGCCGGATACGAGCCCGGGAAGAAGTACCCGATGCTCGTCTATTTCTACGAGCTGATGTCCGATACGCACCACACCTTCTCGTTCCCCGTGTACGACGACCGACCGCACATGTCCACCTACTCGAGCAACGGCTACCTCGTGCTGCAGCCGGACGTGCGCTACGAGATAGGCCGGCCCGGCTCATCCGCGCTCGACTGCGTCACGAGCGCGGTCAAGAAGGTGATCGAGCTCGGTTACGCGGACCCGGCGCACATCGGCCTGCAAGGGCACAGTTGGGGCGGCTACCAGTCCTCCTTCATCGTCACGCAGACCGACATCTTCGCGGCCGTCGTGACCGGCGCGCCGCCGACGGATCTCACGAGCTTCTACGGCACGCTCTACCGGTCGACCGGCTCGATCCAGCAGGGCATCACCGAGGTCGGGCAGGTGCGGATGGGCGCTGGCGTGACGCCGTGGACATCGCGCGATCTCTACGAGAGCCAGTCGCCGGTGCACAACGCACCGAAGATCAAGACGCCGTTCATGATCCTGCAGGGCACGGCCGACGGGTCGGTGGACTACGGGCAAGGCCTCGAGTTCTACGCGGCCGCGCGGCGGCTGGGCAAGCAGGTGATCCTGTTATCGTACCCGGACGAGGCGCACCACCTCGGGCGGAAGGAGAACCAGAAGGACTTCCAGGTTCGCATGCGCCAGTTCTTCGATCACTATCTCAAGGGCGCGCCTGCGCCGGAGTGGATGACCGAGGGCGTGCCGCAGCTCAAGAAGGGGCTGGATCCGACGATACTCGCGACGGCGGCGCCGAAGAAGTAGCGCGGTCCTTCAGCCCGCCGCCCGCCCCGCACCGGCGCCCGGGGAACACGAGCGGCGGCGGAGCGACGACCCCTGCGGGTATGAATCCTGCGCCCGGTCGGTCCTCGAGGTAGGAAGTCGGCATCCTCACCGAGGCGGCGATTTGGCGGAAGCGAGGAGACAACGGCTGAGAAGCCGTGGCCGGGCGAATTCCGAGGATCGCCTGACTGACGACCCTCGCCGGCGCGGCGCGCCAGGCCTACGTCCTGAATGCCTGGTCGAGCCGGTCGAGCACCCGTTGCTCGCTCGCCGAAACAGGCGAGGTCAAACCCAGGAAGCCGCCCGCGGCCGCGGCCACCCGTCTGGCGCGGTTCATGAGGTCCGCCCGCAAGGCCTCTCGCTGCTCGTCGTCGAGCGCCTCGCACAGTCCGTTGACGTACAGCGTCCATGCCTCGAGCAGCTCGGGGCCGGGCCTGTGCGCCAGCCACCGCTCGAGCAGGGCGTAGGCCGGACGCCCCACCGCGATCCCGTGGTCCGCGCCCGCCTGGAGGACCGCCGCCCGTTCCTCTTCCTGGATGCGGCCGTCGGCCCAGGCCACCTCGACCAGCGGGACCAGGGCGAGCGTACTGACGATTTCCGCGTGGATGTCGAGTTCGACCAGCCGGTCGAGCACGCTTGAGTTGGTGATGCCGGACACGGCGGCCAGCGCCTGCCGCGTCTCTTCCATGCGTTTCAGCTTGCGGTGCTCTTCGAGGAGAATCCGGTCCTGCTCGAGGAAGAACAGGTCCTCGAGCGTCCGGCCGCGGGTCGAGAGGTCGTTGGTGTCGTAGGTCATCACGTCAGTCTCCGGGTTCGAGTGCCGCAAGCCGACCGGGGCAGTCGACGGGGTCGGTCGCCAGCCGTCCGGTTATCTTCTCACAGCTCACAGGCCGCCCCGCACCGTCGCGGGCGACGCGGTCGCTCATCGCGGGGTCCAGCGTCGGGCGAGGCCGGCGACCACCAGGCTGCCGGCGGCCGCGCAGACCGAGAGCCCGAGGACCTCGGGCCTGATGGGCTCGAAGACGAACAGCCTCGTGACGGGCGGGACGAAGAGCGCGACGGCGACCAGTGCGAGCGCGCCGGCCGTCACGATGGCCGCCGGGCGGTTGGGCGCGCGCAGTGTGGCGCGCAGCGTGCGTCCGCCGGCGCGGCTGATGAAGATGAGCCCCAGGTTGCACAGCACCATGGTCGTGAAGATGGCCGCGCGCGCCCCTTTCTCGCCCAGGGCCGGCAGCGCCCACGCGAGCAGGGCGAGTTCGGCCACCAGCTCGGCCGAGCCCTGCACGAGGCCGACCAGCAGCCCCCGCCGCCCGAAGAGCGGCTCGTCGAGGTTGCGCGGAGGCCGATCCATCACGCCGCGCTCGTCCTCGTCGGCCTCGAAGACCACCGTGCAGGCCGGGTCGATGATGAGCTCGAGGAAGACGACGTGGATCGGGAGCAGCACCAGCGGCCAGCCGAGCAGGATGGGCACCAACGACAGCCCCGCGATGGGGATGTGCACCACGAAGATGTAGAGCATCGCGCGCTTGAGGTTGGCGAAGATCCGCCGTCCGGTGCGCACGCCCTTGACGATGGACTCGAAGGCATCGTCGAGCAGCACGATGGCGCCGGCCTCGCGCGCCACGTCGGTGCCGCGGCCGCCCATCGCCACGCCGATATGCGCGGCCTTCAGCGCGGGGGCGTCGTTGACGCCGTCGCCGGTCATCGCGACCACTTCGCCACCCGACTTGAGCGCCTGCACCAGGCGCAGCTTCTGCTCGGGCACCATGCGCGCGAAGAGATTGACCGTGGTCACCCGGCGGGCGAGGGCCTCGTCGTCCATCGCCTCCAGCGCGGGCCCGGTAATCACCTCGTCGGCGTTGGGCAGACCGATCTCCCGCGCGATGCTCTGCGCGGTGCCGGGGTAGTCGCCGGTGATCATGATCACCCGGATGCCGGCGCGGTGGCACTCGGCGATCGCCTCGGGTACGCCGGGGCGAACGGGGTCGGCGAGGCCCAGCAGGCCCAGGAACTCGAAGTCGTAGTCGTGCTGCTCGCGCGGCAGCTCTCCGCCTTCGTCCCGGAAGCAGGCGCGGGCGACGCCGAGCACCCGGCGGCCCTTGGCGGCCAGCGCCGAGATCGTCCGGCCGAGCGCCTCGCGCCCGTGTTCTGGCAGGTGGCACAAATCGGCGATCGCTTCCGGCGCGCCCTTCGCGGCGATGACATGATCGCCGCCCTGCTGCGAGCGCCACACCCGCGACATGGCCAGCAGTTGCGGCGACAGCGGGTACTCGCGCAGGAGTTCCCAGTCGTCGTGCAGGTGTTCCGTCCCGGCGAGCACACGCTCGCCGAGTTCCTTCATGGCCTTCTCCATCGGGTCGAACGGATCGGCGGGGCTGGCCAGGATGGCGAACTCGACCACGTCGTGGAACGCCTCTGGCAGCCCGGCGCGCTTCGCGTCGATCTCGAGGCCCTGGTCGCCGACGACGAGGTCGGCCACCGACATCCTGTTGAGCGTCAGTGTGCCCGTCTTGTCGACGCAGAGGGCCGTCGTCGCCCCCAGCGTCTCCACCGCCGGAATGCGTCGGGTGAGCACGTTGTGGCGGGAGAGGCGCCAGGCGCCCAGCGCCAGGAATATCGTGAGGACGACCGGGAACTCCTCGGGCAGCATGGCCATGCCCAGCGTCAGGCCGGCAAGCAGACCCTTGATCCAGTCGCCCTGCCCGAGCCCGATGACCGCCACGACGGCGGTGCACATCGCCAGGCCGACGCCGGCGAACAGCCGCACGAGCCGGCCTGTCTGGCGCTGCAGCGGCGTGCGCTCGACCTCCAGCACCGCCAGCGCTTTACCGATGCGGCCCATCTCCGTCTGCCCGCCGATCGCGCGCACGGTGGCGAGGCCCTGGCCACGCACCACGAGCGTGCCGGAGTAGACGAAGGGCGTATCGTCGCCCCCGGGGCGGGCCATCTCCACCTCGTCCCGCACCGCCGCCTTGGGCACCGGCACCGACTCGCCCGTCAGCAACGACTCGTCCACTGAGAGGCTCGTGCACGAGCCGACGACCGCATCGGCCGGGACCCGGTCTCCCTCGGAGAGCAGGATGACGTCGCCGCGCACGACTTCGCGCCCGGCGATGCGACGCTTCTGGCCGGAGCGGATCACCAGCGCGCGGGGGCTGGCGAGGTCGCGGAGCGCGTCGAGCGCCCGTTCGGTCTTGCGCTCCTGGAAGAAGGCAATCCCGGCGACGACGAAGACGAACCCCAGCAGCAGCATCGCTTCGTGGATGTCGCCCAGCACCAGATAGAGCGTGCCGCAGGCCACCAGCAGCGCGATCATCGGCTCGCGGACGACCTCGAAGGCGATGTGCCAGGCGTTCCGCCGTGTTGTCGAGGGCAGTTCGTTGGGGCCCTCCGCGATCAGGCGTCGGGACGCTTCGTCATCGGTCAGGCCATCGAGCATGGAATCCTCCCGGGAACGGCACGACCACGCATTCCGGTCTCCGAACGACCCGGCACGATTGATGCCGCCGGATCGTTCACGATACTATCCGGCAGCCGATTCCGGGAAGACCGGTTCCGGCACCGAGCCACCTTCCCGCGACAAGAAGCCGCGTCATGACCCAGACACCACAGCGGACCACCTATCTCATCACACACGCCGTCCTGTTTGTCGTGTTTCTTGGGCTGCTTGCCTGCGCGTCCATCCGGTTTGGCCCGGCCATCACGCGAGTCATCGGGAGGCCGGAGCAGTTCAAGGCGTTCCTCGACGCCTACGGCCCGATCAGCGCGTTGGTCTACATCCTGTTCCAGGTGGCGCACATCATCATCATCGTGATCCCCGGCGAATTCGTTCAGATCGGTGGCGGATATGCATTCGGCACCGCGCTCGGCACGCTGTACTCGACCATCGGGACGGTGATCGGCACGGTCATCGTATTCGGCGCGACCCGGCTGTTCGGGTATTCCCTGGTTCGCGCCGTTGTCTCGCCCGGGCACCTCGCCAGGTTCGACTTCCTCATCAACAGCCCCAAGTCGGAGATCACGATCTTCCTGCTCTTTCTCATCCCGGGTTTCCCGAAGGACGCGCTGCTCTACATCGCGGCCTTGACGCCGGTCAAGCCGCTGCCGTTCATCTTGATCTGCACGATTGCCCGCCTGCCCGGCCTGTGGGGCTCGGCCTACATCGGGGCCAACCTGCAGGTGAAGAACTACGTGCCGGTGTGGATTCTGTCCGGGGTGGCGCTCGTGCTGTTCGTCGTGGGGATGCTGGCAAAGGACACGATCATCGACACGCTCCATCACCTGCGCCGCCCGCCCAAGGATGCCACCCCCGGCCGCTGACGCCGCTTCGATTCCCAAGGCAGCCGCCTGCCGGAATGGGAAGCATGGAAACACCGCCCGCCGGGAGGATGATCAGGTGGGACTGTGACTGAGGCGGGGCGGGGCCGCGACCCGCCGCAAGGCGTGAGGCACAAGGCGCAAGGCGTGAGGCGCGGGCCTCAGGCAACCCTAAAGGGCCGCCCTACACCGGTCCGACGAGCGCGGCCGCCACAAACCGTCCGTCGTGCGAGAGGCTGACGTCGAACCCGGCGAGCGGCTGTCCCTCCCGGGCGATGACCGGCGGGCTCCAGCGCCACGCGCGCCACATCCGGACGATCTCGGCGCCCTGCACGTCCCACCGCGCCATCAGCTCCCGCGCCAGCAGGCGCGCGCGCTCCGAGGCCGTCGAGTGCACCGACGCCCGCTCGGCGCTGGTCAGCGCGCCGCCGATCCCCTGGCCGTTGCTGACGATGCCGGCCAGCAGGCGGCGGGGGCCGCGCAGGGGATCGGGCCCGGCCGGCGCGATCTCGCCGCCGCGCCGCGCCAGCCGTCCGATGCAGTGAATGTAGTCGAGGGCCGTCTCCCAGCGGACCTGCACCTCGAGGTCCTCGAACCACACGCTGACCCCGCTTCCCGCCGTCAGCCCCGAGGCGCCGGCCGCGTCTCCCGCCCCGTCGGGGCCGACCTCGAAGCGCCGGTGCGCGAAGATCACGCCCTCGCGCAGCTTGCTCGCGATCTTGAACGCCGTCTCCTTGGCCGACCAGGTTCTCCACAGCGCGAGCGTCGGCGCCGCGGCGTCGAGGATGCGGCGGCGCTCCTCGGGCGTGAAGACCCGCTCCATGAACCGCCGGTCCAGCTCCTTGCCGGCCACGCCCGGCTCGCCGAGATCGACGATGTCGTTACCGATCCAGGTTCGCGTGTGCAAAGTACTCCTGCTCCATCTCGATCAGGCGCCCCACGATCTGCATCGCCAGGTCGCGGTCGGCCCGCAGCCCGTGGTGCGCCGTGGAGGGCGCGAACGCGGAAACCCGCACGAAAAACGTCTCACCCGGCCGCGGGTAGTTGCTGAAATCGCGCTGCCCGAGCCCTCTGGCGTAGACGCACAGGACGCGCGCGCCGGGCGTCTGCTGCAGCATCCGACCGGCGCCGTACATGACCCGCTCGGGGTCCACGCGGCCGATCCGGCTGCGTCCTCCCTCCGGGAACACGAGCACCGACTGGCCGCGCGCGAGCAGGAACGCCACCTTGTCGAGCGTTCGCCGCGCCTCCTCGGGCGGCCCCTCCCGCAGGACGGGCACGCACTTGCCGAGGTAGCCGACGACGCGCAGCCACCAGGTGGCCGAGATGTTGTGCCGGTCCGGCAGGTTCCAGATGAACCAGCGCGGCCGGACCAGCAGCCGCCACCCGGGCGCGAGCGCCCACTGGATGACGAGCGAGTCCACCAGCGTGATGTGGTTCGCGCAGACGAGCAGCGGCCCGCGGCGGCCCCGCTCGAGCGCCGCGAACTCGGCGCGGAGCCGGGAGAGGTCGGGGATCCGGTACCGGCGGTATCGCAGCCACCCCAGGAAACCGTAGTAGGTGACCAGGACCAGCGCCTGCGCCAGGATCTCCTGCACCCGCAGTCCGAGGCGCGCTCTGACGGGCAGCACGGTCGGCCGTCAGTGCGCGGGCGCCGTCTTCCGCTGGATCATCTGGACGGCGTCGCCCAGCGTGCGCACCTTGTCGGCCGACTCGTCGTCCACCTCGATGCCGAACTCGTCTTCGAACGCGAGGATGATGTCCACCAGCCGGGCCGAGTTGACGCCGAGATCCTCGATGATCCGCGTGCCTTCGCCCGGCTGCGCGAACGCCGCCTGGTTCTTCACAAACGGCTTGATGATCCCGACGACCTTGGCAAATGCTGCCGCGCTATCCATTCGACTCTCCTTGTTCTCCGTCTTCCCACCGGCCGAAGATGAGGCACCCGTTGACGTCGCCGAACCCGAAGCTGGCCTTGGCCACCACGCGCGGCGACACCTCGAGGGTCTGGTGCGGGATCCTCGCGGCGAACGGGGCGATGTCCGGGTGCACGTCCTCGCAGTTGATCGACCCGTGGACGAATCCCCGGCTGATCTGCAGCACCGAGGCCACCGCCTCGATGCCCCCCGCCGCGCCGAGGCCGTGCCCGACCAGCGACTTGGTGGAGTTGATCCACGGGAACTCCGCGGGCCCCCGCCCGAGCGCCCGCTCCCACGTCGCCACCTCGAGCGGGTCGGCCATCGTGGCGGTCAGGTGGCCGTTGATGGCGTCGATGCGCTCGGGCCCGATCCCGGCGACCGCGAGCGCCGCGAGCACGCACCGCCGCGCGCCTTCCGGGTTGGGCGCCGTCATGCTGCCGCCGCCGCGCTGGCCGCCGCAGTTGACGTGCCCGCCGAGGATCTCGGCGTAGATGCGCGCGCCCCGGGCCCTGGCCGACGACAGGCTCTCCACCATCAGCAGCCCCGCGCCCGACGAGGGCACGAAGCCGCCGGCCGTCGCGCTCATCGGCCGCGACGCCGCCTCGGGCCTGTCGTTGGACTGCCGCGCGAGCACGCGCATCGCGTCGAAGCCGGCCCAGATGTAGTGCGACGACCCCTCGGTGCCGCCCGCTATCATACGCGCCGCGCGCCCCGCCCGCACCTTGTGGAACGCGTCCACGATCGCCTCGGTGCCGGTCGTGCACGCGCTGCTGTTGGTGGTCACCTGCCCGCCGAGCGCGAGGAAGCCGCCCACGCACGCGCTCACCGAGCTGGCCATCGTCTGCTCGACCGTCGCGCTGCCGAGGCGCCGGACCTTCCCCTCGTTCACGCGCGGGACGACCCACTCGCCGACCGTGTCGACGCCGCCGATCCCGGTGCCGACGATCGCGCCCGTGTCCCAGTCCACCTCGCCGCCGCCCGGCTCCGGCCGCACGAAGCCGGCGTCGCGCCAGCAGTCGATCGCCGCGATGCCGGCGTACACCATGCTGCTGTTGAGCGCCCGCAGCGCTTCTTCCGAGAAGTACTCGTGCTTGAGCTCCTCGCTCACCTCCGGCACGCCGCCGACCTGGCACGCGAACCCGAGGTCGCGCAGCTTCTCGTGGAAACGGATGCCCGACCGCCCTTCGCGCAGCGCCCGCTCGAAGGCGTCCAGGCCGTGCGCGTTGGCCGCGACGACGCCCATGCCGGTGACGACGACACGCTCACTCATTCCGCACTCCCAGTCCCGACGCCGTGGTCTGGGCCACCAGCGTGCCGTCGGCGGCGAACATTTCGATGCGCGCGCGAAGCTTGTTCCGCCGCCAGAAGACGCGCTCGCCGCGGATGGTCACGGTGTCTCCCGGCAGCACCGACTTCAGGAACTCCGACTCCGCGTCCACGAACAGCGTGGTGAAGGCCCGCGCCTCTTTCGTCGTGTACTCCAGGGCGAACAGGTAGATGCCGAGCGCCACCACCCCGACCTGGCACATCGACTCGAGCAGGATCACCCCCGGGGTGATCGGGCGGCCCGGGAAGTGCCCCGCGTAGAACCACTCGTCCTCGCGGAACCGGTAGCGCCCGACGATCCGGTGCTCGTCCACCTCGAGGATCTCGTCCACGAACCGGAACGGCCGCTGCTGCGGCAGCAGGTCGAGGACCTCGGCGGCGGTCAGCCGTTGTCTGTCCGTCATGGCGGTCCTCCGGCTACCGCGCCATCAGCCCGCCCACCGAGTTGGCGGACGGCGCGGGGTAGTCGGTGTAGCGGATCCCGCGGAAGATGCCGACCTTGGCGTCCTTCACGAGGTAGATCGGCTCGCCGTCGACGAGGACGCGCCCGGTGCCGATGGCGATGGCCGCGCCGGTCTCGGCCAGCTCGGCGTACCGGCGGATGTCGATCTCGTAGCGCACCAGCTTGTTGTACGGCCGGATCTGGCCCGAGAACTCGATCTCCTTCGCCCCGAGCGCGCGGCCGCCGCCCCTGGCCCCGCGCATGGCGGCGTAGAACCCGATGAGCTGCCAGATCGCGTCGACGCCCAGGCACCCGGGCTGCACGGGGTCGGAGCGGAAGTGGCACTGGAAGAACCAGGCGTCGATGAGCACGTCGAACTCGGCCACGATCCGCCCCTGCGGGCCGCGGTGGCTGATCTCGACGATGCGATCGACCATGAGCATGGGCGGCGCGGGCAGCGACGCGAGGCCCTCGGCCGGCGGATCCTCGACCAGCGTGCCGTGCGCCAGCCCGAGGACTTCCGCCTTGGAGAACTGCGCCCGCCCGAGGAACTCGGCGTATTTCACGAAGACCTCCCGACGTCGATCAGCAGGCCGCCCCAGGTGAGGCCCGACCCGACGACGACCAGCGCGATCTGGCACTGCGCCGGCAGCGTGTCCCAGTGCTGCGACAGCACGCCCGGCGCCCCCGCCGCGCCGCAGTTGCCGAACTCGTCCACGTTGAACAGGTGGCGCGCCGGGTCGACCCCGGCCCGCTGGCACACCGTGTTGAGCATCATCAGGTTGGCCTGGTGGCCGATGAACCACAGGTCGCGGTCGGGCGCGGCGTGCGCCGCGATCTCGTGCAGCGTCACGACCGACTTGCGGATCGCGAACCCCTGGACGGCCGGCCCTTCCTGGATGAAGTGCCCGCCCGCCGGGATGACGACCTTGTTCCACCCCGCGGGGTCGGAGTGCACGACGCTCTGCCGGATCCGCACCGGCGCCGGGAGGCGCCCCGAGACCACGGCCGCGGCGCTGCCGTCCCCCCACAGCACCGCCGACCGCCGGTCGGCGTAGTTCACCGTCCGCGTGGTGTTCTCCACGTTCACGACCAGCGTGTAGTCGGGCAGCGCCTCGGGCCTGAGCCCGCGCAGGTGGTGCATCTGGACGGCGAAGCTCGAACAGGCCGACGTGATGTCGTAGGCGGGCGCCGAGATGCCGAGCTCGGCCGCCACCAGGCAGGCCTCGGCCGGGATCGAGTACTGCGGCGAGCACCCGCCGGCGACGACCAGGCCGATCTGCGACGGGCCGACGCCCGCCCGCTCCATGGCGAGGCGCGCCGCGCGCGCGCCGGTCTCCGCGTTGGTGTAGACCGACCACCGCGCGGAGTCCGCGGGGTGCTCGTTCTTGGTCCGGACGATGTAGTCGAGCGCGAGGACCGTGCGGCGCGCGCGGATTCCCACGCGCTCCATGATCCAGGCGTCGTCGGTGCCGATGTCCAGGGCCGTGAGGAACGCGTTGTCGATCCGGTTCTCCGGGTGGAAGTGGCCGATCCCGTGGAGGAACAGGTCGCCGGCGAGCGGGGCGTGCCTATGCAATGCGCTCACCCCCGTCGGCGCGGATCAGGGCGCCGTTGATCCACCGCGCTTCGTCCAGGCTGAGCAGGTAGACGACGTTGGCCACGTCCTCCGGCGTCGTGAGCCGGCCGAACGGGTTGCGGCGGGCGGCGCCGGCCTTCATGCGGCCGCTGCCCGGGATCACGCGCAGCGCCGGCGTGTCGGTCACCCCGGGCTGGATGATGTTCGACCGGATGCCGAAGGGCGCGAATTCCACCGCGATGGCGCGCGACACCGACTCGAGCGCCACCTTGGCGGCCGCCACCGCGGCGTAGCCGCGCCACGCGACGGCGTTGCCCTCGCTGGTCAGGCCGAGGACGCGCGCGTCGTCGGCAAACAGCCCGGCGGCGTGAATCCGCTGGACCCACGTCATCAGGCTCGTCCCCATCGAGAAGATCGTCCGCGCCATGTCCTCGTCGTCCAGCACGCCCTCGCCGTAGTAGACGGGCCGCAGCGCCTGGAAGATCGGCTCGCCGTCCTCGGCGAGCGCGTCGACCGCCTTGTCCATCTCGGCGCCCGGCACGCCGAGGGCCTCGGCCAGGCGCGCGAGCGACGGCGGGGCGTCGGCCGGCGGCTCCTTGACGAGCAGTTTCAGGTTGCCGAAGGCGATCGAGTGGAGCAGGACGCGGACCCGCCCCTCGGCGCCGAGGGTCGAGGCGAGCGCGTCGAGGACCGCCGACAGGCCCTCCGGCGTGAGGGCGTCGAGGTTGAGGCTCACGAACCCGTTCCGGTGGGCGCGGATCTCGTCGAACTCCCGCTCGATGCGGTCCATCGCCCCGCGCCGATCCCGGTGCACGACGCACACGCTCATGCCCTCGGCGGCGAGCTTCTTCGCCGAGGCGAGGCCGAACCCGCTGGATCCCCCCAGCACCACCGCCCACTGCTGCTTCGTAAATCGACTCATCAGCTGACCGCCCCCGCCGACCGGGCCCTCACGGGGGCCCTCCGACTGTCCCGGCGCAGGAAACCGACGAGGGCCGTCCGACCATCGACGCACAAGTGCACCCTGGTCGAAGGGTATCTCGTCCTGATCCTGTCCAGTGTGAAACGCCTATTCTAACTTAGTATCGCGCCATTACGGGTCTTCGTCTTGCCCTCGCGCCATCTTCGGGGGAGAATCGACCGGGGCGCCGGCGCGCGCCCGGGTCCAGACTGGAGGGATTGATGAGCATGAAACAGATCGTGTCGTTCGGTGCGGGCCTGTGCGTGGCGGCCATGCTCGGCGGGGCCGTCCCGGTGTGTGCGCAGGCCGCCAAGGCGGCCCAGCCAAAGGTGCAGACCGTCAAGCTGAGCGTGGACGACAAGGGCTACGTGGTGACGCCCGACACCGTCGTCGCGGGCGTGCCGGTCCGGATGGAAGTCGACCTGAAGACGGTGACCGGGTGCGCGCGGACGGTCGTCATCGGCGCGGTCAACGTGAAGAAGACCGTCAAGGAAGGCCAGACCACCATCGAGTTCACGCCCGCCAAGTCGGGCAAGGTCGCGATCGCGTGCGGCATGGACATGGTCCACGGCTCGTTCACGGTCGCGGACAAGAAATAACGGCGGGAGACCACGCATGTCTGTCCTGATCGAAGCCATCGGCCTCAAGCGGAAGACCTTCTTCGAGGTCGACGGCGCCCCGTTCGTCTGCCTCGACGTCGGCATCTCCACTCCGACCGCGCGCGGGGGCCAGACGCTGGTCCGCGTCAAGATGCGCAACCTGAAGACGCGGGCCGTTTTCGACCGGACGTTCAAGGCCGGCGAGAAGTTCAAGGAGCCCGACCTCGTCCAGGCCCCGGCGAGCTACCTCTACAGCGACGGCCACGGCTCGCACTTCATGGACCAGGAGAGCTACGAGACGCTCACGCTCCAGGAGGACCTGCTGGGCGACGCGCTCGACTTCCTGGTCGAGGGCCAGATCGTGCAGATCCTGCTGTTCAACGGGTCGGTGATCGGCCTCCAGATGCCGCAGCAGGTCGAGTTGAAGGTGACCTACACGGAGCCGGGGATCCGCGGGGACACGGCCAGCGGCAGCGTCAACAAGGCGGCCACGCTCGAGACGGGCATCGAGATCCGCGTGCCGCTGTTCGTCAAGCAGGGCGAGACGGTCCGGGTGCACACCGAGACGCGCGAGTTCATGGGCAGGGCGTAGAGGGTCCAGGGCCTGAGGCAGGCCTGAAGGCCCGCCCTACACACGGTCCTGTGGGCCGACTCGTCTGTTGTAGGGCGACCCTTCAAGTGTTGTAGGGCGACCCTTCAAGTGTTGTAGGGCGACCCTTCAAGCGTTGTAGGGCGACCCTCCAAGTGTTGTAGGGCGACCCTTCAAGTGTTGTAGGGCGACCCTTCAAGCGTTGTAGGGCGACCCTTTAGGGTTGCCTGCCGGCAGGGATCAAGCTCGGGGAGACGGAGGAGCGCCTATGAGGCCCGCGGTTGGTCCCGTCGTTGTCGCGCTGGCGCTCGTCGCGACTCTCGCCCCGGCGGCCCGGTCGCAGGGCCTGCTGCCGCAGTTGCCCACCTCGACGCCGGCTCCCGCGTCCGCGAGCGCGCCGGCCGATCCATACGGGAGGCAGACGCCTGCCGGCACGGTGATGGGGTTCCTGTCGGCCGCGACCGGCGGTGACTGGTCGCGCGCGGCGAAATACCTCGACACCAGGGTGTCGCAGGCGAACGCCGAGGAACTCGCGCGCGAGCTGAAGGTGCTGCTCGACCGCGGGCTGACGGCCGACCTGAGCCGGTTGAGCCGCAGGCCCGAGGGCGAGCAGGACGAGCGCGTCGGCAAGGACCACGAACTGGTCGGGTCGATCGCGACCGAGTCCGGGCGGCTCGAGGTGCTGCTGCTGCGCGTGCATTACGGCGACGCGCCCCCCTACTGGCTCTTCGCGCCCGAGACGCTGGCCGACGTGCCGGCGGCCTACCGGGAGTACGCGCCGTCGTTTGTCGAGGCCTGGCTGCCGAAGTCGTTCGTCCAGGGTTACGGCGAGCGGTACCGTCTCTGGTCCTGGATCGTGATGGCGGTGGCCGGCCTGGCGGCCTTCCTCATCGCCGCGCTGCTGGAGCGGCTGCTCAGGCTGATCGTGTACCTCGCGCTGCGACGCTCGCCGGCCGGGATCTCGTTCTCGACCGTGAAGGGGCTGCTGCGACCCGCCTACTGGCTGATTCTCGGCGTGACGCTGCAGTCGATGGCGGCGTACCTGCTCACGGTCAGGCAGCGGTACACCGGCGGGCGGCTGGCGACGCTGCTGGTCATCTCGGCGGCGACGTGGCTGGGCGTGACCCTCGTGGCGACGACGATCGGCCGATGGGTCCGCAAGTTCGAACGGCGGGGCGCGACCGAGCGGATCGCCCTCATGAGGCTCAGCGGCCGGCTGCTGCAGACGGCGGCCGTGGTGGTCGGCGCCCTGATCCTGCTCGGGGCCGTCGGCATCAATCTCACGCCGGTTCTCGCCGGCCTCGGCGTGGGCGGCATCGCGGTGGCGCTGGCCTCGCAGAAGACGCTCGAGAACCTGTTCGGCGGGATGATGGTCATCGGCGACAGCCCGATCCGAATCGGCAACTTCTGCCGCGTGGGCACGACGCTGGGCACGGTGGAAGACATCGGGCTGCGGTCCACGCGCATCCGCACGCTCGGGCGCACGCTGATCTCGATCCCGAACGCCGAACTCGCCAGCCAGAGCATCGAGAACTATGCCGCCCGCGACAAGATCGTCTTCAACCCGGTGATCGGGCTGCGCTACGAAACCACGGCCGAGCAGCTTCGCTTCGTGCTGGCCCAGATGCGGACGCTCCTGTACGGGCACCCGCACATCGAGACCGACTCCGCGCGCGTGCGGCTGCTGCGGTTCGGGTCGTCGAGCCTGGACGTCGAGATCTTCGCCTACGTGACCGTCACCGATTACAACCAGTTCATGGCGATCCAGGAGGACCTGCTCCTGCGGCTGATGGAACTTGTCGAGGCGGCCGGCACCGGGTTCGCCTTCCCGTCGCAGACGACCTACATCGCCCGGGACGGGGGGCTCGACGCGGAGAAGTCGGCCAGGGCCGCCGAGACGGTGAAAGGGTGGCGCGAGCGGGGCGAGCTGCCGTTCCCCGACGTGACGCCCGAGCAGAAGGCGGCCCTCGACGGATCGATCGAGTATCCGCCCGGCGAGTCGGTCCTCAGGCGCCCGCCCGCCAAGCCCTGACCGGCGCCGGCGCATCTTGACGGCGCCGCCGCCCCGAAATCGGTCTACAATCTCGCCCGGTGCCACCAGCGGCGGCCGGCCGGGGTCCGCCCGGGCCGCCAGAGGAAGCGGATCGGTGAGGAGCGGATGACGACCATGACCAAGCTTGCACGATTCAGCTGGGAAGTCCTGGTGTACAACCTCGCCGTGATCGCGCTCGGGGCCTACGTGCGGGCGACGCGGTCCGGGGCGGGGTGCGGGGCGCACTGGCCCCTCTGCAACGGCGAACTGGTCCCGCAGGCGCCGAGCCTCGAGATGCTCGTCGAGTTCTCGCACCGGGTCAGCAGCGGCCTGGCCATCCTGGCGGTGGCCGCGCTGCTCATCTGGGTCTGGCGAAGCTGCGCGCCCGGCCACCCCGCGCGGCGCACGGCGGCGTGGGCGATGGCGTTCATGGTGACCGAGGCCGGCGTCGGCGCGGGGCTCGTTTTGTTCCGGCTCGTGGCCGACAACGCCAGCTTCGCGCGGGCGTGGTTCATGGCCGCGCACCTCGCCAACACCTTCCTGCTGATCGCCTGCCTGGCGTGGACCGCCTACCACCTGACGCGCCAGACCCCGGCGCGCGCCCGGCTTCACCGGGCGGCGATCCTGGAGTACGGCTTCGGCGGCGCGGTCATCCTGCTGGCCGCCGTCAGCGGCGCCGTGGCCGCGCTCGGCGACACGCTCTACCCCGCGGGCTCGCTGGCCGAGGCGCTCGGCGCGGAGTTCTCCGGCGCCTCGCACCTGCTCGTCCGGCTCAGGCTGCTGCACCCGACCATCGCCGTGTTCATGGCGATCGGCCTGGTCGTCGTCGGGCTCCGGGTCGGGTTCGAGTCGCGCGGCTGGTCGAGGAGGCTCGGGTTCGCCCTGGTGGGCGCGGCGGCCTGGCAGGTGCTCGTCGGCCTCACCAGCGTGCTGCTCCTTGCGCCGGTCTGGATGCAGCTCGTGCACGTGCTGAGCGCCGACCTGGTCTGGATTGCATTCGTGCTGCTCGCCATCGACCGATCGACGGCCACGGCGTGAGGAACGGCTCTGGGCTCTGGGCAGTGTCCGGCTCAGGGCCCGGCGCCGGACAAGGCCGAGAGCCGAGAGCCCAGAGCCGAGAGCCTGTCAAAGAGGAGGACCGCAGGTGGAGTTTCTCAATCTCGTCGTGATCCTGGTGACGGCGTATCTCGTCCTGCGCAAGCCCCACAAGGAACGGCTCGCGTTCGGCCTGCTCGTCTTCAGCGTCCTGCTGATGGTGTTCCTGTTCTCCGTGGCCACGCGGACCGGGCTGCTGCCCGGGGTGAACTACTGACCGCCGCGGGCGGAGGGGAGACGCTTGTGAGACGAGACGCGCTCTATACCATCCTCGCGCTGGCCGTGCTGGCGCTCGCCGTCGTGCCGATCGGCATCGCGGTCTTCGTGCTGGGCTTCGTCTACGGCGATTCGCCGTGCGTGATGTGCTGGGAGCAGCGGATCGGCATGGCGCTCGTGGCGCTCGTCGGCCTGTTCGTCCTGCGCTACGGCCCCAAGCCGAAGTACATCGGCATGGGCGTGCTCGTGGCCGCGTGGGGCGTGTTCATGGGCGTGCGCCACACCGGCATGCACGCCGCGCGCGACGTCGGCCAGGGGTTCAGCGCCGAGATCCTCGGCGCCCACACTTACACCTGGGCGCTCTTCATCTACTGGGTCGCCGTGGCGTTGATGGGTCTGCTGCTGACGATGACGAGGAAGGAAGATATCGAGGAGCGGCCGCGGACATCTCAGGCCGCTCGAATCGTTCGCCGGCGCCGTCTTCATGGTCGTCATCGCCGCCAACGTCGTCCAGGCCTTCGCCAGCACCGGCCCGCCGCCGTTCATGGGGCAGGGAGATCCGGTGCGCTTCTCCTTCTCGCCGAGACACTGGGTCTGGTCGGCCGAGGAGTGGTCGCCCGCGCCCGTCTCGCTGCGGGGGCGCTGGTCGATCGACAAGCCGGACACCTCCGGCCTCGCTTCCGATCCCGCGGCCGGACCGCTCACGAACCTGCCGGTCCTGCCCGTCGCCCGCCAGACCAGGATCGGCTTCCCGCTGAACGGTACGCCGACCGACCTGGCGTACGACGCGGCCACCAGTCAATTCCTGGTCACCACGCAATACGGCATCTACCTGGCCGACGACACGCTCGCCGCCATGAAGCGGTACACGATCGTCGATCCCGGCTACTCGGTGGACCTCGGCACGTTTGCCGGCGCCGCGTTCCTCGACAAGGGCGCGCTTATCGCCGTCGGCGACAACAAGAGCTTCGTGGTCGTGCGGCCGAGCGCGAAGGGCGACGCCGACGCCAACTTCCGGTACTTCCTCGAATCGGCCGGCGCGTTCGACGAGGTGTCGCGGTCGCGCTTCGGCACCGTCCGTGCCCGGATGATGTACATCCAGTCGGCGGCCTTCGACCCGGCGACCGGATCGATCTACACGGTGACGGTGCCGAACAACAAGGTGAAGCGGATGGTCGTCTCGCGGTTCGACCGGCGGGACATGACGCTGTCGGAGGAGTTCACGCCGACGCTGGCGCCCGAGGCGGGCCTGTCGCTCGCCGGCAAGCGCACGCTGGACGAGTTGGTGGTGACCGGCGCCACCGTGGCCGGCGGGTCCCTGTATGCGCTGAGCGCCGCCTACAGCACGCTCTTGAAGATCGATCCGGCCTCGCACCGCGTGACCGCGGCCTACGCCATCCCCGGCCTCGTCTCGCCGACAGGCCTCGCGGCCAGGGGCGAGGAACTGTACATCGTCGGGAAGGATGGGAGGGTGTGGGTGGTGGGTAGAAAGTAAGAAGTACGAAGTAAGAAGTACGAAGTAGGCAGTCGGCAGTTGGCGCACGGCTGAAGCCGTGCGCTATCTGGGAATCTCGACAAGATCTGCAGATAGCGCAGGGCTTCAGCCCTGCGCAAGGCGTGAGGCAGTGTGGCACGTGTGATCCACTGCCTGCCGCCTACGCTGCTTGCCTCCTACAATTCGCGCAGCGCGGTCACGATCGGCAACCGCATCGCTCGAATCGCGGGGAAGATGCCGCCGAGCAGGCCGAGCGCGAGCGCCCAGCCGACGCCGAGCACGAGCAGCGTCGGGGTCACCCGAAACGCGAAGCCGATCGTGCTCATCGTCTTCCAGTTCATCGTGGCGGCCTGGTAGCCGTTGAAGGCGAAGTAGGCCGCGGCCGCGCCGATCGCGCCGCCCACCAGCCCGAGCAGGATCGACTCGACCAGCACCGAGATCACCACCGGCCCGCCGCGGAAGCCGAGCGCGCGCAGCGTGGCGATCTCGCGCGTGCGGCTCGCGACCGCCGAGTACATCGTGATGATGGCCACAAACAAGGCGCCGATCCCCATCAGGACGCCGATGATGCCGCCGATCCGCTCGATCGTGTTCGTCAGCAGCTCGGACTGGCCCGCGTAGAACTCCTGCTCGCGCATCACCTTCAGCTTCACCCGCGGATCCGTCGTCAGCCGGTCCTTGAACGCCGTGAAGGCCTCGGGCGACGTGAGGCGCACGTACACCGCCTGGCGGCTGGCGCCCCGCCGGTAGAGGGGCGCGAGCACGCCGGCGTCGCACCACAGCTCCGAGTCGGGCACCGTCCCGCCGGCGTCGAAGATGCCGACGATCTGCCAGACGTTCTGCCCGAGCTTCAGCTCGGTGCCCACGTCGAGGCCGCGGTACTCGGCCGACGCCGCGCGGCCGACGATGACCTCGTTCCGGCCAGGCTCGAACCGCCGCCCCTTGACCATCCTGAAGTTCCGCACGGCGAACGCCGCGGGCTCGACGCCCCTGAGCGCCGCGTTGGCCGTCGTGCCGGTGCTCGCCTTGACGAGGTCTATGCCGACGAACAGCTCGGCCGAGGCGAGCGCGCCGATGCCCTGCCGCCGGGCGATCCCGGGAGCGTCGTTGACCGCGTCGATGTCCTCCCGGAGCAGGACGCTCGTCATCTCGGCGTCCGACCCCGTCCTCACGACGATGGCGGTGTCGGGCGACCCGGTGTTCGCCATCGTCGCCCGGATCCCGGCGGCGATCGACAGCACCGAGACGAGCACGCCGACGACGCCCGCCATGCCGACCACGGCCACCAGCGAGGCCGCCAGCCGGTTCGGCAGCGTGCGCAGGTTGAGGATCGTGACGACGACCGACTGGACGAGGCCCGAGAAGATCCACATGGCGATCACACCCTCCGGAGCGCGTCCACGATGCGCAGGCGCATCGCGCGAAGGGCCGGGAAGATCCCGGCGACGACGCCCAGCCCGACGACCATGGCGACGCCGGCCGCGAGCGACGAGACGGGCAGGTAGAGTTTCGGCAGCAGGTCCGCCGTCGGGATCCTCGGCACGACCAGCCCCGCCAGGCCGAGGCCGACGAAGCCGCCGACGCCGGCGATGAGGCACGACTCGGTGAGGACCAGGACCAGCACGCGGCCGTCGGTGAACCCGAGCGTCTTGAGCACGGCGAATTCGCCCGTCCGCTCGCGCACCGACTCGGCCATCGTGTTGGCCGTCACGAGCAGGATGATGAAGAAGGCCATCGCGATGATGCTCTGGACGATCAGCGCGATGTTGCCCACCTGGTTGGCGAACGCCTGCACGAACGCCTTCTCGGTCGTCGTCTTCGTCTCGGCCGGCGAGTTGGCGAACCGGGCGTCGATCGCCCGCGCGATCTGCGGGGCCTTCGAGGCGTCGGCGATGCGGATCACGTACCAGCCGACGCTGCCGACCCCGAAGAGCCGCGACTCGTCGAAGTACTTGTAGTGAAAGAAGAACTGCGTCTCGTCGGTGCCTTCCTCGGCCCCGCGGTAGATCCCGTCGAGGTTGAACTCCCAGTTGGTGGAGTTGTCCTTCTTCCTCCAGATCGTCGCCTGGATCGGGATCCGGTCGCCGACTTTCCAGCCGAACTTCGCCGCGGTCTGGCGGCCGACGATGGCGCCCTGCCGATCGGCGAGCCAGGCCTTCTTCTGATCCTCCGGCAGCTTGAACTCGGGGTACATCCGCAGCAGGCACTCCGGGTCCACCGGGACCTGCATGAAGAAGTTCTTCGGGTCCTGGTAGACGCCGCCGAAGAAGGTCTCGTGGCACACGTCCACGACGCCGGGGGTCGAGCGGATCTGCTCGAGGTAGTTGATGGGCAGGAGCTGGATGAGCGAGACCTTGTGGATGAGCACGAGGCGCTCGTTCCCGGCCAGCTCGATGCCCATGCCGAAGGCGGCCTTGATGGCCACCAGGAAGCCGTACAGCGTGAACGCCACCAGCACGGCCAGCAGCGTGAACACCGTGCGCACCTTGCGCCGGAACAGGCTGTGCCAGAGCAGTGGCAGGAACTTCATGAGGCCGGCTCCGTCGAGAGCACGCCCTTGTCGAGGTGCAGCACGCGGCTGGCTCGCGCGGCCGCGTGCGGGTCGTGCGTCACCATCACGATCGTCTTGCCGTTCCCGCGGTTGAGCGCCTGCAGCAAGTCCAGGATCTCGTCGCCCGCCTTGCGGTCGAGGTCGCCGGTCGGCTCGTCGCACAGCAGCAGCGTGGGGTCGATGACGATGGCGCGGGCGATGCCGACGCGCTGCTCCTGGCCGCCCGAGAGCTGGCGCGGGTAGTGGCGCGCGCGGTCCGCCAGCCCGACGACGCGCAGGGCGGTGTCGACGTGACGCTTGCGCTCCTTGCGCGACAGCCGGGTGAGCAGCAGCGGCAGCTCCACGTTCCGCTCCGCGGTGAGGACCGGCAGCAGGTTGTAGAGCTGGAAGATGAACCCGACGTTCGACGAGCGCCAGCGGGCGAGCTGGCCGGACGACATCCGGTCGATCTGCTGGCCGTCGATCGTGATGGTGCCGCGCGTCGGCGAGTCGAGGCCGCCGAGCAGGTTGAGCAGCGTCGTCTTTCCCGAGCCCGACGGCCCCATCAGGGCCAGGAACTCGCCTTTCGGAATCTCGAGGTCGACGCCCTGGAGCACGTCGATCCGTTCGCTTCCGCGCCGGAATTCCTTGTGCAGGCTCGAGGCACGGACGAGGATGTCGTCGGGCATGGCAGCTACCTCACCACGATGCGGGCGCCGTCTTTGAGCGACGCCGGCGGATCGAGCACGATGCGTTCGCCCGGCGCGAGGCCGGAGAGAACTTCGACGCGGTCCTCGCGCGCCGCGCCGACGCGCACCGCGCGCCGCTCCGCGCGGTCGCCGCCGGAGACGACGAAGACAATGCGGCTGCCGGCGTCGGTGCGCACCGCGCCGTTCGGAATCGTCACCGGCGGCTCGCTCGTCGCCGCCGTCGTCTCGCTGCCGAGGAAGGCAACCTTGATCCCCATGTCCGGCAGGATCCGCGGATCGAGACGATCGAAGGCGATCCGCACCAGGACGGTGGCCTTCTGCCTGTCGGCCGTCGGCACCATCGTGATCACTTTCCCGGGGATCTGCCAGTCGGGATACGCGTCGAGCACGGCCGTGATGCGCTGGCCTGGGCTCACGCGGTTGATGTAGCCCTCGTTCACGTCCACCTCGATCTCGAGGGAGGACATGTCGACCAGCGAGCAGATCCCGGTTCGCGTGAACCCGCCGCCCGCGGACACCGGCGAGATCATCTCGCCCGGCTGAGCGTCCTTCGAGACGGCCACGCCGTCGAACGGCGCGAGGATGACGGTGTCGGCGACGTCGTTCTGCCGGAGCGCCACCTGGCGCTCGGAGACGCTGACCTGCTCTTCGGAGAGCGCGAGCCTGGCCTGGTAGGCGCGCAGCTCGGTCTCGGCGTTGTCGAGATCGGCCTGGTTGGCGATGCCGTCGGCTCGCAGCGAACGGAAGCGCTGCACTGTCAGCCGGGCCAGGTCGAGGCGCGCGCGGTTCTCCGCGACCGCCCCGCGCGTGGCCTGGAGCTCGGCCTCGGCCAGCGCGAGCGCCTTGTCGTAGGTCGCGGAATCGAGCCGGGCGAGCACCTGGTTCTTCCGCACCGGCATGCCCTCCTCGACCCGGACGTCCACCACCCGGCCCGTGATCTTCGACGACACCGTCGCCCTTCGACGGGCCACGACGTAGCCCGAGGCGTTGAGCACCGCACTGCCGCCGCCAGCGGCGGCCGGGCGCTCGACCACCGCCGTCTTGACCTCGACGGCGCGAGGTGCGCGGGCCCACATCCAGGCGGCGGCCCCGGCAACGACGAGCAGGACGACCAGCGCCCAGGCCCACGCGGGGACGGTCCGCGCGCCGCGGGCGCTATGGGAGATGCGGAGGTCCTCCAGGGCGTGCGGATCGCTCGACATGATCGCCAATATTAACCGGAAGTGGCGTTCGGCCGGGTACGAACCGACCGGTCCCGCGGCATAATGGCGTGTCCCGCACAATCAGGCCCTGGCCGGGGGCCTTGACACGATGTTGTCACCGTTCTGTCACGGCGATGACATCAAGGCGTCGTATGGAGACTCTTTGAAGGCAAGCCCCAGGATGAGGTTTCCGGCAACTCTTTCGAGGTTCACAACCGTGAGGCTTTCGCGCCCCCGCCCGCTCCCGCGAACTCTACGCCTGTTGCGGCTGGCCGCCCCGCTGGTGCTGCTGGCGCTCCTGCCCATCGCCGTGCCCGGGCTGCTGGCCGAATCGTCCGGCTCGGCCGCCAGACAAGGCGCGCAGGGCGGCAGCGGCTCCTGCAAGATCACTGGCCTCATCACGGCCGGCCAGACCCGGCTGCCCGGCGTGGAGGTGACGGCGACGCCGCACGGCGGCGGCGCGCCGATCGTGACCTCGACCGGGCTCGACGGGATGTACACCCTCGTCTTGCCGGCGGCCGGCGCCTACGACCTCAAGGCCGAGCTGGCAGCCTTCGCGACGGCGACCAGGGAACTCGCCGCGGACAAGATTCTGCGGCGCCCGCGTGGACCTCGTGATGACGCTCGCGTCGAGGGCGCCCGCGGCGCCGAAACCTGCTGAGTCAGGCCAGCCTCAAGCAGCGGCCGCGGCGGCTAAGCCGGCGGCTCGTCCGCAGGGAACGGCCGGGCAGCGCCAGGGCCCGCAGTTCCAGCGAGTCGGCGCAAACGCGACCGGGACCCAGGGAGAGCAACTGACCGTGACGGCCGATGACGCGGCCGCAGTTGCCGAGCACCTGAATCTCCCCCCGGGTTTCTCGGCCGACACGATGTCGGACACGGTGACCGCGTTCGGCCAGACGGGCCAGACCAACGAGATGCTGTTGTTCGGGCCGGGCGGTCAGGGCATGTTCGGGGACCGGGGGGACATGCCAGGCGGCATCCCCGGGATGCCGGGGACCGGTGGTGACGCGACGGCAGGGGGGGTCGGCGGAGCGGCCGGCGACATCGGCGGCGGGCCGGGCGGCGGCGGGCGCGGCGGCGGCGCCTTCGGGGGCGGCGGCCGCGGCGGGATGGGAGGCGGAGGCCAGCGCGGCGGCGGCGCGCTCGCCAATCGACTGGCGTTCGCCAACCGTATGCGCCAGGACCAACTGCACGGGCAGGTGTCGTACCAGGTCGGCGGATCGCCGTTCGACGCGGCGCCGTATTCGCTGAACGGGAAACCGACCAACAAGCCGAACACGCTGCAGCAGCGCATTACCGCGTCGGTGGGCGGCCAGTTCAAGATCCCGCACCTCTTCGACCTCGGCCCGCGGACGTCGTTCTTCCTGAACTACTCGGGCAACCACTCGTCCAATGCCTACAACGCCTATTCGACCGTGCCGACCGACGCGGAGCGCGCGGGCAACTTCTCGGCCTGGTCGGGGACGCTCTTCGATCCGGTGACGCACCAGCCGTTCACGAACAACACGATCCCGGGCACCCAAATGAGCCCGGCCGCACTCGCGCTGCTCCAGTACATTCCGCGCGCCAATTCGCCGGGCAACGACAAGAACTTCTATTACTCGACCACCACCGCGACGTCGGCCGACGACATCAACTTCCGGTTCATCAGGCAGTTTGGCGCGCAGACGCGGCGCGGACAGCGTGGCGGTGGAGGAGGAGGCGGCGGCGGCGGGCGCGGGGGCGGCGGCTTCGGCGGCGGCACGAACGTGAACTTCTCGGTCCACTACCACCGGCAGGAGTCCACGCAGGCGACGCCGTTCGGGATGTCGTCCGGCACCTCGTCGCAACACGGCTGGGACATCCCCGTCGGGGTCTCCTTCACAACCTGGGGGGTCATGAACCAGGTGCGGGCCGACTACAACCTGAACAACGCTCGGACGACCAACAGCTTCGCGGGCGTCTCAAATCCAGCGGCCGACGCCGGCCTCCAGGGCATCTCGACCGACCCGTTCGACTGGGGGCTGCCGACGCTGTCGTTCAGCAGCTTCAGCGGCCTGACCGACATCACGCCCTCGTCGCGCCGCGCGCAGGCCTTCACGCTGAGCGACGCGATGATCCGGAGTTACAAGCGGCACAACTTCCGCTGGGGCTTCGGCTTCTCCGACACGAGGCTCGATAGCCGGACCGACGCCAACCCCCGCGGATCGTACGTGTTCACCGGTCTGTTCACGACCGGAGACACCGCGAGCAACGGCAGCGGCGTCGATTTTGCCGACTTCCTGCTCGGCACGCCGCAGTCCTCGACGGTGCAGTACGGCCCCGGGACCGAGCAGTTCCGGTCGCAGTCGCTGAACGCCTACTTCCAGGACGACTGGCGGGTGTCGTCCAACTTCACGCTCAACTGGGGCGTGCGCTGGGAGTACCAAGCGCCCTACAGCGAGGTGGACAACCGCCTCGCGAACCTCGATGTGAATTCCTCGTTCACCGCCGCGGTGCCGGTGCTCGCCGGTGGGACGGGTCCGTATTACGGGCAGTTCACGACGGCTCTCGTCAACCCGGACCGCCACGCTTTCGCTCCGCGCATCGGCCTGGCCTGGCGGCCGAAGCCGAAATGGGTGATTCGCGGCGGCTACGGCATCAACTACAGCTCGGTGCCGTACCTGCAAATCGTCCAGAAACTGGCCGCGCAGCCGCCTTACGCGACGACCAATCAACTGGACCTCAAGGCCGGCGCGTCGCCGGTTCCGATGGCGACCGCCCTCCTGGCCGCCCAGCAGGGAGTGACGAACAACTACGGCGTGGACCCGAACTACAACATCGGCTACGTGCAGCTCTGGAACGCCGACGTGCAGCGCGACCTGACGCAGACGCTCAACGTGGGCTTCAGCTACATCGGCACGCACGGCTCGAGTCTCGATCTGCTGCGCGCGCCCAATCGCCTGCCCAACGGCGACCCGCTCATCCCGGGCGTGGCGCCGTTCATCTGGGAATCGTCCGGCGCCACCTCGACGATGAACGCCTTTTCGGTCCGGGCGCGGAAGCGGCTGTCGATGGGATTCCAGGTCGGCGGCACTTACACCTACTCGAGAGCGTTCGACGACGCGTCGAGCCTGGGGGGCGGCGGCGGCACGGTGGCGCAGAACGACCAGAACCTGGCCGCGGAGTGGGGACCGTCGAGCTTCGCCGTGCGCCACCGGTTCACGAGCGACTTCAGCGTCGAGCTGCCGTTCGGCTCCAACCGCCGGTGGCTGACGCGCGAGGGGCTGGCCAACGAGATCTTCGGCGGCTGGATGCTGAACGGCACCCTGTCGTTCTCGTCGGGCCTGCCGTTCACGGCACGCGTGGCCGGCGCGGTCACCGACGTCTCCAACGGCGTCAACGGGACGCTGCGCGCCGACTACAACGGCCAGCCGATCGCGCTCTCGAACCCGACGACGATGGCGTTCTTCAACACGGCGGCCTTCGGCATCCCGGCCACGGGCGACTTCGGCACCGCCGGGCGGAACACCATCATCGGGCCGCCCCAGCGCTCGCTCAACATGGCCCTGATGAAGAACTTCACCGTGCGCGGGTTGCGCATGCTGAGCCTGCGGATCCAGGCGAACAACATCCTGAACATGGTCGTCTGGCAGTCGATCGACACGACGGTCAACTCGCGGACGTTCGGCCAGGTCACTTCGGTCGGGTCGATGCGGTCGGTGCAGATCGTGCTGCGGGCGGGATTCTGATGACTACGCGCGCCATGGCCTCTCGTCTTCGTTCTCGTGCTGTGTGGACGTCGGCCGTCGCCGCGGCGATCGGCGTCCTCCTGGCTCCCGGTGGAGCAGGCGTGCTCGTCGCGCAAGGTCAAGGCGCGGCGCCGCAGCGCCCCACGGCCGTGTTCAGATCGGGCGTCGACCTGGTGACCGTGAACGTCGTCGTCCGCGACAAGAGCGGCAACATCGTCCGTGGGCTGACCCGGGACGACTTCACCGTGACCGAGGACGGCGCCAGGCAGGGCATCGAGACGTTCGACTTCGAGGAAGTGACGACGAAGGCGATCGAGGCGGCGCCCACCGCCGTCACGACCGTGCTCGGCAGCGTCGGCCGCGCACCGGCGGCGGCGCCGGCCGCGGCGCCGGCCGCGCCGACCATCGACATGCACGGCCGCCGGCTGATCGCCATGCTGTTCGACCTCAGCTCGATGCAGCCCGAGGAGATCAAGCGGTCGGCCGATTCGGCCCGCGACTATATCCAGAAGAAGCTGACGCCGGCCGACATGGTCGCCATCGCCACCCTGTCCACGACGCTCCAGGTGCCCCAGGACTTCACCTCCGACCGCGACGTGCTGCTGCACACGCTCGACGTGATGACCGGCGTGGAGGGCATGGGGTTCGAGGAGATCGCGGCGGGCGACCCGACCGACACCTCGGCGACCGGGTTCACGGCCGACGACAGCGAATTCACCCTGTTCAACACCGACCGGCGGCTCCAGGCGATCCAGGCGCTGACCGAGGCGATGGCGCCGATCGAGCAGAAGAAGTCGCTCATCTACTTCAGCAGCGGGATGACGCAGACCGGGCTCGACAACCGCGTCGCCATCCGCACGGTGATCGACAAGGCGGTCAAGAGCAACGTGTCGATCTACGCGGCCGACATGCGCGGCCTGCAGGCGCTCGGCCCGGCGGGCGACGCCAGCCAGGCGAGCACGAGGGGGCAGTCGGCCTTCTCGGGGGCGGCCGTCTCCGGCCGGTTCGACACGATGTCGTCGTCGCAGGACGCGCTCTCCTCGCTCGCCCAGGACACGGGCGGCCGCGCGTTCTTCGACCTGAACGATTTCGGGACGGTCTTCGACAAGGTCGTGGCCGACACGTCCGCGTACTACCTGCTCGGCTTCTCGAGCAGCAACCGCTCGAAGGACGGCCGGTTCCGGCGCCTCCGCGTGACGCTCAAGCGGCCGGACCTCAAGCTCGAGTACCGCGCCGGCTACTACGCGCCGCGCGACTTCGCCCACGCCGGACGCGACGACCGCGAGCAGCAGCTCACCGAGCAGCTATTTTCCGACCTATCGGTGACCGACGTGCCGGTGTACGCCTCCTCCGCCTACTTCCGCATGAAGGGCGACCGCTACTTCGTGCCGGTCTGGATCATGGTGCCGGGCTCGAGCGTCCCATTCAACAAGTCCGGCGACAAGAGCAAGGCCACCATCGACATCGTCGGCGTGGTGCGGGACTCGCAGCAGCGGCCGGTGGCGCGGATCCGGGACACCGTCAACCTGGCCGTGTCGGCCACCGAGCAGGTCGAGCGGAAGAACGTGCAGTACCAGACCGATCTCGAGCTGCCGCCCGGCGTGTTCACCATGAAGGTGGTCGTCCGCGAGAACGAGACGGGGAGCATGGGGTCGTTCGAGGCGGCGATCACCGTGCCCAACCTCGCGCGCAACCCGATCAGGCTCAGCTCGGTCATCGTGGGGTCGCGGCTGCAGTCCGGACTCAAGAAGGATCCGCGGAACCCGCTGCTGCAGAACGGCACCGAGCTCATCCCCAGCGTGGCGCACGTGGTGAACGCGGGCCAGCCGCTCTACCTCTACTACGAGCTGTACGACGCGGCGACGCCCGTCTCGGCCGAGGGCGGCAACGAGGCGAAGGCCGCGGCGGCGGGCCAGGCCATCAAGGTCGTGTCCAACGTCCTATTCTTCCGCGGCCAGCAGCGCGTGCTCGAGACGAGCCTGGTCGAGGCCACGGCCGTGACGTCGCCGGACCGCAAGGCGACGACGTTCCAGCTCGAGGTGCCGACCACCGACCTCAAGCCCGGCCTGTACACGTGCCAGGTGAACGTCGTTGACGACGTGGCGGGGACGTTCGCGTTTCCGAGGCTGGCGATCTATGTGAAGAAGTAGGCTCTCGGCTCTTGGCTCTCGGCTCTGGGCCGTGTCCGGCTCAGGGCCGACGGCGGTCTGCGTCCTCATCTTGCGATCGTGCGGTCTGGCGATCTTGGCCGAGGCCTGAAGGCCTGCGCTATCTGCCGCGACGTGCCCCATCTCCAGATAGCGCGGGGCTTTAGCCCTGCGCAGTACCGGCTTTAGCCCTGCGCAGTACCGGCTTTAGCCCTGCGCAGTACCGGCTTCAGCCCTGCGCAGTACCGGCGTCACCCCTGCGCGTCGCCGGGGTACGCCCCTCATCCCCTGGCCCAAACACCTGCGTGCTAACATGCGCGGTTCGGGGACCAACAGGAGCCGGCGCGCGGCGTTCGGCTGAAAGGGGCATCGGGGCGATGGCGGGGGAGAATCAGCTCACGGGCTGGAAGGCGATCGCGGACTTCCTTGGGACATCCGTCAGGTCGGCGATGAGGTGGGAGCGCGAGCGCGCCCTCCCAATCAGGCGGCTGCCAGGAGAGGGGAAGGACTTCGTCTTCGCCTTCCGGGAAGAGATCGAGGACTGGCGGCGCTCCGACCCGGCGCGTGCGAGTGGCGGAGCTACCGGGACGTCTCCGTCGAATAGCGGGCCACCGGGAGTATCGGAGGCCGACGGTGCCGGTCCCCGTGGAGGCTTCGCACGACCGACTCTTCTGGGGGACCGCCGCCGGCTCCTGGTCACGAGCGGCGGCATCCTGGTTCTCCTTGGCCTGGCGCTCTGCGCGGCGTGGATCATGGGATGGCCCGGCCGTGTCCAGGCGCAGCCCGGGCCCGATGCGCAGCGTCGGCCCGTCGGGGCGCGCGCCTCGGAGGAGCCGGCGCCGGTCGTGCTGCCCGTGGTCAGACTCGACGTCTCGAAGCCGGACGGGTGGAGGACGACGATCGACGTACACGACGGAGGCGCCGCGCAGATCGGCCCGTCCGCCGACCACCCGGCCGTGATCCTGCGCCCGCGCATCGCGAAGGGCGTCCTCATGCTGGAGATCGCGCGAGCGGACGGCCGGCCGGTGAAAGACGGAGCCGCGGCCTCGCAGCCGTTCGTGCTCGTCCTCGACCCCAACGTCGCGGTTCAAGTCCGGCAACCGTTCCGGTTCTCGGTGCGGTGGGTGAGCGGAGAAGCCTCACCGAAGTAGCGAGCGAGCCCCGCTCCGTTTCGCCTCGACCTGGCTCGCGCTGCCGTCCTGGCAGCCGCACGAGACGGCACAGCAGTCCCCGCAAGGTGTCACGACGCGGCAGCCGCAGACGATCTCCGAACCACAGGCCACGCAGCACCGCTCAACACTGTCGCCGGCGGTCGTCGAACCGGACGACGCGGTCGTCGAGACCGTCTCCAGCCACTTGACCGCGATCGGGAACGTCGCATTGGCGAAGGCGGCCGTCTCGCCAGCCTGGAGGACTTGACGTTCGGGGACGCCGCTCGTGACCGAGCCGGTCGCGGGATCCCAGGCGATCGGGGTCACGACCAATTCCAGGCTGCCGTCCTCTTTCAGTGTTGGCGCCAGGTCCAGGCCCGGCCCGTTCACGGCGCCGACCGAGCCATGCTTCCCGGACGGGATCGTCACGCGGTTGACGCTCCCGCTCGGCATGGTCACCTGCAGGACGACTGCGGGGGCCTGCGGGATCGTCGCGTTCTGAGTGGGCCCCGCCTGGATACCGAGTAACCACGCCGCGACGAGCATCATCATCGAATCCTCCACCGAAGGCGCAACGGGCGGCATGCCCGTTCCAGGTGGCGATTCTCCTTGCGTATCGACCGGCGGGACAACGGTCAAATGCGGTCAGATGACGCCAAATGCCGCCAAACGCCCGAATGGCGGCATTTGTCAGTTGTGCTGGCGCGCCTCTCCCGCCGACATTGAGGCCGGCGGGGCATCGTGCGACGGCGGGAGGCGTCGGGTGGGGCGTTCCCGGGTGTCGCGCGGTTCCCGCACCGCTCCACCGGCGGCGTGCCCCGCTCCAAGTTCCGATCCACGGATCGACCGGCTCGACTGCTTCTGCAGCCGCATCACATGAGACAGGAGGACAGAATGCGATCTCGCGTCAAGACCGTTGCGTTAGGTCTGCTCTTTTCCGCGCTGCTGTGTACGGGCTACGTTTCGGTTGTCCATGCTAACGACTCCGGGTCCTTCCACTGCTGCTTTCTCTGTCCGCCAAATCCAGTCAAAGACTGCGATTCGGTGACATGCAATCCAGAAGCAGACTGCCCGAGTCCGAAGGCGTGCTGCTTGGTGAATATCCAGTACTAGCAAACACGCTGAGATCTGGCGTTCGCTGACGGAAGGGTGCAGTGGCGGCGTGAGAGATTCGCGGCTGGCCTCACGCCGCTACTTGCAAGCCGGCCCCTGTCTCGACTGCGAATCACCCCACGGCGACATGAAGGGAAGCCCACGACCTATGCAAGAGAATCGAGTTCTAGCTGCCGCGGTGGTCCTATCAACGTTCACATGTCTCTGCTATTGGTCCGCACGCGGCTTCTCTGAGAACGTCAGAAACGAGCGCGACAGCACATTCGCGGCCCAGCCCGGTGCCTATCCGCTCCGAGGCTACGAGGTTCCGCTTGACACGGGTGTGAGTTGTGCGCCACGCCAACACCCCGGGCACATTGACCGAGAGCTCCTGCTGATGGCTTCGACCAGGTGCGCGGTGTCGTCGAAAGAACGAGCCTCCTGGTTGCGACTGGTGCGTCCAGGGCTTCCGTCGTCAGTAGGGATAATCCTCATCAAAGTCGGGCCAGACGATCCCTTTGGACGGATTGAAGACGAGCTGCGAGAGAGCCACGTCACCATCCGGAGTTGCACCGTGACAAACACCGTTGCGTTCGGAATGGCGACAGGTCTCACGTCCACGCCGTCAACCGTTGTGCTGGACAATCATGGCCGCGTCGATTGGGTCTGGTCGCGAAGCCTTACTCGCGAGACAGCAGATCTCATACGGTCGCGACTAGTTGATCGGTCGACGGGAGCCCGGGCCTCCATTGTCTTGAGCAGCCGCGTGAAGTGAACAGACTCTGAGATTCTCTCTGTGCCAAGAATCTCATAAGTCTATGGAGCAAACCTCGATGACGTCAAAACTACTTCTTCTGATGGCTTGTGTCGCGGCAATTGTGATCTTCCCTCACACGGTAGAGCTGGCACGGGCCGGACGGTCGGTCCGCAACGATCTTGCCATAGCAGCGACGGCGACATTTGGTACCATGAAACCGCCTGAAGAGCATCAGCTGATGGGAGTCCGGCTGGCTTCCAGCGAGGGAGTGTCCACCGACGAACTCGGGCTCATGGTGGTGCTGAGCGATCACTGCGGCGCGTGCGACCGCGCGCTGGAGTTCTGGAGACGCCACGCCGGGAAGTTCACCGTTGGGCGCACAATCTGGTTCGTGACTATCGGTGAGAATTCGAGGCGAATGGCGTCCAACGCCTGTCAGACCACAGGCCGTGGTTGTCGAGTCTACGCTGTCGACGACGTGGATGCCTTCCGCCTGAGTTCAGGTATTGGAATTGTTCCAGCGTCGGTCATGGTCGGGAGCTCTACCGCATGCGCGATCCTCGGGGCGCCCTCGAGCGCCAACTGGGAGTCGTGCCAGAAACTGATCACAGCGCCGTCGTCGAGCAAGACTCGCCCGCCGATCGTCTGGGGAGAGGGCGGTCAACAACTTCTCCAAGCCTCTTCTCAGTAGACGTAGGCACTACCTTCGATCGCAGTCGATACATTCGTCAACCGAGCGCAGAATCGGAATAGGGACGCCTGCAATGATTCCGGACCTCAGCCAGGCCTTTCAAAGATGCCGTCGCGCGCCCTACGCCTCCGCCGGCGTAGTACTCTCCGTGGCGGCCGTGGTCGGAATGGTAGGCGCCCTAGTCGTGTTCCTTCATGCGATTGCACTTGGCGCGATGGCAGTTGACCATCCTGACTCAGTCGTGGCGGTCTGGCGGCGCATCCCAGGCTTCCAGTCGAGAGTCCTTGCATCGCGCTGGGAGTACTCGCAGTGGCGCGTCCGGAATAGGAGTCTCACTGCCCTTGCGGCCGTTAAACTCCGTGCCTTTGATCTCGGCACGGAACAGGGATTCGAGAGGATCCGCGGTGCAGAAGTGTCGCCGAACTTGTTCTCGGTACTGGGGGTCAGACCAACCGTCGGACAATTATTCAGCGAGCAGATGGTACACGAGGCGGAGCGAGTGGTTGTCCTCGGCGAAGGGTTTTGGCGCCGCCGCTTCGGGGCAGATCCAGCGGTCATCGGACAGTACGTTCGCATGTCGGACGGGCGATCCACTTTGTTTCGCGTGCTTGGGGTCGTCACCGCGTTGCCTCTGCTACGCAGCGACAACCGTTCCGAGGATGTATACACATTGTTGCCGGAACAGCGAGACCTGATGGTCTCCCGCAGTGACTCGTCATTCTGGGTATATGGCAGATTGCGCCCCGGCGTATCCCTGCGTGTTGCGACCGATGACTTGGACGCCCTAACGGTCGAGATGGACATCGAAGCGAAGGACGGTTTACCCATTCGCGTCGTGACTAGCACGCTTCGAGATGCTGTGGTCGCTCCCGTACGGCCTCTCTTGATTGTTCTGACGGTCATCGCAGGTCTCATAGTGCTGGCCGGTTGCGCTTACATTGCGAACTTGCGGTTCGCCAATCTCTGGGCTCGGGGCGAGGAAATCAAGACGCGGTTTGCGCTGGGCGGTGACATTTGGCAGGTCGCCAGGAGTTTCGTGATCGAGGGCCTCGGCTTGGTCGCTTTCGGGGGGATTCTCGGTGTGGTGCTAGGGCTGGTTGGGGTCCGGGTGATCGCCCACACGATGCCGTCGCCGCTAACTTGGTTGCGGGACCTGCGGCCCGTCTCCGTCCTTGGAGGTGGTGGAGCTGTTGCTGTTCTCGCGATTCTGTCTTTCGCCGTGTGTGGCCCGGCACTCTGGGTGGTGACGGTTATTGGGCGTGTGCGGCCTGCCGTCAGACCTCCCGGACGACGGACGAGAGACTGGCTATTGGCCATCCAATTGGCCGTAACGCTTGCGCTGCTCTCCTGGGCGCTGGTGACCGCAGGGAGTGTCTGGCGCCTTTGGAGAGTTGACGCCGGATTTGATAGTACGAAGGTCATCGTCGCGGAGATCTACCGCCCATTAGACCCGAGTGTGGTAGTCGACGAAGACGTGCAGAGTCGGGTTGCCGATCTTTCAGCACTCCCGGGTGTCGAACGCGTCGCGTGGGCAGACGATGCCCCGTATTCATCGAACAGGTCGTTGACGAGGGTTGAGATCCCTGGGAACCTGGCGAAGGTTGAGGCGTTCGTGTCGGCGGTTGGTCCAGATTACTTCACCGTGCTCGGGATTCCGCTGATTCGAGGGCGGACATTCAACACGGCCGATGAGGTGCATTCGAACGACGCCGTAGTGAGTGTAGCGGCCGCGAACCGCTGGTTCGGGGGAGAGCGCGCAATGGGGCGGACCTTTCGCTGGAGCGATCAGATCTACTCGATCGTAGGCATTGTCGGCGATGTCAGGGAAGTCGGGACGATCCGCGACGGGGTCCGGGTGACAGGGCTGGAGGAAGTGGAGGTTCCCTACGTATATGTGGCGGGTCCACACCAGAAGCAGCCATGGCGGTCGTTTCTGCTCATTCGTGCGGTGGTCGGTGATAGGGCCAGCATTGTCAAGCTCCGAGAGCGGCTAGCGACGACTATGCGCTCAGCCGTTCAGATCTACGGCCTCCGCGAACGCGTGCAAGGTACGCGCTCGGATAGCGGCACGTACGCGGCGATTCTCGGAGTGGTGGCGCTCCTTGCGACGTTGCTCGCGGTCTCGGCAGTTTATGGCCTAACCAAGACCTTGGTCGACACCCGCTTGAAGGATGCAGCTATCATGGCGGCACTGGGAGCTACACCCACCCTCATCTGTTGGACATACCAGCGAGAGCTCTTTCGCCCGAGCGCGGCGGCGGTGGTGGCCGGGATCGTGGCGGGGTTCTGGGGCGAGGGGCTCATGGCTCACCTGTTGTTCGGGGCGCAGGGTAGCGGACCGCTTCTGATTGGTTCGGCGACAGTCGTTCTTCTTCTAGCCGTCGGGGTGTCCTCATGGGTTGCTCTATGGAGCGCAAGTCACCTGCCACCGGCAGCGCTGTTACATAGGGACATTCGATGATACCAGGCCGCCGGCGCCTGGCGACCTGTCTGGATACAGGTCGCCGGGCGCACTCGGGTGGGTGCTTGGAAGTTTCGCTGGCCTCGCGTGTCATTGCCGCAGGAGGAACCACATGCCATTCTTCGTTGTCTTGATCTTCGTCGGCATCTTGGCGGTGGCGACCGGCTACATCGTGTCACGATCTGTTCACAGAAGAACGCAATTCCGCTCAGTGCTGACCCCCGGGACGCTCGTGCTGCTTGCGCTGTGGTTAGCGGTCCCCGCTGACGCAGTCGCTTGGCGCCAGGCATTACTGGCCCTTGTCGTTGCCCTCGCAGGGGTCAACATCGTATCGAACCGGCACGTGATTAGTTGGCGTCGGCCGGAGCAGATGCTGTTGTTGGCAGCGGCCGTCGCTCTGGCTGCTTCGTATTTCCTGACAGGCATCTCGTCTGCAGTACGGTTGGCGCTGGCTTACTCGTTCGCAGTTCTGGCGCTGTTGGGTATCGTTTTCGCCATCGTGAACACATGTCGAGCAGCGAGGTCGCGAAGAGATAGCGCGTGACGGTTGACAATTGGGCGTGATCCGTTCTCGTAGACACTTTCGGCCAGCGGGCCGGTCGGCCTTCACACAAGGCTTCGGTGGTCTGCGGCCCCGGCGATGCGCAGGCCTGCCGTTCGACTCGCCCCGAGCACCGTCGAGGGGTGAAGACCTGCGCTATTCACAAGTGACCTTTAGAACTTCCGCGCCCGTGCCCTCGTCTCATCCGACGATGAGGGCACTTGTGCGTACGGCGAATCCGCGACGGCGGGCGATCCTGGCGGCGGCCGGCGTGATGCTGGCCGCGTGCCTGGTCCCCGCCAGTTCCACCCCGCAAACCCCCGCCGCGAAGGGCAACGACCTCGACGCGTTCATGGCGCGCGTGCTCGAGCGCCGGGACGAGAACTGGCGCAAGCTCCACGACTACATCCTCAGCGAGACCGAGACGTTCTCGATCGCCAGCTCCGGGCGCCTGCCGGCGTGGTCGAAGGAGGCCGACGACCTGCCGCTCAACGGGTTCCGGCGCGAGTACATGTGGTACGTCCGCGACGGTTACCTGATTCGCAGTCCCCTGCGCTACGACGGCGTCGCCCTCTCGGAGAAGGAACGCAAGGCGTACGAAGACAACTGGATGAAGCAGGAGAAGGACCGCGAGAAGAACGCGCAGAAGAGGCAGCGAAGCAGGAGCGGCCGGCCGAAGGCGGAGCGGCGGAGGCGGAGGGGACCGAGGCGCCGGCGCTCAAGGACCTCGTCGACGAGCGCGGCGAGCCGCGGTTCGTCTCCGAGGCGTACTTCCTCCGGTTCAAGTTCGAGCCGGGACACTACTACCTGGCGGGGCGCGAGACGTTCGAAGGACGGCAGGTGCTGAAGATCGAGTACTACCCGACCGAACCTGTTCGCCGACGAGCAGGACAAGGGAAGGAGAAGGAGACGAAGGCCGCGCCCGGCAAGCCCGCGAAGAAGAAGACGCCGTCGGAGCAGGCCGAGGACCAGAAGATCGAGCGCGACATGAACAAGGTGTCGCGCGTCACGCTCTGGATCGAGCCGACCGAGCACCAGATCGTGAAGTACACCTTCGACAACACCGACTTCGGGTTCCTGCCGGCGCGGTGGCTGGTCCGCATCGACAACATTTCGGCGTCGATGACGATGTCGCGGGTCCTGGACGGCGTGTGGCTGCCGGGCCGAATCTCGATGCAAGGCGCGATCACCTTCGCGACCGGCACCTACGGCATCCGGTACGAGCGCCGGTTCTACGACTACAAGAAGGCGGAGACCGGCGCGCGGGTTCGCATGCTGCCGCCGAAGCGCCCATGACGCGGCTCTCCCCGATGATCGTGGTGGCGCTGCTCGCGCTCGGCCGCGCGGCCGCGGGCCAGCAGGCCGCCGTCGAGCAGAGCGCCGCGCCCGCCGAGGTGCTCGCGGAGGTTCGCGTCCACGGCAATTACGCGACGCCCGACGCCGAGGTGCTGCGGCTGGCCGGGCTGACCCTCGGTCAGCCGATCGACGCCGCGGCGATCGACGCCGTGACGCGCCGGCTGGAAGAGAGCGGCCGGTTCGACGAGGTCGAGGTCCTCAAGCGCTACCGGTCGCTCGAGCCCGGCGGCGACGTGGCTCTCGTCATCGTCGTCCGCGAGCATCCGCTGGCGGATACGGCCGGCCAGGGCCCCGCCTTCGTGCGCCCGTTCCGGCGGCTGTGGGCCAGCGGGATGGTGATGCCGATCCTGAGCTACGCGGACGGGTACGGCCTCACCTATGGCGGGCGCGTCAGCTTCGTCGACGCGCTGGGGCGGGGAAGCAGGGTCTCGGTGCCGGCGTCGTGGGGCGCGACGCGCCGGGCGGCGGTGGAGATCGACCGCCCGCTCGCGCGCGGCCCGTTCGACCGGCTCTTCGGCGGCGCGTCGGTGTCGTCGCGCACCAACCCGTTCTACGACCTCGACGAGAATCGACGCGACGCCTGGGTGGAGGTGTCGCGCCGGCTCACGGGCGCCCTTCGGGCGAGCGGGCGCGCGGGGTTCGGCCACGTGCGGTTCGGCGAGATCGCCGAGAACGTGGCCAGCTACGGGGCCGACCTGACGTTCGACACGCGGCGGGACCCGGTCTTCCCGAGGAACGCCGTGTTCGCTTCGGCGGGGTGGGAGCGTCTGCAGCCGTCCACGTCCGCGTCGGTGAACCGGTTCAGGGTGGACCTGCGAGGGTATCGGGGCGTCATCGGCCAATCGGTGGTCTCGCTGAGAGTGCAGTACGCCGGGGCCGACGGCCCGCAGCCGCTCTACGCGCGCTACCTCCTCGGCGGGGCGAGCAACCTGCGCGGCTACCGCGCGGGGTCGTTCTCGGGCGACAACCTGCTCGGCGCGTCGGCCGAGCTTCGAATCCCGCTGAACTCGCCGATGGGCATCAGCCGTCTCGGCGTGAGCCTGTTCGCGGACACGGGCACGGTGTGGGACGCAGGCGCACGTCTTGCCGACGCCCGCTTCAGGACCGGCGGCGGCGCGGGCGTCTTCCTGCTGGCGAGCCTGTTCCAGGCGAGCCTCGACGTGGGCTTCAGGCAGGGGGGCGGGGCGAGGGTCCATTTCACGACGGGGCTGCAATTCTAGTAGGGGTGTTCGGGTGTAGGGCGGGTCTTCAGACCCGCCGCGGCGCAGGCCTGAAGGCCTGCGCTATCTGATGTGTGGTGATTGGCGACCCGTGACACAGCCCGAAGCCCGTAGCCTGAAGCCCGAGGCCTATTTGATCACCGGCACCTGTCCCGTCGAAATGATCGCGATCCTGGTCCGCATCCGGTCCTGGTCGGTGCAATCGGCTTGGCTGCCCGCGTCGCACCCTTCCTTGTAGAGGGCCAGCGCCTTCCCGTAGAACCGCGTCGCGGTCACGAGGTCGCGCGCTATCGCCGCCTCCCCGCCCAGGTACAACGTGCCCGCCGCCACGCAGCTCTCGACGCTCTCACCGTCGCACGCCTCGGCGTATAGGGCCAGCGCTTTCGGCACGTCTTTGGGCACGCCGTCGCCTTGCTCGTAGGTGAGCGCCAGCTGATGGCATCCCGGTGCCCAGCCGCCGTCGCAGGATTTCTGGTAGAGCGAAAGGGCCTTCGCCGTGTCCTCGCGCGCGGCGGCCAGCAACCCGAGGCGCAGGCACCCGTGCGCGCTGCCCATGTCGCACGCCTTCGCGAACAGCTGCTCGGCCCTCGGCAGCCCGCCTTCGGCAAGGTCCATCCGCTCCACGATCTCGCCCAGCATCGTGCACACGTCCGCCATGCCGCCATCGCACGCCCGCTGGTAGGCCACCGCCGCGCGACCGAGGTCGCGCGGCACGCCCCGGCCGGACGCGTACATGTCGCCCACCTGGATGCAGACCGTGACGTTGCCTGCCGCGCACTGGGCGTCGAGCCGCGACGCCTGGCTGCAGGCCGCCAGGAGGGCAGTGGCGCAGGCGACAACGGCCGCCCGCACGAGCACCCGGACCATTGCGACGCCGGACATGAATCCTCCTCGCTCCGCCAGCAGGCCTGGCGATCCTTACTCGGCGACCAGATCGTCGAGCGCCTCGGCCGTCTCGCCGGGCGATCGCCGCGCCGCGTAAGCCACCGACAGCAGCACCACGTTTCCGCACACCCGACCGGCCAGGATGGCGGCGGCCGCCGCCATGGCTCCGACCAGGTCCAGGACCCCGATGCCGACGCCGAGAACGATCACGATGGCCGCGGCCTCGGCGATCGTCCCGGCCGTGATGATACGCGTTCTCTTGGTCAGGACAAACCGGGCGCGTTGAAGGCTGAGCACGTAATCGAGCGCCGGCAGCAGCGCCAGCACGCGCGCCGGCCACGCGGCGAACGCGGCCAGGCCGGCCGTCAGGCCCGACACGGCGACGAAATACACGCGGCCGAGCGGCGTGAACAGGATGGCGCCCAGCGCGAAGGCCGAGAGGCCGGCCAGTTGCATCGCCACGCGGGCGATCCGCCGCTCCCGCTGCGCGTCGTTGCCCGAGAGCGCCACCGCGACTTCCTGGTAGGCGATCGCGCCGCTCCTGAAGATGAAGACGAATCCCGCCACTACCGGCAGCACGGCGAGCGACTCGACCGGCGACCGGCTGCGGCCGATGGAGAACGTCACGAGCGGGTTGACGATGATGGCGAGCAGGGAGGTGAGCGCGAGCGGGACGTAGAACCGCGCGACCTCTCGCATGGCCATCGGCGCGCCGGCGACGTCCGGGCCCGAGAGCAGGCGGGCGACGATCGTGCGGGCCATCCACCGGCTCGCCAGCGCCTCGGCGATGACGCCGCCGCCGAGCGAGAGCGACCCGATGTACGCGCCGGGCAGGTTGGTCAGCAGCGCCAGCCCCGCCGCGGTGAGCGACATCGTGGCCAGCCGGATGATCGTGCCGTAGGCGACGCGGCGCGGCATGTGGTGCCTGACGAGAATCCCCTGGTAGAAGCGCCGGTAGCCGATCGCCGCGGGCCAGAGGATGAGGAAGCTGGTGGCGACGTGCGTCAGGTGCGCGATATCGGGCGGCAGGCCGATCAGCCGGTCGGTGACGAAGCGGAACACCGGCGGGAGCACGCCGACGATCATGACGGCGGTGAGCGCGGCGTTGAGCCTGAAGCCGAACCGGCGCAGGGCGACGAGCGAGTGCCGGTCGGCCACCAGGGCGTTGGCCGCCGTCATCATCATGAGAACCGGGGCCTCCGCCATGAACGCGAACGAGAACGCCACGCCGTAGGCCGCGAGATTGCGGATCGGGTCGGCGAGCCGGGCGATGATGGCCGCGACGTAGGGCCCCTCGACCGCCATCATGAGCCAGGTGGCGGCCAGCGGCGCCCAGAACGCGAGGATGGTCCGGGTCCTGAGGGGCGGCGCGGTCGAAGCGGCAGGCGTCACGTGGGTACGGGTCTCCGATTGAGGAAAGCGGGGGCGGGGGCGGACACGTGACGCGGCGACCGGCGCCGGAGCGGCCAGCGCGACGGCCGACAGCACGTCACGAGACGGTGGTCGGCCGACGCTGGGGACCACGGGCCACGAGCGAACGTCGGAAGCCTAGGGGCTTTCGGGTATGCGGTCAGTATAGCGGCTCAGGGCTCAGGGCTCAAGCCAAGAGGCTCAGGCGGTGTCCGGCTCGCGGCTCACGGCTTGCGGCGGTGACCAGGGCCGTACGTCGGGCGGGCCTGAGCCTTGAGCCATGAGCCTCCGGGCCTGAGCCCTGAGCCTTGAGCCCTGCGCCGCCAGCTGTGATATCCTCCGCCGAGGCCGCCCCTGTCCACTGCGAAATCCTCCTCTGGGAGACGACGATGACGAAAATCGATCTCACGCTCTCAAACCTGAACGGGCTCTTTCCGTCCAACTTCACCCAGGAACAGATCGCCAAGGCCAAGACCGCCTTCCTCAAGGAACTCGCGCTCCAGGCGCACCACTTCTACGGCGGGAAGATGGTGACGATCCCCAAGGCCGGCATCTACGGGTTCAACTGGTTCAACGTCTGGTACACCCCGGGCGTGTCGGCGGTGTCCACGACCATCCGCGACAACCACGACGCGTCGTTCGACCTCTCGAACCGCGGCAACCTCGTGGCCGTCGTCTCCGACTCGACCCGCGTGCTGGGCGACGGCGACTGCTCGCCCTCCGGCGGCCTGGGCGTGATGGAAGGCAAGGCCTTCCTGATGAAGTACCTCGGCGGCGTGGACGGCGTGGCCCTCTGCGTGGACAGCTACAACAAGCAGGGCAAGCACGACCCGGACAAGATCATCGAGTTCGTGAAGATGCTCCAGCCGAGCTTCGGCGCGGTCAACCTCGAGGACATCTCGCAGCCCAACTGCTTCAAAGTGCTCGACACGCTGCGCGAGGAGTGCGACATCCCGGTGTGGCACGACGACGCCCAGGGGACGGGCAGCGTGACGCTGGCCGGCCTCATCAACGCGCTGCGCATCGCCGACAAGCCGATCGACAAGGTCCGCATCGTCTTCTACGGCGCCGGCGCGTCGAACACGACGATCGCCCGCCTGATTCTCATGGCCGGGGCGGACCCCGACAAGATCGTGATGTTCGACACCAAGGGCGGCCTCCACAGGAAGCGCGACGACGTGAAGGCCGACACGGCGTACTACCGCAAGTGGGAGCTGTGCGAGAAGACCAACCCGGACTGCATCAACGACATCGAGGTGGCGCTCAAGGGCGCCGACGTGCTCATCGCCCTCAGCAAGCCGGGCCCCGACACGGTCAAGCAGCAGTGGATCAGGGGGATGGCCCCGAAGGCGATCGTGTTCTGCTGCGCCAACCCGGTGCCCGAGATCTACCCGTACGCGGCCAAGGAAGCCGGCGCCTACATCGTGGCCACGGGCCGCGGCGATTTCCCGAACCAGGTGAACAACTCGATGGGGTTCCCCGGGATCCTCAAGGGCGCGCTGCTGGTCCGCGCGCGGAAGATCACCGACGAGATGGCGATCGCGGCGGCCTACGCGGTGGCCAACTTCGCCCAGAAGAAGGGCATCAGCCCCGACTACATCATGCCGACGATGGACGAGACCGAGGTGTTCGCCGAAGAAGCCGCCGACGTGGCCATGACGGCGATCGCCAACGGCGTCGCGCGCGTCACTCCGACGCGCGACGAGGTGTACAAGGGGACGCTGGCCGACATCAAGGAAGCACGGGCGATCATCGACGTGCTCATGCGCGAGAAGTTCATCCCCCAGCCTCCGCCGGAGATGCTGGCCGACGCGGTGGCGAAGGCCGTCGCGCTCGTGACGAAGTAGCCGTCAGCGGGCCGCCGCCGCACTCCTCTTGTGCGGCGGCGCGCTCCGCCGACTCCGCGCCAGCCGTCGAGCGGGTGCCCGGCTGGTGTTCCTCGCCGCGCCGTCGGCCGGACCGCGGCCTATCAGCTATACTGGGTTCAGGGACATTGAAGCCATTCCGCCGGGCGCTGCTCCGGGCGGAGGACTGTGGCGCGCGGCGCGTGCCGCCGAGAAGATAGGTGAGGGCGCGCGGCATGACGCACGTCGCGACACGCCGGTTGGTCGAGGGGAAATTATGGGAGACGGCGCGGAAGGCCTGGTCGACGCCCAGGCGCGAATCCAGGATCGGCTCGACGAACTCGAGCAGGCGCGGAGGTTCTCCCGCCGCGTGGTGGGGAACCCCGACCTCGAGCAGCGGCTGCAGTCGCTCCGCCTGGCGCGCACCGATCTCCAGCGCCAGATCGAGCGCGGCGCCCCCGCGTGGCGCCTCGAGCAACTCGCCGTGGCCGTCGCCGAGCTCGACCGCCGCATCGCCGAACTGAAGGGCTGAAGGCCGCCTCACGGCTCACGCCTTACGCCGCGCGCCTTACGCCCTCGACCGAAAATGGATCGGGACGAATTTCAGTTTCTGCCACCATCGACATCGAGTGGCAGAAACTGAAATTCGTCCCGATCCAATTGAACGAGCTCAGAACTTGTAGACGATGCCCGTCACGAGCGCCACGTCGTTGCTCTTGAGCGTCGGCAGCGGTGGCCGGGTCTTGTAGGTGTCGAGCAGCTCCACCTTCAGCTGGAACCTTCCCGAGAGCGCCGCGGTCACATTCACGCCGAAGAGATACAGGGCGTCACCGAAACCGCTCATGTTCCAGAGCGCCGAGGCCGACTGCCCGACAGAGGCCGAGGCCGACAGCTTGTGTGTCAGTTTCTCCTCGAAGCTCACCGCGCCGTTGGTCCGCACGTCGAGGCCGTAGTCCTTCTCCGACACGGTGCCCGCGCCGGCCGACACCGAGATCGACGTGTTCTTCTCGTCCACGACCTTGTATCCGACACCGACGGTCGGGGAGAGCAGGTAGCTGATGCCCTTGAACCGGTCGTGCAGGTACCGGACCTCGCCGAAAACGAACGCGCGCGGGTGGAACGTGTATTCGTCGCGGACCGAGAGCCCGTACTGCTCGTTCGACAGCGTGCCGTTCGTCTTGCCGTAGAGGAACAACCCGTTGCTCTTCACCACGTTGTTGGTCTTGGGATCGAACTTCACCTCGTAACTGCCGTTGAAATTCGTCGTGTCCGTGTTCCCGCTGGTGATCCCGAGGCCCACGCTGACATTCCCGCTGAGCGGAGGCGGCGGGGGCGGCGGCGGCGTGGACGCGGGCGGTGCCTGGGCCCAGATGACGCCGGGGCACGACAGCGACAACAGACCGAGGGCGGCCATTGCCCTTACGACATGTCGCATGGCTGACTCCTCCAGAAGGTCTGACCAACGCCAGTCGCCAACCCGGGCATTGTAGCGCCGATCCCCGCCGTCTGCTCCCCGCCGTCTTGACTCACCGCCCGGAACCCCATAGAGTTCTCGTGCTTTCCGCACTCCCGCGCGACTCATCCGAGGAGAACACACATGAACTTCAGACGTCTGATGTGCCTGGCCACGGTGCTCCTGGCCGTGGGCTGGCTGAGCGTCACCGCCGCCGGGCAGGAGATGAAGCTGTCCGACCAGGTGATCGAGCGCACGCTGCCCAACGGCTTGAAGGTGCTGATGGTCAAGCGCCCCGAGGCGCCGCTCATCCGCTGCATCCTCGCCTACCGCGTCGGCTCGGTGAACGAGCGGCCCGGCATCACGGGGATCTCCCACTTCCACGAGCACATGATGTTCAAGGGCACGCGCTCGATGGGCATCAAGGCGGGCACGCTCGCCAAAGACGACGAGTACAACCGCCAGATCGACGCCCTGATGGACCAGGTGGCGACCGAGGAGTCGAAGGTCAAGGGGCGCGACGAGGCGAAGCTCACGGCGCTCAAGAAGCAGGTGTCCGCGTTGATCGACCAGGAGAAGAAGGAGACGATCGTCAGCGAGGAGATCTGGGGCGCCTACCAGGAGGCCGGCGGCACCGGCATCAACGCCTCGACCGGCCAGGAGATGACGCAGTACTACGTCACCTTGCCGAAGAACGCCATCGAGCTGTACCTCGCGCTCGAGGCCGACCGCATGGTTCACCCGGTGTTCCGCGAGTTCTACTCCGAGCGCGACGTCATCACCGAGGAGCGGCGGCAGAGCGAGAACGGCGCCGGCTTCTTCTTCCAGGAACAGCTGAACGCCACCTTCTACGCCGCCAGCCCGTACCGCTGGCAGGTGGTCGGCTGGATGTCGGACATCAGCAAGGTGACCAAGCAGGAGATGATCGACTACCGCGAGCAGTTCTACCGCCCGGACAACGCGACGCTCGTCCTGGCCGGGGACCTCGATCCCGACAAGATCATGCCGCTCGTGACGAAGTACTTCGGCGCCATCAAGGCGAAGGGGACGTCGCCGCGCGTGCGCACCGAGGAGCCGACGCCCGAGTACTACCACCGCACGATCAGCCCGAATTTCAAGGCGCCGTACATCGAGAAGCGCGTCCTCGGCAGCGCCGCCACCAACCCGCAGGTCACCGTGATGTTCCACATCCCGCCGATCTGGCACGACGACCTGCCGGCGCTGTTCATGCTGGGCCGCGTGATGAGCGCCCGCACGGGCAAGATCTACATGGATCTCGTCGAGAAGCAGCAGCACGTCACCGGCTTTGGCGCCAGCGCGTCGAACTCCGAGTACGACGGCCGCTTCCAGGTGAGCGCGACGGGCCGCGAGGTCCAGGGCGAGCTGGCGGTGCCGCTCGCCCAGATCGAGAAGGAGATGTGGGCGTACATCGAGGACGCGAAGGTCACGCCGGCCGACGCCCAGCTGCTCCAGCGCCTCAAGAACTCGGTCGAGGCGCAGTACCTCCAGAGCCTGGCGGGCACCGGCATCGCCTCCTCGCTCGCCTCGATGGCCGTCGCCTACCGGTGGCAGCACCTCGAGGATCAGTTCAAGGCGCGCATGGCCGTGACGCCGGAGGACATGATGCGCGTGGCGAAGAAGTACTTCACGCGCGACAACTGCGTCACCGGTGTGCTGGAGCGCGAAAAGTAGCGGCGCCCGTGCGCGTCGAGAAAAGGATATGACGATGCGTAAACACGTTCTGGCATGGCTCATCATCGTCCCGCTGCTCGTCGTGGCCGTCCACGCGGCCGGGCAGCAGGCGGCCAAGACGCCGACCACCGCGGCCAAGGTCGCCGCGGCGGCGCCCGCGGCTGTTCCGGCCCAGGGACCGCGGCCCGAGCAGTTCATCGGCAAGTTCCCCCCGCTCGGCTTCAAGCCGCCCAAGCCGACCGAGTTCCGGCACACGCTGTCGAACGGCCTGGTCGTCTACCTGGCCGAGGACCACGAGATCCCCTGGTTCGAGGCGACGCTGCTGACGCCGGTCGCCGGCGGCGGGGGCGGCGGCGGCGGACGCCGCGGCATGGAGGACGAGTACTTCTTCGCGCCCCAGCGCCCCGGCGGCGGGGGCGGCGGCGGCGCGCGCTCGTTCCTCGAGCCGGCCGACAAGCTCGGCCTGCAGAATCTCACCGGCTCGGTGATGCGGTCGGGCGGCACGACGTCGATGACCGCCGACCAGATCAACGAGCGGATGGAGTTCCTGGCCGGCAGCGTCTCGCCGACCTCGCTCTCGATCCACATGCGCCACGTGGACGAGGGGATCAAGATCTGGCTCGACATCCTCACCAACCCGGCCTTCCCCGCGGACCGCATCCAGCGCGAGAAGCAGGCGATGGCGGCCCCGCTGCGCAACCGCAACCGGAACCTGACCGGCGTGGCCACGCAGGCGTGGGAGAAACTGATGTACGGCGAGGACTCGCCGATCACGGCCGAGGTCACCGAGAAGACCATCGGCGCCATCACGCGCGACGACGTCGTGGCGTGGCACAAGAAGTACTGGGGCGCCAACAACGCCATCCTGGTCGTCGCCGGCGACTTCAAGACGGCGGACATGCTGGCCAAGCTCGAGGCGACGTTCGGCAAGTGGCGCAGCGCCGAGGCCAAGGCCACGCCGAACTGGCCGAAGGTGGCCGGCACCACCGCGAAACCGGGCGTCTACATGGTGCAGCCGCTCGGCGCGGTGAATAACCAGGGCGTCATCCGGATCGGCGCGGTCAGCCTGACGCAGGACGACCCGGACTACCCGGCCGTGGACCTGATGAACTACACGCTCGGCGGCGGCTCCTTCTCGTCGCGCATCACGCAGGTCGTCCGCAACGACAACGGCCTCGCCTACTCGGCCAGCTCGAGTGTCGGGGCTGACGTGCACTACCCGGGAGCGTTCGCGGCGTTCACGCAGACCAAGAATTCGACGGTGGTCTACGCGACGCAGCTGATGATGAACGAGATCGAGCGGATGTACAACGGGGACGTGACGCAGAAGGACCTGAACTTCGCGAAGTCGGCGAGGATCAACGCGTTCCCGTCGATGTTCTCGACGACGTTCGGGAACATCACCAGCTTCGCGCGCCTCGAGCTCGAAGGCCGGCCGCGCGACTACTACGAGACCTACCTGGAGCGGTACCAGAAGGTCACGCTGGCCGACGTCAAGCGGGTCGCGAAGAAGTACCTGCAGCCCGACAAGATGGTCGTGCTCGTCACCGGCTACATCGACGAGTGCAAGGTGGGCGCCGACAAGTCGCTGCCGAACCAGGCGGCCATCGACGCGATGGCGGCCAAGTACGGCGGCCGGACGATCGACGGGATCGCCAAGAAGCTCGGCGATGGGACGGTGCACGTCGTGACGCTCAAGTAGGGACGAGGGAATAGGGACGAGGGACATCCCTCGTCCCTATTTCTTTATTGGTTTCAGGAACACCAGGTACGTCCCCCACCGGCTGGCGTAGCGATCCAGGTTGCCACGGATCGCGAAACTCACCGAACCCTGCATGAAGGTCCCGAACGGGCCGGCGATGCCGATGCTGGCGTCGAGGCCGTCGAACTGGCGGATCCCCGTGCCCTCGAGACGGTTCTTCGTCCAGGCGTGCGTGTAGAACCCCTGAAGCTTGGCGAGGTCCGCCACGTTGAACCCGTAGTAGCCGCTCAGCGTCACCACCTGGTCGAACGAGTCCACCCCGCTCGGAATCCCGTGCATCGTCGGACGGCTGAAGAAGCCCGGCGAATACTGCGAGAAGCGATCGAGACGGCTGCCGCCGAAGTACCCCGTCGAGACGCCGGCGCGAGTCAGCTTGCCCACGAAGACGTGCTGGCTCAACTCGAGCGAGTACCGGGTCCAGTCCGGGAAGGTGACGGCCGGGTCGCTCGCGTAGCCGAACGCCCGCCAGCCGAGACGCTTGCCGTGTTCGAGCGTGCCGAGAGCGGTGAAGCTCTTGCGGACGTACTTCGCCTCGCCGTAGACGTCGAGCGTGACGCCGCTCGCCGGTAAGCGGTAGGTCGGGTCGGTCTCGCTGGTGGCCCGGTAGAGGTCGTAGTACAGGCGACTTTCCAGCGAGAAGTCGAGGCCGGCGGTGGCCTGGTAGTTGACGAGCCCGCCGACATACTGCTCGAAGGTCCGCACGCGCTGCGCGGTGATCTCCTTGTTGCCGGAGTAGTCGTAATAGGTGAAGGGCAGCGCGATGAGCGAGAGATCGACGCCCCACCGGAGGCTCTTGTTGACCTGCCTCGACAAGTTCGCGACGAAGATCGGCCCGGCGAAGAAGGCGGACAGCTGCAGTCCCGTCTTGTGCCAGTCGAAGTCCACCCAGCTCACCCCGGCCAGCGGGATCGGGAAGCTGCGCGAGGCGTCGTAGAACACGCCGCCGAGCAGCGCGACGACGCGCTTCTTGCCGACCGGCTCGACCACGCGCTCCCCCGAGGCGTTCTTTCGGAGCGCGCGCAGCCCGCCCTCGGTGTCGCGGAACATCGGGTCGTTCGACGCCCTGGCCGCGCCGAGCCTGGCCGCGAAATCGGCGACGTTGATCGAATACTCGCCGAACAGGTACCGCTTCTCGACCGTGACCGAGCGCCCCGCGAGGTTGAGCGAATCCTCGGCGTAGATCGACCGGACCAGGTTGAACGGCCGTCCCTTCGCATCCTTGACGACCTCGAACTCCTGCGTCTCGACGTGCGCGGCGATGTTGTTCTTCCCGTCGCGCTGTTCGAGCTTCAGGCGGACCTGGCGGAAGTCGAGGCCGTCGATCCAGACCTTGCCGCTGTAGAGCCTCTCGCCGGACTGGGCGGGCTTGATGCCGACGACGAAGCACACGCGGCCGTCCACCGTCTCGGTGCCCAGCAGTTCGTAGGTGTACTTCTCGTCGATGCGCAGCTCCAGGGGACGCGTGACGATCTTGTCCGGCTCGATCTGCGGCAGCGGGAACTCCTGCCCCTTCCGGAGCTTGACGCCGTTGACGCGGAACGCCGTCTGCACCCAGTCCTGGACGCCCGACCGGTCCACGAACTGGCGCAGCTCGAGGGCGACGTCGAAGGAGGTCGCCAGGTTGGCGATCTCGAAATGGATGCCGAGGAAGCAGGGGACCGAGTAGTTGTCGAGGATCCGGCGTTGCGTCTCGCGAGCCGCCTGCCACCTCGCGATGATCTCCTCGACGCGCAACGTCGAGCGGCCGGTGACGCGCACCGCCTCGAAGAGCCGGTCGCCGGCGGCCGGCACCGTCGCGCGAAGCAGGACGTAGTCGGCGTCGGCACGGCACCCGGGCGGCGTGCCCGCCGTCAGGTCCTCCGTTCTTCCTCCGAGCACGTCGGTGCAGGTCACGCGGGCCGTCCTCGCCGCGGCCGTCGCGGTCGAGAGCGCCAGCGCCCGGGGCGACTCGCGGGTCGCGCCGGTCTTCAGCAGGAACGCGGCGTCGGCGGTCGTGCTGCCGACGAACGCGACCGACGGCGACACCGGCTGACCGTCGGCCACGACGGCCAGGGGGACGCGCTCTGACGCCGTCATCTCGAAGTCCGCGCCGACCGAGCGCGAGAGCAGGCGAACCGCTCCGACCAGAGCGCGGATCGACGCCAGATCGGCGGCATCGAGCCACGCCGTGGCGGCGGAGGAAGCACCGGACGTCATGAGGAAGTCCAGCCATCCCCGCGCCGCGGAGTCGGGGCCGCCGCCCGGCGCGACGAGGATCCGGGCCATCACCGGCTTGCCGGCCGCGACCGCCTCGAGCTTCGAGGCGCCGAAGCCGGGCAGGGCGCTCGCCTGGATGACGAGCGAGTCGGCGTAGGCCATCAGCCGCGCGGCCGAGTCGAACGAGCGGTCGGCCATCCCCTCGGGCAACGCCAGGGCGATCTCGAGCGCGGGGTTGCTCCCCTTGAGCCGCACCATCAGCATTTCCAGCGCGAACTGCAGCACGTCCTCCGGCGAGTCGGCTCCGGAGGGCTCGACGATCACGCCGGCAACCGCCGGGCGCTCGACGCGCAGTGCGGTGACGATGTCGTCGAGTTGACGCTGGACCAGCGCCTCGCGCTCGCGGCCGGCGCCGGGCACCGGCCCGACCTCGAGCGCCAGGTGGAGAAAGAAGCGGCCTGCCAGGAGCTCGGGCGAGGCGGGCACGACGGCTTCGCTTCCGACGCGCGCAGCGGCGGCAGGCAGCACGACGACGGCGCCGGTGAGGCCGGACGCATCGATGATGCGCGACGCCTCGGCCGGCACGATGCCGGGCGGGAGAGACACGGCGAGGCGGGGGAGTGGCGCGGCGGCAGCGGCGCGCGGGGCAAGCGCGCAGACGAGGGCGATCAGGATGGCTGGCCAGGGGCGATGGCTTCTGGGCATCGTCATCACTCCAGCCAATGCTAACCCACTAACCCAGCCGTCACCGGACGGCAAATCGCACGTCGCGTCGCGCCGGCGCCGTGCCGGTGCGTGTGGCCTCGATGGTGAGCAGGTAGGGTCCCGGGGCCAGGCTCGCGATCGGCAGGCCCATCCGGTAGTCCACGGCGTGGCCGGCCGAGAATCGGTCGGCGTCAAGGCGCTCCAGTTTCTCGAACGCCGCGGCGCCGCGAGCGTCTGTGATGCGGGTGGCGAGTGACACGGGGGCTGCTGGCGACTTCACCGCCTCGTACACGCGGAAGAAGACGGACACCCGGTCCTCGCGGGAAAACGTCCGTTGCGCCGTGGGCACCACCGGCACCAACGAGGCGAGGGCGCCCTTCGGTGCCGAGGTCACTGCAGGTTCGGCTGCGAGGAGAACGCCAGACATCGAGACGGCCGCGCGCGCGAAATCCGGCACGTCCACGTCGTAGTACACGCTGCCGGCCTTGTCCTTCACCTGGGCCGCCAGGCGGAGCTGGTAGCGGCCGGGTCTGAGATCCAGTCGCGCGAGCAGTTCGTATGGCCCAGGCGCCTCGTCCGGCCGCAGCACGACATGCGCCTTGAGCCGCTGCGAGGCCTTCGGCGCGCCGCCGGTCGCGTCGTACGCGTTCACGAGCAGGTCGACATCCTCCGCCGCCCGCGCGCCTGCGCTCGGCGGCCCCGTCGCCTCGAGTCTGGCCACCACGGCGACCGCCCCCTCGCGACGCCCCTCCAGCGCAAACGGCGCGGCGGCCACCGACATCGGCACGTCCGACCTCGGAAGGACCGACGCGATGGCTGCCGACAAGGGGGATGCCGGGGTCGGCCGGGCGACAGTGCGCCGGCCGCTCGGCTCGAAGTAGCCGGTCCGGGTCCGCACGGTCGCCTGGCGATTGACTCGGACCTGGATCCTCCTGAACCGCCCCTCCGTCCGCGGATTGTCCGGTTGATACCCAAGCAGGTAGTACGACCCGGTTTCCCTGAACATCTGCGCGATCCCCGGAGCCGTGTCGTCGGTCTCCGAGATCGTGAATCCGCCAGTGTTGCCCGAGACGGTCCGCAGGAACTCCCGGTTGTTCTTGAGCACATCGCCCGCGGGCGAGGCGACCAGTCCGGCCGGGTCCATGCAGTAGACGTTGACGTTGGCGCGTTGCGCCTCCGCGAACAGATCCTGCAGGCGCTTGATGATTCCGCGGGTGACGCCGGGCGCATCGCCGCCGCCCGCCATGTAGAGCACGGGACCGGCCTCCGTGAAATCGATGCCCGGGCCGATGCTGATCCACACGAGGGCCTTGCGGCGCTGCTCCATTCCCGAAAGCGCTTGAGCGACACCTTGCAGCGTATCGATGACCATGCGGGAGGCCATCAAGGCTACCGCGCCGCCGCCGACCGACGAACCCTGGTATCTCTGGATCGCCGCGAGGAGCCTGGCGCGATCCTGGGTGAACTCCTGGCCGCCGCGGGCGTCGGTGATGAACCTGACCGAGGCGACGTCGCCGGGCCCGAGCTGGTCGATGATCTGCGCGGCGATCTCCCGCGTCCTCCGGATGACCGAGGCATGGTCCACTTTAATCACGGTCGCATCGTCCAGGACGAGGACGATGACCCGTTGCTCGCTCTTCGGGCTGTTGTTCCGCACGTCGGGGGCCACGTCGCGGAGCCACGGGGTCGCCGGCTCTGGTGCGTCGGGGACGTCCACGGCCGAGAACGTCATCACCTTCTGGGGATGACCGTCTTCGAGCACCGTGAAGTCGCTCGCGGTCAGTCCCCGGATCGGACGGCCGTCGCGGTCGAGCACGGATACATCGAGCATGACCGCCTCGATGCCCGTGCGGAACGTGGGCGCGTTCTGAGGCCTGGCTTCCGGCGCCAGCCGGGCCCCGATGATGGCGAGGGTGACGACCGCCAACGCGCCCAGGCGAGCCATGGCCTCTCTCCTGTCACGGTTCGGAACGACCGCCGTCAGCATCCTGCAGAACACGGCTGAGGCTGTATGATACGTCGAACCGCGTCCGCTTCATGGAGTGTTCAGCCATGCGCAAAGTCCTCGTTTCAACCATCCTGGCCTGCCTGCTGGCCTGCTCGTCCGCCGTTCACGCCGCCGGGCGCGCGCCCTCGCGTCCGCTCTCGCTCGACGACCTCGCGAAACTCCGCGCCGTCTCCGACCCGCAGGTCTCGCCCGACGGCAAGTGGGTCGCGTACGTCGTCGGCACCATCGACGCCGTCAAGGACACCCGGGACAGCGACCTGTGGATGGTGAGCTGGGACGGGTCGCAGCAGATCCGCCTGACGGCGACGACCGAGAGCAGCGAGCGCGCGCCGAGGTGGAGCCCGGACGGGAAATACCTGGCGTTTCTCTCCGCGCGCGGCAGCGAGGAGGAGAAGAAGAAGGGGGCGCAGGTCTGGCTGCTCAACCGGGCCGGCGGCGAGGCGCAGCAGCTCACCGACATCAAGGGCGGCGTATCCGACCTGGTCTGGTCCCCCGACAGCTCGCGGCTCTGCCTGGTCGTGGACGACTTCGACCCGTCGTCGGACCCCGAGAAGCTCGAGGGATGGAAGCGGAAGACGGAACCGCCCATCCTCATCGACCGCTACCACTTCAAGTCGGACGAGGGCGGCTACCTGACGCGCCTCTACTCGCACCTGACGCTGTTCGACGTGGCGACGAAGAAGGCGGAGGTGCTGACGAAAGGATCGTTCGACGACGAGTCGCCGGCCTGGTCGCCCGACGGGAAGTCGATCGCGTTTGTGAGCAACCGCACGCCGGACCCCGACCGCAACGAGAACACGGACGTCTACGTCGTCGAGGCCAGGGCCGGGGCCGAGCCGCGGGCCGTCACCACGTTCCCCGGACGGGACCAGGGCACGCCGTCGTGGAGCCAGGACGGCAAGTGGATCGCCTACTTCCAGGCCGACGAGACGAAGTACACCGCGTACTACCTCGACAAGCTGGCGATCGTCCCGTCGGCGGGCGGAGCGGCGAAGGTGCTGACCACGGCGCTCGACCGCGCCGTCTTCGGCGACATCCTCTGGTCGCCGGACGGCCAGAGCCTGCGCGTGGTGGTCGAAGACGATCGGACGATGTACGTCGCGAAGGTCTCGGTGGCGACGGGGGCCGTCGAGAAGCTCACGACGGGTGAGCGCACCGCGACGTCGATCTCGCCGCGAGAGACGGATGGCAGTCTGGCGCTGCTCGTGGACTCGCCGGTCGCGCCCGCTGAGATCTACGCGTTCGAGAAGGGGGCGCTGCGCCAGCTCTCGCACCAGAACGACGCGTGGCTGGCCGACATCCAGCTCGCGACGACCGGGCACTTCACCTGCAAGACGAAGGACGGCACCGTCGTGAACGGGATCGTGAGGAAGCCGTTCGGCTTCACCGCCGGGAAGAAGTACCCGACGCTGCTCATCATCCACGGCGGCCCGAACGGGCAGGACGACGACACGTTCGACTTCGAGCGCGAGTGGTTCGCGGCAAACGGCTACGTCGTGCTGGCGGTGAACTACCGCGGCAGCTCGGGGCGCGGCGCCGCCTACCAGAAGGCGATCTACGCCGACTGGGGCAACAAGGAAGTGATGGACCTGCTGGCGGCGGTGGACTGGGCGGTGGCGGGCGGCATCGCGGACCCGGACCGGCTGGGGATCGGCGGGTGGAGCTACGGCGGCATCCTGACCGACTACACGATCGCGAGCGACACGCGCTTCAAGGCCGCCGTGAGCGGCGCGAGCAGCGCGCTCCAGATGTCGCTCTACGGCATCGACCAGTACATCATCCAGTGGGACCTCGAGCTCGGCCAGCCCTGGAAGGCGGCCGACGTTTACACCAAGGTCTCCTACCCGTTCTTCCACGTGGACCGGATCAAGACGCCGACGCTGTTCATGTCGGGCGACAAGGACTTCAACGTGCCGACGGCCGGCGTGGAGCAGATGTACCAGGCGCTCAAGAGCCTGAACGCGGTCGAGACGCAGCTCATCATCTACCCCGGCCAGCACCACGGCCTGACGACGCCGAGCTACCTCCGCTACCGGCTCGAGAAGTGGGTGGGGTGGTACGACCGCTTCTTGAAGAAGTGAAGCGGTCGTGGGCTCAGGACTCAGGGCTCGAGGCTCAAGCCCGGAGCCTTGACCCGCTGGGCCTCGAGTCCTGCGCTCTACGCTCTCAGGTGATCCGCCCTCCAGCGGGTCACCTTCTGCTTGATGACGTTGCGGTCCTCGATGTGCTTGTCGAGGACCTCGCGCGCGAGGGCCGGCAGTTCCTCGTCGCTGGCGAATCGCAGCGCAATGAGCTGCGACACGGAGAACTCCTCGATGCGCGGGAGCAGGTCGGCGGGCAGCAGCGCGCGCATGCGCAGGCGCTCCTCGAGCCGGATCACCCGGTCCTGGACCGTCACCGCCATCCTTCGCGCCGACAGGGCCAGCAGGATCAGCGCCACCGACAACATCAGGTCGAGGTGGGCGAGCAGGCCCCTGGTCGAAAAAGCCGCGTAGAGCGTGCCGATGAAGTAGGCGAGCAGCAGCGGCAGCACCACGAAGTGGAAGACGGGAAGGGAGCGAGCGTGGTTCTGATACGTCTGGGGAACCTTCTCTGCCATCGGCGCGCCTCCTTACTGAGCGTGACTCTCCCCATTGTTCCACAGTGGTGCGCACGGCTGCCCTTCGACAAGCTCAGGGCACCCCGAGCAGCGTCGAGGGGTGAAGCCGTGCGTTATCCGACAACCGGATCGGATAGCGCAGGGCTTCAGCCCTGCGCCGCGTCGCGCCCCGTGGTAGAAATAGATGAAGAGGTGCTCATGCCCGTTGTTGCCGAATCCGCCGTGCTCGACGCGCTCCGCTCGGTCAAGGACCCCGACCTCCACCGCGACATCGTCGCGCTCGGCTTCGTGAAGGACCTGAAGATCGACGGCGGCCTCGTGGCGTTCACGATTGAACTGACGACGCCGGCGTGCCCGGTGAAGGACGCGATGCGCGAGCAGGCGCGCGCGGCGGTGATGCCGCTCGCCGGCGTCACCGCGGTCGAGGTGAAGATGACGGCGAGCGTCAGGGCGGCGCGGGCGATCGACGCGGACCTGGCCGCGATCCCCGGCGTGAAGAACATCGTGGCGGTGGGCGCCGGCAAGGGCGGGGTCGGGAAGACCACGCTCGCGGTGAACCTGGCGGCCGCGCTTTCGAAGCTCGGCAGCCGCGTCGGGATGATCGACGGCGACGTCTACGGGCCGAACGTGCCGATGATGCTCGGCGTGAAGGGACAGCTCGAGTCGGACGGCGAGAAGATCCTGCCGGCCGAGAAGTACGGCATCAAGGTCGTGTCGATGGGCTTCCTCGCCGCTGACGACTCGCCGGTCATCTGGCGCGGGCCGATGCTGCACAGCGTCGTCAAGCAGTTCTTCCACGACGTCCGGTGGGGCGAGCTCGATTACCTCGTGATCGACATGCCGCCCGGGACGGGCGACGTGGCGCTGAGCCTCAGCCAGACGGTGCCGGTGGCCGGCGCCATCGTCGTGACCACGCCGCAGGAGGTGTCGCTCGCCGACAGCCGGCGCGCGGTGCGGATGTATCAGAAGCTGAACATCCCGGTGCTCGGCCTCATCGAGAACATGAGCTACTTCGTCTGCCCGAGCTGCAGCCACGAGAGCGACATCTTCGGGCGCGGAGGCGGCGAGCGCACCGCGACGGAGATGGAGGTGCCGTTCCTCGGGCGGATCCCGATCTACGAGCCGATTCGCCAGGGCAGCGACACCGGCCACCCGCTGGTCATCGCCGAACCGGACTCGCCGGTCTCGCGCGCCTTCTTCGCGGCGGCCGAGCAGCTGGCGGCGCAGGTGTCGATCGCCAGCTTCCGGAAGCCGGCCATCCCGGTGGCACCGGTCGGGTAGGAAGGCTCCCGCCTTCGCCAAGGCTACGGCGGGCAGGCAGGGCTCCCGCCTTCGCCGAGGCTTCGGCGGGCAGGCAGGGCTCAAGCCAAGAGGCTCAAGGCTCAGGGCTTCAGTATGTAGGCCGGCCCTTCAAGGCCGGCGATGGCCCGGCGTCCCCGCCTGGAACCCCAGCCGCGTCACCCATGCCTCCGGACCGAGCTGTCACTTGGCATCTCACCGTCTCGGCGGCCGTTCATCCTCACTCGTCCAGGGTCGTTCGAGCACCTCGCCCACATAGTAGTCACCGGGCTCGGGCTGCTCGATCGAGAAGCGCACCGCACCCGCGACGGCGTCGGCTAGCGAGTCGAACAGGCAGCACGCGTTCGCCTTGATCTCTGTGGCCAGGAGGTTGCAGGAGAGCGGCGAACATTCGAACGTGAAGCCGGGCTCGATCGACTTGCTGACGCTGTCGTAGCCAAGCGAACGGAAGGACTCGGGAACGGGATCGGGATGGACGTTGGCGGGCAGGACGAATGCCTGCCGGCTGCCGTGCCGGAAGAACGCCGGGAGGATCCTGTAGGCGTACAGCCGATAGGTTCCGCGCTGGCCCGCAGGCACGACTGCCAGCGCATCGCACTCCCGGTTGAACCAGCCGAAGTCGTTGTGCAGCCAGCGCTCGATCCAGCCGCCGGGCGGTTTAGCGATGTGATTGCTGACGCTGCAGACTTCCACAACGCCCATGGTGGCCTGCCACTCAGGCATCGGCGTGATCTGCTTCGGAAAGTACCCGGCATCGATCATCCGGCACTCCTGACCGAGGTCACCATGTGCCTCGTCGCACGTTACCTGTCAGTGTGACATGCGTGTCTGGCCTTAAGCCTGAAGCCCTGAGCCTTGAGCCCTACGCCCTGGGCCCTGAGCCTTGAGCCGTCCCATGGCCCACGCCCCGAAGATCGGGCCCGGGACGAGCGCCAGGAACACCCACTGCCAGCCGACGACCGCCGCGAGCGACGGCACGACGCGGATGGTGAGCATCGTCAGCAGGTAGCCGCTGCAGGTTTCGACGGTGAGCGCGGTGCCGACGTACTCGGGCCGGCTGTTGTCGGCGACGAGTCCCGAGAACTGGGCCGAGTCGGCGACCACGGCCGTCCCCCACACGGCGACGAACATGTAGAGCCACACCGGGTGGCTGCCGAAGACCAGCCCGGCGAGCGCCGCGCAGAGTCCGGACACGCAAAGCGCGGCGCGGGCGACGGTGGCCTTGCCGATCCGATCGGCGGCCAGCCCTGCCGCGAGGCAGCCGGCGGCGCCGGCGCCGACGCCGATGAACGCGGCGGCCGACGCGGCCCGCGCGACGTCCACCGAGCCGCGCGCGGCCAGGCTCGCGGCGGCGAACGTCCCGATCCATGTCCACATCGCGTACAGCTCCCACTGATGCCCGAGATAGCCGAGCACCGCGTAGCGGGTCAGCGGCTCGCGAAAGACCCGCGCCGCCGCGTGCGGATCGAACGGTCCGGCCGGCACGTCGAACGGGCCCTCGCGCACGAAGGCCAGCACCACGACGCCGCCGAGCACCGCCAGCGACGCGGTGACGAGCAGGAGCGACCGCCAGCTCGCCGGACCGGCCAGCGAGGCGAGCAGGTGCGGGAAGGCCTGGCCGACCGTCAGCGCGGCGACCAGGACCGCGAGCCCGGTCCCGCGGCGGCGCAGGAACCAGCCCGCGGCGATCTTGAGACCGGTCGGATAAACGGCGGCCAGCGAAACGCCCGTGGCGAACCGGAGCAGGATCGCCTCGGTCGGCCCGTGCGCCCGCGTGATGGCGGCCGTGGCGACGGCGCCCAGCACACAGCCGACGGCGAAGAGCCGGCGGGCCTTGAGCAGGTCGGCCAGGTTCAGCAGCGCGCTGACGAGCGTGCCCGCGACAAAGCCGCCCTGCACGGCCATTGTCAGCCAGGCGGTCTGCCCGGTGGACAGCCGGAACTCGGCCACCAGCGCCGGCGTGACGGCCGTCGCCGAGAACCAGAGCGTCATGCCGAGAAACTCGCCCGCGGCGAGCAGGGCGAGCATCAGCCAGGGGCGCGCGGGGCGGAGGCCGGGGGTGTCAGGTTCGAGACGCACGATGAATTGGGTCCAGAGGCCCGACCATCATCTCCGATCTGACGGGATGGCGCTAGACGAAAACGGGTGGGCCGGCCCCAGGTACCGGGCTTCAGGCACCGGGCTTCAGGCTCCAGGCGTTCGGCTAGAGACTTTCGGCTATCGGCCAGTTCAGCGTGACACGAGTGACACAGCCCGTAGCCCGGAGCCCGTAGCCTGGAGCCAGAGGTTGAGCCCGCAGGCAAGGTCCGGGACACCAATCCGCCAGACGTGATAGCGTTGATTGAATAGACGATGGATATCTCGTACACGAAGCGCACGCTCGCCAACGGCCTGCAGGTGCTGGTTCACGAGGACCACCGCTGTCCCATCGTGGCGGTGAACCTCTGGTATCACGTCGGCTCGAAGGACGAGCAGCCCGGGCGCACGGGGTTCGCGCACCTGTTCGAGCACCTGATGTTCGAGGGCTCGGCGCACTACGACCACGGGTTCTTCCAGCCGCTCCAGCAGGCGGGCGCGGTCCTGAACGGCTCCACCAACACGGACCGGACCAACTACTGGGAGGTCGTGCCGACGGGCGCGCTCGAGCTGGCGCTCTGGATGGAGTCGGACCGGATGGGCCACCTCCTGCCCGCGCTCACCGAGGAGAAGTTCCGCAACCAGCGCGACGTCGTGCTCAACGAGCGGCGCCAGAACTACGAGAACCGGCCCTACGGCATGGCGGGCATGGCGATCGTGGGCGCGCTGTTCCCGCCCGGTCATCCCTACCACTGGCTGACGATTGGGAGTCCCGACGACCTGCGCGCGGCGAGCCTGGACGACGTGCGGGAGTTCTTCCGGCGCCATTACCACCCCGCCAACGCGTCGCTGGCGTTCGCGGGGGACGTCGACACCGACGCCGTGCTGTCGCTGGTCGAAGCCTACTTCGGCCCGCTCAGCCCGGGGCCGGCGGCCGACGGGGTGGCGCACGACGAGACGACGGTGCGCGCGGCGCGGCTGGTGATGGAAGACGCGGTGGAACTGCCGCGCCTCTACCTGACCTGGGTGTCGCCGGCGATGTTCGCGCCCGGCGACGCGGACCTCGACCTGGTCGCCGACATCCTCGGCGACGGCAAGAGCTCCCGGACCTGCCGGGCGATGGTGTACGAGCGGCGGCTCGCCACCGACGTGATGGCGATGCAGCACTCGCGCGAGCTGTGCAGCTGCTTCCAGGTCGTCGCGACGGCCGCGCCCGGGCACGGGCTGGCGGAACTCGAGGCGGCCATCGACGCCGAGCTGTCGCGGCTCGCCGAGTCGGGCCCGACCGAGGCCGAGATGCGGAGGAGCCTCGCGCAGGCGGAGGCCCAGTTCATCTACCGCGTGCAGACGGTCGGCGGCTTCGGGGGCAAGTCGGATCAGCTGAACCAGTACAACGTGATGCGGGGCGACCCGGGCTACTTCGGCCACGACCTGCAGCGGTACCGCGACGCGACGGCGGCGTCGGTGACGCGGGCGGCGCGGAACGTCCTGCGCGACGCGCCGCGCGTGGCGCTGAGCGTCGTGCCGCGCGGCCGCCCGGATCTCGCGCTGCCCGACTCGGGGAAGGTGGTGTGCTCGTGAGCCCGGTGGATCGCTCGCGGCTGCCGGTGCCGGGCCCCGACCCGGTCCTCCGCTTTCCCGAGGTCTCGCGGCGCCGGCTGTCGAACGGCCTCGGCCTCTGCACGGTGGAGCACCGGGGCGTGCCGGTGGTGTCGTTCGCGCTCCTGCTGTCGTCGGGCGCGGCCGCCGACCCGTTCGAGAAGCCGGGTCTGGCCGCGCTGACGGCCGACATGCTGGACGAGGGCAGCGGGTCCCGCTCGGCGCTCGACATCGAGGACGCCCTGTCGTCGATGGGCGCGCAGTTCGAGACCGAGGTCGGCGCCGACGCGACCGTGCTCTCGATCCTCGCGCTGCCGCGCTTTGCCGACGACGCCCTCGCGCTGATCAGCGACATGGTGGCCGGCCCGAACCTGGCCGACACGGATTTCGACCGCGTCCGCGAGCTGCGGATGAACCGCCTCCGGCAGATGCGGAAACTCGCGCCGGCCGTCGCCGATCTCGCGCTGGCGCGCCTGTTGTACGACGGGCATCCCTACGGACGCCTGCCGCTCGGCACCATGCGGGGACTCGAAGCCACCGACGTGGACGACGTGAGGGGCTTCCACCGTGAAGTCTGGCGGCCATCGCTTGCCACCATCGTCGCCGTCGGCGACGCGACGCACGACGAGCTTGCCGGCGCCGTCGAACGCGCGTTCGGGCACTGGCGGGATCGCCCCGCCGATTCGGCGGGCGCGATCGACCTCGCGCCGAGCGTGATGACGCTCCAGGCGCCGGATCGGCCGACGGCCCCGATCGCGATTGTCGACAGGCCCGGGGCGGCGCAGTCCGAGATCCGGATCGGCCAGGTGGCCGTGCCGCGCCTCACGCCGGACTACGCCGCGCTGCTCGTGCTCAACATGATCCTGGGCGGGCAGTTCGTCAGCCGGCTCAACCTGAACCTGCGCGAGGACAAGGGGTTCACCTACGGTGTCAGGAGCGGGTTCGAGTTCAGGCGCGCCCCCGGGCCGTTCGTCATCCAGACGGCGGTGCAGACGGGCGTGACCGCGGATGCCATACGGGAGGTCCTGGGAGAGGTGCGGGCCATCACCAGCTCGCGACCGGCGACGCCGGCCGAACTCGACCTCGCCAAGGCGGCGCTGACACGAGGCTATCCGCGCAGCTTCGAGACGGCCGGGCAGATCGCGCGCGGCCTGGCCCAGCTCACGCTCTACCACCTGCCCGACGACACGCTCGAACAGTTCGTGCCGCTGGTCCGCGGCGTCGATCTCGACGCCGTCGCCGAGGCGGCCGCGCGCCTCGATCTCGCGCGAATGACGGTGGCCGTGGTGGGTGACCGCGAGGCGATCGAGCCGGGCCTGGCCGCCCTGGACCTCGGCGTGCCGGTCCGGATGAGCGCCGAGGCCGAGGAACCGGAGCGCACCCCGGCGTCGCCGGCCGAGGTTCCTGGGGCCGACCGAACCTGTTGAACCCCCGGCGCGTCCAACAAGATGTCGCGGTGCTAAACTGGACCTCGCATGAGCGGCCTTGGCCGGACCAGCCTCAGCCTCTTCGGCATGATTGCCATCGTCGCAGCCATCCTGGCCTCCGCGACGATCTGGCTGGTGTTTACCGACCCGGTGACCGTGGCCAACTCGGTCAACCAGGGCGATGTCTCTCCGCTCGTGCGCGAACTCGCCTCGGCGGTCTACGAGGCGCTCAAGGGACTGCTGAAATACTTGTAGTGGCTCGTGGTCAGTGATCAGTGGTCAGTGGGTCACGCGTGATCGACTAGCCACCAGCCACTAGCCACTACAGGTAGCCACTGCCTCTACAGATGCTTGAGCAGGAACTTCGTCAGGATGTAGCCATCCAGGTACTTGAAGGGCGCGAGCCCTGTCGTGTAGTGGCCGCAGGGCAGCACGGCGAGCTGGTGAGGCACGTCCAGCCGCTCGAATTCCTCGACGAGCGCGCGTGAGAGATGCACGGGGAACGTCGTGTCGTAGCGGGCGTAGACGAGCAGCGTTCTCTTGTCCCGGACGCGCGACACGTAGGCCTGCGGGCTGATCGGCATCCACAGCTCGCGCAGCCGATCGAGCGTGATCCGGCCGTCGAGGCCGGCGCGCACGTGCTCGGTCGAGAGCCCTTCCCACACCACGTCGGCGAAGTACCGCGAGATGTGGTTGAGCGCCTCGACACGGATCAGCGGTTCGTGCGCGGTGGTCAGCATCGCCAGGCACGACCCGAGACTGGTCCCCAGGATGCCGATCCGCTCGTACCCCTCGCGGGCCAGCCACGCCACGGCCCGGCGCGCGTCCACCACGGCCTGCCGGCACACCTGGACGGTCCGGCCGACGTTGGCGCTGACGATGAAGTCGGCGCGATGGAGGATCGGCGGCATGCGCCGATCGTGATAGGGCAGGGTCAGCCTCAGGGCGTTCAGGCCGAAGCGCGCCAGCAGCCGGCACAAGCCGACGTGCGCGTCGGTGTCCCCGTTCCATTGCGGCAGCACCACGACCGCGCGGCGCCGGTCCTCGCGGCCTCCCTCGAGGCGGGGCGCCGGAAACAGGCGCGCGTAGACCGTGTTGTTCTCGGCGTGGGGCGTCGCGATCACGCTGGGGAACGTCACGGTTCCCGCGCAGGTCCGGTCGCCGGCTGACTCCGCCTCCCAGGCATAGTCGGTGGTGGCCGGCGCGTCGAAGAACCGGGGCGAGTCGGCGAGCGCCTTCCGCGCCCAGTCGGCCAGCGCCACGTCGGGTGGGGTGCCCGGACCGCGGCCGTCCGCGTCCATCCAGTCGAGCCCCCACTCGAAGGGGCGCACGACGCGGTCGTCGGTGCGGTCGAAGAGGCGCCGTTCCCAGGCGTAGAAGAGGCGGGCGAGCATCAACGGGCTATTGTACCAGACAGGCTTCAGGCTCCAGGCTTCGGGCTTCGGGCGGGATCACGCGGGTCAGGCCGGAGTCGTCGAACCCCCTGTAGCCTGTGGCCTGTGGCCCAAAGCCGACGCGAGACTGTGAGAAAGTGGTCGAACCAGCGACTACCTCCATGTGCGGTCGAACAGCGTGACGTCGTGAGCGTGAACCCGATGAAGACCGACTCCGCCGCAACGTCCAGACAGGACGAACTCTACCAGGCAGCCGCGGAGACGTGTGGCGCAGCGCTGGAGCGCCTGGCGCGCGGCTATGAGGCCGATCCCGACCGGCGCCGCGACCTGCTGCAGGACGTGCACCTCGCACTCTGGCGGAGTTTCGCCAGTTTCGACGGGCGGTGCTCGATTCGAACCTGGGTCTACCGCGTGGCGCACAACGTGGCGGCCTCGCACGTGATCAGGGAGCATCGGCTGAACTCGCGCACGCTGGTGGGCCTCGAGGCCCTGGACGCCTCGCCGGGCGTCGAGGACCGAGAACTCGCCGTGGATCAACGCCTCGCGCTGGACAGGCTCCTGCAGCTCATTCAGCGACTGAAGCCGCTGGACCGCCAGGTCATCTTGTCTTACCTGGAGGGGTTGGACGCAGGGTCGATTGGGGAGATCACCGGCATCTCGCCCGGGAATGTCGCGACCAAGATCTACCGCATCAAGAACATCCTGGCGCGCTGGTTTCACGAAGGGGGCGGTCGTGGCCAATGAAACGCCGAACACGGTGACGGACGCCTGGAGGAGCCAGCCTGCGGAACGGATGGCCATCTCGCTCGAAGACGTGCGCCGCAGGGCGCAGAGACTCGAGAGGAAGGTCTCCTGGAGAAACGCGCGCGAGTACGTGGCCTGCGCGCTCGTGGTCGGCGTGTTCGGATATTACGCGTCGGTGTTCCCTGGCGCACTGATTCGCGTGGGATGCGGCCTGGTGATCGCCGGCGCCCTGTTCACGGTGTTCAGGCTGCACCAGATGGGCGCTGCCCGGAAGATCCCGGCCGAGCTGGCATTCCGCGCTTGTGTCGACTTTCAACGCGAGGAGCTGGAGCGCCAGCGCGACCTCCTGCTCAGCGTGTGGCGGTGGTACCTGCTGCCGTTCGTCCCCGGCATGACGGTCTTCCTGGTCGGGCTGTTCGAGTTTGCCATGCGGCAGCCCCATGCTTCAGAGCACGCGAGAGCCGTCGCGGGGATTTTCGCCCTCACGGCGGCAGGCTGCGCCGTGGTGTTCGTCGGTGTGGCGAAGCTGAACCACTGGGCGGCGCGCAAGCTTCAACGCGAGATCGACGAGCTCGACCGGCTGGCGTCAGAGCAGGGCTGAAGCCCGGCGTCAGGCCTGGCCCGCCAGCGCGCGCTCGACGGCGGCGGCGAGCACGAGCAGGTCGGCCGTGCGGCCGCGGCGGCCGACCAGTTGCAGGCCAATCGGCAGATTCTCCTTCGACCTTCCGCACGGGATCGTGATCGCCGGGTGGCCGGTGACGTCGAACAGCTGGGTGAGGCGCAGCATCAGCGCGCGAACCGGGAACGGTAGACCGCCGACGGCCAGTGACGTGCTTCCGAGCGGCTGGGCTACGATCGGCACCGTCGGCAGCACCAGCGCATCGACGCCGTCCAGCGCCGCGTCTACGTCCCTCCTCAGCACGCCGGCTCCGCACCTGGCGCGCGCGTAGTCTTCGCCCATCACGTACCGTCCCATCTCGAGGCGCTGCCTGACCGGCGGCGTGTACAGCTCGGGATGCCTCTCCAGCATCGGCGCGTGGTAGGCCGAGGCTTCCGCCAGTTGCAGGTGCAGATAGATGGTGGCGGTGTCGGCCGCGTGCGCAACGGCACGGTCCGCCAACGCGGCGCCGGCCCTCGCGAGTTCGGTGCAGGCTCGTTCGAACGCGCCGCGCACGCCGTCGTCCAGGACGTCGAGGAAGTAGGGTTTCAGCAGGCCCAGGCGCAACGCGCCGGCCGGAGCGACGCCGGCCGGGAGCGGCTGGGGATGTGGAGTTCCGGCCATGACGTGGAACAGCAGCCACGCGTCGGCCACGGACCGGGCGAGCGGTCCCACGTGGTCGAGCGTCCAGCTCAGCGGGATGATCCCGTCGCAGGGCAGTTCTCCGGTCGTGGGCTTGAGCCCCACGCATCCGCAGACGGCGGACGGGATGCGAATCGATCCGCCCGTGTCCGTTCCGACCGAGGCCAGTCCCATGCCGCTGACGACGGCCGCGGCGGAGCCTCCGCTGGACCCGCCGGCCGAGCGCGCGGCGTCCCACGGATTCCGCACCGGCCCGAACGCCGAATCCTCGCTCGTGGTGCCGAAGGCGAACTCGTGCAGGTTGCACTTGCCGAGAAAGACCGCGCCGGCCTCGCGGAGGCGCGCCACAACGGCCGCGTCGGCCCTGGCGACGTGTCCCTCGAGCACGCGCGAGGCGGCCGTCGTCGGAACGCCGGCCAGGTCGATGAGATCCTTCAGGGAGATCGGCACGCCGTGGAGCGGTCCGCGTCGTCGCCCCGCCGCGATCTCCGCGTCGGCGCCGCGCGCGTCCTGCCGCGCCTGCTCGCCGAGGACGGTGATGAAGGCGTTGACCCGGCCGTTGTCGGCCGCGATCCTCGACAGGCAAGCCTCGGTGATCTCGAGGCTCGACACCTCCCGCGCCGCCAGGAGAGGCGCGAGCTCGGAGATCGACAGGTCGTGGAGCGCGGTCATCGGCCTTCTCCCGCCTTCGCTCCGCCGAGTCCGGCGGGAGGCGGAGCTTCGGCGGGCCAGTCTGCGTTCTGCTCACCGCCGTCAGCCGTCGGCCCTCGGCCGTCAGCCGGTACGTAGTCGTTCCACTCCGCCTCGCGCAGCTGGCGCGTCGACCGGGCCAGGCCTTCGAGCAGCGGCTTCAACTCCGGGAGGCCACGCCTCTCGGCGTCCGCCACCGCGGCACTGAGCCACGCCTCGATCGGGTCGCTACGCACGCCCTCACCATCGGCCATCGTGCCTCCCGGGCAGATTGTACTCCCTGAGCCCTGAGCCCTGAGCCTTGAGCCTCCGGGCTTGAGCCCTGAGCCATGAGCCTTGAGCCTTGGGCCCTGAGCCGCTATAGTGCGCCAATGGCTTCGAACGGCACCTCATCGACCGGCTCCCACTGGCTGCTCCGCGTGTTCGTGCTGGTGTTCGTGGGACTGCTGACCTACGGCAGTTACTTCGCCTACGACAGCGTCGGCGCGCTGGCCCCTACGCTGATCCAGGCGTGGAACACGTCGCAGAGCGGGATTGGGTGGCTGTACACGATTTACAGCATCGCGGCCATCCTCTCGGTGTTCCTCGGGGGGGTGCTCACCGATCGGATCGGCACCCGCCGGGCGAGCCTGCTCTTCTCGGCGCTCATCGTCGTGGGCGCCGGCATGGTGGCGCTCTCCTCGTCGGTGCCGGTCGCGTGCGCCGGGCGCTTCGTGTTCGGCGCCGGGTCCGAGTCGCTGGTGGTCGCGCAGAACGCCATCCTCGCGCGGTGGTTCACCGGGCGGATGCTGGCCATGTCGTTCGGGATCACGCTGGCGCTCGCCCGGCTCGGCACGCTGTTCAGCTTCAACACGATGTCGCTGACCGCCAACCGCGTCGGCTGGCGGGGCGCGCTGTGGGTGGCCGCCGGCCTGTGCCTGGCCAGCCTGGCGGCCAACGTCGTCTACTTCGTCCTCGACAAGATGAACGAGAAGCGGCTGGGGCTCACCGAGAGCGAGGCCGGCGACAAGATCGTGTTCGCCGACATCAAGAAGTTCGGCGCGTCCTACTGGTGCGTCGTCGCGCTGTGCGTGACGTTCTACTCGGCCATCTTCCCGTTCACGGCGCTGTCGACCGACTTCTTCCACGAGAAGTGGCACCTGCCGCTCAGCACGGACTCGGGCAGCCTGGGCTTCTTCGCCGCGGCGTTCCAGGACTTCCTGCACATGTTCTCGACGGCGCCGGGCACGTCGTCGATCATCATCTTCGCCTCGATGTGCTTCGCCCCGTTCGCCGGCGGCCTCGTGGACCGGATCGGGAAGAGGACGAGCCTCATGATCCTCGGGGCGCTGCTGATGATCCCGTGCTACCTGGTGATGGGGTTCTCCTCGGTCTCCCCGGCGTTCCCGATGATCCTGCTGGGCGCGGCCTTCGTCCTGGTGCCCGCCGCGATGTGGCCGGCCGTGCCGCTCATCGTCGAGAAGAACCGGGTCGGCACCGCGTTCGGCCTGATGACGATGATCCAGAACATCGGCCTGGCCGCGTTTCCCGTGCTGAACGGCTGGCTGCGCGAGTGGACGAAGGACTACCGGGCCAGCATGGTGATGTTCTCGCTCCTCGGCTGCGCGGGGCTGGTCTTCGCGATCCTGCTCCGGCGTGCGGACGCGCGCGCGGGCGGGGTGCTCGAGCGGTCACGGTCCTGAGGTGAACCCGTGCCCACCCGCCGCGCAATAGGCATCGACCAGTCGATCCGGATCGAGTGCACGCCCACCCGCGTCCTCGCGGCGTTTTTCGAGCCCGCCGCCCTCGCGGCGTGGTGGGACGTGAGCGCCGCGATCGCGACGCCGAGGCCGCTCGGCGCCTACGCGATCCAGTGGCGGGACAGCGAACTGGTGGACGACGTGCTGGGACGGCTCGGAGGCGTCTTCCACGGCACGGTGATCGACTTCCAGGCCGGCCGGGGGTTCTTCGTGGCCGACGCCTACTGGCTGCCCCCTGATGGGGATCCGATCGGGCCAATGGCGATGGAGGTCACCTGCACACCGGCGGACCGGCCGGCGGGCCGGCCCGCCGCGCCGCTCGCCACCACGCTCCGCGTGGTGCAGCGAGGCCTCGAAGACAGTCCCCGCTGGGTGCGTTACTACGAAGTCACGGGCGAACTCCTGGCCTCGGCGCTCGGACGGCTCGAGGAGTATCTCGAGCACGGCCGCGGCGCCTGGGACCTCCGCTCGTACACGTAGCGTCTGCTATCGTAGGGGCATGGACCACCAGCCGCTGGCGTACTTGAGCCGCGAGTTCATCGAGAGCGAGGACGGGCGGCCGGTGCGCCTGCTCGCCGAGTACCTGGAACCGCAGCGCCGGTTCCGGGACGAGCAGATCCAGGACACGGTCGTCTTCTTCGGATCGGCGCGCACGATCAGCCGGGAACGCGCCGAACGCGCCCTGCGGGCCCTCCAGCAGGACTCGGCACGCCGTCCGGACGACGAGGCCGTCGCCGAGGCGCGCCGGGCCCTCGACTGGTCGCGCTACTACGAAGACGCCCGGGCGCTGGCGCGCCAGCTGACCGACTGGACGCGCGCCCTCGGCACCCCGCATCACCGGTTCGTCGTCTGCTCGGGCGGCGGCCCGGGCATCATGGAGGCGGCCAACCGCGGCGCGCAGGAGGCCGGGGGCAAGACGATCGGCCTGAACATCCGTCTGCCGTACGAGCAGGGCGCCAACCCCTATATCTCGAAGAACCTGCACTTCGAGTTCCACTACTTCTTCATGCGGAAATTCTGGTTCGCCTACCTGGCCAAGGCGCTGGTCGTCTTCCCGGGCGGGTTCGGGACGCTCGACGAGCTGTTCGAGATCCTGACGCTGGCGCAGACCAAGAAGCTGTCGAAGAAGATCGAGGTGCTGCTCTACGGCCGCGAGTACTGGGACCGCGTGCTGCGCTTCGACCCGCTCATCGACGCCGGCGCGATCTCGCAGGGTGACCTGTCGCTGTTCAAGTTCGTCGACTCGCCGCAGCAGGCGTTCGAGTGCCTGAAGACGCACCTGCTCGACTGCTGCCTCGAGTGCCAGCATGACCAGGAGACGCAGGCGCCAGGCCTGGCCAAGACACGGACGTAAAAGGGCTCAGGCCCGTGATGAGCAGGGCTGAAGCCCTGCTCTATCTGGTGATCCCCGGCAGCCCGAGGGGGCGGCCGCCGGCGAGGACGCCGGCGCCACGCAGCAGTATCCTGTGGCGCGAGCCTCCTGGCGCGCGAGGGGTCAATAGAGCAGGAAGCGCTCGCGAATGGCGGCGAAGGCCTCGACGCCAGCCGACCACTCCGCGGCGATGTCGCGGGCCGGCACGTCGGCCTCGATCGCCTCCCGCAGCCGAGACGAGCCGGCGAGGATGTCGATCGGCATCCGGTCGTGGACGTACTCGTAGGGCGGCTGGCGCCACGCGAAGCGTTCCGGCGCCGCCCGGTGGAACTCGCCCATCGCGGCGACGGCGGCGAGCACGGGCCGGAAGCGCGCGCGGTCGGTGACGTGAATCTGGCAGCCGCCGCACGCCTGGCGCGCGTGCTTGTGGAAGGTGGGCTCGAAGACGGCCGGGCGAAAGACGGCCCCCTCGATCCGCAGGACGTTGAGCCTGGCGGCAAACGTCTCGGCCTCGATCCACGGCGCGCCGACGAGCTCGAACGGCCGCGTCGTGCCCCGGCCTTCCGAGAGTCCCGGTGCCCTCGAACAGCACGCCGCCGGGATAGACGATCGCCGTGTCGAGGGTGGGCATGTTCGGCGACGGCATCACCCACGGCAGGCCGGTCTCGTCCCAGTACATCTCCCGCCGCCAGCCGCCGAGCGGCACCACCTCGAGGTCGGCCCCGATGCCGAACGCCTCGTTGAACAGCCGCGCCAGTTCTCCGATCGTCATCCCGTGCCGCATCGGGATGGGGAACATCCCCACGAACGACTCGAACCCCGGCTCGAGCATCGGCCCCTCGAGCGCCAGGCCGCCGATCGGGTTCGGGCGGTCGCAGACGAACACCGTCACGCCGTGTCTCGCGGCGGCCCGGAGGCAGTTCGCCATCGTGTAGACGAATGTGTAGATCCGGGCACCGACGTCCTGCAGGTCCACGACGAGCGCGTCGAGGCCGGCCAGCATGTCGGCCGTCGGCTCGCGCGTCTCGCTGTAGAGCGAGTAGACCATCACGCGCCGCCGGGCGTCGCGGGCGTGGGGCGACTCGATCATGTTGTCCTGGAGGTCGGCCCGGAAGCCGTGCTGCGGACCGAACACGGCCGCGAGCGTCACGTCGCTCGACGACGCGGCGCGATCGACCACGCCCCTGAAGGCGCCGTCGATCGAGGCCGGGTTGGCCACCACGCCGATGCGCCGGCCCTTCAGCGCCCCCGAGTCGAACAGGCGGGAAGATCCAAGGACGACACTCATGGCGTTACACGGCTCCCGGGTCCGACGGCGCGTCCGGGCCCGCCGGGGCGGGATCGGACGTGCCAGGCGGACGGTTCGCCTGCTCCTTCAAGCGCGACAGCGCCCTCGGCCGGCGGCCGCTCTTCAGATCGTCGCCCAGCTCTTCGAGCGCGACGCGGACGATGTCCCGGTGGTGGATGTCGAGCCCGACCGCGCCGACCGCGTCCAGCCACAGGTGGTGGATCAGGTCGAGGTCGTCGAGCGTCAGCGTCGGCGAGTGGGGCCCGAGGTGGAACGTCTCGATCTCGCCGCTTCGCTTGTAAGCCAGCAGCCGCGTACGCACGCTGTCGCTGCCCGCGACCCGCTCCCATGCCTGCCCGAGCAGGCGTGCCTGGTCGGCGGCCGAGAACTTCGCCGAGTCCCCCAGCACGATCTGGCTGGACGAGAGCCGGACGGCCGTCTGCGCGACCGCGTCGAACACGTCCGCGGCGGGAACCACCAGCAGCTTCACCGGGCGGCCCTGGCGCTCGGCGACGGCCACCACGCTCGTGAACAGCTGTTGCTCGTAGTCGCTGAACAGCTCCGTCTGGCTGAGGTCACGGTAACCCGTGTCGGGCCCGTGAAGCAGCCGGACCGTCATGGCCACGACGTCGTACTTCTCGGTGTCCACGTGCGTCAGCGCCCAGGTGAGGTGGGAGAGCGTGTGGTAGTCCCTGACGGGGACCAGGACGCTGCCCGGCCTCGCGTGCACTTCGCCCAGGTCGAGGTCCCCGGCGGGGAGCAGCTGGAACTGGTCGAGGCCCGAGCGCCGCTTGGCCGCCTGGCGCGTCATGTGCCGCTGCGACGCGGTGAACAGCACGAACAGGCCGGCGGTGAAGGTCATCCCCCAGATCGTCGCCAGCTGCTTGGTGAACAGGTTGACGACGGCAATCGAGAACAGCGCGACGGCAATCAGGCCGAGACCGACGGGGATCTCCACGCCGCGAACGCGGAGGTTGAACGGGACCCGCCACTCCCGGTTGCCGGGCACCTTGTACCGGAGGACGAGCATCGACAGGCTCTGGAGCGCGAAGCTCCAGACGACGCCGAAGGCGTAGGCCTCGCCGAGGAGGTAGACGTCCCCGCCGCTCGCCACAATCGTCACCACCTGGAGCACGGCGATCAGGTTCAGGATCCGGTAGGTCGTCCCGTAGCGCCTGTGGGGCCGGCGGAACCAGTCGGTGAGCACGCCGTCCTCGGACACGCGGTTGAGCACCGCGTTGGCGCCGACAATCGCGGTGTTGCACGCGCCGGCGAGGATCAGGAAGCCGACGACCACGACGAAGCCCTGGAACGCCAGCAGCAGCGGCTGCGGCCCGATCAGGTGCATCGCGAGGCCGGCGATGAGGTTGTCCTTGAACGCGCCCCGCGCCAGATCGGGGATGAGCGCCACGGCCAGGAAGCTCACCGACACGGTGAAGACCAGGCTGTAGAGGAAGACCACCAGGCCGGCGCGCCGGAGGTTGACCGCCTTCGGATGTTCGATCTCCCGGTAGACCTGCGCCAGCGATTCCCAGCCGCTCATCGCCAGGAACGAGTGGCCGAGGCCGATCATCACGGCGACGGCGGTGAAGCCGGGGAGCGGCGTTCCCCGCAGCCAGCCCAGCGCGTCGTCCGAGAAGCGGATGTTGGCCAGCGTGGGCGGCGGCGGCAGGTGGCCGCCCCGCACGAGGAGCGTGAGGGCGGCCCAGCCGAACAGCACGACGACCATCACCGTCGTGACCTGGACGATCCGGAGCGCGTCATTGCTCGACTCGCGCAGCCCGACGGTGTTGCGGCGCCAGAAGTAGAGGATGACGGCGATCGCCAGGACGGCGGCGGTGGCGTTCGGCGGCAGGTTCAGCGGGTAGCCGGCGCGCTGGGCCACGTCGTTGACGAGGCCCACGATGTACTGCCCGGCCGACACGCCGCTGATTGGACCCGTGAGGACGTAGTCGAAGAGGAGGGCCGACACCGACAGCTTCCCGAACGTCGGCCCCATCGCCTCCTTGACGACGCGGTAGACGCCGCCCCGGACGAACATCACCGAGCTCTCGATGTAGATCGCCCGGACGGCGAACGAGAACAGCATGACGCCCAGGATGAACCAGGGCGCGGCCTTGCCGGCGGCCTGCTCGGCGATGCCGCCCGCGTAGAAGGCCGACGACCCGAGGTCGGCGAGCACGATGGCGGCCGCCCGCCAGAAGGAGATGAACGAGAGGAAGACCGTGGTGGCGACGACGACGCGCACGCGAGTGGTCGTCCGCGGAGCGGCTTCGGACTGCGTCATGTGCCTTTCCGAATGGCCCACGCGGCGGGCTGACCCAATCGCGCCCAGGGCGTCGCCTGGCGGGGAATCGAGACCGAACAAACCTATCCCGATCACCGGGCCCGGTCAAGCCGGCGCCGGCCCTCACTTGAACAGCGGGCCCAGCGAAATGTAGAGACGGTGATGTCCCGACGGCCCGACGCTGCCGCCGGCGAAGACCGGCCCGATGATCGAGTCGATGATGACGCCGGCCGACCCGTCGCCGTGCCACGTCCTGTCCGCGCGCGCATCGAACGCCGAACCCGCCTCGATCCACGTCGCCAGGTAGGCGCGGCCGCCGACCCAGGCCGGCAGGCGCGGCAGCTGCCGCAGGTAGCCGACGCCGGCGAACGCGAAGTTCGCGCCGGTCAGCTCGTCGTTGTCGAACGCCGACATCCGGAACGGCCCGCCCAGCGAGAAGACCTCGAACCAGGGCCGCGCCCCGAACGACGTCCCGCCGGCCGCCCGGACGAACAGCCGGTTGCCGCGGCCGAGCGAATGGAAGACCGACACGTCGAACTCCGCCTGCGAGAACCGCCGCGGGCTCTCGAGGCCCGAGATGATCGCCGCGTCGCCCGTCGGTCCCGGCGCCGAGAAGAACCGGCGGGCCCGCGCCCGCAAGTACACGCCCCGCGACGGCACGACCGGGCTGTCCTGCGTGTCCACCACGGCCTGCAGCGTCGCCACGCGCTCGACGCCGTCGGTGCCGGGCAGCGCCGAGTCGCCGACGTGAAGGGCCTCCGCCACGTGGATCGCGTCGGCTCCGGCCCGCAGCTCCGCCACCCGGCCAATGGCCAGGCCGAGATCGGCGCCGACGCCTGCCCGGGTCAGCCCGTACTGGCCGACCATCTGCTCCGCCTCGAAACGGTTGAGCGTGTCGTGATCGAACAGGGCGCGAGGCGCCGCGAACAGCCCGTACCAGCCCAGCGGGTAGTACACCTCGCCGCTGATCGCCCGCCGCGTGCCGCCGACCAGGTCCAGCCGGATCTCGGACCCCTCGCCGACGGCGTCGTAGACGGTCGTCCGGCCGGTGATGGTCGCGGACAAGGTCGAAGAGTCGGTGTTGTTGAGCTCGAAGCCGAGCGTCAGGAAGGCCGGCCCGTTCGCCTTGGGGCGGAGGTGGACTTCCAGCCGCTCGCCGGCCGGGCCCGCCGCCAGGTTGTAGGTGATCAGCTCGTAGCGGTCGGTGCCGCTCAGCACGAGGATGCGCTGCGCGAGGCGATCGAGATCCAGCGGCTGGTTCGGGACCACCTCCAGCTGCCGCGCGATGCGCGCCCGATCGCTCGAGGACACGCCGTCGACGACGACGGCGGTCGGGACGATCGGGGCCGTCTGCCGGCGCGCCTGCCGCGCGGCCTCGTGCGCGTCGTACTCCGCCTGGCTCACCGAGTACTTCATCAGGGCGGCGGCCTGCGCCTCAGCCGCCTGGTAGCCGCGGAGGCGCCACTCGTCCGCGCTGTTCCAGTCGAGGCTGGTGAGGTGCGACACGTCCGGCGTGATCACGACGTCGGCCGACGCCAGGCCGATGCGGGCGCCGGCCAGCACCACCGCGTCGATCGCGCGGTTCACCATCGAGAACGCGGTGATGCCCCCTTCGTCGGCCGGCTTGACGCCGACGTCGACGGCGATCACGACGTCGACCTGCAGGCCGCGCACGACGTCGGCCGGGACGTTGTCGGCCATGCCGCCGTCGATGAGCAGGCGCCCGTCGATCGTGACCGGCGGGAAGATGCCGGGCAGCGCCATCGTCGCCCTCAGCGCCTCGGGCAGGACGCCGGAGCCGAGGACGACGCGCTCGGCCTGGTTCACATCGTAGGCCACGCAGCGGAACGGCGTCGGCAGGTCGTCGAAGCTCCGAAGCGCCGAGTACGGCGCCGTCAGGCGATCGAGCAGCAGCGCCACCCGCTGCCCCGCGTTGAGGCTGCGGGGCAGCCACAGGCCGTGGCGGATGCCCAGCTGGAGGCCGGCCGGGAAGGCGCGCCGATCCTCCTTGCGGCGAAACGCGCTGTCGGCAAACGGCGGGCCGGCAGCCATCACCGTGTCCCAGTCGATTTCCCGCGTCATCGTCCCGATGTCCGGCGCGGTCATCCCGACGGCGAAGATGCCGCCGATGAGCGCTCCCATGCTCGTGCCGGCCACCGCGTCGATCGGGATCCGGTGCTCGTGCAGCCACTCGAGCACCCCGACATGCGCCAGGCCGCGCGCGCTGCCGCCGCCGAGCGCCAGGCCGATGCGGGGCCGACGCGGTTCGGGCCGGGGAGCGGGCGAGGGACCCGCGGCGAGAGGCGTGGGCCACGCCAGGATGGCGATCAGGGGCAGTGAAAGGCCGAGGCGGCGGAGAAAGGAACAGTAGGGCATCGCGGTCTGCGGGCGGCGCAAATCGGCGGCCGGGCCGGGGGCGGCGCCCCTACTGGATGTGCGTCAGCGTGACGTCGATCGTACGGGTCCGCTGCGGCGCGCGATGCCACTGGACCAGGATCGTGCTCTGGTACGTGCCTTCGACGAGCGAGCCCTTCCCGGTGCCCTCGTCGGCGACCAGCAGGCTCACCGAACGCTTCATTCGCAGGAACCGGTTTGCCGGCACCGCCATCGTCTTCGCCAGGAGGCGTTCGACCAGCGACTCGCTGAGACCGAGGCGCTCGACCGCCTGGTTCATCAGCCGCACGAGGTCGTACTTCGCGTACTCGAGCGTCTTCGCGGGAACGGCGCGGGGGTTGGCAAACGCGTGGCGCCCCTTCTCGATGGCGAAGCGGAGCGGATCGCGCAGCACCTCCGGCAGGTCGTGCCGCATCAGGAGCGTCTCGTACTCGTTCACCGTCAGCCCGGCGTGCCGCTCGCCGGCGTGCAGCGCCAGGCGAAGCCGACCCTTCGGGACCCCCTGGCGGCGCACGAACTCGGCCAGCTCGTCCGCGATGCCCAGCCTCGGGTCCTTCAGGTTGATCGAATCGACCGGGTGATTCGACACGGGCACCTGGATCTGGTGCCGCGCCACCACGTCCTCCCGGTGGAAGCCGATCACCCGCGTGTGGCGGCACCGCGCCCGCCCGGCGTTCATCCCGTCGAGGTCCACGAAGCAGACGGGCTCGTCCGGCCGGTTGGCGTACGTCACGCACGTCCGCAGGCCGGCGGCGATGAAGGCCAGGTGCGAGTCGGCGTTCTTCGGCTCCACCTCGCGCTGCTCGGGGGCGAGCTCGACGCGGCGGTCGAGCCGGTCGTGCTCGTAATCGGCGCCTTCGGGGAAGATCGTGCGAAACGTCTCGATGTAGGCGGCCACGCCCGGCTTCTCGACCAGGCGCGAGGCCACGCTGCGGTCCAGGAACCCGGCGGTCGTGTGCGAGGACCAATAGAGGCATTGCGGGTAAGCGGCCAGCGCCGCCCCGTGCGTGGAGGACACGAGTCCCCGGAGGTCCACCATGTCGAATCGGGACCTCGGGACGACGTCGAGCTTGAGGTCGAGCGGTTCGCGCCCCATGCACGCCTCGGACAAAGCCCAGGTTTGATCAGCTTATTACAGTATCACACTTCACCGGGCCGACCGGGCGCGTCGGGCTCGCCGCGCGGGCGCGCCGACCGGCGCGACACGCGGCGCCGCAGTCGGGGCTTCTCTTGGACGCGCCACCCTGCTATGGTCTGCACGATTGGCGCGCCGCCATGTCGGCGGCGCCACAATCATACGAGGCATTCGATGAACCGCGCGCGAGTATCGACCATCGCGCTGGCCGTCGTGCTCGGCCTGGCCGTCACGGCGTTCGCGCAGGACAAGCCCAAGGAGACGCCCAAGGAGGCCCCGGCCGTCAACGTGACCGGCACGTGGGACATGGCCGTCGAGACGCCGCAGGGCACGATGTCCCTCTCGGCGACGTTCAAGCAGGACGGCGAGAAGCTGACCGGGACCCAGACGAGCCAGATGGGCGAGACCGCGCTCGAAGGCTCGGTCAAGGGGTCCGACATCGCCTTCGCGATCGTCTTCAACATGCAGGGGCAGGACATGACGATCACCTACACCGGCAAGATCGACGGCGACGCGATGTCGGGGGCGATCGAGTTCGGCGGCTACGGATCGTCGACCTGGACGGCGCAGAAGAGGAAGTAGGGACGAGGGACGGGGGACGAGGGACGGGGGACGAGGGAACAACGCACGCCGACCTTCACCTGCCGCTCGAACACCGCGAAATCCTGGTGGACTTCGCACCGCGCGGGAGCACGGTGCAAAGTCCACCTCATCGCGCGTGCCCGCTGCCTACTGCCCCTTGGGAGGCAGGCTCACGTTGACCGGCGCCGTCTCGCCGTTGCGGACCCTCACCGTCGTCGAGAACGGCACGTAGCCTTCCTTGCGGACCTCGACCCGGTGCGAGCCCTCGGAGACCTGGACGACCAGGCGCTCGGAGCCTTCGGGCCCCTGCCACCGCTCGCCGTCGATCACGACGTCGGCGCCGGCCGGCTGGACGCGGATGACCAGAGAGCCGAACCCCTGCGCCTGCTCGGCCATGTTTTCAGGCGGGGGAGGAGCCGCGGGCTCGGCGGGCACCGCCGGTCTGGCCGGCCTCATCGGCCTGGCCGGACGCTGCGGAGCCCCTGGCTGCACGGTAATGTCCGGCGGCTGAGCTTCCGCGCCGTAGCCTTCCTGGACCGACGGCGGCGCGACGGGCTGCGGCGGCGGCTCGTTCGGCTCACCCTGCCCGAGGGGGACCAGGTCGAACTTGACCTTCGAATCCTGGCCGACGCTCAAGTACAGGTTCTGCCGGACGGTGCGATACCCCGGCATGTAGAGCGCCAGCTCATGGCGCCCCGGCCTGACGTGCAGCCGCTGGAAGACGCCGTTGAAGTCGTCCACGATGCCGGCGTAATAGCCGTCGACGTAAACCTGCGCCTCCTTAGGCCTCACCTCGAGACGCAGATCGGCGCTGTTGTCGTAGTAGCCGCGGTCCCAGTAGCGGTAGTACGGGTACCCCCAATACGGGCCGTACCAGAACGGATCCCACCAGTAGCCGCCCCAACCCCAGCCCCAGTAGGGGCCGCCCCAGTATCCGCCGCCCCAGTAGCCGCCCCAATGCCCGCCGCCGTTGACGATGACCCGGCCGCCGCCACGGACAGCGGCCCCACCGCGGACAACCGCGCCGCCGCTGCGGACAGCCGCACCGCCGGCTTGGCGAACCGCACCGCCTCCAGGTCGAGCAACCGCTCCTCCGCGGACACGCTGGGCATCAGCCGTCACGGGGACGAGCGCCAGCGCGAGCGGAATCAGAGCGAGGAGCATGATGAATCGGAGTTTCCGTCGCATGTGACAAGCCTCCCTTGGGGATGCACAGCAATCTCCACGCCAGTCGGGGTCGGCCGGGATCGGCCTGAAAACCAGCCAATTCCTGGCTTCTCTCGGGTCGCCGCCCCGGCCGATGTCTCAACCGGACGACAACGGTGTCTGAACGCGGAGACAGCGGAGACCGGCGCGTGCGAGGCCGGTCTCTCGGTACATCTTACGCCGGTCGGCCCGGCCGCGGCCGCGTCGGTGGGGGACCGGTTCCTGTTGTTGCAGGACCTGCCGGCGGAGCGTCAGCGAACGACCGCCCCGTGGGACTTCATTGCGCGGCCGGTGACGTGACGGCGGCGCGGGCCGCGTCCCGGAGCCGCTTCGCGGCCAGCGCGGCGTAGCCCGCCTCGCGCTCGATACCGATGTACCGCCGGCCGAGCCCGAGCGCGGCGACGCCGGTCGAACCGGACCCGGCGAACAGGTCCATGACGAGATCCCCGGGGTTCGTGCTGGCGCGCAGGCACCGGGCGATCAGGGCCACCGGCTTCTGCGTCGGGTGCTTGCCGAACTGCTTCTCGGCGGCGCCCGCTGCCGGCAGCCGCCAGATGTTCTTCATCTGCCGGCCGCCGTTCTCGGCCTTCATGGCCTGGTAGTGGAAGGTGTATCGGGCCTGGCCGCCCCGCTTCGCCTTGGTCGCCCACAGCAGGATCTCGCTCGTGTGGGTGAAGCACCGGCACCCGAGGTTCGGCGGCGGCGCCGGCTTCTCCCAGACGATGTCGTTGAGGATGCGGAAGCCGAGCTCCTGCATCGCCATGCCGACGCTCAGGTAGACGTGCAGCGTGCCGCTCACCCAGATCGTGCCGGTCGGCGTCAGCACGCGATGGCACTCGGCCAGCCACGCGCGGTTGAACTGGTGGTCGAGCGCGATCCCTCGGCTGCGGTCCCACTCGCCCTTGTTGACGGTGACCATCCGTCCCGAGACGCACGTCACCCCGTCGTTCGAGAGCAGGTAAGGCGGGTCGGTCCACACGCAGTCGACGCTCTGGTCGGGCAGCGTCCGCAGCACGTCGAAGCTGTCCCCGTGATAGAGGCGTGAGGCGCCGTCGCCCGACCGCCACGCCACGCGTCCCGCGGCTCTCTGTCTCATCGATCCGGTTCTCCGTGGCCGTGAGCCGGGCCGCCCCGGCTACCGCTTCGCCGCGCGGGTCTGCAACTCCCTCGCGTAGTCCAGGTTCCGCCTCGCTTCGTCCAGGTTCGGCTGCAGGCGCAGCGCCTCGCTGAACTGCGCGATGGCTTCGTCGTAACGGCCGAGCGTCGCCAGCGACGAGCCGAGATTGACGCGGGCCCTGACGTAGTCCGGCTGCAGGCGGACCGCCTCGCCGAACTCGCCCGCGGCCTCGCTCCACTGTTGATCCCTGGCCAGCAGGGTGCCCAGGTCGAAATGCGCCTGCGCATTCGCCGGCTGCAGTCGGATGGCGGCCGCGAACTCGGCGCGCGCCTCGCTGCTGCGTCCGGCCAGCGCCAGCGCCGTCGCCAGCCCGGCGTGGATGTCCGGGCTGTCGGGCGCCCGCCGCGCAGCCTCGGCCAGCAGCCGGATTCCCTCGTCCGATTGGCCGAGCCGCGCCAGCGCCCTGCCGAGCCCCGCGAGGGCCTGGGCGTTTTCCGGGTCGAGCCGCAGCGCGTCCCGGAACGCCGCCGCGGCGGCGTCGGGGCGGCCCGCCTCGGCGCTGGCGACGCCGAGGTTGATGTGGGCGTCCACCAGGCCGGGGCGCAGCCGCAGCGCTTCGGCCAGGTGCGGCATCGCCTCGGGCGCCCGGTTGCGGACGATCAGGATCTCCGCGATGTTGTTCTGCGCCTCGGCGTAGGCCGGCCGAATCGCCAGCGCCCGCTCGTAACGGGCCAGCGCCGCGTCGAGGTGCCCCTCGCTCCGCTGAACCATGCCGAGGTTGAACTCGGCGACGTAGTTGGCGCCCGTGGACTCGATCGCATGGGTGAACACCGCGTCGCTGGTCCGCCAGCTGGGCAGCAGCCGCCAGGTGACGACGCCCGCGGCCACGCACGCCGCGGCGGCCAGGCCGGCGAGCGCCATCCGGTACCTCGGCCATCGCCGGGCGATGTCCGCGAGGCCCCACGCCGCGGCCAGCGTGATGCCGATCGACGGAATGTAGGTGTAGCGATCGGCGTGCGACTGCGACCCCACCTGGATCAACCCGATGACGGGCACCAGCGTGCCGAGGTACCAGAGCCAGCCCACGGTGAGATAGGGCCGACGGCCGGCCTCGCGGACGACCGCGATCGTGACCGCGGCGACCAGGGCCGCCGAGACGAGCGCGGCCCACGGGTCGATCGGCCGGAGCGGATAGAAGATGGCCAGGCGGGCCGGCCAGACCATGTCGCGAAGGTAGACGGCGTACGACATGACGGCGTTGGCCAGGCGCTCGCCCGGAGGCACCGTGTCGACCGAGGCCACGGCGCCCGCCGACCGCTGCACGAGGAAGGTGACGGCCGACATCGCCGCCGACAGCGCCAGCAGCGGCAGTTTCTCGCGGATGAGCGGCACCACGGTCGCCAGGGCACGACGACCGGCCGTGGGGCTCCACCGTCCGAGCGGCCACCAGTCCAGAAGCAGCAGCACCAGCGGCAGGGTGACGAGCATCGACTTCGCCATCAGGCCGAGGCCGAACGCGGCCAGCACCAGCGCGTAGCGGCCGCGCCCCGGCCGGCCGACGTAGCGCGCGTAGGCGAGGAGCGTCAGCATCCAGAAGAGGCCGCTCAGCACGTCCTTGCGCTCGGCCACCCACGCCACCGATTCGACGTGGAGCGGGTGCAGGGCGAACAGGCACGCCACCAGCGCCGGCGGCCATCGCGTTCCGGTCATCCGCCTGAAGACGGCGAACAGCAACAGCGCGCTGAGCAGGTGCAGGACCACGCTGACCAGGTGGTGCGCGCCGGCATTCAGGCCGAACACCTGGACGTCGGCCATGAGCGACAGCCAGGTGAGCGGGAACCAGTTGGCGTCGTGGCCGGTCGTGAACGCCCAGGCGGCCCCCGCCGTCGTCAGGCCGGCCGAGACGTGCGGGTTCGCCGTGACGTAGTCGGGGTCGTCGTAGTTGAGGAAGCCGTGCGTGCGCACCTGGGCGTAGACGAGCAGCGTGGCCGCGACCAGAGCGACCGCGATGGCGAGGTCGATCCGTCCGAGAGGCGTGCGCCGGGCGGACGAGGCGGCGAGTGGCTGGCGGGCCGGAGACGGCTCCGGTCTGGCCGCGTGCGTGGGTCGTGAACGCCGGCGCTGGCTCATGGACTCCGGTCTGTGGTGAGGGGCGACCTCCACAGTCTACAGGCAAGCCGTCGTCGATGCCATCGACTGGCAACAGTGGTACAGTCCCAATGAAATGTCACGACGGTCCCGTCGCGCGAGCGGTGCTCCAGGACGCCAGGGGAAGGACACCAGCGGCGTCCCGCGGTCTCGGCGAGGGTGGGCGACCGCGCTCGCCCTGCTCGCGATCGTCGTCTTCACGGCCGTGGTCCGCCTCGGCGTCGCGGCGACGCCGCTCGAGCGCGACGAGGGCGAGTATGCCTACGCCGGCCAGTTGATTCTTCGGGGCACGCCGCCGTATCAGGCGGCCTACAACATGAAGTTCCCCGGGACCTACTATTCGTACGCCGCCATTCTCGCGACGTTCGGGGAGACGCCCGCGGGCATCCGGCACGGCTTGCTGCTGGTCAACGCGGCGACCATCGTGCTCGTGTTCCTGGTCGGCCGGCGCTGGCTCGGGGCGCCCTCGGCCGTCGTGGCGGCGTGGGTATTCGCCCTGCTGTCGATGTCGCCGCGGCTCCTGGGCCTGTTCGCCCACGCCACCCATTTCGTTCTCTTGCCGCTGATGGCGGCCCTGTGGATTGTCGTCGGCCGCGCCCCGGCCACGTGGCGGCGGGCGCTCGGCGCCGGCATGCTGGCCGGCCTCGCCGTGATCATGAAGCAGCACGCCGTCGTCTTCGTGCCGTGCCTGGCGGCGTTCGTGGTGTGGCGGGACGGGGAGATCCCCGGGCGCGGGCCTGTCGAGCCTGACCTCCGGCGGCCTCGTGCTCGCCGGCGCGGCCGTGCCGTTCGCCGCGCTCGGCGCGCTGCTGGCGCTCGACGGCGTCTTCGGCGCGGCCTGGCTCTGGACGATCGAGTACGCCCGCGCCTACGTCTCCGAGGTCCCGCTGTCGGAGGCCTGGGACGCCTTCGCCACGACCTGGAGGTCGATCACCGAATCGAGCCTGCCGCTGTGGGCGGGCGGCGGCGTCGGGCTCGTCCTGCTCTGGGCCGGCCGCTGGCCGATGGAGGCCAGGGTGCTGCTCACCGGGCTGGCCGTCGCGTCGTTCGGCGCGCTGGTTCCCGGGTTCTACTTCCGCGAGCACTACTTCATCCTGCTGCTGCCGGCGGTCGCCCTTCTCACCGGCGTCGGCGTCGAGACCGTCAGCCGGTGGCGGTGGCGCCTGATGCCGCGCTGGCTTGCCGGGGGCGTCGCGCTCGGGCTGGTGGCGGCCTGTTCGGCCGTGTTCATCGCCGGCCAGCGCACGCTGCTGTTTGCCGCCTCGCCGGACGACCTGAGCCGGGCGGTCTACCGGACGTCGCACTTCGTCGACGCGCGCCAGGTGGCGCAGGCCGTGCGGGACAACACGGCGACGGGCGACCGGATCGCGGTCTTCGGGTCCGAGCCCGAGATCTACTTCTACTCGGATCGCCGCGCCGCGACCGGCTTCATCTACATGTACCCGCTGATGGAGAAGCAGGCGTACGCCGCGCGCATGCAGGGCGAGATGATCCAGCAGGTCGAGGCCGTCCATCCGAAGATCGTCGTGGCCGTGCTCGACGAGTTCTCGTGGCTCATTCGCCCCGAATCGGAACGGCGGGTCCTCCAGTGGATCCCTCGCTACCTGAGCGCCTGCTACGACCGCATCGACGTTCCCGGACTGTCCGGTTCGGCGGAGGACTTCCAGGTCTATCGCTGGAAGAGCGACCACGCCTGCGGCACCGGGTCGTGACGGGATCGGGCGTGCCGGCCGCCGGGCGGGAACCCCTGGGGCTGGCACGCCGCGCCGGTCGGGCGTAGCATCGATGCGGAGGGAAACATGCGATCGGTCATCGCGATGGTGCTCGTCACGCTGGCGTCGGCGGCCTGCATCGGCTCGTCCCCGTTCGAGCCCGGCCCGCGGCCGGCGGTCGCGCAGATACAGCCGTCGACGGCGTCGGTCGGCGACGCGATTGTCATTACCGGCACCGGGTTCACCTCGACCAACAACACTCTCAAGATCGGCGCCGGCTACGTCTACAAGCTCCCGTCGGCCGACTCCACGTCCATCCGCCTGACCCTGCCGTCCTATCTCGGGGTGTGCCCGCCGGACCAGGAAGTCTGCGTCGCGCTCGCGCTGCCGATGGCGCCGGGGGACTACACGGTGTCGGTGATCAACGCGAACGGCACGAGCCACGGCGTCTCGTTCCGCGTGTTCGCCAAGTGAATCCGAAGGAAGAATCTGAAGAGCCTCGCTGCACTCCGCACCGAACTGCCCGGCACGCATGTCTCCCGCGCGGTCGCCGTGGCGCTCGTGATCAGCGTCCTGACGTCGTGGTTCAACGGCGGCTACCTCCAACCGGACGAGCACTGGCAGATCCTCGAGTTCGCCTGGTACAAGCTCGGACACGAGCCCGCGTCGGTCCTGCCGTGGGAATTCGCGGCCCACGCCCGGGCCGGACTGCAACCGTGGCTCGCCGCCGGGCTGGTCGCGCTGATGCAGAAGGCCGGCCTCTTTTCGCCGTTCGTGGCAGCGTTCCTGCTGCGGCTGGCCTCGGCGCTGCTCGCCCTGTGGGTGTCGCTGAGGCTGTGCGCCTGGCTCCTGCCGACGATCCGCCGGCCGGCGTATCGCCGGCTGGCGTTCTACGGCACCCTCTTCCTGTGGATCGCGCCGCTGCTGCACGCGCGCTTCTCGTCGGAGAGCTGGGGCGCCTCGCTGACGTTCCTCGGCTTGACACTGCTGCTCGAGGCCGATGACGTCCGGGGCGCGGACGGCGGGCAGCGGGGCCACCCGGTGCCGGCCCGCGCCGTGGCGCTGGCCGCCTGCGCCGGCCTCGCCTGGGGGTTCGCCTTCTTCTGCCGCGTCCAGATGGCGCCGGCCATCGCCGGCGCCGGCCTGTGGCTGTTCCTCTACCGGCGCGGATCGCGGCGGCTGCTGGCCTTCGCCGCCGCCGCGTTGGTCGTCGCCGGGGCCGCGAACGTCGCGATCGACCACTGGCTGTACGACGCGTGGGTGTTCACGCCGTTCCAATACTTCCACGTCAACGTCGTGCAGGGCAGGGCGGCGCAGCTCGGGACGTCGCCGTGGTGGATGACCTTCGCGCCGTTCCTCCTGCTGGCGCTGCCGCCGTTCGACGCGATCGCGCTGGTGCCGCTGCTGGTCGGCGTGTGGACCTGCCGGCGTCACGTGCTCGCCTGGACGATCGTCCCGTTTGTCATCGCGCACGCCGCCGTCGCGCACAAGGAGCTGCGGTTCATGGCGCCGATGCTCTTCCCCATGGCGCTCGCGCTGGCCCTCTCACTCGACCGGCTGCCGGCCCGCCTGGCGGCCTGGCTCGACGCGCCGCGCCTCGCATGGGTTCGCACGGTGTCGATCCGGGCGATCGTCCTCTCGAACACGGTGGCGCTGGCGCTCGCCACCTTCATTTCCGCGTCGCCGACGTTTCCGCTGGTCGAGAAGGTCGCCGACATCGGCCGCTCGCACCCGACCCGCCTCCTGGTCATTCCGACGGGACCTGCCCAGCGCGGCCTGGACGCCTGGCAGGGCATGGCGTTCTACCGGCCCGACACCGTGTCGGCGAGCCTGGTGCCGGATGGGCCCGATCTCGTGCGCGCCGCGAGCGCGCCGGCCGGCACGTCCGTGCTGGTGCTCCAGGCCGGCCCGACGCCTCCGGCTTCCCTGACCGCCGCCGGCGTCCGGTGCGTCGCCCGCGCCGTCGCGCCCGCGCGACCGACCGATCAATTCGACCTGTTTGGCTGGATCGCCAACAAGCCCGTCTGGACGCTGTGGGAGGTCGGGCGCTGACGCGGCGCGCGCCGGCCTAGCAGGCCGTGAGCGACCTTCACCACGGCCTGCTAGAGGACTTCCGGCCAGCGCGGGGACGCGGCGAAGGCCGCGTGGATCAGGCCGACGTGCGAGTAGGCCTGGGGGAAGTTGCCCCACAGGCGCCGTTCCGCCGGCGCGTAATCCTCCGAGAGCAGGCCGAGGGGCGACAGCGCTGGCAGCGCGCGCTCGAGCCGCGCGCGGGCCTCCGCGCCCCGGCCCAGCACCGCGAGGGCCTCGATCAGCCAGAAGGTGCACAGGACGAAGGCCGACGTGGGCGTGCCGAGGCCGTCCTCGGTCCGGTAACGCATCAGCCAGTCGCCGTTGGCCAGGTCGGCCTTCACGGCCTCCACCGTCTGGTGCAGGCGCCGGTCCGCCGCGGGCAGCAGGCGCAGGCTGGCCGCCTGCAGCAGGGCGGCGTCGAGTTCCGTCCCGCCGTAGGAGGACACGAGGCATTCCCGATCCGGGTTCCACGCGCGCTCCAGGATATCGGCGCGGATCCGGTCGGCCGCCGCGCGGATGGCGTCGGCCTGATCGCGGCAGCACGTCGCCGCCACGGTGGCCATCCGGTCCACGCCGGCCCAGCACATCATGCTCGAAAACGTCTGCGTGCGCGGGCTGGCGCGCAGTTCCCAGATTCCGGCGTCCGGCGTGCCGGCGACGTCGATCGACTTCTGCGCGAGCCGCCGCAGCAGGTCGAGCGTGGCGGGGGAGCGCTCGGCGCTGAACCGGTCGTCGAGAAAGACCGGCGAGAGGGCGAGCGCCATCTCGCCGAAGACGTCGTTCTGCCGCTGGGTCGCGGCGGCGTTGCCGACCCGGACGGGCCCGCTGCCGTCAAACCCGGGCCAGTCGCCGAGCACCCGCTCCTCGAGGTCGGTCTCGGCGTCGATGCGGTAGAGGGGCGCCAGGTCCAGGTTCGGGGCGGAACTGGCGATGTTGATCAGGTACCGCACGAACTGCTCGCGCTCCTCGAAATGGCCCAGCAGCCTGAATGCCGACAGCGCGTAATAGGCGTCGCGCAGCCAGCAGTACCGGTAGTCCCAGGTCCTCCCGCTGCCCGGCGCCTCCGGGATCGACGTGGTCAGCGCCGCGACGATCGCCCCGGTGTCCTCGAAGCAGTGGAGCTTGAGGGCGAGCGCGGACCTGATGACCTCCTGCTGAAACAGCGGCGGCACCTCGCACTCCTTGATCCAGCGACGCCAGTAGCGCAGCGTCTCTTCGAGGAACCGGGAGCACAAGGCGGGGAGCGGCTCTTCCACCGGGGCGCCCCACGTCAGCACGAGGTGCCGGCGCTCGGTGAGGGCGAACGGCCTGCCGGACAGATAGGAGATCGGAATGTCCGTGGTCAGGCGGAGCTGGGTCGAAAATCCCTCGAAGCGGACGTGGTTGGAGCCCGTCACCGGCACGGCCGGACGCTTGGACCAGCCCTGCCGCGGAAGGCAGGCCACCCGGATCCTCGGGGTGCCCGTCACCGGCTCGACGATGCGGACCAGCTGCGTCGGCCTGAACGTGCGGTCGTACAGGACGAAGCGCGGCATGAAGTCACGGACGCGGAACGACCCGGCGGGCGTGTCGAAGGTGGTGTCGAGGACGTTGGTGTTGTCGAGATAGCGCTGAACGCCGGCCCCGCCCTCCGCCGGCCCGACCAGAAACGACCCGCCCTCCCGTTGGTCGAGGAGCGTCGAGAAGATCGGCTCGGAATCGAAGCGGGGCAGGCAGCACCAGACGATGGCGCCGCTGCGCTCGACCAGCGCGGAACACTGGCAGTTGCCGACGAGCCCGAGGTCCTCGAGGCGCATCGATCGCACGATAGCAGGAATTCCTGTCCCTTCAAAACGAACCGTGCTTAGATGGGATTGTTATGCGCGCCGTGCGGTTCATCGCCGTGCTGGTCGCCGGGCTGGCGCTTCTGACCTGGGTCGCGCTGGTGGTCGTCCAGCGAACCACCAAGGAGTGGTTCGACCGCGACATCCTGCTGCGGTCCACGCTGGCCGTCCGGGGAGCGCACGAGGCGCTCGTCGCCCACTGGGACCCGGCCGACGCGGCCGGTCTCCAGACCATCCTCCAGGCGATCTCGCGCGACGAACGCATCATGGGGGCCGGTGCCTGCAGCGCCGAGCTGGAGCTGCTGGCGCACGCGGGCGCGTACCCGGCCGAGCTGAGCTGCCCGTCGATCGGGCTTCATGTACGGCCGTCGGCCGAGAGCCCGGCCGCCGACTGGACGTCCTGGTCGTCGGAGCTATCCCTGGCGGGCGGCACCGTCGACGCCACCGCCGTGCCGGTCGTCGTCGGCGATCGACCGTCCGGCTTCGTCGTCCTCGTCCACGACATGAGCTTCGTCGATCGTCGCGAAGCGGCGACGAAGAAGTTCCTGCTGTTCGGCTTTGGATTCCTGTCGATCGCCGCCAGCGTCGTGACGCTGGTCGCCGCGCGAATCTCGTGGCGGGGCTTCACCAACGAGATGCGACGCCTGCTCCGGGGCGAGACGCCGCGCTCGGAGTTCATGCCGTTCCTCCGGGACGTTCACGACCTGGTCGACCGGCTGGCGTCGGAGCGGGAAGTCGAGGGCCTTGGGGGCCTGTGGACGCCGCAGCGGCTGAAGAACACGCTGGGCCGCCACCTGCACGGCGAGCGGGTCGTCATCGTGGCGAACCGGGAGCCGTACATCCACGAGCACACGCCGGACGGGGCGTTGCGGGTGAGCCATCCCGCCAGCGGCCTGGTCACCGCGCTCGAGCCCGTGATGCGGGCGTGTTCCGGCGTCTGGATCGCCCACGGAAGCGGGTCGGCCGATCGCGAGACCGTGGACGCGCAGGACCGGGTGCGCGTGCCGCCCGGCGAGGGATCGTACGTCCTCCGGCGGATCTGGCTCTCGGCCGAGGAGGAGCGCGGCTACTACTACGGGTTCTCCAACGAGGGGCTCTGGCCGCTGTGCCACATCGCCCACACGCGCCCGGTGTTCCGCGACGAGGACTGGAAGCACTACCGCGCGGTGAACGGGCGGTTCGCCGATGCCGTCGTCTCCGAGGTCGAGTCCGACGACCCGATCATCCTCGTCCAGGACTACCATTTCGCGCTCCTGCCGCAGCTGATCCACGACCGGCTCCCCCGGTCGACGGTGCTCACCTTCTGGCACATCCCGTGGCCGAGCTCCGAGCTGTTCGGCATCTGCCCCTGGCGGGACGAACTCCTGACGGGCATGCTCGGCAGCAACATCCTGGGCTTCCATACCCAGCGCCACTGCAACAACTTCCTCGACACGGTGGACCGGTTCCTCGAAGCGCGGATCGACCGCGAGCAGAACGCGGTGGTGCACCAGCAGCAGTGGACGCTCGTGCGGCCCTATCCGATCTCGATCGAATGGCCCAGCGCGTGGGCGCGGGACGCGCCGCCCGTCGACCAGTGCCGGGCCAGCGTGCTGGCGGAGCTGGAACTGCCGCCGGAGACGTTGCTCGGCGTCGGCGTGGACCGCCTGGACTACACCAAGGGCATCGAGGAGCGCCTGCTCAGCGTGGAAGCGCTGCTGGATCGGTACCCGCAGTTCCGGGGGCGGTTCACGTTCGTGGAGCTGGCGGCGCCGAGCCGGACCATCATTCCGCAGTACCGGGCGCTCGGCGAGCGCGTGGAGGCGATCGCGACACGGATCACCGAGCGCTACGCCACGGCCACCTACCGTCCGGTGATTCTCCTGCGCGCGCACCACGAGCCGCCGAACGTGTTCCGCTTCTACCGCGCCGCCGATCTGTGCTACGTGAGCAGCCTGCACGACGGCATGAACCTGGTGGCCAAGGAGTTCGTGGCGGCCCGGGAGGACGAGCGCGGCGTGCTCGTGCTCAGCCTCTTCACCGGCGCGGCTCGCGAGCTGACCGAGGCCCTGATCGTCAACCCGTACGACCTGGTGGAGTCGAGCGACGCCCTCGCCAGGGCCCTCAACATGCCCGCCGACGAACAGCACGACCGGATGCGCGCCATGCGGGCCTTCGTCGCCGAGTTCAACGTGTATCGCTGGGCGGGCCGCATGCTCGCGGACGCCGCCCGAGTCCGGCGCCACGAGCGACTCTCCGGGCGGCTCAGACGCGCCTGGCTCGACACGACGGCCCTCGGTCAATGAAGCACATCCTGGCCCCCGCCAACCGTGACGTGCTCCGGCAGTTCGCCGGCTCCCGGGTCCTGCTGGCGTTCGACTTCGACGGGACGCTCGCGCCCATCGTGCCCGACCCGGCCCTGGCGGCGATGCGTCCCTCGACCCGCGCGCTGCTCGCGGCCGTCGCCGCGCGCTATCCCTGCGCCGTGATCTCCGGCCGCGCCAGGAACGACGCGCGCCGGAAGGTGGCCGGTGTCCGCGCGGTCGAGGTGATCGGCAACCACGGCATCGAGCGCTGGCAGTCTCCCGCGCGCCGCCTGCGCGTCGTGCGGCGGTGGCAGCCGCTGCTGGCGGCCGAGCTCGCCGGCCTCCCGGGCGTGGAGATCGAGAACAAGAGGTATTCGGTCGCGGTCCACTACCGGCGCTCCCGCGAGAAGCAGAAGGCGCGCGACGCGGTTCGGCAGGTCGCGGCGCGCCTCGGCGACGTGCGCCTGATTTGGGGCAAGCAGGTCATCGACCTGCTGCCGGTCGACGCGCCCCACAAGGGCATCGCCCTGGACGAGGCCCGCGCGCGGCACGGGTGCGACACGGCCATCTACGTGGGAGACGACGAGACCGACGAGGACGTGTTCGCCCTGGATCAGCCGGGGCGGCTGCTGTCGATCCGCGTCGGGCGGACCGGGCGATCGCTGGCGCCGTACTACCTGCGCAACCAGGCCGAGATCGACCGGTTCCTGCGCTTCCTGCTCGACGGCGCCGCGGGCGGCTGACGGCGCGGTAAGATCGATCCCGTCACGAGGAGGGCCCGCCATGGTTCGAGTCACGTCGCGCCTCACCGACGCCGCCTTCGTCCTGCTTCGAGTGATGACGGGGCTGTTGTTCGCCGAACACGGCCTGCAGAAGCTGTTCGGCCTGATCGGCGGAACCCGGATGCCGCTGATGTCCGAGTTTGGCCTGGCCGGCGTGATCGAGCTGGGGGCCGGCCTGATGGTCGCCTTCGGCGTGTTCCCGCGCTGGGCGGCGTTTGTCGCCTCGGGCGAAATGGCCTTCGCCTATTTCACCGTGCACGCACGGCGGGGGTTCTGGCCGGTGCAGAACCTCGGCGAACTGGCCGTGCTCTACTGCGTCGTGTTCCTCTTCATCGCGGCCCACGGCGGCGGCAAGCTGACGCTGACGCGGGACTGAGGCGCGAGGCCTCGCCGTAGCCCGCCCGGCTGTGCAGTTGACAATCCTCCCGCGACCCGGATAGCGTAACAACGCCCGCCCCCTCTCGGCGCCACTGGCGCCGCTGGCGCCGACGTTCATGGTCCATTCACCGCAGCTTTCCGCCACGTGGCCGCCCGACGCATGCATCGCCGTGCACGCGCGACGTCGGGAATCATCCGCCGGACCCGGCCGTCCGCTGCGGGCCGGCGGCCAGGTCACGGCTTCTGCTCACCTCGCCGTGCTGCTGTTCGCGACGCTCTTCCTCGGCGTGTTCGCCGTCGCCTGGCCGTTCGCGGAGGCGAGCGTCGACCGCTGCGAGCGCGCGCGGTGTCCCGGCGCCCGCTATCCGACGATCATGGCAGCGACCCGAATTCCGCCGGCAGAGGAGCCCCCGGCCGGCGATCCGACGAGCGGCCTCGGCGACGGCTGGCTGCTGCACGGCCGACGGCATCGGGCCGTCGATCCGCTGCAGGGGGGGTCGTCAAGGCTGCTCCGTCGCCTCACCCCGGTCCGGGATCGCTCGCTCGACCGCTCGATGCCCGGTGTCCCGTCCTCAACGAGTCCTCATCTTGTATCGTCTGTCGGACGCGTCGTGACCTGCGACGCGCCCGGCCGCGGAGTGTCTCATGTCCAAACGTCTGCCTCGCGCGGGCCTCCGCGCCGCGGCCTGCGCCGCCCTGATGTCTGCCGTCCTCGTCTGTTCGCCCGCTCTCGCGCGGCAGGCGGACGATCCCGCCCGCCAGCCTCCCCCCGCGGCCGCACCGCCGCCAATCCCCTGGTACCAGACGATCTCGTTCAACGGGCTCGTGTCCACGTCGTACGTCACCAACTTCAACGCGCCGGCCTCCCGCACCAACCAGTTCCGCGTGTTCGACTCCTCTGACCGGACGATCGCGCTCGATGTCGTCGAACTGGTGGTCCAGCGCAGCGTCAGCCGAGCCCGGCGACGCGGGGTTCCGCGCCGACTTGACGGTCGGGACCTCCGTGCCGCGCGTCACCGCGGCCCTCGGGCTGTTCCGCGACGAGTCGGGCCAGGCGGGGGATGTCGACGTCCAGCAGGCGTTCCTGAGCTACGTCGTGCGCGCCGGCCGCGGCGTGCGCGTCGACGTGGGGAAGTTCGTCACCCACATCGGGTACGAAGTCATCGAGGGATACGATGGCTTCAACGACAATCATTCGCGCGGCCTGCTGTTCGGGTACGCGGAGCCGTTCACCCATACGGGACTCCGCGTCAGCTACCCCTTCACCGACCGGGTCTCGGCGCAGCTGCACGTCGTCAACGGGTGGGACGACGCCCGGGACAACAACAGCGGGAAGTCGATCGGCGCGCAGCTGGCGGTGACGCCGTCCTCGCGCGTGGCGATCACGGCCAACTACCTCGGCGGGCCCGAGCAGGCGAACAACGACTCGAACCTGCGCCACCTCGTCGACCTGGTCGCGACGATCAAGGCCACGCCGGCGCTCACGCTGACGGCGAACTACGACTACGGCGTCGAGGCTGCCGTCACGCTACCTGATACGGCTGGCGGCGGCGTTCGCGACTCCACCTGGCAGGGGCTGGCGGGCTACGCGCGCTACGGAGTTTCCGGCCGTGCCGCGGTGACGCTCCGCGGCGAGTGGTTCGACGATCCGCAGGGCGCCCGCACCGGATTCGTCCAGACGCTGAAGGAGATCACTTTCACGCCGGAATTCCGCCCCCGGCCCTCGCTCGTCATCCGCGGCGACCTGCGGCGAGACTGGTCGGACAGGGCCGTGTTCGAGCTCTCAGGCGGCGGGTCCGGCCGGAGCCAGGTGACGATGAGCGTCAACGCGCTGTTCGTGTTCTGACGTCCACTTCGGGATGATGTGTTCGTGTTCAGGAGGGAGCCACCATGCACTGGGATACTGGGAACATCGGATTCATGCTGGTCTCGACCAGCCTCGTCATGCTGATGACGCCGGGCCTCGCCTTCTTTTACGGCGGCCTGGTCGGCCGGAAGAACGTGCTCACCATCATGATCCAGAGCTTCGTCTCGATGGGTGTGACGACCGTGCTCTGGGCCATCTGCGGGTACTCGATGTGCTTCAGCGGCAGCTACGGGGACGCCGCGAACCCCGACTTCTACGGCGTGATCGGGAACTTCCATCACGCGTTCCTGATGAACATCGGGCCGACCACCGACTTCCCGGCCTCGCCGACGCTCCCGCTCATCGTCTTCGTGGCCTACCAGATGATGTTCGCGCAGATCACGCCGGCCCTGATCACCGGCGCGTTCGCCAACCGCGTCCGCTTCAAGGCCTACCTGCTGTTCCTCGTCGCGTGGCTGCTGCTCGTCTACTTCCCGTTCGCGCACATGATCTGGGGCGGCGGCATCCTGCAGAAGAGCGGCGTCCTCGACTTCGCGGGCGGCATCGTCGTGCACTGCATCGCCGGCATGGCGGCGCTCGCCGCCGTGTTCTACGTGGGCCGGCGGAAGGTGCAGGACAAGGGCCCGCACAGCATCCCGCTCGTCGCCCTCGGCACCGGGCTGCTGTGGTTCGGGTGGTACGGCTTCAACGCGGGCAGCGAGCTGAAGGTGGACCCGGTGACGTCGCTGGCGTTCCTCAACACCGACGTGGCCGCGTCGTTCGCCGCCATCACCTGGCTGACCCTCGCCTGGATCATCGAGAAGAAGCCGAAGTTCGTCGGCCTGCTCACCGGGTCGATCGCGGGGCTGGCGGCGGTCACGCCCGCGGCCGGCTACGTGAGCACGCCCACGGCGATTCTCATCGGCATCCTCGCCAGCATCGTCTGCTACTACGCGATCTGGCTCAAGAACCGCCTCGACTGGGACGACGCGCTCGACGTGTGGGGCGTGCACGGTGTCGGCGGCATCCTCGGCGTGATCTGCCTCGGCCTCTTCGCCTTCAAAGCGGTGAACCCCGACGGCGGCGCCGACGGCCTCTTGCACGGCAACCCGGAGTTCTTCCTGAAGGAAGTCGGGTCGGTGCTCTTCGCCGCCGTGTACGCGTTCGTGTTCACCTACCTGATGCTCGTCGTCATCAACCGGATCACGCCCGTCAAGGTGAGCAAGGACGAGGAGGAACTCGGCCTCGACGAGGTCGAGCACGGCGAGGTGGCGTACCTGTAACCCGATGGGCGGGCGGTTCGATCGCGGGCCGCCCGCCCGCCCCCCCAGCCTCAGATAGCGCCGGGCTTGAGCCCTGCGCCGGGCCGGCTTCAGTTGATTTCAGATAGCGCAGGGCTTGAGCCCTGCGCCCTGCTGGCCGCCGACACGCTACAATGTGCGGCCATGAGCCGAACCACCCTGTGTCTGACCGCCCTGGCGGCCGCGAGCGCCGTCGCGCTGCTGTCCGCCCAGTCGAAGAAGCCCGCCGCGCCCGCCGTTCCGGTCGCGCCGTTCACCATCGTCGAGGCGACGATCCCCGAGATGCGCGCCGCCATGGAGCAGGGGCGCGTCACCTCGAAGGAGCTGGTGCGCCAGAGCCTCGAGCGCATCGCCACCTACGAGAAGACGCTCAACGCGACGATCGCCGTCAATCCGCGCGCGATCGAGGAAGCCGAGGCGCTCGACGCCGAGCGCGCCCAGAAGAAGATCCGCGGCCCGTTGCACGGGATCCCGGTGGCGCTCAAGGACAACATCCACACGACCGGCATGCCGACCACCGGCGGCGCGCTGGCCTTCACCGGCTTCGTGCCGCCGTACGAGGCGACGGTCACGAAGAACCTGCGCGACGCCGGCGCGATCGTCATCGCCAAGACCGTCATGACCGAGCTCGCCAACTGGGTCGCGACCGGCATGCCGACCAACTACAGCGCGGTAGGCGGCTACGGCAAGAACCCCTACGATCCGCGGCTCGACCCGCGGGAGACCGCCGACGGCCGGCCGATCCTCCAGACCGGGGGGTCGAGCTCGGGCATCGGCACCGCGGCGAGCTTCTGGGCCGCCAACGTCGGCACCGAGACGTCGGGCTCGATTCTCAGCCCCTCGAACCAGAACATGCTGGTCGGCATCAAGCCGACCGTCGGCCGCATCAGCCGCTACGGCATCATCCCGATCACGGCCGACCAGGACACGGCCGGCCCGATGGCGCGCACCGTCACCGACGCGGCGATCATGCTCGGCGCGCTCGAAGGAGCCGCGCCGGACCCGAACGACGCCGCGACCAAAACCTGCACGGCGCCGCCGGGGCGCGACTACACGCGCTTCCTGAACCCGGCCGGCCTCAAGGGCGCCCGCATCGGCATCCCGCGCGCGTCGTTCTACGATCGCGTCACGCTCCCCGGCGCGACGCAGCCGCGCGGCGGGCTGAACGCCGAGCAGGCCAAGATCATGGCCGAGGCGATCGAGATCCTGAAACAGCAGGGCGCGATCGTCGTCGACCCGGCCGACATCCCGAGCGTGGTGGCGAAGGAGGCCAAGGACAACTTCCTGCTCTGGTCCACCTGCGGCAGCCTCGACAGCGGGAAGGGGAAGGACGCGGACTGCTCGACCGTCCTCAAGTACGGGATGAAGCGGGACTTCAACGCCTGGCTGGCCTCGCTCGGGCCGACCGCACCGGTGAAGACGCTCACCGAGCTGCGCCTGTGGAACGTGGCGCACCAGCGCGCCAACTCGATCAAGTACGGCCAGGCGCTGCTCGACATCTCCGACGAGATGGACGTGCGGGCCGACCGCGCGCGCTACCAGGCCGACCGCGCGAAGGACATCCGGCTCAGCGCGACCGAGGGGATCGACGCCGTCATGAAGCAGCACAACCTCGATGCGCTGCTGTTCCCCGGCGGGAGCGGCGCGGCGATCGCGGCCAAGCCCGGCTACCCGACGATCATCGTGCCCTTCGCCTTCCTGCCGAACGTGCCGTTTGGCGGGGGGGGCCGGGGAGGCGCGGAAGCGGGCGGCCCGTCGGCGCTGCCGCCCGGCTTCGACCCGAAGCCGTCGCCCTTCGGCGTGGCCTTTACCGGGTCCGCCTGCAGCGAGCCGAAGCTGATCGAGATCGCCTACGCCTTCGAGCAGGCCACGAAGCGGCGCGTCGCGCCGAAGCTGAAGTAGCCCGGCGCGCCGCGCGAGACGGCTCTCGGCGGTGTCTGGCTCTGGGCCCAGGGCTGGGCACCGCCGAGAGACCTGGCGTAGGGCGGGTCTTCAGACCCGCCGACGCGCCGGCCCTGAAGGGCCGGCCTACGTACGGTGGAGTTGCGTGCTCCCCCTACGCGCGCGTCCAGATCGCCGAGAGGACGCGCACCGCGTTCCCGCCCAGGATCATCTCGATATCCGCGTCACTGTACCCGCGCCGGATCAGCCCTTCGGCCAGATCGAACGTCCGCTTCGGGTGGTCGAGCCCCTTCACCGAGATCCGCCCGTCGGCGTCGGCGTGGAACCGGTAGCGCGCAAAGTTCGGCTGCGACGACGGCTGGAAGCCGCCGCCTCCCACCGGGTTGGCGTTGCCCACGATGTCGAGGTCCGACCCGACGGCGAGGTGCTGCACGCCGACCAGGCGCGCGACGTGGTCGAAGTGATCGAGCACGTGTTCGATCGTCACCGGTTCGACGTCGCGGTTCATGAAGCGGAGGAAGCCGATGCCCATGACGCCGCCGGTCTTCGCCATCTTCCGGATCGCCTCGTCCGTCTTGCAGCGCAGGTGGCCCGGCACGAGCGCGCGGCAGTTGGCGTGCGTGATGACGATCGGCTTGCTCGCGGCGTCGAGCGCGTCGAGCGTGGTCTGGTCGCCGCAGTGCGAGAGGTCCACGGCCATCCCGACCCGCTCCATGCGGGCGAGGATCGAGAGGCCGAACACGGTCAGCCCGCCGTCGCGCTGTTCGAGGAACCCGCTGCCGATCCGGTTGTCGAAGTTGTAGGTCAGCTGCGACAGCCGCTGGCCCATCCCGAAGAACGCATCGACGTCATCGGGCCCGCGGAAGTGCGTCGAATCCTGGAAAGAGAGCAGAATGCCGACCTTGCCCGCCGCCCGGGCCTTCTCGAAGTCGCCGGCCTTGTCGACGCGGAGGAGGTCGTCCGGATAGCCGGCGATGAAGCCGTTCCAGTCGGCGAAGAACCGGACGCCCTCCTCGTAGTCCTTCGCGCCGTCGCCGAGCGCGAACACGTTGATCCCGGACCCGTGATACACGGCCGCGTCGGCCGGCGCGAAGCTGCCCGGCACGCGCAGCCAGCGCTCGCTCTTCGGCGGGCGCTCGGCGTAGTCGGCGAAACGGAACTGGTTCAGCAGGTCCACGACCACGCCCCGCTGAAGAAGGCGGATCACACGTGCCGAGTACTCCTGCGGCGAGTCGGCGAAGACGCGGTACCGGCCGCGCAGGACGGCCGGCGCGCCCACCACGGCGGCGCCGAACGCTCCCAGTGCCGCCCGTCTGCTCACGCGTGTCATGGCGGTTGCCTCCCAGACGGCTCCCGGCTCTGGGCAGTGTCCGACTCTCGGCCTGGGGCCGGACAGTGCCGAGAGCCGAAAGCCCAGAGCCCAAAGCCATCTACTGTTGCGGTTCCCTGACGACCCTGCCGCCCTCGATCACGTAGCGAATCGCACGCGTGTTGCGGATGTCGTCGGTCGGGCTCGCGCCGAGCAGCACGAGATCCGCGACGCGGCCGGGCGTCAGCGTGCCGCGCTCCTCGCCCAGCCCCATCACCTCGGCCGCGTTGCGCGTCGCGGCGGAGATCGCCGCCAGCGGCGGCAGGCCGGCGCTCGTCACGAGCAGCTCGAGCTCGCGGTGGAGCGTCGGCAGTTCGGCCCCTCCGGTCGTCATGCCGTCCGTGCCGGCCACGATGGTGACGCCCGCCCGGTACGCGCGGCGGGTCACCTCGGCGCCCCAGCGAGCGCGCCGCTCGGCGAGGCCATCGGAGGCCGGGCGGTCGGCGAACACCCAGAGCGTCGGGTTCAGCGCGACGTGGCGGTCGCGCATCGCGCGCAGGAGGCGGTCGATCGGCGGAGAGTCCGGCGGCACGCCGGCGAAATCCCCCTGCGCGCGCTTCTGGAACTCGGGGCTCGGCGGGCTGCCCTCCCAGACGAGGTAGGCCGCGTGCGCCAGCATGTCCACGCCGGCGTCCACCAGGTCCCCGGGCTTTGCCGGAAACACGGTGCCGTGCGCGACGACGCGCAGGCGCTGGCGATGGGCCTCCGCGGTCAGCCGGCGCGAGGTCGGGGCATCGAGGGCCGCGTAGAGCTTCAGCGCGTTGGCCCCGGTCCCGCGAGCCTCGGCGACGGCCTGCCGGAGGTCGAGGTCCGGCGTGACGGCGCGCGCCCACGGAGCCTCGCCGGGCCGGTAGCCCGCCGACGCCTCGACCACGCGCGGGTCGGTGAAGAACGCCGGGCCCGACATCAGCGCGACATGGTAGATCGCGGGCGACTCGATCTCCCCGACGAGCGCCTCGCGCGCGAGCTCCCCGAGAGTCCGCGCGTCGCCGGCGAGATCCCAGACGGCCGTCACGCCGCCTCGCAGCGCCGCGCGCAGCGAGGCGATCTGTTCGTCCCTCGGGCCGCCGGACAGATGAACGTGCGCGTCGATCAGCCCGGGAATCGCCACCAGCCCGCGGCCGTCGATGACGCGGGCGACGTCCGCCGGCGCCGCCGCGCCGGCCGGCGCCACCGAGACGATGCGACCGTCGCGGACCAGCAGGCTGACGGCGGGTCGCGGCGCCGCCCCGGTCCCGTCGATGAGCGTCACGTCGCTCACGAACAGGGACGGCCGCGGGGCCTGGCCGGCCACGCCGACCGAGAGGGTCACCAGCGCCGCCGCGGCGATCGAGGACAGGAATCGGGACTTCATCCGCGACATCTTACCGCGCGGACTTGTTATATGCTCTGCCGTGTGGGATTCGGTTTCGGGAGGCCCTGATGAAATGGCCAGCGTGCGTGGTCGCCAATCGGGAGCGCTCGGCAGCCGAAGACGCGTATGTCCGGGGCCTCAGCCACCTGGCCGGCCACCCGCCCGCCCGCCATCCGTCCTGGTGGGGCCTGTGCGCGGCCTTGAGCACGCACTACATGCATCAGGGCCGCGTCCACCCGGTGGCGGCCCTCTGGTCCGAGCTCGTCCCGTTCCTGCTCATGGAGAACGACCTGGTCGCCATGGTCGCGCTCGAGGAGTACATCGTCTACAAGACGCGCCGCGGCGTGGCCAATCTCGCGTGGCTCGGCGCGGAAGTCAACGCGGCGCTGACCGAAATCGACGTCGTCGACGTGCGGCTGGTGCCGCTGCTCGAGAGCCCGGAACAGATGATCGAGGCCGATTGGATGGCGCTGCTCAGCTACTCGACCCTGCTGCGGGTGCGGCGTGCGGCGCTCTTGTACGACGGGTACCCGCCCCACGTGGCACGACCCCGCTACTGGGTGGGGATGTCGGCCGACGCGTGATCTGAAGACTGTCGCGGTCGGGGAGGCGCGGGCCGGGTCGCGGAGAGAGCGTGACCCGGAGGCGCGAGGTCCCCGGGTCACGGTGAGCAACGGTTACTCGGTCTTCTTGTGGCCCTTGACAGTCTGGTGGGTGTGCTTCCCCTTCGCGGCGTAAACCAGGTAGCCATCCTCGCCAGGCAGCCACACCTCCGAAAGATAGTAGGTGTCTCCGACCTTGTCGAAGACGACGCGGGTGTCCCCAGCCGCGGGCTCGGGAGCGGCGAGCCGCGTGATGGTCGTGAGGAAGACCCCGGTCCCTTTCGGCGACGCGGTCAGCGTGAATGCCGTGTGGTCGCTGTTCAACAGCAGTTCGTACGGACCCGCGGGCATCGTCTTCCCTTCGGCGACGAACGGGAATCCGATTGTGACGAGCGCGGTGTCCTGCGCCTGGCTGACGGCAGGATGGACGACGCACATGAACGCGGCGACGGCCAGCAGAACGAGGATCCGACGGTTCATCGGCTGACTCCTTTCTCGAATCGCCTGGTGATCGAGACCGACAACGGAGACCCCGGCTGCCTGATGAGTTAAGTATACGACTGCTGAGGCAAGGAGGTAAGGACGCAGGGGCGGACCGGCCCCGAGGACCGCTCCCGGCGGGCTCCGAGCCCGCCGGGAGGCCGCGATCAGCGATCACTACATCTTGTTCCGGCCTTTGACTGTCCGACGCGTGTGCTGCTCGGTGGTCGCGTACACCAGCCAGCCGTCCTCATCCGGCAGCCAGATCTCGGAGAGGTAATACTTATCACCCACCTTGTCGAACTCGACGTGGGTGTTTCCGACGGGCGGCTCCAGCGTGGCAAGCCGCTTCAACGTCTGGACTGCCAGAGCATCTGCCGGGGCGGGGGTGTCGGTCTGGGTCAGCGTGAACCCCGACATGTCCGGGTTCAGCCGCAACACGTACGTCCCGGGAGGCACGGTCCTGTCGTGGACGACAAATGGGAAGTCCACAGTGATGAACGTCACGTTCTGAGCGTGGCTGGTGGACGGGTGGCCGACCAATAGCAGTGCCACCGCGGCCAGCAGCACGAAGACTCGCTTCTTCATGGGCACTCCTTCTCATCAGGTCGCGCGGCGACCTCGTTTGGCGACGGCAGGGCTGGCTTGGGTCCCAAGACTTCGATTGTAACCTCGGAGGCCGGACTACTTCATCAGGCGGCAAGGGAGAAGCTCATGAGTTTAAGCGCGACAGGGACGACCGCCATCGCCCGGGTCCTGTTCCCGGCAGCACTCCTGTGCATCCTCATCGGCGCCCGCCCCGCGTCGGCTGCCGGCCCGGGGGACCCGCCGGGCCGATGGTGGTTCGGCGTCGATCTCGGCGCGGGCGAGCTGCAGCGCTCGGTGCCCGGGGTCTCCGAGCGCAAGGCGCGGTTCTACGCCAGCTTCGAGGGCGGAGTCGCCGTCACCCCGCAGCTGCTGGTCGGTGTCGAAACCGGCGGCTGGCTGATCGAGCCGTCGGACTATTGGGACCCGGACAGGGGGGCCGCCATCAGCCCAATGTTCGTGACAGCGAGGATCTACCCGTCGAAGATGTCGACGTTCCACATCCGCCTGGGCGGCGGCTTCATCAACTCGTGGGACAACGATCCGACGGGCACGGATCGCTGGGGCACCGGCTTGGAGGCCGGCCTCGGGTACGACGTGAGGCTCGGCGGGCGCCATCACCTCACGCCCTTCGTCCTCTACGCCCGCGGCCGCGCGGGCGACCTGGACGTCAGCGCCCTTACGTTCGGCGCGGGCTACACGTGGCGATGACCCGTGTCACCGTGATGGTCTGGCGCCCGCCCGACCAACGCATCGCGGGTGATAGACTACGGCGCGAGTGGAACCCTTGAATCCTCTTCGCCGCCTGGGGTCGGTCGCCGTCGCGTGCGCAGCCGTGTCGGTTCTCGGATCGGGGCAGCCCCAGAGCACCGTCGCGCGCCTGGACCAGGTGCTTCGCGGCCGCCTGGGGATGACGCCGGCACAGATCGCCGCCGTGGCGCAGGGTCGCCCGGTCGCCCTGGCGCTCGCCGCGCCGGTCGACCGCGAGATCCAGGTCGGCGGCGCAGTCCACGTGCGCGCGGCGGCCGACCGGGTGGCGGACCTGCTGCAGGACGTCGAGCGGCTGGAATCGGGCGAGGGCTTCATCAGGACGCGACGCCTCAGCAATCCCCCGCGCCTCGAGGATTTCAGGGATCTCGAGCTGCCCGCGCAGGACGTCGCCGCGCTTCGACGGTGCCGCCCCGGTGATTGCGACGTCAAGCTGGGCAAAGGCGCGTTCGACCTGCTGGCGCGGTTCGACTGGACGGCGCCCGACGCGACCGCCCGGATCAACCAGCTGGCGCGGCAGCTGTCGCTCGGCTACATCGACGCCTATCGCCGCGGCGGCAACGCGGAGCTGGCCGTCTACCGCGATTCCGATCGGCCGCAGTTCATCGCCGCCGAGTTCGCCGACATGGTCTCGCGCGCCGGCCTGTGGTCCGGGCCGCTGCGCCCGCTCAACGACTACCTGCTCGGCTATCCGGCCACCCCGGCCCCGCCCGGCGCCCGGGACTTCTTCTACTGGTCGCTCGCCGAGTTCGGCCTCAAGCCGGTCATCCGCCTCAACCACGTTGTCTTCTTTCCGACCGGGCAGCCCGCCGGCCTCCAGTTCGTCGTCGCGGTCAAGCAGCTGTACGCCAGCCACTACTTCCACACGGCGCTCGAGCTCCGCGCCGTGGTGGCCGACGACGGGCCCGAGCCGACAGGCTCGACGATCGTGATCCTGAACATGGCGAGATCCGACGGGCTGACGGGACTCTTCGGCGGCCTCGTCAAGTCGAAGGCCCGGTCGGGTTCGCAGCAGGGGCTCGAGAAGGCGCTGGCGGCGATCAAGCGAATGGCCGAAGCCGGCGCGAGCGCGGCGACGGCACGCTGAGCCACGATGGCGCCAAACCAGCTCAGGCACCTCCCCAACGTCATCAGCGCCCTGCGGCTGCTCGCCGCGCCGGTGCTGGTGTGGCTCGCGTGGCGTCACCAGCAGACGGCGTTTGCCTGGCTGCTGGTCGCCTCGCTGGTGTCGGACATCGCCGACGGGCTGATCGCGCGGCTGTTCGCGTTCACGTCGAGGCTCGGCGCCGCGCTGGACTCGACGGCCGACGCGCTGCTCCTGCTGACGGCGGTCTATGGGGCGATGGTGTTCCAACCCGGGGTCGTTCGGGATCACTGGCGCGCGGTCGCGCTGCTGCTCGGGTTCTGGGTCGTCGAGACCGCCGCGGCGCTCGTCCGCTACGGCCGGCTGTCGAGCTTCCACACCTACCTGTCCAAGGCCGCCGGCTACGCGATGGGCATCTTCATCGGCGTGCTGTTCCTGTTCGACTTTCACGCCTGGCTGCTCTACCTCGCGGTTGGCGCCAGCGTCGCCGGCAACGTCGAAGAGCTGTGGCTGCTCCGCCTGCTGCCGGCGTGGGAACCCGACGTGAAGGGCGCCTGGTGGGTCCGCCGCCGCCGCGGGGTCGCCCGATGAGCCGCTGGCTCGCGATCGTCAACCCGGCCGCCGGACGTCGCGGAGAGGCCGACCACGCGGTCCGCGTGCTGACGGCGCACTCCCGTCTCGCGCCGTCGGTGCACACGACGGCGGCGCCGGGCCACGCCACCGAGCTCGCGCGCGGCGCCGCGGGATTCCTCGGCATCGTGGCCGTAGGCGGCGACGGCACGATCTCCGAGGTGCTGGCCGGCATGGACATCGCCCGCCAGCGCCTCGCGGTGATCCCGGCCGGCCACGGCAACTGCCTCGCGCGCGACCTGGGGTTCAGCCGCCCTCACGACGCGGTGGCCGCCCTCGAACGCGGCCACGCGCGGCCCATCGACCTGATGCAGGTGGACATCGAGTTCGGCGGCGGCCGGACGGAGCGGCGTTGGGCCGCGAGCACGGTGGCCGTCGGCTACGTCTGCGACGTCGTGAGGAGCGGTCTCCGCCTGTCGTGGCTCGGCCGTCGCGCCTACGCGGCGGCGGCCGCCATCACGATCCCCCAGGCGCTCGGCGCGCGCGTCGCCCTGCTGGATGGGGCGCAGAGGCTGCCGGGGCTGACCGGGATCGTGATCAACAACACCGCGCACCTGGCCAACTTCCGCGCCTTCGCCGGGGCGAGACTCGACGACGGCCGGCTCGAGGTGATGGAAACCGCGGCGTGCTGGCCGCGGCAGCTGCTGCACAACGCCGCCGTGCTGGCCGGCAGCCGCGCGTTCGGCGCGGCGCGCATGCGCCAGAGTCCCCGGGCGACCGTGGAGCTCGACGCGCCGGGCCGGCTGATGGTGGACGGCGAGATCGTCGACGGCGTCACCCGCCTCACGGCGATCTGCTGTCGCTCCGCCGTGGCGTGCATCGCGGGGGGCTGACGATGACGGAACTCCTCGCCCTCACGCTGGCGGGTTTCGCCATCGGCGCCGTCATGATGGCCATCGGCGGCCGCCAGGCCGCGCCCGAGATCCGGCGCGGGCGCTGGATCAAGTTCGGTGTCTACTTCGCGATCGTGTACACGTTCCTCGCCGTGACGGCGGCCGGCCGCCCGTGGATCCAGGGGCTCGTGGCGGGCATCGTCGTCGCCGGGGCGTTCGAACTGCGGGGCGCCACGAGGCGCATGCAGCGGGGAAGTCCGGCGGCCGTCTGGTGCGTGTACGCGCTCATCGGCTCACTGGCGCTCGTCAACCTCTGGCGGATGACGCCGTCGGCCGTGGCCACGCTCTACGTGGTGGTGGCGGTCTTCGACGGGTTCAGTCAGCTGTCGGGCCAGTGGTTTGGACGCCGGCCGCTCGCGCCCCGCATCAGCCCGGGCAAGACGGTGGAAGGCGCGTCGGGCGGACTGACCGCGGCGTGCCTGGCCGCCATGTGTCTCGGCGGGCCCGCGGCTGTCGGTTTCGCCGGCCGCGTCGCCCTGGGTGTCGGCACGGCGCTCGCCTGCCTCGCCGGCGATCTTGCCGCCTCCTGGGTCAAGCGCGCGAGCGGCATCAAGGACTACTCGGACGTCCTTCCCGGTCACGGCGGCGTGCTCGACCGGTTCGACAGCTTCCTCTCTGCCGCCGCCCTCGTCGGCCTGTTCCTGTAGGGCGGGCCTTCAGGCCCGCCTGCCGGGGCTGAAGCCCCGGCCTACGAAAGACCGAAGGCGCCGGCACCCCCTCACTTCAGCAGGAAATCGAGCAGGCCGCCGGCCGAGGTGATGCCCAGGTGCCGGTCGTCGTCGCCGAAGGCCGCCTCGCCCGCGCGAGCGCCGGCCGCGCGGGCCGCCTCGGCGGCCACGAGCTGCCGCTTCCGCTCTTCGAGATCGGCGATCTCCCGGGCCCGCGCGACATCGAGGCCCCCGCCGCGGATGAACTCGACGATGCGCCGGAGCTCGTCGCGGTCGAACCAGGTGCCGTGAGCCTTGCACACGTCGACGACCACGCCCGAGCAGCGGGCGAAGTTCATCCGGTTCATGAGCTTGCGGCAGCGGGGGCAGGGCACGTAGCGGACGAGTTCCGGGGCGCGGCCGGCTCCCTCGGCGGGGAGTTCGACGGCCATTCCGAGCACGGCCGACTGGTGCTCGCGGTCGGCGCAGATCTGTTCGAACGCCGACGTGTCCGCCCAGATGCCCCCGCAACGCGAACACTCCGACAGCCCGGCGCCCCCGACGACCACGGCGGTCATCCCGACGCGGCAGCGGGGGCAGGGGAGCGAGGAGAGGCTGGCGGCGTCGGCCCGTTCCGCCCTGGCGCCGCAATGCGAACAGAACTTCGCGCCGATAAAGATCGTGCCGAAGCAGGAGGGGCAGGCCACCGTCGCCAGCGGCGTCCCGCAGTGGTCGCAGCGGGTCGTCTCGGTGGAGGCTGGCGCCCCGCACATCGGGCACTTGAGTGTTTCGGTCGGCATGGTCGGCACCGGGTTCCAGGTCTGGCCGTTGACGCGTCCGCCGTCCCGGCGGCGGCCGCGGGCTGAGATTATACTTCGCACGATCGCTCCACGGGTGGATGCGAGGGGCGAAGGGAGGAGATCGATATGGGGCTGGTGGACTATCTGAAGACGCAGTTCCTGGAAATCATCCAGTGGCAGGACGACTCCCGCGACACCATCTCCTTCCGCTTCCCGGACCTGAACAAGGAGATCAAGCGGGGGGCGCAGCTGGTCGTGCGCGAGTCGCAGGTGGCCCAGTTCGTCTACCTGGGGCAGTTCGGCGACACGTTCCGCCCCGGCACGTGGACGCTCACCACCGACAACATTCCCATTCTCACCACGCTGAGGGGCTGGAAGTACGGCTTCGAGTCCCCGTTCAAAGCCGACGTCTACTTCGTCAGCACGCGGCTGTTCACGGGCAACAAGTGGGGCACGGCCAACCCGGTGATGATGCGCGACCCGGACCTGGGCGTCGTCCGCGTGCGCGCGTACGGGACGTACGATTTCCGCGTGGTGGACCCGAAGCTGTTCCTGAAGGAGGTCGCCGGGACCGACGATCACTTCCGCGTGGATGAATTCCTGGACGCCATGCGCTCCCGGACCGTCAGCGTCTTCAGCGACGCGCTGGCCTCGGCGGGCGTGCCGGTGTTCGACGTGGCGTCGCGCTACCAGGAACTGGGCGAGGCGCTGCTGCCGATCATCAACCCCCAGGTGCGTTCGAAGTACGGCATCGAGTTCCCGAGCTTCATCGTCGAGAACGTGTCGGTCCCGCAGGAGGTCGAGCAGGCCGTGGACCGGCGCACCAGCATGTCGGTGGTCGGCAGCCTGAACGACTACGTGAAGTTCCAGATGGCCGAGAGCATGACCGTCGCCGGGGGCGGCAGCGCGGCGGGCGCGGCCGCGCAGCTCGGCGCCGGCCTGGCGGTGGGCCAGCAGATCGCGCAAGCCCTCGGCGCGGGAGCCCAGCCGCCACCGGCCGGATTGCCGGAGCTTCTGACGCCGGCCGACGCCGCGAAGGCGATGGGCGTCGCCGAGAGCGACGTGCTGAGCGCGCTCGCCGACGGCTCGCTCAAGGGCAAGAAGATCGGCGCGGCCTGGCGCATTCCGCGGCCGGCGCTCGAGCAGTTCCTGAAGAGCTGAGGCGCTCTACAGGCACCCCAGCTTCGACTTCAACGTCGCCGCCGCGAGGCCGCCGACGTCGGGGACGAACTTGGGATTGGCCGTCGTGCCCTTCACCTGGAAGGGCACGGTCATGCCGCCCTTGCAGCCGGCGCCGGCGACCTGCAGCGCGCTCTTCAAGCCGCCGGACTTGAGGCCCGAGAGCCCGCCTGACAGCAGGCCGGCCAGGCCGCCCGGCTTTGCCGGCTGGGCATTGGTTTCGGCAGGAGCCGCCGGGGCCGCGGGCGCCGACGCGGACTGCAGCAGCTGCGCCACCATCTTGAAGTCGAGCCCGTTCTTCGCATCGACGGTTCCGGCGCCGGTCAGGCTTCCAAGCCCCGGCACCACGGCCAGGAAGTTCGACGCCTCGATGCCGTTCGGCGCCACGCGCATCTCGGTCGTCAGCTTCTCGATGTCGAGGTCCTTGCCGGTCTTGATGCCGGCCAGCGAGGCGACCGCCGACATCTTCGAGCCCAGGTCGAACCCCGCCAGCTTCGCGTTCGCCATGCCGACGGTCCCGCTGATGACCAGCCTGTTGACGGGACCGGCGATCTGAAGGTCGGCGTTCATCGTGCCGGCCTGGAGCGACGACCCCTTCGGCAGCGTCAGGTTGAGCGCCGGGAGGAAGGCCTGCAGGTCGCTCGCGGGCATGTCGTTCGCGCGCATCTTGATCTGGACGAGCGTGGTTTCGGCCGCCGTGTTGTAGGTGCCGCTCAGGTGCGCCGAGGCCTTGCCGATCGCGAGGACCGACGGGTTGAGCACGCCCACGCTGCTCTTGAGGTTGTATTTCGTGTCGAAATTCACGGAGACCGGGACGCCGGCGGGCGATCCGCCCGCCACGAGCAGGGCTTTGGACAGCGTGGCCGCGCCCTTGACCGCGGCTTCGCCGCCCTGCGACTCGAGCGCGCTGTCGAGATCGACGACGCCGCCCAGGCCGGCCGACGCGTCGAGGAAGCCCGTCGTCGCCAGGTTCAACGACTTGACGACGAGCTTCGCGCTCATCGGGGTCAACGAGGCATCGGTCCGGTCGAGGGGGCCGGCGCGGCCGTCGAGCGTGAGCTTGCCGCCGGACGGCAGGTCGGCGCTGAGGGTCACCGGGAAGGCGGAGGCCAGCGACACGTCGGACGCCGTCAGCGTGACGTGATCGTAGGTGCTGCGCTTCTCGGACCCCTTCCTGGCGACGATGATGCGCCCGTTGACGAGTTCGATCTTCTTAACCGAGAAGTCCGGGGCCGCCTGCGTCTGGGCGGTGTTCGACTTCCCGCCGAGGCTCGCCAGCGAGCCGAAATTCCACTGGCCGGCCGGCGTGCGCAGCAGCGTGACCTCCGGGGTGTCGATCGTCACCCCGGTCACGTTCAGCGTTCTCGAGAAGATCAACGGGAGCATCTCCACGCCGACCTTGAGCGACTTGGCGGTCAGGAACGGCGACTCGCTGAACGCGGGGTCGTCGCCGATCGCCAGGTCCTCGGCGGAGAGCGATCCGCTGAAGAGCGAGAGGCTCAGCCGGCCAAGGTGCACGCTGCGCCCGAGCGCGGCCGAGGCCTTCTCCTCGATGGTCGGGCGGAAGCGGTCGACGGAAATCACGAAGGGGGCAATGGCCAGCAGGACGACCAGGACGCCGATCACGATGAGCGCGATGCGCAGCATTCGACGCATGTTGGCCTCCAATCGCCCCGAGTCTACTCCTGAACCACCGATCTGAGAACTGGCGGACTCGCGGGAGTCTGACGCGCCGGCGGGCGCGTCAGCGGGCGCGCGCCGGGTCCGCCGACCATCCGCCGGGGCCCGGCCGGCCTCGGCCGAATCCGCTTGACGGCCTCGTCCTGCGGACGATAATCAGCCGTATCCCGCCCGGCGTCGCGCGCAGAGGGCCCGCCACCATGCCCACGGCCGGATTGCGATTCGGGCGCTACCAGCTCCGCGAGCGCCTCGGCGCGGGCGGCATGGGCGAGGTGTTTCGCGCCTGGGACTGCGAGCTCGAGCGCGAGGTCGCCGTCAAGTTCATCTCCGGCCCCGCGGCCGACGACCCCAAACGACTGGCGCGGTTCGCGACCGAGGCGCGGGCGGCGTCGGCGCTCAACCACCCCAACATCCTCACGATCCACGACTTCGGCGAAACCTCCGGCCGGCCCTACATCGTCATGGAGTGCGTCGAGGGGACGACGCTGCGGCGCCTGCTCCAGGACCGCCCGCTGCCGCCACGCCAGGTTCTCGACATCGCCGTGCAACTCTCCGACGGGCTTGCGAAGGCCCACGCCGCGGGCATCGTCCACCGCGACCTGAAGCCCGAGAACGTCATGGTGACCTCGGACGGTCTCGTGAAGATCGTCGACTTCGGCCTGGCGAGACCCTCGCCGCGCGTCGAGCCCGGCCTCGCGGATCTCTCGGGCTCGGCCGAAACCCGCGCGCGCCCCCCCGGAGCCGTCACCGCCGGCGGGGTCGTGTTCGGCACGGTCGGCTACATGTCACCGGAGCAGGCGCGGGGCGAACGCGTCGACCACCGCTCCGATCAGTTCGCGCTCGGGGCGATCCTCTACGAGATGGCGACAGGGAGGCGGGCGTTCCACGGTCAGTCGTCAGTCGACACGCTGGCCGCGATCATCGACCGCGAGCCCGAGCCGATCGCCAGCCTCAACCCGTCCTTCCCCCCGCCGGCCAGATGGCCGATCGAAAGATGCCTGGCCAAGCGCGCCGCCGACCGCTATGCCGCCACCGAGGACCTGGCCCGGGAGCTGGAGACCGTACGCGACCATCTCGGGGAGACGATGTCGTCGCGGGCTGCGCCGGGGCGGGAGGAGGGAGATGGCGTCGGCGGCCGGCGGCGTGGCCTGGTCGCCTGGGCGGTGGTGGCGCTGGTCGCGCTGGTCGTCGCCGGGCTGGCCGGGCCATCGGCCTGGCGCCGGCTCTCTCGTCCGGCACTTCCGGCCGAGATGCGCGTGGCGGTGCTGCCGGTGGTCGTGTCCGGCCCGGATGCGGACTGCTGCGGCGGTCTGCCCGAGTACATCTCCGCGCGCCTGTCGGACCTCGGCCGCTTCGACCGGCGCGTCTCGATCGTGCCGGTGTCCGAGGTCAGGTCGGCCGGCGTGATCGCGCCCAGCGTGGCTCGCCGCACGCTCGGCGCGACGCTCGTCGTCACCATCGCCGTCAGCCGCTCCGGTGACAACCTCCTTGTCGTCGTCGGGCTCGCCGACACCGGGCGCGTCCGGCAGCTGGATGCGAGGACGATGACCGTCCCGCGCGCGAGCTTCTGGGCCGAGGACGCCGCGAACCACGTGGTGGCGCTCCTCAACCTGCAACTGGCCGCCGGCGAGAGGAGCGCGTGGAGCGGAGGCGCGTCGGCGGTCCCCGAGGCGGGCGTGCGCTACGCCCAGGGGCTGGGCCGCACGACTTATCAGGAAGGGCAGAGCAAGCTGGAGAAGTACGACCAGGCGCGGAGCCTCGAGGCGGCCATCGGCCTGTTCAACGACGCGGCCAACCTGGACCCACGCTTCGCGGCCGCCCACGCGGCGCTCGGCGAGGCGCGCCTGAAACTCTATCGGCTGACCAAAAGCCCCGGAGACCTGGCGCTCGCCGGGCAGTCGGCCCGTTACGCGCTCGGCATCGACGACACGCGTCCCGGCGCGTGGATGACGCTGGGGATGGTCTTCGCGCAGCAGGGGAATCTCGACGAGGCGCAGAAGGCCTTCGACGCGGCCATCCTCCGCAACCCGCGGGGGGCGGACACGTACCGGGAGCTCGGGCTGGCGTACCAGCGCGCGGGCCTCTGGGAGAAGGCCGAGGCCGCCTACCAGAAGGCCGTCGAGCTGCAGCCCGACGCGTGGCCGAACCACAGCTACCTCGGGTCTTTCCTGTTCGCCCGACGGCGGCTGGCCGAGGCGGAAGCCGCGTTCCGGCGCGCGCTCTCGCTGGCGCCGGACAACGCCAGGGTGTTGTCGAACCTCGGCGGCGTGTACCTCGCCGAGCAGCGCTGGGACGAGGCGCGATCGGCGCTGGTCGCCGCCAGCCGGAACGGCGTGTACGGCCCGGCGCTGTCGAACCTGGGCTACCTCCAGATGCAGGAGCGCCGGGAGTATGCCGAGGCGGCGCGGACGTTCGAGCAGGCGACGCGCGCCGCGCCGAAGGATGCGCGGATCTGGGTGAACCTGGCGTCGGCCCGCCGCTTCGCGGGGCAGCGCGACGGCGCGACGGAGGCCTACCGACAGGGCGCCGTCCTGCTCGAGGAGGAGCGGCAGATCGACCCGACCAACACCGCGACGCTTGTGGCGCTCGCCACATGCTACGCCGGCGCCGGAGACGCGGCGCGCAGCCGGTCGATCGTCGCGGAATCGCTCCGGGGCGCCATCGCCCCAGACGACTGGACCGGCGTCGTCGGCGTCTTCGAGACGCTCGGCGACCGCGGCGCCGCCCTGCGACAGCTCGATGCGGCGCTGAAGGTCGGCGTCAGCCCGGAGGAGTTCGAGCAGGATCGCACGTTCGACGACCTGCGGAAGGACCCGCGTTATAAGTCGATCGTCAGCGGGCGTCGGTCGGCCGCAACAGGCGGCCGCCGGTGACTCGCGGAAGGAGGACCGTATGGCAGGCGTGTACGACATCTACGTGTTCGAGGAGGAGCGGGCGTTCTATACCAGGCCTCCGGTCGTCATGGTGAGCAAGTCGCTGTCGAGGGAGGTCAAGATCCGCAATCTGACCACGCACCCGATCTCCGTGAAGTTCCACGGCGGGTTGATTAGCCGTCCGACGATCACCCACCTGCCGGACGGGATAGACGTGGTCCACGTCGAACCCGAGAAATGGGCGGCGGTTCCCCTGAGCCCTGGGGCCGGCGGCATCCACGACTTCGAGGTCGATGTCGAGGTTTCGGCGGGCGTCAACGTTCGGGCCCCCGGCAACTCGTGGCCGAAGATCATCGTCGACCCGTAGGCGTTGCCACGCCGCCAGCCGGCGGCGACCACCATCCGCGGGACTTCTACCCGCCTCGGCCGTCAAGCCGCGGATTCCCTGAACCGCCGGCGCGCCCGGGTGCGACGGCGGCGTGGTAGCATTCGCGCGTGTTCGTCCGAGACCGACCTCCCCGCTGGCTTCTGCTCGTCCTGGCGGTCGCGCTCAGCGCGGTCACCACGCTGGCGAGCGTGCTGTGGATGATCGCCATCCGCCCGCAGGGCCTGGAAGCGACCGTCGAGCTGGGCTTCAGCAATACCTACGACACGGTCGCGCGGGCCGAGCGGGTGGATGCCGTCTCGCCCGACAGCCCGGCGATGCGGGCGGGCTTGCGGGCCGGCGACCTGATCACGGCCGTCGACGGCGAACCGCTCGCCGACGCGTCCGCGATCGTCATGGCCTGGAGCCGTTACCGCCCGGGTGACGCTGTCTCTCTGACCGTCCGGCGCGCCGGCGCCGCCGCGCCACTCGAGATACGGGCCACGTTCCGCTACAAGCCGCCCGCCGTTCCGGCCAACTACCTCGCGCGGCAGGTCCACGACCTGTTCCCGGTGCCGTTCGTCATCGTCGGCCTGGCCGTGCTGTTCCTGCGGGTCGAGGATCGCAACGTCTGGCTGCTGGCGCTGCTGTTTGCCTGCATGGTGCAGACGCCGGGCGTTCCCAACGGCTACCAGATGTTCGGCCCGCGGCTGCGCGCCTTCGCGCTCGCCGACTCCTCGATCTCGATAGGCCTGGTCGGGCCGATCTTCTACTTCTTCTTCGCCGTCTTCCCCGAACGGTCCCCGCTCGACCGGCGGTGGCCCTGGCTGAAGTGGGCGGCCATCGCGGCCGGCCTCGCGCTGGCCCTGCCCGGCGTCGAGTCCGGCGGCCTGCGGCTGCTGCCGTCATTCGCTCGCCTCGTCGGCGAGGCCGTCTCGTCGCAGGTCCCGATCGTGTTCGTCATCGTCTGCTTCGCGCTCGGTCTCGCGGCGCTGACCGCGAACGTCGCCAGCACGAGGGACGTCGAGGCGCGACGCAAGATCCGGGTCATCTTCTGGGGGACCGTCGTGGGGGTGGTGCCGGGCCTCGTGAACCTGTCGCTCACCAACTTCACGAGTGTCCGGCTGCCGGCGGCGATCGCGATGCTCGTGCCGGCGGTCGCGCTCGTCCTGCCGATCTCGTTCGCCTACGCCGTCGTCAGGCACCGCGTGCTCGAAATCCCGGTGCTGCTCAGGCGGAGCGCGCGGTACCTGCTGGTGCAGCGCGGGTTCATGCTCCTCGTCTCGATCCTCAGCATCGGCCTCGCGCTGCTCTTCGCCTCGTGGTTCACGCGCGTCATGCCGTCGGTCGAGCGGACGTCCGCCGTCCTGCTCGGCGCGGTGTTCGGCACGGCGCTCCTGTGGGGCGGGCTGAACGTCCACCGCCGTGTCAGCGAACGGATCGACCGCGCGTTCTTCCGGACGGCGTATGACGCCAGGGTGATCCTCGAAGACCTGGCCGAGCGGCTGCGCGCGGTGGACGACCGCGGCGACGTCGCGGCCCTGCTGGAGCGGCACCTGCGGGACGCCTTGCAGCCGGCGCGTCTCGTGGTCCACCTCGACGACGGGACGGGGACGCTGCGCACCGACAGCACCGATCTGGCTCCGGCGCTGGGGAGCCTGGACCGCGACTCTCCGGTGCTGGCGTTGTTGGCCGGATACGCCGTGCCATTCGATCTCACCTCGACCGACGGCGAGCCGGTGCGGGACGCCGTGGCCACCCTCGTGATGCCCGGCTCGGAATGCCTGGTGCCGATGTCCGGGCGGGACGGCCGGCTCGTGGGGCTCATCGCCCTCGGGCCGCGGCGCTCGGAGGAGCCGTACGCCGGCGAGGACCTCCGGCTCCTCGCGTCGGTGGCGGCCCAGACGGCGACCGCGCTCGAGAACATCCGCCTCGCCGAGGATATCGCCCGGCGCATGGAGTCGGAGCGCCGCGCCGCCCACGAGATGGACATCGCCAGGCAGGTGCAGGCGCGGCTGCTGCCGGAGCGGCCGCCGCCGCTCGCGACGCTCGACTGCGCCGCGCGGTGCGTGCAGGCGCGCGATGTCGGCGGCGACGGGTACGATTTCATCGACCTCGGCCCCGGTCGCGTCGGCCTCGTGCTGGCGGACGTGTCGGGCAAGGGGATCCACGCGGCACTGCTCATGGCCAACCTCCAGGCGCACCTGCGAAGCCAGAGCGGCATCGCCCCGCTCGACCCGGTCCGGGTGCTCTCCGAGGTGAACCGCCTGCTGTTCGGCTCCACGGCCACCGAGCACTACGCCACCATCTTCCTCGGCGTCTACGACGACGCGACGCGTCGGCTCCTGTACGTGAACGGGGGGCTGAACCCGCCGGTGCTGCTGCCCGGCCGCGCGGGGGCCGCCCCGGTGCGACTCGCGCCGACGGCGCCCGCCGTCGGCCTGTTCGAAGCCTGGGAGGGCACGGCCGGCGAGATCGCGATGGAACCCGGGGACGTGCTCGCGCTGTTCAGCGACGGGGTGACCGAGGCGATGCACGGGGAGGACGAGTTCGGCGAGGCGCGCTTCATCGAGGAGCTCGCCGCCTGCCGCGGCCGGTCCGCGGCCGACACGGTCGAGACCATCCTCGCGAGCGTGCAGGAGTTCAGCGCGGGCACGCAGTACGACGACCTGACGCTGGTGGTCGCGCGGGCGCGAGAGCGCTGACCGCCGCGATCGTCACGCCCGACGATACACGTCCGTGCTCAGGTACTTGAGGCCGGTGTCCGCCAGGAGCGTGACGACCCGGGCGTCGGGCCCCAGCCGCTCCGCGACCTGGAGCGCCGCGACGACATTGGCCCCGGAAGACGTGCCGGCGAACAGCGCCTCTTCCCGCGCGAGTCGCCGCGTCATCTCCTTCGCCGCGTCGGTCGCGACCGGCAGGATCTCGTCGATCAGCGCGGGTTCCCACAGCGGAGGCATGAAGCCGATTCCCACGCCTTCGATCTTGTGGGGACCGGCCTGGCCGCCGAGCAGGACCGACGACTCCGCCGGTTCGACCGCCACGATCCGCACGCTGGGCTTGTGGCGTTTGAGCACGGTGGCCACGCCCCGCACGAGGCGGCGGTGCCCGACGCAGTGGACGAACGCGTCGATGGCCCCGCCGGTCTGGCTCCAGATCTCCTCGCCGAGCGCGTGGTAGCCCGCGATCGCGTCGTGGTTGTTGAGTTGGTCGGTCCAGTAGGTGCCCGGCTCGCGGTTCAGCGCGCGGGCGGTCTCGATCATCTCGAGGATCAGCTTCTTCGTCGTGCGGCCTCCCTCGCTCGGGACCAGCGTGAGCTCCGCGCCGAGCGCCGCCATGTGGTCGCGCTTCTCCTGGCTGAACGCGTCGGAGGTGACGATCTGGATGCGGTAGCCCTTGGCAGCGCAGACAAGCGCGAGCGAGGTTCCCGTGCTGCCGCCGGTGTATTCGAGCACCGTGCCACCGGGTTTCAGTCGGCCGTCGGCCTCGGCCCGCGAGATCACGGTCTCGGCCATGCGGTCTTTCATGCTCCCGGTCGGGTTCTCCCACTCGAGTTTCGCGAACACGCCCGCGCAGTGCGGCGGCACGACGCGTCGAAGCCGGACCATCGAGGTGTTGCCGATGGCCGCGAGCACGTCCATGAGTTCCTCTCCTTGCGCATCCGCCTGGGGCCGACCCGCGGAGGGAGGCGTCGCTGCCCGAGGCGGAGGAAGTATACCGGCGCCAGCGCCTCGAGCGAAACCGCGGCCCGGTCGGGCCTATGCCGCGCCGCAGGGTCTGCCCGAAGCAAAGCGTAAACCTGCCCCGACCCTGCGGCCAGGGAGGGGCCGCTTTGCGAAGCGGCAGACCCGAGACGCGGCGTTCAATCTGGCGCGGCCGCCACGCGACGCGCCGTGCCCAGGAACTGCCCTCTTCATGGGCCAGGGTGAGCCCCGGCTCATGACGCAGTTAGGCGTAAGGCGTAAGGCGCGAGGCGTGAGGCGTAAGGCGCGAGGCGTAAGGCGTAAGGCGCGAGGCGTGCTCAGAAGATGGCGCCGGGGCTCGGCAATCCGCTCGATGACGGGGTCGCGGGGGGACGGGTTGGCGCCTGGCGGGTCCTGTCGCCAGGATCCCCCAGCGTCCTCGCGCACACAGCGCTTGTCACGGGCGTCGCGCTCGGCCCGCTGGGGGGAGGCTCCGCGCCCGGCTTGGCCGAGCGACGAGCGACGGCCAAGTCGGACACCGACGCCACGCGTGGCGTCGGTCGCGGAGAACGCCTGGCGCCACCCGCCCGTCGGGGGATCTCCGGCCGGCCACCGTCGAGTCGCCAACCCGCGTGGGGCGTGTTTAGAAAACAGCGCCGCGGCCAGGCGGCCCGGTCGGGCCTATGCCGCGCCGCAGGGTCTGCCCGAAGCAAAGCGTAAACCTGCCCCGACCCTGCGGCCAGGGAGGGGCCGCTTTGCGAAGCGGCAGACCCGAGACGCGGCGTTCAATCTGGCGCGGCCGCCACGCGACGCGCCGTGCCCAGGAACTGCCCTCTTCATGGGCCAGGGTGAGCCCCGGCTCATGACGCAGTTAGGCGTAAGGCGTAAGGCGCGAGGCGTAAGGCGTAAGCCGTGAGGCGCGAGCCGCTCAGCTGCCTTGACACGCCTCGCCCGGCGTCGATATCGTGAATCAGCCACAACTTCGGGGCGGGGTGCAAGTCCCCACCGGCGGTAGAGCCCGCGAGCCCGCAAGGGCAGATCCGGTGAGATTCCGGGGCCGACAGTGACAGTCTGGATGGGAGAAGTTGAGGGCGGGAGGGGGACGTGTCCGTCCGGGCACGCGCCCGTCGTCTGCCTGCCTCTTTCCCATCGCCCCGTTCGAGGACGCGGTGGGACACCTGGACGCTCGCGAGGATCACCGGTTCATGGCCGAGGCGCTTCGCCTCGCCGCGCGGATTCCTGTCCGCCCGTGGCCCAATCCGCCGGTTGGCGCCGTCCTCGTCCGCGACGGCCGCGTCGTCGGGCGCGGCGCCCACCACGGACCGGGCACCGACCATGCCGAGGTCGTGGCGCTCCGCGAGGCGGGCACGCTCGCCCGCGGCGCGACGCTCTACTGCACGCTGGAGCCGTGCAACCACGACGGGCGCACGCCGCCCTGCGCCCCGCTCGTCGCGGCGAGCGGCGTCGCGAGGCTGGTCGCCGCCATCCGCGATCCCAACCCCGGCGTCACCGGCGGCGGTCTTGCGCGGGTTCGCCAGGCCGGCGTGGAGGTGACGCTCGGCGTGATGGCCGAAGAGGCCCTGGAGTCGGTCTGGCCGTTTGTCTGCACCGGCGCGTTCGCGCGGCCGTTCGTCCTGCTGAAGACGGCCGTGTCGCTCGACGGCCATTTCGCGCCGCCGGCCGGCCAGCGGACCGCCGATGAGCCGGCCTACCTGACCGGCCCCGCCGCGCGCCGCGAGGTCCACGTGCTCCGCCGGTGGAGTGACGTGGTCGTCGTCGGGGAGCGCACGATGGCCGCGGACCGGCCCATCCTCGACGGCCGGCTCGCGGGTGACGGCGACGTCTGCCCAGGCCTCGATCCGCTCCCCGCCTACGTGGATACCGATCTCAGCCTGCAGAGAGGATGGCCGCGGCCCTTCTGGGTGTTTGTCGGCGCGGACCGCGCCGCCGGCCCGGCCGGGCACGGCATCGAGCGCCACGGCGGCACGGTGGTGCCCTGCGCGGTGCGTGACGGGCACGTCGCGCCCGAGTCGCTCGTCGCCGAGTTCGGGCGGCGGGGCGGGCACTGCCTGATGGTCGAAGGCGGACCGCGGCTTGCCGCGGCATTCCTCGACGCGGGCGTCGTCGACCGGTGGGTGTGCTACGTCGCGCCGGTCGTGCTCGGAGACGGTCCGACGTGGCCGGAGCGCGAGTCGCGCCGCGCCTTTCACCTGACGCGGGCGGGGGCGGTCGGTCCCGACGCCAGGCTGGTCTTCGACCGCGAGCCGTTTCACGCCACGCTGGCCGATCTCGTCACGTCACGGGGAACCGGCTGATGTTCACCGGGCTCGTCAGGGAAGTCGGGAGGCTGGAGTCGGTGCGGATCTCGGGCGGCCGCGCGGCGCTCGAACTCTCGGCGCCGCGCACGGCGCCGGATCTGCGGGTCGGCGACAGCCTGGCCGTGAACGGCGTCTGCCTCACGGTCACCGCGTCGGCCGGCCCCCGCGTCCGCGCCGATCTGTCCGCCGAAACCCGGCGCGTCACCACGGTGGCGACCTGGCGGGCGGGCGACCGCGTGCACGTCGAGCCGGCGCTGCGCGTCGGTGACAACGTGGGCGGCCACTTCGTCCTCGGCCACGTCGACGGCGTCGGGCGCGTGCAACGGATCGCGCGGAGGGCCGGCGGGCTCGTCGTCACCGTGTCCGCCGCGCCGGGGATTCTCGTCCAATTGCTGCCCAAGGGATCGATTGCCGTGGACGGCGTCAGCCTGACGCTCGACGAGGGCCCGTTCACCCGGACGTTCACCCTCACGCTCGTCCCGCACACGCTGCGCGAGACGCGCTTCGCGGCGCTGCGTCCGGGCGCGCTCGTCAACCTCGAGGTGGACGTCCTCTCGAAGGCGGCGCGGGCCGAAGTCGAGCGCGACGCGCCCCGCGCCGCCCGCCAGGGCGGCGCCCTGACCATGGAGGCGATCGCCGCCCGCGGCTGGACGGGGCGCGACCAGAGGAACCCATGACCGACCCGATCACGCTCGACACGATCCCCGACGCCCTGGCCGCCCTGCGCGAGGGCCGAGTCGTCATCGTGGTGGACGACGAGGACCGCGAGAACGAAGGGGACTTCGTCGTGGCCGCCGAGCACGCGACCCCGGAGGCGATCAACTTCCTGTCCAAGCACGGCCGCGGCCTGGTGTGCTTCGCTGCCACGCGCGAGCGGCTGCGCGCGCTCGAGCTCGGCCCGATGGTCGCCGAGAACACCGCGCCGCTCGGCACCTCGTTCACCGTCTCGGTGGACGCGGCGGAGGGCACGACCACCGGGATCTCGGCCCACGACCGGGCGCGGACCGTGCGCGTGCTCGTCGATCCCGCCACGCGGCCGCGCGATCTCGCGCGCCCCGGCCACGTCTTCCCGCTCCAGGCGCAGCCGGGAGGCGTGCTGCAGCGAGCCGGCCACACCGAGGCCGTCGTCGATCTCTGCCGCCTCTCGGGCCTCGCTCCCGCCGGCGTGCTCTGTGAAATCCTCGACGAGGACGGGACGATGGCCCGGCTTCCGCGGCTGCGGGAGACAGCAGACCGCTTCGGCCTGCTCGTCGTCTCGATCGCCGACCTCATCACCCACCGGCGCCGGCACGAGAAGCTCGTGCGCCGCGAGATCGAAATCGGCCTGCCGACGCGCTACGGCCAGTTCCGCCTCGCGGCTTACAGCACCACGGTGGACGACGCGCTGCACCTCGCGCTCGTCAAGGGCACGATCGCCCGCGACACGCCGACGCTCGTCCGCGTGCACTCCGAGTGCATGACGGGCGACGTGTTCCACTCGCTGCGCTGCGACTGCGGCGAGCAAATGGAAGCGGCGCTGGCGGCGATCGAGTCGCGCGGCGCCGGCGTGTTCCTCTACATGCGCCAGGAAGGGCGCGGGATCGGCCTGCTCAACAAGCTGAAGGCCTACGCCCTCCAGGACGCCGGCAGCGACACCGTGGAGGCGAACCGGCAGCTCGGCTTCGCCGACGACCTCCGCGACTACGGCATCGGCGCGCAGATCCTCGACGACCTCGGCGTCGAGCGCATGGAACTCATCACGAACAACCCGCGCAAGATCGTCGGCCTCCGAAGCTACGGCCTCGAGGTCGTCAGCCGCGTGCCGCTGGAGATCGCGCCCAACGGGCGAAACGACGGCTACCTGCGGACGAAGAAGCAGAAACTCGGGCACCTGCTTGCCGGGGTGTGACCGCGGGAACGGCGGCGCTGTCAAAGCCCGAACGACAACGGAGGCAGACCATGGGACAGGTGTTCGAGGGACGGTTCGAGGCCGAGGGGCGGAAGTTCGCACTGGTGGCGTCCCGGTTCAACGAGTTCTTCACGCGGGAGCTGATCGCCGGGGCCCAGGACTGCCTCAGGCGGCACGGCGTGCCCGACGGCGACGTGGACGTGGCCTGGGTGCCGGGCAGTTTCGAGATTCCGCTGGCGGCCCAGCGTCTCGCCCGGAGCGGCCGGTACGGGGCGGTCGTCTGCCTCGGGTGCCTGATCCAGGGCGACACGCCCCACTTCAGCTTCGTGGCGGGGGAGGTGACCAAGGGGATCGCGCACGTGTCGCTCGCGACCGGCGTGCCGGTGGTGTTCGGCCTCGTCACGGCCGACACGCTCGAGCAGGCGATGGAGCGCGCCGGCACGAAGGCCGGCAACCGCGGATTCGACGCGGCGGCGGCGGCGCTCGAGATGGCCGGCCTCTGCGCGGCTCTCGACCGGGCCTGACGCGGCAGAGCTGCGGGCCAGGAGGCCCGCACTACCACAACAGGAGGCCCGCAAGGCTGAGGGCTCCGCGGCCGCGGTGCTATACTTCCCCCGCTCCTTCGGCCACTTCCGGATTTTCAGGTGAGGATCCCATGTGGTTCATTTTGCTCATCCCCGTCCTCCTGGTCCTCTGGGCGGTCGCCGTCTTCAACCGCCTCGTCGGCCTGCGTAACCAGACGACCAACGGCTGGCGTCAGATCGACGTGCAACTCAAGCGGCGCCACGACCTCATCCCGAACCTGGTCGCCTCCGTCAAGGGCGTGATGGAGTTCGAGCGCGACACGCTGACGCAGGTGGTGGAGGCGCGGGCGAAGGCCACCACGGCGACCGGGCCGGCGGACGCGGCCGCCAAGGAAGGCGTGCTGACGCAGGCGCTCGGCCGGTTCTTCGCGCTCGCCGAGAGCTACCCCCAATTGCACGCCAACGAGAACGTCAGGGCGCTGCAGGAGGAACTGTCGTCCACCGAGAACAAGATCGGCTTCGCTCGGCAGTTCTACAACGACATCGCCACCAGCTACAACACGGCGCAGCAGACGTTCCCGGCGAACCTGGTCGCCTCCGCCCTCGGCTTCAAGCCGGCGGAGCTGTTCGAGGTGACCGACGCCGCCGACCGCGCGGTGCCGGCGGTGGACCTGTCGATGAAGAAGTAGGGACGTCGTTCAGCGACGTGAACCGATGAATCTGCTCCAGCAACAGGCGCGGAACCGCCGCCGCACCTGGATGGTCATGGTCGTCTTCGTCGCTTTCCTGTTCCTCCTCGGCTACGGGTTCGACCTGGCCTACCTCGGGACGCCCTTCCCCGTCATCGGGCTGGTCGCGCTGGCCATCGGGTCGGCGTCCGCCTTCGGCGGCTTCCTCCGCGGCGACCGCGCGGTGCTGGGTTCCTCCGGCGCGGTGCCGATCGACCAGGCGCTCGCGGCCGCCTCCGACGCCGAGGGTCGCCTGAAGCTCACCCAGGTGGACAACGTCGTCGGGGAAATGGCGATTGCGGCCGGCCTGCCGAAGCCGGCCGTGTATGTCATCGCCGACCCCGATCCGAACGCGTTCGCGACCGGCCGCGACCCGGCGCACGCGTCGATCGCCGTGACGCAGGGCCTCGTGGACGCGCTCTCGCGGGACGAGTTGCAGGGCGTCGTGGCGCACGAGATGAGCCACGTGCGGAACTACGACATCCGGCTCATGACCGTCGTCGCGGCGCTGGTGGGGGCCGTCGTGCTGCTGTCGGACTGGGCGTCGCGCGGACTGTGGTGGGGCGGCGGGCGCAGGAGCGGCAGCCGCAACCGGGGCGGCGGCTCGCTGGGAATCGTGCTCTTCGTCGTGTGGATCGTCGCCATCATCCTGGCGCCGATCGTCGGGCAGATGCTCGCGATGCTCGTGTCCCGCCAGCGCGAGTACCTCGCCGACGCGTCGGGGGCCGAGCTGACGCGGAACCCGCTGGCGCTGGCCTCCGCGCTCCAGAAGGTCGAGTCCGCCGCCGAGCCCACCCGGTCGATCAAGCGCGGCACGGCGAACCTGTGCATCGCCGATCCCCTGGGCCGCCGCGTCGGCCTGCGCGAAGGCGCGGTCGCCGACCTGTTCGCGTCGCACCCGCCGATGGCGAAGAGACTCGCCGCCCTCCGCGCGATGGCTTACCAGAAAGCCTGAATGACCGTCGTCAGTATGCCGCAAGCCGTCTGAATTGACATCCAGAGGCATACGAATAATCATCATTCGTATGCGTACGACGCTCGACCTCCCCATCGAACTCGTAGACGAAGCCCGCGCCGTTCTGGGCTTCAAGTCGAAGACCGACACAGTCGTGCTGGCGCTGCGGGAGCTGGTCCGCAGGCGCCGCGTGGACGAACTCAAGGACCTGCTCGGACGCGTGGACCTGGAGATCGACCTGTCGAAGTCGCGCCGCAGGCCGGCGCGAGGCCGCCGGTGATCGTCGTCGATACGTCGGTCTGGGTGGCAAGCCTCCGGCGCGGACGCGCGCCCGAGGCCGAGGTTCTTCGAGCGCTGCTCGACGCGGACGAGGTGGCGCTGGCCGTGCCGGTCAAGGTCGAACTGCTGGCCGGCGCGTCGGGAGCGGACCGTGCTCGGCTGCGTCGGGCGCTGTCGGCCCTTCCGGTGCTCTATCCGTCGGTCGAGACATGGAGACTGATGGAGGCCTGGACGGACCGGGCGGGCCGGCGCGGGCACCGGTTCGGCCTCGGCGATCTCCTCATCGGCGCGCTGGCCACCGAGATTGGCGCGCTGCTCTGGTCGCTCGACGGTGACTTCGCCCGCATGGAATCGCTCGGCCTGGTGCAGCGATACCTTCCATGACACCTTCTTGCGGCGCGTGACTCGCTCGCCTACCTGAGCCCTGAGCCTTGCCCACCTTCGCGCGAAGCGCTTCGGCGAGGCCTCGCCGTAGCCCCCATGAATCTCGCGGGGGCGGAGGCGGGAGCCCTGAGCCCGTGGTGTCCTCACCGTGCAGGGCCGATCCGTCGATACGTCTCGACGAGCGCGGGATGGCGGCCGGCGATGAGCGCGACGAGGGCGTCGCGGCCCAACTGCTGCTCGACGCGCGCCGCCATCCGCGCGCCGACGCGGTACCAGAGCCGATCGCCCGAGGACATCCGCTCCAGGACCGCCCACGCGGCCTGGTCCACCGGCTCGACGCCGCGCCCCTGCAGGTATCGATACTGCTCGTCGTACCGCCGCTCCAGCACGAGCATCTGCGCCGGATCCTCGAGCGCCACGTAATCGGGGTCGGTCGCGAGGGCCCCCTCGGTGGCCCTGCGGGCCCGCGCGACATGCACCGCCAGGCCCTCGAGCTCGGTGGAGTAGTCAACGAGACGCAGCAGGTCGGCGCAGGTCTTGATCTCCGAGATCCGCGGCGGCGGCTGGTAGGTGTTGACGCCGACGTGGTGCAGTTCGTGGATCGCGTAGTAGAGCAGCTCCCGCGGCTTGCCGTCGAACCGCGGGCTCGCGGCGTTGAGCGAGGCGTTCGGGGCGAGCGCCACGCCGATGTCGTACCCGAACGTCAGGTAGAGACTCCCGCGGAACCTGAATCCGGCCGGGAGGTAGCGCAGCACGTCGTTCACCCAGTGGGGGTCCTCGACGAGCGGCCCGGTGAAGAACGCGAGGCCGCGCTCGACCTGGCCGGCCTGCGCCCTCAGCTCGGGCGACGGCGCGAGCAGCGAGCGCACCAGCGATCGGGGCGAGTCCTTCGGCACGTCGTAATCGAACTGTCTCGCGTGGTTCAGCAGGTGCCGGGCGGCGGGCGAGTCCGCCAGTTCGTCCAGCAAGGCCGGCGTGCCCTGCCGCACGTAGTCGAGCGCGGTCCGGGCGAAGCGCGCGTCGAACGTCAAATCCTGGCGCGCGAGCGGGTCGCCGCGCGGAACGAGATCGCGAAGGCGGACAACGGCGTCTCCCGCGGGTCGAGTTCCGACGACCGCGAGCGCAAGGACGAGTGACAGCGCGGGCGCGAGTATCTTCGGCAAGAGCCTCCTCCTTCGTCGTATAGTACCGCGGACGTATCGACTGAGAGGCCACGATGATCTACTCGCACTCTGCGATCTCACGGGCGGCCGTGCTGGGCTCGCTCGTTCTCGCGCTGGGCTGCGGCTCGAGCCACACTCAGGTAATCCCCAGGCTCGTCGTCAATTCCCTGGAGGACTCCGCCGCGCCGCCGGCCGGCACGACGACGCTCAGGTCGGCCATTGCGGCAGCCCGTTCGGGCGAGACGATCACCTTCGCTTCGTCGCTCAACGGGCAGACCATCCTGCTGTCCACCGTCGGTGAGGCCCACTCGATTCTCGCGGGCGAGGTCTATTCGGGCATGACCTTCGTCGGCTACCAGGACCGCGACTACGGCGCCTCGGCGCTCTACGCCCGGAAGGACCTGGTCATCGACGCTTCGGCTCTGCCGGGCGGCATCACCCTCAGGTGGAACGGCGGAGACGCGAGCCATGCGCGGGTCCTGGCGGTCTACGGCAACCTGACGATGTCGAACGTGACCGTGGCGGGAGGCCATTCTTACGCCGAGGCGATCGCGGGGGGCACACAGCCCTACACGCTCGCGCGGGGCGGCGGGCTCGCGGTCTGGGGCACGCTCACCCTCCGCCACAGCACCGTCGCGGGGAACACGTGCACGGGTGACTTGAATTCGAGCCGGGACCGCGGCACCTACGGCGGCGGCATCTACGCGAACGGACTCAACCTGGCCGACAGCGTGATCAGCGGGAATTCGGTCATCGGTTACGGGGCGGCCGGCGGCGGCATCTACTCGGTCGGCGGCGCCGACCACTCCTCCACCATAGGGAACGACACCCATCTCGATCGATGCGCGATCACCGGCAACCGATCGACGGGTGAGCACTCGTACGGCGGCGGCATCTTCACCCTGTCGGGCGGGCCCAACAACCTGGCCACGATGTACCTCACGAGCAGCACCGTCGCCAGGAATGTGGCCGAAGACCACCCGGATATCCCCGAGACCGGACAGCACTACGACCGCGGCGGCGGCATCTACATGGGCGGAGGCTCGCTCAGCCTGGTCAGCACCACCGTCACCGAGAACGCCGTCACCGGTCACCCCGCCACGTTCAGCGGCAGCCCGAACCTGGGCGGCGGCGGCGTCGCGGCCACGATCGGCAATGCCCACACCGTCGAGTACGTCTGGCTCAGGAACTCGGTCGTCGTCGGCAACACGCTCAACGGGGCCGCGGAGGACTGGTTCGTCGGCTCGATCCTCGACTTCTACAGCGAGGGCTACAACCTGGTCGGCTACGTCAATTTCAGCCGCATCCTCGCCCCGGTCCCGGACTGGATGATGACCAGCCGCATGCGCTGGCCCAAGCTGGGTGACCACGACGGGGTGACGATCGCGCAAGCCCTCGACGTCGCCGGCGCGCGCACCCACGCCACCGTCCTGTCGGCCGGGACCGACGCCGGCCAGCCCGCCGTGCTCTGGTACCCGCCGGCCGGCATGGCCCTGGACAAGATCCCGGTGGGGCAGTACAGCGTCACGTACGTCCACGCCGGCTACGCCGGGTTCGGCCTGCCGACCGACGACTTCCTGAACTACGTCCTGGCCCAGGTGCGCACGGTGTATGGGTCGGTTCTGGGAAGCGACTTCGGCACCAGCTTCGGCGACATGACGGGGACGACCTGGTACGGTCCCGCCGTGACCTGGCCGACCAACGCCCAGAATGCGGACTGGATCGCCTTCTGGCGCAACCTGGACGTCGCCATCGACGGCCGGATCGGCATGGCCGGCCTGAACGACGACTTCTGGGGGACCTTCACGACCGGCCCCCTGGGAAGCCATCTCCAGATCACGATCAGCAGGGAGACGAAGCAGTTCGGCCTGACGTCGATCGATCAGCTTGGCGCGGTTCGTCCGGCGGGGGGGCTCGGCGACATCGGGGCGATCGAGAAGTGACGGCGTCGCCGGATCACGCGTTCACGATCAGGCTGCAACACGTCACGCCGCCTTCGGCTCTGGCGAGCTCGTCGGCTTCCACCGTCACGACGGGCCGGCCCAATCGCGCCAGCCGCTCGCGCGTCCGCGGATGAGCGGCCGGGAAGATGATCGTGCCGCCGACGAGCAGGGCGTTGGCTGCATTCGGCTCCGACGGATCCACCTCCACGAAGGCGCAGCCAGGAAAGTGATCCCTGCTCACCATGGCGGGGTTGATAAGCAACGTCCCTTCCTCCACCTGTGTGACGCCCGTCTTCAGGTGCAGGCCATCTCTCACCGGCACCCCGGTGACCGCGTAGCCGAATGGCCCGAGCAGCGCGCGCAACTGTTCCACGGCGGCCGGCGTGCTGCGCGACGACAGGCCCACGTAGATCGATCGGCCGAGGACGAGCACGTCGCCGCCGTCGAGCGTCGCCGGGGCGGCTACGCGGAGGAGCGGGCGGAACCGACCCAGGGCCCGCGCGACCGACTCCACCTCCGGCTTGCGGGAATCGGCGCCCGGGTTGGTCACGACGGCCACCTCGTCGAGCACGAAGGCGGTGTCTTCCACGAAGACGGAATCGGGGAGGTCGGGCTCCTCCGGCAGGCAGACGACGTCGAGCCCCAGCCGGCGCAGCGCCTCGCGGTACTGTTCGTGCTGGGCGCGGGCTCGCGCCACGTCGATGGGGGTACGATCGAGACAGGTCAGCTCGCAGCGCTCGATAGATCGGCTGACCTCGCGGGTGATGGCGACGAACGGGGAAGCCATATTCACCGCCCCCGATCGGGCGGCGCGAACAGGCGCTCCAGTTCCCTGGTCCAGTTCTGGACGAGCACCATCTGGCTGACAGGCTGCGGCCTGACTTCTTCCCGCTTCACCATCAGGAATCGCTGGCCGTCGAGTGAGAGGTCCCACGTGCGGCCAGGACCGATCGACAAATACCTGTCCGCCTGCTGGAACAGCGGGCGTGCCTTCCCGGGACGGAGTCCGGCCGCCGGCTCGAGATCGACCGCCCATACCTGGCCGGCCGCGCGGTAGAACACGCGTTTGCCATCCCGCGCCCACAGCGGTTCGGCGCCCCCGCCGCTGGAGACTTGCCACTTGCCGCCTTGGGGGTAAGCCCGCACATACACTTCGGGGCGCCCGGACTCGCTCGACGTGTAGGCCAGCCAGCGACCGTCCCGAGAGAACTCGGGGTACATCAGGGATTCGCCCGCCTGTCCCTTCACGAAGACCGTGATGGCGCCGCTTCTCCGATCGCGCATGAGGATCTGCTGTGTCCCGTCGGGATACTGCCGCCAGAATGCGAGATCGCCGTCGGGGGAGAACGAACCGGGGCCCTGGCCGGTGCAGCTCCGGTCGGCCGCGATCAACACCGGGGGGGTGCTCTGATCGACGGGCCGCTCGTACAGGTTTGGCGGCCCGGACGTGGACAATCCAAACACCATCCGCTGACCGTCGGGTGTCCAGATCGCGAAGTTGACCACTCCTTCGTTCGTTAGCCGGCTGGGAGCGCCGCCGTTGACGTCACATATGCCGACCTGAGTCTTCATGCCGGACACGGCATAGGCGATCTTCTGCCCGTCCGGAGAAAGGCGCGCGGACCGGAACGGGGCGGTGAAGGGCACAGCCCGGCCGACTTCCCGGCCGTCCTGTGTTACCCAGACGAGCGAGTGCTGGTCGTCGGGGACGATCCCGCCCGCCACATACACCAGCGCCCCCGACCCGGACACCGCGAATTGACCGGCGTCGGTCTCTTCGGTGCTGGAGGGTGCGTTCAGGGCTTGCGCCACGCCGATGCCCGTCGCGATCGCCTGCCCGATCGTGCGAAGACGATCGAGATCGAAACGCACCGCCATCAGCGCCCCTTGCCGGACGAAGACGAGATGCCCGGTGGCCACATACTGCGCGTCGGCGGCGTCGTCGAGCACGATGCGCGCTCGATGGGTCCCGTCCACGACGGCTATCCGCGGGTGCGGATCGTTAGGCAGGCGGGTCACCGTGAACAACACGCCTTTGTCCCGCGGAAGGTAGTGGGGCAGGCGATGGTGGTATTCGTCGGGCAGCCGCTCGGTCAGGGTCTCCGCGGTTCCCCCGCCTCGATGCACCCTGTCGAGGCCGCGGACGGCCGAAAACGCGATGTAGTCATCGGCCCCCCAGCTCGCGCCGAACGGATACGCGACCGGGGAACTCAGAACGGTCGCCGTCCCGCCGTCGATCGGCACCCACTTCAGCTGGCTGCCCGCCACGAAACCGACCCGCCGGTCGTCAGGGGAGAGGAACGGCGCCTGGGCTCCGTCGGTGCCCGCAATCGGCGTCGCACGCAAATCGCTCAAGCGTCGGCGGAAGAGACGTCTCCCGCCGGCGTCCCCCCGCTTCGCGCAGTAAACCACAAAGCTGCCATCGCTCGAGATCGCCATCGCCGTCCGCGTCGGGATGTCCGCCGAAGAGTTCCTGCTCGCGAGCACGTAGCCGGGCTCGAGGTCGATGGTCGAGACGAGGAGGCCGGGAGCGACCACCGGCCGCCACCAGGCCATCAACAGGCCGCCTGCGACAACGCCAGCGACGAGCGTGAGTGACGCGGCGACGGCCACGACGCGCCGCAAAACACGGCGGGATACGCCGACAGGCCCCTTTCCGGCTGGCCCGGCGATCCCCGCGGCCTCGGACCGGCCCTCGCCCGCCTTCTCGTTCTCGGGAGAGGAGCCATTCCCGAGCCATCGAACCGACGGCACCAGGCGATAGCCCCGCTTCGCGATCGTCTGGATGATGGTCGGCTCACGCGCATCGTCCTCGAAGACGCGCCGCAATTCGCCGATGCACCTGGTGAGCGCGTCGTCGGTGACGAAGGTCTCCGACCAGACCGAGGCGAAGACGTCCTCTTTCGAGACCACGTCGCCCTGGTGCCTGGCAAGGAACACCAGGACCTCGATGGCCTTCGGGGAGACGTGCCGTGAGGCGTTGTCGCGGACGACAGCGTTCAGCTTGGGGTGGACTGCCCATTCCCCAAGCTCGAAATCGCCATTCATGGCAGCTCCTGTCTGGACGGGGATGACCGGCGGATTCTACCACCGATTTCCGGGCGTATCGGCATTCGGTCGGGGAATCGTCGGCAATCCGCTGGCGTAACCGCGCCGGTCGGTCGGGACGCACGAGGTCGCGGCTACCTATACTCCCGACCTGTCCCCTGGGCCACCTCCGGACCTGGCAATTCCTGCCCGTGCCGACCGGCCCGCAATCAGCGTTGAGGAGGGAGTATGCACAATCGCGTGGCCGTGCTCGCTATTCTCGTCATTGCGGCGTTCACGCTGGCGATCCCCTGCGGTGCGCAGGGCGTGGGCAACAAGGGTGGCGACAGCAAGGGTGGGGACAGCAGTTGCGACCTGACCGGTACCTGGTATGGCGGCAGCAACCCTCAATATCCGTACCTGGTGTCCATGACGCCGACCGGCCCAGGTCGTTACTTCTCGTCGTTCCAGAATGGTTACGACGTCCACCCGGTCCCCCCGGGCTATTATGTCGCCGCGACGGCCTGGGTCGGCGAGACCATCAAGAAGGGCAGCAAGACGTTCGACAGCTACATCATGGCGTACTGGTTGTGGGACTCGGCCACCGCGGCCGCTGCGGGGTTGGACCCAAGCCTGCCGGAAGTGGACATCGTGCACAGCCGCATTAAGTTCATAGACTGCAACACGTTCACGTCGACCATTGACGTCTTTAGCGCCTACCTTTCGTTCACACCGGACAAGACGCCATTCGTGACGCCTCCGGACTTCAGCTATCTGCCGCCCGAGGGCCTGATTGTCGAGACGTATCACCGCATGCCGACAACGCTTCACAACATGACAGCGGCATCGGCTCGCCCTCAACCTGCGGTTGCCGCGCCAGGTCCCAGCGCTGCGCTCGCGTCCAAGTCACCCGCTCCCCCGACGGCTGCGCCCGTTGAATCGAAGAAGCGACGCTAACTGGTGGCGTGATGCCAAGCCCGTCCTGAGGTTTCGCTCGCGTGCTCCATGGGGGACGCGACCGGGCGCCGGCGGCCAGGGCCGCCGGCCGGCTCGCGATCCCCGGCGAGCATTCGCAACGGACACCTGCGGACCTCATCGCAAGAGGTTGGTGCGCTGCCGCAGATCACGAAAACGCGGGTCGGAGCGGAGCGGATCGAGCTGCGGGCCCACTCTCAGCTCGGACATCCTGCGTGCGCTTCGCCCGCGCCCGCCGCGTTGACGGTCGCGGGTACGGCGAGCATACTTGGGGCGCTCCCGGGTGGTTCGATCCCCGGGAGCCGCACCATGACGGTCGAACCGCCTTTTACCGACCTCCTCGAACAGGTCCGGGCCGGGGACCGCTCGGCGTTCGCCAGGCTGTGGCCGATCGTGTACGAGGAATTGCGGGCGCTGGCCGCCCGGCTGCTGCGCGCCGAACGCCCGGGCCACACCCTTCAGCCGACGGCCCTCGTCCACGAGGCCTACCTGCGCCTGGTCGGCGAACGTGCCGCATGGCAGGACCGCGCGCATTTCTTCGCCATCGCCGCCCAGGCGATGCGCCGCATCCTCGTCGACTACGCCCGCGGCCGCCACGCGTCGAAGCGGGGCGGCGCAGAGCGGCGCGTGTCGCTCGACGGCCCGGTCGACGCCCCGGCCGCGACCGATATCGACCTCGACGATGTGATCGAAGTGGACGAGGCGCTGGGCGAGCTCTCCGCGCTCGACGCCTTCGGAGCCCGGGTGGTGGAACTTCGGTACTTCGGCGGGCTCACCGTCGAGGAGACCGCCTCCGCGCTCGGCGTGTCCCCGGCGACGGTGAAGCGCGAGTGGCAACTGGCCAGGGCGTGGCTCTACCGCCGCCTCTCGGAAGGACACGACAGTGGCCGATGAACGCTGGGCCAGGGTGAAGGCGCTCTTCTCCCAGGCGGTCGAACGCCCGGCCGACGGCCGCGAGGCGTTCCTGGCCGGCTGTTGCGCCGACGACCCCGCGCTGCTCGACGAAGTGCGCTCGCTGCTCGCGGCCCACGACGCGGCCGGGCGGTTCATCGAGACGCCCGCCGGGGCCGTGGCGGCCCGCCTCGCCTCGCGTCCGGCCTATCAGCCCGGCTCGCTGGTTGGCGCGTACCGCATCGTGCGCGAGATCGGGCACGGCGGGATGGGCGCCGTCTACCTGGCCGAGCGCGCGGACGGCGCCTTCGACAAGCACGTGGCCCTCAAGGTGGTGCGGCGGGGCCTCGACACCGACGACATCGTCCTCCGCTTCCGGCACGAGCGCCAGACGCTCGCGGATCTCGACCACCCGAACATCGCGCGGCTCCTCGACGGCGGCGCGACCGGGGAAGGCCTGCCGTTCTTCGTGATGGAGTACGTGGAAGGCACGCCGATCGACCGGTATTGCGACGAGAGGGCCCTCACGATCCCGGAGCGGCTGGAACTGTTCCACACCCTCACGTCGGCGGTCCAGGCGGCGCACCGGAACCTTGTGGTGCACCGCGACCTGAAGCCGGAGAACGTCCTGGTCACCGCGGACGGCACGCTGAAGCTGCTCGACTTCGGCATCGCGAAGGTGCTGGCGTCCTCCCCGAGCCCCGCCACCGAGACGCACGACGGGCGGCTCATGACTCCCGCCTACGCGAGCCCCGAGCAGCTGCTCGGCCAGCCGATCACCACGGCCGCCGATATCTTCTCGCTGGGCATCCTGCTTTACGAACTGCTCACCGGGCGGCGGCCGTTCCCCCGGACGACCGGCGGCGGCCCGTCGATCGAGCGTGAGGTGTGCGAGACCATTCCCGCCAGGCCGAGCGCCGTGGTCATGCAGCCGCTCGTCTCGATCGGGCCGGACGGCGAGGTCGCGACGCTCCCGCCGGAGACGCTGAGCGCCCGGCGGCGATCGTCGCCTGCCGCACTCAGCCGGCAGCTCGCCGGCGACCTCGACGCGATCGTGGCGCTGGCGATGCGGAAGGAGCCGAACCGGCGCTACGGATCGGCCGAGCAGTTTGCGGAGGACGTCCGGCGGCACCGCGCAGGGCTGCCCGTCGCCGCGCGCAAGGGCGTCTTCACCTACCGGGCGGGAAAGTTCGTTCGGCGGCACGCGGGGGCCGTGGCCACGGCCGCGCTGCTCGCCGCGGCGCTCGCCGCCGGCGTCGGCACGATCGCGTGGCAGGCCCGCGTGGTGGCCGTCGAACGGGACCGCGCCCGGCTGGAGGGCGAGAAGGCGCGTGAGATGAGCGCGTTCCTCCAGGACATGCTGCGGTCGCCGGACCCGCAAAACGGCGGGCGGACCGTGACCGTCGTGGACACGCTCGACCGGGCCGTGCGCCGGCTCGACGCGGAGACGCACATGGACCCCGAGGTGAGAGCGGGCCTTCGCCGGGCGCTCGGGGCCACCTACGCCGGTCTCGGCCTGTACGAGGTCGCCGAAGCGCAGTTGCGGGCCGCGCTGGGGGCGCTGCGCGCGGCGGCGCCTTCAGGCCTGGCCGAGATCGCCGGCGTCGAAACGGACCTGGCCGGCGTCGTCTCCTCGCGCGGGGACGCGAAGGCGGCCGAAGCGCTCTACCTGCACGCGCTGTCGATCTTCGACAAGCTCGCCCTCCGCGACGACCTCGGCCGGGCCGATGCGCTGAACGGCCTCGGAGAAGTGCTGCGCGGCCGCGGCGACGACGGAGGCGCCGAGGCGCGGTACCGCGAAGCGCTCGACATTCGGCGGCGACTGCGAGGCGGGCGGGACATTCTGGTGGCCGAGAGCCTGAACAACCTCGCCGTGGTGATGCACGGACGAAACGACCTGGCAGAGGCCGAACGCCTGTACCGAGAGGCGCTGGGGATCATCCGGGCCGCCCGCGGCGACGAGCACCCGGGCGTCCCCGCCGCGCTGACCAACCTGGCGACGGTGGTCGGCAGCCGGGGAGACATGGCCGGCAGCGAGACGCTCTATCGCGAGGCGCTCACGATCCGCCGGCGGTTGCTGGGCGATGCCCATCCCGACGTGGCGTTCACCATGTACGCGCTCGCCGACACGCTGCTCGGCCTCGGACGCTACGAGGAAGCCGTCGGCCTCTGCCGCGAGGTGCTCAGCCGGCGCGGCACGTCGCTTCCGGCGGACCATCCGCTCGCGGCGGCGAGCCTGCTCATCCTCGGCAAGGGCCTGGTCGAGCAGGGCCACCCGCGCGAGGCGGAAGCGCCGCTCCGGGAGGCGCTGGCCCTCCGGCGAGCCCGCCTGCCCGTGGGGCACTGGCAGACGGCCAGCGCCGAGAGCGCCCTGGGCCGGTGCCTGGCGAGGCAAGGGCGCTTTCGCGAGGCCGAGCCGCTGGTGGTCGGGGCTTACGAGCGCCTCCGCTCCGACCGGGGACCGCGGCACGAGCGCACCACCGACGCGCTCGCCAACGTCGTCGATCTCTACCAACGCTGGAAGAAGCCTGACCTGGCCGCCGAGTACCGGGCCCGGCAGGGGACCTGATCCTCGCAACTCGTGTGTCTTGGCCGCCTTGGGCGCCCCGCCCGCGCGCGTGAGCCTCTTCTCGCACGCTTTCCGCGTACAGGAATGAGGACCCGCTCCGGGCCCGCATTCCGAGGAGGCGTTATGCGCGTCGTGGCTTGTCTCATCCTGGTCGTGTCGGTGGCGGCGGCCTGCGGGGGAGGGAGCAGCACGACGGGCCCCTCGCCAACCCTGGCAGGAACGTGGAACGCCACCAGGGCGGAATTCGTCAGCGCGTCGAACTCCAGTCTCCGGATGGAGGTGGTCGCGCTCGGGACCGCCATCGTGGTCACGCTGGACTCGGCCGGCACCTACACGCTCAGGACGACCGCGCCCGGCACCGCGCCCGAGATCGAGACCGGGACGTGGAGCGCCAGCAGTGACTTGCTCACGCTCAGGGCGACGGGCCAAACGGGGGAGTCGCAGTTCAACATGACGTTGAGCGGCAGCACCCTCGCGCTGAGCGGGGGCCACCGGCTGTTCGACATCAACAACGACAACGTCGACGAAGAAACGATCCTGAGCATGACGCTGTCGCGCCAGTGACGCACGGTCGTGACGACAAGCGTACGGGCCCTGGTTTCGCAGTACAGCGAGCCAGGACATCGAGGCCCCCGATTCCCGGCAATCGAATGTCGAGCAGGACGACACCGAAGTCGTGCGCCTCGATCTTCTCCATGGCCTCCGCGCCGTCGCTCGCCGTGTCGCACGTGAAGCCCGCATTGCCCAGGAGCGCGCTCAGGCCTTCTCGTGTCGCCTCATCGTCATCGACAATCAGCACGTCGGCATGAGCCATGGATGCCCCCATAGGAGAGTCGCGACCGTCGTGACGCGATCTTCGGGCCCCGCCCAGGGACATTCAGCGAACAGTCGGGTATCTTCCGCTAGAGGTTACGCCAAGATCTCCGGCGGCATACAGCAACCGATGTTGGACGGCCACCCGCGCGCGATCCAGGCCTTCGACAAGTTTCCGCTGACGCGACCCGACGCACGGGTCCTCGACTGCCTGGCGCTCGAGCACGCGCGCCATGGGGACCTGAGCGCGTTCCTGGACCGCGCCGATCGCGGCTGGTCCGAGACCATCGTGCGCCGGGAAATCGCCGGCCTGCTCCAGGTGCTCGGCAAGCTGCACCGCGGGCAGTTGCTCCACGGGCATCCTCACCATCCACCGCCGCGAAGCGGCGCTCGCTGCCCGGCGGGCCGGAGCGATCGTTCACCGCGCGCCCTCGAGGCAGACGTCCGTCGTCGTCCGCGGCCGGCCCAATCCGCTGCAGGCCGCCGGCCGTGACGGGGGG
>CAVQXT010000005.1:0-61551 GCA_963717945.1 uncultured Acidobacteriota bacterium | reverse complement strand
GCTGACCTTCACGACGCAGATCGCCAGCGCCGTCCGGACGTCGAGCGTCATTTTCATCGCCGTCGGCACGCCGCAGGGGGAGGACGGGTCGGCCGATCTGCAGCACGTGATCGGGGTGGCTCGCGAGATTGCCCGGGCGATGAACGGCTACAAGGTGATCGTCGACAAGAGCACGGTCCCGGTCGGCACCGCCGAACGCGTGCGCGAAGTCATCCGGCGGGAGACCACCCACCCGTTCAGCGTGGTCAGCAACCCCGAGTTCCTGAAGCAGGGGACGGCGGTTGACGACTTCATGAAGCCCGACCGGGTGGTCATCGGCGCCGAAGACCCCCGCGCGGCTCAGCTGATGATCGACCTCTACGCCCCGTTCACCCGGACCGGGGCGCCCGTGATGGTCATGGACTGCGCGAGCGCCGAGATGTGCAAGTACGCGGCGAACGCCATGCTCGCCACCAAGATCTCCTTCATGAACGAGGTGGCGAGGGTCTGCGAGCTCTACGGCGCCAACGTGGACCAGGTGAGGCGCGCGATCGGCTCAGACCGCCGCATCGGCCCCGCGTTCCTGTTTCCCGGCGTGGGATACGGCGGCAGCTGCTTCCCGAAGGACGTGCAGGCGATCCTGAAGTTCTCGGCGGACAAGAGCTACCGGTTCGAGATTCTGGACGCCGTCGAGCGGGTCAACCAGCAGCAGAAGTCGATGCTGGTCGAGAGGATGGTCACGCACTTCGGTTCGCTGGCGGGCCGGATCGTCGCGGTGTGGGGCCTCGCGTTCAAGCCCAGGACCGACGACATGCGGGAGGCGCCGTCGATTACCGTCGTCGGCAAGCTCCTCGAGGCTGGGGCGACCGTCCGGGCCTACGACCCCGAGGCCATGAAGATCGCGGCGCGGATCTTCGGGAACAGGGTCACGCTGGTCAAGCGAAGCTACGACGCCCTGGCGGGCGCCGAGGCCCTCGCCATCCTGACCGAGTGGAACGAGTTCCGCGAGCCGGATTTCGCCAAGATTCGCAAGCTCATGAAGACCCCCGTCGTGTTCGACGGCCGCAATGTCTACAACCCCGAGCAGATGAAGGCGAATGGCTTCACCTACTACTCGATCGGGCGGTGACCCCGGCGCGGTGCTCGTCACCGGGGGGGCAGGCTACATCGGCAGCCATGCGGCGAAGGCGCTGGCCGCCGCTGCCCGGCGCGTGGTGATCTACGACAACCTGACCGAGGGGCACCGCGACGCCGCGCTCGGCGCGGACCTGGTGGTCGGCGACACCCGGGACGTCGCCGGGCTTCGGTCGGTGATGGCAAGCCGCGGCGTGTCGGCGGTCATGCACTTCGCGGCATGGGCGGCGGTCGGCGAGTCGGTGCGCGACCCGGTCGGCTACTACGCGAACAACGTGGGCGGGACCCTGTCGGTGCTGGAGGCCATGGCCGCCGAAAAGGTGCCGTCGTTCATCTTCTCGTCAACGTGCGCCGTGTTCGGCGAGCCGGTCGCCACGCCGATCGTCGAGACCCACCCGGCCCGCCCCATCAACGCCTACGGAGAGACCAAGCTCGCCGTCGAGCGCGCGCTGCCGCACTACGAGCGGGCCTACGGCATCCACGCGATCAGCCTGAGGTATTTCAACGCCGCCGGCGCCGATCCTGACGGCGACCTGGGGGAGGATCACAACCCGGAACGGCACCTCATCCCCCTGGCGCTCGAAGCGGTCAGGGGCGGCAAGCCGCTCGAGGTGTACGGCCAGGACTATCCCACACCGGACGGGACCTGCCTCAGGGACTACGTCCACGTCTCGGACCTGGCGCAGGCGCACCTGCTGGCGCTCGATCGGCTGGAGCGCGAGCCGCGGTCGGCGGTCTACAACCTCGGCGTCGGGCGGCCGTTCTCCGTGCGCGAGGTGCTGGCGTCGGTGGAGCGCGTCACCGGGCAGCGCGTGCCGCACGCGGTGGCGCGGCGCCGCGACGGCGACCCGGCCGTGCTCTTTGCGTCGAACGCGAAGATCCGGGCCGAACTGGGCTGGAACCCGCGATTCACCGACCTCGACGGCATCGTCGGCACCGCGTGGCGCTGGCTGCAGGCGCACCCCCGGAAGTACAACGGGGGGGCGGCATGACGACCGGATCGTCCCGCGTGCGCGGCAGGCTCAGCGACCCGCTGCTGTCGGTCGTCATGGCCGCTTACAACGAGCGGAAGACGGTCGAGGAGATCGTCCGGCGCGTCCTCGCGGTCCCGCTTCGCATCCAGCTCATCGTCGTTGACGACGGGTCCACCGACGGGACGCGGGACATCCTGAAGCGGCTTCGGCAGGAACTGGAATTCGACCTGGTCCTGCAGGACCGGAACAGGGGCAAAGGGGCGGCGCTCCGGCGGGGGTTCGGCGAAGTCCGGGGAGACCTGGTCATCATCCAGGACGCCGACCTGGAGTACTCGCCGGAGGAGTACCCGGCGCTCATCGAGCTCATCTGCGAGGGGCGGGCGGACGTCGTCTACGGGTCGCGGTTCATCGGCCGACACCGCGTGTTCATGTTCTCCCACTACATGGGCAACCGGATCGTGACGCTGCTGGCCAACATCCTGTACAACACGATGCTGACCGACATGGAAACCTGCTTCAAGGTCATGCGGGCCGAGATCGTGCGGGGCATGACGCTCACCTCCGACGGGTTCGGCATCGAGCCGGAGCTGACGGCGAAGATCTTCAAGGGCGGGCACCGGGTCTACGAGGTGCCGATCACCTACGACGGCCGCGGGTACGAAGAGGGCAAGAAGATCACGTGGCGCGACGGCCTGGTGGCGCTGTGGGTCCTGCTCAAGTACCGGATCAGGGATTGAACCCGCTCCTGCGTCTCCTTCGATTCTCCCGCCCCTACCGCGGGCGCCTCGCGGGCGCCTTCGCGTGGATGGTCCTCTACGCGCTCGGCTCGGCCGGCCTCGCCAGGCTGATTCAGAACGTGTTCGACGAGGTGCTCAGCACCGGGCGGAACCTGCCGTTCGTGGCCGGCGCGCTCGTCGCGGCGGGCGCGGCCAAGGCGCTCGGCGGCTACTTCTCGGCCTGCCTGATGTCGGACGTCGGCCAGCGCGTCGTCATGGACGTCCGGACCCGCCTGTTCCGGCACATGCTCGATCAGTCGGCGGCCTTCTTCGCGCGGCGAAGCTCGGGGCAGCTGATGTCGCGGATCACCAACGACGTCGGCCAGATCCAGCAGGCGGTGTCGGAGACGATCGCCGACCTGGTGCGCGAGTCACTGGCGCTCGTCGGGTACGCGGCGCTGTTGTTCTACTACGACGCGACACTCGCGCTCGTGTTCCTCATGGGCGCGCCGCTGGTGATCTACCCGCTGGCCCGGCTGGGGCGCCTGATGCGCCGCACCTCCCGCCGCAGCCAGGAGGAACTCGAGCGGCTCTCGCACGTGAGCGCCGAGGCCTTCACCGGGCACCGGATCGTCAAGGCGTTCGCGACCGAAGCCCGGGAGGCCGACCGGTTCGGGCAGGCGTCGAACCGCCTGTACCGGGCGAACATGAGGATGGCGACGGCGCTCGCCGCCCTGCCCGCAATCATGGAGATCCTCGGCGGCATCGGGATGGCGGCCGCGCTCTGGTACGGCGTCCACGAGATCCTGGGCGGGAAACTGACGCCGGGCCAGTTCACCTCGTTCTTCGCGGCCCTGTTCCTGATGTACGGGCCGGCCAAGAAGCTGAGCCGCGTGAACGCGAACCTGCAGCAGGCCAGCGCGGCGTCGGAACGGATCTTCGAGATCCTGGACCTCCATTCCGAGGTGGAGGACCGGCCCGGCGCGGCGTCGCTCGACGGCCTGCGCCGCGAGATCGAGTTCCGGGAGGTCGGCTTCCGCTACGACGACGACCGGGCCGGGGCCATCCTGCGCGGCGTGTCGCTCACGATCGAGCGGGGACAGATGGTCGCCGTGGTAGGGCGAAGCGGCGCGGGCAAGACGACGCTGGCCAACCTGCTGCCGAGGTTCTACGACGTGACCGCCGGCGCCATCACGATCGACGGCGTGGACGTCAGGGACGTCACGCTGCGCTCGCTGCGGTCGCAGATCGGGATCGTCACCCAGGAGACGGTGCTGTTTGACGATACGATCGCGGGCAACATCGCCTACGGGTCGAGCGGGGCCGGCCTTGAGGCCGTCGAGGCGGCGGCGCGGGCGGCGCACGCGCACGAGTTCATCGCCGCGATGCCGGACGGCTACCTGACGGTGATCGGGGAGAGGGGGCAGCGGTTGTCGGGCGGCCAGCGCCAGCGCCTGGCGATCGCGCGGGCGCTGCTGAAGAACGCGCCCATCCTGATCCTCGACGAGGCGACCTCGTCGCTCGACGCCGAGTCCGAGCGCCTCGTGCAGGAGGCGCTGGGCAACCTGATGGCCAACCGGACCGCCATCGTGATCGCGCACCGCCTGTCCACGATTCGACGCGCGGACTTGATCGTCGTGCTCGATCGGGGAAGGATCGTGGAGGCGGGCCGGCACGAGGAGCTGCTCGAGCGCCCGGGCGGAGATTACGCGCGGCTCTATGAGACGCAGCTCGCCGTCGAGCGCCGGCCGTCGCCTGTGGAGGAGTAACCCCCTATGTTCCGTTCCATGACCGGTTTCGCGTCACTCACGAAGGAAGACCCGAGGGCCACGGTGGGGGTCACGGTCCGCGCCGTCAATCACCGCTACCTGGACGTGCAGGTGCGCCTGCCGCAGGGGCTCCTCGCCTCGGAGACGACGCTCAGGAGCCTGCTGCAGCGCCACATCGCGCGCGGGCGCATCGAGCTGAGCGTGTCGGTGCAGTTGCGCGAGCCGCCGATGCCGGAGATCGAGCTGCACGAGGGATTCGTGCGCCGGCTCGGCGAGGCGATCGATCGGGCGAGGGCCCAGGGCGTGGTGAGCGGGAACCTCACGCCCGGCGACCTCGTGCGGATGCCGCAGGCCCTGGTCATCCGGGAGCGCTCGGCCGAGTCCGCCGAGGAGACGGCGGCGCTCTCCGGGCTGGTCGAATCGGCGGTGGAGGAAGCTGTCGTCGCGCTGAACGTGATGAGGGCCCGCGAGGGCGTGCACCTGCGGAAGGACCTGGACGATCGCAGGGGGGCGCTGGGCATCCTCATCGAGCGGATCGCCGGGGCGGCGGATGAGGGGCGGGCCGAGATCGAGGTCCGGCTCGCCGAACGCGTCAGGGAGCTGAGCCGGGACCTCCCGGCCGACCCGGCGGCCATCGCCCAGGAGATCGTGCGTACGGCCAGCCGGTCGGACATCAGCGAGGAGGTGGTGCGCTTCCGCGCGCACCTGGCGCACTGGGCCGCGCTGGCCGACGGCGAGGAGCCGTGCGGGCGCAAGCTGGACTTCCTCCTCCAGGAGATGAACCGGGAGGTCAACACCATCGGCTCGAAGGCCGACGGCCTGTCGGTGACCGAGCTGGTGGTGAACGCCAAGGCCGAACTGGAGAAGATGCGGGAACAGGTGCAGAATGTCGAATAGACGAGGCCGCTTGTTCATCCTGTCGGCGCCCTCCGGGGCGGGGAAGACGACGGTCGCGCGGCGCGTGGTCGAGACGACGGGCGAGGTCGGCATCTCGAGGTCCTACACGTCGCGGCCGGCCAGCGCGGGCGAGCGCGACGGCGTGGACTACAACTTCGTCACCGTCGATCGCTTTCGCGAGCTCCGCGCCTCGGGGGCGTTCCTCGAATGGGCCGAGGTGTTCGGCGACTTCTACGGGACCGGCGCGCTGGACACCCAGTCGCGGCTGTCGGCCGGCGAGGACCTGCTGCTCGTCATCGACGTGCAGGGCGCGCGGAAGGTGCGGCAGGCCGGCGTCGAGAGCGTGGGCATCTTCCTGATGCCGCCGTCGTACGGCGTGCTCGAAGAGCGCCTGCGCCGGCGCGGCCGCGACCCGGAGGCGGCGATCCTCCGCCGGCTCGCGACGGCCCGCGAGGAGATCAAGGCCTTTGTCGAGTACGACTACGTCGTGGTGAACGACGAGGTCGGCCCCTGCGCCGATCGCGTCAGATCGATCCTGCTCGCCGAGCGTTCGCGCCGGGCGGCCATGTCGGCGGACGCCGAAGACGTGGTCTCCACGTTTGCCGCGCCGCCGGCCCGCCGGCCGGGAGCCTGAGGACGCGCTTATGTCCAAGATCGCGCTGGGCGTCACCGGCGGCATCGGGGCCTACAAGGCGGTGGAAGTGGTCCGGGGCCTGCAGAAGGCCGGTCACGACGTCGTCGTGGTCATGACCCGGGCGGCCACCGAGTTCGTCGGCCCGCTCACCTTCGAGGCCATCACGCGCCACCGGGTCATCACGGGCCAGTTCGACCCGGGCGCCAACGCCGACATCGAGCACATCTCGCTCGCCTCGTCGATCGATCTGCTGCTGGTGGCGCCGGCGACGGCCAACATCCTCGGCAAGTTCGCGGGCGGGATCGCCGACGACTTCCTGTGCTCGCTCTACCTGGCGACGACGGCGCCCGTGCTGGTGGCGCCGGCGATGAACTCGAACATGTGGGCGCACGAGGCGGTGCAGGGCAACCTGCGGACGCTTCGCGCGAGGGGCGTCAGGGTGGTCGAGCCGGGCGAGGGGTTCCTGGCCTGCGGGTGGATCGGCCCGGGGCGGCTTGCCGAGCCGCCCGAGATCGTCGCGGCGGCCGAGTCGATCCTGCGCCCCGCGCAGACGCTCTCCGGCAGGCGCGTGCTCGTCAGCGGCGGGCCGACCTACGAGGACATCGACCCGGTTCGCTTCGTCGGCAACCGATCGAGCGGACGCATGGGGTACGCGGTGGCGGCGGAGGCGGCGCGGCGGGGCGCCAGCGTCACGCTGGTGTCGGGGCCGACGCAGATTCCGGCGCCGGCGGGCGTGGAGCTGGTACGCGTGCGGTCGGCGCGCGAAATGCACGGAGCGATCGTGTCCCGTATGCCAGGCGTCGATCTCGTGGTGATGGCGGCGGCGGTGGCCGACTACGCGCCGGCCCGGGTGCCCGAGAAGATCGCCAAGGACGGGGACGAGCTGGTGCTACGCATGACGCGGACGCCGGATATCCTGGCCGAACTCGGCGCCCGTCGCGCCGCGGGGGAGTGGCCGCGCACGATGCTCGTCGGCTTCGCGGCCGAGACGAGCGACGTGGCGGCGCGCGCGCGAGACAAGCGGCGGCGCAAGCAGGTGGACCTGGTGGTCGCCAACGACGTGTCGGGCGACGACCGGGGGTTCGACACCGATGAGAACGCGGTGACGCTCGTGGCCGCCGACGGCGAGGAAAAGGTGTCGCTGCGGCCCAAGGCCGACGTGGCGCGCGCGATCCTCGACAAGGTCGAGAAGATGCTGGGCGCGGTGGCCGGAGAGCGGCCTGCCGCCGCTCGTGGAGAATGACGTGGACTGGCGCGAGCAGCTTGCCGATCAGCTGACGTTTCTGACCGAGCTGGGCGTGAACGGCTTCAGCAAGGGTCCCGGCTGGCGGTCCCGCAACGAGGAGTCGGATCCTGGCAAGGCGCAGGCCTCAAGGCCTGCGCTATCTGAGGAGGAGACGACTGCCGTTCCACAGCTGGCGCAGGGTGTCATTGCCCAGCCTCAGCAGATAGCGCAGGGCTTCAGCCCTGCGCCGGGAGGTCACGAAGATCTCCCCACTATCCGCACCGACCTCGGCGACTGCACGCGCTGCAAGCTCTCGACGCTGGGCCGCCGGCAGATCGTCTTCGGGGTCGGGAACCCCCGGGCGCGGCTGATGTTCATCGGCGAGGCGCCGGGCCGCGACGAGGACATCCAGGGGATCCCGTTTGTCGGGCGGGCCGGGCAGCTGCTGACGAAGATGATCGAGGCGATCGGCCTCAAGCGCGAGGACGTCTACATCGCCAACGTCATCAAGTGCCGTCCGCCCGAGAACCGGAACCCGGAACCGGACGAAGTCGCCTCCTGCGAGCCGTTCCTCTTCCGGCAGGTCGAGAGCATCAACCCGGTGGTGATCGTCGCGCTCGGCACGTTCGCCGCCCAGGCGCTGCTCAAGTCGCAGGACACGATCTCGCGGCTGCGTGGTCGCGTCTTCCGCTACGGCGGCTCGCAGCTGGTGCCGACGTTCCATCCCGCCTACCTGCTGCGAAGCCCGGAGAAGAAGCGGGACGCGTGGGAGGACCTCAAGCGCGCCAAGAGCCTGCTCGACGCCGCCGAATCCGCCGCCGGCCCGCGGATCTAGCCCATGCCCCGACTCGTCTCGGTTGCCGTCCCGGTGCCCGCGCTCGGCGCCCTGACCTACAGAGTCCCCGATGGCCTGCACGCGCCGGCCCCGGGCGCGCGGGTACTGGTGCCCGTCGGGACGCGCCGCCTGACCGGGGTCGTAACCGGTGAGGCCGGGCCGTCGCCTTCGGCCGCGCGCGAGGTGGCCATCAAGGATCTCCTCGACATCTTCGACGGCGATTCGTTCCTGCCGCCGCCGGTCGTCTCGCTGGCCGAGTGGGTGGCGGACTACTACATCTGCGGGGTGGGCGAGGCCGTGGCCGCCGCCATGCCGCCGTTCGCCTGGGTGGAGAGCGAGTGGCGGGTGCGGATCACCGACGGGGGACGGCAGCGCGTGGAACGACCGCGCCCGTCGGCGCCCTCCACGCTGCGCGACCGGGCGCTGGCTCTGCTCGCTGGCGGCGTGTGGACGTCGCTTCGCGCGCTTGCCTTCCGGCTCGAGCGCGAGGGCGCCGCCCGGCGGGGGCGCGCCCTGCCCGTCAGGGCCGCCGTCAGGGCCCTCCAGGCCGACGGCCTGGTGGAGGTCGAAGACGTCCTCGGCGGCCAGGCCGACGCGTCGAAGACCGTCCGCGTGGCCGCCGTCACCGTCGATGGCCGGCGGGCGCTCGACGGCGGCGAGACGCTCCGGCCAAAACAGCGGGCGGCGCTGGCTCTGCTCGCCGAGGCCCCGGCCGGCCTCGCTCTTGGCGGCCTGCGCGAGTCCGGCGTCTCCTCCGACGTCGTCGATCGGCTGGCGGATCGGGGGCTGGTGTCGATCCGTCGCGACCGCGCCGAGCGGGATCCGTTCGAGTCGTCCGCGCTGGTCGTCGGGGGCGACGGCGCGGCGGGCGAGGGGCGGACGCTGACCGGCGAGCAGGCCGCCGCCTGGGAGCGGCTGCGCGCGCTGGCCGGCGAGCGGCGCTTCCAGGCGGCGCTGCTGCACGGCGTGACCGGGAGCGGGAAGACGGAGATCTACCTGCGCCTGACCGCCGAGATGCGCGCCGCGGGCCGTTCGGCGCTGGTGCTCGTGCCGGAGATCGGCCTGACGCCGGCCCTGGCGGGCGCCTTCCGCGCGTGGTTCGGCGACCGCGTCGCCATCCAGCACAGCGGGCTCTCCGACGGCGAGCGCTACGACCAGTGGCGGCGAATCCGGCGCGGCGCGGTGGACGTCGTGGTCGGCACGCGGTCGGCCGTGTTCGCGCCGCTGGCCGCCCTCGGCTTGATCGTGGTGGACGAGGAGCACGACGGGTCGTACAAGCAGGACGAGAGCCCGCGGTACAACGGGCGCGACGTCGCCGTCATGCGGGGCAAGCGCGAAGGGGCGCTCGTCGTGCTCGGCTCGGCCACGCCGTCGCTCGAGAGCTACCAGAATGCCGTGACGGGGCGCTACGAGCTCATCACGCTGGAGCGGCGCGTCTTCGACCGCCCGCTCGCCCGGGTCGAGATCGTCAACATGCGCGACGAGTTCGCCGAGCGCGGCCCCGACGTCGTGCTCAGCCGCCCGCTCGTGGAGGCGACGGCGGCCCGGCTCGCGCGCAACGAGCAGGTGCTCGTGCTGCTCAACCGGCGCGGCCTCGCGACGGCCGTCGTCTGCCGCCAGTGCGGCGGCACGGTGACCTGCCCCAACTGCAGCGTGTCGCTCACCGTGCACCAGGGGTCGCGGAGCGTCCTGCGCGCCCGCTGCCACTACTGCGACTACTCGGCCGTCGTGCCGCGCGCGTGCCCGACGTGCGCGGCGCCGTACCTCGTGCAGACCGGCTTCGGCACCGAGCGGGTGGAGCGGGAGGTCGTGGCGGCGTTCCCCGGCGCGCGCGTGGCGCGCCTGGACCGCGACACGATCCGGCGCCGCGGCGCGGCCGTCGCGCTGCTCGGCCGCTTCGGCAGGCGCGAGATCGACATCCTCGTCGGCACGCAGATGATCGCCAAGGGGCACGACTTCCCGAGCGTCACGCTGGTCGGCGTCGTGTCGGCGGACGTGGGGCTCGGCCTCGCCGATTTCCGCGCCTCCGAGCGGACGTTCCAGCTGCTCACCCAGGTCGTCGGGAGGGCTGGCCGCGGCGAGGAGTCGGGCGAAGCGATCGTGCAGACGCTCTTCCCCGAGCACTACAGCATCCGGCACGCGCGCCGCCAGGACTACCGCGCGTTCTTCGGGGAGGAGCTGGCCTTCCGGCGCGCCATGCAGTATCCCCCGCGAATGGCGCTCACCTGCGGCATCGTCCGCGCGCGAACCCTCGACGAGGCGATGGCCGACGCCGGCGGCGTCGTGCGCGCGTTGCGCGAGTCGGCGAAGAAGGCCCATTTCCACGTGCTCGGCCCGGCCCCGGCGCCGTTTGTGAAGCTCAGGGGCGAGCACCGGGCGCAGTTCTTCGTGAAGGGGAGTCAGCGGGCGGCCATGCGCGAGGCGATCCGCCACGCGCTCGACGCGCGTCCCGAGCTGCGCCGCCGCGTCGTCATCGACGTGGATCCGATGACCGTGCTGTGAGGCGGGGGATCGCGCCGGGCCCGCCAGCCGGCGAAGCCTACTTGCCGAGGATCACGTTGTCGATCGGATTGGGCATGAAGCAGAGGGCGAGGATGACGATCGCCACCACGGCCAGCGCGACGCGCGCGCGGCCGACCGGCGCGTCCTCGTCCTCGGTCCTCGGGTGGCGGGGGCCGATGACGTAGAGCATCACGACGATCAGGACGGTCCAGGCCAGCCAGGACACCGAGACGAACGTCAGCGCCACCGCCGCGGCCAGCGCGACAAACGTCACCTTGGTCGAGTGCCGCCCGAGCACCGCGTACGAGATGTGGCCGCCGTCGAGCTGCCCGATCGGAAACAGATTGAGCGAGGTGGCCAGGCAGCCGAACCAGGCCGCGAAGACCATCGGGTGCGCGTTCAGCATCATCCCGTCGCGAATCGGGCCGACGATGAGCCAGTTGGCGATCTTGAACAGGATCGGGTCGGCGAATTCCTGGGCCGCGATCCCCTTGGGGATCGGCACCGTGGTGGACAGCGCCAGGCCCGCCACGAGCACCGGCACCGCGACGGCGAACCCGGCCAGGGGCCCCGCGATGCCGATATCGAAGAGCTGGCGCTTGGACCGGATCGGCGCCCGGATCTTGATGAACGCGCCCATCGTCCCCGCGATGAACGGGGGAGGCACGGGCAGGAAGAAGGGCAGCGACGCGTTGACGTTGTAGTAAACGCACGCCAGGTAATGCCCCATTTCGTGGGCGCCGAGGATGGCGAGCAGCGTCAGGCTGTACCAGAGGCCGCCGGGCAGGAGGCTCCAGAACGACGCGCCGGGACGGATTCGGCCCAGCATGAACTGATAGCCGGCCCAGTGGTCGATGCCGACCAGCGTTGTCGTCAGCAGCGTGGCGAGAAACAGCGACACGTGCACCAGGAGCCGGTCCTGCGGGTAGACGGCGCGAAGAAACGGGCCTGGCAGCGCCTGGCGGGATTTCACGTCGAGCGGGATCCGCGGTACACTGACTCCGTCGAGCCTGAATGGAGGCGGGGCGGGAAGCGGAGCGTCCCCGGCGCTCGGCGCCTGCGGGTCGGTGCCGGCGAGGGGAGGTGCTTCCGGGATCTCTGGAGTCGGGGCCACGGGTCGGCTCAACTGATGTTCTGCAAGTCCTTGCCTGGCTTGAACCGGATGGTCCGACCCGGCGGGATGCGCACTTCCTTGCCGGTCCTGGGGTTGCGCCCGATGCCGCGTTTCCGGGGCTTGACCTGAAAGACGCCAAACCCGCGCAGTTCGATCCGGTCGCCGCGCTGCATCGACACGCGCATCGCGTCGAACACGGCATCCACCGCCAACTCGGCCTTGACCTTCGTGATGTCCGCGGCTTTCGAGACCTCGTTGACGATGTCCACCTTGATCATGCTGGGGCGCTCCCTGGACGCTGCTAACTATCATAGGGAGAGAGACTTACGCTGTCAAGGCCAGTATGGCCCCGGGCCGGGACGACCCGGCAGGCCCTGAGGCGCGCTGAACGAGCAGAGGAGAATTGTGGCGAGACGAGCTTTGCCGGTAGTCGCGCTGGTGGGCCGGCCCAACGTCGGCAAGTCGACGCTCTTCAATCGGATTACGCGGACGCGGCGGGCCATCGTCACCTCGGTGGCCGGCACCACCCGGGACGGCATCGCGCAGCCTGTCGCGTGGGATGGCGTGGAATTCTCGCTCGCCGACAGCGGCGGCGTTTACGGTGCCAGCGAGGACCCGCTGCACCACATGGTCCACGAGCAGGGGCGTCGGGTCATCGAATCGGCCGACCTGCTCATCCTCGTGGTGGACGGCCGGCAGGGGAGAGCATCCGGCGACGAGGAAATCGTCAAGGCGCTCAGGACCGCGAACGTGCCCATCATCCTCGCCATCAACAAGATGGACGACAAGCGGGCGCTCGACGGCGCCATGGAGCTGTTCCAGCTCGGCCTCGACCCGATCGTGGAGATCTCGGCCGAGCACGGCCAGGGGATCTCGGAGTTGCTGGATGAGGTGGTGCGGCGGCTGCCGGCCGGTCACCGCGGAGAGCACGCGGGCGAGGAACGCCAGGACGGCGACGTGGAGGGCGAGGCCGAGGCCGCGGCCGAACTGGCGCACGAAGTGGACGCGGCGCCCCCGGAGATCGGCGTGGCGATCATCGGGCGGCCGAATGTCGGCAAGTCGTCGCTCGTCAATCGCCTGCTGCGCGAAGAGCGCATGCTCGTCAGCGACATCCCGGGGACGACCCGCGACGCGGTGGACTCGCTACTGAGATGGCATCGCCGCGACTTCCGGATCGTGGACACGGCGGGCATCAGAAGGCCGGGACGCGTGGCGAGGTCGGGCCAGGTGGAGTCGCTGAGCGTGATCATCGCGCGCCGCGCGGTCGAGGCCGCCGACGTGGCGGTGGTGCTCATCGACGCGATCGAGGGCGCCACCGAGCAGGACGGCGCGATCGCCGGCGAGGCCGAAAAGGCCGGCTGCGGGGTCATCGTCGCGGTCAACAAGTGGGATCTGGTCAAGGCGGAGGGACCGGACTTCTCGAAGCGGTTCGACGAGGAGATGCACCGGCGTCTCAAGTTCCTCGATTTCGCGCCCGTGCTGCACATCTCGGCGGCGACCGGGGAGCGGACGCCCCGGCTGCTCGAGACGATCGACCGGGTCGCCGAAGCGCGGAATCGGCGTGTGAGCACCGGCGAGCTGAACCGGTTCGTGGAGGCGGTGACGGCGGTGCACCCGCCGGCCAGCCCGGGGCGGAAGGCGGTGCGCATTCTCTACGCGGCACAGGTCGGGGTGGCCCCACCGTCGTTCGTCTTCTTCACGAACGTGGCGACCACGTTCCACTTCTCGTACCAGCGGTTCCTGGTCAACCAGCTGCGGGAGTCGTTCGGGTTCCTCGGCACGCCGATCCGGATGCAGGTGCGGGCGCGGCGCGATCACAGGGGGGCGGGGCACAAGGACCGTGCGTAGGCCGGCTCTGGGCTCCAGGCTCTGGACTCTCGGCCGAGTCACCCGTGCGGGGGCCGTGAGGCGTAGGCCGTAAGCCGTAGGCCGTAAGGCGTAAGCCGCAGATCGCGTGCTATACTTCGCCGTCAGGACCGTGGCAGACACTTCCATCGACATTCCGAACCGGGCCGCCTTCAAGGCGTCGGAGGTGTGCGAGATCGCGCAGATCCCGTCGTACGTCCTGCGGTCGTGGGAGAAAGAGTTCCCGGGCCTCGGGGCGGCGGGCCGCCCCGGCGGCGCGCGGATCTACCGGCGCGGGGACGTCGAGCAGATCCTCCGGATCAAGCAGCTCGTGTTCACCGAGGGGCTGACGCTCGCCGGAGCCCGGCGGAAGATCGAGGGGGACGCCCCGATCGAGGACGCGCTCGTCGCCGCGCCGGCCGGCGTGCCCGAGACCGTCAAGGCCAGGGTGGCCGAGGCCCGGCAGGGGCTGAAGGACTTGCTGAACCTGCTCTCCGCGCCGGCGGGGAAGCCGCACGCCAAGCCGGGCAAGGCGTCACCTGCGCCAAGCCCCTCCGAGGGCGCGGCGCTGCCGGGGGCTGACGCCGAAGCCGCGCCGACGTGGCCGCCGCAGAAGGCGCCGCGGGCCTCACAGGCGTCGCACGGAAAAGACCCTGAACTCCAGGTCGCCCTCCCGCTCCTCGAGACGCCCGAAGCGACGTCGCCCAAGACCCGCCGGCGCGCCACGCCGCCGCGCAAGTAATGTAGAATAGTCGGACGGGTCGGGGCGTAGCGCAGTTTGGTAGCGCACCTGAATGGGGTTCAGGGGGTCGCTGGTTCGAATCCAGTCGCCCCGACCAACTCTCTCTTCGATCGTCGGCTCAAGACTCAGGGCTCAAGACCCAAGGCTCGAGGCTTCGAGCTCTGGGCCGTCCGGCGCTCACCCTCCGAATCCCGCCGCTCACTTGACCCAACCTGAAGTCCTCGCGCACTATCCAATTGGATGATGGTCCGGCGCCCCGGATCGGGCGCCAGTGCCCGTCACGCGGCTTCGAGCCCGTGCATGGTGGCCCGCGATTCTGGACTGCGAGCCGAACCGTGGGATGCCTCGCCGAGCGAGCCGTTCGAAGCAGGCCGCGCGAGCTGCCGGAAGGCGACGAGCTCCTGCGCCGGTTTCCCCGGCGGAGCGCGTGCGGTCGATCCAGCGCGTATAGCGCCAGCCGGACGCAGAGAGCCGGAAACCGGTGCAGAGCGAGGAGCCTTCCCGGCCTGCGGAGCCGGCTCGCGAGGTCGAGGCGCCCGCGGTTCGCGAGGGCCAGGCGCCCGCGGCTCGCGAGGCCGAGGCGGCCGCGGTTCGCGAGGCCGAGGCGGCCGCAGTTCGCGAGCCGCAGTTCCGCCGCCGCTGATTCGGACACTATCAGGAAGGGGCGCGTCAGATGAGAGCCAATCCGCGGAACGCCGACTTGTGCCTCGTGGGGCTGCTAGTCGCCACACTCGTCGTGGTCGCCCAGCAGAACGCCGGCGCAGCCCGTCAGGACCCTGCGAGGCGCAACCGGCCCGACGTCGGCACGGTTCGGGGGACGCTCGTCCACGGCGGCGGCAGTCCAGACGCCGGCAGCGACGTCTGGGTCTTCGCGGGCAAGATCGAGCTGCCGACCGACTGCACCATCTTCCCGTCCACCTTCGAGCTCACTATCGGCGATTGCGCCACGCGCAACCGATCGATAGGGTTCCTGAAGCACACCCAGGCGGATGGCCGTGGCATGTTCGAGGTGCGCGATCTATCCGTCGGCGATTACACGCTGGTTCTCCGATCGGCTCACGTCGGCGGGATCGACAAGCGGGACGTGGGGAACAAGTTCGCGATTTCCTGGTTCTCGATCAAGGGCGGGGATACCGTGGACGCGAGCACGAAGTTCTGACGTCGCGGTCACTCCATCCGAGGCCGTAGCGGCGCGGGCCTTCACCCCTCGACGGTGCTCGGGGTGCCCTGAGCGAGGGCGCGGAGCGCCCGAGTCGAAGGGCAGGCCTGCGCCACGGCCGCCTCGATCCTCGGCGCCAGGATCTCTCCGCCTAGCAGCGCCGCCGGCCCCTCGAGCTGCGGCACCTGCTCGTACCCGTTCTCCTGCAGCAGCTGCCGGGTCCTGGCGATCACGGCGCGGTAGCTGGCCGTGAACGACAGCTCCTCGATCGCGCGGCACAAATAGAACGTCAGCGCGCCGTGATATTCGCCGTCGATCTCGGCGTCGGCCGAGGTCTGGTCCGAGCGGCAGCCCGCGATCAGGATCGCCCCGCACTCGGCCGCCGTCGCGCCGAACCGCCGCATCGCGAGATCCGTCCGGGTCTGGCGATGAAGCCGCTCGGGCGGGTCCAGCCAGCGGCCTCTCGCGGCCACGCCGCCTGCCGTCAGCTCCCGCAGCCCGGTGCCCGCGTGGCACGAGTCCAGGATCACCGTCAGGTTCACCGTCACCTGGGTATTTCGGACGATTGCGTAGAGGTCGTCGTCGGTGAACGGGTTGTCCCAGTCGAGGTCGTAGGGGCAGATGATCTCGTCGAGGCCGTCCGCTTCGTCGCCGTGCCGGTCCGGCACCTGCGAACCGTGGCCGGAGTAGTGGAACACCAGCACGTCGCCAGGCGCCGCATCGTCCACCAGCCAGTGGAGGCCGGAGACAATCGCGGCAGTGGTGGCGTGTGCGTCGGTCAGGAGCCTGACCGCACCGTTGCCGCCGAATCCGAAGTGCGAGTGCAGCAGGTCGCCGACCTGCCTGACGTCGTTGAGACAGCCGCGCAGCGCGTTGTCCGGGTCCGGGTAGCGGTTGATGCCGACGAGCAGCGCCCTTTTCGCCATGACTCCTCCTCGAGCTGATGCGAGTTCGACCGATGATCCGGCCGAAGCGCCACTCGCACAAGGTGGCGGCGCGAGGTTGCGTGCAAAGGGGACGAACGCGATCCGGTGTGCAAATCCGCGCGGGCAATGGCACGTGATTGCTGGACGGTGGGGCGCAGGGCTGGAGCCCGTGGGGCGCAGGGCTGGAGCCCGTGAGGCGCAGGGCTGAAGCCCGTGAGGCGCAGGGCTGAAGCCCGTGAGGCGCAGGGCTGAAGCCCTGCGGTATCAGGATGGCGTTCAGGCAGAGACAAGAACGACCGCCGGGATGATTCAGATGGCGCAGGGCTTCAGCCCTGCGCCGTCCGCGTCGTCCTGGCGGCCGTGGAGAGGAAGCCGGTCGGTCCGCCTACTTCGTCGCCTGCAGGAAGCTCTCGGTCATCTCGGCCCACTGCGACTCGGTGAGCAGCGAGGGCGCCGGCGCGATCAGTTCGCCGCCGTCGGCCGCCGCCATCCCGAGCTGGTGCTCGAAGAACTGCGAAAGCCGGACCGCCTCGCGCGAGAACCACGCCCGCGACTCCGCGCCGTACGGCATCCGCGCGTAGGCCGAGTCCTGGGGCTGCACGGCATACAACCAGCCGCCGCCGTACGGATCGTTGTGCAGCCGCGCCGGGTTGCTCGCCAGGCGCGTGTTGACGGCCACCACGCGGCCGGCCACCGGCGCCGGGATCATCGCGCGGCGCTTCCCGCAGCGGACGACCGCGGCCGCTTCGCCGGCGCGGACCACCTGGCCGGGCTCGGGGAGGATCACCTCGGTGATCCGCGCCAGCACGTGCTGCGCGAGGTCGTCGAGGCCCACGCGCAGCGCGCCCTCCTGGCGCGGCTGCATCCAGGCGTGGCCGGGCGCGAAGTAGACGCCCGAGCGCCAGACGAGCCCATCCACCCGCGTCAGGCCCATCGCGTGACGGCGGGCACGGCCGGCCAGGCGGACCAGCGCCAGGCCGGCGACGAACACGACGGTCAGCACGGCCAGGACGACCAGCAGCACCGCGAATCTCGCGGCGAGATACAGCAGGAAGATGCCGATCGTCTGGAGCGTGTCGATGACGGCTTGCATGGCTGACTCCCTCTCCCTCGAGAACGACCCTTACTTGTGACAGGTCGCGCAATCGTCGAACCCGTGCGCGGTCTTTCCGTGGCAGGCCCCGCAGGCCTGCCCCTTGAGCATCGCCTGGTGCGTGATCGGGGTGCGCCTGGCGTCCCTGGGGGCCTTCAGGATCGGCGCGAGCTTCGGATGGCAGGCCGTGCAGTCCGGCTTCGCCTGGAAGCTCACGTGGTTCGCGTGGCTGAAGGTCACCTTCCCCGGACTGTCGCCCGACTGCGGGAGCGCGATGTCGGCCGGCAGCCTGGGCAGGTTCTGCGCGAGGGCCGACCCCGCCATCACGACGGCGACCGTCACCACGACGGCCCGCGCGATTCTCAGGTGGCTACGCATTGTGGCCTCCTTCCTCGGTGAGGAAGAACTCCCTGGCCACGCGGTCCCACCCGTCGTGCGACAGGCTCCGCGCCAGCCCGTCCACCAGGTGGCCGCCGTCGAGATACACCTTGCCGAGTTCCGCCGGGGCCATCTGGGCGCCGAGCGTCTCGCAGACGGTGTCCATCCACCGCCGGGCCAGCGTGCCCGACAGCAGGTTCTTCAGGTTGGCCGCCAGCCGCGAGCTCTGGACCTGCATCAGCCAGCCGTCCTCGTACGGCGACTCCTTGACGACGTCCGACGAGGAGGCCAGCGCGGGATTGATCGCGACCACCCGCCCGTCGATCGGGGCCAGCATCGGCACGGCCGCTCCGCCGGTCTCCAGCGTGAGCGCCGGCTCGCCCTGCACGAGCAGCGCGCCCAGCTCCGGCAGCTTCACGCGGCCGAGCGGCCCGACCAGTTTCTGCGCGAAGTCGCTCATGCCGATCGTCACCCTGTCGCCTCCATCGAGGCGCACCCAGGTGTGCCCGGGATGGAAGAACAGGTTGGCCGGCAGCTGGAAGAACCCGGCCAGCTGATCGGCCCATCCGGGCGCTGTCGCCGCCACGACCACCTCGGCCTCGCGCCTCGGGCTGGTGAATCTCCAGAAGAGCAGGAACAGCGGCAGATACGACACGGCGAGCACGTACTCGACCGCTTTGAGCCAGTAGATAGTGACGAGATCGTGACCCATCGAAGTATGCCTCCGCTTCAGTGAGCCTGCGGATAATCCGGATGCTCGTGGAGCACCGGCATGCGGTTGACGATCCAGCGGAACGTCATGATGCCGATCGTGATGATGGTGACCGAGATCATGATTTCCATGAAGCCCGGGATGTACCGCTCGGGCGCGTTGTAGTTGAACGCGATCACCGAGAGGTTCAGCCGGTTGACGACGATGCCCAGCACCGTCCAGCCTGCCACCCAGCGCGCCAGCGTCGCTCTCTGCCGCCGCACCGCGACGGCGAAGAGGAGCGCCGGGGCGAGGATGAAGCCGAAGATCTCGAACAGGAACCAGTAGCCGTAGGGCGTGGGCAGCAGGTCGAACCGCCCGCCGTCCACCAGACCCTGCAGCTTCAGGAAGAAGTAGGCGAACAGGACGATCGCCGCGCCGCGCGCCAGGCCCAGCGTCAGCTCGTCGGCGTGCGCGTGGTGCGCCTCGTCGATCTGCGACTTGAAGGCGTGATGCGACAGCCCGCTCTCGACGATGACCATGCTCAGGCCCGCGATAATCGCCGAGACGAAGAAGAAGATCGGCACGTAGCCCGAGTACCACAGCGGGTGCAGCCGGTGCGGCATCATCAGGAAGAGCGCGCCGAGCGACGACTGGTGCAGCGTCGAGAGGCAGGTGCCGAGGACGGTCAGCCCGATCGTCATCTTGACGGCCAGCCGCTGCAGCTTCGTCAGCCCGAGCCACTCGAAGACCACCGGGCTGAACTCGAGCGCCAGGACGATCAGGTAGAGGCACACGCACCAGCCGACCTCGAACATCACCGACCCGGTGCCGAACGAGTAGGCCATCGGGACCGGCAGCTTCCAGGGGCGGCCGAGGTCGGCGGTCAGCCCGACGACGACGAACGCGTAGCCGAGGAAGCCGGTCAGCACGGCCGGCCGGACGATGGGGTGGTACTTCTCGAGGCCGAAGATGTAGACCGCCGTCGCCAGCGTGAAGCCGCCCGCGGCCAGCGCGACGCCGCTCATGACGTCGAGGCCGATCCAGATCCCCCAGGGATTGATCTGCGTCAGGTGCGTGGACGCCCCGATGCCGAACGCGAATCGGTAGACGATCAGGGGGAGGCCGACGACGAGGATCAGCGCCACCAGCGCGTTCCCCCACGTCAGCAGCGACTTCAGGTAGTCGCCGAACGACATCCCCAGGAAGATCTTCTCGGTGACCCAGGCCCGCCTGCCGAACCCGGTGTCCATCGTCGCGTCAGTCATGGTGCGCCTCCTTCGCCGTCTCCGCGGATGCCGCTGCACGCCGCCGGCTGAACGTGTAGAGCCCCATCAGGAGCGGAGGCCACAAGGTCAGGACGAACGGCACCGCCGCCAGCGCGGTTCGCGTGAGCTCGGGCGGGGAGGTGGGCCCGAGGTCGGTGCGGAAGCCGAGCGACTCGAACGGCACGTCGGTGATGTAGAGCCAGTTGGTGCCGCCCGCCTCGGTTTCCCCGTACACGTGGTGAACGTACTTCCCGGGGTTCTGGTAGATGCGGGTGCGCGCCGTCTCGAGCAGGTCCGCGCGGTGCCCGAACTCGAGCGCGCCGCTCGGGCAGACCGAGGCGCACGCCGGCTTGAGCCCCTGCGCCTGGCGCTCGGCGCAGAAAGAGCACTTGTAGATGTAAGGAGCCGGCGAGGCGAAGTCGAACTTCGGCACGTCGAACTGGCAGGCCACCATGCAGTAGCGGCAGCCCAGGCAGCGCTCCTTGTGGTAGACGACCGGCCCCGCCGCGGTCTTCTCGAGGGCCTTGGCCAGGCAGGCCGAGGCGCACGCGGGGTCGACGCAGTGCATGCACTGCCGTTTCACGAAGCGCGGGTCGCCCTGTTTCGAGGCGGCCGCCCCGCGATTGACGACGGTGTAGACGCCGACGTCCGTCTTCCGCGTCTTCGAGAACACCGCGTCGTCGCCCGAGAGGGCCGGCGCGGCCAGGTGGTTCGCTTCACTGCACGCGGCTTCGCAACCCCGGCACCCGGTGCACAGGGTCGTGTCCACCAGCACCGCGGGCGTCTCGACGGCTTGCAGCGGCTCCGCGGCGGCCGCCTTCGGCCTCGCCACGATGCCCGCCGCCCCGGCGGCGCCCGCGAACTTGATGAAGGTTCTCCGACTCAGATCCATACGTGTCTCCAGGTGGCTGCTCCTCAACGGGCGTGTGCGAACGACGAGGACAGCGTGAGCAGGACCAGCGCGGCGAGCGCCAATGGGAGGGCGAGAATCATCGCGGCACCCCTTTCCGTGGCTCGACCGTTTCGAACAGGGCCTCGTGCTCCGGGCAGGCCTTCAGCCGCTCGGACAGCTCCTTGAAGAGCGGACACTGCTGGAAGTCCCCGCCGAGGCACGGGTTCGCCGAAGCCAGGCGGTCCAGCGGGACCATCTTCTTCACCGGATAGGCCCGGCAGAACAACATCACGACTTCTTTGAGGTGTGGGCAAGACATCAGTTCAGTTCTCTACCCCCACGTAGAGCAAGCCCGGTGCCACGCTTGTGAATCTCCGGAGCGTCAGCGCAACATGTTGACGCCAAGCCACTTGCGGCCTGAGGCTGCCGTCGTCGCGTTCCCGTGTCGCCGGGCCGATGTTGAATTTCTCAGCGCACGATTTCGGTCAAAAACGAATCTGAAGGCGAAAACAGGCCCAATATGGCCAAAAAGGCCAATATCAGCAGAAGTGTTGAAAGACTCTACGGGGTGACGTGGAATCACACAGGCGGGGAGGGGTGGAAGCGACCGGCCTTCGAGCGCGGTCGCTTCCCGTGCGGCGTGGCGTCAGTTCTCGGGGACGACGGTGTCGTCGCCGTTTGGTTCGGGCTCGCCGTCCTTGCGGAGCTGGTACTTTCGCAGCTTGTTGTACAGCGTGGCCCGGTCGATGCCGAGCGTCCGCGCGGCCAGGCTGATATTCCCGTCTGAGTCCGCCAGGACGCGCGCGATGTGATGGCGCTCGACGTCTTCGAGCGAGGCCAGCGCGGCGCCGTTCTGGGTGTCCAGGCAAGGCGGCCGCCGCAGGCCGAGGTCGGCAGCCTGGATGGTATGGCCGGTCGCCACGACCATCGCCCGCTCGAGGATGTTGCGCAGCTCGCGCACGTTGCCGGGCCACGTGTGGCTCATCAGGAGCGCCATCGCGTCGGCGGCGACGCCGTCCACGCGCCGGTTCATCTCGGCGCCGAGCTGCTCGAGCAGGTGCTCGACGAGCAGCGGGAGGTCCTCGAGCCTGTCGCGGAGCGGCGGGAGGTGGATCGGGATGACGTTGAGCCGGTAGAAGAGATCTTCGCGGAACGTGCCGCCCGCGACCGCCTTCTGCATGTCGCGGTTGGTGGCGGCGATGATGCGCACGTCCACGCGAACCGACTCCGACCCGCCGACGCGGAAGAACTGCCGGTCCTCGAGCACGCGCAGCAGGTCGAGCTGGAGCTTGGCGGTGATGTCCCCGATCTCGTCGAGGAACAGCGTCCCGCCGTCGGCCATCTCGAACTTGCCCTTGCGCCGCGCCGCCGCGCCGGTGAAGGCCCCCTTCTCGTGCCCGAACAGCTCCGACTCGAGCAGCGTCTCGGTGAGCGCCGCGCACGAGACGGCGACAAACGGCGCCTCGCTCCGCGGGCTCTCGGCGTGGACGGCGCGCGCGAGCAGCTCCTTGCCCGTGCCGCTCTCGCCGAGGACGAGGATCGTCGAGTTGCTGCGCGCCGCGGTGCGCGCGAGGTCGAAGACCGCCTGCATCGCCGCGTTCTTGCTGATCAGGTCGCGGAAGTGGTACTCCCGCTTGAGGACCTTGCGCAGCAGCACGTTCTCCCGGACCAGCGCCTGTTGCGTGACGATCTTCTGGATCATCAGGCTGAGCTCTTCGGGGTCGAACGGCTTGGTCAGGTAGTCGTAGGCGCCGATCTTCATGGCCGCCACGGCGCTGTCGACCGTGGCGTAGGCGGTCATGATGACGGTGACGGCGTCCGGCTGCGCCTTCTTCGCCTCCTCGAGCACCTGCAGGCCGTCGATGCCCGGCATCTTCAGGTCCACGAGCAGGATCGACCACCGCTCCTTGTGGATCCGGTCGATGGCGGTCTCCCCGTCCGGCGCGGTGGCCAGCGTGTAGCCGTCCTTCTCGAGCCAGGCCGACAGCGATTCGCGGACAATCTCCTCGTCGTCGACGATGAGCACCCGGGTCCGTTCTCTACTCATGGTATTGGTGTCCTTGCTTGCGGATCTCGGCGTAACGGGAGTCGCAGTCGAAGCAGAGCGCCGGCTCCTTGATGTCCACCTGGGCCAGCGTGACCGAGCGCGCCATGACGCAGGTCGGCAGCGGGCAGTGCAGCAGGCCGAAGGTGTGCCCCAGTTCGTGCAGGCACTCCTTCTGCAGCCTGGTCGTCAGCAGCAGCGGGTCGGGGCGGAAGCCGTTGTCGGAGAGCAGGCGGGCCGTCGAGACGACCGCCGCCGCGCCTCCCAGCTGGGCCTCGCCGTAGACGAACGTCAGGATCGGGATGAACAGGTCCACGTCGGTGATCCCGACGACCTTCGACGCGTGGGCCGGCCGGCTCTCGAGCAGCCACTTCAGGATCCTCGTCGAGGAGTGCTGCTGGCGCCGGGGGTCGTAGGCGTCGGTGGGGCGGTCGTGGCCGAGCCAGGCGCGCGCGTTCACGCGGTACACGTGCTCCGCCTGCCGGCGCAGGGTGCCGAGCAGGTCGTGGTCCGCCGCCGCGCCGCCGATCCACCAGAGGTACACGTCCACGTATGATCACACTCCCCGGGCGCGGTCCCCGCCCGCGCCCTGATTGCCGCCCGCCGCCAGGGCCCCGATGGCCGGCGGCGCGGCCGGCGTGACGGGCAGCCGCACGACCACCGTCGTGCCCTGGCCCACCGTGCTTTCGATCTTCAGCGTCCCGCCGTGCCGGTCGATGATGCCGTCGACGACCGACAGGCCGAGGCCGGTGCCCTTCTCCTTGGTCGTGAAGAACGGGTCGAGGATGCGGGGCAGCAGCTCGGGCGCGATGCCCGGGCCGGTGTCCGTCATCCGCACCTCCACGTGCGCGCCGGCCTGGCGCGCCGTGACGGTCAGCGTCCCGCCGGTCGCCATCGCCTCGCACGCGTTGAGCGCGATGTTGACGAACGACTGGCGGAGCTGCCCGAAGTCGGCCTTCACGAAGGGGAGCGGCGGCAGGTCCTTGTCGAGCGCCACGTTCTGCATCTGCAGCCGGTGCGCGAGCAGCGTCAGCGACTCCTCGACGACGGCGCTGACGTCGACCTCCTTGAGGCTGGGCGTGCGCTGCCGGGCGAAGTCGAGCAGGTTCCGCACGATCGCGCTGCAGCGCTCGGTCTCGCGCTGCACGAGGCGGAGGTTGCGGACGCAGCTCTCGCGCACCTTGTCGGTGAGCTCGCCCTCCTCGTGCATGCGGATGAGGAGCTTCGCGTAGGTCAGGATGCCGGCCAGCGGGTTGTTGATCTCGTGGGCCACCGACGCGGCGAGCTTGCCGAGCGACGACATCTTCTCGGACTGGATGAGCTGCGCCTGGGCGCTCCTGAGCGCGTTGGTGCGTTCCTCGACCTGGCGCTCGAGGTTCTCGTTGAGCTGCCGCAGCTCGTCGTGCGCCTGCCCGAGCGAGATGGTCATCTCGTCGAACGAGCCGGCCAGTCGGCCGATCTCGTCGGTCCGGCGCATCCGGAGCGGGTGCGCGAGGTCCCCCTGGGCGACGCGCTCGGTGGCGGAGAGGATCTCGCCGAGCGGCCGGATCACCTGGCCCCTGAAGAACGCGCCCACCGCGACGGCGAGCAGCAGCACGCCGATCACCGAGAACACCGTCGTCTTCCGGCCCAGCGCGGCGACCGCGTTGTCCTCGTCCTCGAGCGACATCGCGATGTCCACCACGCCGAGCACCGGCTTGTCGGCCGGGTGCTCGTGGCACGCGGCCGACGAGCAGCTCGGCTCGTTGTAGATCGGGGTGATCATCGCGAGCACGCGGTGGCCGTTGCGCGTGAAGATGCGCGACCGCGACGGCATGTTCAGCCGGACGAGCGGCTGGCCCGCGGCGTGGCAGGCGTAACAGGCCTCGGCGCGCTTGTCCACCAGGCGCCCCACCTCGACCCGGTCGGTGGAGAAGGTGACGCGCCCCTCCTTGTTGAGCATCCGGACCTGCTCGATGCCCCGGAGCCGGCCGATCATCTCCATGGTGCGGTAGGCGGCGGCCCGCTCGTCGCTCAACATGAAGTGATACGTGCTCGCCTTGATCGTGTCGCTGAACTGCGCCGCGCCCCGGAGGACCTCCGCGGTCAGGTAGGCCTGCTGGGCGCGCAGGCTCATCACGACCAGCACCGCTCCCGACACGAGCGTGACCAGCGCGATCACCGCGGCCGCCTGGATGCCGAGACGATTCCACCACCGCACCCGGAGAGTCGGGGCGGCCGAAGGAGTCGGCGGTTGAGTTTGTGCCTCGGGAGCCATCGCAGCACTCCGAGCCGGCGCGCCTGACGCGGGACGGCTGTGAACCTGTCGGCAGAGGTCGTCGCCGGAGGGGCGTGGGCCCTGGGGGGTGGCCCTGGACTAGCGACGGTCATACATTCTACAGCGAACCGGCCACGGCTCAAGGAGAGATGTTGAAAAATTCTACGCCTTACCGCCGGCCAGGAGGCCGGCGCCACATGGACCTTCGGAGCCCTTGTGGCGCCGGCGTCCTCGCCGGCCGTGTAGCGCCGGCGTCCTCGCCGGCCGTGTAGCGCCGGCGTCCTCGCCGGCCGTGTAGCGCCGGCGTCCTCGCCGGCGGACGGGCGGCGCGGTATATAATCCCCCGCGCCCCCCGGCATCCTTATGAGTCTTCCAGGTCTCATCATCACGGGCGCGTCCGGTTTCGTGGGCCGGCATCTGGTCCAGGTGGTTCGTGACGACTACCGGGTGTTCGGCATCGCCCGGCGGTCGCAGGCGAGGAGCGGCGTCGCGCTGCACCCGAATCTGACGTGGCTGCAGGCCGACGTCGGCGAGCGCCCGCAGATCGAGTCGGCCTTCGCCGCCGTCGAGGCGCAGGGCGGGGCCGAGACGGTGGTCCACCTGGCGGCCCACTACGATTTCACGGGGGGCGAAGACCCTGAGTACTGGCGAACCAACGTGATCGGCCTCCGTCACGTGCTCGAAGCGGCGGCGGCGCACGGCGTCCGGCACTTCGTGTTCGCCAGCGCGCTGCTCGCATGCCGGCCGCCGCGTCCGGGGCGCGCGATCACCGAGGAGAGCCCGCCGCACGGCCGGCACACCGACGCGGTCACCAAGCGGGAGGGCGAGGCGCTGATGTTCGAGTTCAGCGATCGCCTGCACCCGGTCATCATCCGCTTCGCGCCGCTCTTCTCCGACTGGTGCGAGTACCCGCCGCTGTTCATGCTGCTCGAGACGTGGCTCTCCGACGCGTGGAACCGGCGGATGGTGTGCGGCCAGGGGCGGTCGTCGGTTCCCTACCTGCACATCAGCGACGCGGTGCTCTTCGTGCTCGACGTGCTGTCGAGGCTCGGCGATCTGAAGCCCTGCGAGGTGCTGCTCGCCAGCGGAGACCACGCCGTCTCGCACCGCGAGCTGTACGAAGGGGCGACGCTGGCCTTCACCGGGGCGAGGCAGAAGCCGCGCCTCGTGCCACGCCCGCTCTGCGGGCCGGCGCTGGCCGCGCGCGACCTGGTCGCGCGGGTGAGCGGGGCTCCGCCCGTCGAACGGGCCTGGCTGGCGCGGTCGATCGACACCGCGATGAGGACCGACGCGAGCCGGACGCGCGCGCGCCTCGACTGGGCGCCGCGGGCCCGGCTCGAGGTCCTGCGCCGCATGCCCTTCCTCATCGAGAACTTCCGCACCGATCCGATGACGTGGGCCGAGCTGAACCGCGCGGCGATGAAACGGGTGCGCGTGCCGGCCAATCTCAAGATCCACTGGCTGCTCGAACAGCACCAGGAAACCGTGATGCGCCGGTTCACCGCGATGCTGACCGGCCCCGGCGGGCGCGACCGGTTCCCGAGCTACCAGGCCCTGACACCCGCGCAGCACGACTGGCACCATCGGCTGGTGTTCCGGACCCTGTTGAGCGCCGTCCGCACGCGCGACAAGGGCGTGTTCATGGGCTACTGCCGCGACCTCGCCGAGCAGCGGCTCAAGGAGGGGTTCACGGCCGACGAGCTCTGCGGCGCGCTCGAGACGCTCAACCTGGTGTGCTGGCGCGTCCTCCGGCGCGACCCGGAATCGAATGGCCTGCGCCAGGCGATCACCGACTACGTCACCGCGACGCTCAGGTCGGGCTGCGACCAGGCGCAGGAGGTGTTCGAGCTCGCCGAGGCGCGGCAGCACCGCGCGGCCAGGCTCCAGGCGCCGCTCGCCGGGGCCCCGCCGGAGAAGAGCGGCAAATGACCGGAAGAGCGGACGTTACGGCGGATCCACGGCATGTTGACGGGGGCGCATCGGGTGTTTTCCCGATGCCGGATCGGGACTTTTTCCCTGTTGAAGCCGGGTGTCCGCCTGATTGCCGGGACCGCGCGTCGGGTCTACATTGTGTCTAGACAGTGACGCTCACCACGGCATTCATGGAGAGGTGGATCATGGCAACCAAGCGAATCGGCGGCACGGCGGCGAAAACCGGCTTCTACTGGAACCTGGGCAAGTGGGAAATGACGATGGTGCCCAAGCAGGGCGGAATCCTTCCGGGCGACGCCACCCAGCGCTACCTGAAGGTCCCCGTGCTGGCGCTGCTGGTCGTGGCGCCGCTGATGGGCGCGGTCTACGCCATGTTCCTGCCGTTCATCGGCTTCGCGATGCTGTTCACCTTTCTCGGCAAGAAGGCCCTGGCGATGGGCCGCTCCGGGGCCGTGGACGTCGCGGCGACGATGACGCGGGAGTACCGGCCCGGCGAGGCGTATCTGGCCAGCGGGAAGAAGCGCGCCCCGGACGCCGAGGACGGCGACGTGGTGGACCCGGCCTCGATCGACGCGTCGGTGCAGGGGAAGCAGCGCATCGAGCCGCGGCGGCCGGACCTGCACGACTAGCGTAATCGGGACTGACGCGGGTCAATCGGGAGCTTCGCAGAGGAATCGGGACTGACGCGGGTCAATCGGCGGCTTCGCAGAGGAATCGCCCGATTCCTGATCGAAGCCTCCGATTCCTCATCGAAGTCTCCGATTCCTCGGCGAAGCCTCCGATTCATCATCGAAGCCCCCGATTAGTCGACCCTGATGACTCCCTGCTGCAGCGCGAACTTGATCAGGTCGGTCCGGCTGTGCAGGTCGAGTTTCTGCATGATGTGCTCGCGGTGCGACATCGCGGTCTTGACGCTGATGTCGAGCAGTTCGGCCACCTCCTTGTTGCTGCGGCCTTCGGCGACCAGCTTCAGCACCTGCTTCTCCCGGTCGGTGAGCGATTCGTAGGGGTCGGCGGCCCTGCCGTGGGCCGCCGGTTCCGCCTGGTCGCGCATCGCTTCGCGCGCCACCTCGGGATCGAGCACGAGGCCCCCGCGGCTCACCGCGCGGATCGCCGTGGTCAGCTCCGACCCGGCCGCCTTCTTCAGCACGTAGCCCGACACGCCGGCCTTCAGGAACCGCCGGATGTACTCCCGATCCTCGTATTGCGTGAGCACCAGGATCTTCGCCTGGGGATTCTCCTTGCGGATCTGGATCGTGGCCTCGATGCCGCCGAGGCCCGGCATGGCGATGTCCATCAGGATGACGTCGGGCGCGAGCCGGCGGGCGAGGTCGACGGCCTCCTGCCCGTTGGCGGCCTCGCCGACCACCGTGATGTCCTCCGACATCGACAACAGCGCGCGGACGCCGTCGCGGAGGATCGCGTGGTCATCCGCGATCAGGACCCGGATGCTGCTCATCTCCCACCTCCTGCACGGCCGGCACGCTGACCGCGATGCGGGTGCCGCTGCCGGGCGCGGAATCGATCTCGAGCGTCCCGCCGAACAGTTCGACGCGCTCGCGCATGCCCATCAGGCCGAGGCCGCGCTCGCGCGCCGCCGGCGGGGGCAGGCTCGCCGGCGCGAATCCCTTGCCGTCGTCCTCGATCTCGATGGTAATGCGGCCGTCGCGCTCGAGGCACTGGATGAGCACCGTCTCGGCGCCCGAGTGCTTGGCGATGTTGGTGATCGCCTCCTGCGCGACGCGGAACAGGGCCGTCTCCAGCTCGGGCATCAGGCGGCTGCCGAAGCCGCTGAACTCGCACCGCACCGAAATGCCGCGCGGCTCGAGGTGCCGCTCGGCGTACCAGCGGATGGCCGACAGCAGCCCGAGGTCGTCGAGCACCGACGGCCGGAGGTCGAAGATGAGGCGGTGAAGCTCCTCGAGGGTGCGGACGGTGAGTCCCTTCGCCTCGGTGAGCCGGTCGCGCGAGGCGTCGGAGGGCCACGCGGCGAGCGCGGTCTCGATCTTCATCGCCAGCGCGCTCAGCGTCTGGCTCGTCTCGTCGTGCAGCTCGCGCGCGAGGCGCTTGCGCTCGTCCTCCTGCGCCGAGATCACCTTGCGCAGCAGCTCCTCCCGCCACGCGTCGCGCTCCTTGAGCTGGCGGTAGAGATCCTCGAGCTCGCGCGTGCGTTCCTCGACCCGCCGCTCGAGGTCGAGGTTCGCCCGCTCGACGTGGCTCATCGACGCCCTGAGCGCCATCCGCATCTGCTCGAACGACCGGCCCAGCCGGCCCACCTCGTCCCGGCCGAGCTCGGGGATCGGCTGGCTGAGGTTGCCGTAGGCGATCCGCTCGGCCGAGTCGGTCAGGAGCGCGATCGGGTCGCGGACGCTGCGGGCGGCGCCCCACGCGAACAGCAGGCCGAGGCCCAGCAGCGCCGGGCCGAGCCAGAGCAGGGTTCGCCGGGTGGACTCGGAGCGCGCCATCGCCACCGACTCGTCCTGGCGGATGAGCACGCCCCAGTGGGCCAGGCCCATGGGCGCGAGCGCCACCACCATCCGGGCGTCCCGGCCGACGCCCGGGCCGACGAACGTCCCGCGGTCGCGCAGCGCGGCGAGGATCGGCGGCGCGTCACTGCGCGCCCGGGCCGGCCGCTCCCGGTCGGTGCTCGCGATGGTGAAGCCGGTCGCGTCGACGAGGTCGATCGACCCGTCGGGCACGAGACGAAACGCATCGAGCGCGCCGGCGAACCGGGATCCCGACGGGTCGATTTCGCCGGCGGCCAGGGCGACGACCTCTCCGCGCCAGTCGCGCATCGGAACCAGCAGGAAGAACGCGCGCGTGGCGCCCGACTGGACGGGGGACGAGACTGTCGGCCGCCCCGAGGTCAGCGCCGTCCGCACGTCCATCGGCGGCGGCGCGAGGATCGGGCCGGTCCGGATGGGCGGCTCGCTCCGCACGACCGTGCCGGCGCCGTCGATGAGGAGCACGTGCTCCACGAGGCGCAGCCGGAGATAGGCCTCCCGCAGCGCGAGGCGATCGGGCAGCCGACCGCGGTCCGCCAGGGTGGCCGCGGGAGACGCCTGGATGCCCTGGAGCCCTTCCATGTCGGTCTGCACCAGGTAGTCGAAGTGCTCCGCGATGGCCTGCGCCAGCAGCACCCGCTCGGCCTCGAGGCGGTCGTCCATCCGGTCGAGGCCGACCCACGCCGTGCCGCCGAGAATCGCCAGCGACGCCAGCACGCCAAACCCGACGAGCAGCACGACCCGGGCCTGGATGCTCCGGCCTCCCCACGCGCGGCTGACCGACGCTTGAGTCATGGACGAATCCGTTCGAGACTGCCCGCCACCTGGAGCAGGTTCTCCACAGGGCCCGCGTACCGAAGCACCAGGTGGCGGTCCCCCTGGTCCCACGACAGATCATGCAGGAGTTGCCCGCCGGGAGCCAGCGCTCGCGTCATCCTGCCCGTCAGGTCGCCGAGCGGCACGTCCTCGACCGTCATCAGCACCTGCACGGACGGCAGAAGTTCCTCCGGCGCCGCGGCCCGCGCGCCGATCGACTGCACGAGGATCAGCCCGTCCCGCGATCCGGCACGCGCCGGAAACCGCACGGCGACCGAGACGGGAGGGCCGGGCCAGACGTCGATGCGCGCGGGAGGCCAGCCGATGGCGGGCGACACCGACGTCGGCAGCCAGATTCGGGCGCCGAGTCCGGCCTCCGCCTCGGCGACCGTCCAGTACACGCGGGCCCCGTGAGGCGTGCCGGCCAGGAGCGCGGGCAGGTAGTCCGCGCTCTTCAGCCCCGCGGCGAAGATTGCCGCCAGCAGGAGGCACGACCTGACGGCGCCGGTGGCGGTGAGGATGGATGGCATCAGACGACGAAGAAGAGCAGCGATATCAGGGCCGCGCCGGCCGTCGCCATCAGCAGCGGCCCGTGACGCATCGGCGCCGCCGCGTCGGCGCGCTCCAGGCACGCGCAGCGCCGTTCGACCCCCTGTTTGCGGATTCGCCAGAACACCCGTTCGAATGACGCGTCGCCGTCGGACGGCGGGGGATGGTCGGCCTCGAACAGCGCCCGGATTGCGCGGACGAGCGCGGCCGCCCCGCCGGTCGACCGCACCGCGACCTGGTCGGCGCGGCACTCGATGTCGTCCACCATGGCCCGCGCCACCCACTGCACCGCCGGGTTGAAGAAGAGCGCCGCCCGCACCGCGATGAGCGCGTAGCTCCACGCCGGGTCGTGGTGCGCCGCGTGCGCCAGCTCGTGGGCCACGGCCGCCTCGAGGTCGGCGCCGCGAAGCCGGTCGATCGTCGCCGGCGAGACGACAATCTGCGGCTGGCGGATCCCCTCGCAGAGCAGCACCGGGGCCGGGGCCTGCACCATGCGGATCCCGGGGGCGGGGATGCCGAGGGCGCCGGCGCGAGCGGCCACGAGCGGCCGCAGGAGCGCGGGCCCGCCGTGCCACGGAGGCACGTCGGGGAGCGGCGTCGACCCGCGGAGCGCGTCGGCCAGCGGCGGCAGCGCGTCGCGCAGGAAGAGCGCCGAGCCGAGGCCGCAGGACACGAGGAGCGTCAGGCTGCCGAGCCCCATGCCTCCCACCCGCACCTGGTCCCAGCGCTCGCCGGCAAACAGCGCCCACCGGGCGGCGAACCACGCGCTCTGGCGGAACGGCGCGACCAGGAGCAGGACGGGCGGGCCGGCCGCCGACACGGCGAGCGCGAGGATCCGCAGCCGGAGCCGCCACCTCGCCTCCTCGATCCGCCAGCGCCGGACCAGCGCCTCGACGAACAGGGCGGCGACCAGCGCGTGCAGGATCGACTGGGCGAGCAGGGCGAGGATCATCACCTCACCGGGACGGTTACTCGGTGTCCTTCAGGCGCTCGTACTCGAGTTCGTGCTCGTGGTGGAGCCGCTTGGCGCTGATCTTCCCGGTGAAGATGGTCGTGTCAAACGGGAACACGTCCGGGTTGAGATGCGCGTTGTAGATGTGCCAGACGATCACGACCAGGAAGGCCATCAGCCCCTCGTTGCCGTGCGCGAGCTTGGACGCGGGCACGATCTCGCCCGGCAGGAAGCGCGTGGCTTCGATCGGGTACAGCAGCACCAGGCCGGTGACGATGACGATGACGGCGCCCAGCACGAGGCCCCAGTACTCGAACTTCTGCTTGTAGTCGAACTTGTCGAACTTCGCCGGCTCGTCGCGCATGCCGAAGTAATACTCCAGCTGCTGGATCGCGTCGACGAAGTCCTGGCGCGTGGGCACCAGCGACAGCGTGGCCCGCCCGGTGACGACCAGGGCCGAGATGACGCCGAGGTGCGTGAACGTGAACAGGGCGAACAGGACGCCCGCCGCCCGGTGCACCCAGCGCACGCGGTCGATGCCGCCCAGCCCGCCGATGATCGCCTGCGCCCACGAGGCCTCGAAGAACTTCTGAGGCAGCCCGGTGAGCGCCAGGACGAGGAACAGCGTCATCACCGAGGCGTGCTCGATGCGCTGCTTGAGCGTGAACCTAGTAACGTAGTTCTTCATCGGTTGACCACGACCCGCCAGAGGTGCAGGAGGATCTGGAGCACCAGCCCGCCGATCATGAACGGGATCAGGATCAGGTAGGCGATCCGCACCGTGTACACCATCGGGGCGTTCTTGAGCGTGGGCTCGTAGTGCGACAGCCACGCCGAGGAGAAGTTCTCGGTCGCGCCCGGGTGGCAGCGCTGGCACGTCTTGAGGATGTTCGCCTTGATCACCGCGGAGTTCTTCGCATTGACCTTCGTGATGTCGTGCACGCCGTGGCAGTCGATGCACAGCGCCGTCACCCGCGCCCCCTCGGAGGACCGCTGGCGCTGCAGCGACGCCGTCATGCCGTGGAAGTCGGCCAGGTAGGTCTGCATGACGTTGGTCGACAGCCCGTACTTCTTCATCATCCCCGCGTTGGCGTGGCAGCTCGCGCACAGCTCGGGGCTCTTGAGCCGCCAGCCCGGCGCGTGCGGGCCGCCGATGTCGTGGGCGTGATGGCAGTCGGTGCACGTCGGCACGTCCGCGTTCTTCTCCTCGATGAGCGCCCGGCCGTGCACGCTCTTCGCGTAGGTGACCGACACCCCCTGGTGGCAGACGGCGCAGGTCTGCGAGATCTTCGACCGCGGCTGGTTCGGCGGCGAGATGTTGTGCGCGCCGTGGCAGTCGACACAGACCGGCGCCATCCGGTCGCCCCTCGCGATGGCGGGGTAGTGCACCGAGTCCAGCGTCTTGCTGTAGTTGGCGAAGTGGCAGCGCTTGCACGCCTCGTAGTAGGCGATGGTGAACTCGCGCCGCGTCTTGAACGGCTTGGCCGCGTGCGGCACCTCGGTGACGTCGGTGTGGCAGTCGGTGCAGCCCAGCTTGCCGCCGTGCACCGACCGCGCGAACTGATCGCGGTCCACGTAGAGGCTCTGCGTCTCGCCGCCCGGCAGCGCGACCGAGATCGACCGGTCGCCGTGGCAGGCCAGGCAGGCCTCGACATCCTCGTTCTTCGGTTGGGGGGCAGCCGGAGCCGCCAGTCCGACGGCGACAACCAGGGGAAGCAGGAATGAATGAAGCATTCGGGCGTTACCAGGAACGGACCTGATGAGGTCCAGCTGGGCCTAAAGAGCAAGGGCGCTGCCAGCGCAGCAGTCTACCAGAAATGCACGGAAATCCAGCGACTTTCGAACGCCCAGGCCCGGCCCACACACCGGAGTGGCGAAAATTCGGCAGTTGGCAGATGACGGCTCGACATCGACAGTGTTGGAGTACTCAACACATTCAGGCCCGATACTCAGCCGCCGTTTGGCCTCACTCCGGCTTGATCGACAGAACGTACGCCGTCAGGTCCACCACCGCGTCGTCCCCGAGGGCGCGCCATGCGGGCATCGGCGTGCCGGGAAGGCCGTCCCGCACGGCTCGGTACACCCGGCGGGCCGACGTGGACCGGCGCCAGGCCTCGTTGGTGAAGTCGCGCGGCGGTGTCGTGAAGGCCGAGGCGCGAGCCCCCTGTCCGTCGCCCCGCTCGCCGTGGCAGATCGCGCAGTAGCGAAGGAACAGCGGCCGGCCCAGGCGGGCGGCCTCGGGCGACGCGGCGCGCGCGTCGAAGTTCGGCGGCAGGTCAGCGGGCTGGCGGCACGACAGGCCGGCCACCGCCAGCAGCACCGCCCCCGCGAGCCACGGCACTCGGGTCATCGCCAGCCTTCTCCTCCAGGGGGTAGCCGAGACGGCCGGCCTCGGCGCAGACGACCTCGACCAGTTGCGGGAACGTGGCCTCCACGCGCGGCGACAGCCCCACGCCGAGCTCCGTCGTCGCGGGCACGCTGCCGAGGAGCACCAGCGTCGGCGGGACCCGGCCGCGCCACCGTGCCGCCTCGATGAGATCGGCGACCCCCACCTGGTGCACCGAGAGCCGGGCGGCGACGGCGGGGCCGACCTCCTCGCCGTCGAGGCGCACCAGCGTGCCCGGCGGGCCGTCGGCCGCGATGGCATCCACCAGGATCGCGCGCTCGGCGTCTTCGAGGTAGGGCAGCAGCGCGAGGCCGAGCGTGCCGCCGTCGAGGACCGTCACGCCGTCGGGGAGCGTGCGGGTCTCGGCAATCCGCTGCGCCACGAGGGCCCCGAGCCCGTCGTCGCTGCACAGCAGGTTGCCGAGACCCAGGATCAACAGGCGCGACTGGCTATCCACGCCCGATGCCTCGAGGGGCCCTTGCGTTTGAGTGGAGTCTTCCATGGGCGCTCTGCCCCTCAAGGCATCGAGAGCCCCGCGCACGCGCGGGGCCACGCAACAGCGTCTCTAGGACTAGCGAGGCGCAGCCACCCAACCTGCCCGGTGGTGTGAGGCGCGCCTCGCTAGTCCTTGCGGTCGATGAAGCGATAGCCGGAATGCACCAGGTCTTCGCGCGGCACGAACTTGTAGCCGGAGAAGATCGATTCGACCGTCGCGTTGGCCTCGACCTGCGACATCAGGACCGCGCTGTAGACGTGATGGATGGCGAAGCCGATCAGCATCCACATGAACCCGTGGTGGAGCCAGCGGGCGGTCGCCAGGCCGCCGAACCACGGCACCAGGAACGTGAACCACCGGAGCGGCGACCCCACGTGAGCGCTCACCGAGTACATCGCGAGCCCCGTGGCGAGCATGATCAGGTAGACCGCCATCACGATCGTGTAGACCAGGCCCGCGAGCGGGTTGTGCCCGACGAAGCCCGGCGGCTTCCGCAGGCGGAACAGGTAGTAGCCGAGCGTCGGCCCGAGCGCCTTCCAGCGCTTCATGCGCGCCGGCACGAACTTGTCCCACTTCGCGTAGTTGTTGCCGGCGAACATCCACCAGATCCGGCTGATGACGGCGATGCCGAAGACGATCGCCGCCGAGTAGTGAATCAGCTTGACGAGCCCCATCAGCGACCGCTGCGACGCGACGCCGGTCGTGATCGGCCCCGGGTTCGCGATGTAGAGGCCGCTGACCGCCAGCACCGCGATCGAGCCGGCGATGAGCCAGTGGCACATACGGACCGGCCACTCCCAGACGTAGACCCTGACGGTTTCGGCGAGGGGTTGGTCCTGGATCATGGCACCCTCACTCGCGCGACTTCCTGCTTGCGCGCGTCAAGGACGTGGACGCCACAGGCCAGACAGGGATCGAACGAGTGGATCGTGCGCAGGATCTCGACCGGCTTCGCCGGGTCCGCGACCGGCGTGCCAATCAGCGCCTCCTCGTACGGTCCGCGCTGGCCGCCGGCGTCGCGCGGCCCCGCGTTCCAGGTGCTCGGGACGATGCACTGGTAGTTGGCGATCGCGCCGTTCCTGATGTGGACCCAGTGGCCCAGCGCGCCGCGCGGCGCCTCGTGGAACCCGGCGCCCGACGCGTCGGCCGGCCAGGTCGAGGGGTCCCACTTCGAGTTGTCGTGCGTCCGCAGATCGTGGCGCGCCATGTTTTCGCCCAGCTGGTCGAGCCATTCGCCCTGCTTCTCGGCCAGGACCAGCGTCTCGACGGCCCGCGCGGCCACCCGGCCGAGCGTCGAGAAGAGCGCCTCCGGCCCGACGTTCAGCTTCTGCAGCACCACGCCGACCAGCTCCTTCACCCGGGCGTGCCCGGAGGCATAGGCCACCAGCATCCGCGACAGCGGGCCGACTTCCATCGGCAGGCCGGCGTAGCGCGGCGACTTGAGCCAGCTGTACTTCGCCGCCGTGTCGAGCCGATCGTAGGGCGGCTTGGGCCCGGTGTACTTGGGCTTCGTTTCGCCCTGGAACGGGTGGAGGCCCTTCCCGTCACCGCCGTCGTACTCGTACCAGGAGTGGCTCACCATCTCGGTGATCTGCGAGGGATCGAGCCGCTCCACCTTCGTGAGGTCCCGCCCGCGGATGACGCCGGAGGGCAGGAAGAGCGGGGCGTCCCGGCCCTCGCCCTCCGGGTACTCGCCGTAGACGAGGTAATTGCCGACGCCGGCCCCGTACCCCGCCCAGTCCTTGTAGAACGAGGCGACGGCGAGCACGTCGGGGATGTAGACGCGCGCCACGAAGTCATGCGCCTTCGTGATCAGCGCCCGCACCGAGGCGAGCGTGTCGGCGTTGAGCGAGGCCTGTTTGTCGGGATCGACCGGCGTCGCCATGCCTCCGACCAGGAAGCTCTGGAGGTGAGGGTTCTTGCCGCCCAGGATCGCGTGGACCTTGATCACCTCGCGCTGCCAGTCGAGCGCCCCGAGATAGTGGGCGACCGCCATCAGGTTGGCTTCCGGCGGCAGCTTGTAGGCGGGGTGCCCCCAATACGCGTTGGCGAACGGGCCGAGCTGGCCCCGCTCGACGAACCCCTTGACCCGGTCGCGGACGCCGGCGAAGTACTTCGCGCTCGACAGCGGCCAGTCGGAGATCGACTCGGCGAGCGACGAGGTCTTGACCGGGTCGGCGCTCAGGGCCGACACGATGTCCACCCAGTCGAGCGCGTGGAGGTGGTAGAAGTGGATCACGTGGTCCTGCACCGCCTGCATCGCGATGATCAGGTTCCGGAGCAGGCGGGCGTTGGGCGGGGGCACCGCGCCGACGGCGTTCTCGACGGCCCGGATCGAGGCGATCGCGTGCACGGTCGTGCACACGCCGCAGATCCGCTGGGTGAACACCCAGGCGTCGCGCGGGTCGCGTCCCTGCAGGATCATCTCGATGCCGCGGAACATCGTCGAGGAGGACCAGGCATCCTGCACTTTGCCGCCGTCGACTTCAGCCTCGATCCGCAGGTGGCCTTCGATCCGGGTGACGGGATCAACGACGATGTGGCTCATACGGTGTCCCCCTTCTTCGAGTCAGCCGACTGAGGCTTCGCGGGCGCCGGCTCCGGCTTCTCGCGCGAGCGCTTGATGTAGGAGATCAGCCCGTGGGTGGCGAAGGCCGCGGCGATGCCGGCCGTGGCCGCCACGCCGACGCGGTCCACCGTGTAGCCGGGCCCCAGGAAGGGCGGCCCCTGCAGGTGGTTGTAGAACGGCGTCATCTTGTCCCAGAAGTCCGGCTCGGCGCAGCCCACGCACGGGTGGCCGCAGCCGATCGGCCAGTTGGTGCCTTCGTTCCAGCGGACGCGCGGGCAGTTCTGGAACGTCACCGGCCCCTTGCACCCCATCTTGTAGAGGCAGTAGCCCATGCGGTGCCCCTCGTCGCCCCAGGCCTCGACGTACTGCCCCGAGTCGTAGTGCGCTCGCCGGTCGCAGTTGTCGTGAATCAGCTGGCCGTAGGCGAACAGCGGGCGGCCGAACTCGTCGAGCGGCGGCCAGTACTTGAAGGTGAGGTAGTGCACCAGCAGCGCCGTGATGTTCTCGGCGTTGGCCGGGCAGGCCGGCATGTTCACCAGGTTCTTGATGCCGGGCACCGCGTCGCGGACGCTCAGCGCGCCGGTCGGATTGGGCGCCGCCGCCGGCAGGCCGCCGTAGGCCGCGCAGGTGCCCATGGCGATGGTCGCCGCCGCCCCGCCGCAGACCTCGCGGGCGATGTCGATCGCCGCCCGGCCGCCGATCGTGCAGTAGGCCCCGTTCTCGAACGTCGGGATCGATCCCTCGACGACGACCAGGTACTGGCCCTTCTTGTCGCCGACCACCTTGCGCAGCGACTCCTCGGCCTGCGTGCCGGCGGCGGCCATGATCGTCTCGTGATAGTCCACCGAGAGCACGTCGAGGACGATGTCCGCGACCGTCGGGCGCGCCGCCCGAAGGAACGACTCGGTGTTCCCGCAGCAGTCCTGGAACTCGAGCCAGACCAGCACCGGCTTCTCGGCCCCCTGGATGGCCTTGGCCACCTTTGCGGAGAGCGCGGCCGGCAGGGCGAGCGCCGAGGTCATGATGGTGCAGAACCCCAGGAACTCGCGGCGGGAGACCCCCCGCCGCTCGAGCTCGTCGATGAACCAGTTCTCGCGATCGCTCATGGGTCACGTCCTATGGCGGCAGCCGTTCGACCAGGCGAACGCTGCGCGCTTCAAGCAGGTTGGCGACCGGCCGGATCTCGCTCCCGGCCCGAACGAAAAAGAGACGCGCGACAACAGTCGGACGCGGCTGGCGCTATAAATTGGGGAACCTGGGGCCGGATTATAGCAACAGTCCTCGGGCGCGGCGCAAGCGATTTTCGCGTGGGGCGGTGGACAGGAAGTGCGGGTGTTTGCGCCCAGAAGGGTCGGAGTTCCGCGCCCTCGCGGCGCAGGCCTGAAGGCCTGCGCTATCTGGGCATCTCCATAGACTCTTCGGATAGCGCAGGGCTTCAGCCCTGCGCCTCGTGGCGTGAGCCCTGCGCCTACACCGGCAGGCGGAGCAGGGCGCGGCACCCGGCACGGTCGGAGCGATTCACGAGCGTCAGCGCGCCGCCGTGGCCCTCGGCGATCTGCCGGCTGAGAACGAGGCCGATGCCCGACCCGCCAGGCTTGGTGGTGAAGAAGGGCACGAACAGATTGGTCGTCTGCGCGAGCCCGGGCCCCTCGTCCTCGACGGTCACTTCCACGTGGCCGGCCGCCGCGGCCCAGGCGATGCGGACGCCCCCGCCGGTCTCGAGGGCGGCGTCGGCCGCGTTGTGCACCAGGTTGATGAGCAGCTGTTCGAGCTGGTCGCCGTCGCCGGGTATCACCGCGCGCGGGCCGGCGTCCACCCGGACGGCGAGCCGTGTCTCGAGGCCCGCGACGCGGCTCACCAGCTCGCCGATGTCGAGCGGCGCCAGGCGCGGCGGCGGCAGCTTGGCGAGCCGCGCGTAGGACGCGGTGAACCGCGTCAGCGCGTCCGCCCTCGCCGCGATCACTTCGAGCCCGCGGTCCGCGTCGGCTTTCCAGTCGGCCGGGGGATCGTCGCGGGCGAGGAGCCGGGCCAGGCTGCCGGCGATCGACTTGATCGGCGCCAGCGAGTTGTTGATCTCGTGGCCGAGGACGCGCATCAACCGCTGCCACGCCTGGCGCTCCTCCTCGCGGAGCGGGCGGCTGACGTCGGTGAGGACGAGCAGCTGGTGGGGAAGGCCGCCCTGCCGGAAACTCGTGCGGCGGATCTCCCAGCGCCCGATGCTGCCGGGCAGCGAGACGGCCGCGACGCGCGGCGCCGGCCCCTCGAGGCACGCGTCGAGGCCGAGTTGCTCGGCCGACGCCCCCAGCAGCCGCTCGGCCGTGCGGCCCAGCAGCCGCTCGCCGGCCCGGTTGGTCAGGCGGAGGCGGCGACTGCCGTCGAAGGTGAAGACGGCGACGTCGATCTCCTCCATGACCTTGCGGAGCAACGCCGTGGCCTCGAGCTGCACCGACCCGCTGTTCGCGCAGCGTCTCGGCCAGCACGTTCGCCTCCAGCATCACCTCGCCCAGCGCGTCGTCCGGCCTGGCATCGCGGGCGCGAACCGAGGCGTCGCCCTCCCGAAGGCCGGCCAACAGGTTCGACAGCGTCTGCAGGGGGAAGACGACGCGCGAGCGGACGGCGAAGGACAGCCCGAGCCAGCAGGCCAGGACGAGCGTGGTGAGCGTCCAGTCGGTTCTCGGCGCGTGGTCGCCGGTCCAGAGCAGCAGCAGGGCCACGAGCACGCCGGGAAGGCCCGCCGCGAGCGCCATCAGGAGCACCCGGCGCTCGTGGGTCAGCCAGGCGCGGCGTCTCCCCATCATAGGCCGAAGCGCTGCAGCCGCCGGTAGAGCGCGCTGCGGCTCAGGCCGAGCGCGTGCGCCGCGTGGCTCACGTTGCCGTCGTAGCGGGCCATCGCCTTCTTGACCAGGGAGGCTTCGACCTCCTCGAGGCTCATGTCGTCGAGGCGCGCCGACGCCTCGCGGCCGGCCTTGAGGCTGAGGTCGGACAACCGGAGGGCCTTGCCCTGCGCCATCAGGACGCCCCGCTCGATCGCGTGGTCCAGCTCTCGGACGTTGCCCGGCCAGGCGTGCTCGACCAGCGCCCGCAGCGCCGGCGGCTCGAACCCGATGAGCGCCTTCCGGTAGTGCTGGTTGTGAACCCGCAGGAAGTGGGCGGCCAGCAGCGGGATGTCCTCGCGGCGCTCGCGCAGGGGCGGCACGCGGATCTCGATCGTATTGAGCCGGAAGAGCAGGTCCTGCCGGAACCGGCCCGCCGCGACTTCGTCGACGATGTCGGCATTGGTCGCCGAGATGACCCGGACGTTCACCTTGTGCGTCCGCGAGGATCCGACCCGCTCGAACTCGCCGGTCTCGAGCACGCGGAGCAGCGTGACCTGTTGCGACGGGGCCACGTTGGCGATCTCGTCGAGGAACAGCGTGCCCCCGTCGGCCAGCTCGAACCGCCCGACCCGATCGGCCTTCGCGTCGGTGAACGCGCCCTTGACGTGCCCGAACAGCTCGCTCTCGAACACGCCTTCGGGCAGGCCGCCGGCGTTGACGGTGACCATCGGGCCCCTCGCGCGTGGCGAGGCGGCGTGCAGCGCCGCCGCCACCACGCCCTTGCCGGCGCCGTTCTCGCCGGTCACGAGCACGTTGGCGTCGGACGGCCCGACGCGGGCCACCATCTCGAGGACGGGACGCATCGCCGGGGCCTCGGCGATCAGGTTGGCCGGCGACGACTCGCGCAGGGCGCGGTTCTCGGCCTCGAGGCGCTGGCCGCGCCGGAGCGCGCGCGCCAGGTCGGCCTGCGTCCGGACGATCGTGAGCAGCCGCTCGTTGTCCCACGGCTTCTGCACGAAGTCGCGGGCGCCGCGGCGCATCGCCTCCACCGCGACGTCCACCGAGCCCCAGGCCGTCATCACGACGACCGGCAGCGTCGCGTCCAGCGCGTGGAGGCGCGTCAGCAGGTCGAACCCCTCGCGGCCCGAGGTCGTGTCGCGCGTGTAATTGAGATCCATCAGGACGACGTCGAAGTCGCGACGCTCGACGGCCCCGAGCGCGGCGGCGGGGGAGGCGGCCGTCTCGAGGTCCCAGCCTTCCGCCTTCAGCAGCAGGCGGAGCGCCTCGAGGACGTCGGCCTGGTCGTCGGCGATCAGGATGCGCAGCCGCTGGGTGTCAGGTGCTTTCATGAAGACCACCAGTGGGCTTCGGGGCGCGTGGGCGTCAGGGGGTGGCCGCCTCTTGGCGCGGCACGGCCGTGTCTTCGACCACCCAGCCGTCGCGGAGCTGGATGACGCGCGACCCGTAGGAGGCGTTGCGCTCGGAGTGGGTGACCTGGATGATGGTGGTGCCCTCGCGGTTGAGCCGCGTGAACAGCTCCATGATCTCCTGCCCCTGCGCCGTGTGGAGGTTCCCGGTCGGCTCGTCGGCGAAGATCACCCGCGGGCTGGCGACGATGGCGCGGGCGACGGCCACCAGCTGCTGCTGGCCGCCCGACAGCTGGCTGGGGTAGAGATCCTTCTTGCCCACGATCTGGAAGCGGTCCAGCACGTCGCACACGATCGACTGCCGCTCGGCTTTCTTCACGTCCCGATAGGAGAGCGGGATCTCGAGGTTCTCGTACACCGTGAGATTGTCCAGCAGGTGGTAGCTCTGGAAGACGAATCCCATGTGCTGCTTGTGGAGGGCCGAGCGCGCCTTCTGGGCCAGCGCGTGCACCGGCTGGCCCAGGAAGTCGTACTCGCCCGTCCACTCGCCGTCGAACAGGCCGAGAATGTGGAGAATGGTGGACTTGCCGGCGCCCGACGGCCCCATGATCGAGACGAACTCGCCCTCGCGGATGTCGAACGACACCCGGCGCAGGACGTAGGTCCGGCTCGCCCCGTGCTCGTAGACCTTCTCGACGTGGCGCAGCGCGATGAGCGGGATCACGCCGAGGTCGCCTCCATGCTCTCCTCGACCACCTGGCCGTCGAACAGGTGGATGTTCCGGTCGGCGTGCCGCGTGAAGCGCGGGTCGTGCGTGACCATGCAGATGGTCGATCCCTGGTGGTGCAGGTCGCGCAGCAGGTCCATCACCGCTTCGCCGTTGCGCGAGTCGAGGTTGCCGGTCGGCTCGTCGGCCAGCAGGATGAGCGGGCTGCCGACCAGCGCCCTGGCGACGGCGACGCGCTGCTGCTGGCCGCCGGAGAGCTGGCTGGGCAGGTGCCGCGCGCGGTGCGCCATGCCCACCTTCTCGAGCGCCTCGGTGACGCGCGTCTTCCGCTCCGACGACTTCATGCCGCGGTAGGTGAGCGGCAGCTCGACGTTCTCGAAGACGGTGAGATCGCCGATCAGGTTGAAGCTCTGGAAGATGAACCCGATCTCCCGGTTGCGGATCCGCGCCCGCTCGGCCATGTTCAGGTTCGCCACCGGCTGGCCGTTGAGCGTGTAGCTGCCGCCGGTCGGCGTGTCGAGCAGGCCGAGGATCGACAGGAGCGTCGACTTGCCGCAGCCCGAGGGGCCGGCAATCGAGACGTACTCGCCCTTGCGGATCTCCATGTGGATGCCCGACAGGGCGTGCGTTTCGACTTCGTCGGTGTAGAAGACCTTGGTGACACCGTCGAGCCGAATGATCGGTTGCGTCTGGTCGTTGCCGTTCATCGTGCCTCCAGAGGGCCCGTGCGGGGCCGTGCCGCCTACTTGAGCCTGATCCGGTCGAACGCGTCGTACTGGGACATGTCGGACAGGATGACCTGGTCGCCCTGCTTCAACCCGGATTTTACTTCGACCGTGTTGACCGACGTCTTGCCAATCGTCACCTTCACCCGCGTGCAGTTGACCCCGTCGGCGTCGAGCTTGAAGAGGCTGATGACGCTCTGCTCCTGCCCGTAGGTGGGACGGCCGACGTAGAGGATGTCGTTGAGCCGCTCGAGCTCGATCGTGCCGTCGACGCTCAGGTCGGGCCGCGCGCCCTTGGGCAGCTCGCCTTCGAGGGCGACGTCGACCGTCACCGTGCCGTTCTGCACCGCCGGGTCGATGCGCGAGACCTTGCCCGGGATGATGCCGTTCCGGGTGTCGACGGCCGCCGGCTGTCCGATCATGACGTCCTTGGCCTGCGTCTCGGCGATCTTCAGCTGCGCTTTCAGGCGATTCTGATTGGCGACGCGCGCGAGGTTGGTCCCCGGGGCGACCTGCTGCCCGACTTCAACCGGAACCAGCTGCAGCATCCCCGCCAGCCCCGCCCGCACGTGCAACTGGTTCACCTGGCTCTGGCGCAGATCGAGCAGCGCGTGCAGCCGATCCACCTCGGCCTGCTGCACCGCCATCCGTGACTGCGACGAGTCGCGCATGGCCCCCAGCCGCTTCCGCTCGATCTGGTCGCGCTCGCCGAGGTTGTCCGACTTCACCTGCGACAGCTTGGTCGTCAGCGACGAGACCAGGCCCTCCTTGGCGAGCTCGGCGTCGGCCTCGGCCTGGAGCTTCGCCTGCCGGAAGTCGGCCGTCACGGCGCTGGCCGACGCCTCCTGCGCGAGCAGTTCGTTGGCGACGGTGACCTTCAGGTTGGCGTATTGCGCCTCGGCCGCCTTGAGCTGTTGCTGCGCCTCGAGCAGCGACTGCGTCAGCGTCGGGTTCACCAGTTCCAGGATGACGGTGTCGGGCGTCACCGGCGTGCCCGGGTAGACGACGATCCGTTCGACGCGGCCGTCGGTGGCGGCGGGAATCCACCGGATGTCCTCGGGCACGAGCGTGCCGAGCCCGCGGACCTGTCTCACCATCGGCCCGCGCTTCACGGTGTCGATGTAGGCCGCGCCGCGATCGACGGTCGGCGCTGCCGGCTTGAGCTTCGACAGAGCGAGCGTCACCACGCCGACGGCGACGACGACGATGCCGGCGATGACGATGCGCCGAATCTTCTTATTTCTGGCCACGCTGGAGGGTCGTTGAATATCCATCTTCGAAGCCTTAGACGTGCGAAACCGGAAAAAAGGTCACTGCCGGCCCGGCATTGTGTCGGGGCTCGGCCTTCTCGGCGCCGGGTGCGAGAAGGGTGCCAACATGGTCACACACTGTAACTGGCTCCAATACATATAGCTTAGGGCGCTATCCGGGGTCCGTTTCGTGAGTCGCCGCTGTGCGGGAGTGAACTGTGCCGTCCCGCAAATGAACGCCCGGCAGGGGTCGGATCCGGACATCTCGAGCCCGGACCGAGGCGAAGCGCTCCCGGCTATTGGCAAACGCCCCCGGGCGTCTTGAAGATGGTCACGATCTCGTCGGCCCGGAACTCGATGATGTCGAAACGTTCGAACCCCCAGGCGGACCGCTGGAAGACCCAGAAGAGCCGGCTCCCCATGTGGAACGAGCCGAGGGCCAGAGAGTAGATCAGTCCTTCGCGCCGCCGGTCGGCGAGCGTGGAGCTGAACTTGATGTCGGGGGGACTCGTCGGATCGATGCGGGCGAAGCCGACTGCGTAGGTGATCAGGCCCTGGGGCAGCGTGACTTGCGGCGGGTAGCGCTTGACCCCTTCGAAGTACAGGGCCGTGCCGCCCGGCTTCACGTCCGGCGTCGCGAACAGCAGTTCGAGCGTGAACGGCGTGCTGGCCTGCAGCTTTTCCGGGATGACGGTCTTGATTCTCGCGTCTTTGAGGAGGCCGGGTTCGGTGGCCGTGACCTGGCCCGCAACCTGGCCGGAGACGGCGGCCCACTCGGGCGACCTGGCGTCGAGCAGCGTCACCGGTTCGATGCGGATATCACCCGAGGTCGCCAGGCCGTCCTTCGGAAACGGCTGGATGCGGGCCGGCTCGGGCGGCTGCGCCGACTGGTAGTCGGTCTGGAGCCCGATCTGCGGCTGGCACTCGACGGTGAGGTTGATGGGGCTCTTCACGTGGACCGTGCGGGCCTGGCCGCCCATCGGCCACGCGGTCCACTCGGCGACGCGGCGTTTGTCGGCGAACCAGCCCTTCGGCGCGTCACCGAGCATGATCGGGATGTCCACCCGGCGCCCGGGCTCGGGCCAGCGGTTCTCCCAGCCGCTGGCACCGTAACTCGCGATCGGAATCACCACGCCGTCGCGCCTCAGTACCGCGATGGTGAACGGGCTGACGGCCGGTCCACGGGCCCCGGCCGTCAGATCCGGCGACGCCAGCGGCGAGCCGATCGAGACGCACGATATCTCGAGCAGGGCGGCGATCGTCGCGGCACGGAACACGGCCTTGCGCACGGGGATCCTCTTCTTACGGCTCACGGCTTACGGCTTACGCCTTACGGCCCGACTTGCGGCTCGCGGCTTGCGGCCTTCCGGCGTGACTCGCGTGATCGACCAGCCACTAGCCACTGGCCACTACCGCAAGCCCTACTGCCTACCCTTCGACTCGCTGCGCTCGCCCAGGGCAAGCTGCCTGCTCCCTACTTCTCGTCCCACTTCCGTCCCGCGTCGAGATGGTCGAAGTTCAGGATGGCGTTGAAGACCATCGCGTAGCTGCCCTTGGTCTCGCCGCGCCAGACCGGGTTCGGCGCGAAGACGAGCACGTGCCCCTTGTCGCGCGGGACATCGACGACGGCCGGCCGCTGCGCGATCTCGGCCCCGCCCTCGAGCAGGCCGGACACGAGCAGGTCCTTCGCGTCGCCGAACCGCAGGATTACCCTCGGCCGCTGTGTCACCGGGATCACGCTGATCGCGTTCCGGAGCTGCTCGGCGGTGAGCGGCGCGGCCTGCCAGGGCTCCACTTTCGGCTCCACCGGCGGCGCCTCGAACGGCCGCCCCTGCGGCACGTCGGGATCGTCGACCGTGCCGCGGCCGGTGGGACGATCGCCCTCGTCCCCGAACCGCGGGCCGCGTCCGCCGAGCGTGTTGCTGACCGAGAAGATCAGCCCGCCCGACAGGTAGACCGACAGGTTCTCGTCGTAGCCGTACGCGATCGGGCTCGCCAGGTCCACGAACTTCGAGCGCACGACGCTGCCGGGCACCTTCAGCTTCTGGCTCCGCTGGATCGCCACGCCCTGCGTCAGGCCGTAGTTGACCGCGAGGTCCGCCGTGTCGTCGGTCGTGATGAGGAGGCCGCCGCCGCGGACGAACGCGTCCAGGTTCGCCAGGCCCTTAAAGCCCAGGCCGGGGCGCATGTCGTCGGTCGAGTCGATCTTCCCGATGTTCGGCGTGAGCGGCGTCGTCTTCCACGGCAGCGGGTTGCCCCACATCGGCATCCCGGCGATGACCTGCGCGGCGCCTCGGCCGACGGGCGGGAAGAGGATGACGTCGTACTTCGCGTTCAGGTCCGGCGTGGCGGCCACGACCTGCGTGCTGATGTATTCGTAGGGAATCTTCAGCCCGTCGAGCGCCTCCCGCCACCAGCCTTCGTCCTGCGTCCCCAGCCACGAATGCACGTAGCCGATGCGCGGGACCCGGACGGCGTGCGCCTTCACGGCCGGCGCCGATGAGACCGCGTAGACGTGGAGCCCGAGCTCGCCGGCCGCCTTTTCGACGTCAGCCGCCGCGCCCCCCTTGATGAGGAAGCTGCCGCGGGCGAACGTGTGGCCGGCTGCCTCGAACGGCTCCTCGGCCGCCTCGAACGCCGCGTCCTTCAGCCGGTAGCGCAGGGCGAAGAGCGCCGGGTCCGTGTTCGCGTTGACCAGATACGTGGTCCCGCTGCCCTCGACCGCCGACGCGGCCGTCACCTCGCCCGTCACCGGCTCCATCGCCGAGTCGAGCACCCTGGCGTCGGTCACGCGGACGACCTTGACGTTGAACAGCTCGCCGAACGTCCAGCCGGTGTCGTCGTACGGATTCTTCTGCGGATCGCTCGGGCTCCAGTACTGGTAGTCGAGCAGCGCGTCGGCGATGCGGCTGTAGGGCTGGTCCATCCGGACGATGTAGGAGCCGGCGGGGAACTGTTTCGTCTCGGTGAGCTTCTCGGCCGGCGTCCCGGCAGGCTTCGATGCATCCGCGGCCCCTTCACCGAGGCGCCCTTGGGTCGCCGAAGGCGAAGGCGCCTTCTTCGCCGGCAGCGTGACGGTGAACGGCGCGGTCGCGCGGGAGATCTCGCAGCGCTGCGTCTGCAGCACGCGCAGCAGCTCGGCCTGCAGCCCGGGGCGCGGATCGTCGGCGGGGAACACGTAGGCCGCCGGCCCCTCGGTCTTCGCCTTGAGCACCGACCGCTTCGCCTTCAGGTAGAAGTTCTTCAGGAACAGCTTGCTGTTGGCCGAGTAGTAGGAGAGCGAGGTCAGCAGGCCGGTCTCGGTGTAGTTGTTGTTGTTGCGCTGCGACCACATCACCTTGGGCAGCGGAGGGTTCTGGCGGTACCAGGTCCGCGAGTACTCGCTCGGGCGGAGCTCGCGCTCGACGGTGTCCGCGCCGCCATTGCCGAACGTCTCGTAGAGCCGGCTCGTGCCGTTGTGCATCGCCGCGATGAACATCAGGTAGCCGGGCGACCAGGTGTCGAACTGCCCGTGCGTGAACGCCCCGGGCATCCCGAACTTGGTCATCTCCGACATGTTGTTCCAGCCGATGAGCTGCCACTCGTCGGTCAGGATCGGATCGACCCAGGCGTTGTAGGGCCCGTCACCGACGGTGTTGTCGTAGAGGAACGGCACCGACTCGTGCAGGTCGTGCAGCAGCTGCGCCTTCTGGTCGACGAACGCGTTGATGACGTTCCTGGTCAGGGCCAGCGTCGCGCCCATGGCGTCGCGGTTGTTGTCGTGCACGAGGTAGTGGCCCCAGTAGACGAGCGGCGGAACGTTCTCGCCGGGGTGGGCCAGGTGCCAGTTGTAGATGTCGGCCTGGCGGTCGCGGCCGTCCGCTTCGACCACCGGCGTGATGAGCGTGATCACGTTCGCCCGGATCGCCTTGATGTAGGGCGCGTCGTCGACCACCAGCCGGTAGGCGAGCTCCATGAGCGCCGTCGGCGAGCCGGTTTCGGGCGAGTGGATCGTGCCGGTGATGTAGTAGATCGGCGTCGAGGCCGCCACCAGCCGGTCGGCCTCCGCGTCGTCGAGCCTGATCGACCGCGGGTCGGCCAGCTTCGCGAGGCGGGTGCGATTCTCGTCGAGCTTCGCGATGAGCGGCGCGTCGGCGATCGCGACGGCGATCATCTCGCGCCCCTCCTCCGACCTGCCGATCGAGATGACCTTCACGCGCGGGCTGGCCTTCTCGAGCGCCCGCATGTACTCGTGGACCTGCGCGGTGTAGGGCAGCTTGCCCGGCGCGCCGGCGATGTCGCCGATCACCGACTTCGGCGTCGGCACGGTCCGGGACGCGGGCAGGTAGTCGACCAGGGGCGACAGGAAGTACGGCGCGGTCGTGTACTCCTTGATCTTCTTCGTGTACTCCTCGTCGATCGGCTGCTTCGGATCGGGCGCCCACTTGGACTGCTGGGCGTGCAGGAAGCTGACGGCCGCGACGGCGAGAAGGCCGGCGAGCAGGAACCGGAGCGAGGTCTTGCGGATCATGGTTGTCCTTGAGGGGGGCGTAATGCCGAACGCGAGACTGTGAGCGATTCTACTACCTCATCCCCCGCGTGTGTGCATCTCCAGGTGCACGTCGCTCTTCAGGGCGGCGGCGGCGATGTAGATCCCGCGCTCGCGGTCCGCCGCCCGGAGCTCGGCGCCGCGGTCGGACCGCGCGCGCCAGGCCTCCCCGATCCGGGCGGCGATCTGTCCGGCCGCTTCGCCGGCGCGGAGCGGGCCGCGGAGGTCGAGGCCGCGCGTCGCGTAGAGGCAGGTGAGCCACATGCCGTCGGCGGTGAGGCGGGCCCGGTCGCAGGTGGAGCAGAAGGGCGTCGTGGTCGAGGCGATGACGCCGATGGTCGCGCCGTTCGCCAGGCGGTAGCGATCGGCCGGCGCCCAGGCGGTCGCGCCAATCGGCTCCAGCGCGCCGTAGTGCGCCTCGAGCCGCGCGAGAATCTCGGCGCGGGACACCACCCTGTCGGCCGACCAGTGGGTGGCGCCGGCGACGTCCATGTATTCGATGAACCGGACCTCGCCGCCCCGCTCCCGCGCGTACTCGACAAGCGGCACCAGTTCGTCGTCGTTGACGCCGCGCATCACGACGCAGTCGAGCTTGAACGACGGAAACACGCGCGCGGCGGCGGCGATCCCCTCGAGCACGCGGGCGTGACTGGTCAGCCGTGTGAGCGAGGTGAACCGCTCGGGTTGCAGCGTGTCGAGGCTGACGGTGACGCGCATGAGGCCGGCGGCCCGCAGCGCCTCGGCTTGGGCCGCGAGGAGGACGCCGTTGGTGGTCAGCGCCAGGTCGGTGATCCGGCTGTCGGCCGCCAGCAGGCGCACGAGTTCCTGAAGATCCCGGCGAAGCAGCGGCTCGCCGCCCGTCAGGCGGACCTTGTCGACGCCGCACGAGACGAACACGTCCACCAGACGGCCGATCTCCTCGAAGGTGAGCAGGTCCCCGCGCGGCAGCCAGGCGTACTCCGCCTCGGGCATGCAGTATTGGCAGCGCAGGTTGCAGCGGTCGGTCACCGACACGCGCAGGCTGCGGAGCGGCCGTCCCAGCAGATCGACGAGCGTCATCACCTGGATCTTAGCAGATGGCTGGGCGACGGTCCGGCGGGGCAGGGCTTCAGCCGTGTCTCAGGCAACCCTAAAGGGTCGCCCTACAGGACCGCGTGTAGGGCGAGGCTTTAGGCTCGTGTGCAGGGCGAGGCTTTAGCCTTGCCTTCAGTCCCAGCGGCCCGGCACCGCGGTCCCGCACGCCGGGCAGCTGCCGTCGGACGTCAGTCCGTAGCGCCGCACGAAGAAGCCCGACCGTTCGATCAGCGTCTCGCGGCATCGAGGGCACCGGGTGTCCTCGAATTCGCCCGCCTGCGGCAGGTTGCCCACGTAGACGAACTGCAGGCCGGCCTCGCGCCCGATCGTGGCGGCCCGGCGGAGCGCCTCGCGGCTGGTGCGCGGCGTCGTGTCCATGCGGTAGTCGGTGTGGAACGCGGTGACGTGCCAGGGAATCGAACGGGAGACGCCGGCGATGAACCCGGTCAGGCGGCGCAGTTCGTCGTCGGAGTCGTTGAAGCCGGGCACGAGAAGCGTGACGATCTCCAGCCAGACGCCGCTGCCGTGCAGCGACGAGATCGTGTCGAGCACCGGCTGGAGGCGGCCGCCGAGCTGGCGGTAGCGGTGGTCGTCGAACCCCTTCAGGTCCACCTTGAACAGATCGACCCACGGCCGCAGGTACTCCAGCACTTCCGGCGTGCCGTTGCCGTTGGACACAAACGCGGTGGCCAGGCCTGCCGCCCGGGCCTGCTTGAACACCGCGACGGCCCATTCGGCCGTGATGAGCGGCTCGTTGTAGGTACTGACCAGGACGCGCGCGCCCCACTTCAGCGCCTCGCCGACCAGCTGCTCGGGGCTGGCCGTTTCCGAGTGGAGCACCGCCTCCGGGTCGCGCAGCGCCTGCGAGGTCACCCAGTTCTGGCAGTAGCCGCAGTGGAGGTCGCAGCCCAGCATGCCGAAGCTGTAGGCGAGCGAGCCCGGCCACGCGTGGAAGAACGGCTTCTTCTCGATCGGGTCGCACTGCGCGCCGGCCACGTAGCCCCACGGAACCATCAGGCGGCCGCCGCGATTGAACCGGACCTTGCAGACGCCGCTGCCGCCGTCGGGGATGGGGCAGCGGTGGCCGCAGGCGAAGCACCGCGTCCAGGTCCCGTTGTACCGTTCGTACAATTCGCCCTCGCGCGTCTGCGCGGCCAAGGCGTCCGCGAGCGGGAGCGTGACAGCCATAAGTCCCTGAGCCGTTATAGCGCCGCCGGCCCAGGGATGCAACGTCAGCTGCGCGAAGACAGAAGAAGAAAGTAGATAGCGCAGGGCTTAAGCCCTGCGCTATCCTCTGGGGCGATGATGAGCCCTGTCACTCGCGGCTCGCGCCTCGCCGGCCGGCTGGTGTCGCTCGACGTCTTCCGCGGCCTCACGATGGCCGCGATGGTCATCGTCAACGACCCCGGCGACTGGGACCACGCCTACTGGCCGCTCCTTCACGCGGAGTGGAACGGCTGGACGCCCACCGACCTCATCTTCCCCTTTTTCCTGTTCATCGTCGGCGTCTCGATGACGCTTTCAAAGGCGACCATGGGGTCGGGCTGGAAGACGGTGCGCCGCGGTCTCGCGATCGCGGCGCTCGGCGCGCTGCTGGCCGGCTTCCCGCGCTTTCCGCTGGCGACCTGGCGAATCCCCGGCGTGCTGGTGCGCATCGGGCTCTGCTACCTGGCGGCCGTCGGGATCTTCAGGCTGACCGCGCCCGGCCCGGGGCGCGACGACTGGCGCCACGGGTGGCGGCTGCTCGCCTGGATTGTGTCGCTCACCGTCGGCTACTGGCTCGTGATGGTCTTCGTCCCGTATCCCGGCCACAACCCGGGCGACCTGACACCGGCCGGCAATCTCGGCGCGTTCATCGACCGGACGATCGTCGGCCAGAACCACATGTGGGGCAGGCGCCCGTGGGACCCGGAGGGGCTGCTGAGCACCGTGCCCGCGATCGCCTCGACGCTGATGGGTGTCCTGGTCGGGTTCTGGCTGCGCGCCCCGGTGACCGACGGCCAGCGGACGCGGGTGATGGCGGCGGCGGGCGTGGCGGGGATGGCCGTGGGCCTGGCCTGGGACCTGGCCTTCCCGATCAACAAGAACCTCTGGACCAGCTCCTACGCGTGGTTCACCGGCGGCGCCGCGGCGTTCGGACTCGCGGTGTGCTACTGGATCGTGGACGTCAAGCAGTGGCGATGGTGGACCAAGCCGTTTGTCGTGCTGGGCGTGAACGCGATCGCGCTGTTCGTGCTGGCCGGCCTCAGCGCGAAGATCCTGCTGCTCGTGAAGGTGGTCGGCGCGGCGGGCAAGCCGGTTTCCCTCTACACGACCATCTACCGGCAGGTGTTCGAGCCGATCGCCTCGCCCTGCAACGCGTCGCTTCTGTTTGCCCTGGCGTATCTGCTGGCGCTCTACCTGGTGCTCTGGGTGATGTATCGGCGGCGTATCTTCCTCAAAGTGTGACCAAGGCCCGAGCTGGGTCGATTCGCTCTTGATGTCGGCGGCCGCCGACCGTATCCTGAATGGCGCTGCAGGCGCGGCTGCGCTCGACACAGCTTGATGAGGGGCGTTGATGAACGAACGGGTGGCGTTCGGTCTCGAGTTGCGTCGTATCCGCGAGCGTCGCGGACTCTCGCTCGAGCAGATGAGCGAGCAGACCAAGGTCGGCGTGGCGCACTACGCCGCCCTCGAGGCGGGTGACCTGTCGCGCTGGCCGTCGGGGATCTTCCGCCGGGGGTTCGTCCGCAGCTACGCGGCGGCAGTCGGCCTCGATCCCGACGAAGTCCTGGCGGCGTTCAGCCGGATCTTCGCCGACCCGGCGGACGGGCCCCGCGCGGCGGCGCGCATCACGGCCGAGGCGGCCCTGCGGCAGGAGGCGCTGGCCGCGGCTCGAGAGAGTCACGAGTCAATCGACGAGTTGCCGGTGCTCCGCCTGGCGCTCGAGCCTCCGCGCCGCGAGCACGGCGTCGACTGGCTCAGGGCGGCGACGCCACGGATCGCTGCGGCGCTCGTCGACGTCTGTCTTTCGCTCATCCCCGCGGCGCTCGCCAGCCTGGTGTTCGGGCCGGGCTGGTTCCTCCGGACGGCCCTCGTCGTCGGCCTGGTCGGGCATCTCGTGTATTACTCCCTGGCGGGCAACACTCCGGGACGCTGGGTGGTCTCGAAGGTGCCACGTGAGTTCACCGAGAAGTTGACCAGGGTGGCCGCGCGCCGCCGTCCCATCACCGACGACCCGACGGTCACGCGCCGCCGCCACGGGCGCCAGTCGACCAGCCGCCCGGCGTCGCACGCGCACCGCGTCCAGCACTGAGCCGAGGCGCCGATGCCCTCCGGACCAGGCGAGTCCACGTCCTCCGGACCAGGCGGCTCCGCGTCCTCCACCGGCGAGGCGGGCGCGCCGCCCGGCAAGTTCGGCCTGCCGCGCCCCGTCTGGCTCCTCGGCCTGACCAGCCTGTTCACCGACACCGCGAGCGAAGCCATCTACCCGCTGCTCCCGGTCTACCTGACGCGCGTGCTCGGCGCCGGGGCCGCGTCGCTCGGCCTCATCGAGGGCGTGGCCGAGGCGGCGAACAGCCTGCTCAAGATCTTCTCGGGCCGACTCTCGGATCGCTGGCGTGTTCGACGGCCGATCGTGATCGGCGGTTACGCGCTGTCGTCGGCCGTTCGCCCTCTCACCGCGCTCATCACGTCCTGGCCGCAGCTGCTCGTGGTGCGCCTGTTCGACCGGGTGGGGAAGGGCGTGCGCGGCGCGCCGCGCGACGCCATGCTGGCCGCCTGCGCGACCCCGACCACGCGAGGCCGCATCTTCGGCTTCCACCGCTCGATGGATCACGTCGGCGCCATCGTCGGGCCGCTGCTGGCCTCCGCGTTTCTCCTGGCCTACCCGGGGCGGTATCGCTGGCTGTTCGCGCTGACCGTCATCCCGGGCGCGATGGCGGTCGCCTCGCTGTTCCTGGTGGACGAGCCAAAGCGCGCGGTCCTGGCGCCGGCCGGCCCGACGTCGCCAGAGGCAAGCGGGGCCTTGCCCTCGTGGCGCGAGCTGCCCAGTCAGCTTTTCGTCGTGTTCGGCGTCGTCCTCGTCTTCACGCTCGGCAACTCGGCGGATGCTTTCCTCCTCTTGCGGCTGAGCGACGAAGGCGTGGCCCCAGCCGCCATCCCGCTGCTCTGGGCGGCGCTGCACGTCGTCAAGGCCGTGATGTCGACGTGGGCCGGCGTGAAGTCGGACCGGTGGGGAAGGCGCGTGGTGATCGGAGCCGGCTGGCTCGTATACGCGCTGGTGTACGGCGGATTCGCCGTGAGCTCGTCGGTGCCGGCGCTCATCGCCTGGTTCATGGTCTACGGCGTCTACTACGGCCTGTCGGAGGGCACGGAGAAAGCGCTCGTTGCCGACCTCGCGCCGGCGGCGCTGCGCGGGACGGCGTTCGGGATCTACAACGCCGCGCTGGGCGTCGGTTCGCTTCTGGCCAGCGTCGTGTTCGGCCTCGTCTGGAAGCTGGTGAGCCCGGCTGCCGCCTTCGGCCTCGGCGCCGCGCTCGCGCTCGTCGCCACGGTCCTCCTTGCCCTGCTCGTGCGCCCCCGCACGCTATAATCGACGCACCGATGACTCGCATTCTCGTCACCAACGACGACGGTGTCCGCTCGAAAGGGATCAAGGCTCTGGCGGCGGCGCTGTCGCCGCTCGGCGATGTCGTGGTCGTGGCGCCGGGCCGGGAAGCCAGCGCCGTCGGCCACGCGCTGACGCTGCACCACCCGCTTCGCCTCGAACACGTCCGGGACTCGATCTACGCGCTCGACGGAACGCCGACCGACTGCGTGAACATCGCCGTCGCCGCCGTCCTGCACGGCCTGCCGGATCTTGTCGTGTCGGGGATCAACAAGGGCCTGAACATCGGCGACGACGTGACGTACTCCGGGACCGTGTCGGGGGCGCTCGAAGGCGCGCTGCTCGGCGTGCCGTCGATCGCGGTGTCGCTTCAGCAGGGGCCGGGGGAGTGGGACTTCACCGACGCGGGGCGCTTCGCGGCCGAGGTGGCGGGCCGCGTGATCCAGAGCGGGCTGCCGCCGCGGACCTTTCTCAACGTGAACGTGCCGCGCGCGGCGCCGAAGGGGCTTCGGCTCACCGTGCAGGGCAAGCGCACGCACGCCACGACCGTCTCGGAGCGCCGCGACCCTCGCGGACGGACGTACTTCTGGATCGGCGAGGGCGAGGACGCGTGGATTCCCGACGACGCGTCGGATTACACGGCGATTCGGGCCGGCTACGTGTCGCTGACGCCGCTGCAGTCGGACATGACCGCGGTGGACGCGGGCGCGTTCGTAAAAGCGCTTGGTCTCGAGCGCTGAGGTGCGGTAGACTCTATTCTCTTGGGTCGGGGCGTGGCTCAGCCTGGTAGAGCACTCGGTTCGGGACCGAGGGGTCGGTGGTTCGAATCCACTCGCCCCGACCAAACTTCTGCAGGAACAGGCCGGCAATTGCTGGCCTTTTCTACGTACGGGCGACGGATATCAGGCTGGCACCCAGGCCAGCCTGATACCCGTTCGAGTGGCCTCACGCCGGCTGGCGCCCTAGTGAGGACGCTTCTGTTGGAACTTCGGCCGCCCGCCGTTCGAACCCAAGTGCGGCGTCGACGACGTGATCACCGCGATCCCATCACCGAGCGAGGTGAACCGGATCAGGTAGCTGACCAGTTGGTCGGCCATCGGGGTGCCGAGGCCCGTCGTGGCATCCCAACCCGCCCCGGCATTGAAACCGCGTACTCTCACGGGATTGTCGAGGGCGTCGAACTCGACGGCCGAGTTGGTGCCGCTCCTCACGTCGAAGAACGACGCCGAGTAGTGGCTCCTCGCCTGGCCGATGTGGTACAGCGCCCGATTGATGAAGCCCAGGTTTCCGCCCCGCTGGTCGGCAATCGCCAGGATGGCTGCCCATTGCGGCGAACCTGCGCTGGTACCGCCGAATCGATAGAAGCCGGCCGGGACTCCCGGGATGTTCAGGTAGGTCAGCACGCCGTGCAACACCGCGGCGTTGTACGACACGTCAGGCACCCCGCGTTGCTTGCCGCCGTGGATGGTGCCCTGCTGGTAAGACGGCTCGTCGTACACCACACTGAATCCGCCGCCGGTCGCGAGCGTCGCGGTGAAGTCCGCCTGGAAGTCGCCGTAGGGAGGGCCCTCGTTCCACGCAATCTCGCCCAGATGGGTTCCGGGGGCAGGATTCGAGGCCGGAGTGCAGCCCAGGGAGACCAGGCAATAGCCGGCCGCCTGCAGCTCGGTGCCGCCCACGGCGGTGACCAGCGGATCGCTGGCCGGCGTCGATGCCGCCCTCACCCACGAGGCGCCGTCGCAGGTCTGCTGTGCCGCGCCTTCATCGCCCGTGGAAGCGAAGATCGTGATGCCCTTCACGGTGGCCTCGGCGAACACCTCGTGCTCCTCGTCGAGGAGGGCTGGATCCATGCAGCTCTCGTTCTCGCCGAAGCTCTGGGAGATCACGTCGCCGAGGGTGTGATCCACCGCGTACTTCGTGGCGCTCAGGATGTCGGCGTCGCTATTGGTTTTCGCCAGCACCAGCGTAATGTTCGCGCCGGGAGCGATGGCGTGCGCCCACAGGACGTCCAGTGAGATCTCCTCCGCCCAACCGGTCATGTTGCCATCGCCGGCGACAAACGGCGTGAGGCCGTCCGGCGCGACCTCGGTGAACGTGCCCAGGCTGGAGTCGGGCGGATTGCCCAGGCCGTTCAAACCGGGCAGACCGTAGAAGGTGTTCCAGGTATTCAGTTGCTGCACGATGTTCGGCGACTGGTACGCGTCGACGATGACGATCGTCTTTCCGTTGCCGTCGAAGCCGGCACTGATCAGCTTGTCGATGCTGTAGGCATGCCGCATTTGATACGGGTCATAACAGGCGCCCGTCGAGAGGCCCACCTGGCAGCTGAAGAGGCCGTAACCGGGGCCTTCCACGCCGGCTGAGATGGCTCGGTCGCCCATTTTCAGAAAGGGCGCCATCGTCGGCTTCGGCCTGTGTCGAGACAGGCCAGTCAGCCCGACGAGCGCAGCGACCACGATGAGCAAGGAGAACCGGACGACAGCCTTTCGGAGTCCCATATTGTCTCCTCAGAGAGTCTGGGTTCTTGTTTCCGGTTACCGGGACGGCGCCGTCATACGCCGCGTTTGGGATTCGGCACCAGGATCGTCGGCATGCAACAGCGAACGGCACTCCCTGTTAAGACGCGAGAGACCGGCGCGAGGATCCCGCGCTCACCTCGGGCCTCCGGACACTCAAATGGGGTCGCGCCCGAGTGATCAGGCGTCGGGGCATGGTCGGCGACATCCCGGAGAACGTCGAGCGGGGCGCGCCAGGCGGCGCGTCCGGCGTATCACAGGTCGAAGAACGCGAGCGCCAGCCAGGATTCGAGCTGCGCGCGACGGCTCGCGACGAGCGCCCCGTTCTCGGCTGTCGTGGCCGGATCGGGCGCGATCGTCTTCACCTCCACCCGGTCCCGCTTCTCCTGCGGGGCGGTCCGCATCCCCTCGACGTCGAGCTCGGCGAGCGGGAGCCCGGCGCCCAGGAGCGCCTGGCGCCGCACCCAGCGGAATTCCTCCAGCGAAAGTCCCGCTCGGTCCAGAGCCTGGATCTGCGCCTGCTTGGCCTTTAGATAGACCGGCCCAATCTCCCGAAAGGCAGCGATCGCCGTCATGAGCGGGACCGCTCCCGTTCGCGTCACCGCGTCCGCAGTGAGCGTCTCCCGCTGCTTCGCCATGACGCCCATCGTCTTCCCCATGACGGCCTCAACGGCCGACTCCACGTCGCAGAAACGAGACCACTGTTCGGGAGTCAGGGCGCCCGACGCGGGCGGCTGGAATGGCGACGTGTTCTTGAGCGACTGCTCGAGGCGTCCGGCGGCCGTGACGAACATGAGCGGACGCAGGATCGGCGCGTAGTACCGCTGATATCCGTACGTTCCCACCACCACCAGGATCAGCACCACCACGCCAATCAGCGCGAGGATCGCAATCGCCACTTGCTTCTTCAATGTCGCCATCCTCGATCTCCTTTCACCTCTTACTTCTTACTTCGTACTTCTTACTTGGCAGTTCGTCCTTCTTCCTTCTGCGCCTTGGCCGGCGCGCCGACGATGGCCATCTCCTTGATCAGGTTCGCCGCGCCGTCCACCTCGGCCATGTTCCAGAGCATGTAGCGCGTGTCCACGTGGATCGATCGCGTCTTCACCTCGTCGAACAGGTAGTCGGAAGAGACCGACTCGTAGGTGCCGTCGAACAGCAGGCCGACCAGCTCGCCGCGTGCGTTCAGCGTCGGCGACCCCGAGTTGCCGCCGGTGGTGTCAACGGTTGACAGGAAGTTGACCGGCACGTCCTCGATCGCCGGGTCCACGTACGGGCCTTTCGGGCTCTTGAGGAACGCGCGAATCGTGTCGATCTGTTTCTGCGGCGCGTTGAAGTCCCCCTCGCCCGTCTGCTTCTCGAGGATGCCGGCCAGCCCGGTCTGCGGCTTGTAGAACAGGCCGTCCTTCGCGTCCACGCCCTTGACCTGGCCGTAGGTGACGCGCAGCGTGCTGTTGGCGTCGGGCGCCACGAGGCCGCCGGCCTTCGCGAGCAGCGCCTGCATGTATCGGGGCCGCAGGCGGGCATAAGCGCCCGCGCGGCTCTTCGCCGCGTCGCGGTTCGACTCGGCCACGGGCTCGAGCGCCGACGCCAGCGCGATGAACGAGTCGTTCGACGCGGCCAGTTCCGCCGTGCTCTTGTCGATCATGGCCAGGCGGGCGTCCCGGTCGCCCATCTTCGTGCCGGCGTAGAGCTTGTCCAGGTAGCCGTCGATGGCGCGGCCGGCCTCGGCCGCCGAAAGACCCGCGCGCAGGCCCACGGCCTGGTCGAGCGGCGCGATCCGCTGGTCGGCGGGCAGCGACGCCGCCATGCCCAGCGCCCAGCGCAGGAACGCGCGATCGGCCGTGGCGTCGAGCGAGCGCTGCAGGCGATCCAGGCCCTCGCGAATCCGGCTCCAGTCGCGTTCCTGGTAGCCCGCGTCGCGGTCGAGGTCGCTCTTCTGCCGCTGCACCGACAGCCGATACAACGTCTGCGCCGCGCCGAGGTACTGCGAGGCCGACGACAGCGAACCCAGCACGGCGTTCCGCTCGCGCACCGTTTCGCCCTCGGCCTGTAGTGCCGCGAGCGCCGGCAGCACGTCGCCGTACTGCTTCTGTCGGGCAGGCGTCGCGGCAATCCACGCGACCAGCGCCTTCTCCTGCGCCGCTTTCTGGTCGAGCGCGCCTCCCTTGACCAGCCCCTCGAGGACCCCCTTGGTGTTGGTCAGGCCGTTGTTCAGGCCCTGGATCCGCCCCGCCAGCTTGATGGTCATTTCCTTGTTGCTGGCCGTCAGCTTCTCGATGAGCACGAGTTGTTCCTCGGCGAGGCGGACCGAGCGAGGCAGCGTCCACTCGGTCGTTTCCTTGATCTCGGCGTAGGTGCGATGGCGCATGGTGCGGCCGGGGTAGCCGACAACGAACACGAGCTCGCCCGGCTTGCCGCCCTGGGCCGACACCTTCAGCCAGTGCGCGGGCTTGTAGGGGACGTTGTCCTTCGAGTAGGCGGCCGGCTTGCCGTCCTTGCCGACGTACGCGCGGAGAAAGCTCCAGTCGCCCGTGTGGCGCGGCCACCGCCAGTTGTCCGTCTCGCCGCCGAACACGCCGATTCCCTCCGCCGGCGCGTAGACGAGCCGGACGTCGCGAATCTCCATCTGCGCGATCTCGAAGTACTTGAGCCCCTCGAAGAAGGCGGTCACGCTGCACCGGAGGCCGGCCTTCTCGCACGCCGCCACCCGCTCCTTGACGCGCCGGTCGATCGTGTCGTTGCGCTGGCGGTCGGTGGCCGCCGCGTCGATCTTGCCGGTGATGTCCGCCGTCACCTCTTTCACCGACGTCGTCACGAACACCCGCGAACCGGGGCCGTTCGACAACTCCTCGTCTCGCGTCCGGGCCAGGAAGCCGTCGGTCAGCAGATTGCGCTGCGGCGTGGAGTTGAACTGGAGGCCGCCCACGACGCAGTGATGGTTGGTGACGATCAGGCCGTCGGGCGACACGAACGACGCGGTGCAGCCGCCGAGCGACACGACGGCGCCCATCGGCTGGCCGGTGAGATCGGCGAACGCGGCGGCGTCCCCCGTAAAGCCGAGCGCCCTCAGCCTGGCGGCCAGGTCGGGGATCTGCTGCGGCATCCACATGCCCTGCTCGGCTCCCAGGCCGATCACGGCCGCGAGGACGATGACGGCGCTCAGAACGGTGCGATACCAACGCGACATGATGAGGTCTCCTCAGGTGGGTTGCCCCTCGACGCCCCGCGCGGGGGCCGGGTCGGCGTTCACTATAATCCCGCCCGAGACCCGGAAGGAAATGCGCGGCGCGCCAGCGTGTACAATCCAGCGATATGGTTGCGAGAGCAGAGCCTCCCACGACTGACCTTGCGGAACTCGCGCGGAGCTGACGTGCGCGTCTACCTGGCCTGCACCGTTCGTGGTAACCGTTCCGGCGTCGCGGCGGCGCGCGTCGCCGCCGCGACGCTCCTGGCGCTCGGCCACGAGGTGCTCACCTCGCACCTGCTCGACGACGGCGTGGAGCAGGCGGAGTCCGCGCTCACCGAGCGGCAGGTCTACGAGCGCGACCGCAACTGGCTCGAATCCTGCGACGCCATCGTCGCCGAGGCGTCGGGATCGACTTACGGCGTCGGGTTCGAGGTCGGCTACGTGACCGGCCGGGCCCACGCCTCGGGCCAGCGCATCTTCGTGCTCTACGACGCCGCCTGCCGCCACGCCGTGTCGCGGCTCATCTCGGGCTACGCCGACCCGCGCGGCGCCACCTGCGCGTACGAGTCGCCGGATGAGGTGCGTGGGTTCATCTCGCGGCACTTCCCGGCGGCGTCGCAGCCGGTGGCGTAGGCCTCGCGGTATAATCCGCCGTTCGCGCGCAGTCGCCGAAAGTGACCAGATGACCGTGGCGCGCCGCTTCGTCGTGTCGGGCCGCGTGCAGGGCGTCGGCTTCCGCTGGTTCACGATGGACCGGGCGGCCGTCGAGGGCATCACGGGCTGGGTGCGAAACCTGCCGGACGGCGCGGTCGAGGTGATGGCGGAAGGCGAGGCGGAGAGCGTGATGCGCTTCGAGCGCGCCATCCGCCAGGGCCCGCCGCGCGCGCGGGTGGACGACGTGCAGACCGAGATCCTGACGCCGACCGGGCGGTTTGCCGCCTTCACGGCGCACTGAAGGAGAAACGAGACGCGATGGACGCACTGAAATCACGCATCCGGTCGGTGCCCGACTTTCCGAAGCCGGGCATCCTCTTCTACGACATCACGACGCTCCTGCGCGAGGCCGACGGGTTCAAGGCGGCCATCGACGCGATTGCCGCGCCGTACAAGGACAAGGGCATCTCGCTCGTCGTCGGCATCGAGAGCCGGGGGTTCATCCTCGGCGCCGCGGTGGCCGACCGGCTGGGCGTCGGCTTCTGCCCGATCAGGAAGCCGGGCAAGCTGCCGGCGAAGACACTCAAGGAGTCGTTCAACCTCGAGTACGGCAGCGACGCGATCGAGATTCACGCCGACGCGGTGGACCCGGGGCAGAAGGTGCTGATCGTGGACGACGTGCTGGCGACGGGCGGCACGGCGCGGGCGGCGGCGCGGCTGGTCAAGAGCCTGGGCGGAGACCTGCGCGGCCTCGCGTTCCTCATCGAACTCGAGGCGCTCGGCGGCCGGAAGCTCCTTGAAGGGGAGAAGATTTACTCGGTGCTGAAGTATTAGTGGC
>CAVQXT010000004.1:0-189856 GCA_963717945.1 uncultured Acidobacteriota bacterium | reverse complement strand
GTCGGTCGATCACGCGTGTCACTCCCTCACCACCCAGGCCGTCCCCTTCACCCCTCGACGTTGCTCGGGGTGTCCTGAGGGAGGGCGCGGAGCGCCCGAGTCGAAGGGCAGGGGCGGCGAGCGCAACGCCGTGTCATAATGTCAGCTCAGGCGCCCGTAGCTCAGCAGGATAGAGCATCGGTTTCCTAAACCGGGGGTCGCGTGTTCGAGTCACGCCGGGCGCACCAGCCTTCGCTCGCCTGCGGTTGACTTCGCCGGTCCTCGGCGAGCTACGGCTGGCAAGCCAGATGACAGGACCCCTGCGGTTGACTTCGGCGGTCCTCGGCGAGCTACGGCTGGCAGGCCCGTCGCCGCGGATCTTCCTGGCAAGCTGAATCACCGGAAACGGGGTCCAAGCTATGAGGAGGCTCCGAATGCCGCGCACTAGACTGGCGTGGGGAATGACGGTGCTCTCGGTGCTGTGCGCGTGTGCGGCAGGAGCGACGGCTCAGGACCGGCCTGACTTCTCCGGCAAGTGGGCCGCCGATCGCGCAAGAAGCACCCGAACCGGCGCCGACGGCGTGGTCCGCATGGCGCTGATGCTCGGCTCCGAGTTCACTGCCAGGCAGGACGCGACGACTCTCACGTTGCAGATCACTTCAGGGTCGGTGCAGGTGACGGCGGTCTACCGGCTGGACGGGTCGGAGAGCACGAACATGTCGCCCGGCGACGCCGGCCATCCCGCTGTCGCGGTCGTTTCGCGAGCGGCGTGGAATGGCGCGAGGTTGGTGATTCGTTCGACCAGCACGGCGCAATCGGACGGCAAGACCCTGATGATCGAGTCTGTCCGCACGATCTTCCTCGACACCGACGGCACGCTCGTCATCGACCGCACGGGGACACCGGCCAGCGAAGTGCCCGAGACGAGGAGCGTGTACAGAAGGGTTCGATAGGCCCCGACGGCCCTCCCGAAGAAGCACTTCGGCACGATCCTTCCTCCCCCCCGCTCAAATGGTTGACGGCCGGACGCACTCGCTAGCGAGCCACGGTTTCCGGCCGATGGCCACCGGCGCTGATGGTGATGGCCCGGCAGGATCTCGCCGGAGCCGACCGTCACTGTCCGCCCTTCTTCAGCTCCAGGAAGAACCAGCCAGCCTCGTTCCTGCGCGACACCACCTGGAAGCCTGTCTTCGCGGCCAGGCCCACGTAGTGGTCGGCCCCCTGTCCTTCGCGGAAGCGAACGCCGTAGCCGGTGTTGATCTCCGTCCTCGGCAGCTTCGCGCGGATCGGGAACAGGATGCTCGTGCAGGCCGGGTCGCGTTTCTCCGGGAAGGTCACGTCCCAGACGATCATCCGCCCGCCTGTGGCCACGCCCGAAATCGTGCCGGCCGTGCCCGCCATCTCGAGCGCCAGCACGACACGCTCGCCCGTGATGGCCGCGCCGACGACGGCGATGGGGCCGTCGCCCGAGTCCAGGGTTCCGACCAGCTTCCCGTCCGCCACCAGCAGGTTCGCGGTGACTTTCGCCGCACCTTGGGGCGAGGTCGCCGTACCTTCGTACGTGCCGGCCAGGCTCTGCACTGTGACGGCAGGCTTCGCCTGGAACGCCTGCGCCCCCACGGGCGCGAGAGAGAGGGCCACGGCCCCAAGCACGATGAATGCGTACCTCATGCCCACTTGGACGGACCCGGCCTCCGCGGTGTTCGACCAAATCCGATCGCCGCGCGCCACTCCCGACTGCCTCCGCCGCTCGGGCCCGAGTTGGTGTGGGCCAGGTTCACCACGACTCCCAGGTCGAATCAGGGGCCGGTTCGGGGGAGTGGGTGACGGACAAGGTGGGTTGGAAAGCAGCCTCAGCCTTAGGAATGGCGACTTAAGACGTCGCGCACGGAGACTTTAAACCGCTTTCAGAATCGTTATAGGCTTAACTGACTAATAATGAGCCACTTAGAGACCTCTCTGCGGGAAGGGCGGTTGGTGGCTTTCTTGCGATAGCCTCGGCAGAACACAAGGAGTTCCCCGATGCTGCTAACCGAGAACATCGTCGTGCGATACCACGAGTGGCTCGACCGAAGAACCGAAGAACCCGACCTCGTCCCCAGAATGCGGCGGCTCTGGAGCGTGGACCGAATCGAATCGGCGCCGAGACCTCGCCGTCGCCACCGGCTGCTCGCCATCCCGCATCGGGCCACGTTCGAAGCCTCACGGGGCGCCTAGCTCGTCGATCGGCGGCCGTTGAGCGTTCACCGTCCATTCGGGATTTTGGCGGTCAACGCTCGACGGCCGACGCGCCCGGCATCGGCTTCGCGGCCTCGCCGAAGTCATCCGTACGACGACGCCTCAGGACCCTCTCTAGCCTCACATTCCCGGCGCACCCGTCGGACCGCCCAGGACAATCTCAGAACCGGCTGACCTGGCTCCGCGGAATGACGGCATCGTTCCCTCGGGATATGCGCGAGAATCGACATAGCGCGGTTGCCGAGACTCCGCGTCCATTTGCGAGGAAGAACATGAAGAGATGCCTGCTCACCGTGTTGTTTGCCTTCGTTGTGGCCGGCCTTGGCGCGCCTCGCGCCGGCTCGGCTCAGACCTTCAAGGTCGAGAAGTACGACATCAAGGGCGACGGCGGCACCGATTACGTCGCCGTCGAAGCCGCCACCGGGCGCGTCTTCGTTTCGCGCTCCACACACATGATGGTCGTCGACGGCGCCACCGGCAAGGTGCTCGGCGACATCCCGAACACGCCGGGCGTCCACGGCGCCGGCCTCGTCACCAAGTACAACCACGGGTTCACCACCAATAGCGGGGACCAGACCGTCACCATGTTCGACCTGAAGACGCTGGCCGTGATCAAACAGATCAAGGTCGGCCCCGGCCTCGACGGCATCATGTACGACGAGCCCGACGACTTGATCATCCTCACCAATCACAGCCGGCCGATCGGCACGCTCACCGCGATCGACCCGAAGAGCGGCGACATCGTCGCCACGGTTGACCTCGAGGACACGGCGCCGGAGGGCGCCGCGACCGACGGCAAGGGCCGCATCTTCGTGAACAACGAGAGCAAGAACACCATCCAGGTGATCGACGTGAAGACGTGGAAGGCGACCGCCTCGTGGCCGCTGGCGCCGTGCGAGGGCCCGACCGGCATCGCGTACGACAAGGCGACCAACCGCATCTTCTCCGGATGCAGCAACACTTCCGTCGTCCTCGACGCGAGCACCGGCAAGGTCGTGGCGTCGATCAAGAACGGGACCCGCGTCGATGCGCTGGGGTGGGATGCCGCGCGAAAGCTCATCTTCATCCCGAATGGGGGAGAGGGGACTGTTACCGTCGTCCACCAGGATGCGGCCGACACGTACTCGGTAGTGGCAACGGTTGATACGTTCCGCGGCGCCAAGACGATCTGCGTGGACCCCAAGACGCACAATGTCTATCTGTTCCAGCCCGAGCGCGGTCCGGCGCCGCCCACCCCGGCCGACGCGCCGCCGCCGGCCGCGGGACAGCGCGGGCGCGGTCCGCTGGGGCCGGTCATCGCGAGCTGGTTCATCGTGATACGACAGCAATGAAGCACGCCCTCTGGACCGGGGGCGGTGCCGACAGCGCCGTCCCCCGATTCCTCATGCCGTCCCCCGATTCCTCATGGCGTCCTCCGATTCCTCATGCCGTCCTCCGATTCCTCTCCCCGTCCTCCGATTCCTCGCCCCGGCCCCCGATTCCTCTTCCCGTCCTCCGATTCCTCACCGCGTCCTTCGATTCCTCGCCCCGGCCCCCGATTTCCCCACTCGTCTGAGGTAGCATACCTAGCGGAGGTTCATCCTGTGATCGCTGCCCTGATGCTCTTGCGCGCCGAATCGTCCGGGGGACGTCGTCGGACCATCCCCGCCGTCCTCGTCTGCGCCCTCGCCGCCGCGATCGTCCTGTCGCTCGGCGGCCGCGCCGACGCGCGGGCCGAAAACGGAGGTCAGCGCGGAGCCCGGCAGGCGGCGCAGCAGCCGCCCGCACCCGCGCCAAAGCCGGCCGCGACGCCGGATGCGGTGAAGGCGCTCGCGCAAAAGGCCGCGCTCGGCGACGCCCTGTCGGAATACCGGCTCGGCCGTCTCTACCACACCGGCGACGGCATGCCCAGAGACGATGCGGCAGCGCTGAGCTGGTATCGCAAGGCCGCTGACCAGGGCCTGGTGGACGCCGAGAAGGCCATCGGTGAGGCGTACGCACAAGGGTTTGGCGTGACCAAGGACGAAGCGCAAGCGATCCAGTGGTTCCGCCGGGCCGCGGACAAGGGCGACGCGGAAGCGCAGATGACCGTGGGCTTCGCCTACACCCACGGCTTGGGCGTTGCCAAGGACGAGGCCGCGGGGGCCGGTTGGTACCGGAAGGCGGCGGACCAGGGCCTGGCCGGCGCGCAGTGCAACCTCGGCGTCGCCTACGCGCAGGGCCGGGGCGTCAAGCAGGACTACGCCGAAGCGGCCAAGTGGTTTCGTCTGTCGGCCGATCAAGGTTACGTGGAAGGACAGACCAATCTCGGCCTGGCATACCTCAACGGCCGGGGCGTGAAGCAGGATCTCGCGGCCGCGGCGGACTGGCTTCGCAAGGCGGGGGAGCAGGGCGTGGTGATCGTCCAGGACACCCTCGGCGCGATGTATGCCGCCGGCCAGGGCGTCCCGCAGGACGACGCGCAGGCGGTCTATTGGTGGCGCAAGGCGGCCGAGCAGGGCGACGCGCAGGCTCAAAGCAACCTCGGCGCCATGTATGACATGGGGCGGGGCGTGCCGCAGGACCCGGCCCAGGCGGCGCAGTGGTGGCGGAAGGCCGCCGACCAGGGTGACGCGAAGTCGCAGAACAACCTGGGCGCCATGTACCAGGAAGGCCGCGGCGTGCCGCAGAACGACAAGCTTGCGCTCGAGTGGTTCCGAAAGGCCGCCGATCAGGGCCACGTCAGGGCGCAAACCAACCTGGGCGTGATCTACAGCGCCGGCAAGGGCGTCCCGCGCGACGACGCGGAGGCGGCCAAGTGGTACACGAAGGCGGCCGACCAGGGGTACCCAAAGGCGCAGTACGCGCTGGCCGGGATCGACGAAGCCGGTCGTGGCGTCGCGCAGGACCTCGTCGAAGCCCACAAGTGGTATTACCTGGCGGCGGTCCTCGGGACCGACGACGTCAAGGCGGCCGCCATGAAGGACGGGGATCGGCTGGGAGCGAAGATGACCGCCGCGCAGATGGCCGAGTCCGTGAAGCGGGCCACGGCGTGGCTGGAAGCCTTCAAGAAGACCGTCAAGCAGTGACCTGGGCAGGGCCCCCGAATGCCGGGGTGCCGGCGGCCGCCGCAGGTGGACTATAATTCGCAGCTATGAAGAGAACCGAACGCCATCGCCTGAAGGAAAACGAGGTCGCCTCCACCGTGGCTCGCGCCAAGGAGACCTACGATCGCTATCACACGCCGATCCTGGCCGCCGGCGTCGTCGTCCTGGTGATCATCGTCGGCATCGCAGGCCTCGTCATGTGGCGCTCGCGGACCGACAGCCAGTCGCGGGAACTGCTCGCCGCGGCGATGACGGTGGCGCAGACGAGGGTGGCTCCGGCCCCCGCTCCGGGCGCGCCGCCTGCGCCGAAACCGGCCGGCGGCTTCCCGACCGAGCAGGCGCGCAACGAGGCGGCCCTGGCCCAGTTCATGGCCGTGGCCAACCAGTATCCGGCGACCGACGCCGGCATCGAGGCGCGCTATCACGCGGCGGCCATGCTGACCGCGCTCGGCCGCTACCCCGAAGCGGTGCAGCGGTACCAGGAAGTGATCGAGAAGGCCGGCGGAACGATCTACGGTCAGATGGCGAAGCTGGGAATCGCCGATGCCGACGCGGCGTCCGGCAAGTTCGACGCCGCGATTGCGACTTACCGCGAACTCGCAGCCTCGTCGAGCGGTGACCTGCCGGTGGACGGGATCCTGATGCAACTCGCCTACACCTGCCAGGCGGCCGGCAAGACCGGCGACGCCCGCCAGGCCTACAAGCGGGTCGTGGACCAGTTCCCGCAGTCGCCCTATGCGGCGGACGCCAAGCGCGCGATGGACGGATTGCAGGGGTGAGCGGCGGGGCGTAGTGGGCAGTCGCCGGCGGTCGGTTGTCAGTGGCCGGTTGCCAGTTGTCAGTCGATCACGCGTGACACACTGGCCACTGGCACTGGCCACTGGCGACTACACTGGCCCGGCGAAGCGATAGCTGAGAATCTTGTAGATCAGCTTCGCGCAGAGGAAGTTCGGCCCCACCATGCCCGGCAGCGGGCACAACTCCACGACGTCGCACCCGACGAGATGGCGCTGGCTCACGACCTTTCGGACGAGCGCCATCGTCTCGTGCCAGGAGAGGCCGCCCGGCTCGGGCGTGCCGACGGCCGGCATGATGGCCGGGTCGAGGCCGTCGCAGTCGATCGTCAGGTAGACGTTGTCGGTCAGTGACGCGACGACCTCGTCGATCCAGGCGGGGTCCCGCCGCATGTCGTGGTCCCAGAACACGCGGGTCGCCAGCCCGGGGATGGCCTCCGACTCCTCCTTGCACAGGCTGCGAATGGCCACCTGCACGCACGGCACGTGCTCCACGATGCGCCGCATGGCGCAGGCGTGGCTGTACGGGCTTCCCTGGTAGGACTCGCGCTGGTCGGCGTGCGCGTCGATCTGCAGCACCGACAGGTTCGGCGTGCGGGCGGCCAGGGCCTCGACGATCGGCACGCTCACCGAGTGCTCGCCGCCGAGCACGACCAGGAACTTGTCGCGTTCGACGATCGAGGCCGCGGCGCGCCGGATCTCGTCGAGCGCCCCCCGCATGTCCTGGGAGGCCGGCTCGAGCTCGGGCAGGGTGTAGATGCCCTGGTCGAACGCTTCCGACCGCGTCTCCTCGTCCCACAGCTCCACCTGGCCCGAGGCGAGCAGGATCTCGCGCGGGCCGTTGCGCGTGCCCGCCACGTAGCTGGTCGTCCGCTCGAACGGCACCGGCAGCACGACGACCTTCGACTCGTCGAAGCTGCGCAGGTGCTCGAATCCCATGAAGTTGAGCGGCGCGTGATGATCGTCGTCGGGCTGGCAGGGCATCGGTGTCCTCGATCTCATTCCTGGGCTTCCCGCTTGAGTTCGGCGAGGAGCGCGATCGCCTCGAGCGGGGTGATCGTGTTCGGGTCGGTCGCGAGCAGCCGCTCGATGACGCGTTCGCCGGTCGGGGGGAGCGACTGGAAGAGCCCCAGCTGCTGCTGGGGCTCGGTCGCCGTGTGGGTGAGCGACGGCCGCCCTCCGCGCGCGAGCTCGTCGTGCTCGAGCGCCCCGAGGATCTCGCGGGCCCGGTCCACCACCGCCCGCGGCAGGCCGGCGAGCTGTGCAACCTGGATGCCGTAGCTCCGGTCCGATCGGCCGGCGACGACCTTGCGCAGGAAGATGATCTCGTCGTGCCACTCGCGCGCGTCCACGTGATAGTTCACGACGCCGGCGATGCCGTCGGCGAGGTCGGTCAGCTCGTGGTAGTGCGTGGCGAAGATCGTCTTGGGACGGGCGCGCGGGCTGGTCGCCAGGTGCTCGGCTACCGCCCAGGCGATGCTGAGGCCGTCGAACGTCGCGGTCCCGCGGCCGATCTCGTCGAGGATGACCAGGCTCCGCGAGGTCGCCGAGTGGAGGATGTTCGCCGTCTCCTGCATCTCCACCATGAAGGTGGACTGCCCGCGGGCGATGTTGTCGGACGCGCCGACGCGGGTGAAGATCCGATCGACCAGCGCCAGCTTCGCCTGCCGCGCGGGCACGAACGACCCGGCCTGCGCCAGCAGGCAGGTGAGCGCCACCTGCCGCAGGTAGGTGGACTTGCCCCCCATGTTCGGCCCGGTGAGGATCACCAGCTGGTGCGTCGTGGCGTTGAGCAGCGTGTCGTTGGGGACGAAGGCGTCCGACGACCGCCGCTCGACCACCGGGTGCCGCCCGTCCACGATCTGGATCTCGTCGCCCTCGTGCACGTGCGGCTTGGTGTAGTTGGCGACGGTCGCCGTCTCGGCCAGCGCCGCCAGCGCGTCGAGCGAGGCGACGGCCCTCGCCGAGTCCTGGATGCGCGGCGCGTGCGCGGCCACCTGCGCGCGCAGCTGCTCGAAGATCTCGACCTCGCGCTCGAGGATCCGCTCGTCGGCGCCGACGACTTTCTCCTCGTACTCCTTGAGCTCGGGGGTGATGTACCGCTCGCCGCCGACGACGGTCTGCTTGCGGTGGTAGTCGGGCGGCACCGCGTGCACGTTCGACTTCGACACCTCGATGTAATACCCGAAGACGCGGTTGTAGCGGACCTTGAGCGAGGGGATGCCGGTCCGCGCCCGTTCCTGCTCCTCCATCCTGGCGATGACCTGCTTGCCCGAGCGGCTGATCCCGCGCAGCTCGTCGAGGCCGGCGTCGAACCCGTCGCGCACGAACCCGCCGTCGCGCGCGAGCGCCGGCGGCTCGTCCACGATCGCCGCCTCGACGGCCGCCCGGACGTCGGGCACGTCGTCGAGCTCGGCGACCAGGCTCCGGACGAGCGGCGCCTGCAGCGTCTCGTGGAGCATCCGGATGCGGGGGATGGCCCCGAGGGACTGCTTGAGCGCGACCAGGTCGCGCGGGCCGGCGGAGCCGAGCGCGGTGCGCGACACCAGGCGCTCGAGGTCCTGAACCGACCTGAGCGTGTCGCGGAACTTGCCGCGCTCCGACGTCTTGAAGGCGTACTCCTCGACGGCGTCGAGCCGGTCGCGGACGCGCTCGAGCGCGAGGAGCGGCCGGAGGATCCACTGGCGCAGCAGCCGGCCGCCCATCGAGGTGACGGTCCGGTCGATTTCGTCGAGCAGCGAGCCCGCCCGGCCGCCGCCCGAGGCCTCGACGACCTCGAGGTGCCCGAGCGTGATCGGATCGACGACCAGCGTCTCGGCCGCCTGCCTGAAGCTGGCCGCGCGCACGTGCGCCAGGTCCACCTTCTGCGTGTCGCGCAGGTAGCGGATCAACCCGCCGCCGGCCCGGACGGCGAGCGGGTGCGGCTCGAGGCCGAACCCGTCGAGCGACTGCGTGCGGAACTGCTCGAGCAGGCACGAGCGGGCCGCTTCGGGCTCGAAGCTCCAGCCGTCAACCGTCGTCGTCGGAATCCCGAGGGCGGCGACCGCCGGCAGCAGGTCGGCGGGCGCGAACCCCGCCGGCACGACCAGCTCCCGCGGGCGGAGGACGGCCATCTCGTCGGCGAGCGCCTGGAGCCCGACCTCGCCCCGATACTCGGCCGACAGGAACTCGCCGGTGGAGAGGTCGATGAGCGCCACGCCGAGCGCTTCGAGCGAGGGCGAGTCGTCCGCGGCCGCGGCGCCCCGGGCGGCCAGCGACGGCGCCAGCGCCATGAGGAACGCCGGCTCGCGGGCGTCCAGGTAGGCGGCGTCGACGAGCGTCCCCGGCGACACGACGCGCACCACCTCGCGGCGGACGAGGCCCTTCGCCTTCTTGGGGTCCTCGACCTGCTCGCAGATGGCGACTCGGAATCCCTTCTTGACGAGCCGCGCCAGGTAGCCGTCCACGGCGTGATAGGGCACGCCGCACATCGGGATGCTGCCGCCGCTGGCGTCCTTGCTGCGCGAGGTGAGCGTCAGGTCCAGCGCGCGGGCGGCGACCAGGGCGTCCTCGTAGAACATCTCGTAGAAGTCGCCCATCCGGAAGAACACGATCGCGTCGCGGTACTGGCGCTTGGCCTCGAAGTACTGCCGCATGGCGGGCGTCGCCGACGCGGCAGCCTGTCGGCTGTCGGTAGCAGGTGCCTCGTTTGACATGTCAGACGGCATCTCGTGCATTGTGACACGAACACGCAGTTGGCGAGGCGGCGCAGGCTTCGACCCTGAGGCGCAGGCCTAAAGGCCTGCGCTATCTGATTTCGTCATCACTCTCCGATGTCGTCGTCAGATAGCGCACGGCTTCAGCCGTGCGCCTCGCCCCGCGCCCCGTCGTGTCGCCGCCGCAAGGCGCAAGCCGAGGCGAGGAATGCACTTGCTCGTGACTCATCGGGGCAGGACAATGCCGGCGTAAACGGGTCCCAACCGACGGGAGAAGCGACGATGCCTCGGCATGAGGAGTGGTGGGGGAGAGCACGATGAGCGACGAACGGGTTGCACCCGAGACGAAGGGTGTCACGGTCAAGTTGCTTTCAACGGTTGACCTTGGCCCTGAGATCGAGGGCATGGCAGGGCGCCAGCTTCGAATGCGCATGGTGACCATCGAGCCTGGAGGCGTCTTCGGCCCGATTCACGACCATAAAGGCAGACCAGGCACCGTCTACATTCTGCAAGGCACGATCACTGACCATCGAAATGGAATCGCTACGGACTACGGACCGGGAGTGGGCTGGCCCGAGGATAGGAACACCACGCACTGGCTCGAGAACAGAGGCACGATTCCGGCAGTGGAGATCTCGGTCGATATCGTCCGGCAAGAGTGACGCGACAGCGTGACTCGGCCGCAAGGCGTAAGCCGTGAGCCGTAAGCCACAGACCGTCTACAATAGACCGTTGTTCCGATGCTGATTCTCGCGCTCGACACGACGACTCGCGCAGGCAGCCTGGCGCTCGTCCGCGACGGCCGGCTGCTCGAGGTCGCCGAAGGGGACCCGGGCCTGACCCACGCGGCCCGCCTGCCGGGGGGCATCCTCGACGCCCTGGCCCGCCATCATCTCACGCTCGGAGACCTCGACCTCTACGGCGTGGCCGTGGGACCGGGATCGTTCACCGGGCTGCGGATCGGCATCGCGACGATCCAGGGGCTGGCCTTCGCACACGCCCGCCGAGTGGTCGGCGTGTCGGCGCTCGACGCGCTGGCGGAGGCAGCCGGCCCGGCGGTCGCCGACGTCGATGGCACGCCGGTGCTCCGCGCGTCCTGGATGGACGCGCAGCGGGGCGAGGTGTACGGACGGCTGTATCGGCCGGAGGGCGCGGCCTGGCTGGCCGCCACCGATCCGATCGTCGCCAGCCCTTCGGTGGTGCTGGAGGCCTGGGCGGACGTCCTTGACCGCGGCGCCGCCGAGTTCGTCGGGGACGGGGCGGTCGTCTACCGGGAGCGGCTCCTGGAACTGCTGGGAGCGCGGGCACGGCCGGCCGCCGAGGTCCCGCCGCTGGCCCCGGCCATCGCGTTGATGGCCGCTCGGGACGCCGCGGCAGGCCTGGCCGTTTCTCCCGGCGCGATCCGGCCGCTCTACGTGCGGCGACCCGACGCCGAGTTGGCGCGCGAGCGGAAAGGGCAACCGCAGCCATGACCGATGTGACCCGTCCGGCACAGGACACCGACGCCGCTCCCGGGAGACCGATCCCGGAAGGCTGGACGGTCTCGACGCTCCAGGAATCCGACCTCGACGATGTGCTGGCCGTCGAGGCGGCGTCGTTCTCGAATCCCTGGACCCGCGACATGTTCCTCCGCGAATTGGCGAACGCCGGCGTGTCGTACGGCTACGTCCTCCGAGGGCCCGATGGGCGCGCGGCGGCGTTCTGCACGATCTGGGTCGTCGTGGACGAGGTGCACATCAACAACCTCGCCGTGGACCCGGCCTGGCGCGGCCGCGGGCTGGGGCAGTCGCTGCTCGAATTCATCCTCCGGCTGTGGTCGGATTCTGGGTGCCGGGCGGGCCACGCTCGAGGTGCGGCGGTCGAACGAGGCCGCCATCAACCTGTATGCCAAGCTGGGATTTACGGTGGCGGGCATCCGTCGCGAGTACTACACCCAACCGGTCGAGGACGCCCTGATATTGTGGCGCGAACGCGGCGGCGCGCAGCCCGTCCGGAGCGGCGATGAGTAGCTTGAAACCGGGGGTACGATGTGGTAGCGTGCCCTTAGGCTGGAAGACGCCGGTCTGGCAGCCTCTTATGTGACGCACATCCGAACCATCTCGACCCGCGGGTGCAGCACGGAGCTGCAGATCGGGCCCATCGAAGGAGGCGAAGCATGGCAGACTCACTGGATTTGAAGCCCCTGCTGCTCGAAACCGACGAAGAGTTCCGCCTTCTCGCCGTCAAGCACCACGAACTCGACCAGCGCCTGCACGAACTCGCCGCAAAAGCGTATCTTTCCGAACCCGAGCAAGTTGAAGAAGTCACCCTGAAGAAGCGGAAGCTGCAGCTCAAGGACAAGATGGAGACGATCGTCCGGCGGCACCGTGAGCGGAGTTCGCCTTCTGCGGCCGCGGCGCGCGGCTGACCCGCGACGCCTCCCCGGGTGTTGAACCGAGAGAGCCGGTCAGGTGGCCGGCTCTCGACGTCTCGGGCCGATCCCCTGCCGGCCCCAGGTGCCGATGAAGATCGATCGAGCCGGCATTCCGTTCGTGGCGGTCACCGCCATCCTGGCGCTGGCCCTGGCGATAGTCGGGCTGTTGTTGCCGGCCGCGGTGATGATGATGCTGGCGGCGGCGCTGGCGTGGTTCTTCCGCGATCCGGAACGTCATCCGCCATTCGGCCACAACCTGGTCCTGTCACCGGCCGACGGACGGGTGATGGTCGCGGGTCCGTCGAGCGCCGACGCGGCGCTGGCTGGCCAGTGGACCCAGGTCAGCGTCTTCCTCTCGCCGCTCGACGTGCACGTCAACCGGGTCCCGGTGACGGGAAAGGTCACGAGAGTGGAATACCGGCCGGGGCGCTACCACGCGGCGTACCGGGCGGAGGCGACGTCGGAGAACGAGCGCTCCGAGGTCTGGATCGACGACGGAAGCCGCACCGCGGTCTGTCGGCAGATCACCGGCGTGCTGGTGCGGCGCGTGGTCTGCAGGCTCAAGCCCGGCGACCAGGTCCGGGCAGGCGACCGGCTCGGGGTGATGAAGTTCGGGTCGCGCATCGACCTGTTCCTGCCGGCGGGCACGCACCTGCTGGCGGCGGTCGGCGATCGGGTGAGGGGCGGCGAGTCTGTCATCGCCGAGCTGCCGTATTCGGCGGCGCTTGAAGGCGGACAGGCCAGCTCCCGATAAGGCAATCGATGTTCTCTGCACAGGCGCCCAATCGTCGTCCGGTGGTCTTCAACCCGCTCCGGCGCCGATCCGACCAGCAGAGGCGACGGTTCCGGCGCGGCGTCTACCTGCTGCCCAGCCTGTTCACGATCGGCAACATGTTCTGCGGCTACGCGTGCGTCGCGTATGCCATGCGCGGGGAGTTCGATACGGCCGCGCCGTTTATCGGCATCGCCGTCGTCCTCGACATGCTGGACGGCCGGATCGCCCGGCTGACGGGCAGCACGAGCGCGTTCGGGCGGGAGTTCGATTCGCTGGCCGACGTCGTGTCGTTCGGGATGGCCCCGGCGCTGCTCGTCTTCAGCTGGGGGCTCGAGCCGCTCGGGCGCCTGGGATGGGCGGCGGGATTCGTGTTCGTCTCGGCGGGCGCCATCCGGCTCGCGCGGTTCAACATCCAGACCAGCACCGACAAGCGGTACTTCGTGGGCCTGCCGATCCCGGCGGCCGCCGCCGTGCCCGCCGCGACGGTCTACCTCTATCCCTACGGCCTGCACGACTACACCAGCGCGCTGCCGGCGCTGGCGCTGATGCTGATTCCCGCGGTCCTGATGGTGAGCACGATACGGTACCGCAGCTTCAAGCAGATCGACCTGCGGGCCCGCCGTTCGTACAAGATCCTGCTGGCGGTGGTCATCGTCTTCTTCGCGATCACCACGCACGCGCAGTGGGCGCTGCTGGTCATCGCTTACGGCTACCTCCTGTCCGCCTTCATCGGCATGGCCAGGTCGCGCCTCCGCCGGCGCGGAGCAGCCGCCGTGCCGCTTCCCGAGAACGGCCCCGATCTGCCACCTCACTCGCAGCCGGACGATGAGCAGGGCTGAAGCCCTGCTCTATCTGCTGATTTGGTCTATCTGCTGATTTGGTCTATCTGCTGATTTGGTCTATCTGCTGATTTGGTCTATCTGCTGATTCAGATAGCGCAGGGCTTCAGCCCTGCGCCGTACCCACCCGCTCCAGCGGGAGCCTGATCACCACCCGCGTGCCCCGCCCGCGTTCGCTGGTTACCCCGATCGTTCCCCCGTTGAGTTCCACGTTTCGGCGGGCGATCGACAACCCCAGGCCGGTACCCACGGCCTTGGTCGAGAAATACGGCTCGAACAACCGGGCGAGAGACGCCTCGTCCATCCCGACCCCGGTGTCGGTCACCGTCAGTTCGGCCGACGCCTGGTCGGCCTGCCGGGCGGCGATTGTCAGCGTGCCTCCTTCGGGCATCGCGTGCAGCGCGTTGTCGATGATGTTGGTGAGCGCGCGGCCGATGAGGGCGCGGTCCACCATCAGGGGCGGGAGCGACGGTTCGACCCGCCGATCGAATTGCCACCGCTCGCCGGAGCCGATCTCGTAGGGATGGATCACTTCGTCCAGCAGTTCCACCAGGTTGGTCTCGGCGATCCGGGGCGTCGGTTGGGTGGCGAAGCTCGAGAACTCCGAGGCGATCTGGCGGAGCAGGCGCACCTGGGACAGGATCGAGTCGATGCACCCGTCGAGCACCGGCCCGAGCGGGCGGCCGCGGTCGGCGTGCACGCGCCGCAGGTGCTCGGCGGACAACTGGATCGGCGTCAGCGGGTTCTTGATGTCGTGAGCCACCTGTCTGGCCATCTCGGCCCACGCCTCCAGCCGGTGCGTCCGTTCCAGTTCCTTCCGGTATCGGAGCAGCTCCGCCGACATGTGGTTGAACGCCTCCACCAGCCGGCGCAGCTCGTCCGACGATGTCGCCGCGATCCGGGCGTCGAAATCGCCCCTGGCGATCCGCCGCGTGGCGCGCATGAGCCGGTTGACCGGGTCGGCGATCCGCTCGGCCATCGGGTACCCCACGGCCGCGCCGATCAGGATGAACAGCATCGCCGCCAGCACGAGACGCCGGTCGAGGCTGTCGATCTCGCGCTCGATCTCACGCTGACGGAGCGTGAGCGGAATGGTGAGGACCGAGTCTTGGTCCTCCGCCCGCCGCGGCGCCGCCCGCAACGGCGCGGCGGCCAGCATGTAATCGAAGCCCGCCGCCTGCTCGGCGGCGATCACGCTCGGCATCCGATCGAGGACGATCGCCCGGTACACGTCGGCGGGGGTCCGGGCGGGCACGAGGCCGGAGGCGAACAGGTCGCGCTCGCTGGTGGCCTGGAGCCACGGGCCGGTGAAGATGTTGACGTCCTGCCCGATCACGCGACTGAGGCCGACCATCGCGTCGTCGGCCAGCCGCTCGCTCGTCTGGACGCGGTAGTCCTCGATGATCTGCCTCGCGATCGTCGTCGTCTTGCGAGCCGCCGAGTCGACGTCGCCGCGCAGGCGCTCGGCCGTGTAGACCCGGGTCACCAGCGCGAGCGCCACCACCGGGATCACCGAGGCGGCCACGAACGCCAGGAACAGCTTGCGGTAGAAGCTCTCGCGAATCTCCCGGAGCAGCGCCCGGCCGGACCGGATCCTCCGCACGCCGGTCGCGCGGAAGACGAAGGCGCCGAGCAGCAACCCGAGATAGCCGAGGCTGACGAGCGAGGTCAGCTCGGCCAGGTTGATGAAGTGACCCATCAGCGACACCGTCGGGTACCCGAGGGCGTAGATGCCCGACCGGTCGTTCTCGAAGAAGACGTGGTAGTCGGTCCCGCCGAGCGACAGGCGCGTCCAAAAGGAAACGCGGGAGGCGTAGATCCTGGCGAACAGCGCGTCGTCGATCGGCCAGGCCGAGTTGCCCGACACGAAGAGCGGAGTGCGGCTCCACCCGTACACGACGAAGCTGACGTCCTGCCCGTGAATCCGGTCGCGCCGGCCTCCGGTCTGCCCGCGCAGCAGTTCCAGGTAGGGGCTCTGGGTCGAAAGGAACGAGGCGGAACTGTAGTCGAGGATGACGTGGATCACGATGGTCCCGAGGCGGCCGTCGGGCCCGCAGACGTTGCGGCCGGCGTGCAGCAGCTGCCGCTCGTGCGACCCGAACGGGCTCACCTCGCCGAACGTCCGCCAGGTGCAGTCCTCCTCGTGCCACAACTGGCCCGTGGACTCCTCGGGCAGGTTGAGCGCGAACCGGCTGACCAGTATCTCGTCCTTGTTGTAGAGCTCGATGGCCGACGACACGCGGTACCGGGCGAGCGCCGTCCCCTGCCACAGGAGGAACGCGCTGTCGGTGCGCACCGCCGAGCCCGGCGGCGGCGCCGGCACCGACACGGCGTCCTCGAGCGCGGCCTCCCGGCCGTCGATCTCCGCTTGCGCGGCGCGCAAGCGATTCCGCAGGTTCTCGCGCTGGTCGAGCACCTCCTGCGCGAAGTCGGACTCGACGATCCGGTGCTCGGCGCCTTCCTGGAAGAACACCAGTGACGGATACATCACGACGGCCGGCGCCAGCAGCACGAGCAGCGCGGCGATCAGCCGGTAGCCCTGTGACGCGTGGCGCAGCCGGCCGAGCCCTCTCGGGCCGAGGTAGGCGGCCGCCGCCACGGCGCCGACGATGAGCAGCGCCTCGACGCGCGGCAGGTCGGCGAGCGCCCCCCGCCAGTTCAGCGTCCAGACGAGGCCGATCGGCACGCCCCACGCCAGCAGCAGCACGGCGGCGACGACGGGGTCGCCCCGCCGGAACCGCCACCGGGCCAGCAGCAGCCTCAGGGCGAGGACCAGCGCCCAGGCGAACGCCGCGTGAGAACAGATCAGGCCGAGCGCCACGGCCATCCGCTGGGTGTCCCAGGGATGCGGCGAGAACCGCAGGATGTCCACTGTCGCCCGAAAGAACGTCTCTCCGAGGAATCGCTCGTAGCCGATCACCGCGAGCGCCAGGAGGGTGCCGCCCGCCGCCTGCGCGAGGACGAACAGCGCGGCCGGCCCGACGCCGGCCAGCGGATCGTGGCGCGAGCCGTGGAACATCTGCCGGCGCCGTTCGACCGGGCCGGCCAGGAGGGTGACCAGCGCGAGCGCCGCCAGCGCGGTCAGGAGGAAGTCCGCCGGGTGGCGAGCCAGCGGCCCCAGCCGAGCCCAATGGTAGACGTCGGGGGAGAGCACCCCGGCGCCGCCGGGTGGCAGCGCGAGGGCGAACAGCAACCGGGCACCCACCACCAGCCCGGCGATGGCCAGTGTCGCCGACACGTAGGGCCACGTCGTGCGGGCCAGCTGCCGCTGGTCGAGGCACGGGCCGACCAGCAGCAGCAAGGTCAGGCCCAGGACCGCCACCATCAGCGAGAAGACGACCGCACGGTGGGCGCTGCGAGCCTGGTCGAGCAGCGCGGGATCGACGTCGGCTTCAACCAGCGTCTCGCCCGACGGCGTGGCGACGACAAAACTGTACGGGCCCAGCCGGTCGCCGGCCCCTTCGAACCGGGTCTTGAGGACCACGGGCGCCAGCGCGGTGTCGATGCTGAAGCGCTCGTTCGACGCGGCCCCCGGCACCGCGTGCTCGGGGAAGATGTGCTCGGCGGCCACCGCGCCCACCATGATCGGGCTGCGGGTGGCTGGCGCCATGACCGCCTCCACGCGCACCAGCCGGAACCCCAGCGGGCCCGGCTGAATGAACAACCGGGCCGATGATCCGGTCCGGCCCGGAGCGGGGGAGGCGAGGCGCGGGATGACGCTCAGCTCCGAGGGCCGGCCGGCCCACGCGAGCGGGGTGCCGCTCATGTCGTAGACCGTGATCGCCAGTTGCTGGGAAGGGTCCCGGGCGGCCAGGGCGGCGGCGGTCGCAAACAGCGGGCGCAGGTCGCGGTCGTCGGCGGCCTGCCGCAGGATCGGGCCGGCGGCCTTCGCCTGGTCCCGGGCCATGCTGCCCAGGGTCAGCGACATCCGGTCGAACTCGGATTTGACCTCCTGTTCGACCTTCGCGTAGGCAGACTCGCGGTCGGGCCCGAGCCGCTGGCGCTCGACCACCCGTCCTCCGAGGCCGACCAGGAGCGCGCAGGCGGCGCCGAGCACCGAGATCCGGACGAAGGGCCGCAGCCGCGGATCGACGCGCATGTGTTGTGGTCAGGATACGTCACTCGCCGGGCGGGGAAAAGGGCCGTCTTCGGTGTTATAGTGGGCGGGCGGCCCGGCCGGTGTCGGCGCGAGCGCCGCCTGCGCCAGTTCGGATCCGATCCCCGCTCATGATGCATCCCGGGCACGCACGGACGGCACTCAAACGCGGCGCCCTCATCGCCGCCGCCAACTGGCAGGTGGTGGCCATCCAGTCGGTGGCCGACACGACCTTCAAGCTGCTGCTCCTGGTGCCGATCGTCGGCGGAGGCTTCCTCGTCACGATGCTGCTCGGCCGCGATTTCCGGGACGTGCTCACCGGCAGCCTGCGGGAGATGCTGTTCGGCATCAGCGGCACGCTGATGGCGCGGCCCCTCGCCCTTGCCTCCTACCTGACCGGGTTCCTGCTGGTGCTGGTCGGCGGCGCGCTCCTGATGTTCGTCGTCAAAGGCGGCACCGTGTCGGTCATCGCGGAGGGGGACCGCGCCGCCGGGCTGATCGAGCGGCCGCCGCTGCGGATCGCCGGATTCCGGCGGGCGATGGTCTTCTCGATCGAGACGTTCACCAATGGCTCGGGCCGCCTGTTCAGGCGCTACCTGCTGCTCGGCGCCGTGCTCGGCGTCGTGTACGTCATGGCGGCGGCGCTCTGCCTGCTCGTCGCGTTCGGCCTCTACCGGCTCGGCGGGGACCGCACGTTTCTGCTCGCGTCGGTCGCGGCGCTGGGCATCGTGCTCTTCGTCGCCGCGGTGACCGTCGTCAACGTCCTCTACCTGCTGGCGCAGCTGGTCGTGGCCGTGGACGATTGCGGCGTGAGCGCGGCGCTGCGGGGGGTGGCCCGCTTCATCCGCGGCGAGTTCTCCAAGCTGTCGCGGGTGTTCGGCTTCACGGTGCTGCTCCTGCTCCTCGCGACGTTGCTCTCGGTGGTGGCCACGTGGGGCTTCTACCTGATCGCCTACGTGCCCGTGGCCGGCGTGATCGTGCTTCCGCTGCAGCTGGTCGCGTGGCTGCTTCGCAACCTCGTCTTCCAATACGTCGGGCTGACCGCGCTGTCGGCCTACCTGTCCCTGTACCGCGGCTTCGCGTCCGACGGCGCGCCGGCCGCGGGCGTTCTCTCTTCCCGGTGAGCGACATCATGATCGACTACGACCGCTTCTTCTCGAAGGCCGCACTCAAATCCCAGGGGTCCGCGATCCGCAAGATGGGCGTGATGGCCGTGCGCGTGCCCGACATGATCTCCTTCGCGCCGGGCTACCCGGACCCCGCGGCCTACGCCTGGGAGGAGTTCCGCGACATCGCCGTCACGCTGCTGACCAGCCACAAGAGCTCGGTCCTGCAGTACGGGCCGACGCGCGGGCACGGGCCGCTGCTCGAGGCCTGCGTCGAGATCCTGGCGGGCCGCGGCATCACCGCGCCCCTCGAGCAGGTGATGATCACCACCGGCTCGCAGCAGGGCATCGACCTGGTGGGCAGGGCGCTCCTCGACCCGGGCGACGTCGTCCTGGTGGAACTGCCGGCGTACACGGGCGCAATCAGCGCGTGGCGGACCGCCGGCGCCGCGCTGGTCGGCGTCCGGCAGCAAGCCGACGGGATCGATCTCGAGGACCTCGATCGCGTCCTCGCGCGGGAGCGCGCCGCCGGCCGATCGGTCCGGTTCCTCTATGTCGTCCCGAATTTCCAGAATCCCACCGGGCTCCTGCTCTCGCTCGCCAAGCGGAAGGCGCTGCTCGAGTGGGCCTCGCGGGCCGACGTGCTGATCGTCGAGGACGACCCCTACGGCGCGCTGTATTTCGACGACACGGCCTCCGCCGCGGACACCCGACCCATGAAGGCGGACGATGCCGAGGGGAGGGTCATTTACCTCAGCAGCTTCTCGAAGACGCTGGCGCCCGGCTTCCGCGTCGCGTGGATCGCCGCCCCGGAACCGGTCATCGAGAAGCTCGATTCGTTCAAGCAGACGCAGGACCTGATGACGCCGGCCCTGGATCAGCACGTCATCTGCGAGGCCCACCGCCGGGGCGTGCTCGCGGGGCGCCTGCCGATGCTGCGGAAGTTCTACCAGGACAAGCGCACCGTGATGCAGACCGCGCTCCGGGCGCAACTCGGCGACCTGGTCTCCTGGCCGGAGCCGAGGGGCGGCTTCTTCCTGTGGGTGACACTGCCCCCGCAGATCAGCGGCGAGGGGATGCTGCCACGCGCGATCGAGCAGAAGGTCATCTACGTGGCCGGCAGCGCCTTCTTCGTCGACGGCAGCGGCGACAACACGATCCGGATGTCGTTCTCGCTGCCCACGCCGGAACGGATCACCGAGGGCGTGGGGCGGCTGGCAAGGGTGGTTCGCGAGGAACTGGCGCGTCACCCGGCGTCAATAGCCGGCTGACCCTTCGACAACGAGCCCTTGACGTCCGGAAGACCCAGCGTTGGAGCCGGGATGGGCCTCGCGGGGAGCGGCGGCGGCCCGGGCACCAGCCACTGCGCCTTCCCGTCGCCGGTCACGACAAACTCGCCCTCGAGCGCGCCGGAGGGGGAGAAGCGCAGTTGCGGCGCGGCGGCCGGATCGCCCGCCAGCGGCGACACGGCGAGGGCGCTCCCGTCGATCGGCTGAAAGGCGGCCACCTCGGCCGCGATTCCGGGCACCCACAGCAGCCGATCGGCCAGGAACACGCCCCCCATCGGCCGGTGCGCGACCGGCGCCTTCCACGCCTGGCGGCCGTGTCCGCGGTCGAGAGACCGCAGCACGTTGTCGAGCGCGACGAAGTAGACGTTGTGCCCGTCGGTGGCCACCTGGCCCACCGGGGACGCGCCGGCCCGCCAGCGCCACTTTCGCTTCCCGCGATCCGCCGAGAGGCAATACAGGAACTTGTCGCGCCCGCCGACGAAGACCCGGCCGCCTGACGCGTCCACCGTCGTGGGCGGAGAGGGCAGACGCGTCTGCCAGACCGTACGCCCGGTGCCGGCAGCCAGCGCCGACACGAGGCCATCGTCGAGCGCCAGGTAGATCCGCCCGTCAGCGGCGGCCGGCTGGATGCGCGCCGGTGAGTCGAGCGCGAGCGCCCAGAGCGCGTCGCCCTTCGCGGAGCCCAGCATCGTGACGCCGCGCTCGGTCGGCACGACGAGGCCGCTCCCGGTCCAGAGCAGCGGGGCGGAGATAGCGGCGTCGACGCCAACGCGCCACCGGCGTGCCCCCGTGGCCCCGTCCACCGCCTCGACCTCGCGCGCGTGCGCCAGGAACACCAGGCCGTCGCCCGCCGCGGGCGGGCCGACGACCGGGTCGGTCTTCGCGCTCCACGACACCGCGCCGTCGCCGAGCGTCACGGCGACGATCTCGTTCGAGCGCAGCACGACGTAGCCGCGGGTACCGTCGACGGAGGCGCCTGGAAAGGGAGGAGACGGCAGGTCGATGGTCCACGCGGGCGCAAGCAGGAGCGGCGGCGCCTTGCGGGCTTCGATTTTCGGGTTCACCGGCCGCGCGCGCATCCCGGCCGGCGTGCCGGACGGGCGGGCGACCGGCGGCGGCTGCGGAGTGCCGAGGGCCGGCGCGGCCGGGCCGGCGACCAGCGCGAGGACCGCAATCGCGCCCGAGAGGCGTCGGAGGTGCCGGGCCAACTTCACGCCGGTATAATACCGTCAGGCGCTTCTCCCCGTCCCCAGGTATTGGCGAGACACCAGCTCGATGGCCGAGTTCATTCATCTGCACCTGCACACCGAGTACTCGCTGCTCGACGGCGCGTGCCGGGTGGGCGAGCTCCTCGAGCACGCGTCGCGCCAGAAGATTGCGGCGCTGGCGGTCACCGAGCACGGCAACCTGTTCTCGTCGGTGGTCTTCCACGACAAGGCCCGCAAGCAGGGCATCAAGCCGATCCTCGGGTGCGAGACCTACGTGGCCACCGGCAGCCGGTTCACGAGGAAGGGCTCGCCGGGGGAGACCAACAACCACCTGGTCCTGCTGGCCGAGACCATGGAGGGCTACCACAACCTCATCCAGCTGGTCTCCGCCGCCTACACCGAGGGGTTCTACTACCGGCCCCGGATCGACAAGGAGCTGCTGGCGCAGCACTCGCGCGGGCTGATCGGGCTCAGCAGCTGCCTGAAAGGGGAGATTCCCGTACACTTGCGGGGGGACCAGGAAGCGCGGGCGATCGCCGCCGCCGGGGAGTACCGCGACATCCTCGGGCCGGGCAATTTCTTCCTCGAGATGCAGGACCAGGGGATCCCCGAGCAGAAGATCGTCAACGCCGGGCTGCTTCGCGTCGCCCGATCGCTCGACCTGCCGCTCGTGTGCACCAACGACGTGCACTACCTGACCCGCGAGGACTTCAGGGCCCACGACGTCCTGCTCTGCATCGGCACCGGAAAGACGGTGCACGACACCGAGCGGATGAAGTACCACGGCGACCAGTTCTACCTGAAGTCGCCCGACGAGATGGCCCGGCTCTTCGGCGACGTGCCGGGAGCGATGGCCAACACGGTGCTCATCGCCGACCGCTGCAACGTCGATTTCGGCGGCACCGACAACCAGCTGCCGAACTTCGACGTGCCCGCCGGCGCCACGCTCGACGAGTATTTCGAGCGCATGGTCTGGGAAGGGTTCGACCGCCGCCTGCCCCGACTCGCGGCGCTCGAGGCCGCCGGCGAGCTCCGCCACACGGTCGAGGAATACCGCCAGCGCGTCAGGTACGAGATCACGGTGATCTCCCAGATGAAGTACGCCGGCTACTTCCTGATCGTCTGGGACTTCATCCGGTACGCGCGCGAGCAGGGCATCCCGGTCGGCCCCGGCCGCGGCTCGGCCGCCGGCAGCGTGGTGGCCTACTGCCTGAACATCACCGACGTCGACCCGCTGCACTTCGACCTCATCTTCGAGCGGTTCCTCAATCCCGAGCGCATCTCGATGCCGGATATCGACATCGACTTCTGCGAGCGGCGCCGGGGCGAGGTCATCGAGTACGTCACGCGCAAGTACGGCCGCGAGAACGTGGCCCAGATCATCACCTTCGGGACGATGAAGGCCCGGGCCGTCGTGCGCGACGTGGGGCGGGCCCTCGACATCCCGTATGCGGACGTCGACAAGGTCGCCAAGCAGATCCCGGCCGCGCTCGACATGACGCTCGACAAGGCGCTCGCCGAGAACCCCGCGCTGAAGGATCTCGAAACCGCCGACCCGCGCGTGAAGGACCTGCTCGAGGTGGCCCGGCGTCTCGAGGGCCTGTCGCGGCACGCATCGGTGCACGCGGCCGGCGTCGTCATCGCGCCCAGGCCGATCACCGAGTACGCGCCACTGCACAAGGGGTCTCACGACGAGATCACCACGCAGTGGGGCATGAAGGAGATCGAGCGGATCGGCCTGCTCAAGATGGATTTCCTCGGCCTGAGCACCCTCACCCTGCTCGACGACGCGGTGAAGGAGATCAAGCGGACGGCCGGGGTGGAGATCGATCTCGCCACGCTGGCGGATGGCGATCCGAAGACGTACGAGCTGTTCGCGGAAGGCCGGACTCTCGGGGTGTTCCAGTTCGAGAGCAGCGGCATGCGGGAGATCCTGCGCAAGGCGAAGCCGCAGCACCTCGAGGACCTGATCGCGCTCAACGCGCTCTACCGGCCCGGGCCGCTCCGCGGCGGGATGGTCGACGACTACATCGCCCGCCGGCACGGGCGCGTCGAGGTCACCTACGACCTGCCGCAGCTCGAGCCGGTGCTGCGCGAGACCTACGGCGTCATCGCCTACCAGGAACAGGTGATGCGCATCGCCAACGAGGTGGCGGGCTTCACGCTCGGGCAGGCCGACCTGCTCCGCAAGGCGATGGGGAAGAAGAACCCGGAAGTCATGCAGGCGCAGCGCCAGAAGTTCCTCGACGGCTCCAGGTTCCGGAAGGTCGATCCGAGGAAGGCGGCCGCCCTGTTCGACCTGATGGAGAAATTCGCCGGCTACGGGTTCAACAAGTCCCACGCGACGACCTACGCCTGGGTGGCCTACCAGACGGCGTACCTCAAGGCGAACTACCCGGCGCATTTCATGGCGGCGCTGCTGACCATCGAGTCGCAGAACACGCCGAAGCTGGCGATGTACCTCGGCGAGTGCCGCGAACTGGGGGTCACCGTCCTGCCGCCCGACATCAACGCGAGCGGGCTGGCCTTCACCGTGACGCCGGAAGGCGTGCGGTTCGGCCTCGGCGCCGTGAAGAACGTGGGGGAGTCGGCCGCGCTCGCGCTGATCGACGTGCGCCAGCGTGAAGGCCGGGTGCGGTCGCTCTACCAGCTCTGCGAGCAGCTGGACTCGCGCCAGGTGAACCGCCGCGTGCTCGAGAGCCTGGTCAAGGCCGGGGCGCTGGACTCGCTGGCCGCCGAGTCGCCGGCCCTCTCGGCGCTGCCCACCGCCGCCCTGCGCGCCCGGCTGTTCGCGGCGGTGGAGAAGGCCCTCGACCACGGCAACCGCACCCGCCGCGACCGCGACCAGGGGCAGACGCAGCTCTTCGGCGCCGCGGACGCGGCCTCCGAGGCCGGCCTCCCGATCGACGCCGAGCTGCCCGACGTGCCTCCCTGGACCGAAGCGCAGCAGCTGTCGGGCGAGAAGGAATCGCTCGGCATCTTCTGGAGCGGCCACCCAATCGAGCGCTACGCGGACGAGCTCCGGGCGATCGGCGCGAGGCCGATCGCCGAACTGCTGGCCGACATCGAGGCCGGCGGGGAGGAAGAGGGCGGCGCGCCCCTGGAGGCGGCGCCGCGCGCCTTCGAGGCGACCGTCGGCGGCATCATCGTCGCCGTCCGCCCGCTCAAGACCCGGAAGGGCGCCCGGATGGCGGCCTTCACCCTCGACGACCCGCAGGGCAGCCTCGACGTCATCGTGTTCCCCGACGCCTACGAGAAGGCCGTGTCGCTGGTCCAGACCGACAGCCTGGTGCTCGTCAAGGGCATTCTCGAGCGCGACGAGGACAAGACCAAGCTGAAGGCGAACGAGATCGTCTCGATCGAGGCGGTGCGGGAGCGCGCGACCCGGTCGGTCGCCGTGCGCCTGTCGATGCCCCCGCACGATCGCGCGACCGTCGAGGCCGTGCTCGCGGTCCTGGCGCGCCACCGGGGCGACCGGCGCGTCACGTTCGAGATCGATCTGCGGGGCGGCGCCGAGCCGCTGCGCGTGCGCGCGGACCTGCAGGGGCCGATGCGCGTGAGGCCGTCGGCCGACCTGGTCGCCGAGATCGAGCGGATCTGCGGCCCGGGTTCGGCGGCCCTGCGTTAGAGGAGTAGGAGCGACATGAGCAAACCGACCGACGTGCTGGATTTCGAGGCACCGCTGGCCCTCCTCCGGAAGGAAGTGGAGGCGCTCGGGATGATGCCGCGCACCGAGCAGCGCGACAACGACATCGAGCAGCTCGAGCGGCGCATCGACTCGATGCGGCGCGAGATCTACGCGAATCTCAAGCCGTGGCAGCGGGTGCAGCTCGCGCGGCACCCCAATCGGCCGTGCATGCTCGACTACGTCGCCCTCCTCTTCACCGACTTCGCCGAGATCCACGGCGACCGGCGCTTCGCCGACGACCACGCGATCGTGGCCGGCCTGGCGCGGTACCACGACGAGCCGGTGCTGGTGGTCGGCCACCAAAAGGGCGGGGCGGACACCAAGCAGAAGATCTACCGGAACTTCGGCTACGCCAGGCCCGAGGGCTACCGCAAGGCGCTCCGGGCGATGAAGCTGGCCGAGAAGTTCGGGCGCCCCGTGATCGTGATCGTCGATACGCCGGCGGCGTTCCCGGGCATCGAGTCGGAGGAGCGCGGCGTGGCCGAAGCCATCGCGTTCAACCTGCGCGAGATGGCGGTGCTCAACGTGCCGATCATCGTGTCGATCTGCGGGGAGGGCGGCAGCGGCGGCGCGCTCGGCCTGGCCATCGGCGATCGGATCCTGATCCAGGAGTTCGCCATCTACAGCGTCATCCCGCCCGAGGGGTGCGCGGCCATCCTGTGGCGCGACTCGGGCCGGAAGGTCCAGGCGGCCGAGGCCCTCAAGCTGACCGCGCCCGACATGCTCCGGCTGGGGATCGTCGACACGATCGTCCCGGAGCCGGTGGGCGGGGCGCACAACGACCCGGCGTCGGCGGCCGGCCTGCTCGACCGGGCCATCGTGAGCGCCCTGGCGGCCGTCAAGACACTGTCGCCCGAGGCGCGCACCGAGGCGCGGTACCAGAAGTTCAGGCAGATGGGCCGCCTGGGCGTCGAGTTCGTGGACACCGAGGGGTAGGTCGGGCTTCGTCATGCCTCCATTGCTCTGGGACCTCCAGCCCTCCGACGAGCGCGCGGCGGCCGCGCTGTCGGCGGCGGCGGGAATCGACCCGGTGACCGCGCGCCTGCTGTGCCAGCGCGGCGTGACCACGCCCGAGCAGGCGGCGCGGTTCCTCAAGCCGTCGCTCGGCGATCTGCACGATCCCTACCTGCTCGCCGGCATGGCCGAGGCCGTCGATCGCCTCCTGGCCGCCATCGCGCGCCGCGAGCGCATCGTCATCCACGGCGACTACGACGTCGACGGCATCACCGCGACGGTGATCCTGGAGCGGGCGATCGCGGGGCTGGGCGGGGACGTGGGACACTTCATCCCCGAGCGGCTGCGGGACGGGTACGGCCTGCTGGCGTCGTCGATCGACCGGCTGCACGAAGGCGGCGCGCGGCTGATCGTGTCGGTCGACTGCGGCATCCGCAGCGTCGCCGCCGCCCGTCGCGCCGCCGAGCTCGGCGTCGACCTCATCATCACCGATCATCACGAGCCGGACGACGAACTGCCGAGCGCGGTGGCCGTCCTCAACCCGAAACGCGCCGACTCCACGTATCCGGACAAGAACCTGGCCGGCGTCGGCGTCGCGCTCAAGCTGGTGCAGGCACTCTGCGATAGGTCCGGCCGCGGGAACTGGCTCCCGGGGTTCGTGAAGATCGCCGCCATCGGCACGCTGGCCGACGTCGTGCCCCTGACGGGCGAGAACCGCGTCATCGCGAAGATCGGCCTCGACCTGCTGTCGCGCGGCCCTCACAAGGTCGGCCTCCGGGCGCTGCTCGACGCCTCCGGCCTGAGCGGCAAGCCGATCGACAGCTACCACGTGTCGTTCATCCTGGCGCCCCGCGTGAACGCCGCCGGCCGGATGGCGACGCCGGACATCGCCGCGCGCCTGCTGCTGGCGACAGACGACGCGATGGCCGAGGAGGCGCGCGGGCTGGCGGCGCAGCTCAACGACGAGAACCTCCGGCGGCAGCACGAGGAACAGGAGATCCTGGCGGCCGCGCGCCGTGTCGTCGACACCGACCCCGACGTGGGGGCGCACGCCGTCCTGGTCGTCTCGGGCGACGGCTGGCACCGCGGGGTCATCGGCATCGTGGCCTCGAAGCTGGTCGACGCGTTCGCGCGGCCCGCCGTCGTCATCTCGATCGAGGACGGCCTGGCGCACGGTTCCTGCCGAAGCATCCCGGCGTTCGACATGCTCGCCGCGCTCGAGGCCTGCGGCAGCCATCTCGTCAGATTCGGCGGCCACCGCATGGCCGCCGGCCTGACGCTCGACGCCGGCGCTATCAGGCCGTTCCGCGCGGCGCTCCAGGCCTACGCCGACGACCGGCTCGGCCCGGACGATCTGCGCCCGCGCCTCCGCGTCGACGCCCGGCTCGGCCTGGACGCCATCAAGGGACGCCTGGTCGAGGAGATCATGAGCCTCGCGCCCTTCGGTCTCGGCAACCCGAGGCCGGTGTTCTGCGCGGGGCCCGTGGAGATCGTCGACGGCCCGCGCCGGATCAAGGAGCGCCACCTGAAGATGGCCGTGCGCCAGCGCGGCCGGATCTTCCGGGCCATCGCCTGGCGGGCATCAGAGCGGGAGGGCTTTCTCTCGGCCCACCGCGGGGCGCTCGACCTGGCCTTCTCGCTCACCGAGAACACCTTCAACGGCGAAACCTACACGGAGCTGACGCTGGCCGACATGCGCGCGCCCGACGCGACGACGGCCGTGGCCGGGCCATGACCCGCTGGCAGCGCCGCCTTCGCCTCGGCCTCGCGGTCTTCATCGCCGGCCTGGCGGTGACCATCGTCGTCTCGCTCCGGCAGTCCAGAGCGCCGGCCCCGCCGCCCATCCTGAGTCCCCGCGCCGACCCGAACGTCGTCGCCGAGAGCACCTCCGGCCGTTCGGTGCGCGTGCTCGGCGGGAAGCCGGACATCACCGTCGAGCACTACGACAAGATGGTGCAGTACGCGGACGGGCGCACGCGCCTCACCGGCGTCAAGTTCAAGATGCTCCAGCGGCGGGGCCGGGACTTCACCATCACGGCGGCCACCGCCGACGTGGTCGGCCAGTCGCCGAACGAAGACGTTCGGCTCGAGGGCGACGTGGAGATCGCCTCGAGCGACGGCCTGACCGTTCGGACCGAGTCGGCGTCGTTCGACCACGCGCAAAGCGTCGTACGCGCGCCGGGCGCCGTGCGGTTCTCCCGCCCGGGCCTGACGGGATCCGCCGTCGGCCTCAGCTACGAGCAGCGCCGCGACCTGCTGTCGCTGCTGGACCGCGTCGTCATCCACCGCGACGCGACCGCCGCCGGCGACGACGGGATCGACGTCGAGGCCGGTTCGCTCAGCCTCGCGCGCGGCGAGAACACGATGCGCTTCGGGCGGGGCGTGCGTTTCGTGCGCCCGGGCGGGACGATCTCGGCCGAGGCGATCACGGCCACGCTGGCCGGAGGCGGGCATCGCGTGCAGACGCTGGAGCTGCGAGGCGAATCGCGCGTGGCCGGGTCGCCGAAGGCGGACGGCGGCGTGAAGACGATGCAGGCGCGCGACATCGACCTGACCTACGCGGGCGACGGGAAGACGATGCAGCACGCGACGCTGAACGGCGACGCGGGCGTCGATCTGGCCGGGACGGGGGGCGGGTCCGGGCGGCGGCTGGCCGGGCAGTTCATCGACGTCGCGCTCCGCGCCGACGGCGTGACGCCGGCGTCGCTCCTCGCGCAGAAGGGCGTGGTGCTCGAGATGCTCGCGGACCCGTCGACGCCGGCGCGCACGATCCGTGCGGGCGTCCTCCAGGCCGCCGGCACCGACGGCTCCGGCTTGACGGCGGCCGCGTTCGGCGAGGGCGTGGACTTCCGCGAGACGCCCGCCGCGCCGGCCGCCCCGCGGGCGGCGACGTCATCGACGCTTGCGCTCACGCTGGGCGACGGCCTCGGCCGCATCGAGTCGGCCAGGTTCGGGGGCGGCGTCGTGTTCACGCAGGGCGCGTTGACGGCCGGGGCGCGCGACGCCGAGTACGCCGTCGACGCCGGCACGCTGCGGCTGTCGGGCCGCCACGAGAAGACCGGCCGGGCGCCGCAGGTGCTCGACGGGCAGGCGACGATCGCGGGCGACACGGTGGACGTCCTGCTCGACGGCCGGAAGATCACGGCCGACGGCGCGGTGAAGACCGAGATGCGCGCCGCCGGCGAGCCGGCGGGACCACGGGGGACCGGGTCGGCCACCGAAAGCGCGAAGGCCCGCGTGCCGGCGATGCTCCAGGCGGACAGGCCGGTTCGCGCGGCCGCCGGCCACCTGGTGTACGACGGCGCTGCCCGGCTCGCCACCTACACCGGGGGCGTCGACCTGTGGCAGGACCAGGTGTCGATCAAGGCCGACACGATCGTCGTGGACGAACGGAGCGGCGCCCTGTCGGCCCGAGGGAACGTCGTCTCGCGGATGCAGTTCGATCGGGCGGGCGCGGCGCCGGCGACTCGAGAACCGGCGGCCGAAGAGCCGACGACGCGGGAGCCCGCGACGATGGTCGTCACCTCGGCGCGGATGGCGTACGACGACGAGGCGCGCCGCGTGGTCTATACGGAAAGCGTCCACCTGGACGGCCTGGCGGGAGATCTCCTGGCCGACCGGGTCGCCGTCTTCCTGCGGGCCGGCGCGCGCGACGCGGAGCGGCTGGAGGCGGACGGCGCCGTGTCGCTCCGCACGACGGAGGGGCGCCGGGCGGCGGGGAAGCGGCTGGTCTACCGGGCCGAATCCGAGCAGTACGACATGGACGGCGCGCCCGCGACGCTCCTCGACACGTTCGGCGAAACGACCGGCCGTCTTTTGACTTTCTACAGATCGGCTGCTAGGATCGTCGTCGACGGAAAAGAACAGAAACGCACGGAATTACGGCGCGAAATCAAGCGCTGAGCGCCGGCGTCCCGACTGAATGGCCATCCTCCGGACCCACGACCTCACCAAGTCCTACGGCGGTCGCACCGTGGTGCGCGGCGTCAGCCTCGAGGTGGCGTCGGGCGAGGTGGTAGGCCTGCTCGGCCCGAACGGCGCGGGGAAGACGACGACCTTCTACATGACCGTCGGCCTCACCGCTCCCGACTCAGGGCGCGTGCTGCTCGACGGGGCGGACCTCACCGACGACCCGATGTACGTGCGGGCGCGGAAGGGCATCGGCTACCTGCCGCAGGAACCGTCGATCTTCCGCGGGCTCACCGTCGAACAGAACATCCTCGCGATCCTCGAGACGCTGCCGCTCGACGGGAAGGCCCGGCGGGCGCGCCTGCCGGAACTGCTCGCCGAGCTCGGGCTGACCCCGCTCGCGGCCGCGCCGGCCTACACGCTCTCGGGCGGCGAGCGGCGGCGCGTCGAGATCACGCGGGCGCTGGCCGTCTCGCCGCTGTTCATCCTGCTCGACGAGCCGTTTGCCGGGATCGACCCGATCGCGGTCGCCGACATCCAGAAGATCATCGCGCACCTGAAGGCGCGCGGCATCGGGGTGCTCATCACCGACCACAACGTGCGCGAGACGCTCCGGATCACCGATCGGACCTACATCGTGCGCGACGGGGCGATCCTCCGGAGCGGCACGCCGGCCAGCCTGGCCGCCGACGAGGACGTGCGGCGGATTTACCTCGGGACCGACTTCAGGTTGGACTAATATGGATGACGGCCCGCCGCGAGCGGGCCGCTAGACCATGGCGATTCAGCAGAAACTCCACACCAAGCTCGTTCAGAAGCTCATTCTGACGCCATCGCTGCAGCAGGCGATCAAGCTGCTGCCGATGTCCACGCTCGAGCTTGGCGAGCTGCTCACGCAGGAGATGGTCGAGAACCCCATGCTCGAGGAGGTGCCGGCCGAGGACCTCCAGGCGACCGAGGCCGCGGCCGCCGCCGAGAAGGCGGAGGAGCCGCCGAAGGATCCGAAGAGCGACGCCTGGGACGACCAGGATTACGAGTACTTCTTCGGCGATTATCTCGACGAGGGCTACCGTCCGCGGGCGCAGCAGGAGATCAAGGAGCTGCCCCCGATCGAGAACACGCTCTCGACGTCGACCTCGCTCTCCGACCACCTCTTCTGGCAGCTCTCGATCCAGACCAGCGACGACACCATGCGCGAGATCGGCGCGGCGATCGTCGGCAACCTTGACGACGACGGCTACCTGGTGGCGTCGGTGGACGAGATCGCGGCCATGGGCACCTGGCCCGTCGCCTCGGTCGAGAAGGCGCTCGCCCTGGTCCAGAGCTTCGACCCGATCGGCGTGGCCGCGCGCGACCTTCAGGAGTGCCTCGGGCTGCAGGTCCGCCATCTCGGCCTCGAGGGGACGCCGACCGAGAAGATCATCACCGAGCACCTGCGGCTGCTGCAGAACCACCAGGTGCCGGAGCTGGCGCGCAAGCTCGGGCTGTCGGTCGAGGAGCTGAAGGAACACATCGCGATCATCCAGCACCTGGACCCGAAGCCGGGCAGCCGCTACAACCGGCCCCAGTCCCAGTACGTCACGCCCGACGTCACCGTGGTCAAGGTCGAGGACCAGTATGTCGTGCTGCTGAACGAGGAAGGGCTCCCGCAGCTGCGCATCAGCCCGGCCTACCGGCGCCTGCTCGACAAGGGGAGCGACAACACGGAGGAGACGCGGGCCTACGTCAAGGACAAGTTCCGCTCCGCGCTCTGGCTCATCAAGTCGGTGGAGCAGCGGCAGAAGACGATCTACAAGGTCGCCACCAGCATCGTGAACTTCCAGCGGGACTTCCTCGACCACGGCATCGAGCACCTGCGGCCGCTGGTGCTGCGCGACGTCGCCAACGACATCGGGATGCACGAGTCCACGGTGAGCCGCGTGGTGACCAACAAGTACATGCACACGCCGCAAGGCGTGTTCGAGATGAAGTTCTTCTTCCACAGCGGGATCAGCAGCTCCTACGGCGAGAGCGTGTCGTCGGTGACCATCAAGCAGCGGATCCGGAAGATCATCGAAGCCGAGGACGCGCGCCGCCCGCTCAGCGACTCGAAGATCGTCAGCATGCTCCAGCAGGAGGGGCTGGTGCTGGCGCGCCGCACGATCGCGAAGTACCGCGAAGAGCTGAAGATCCCCACCTCCAACCAGCGCAAAGTGCTGTACCTGACGGCTGCCCATGCGACTCGAACTGACAGGCCGGCACGTCGAGATCACTCCGGAGCTTCGCGCGCTGGTCGAGAAGCGGCTGGCGAAACTGGACCGGCTCCTCACCGGCGGCATCGTGTCCGTGCAGGCGGTGCTGACCCTGGAGAAGTACCGCCACGAGTCGGAGTTCACCGTCCACACCCGCGGCGACCACTTCCTCCACGGGCTCGGGAAGACCAACACGTGGGAGTCCTCGGTCACCGGCGCGATCGAGAAGATCACGCAGCAGCTGGCGAAGGTGAAGGGGAAGTGGCAGGAGCGGAAGCGGCGCGCCGCCCCGGTGCGCCTCGCGCCGGCGGACCTGCCGGCGCCGAAGGCCGGCGCCGAGCCGCCCAAACCCCGGCGCGTCCGGCGGGTCGCGTCGTACCCCGTCAAGCCGATGACGGTCGACGAGGCGGCGCTCGCCCTCGAGTCGGGCGGCGACGCGTTCCTGGTGTTCCGGAACGCGGCGACCGACGCGATCGCGGTGGTCTACCGGCGCAAGAACGGACAGCTGGGCCTGATCGAGCCGGAACGCTGAACACCCGCGGCGGGCGGTCACACGATGAGCACCACGATCCCTGGAGTGAGCGTCGGCGCCCTGTTGCGAAGCCGTCCTGAATCGGTGGGACTCCCGCTCACGCTCGATCTCGGGGGCCTCGGGCCTCGATCGCCGGATCACCACGCCGCACATCCAGAAGACCGGCCTCGCCCTGGCGGGGTTCGACGCCTACCTGTCCCCCGGCCGCATCCTGATCCTCGGCGAGAGCGAAATCCGCTACCTGGAGAGCCTGGCGTCCTCGTCGCGGGTGGACGCCCTGCGGCGCACCTTCGCGCACGACATCCCCGCCGTCCTGGTGACCAACAGCATGCCGTCGCCGCCGGAGCTGCGCCTCGAGTCGGAGCGGGCGGGCGTGCCGCTGCTCGCGACCAGCGTGCCGACCGCCTACGCCATCGCGAAGGTGAGCGCGATCCTCGAGGACTCGCTGGCCGAGCGGACCATCATGCACGCCGTCCTGATGGACCTCCTCGGCCTCGGCGTCCTGATCGTCGGGGAGAGCGGCATCGGCAAGAGCGAGTGCGCGCTGGACCTGATCGTCCGCGGCCACCGCCTCGTCGCCGACGACACGGTCGAGATCCGGCGGCGCGCCGAGAGCGTGCTGATCGGCACCTGTCCCGATCTCACGCGCAACCACATGGAAGTCCGGGGCCTCGGCCTGATCAACATCAAGGACCTGTTCGGCGTCGCGTCGACGCGCTCGTCCAAGCGCGTCGAGCTGGTCGTGCAGCTGGAGCGGTGGGAGCCCGGCCGCGAGTACGAGCGGCTGGGCCTGGACGACGCTGCACTACGAGATCCTCGGCCTGCAGGTGCCGTTGCTCCGGATGCCGGTGGCCCCAGGGCGCAACGTGTCGATCCTGGTCGAGGTCGCCGCGCGCAACCAGCTCCTGCGGTCCCGCGGCCACCACGCCGCGCGCAAGCTGGCCGCGCGGCTCGAGCGGCAGCTCCGGGAGCCGGAACCCGACGAGCCCGACGCCCGCCTGGTCGAGCGGCCCGAGGAGGAGTCGTGACGCGGGCGGCCGCGCCCGAACGCGCCGCGGGCCCGTCCTCCCCGAACGGGGTGCGCTTCATCGTCATCACCGGGCTGTCGGGCGCGGGCAAGTCCCAGGTGATCCACGCCCTCGAGGACCTCGGCTACTTCTGCGTGGACAACCTGCCGATCGCGCTCACCCCGACGCTGGCCGGCCTGGCGGGCCGCGCCGGGAGCGAGCTGAAGCGGGTCGCGATCGTCGTGGACGTGCGCGAGGGCGCGATGCTCACCCGCTTCCCGTCGGTCCTGCGGCAGCTGCGCGCCATGCGCCGCCTCGACCCGGTGCTGATCTTCCTCGAGGCCAGCGACGACGCCCTCGTCCGCCGCTTCAGCGAGACGCGCCGCCCCCACCCGCTCGCCCACGACCGACCCGTGCTCGAGGGGATCCGCGAGGAGCGCCGGCGCCTCGCGCCGATCCGGAGGCTGGCCGACCGGATCATCGACACGACGACCCTGACGGTGCACGAGCTGCGCAAGACGTTCATGGCCCTGTCGAGCGGCCGGCGCGGCCGCGCGCGCATGCTCGTGACCTTCACCAGCTTCGGCTTCAAGCACGGCGTGCCCGCCGAGGCCGACCTCGTCTTCGACGTGCGGTGCCTGCCGAACCCCCACTTCGTGCCCGAGCTGCGGATGCGGACCGGCCGCGACCGGCAGGTCGTCGAGTTCATGGAGTCGCACCGGGTCACGCGCGTCTTCGTCAAGCGCGTCGCCGACTTCCTGCGCTTCGTGATCCCGCTCTACGTCTCGGAGGGGAAGAGCTACCTGACGGTGGCCATCGGGTGCACGGGCGGCCGCCACCGGTCGGTGATGGTGGCCGAGGCGCTGCGGCGCGCCGTCGCAGACGTGGACGGCATCAGGCTGCGCGTGCGGCACCGGGACATCAACGTCGGCACCGAGTAGGGCGGGCGCCGCCGGCGGCAGGTCGATCGCGAACGTCAGCATGAGGCCGGCGGCCGCCGCCGGCGCAGGAGCACGCGGATGATCGGTGTGGTCGTCGTCACGCACGGGCAGCTGGCCATCGAACTGGTGAACGCGGCCGAGACGATCGTCGGCGACCTGCCGCAGTTCGCGGCGGTGTCGATCGGCTGGCACGACGACGTCGACGACGCCCGCGAGGAGATCAAGCAGGCGATCGCGCGGGTCCAGGGGACCGACGGCGTGCTGATCCTGACCGACATGTTCGGCGGCACGCCGGCCAACCTGGCGCTCACGTTCCTCGAGGCCGACCGCGTGGAGGTGATCACCGGCGTCAACCTGCCGATGCTCATCAAGCTGGCCGGCGCGCAGCAAGGCGTCGAACCTCCTCGCCGTCGCCCGCGAAATGCGGGAACACGGGCGCAAGGCGATCTGGGTGGCCTCGGACCTGCTGAGAGCCGAGACGAAAGGGGAAGGGTAGGGAGCCTATGGTGTCCCGCACCGTGACGGTCTGCAATCAGCTCGGGATGCACGCGCGCGCCGCCGCCCGGTTCGTGCACACGGCCAGCGCGTTCGAGTCGCGCGTGCGCGTGGGCCGCGGCAGCCGCGTCATGGACGGCAAGAGCATCATGGGCGTGCTGCTGCTCGCCGCGGCCCGCGGGTCGGAGATCACCATCTCCGCCGAGGGCGCCGACGAAGCCGCGGCCCTCGAGGCGCTGTGCCAGCTCGTCGAGTCCGGGTTCGGTGAGGAGCCGTGCACCGCCTGACCGGCATCGGCGTGTCGCCCGGCGTGGTCGTCGGCCGGGCCGTCCTGCTGATGCAGAACCCGCTGGTGATTCGGTTTCCCATCGGCCCGGAGCAGGTTCCCGTCGAGGATCGCCCGGCTCGACGAGGCCCGCGAACGCTCCCGCCGCGAGCTCGCCGACATCAAGTCGCGCATCGCGCGCGGCGCCGCGCCCGACCTCGGGCTATCTGTTCGAGGCGCAGCTGCTGATGATCGACGACCCGATGCTGGTGGACCGCGCCCGGGACCTCATCGCCGCCGAGCACATCAACGCCGAGTGGGCCGTCCAGCAGGCGTTCGAGGAGCTGGCCGGCCTTCTTCGACGCGGCGGAGGACGCCTACCTGCGCGAGCGCCGGGGCGACGTGGCGGACGTCGTCGGCCGGCTGCGCCTGAACCTCGGCCGCCTGCGCGGCCGCGGCATCGACCTGTTCGCCGACGTGGACGCGGGAACTCGTGCTCATCGCCGACGAGCTCACCCCGTCGATGGCGGCGCAGGTGGACTGGCAGAAGATCCTCGGCTTCGCCAGCGACGGCGGGAGCCCGACCCACCACACCGCCATCCTCGCCCGGTCGCTCCACGTGCCGGCCGTCGTGGGCCTCGGGTCGGTGAGCGCCCGCATCCGCCCCGGCGTCACGGTCGTCATCGACGGCACGAGCGGCGATCGTCCTGATCGACCCTCCCGCCGAGGTCGTGGAGGAGGCGAAAAGCCGGACGACGCCCAGGGTTCGGGCCGGAGAACATGATGTCGGGCGCGCGGCCTCGCCGGCCGTCACCACCGACGGCGCCGCCATCGCCCTCGCAGGCCAACATCGAGCTGCCCGCCGACATGGCGACGGCCCGGTCCGCCGGCGCGGCCGGCATCGGCCTCTACCGCTCGGAGTTCCTGCTGGCCACGACCTCGGCCACCGCGCTCACCGAGGACGCGCAGTTCGAGGCCTACCGCGCGCTGGTCGAGGGGATGGCGCCCGCCCCGGTCACGGTGCGGACATTCGACGTGGACGACACGCAGGTGCAGCCATGGGCGGCGGGGGGAGGCGGGCCGTTCGGCGCCCCCCGCGCCTCGGCGACGCGCGGCGCCCTCGGGTTGCGCGCGGTCCGGCTGAGCCTCGCGATGCCCGACCTGTTCAGGGTGCAGCTGCGCGCGCTGCTCCGGGCCAGCCGCCACGGCCGGCTCCGGATCATGTTCCCGTTCGTGTCCGGCGTCGAGGACCTGCGCGCGGCGAGGGCCGCCCTGCGCGAAGCGGCGGGGGAGCTGGCCTCGCGCGGCGAGGCGGTTGACCTCCTGCCGCCCGTCGGCGTGATGATCGAGATCCCCTCGGCGGCGGTCACCGCCGACCTGCTGGCGAAGGAGGCGGACTTCTTCAGCATCGGCACCAACGACCTCATCCAGTACGTGCTGGCGGTCGACCGGACCGACGCGCGCGTGTCGCGGCTGTTCGAGCCGCTGCACCCGGCCGTCCTCCGGACGCTGCGCCACGTCATCCGCGCCGCTGCCCGGCGACAGCTCCCGGTGTCGCTGTGCGGAGAGATGGCCGCGGACCCCGCGATCCTGCCGCTGCTCATCGGCCTGGGCCTGACCAGTTTCAGCATGAGCCCGGCGGCGATCGGGATCGCACGAACCGTGGTGGAGCAGCTCGACACGGCGTCCGCCCGGCGGCTCGCGTCGCGCGTCATGCGGCAGGCGACCGTGGCGGGCGTCGAGCGCTGCCTGGCCGGCCCGCCGGGACACCGGCGGCCGGCAGCAGACCCCGTCAATTCCCCCCGGCACAGGAGGCACCAGTGGGAAGCGCTGATTACGCGAGAGTGGACAAGCCGTGGGGCTACGAGCTGCACTGGGCCACCACGGACCGCTACGTGGGCAAGATCCTGCACGTCAACGCGGGACACGCGCTCAGCCTGCAGTACCACAACCACAAAGAGGAGACGATCCTCCTGTGGTCGGGCCGGCTCCTGTTCGAGATCGAGCGCGAGGGCACGCTCGAGCGGATCGAGATGAAGCCGGGCGACCGGGTGCACGTCACGCCGAAGACCGTGCACCGGATGACGGCGATCGACGACTGCGACATCTTCGAGGTCTCGACGCCGGAGCTCGACGACGTCGTGCGGCTGGAGGATCGGTACGGGAGGGAAGACGCACGGCGGTGAGAGGGCTCACGACTCACGGCTCAGGGCTTTGGACCTCAGAAGTGTGGAATCGGTTCGCTCTTGCAGCGCGCCAGCCCCGATCCCCGACACCGATCCCTGATCCCCGATCCCTGAATCCCCCTGAGCCCTGAGTCCTGAGCCGTTCTTCCCTGAGCCTTGAGCCCTGAGCCTTGAGCCTTCTAAAACGGTACCTCGTCGTCGCCCGGCATCGTCGCGGCCGGGTCGGCGGCCGCCGGCTCGCGGCTGGGCTCCTCGCGGTCCACGTTCTCGCGGCGCGGGCCGCCCCCGAGCAGCACGAGGCGGTTGGCAATGACCTCGGTGGTCTTCCGCTTCTGGCCTTCCTTGTCCTCCCACTCCCGCGTCCGCAGCCGCCCCTCGACGTAGACCTGCTTGCCCTTGAGCAGGTAGTCGGCCACCGACTCGGCCTGCTTGCCCATCAGCGACACGCGGTGCCACTCGGTCTCTTCCTTGCGATTGCCGTCCCGGTCCTTGAACACCTCGGTGGTCGCGAGGCTGAAGTTGGCGACGGCGGTGCCGGTGCCCGTGCGGCGGAGCTCGGCGTCGCGGCCCAGGTTGCCGACCAGGATCACCCGATTCACGGTACCCATCGAAACGTCCTTTGCTGTGTCGACCCTCAGTCGACGGTAAGCGGAGCGGCAGACGGAGTCCGCCGGATGATCTGGTCGAGCCGCTGGCGCGCGAGGCGGCCGGCGTCCGAGTTGGGGAAGGTCTTCACCACGTACTCCCAGCTCTCCCGCGCCCGATCCACCAGGCCGAGCGCGTTGAAGGCCATCCCGCGCTTGAAGTACATGTCGGGGACCTTCTGGCTGCCGGGATATGCGGTGATCCCGCGGTCGTAGGCCGCGGCGGCTTCCTTGAACATCCCCTGCTGGTAGTAGCACTCGCCGATGAAGTACTGCGCGTCGCCCGCCTGTTCGGAGCGGGGGAAGGTCCGGATGTAGTTCTCGAAGCCCGCGATGGCGAGGTTGTACTGCGCCGCCACGTAGTCGGCCCAGGCGGTGTCGTAGAGCCGCTGCGGTGACTGCGCCGGCGGCTGCGCGCCGGCCGGGTTCGCGGCGGCCGGCGGCTGCCCGCCGGCCGGGGTCGCCGCGTCGGCGCCGGTGGGCGCCGACACCGGGGCGGGCCCCTGGGCCACGGCGGTGCGGATGGCTTCGAGCTCCTGCGACAAAGAGCTGACGCGCACGTTGTTGTCGTCCACCTTCTCGCGAACTACGCGCACGTCGTCGCCGATGGTGTCGATCGACAGCTTCTGGTCCGCCAGGGCCTTGCGCGACGCCCCCGCCTGCTCGTCGAGCTTGGTGCCGAGCACGCGCAACGTCTCGTTGAGCGCCGTCAGTTGCGCCCGGAGCAGCGCGGTCTGCTCCTGCAGCATCCGGATCTCGGCCAGCATCTGCAGGTGTTCCTTGTTGGCGGCCGAGGCGACACCGGCCGCCGCCGGCACCAGCGCCGCCACGAGGACGAACCCGAGCACGCGTTCTCGCACCATACCTCTTACTCCGCGTTGGTGGCTGCCGCCGCCGGACGAACCATTATCCCATCGTCCGGGGCGGCGGCCTTATTTCTGCGTGACCACGAAGTGGGCCCGCCGGTTCCGGGCCCACGCCGCCGCGTCGTGCCCGGGGTCGAACGGAAACTCCTTGCCGTAGCTGATCGTGCGCAGGCGATCGGCGGGAATCCCGAGCGACACCAGGTAGGCGCGCGCCGCGTTCGCTCGCCGTTCGCCGAGCGCGAGATTGTACTCCGCCGTCCCGCGCTCGTCGCAGTGCCCCTCGATGGTGACGATCCAGCTCGGGTTCCTCTTCATCACGTCCGCGTTCGCGTCCAGCGCCTTCTGCGCCTCGCCCGAGATCTCCGACTGGTCGTACTCGAAGTACACCGGCTTGAGCGGCGAGTTCTTGTTGATCTCGTCCAGGCTCGCCGAGCTGACCCGGTCCTCGACGATCGGCGCCGGCGCGGCCATCACGGGCTCCTTCACCGGCTCGGGCGGGGCCGGCGGCTTGCCGGGCGCGGCCGGCGCGGGGGCCGCGGCGGCCGGGGGCGGAGCCGGGGTCTCGACCGGCGGAACGTTCCGGTGGCACGCGCCGACCGTGAGAACGGCGAGTGCCGCGAACACGACGATGCCCAAGTGCCCCCAGTGGTGTCGCATGTCTCTCCCTCCGCGTCGCTACTTCGACCAGTCCGGCGTCTGGTTGTTGCCGGCCCTGGTCAGTTGCCGCACGTCCTTGCCCGTGCGATCGATCGTGTAGATCTGGCGTCGGCCCGACCGCGTCGAGCTGAAGACCAGGTGGCGCCCGTTCGCCGCGTAGGCCGGGCTCTCGTTGCTCCCCTCGCCGAACGTCAGCTGGCGGATCTGGCCGCTCGCCAGGTCGAGCACCTTGATGTCGAACCCCGGCCCGGTCCGGGCGGCGTACGCGATCTCATTGTATGGCGCCGGCGACCAGGTGGGCCGGTCGCAGTACGATTCGTGCGTCAGCATCCGCAGGTTCAGCCCGTCGGCGTCGACGACGTAGATCTGCGGCGCGCCGGACCGGTCCGACGTGAACGCGATCTGCTTGCCGGTGGGCGACCAGGTCGGCGTGCCGTCGTTGGCCGGGTTGTTGGTGATCCGCCGGACGCCGGACCCGTCCCGGTTCATGACGTAGACCTCGGCGTGGCCGTCGCGGTTCGACTGGAACGCGATCTTCTTCCCGTCCGGCGACCAGACGGGCAGGAAGTTCTCCTCGCCCCGGCTGTGCAGCGGGTTCTCGGGGACCGTGCCCTGGTAGATGTTGGCGATGAAGATGTCGGGCACGCCGCGCCGGTACGACGTGTAGGCAATCGACCGCCCGTCGGGCGACCAGGTCGGGTTGATGTTGAGCGTCCGGTTGACGGTCAGCCGCCGCTGGTTCGCGCCGTCGTAGTCGCAGACGTAGATCTCCTTCACCACGCGCGACTCGATCGTGCCGGTCAGCCGCTCGCCGTCGCGGTCCGACACGAACGCGATCTTGGTCCGGGCCACGCCGCGCAGCGCGAGCTGCGACTGGAAGATCTCGTCCGAGGCGGTGTGCGCGACGAACCGCGGGTTGCCAACCGGCGCCACGTACTCCCGCCCAAAGGCCGGCTGCTGCTGCTTCACGCCGAACAGCCGCACGTCCACCCGCAGAGTATCCCCCTGCTTCTGCACCGTGCCAATCACCAGGCCGTCGGCGCCCAACTCGCGCCACCGGTCGAACGGGACGGTGGCGAGCGAGCGGGCCGCGGGGATCGAGGCGTAGGTGTCGCGCGGGATCATGTCGAACTCGCGCTCGTAGGCGAGATCCGCGAACAGCACCTCGCCGAGCGTCCTGGCGGCCGCCACCGTCTCGGCGTCGGTCGTGAGCGGGATGAAATCGGGCACCGCGTAGCGGGGCAGGGTGCCCGACTCCCCGGTGATCGTAATCGACACGGCCGGCGGCTGTTGCGGCGGCGTCTGGGGCGGGGGCTGCGCGCCGGGCGCGATGGCCAGCAGGGCGACACCGGCGGCCGCGAGGCCCCACCGCGCGAGCAGGTTTGTAGGTGTCATCAGCGTATGTAGTCGAACTTGAGATAGACGGTCAGCGTCGGGTTCGGGTACGCCGGCGGCAGCGGCGGCAGCTGGCGCAGCATCTGCAGCGCCCGCTGGGCCGTCAGGTCCAGCACGTACCCGGCCGACTGCTCGACCGCGATATCGGTGATCCGGCCGTTGCGAAGCACGGTGAACCGCATGACCGTCGTCGCCACCACCCCCTGGCGGTAGTTCCAGTTCTCCTTGATCCGGCGCACCATCGTCGCCAGGTAGTCGGGGCAGCAGAAGCTGCCGACGTCGAGATCGCCGCCGGCGCCCGCGCCGCCGGTCGCCAGGCCGAGGCCGAGCCCGGTCACGCCGGTGTCGGCGAAGCTCGAGCCCATCTTCTCCTCGGGCCCCGTGGTCGGCGTGCGCCCGATGGCCTCGTCGGAGCCGAAGGCCGGCTCGTTCACGGGCGGCGTGCGAGGCGCTCTCGCGGGCGTCTTCGGCGCCGGCATCGTCATCCCCGGCGCCTTCGCCGCCGGGGGCCGCATCGGCTGCGGCCGCTTCTCGGCGGAGGTCGCCACCTTCTGCACCGGCCGCCCGCCGAGCGGGTTGACCCCGCCGTTCACGGGGCCGCTCGCTCCGCCGAGGCTGATCGACATGACGACCCGCGGCGCCCGCGATCCCGCCGAGGGCAGCCACCGGGCCGGGCCGAACACGATCGCCACCGCGGCGATCGCGTGCAGCGCCAGCGAGCAGACGACCATCGGCCGAAGCCGGCGGGCGGCTGACTGGCGGTCGAGCAGGACGGCGGTGACGGCTTCCATGGCGGTCTCGGCCGGTCAGCGCGACTCGGGGAACTTCGCGACGATCCCGACGTTGCCGACGCCGGCCTCCTTGAGCCGATCCATCACGTCCATCATGTCCTGGACGTTCAGCGCGGCGTCGAGCTGCAGGTAGACGTCCTTGTCCGACCGCCAGCGCAGGGCCTGCCGCACGCGCTCGGCGAGCACGGCGAACGGCACGCTGTCTTCGCCGATCTTCACGCGACGGTCCCGGTGGAACGCCAGCGGCACGGTGATGTAGACGCGCTGCGCGTCGATCTCCTGCGCCCGGCGCGCCTGCGGGAGGGTCACGTCGATGCCGCGCTGCATCATCGGCGCGGTGACCATGAAGATGATGAGCAGCACGAGCATCACGTCGACCAGCGGCACGACGTTGATCTCGTTGAGCGCGCTCACGACGCGCCGCGACCGCGCGCGCCCGCCGCCGCCCGTCTCGATCGGCTGCACCTTCGGCATCGCGTCCCGCCGTCCTACGAGAAGTTCCGCTCGGCGATGTTGAGGAACTCGAGCGAGAAGTCGTCCATCTCGGTCGCGAACACCTTCACCTGCTGCGCCAGCCGGTTGTAGAAGTAGACGGCGGGAATCGCCGCGAACAGCCCCGCGGCGGTCGCGATGAGCGCCTCGGCGATGCCGGGGGCGACGACCGCGAGGGAGGTCGACGCCGTCTGCCCGATGCTGTCGAACGCGTTGATGATGCCCCAGACGGTGCCGAACAGCCCGATGAACGGCGTGATGCTCGCCGTCGTCGCCAGGAACGGCACCCGGTCCTCGAGCTTGCCCACCTCGAGCGCCGTCGCGCGCAGCAGCGCGCGGTCGAGCGCCTGCACGCTGCGCATCACCGGGTGCGCCGCCGCGCCCTCCGGGGCCCCGGCCTGGCGCAACTGCGCGTTCAGCTCGGCATAGCCCGCCTGGAAGATCCCGACCAGGGGGCTCTCGCCGAGCGACCGGCAGACGGCCTGGACCTCGGAGAACCGGTTGCTCTTGCGAAAGACGTCGAGGAAGGCCGCCGACTGGCGGCCGGCGCGGCGGAACGTCCACAGCTTGTAGAACGTGACGCCCCAGGAGACCACCGAGAACAGGGCGAGAATCAGCAGGACGAACTGCGCGACCGGGCTCGACCGCAAGACCAGCCGCAGAAGACCTCCGCCCACTCCGCCGTCGGGCGGAACCGCGCCCGACACCTGCAGTGCCAGCGCCATGTATCCGAGCGTGCGCAAACCTGCCTCCGCTTCGTGAATCGGGCGCCGCTGGGACAGCGCATCCTGTCCAGCCTAACATGCGGCAGGATCGCTGTCAAACGTATGATATCATTGCGGTTCCGGGATTTCTGGAACCCGTCCTCGCGGGGACGAGCATGCTCCGATTCCTCTCCATTCAGAACCTCGCGGTCATCGAAGCGGTGCAGGTCGACTTCGACGCCGGGCTGAGCGTCCTCACCGGCGAGACCGGCGCCGGCAAGTCGATCCTCGTCGAGGCGGTCGGCCTCCTGCTCGGCGGGAGGGCCTCGCCCGAGCTGGTGCGAACGGGCGAGGAGTCGGCCGTCGTCCAGGCGCTGTTCGACGACGGGGACGGCGCCGAGCTGCTGGTGCGGCGCGAGGTGACCTCGCAGGGCCGGAGCCGCGCCTTCGTCAACGGCGCGCTCGTCACCGCCGGCGCGCTGCGCGAGCTCGGCGCGCGCCTGGTGGACCTGCACGGCCAGCACGAGCACCAGGCGCTGCTCGACCCGCAGACCCACCTCGACCTGCTCGACCGGTTCGCCGGGCTCGACGCGCGGCGCCATGAGGTCGCCGAGGCATTCGGCGCCTGGCAGGCAGCCTGCTCGGCGCGCGACCAGGTGCGGGAGCTGTCGCGCCAGCGCGCCGCGCGCCTCGAGATCATCGAGTTCCAGCTCGCCGAGCTCGACCGCGTCGTGCCGCGCGCGGGCGAGGACGAGGATCTCGCGGCGCTGCGCACCCTGCTCTCGAGCGCCGAGCGCGTGCGCCGCCTCGCCGACGAGAGTTACGCGATCCTCTACGACCGCGACGACGCGGTGCTGGCCGGGCTGGGACAGGTGTGGCGGCGGGTGGGAGAGCTGGCCGCGCTCGACGCGCGGTTCGCGCCCTACGTCGAGGCGAGAGACGGCGTGAAGTCGCAGCTCGAGGACCTCGCCACGTTCCTCCGCGGCTACGCCGCCGGCATCGACGCGTCGCCGGCAAAGCTGCAGGAGGTCGAGGACCGCCTGGCCGCGCTCGATCGGCTCAAGCGCAAGCACGGCCCGACGCTCGCCGACGTCCTCGAGAAACACCGCGCGCTCGGCGCCGAGCAGCTGAGCCTCGACTCGGTGGCCGAACGCCTGGCCGAGGCGGAGGCCGAGTGCGCGCGACTGACCGGCGTTTACTTGACCGCCGCGCGCGCCCTCTCCGACCAGCGGCGCCAGGCCGCCGCGCGCTTCTCGAAGGCGCTGGTCGCGCAACTCCGGGACCTCGCGATGGAGCACACCCGCTTCGACGTCCGGTTCGCCGACGGGTGGCCGCCCCCGCCCGAGCGGTGGACGGGGCGGGGGATCGACGTCGGCGAGTTCTACGTGTCGCCCAACCCGGGCGAGGAGCTCAGGCCGCTGGCCCGCATCGCCTCGGGCGGCGAGATGTCGCGCATCATGCTGGGCATCAAGAGCCTCGCCTCGATCGACGCGGCGGGGAAGACGCTGGTGTTCGACGAGGTGGACTCGGGGATCGGCGGACGGGTGGCCGACGCGGTCGGGAGCAAGCTCCAGGCGCTCGGGAAGGACTTCCAGGTCCTGTGCATCACGCACCTGCCGCAGATCGCCGCGTGCGGGCGGCACCACTACCGGATCAGCAAGAGCGTCGAGGCCGGCCGGACGCTGACCGGGGTGGAGAGGCTCGATCGGGCCGAGAGGGAAGCGGAGGTGGCCAGGATGCTGGGCGGCGCGCAGGTCACCCAGGCGACGCGAACGAGCGCGCGCGAGATGCTCGACCGCCGGCATGGCGAAAGCGAACAAACCACGAAAGGCGAAAGCGAAAGGGCGAAGGCGAAAGCTCGCCGGTAGGGATCCCCGATGGCGCGAAAGTACCTGATCGAGACGTTCGGCTGCCAGATGAACGTCCACGACTCCGAGCGGTTCGCCGGGCTGCTCGAGCAGGCCGGTTACGAGGCCGCGCTCGATCTTTCGGACGCCGATCTCGTCCTCCTCAATACCTGCAGCGTCCGCGAGCACGCCGCCGAGAAGCTGTTCTCGCGCCTCGGGGAGGTCCGGCTGGCGGCCACGGCCGACGGGGGCCGGCCGGTCATCGCGGTGGCCGGCTGCGTGGCCCAGCAGGAAGGCCGGGCCATCCTCCGGCGCGCCCCGTACGTGGACGTCATCGTCGGCACGCAGGCCGCCAGGGAGCTTCCCGCGCTGGTGGAACAGGCCCTGGCGTCGGGCCGCCCGCAGCTCAATCTCGATCGGAACGAGGACGTGAGCTTCCCCCTGGGGATCGTCAGGCGCGGCGACCCGGTGAAGGCGTACGTCACCATTCTCGAGGGGTGCAACGACCACTGCGCCTACTGCGTCGTCCCGGCGACGCGCGGCCCCGAGCGGATGCGCGCGAAGGCGGAGATCCTCGCCGACGTCGAGGAGGCCGTCGCCGGCGGGCGTCGGGAGATCCAGCTCCTGGGCCAGATCGTCAACCATTACCAGGCCCCCGACGATCCGGCGTGCGATTTCCCCGCGCTGCTCGAGGCGGTCGACGCCGTGCGCGGCGTGGAGCGCATCCGGTTCGCGAGCCCCCACCCGCGCCACGCGTCGGACCGGCTCGTGGCGGCCATCCGCGACCTGCCGCACGTCTGCAAGCACGTGCACCTGCCGGTCCAGTCCGGCTCGACGCGGGTGTTGCAGCTGATGCGGCGGCGGCACACGCGCGAGGATTACCTGCGCCTGATCGACGCGCTGCGCCAGGCGGTGCCCGGCATCGGGGTCTCGACCGATTTCATCGTCGGCTTCCCGGGCGAGACCGTCGAGGATTTCGAGGCGACGCTGTCGCTCGCCGCGACCGTGCGCTTCAGCGGGATGTTCTCCTTCAAGTACTCCGAGCGGCCCGGCACGCTGGCGGCACGCCGGATGCCGGACGACGTCGGCGAGGAAGAGAAGGGGAGGCGGCTCTCGGCGCTCCAGGCGCTGCAGCGGGAGGTCCAGCAGGAGCTCCACCAGGCGGCGGTCGGCCGGGTGTACGACGTGCTGGTGGACTCGGTCAGCCGTCGCCGGGCGCACGAAGTGGCGGGCCGCACGACGGGCAACGCGATCGTGAACCTGCCCGGCCCGCGCGAGTGGCTGGGACGAATGCTCGCGGTCCGGATCGTGCGCGCGGGCCCGAACAGCCTGCGAGGGGAGGCGGCGGAGGTTCACGATTGACAGGGCCGCCGGGGGCCCCTACCTTTGTAGGAGAGGCCGCGTCTTCACGGACGGGCGATCGGGGAGCGGGGAATGCCGATGCAGATTGAGATGGCGATCAAGGGGCTGATGGTGGACCCGATCACCAACATGCCGATCATCATCCTGCGTGACCGGGACGGGCAGCGCGTGCTGCCGATCTGGGTGGGCGTCTTCGAAGCCAACGCGATCGCGCTGCAGATGGAGAACGTGTCGACGCCGCGGCCGATGACGCACGATCTGCTGCGGAACGTGATCGAGGATCTGAAGGGGCAGGTGACGAAGGTCCTGATATCGGATCTCAAGGAGAACACGTTCTACGCGCTCATCTACGTGGACGTGGCGGGCGAGCTGGTCGCCATCGACGCGAGGCCGAGCGATGCCATCGCGCTGGCGCTGCGCACGCAGGCGCCGATCTTCGTCGAAGAGAGCGTCATCGACAACGCCAAGGGGATCGACTTCGGCACCGAGAAGCCCGACTCCGATCGGCTGCAGAAGTGGCTCGAGAGCCTCGATCCGGAGGAGCTCGGCAAGTACAAGATGTAGGGCGCCTCCCTCTGACCGCGCGTCCCGCCGCCGGCGCGGTCGTGTTTCGCGCCACAATTGCGCTCCCGCCCCCGCGTCATTGACACCACGTGTCGCGCTCCCTAGAATAGCGAAACCTACCGCGGCATTACGACCCGAGCGCTTGCCATGATCCTTGCGATTGCGAACCAGAAGGGCGGCGTCGGCAAGACGACGACCGCCATCAACCTCAGCGCGGCGCTCGCGATGCGGGGCCACCGCACGGTGCTCATCGACCTCGACCCGCAGGCCAACAGCACGATGTCCTACGTGGAACGGGGGGGCCTCTCCCGGAGCGTCTACGACCTGCTGACCGAACCGGCCTGCACGGCGAGTGAACTGCTCGTTCCGACCCCGGTCGAAGGGCTTTCGATCATCCCGGCGCGCATCGGGCTCGCCAAGCTCGAAGCGAAGCTGGTCGGCGAAATGGACGCGCACTTCCGGCTCAAGGACAAGCTCGACGCGGTGATGAAGACGCACGACCTCGTCGTGGTGGACTGTCCGCCGGCGCTCGGCCTGCTCACCGTCAACGCCCTCGTGGCGGCGACGCACCTGCTGATCCCGATCCAGTCGTCCTACTTCGCCCTGGAGGGCACCGACGACCTGCTCGAGACGGTGGAGAAGGTCCGCAGCCGCGCGAACCCGGGCCTGCAGATCATGGGCGTGCTGATCACGATGCACGACCGGCGCACGTCGATCGCGCGCGACATCCGCCAGCAGATCCAGAAGGTCTTCGGCGCCAAGGTGTTCAATACGGTGATCACCAAGAGCGTGCGCCTCGAAGAGAGCCCGGCCTACAAGGAATCGATCTTCACGTTCGCGCCGGACTCGAGCGGAGCGAGCGAGTATTACACGCTGTCAGAGGAGGTCATGGATCGTGCCTAGACGCGGTTTGCCTGAGACGGTTCGGATGCGCCATGACGTGCACTACGTGGAAGCCCTGGCCTCCTCGGCCGGCGAGCCGGTGGGACGGATGGTCCCGATCGAGCAGATCGACCCCAACCCGACGCAGCCTCGCCAGATGATGGGAGACCTCTCCGAGCTGATTGCCTCCATCGCCGAGAAGGGCATCCTCGAACCGCTGGTGGTCCGGCAGCGGGGCGACCGCTACGAGATCATCGCGGGGGAGAGGCGCTACCAGGCCGCCGTCCAGGCCGGCCTCCACCAGCTGCCCGTCGTCCTTCGCGACGTCGACGACGCCGAGGTCATCGAGCTGGCGCTGGTGGAGAACCTCCAGCGAAAGGACCTGACGCCGTTCGAAGAAGCCGACGCCCTCCAGGGGCTGGCCACCAAGTGCGCCTACACGCACGAGGAGCTCGCGAAGAAGCTCAGCCGCTCCCGGACTTCGATCACCGAGTCGCTGGCCCTCACCAAGATGCCGGACGAGGTTCGAAACCTTTGTCGGCTGGCCGACATTTCCTCTAAATCATTGCTTCTAGAGATAGTTAAGCAGCCAGATACCCAGAAAATGACCGGCCTCGTCGAGCGGATTGCGTCCGGGCACTTCACACGCGAGACCGTTCGGCGCGAAGCGAGGCGACCCAGGCCAGCGGCGCCGGGCAGACCCAAGGCTTACATCTTCAACTACCGGCCGACCTCGAAGGCCTTCACGATGAAACTGCAGTTCCGCAAAGGCAGCGTCGAGCGGCAGGAAATCATCGAGACGCTCGAGGGCGTCCTGGCGGAGTTGCGGCAGGCGTAGTCGTCCGGACCGCGGAACCGGCCGGTGGTCGTGCCGGCCGGCGCTCGAATCCAGAAGACAACTGAACGACGGCTGTGACCCCGCATGGGGAGCGGCGCCGCGTGCTGGCGGGTGAGTCCGAGGGCGGGAACCGTCCCGGACAAGGCCCACGGCCCCCCCCGTATTCTCGTTAGTTAACATAACATACATTATCGGACACGAGCCAAATACCGTTCAAATACCCCCTGTGCATGCTCTGCGGATGCCCCTGGCGCCCCGCCCGCCCCTCGGCCGCTCCCGGCCCCTCCGCCAGCCCTCGCCCCAATCCCGAGCCCCCGGGGCGCTTCCCGAACGCCGGCCTCGCCCAGGATCATCTCCGAGCCCCAGGGCGCGTTCCCGCCGCCGGCCACGCCCCCGTCCTGTGCTATCGTTGGTGCCGGCGCATGACCCGCATCCTCGACCGCTACGTCCTCCGCGAGATCCTCCCTCCGTTCCTGCTGGCGCTGCTCGTCTTCACCTTCATGCTGATGATGCAGCCCATCGACCGCAACGCGCAGGCGCTGCTCGAAAAGGGCGTGTCGCTTCCCGTCATCGCCCGGATGCTGGCGCTGCTGGTGCCCCAGGCCCTCGCCATCACCATTCCCATGGCCCTCCTGATGGGCTTGCTCGTGGCCTTTGGCCGGCTGTCGGCCGACAGCGAATGGGTCGCCCTGCAGGCCTGCGGCGTGTCGCTGTCCCGCTTGCTGGGCCCGGTCCTGCTGCTGGCCGTCGTCGCCTGGGGAGCCACCCAGTGGGTCCTCGTCGACCTCGTTCCCCGGTGCAACCAGGCATTCCGCGAGATGGAATACAGCGTGGTGGCCGCCCGAGTCGCGGGCGAGATCAAGCCGCGCATCTTCTTCGAGGACTTCCCGAACCTGGTGTTGTACGTTCGCGACACCGCGCCCGACGGCCAGGGCTGGAGGGACGTCTTCGTCGCCGACACCGGCCAGGGGGCCGCGCCCCGGATCTCGCTGGCAGGCCGCGGGCAGATGGTCCTCGATCGGGCCAGCCGGACGGTTCGCCTCGTGCTCGAGGACCGGGTCAGCTACCGCATGGGCACCGACGCGGCGGGCCGCGCCGTCTTCGAGGCCAACCCCTCGCGCACGCTCGTCACCGAGCTGGACCCCGAGCGGGTCTTCCCGCAGTCGGTCCCGGTGAAGGGAGAAGCTGAGAAGACGATCCCGGAGCTCCGCCAGACGATCGAGGACCTGCGGAAACTGGGGCTGCCGACCGACCGCCCCGAGTACTACATCCACCTGAAGTTCTCGATCCCGGTCGCCTGCTTCGTGTTCGCGCTGATGGGCCTCGGCTTCGGCGTCAGCCCTCATCGCGGCGGCAAGCTCGCGGCCTTCGCGCTGGGCAGCGGCGTCATCTTCGCTTACTACCTGGTGATGTACCAGGCGCGCTCGCTCTCGCTCGGCGGCCGCTTCCCCGCCTGGCTCGCCGCCTGGCTCCCGAACATCGTCCTCGGTCCTGTCGGCGCGGTGGTCGCGTGGCGGCGGGCCCGGTCGGCGGGCGGCGCGTTCGTGCTTCCGATCCCCGGCGCCGGCCGGCTGGCGCGGTGGCGCCCGTGGCGCGGCTGGCGCGCGCCCGCCGGCACGATGGGGAGCGCCGCGCCCGGTGCGCCTGGAGCGAGGCGCCGCTGGCCGTCGCTGCCCCAGCCGGGCATCCTCGACCGCTACATCGCGGCGGTCTACCTGCGGCTGCAGGCGCTGACCTTCGCCAGCCTGCTCGGGATCTTCTACATCTCCGAGTTCATCGACCTCTCGGACAAGCTGTTCCGGGGATCGGCGACGCCCGGCCTGCTGCTGCGGTATTTCGCGTTCGAGACGCCGCAGCTCGTGTACTACATCCTCCCGATCTCGGTGCTGATCGCCACGCTGGTCACCGTCGGCCTGATGACGCGCACGAGCGAGCTCATCGTGATGCGCGCCTGCGGAGTGAGCCTCTACCGGGCGGCGCTGCCGCTGCTGGCGATGGCGGCCGCGTCGAGCGTGCTGCTGTTCGGCCTCGAGGAATACGTCCTGGTCTCAGCCAATCACCGCGCGGCCGATCTCGACCATCAGATCCGGTTCGGCAGCGCGCGACCGGTGAGCGTGTTCGGCCGGCGCTGGACGACGGGCCGGACCGGCGACATCTATCACTACGACTTCTTCGATGCCGGGCGGGGCGAGCTGCGGAACTTCTGGCGCTATCAATTCGACCGCCAGAGCTGGCGGCTCACGCGGATCACGTTCGCCGTCTCGGCGAGGTTCGACCCCGCCTCGCTCGAGCCCGGCCGCGGCACCGGCACCTGGACGTGCCGGCAGGGCTGGGTCCGCGCCCTCACGCCGGGCGGCGGAGCGGACTACTCTGCCTTCTCCACCAGCGCCATCACGATGGAGCCGGCCGACTACTTCGGCACCGAGCCGCCCGACGCCGCCTCGATGACGTTCTCCGACCTGCGCGCCTACATCGACAGCATGCGCGGCTCGGGCCTGAACGTCCTGCCGCAGCTCGTGGACCTGCACCGCAAGATCGCCTTCCCGCTCGTCACGCTCGTCATGACGCTGCTGGCCGTGCCGTTCGCCGTCCTGACGGGGCGCCGCGGCGCCCTCTACGGGATCGGCGTCGGCATCGTCTTCGCGATCGTGTACTGGACGGCGAACAGCGCCTTCGGGGCGGTGGGCGCGGCGGGCCTGATGGCGCCCTCGCTCGCGGCCTGGGCGCCCAACCTGCTGTTCGGCGCGGGAGCCGCGTTCTTGCTGCTCACGGTGCGAACGTAGCGGGTGCGGCGGGACGATCGCGGGCCGGCCGGCCCGTCAGCGTGGCGAGAAGAAGCGGACGTGGTCGAGGGTGACCCGGCCCGTGCTGCCGGGACGCGTGCTCGGCATGCCCACGACGAACAGCACCGCCCGGACGTCGCGGGCTTGAGGAGGCCCGCCGGCGCCCGGCTCCGCGGGGCGCATGTCGCCGAAGGCGACGACGACATCCCTGGGCGTTTCGTCGAGGTACACCGACCGCTGCCAGTGCCCGCCTTCCCCGCCGGCGGCCGTTCGCACCTGCACCGTGATCCTCATCGGGCGGTCGGCCCGGCCGACAAACGCCAGGCCCGTCGCGCGCGCGTCGACGGCGGCTGCCGCCACGAGCGCCGCGGACGGTGAAGGCGGTTCGCCGTTGGCGAGCGCGTAGCGCAGCGCCACCTCCCGGTCGGTCCGATCGAGCGCGGCGCGCGACCCGGGGCTCTGCTCGACGCCCCACGACGGCGCGTCGGCCGCGATCGGGAAGGCCGGTCCGCCGGTGTCGATCGGCGGCGGAGTCGGCAGGGCTTCCGGCGTGCCGACGTAGACGGGGTTGCCGACGATCCACGGCCGGAGGCGGCCCTCGCGCGGCGTCTCGAGCCAGACCTCGGCCCGGTAGACGCCCCGCCGGTTGCTCGCGTACACGAGCGTGTCCCTGGACACGCGATCGATCTCACGGCCGTTGTGGAACAGGACGATGCACCCGCCCGGCGGCACGTTCGCGAGGACGCGGATCGTCACCGCGTCGCCGAGCGGCACGCCGTCGCCTTCTTCTCCCGAGACTCCCCCGCTCGCCACCGCGAACTCGAAGGCCCCCGGCCGCGCCAGGCCGTCCACGACCGTGTACAGATGACCGGCACGAATGGCGCCGACGACCGCGTCGGCATCCGAAACCGCGTCGCCTGTCAGCGGCCGCGCCAGCCGGAGGGTAAGCGAGGCGACCTCGAACGCAGACTCGTAAGACGGCACGCGCAGAAACAGCGGGCTCAGGTACGACTCCCGCCTGTTCCGGAAGCCGAGACGCGCGTGAGCGTCCACCCCCGCCATCAGGACGACCCGCCCGTGCCCCGACAGGCCGTCCGCCCGGTCCAGCGCGGCAGGCCGCTCGTAGAGCGCGGCCAGCGAAGCAAGCGGGCGAAAGGCGAAGGTCCCGGCCGCAAGCGCGAGGCGCAACCGCGGCGCGTCACGCCAGACGCTGTCACCGTTCAGCCATTCGATTCCGTCGAACGGCGCCGGCCAGTCCTGCCACGCCAGTCCGCGTTTCGGCGACAGGGGGTGGGTGACGATGCCGAAGCCGCCGAGTCGCCGCACGTCCTCGACGACGTCGCGCGGATCGCCTGCGAGTGGATAGGGTGTCTGACCTAGACCAAGCGCGGCGTAGTGGCCGCCGGTGGTGCTGATTTCCACGGCGTCGATGCACAGGACGCCGTGACGGTATGCCGGAGGATCCGGCCGCCGGGTCCCGTCGCCGTGGTCGGTGACGATCGCGAACCGCAGGCCGGCTCGTGCGGCGGCCGCGGCCACCTCGTCCACCGTGCCGGTGCCGTCCGACCGCGAGGTGTGGATGTGGAAGACGCCGCGGATTTCCGGCGCGACGGGGCGCCACACCGGCGCGGCCACCGCGCGCGGGCCGTCGGGCAGGGCGACGAACGCACCGGCCACCAGCGCGGCGACGGTCGCCGCGAACAGCCACATCCGTTTCGTGAGATGCACCATCGTCGGGCCCGGCCGGGGATGCGCCTACAGGCCGGCGTCGCTCGCGAGCGCGGCCGCCCGGTCGAGACGCTCCCAGGTGAAGTCCGGATCGGTCCGGCCGAAGTGACCGAACGCGGCGGTCTTCCGGTAGATCGGGCGCCGCAGGTCGAGCTGCTCCATGATGCCGCGCGGCGTCAGCTTGAAGTGCGCGCGGACCAGGTCGGTGAGGCGCGCGTCCGGAAGCCGCCCGGTGCCGTAGGTGTCGACCATCACCGACACCGGGTCGGCGACGCCGATGGCGTAAGCCAGCTGCACGAGCAGGCGGTCGGCCAGCCCGGCGGCGACGCAGTTCTTGGCGATGTACCGGGCCATGTAGCACGCGGAGCGATCGACCTTGGTCGGGTCCTTGCCGGAGAAGGCTCCCCCGCCGTGCGGCGCCGCGCCGCCGTAGGTGTCGACGATGATCTTGCGGCCGGTGACGCCGGCGTCGCCCTGCGGCCCGCCGATGACGAAGCGGCCGGTCGGGTTCACGTAGATCTTCGTGGCGTCGTCCATCAGGCCCGCCGGCATCACCGGCTTGATCACCTTCTCGAGGATCCCCTCGCGCAGCGTCTCCTTGTCCACCAGCGCGCTGTGCTGGCTCGAGAGGACCACCGCGTCGATGCGGAGCGGCTTCCCGTCCTCGTACTCGACGGTGACCTGCGACTTCCCGTCCGGCCGGAGGTAGTCGAGCACGCCGTCGCGCCGGGCCGACGACAGGCCCATGCACAGCCGGTGCGCGAGCATGATCGGCAGCGGCATCAGTTCGTCGGTCTCCCGGCACGCGAAGCCGAACATCAGGCCCTGGTCGCCGGCCCCTCCCGGGTCGACGCCCATGGCGATGTCGGGCGACTGTTCGTGGATCGACGACAGCACCGCGCAGGTGTCCGAATCGAAGCCGTACTTCGCGCGGGTGTAGCCGATCTCGCGGATCGTCTCGCGGACGATTTTCGGGAAGTCGACGTAGCAGCTGGTGGTGATCTCGCCGGCGATCATCGCCAGGCCGGTGGTGACCAGCGTCTCGCAGGCGACGCGGCCGACCGGGTCCTGGGCGAGGATGGCATCGAGGATGGCGTCGGAGATCTGGTCGGCGATCTTGTCGGGATGGCCTTCGGTGACCGACTCGGAGGTGAACAGGTGGCGGCCGTCACGGCTCATGCGTTGGTGTCCTTCCTTGCCTGGTGCGGAATGCGCGGACGAGTGGATTCGACTCTAGCGTTCCTCGGACGCGCGGGTCAAGGCCGGGGGTGGAACTTCTCGTAGACCGCGCGCAAGCGGGCGTCGAGCACGTGCGTGTAGATCTGCGTCGTGGACAGGTCGGCGTGGCCGAGCATCATCTGGATCGCGCGCAGGTCCGCGCCGCGGTCGAGCAGGTGGGTCGCGAACGAGTGGCGCAGGACGTGCGGGCTGAGGCCTCGCGGGAGCCCCGCCCTCACGCCGTGCGCCCGCAGCAGCTTCCAGAAGCCGACGCGCGACAGGCCGCCGCCGCGCGCGTTGACGAACAGCCGCGGCGAGGTCCTCTGCCGGAGCAGCGCCGGCCGGCCGTCGCGGAGGTAGCGCCGCACCCAGGCGATCGCCTGGTCGCCCATCGGCACGAGCCGCTGCTTGTCTCCCTTCCCGGTGCAGGTCAGGTAGCCGGCGTCGAGGTTGAGGTCGGCGGCGCGCAGTCCGACCAGCTCCGAGACGCGGAGCCCGGTGGCGTACAGCAGCTCGACCATCGCGCGATCCCTGAGGCCGCGCGAGGTGGACACGTCGGGCGCCGCGATCAGGCGGTCCACTTCCTCGATCGAAAGGCATCTGGGCAGTGCGGGCCAGGCGCGCGGGGCGCGCAGGTCGTCGGCCGGGCTCGACTCGAGCCGGCGGTCGAGCACGAGGAACCGGTAGAGGCCGCGCACGCAGGCGACCGCGCGGGCGGTCGACCTCGGCGAGAGGCCCGAGGCCATCAGGCCGCGCACGAACGCCTCGAGGTCCTGGCGCGAGAGCCGTTCGACGCCGGTGCCGGCGGCGTCGGCGAACCCCGCCAGCGCCGCCAGGTCGCGGCTGTAACTTTCGATCGTCAGCCGCGCGAGCCGGCGCTCCACGCGGAGATGGTCGAGGTAGGCGTCGATCGCCGCGGCCGAACCGCTTTCGGGCATCGGGGGCTAGCTTGGGGCCTTGGCGGCGCGCGAGTCAAGCGCGGGGGGAGACTGGCAGCGGATCACTTCCGTCTGCCGTGTTCCGTCTGCCGTTGCGCCGGGACCGCAGGAGGGCTAGTATTCCTGTTTCCTCGTTGGGACGGACCTCATCATGGTTGTGCACTCGAAGTGGCAGCAGCTCCCCACCGAAGCGATCAACCCGGCCAGCCTCGGCATCGACAAGCTCTCCCCGGCGGGCATCATCGACCTGATGCTCGACGAGGACCGCAAGATCGTCGCCGCCGTCGCCCATGAGAAAGATCGCATCGCGCTCGGCGTCGATCTCATCAGCCAGGCGCTGAAGAAGGGCGGCCGGCTCGTCTTCATCGGCGCGGGCACGAGCGGGCGTCTCGGCACGCTCGAGGCCGCCGAGATCCCACCGACGTTCGGCGTGGCGCCGACGCTGGTGCGCGCGATCATGGCCGGCGGCCACCGGGCGCTCGTCCGCGCGCGCGAGGGGGTCGAGGACGGCTACGAGGAAGGCGCCCGGGCCATCGCGCGTCTCAAACCGACGTCGAGGGACGTGGTGGTCGGCGTCTCGGCGAGCGGGATGACGCCGTTCGTCCGCGGCGGGCTGAACCGGGCTCGGCGCGCCGGCGCGAAGATCATCTTCCTCACCTGCTTCCCGCGGACCGAGCTGCAGGCGGTCGTCGATCTCACCATCGCCCCGGCCGTGGGCCCCGAGGTGATCGCCGGATCCACGCGCCTCAAGGCGGGCACCGCGACGAAGATGGTGCTGAACATGCTCACGACGGCGGCCATGGTGCGCGTGGGCAAGACCTACGGCAACCTCATGGTGGACGTGCAGACGACGTCGGAGAAGCTCAAGGACCGCGCGCGGCGAATCCTGACGATCGTCAGCGGCATCGAGTACGCCGACGCGGACCGCCTCCTCAAGCGCGCGCACTGGAACGTGAAGACGGCGATCGTGATGCAGAAGACCGGCCTCGGCTACCGGCAGGCGCTGGCGAAGCTGAGAGAGGCCGACGACGTCGTCCGCGACGCGATCGGCGAGGATATCGAGCCGCGGCTGCGCAGCCTGATCGGATCGGCGGAGCCCTCGAAGGGGCCGTCGCGCCCCTAGCCGCTCTTCAAAGCGGGCGCGGCAGGTTCGCGCCGCCCGCCAGTTCCTCGAGCGCGAGACGGATGGCGCCGACCGCGGGAGCGTCCGCCAGCCGGCGCACGCGCGCGCGCGGCGCCACGCCCGCCATCCGCCGCGCCGTCTCGTCGGCGAGGGCCGGCACGGCGAAGATCCCGCCCGACAGCAGGCACGGGAAGTCCTCCGCCCCCATGTTCAACCGGCCGATCACGGCGGCGGCCGCGAGGCACAGCTCGCCGGCGGCGCGGGCGACGATGTCGGCGGCGAGGCGGTCCCCGGCCTGCGCGGCCTGGCCGACCAGGGGCGCGAGGGCCGCGATCGACGCGAGCGGCAGCTCGCCGTGATAGACCCGGGGACCGATGTCCGCCGGCCCGTCGAGCCCGAGCGCGGACAGGATCAGCGGCGTGAGCGAGGTCGCCGGTCCCCGGCTGTCGAACTCGCGCATGACCGCCGTGAGCGCCTGCCGCCCGATCCAATAGCCGCTCCCCTCGTCGGCCAGGACGTAGCCCCAGCCGCCCGCGCGGGCCGACCGATTCTCGCGGTCCCGGCCGAAGGCGATCGAGCCGGTGCCCGAAATCACCACGACGCCTGCGCCGTCTCCCGCGCCGGCGACGAGCGCGATGAGCGCGTCGTGGGTCACCACGGCCCGGGTCCCCCTTGCAATCCGGCGCAGGATCGCCCGCACGACCCGGTGATCGTCGGCCCGTTCGGCGCCGGCCATCCCGATGGCGATCGCCGCCGGCGCGACATCCCGATCGGCCAGCAGGCCGTCGATCACCTCGTGGAGCGCCTTCTCGACGGCCAGTTCCCCGCCGGTGCTGATGTTGGCGCCCGGCCCCATCGCCTCGGCGACGACGTGGCCGGAGTGGTCGGCCAGCAGGCCGTGGGTCTTCGTGCCGCCGGCATCGATGCCAATCACGTGCTGCATGGTTGACGTCCCAAGGCATGAGCTTACAGGCTCAGGGCCCGGGGCTTCAAGGCTTCAAGGCTCAGGGCTCAGGGGGAAGGCGTGTGCCCGCTGCCTTTTGACTTCCCCTGTCGGGCTTGATAACGTTGGGTGTTTTCATGCCCGCGTTTCATACCGTGCTCGCACGCCGCCATCTTGTCGCGCAAGCGATTTCCGCCGCCCTGGTGGCGGCCGCTCTCCTCGCCAGGCCGGCCGCGGCCCCGCAAAAGCCCGCGGCCTCCGAGGTGCGCGCCCTCTGGGTCAGGAGCACGTCGCTCGTCAGCCCGGCCTCGGTCACGGCGCTGGTCAAGTCGGCCCAGGCGGGCCGCTTCAACACGCTGCTCGTGCAGGTTCGCACGCGGGGCGACGCCTATTTCGCGAGCCGCCTCGAACCGAGGGCCGCGGCGCTCGACGCCCAGCCCGACTCGTTCGACCCGCTCGCGCTGACGATCAGGCTCGCGCATGCCCGGGGCATCCGGGTGCACGCCTGGATCGACATCGGCCTGGTATCGAGCGCCACGACGCTCCCGGCCTCCCGCGCGCACGTCGTCTACCGGCACCCCGAGTGGCTGATGGTACCGCGCGACCTGGCCCGCGACATGGCGCTGCTCGACGCCAGGACCCAGTTGTATCTCGACAAGCTGGCACGATGGACGCGGACGCAGAATGGAGAAGTCGAAGGGCTCTACGTCTCCCCGGTCTCCGATGACGCCGCCGACGCCATCGTGGCGATCGTCGCTGACGTGGCGGCGCGGTACCCGGTCGACGGCGTGCACCTCGACTACCTCCGGTACCCGAGCGACGAGTTCGACTACAGTCGCGGCACGCTGGAGGCGTTCCGGGCCGACATCCAGCGCGGCCTCGATCCCGCCGCCCGGCGCCAGCAGGAGCGGGAGTCGGGTCGGGATCCCACGGGCTGGCCCGAGGCGTTTCCCGACCGCTGGCGCGAGTTCCGCCGCGATCGCCTGACCGCTCTCGTCGCGCGCATCCGCGACAGCGTCAAGGCGCGGCGGCCCGACGCGATCGTGTCGGCGGCCGTGGTGCCGAACGCGGCCGACGCGGCCAACCGCCGCCTCCAGGACTGGGCCGCGTGGGTCCGGCAGGGCCTGCTCGACGTCGTGTGCCCGATGGCGTATGCGACCGACCGGGCGGCGTTCACCGCTCAGGTGACCCAGGCCACCGAGATGGCAGGGCCCGGCCTGGTGTGGGCCGGCATCGGGGCCTACCGCCTGTCGTCCTCGGACACGGTCGAGAACATCCGCATCGCGCGGAGCCTCGGCGCGTCGGGGATCGTCCTGTTTTCCTACGACGCCCTCATCAGCCTGCCGCGCGGAGCCGACTACCTGGCGCAGGTCTCGAGCGGCGCGTTCTCCCGGTGAGCGTGTATGCCCGCCTTCCGCGCCGCGCGGCAGGTCCTCCACGACGCGGTGTCCGCACACCTCTTTCCGTGCGCGGTGGTCGAGGCCGGTGACGCGTCGGGCGTTCTCTGGCGAGAGGCGTGCGGCAGGTTGACGTTCGACGCGGCCGCGCCGGCGGCCGCCGACACGACGATCTTCGACCTGGCCTCTCTGACGAAAGTCCTGGCAACTAGCCTCCTGGCCATGCGGATGGTGGACGGCGGGCGACTCCGGCTCGACCGGAGGGTCGCCGATGTGCTGCCCTCCTGGAGCCGGCCGGACCGCCTGGACGTTCGACTGGCCGACCTGCTGGCGCACGCCTCGGGACTGCCCGCGCACCGGCCGTTCTACGAGACGTGCGCGGGCCGCGCCGCTTACGACGCGGCGATCGCCTCCGAGCCGCTCGAATACCAGCCGCGCACGCGGAGCCTCTACAGCGACCTCGGGTTCATTGCGCTCGGCTTCGCGCTCGAAGACCTGGCGGGCGAACCGCTGGATGCCCAGTTCGAACGGGTTCGTCGGCTCGTGGAAGCGGGGGGACGACCGCCCGGCGGCGACGGGACGGCGCTCGAGATTGGGTTCGGGCCGTTCGAGCAGGGGCTCGAGCGCGTGGCGCCGACGCGCGGCGCGCCCGCCACCCCCGGCGAGGTTCACGACGAGAACGCGGCGGCGCTGGGCGGCGTGGCCGGTCACGCCGGGCTGTTCGGCACGGCGGGCGCCGTCGGGGCAATCGCCCGCTCGATGCTGCGATCGGTCGTCGGAACGCCTGGCGGCCCGGGCCTGGCCACCCGCCCCACAGCAGAGGCGTTTGTGTCGCGGGCCGGCATCCCCGGCAGCTCGCGCGCGCTCGGGTGGGACACGATGCTGCCGACCTCGTCGTGCGGTGCGCGCCTCTCGGCGCGGGCCTTCGGCCACACGGGCCACACCGGCACGTCACTGTGGATCGACCCCGACACGGGTCTCTACGTGGTGCAGCTGACCAACCGGGTGTATCCGGGCGGGGGAAGCACCGAGGACATCACGCGCTTCAGGCGCGCGCTCCACGATGCGGCGGTGGCGGGATTCGGGTCTTCCAACCCGAGACGCTGAGCGCGCGTCCATACCGGTGGATGCGCGCACGCCAGACGTTATCGCCGGGAACCGCCGCCGCCCCGGAATGGCGTCCCCTAGCCTCCAGGGCTTCCGGGACCGCCGCGCCTGCCGCCCCGGCCCGGGCCGAATCCGCCCCCCGGACCGCCTCCCGGGCCGCCTCGAGGACCGACGCCAGGGCGCATCTGGCCTCGCCCGAGATTCTGCGGCAGGAACACGAACAGCCACTCGTTGTAGTGAGTGGCGCCGTTGTAGATCCGGATCGATTCATCGGTACTCTTGCTGCGAACCCCGATGACGGGCCCCTGCGGGCCAGGGACGATGCCGCCGACGACTCGACCCGGCTGGGTCCCCTGGGTGATGGCGCCCGATCGCGAATCGAAGGTCACCGACAGGCCGGGTGTCACCCTCTGGCCGGGCGTCGCCCGCTGCGAGCCGGTCCCGCTGCCCTGTCCGAGGTTCAGCGTCAGCAGACTTCCCTGGTGGAGAACTTCGAACTCCCCGTCCTCGACCATGGGGTCCTTGTACTTCTTGCGAAGGAACTTCAGCGTGACCAGGGTGTCGATGTCGGGCGGATATGCGGCGGCGAACTTGCGCTGGAACAGCTGGATCGCCCGGACGTACTGCCGGCCGCGGAAGACCAGTTCTTCCTCTTTCTCGCGTCGGGCGGCCTGACGCCACACCGGGACCGCGACGGTCATGGCAATGGTCATCACCGCCACGGCGACCAGAAGTGCCGCCATGGCGTAGCCGTCCGCGCGCTTCCTTGCTTGACCGATCCTGCTCATGTAGTAAACTGCTAGGCGAAATCCATGATACCAGAGTCATCTCTCCGTGGATCGACGGTCAAGGTGAGGCGCGTTTCGCCTGGCCGCCCGGCTGTTGTCCTCCTGGTACTCGCCGCACTGCCCCTTGTCGCGGCCTGCCACAAGTCCCCGCTGTTCGCCCCGACCGGCGCGACGATTACGCTCTCCGCCAATTCGCTGATCTTGCCGCTCAACGGCGCGACGGAGATTTCGGCCACGGTCGTCGAAAGCGGCGGGGCCGCGGTGAGCAACGGGACGACGGTCACGTTTACGACCACCCTCGGGTCGTTCGTCTCGAACACGGCGACGACCAACGGCGGCAGGGCCGTGGTGACCTTCAACGCCGGCACGCAGTCGGGGACGGCCACCGTCACGGCGTTCTCGGGTTCCGCCGGGTCCTCGGGCGGTAGCGGCTCGGCGGCGACGTCGCTCTCGATCACCATCGGGTCGGCCGCACTCTCGGCCGTCCTGGTGACGGCCAGCCCCGCCAGCGTGTCGCAGCTCGGCACCATCCCGTCCACGATCACGGCCACGGTGGTTGACGCCAACAACAACGGGATTCCTGGCGCCGTCGTCCTTTTCTCGACCGACCAGGGGTCGCTCTCATCGGTCACGGGCACGACGAACGCGGCCGGCCAGGCCACGACGCAGCTGACGACGAGCCAGGCGGCCACGGTGACGGCCACGGTCGGCGGGAAGTCGGGCACCGTCAAGGTGTCGGTCTACTCGGCGCCGACGATCACCATCACACCGCCGACTTCAGCGACGGCGCTCCTTGCCGCGTCCTTCGGGATCACCGTCACGCCGGGGACGGGCGCCGCCGCCATCATCGACGTCACGGTCAACTTCGGGGACGGGACGGGCCCCGCATCCATTGTCGATCTCGGTGCGGTCACCGGGGCTATCAACGTCTCGCATGCCTACCAGGCGCCTGACCAGTACACCGTGACGGTCACCGTGAAGGACGGCAGCGGCCAGACCGTGTCGGCCTCGTCGCCGGTCACGGTCTACCCTGCGCTCCCCTTCACGTTGACGGTCTCCGCCGCGCCGGCCACCGCGTCGGTCGCAGCCGGGACCCTGGTGGTGTTCACGGCCCAGCCGAATGCCGGCGCGCCGACCACCATCACGAGTTACCTGTGGAACTTCGGCGACGGCTCGGCGTTGGTTTCGACGCCCACGCCGTCGGCGTCCCATAAGTACCTCGTGGTTCCAGGCGGCGGCACCACCGCGCAGATCCTGGTTACGGTAACGGCCACGCCCGCGGCACCCGACACTCGGCTCGGCTATGGGAGTGTGACGGTGACCGTGACCCAGTAGCGATCCGGGATCAACGCGCTCGGTCGAGTCGAACGTCGAAAGGCGGCCTTCGGGCCGCCTCTTTTCTTCTACGGCGGCTCGCTCAGCGCACGGGCTGCGGAGTCTGTCTGCCCAGCGTCTCCAGCGAGCGCCGCGCGTTCTCGTTGCTCGGATTGATACGAAGCACTTCCCTGAATTGCACCGCGGCGTCCGCCGGTTTCCCGGTCTCGGCGAGAGCCCAGCCCAGGTACAGGTGCGCCAGCTCGAGATTCGGCTGCAGGCGGATGGCCTCGGTGAAGTGCGGTATCGCCTCGACAGCCCGTCCCTGCCCGGCGAGCGCAAACCCGAGGTTCACGTGCGCCAGCACCAGCTGGGGGTCCAGCCGGAGCGCCTCCTGGAACTCGGCCTTGGCCTCGCCCGTCCGGCCGAGCAACCCGAGGGCGACGCCGAGGTTGTTGTGCGTGTCCGGAACGGTGGGAGCCAGGCGCAGCGCTTCGCGGTACTGCCCAACCGCTTCGGCCGGCTTTCCCTGGTTGGCCAGGGCGTCCGCCAGGTGCGCGCGTGCCGACGCGAGGTCCGGCTGGAGGCGCAGGGCTTCGAAGTACTCGACTTGCGCCTCGATGTAACGGCCGCGCGCCGCGCGTGCCTGGCCGAGGTTGTCGCGCACCGCGGCGAGGTTCGGCGATTGCCGCAGGGCCGCCAGGAACTCGGCCGCGGCCTCGTCGGCCCGGTCTGCTTTGAGCAGCAGGCTCCCCAGGTTGTTGTGCGCCAGGGCCATCGCCGGGTCGATGCGGAGGGCCGCGACGTACTCCGCGGCCGCTTCGTCGGTCCGCCCCAGTGATTCGAGCGCCATGCCCAGGTTGTTGTGCGCGTCGGGGAAGTTCGGGTTCAGCCGGATCGATTCCCGCAGGTAGGGGACGGCGTCGCTCGCCCTCCCCTGCTCCCTGAGCAGCGAACCCATGCCATGCTGCGCGTAGTAGTTGTCCGACGTCACCGCCAGCGCGTGCCGCCACAGGGCGGTGCTGTCCTTCCACGTCGTCACCTGGGCGCGCGCGGCGACCGCAAGCGCCAGCACGGCCACCGTCGCGGCGCCCCTCATCGCCCATTGCCGTCCGCGCCCGGAGCCGACGAGGGCCGCCACGCCCCAGGCGACCATGACGAACGGACCCAGCAGCGGAATGTAGGTGTAGCGGTCGGCCATCGCGTGTGTGCCGACCTGGACGATCCCGCTCACGGGCAGCAGCGTGACGACATACCAGAGCCATCCGACGGCCAGGTACGGCGCCTGCCTCAGAAGCCTGGCGACGACCGCGGTGACGGCGACCAGCACGAGCAGCGTCGCGACGGCCGGCCAGACCGGCGGCGCGGAGGGCATCGGGTAGAACACTGTCAGGCCGGTCGGCCACACCATCTTGACGAGGTACATGCCGGAGGCCGCCAACGCGTTGGCCACTCGCGTGCCAAGCGGGATGGCGTCCAGGCTCGCGACGGCCGCGCCCTGCGCCAGCACGGCGATTACGCCCGAAGCCAGGGCCAGCAGGAAGAACGGGATCTTCTCGCGAAGGAGCGGCAGCCATCCGCGAGCCGCGCCGGTCCATCCCCGTTCGCCGACGGGACCGCCGACACTCGCCCGCCGGAAGGGCCACACGTCGAGCAGCAGCAGCGTCACCGGGAGCGTGACCAGCATCGGCTTGGCCGCCAGCCCCAGGGCGAACGACGCCAGCGCGAGCCAGTACCCGCTCCGCCGCCCCTTCCCCGCATATCCCGCCCACGCCCACATCGTCAGCATCCAGAAGAAGGTGCTGAGCACGTCCTTCCGCTCGGCGATCCACGCGACCGATTCGACGTGCAGCGGGTGCAGCGCGAACAGCGCGGTGACGAAGGCCGAACGTCCCGACGCGCCGGTCATCCGCCGGAGGGCGAGGAACAGCAGAAGCGTGCTGCCGAGGTGCAGCAGCAGGTTGGTGACATGGAAGGGCCCGGGACCCATGCCTGACACCGCGGCGTCCAGCATGAGCGACAGCAGCGTCAGCGGGTGCCAGAAGTGGGCGTAGGTGGACGTCAGCGCTCCGGAAACCGCCGGCCATGCGAGGCCGCCGCGGAGGAACGGGTTGGCGGTCACGTATACCGAATCGTCCAGCGAGACGAAATCGTAGCCCCGGACCGGCCAGTAGACGTACGCCGTGATTGCCAGGATGGCGACGACGAGCAGGAGGCCGGTGCGGCTCGCGCGCGGCATCGACGTGCTGACCGGCGTGCCGGCAGGCTTCCTGTTCCTGGACGCGGACGACCCCTTCATGGCGTGGACGCCTTGACGGGCCAGAGTCGCTGCAAATGGGTCAAGTGAGGCGCGCCTCGCTAGAACTCGGCGTAGGGCCGACCGTCGAGCGAGGTCCCCGGGGCCCCGCTCTTGACGTCGACGATGCCGAGCTCCGCGATGGGATCGGCGGGGTCCGGCTCGGAGGGCACCGTCTGCCACGTGTCCGTCTTATCGGTGATCGGATCCTTGGGAACCAGCCTGAGGTAACCGTCGGTCACCAGCACGTCGAGGCTGGCCGGGTACTTGGCCTTGTCCGCATAATACTGGTCGATCGCGTCGCGCATCCTGAACAGGTCTTCGCTCAGCACCGCCTCCTTGGTTCGCTTCACGGAGTCCCGGTACTGGACGACGGCCATGCCCGCGAGCACGGAAATCAAGGCGCACACCACCATCAGCTCGATGAGCGTGAAGCCGCCCGAGGAACGACGCCGCCTCAGCGAGGCGAATGGCTGCATCGGGATCACCAATCCTTGTACTTCGAGCCGTCGAGCGCTGTGCCGCCGCTCCTCGTGTACACGTCGTAGACGCTCTGCCCGCCCCAGCTCGTCGAGTCCGCGTCGTCCTGGTACGAGCGCAGGCCCCAGTCGGTGCTCTTGGTCATCGGATCGACAGGGATCCGGCGCAGGAATTTCAGCTTGCGCCCCGACGCGTCGTTGACCACCCTGACACCTTCGACCAGCACCTCGAGGCTCGGCGGATACCCCTCAGCGCCCGCCTTGAGATCGGTTCCGCCGATCAGGCCCTGGTCGGCCGCATCCTTGTACTTGTCGATCGCGAGGCGCATCTCGCGCAGCGCGCGGTGCAGTTCGATCTCGCGCTGACGCTGGATGGACACCTTGGCGAGCGGCAGGACCGCCGACGCCAGGATCAGCAGCAGGGCGCTGACGACCACCAGTTCCACGAACGTATAGCCGGATCGCGCGGCGGGGCCGAGCCACCGGGCCGGCCCCCGCCGCGTCGTGTCAGACCTCATCACTTCACCGTCACAGCCGCCGGCGTGAATTGCAGCGGCACCGTTCCCGCCGGACCGCTGGCGACGCCGCTCAGGCGGAAGCTCACCGGGCCCGGCGCGACCGCCTCGAAGATGACGGCGGCCAGCGTTCCGGAACCGCTCGCCCCGACGACGTCACCGCTCCTGGTGATCGTCAGGTCGATGCGGCCGGCCGCCAGGTCCTCCTGGTGCGCGAAGGCGGTCGTCGGCACGCCCGACCGCATGAAACTACCCTCCTGCAGCGACCGGACCTTCAGCGCCGCGGGGTTATAGGTCAGCGTCAGGCTGATCGTCGAGAGACGCGTGAGATTTACGCCCGACAGCGCCACCGTGTACGGGCCCTGCCCCACGCGCCAGTCGGCACCGGGCACCGCGACGAGCACCTGGTTCAGGCCCGACGCCGGCTGGGCCGCAGCCGCGGGCTGCTCGGCCGGCGGCGCCGCCGCGGGCGCACCCGTCGGCTGGGCCCCCTGGGCCGGCGGCGGCGCGGCGGCCACCGGTTGGGCGGCCTGCTGCGCGGGCGTTTGCACCGGCGGGGCCGCCGGGGCAGGCGGCTGAGCCGGGGGCTGGGTGGGCGGAGGCATCATGACGGTGCCCGGTATCGGCGACGCTCCGGGCGGCACGACGGGCGTTCCCTGCGGCGTCGGGGCGCCGGCCGGCGCGCCGCTCACGACCGCCGCGCCGGGCGAGCCGTACGGCTGCGTCGAGATCGGGGGCCCTGTCGGCTGGGCCGCAGCCGGCCGCTCGGTCGTGTCGCCTGTGGACGCGAGCAGCGGCGGAGCCCCGCCGATCACCGGATTCTGCGCCGAACCGATGTAGATGCCTTGCAGGTTCCGCTCCGTGATCCCCTGCGAGCGAACGATGTGCGGTGTCAGCAGCATCACGATGTCGGTCTGGGAGACCTGGCTGTCGTTGGCCGAGAAGAGGTCCTTGATGATCGGCACGTGAATCCCGCCCGGGAACCCGGCGAGCGACTTCCGCTCGTCGTCGCGCAGCAGGCCGGCGAGCAGGTTCGATTCCCCGTCGCGCAGCCGCATCGTCGTCGTCACCTTGCGTGACCCGAACGCTGGCAGGTTCTGCCCGGCAACGTTGACGTCGCTCCCCTTGGTGCTGCTCTCGACGGAGAGCTCGAGGATGATGTCGCCCTCGAGCGTGACCCGCGGCGTCACTTCGACGTTGACGCCGACGTCCTTGTAACTGAACGACGTCAGCGGGTTCTGCGTGGGCCCGCCCCCCACGATCGGCAAGAAGGTGGTCGACGGCACCGGGATCTGGTCGCCGAGATTCGCCGTGAGCTTCTTGCCCTCGGCCCCCCGCAGCGACGGCTTCGCGATCAGCTTGGTCTGCGAGTCCGCCTCGAGGAACTTCACCACCGCCTGCGGCACCGACGCGTAGAAGTCGGACGAGTTGACCCCGTGCAGGAGCGTGTTCAGGTTGAACTGGCCGGTGCTGGTCGCGTTCGTTCCGGTCGCCGGGGCCCCCTCGGGAGAGAACTGGAGACCGATCTGGTAGTTGGAGAGATTGAGGCCGTACGTCTTGATGCGCGTCCGGTTCACTTCGAGGATCTCGACGTCGATGACCACTTCAGCGCGCGGCTTGTCGTTGTTCTCGATGATCCGGCCGGCGATCGCCACTATCGACGCGGAGCCCCGGATGGTGATGGCGTTGGCGTCCTTGTTGAACATGATCTGCGGCCGGCTCGGCTGCTGGGTCGTCGCGACGAGCAGGCCGTTGAGCAGCGTCTGCATCGCCTGCGCGTCGGCGTTGGAGAGGTAGAAGGTCTGGATGACCTGGTCCTCGTACTTGAGCCGCAGCTGCGGCTGGTCCGGAATCACCAGGATGGTCTTCGGGTTGAGCACCTTGTAGAACAGGTTGCTCGAGGTCATCACCAGGTTCAGCGCCTGTTCGAGCGTCACGCCGTCGAGGCGGATCGGGGACTTGATGGTCGTCTCGGTGAAGGCATTTTCGAAGAGGACGTTGATGCCGGTGGCCTGGGCGAGAAAGTCGAGGACCTGCCTGGCGGAGATCCCGGCGGCGAAGGTGAAGACCAGCGGCGTGCGGGAGGCCGGGTTGAGCAGGGGTTCGGTGGCCTGTCTCGCGCGCTCCTTCATCTGCTCGATCTGCGGCTTCGGCCGGGCGGCTTCCGTGCGCTCCCGCAGTTTCTGGTCCAGCTCCGCGGCCTTCGAGGCCGCCTGGCGGTTGGACGGGTCGAACGTCGCGGCCCGCTGATACTCGCCGACGGCGCCCTCGAGATCGCCCTTGGCTTCGAGCTCACGGGCCTTGTCGAGGTGGCCGCGCGAGGCCGCCAGCTGCGCCCGCTCGAGGCCGATCTTGTAGACGGCAGAATCGGGTTCCGCCTGCAGCGCCTGCGTGTAATACTGCACGGCCGCGTCCCAGTCGCCCGCGCGCGCGGCTTTTTCGGCCCGACTGTACGCGCGGCCGGCGGCGCACCCTGCCACGGCCACGACGGCCAGCACCAGCGCTGCTGTTTTCCAGAGATCCGCTTTCAAGCCAGGCCTCCAATCGCTCCATCGCGGCGGCTGTCTGTCCCTGCGACCGCGGCGCCCCGGGTCATCCCGTCAGGCCGATGCGCCGCTGCCCGCGTCCGTCCACGTAGGAAATATCGATGCTCTCGACGTTGACCTTGATGATCCGGTAGCGCCCCTCGACGATGTCTCCCTCGCGGCCGTAGAAGACGTCCCGTCCGTCCGCGGTGGCCAGCCCGACGATCGGCCGACCGGAGCCCCGCACGATCGCCACCAGCTTGAGCGTGATCGGCGGGGGCGGGGGCGGGGGCGGCGGCTGCTGCGGCCCGATGAAGGCCGCCAGGCCGCCAGGCCCGGATCGGCCGGGCAGGACCGGCGGGGGCGGCGGCTGCTCGCGGAACGGGTTGCGGCTGAGGCGCGGGGCCTGCATGGCGGCCAGCGCCTTCAGGTCCGCGAGACGCAACTCGGGCACGGCGGCGGCACGATCGCGCGCCGCCGCCACCCTCGCGGACTCGGGCCTGACTTGCGCCAGGGAGCCGCTCACCCCAGTGGCGCCCGTGTTCCGGACCTGCCAGCCGACGACCGCCGCCAGGACCACGAGCAGTGCCGCCAGCGCGATCAATTCCTTGGCAGGAGTCCTAGCTGGCATTGTCAGGCACCCGGTAATACGTCGACAGCCTCACGCTCAGCACCAGCAACCCTTCCGAGCGCCCCGCGTCGATGGTCAGATCGTCGATGATCAGGAACCCCGGGGCCTTCTCGAGGCCGAAGATGAACCGCCGCATGTCCTCGTATCGACCTTCGAGGACCAGGCCGATCTCCAGGCTGCCGAAGCCGCTGCCCCGCTGATGGCCCGGCGACTCGGTCCTGCGCACCACGGTAAGGTTGTTCTGCCGGGCGCGCACGGCGAGGTCGAGGTAAGTCAGCTTGTGCGCGGCGTCCAGGTTGGCCGGCAACACGTCGTGGTAGAAGGTCAGGAGCCCGGCCTCCGCCCTCTCGCGGCTCCTGGCGACGCCGGCGGCGGCGTCCAACTCGCGCCGCGCCTCCTGCCGCGAGCGCGCCGCGAGCGCGGCACGATTGTCCGCGTCGGCGACGCGCGAGGCCAGGGGGTAGATCACGCCCGCGTAAACGGCCACGTTGGCCGCCAGGGCCACCAGCAGCACGCCGACGAACCGCCGATGCTCGGTGACAACGCGTCGCATCACGGTGGTCAGTCCTTCCGTCCTGAGGGAACGGTCGCCGCGGCCGCCTTGGCCGCGGCGGTCGGCTTGGCCGCCGCGCCCGACAGGTAACGCCCTTCGAGCACGACTTCGAGCAGCCCCTCGGGGTTCGTCGTTTCGGTGCGTGACACCAGGTCGCGGAACAGGCCGGCGGCCTCGAGCCGGTCCACGAACTGCTGGATATCCTCGGCGCGCCGGCCCACCGCGACCATGGCGACCATCAGGTGGCCTTCCTGGCTCGACGCGGGCCGAATCGACACGACCCGCACGTAGGGCGGCACGGTCGACTCGAGGCCGTCCAGCAGGCCGGACCACGAGAACACGCGCCGGTCGATCAGCCCGTTCGCCTCGCGCGCCGCGGCGGCCACCCGATCGAGCTCGGCCCGGTCCAGATTCCGGCGCTCGCGCTCGGCGCTGGCCCGCATCGTCGCCGCCGCACGCTCGTCGCCGCCCACTCTTCCGAGCAGCTCGGCGTGCCGGACGGAAAGCGACCGCCAGTCCACGATGTTGAAGACGGTGAACGCGACCACCAGCAGGACGGCGGCGCCGAGCGCGATCTGCGCCGCGCGCTCGTTGTAAAACGGTCGGGTCGAGAGGTTCGTGTGCAGCATTTGCATTCCGCTACACGCCCGCGCCCGCGCCGGCGGCCACGCCGATGAGAGGGGCCAACGTGTTCAACGCGGCCGGGCCCGCCTCGACCCGGTCGTCGAACCGCACGATCCGCCGCGGGTCCACCGTCTCGGTGCTCACGCCGAGTCGCGCGTCCACCTGCCGGCGCACCTCGTCGAACCCGCCGGCCGGCGCGCCGTCGCCGCCGGTGATGAGCACGCGGGCAAACCCGCGCCCCTCCAGCCGGTCCTCGTAGTACATCGCGGTCTGGTGCACGAGGTCGGCCAGCGTGTCGTCGCTGCCCTCGACGCGCGTCCTGAAGAAGATCAGGTCGCCGTTTCGGAGGATCGCGATGCTCTCCGAGCCCGGACTCACGTGCACGACGAGCCAGTCCCCCTGCACGGCCCTGGCAGAGGCCAGCACCGCGTTGACGAGGCTGAGGGTGGCGAGGTCCACCCACCCGGCGTGCGCGCCGGCCTCCTCGCACACGCTCTCGTATTCGCGGACCGCGGCCCGCCGCGCGATCGCCACCACGAACTCGCGGCCGCCGTCGGCGAGCGCCGCGCCGGCCGAGCAGGCCACCTGGGCCTCCTCGATCGGAAACGGGGCCGACTTGCGGACGTGCCATCGGATCAGCTGCTCGCGGTCCTGGGCGTGGGGGGGCACGGTGCTCAGGCGGACGAGCGACACCTTGGCCACGGCATCGGGCAGGACCAGGGCGAGCCGGCGGTGCCGCCCGCCGAGCTGCCCGAGCACGTTCGACACCGCGCGGCCGACGCCGGCCCGATCCGCGATGTTCGGGCCGGCCAGGAGCGGCGTCACCGCGCCCGGCCGAAGCGGCTCCGACGCGTGCGCCGTCACGACCGCCACGCCGCCCTGCCGCGCGAAGGCGACCGCCGACACGAGGCCCGGCCCGATATGGAGGGCCGCGGAGGGCGGCGGCGTGGTGAGGATCGATGGCAGTTTCATTCGACGAACGTCACCTTGTTGATTTCGCGCAGCGTGGTCACGCCGGTGAGCACGCGCTCGACGGCGCATTCTCTCAGGAAACGCATCCCCTCGTCACGCGCCGCTTTCTTGATCTCGGACGTCGGCTTGCGGGCGAGGATCATCTCACGGATGTGATCCGACAGGTCGAGCAGCTCGCAGATCGCCTGCCGCCCCTTGTACCCCGTGCCCGCGCACTCGATGCAGCCTTTCCCCTCGAAGAAGGTGTGGGTGTGCTCGAGCAGCGGGTCCATGCCCGACTCCTCGAGCGCGAGCCGGGTGACCTTCGCCGGCCGCTTGCAGTGCGGGCAGATCGTCCGGACCAGCCGCTGCGCCAGGACGCAGTTGAGCGCCGACACGAACTGGTACGCCTCGACGCCCATGTTCAGGAACCGCCCGAGCACGTCCAGCACGTTGTTCGCATGAACGGTCGTGAAGACCAGGTGGCCGGTGAGCGCCGACTGGATGGCGATCTGCGCCGTCTCCGGGTCGCGGATCTCCCCCACCATGATCTTGTCGGGGTCGTGCCGCAGAATCGACCGCAGGCCGCGCGCGAAGGTCAGCCCCTTCTTCTCGTTGATCGGGATCTGCGTGATCCCCTGCAGCTGGTACTCGACCGGATCCTCGATGGTGACGATCTTGTCTTCGGGCGACTTGATCTCGGAGAGCGCCGCGTAGAGGGTGGTCGTCTTGCCGCTGCCGGTCGGCCCGGTGACGAGCACCATCCCGTACGGCTCGGCGATGTACTTGCGAAACCGCTTCAGCTCGCTCTCCGGGAACCCGAGGATGTCGAGACGCAGCTCCGAGAACTGCTCGCTGATCGACTGCTTGTCGAGGATCCGGATGACCGCGTCCTCGCCGTGCACGCTCGGCATGATCGAGACGCGGAAGTCGATCGTCTTGCCCGGCAGGCGCAGCCGGAAGCGCCCGTCCTGGGGGACGCGCTTCTCGGCGATGTCGAGCTCGGCCATGACCTTGATGCGGGAGACGATCGCGCTGTGGAAGTGCTTGGCGATCGGCCGCATCGCCGGCTGCAGCACGCCGTCGATCCGGTACTTGACGATGACCGCGTCGTCCTGCGTCTCGATGTGGATGTCGCTCGCGCGCCGCTGGATGGCCGTGTACACGGTCGAGTCCACCAGCCGGATGATCGGGCTGGTGTCGCTCGTGAGCTTCTCGACCGTCAGGCTCTCGTCGCCGTTCTCCTCGTCCCGCACCACCTGGAGCTGGAACCCCTCGGTCGCCTCCTCGAGCACGCGCTGCGAGCTCTCGCTCTTCTTGAGGATCGACTCGATCGCCGACCGCGCCCCGACGGTCACCTTCAGCGGCGACGCCAGCAGCACGCCCAGCTCGTCGATCATCGGCAGGTCGGTCGGGTCCGGCACGACGATGACGAGGGATCGGCCGTCGCGCCGGTACGGGACGAACCCGTAGCGCAGCATCAGGTCGGCCGGGATCGAGCGGAACAGCTCGTGATCGATCCGGAACTGCTCGAAGTCGACGAACTCGAGGCCGTAGCGCTCGGCGAGGCGCCGGGCCTGCGCGACCTCCTCGGCGTAGTCGGGGGCCGCGGCCTCCTCGTTCTCGGCGTAGAGGGGCGGCAGGCCGGCCGGCTGAGCCGGCGGCGCGACCGGCTTCGCCGGCGCGGCCACCCCGATTCCTGGCACCTTCAAGTCCACGCGTGTCCCCTCCAGCCCTCCGACGCCCGCACCCGACCGCCCCAGGGCTCTCAAACCACCGACGACAACTGAAACAGCGGCATGTACAAGGCGAGCAGCAGGCCCGCCACCACGATCCCCATCACCACCAGGAGGATCGGTTCGATCAGCGTCACGAACCGCCCGAGGTCGGTTTCGATCTCCTCGTCGTAGAAGTCGGCGAGGCTGTTCAGCATGTCCTGCAACGCGCCCGTCGCCTCGCCCACCTCGGCCATCTTCACGGCGACGTCCGGAAAGACGCCGGGGCCGGCCAGCGCCGCCGCGAACGACTCGCCCTCGCGCACGCGCCGCCCGACCGACTCCATGGCGGCGGCCATCGAGCGGTTGCCGATCGACCGGCTCGCGATGTCGATCGAATCGACGAGCGGGATGCCTCCGCCGAGCAGCGTGGCCAGGGTCCGCGCCAGTTGAGACGTGGCGAACTTCCGCGCGGTTGGCCCAATTGCCGGCAGCGCCAGGAGCCAGCGGTCGAACCGCTCGCCCTGTCCGGGCCGGCTCATCCAGGCGCGGAAGCCGACGACGGCCGCCGCGATCGCGACGACGATTACGAGCAGGTCCGCGCGGACGACCGCCGACACCCCCATGATGACGCGCGTGACGAGCGGCAACTCGCGGCCGAATTGCTGGTAGAAGTCCGAGAAGGCGGGCACCACCTTCAACATGATGATGCTGACCACGACCAGGGCCAGCGTCAGCAGGACCGCGGGATAAATCAGCGCCGACATCGTGCGCCGCTTCACGCCGGCGACCACCTTGACGTAAGCCACGTATCGTCGGAGCACGGTTTCGAGGCTGCCGCTCTTCTCGCCCGCCATCAGCGACGCCGTGTACACGCCGGGGAACAGATCCCCGTGCGACGCGAACGCCTCGGACAGCGCGGTCCCGGCGCTGACCTGCTGGTGAATCTCGTCGAGCACCGCTTTGAACGACGGGTTCGCGACCCGCCCCCGCAGGATGTCGAGCGACTGCACGAGCGGCATCCCGGCCTTCAGCAGCGTCGCCAATTCCTGGTTGAAGACCAGGAAATCGCGCACCGGGAAAGCCCGGCGCGCCGGCAGGCGGGGCGCCCAGCGGGCCAGCGCGTGCCGGGGCCGGAGCGCCAGCACGCACAGTCCCTTCTGCTCGAGCTCGTGGCGCAGGCGCGCCTCGGTGTCGGCGACGTAGGTCCCCTCGCTGATTTCGCCGCCCGGCGTCGAGAGCCTACAGCGGAATTCCATGGCAACCCATTGCGAGACCGGACATTGTCCTCGGCCGACCGCCGCCGATTATACCAACTTTTCGCCTCGGCCCGGGGTGGGAAGGCTATCGGCCAGCCCGAGCACCCCGGTCGGGCCGGCACGCGGAGCGCCGCCTCTGGCTAACGGGGGACCGCCAGTTCCAGCAGACCAATGACCTGGCGGACGTAGCTCTGCGTCTCCGGGAACGGGGGGATGCCGCCAAAGCGGTCCACTGCGGCCTCGCCCGCGTTATAGGCGGCGAGCGCGAGCGGGAGCTGCACGTACCGGTTGAGCAGCATCTTGAGGTGCTTGATCCCGGCCGCAATGTTCGTGTCCGGATCGTAGGGATTGGCCACCGCATACCGACGCGCGGTGTCCGGCATCAGCTGCATCAGGCCCGCCGCGCCCTTCCGGGAGCGTGCCTTCGGCTGATACGCCGATTCGACCTGGATGACGGCTCGCACCAGGCGAGGGTCAACGCCTTCGCGCGCCGCGGACCGCTCGATCATCGCGAGGTAAGGCGCCGCGGGATCGACCGCGTCGGTCGTGGACGGCACACTTGGGTCGCGGATTGGCACTTCGTCGGGCCCGAAATGGTCCACCAGGGACGCGTCGCAGGTCACCTCGCCGCCCCCGACGAGGGTGAGGATGAGGCGGCTGCCCACCTCCCGATGCGAGCGGACCGTCATCGTCCGGCCGCCCGTGAGAAACAGCATCTCCGCCGCCGACACGCCGGCGAGCGCCAGCCACGCCACCAGGCTCGCGGCGGCCAGCCTTGCTCCGGTCCGGAAGAGGCGGAAGCGATACCCCATGGTCCCTCCCATAGTATCGCGGCTGTCAAAACCCGCCCAATCGGCGGGCCTTTAAGCCGACGACCGGGGTGGGCCGCCCGGTCGTTTCCCGCTGATGCGGAAGGACTTGCCGCCCGCCACCATTGACCGGATGGCGCGAGGGGTGGTATCTTTTCGCCAACTGGGCGCCTCCCGGCGCCCGCGATCGAGGATCGCTGCCGGCCGGAGCGGGCCGGGCAGGCGGTGGAGTCCGAATGGGTGTTGCTCGCTGGCAACCTGCGCTCGCATTTGCCGGGCTGTCCCTGGTGCTGGCGGGATGCTCCGCCCGGTCGCAGGCGCAGCTGAGCGTCCCCTCGCCTCCCCCCGCCAGCACCCAGGCGCAGGCGGTGCCCCCTCCGGCCGCGCCGGCCACCGACCCCATCGCCGCCCTGCTCGCCGAGTCACAGCGGCATTTCGAGGCCGGACAACAGGAACTGAGCATCGGCCACCTCGAGCGTGCGCGCCGCGAGTTCGACCGCGCCATCGACGTGGTGGCCGAGTCGCCGTATGGCGCGCGCTACGACCAGCGGCTGCGCGAGCACTTCGATCGGCTCATCGATCGGATCAGTGCCTACGAAGCGCGGGCTCTGGCCGAAGGCGACGGTTTCACCGAGAAGCGCGCCGACCCGGCGTCGATCGACACGCTGCTCGAGCAGTCCGCCGCGGCGCCCGCCGCGCCGTCGGCCGCGATGACCGAGGCGGTGTCGTTCGACTTGAAGAGCACCGAGCACGACGTGCCGATCCCGCTCAACGAGCGGGTCGTCGGCTACATCGAGCTGTTCCAGGGGCGCCTGCGCGACTGGTTCGCGGCCGGGCTCCAGCGCGGCGCGCGCTACCTGCCGATGATCCAGGGCGTGTTCCGCGCCGAGGGGCTCCCGCTCGACCTGGCCTACGTGCCGCTCATCGAAAGCGCGTTCAACCCGAATGCCGTGTCCCGCGCCCGGGCCCAGGGGGTGTGGCAGTTCATGGCCGGCACGGCCAGCGAACACGGCCTCAAACGCGATTGGTACATCGACGAGCGCTCGGACCCCGAGAAGGCCACCCGCGCCGCCGCCGCCTACCTGCAGACGCTGGTGGGCGCGTTCGATGGCGACTGGCACCTCGCGCTGGCGTCCTACAACGGCGGGCCCAATCTCGTGCTCCGCGCGATGAAGCGGTCCGGCTTGTCGGATTTCTGGGATCTGGTCGCGAGGCGGCCGGGCTACCTGCCGCGGGAAACGCGTGAATACGTGCCGATGATCCTCGCGGCGATGGTCATCGCGCGAAACCCGACGCAGTACGGCTTCGAGCCGCCGAACGAGTCGCCGCTCGCATACGAGAAGGTCAAGGTGCCCGGCCCGGTGGACCTGCGGCGGATCGCCGAATGGGCAGGCACGGACGTCGCCCAGATCCAGGACCTGAACCCGGAACTGCTCCGCTGGACCACGCCGGTTCGGTACCAGGGGGGCTACGAAATCAAGGTGCCCAAGGGCACGGCGTCCACGATCGAAGCCAGGCTGGCGGGATCGACACCCGCCGACACGGCGTCGCTGAAATGGTACGCGGTCAAGCGCGGCGAGACGCTGACGACGATTGCGGCCAAGCTGGGCGTCAGCCGGACGAACCTGGCGGCGGCCAATTACCTGTCGGCCAGGGCGAAGGTCGGCGCGGGTCAGAACCTCATCATCCCGATCGATCCCGCCCGGATGCTCGCCGGCCGGCCCGAGCGCCCTGCGCCGGCGGCGGAGACCAGACTGGCGGCCGCGGCGTCGAAGTCGGCAGCCCCCAAGACGCAGGCCGGAGCCGTAAAGGTAACCTACCAGGTGAAGCGGGGGGACACGCTCTACGGCGTCGCCCAGCTCTACCACATCTCGGTGGCGTCGCTCAAAGTGTGGAACGGCCTGAGAAGCGATGCCCTGACGCCGGGTGACCGCCTGACGATCTTCGCGCCCAAAGCGGAACGCCGCCCGTAGGCTCAAGGCCCGAGGCTCACGGCTCAGCCCAAGAGGCTCAAGGCTCAGGGCTCAAGGTCAATTCAAGACGCACGGCACGGTCGGGTTCGGCAATTCCTGCCACGACGCGGGCAACTCGCATCGCAGATTCCGAGATCAGACAGCGCGGCCCTGCGTCTTTCCGCGAGATTCCCCCTGGATCCGCCCGGCGTCCGCGCCGGCCGCTGGTTTGCAGCAGCACCCGCGTGCTAGCGTGCCTTCGCAGCGCAGCGGTCTTCGGCATCGAGGCGCTCCCGGTGCACGTGGAGGTGGACGTCTCCTTCGGGATGCCCTCATTCAACATGGTGGGGCTGCCCGACCCGAGCGTGCGCGAGAGCCGCGACCGTGTGCGCAGCGCGATCCGCAATTCCGGCTTCGAGTTCCCGTCTCACCGCATCACGGTCAACCTGGCGCCGGCCGACGTCCGCAAGGCCGGCTCCTCGTTCGACCTGCCCATCGCTCTCGGCGTCCTGGCCGCCACCGGCGTGGTCGAGCGGCGCCAGGCCGACGACACGGTGCTGCTCGGCGAACTGTCGCTCGACGGCGGGATCCAGGCGACGCGCGGCGTCCTGCCGATCGCGGCGGCGGCCCGCCGGGACGGCGTGACGACGATCCTGCTGCCGTCGGGAAACGCCGTCGAGGCGGCCGTGGTCGAACATCTCGGCGTCATTCCCGTGGATTCGCTCGCCGAGGCCGTGGCCGCGCTGAACGCCCCCGACGCGGCGGTCCGCGCGGTCGTGGTTCCGCCCGCCGTCCCGCGCGGCGGACCGACGGTCGACTTCGCCGAGATTCGCGGGCAGGTGGTCGCGCGCCGCGCCCTCGAGATCGCCGCCGCGGGCGGGCACAACCTCCTGCTCGTCGGCCCGCCCGGCGCCGGCAAGACGATGATGGCGCGGCGGGTGCCGGGCATCCTGCCGGAGCTGACGCTCGACGAGTCGCTCGAGTGCACGTCGATTCACTCGGTGTGCGGGCTGCTTCCACCCGGCACCGGCCTGCTGCGCGAGCGCCCGTTTCGCGCCCCCCACCACACGGTCTCGGACGTCGCGCTCGTCGGCGGCGGCTCGATTCCGAGGCCCGGCGAGATCAGCCTCGCCCACCACGGCGTGCTGTTCATGGACGAGATGCCCGAGTTCGACCGCCGTGTGCTCGAAGTGCTCCGGCAGCCGCTCGAGGAGGGCTCGGTCACCATCGCGCGGGCCGCCCGAACGGCGGTCTTTCCCGCCCGGTTCATGCTGATTGGCGCCATGAACCCTTGCCCCTGCGGATACCTCGGCGACCCCACGCGGGTGTGCCGGTGCACGCCGCACGACGTGTCGCGCTATCGGGGCCGGCTGTCGGGTCCGCTTCGAGATCGCCTGGATCTGATCGTGGAAGTGCCTGCCGTGCCGGGAGCCGCCCTTGCAGACGAGGCGTCGGGAGAGCCCACCGCCGAGATCCGCGAACGCGTCGTCCGGGCGCGTGCGCGCCAGCAATCCCGCCGCCCTGTCAGCGGCGCGCGGGTGAACGCCGAGCTGCACGGGCGGGCGGTCTGGCGCCAGAGCCGACCCGACGCCACGGCCCGGCGGTTGCTCCTGCAAGCGGTCGAGCGCCTCGGCTTGAGCGCTCGCGGCTACGACAGGGTCCTCAAGGTGGCCCGGACGATCGCGGACCTCTCCGACGCCGACGTCGTCTGCGGGGAACACATTGCCGAGGCGTTGCAGTACAGGGCGACCGACGATGGGCTGAACCGGAGCCCGGAATGAAGACACCAAGCTGCCATCAGGGCCGGGCGCCTCGCTCGCGGCCTCGCGGAGACGCGGCCCGATTGGCCCTATGCCGCGCCGCAGGGTCTGCCCGAAGCAAAGCGTAAACCTGCCCCGACCGTGCCGCTAAGGAGGGGCCGCTTTGCGAAGCGGCAGACCCGAGACGCGGCTTTCATCCGGGCGCGGCCGCCACACGCGGGAGATCGAGCGGCTATGAACGGCTTTCGGCTCTCGGCTCTCGTCTCTCGGCTTTCGGCTCTCGGCTTTCGGCTCTCGGCTTTCGGCGGTGCCCGGTTCGAGGTTCAGCCTTCAGTCTTCGGCCGTCGGTCTGGTGTTGTCCGCGAGCGCCCCGGCGAGAATCTGCTCCAGGCGCGAGAAGTGGGACCCCTTCCAGTAGATGCGACGGCAGGTCGGGCACCGCAGGAACTCGGTGAACTGTTCGCGGCTGCGCTCGGGCACGTCCGCCGCCACCTCCTGGCGGTCGGCCGCGGCCAGCAGGCCGTTGCACACCGTGCAGCGCGAGAACGGGCGCACGAGCCGGCGGAGATCGAACCGCGACACCACCTCGGCGAGCTGGCGGGACGGCGCCGTCGATCGGACGCAGTAGCCGTGGGTGACCACCCGGCGCTTGAGCAACCCCTGGTCGCGCGTCAGGAGGACGCGGTGCTCGGCCCTCGACACTTCAGCCAGGCGATCGTCGCCCGCCTCCCGGTCGTAGACCGTATCGAACCCGGCGAGCCGAAGGTAACGGGCCAGGCGGCCCAGGTGGACGTCGAGCACGAACCGCATCACCCGGAGCGGCTCCGACCTGACCCGCGTCACCGGCGCCACGTCCAGCGCCTCGAAGACCGGGTAGGCGGCAACCCGGTCGCCATCGACGAGCTGACGATGGAAATCCACCGACTCGCCGTTGACCAGGACGAGGTCGATCTCGGTGTGGGGCACGCCGCGCGACTCGATGAAGTCCTTTACCGTCGTGCCCCGGTCGAACGCCAGCTCGACCGTCGTCTGGCGGGAGGCGGGCGCGAGGAAGTCGTTCAGTTCGCCGTACACGCGCAGCGTGGCGATCACGGCCGGAGTGTAGCACTGCGACGGCCGCCGCCGGAGCGGCCGCCACGTCCGCTCGCCCCGGAGCGTCCACGGGCCAGCGAGCATCGTTTCGCTCTTTGATCGTCACGCGCGATTTGTCCCTTGGGCGTCTCTCGGTCGCTGTGGTAAAGTCGCTGTCTTCGCGCCGGGGGCGGCGTCCTGTACCGGCTGATTCAGAAGACGCCGCGCGCTCGTTCTGACCAGGGGGCGGCAGCCAGGTGAAGTCAAAACGTTACACGGTGGTCATCGCGGATCGCACGACGGGCGTCGTGCGACGGTTCACGCTCAGCCTGCGTCCGACGCTGACGGCGATCGCGCTACTGTTGAGCCTGCCGGTGCTCATTGGCCTCGGCGCCCGCTGGAGCGCCCTCGCCGAGGTGAGCGCCATCCGGGCCAACGCGACGGCGCTGCAGCAGCAGAACGCGAGCTTCCGCGCGATGACCTCCGAGCTGACCAAGCAAGTCGAGAGCGTCCAGACGGCGGTCAGCGACCTCGCCCAGAAAGCCCCGCTCGACCCGGATTCGGCCCGCGCCCTCGCCAAGCTTCCAGCCTCGGTCCGCACGCGCGCCATGGGCGGAGGCACGACCTCGACCCCCATCGCCCGTTCGGTGCTCTCCCCGACACTGGCTTCCCCTGAAGACACGTTCGGCACGCTGCGCGACCTGCTGGGCCGGCTGACCAGCCGCCTCGAACTGGCGCAGGGAGACCTCGACCGCCGCGCCGAGCTGCTGGGCGCGACGCCGTCGATCTGGCCGGCGCAGGGACCGCTCTCGGCCACGTGGGGTTCGCGCGAGGATCCGTTTGGCGGTGCCGCGAACGAGTTTCACACGGGCATCGACATCCAGGCCGATCGCGGCCAGCCCGTGGTGGCGACGGCCGACGGCACGGTCGAGTCGGCCGGCTGGAACGGCGATTACGGCAACATGGTGTCAATCGACCACAAGTTCGGGTTGGTCACACGCTACGCCCATCTCTCGTCGTTCTCGGTGCGCCCGGGCGAGCACGTCGAGCGCGGCGAGGTCATCGGGCTGATCGGCTCGACCGGCCGCACCACGGGGCCGCACCTGCACTACGAGCTGCTCGTCAACGGGCAGCTGACCAACCCGCTCAGCCTCCTGATCGACGGACGCCGGCCCTGACGGCCTAGGCGCGCGGGCCCGCTTCCTTGACCGATCGCGCAACGGTCTCCTACAATCTGTGGATACTTCTGTATTCACGGACCCTCTCCTTACATGCTAGGTACTCTCCTCGACAAAGTCATCGGCCCTCAGAGCGCGCGATTGCGCTGGATGCGCAAGGAACTGGAGGGGCTGAAGCCCTTCGTCGCGCAGGTCGGCGCGCGCAAACCCGAGATCGAGCAGCTGACTGACGACGCGCTGCGCGCGAAGACCAGCCAATTTCGGGAGCGCCTGTCGCGCGGCGAGACGCTCGACGGGCTGATGGCCGAGGCGTTCGCGGTGGTGCGCGAGGCGGCCTGGCGAACCGTGAGGATGCGGCACTTCGACGTCCAGCTGATGGGAGGCGTCGAGTTGCACCGCGGCCGGATCGCCGAGATGAAGACGGGCGAGGGCAAGACGTTGGTCGCCACCCTGCCCGCATATCTCAACGCGCTCGAAGGCAAGGGCGTGCACGTCGTGACGGTGAACGACTACCTGGCCCGGCGCGACTCGGAGTGGATGGGCCGCGTGTACCGCTTCCTCGGCCTGACCGTCGGCGTCATCCAGCACGAGTTGACCGACGCCGAGCGCCAGGTCGCCTACGGCTGCGACATCACCTACGGCACCAACAACGAGTTCGGGTTCGACTACCTCCGCGACAACATGAAGTTCGAGCTGGCGCACTACGTCCAGCGCGGGCACCATTTCGCGATCGTCGACGAAGTGGACAGCATCCTCATCGACGAGGCCCGGACCCCGCTCATCATCTCGGGCCCGGCCGAGGAGTCGACCGAGCTTTATTACGAGGTGGACCGGATCATCCCGCGGCTCAAGCCGGGCGCGGTGACGCACGGCGACACGAAAGCCGAGGAGCGGGAGGCGCTCGAGGCGACCGGCGACTACATCGTCGACGAGAAGCACAAGACGGTCACGCTGACCGAGAGCGGGATGGCCCAGGCCGAGAAGATGCTCGGCGGCCGGCTCGAGCCGGGCGGGCTCTACGACCCGGTCAACATGCCCCTGCTCCACCACGTCAACCAGGCCCTGCGCGCCCACGCGCTGTTCCGCCGCGACGTCGACTACATGGTCAAGGACGGTCAGGTGGTGATCGTCGACGAGTTCACCGGGCGGCTGATGGAGGGGCGGCGCTGGAGCGACGGCCTGCACCAGGCGGTCGAGGCCAAGGAGAAGGTGAAGATCGAGCGCGAGAACCAGACGCTCGCGACGATCACGTTCCAGAACTACTTCCGCAAGTACGCCAAGCTCTCCGGCATGACGGGCACGGCCGAGACCGAGGCCGAGGAATTCGGGAAGATCTACAGCCTCGACGTGATGGTGATCCCGCCCAACCAGCCGCTCAGGCGGCTGGAGGAGCCGGACGTCATCTACCGCACCGAGCCCGAGAAGTTCGACGCGATCGTCGCCGACGTCACCGAGAAGCAGGCGGAAGGCCGCCCCGTGCTGGTGGGCACGATCTCGATCGAGAAGTCCGAGCGCCTCTCGACGATGCTCAAGCGGCGCGGCATCAAGCACGTGGTGCTCAACGCCAAGTACCACGCCCAGGAAGCCGAGATCGTCGCGCAGGCCGGCCGCAAGTCCACCGTGACGATCGCCACCAACATGGCGGGTCGCGGCACCGACATCCTGCTCGGCGGCAATCCCGAGTTCATGGCGCGGCAGCAGTGCCTCGCCGACGAGCTGGCCGAGAAGCTGCCGAAGGGCCAGGCGCGGTTCGTCGACGACGAGGAGAACGTCTACTTCTACCACCTGGAGTACTTCTACCGCGTCGGCCGGAAGGACTGGGAGCGCATCTTCCAGCACTTCAAGCGCCAGACCGACGCCGAGCACGAGGAGGTCGTCGGCGTCGGCGGCCTCCACATCGTCGGCACCGAGCGCCACGAGGCGCGGCGCATCGACAACCAGCTGCGCGGCCGCGCCGGCCGGCAGGGCGACCCGGGCTCGTCGCGGTTCTACCTGTCGCTCGAAGACGACCTGATGCGGATCTTCGGGTCCGACCGGATCTCGGGCCTGATGCAGCGGCTGGGCATGGAAGAGGGGGTGCCCATCGAGCACAAGATGGTCACCCGCGCCATCGAGCGCGCGCAGAAGCAGGTCGAGGCCCAGAACTTCTCGGTCAGAAAGCACCTGCTCGAGTACGACGACGTGATGAACAAGCAGCGGGAGAGCATCTACTCGCTGCGGCGCGAGATCCTCGAGGGGAAGATCACCCTCGACGACGAGACCGTCACCACGCGCGACTACCTGATGGAGCTCGGCCAGGAGCTGCTCGACTCGACCATCGACACCTTCTGCAGCAAGGAGGTCGATCCGGAGGAATGGGACCTCGAGGCGCTCAAGCGCGAGCTGACGCGGCTGTTCGCCCTCGACGGCGGCGACTACGCGATCGTCGGCTTCGACGCCGGCCGGCCGATCGACGACGTGCGCGACCAGCTGTGGGAGCGGATCCAGAAGCGCTACACCGACAAGGAGCAGCTGGTCGACCCCGACCTGCTGCGGCGCGTCGAGCGCGACATCATGCTGCAGATCGTGGACGTCCAGTGGAAGGACCACCTGTACAGCCTCGACCACCTGAAGGAGGGGATCGGGCTGCGGGGGTACGGCCAGCGCGATCCGCTCGTCGAGTACAAGAAGGAGAGCTACACGCTCTTCCAGGACATGAAGGACCGCGTCGACGAGGAGATGACGCGCTACCTGTGGTGGTTGAGGCCCGCCGGCCAGGACGAGGCGCTGGCGGTGCGCCGGCCCGCTCGGCGCGCGGCCCCGGTCACCATGAGCGCGGGCGGCGACGCGGCGTCGGTGTTCGGCTCGGCGCCGGCGAACCGGAAGCCGGAGCGCACGGGCGGCGACGACGTCATCAAGACGGTGCGGCGCGAGGAGCCGAAAGTCGGGCGCAACGACCCGTGTCCGTGCGGGAGCGGCAAGAAGTACAAGAAGTGCCACGGGGCGGGACAGTAGAACCGGAGGGGGCCTCGAGATGGAGCTGAAGACCGCGACGCCGTCCATGCTGCAGGGAGGCACGGAAATCGCCACCGCCCTGACGTTCGACGATGTGCTGCTGGTGCCGCGGCATTCGCAGGTGCTGCCGACCGGCGTGGACGTCGCCACGCGCCTCACACGGAACATCCGCCTGAACGTGCCGCTGCTCAGCGCGGCGATGGACACGGTGACCGAGTCGGCGCTGGCGATCGCGATGGCGCAGCACGGCGGCCTGGGGATCGTCCACAAGAACCTGTCGATCGAGGAGCAGGCCACCGAGGTGGACCGCGTGAAGCGGTCCGAGAGCGGCATGATCGTCAACCCGATCACGCTCGCCCCGTCGAACCGGATCTACGAGGCGCTCGCGCTGATGAAGAAGTACCGGATCTCGGGGGTGCCCATCACCGAGGACGGCAGCAAGGAAGGGCGGCTGGTCGGGATCCTCACCAACCGGGACCTGCGGTTCGAGGTCAACGTCGATCGTCCCATCTCCGACATCATGACGCACGAGAACCTCATCACGGTTCCCGTGGGAACCACGCTCGACCAGGCGCGCGCGATCCTGCACCGCCACAAGATCGAGAAGCTGCTGGTGGTGGACCAGCACTTCCGCCTGAAGGGGCTGATCACGGTCAAGGACATCCAGAAGGTGATCAAGTACCCGGAGGCGTGCAAGGACACGCTGGGCCGGCTGCGCGTCGGCGCGGCGGTCGGCGTCGGCAAGGACGCCATCCAGCGGGCCGAGGCGCTGGTGGCGGCGCACGTGGACGTCCTGGTCGTCGACACCGCGCACGGCCACTCCCAGAAGGTGCTCGACGCGGTCAAGGAGATGCGGCACCGGTTCCCGGAAGTGGACCTGGTCGCCGGCAACGTGGCGACGGCTGAGGCGACCGAGGATCTCATCAAGCGCGGCGTGGACGCGGTCAAGGTCGGGATCGGCGCCGGGTCGATCTGCACCACGCGCGTCATCGCCGGCATCGGCGTGCCGATGATCACGGCGGTGCTCGACTGCGCGCGCGCGGCGACGCGGCACAACGTCCCGGTCATCGCGGACGGCGGGATCCGGTTCTCGGGCGACATCACCAAGGCCATCGCCGTCGGCGCCAGCTCGGTGATGATCGGCAGCCTGTTCGCCGGCACCGACGAGAGCCCGGGCGAGGTGGTCCTCTACCAGGGCCGGAGCTTCAAGGAGTACCGCGGGATGGGGTCGATCGGCGCGATGCGGCGCGGCAGCCGGGACCGGTACTTCCAGGACGAGTTCGAGCTGGAGGCGCCCAGCCAGGAATCGGGCGAGAAGCTGGTGCCCGAGGGGATCGAGGGGCGCGTGGCCTACAAGGGCACGGTCGCCGCGATGGTCCACCAGCTGGTGGGCGGCCTGCGCGCCGGCATGGGCTACTGCGGCTGCGCCAACATCGCCGAGTTGCAGGAGGACGCGCGGCTGATCCGGATCACGCCGGCCGGCATGCGCGAGAGCCACGTCCACGACGTGATCATCACCAAGGAAGCGCCGAACTACCGATCGGAGTGACGGAGTAGCCAGTTGCCAGTTGTTAGTGGTCAGTCTGTCACGCGCAAGACACTGGCCACTGACCACTGACCACTGGCCACTGGCAACTGACCACTGGCCACTAGTCCTTCGCCTTCGTGATCCTGATTTCCCGCGAGTCCCCTCCCAGATCAGCGATCTCCACCCGGACCGCGTTCGCCGGCCGCCGGCGGAGCTTCTCGGCCCACTCGATCGCCACGATCGCGCCGGCGGCGCCGAGCTCCTCCAAGCCGAGGTCGTCCATCTCCGCCCCCTCCAGCCGGTAAAGGTCCACGTGCGTCAGCAGGCGGCCTCGCGCCCCGGCCGGCTCGGGCCGGCCCGAGAACGTCGAAGTCCGGTACTCCTGGATCAGCGTGAACGTCGGGCTGCTGATCTCCTCCGGGTCGATGCCCAGCCCCTCGGCCATTCCCCGGACGAAGGCCGTCTTCCCCGCCCCGAGGTCGCCGGTGAGCAGTACGACCGTTCCAGGTTCGAGCGCCGCCGCGAGCCGCGCCCCCACGTTGGAAGTCCCCGCCTCCGACTCGGTGCGGACCACCTCGGTCATGCCCGCTCCCCCCGCCGCCCTCGCGCCGTCAGATCGAGCACGGCGCCGCCGATCCGGCCGACGAGGTCCCCCGCGATCATCGACACCTCGCTCTGGTCGGCGGCTGCGAGGTCGCCAGCCGCGCCGTGCAGGTAGACGGCCAGCAGGCAGGCCTTCTCCGCGTCGCCAAGCTGCGCCAGCCATCCGGCGATCATGCCGGTGAGCACGTCGCCGGTCCCGCCGGTCGCCATGCCGGGGTTCCCGGTCGGGTTGACGTGAACGCACCCGGACGGCGTGGCGATGACGGTGCGATGCCCCTTGAGCACCACGAAGAGGCCGGCGGTCCTCGCCAGGTCGCGTGCGGCGTCGACGCGGCGCCCCTGGACGTCTGCCGTCGCGACGCCCAGCAGGCGGGCCATTTCGCCCGGGTGCGGCGTGATGACGATCGACTGGCCCGCTCGCGCCCTCAGCCGGTCGGGCCGGCCGGCAAACGCGTTGAGGGCGTCCGCGTCGAGCACGAGCGGCCTGCCGGCGCGGGCCACCAGGCCCTCGACGATCTCGGCCACGCCGGCGCCGGCGCCCAGGCCGGGCCCGGCAGCCACCACCGTCGCGGGGTGGGCGAGCACCGCCGGGAGCGCCGAGGCCGCCAGCACGCCCGCCACGTCCTCGTCGAGCCCCTCGGTCATGTACTCGGCGCCGAGCGCCGCCACCACCGGCTGAGAGGATCGCGGCGTGCCGGCGGTGACCAGGCCGGCCCCCGACCTGAGCGCGCCCATGGCCGCGAGGTGCGCCGCGCCCGTCTTGCCAGGCGAGCCCGCCACGACGAGCACGTGCCCGAACGATCCCTTGTGCGCGTCCGGGCGCCGCACCGGCACGAGCGCCCGCAGGCTCTCGGGCGTCGTCAGGCGGACGACGGGCGGCTCCATCGCCTCGATGACGTCTGCCGGGATCCCGATGTCGGCGACGACCACTTTCCCCGCCAGCTCCAGCGCGGGCGGCAGCGCCAGCGGCAGCTTCGGCGCGCCCAGCGTCACGGTCAGCGATGCGCGGATGCAGGGACCGATCACCTCGGCGGTGTCCGCCGAGAGGCCGCTCGGCAGGTCGATCGACACTACGTCGGCCGACAGCGCGTTCACGCGCTCGACCACCCGCCGGGGCAGCCCGGAGAGCGGCGACGACAGCCCCGTGCCGAACAAGGCGTCCACGATGAGATCGCGCGAGCCGATCGCCGGCGCGTGCCGATCCCAGTCGGACTCGTCCGCGACCTCGACGACCGGCAGCGCCAGGGCGCCCAGGCTCTCGAGGTTGGTGCGGGCGTCGCCCTTGACGTCAGCGGCGCGGCCGAGGAGAAACACCGAGACGTCGACGTTCCGCTGCCGCAGCGTCCGGGCCACGACCAGGCCGTCCCCGCCGTTGTTGCCGCGCCCGCAGAGCACCGCCACGCGCCGGCCGGCGAGGTTGCCGAACGCGGCGTCGATGGCGGCGACCACCTGCAGGCCGGCGTTTTCCATCAGGAGCAGCGACGGGACGCCGACCTCCTCGATCGTGCGCCGATCGGCCTCTCGCATCTGTTTCGCGGTGAGGATCCTCATCGGGAGGCATCTTGGCTTCCGGGTCGAGGGTTTGTCAACCGGAGACGCGACGGGCAGGCGGGTCTGAAGACCCCACACGGGTCGCTCCACTCAGGCAGGCCTGAAGGCCCGCCCTACACCCGGTCCCGACCGTACGTAGGCCCGCCCTACACCCGGTCCCGACCGTACGTAGGCCTGAAGGCCCGCCCTACACCCGGTCCCGACCGTACGTAGGCCCGCCCTACACCCGGTCCCGACCGTACGTAGGGCGACCCTTTAGGGTTGCCTCCGATCGCCCGCGCTTGCGAATCCGCGAGCTGGCGAGGTACGCTTGGCGGGTCGGATGGCCGCCTCCCCGGCCGCTCCATCGCTCAGCCGCACCGTGATGCCGAACCAGGACATCGAACGACTCCTCCAGGATCCACGCTCGGCGCTGCCTTTCCGCATCGGGATCGCGGGCGGGATGGGCCCGCTGGCGGGCGTCTACCTCCAGCAGCTCCTCATCGAGGCCACGCCGGCCGCGAAGGACCAGGACCACTTCCAGGTGATCTGCTTCACCAACCCGCACGTTCCCGAGCGGATGCGCTCGCTGGCCGAGGACGGCGGACGCCGCTATGCCGACGCGGTCCGCGCGACGGCGCTCCGGCTCGCGGCCGCCGGGGCGACTCATATCGTGATCCCGTGCAACACGGCGCACGCGCGGCTGGCCGAGATTCAACGCGGGGTGGGCGTGCCGATCGTGGACATGGTGGGCCTGGCCGTGCGAGAGCTGCTGCAGCGGCACGGGGGCGGGCACCGGGTCGGCCTCCTGGTGACGGTCGGGACCAGGAACGAACGCGTCTACGAGAGGGCCGTCCCCGACGCGCCGATCACCTGGATGCTGCCCGACGACGACGACCAGCGACGTGTCTCGGAGGCGATCCTGGCAATCAAGGTGAACGAGGGGCGACGCGCCGCGGGCAGCCTGCTCGACGTCGCACGGGCGCTGGCAGGGCGAGGCGCCGACATCATCATGGTGGGGTGCACGGAGCTGTCGATGTGCCTCGACGCGCTGGAGCCGGCGGGCCTCCCGCTGGTCGATCCGCTGCGCCTGGTCGCGCGGCACCTGGTGGACATCGGGCTCGCGCGGCGGCGCGGGCCGGACGCTGAACGATAGGCATCGGCACCCCGGTCCCCCGGAGGCAGGCGAATGGCAGCCACGATCTACGTCAACGGCCGCATCACCGGCGAGCGCGACGCGGTCATCCAGGTGCTCGACCACGGCTTCCTCTACGGCGAGGGGGTCTACGAGGTCATGCGCACCTACAACCGCAAGCCGTTCCTCTACGGCCAGCACATGGAACGGATGCGCCAGTCGGCGGCCATGATCAACCTCCAGGTGCCGTTCACCGACGGGGAACTGCTGGAGCGCATCGCGGAGACCGAGACGGTCTTCTTCGCCTCCCAGCCCGGCGGCCACCGCGTCGCGGAGCTTTACTTGCGCGTGCTGCTCACGCGCGGGTTCGGGCAGATGACGTACGACACCAATGCCTGCCCCGTGCCCACGCTCGTCATCATCGTCAAGCCGCAGGTGGACCCGCCTGCCGAGGCGTACGAGAAGGGCGTCAAGGTCGTCCTGGTCCCGGTCGTCCGCAATCACCCGTTCTCGATCAACCCCCTGATCAAGTCGAACAACCTCCTCAACAACGCGCTGGCGTCGCAATACGCCATGCGCGAGGGAGGGTTCGAGGCGGTCATGCGCAACTACCGGAACGAGATCTCGGAGTGCTCGCAGTCGAACCTGTTCGTCGTCAGGGACGGGGCGGTGCGGACGCCGCCGATCGAGGCGGGGCTGCTGGCGGGGATCACGCGCCGGTTCGTGTTCGACATCGGCCGGGCGTGCGGCGTCGAGGTCCGCGAGGCCACGATGACGGACCCGGACCTGTTCGGCGCCGACGAGATGTTCCTGACGAGCACGACGCGCGAGATCGTCCCGATCGTGACGGTGAACGACACGCGCATCGGCGCCGGGATCCCGGGACCGGTCACCCGGCGCCTCCACGAAGCGTTCCGTCGTCAGGCGGCTGAGTTGTCGCGCTGACGACCGGAAGGGGTCGGCGGCTTAGAGCCCCGGCTTCCAGCGCAGGATCGGCTTGCGCGCGGCCGTCACCTCGTCGAACCGGCTGCGCCGGGTGGTGACCGGGGCCTTCTTGAGCAGATCGGGATTGCTCTCCGCTTCATCCGCGATCTGCCGCATCGCGTCGATGAACCGCTCCATCTCGGCCAGCCCCTCCGACTCGGTCGGCTCCACCATCAGCGCCCCGTGGACGATCAGCGGGAAGTAGATCGTCGGCGGGTGGAACCCGAGATCGATCAGCCGCTTCGCGATGTCGAGCGTCGTCACGCCGAACGCGTTCTGCTTGTGGTCCGAGAAGATCACCTCGTGCATGTTGAGGCGGTCGTAAGGCACCTCGTACCGATCGCGCAGCCGCGCCCGAATGTAGTTCGCGTTGAGCACGGCGTTGTCGGCCGTCTCGCGGATCCCCTGCGGCCCGAGTGAGCGAATGTAGGCGTAAGCGCGGAGCAGCATCCCGAAATTCCCCTGGAACGCCTTGACGCGCCCGATCGACAGCGGCCGGTCGTCGTCGAGCTTCATGCCGCCGGGCGTGGCCACGACCACCGGCCCGGGCAGGTACGGCTCGAATTCCCTGGCAGCCACCACCGGCCCCGACCCCGGCCCTCCCCCCCCGTGCGGCGTCGAGAAGGTCTTGTGCAGGTTCAGGTGCATGAGGTCCATGCCGAAGTCGCCCGGCCTGGCCCTGCCGATGAGCGCGTTCATGTTCGCGCCGTCGCAGTAGACCAGCCCGCCCCTGGCGTGGACGATGCGCGCGGCCTCGCAGATGTCGGACTCGAACATCCCCAGCGTGTTCGGGTTGGTGAGCATCAGCGCGGCCACGTCCGGCGTCATGGCCGCGGACAGTTCGTCGAGGGACAGCAGGCCCCTCTCGCACGACTTGATCTGCCGAATGTCGTAGCCGCAGAGGTGCGCGCTCGACGGGTTGGTGCCGTGCGCCGAGTCGGGGATGAGCACCGTCTTCCGGGGATTGCCGTCCCGCGTGATGAGGTGCTTGCGGATGAGCATCATCCCGGTCAGCTCGCCGTGCGCGCCGGCGGCCGGCTGCAGCGTGACGGCCGGCAGCCCCGTGATCTCGCCGAGCATCCCGGCCAGGGCGTGCATGAGCCCGAGCGCGCCCTGCGAGACTTCGTCGGGCGCCAGCGGGTGAAGCTGGGCGAACCCGGCGATCCGGGCGGCCGCCTCGTTCAGCTTCGGGTTGTATTTCATCGTGCAGGAACCGAGCGGATACATCCCGGTGTCCACGCCGTAATTCCAGGTGGACAGCCGCGTGAAGTGGCGCACGAGCCCCACCTCGCCGACCTCGGGAAACCCGTCGATGCCGTGCCGCAGCAGGCCGTCCGGAACGGCCCCCTCGAGGGGGAACGACGGCACGTCGCGCGCGGGCAGCGAGTACCCCTTCTGCCCCGGCGCGCTCAATTCGAAGACCAGCTGGTCGCGACGATCGGATGTTGTCATGTCTTGGGTCCCCCGCCGCTACCCGGCCAGCCCGGCGGCCAGGCGGTCGATGTCCTCGGCGCGGTTGAGCTCGGTGGCGCACACGAGGAGCGAATCGGTCAGCTCCGGGTAGTACCGCCCGAGCGGCACGCCGGCAATGAGCCCCTGGCCGAGCAGCCGCTTCTGCACGGCCGCGGCGTCGCCCAGGCCGCCGACGACGAACTCGTTGAAGAACGGCGCGGCGAACCGCGGCCGCGCGCCGGCGCTGGACGCGGCGCGGCCGATCTCGGCCTGCGCGTAGTGCGCCTTGTCGAAATTCATCCGGGCCAGCTCGGGCAGCCCCTCCTTCCCGTAGGCGGCCATGCACATCGTCGCCGCCAGGGCCATCAGGCCCGAGTTGGTGCAGATGTTCGACGTCGCCTTCTCGCGCCGGATGTGCTGCTCGCGCGTCGCGAGCGTGAGGACGAAGCCGGGACGGCCCTCGGTGTCGCTGGTCATGCCCACGAACCGCCCCGGCATCTGCCGCATGCAGTGCTCGGACGCGGCGAGCACGCCGCAGTAGGGGCCGCCGTACCCGACCGGCACGCCGAACGCCTGCAACTCCGCGGCGACGATGTCGACGCCGAGGCTTCCAGGCGGGGTCAGCAGGCCCATGGCCACCGGCTCGGTCACCACCGCGACGCTCATCGCGCCGGCCGCCTTCGCCAGCTCGACAATCGGCCGCGGGTCCTCGATGACGCCAAAGAAGTTCGGATACTGGAAGATGAGGGCGGCCGCGTCCTTCGACGCCGCGGCCAGCGCGTTCCGGTCGATCGCGCCGTCGGGCCCGTAGCCGACTTCGACGATCGTCAGCCCCAGGTTGCGCGCGTAGGTGGCGAGCACCTCGCGGTAGTGCGGGTGCACGTTGCGCCCGACGACCACGCGATCGCGCCTGACCAGGCGGCACGCCATCATGGCGGCCTCGGTCATCGCGGTGCTGCCGTCGTACATCGACGCGTTGGCCAGTTCGGTGCCCATCAGCTGGGCGACCAGCGTCTGGAACTCGAAGATCGCCTGCAGCGTCCCCTGCGCGATCTCCGGCTGATACGGCGTGTAGGCCGTGTAGAACTCGGAGCGCAGCAGGAGCTGGTCGATGAAGCTGGGCGCGAAGTGGCGGTAGGCGCCCGCGCCGAGGAACGAGGCGACCGACGAAGAGTCGGCGTTCTGGCCCGCGAGCGCGCCGAGGTGCGCCATCAGGTCGGGCTCGGAGAGCGCCGGCGGCAGATCCAGGTCGCGCTGGAGCCGGACGGCCGCGGGAACCGGTTCGAACAGCGCGTCGATGCTCGGGACCCCGATCGCCTCGAGCATCCGGCGCGCGTCCTCGGTCGTGTTGGGGATGTAGCGGTGCGTCACTTGGTCAACTCGGAGTACTGGGCCGCGTCGAGCAGCTGCTGCGCCTCCGCCGGGTCCGCCGGCTTGATGACGACCATCCAGCTTCCGTGCGCGTCCTGGTTGATGACCTCCGGCTTCTCGGCGAGGCCGGCGTTGACTTCGGCAATCGTCCCGGACATCGGCGCGAAGACCTCGGAAACGGCCTTGACCGATTCGACCGTGCCGATCTGCTCGCCCTTCTTCACGGTTCGGCCGATCTCGGGCAGCTCGAGGAACACGATGTCACCCAGCTGCTTCTGGGCGTAGTCGGTGATGCCCATGCGGCCCGTTGCGATCTCGATCCACTCGTGGTCGTTCGTGTACTTGAAAGTGTCCGGATACATTGCTCACCTCTCTGGACGGTGGTAGAACGGCAACGTGACGATGCGGGCCCTCGCGCGGCAGCCGCCGACCTCGACGTCGAGCGGCGTGCCCGGCGCCGCACACGCGGCCGGCAGGCCGACGAGCCCGATCGCCTTCTTCAAGAACGGCGTCTCCGCCCCGCTGGTGACCCGGCCGACGGGGTCCTGGTCAACATACACGGCGCACCCGCGGCCTGCAACGGCCGGGTCGATCATCTCGAAGCCCGCGACGCGGCGGGCGACGCCGCCGGCCTTCTGAGCCGCCAGGGCCTCGCGGCCGACGAACTCCCCCTTCTCCCAGGCCACCAGCCCGTCGAGGCCGGCCTCGAGCACGGTCATCGTCTCGTCGATGTCGGTTCCGACGAGCCCGACGCCGGCTTCGAGCCGCAACGTCTCCTGCGCCGCGAGGCCGACGGGCACGACGCCCCCGGGCTCGCCCTCCTGCAGGATGGCGGCCCACAGCTTCGGCGCGGCCTGCGGCGGCGCCAGCAGCTCGAACCCGTCCTCGCCGGTCCAGCCCGTGCGCGAGATCGTCACGCGCACGCCGGCGACTTCCCCGTACATGAACGCGCCGGGCCGCAGGTCATCGAGCGCCAGGCTCGTGAGCGCCTGCAGCACCTCTTCGGCCTTCGGTCCCTGGAGCGACACTCCGGCGTAGCGGGAACTGGTGTCGAGCACGGCCACGTCACCGAACGCCTTCACTTGATCGACCATCCACGCGACGTCGCGCCCCACGCCCGACGCGTCGACGACGAACAGGAAGTGGCTGCCGCCCAACCGATGGACGACCACCCGGTCCACGAGCGCGCCCGCGGGCGTCGTCAGCACGGAACACTGGGTCTCGCCCGCCCCGAGTCGCGACGCGTCGTTGCTCGTGAGGCGCTGGACGGCCGCCAGGGCATCCCTGCCGGCCACCTCCACCTGCCCAAGGTGGCTCGTGTCGAACAGGCCGGCGCGTGCCCGGACGGCCAGGTGCTCGTCGGCGGCCCCGCCGTATGCCTCCGGCAGTTCCCAACCCGCGGCGCCGATCATCCGGCCCCCGTTGGCCCGATGCCAGGCGTTGAGCGGCGTCTTTCGCAAGGCCTGGATCGGCTGGGGCATCGGATGGCCAGGGATGAGGGGCGGACACGCGACAATCAGCTAACACTACTATGCGGTCCGGCGGGGGTCAAGACGCGGAGGCGGGTTGTGCAGGGTTGCGGAGGCGGGTCGAAGAGGGCACTCGCCGGGGCCGGAGCGATGGCCGGTGGCGGGCGGCGGTTGAACGCTGCCGCCCGCCACCGCCCGAGGGCCGGCTCACGGCATCTCGAGAGCGAAGTAGACCAGGACGAACCCGGCGCCAGCCACGCGAAGCAGCTCGGCCTGCGCCTCGTCCGGCGGAACGCCGCCGACTCGCCGCGCCGCGCGAATCACGGCCGCCACGTAAAGGACGAACGACACCGACCAGAAGACGCCGACGTGCGCCGTGCCGGGCGCAACGCTCGTCACCCGCAGCGCGCGGTGGACGAAGGCGACCAGCGCGAGCGAGGCCGAGGCCGCGAGCCAGAGCCTGGAGCCGTTCAATGCGCCTCCGCGAGGGTGCACACCCAGTCGTAAATGATCGACAGCGCCTCGGCGATGAGGGCGCTCACGGCCCCGCTGAATCCCAATCCGAAGAGCCCCATGAGGCCTCCGCTGAGCGCCATGAAGTGGATCAGGAAGTTGAGGTCCTTGCACGTCAGGACCGGTTCGGGCTGAGAACCCCACAGGAGGAAATCGTCGCCGGCCTTCTGCCCGGCCGCCCGCACGACGACGCCCTGCCGCTGGCGGGCCCGGTCGATACCGGTGGCCGTTCTGACGAGCGCATGGGCGCTCCGCTGACACACGTACGTGAACGGGTGGCGTTGCGCCACGTCGAGGGCCGAGGCGGCCTCTCCGAGATCGAGCCGCACCCGGTTCGCGATCCGGTGCCGCCGCGCGAGGGCGGCGATGACCTCGGCCTGGCGCGCGACGAGTTCCTGCGCGAAGACATCGCGCCCGGACCTGCCGACGCCTTCCTTGAGCGTCTCCTCCAGCCGGCGATCCTGCCCCCGCTCGCGGAGGCGGACCGCCAACAGGTCGAGGTTGGCGGCGAGGGCTCGGACGTGCTCGCCCTTCACGCCCTCCACACCCTGCATTCCCTTGCAGACTCCGACCAGCTCGCGGCTGATGTGGTCGAGGGTCGCGTCGTAATCCGCCGCCTGCGCCGGGCCCGCGATCGGCCACGCCAGGGCGGTCCGGCCGAGCGTCGTCCCCGCGAGCAGTGGGACGACGCAGGCCGCACCGGCATGGAGGAAATGACGACGGCCCATCGCGGACGACGCCGGCCGCATGTCGGGCCGACACCTCGGTTGTGCGTGCGCCATGGCACACCTCCGGATCCCGCAGGCGCCCCGCTTCCCCGGCGGGGGCCTGCCTGTCGGTGTGCGACCTCGCTGGTGACCCAGCCTGCCTCACCGCGTTGTGGCGCCGGAGGCACCCGGCACGCGCAGAGGGCTCTGCGCCGGCCGACCTCGCTTCCGCTCCCTACCCGCAGAGCGTGTGTTCCAACTCCCGCCCTTCCACCGTCGTCACGGAACACGTACTCCTCCCGCCGACGACCTCGGTCCACGGGGCCGCCCCCAGCAGTTCCTGGCGCCCGGGCTTCCAGCGGAGATAGGCCATCAGCGTGTGGTAGCTGATGTCGAGGACGTCGCAGGTTCGACGCTTGTTCTGCTCGCAGCGGTCCAGAACGAGCCGCGCGTAGCGCGCTCCCCACGCCCGCATCGAATCCTGCCGCTCGAGCGAGTGCTGCAGCGCCTCGACCGGCTCGCCCCGCAATGACTTCGGCAGGTCCTGGACGGTGATCGACCCGGTCGCGGTCCGCGTGACCGCGCCCTCGATCGTCCGCTCGAGCTCGCGCACGTTGCCCGGCCAGTCGTACAGCAGGATCGCCTGGGCCGCCTCGGGACTCATCGTGACGGGGCGCGGCGTCTGATACCTGGAGAGGAAGTGGGCGCACAGGTCCGGGATGTCCTGGCGCCTGGCCCTCAGCGGGGGCACGTGCAGCTCCACGCCGGACAGCCGGTAGAACAGGTCTTCCCTGAACTGCCCTGCCGACACCAGCTCCCGCAGGCTCCTGTTGGTCGCCACCACGATCCGCGTGTCGACCTTGCGGACGCCATGCCCGCCAACCCGTTCGACGGTGAGTTCCTGGATCGCGCGCAGCAGCTTCGCCTGCGCCGCGGGCGCGAGATCGGACACTTCGTCGAGGAACAGGGTCCCGCCGTCTGCGTGCTCGAACTTCCCCCGCCGCCCGCGGACCCCGGTCGCCGTCCGGTCTTCGATGCCGAACAGCTCGGCCTCGAGCAGCGACTCGACGATGGCCGCGCAATTGACGGCGACAAACGGCCCGTGGCAGCGATGGCTGAGCTGATGAAGCTGCCGGGCCACGAGTTCCTTGCCCGTGCCGCTCTCGCCCTCGATCAGCACCATGAAGTCGGTCTCCGCCACGCGCGCGATGTTCTCGCGGAGGGAGACCATCGCCGGGCTGGCGCCGACGAGCGATGGCGTGCAGGAATCCGACCGGCGCGTCACCGCCGCGGCGCGTCCGCCGCCGGCCCGGCCCCGCTCCACCTCCAGGACCAGCGAAGCGAGCTGCGCCGCGACGGCGAGCACGTGACTGTCCCGGGTGTCGAGCGACGCGTGGTCATTCAGCGTAGCCTCGAGGACCACCGGCGGGGTGCCGTGCGCGGTCGGAACGTGGATCGCAATGCGCCGCATCGAGTCCGCCGCCCCGGCGGTCGCGGTCCCGTACGGCACCGGATGGTCCCGAAGGCGGACCCGGGACACGCCGAGCGCCTCCTGCAGCGCGCTTTCGAACTGCGCGCGCAACGAAGTGCCGTCGCGCTCGGAACGCACCGCACGGGCCACGGCCTCGATCACCCGGGCCAGTGTCGCCTCGTCGCCCCGCCCGCGGATGGCCGCGCGCGGACCCGAGGCCCCCGCTCCTCCAAAGGTGCCCTGCTCCGGTAGAGTCATCGCGGCCTCCACGCATTCGGTGCGAGCCGATGGAAGGGGCATGATCAAGTTCGATGCCACGTCAGCACGGTCACGATGTGCGGAAAGCGCAACCACTTAGCCCGTCCCCTCGCCGGGAGATTCCAAAGTCCGGGTAGACACTGCCCAACCGGCCGCTCCCGAGACTACCCAATGGGTAGCCCATACCCGCAAGACGGCGGCAGAAGATCGGTGCCGGTCGCGATTCCTCCGCTCGTGACGGGTGTGGCGAACTGCAGGCCGGCCCGGTAGCGGGCCTTCTGCTCCCGCGGAAGCGCCGACACCTGGCAGCGCAGGACCTGCGCCTCGCCGTGCCACTGCCAGTCGGGCAACATCAGCCGTATGTCGACCGGATGCCCCGGGCGCAGGGGCGATACCGCCTCGACGCAGGCGCCCCCGCGGGAGAGATTGAGCAGCAGGACTTCGCGCCCGGGCCGCAGGCGGGCGACCGCGGGCCCCAGTGCCTCCGCGGGCACGACTCGCGGGTACCGCCGCCGCTCCACTTCGCCCCTCTGCGCACCCCTCATTTCGAACTCCACTGGCTGGTGCCGAAGTTGAACAGCCAGGTGCGGATGCGGCCGGTGCCCCCCAGCACGCGAACCGCGAGCTGTCGGTGTCCCCGGCCGCGCAGGTAGACCGTCCCGCTGCTGGACGTGCCGGTCGGGCTGAACGACAGCATCCGGCTGGACCCGAATCTGATTGGCATCGGATTCTCGGCCGACGGGGTGCCGTCGAGATCGGGCACGTCGGCTTCGAAGCCGAAACTCACGCCAGGAAACTGTTGGGCGAGACGCTCGCGCGGCCGCAGGAGCACGTCGATACCACTCGCGATGTCCGCGCTGCGGACGCCGTTGCCGTTGCCGTCCACGTAGTACGCCAGCAGGTAGTCGGCGCCGTCGGCCTCGAAACGAATCGCGACCTGCGCATTTCGGCGCAACGCTTCCATGCGAGCCCGTCGCCACTCGCTGACGAGATAGCCCGCGGCGCCGTCTGCACGGACGTCGTCCCTGGCGGCCAGCAGGGCCGGCATGCCGGCGCCGCACACGAGGACCACCAGCGCCAGGACGACGAGCAACTCGATGAGGGAGTAGGCTCGCGCCATGAGGACGCCTCCCGGCCGGCTGCCGGCGCGCGGCGGCCCGAACGACGGGCACCCAGAGGCAGGGCCGGCGGGCGGCGAAGCGCAAGCCCCGCGGAGAACCGGAGGCCATTCAGCGGCCCTGCGTCCGGCTGTGCCCGTCCTGGACCGTCGCGAACCGGAAACCACGTGTTGCTCGACCGGCGCGAGGCGCGCTCAGTCGTGCTGAGGGCTCTTCTCCGCTTTCGGCTGGCCGATCGTGATGAGCGGCCTCAGCTTGAGGAAGTTCTTCTCGCCGATGCCCTGCACGTTCATCAGATCCTCGACCTTCTTGAAACCGCCGTTCTTCTGGCGGTAGTCGACGATCCGGGCCGCGAGCTTGGTGCCGACGCCCGGCAGCGCATCGAGCTGATCGGCGGTGGCGGTGTTGATGTTGATCACGGCGGCCGGCGTGGCCTTCGCCGGCGCGGTCGCCTGCCCCGCGGAGATCATGGGGGCCGCGAGCAGCACGGCGACGATCAGGGCGACTCCGAGCTTCACTCTTCGCATGGTGCCTCCTTGGCAGGGCCAGGGGGTGGTCCGCCTGGCAGTGACCCCGGTCGGCCACCCGGCGCCTGGTTCGAGGTCGGGCACCATCGCCAAGACGTCCGCCGGGGTCACCCGGGGTCAGGCAAGCTCGCTGCCGGATTCCGGAGATCGGTCCCGTGGCCGCAAGTCGTTCGCCTGACAGGCAGTTCGCGAAGGCTCCTCGCCGGGCAGCCGGCGGGCGGCCTCGGCGAGCGCGGAGAACGACACCAGCGGTTGTCGAAGCGGGACGAGGTGGCGCGATTCCGTCTGCGATTTCGGCCGGACGGCACGACAACCGCCGGCGTCGCCCGGGAAACGGAGGTTGCGCGGCGAGGCGTCCGGGCGCGCCCCGCCACGCGGGTGGTCCCCTTTACTGCAGCGTCTGCCAGAGGAAGACGTAGGCGAGCGCCCGGAAATGCGCCGACTGCTTGTTGTCGGCACCCGAACCGTGACCGCCCTCGGTGTTCTCGAAGAAGCGCACGTCGTAGCCCATGTCCTTCATCTTCGCCATCATCTTCCGCGCGTGCCCCGGGTGCACCCTGTCGTCCCGGGTCGTCGTCATGAACAGGGTCGGCGGGTACTGCGCGTTAGGCTTCACGTTCTGGTACGGCGAGAACGTCTTGATGAACGCCCACTCCTCCGGTTTGTCCGGGTCGCCGTACTCCTCGATCCACGACGCACCCGCCGACAGGTGGGTATAGCGCCGCATGTCGAGCAGCGGCACCTCGCACACGACCGCGCCCATCAGGTTCGGATAGAGCGTCAGCATGTTGCCGACGAGCAGGCCGCCGTTGCTCCCGCCCTCGATCCCGAGGTGCCTGACCGAGGTGACCTTCCGGGCCACCAGGTCCTCGGCGACCGCCGCGAAATCCTCGTAGGCCCGCAGCCGGTTCTTCTTCAGCGCGGCCTGGTGCCACGCCGGCCCGTACTCGCCCCCGCCCCGGATGTTGGCGACCACGAGCACGCCGCCCTTGCTCAGCCAGGCCATCCCCTCCACGCCGTCGTACTGCGGCACGAGCGACACCTCGAACCCGCCGTAGCCGGTGAGCAGCGTCGGGTGCGTCCCATCCAGCGCCAGCCCCTTCCGGGACACCTGGAAGTACGGCACACGCGTGCCGTCTTTCGAGGTCGTGAAGTGCTGGGTGATCTCCATGTTCGACGCGTCGAAGAACGCGGGGGCCGACTTGAGCTTCTCGGGGGGCTTTCCGATCTCGCCCATGTGGAGCGTGGTCGGAGTGAGGAAATCGGTGACGGTCATGAAGTACGCGTCCGACTCGTCCGGGTCCACGGCGCCGGCCGACGTGGTGCCGAATGAGGGCGCGCCCGTGAAGGCCTCGCGCTTCCACGCGCCGGGCCGGGGCGTCAGCACGTAGAGCCGGTTCTTCACATCGTCGAGCACGTTGAGGATCAGGTAATGGCGCGTCCAGTTGTAGCTGTCGAGAGAGGTCGTCCTGGTCGGCTCGAAGAGGACGGTGATGTCGCGCTTGCCGGCCATGAAATCGTCGAACGGCGCGGCCAGCAGCGATCCGGCCGCGTAGGTCCTGCCCCCCACCGTCCACGGCGTCCGCGGCCGAACGGTCAGCCATTCGCGGAACACGCCGGCCTCGGCGTCGTCGGGAATCTCGACCTTCCGCGTCTTGCCGCTCTTGTCGAGCAGGAACATCTCGCTCGTGAAGAAGGACGGCGTGCGGACGATGAAGTCGCGCTCGAACCCCTTCGTGTCGTCGTGGAACGCGCCGGCGGACATGTCGGACGGCTTGCCCTCGTAGACCAGTGTCGCGTCGGACAGCGGCGTGCCGCGCTTCCAGATCTTCGCGAGGCGAGGGTAGCCCGACGTGGTCATCGAACCCGCCCCGAAGTCGGTGCCGACAAAGACGGTGTCGAGATCGATCCAGCTCAACTGGCTCTTGGCCTCGGGCAACTGGAATCCGTCCTTGACGAACGCCTTGGTCTCGACGTCGAACTCCCGCGTCGTGCTCGCGTCCGCGCCGCCGCGGGAGAGCGAGATCAGGCACCGGCGGTAGCCGGGGCGAAGGAACTGCGCGCCGTGAAAGACCCAGCTCTGTTTCTCCGAGGCGCCAAGCGCGTCCACGTCCAGCACCGTCTCCCACGTGGGAGCCGCCTTCCGGTACTCCGCCATCGTCGTCCTTCGCCAGACACCGCGCGGGTTCTTCGCGTCGCGCCAGAAGTTGTAGTAGTACGCGCCGGACTTCGAGACGTAAGGAATGCGCGCGTCGGAGTCGAGGATCTTGAGGATGCCGGCCTGCAGCGCGGGAAAGGTCCTGGCGACTTCCAGCTCCTTGGCGGACTCGGCGTTCCGGGCGCGAACCCACGCCATCGCCTTCTCGCCGGTGACGTCCTCCAGCCAGGCGTATGGATCGCTGGCCGTGGCTGCCGGCACGACCGCCTTCTGCGGCTGTGCGCGGAGCGCGAGGCCTCCCAGAAGCGCGGCGATGGCCACGAGCAGAGCGAATCTCGGTTTCATTCGAGTACCTCAGGGCTGAAGCCCGGTCCGACCGAATCCGACGCGGGCGCTAGACAGTGATCTGTGCGGACGTGTACCAGGCGAGCGTGCGCTCGAGCCCTTCGCGCAGATCGACGGTCGGCGCGTAGCCGGTCAGGCGCTTCGCGCGGCTGATGTCGGCCTGGGAATCGCGCACGTCGCCGGCGCGCGCGTCGCGGTAGATCGCCTTCGTGCTCACGCCGAGAATCCCGCACAGGGTCGCCAGCAGATCGTTGAGACTGATCCGCCCGCCGGTCGCGACGTTCATCATCTCGCCGCCGATCCCCGGGGCGTGGCACGCGCGCAGCACGCCGTCCACCACGTTGGCGACGTAGGTGAAGTCGCGCGTCTGACCGCCATCGCCGTAAATGGTGGGCTGGCGCCCGTCCACGAGCGCGCTGATGAAGAGCGAGATGACGCCCGAGTACGGCGACGAGGGGTCCTGCCTCGGCCCGAACACGTTGAAGTACCGGATGGTCACGGTGTCGAGGCCGTAGAGTGACGTGAACATCGCGAGGTACTGCTCCCCCACCAGCTTCTGCAGCGCGTAGGGCGAGAGCGGGCGCGTCGGCATGTCCTCGCGCTTGGGCAGCGTCGGCTGGTCGCCGTACGCGGACGACGAGCCGGCGTAGACCAGGCGCGCGACGCCCGCGTCGCGCGCCGCCACCAGCACATTGAGCGTCGCGTCGATGTTCGAGCGGTTCGACGTGATCGGGTCGCTCACCGAGCGCGGCACCGACGGGATCGCCGCCTGGTGCAGCACGTAGTCGGCCCCCTCGACCGCCTGGCGCGCGACGTCGAGCTCGGCCAGGTCGCCCTCGAGGAACTCGACCGCCGGCAAGTGCGCGAGGTTCGCGCGCTTGCCGGTCACGAGGTTGTCCACCACGCGGACGCGTTCGCCGCGGCGGACCAGTTCCTCACACAGATGAGAGCCGATGAAGCCGGCGCCGCCGGTGACCAGATACAGGGACATAGGATTCAGGGATCAGGGATCAGGGACCAGGGACGAGGGACGAGGGATCAGAGTACAACGATCACACTACAGGGAATTCGAACTCGAAACGGGAGCCGGGATACCGAGCCCGGCACGAAAAGCGCCGCAGAGAAGCCGTAAGCCGAATTCTGTTCCCGCCTTCGCCCGGCATACGCCGGGCTACGGCGGGCGGCGACCATTCCTCTAGCCCCGCCATCGCTGGCGGGATCGAGCGACCTACCCGGAGGCTTCGGACGGGCCGTCCTGATAACGCCTCCCTATTTGGCCTTGCTCCGTGCGGGGTTTTGCCTGCCACCGATGTTGCCACCGGCGCGGTGCGCTCTTACCGCACCTTTTCACCCTTACTCCGGACGTGGCCCGGTTCTACCCACGCCTTCGCGGGCGGTAGACCCACCTGGTTCTACCGGCGCACTGGGAAGGAGTTGCCGCGCGCGAACATTCGCGCGGCTGCTCCCGCGTGCGGCAGAACCGGACCACGTCCGGGGCGGTATATTTTCTGTGCCACTTTCCTTCAGGTCACCCTGACCGGGCGTTACCCGGCGCACTGCCCTGCGGAGTTCGGACTTTCCTCCCCGCCCCGGCGTTTCCCGCGGGGCGAACCCCGCGGGACAACCGCGGCGCGGCGGTCGTCTGGCTTCCTGCGGCTGATTGTCAAAGAACCCGCCTGCGCCCGCCTGCGCCCACCTTTCGGCGGGCTCCGGTGGGCTTCGGCGTGGCAGGCCCGCTGCGGCCTGCCGCTACCCGTCGGTCTCCTGGCTGATCTTGTAGAACTCGAGCTTCTTGTAGAGGTTGCTGCGCGGCGTCCCGATCACCTCGGCGGTGCGCGAGATGTTCCACGCGTTGTCCCGCAGCTTCTGCACGAGGAAGCTCCGCTCCGAGGACTCCTTGAACTCGCGCAGCGTCGCCACGGGCGCCGCCTTCGCCTCGCCTTCATTATCCGGGGGCTCGGGCCGCGCGTCAAACCGCACGGCTTCGGGCAGGTCCGACAGGTCGATCATCTCGCCCGGCGACATGATGAGGCTCCGCTCGAGCGTGTTTCGCAGTTCGCGGACGTTCCCCTTCCACCGGTAGCGCTGCAGCGCCTCCATGGCCCGCGGCGTGAGGCGGCGCCGACGGAAGTTGTTCTCGCGCGCCAGCTGGTCGAGGAAGTGCTGCACGAGGACGGGGATGTCGGTGACGCGCTCGCGCAGCGCCGGCACGAAGATCGGGATGACGCTCAGGCGGAAGAAGAGGTCCTCGCGGAAGGTCCCCTTCTCGATCTCCTTCTCGAGGTGCTTGTTGGTGGCGGCGATGACGCGCACGTCCACGCGGATGGTCCGCGCCGACCCGACGCGCTCGACCTCCCCCTCCTGTAGGACGCGCAGCACCTTCGCCTGCGTCTTCAGGCTCATGTCGCCGACTTCGTCCAGGAAGATGGTCCCCTTGTCGGCCTGTTCGAACTTCCCGATCTGCTTCTCGGTGGCGCCGGTGAAGGACCCCTTCTCGTGGCCGAACAGCTCCGACTCGATCAGCTCCTCGGGGATCGCCGCGCAGTTCACCTGCACGAACCGCTCGCGGCTCCGCAGGCTGTTGCGGTGGATCGCCCGCGCCACCAGCTCCTTGCCGACGCCGCTCTCGCCCTGGATGAGCACGGTCGCGCTGGTCGGCGCGGCGCGGCCGACCGCCTCCATCACCTGGCGGATCTCGAACGACTCGCCCACCATCTCGTGCTTGACCTCGACGGCGCGGCGGAGCTGGGAGACCTCGCTGGTCATCCGGCTCCGCTCGAGGGCGTTGCGGATGGTGACCAGGAGCCGGTCGGTGTCGGGCGGCTTGTCGATGAAGTCGAAGGCGCCGCGGCGGATGGCGTCCGCGCCGGTCGCGCCGGTGCCGTGCCCGGAGATCATGACGACGGGGACGTCGGAGACCGCCTTGATCCGCTCCAGCACGTCGAAGCCGTCCATGCCGGGCATCTTGATGTCGAGGAAGACGAGATCGGGCGACGCCTTGTCCAGCAGGGCGATCCCCTCGGGGCCCGACGCCGCGCCGACGAACTCGTACCCCTCGTACTCGATGATCATCCGCAGCGAGTCGCGGATCGCCGCCTCGTCGTCAATCACCAGGATGCGCGATTTCATGGGTCTGTTCCGTCTCCGTTAATTGGATCGGGACGAATTTCAGTTTCTGCCACGGCCATTCGATGATCGCAGAAACTGAAATTCGTCCCGATCCAATTTATCGATCGATCTGACGACCGCAGCAGAGTCTCGGCCGGCTAGGCCCGCCCCAGAAGCGCCAGGAACTGCGGTTCGTCGAGGATCGCCACGCCAAGACCGCGCGCCTTCTCGAGCTTGCTGCCGGGCTCGGCGCCGGCCACGACGTAGTCCGTCTTCTGGCTCACCGAGCCGGTCACCCGCCCTCCCGCCGCCTCGATGGCGGCGGTCGCGTCGTCTCTCGACAGGCCGGAGAGCGTGCCGGTCAGCACGAACGTCTTGCCCGACAGCGGGGTTGCCTCGTGGCGCCGCGGCGCGTTCCCGCCGGCCGTCCGAACCCCCGCCGTCCTGAGGCGCGCCAGCAGCGCGCGGTTCCTCGGCTCGTCGAAGTACTCGCGCACCGACGCGGCCACCACCGGCCCGATGTCCTCGACCGCCTGGAGACGCTCGACGGGCGCCGTCTCGAGCGCGTCGATCGACCCGAACTCGCCCACCAGCGCCTGGGCCCCACGCTCGCCCACGTGGCGGATGCCCAGGCCGAACAGCAGCCGCCAGGGTTCGAGCTTCCGGCTGCCCTCGATCTCGCGCAGGAGATTCTCGGCCGATTTCCGCCCCATCCGCTCCAGCTGCTCGAGCTGGGCGACGGTGAGGCCGTAGAGATCGGCGAAGTCCTTCACCAGTCCGGCCCCGACCACCTGGTCGACGAGCGCCTCGCCGAGCCCCTCGATGTTCATCGCCCGCCGCGACGCGAAGTGCTCGAGGCTGCGCCGGATCCGCGCCGGGCAGGCCGTGTTCACGCACCGCCAGACCGCCTCGTCCTCGGGACGGTGCAGGCGGCTGCCGCAGGCCGGGCACGCCTCCGGCATCTTCCACGGCAGGACGTCGGACCCGCGCCGCGAGAGCACGGGCTTGACGACCTTCGGGATGACCTCCCCGCCCTTCTCGATGATGACGTAGTCGCCGGGGCGAATGTCGCGGCGCGCGATCTCCTGCTCGTTGTGGAGCGTCGCGTTCTGGATGGTCGATCCCGACAGCCGGACCGGCTCGAGGACGGCGAACGGCGTCACCGCGCCCGTGCGTCCGACGTCCACCTCGATCTTCAGCAGCTTCGTCGTGGCCTGCTCGGCCGGGAACTTGAACGCGACGGCCCACCGCGGAAACTTGGCCGTCGTCCCGGCCTTCTCCCTGAGCGCCAGGTCGTCGAGCTTGACGACGACGCCGTCGGTGTCGAACGGGAGCGCGTGGCGCTGGTCGCGCCACCGGTCGCAGAAGGCGAAGACGTCGCCGACGCCCCGGCACCGCGCCCAATGCGACTCGACCGGGAACCCCCACTCGCGGAGGCGCGAGAGCGTGGCCGACTGCGTCGGCGGGACGACGCCCGGCGGGCCGATCACCTGGTACATGAACGCCGACAGCCCGCGGCGCGACACCTCCCGCGGGTCCAGGTTCCTCATCGTCCCCGCCGCGGCGTTGCGCGGGTTGGCGAACACGGGTTCTTCGCGCGACTCGCGGTCGAGGTTGATCCGGTCGAACGCGGCCCGCGGCAGGTAGATCTCCCCCCGCACCTCGATGTGCCCCGGGACGCGCCCGGATATCCGCAGCGGGATCGCGCGGATCGTCCGGACGTTGGACGTGACGTCCTCGCCCCGGAAGCCGTCGCCGCGAGTGACGCCGCGGACCAGCCGCCCGTCCTCGTAAGCGAGGGAGATGCTCAGACCGTCGATCTTGAGCTCGGCGACGTAGTCGACCGTCGCGGGGACCGCGCCGGCGTCGGCCAGCGCGCGGCGGAGCCGCTCGTCGAACGCGGTCACCTCCTGCTGGTCGTAGGTGTTGTCGAGCGAGAGCATCGGCACGCCGTGCTCGACGCTCGCGAACCCCTCGACGGGCCGGCCGCCCACGCGCTGCGACGGCGAGTCGGGCGTCACCAGTTCCGGGTGCGTGCGCTCGAGCGCCTGGAGCTCGGCCATCAGCGCGTCGAACTCGGCGTCGGAGATCTCGGGGTCGTCGAGGACGTAGTAGCGCTCTTCGTGGTGCCGGATGCGAGCGCGGAGGTCGGCAAGACGATCGGCGGGTGTCACGGGGCTCCTGCTCGCGAAGCTTCGCCGCAGCCTGCAGAAGCTCGCTTCGCTAGCCGACTGCGTTCATGGACGACGCCCTCGGCGTCGTCTGTGGCTCCCGGCCCGCCGCGGGGGGCGGCCGGCGTCAGCGGTCGCGCGAGAGCACGTAGTCGGGCAGCGCCATCAGCCCGTCGCGTTCCGGGCTGCCGGGGAGCGAGGCCAGGCTGGCCTTGGCGCGCTCCCCGAACTCGGTGGCCCGCCCGTACGCGTAATCGAGCGAACGGCACCCGGCGAGGCCGGCCGAAATCGCCTGCCACCGCTCCGGCGTGAGCTGCCGATCCCGGACCACGTCGGCCACGGCCGCGCGGGCGCCGTTGTCGCCGTGCTGCATCAGGTGAATGACGGGGAGCGTCAGCTTGCCTTCGCGGAGGTCGCTGGCGATCGGCTTTCCGAGGACCTCCTCGCGCCCGGTCAGGTCGAGCAGGTCGTCGACGAGCTGGAACGCCACGCCGAGGTTGAACCCGTACTCGCGAAGCGCCCGGCGCCGCTCGGCCCCGGCCTTGCCGAGGATGCCGCCGATCTCGGCGCACCCGCCGAACAGGTCGGCCGTCTTGCGCTGGACGATCTCGAAATAGTCCCCCTCGGGGATGGCCACGTCGCCGTTCTTCGACAGCTGGAACAGCTCGCCCTCGATCATCCGCAGCGTCACGTCGCAGAGGACGTGGAGCACCTCGAGCGACTCCTGCGCGAGCGCGAGCGACATCGACTTGATATAGAGGTAGTCGCCGAGCAGGACCGTGACGTCGTTCCCCCACCTGGAGTGGACCGACAGCCGGCCGCGCCGGAGCGTGGAGTCGTCCACGATGTCGTCGTGCACGAGGCTGGCGGTGTGGATGAACTCGACCGCCGACGCGTAGAGCACCGCGAGGGCCCCCGTGCATCCGGACAGGCGCGCCGTCATCAGCAGCACGGCCGGCCGCACCCGCTTGCCGCCCGCATCCTGGATGTAGCGGCCGATCTCCGGGATGAGACCGATGTGCGAGTCGACCTGGCGACTGAACTCGAGCTCGACCTGCTCGAGGTCCTCGCGCACGGGTTCGAAGATGTGGGACAGCGTCACAACGGCCTTGTCAGTGAGTGCCAAACCAAGTGATCAGACCATACTTGCGCGAGAGGTGTCAACGCGCCTGCCGGCGCCCCGGGCGGTGTGCCGCGGCCCCCGGCAGGCCGATTATCCCCCGAACAATCGAGAGAAATTCGCGGCCACGATTGCCTCGAGATCGAGGATCCCCACGCCCCGCACTTCCGCCAACCGCGCCACGGTGCGGACGACCAGCGCCGGCTCGTTTCGCCGCCCCCGCATCGGCGCGGGCGCCAGATACGGGCAGTCGGTCTCGACCAGCAGCCGGTCGGCGGGCACGCCGGCCGCCACGGCTCTGAGGTCGTCGGCCTTGGGGAACGTCACGATCCCCGAGAAGGACAGAAAGAAACCGAGGTCGAGCGCCTGCGCGGCGAGCGCGGCGCTTCCCGAGAAGCAGTGGAAGACGCCCCGCACCCGGCCCGCCCCCTCCTCCTTCACAATCGCCAGCGTGTCGTCGTCGGCTTCCCGCGTGTGAATGACCACCGGGAAACCGGTCTCCCGGGCGAGCGCGACCTGGGAGCGGAACACGCGGCGCTGCACGTCCCTGGGCGAGAGGTCGTAGTGGTAGTCGAGGCCGATCTCGCCGATCGCGCAGCAGCCCGGCGTGCTGCTGATCGCCGTCCGCAGCCGTTCCGGCACGTCGGCCCCGGCGGCGCCAGCCCGGCCGGCCTCGTGCGGGTGCACGCCCACCGCGAACCGGAGGCCGGGCCACAGTTTGCGCACGCGCGCGGCGGCCGCCTCCTCGACCGGGTCGCCGCAGGCGAGGATGCAGAGGCCGCCCGACACGCCGGCCTCCTTCGCGCGGTCCACGACCTGCTCGAGGTCGTCGGCAAACGCCACGTCAGCCAGGTGGCAGTGGCTGTCGATCACTTGATTCGGCTTCCGGGCGGCGGCGGGTTGTCGAACCCGAGCAGGGCGGGCAGCCCGCCCTCGGGGCTCGCGGCCAGCACCATCCCGTTGGACTCGATCCCCATCAGCTTCGCCGGCTTGAGGTTCGCCACGATCACGATCGATCGGCCGACGAGCGCCTCCGGCTCGTACGCCTCCGCGATGCCGGCCACAATCGTCCGCTGCTCGACGCCGACGTCGATCTGCATCTTGACGAGCTTCCTCGACCCCTTGACCTTCTCGGCCGCCAGGATCCTCGCCACGCGCAGGTCGATCTTCGCGAACTCGTCGATCCCGATCTTGTCCCCCCCAGCCGGCGCGGCCGCCGCGACCGGCGCCGCGGGCGCGGCGGGAGAGGCGGGCCCGGCCGGAGCCGCTGGCGCGGCCGGCATCGGCTCCGGCACGGGAGCAGGCCGGTCATTCACTGGCTGGTCACTCATGGTCTTCTCCTCGGTTCCGGGCGCGGCCGCCGCCGCGGGGGCTGGTGCGGCCTCGAGACGGGGCCACAGCGGCTCGCTCCGCATGACGGTTCGCTCGACGCCGGCCGTCCACGCGGCGTCGCGCTCGAGCCTCAGCTCGCGCGGCGCGCGCGTCTCGCCCATCCGGCGCAGGATCTCGGCCGCCGAACCGGGCATGATCGGCAGCAGGAGCAGGGCCGCGACGCGCACGGCCTCGACCTCGTCGCAGAGGACCTGCGTCAGCCGGTCCTGCTCGCCCCGCCTGGCGAGCGACCACGGCTCGGTCTCGGCGATGTACTCGTTGGCCGCGTCGACGAGCCCGAACGCCGCCGCCGCCCCTTCGTGCAGCGCAAAGCCGTCCATCGCGCGGCGGTAGCGGCGCACGGCGTCCTCGGCCACGCCCGCGAGCCGCCCCGGCGCGCCGGGCGCCGCCGGCAGCCGCCCCTGGCGGTACTTCTCGGTCATGACCGCGAGGCGGTTGACGAGGTTCCCCAGGTTGTTGGCGAGATCGACGTTGTAGCGCTCCTCGAACCGTTCCCACGAGAAGTCACCGTCCTGGCCGTACGGGATCTCCTTCACCAGGTAGAGCCGCAGCGGGTCGGGCCCGAACCTGTCGGCGGCGTCGATCGGGTCGAGCACGGTCCCGAGCGACTTGCTCATCTTCTGGCCCTTGAACTGCACGAACCCGTGGCCGAACACCTGCTTCGGCAGCGGAAGCCCCGCGCTCATCAGCATCGCCGGCCAGATGACGCAGTGGAACCGCGTGATGTCCTTGCCGATGATGTGCAGGTCGGCCGGCCACCAGCGCGCGAACTCCGCCTCGTCGCGCCCGTAGCCGACCGCCGACGCGTAGTTGATGAGCGCGTCGAACCAGACGTAGACGACGCTCGCGCGGTCGAACGGGAGGGGGATGCCCCACAGCTGCCCGGCGCGGCTGATCGAGATGTCTTCGAGGCCCGCCTTCGAGCAGCCGCAGGATCTCGTTGCGGCGCACGTCGGGCTGGAGGAACTCGGGGTGGGCCTCGAAGTGCGCGAGCAGGGCGTCGCGGTAGCGCGAGAGGCGGAAGAAGTGGTTCTTCTCCTTGATCCACTCCGGCTTGGTGCCGTGGATCGGGCAGAGGCCGTCCACCAGGTCCTTCTCCGGCTTGAAGGCCTCGCACGACACGCAGTACGCCCCCTCGTAGAACGCGTCGTACAGATCGCCGCGGTCGGCGATCCGCTGCACCATCGCGCTGACGCCGTCGCGGTGCCGCTCCTCGGTCGTGCGGATGAAATCGTCGAAGGAAATCTCGAGCCGCCCCCAGACGTCCCTGAACTCCCGCTCCATCTGGTTGCAGTAGACGATCGGGTCGAGGCCGCGCTCGACGGCCCGGCGGTAGACGTTCTGCGAGTGCTCGTCGTTGCCCATGACGAAATGCGTCTCGACGCCGCAGAGACGCTTGTAACGGGCGATGACGTCGGCGGTGACCTTTTCGTACGCCGTCCCGAGGTGGGGCCGGCTGTTGACGTAGTCGATGGCGGTGGTCAGGTAGAAGCGCGACATACGAGTCTCGGCAGCTCCGGCGTTCGAGGGACGGATCAGGCGCGGCGCGAGCGCCAGTAGGCTTCGACGGCCAGCGCCTGCACCTGCTTGACCGGCAGCGACCGCTCGGCGGCCAGGCGGGCGCAATCGTCGAACTCGGGCGCGGCGTTCAGGATGTCGGCGCCCTGACGGGCGATCTTGAACCGCACCGGGCCGGCCTCGGTCTCGACGACGACAATCTCCCGCGCCAGGCAGGCCCGCGCGACTTCCTGATAGCGTAGCCCAATCGTCGTCGTTTCGCGAAAGACGATCGCGGTCAGATCCTCGCGGCGGTCGGGCGGGGCGACGACGGTCAGCAGCGTGCCGGGACGGTTCTTCTTCATCTGGACCGCCGCGTAGAACACCTCCAGCGCGCCCGCGGCATAGAGCCGGTCCATCACGGGGCCGAAGATCTGCGGGTTCATGTCGTCGATCTCGCACTCGAGGACGACGACCCGCTGCCCCACCTCGTCGGCGGCGTCCTCGCCAATCAGGATCCGCAGGACGTTCGGCGTGTCCGACAGGTCGCGATCCCCCGCCCCGTACCCGACGCGTTGGACCCGCATCGACGGCAGCGGCCCGTAGCCGCTCGCGTGGCCGGTGACGAGCAGCGCGCCGGTCGGCGTGACGGTTTCCATCTGCACGCCGCTCGAGTAGACCGGCACGCCCTCGAGAAGCCGCAGCGTGGCCGGCGCCGGCACCGGGAAGACGCCGTGAGCGGACCGGACCATCCCGCCGCCCACGTTGAGCGGCGAGGCCAGGATCCGGCCGGCGCCGAACCACTCGAGGCCGAACACCGACCCGACGATGTCGATGATCGAATCCAGGGCGCCGACCTCGTGCAGGTGCACCCGCTCGACCGGCATCTGGTGGATCGCGGCCTCCGCCTCGGCCAGGCGCCGGAAGAGGTCGGCCGCCCGGCGGCGGGCCGCCGTCGACAGGGCCGAGCGGTCGATGAGCGCCAGGATGTCGGCCAGCGAGCGGTGCTCGTGGTGCGCGTGGGGCTGGGCGTCCTGATGGGGCGAATGGCCCTCGCCCGGATGCGGGTGTTCGTGCGGGTGGGCTGGTGCCTGGGCCTCGGCCTCGTGCGCGTGGGCCGGTCGCTGGCCCTCGGCCTCGTGCACGCGGAACTTGGTGGCCGAGAGGCCGGACCTCATCACGCGGTCGGCCGACAGGCGGTAGCCGGGAATCATCAGGCTGCCGAGCGCCGCCTGCAGCTCGCCCAGGGGGAGCCCGGCGTCGAGGAGCGCGCCGAGCACCATGTCGCCCGAGGCGCCGGCGAAACAGTCGAAGTAGAGGATCTTGGCCATGGCTACAGGTACCCGGACTCCTTCAGGCTGCAATAGCGTCCATCGCCGAGCACGACGTGGTCGATCACCCCGATCCCGAGCAGCACTCCCGCCGCGGCCATCCGGCGCGTCAGGCCGACGTCCTCGCCGCTCGGCTGCGGGTCGCCCGACGGGTGGTTGTGAAACAGCACGACGGCGGCCGCCGACGCCATCAGCGCCTGCCTAAACACCTCGCGCGGCTGCACCGCCGCGCCGTCCAGCGACCCGACGCTCAGCACGGTCGTCCGGAGGACGCGGTGACGCGTGTCGAGCAGCAGCAGGCCGAAGTGCTCCACCGGCCGCGCGCTGAACTCCGGCATCAGGATCTCGGCCGCGTCGCGGGGCGAGACGATCTGGCGGCGCTCGTGCGGCCGGCTGGCCAGGACGCGGCGGCCGATCTCGATGGCGGCCAGCACCTGCGCCGATCGCGCCTCGCCCAGGCCCTTCACGCGCAGCAGTTCGTCGCGGCTGGTGCGGAGCAGGCCGTGAAGGCCCCCGCAGGCTGCCAGGAGCGCGGTGGCGAGGCCGAGGGCGCCCGTACCGGCTGTGCCGCTGCCAATCACGATCGCCAGCAGCTCGTTGTCGCCGAGCGCCGACGCCCCGAGCCGCGCCAGCTTCTCGCGCGGGCGGTCGTCGCGCATCGCCGGAACGGCTCTCGTCCCATCAGTCATTGTACATGTCACCTGGTCCGTGCCCGTCCCGAATGCGACGCGCGGAGCAGCCCTCGTGCGGCCGCTGCAAGAACCGGGCGAGAAGGAATGCCGGCGGGTTCGGCGCGGAGTTGAGCGCCGCCGCGCCGCGGTGGGCAGGAACTGCAGCGCCGTCGAGACCGAAGTACGCGAACTCTTCCGACCGGGCTACCCGGTCCATTCTCCGCGCAGGACGACTTCCGCCCAGCCGGTGAGGAACAACCCCTCCTCGCGCCATTCGACGCGCTGGGTTCCGCCCGGCGACACGACCCGGACGTCCCGGCCGGCGCCCCCGCAGGTGGCGGCCGCGACCGCCGCGGCGCAGGCCCCCGTGCCGGACGCCTGCGTCGGGCCGACGCCGCGCTCCCAGATGAGCACGCGGACGAGGTCGGGCGCTTCGACGGCGGCGAACTCGACGTTGGTGCCCTCGGGGAACGCCGGATGGCGCTCGAGCGCCGGGCCGAGGCGGTGCAGCCGGTCCTCGCGGAGCGGTGACTCGAGGTGGACGCACTGGGGGTTCCCGACGCTCAGCGAGACGACAGCCAGCGTTTCGCCGTCGACCTCGAGCGTCCGCGGCCTGACCTCCGTCGGCCGCCCCATCGCCGCGCGAAACACCGGGCGGCGGCCATCCCGCCCGACGAGGACGAGCGTCTTCTGCCCGGCGTCCGTCTGAATGCGCACGGTGGCGTCCGGCGGGCCGAAGCCCAACACGTCGACGAGGATCGCGGCCAGGCCGCGGACGCCGTTGCCCGACACCTCGGCGTGGCTGCCGTCGGCGTTCAGCAGCCGCATGGCGGCGCCATCGGGCGTTCGGCGGTAGAGGATCAGGCCGTCGGCGCCGATGCCCGTGCGGCGCTCGCACAGCGTCCGGGCCAGCGCCACGCGGTCGTGCTCGAGCGCGTCCCGCTCGTCCACGTACAGGAAGTCGTTGCCGAAGGCGTGCGCCTTGATGAGGGGAATCATCGATCCCTCGCCGTGTCGAGCAGGAGCGTCACGGGGCCGTCGTTGACCAGTTCGACCTGCATGTGCGCCTGGAACACGCCGGTGGCGGTGCACACGCCCAGCGCTCGCAGGTCGTCCACGAACCGGTCGTAAAGGCGCCGGGCCTGGTCCGGGCCGGCGGCGGCGTCGAACGAGGGGCGGCGTCCCTTCCGGCAGTCCCCAAACAGGGTGAACTGCGACACGGCCAGCAGCGAGCCGCCGACGTCGGCCAGCGACCGGTTCATCTTTCCCTCGGCGTCCTCGAAGACGCGGAGGCCCGCGATCTTGCCCGCGAGCTGCGCCGCATCCTGCGCCGTGTCGTCGTGCGTGACGCCCAGCAGGACGACGAGGCCGACGCCGACTTCTCCAACCACCTGCCCGCTCACCAGCACCCGGCCGGAAGCCACCCGCTGGACGACGGCGCGCATCAGCCCCGCCTCCCCGGCTCGGCCGGGACCCGCGCGCGGAGCGCGCCGGGCGGGTTCAGGCGGACGTCGAGCAGGTGCGTCGGCGCCACGTTGCGCAGCGCGGCGAGCATCGAGTTCTTGAGGCCGGGGTGCTCGCGTTCCAGGTCGAGCAGCAGCCGCTTGACCCGCTGCCGCTGCAGGCTGAGGTCACCGCACGACGGGCAGCAGCACCCGACGATCGGCAGCTCGCATTCCTTCGCGTACGCCCGCGCTTCCGATTCGCTCACGTAGACCAGCGGCCGGATGACCACGTGCGCCCCGTTGTCCGAGACGAGGCGGGCCGGCATCGCCTTGAGGTTCCCCTCGAAGAAGAGGTTCAGGAGCAGTGTCTCGATACAGTCGTCGGCATGATGGCCGAGCGCGATCTTGGTGGCCGAGAGCTCGGTCGCCACGCGGTACAGGACGCCGCGCCGGAGCTTGCCGCACAGCGAGCAGGGGGTGTCGCCCACGTCGAGCAGGTCGTCCATGACCTCGCCGATCGTCGTGTGCTCGATGCGGCACTCCCAGCCCCGCTCGGCGCACGTGCGCGAAATCAGGCGGTGGTCGTATTCGGCGTAACCCGGGTCGACGTTCACGGCGACCAGCGTGAACTTCATCTTCGACCGGCGCCTGAGCACGTCGAGGATCTGCAGCAGCGCCCAGCTGTCCTTGCCGCCGGACACGCCCACCAGGATCCGGTCGCCTTCTTCGATCATCTCGAAGTCGCAGATCGCCTGCGTCGTCTTCCGGGCGACACGGGTTTCGAGCGGGGATCGGTACGGCATCACACCACCAACAGCACTGTTGACCAATTCACTCGATTATACCTACAGGGGTCGGAGCGGTTTTTCCCGGATCACAATCTTGAATTTCGATTTCGTCATCCGGGAAAAACCGCTCCGACCCCTTGGAGGCGAGGCCGGGTGGACACCCGCAAAACCTCGTGATAGTCTGGCGTTTTCCACTTCGACGTTCGGGGCGCCTTTGTATCTCCCGGAGTAAAGACGTCTGACGATGGATTCCGAGTTCCTCTCTGCCGACGCCGACACGGGGTCCGGGGCCGTCCGCTCCCGAGCCCGGCAGCTCCTCATTACCGCACTCAAACTCCTCGTCAGCCTTGGCCTGTTGGCCGCCCTGTTTGCGCGGACCGATCTCTCGAGCCTGTGGCGCAGCGTGCGAACCGCGTCGGTCCCGTGGGCGGCGATGGCGCTCGGCCTCTACCTGGTCCAGATCCTGGTGGGGGCGTGGCGCTGGGGCCTGCTGCTCGACGCGCAGCACGTCCGGGTTCCGGGCCGCAGCCTGATGGGCTCTTACCTGGTGGCGGCGTTCTTCAACAACTTCCTGCCCAGCAACATCGGCGGCGACGTGATCCGGATTCGCGACACGGCCCGGCCGGCGAAGTCGAAGACGCTGGCGGCCACGGTGGTGCTGGTCGACCGCTCCATCGGCTTGCTGGGCCTGGTCCTGGTGGCGGCGGCAGGCGCCACGGCCGCCGTCGGGGCCGGCGGCGCGCGCGCGGTGCCGGTACTGCCCGCGTGGCTCTGGACCGGCTTCCTGCTCGCCACCCTGGTTTCGGCGCCCGCGGTGCTGTCCCCGGCCGGAGTGGGCCGACTGCTCCAGCCGCTGAGGGTGTTCCACCCCGAGTGGGTCGGCGGTCAGATTTCGATGATCACGGACATCCTGGGCCGGTTCCGCGAGCGTCCCTCGTCGCTCGTCCACGCCTTTGCCGGAGCGGTGGCCGTCCAGGGCCTGCTGGTGGTCTTCTACGCAGCCGTCGCCCGCAGCCTCGACATCCCCATCGCGTTCTCGCACCTGGCGGTCATCGTCCCGATCTCGTTCGTCGTGCAGATGCTACCGGTGTCGGTGAACGGGTTCGGCGTCCGCGAGGCGACGTTCTCGTTCTACTTCGCCCGGCTCGGCCTGCCGATCGAGTCGGCCATGGCGCTCTCGCTCGGGTCGACCGCGCTCGTGATGCTCTTCTCGCTCTCCGGCGCCGCCGTCTACGTCACACGGCGGCATCCTCACCGGTCCTGACGCCGAGCGCGCGCGGTTCACCGCTCCTCGGCGGGCCGGCGCCGCTGCCACCAGGCCACCGCCAGGCCCGACACGAGCACCAGCACCGCCGCCGCGAAGGCCGCCATCTTCCCGTTGTCGGCGATGTAGCGCAGCGCCATCTCGCCGTACCACACCGCCAGCAGCCCTTCGGCCATGTAGCGCAGCCCGCGGCCGATGCCGACGGCGGCCACGAAGCTGAGCGGGCGAATCCGCACCACCCCGGCCATGATCACGAACACCTTGAACGGCGCCGGCGGAGGCAGCATCGACGGCACCAGCACCGCCAGCACGCCGTATCGGCGCACGGTCGCGAGGCCGCGCTCCGCGCGCGCCGACCCGAAGCGGCGCCTGACAAACGCCTCGCCCCCCTTGTAGGCCAGCCCGTAGATCGCGAGGCACCCGGCGACCGACCCCAGCGTCGACATGGCGACGTAGAAGAGCAGGCGCTCCTTGTGCTGGGTGACCATCCAGACGACCAGGATGTCATTGATCTCGGGCAGGGAGAGAAACGACGAATCGAGGAAGCCGACGACGAACAGGCCTCCTCCGCCGAAGGTCACGACCAGGCCCTGGGCCCAGAGAATCAGGCTCTTCATGCGCGGCCCCGCTCGCGGCCCCGACCACCAGCGCGCCACCCGCCCGTCACGAAGCGAAGTACAATGCCGTGGGACTTCAAGATCCGTTGATTATAGCCGACACCATCCCACCGCCCGACCGCCGGCATGACTGGACGCCTCGAGTGGCCGCCCTCGCAGCCATGGCGCTCGGCACCTACGCCGCCTGGTTCTACGCGCGTGCCGGCCTCACGCTGAGCCATTACGACGCCAAGGCCCACCTGGTCGTCGCGCGCCGGGTCATCGACAGCCTCACGCCCGGCTGGATCCAGCTGGGCGCGGTCTGGCTGCCGCTGCCCCACCTGCTGAACCTGATCCCGGTGCAGGTGGACGTCCTGTATCGCACCGGGGCGTCGGCCGTGGCGATCTCGATCCTGTCGTTCGGCCTGATTGCCTACGCGTGCGCCAGGCTGATTCTCGCCGCCACGGGTTCCCGGGCGGCCGTCGCCGCCGGCCTGTCGGTGCTCGCCCTGAACCCGGATTTGCTCTACCTCCAGGCGACGCCGATGACCGAGCCGCTCCTGCTCGCGCTGACGACGCTGTCGCTCGCGGCGCTGGCCAAGTGGGTGGACGAGGACGGCACCCGCGGCATGGGCGGCACGGGGCTCCTGATGGCGGCCGCGTGCCTGACTCGGTACGAGGCGTGGCCGCTGACCGCAGCCGCCCTCTCGGTGGCCGTCGCGGCCCTCTGCCGCCGCGGGGTGCCGTTCGGCGTCGCGCTGCGGCGCACGGCGCACCTGGCGGCGTACCCGGCGATCGCGATCGCGGCCTTCATGCTCCTGAGCCGCCTGTCGGTCGGCCACTGGTTCGTGACGGGCGGCTTCTACGTCGTGGACAACCCGGACATGGGCCGCCCGTTCAAGACAATCGGCTCGATCTGGTGGGCGAGCCATCACCTCAACGGTTACGGCGTGCTGCTGTGCGCGATGGCCGGCGCCGCGGCGGCGCTGGTCAACGGCATTCGGGACCGCCGGCAAGCTCACTCGCTCGTCGTGCTGGCGCTGGCCGCCAGCGCCGCGCTGCCCTGGTACGCCTTCTTCATCGGGCACCCGTTCCGCTTCCGGTACATGGTCCCGCTCATCCCCGCGTTCGCCGTGTGGGCCGGCATCGGCGTCGGCCTCACCCGGCGGTTCCGGGTCCTGGCCGCCGCGGCGCTCATCGCGCTCGTCCTGGTCGAAACGCGCCCGTTCGACGGCGCGGCGCCGATGGTGCAGGAAGCGCAGCTCGATCGCCAGCACAGCCTTCAGCGGCACGTGCTCACCGACTACTTGCGGCAGCACCGGCGGAACGAGAAGATCCTGGTCAGCCTCGGGTCGCTGTCACATTACGTCCAGGAACTGTCGGCGATCGGCGTGCGGGTGCGGGACGTCGTCCACGAGGGCAACGGTGATTTGTGGTCGGCGGCGGTGGACGCGCCCCGATTCCACGTCGGCTGGATCCTGATGGACGAACTGTCCGAAGGGGGCGACGTGCTGGCCGAGCGCGCCCGCGAGTACCCGGACTTCCTGCGCGGGTTCACGCGGGCGGCGGAGGGAGGCGGCGTCGTACTCTACCGGCGGGCCGAGGAACCGGCGGCGATCCCGCCGGCCGGCTCCCCTTCTCCCGAATCCTGAATTCAGAACTTGATGTTGAACGTGGCCAGGTAGCTGACGCCGCCGAGGTCGATCCGGTCCCCAAGGAACCCGACCGTCGGGTCGAGCGGCGCGTCGGCCTTCAGATACCGGACTTCCCCGCCGAGCGAGAACGCGCGGGCGATCGGCACGCGAATACCGGCCATGACCATCGGGCCGACGGTCACGCCCGAGTCGTGGTAGTCGGCCGTGTAGATGTTGTTCGACGTATCGACGAAATCCCCGACTTCGGAGTAGCGCCACGGAATGACGCTGACGCCCAATCCGATGTACGGCTGAATAAAGAAGTGCCGGCCGGTCGGGAGCCAGCGGATCGACGCGGTGACCGGCACCTCGCGCAGCCTGAGGTTCTGGGTGATGTCGCCGCCGTTGGGGTCGGTCAGATCCAGATAGAAGCTCGGCACGGTCTTCGCGTAATAATTGACGCCGACGCCGCCTTCGAAGTACTCGCCGAGCGGGAACAGCCAGTCCCCGCCGAACGTGACGTTGTTGAAATCCGACATCCGGAAGCCCAACGCGAAGGGCGACTCGGCGAAGAGGTTCGCGACGAGCGTGTCGCCGGGAACCCGATCGACCACCCCGCGCGGTTGGAACGACCCGACGTTCAGTGACAGCGTCTGCTGCCCGGCTGCAGGTGCCGCGCAGATTCCGGCCACGAGAAGCGTAGCGGTCAGGATCTTGGTCCGAAGCATGATGGAGTCTCTCCTTGGGCCGATCGGGGGGCCGCGGAAGGCCCTTTCCGCCCCTGCGCCGGCCACGTGTGCTACCAGAGCAGGATCGATGCCAGGTCCGCGCATCGAAAACACGGCTGAATTTCGGAGAGGCCGTCCGAATCGACCTCCATGGAGGTCAGTCTACCGCAGTCGCCGGTCGCTCGCCACGCCACTTCCGAACGACGTCGAGCAGCGCCGGATGGAGCAGGCCGTTGGACGCCATCAGCTGACCCCGGCGCGCGTCGAACTCGGACCCGTCGAGCGCGGTGATCGCTCCGCCGGCTTCGGTCAGGATCAACGCGCCGGCGGCCATGTCCCACGGCTTGAGGTGCTGCTCCCAGAAGCCGTCCATCCGTCCGGCGGCCACGTAACACAGGTCCAGCGCCGCCGACCCCAGGCGGCGCACGGCCTGCGCCTTCGTGAGAAAGGCCGAGAACAGGCTGACCAGCGCGTCGTGCGACTGGTGGATCGTGTACGGGAAGCCGGTGACCAGCATCGCGTCGACCAGCGTCCGCACCGACGACACCCGCATCGGGACGCCGTTCAGATAGGCGCCGCCGCCCAGCGTCGCGCTGAACAGCTCGCGGCGCGTCGGGTCGTAGATCGCGCCAACGGTGACGACGCCGTCGATTTCGAGCGCGAGCGAGGAGGCGAACACCGGCAGCCCGTGGGCGTAGTTGGTGGTTCCGTCGAGCGGGTCGAAGATCCAGCAGTGTCCGCCCGTCGTCGGGCCCGAGGCGCCGAGTTCCTCGGCGAGCACGACGTGGTCGGGAAAGCGTTCGGCCACCATGGCGCGGAACATCCGCTCGACAGAGACGTCCACCTCGGTCACGAGGTCGATCGCGCCCTTCTTGTCGACGCGGAAATCGGTGCCGAAACCGGCCATCTGCAGGTCGCCGGCCGCGAGGACGGCCTCGACCGCCGTCGCGAGGAACAGGGGATCGGTCACAACCGTGTGAACCGCTTGCGCATGAAGACGATCATGCCCCCGCCACGGGCCCGTTCGATCCGCACCTCGTCCATGAAGCTGCGCATGAAGAAGATGCCCCGGCCGCTGGCCTTGAGCATGTTCTCGGGGGCGAGGGGGTCGGGCAGTCCGGCGGGGTCGAAGCCGTCCCCGTGGTCCCTGACGCGAACGAGCAATTCGGTGGGTTCCGCCGCAGGGATCATGGAGAAATCGAGTTCCACCGTCTTCGACGGGTCGTTGCGGTTGCCGTGCTTGATGGCGTTGATGAGCGATTCGCGGACCGCGACCTCGACCCAGTGCTGCGAGTCCTCGTCGACCCGGAGCATCTGACCCAGTTGTTCCACGACCGCCTGGACGAGGTCGAGCATTTCGACCAGGCTCGGAACCTCGATATGGACGTTGTGACCGGTGTCGGACATTCGGCAAAAGTCAGACGACGACGGGCCGACTCGTTCGCACAAAGTAACACAGGCCGACGAATACGGTCCAGTCCTCAACACCGGCCACAGGCTGAAGGCTGCCGGCTGCCGGCATCTTCACGCGTGTCACGCGTGACACGGCCCGAAGCCTGGGGCCCGACGCCTGAAGCCCGGCGCGGCCGGGTCGGCGTCTGATGTTATAGTGCCCGAATGGCGCCATCCGGGTCAGTCGTCGTGAGGCCAGCGCGCCTGGTCAAGGGCCGTCTGCGAGTGCCGGGCGACAAGTCGATCGCGCACCGCTACGGCCTCCTCGCGTCGCTCGCGCACGGCACCTCGGTCATCCGCGGGTTCGCCCCCGGCGCCGACTGCCGGTCCACGCTCCGATGCCTCGACGCGCTCGGCGTCCCCGTCGATCGCGCTGGCGACTCGGTTACCATCATCGGACGTGGGTCGAACCCGTTTGGTTCCCCGGCTGGCGCCCTCGATGCCGGCAACTCGGGCACGACGACGCGGCTGCTGGCCGGCGTGCTGGCGTTTCAGCCGCTCTCGGTCACGCTGACCGGCGACGCGTCGCTCTCGCGCCGCCCCATGCGCCGCGTCATCGACCCGCTCACGAGCATGGGCGCCCGCATCGAGTCGCACGACGGGCGTCTGCCGATGACGATCCGTGGCGGCAACCTCCAGGCCATCGACCATCGGACGGTGGTGCCGAGCGCGCAGGTGAAGAGCGCCGTGCTCCTGGCTGGCCTCGGCGCGCGGGGCATCACACGGGTCACCGAGGCTCACCAGACGCGCAATCACACCGAGCTCGCCCTCCGCCGCTTCGGCGTGGCCGTCGACGTCGACGGGGCCACGGCGTCGGTAACCGGCGGGCAGGCGCTTTCGCCGATCGACGCCACCGTGCCCGGCGATTTCTCGTCGGCCGCGTTCTGGTGCGTGGCCGCCGCCGGACTTCCAGGGTCGGAGCTGCTCATCGACGGGGTCGGCCTGAACCCGACGCGCACGGGGCTGCTCGAAGTCCTTCGCCGAGCCGGCGCGGCGGTCGACGCGACGATCCTGGACGGCTCGGACGAACCCTCGGGGATTCTGCGCATCCGCCACGGCGCCCTCACGCCCTTCGTGGTTGGCCCGGACGAGGTGCCCGGCCTGATCGACGAGCTCCCCGCGCTGGCCGCGCTGGCCACCTTCGGCGGCGCGATGTCGGTGACCGGCGCCGGCGAGCTGCGCGTCAAGGAGAGCGACCGAATCTCGGCACTCGCGGCCGGCCTCCGCGCGCTCGGCGCCGACATCGAGGAGTCCGCCGACGGCTTCCGGGTGTCCGGCGCGCGCCGGCTGACGGGCGGCGTGGCGGACGCCGCGGGCGACCATCGCCTCGCCATGGCGTTCGCCATCGCCGCGCTGGGCGCCGCCGCGCCGAGCACGATCCTCGGGGCCGGCGCGGTGGACGTGTCGTATCCGGGGTTCTTCGCGACGCTGGAGTCGGTGACGGCATGAGGACCGACAAGCTCTATCTCGTGGGGTTCATGGGCGCCGGCAAGACGACGCTGGCGAGGGCGCTCGGCCGGCGGCTGGACTGGCGCGTCGAGGATCTCGACGAGCTGATCGAGGCGCGCGAGCGCTGCACGGTGGCTGACCTCTTCGCCCGGCGTGGCGAGCCCTACTTCCGCGGCGTCGAGCGCGACGTGCTGCGCCGCCTCCTCGCGCTCCAGCATGCGGTCGTCGCGACGGGCGGCGGAACGTACGTCGACGCCGACAACCGCGCCCTCATCAACGACAATGGCCTTGCGGTCTGGCTGGACCTGCCGTTCCAGATGGCGCTCGCCCGGGTCCCGGTCGACGGGCGGCGCCCGCTTGCGGCGGACCGGTCGCAGTTCGAAGCGCTCTATCGCCAGCGGCGCCTCGCCTACCAGCTCGCCCACCTGCGACTCGACGCCTCGTCGCCGGTGGAGGAACTGGTTGAACGGGTGCTCGACTGGCTGGGATACTAAGACCCGTGCGCTACCTGGTGCTGAGCGACATCCACTCGAACATCGACGCGCTCGACGCCGTCCTCGACGACGCGCGGAGCGTCGGGACCGACAGCGTCCTGGTGCTGGGCGACCTGGTCGGCTACGGCGCCGAGCCGGAGCTGGTCGTCGAGAGAGTCCGCGCCCTCGCCCCGCTCGCCATCGTCCGGGGCAATCACGACAAGGTCGTCGCCGGCGTCGCGAGCGACGACGGGTTCAATCCGCTGGCGAAGATATCGGCGGAACTCACGAGGCGGGCGTTGTCGCGCGAGTCGCTGGACTATCTCGCCGCGCTGCCCCAGGGACCGCTCGCCGTCGATGCCGTCGTCGAGATCTGCCACGGCTCCCCCTTCGACGAGGACTGGTACGTTCATCAGCAGATGGACGTCATCGAGGCCCTCGCCACGTCGCATCGGCCGGTGTGCCTGTTCGGGCACACGCACGTGCCGTTTGTGGCCGCGACGGCGTCCGAGGGAGAACTGGACATCCTGCTGGCCGGAGACGGGGACGGGAGGGAGATCTCGGTCGGCGGCGCCCGCCGCTACGTCGTCAACCCCGGGTCCGTCGGACAGCCCAGGGACGGGGACCCGCGCGCCGCCTACGGCGTCGTGGACACGGAGGCCATGACGATCGCCTTGCGCCGCGTCGCGTACCCGGTCGATCGTGCCCGCGACCGGATCTTCGCCGCCGGGTTCCCAAGGCCGCTCGGCCAGAGGCTCATGGTCGGACGGTAGACGGCTCAAGGCTCAGGGCTCAGGGCTCAAGCTCGGAGGCTCAAGGCTCAAGGCTCAGGGCTCAAGGCTCAAGCTCGTACGTCAGATCAATTCTGGCGATCGATCGAACACCCGACGAGGCGCCACGCAGTCAGGCCACGGACTCTGAGCCGCCCGTTCCTGACAAACACCACGGGCTGCCAGGGCTTCCCTCAAGCGCTGATGGCAGTTGACCGGGCCGCGTGAAGTCTGTATATTCCCATCAACAACTGATGGGACTCACAAACACGCCGTCCGATCTCCTTCCCGGCACGCTCGAGTTGCTCATCCTGAAGACGCTCAGGCCAGGCGCCAAGCACGGCTACGGCATCGTCGAGCACCTGCGAGTCGTGTCGGACGACGTGCTCAGGATCGGGGAGAGCGCGTTGTACCCGGCGCTCCAGCGTCTGCTGCTCAACGGCTGGGTGAAGGCCGAATGGGGCACGTCTGAGAACAATCGCCGCGCTCGCTACTACACGCTCACCGCAGCGGGACGCAAGCACCTGGCCGCCGAACGCGCCGAGTTCGATCGCCTGTGTGGCGCGATTCAGCGCGTGCTGGGGGCGACCTGAGGGGCTTGTGCGATGAGGACACTCTTCCGAAGGCTGCTGCACCTCGTCCGTTGGTCGCGCCACGAAGCCGACTTGCGAGAAGAGATCGAGACGCACCGCTCTCTCAGGCAAGCTGCCTTGGAGCGTGACGGCCTCGGAGCGGACGATGCGGCGCACGCGAGCCGGCGGGCGATCGGCAACATCCCACTCGCCGTCGAGGACGCACGCGAGGTGTGGGCGATGCGTGCACTCGACCACACGGGACAGGACGTCCGCGACGCCGTTCGCGGGTTGCGCAAGAGCCCTGGTTTCGCACTCGTGACCATCGCCACGCTTGCGCTCGGCATCGGCGCGAACACGGCCCTGTTCTCGATCTTCAACAGCCTCGTCATGCGCCCGCTGCCCGTGCGGAATCCTGGAAGCCTGGCGCTGCTCACGGACGGAGCGTGGTCGTACCCCGTCTGGCAGGAGATCAGCGCACGCGCAAACGACCTATTCCACGGCGCCTTCACCTGGACAGATCAGACCTTTGACCTCACGCAAGACGGCCGGCCCGTCCCCGTGGACGGCGCCTACGTCAGTGGCCGCTTCTTCGAGGTGCTCGGCGTGCCGGCATTCCGCGGCCGGATGCTCACGCCAGCCGACGACAGCACCGCTCCGCCGAACGGTCCAGTCGCGGTCGTCAGCCACCGCTTCTGGCGCCAGCACTTCAGCGGCGCCGATGGTGTCGTGGGCCGTCAGCTCACCGTGCTGAGTCAGCATCAACGCTTCCCGTTCACTGTCGTCGGCGTCATGCCCTCCGGCTTTTCTGGTGTCGATGTCGGGCGTGTAGCGGACGTGGTGCTGCCCTTCGCCGCGGAGCCACTGCTGCAAGGCGGGGACAGCGCGTTGCCGACAGTCGGCCGGTCATGGTTGGAGATCATGGTCCGCCTCAAGCCCGGCCAGACGATCGAGCACGCGAACGCAGCGCTTCGGAGCGTGCAGTCGCAGATTCGTGACGCGGTGTTGCCCGGCCTGCGAGGCAGCCCGGCCTTTGCCGCCCGCTACCTCACCGATCCGCTGACCCTGGCGCCGGCCGCGGCCGGCGCCTCCAGACTGCGCGGACGGTTCGGGACGCCGCTCTTCGCAATGGTCGTCGCCGTGGGGCTTGTCCTTCTCGTCGCGTGCGCGAACATCGCGAGCCTTCTGCTTGCGCGTGCGCTGGCGCGGCGGGGAGAGCTCAGCGTGCGCCTGGCGCTCGGGGCGACACGCTGGCGACTGGCCCGGCTGCTCTTTCTCGAGAGCGTGCTTGTGGCGATGATCGGTGCAGCGCTCGGGGTCCTGTTCGCGAAGTGGAGCAGCGCGCTTCTCGTACAGCAGTTGGGCACCTGGGAGAGCACCGTGTCGCTGAACCTCGCGCTCGACTGGCGGGTGCTCGTGTTCACCGCGACCCTCGCATGCCTGTGTGCGATGAGCGCCGGCCTCGCGCCCATGTTCGCGTTGAAGAGCGTCTCTCCTGGCGAAGCGCTGAAGAGCGGAGGTCGAGCCATGGCGGGCGACCGGCGCTTCGCGGTGCGCGGCGCGCTGGTCGTGGCTCAGGTCGCCGTCTCCTTCGTCCTGGTCATCGCCGCTGGACTCTTCCTGCGCACGTTCGTCTCGCTCAGTCGGCTGCCGCTTGGCTTCGTGCCCGAGCCGCTGGTGGTCGTGGACGTCAACTTGTTCGCGAGTGGCATCCCGCCGGAGGAGCGAAGCGCGCGTGTCGAGCGCTTTCGGGATGCGGCGGCGGCATCAGGCGTCAGGTCAGTCTCCGTGTCCCAGATCCGGCTGCTGACCGGAGGCGGGTGGTCCACCAACAACAGGGTGGCCGTGGGCGACGGTCCGATGCTTCCGGAGGACCGCCGAAATCGCGTCTGGCGAAACGCCACCACGCCAGGCTGGTTCGAGACGATGGGTATTCCCCTGCGGCGGGGGCGGGACTTCAGCGAACACGATCGTGTCGGCAGTCCGCCCGTCGCCATCGTCAACGAGGCGTTTGTGCGCCGGTATCTGTCCAGCCAACAGCCTATCGGCCAAACGCTGCGTGTGGAATCTGATGACGGGCCGCGCTACGAGATCGTTGGCGTCGCTGCGGATGCCGTCTACACGACGCCGCGCGACGGCATGCTGCCGACGATGTACGTGCCGCTGGCGCAGCGCGAACCTCCGGAGTGGAACTCCTGGAGCGACGTCGTCCTGACGATCAAGGCCGCATCCGGGCAACGTGCGCTGGTCGAGCGCAACGTCACGACCGCGCTGACGCAGGCCGACCCGACGCTTGTGTTCAGATCCGGAACGTTCGACGAGATGCTTGTCGCAACGATGACGCAGGAACGGCTCGTTGCGGTGATGTCGGGATTCTTCGGTGCGCTCGCGCTCCTCCTTGCCGGACTCGGGGTTTACGGAATCGTGGCTCAGGCGGTGAACGCCCGTCGGACGGAAATCGGTCTGCGCCTGGCCCTTGGCGCGCAGCCGACGGGCATCGTACGCCTCGTCTTCGGTCGCCTTGGCGGCCTCATCCTGGCGGGACTGGCGCTCGGCCTGGCCGGCAGTTGGTGGGCCGCACGGTTCGTTGCGCCCCTGCTCTTTCAGGTCGAGGCGCGTGATCCGATGACGTTCTCAGGCACGGCCGCTGTCCTGGCTGCCGTGGGCGTGCTGGCTGCGTGGGTGCCTGCAAGGCGCGCGGCGAAGCTCGACCCGGCGACCGTTCTGCGAGAGGGATAGAGTTGCCTGGCCGCCTGGACGGCGACCGGAAGGACGGTAGGCTCAAGGCTCAGGGCTCAGGGCTCAGGGCCGTCACGAGTGAGCGACCTTATCATCGCGCAGAGCCCGGCCAATAGCGCTGTGTACTCGGTATCAAGTGCGGCTGCGTCGGCATGAGCCACGAGACCAAGCCGAGCGGAGAGATCGACAAGGTACCGAACCTCCGCGGCCGAGCCAGCCGACACGTTGAGGAAACTCACATACTCTGCGCCTGTCCGGCGCGCAGATCCTTCAACCACGTTCGTCGCAACGGAGACCGCAGCGCGACGGATCTGCGACTGGAGGCCGAAACGCTCGGCATCCGGAAACCGCTGAGTGGCTCGATAGACGCGCAGCACGAGATCGTCCGCCTGCTGGAACACCCTGAGTTTTCGGTGGTCGCGACTCATGCAGATATACACCTGCAAGACGGTCACCAGCTTGCGTCGTGCGGGTTGTCAGCGTGGCAAGCCTGAGCCTTGAGCCCTGAGCCTCCGGGCTTGAGCCTTGAGCCTCCGGGCTTAAGCCTTGAGCCCTGAGCCTTGAGCCGTTCTTCCCTGAGCCCTAAGCCCCTTTTTCCTTGAGCCTCTCGGCGAGCGCGCGAATCTCCTTCTCGACCTTCAGGAGACGGCGCCAGACCGACCAGACGTACACCAGCAGCACCCCCCAGATGAACGCGTACGCCACCAACACGAGCGTCTGGGCCGGCAGTTGCTCCGACTGCGACGGCGGCAGCGTCTTGACGGGGACGAACTGGTCCTGCGGGTTCTGGGCCGCCTGCCCGGCCGATGCCGATGGACTCGGCGCCTGGGCCGCAGGCTGGGCCGCCAGCCCGGCCACGGGCCCACTCAGCAGCCAGGTCGCCACGACCGCCATCAACAGCGTCGACGTGCTCGATCTCCGCATGGTCTCTCCCCAATTGGATCGGGACGAATTTCAGTATCTGCCATCCGCATCACCACGAGGCAGGAACTGAAATTCGTCCCGATCGCGAATCACTCGTCGTCGGCCAGCAGATAGAGCTGCTCGACGTCGGCCCGGCGCTGTTCCAGCCGGGCCCGCAGCGCGAGCAGCAGGCCAAAGAGCACCACGAACGACAGCACGCAGAACCAGAACACGCCGCGCATGCCCGGCGACAGCGTCGGGACGACCTGCGTCGTCGGATGGATGGTCCGCCAGATATTGACCGACACGTAGACAAACGGCACGTTGGCCATGCCGAACACGGCCATCGCCGCCGACAGCTTCTCGGCGCCCTGGCCGCCGAAGCGGCGGACCAGCAGGTAGGCCATGAAGATCATCCACATCAGCAGCGTGGAGGTCAGCCGCGCGTCCCACTGCCACCAGACGCCCCACGCCTTCCGGGCCCAGATCGGGCCGGTCACCAGCACGATCAGGCCGAAGACGACCACCAGTTCGGCGGCCGCGGCCGCCAGGCGATCGGCGCCGGGCCTCTTCTTGAAGAGGTAGACGGCGCTGGCGATCCCGCAGACGAACGCGGAGAGGAACATCACCATCGCCGAGGGGACGTGGTAGTAGAAGATCTTGTAGGAGAGGAGCACGCCCGGCGTCGCGTTGGCCACCTCGATGTCCGGCGCGCCCATCAGCCGGAACGGCGCCACGGCGAACATCACCATCGCCAGGATCACCGCCGGCAGGTAGAGTCGCTTGATCACGGCCTGGCCTTCCCTTCCGTTCCGTGAAACAACCTCGCGGCCCCGCCCGAAGCCCGAGGCCTGAAGCCCGACGCCTGACTTGTCGCCGCCGCTCACTCGGTCATCAGCGGCTCGAACGTCCAGAGCGAAAGCGTCACGAACACGATATCGAAGAACACGAGCAGCGCCATCCACATCTGGGCGACGTCAACGGCCGGCTCCGGCTCGAACAGCGCGGCCGTGCCCCGCACGCCCGCGATGATGACCGGAATCGTGATGGGGTACAGCAGGATCGGCAGCATCACGTCACGGCTGCGGGCGCGGACCAGCATCGCGGCGAACAGCGTCCCGACGGCCGAGAACCCGATCGTGCCGAACACCAGAAGCGCGGCCAGCTCGAGCGGCCGGCTCCCGATCGGCGCGTGGAACAGCAGGCCGATGAGCGGCACCAGCACCGCCTCGACGACCAGCAGGAGCAGGACGATCCCGAGCAGCTTGCCGACGTAGATGGCCGGGCGGCTCGCGGGCGCCAGCATCAGCGCGCGCAGTGTCTCCGAGTGACGCTCCCGCTCGAAGGTGCGTCCCAGGGCCAGCGTCCCCGCAAAGGCCACCGAGATCCACATGATGCCGGCGGCGGCGTCCTCGAGCGGCCGCCCTTCGCGAACCAGGGCGAAGGCGAACACGAGCACGCACGCGGCCGCGAAGAAGATGGTCGTGTAGATCACCTCGCGGCTCCGCACCTCGACGGTGAGGTCCTTCCGCATCACCAGCCACGCCACCTTCAGGAACATCGGCACCCGTTACCCGCCTTTCCTCCACGAGGTACAGCCACTCAGGCCCTCTGTTCCGCGACGTGCGCCCGGTAGTGCTCGCGGACCCGTCCGTGGGCGTCGTCGAAGGCGACCAGGCGGCCGTCCTTCAACACGGCGACCTTGTCGAGCAGCTGCTCGGCGACGTCGAGATCGTGCGTGACGACGACGAGGATCCGGCCGGCGCTCCGCAGCTCGCGCAGCCTCGCGACCAGGGCCGCCACCGACGCGTCGTCGAGGCCGGTGAACGGCTCGTCGAGCAGCAGCAGCCGCGGCTCGTGCAGCAGCGCGCGCTCGAGCGCCAGGCGCTGCCGCATCCCCCGCGAGAAGCCGGAGATCACGTCGTCCCGGCGCGAGACCAGACCCGCGCGGTCCAGCGCCGCCGCCACCCTCGCGTCGACGTCGGCGACGCCGTACAACTGCGCAAAGAACCGGAGATTCTCGGCCGCGGTCAACTCGGGGTACAGGTGCAGATCGTGCGAGAGCAGGCCCAGGCACGCGCGGAGGGCGGGACCAGCCTCGGCCGTCGACGTCGTGCCGTAGCGGACGTCGCCGGCCGACGGGGCGAGCAGCGTGGCGAGGATCGACAGGAGCGTGGACTTCCCCGCCCCGTTGGGCCCGAGCAGCCCGAGCACCTCGCCGCCACGGCACGTGAGCGACACCCGGGTCAGCGCGCGGCGGCGGCCGTAGTTCCGCGAGACCTCGCGAACGCTCACCTCGGCGAAGTCGAAGCTCACGCGCCGAGTCCTTCCTTGCCGGGGGCAAGGGATGGCCCCGTGTCCAGCTCGCCGTAGATCTGCTCCAGTTCGCCCATGAGCTGTTCACGGCGCTCGTCCGCCTCGGCCCGGCCGACTTCACCGGCCTGCCGGCGCGCGTCGAGCGCCAGCAGTTCATCGAACGCCTGCTCGCGCCTCGCCTCGAGGTGCTGGCGCGCCGTCGCCTCCGCCGAGCGTCCGCCCGTCCGCGCGGCTCCCCACGCGCCGGCAGCCAGCGCCAGGAACCCCAACACCAGAGCCGTGTCGCGCGGCCAGGTGGCCGGGTGCGGCAGGCCGTCGATCTGGAGCGACAGCACCCCGCCCGCCGGGAGGCCCGGACCGGTGCCGATGACGAACTGCTTGCCGCCGTTATCCCCCGCCCGAATCATCGTCAGTTGGGGCGAGGCCACCACCACCGCACCCACCTTCTCGACCATCACCGCCACCTGGTCCATCGCCACCGGCAGCTTCTGCCGAATCGAGACGCTGCCGGCCGGCGGCATGGAGAACGCGATCTGGACGCTGGTGATCCCGGGCGGAAACGGGCCGGGGACGGTCACCGTCGAGCCCTTGGCGACCGCCCTCGGCGTCGAGCCCTCGAGCAGGGCCGCGTTGCCCGCGCCCGCGGGCAGCTCGAACACCAGCGGCTCGCGGGTCCTCACCGGCACCTGCCCCGCGTTGACGATGTCGAACAAGTAATAGACCTGGAGTTCCTCGTCCTCGAACGCGGTGACGATCCGGGACTGACCGCCAATGGTCACCGACCCTTCGACTGCCCCCCTGGCCGTTGCCGCGTCGGCCCCCTGACCGCTGGCCACGAGCATGAGGACCATGCCGCCCTGCGGCGGCATCTGGAACTCCGTCGAATCGACCCGCTCGCTTCCCATCGTCGCGACCACGCGAACCGTCGCACCCGCTGGAAGGCCGTTGAGCACGGCGTGCCCGGTCTCGTCGGTGGTCACGTTCTGCGACTTGCCGTCTACGATGAACTCCACAGGGAAGCCGACGACGAGATTCGTCACCTGCCCGCGGACCAGCCGCACCGACACGGTGCCGGCCGGAAGCTCGGGGTCCTGGCGCGGGATTCCCGACATCGCCCGCGCGTCGGGCATGCCCGCCGTCGGCCCGGCGCCGCCCATCTGCGCGTTCGCGGGCACGGCAGTCAGCGCGCCGCCCGCCAGGGCAGCGGCGACGATCATTCGCGCCGCCGACCGGCCGGCCGACGCCGCGGGCCCGCGTCCGGGCGCCGGTCCGCCTCCGGCCGCCTTCCGCGCCTTCAACTCGCGGTCGATCAGGTCCCGGTAGGCCGCGCTCCCGCCATCGAGCTGGCCGACGACCCGGATGGCGCGGGTCCGAAGCCGGGAGGTCATTTCCAGCCAATCCGACTCGGACACCTTTCCCATGGCCCGCTCGAATTCCAGTTCCTGGATCGACCGCAGCAGGAGAGCCTTCTCCCGCTCGAGCGCCGCCCGGGTCTCTCCGCCGAGCATCTCGGGCGACTCCACCGAATCCGGCTGCGCCAGCGGCCAGATTGTCCGGTAGACCGCCCACGCCGCCAGGCCCGCCGTCGCCACGGTCAGACAGATGAAGACGACGTTGACGGGGCTGGTCCCGCGGACGGCCACCGCGGACGCGGCCGTCGCGAGCAGCGTCATGATCAGGAAGAGATGCCACGGCTGCATGCCCGCATCCGCGCCGCCAGCCGGCCCGGCCTGCGCGCCCGCCCGCTTGGTCGAGGTCTGTGCGCTCATCGTCCGCCCCGGTCTCCACGCTCGCGGTCCGCCGCGTCCGCCGGCGAGACGGGCACGGCGGCCACCGCCATCTTTGCCGGCTCAAAACTGAACAGTTCCTCGGGCAGCAGCGCCATCAGCGTGCCGAGCGCGAGGAGGCAGAAGCCCACCCAGATCCAGTCCACCAGCGGGTTGATCACGACCTGCAGGCTGACCGACTGGTTCTGGAGGTCGAAGTCGGGCATCACGATGTAGAGGTCCTCGGCGATGCCGCGCCGGATCGCCACCTGGCTGACCGGCTCCTGCTCGTGCTGGCGGTAGAGCCACTTGCCCGGGTACGCCTCGTCGATCTGCCGTCCGTCCCGGAACACCGCCAGGTGCGCCGTGATCATCTGCTTCTGCCCGTCGTCGGTGATGCGGATGCCGTCGTTGCGGACGACGTAGTGGCCGACGCCGGTCTGCTCGCCGAGCTTCAGCAGCACCTGCCGCTCGACCTTGAACGCCTCGCCGGTGAAGCCGACGAACATCAGCACGATCGAGAGGTGGACCAGGTAGCCCCCGTAGCGGCGCTTCGAGCGCGCGACGAGCATCGCCATCGCGACCAGGTAGTTCGCGCCCGTCGCCTTCCTCCGCACCGAGGCGCCGCGGAGGAACTCCTGCACGATCGTGGCGGCCACGAAGGCGCACAGCGCGAAGCACACGCCGACCGGCCAGACCGCGACCCCCAGGACGGCCAGCGCGACCGGTGTCGCCACGGCCACGACAACCGGCCCGACGAACTGGGCCCGCAGGCTGGCCGGGCTCGTCCCCCGCCAGGCCAGCAGCGGCCCGACGCCGGTCAGGAACAGCATCGCCAGCCCGATCGGCAGCATCCAGGTGTTGAAGAACGGCGGCCCGACCGCCATCCGCTGGCCCGTCAGCGCCTCGCTGAGCGTCGGGAACATCGTGGCGAACAGCAGGAAGAAGGCGGCGAACATCATCAGCCAGTTGTTCGCCCGGACGGCGCCCTCGCGCGACGCCCAGGAGTCGATCTCGTGGCGGCCGCGCAGCAGCCCGAGACGGCGGATCACGAAGCCGAAGCTGACCGCCAGCAGGAGCACCATGAAGACGGTGAACATCAGCGCCATCGTCCGGTCCTCACCGAAGGCGTGCACCGACTGCACGACGCCGGACCGCGTCATGAAGGTGCCGAAGATGGTGAGGAAGAAGGTCACGATCACCAGCGTCACGTTCCAGGTGCGCAGCAGGCCCCGCCGCTCCTGCACGAGCGCCGAGTGCAGGAAGGCGGTGGCCGTGAACCACGGCAGCAGGCCCGCGTTCTCGACGGGATCCCAGCCCCAGTAGCCGCCCCAGCCCAGCACCTCGTAGGCCCAGATCATCCCGAGCGCGAGGCCGAAGGACAGGAAGAGCCAGCTCACGATCGTCCAGCGGCGCACGGCCCGCAGCCACGAGTCGTCCACGCGCCCGGTGATGAGCGCCGCCATGCCGAACGCGTACGGGATCGTCATCGCGACGAAGCCGACGTAGAGGGCCGGCGGGTGGATGACCATGTACGGGTTCTGCAGCAGCGGGCTCATCCCCCGCCCGTTGCCCGGCACCGAGACGAGGAACGTGTCGAAGGGGTTCTTGTGCGCCACCATCAGGAACAGGAAGAACATCTCGACCAGCGAGATGACGGCCACCACGTAAGGTGTCAGCTCCCGATACCGCTCCCGGTTCACGCGGATGGCGATCGACCCGAAGACCGCCAGCAGGAACACCCAGAACATGATCGAGCCGTCGAGGCCGCCCCAGTAGGCGGTCAGCTTGTAGACCAGCGGCTGGAAGCTGTCCGAGTAGTGCTGGACGTACTTGATCGAGTAGTCGTCGATGACAAAGGCGTGCACGATCACGGCGGTGCCGACGGTCAGCAGCGCGGCGACCAGGTAGAACGCGCCGATCGCGCTGTCCACGAGGCTGCGCGAGGCGCGGCGGGCGCCCACGACCGCGGCGGCCGCGGCGTAGGCCGACACGACGAATGCGGCAAGGAGCGTGAAGGTACCCAGGGAGGCCATGGTCTACTCGCTGAATGCGCGCGGCCCCGGCGCGTCGGTGCAACGCTGGTGGTCGCATCGGGCCGGTCGAGGCGGCAAGGAACGGATTCGGGAATGCAAGGAGCGTCGGGACGCGTGACGGCGTGCGGCGCGCCGCCGGTCAGTCGCCGGGCGAGCCCGCCGCATTCTTCTTCGCTTCGTATTTCGAGGGACACTTCGCCACGACACCGTTCGGCGCCACGTGGAAGCCGTCGGCCTCGAGCTTGCCCTTCAGCACCACTTCGGCGTCATCCGCAAACGTGTCCGGCACGATGCCGGTGTACTGCGCCGGCACCACCCGAACGGCGTCACCCACCTTGGCGGTCACCTTGAACCGGTATTCGAGCGAATCGCGCTTCCGGAGAATCGAGTCCCGGACGACGTATCCATGAAGCTGGAGGTTCTTGCCTTGCCACGCCGAGGGGTTCGCCAGCACCTCATCCACGTGCTTGAAGTACTCGGTGCCTTCCCGCAGCGTCGCGCGCAGCAAGCCGGCCAGCGCCAGCGCCAGCACGACGATTGTCAGCCCGACCTTGACGGCCTTGTTGGACATACCCTCTATTCGCGGAACCCGAGGGTCCAGAATAACCTCTCGGCACGCGAGGGTCAATCAGCGTGCCGGATTCTCGTCACCTGTGGAGGACCGGTCACTGGCTGTCGTCGAGCGCGGCGAGAAGGCGGCAGACCGTGGTCACCGGCAGGCCGACGACGTTGGAGTAGGACCCGTCGATGCGGTCCACGAACCGGGAGGCCAGTCCCTGGACCGCGTAGGCCCCCGCCTTGTCGGACGACTCGCCGGTGCCCACGTACCAGGCGATGTCCTCCTCGGTGAGCGGGGCGAGGGTGACCGCGGTCGATTCGACGGCCGCCGCTTCCCGCTCGCGGCAGCGCAAGACCACACCCGTCAGGACCAGGTGCGCGCGCCCGGAAAGCAGCCGGAGCATGCGCGCCGCGTCGGCCGCATCGACAGGCTTGCCGAGGATCTCCCCCGCGGCGATCACGGCCGTGTCGGCGCCCAGGACGACGGCGTCCGGCGGGCCGGGGCACGCTCGCGCCTTGTCCCTCGCGACCCGGAGGACATACTCCCGCGGACGCTCGCCCTCGCGCGGCTGCTCGTCCACGTCGACAGGGCGGACGGTGAACGGGATGCCCGCGGCCGACAGCAGCTCGGCGCGACGAGGGGACGCGGAGGCGAGAATCAGCGCGGGATGGGCGGAGGCGAAGCGCACGGTTCGATCTTACATGAGAGAATGACAGGGTTGTGGAACCGCTCAAGGCATCGATCCCGTCGGTGGTCCGCGGCCTGCTCCGGAACGGCCCGATGTCGCCGGGCAAAGTCGAGGCGGCGTGGCGGCTCGTCGTCGGCCCGGCCATCGACCGGGCGACCTCCGTCGCGCTGCGCGCGGACGGCACGCTCGAAGTGGCCGCGGCGGAGCTGGCCTGGCGGCGCGAGGTCAGGCGGTCGCAGGGGCTGATCCTGTCGCGGCTTCGCGAGCTGCTCGGACCCGAGACGGTGAGGAAGATCAAAGTCGTGGCACGCCTGTCCGAAGCTGCCAGCCTGTCGCCCGGGCGCGTTGAAGAATCGGCCAGCCCGAACCATCGCTGAGAAAGACAGGCGAAAGTCAACTGCTCACTAACACACGTGTTTACATATTCTTAGCGCGTAGTCGCCATTCCCTTTCGCTTGACTTTCGGGACGGCACGCCTCTAGAATGCCGTAACTCGAGCAGGTTCACCAGAGAGGAGCCGAGATGTCCGCCGACGACCGTACCGAACGCAGCAAGGCGCTGGATGTTGCCGTCAGCCAAATCGAGAAACAGTTTGGCAAGGGCTCGATCATGCGGCTGGGTAACAAGGGCGCCGTCGCCGCTGTCGATGTCATCCCCACCGGATCGATCAGCCTCGATTTCGCCCTCGGCATCGGCGGCATGCCCCGCGGCCGCGTGGTGGAGATCTTCGGGCCCGAGTCGTCGGGCAAGACGACGCTCGCCCTCCAGGTGATCGCGCAGGCGCAGAAGCTGGGCGGCATGGCGGCGTTCGTGGACGCCGAGCACGCCCTCGACGCCGGCTACGCCAAGAAGCTCGGCGTGGACATCGACAACCTCCTGGTCTCGCAGCCCGACAACGGCGAGCAGGCGCTCGAGATCGTCGAGGTGCTGGTGCGCTCGGGCGGCGTGGACGTCGTGGTCGTGGACTCGGTGGCCGCGCTGGTCCCGCGGGCCGAGATCGAGGGGGAGATGGGCGAGGCGCAGATGGGGCTGCAGGCCCGGCTGATGTCGCAGGCGCTGCGCAAGCTGACCGGCGTCGTGTCGAAGTCGAAGACGTGCCTGGTCTTCATCAACCAGCTGCGCGAGAAGATCGGCGTCATGTTCGGCAACCCCGAGACGACGACCGGCGGGCGGGCGCTCAAGTTCTACGCCTCGGTGCGCGTGGACATCCGGCGCATCGCCAGCATCAAGGACGGCGACGTCATCATCGGCGGCCGCACGCGCGTGAAGGTGGTCAAGAACAAGGTGGCGGCGCCGTTCCGCGAAGCGGAGTTCGACATCCTCTACGGCGAGGGCATCTCGCGCGAGGGCGACGTGCTGGATCTCGCCGTCGAGCACAAGATCGTCGACAAGAGCGGCACCTGGTTCGCCTACAACGGCGAACGCCTCGGCCAGGGCCGCGAGAACGCCAAGCAGTTCATGCGCGACCACCCGGACACGACGCAGGGGATCGAGGATCGGCTGCGGAAGGAGATGGGGCTCTCGCGCGAGGCGGTCGAAGCCTAGAAGGATGGATTCCGAGATCCTCGGCTGGATCGCCGCGCACCGGACGCCGTGGCTCGACGGCGTGATGTGGGCGCTGACCACGGCAGGAGTCGCGGGCACCGTCTGGCTTGCCGGGGTCGTCGCCACGGCCCTCGCCGACCGCCGGCGCCGGATGGCCGCCTGGCAGGCCGGACTCGCCATCCTCCTGACGTGGACGGTCTCGGACGGCGTGCTCAAGCCGCTCGTGCACCGCGCCAGGCCCGATACTCGCTTCGAGGCGACCCAGGTGATGGCTCACCCGCCGACCTCCTGGTCGTTCCCGTCGGGCCACGCGTCGAGTTCGGCCGCGGGCGCGCTGATGCTGGCCTCGACGTGGCCCTCCGCGCGCGCCGGGTTCTGGCTGCTCGCCATCGGCATCTCCGCTTCGCGCATCTACCTGGGCGTCCACTACCCCACCGACGTCGTCGCCGGCTTCGCCATCGGCGTGCTGGTGGCGTGGTTCGTGCGGGGGCGGACGCGGTGGCGATTCGCCGCGGGACGGAGCCAGCGGTGACCTCAGTCTGCGTGTTCTGCGGTTCGAGCGACGGTTCCCGGCCGGCTTATGCGGCCGCCGCTCGTGCCCTGGGGCGGCTCCTGGCTGCGCGCGGGCTGACGCTGGTCTACGGCGGCAGCAACGTCGGCATGATGCGCGAGTTGGCCGATGCCGCGCTCCGGGCCGGCGGCCGCGTCATCGGCGTGATCCCCGAGCAGCTGGTCGGCTGGGAGCGCGCGCACCGCGGCGTGACCGATCTTCGCATCGTCGCCTCGATGCACGAGCGGAAGGCGCTCATGGTCGAACTGAGCGAGGCCTTCATCGCGCTGCCGGGCGGCGTCGGCACGTTCGACGAGCTGTTCGAGGTGCTGACGTGGGCGCAGCTCGGCCTGCACCGCAAGCCGTGCGCGCTGCTCAACGTCGACGGCTTCTTCGACGATCTGGTGAAGCTGATCGAACGGGCGCGGCAGGACGGCTTCCTGTACGGCACGGCGGCGATCCCGCTGCTCGACGACGATCCTGCGCGGCTGCTGGATCGGATCACCGAGGCGTCGACGGCCGCCGCACTCTCGACAACCGGGGCCGACCCACAGTAGAATTTCTGTTCCTGCGGGTGGCCAGGTAGCTCAGCTGGTAGAGCACTCGGCTGAAAACCGGGGTGTCCCCAGTTCAATTCTGGGCCTGGCCACCATTTCTCCCCACGCGACAGAAGGCTCAAGGCTCAGGGCTCAAGGCTCAAGCCCGGAGGCTCAAGGCTTAGGGCCACACGGCTCCCAGGGTGCTCCGGACCGGCGCGGACGTCAGCCGTGTCGCGTAGAATACCGGCCAGGAGACTCCCATGAACATCGCGGTCCCGCCGGTGGCCTCCAAGCTGCCGGATGTCGGCGTCACCATCTTCACGGTGATGACGCGGCTGGCCGTCGAGCACGGCGCCATCAATCTCGCCCAGGGCTTCCCCGATTTCGACTGCGACGCGTCGCTCGTCGCCGCCGTCGCGGCGCACATGCGGCAAGGCAACAACCAGTACGCGCCGATGTCCGGCGTGCTGGCGCTTCGCGAGGCGCTCTCCGACAAGATTTTCCGATGGCAGGGCGCCCTCTACGATCCCGCCACCGAGATCACGATCACGTCGGGGGCGACCGAGGCGCTCTTCTGCGCCATCGCCGCGTTCGTGAAGCCGGGCGACGAGGTGGTCGTCGTCGAGCCCTGCTACGACTCCTACGTGCCCGTCGTCCGGCTCAACGGCGGCCGGCCGGTGTTCGTCACGATGCGCTATCCCGACTACCGGCTGGACTGGGACGAGGTGCGGCGTGCCGTGTCGCCGCGCACCCGCATGCTCATCCTCAACACGCCGCACAACCCGACCGGGCAGGTCCTGACGCTCGACGATCTTCAGTGCCTCGCGGAGATCCTCGAGGGGACGCCGGCGATCGTGCTGAGCGACGAAGTCTACGAGCACATCGTGTTCGACGGCCTCGAGCACTGCTCCGTGTGCCGGGTCCCGGCGCTGGCCGCCCGGAGCTGCGTCGTCAGCTCGTTCGGGAAGACGTTCCACACGACGGGCTGGAAGATCGGGTACGTCGCGGCGCCCGCCGCGCTCACCGCCGAGATCCAGCGCATCCACCAGTTCGTGACGTTCGCCTCGCACACGCCGACGCAGCTGGCCTACGCCGAGACAGTCCGGGCCCGCGCGGACTACGCCGACCTCGCCGCGTTCTACCAGCGCAAGCGGGATCGGTTCCTCTCGCTGCTCGAGGGCTCCCGCTTCCGCCCCGTCCCGTGCCGGGGCACCTACTTCCAGCTCCTGGATTACTCGGCGATCTCGCGCGAGGACGACCGCGACGTCGCGATGCGGCTGCTGCGCGAGCGGCGGGTGGCGTCGATCCCGACGTCGGCGTTCCTCCACGCGTCGCCGGCTCCCCCGGTGCTGCGCTTCTGCTTTGCGAAGCGGGACGAGACACTCGAGCTGGCTGCCGAACGGCTGCGTGGCGTCTGATCACCCTGCACAAAGTCCTTGCCTCGCCTCGATCAAACCTGACAGGATAAGCGGCTATGACTCTCTCAATGACCCGGATATCGCTCGTCGTCGTCACGGTCTTTTCTGCGGTTGCGCTCGGTCTCCCCCACGCGGCGCTCGCGCAAGCTCCGGCGCAGTCCACCATGGCTGCGCAGGTCGAGAATCCCCCGGCGGATGCTCAGAAGACCTCCTCTGGCCTCGCGTACAAGATCGAAACCCCCGGGACCGGCACGGTCCACCCGACCAATAACGATTTCGTGAAAGTCGCGACGTCCTTCTGGACGAAGGACTCGGAGACGGCACGCACCTTCGGCCCGCCGAACAAGCCCATGGCCATGGCCCTGCTCCTGATGCCCGGCCTCCACGAGGCGCTGGGCATGATGACCACCGGCGAGAAGATGCGCGTGTGGCTGCCCGAGAAGCTCGCCTTCGGCGGGGCCGCCGGCAAGCCGAAGGGCCCGATGATGCTCGAACTGGTCCTGATCGACGTGGTGCCGATCCCGTCGACGCCCGCGGACGTGACGGCGCCGCCGGCCGACGCCGAGAAGTCCAAGTCGGGCCTGGCCAGCAAGGTGATCAAGCCCGGCACGGGCACCGTGCACCCGAAGACCACCAGCTCGGTGACGGTCCACTACTCGGGCTGGACGACCGACGGCAAGATGTTCGACACCTCGGTCGTCACCGGCTCGACTGTCACATTCCCGCTCGACAAGGTCATCAAGGGCTGGACCGAAGGGGTGCAGCTGATGGTGACCGGAGAAACGCGGCGATTCTGGATTCCCGGCAAGCTGGCCTACGATGGCAACCAGGATCCCAGCAAGCCCAAGGGCATGCTCGTATTCGATATCGAGCTCGTGGCGATCGACGGCAGCAAGTAGGGGAAGGGCGGCAGTGCCCTTCGTGCCTTTCGATTCACCGGCCCGGGCTGGCTCCCTTCAACTGGTCGCCACGCTCGGGCCGGCCTCTTTCGACCGCGCCGCGGATCTCGCGGCGGCCGGCGCCACGGCGTTCCGGGTGAACGCCTCCCACCTCGACCTCGACGGCCTGTCGGCCGCGCTCTCGTCGATCGGACGATCCTGCCCCGACGCGCCGGTCATCGTCGACCTGCAGGGCGCCAAGATGCGGATCGCGATCCGCGCTCCCCTCGAGGTGGCGTCGGGCGACGTCGTCACGTTCTCGCCAGGCCGCGCCGCCGACGTGTGCGTGCCGCACCCCGAGCTGTTCGCGCAGACACGTGTCGGCGACACGCTCAGCGTGGACGACGGCAAGGTGAGATTCGAGGTGGTGGGGGCGGCTGCGTGCGCGATCGAGGCCCGGGCCCTCGTGGGCGGGCGGCTGGAGCCGAACAAGGGGCTGAACGTCGAGCAGCACCCTGTCCGGCTGGACGGGCTGACCGGGCGGGACGCCTCGGCCTGCCGCCTGGCCGCGCGCCACTCGGTCCCCGCGCTGGCGTTCTCGTTCATGATCGACGGCACCGAGGCGGACTGGCTTCGCGCGCTCGCGCCGGCCAGCCGAATTATCGGGAAGATCGAGCGCGCCGAGGCGGTGTCGCAGCTCGAGACGATCGCCAGCCGCGTGGACGCGGTCTGGATCTGCCGGGGCGATCTCGGCGCGCAGCTCGGGGCCGCGAACCTCGCGCGCGCCGTCGCGGCGATCGAGCCCGCCCGCCTGCCCGTGCCGGTGCTGATGGCCGGCCAGGTCCTCGAGCACCTGACCGGGCATGCCGAGCCGACGCGCTCGGAGGTCTGCCACCTGTTCGACCTGGTCGCCCGCGGCTTCGCCGGCATCGTCCTCTCGGACGAGACCGCGATCGGCCGCGACCCGGTTCACGCCGTCTCGACCGCCGCCGGGCTGCTCGCCGCCTTCCGCCACTGACGCGCCTTCCGCAGCTTGAACACGGCCGGATACACCAGCAGTTCGAGGATGAACGACGTGGTCAGGCCGCCGATCATCGGCGCGGCGATCCGCTTCATCACGTCCGCCCCCGCCGAGGTGGACCACATGATCGGCAGCAGCCCCATGAAGGCCGCCGCCACCGTCATCATCTTCGGCCGCGCCCGCTTGACCGCCCCGTGCAGGATGGCATCGTCGAGCCCTCCCGGCTCCTGCAGCCTCCCGCTCGTGCGGAACTCCTCGTAGGAGAGGTCGAGGAACAGCAGCATGAACACGCCGGTCTCGGCGTCGAGGCCGAGAAGCGCGATCATGCCCACCCAGGCCGCGATCGAAATGTTGTACCCGAGCAGGTAGAAGAGCCAGACGGCGCCGATGGCCGAGAACGGCACCGCCGCCATGACCAGCAGCGCGTTGAACGTCGACTTCGTGTTGGCGAACAGCAGGACGAAGATGAGCCCCAGCGTGACCGGGATGATCACCTTCAGGCGCTCCCGCACGCGGACCATGTTCTCGTACTGCCCGCTCCACTGGAGGACGTAGCCCGTCGGCAGCCTGAGATGGTCGCTCACGGCCTTCTTCGCCTGTTCGACGTACCCGCCGACGTCGCGCCCCTCCATGTCCACATACACGTAGCCCGCCATGAACCCGTTCTCGTCCCGGATCATGGCCGGGCCATCGACGAACCGGATGTCGGCCAGTTCCCCGAGGGGGACCTGCGCACCGCCCGCGACCGGGACCAGCACGCGCCGCAGCCGGTCGAGGTTGTCGCGCAGTTCCCTCGGGTAGCGGAGGTTCACCGGGTAGCGCTCGCGCCCTTCGACCGTCGTCGTGATGTTCTCGCCTCCCACGGCCGTCATGATGACGTCCTGCACCTGTTCGATGGTGAGCCCGTAGCGGGCGAGCTGGTCGCGCCGCGGCGTGAAGTCCACGAAGTGTCCCCCGGTCACGCGTTCGGCGAACACGCTTCTCGTGCCCGGGATCGGTTGCACGAGACGCTCGATCTCCTGGCCGATCCGCTGGATCTCGGCCAGGTCCTGGCCGAACACCTTCACGCCGACCGGCGTCCGCACGCCCGTCGTCAGCATGTCGATCCGCCCCTTGATCGGCATCGTCCAGGCGTTGGTCTGCCCCGGGATCTGGAGCGCGTGGTCCATCTGGTCGATGAGGGCGGCCTGCGAGATGTGGTCCGGCCACACCGAACGCGCCCAGGCCTTGAACCACTCCGGGCAGGGGCTTCGACGAATACCACCGGTCGAGGTGCCGCCACTCCGATTCCGGTTTCAGCACGACCGTGGTTTCCATCATCGAGAGCGGGGCGGGATCGGTGGACGTCTCCGCGCGGCCGGCCTTCCCCATCACCCGCTCGACCTCCGGGAACGATCGCAAGATCCGGTCCTGCGTCTGGAGCAGTTCCTCGGCCTGCCCCGCCGAGATCCCGGGCATCGTGGTCGGCATGTAGAGCAGAACGCCCTCGTTGAGGTTCGGCATGAATTCCGAGCCGAGGCGCAGGTACGCCGGCACCGTGGCCACGACCGCCGCGACGGCCAGCGCGATCACGGTCTTCGGAAAGCGCAGCACGAACCGGCACGCCGGGTCGTAGACGGCGAAGACCACCCGGCTGATCGGGTGGCGCTCCTCGGCGCGGTAGGTGCCGACCAGCACCCTGGTGGCGAGCCACGACAGCCAGCGGGGACGGAAGGTGAACGGGTCCATGCGGGTGAAGAGCATTCGCAGGGCCGGGTCGAGAGTCACGGCGAGGACGGCCGCGATGGCCATCGCGAGCGTCTTGGTGTAGGCCAGCGGCTTGAACAGGCGCCCTTCCTGGTCCACGAGCACGAAGACCGGCAGGAACGCGACGGCGATCACGAGGAGCGAGAAGAACACCGACGGCCCGACTTCCTTGAGCGCCTCGAGCCGCACCGCGTGGAAGTCCCCTTTCCGCCCGCCCGCCTGCCACAAGTGCAGCTTGTTGTACGCGTTCTCCACCTCCACGATCGCCCCGTCGACGAGCACGCCGACCGAGATGGCGATCCCGGCGAGCGACATGATGTTGACGGTGACGCCGAGGAAGTACATCGGGATGAACGCGAGGAGCACCGAGACGGGGATCGTCACGATCGGCACGATGGCCGACGGCACGTGCCAGAGGAACACGAGGATCACCAGCGACACGATGATCATCTCGATCGCCAGCTCGTGCGTGAGCGTGCCGATCGCGCGCTCGATCAGGTCCGACCGGTCGTAGGTGGTGACGATCTCCACGCCCGGCGGCAGCGAGGGCTTCAGCTCCTCGAGACGGGCCTTGACCCTGTGGATCACGTTCAGCGCGTTCTCGCCCTGCCGCATGACCACGATGCCGCCGACCGTGTCGCCGAGGCCGTCGAGGTCGGACACGCCGCGGCGGATCTCCGGCCCGATCTCGACCCGCCCCACGTCCCGCAGCAGCACGGGGGTTCCTCCGGTGCCCGCCTTGACGACAATCTGCTCGAAATCCTGAATCGAGCGTGAGTAGCCGCGGCCGCGAACCATGTACTCGGTACCGCTAAACTCCATCAGGCGCCCGCCGACCTCGTTGTTGCTGGCGCGAATGGCGCGGACGACGTCGCCGATCGGCAGGTCGTAGGCGGCGAGCTTGATCGGATCGACGGTGACCTGGTACTGCCGCACGAACCCGCCGATCGACGCGACTTCCGCCACGCCGGGCACCGCCTGCAGGGCGTAGCGGAGCGTCCAGTCCTGGTAGGAGCGGAGCTGGTCGGGCCGCTCGGCGCCGGTCCGGTCCACCAGCGCGTACTGAAACACCCAGCCGACGCCGCTCGCATCGGGCCCGAGCTCGGTCTTCACTCCCTCGGGCAGGCGCGCCTGGATCTTGGACAGGTACTCGAGCACGCGGGACCTGGCCCAGTAGAGGTCGGTGCCGTCCTCGAAGATCACGTAGACGTAGGAGAACCCGAAGTCGGAGTAGCCCCGGACGGCCTTGACGCCGGGCGCCCCGAGCAGGGCGCTCGTGATCGGGTAGGTGACCTGGTCCTCGATGATGTCCGGCGACCGATCCCACCGCGAGTAGACGATGACCTGCGTGTCCGACAGATCGGGCAGCGCATCGAGCCGGATCTCCCGCAGGACGTAGCCGGCCGCCACGATGGCGGCCACCACGGCGAGCAGGACGAGGAACCGGTTGCGCGCCGAGGCTTCGATGACGCGGCTGATCATGTCAGTGGTCCTCGTTCGGCTCGCCGCCGCGGCCGGTGGCGTCGCGCAGTCTCGATTCCGAGTCCAGCAGGAAGTTGGCCGACACGGCCACGCGCTCGCCGGCGGCCAGGCCGGACCGGACGACGGCGCGGCCGTCGGCCCGGAGGGTGACCGTCACCTCGCGCAGGGCGAAGCGGCCCGGCGCCGTCTCGACGAAGACCACCTGGCGGGTCCCCGTGTCGATGACGGCGGAATCCGGAATGACGATGCCGGTGGCGGTGTCCACGCCGAGCTCCACGCTCACGAACATCCCAGGCTTGAGAGCCTCGCGCGGGTTGGCGAACTCGAGCCTGAGCTTGAGCGTCCGCGTGTCGGGATCGAGCGTCGGGTAGACCAGCCCGACCCGACCGGTCAGCGCGACCTGCGGGTTATAAGGCAGCGTGACGCGGGCCGCCCGTCCGACGCGCGCGGCCGACGTCTCCGCCTCGTAGATCTGCGCGATGACCCACACATGCGAGAGGTCGGTCACCGTCATCAAGTCCATGCCGGGCTCGATGCGCTGTCCTGCGACGATGTTCTTTGCCGTAACGACGCCGCCGAATGGCGCGTTGAACGCGATGGTCCGCTGCGCCTGCCCCGACTCGTCGAGCCGCTTGAGGAAGTCGTCCGGCACGTCGAGCAGCTCGAGCCGGCGGCGCGCCGCCTCGGCCAGTTCGGCCCCGCCGCGCCTCACCTCGGGCAGCGTCGAGTGCGCGAACTCGGCCGCGCTCCGGCGAGCCCGGAGGTACTCCTGCTGGTCGGCCAGCAGCTCGGGGGAGTAGATCTCGAACAGCGGCGTGCCGGCCCGAACGGCCTGGCCGGTGGCATTCACGTAGAGCTTCTCGACGAAGCCGCCGATCTTCGTCGTGATCTGCCGAACGCGTGTCTCGTCGATGGCGACGGTGCCCACGGCGCGAACGGTCCGTGTCACGGTCCCCTGCGTGGCCTCCGCGCTCCGCACGCCGGCGAGCTGCGCGCGGTCGACGCCGAGATCCATCGCCGACGGCAGCGGCGTCCCGGGCGGGCGGCTCGGACTGGCGGCGGGGATCGGCACCAGCCGCATCCCGCAGATCGGACAATTGCCCGGCTTGTCGGAGACGATCTCCGGGTGCATCGGACAGTGGTACATCGGCTTGGGCGCCGCCTTCGCCTGCTTCGCGGTCCCGGCCCCCCACGCTCCGCAGCCGCCCGTTCCGAGGGCCGCCAGCGCGGTCACAGCGACGAGCGCCAGGATGACGAGGGTGCGCCCGCGGGGCGCAGGACTCAGACCGTGCCGCGCAGGGCTGAAGCCCTGCGCTATCGACGGACCGGTGGTTCGGCCAAACATCACCGTGACTCCTTTGGCGTGGAAAGCCCCCCGAACGCCGACCCCGCCGAATCGCCGGGCGCGGGCGGGTTGACGAGCGCGGCAAGCTGGCTCCCGAGTGCGAATCGGCCGGCCTCGAGACCGACCAGTTCGACGCGGGCCTCGGTCCAGCGCCTGAACTCGTCGACCACCGACGAGAAATCGCCGCCGCCGGTGAGGTAGCTGGCGCGTACGGCGTCGAATGCGGCCGCCGACTGCGGCAGCAGCGCGGAACGGTACTGCTCGATCTGCCGATCGTCACGTGTGATGTCGGCCACGATCCGGGCGGCCTCGGCTCGCATTCCTGCCGCCGCATCGTCGAGGTCGCGGCGCGCCGCCTCGAGCTCGCGCTCCGACGCGGCGAGCAGGGGCAGCTGCTTTCGGCTCTTGCGAATGGGCCACTCCACGCCGAACGTCACCGACACCACGCGGTCCACGCCGCCCTGCCAATACAGCCCGCCGCCGATGGTGAAGTTCGGCCGAAGCTCGGCCCGGGCCATGTCGACGCGGCGCGCGGCGGCCGAGACGTCCGCCTGGCGCATGGACACGTCCGGCGCGCGAGCCGCAGCCAGGTCGGGCAGGCGCGTCAGCGAGTCGCCGAGCCGGGGCGGTTCGGGCAGGCTGCGCACCTCCCCGAGCGGCGTGTCGGGAGGCTCGTTCAGCAGACGGTTGATCGAGACCACCACCGCGGTGCGACGGGCGTCGAGGTCGATGGCCCGCTGCGACACGCGAGTCTGCTCGACCTGCGCGCGCAGCACCGAGGCCTGATCGGTCGCGCCAGCGGTGTAGCGCGTCATGGCGGTCTCGGCCAGCAATCGCGCGATCTCCCTCGAGTCGTTCAGGATGGCCCGCTCGCGGTCCACGGCGTAAAGTTCCGCATAAGCCGTCCGCACGGCCGTCGCCAGATCGGCGGTCTTCTGCCCGGCTTCCGCGCGTCTCACGTCCACTTCGGCCTCGGCCGACGCGCGCCTCGCCGTCTTGCGCCCCTTGGTGAGGAGCGGCTGGCGGACCGAGGCCCCGATCATCGACATCGGGTCGGAGCCGACGGTCCACTTGGGGAACCCGGCATCCCGATACTCGAACTCCACCATCGGGTCCGCCGGGACGTCGGCGGCCCGCACGGCGAGTTGCGCGGCCTCGACGCGCGCGCGCCTGGCGGCGAGCGATGGGGACGCGGCGAGCGCCTTCGCCACGAGTTCCTCGACCGGAGGAGCCTCGCCGCCGGGCGGCGGGAGGCCGGCGCCCCCGGGTGGCTCGGCAGCCGCCGACACCGCACAACCGACCGTGAGCAGCACGCAAATGCCGGCCACCGCGACGGCGTGCCGGCGAAACCGGAATACCTGGTCCAACACAATTCCTCCCAGCACGTTTCCGTTCAGACCCCGGGCTTTGGACTTCGGGCTTCGGGCGATGTCACGCGCATTACGCCGGGTTGGCCGAAAGCCAGAGGCCCGGAGCCTGGCGCCTACGGCCAGCAAACGACCAGACACACGTCCGTCGTCAGGAAGAGAGCGTCGGAGGAGGGATCAGCAGCGGAGGCCGATGGCGGTCAGAGGCGGAGGGCTTGGCTCGAATCCGATCGGTCTGAACTCGGCCAGGCGAGAGGACGAAGCCGAAACCAGGACGACGTGGCCGACGGCCACGAGCATCGGGGCGACGGACTTCTCGGAGAATCCCGCGGTCGTGGAGACCGCGGAAACCGACTCTCCCGACTGACCGGGCGCCTGGCAGGCGCAACGGCCGATCGTCGGGCCGCCCGTCTCGGTCTGGTGCCGCATGCAGCAGTCGTGGCCGCTTGCTTCGCCGGCCGCGCACGGCAACGCCGCGACGGCGGGGACGCCGCTCAAGTGGAGCGCAATGGCCAGGGTGAGAAGGAAACGCACCGGAATCATCTTCGCCGATGTCCGGGGAGGATGCAAGCGACGGCGGACCTCACCCGTCCGGCCGGGACCAGGCCGCCGCCACCCACGCAGGCAGTTCCAGCAGGCTCTGCAGCCGCGCCGCGGCGCTCGAGAAGTCCTGACCGGCGGTCGAGGGGCACGGCACGGCCACGCACGGGATGCCGGCCGCGGCCGCAGCCGACACGCCGTTGAACGAGTCCTCCACCACCAGGCACGCCTCGCGCGGCAGCCCGAGCCGCCGCACGGTCTCGAGGAAGATGTCGGGCGCCGGCTTCCCGCGATCGACCTCGTGGCCCGACACCACCAGCTCGAACATCCCGTCCAGGCCGAGGCCCGTCAACGTGGCCCGGATGATCTCCGGCGCGGACGACGAGGCGAGCGCCAGCCGCAGGCCCGAGCCCTTCAGCGCGACGAGCGATCCGGGCACGCCGGCCATCGCCTGGAGCGGGCGGCCGAGCAGGGTGACGACGCGAGCGATCCAGGCCGCGGCCAGCTCCGGCTCCGGCGGCACCAGGCGGTAGCGCGCCCGCAGCAACCGGAACACGTCGCGGTCGGTGCACCCGAAGAAGTTGTCGTTGACCTCGTGCGAGTAGGTGACGCCGTGGTCGGCCAGCAGCGCGCGCGTCGCCTCGAAGTGGATCGGCTCCGAGTCCACGAGCACGCCGTCCATGTCGAAGATGACCGAGGCCAGGCGGGGCGAAGCGGCCACGACTAGGAACGCTTCAGCAGGCGCGAGAATGCCGCGCCCATCGCCGTCTCGGCGGCGGGCCCGCGGGGGACGGCCGGCGGCGGCGAGCGGGCTTGCTCCGCCGCGGCGGCCGCGGGGGCGCGACCTCGCGCGGCGGCCGCGGGGCCTGCACCCGCGCCGCGGCCGGGGCCGGCTTCTTGTCGAACCGCATGGTGAGCGCGACCCGCTTGCGCTCGAGGTCCACCTCGAGCACCTTGACGTGGACGATGTCGCCCGACTTGACGACGTCGTGGGGATCCTTGACGAAGCGGTCCGCCAGCCGCGAGACGTGCACGAGCCCGTCCTGGTGGACGCCGATATCGACAAACGCGCCGAAGGTGGCGACGTTGGTCACGACGCCCTCGAGCAGCATCCCCGGCTTGAGATCCGCCAGGTCGTCGAGCCCTTCCTTGAACGTCGCCACGCGGAACGGCGGCCGCGGGTCCTCGCCCGGGGCCCGGAGCTCCGACAGGATGTCGTTGAGCGTCGGCGGCCCGATCGTGTCGTCGAGGAAATCGTCGAGCGCGATCGCCTGGAGCGCCTCGTCGTTGCCGATGAGCTCCACCACGGGCCGGCCCACCGACGCCGCCATCCGCTCGACCAGCGGGTACAGCTCCGGGTGGATCCGCGTGGCGTCGAGCACCCGGTCGCCGCCGTGCACGCGCAGGAACCCCGCGGCCTGCTCGAACACCCTGTCGCTCACGCCCGGGACGCGACGCAACTCGTCCCGGCTCCTGAACGATCCGGCCGTCGTCCGCACGGCGACGATGTTGTCGGCCAGGCGGTGGTTGAGCCCGGCCACGCGGCCGATCAGCGCCGATGACGCGGTGTTCAGGTCGACGCCGACCTCGCACACGCAGTCCTCGATCGTCGCCACGAGCGCGCGCGAGAGGTGGGCCTGGTTGACGTCGTGCTGGTACTGCCCCACGCCGATCGTCCGCGGCTCGATCTTGACCAGCTCGGCCAGCGGGTCCTGCAGCCGGTGCGCGACGTTCACCGCCGCGCGCAGCGCGACGTCGAGCGTCGACAGCTCGCGCGCCGCCAGCCGCGAGGACGCGAACGACGACGCGCCGGCCTCCGACACGATGATCTTGCTGAACTTCAACTCGGGATGCCGCCTCGTCACCTCCGACAGCAGGCGGTCGGTCTCCCGCGAACCGGTGCCGTTGCCGACGCCCACCAGCTCCACGCCGTGGCGGGCGATGAGGCCCGCGATCGCCTCGACCGCCGGCTCCCAGTCGTTCTTCGGCTGGTGCGGGAACATCGTCGCCGTCTCGATCACGGCCCCCGACGGGTCCACGACGCCCACTTTGATGCCGGTGCGCAGCCCCGGGTCGATGCCCATCACGGTCCGGCGCCCGGCCGGCGCCGCCATCAGGAGGTCGCGCAGGCTCCGCGCGTAGCTCTGCACCGCGTCGCGCTCGGCCTGCTCGCGCAACCAGCCTTCGATCTCGACCTGGACGTAGGGGAAGATCTTCATCTTCCACGCGCGCCGCACGGCGTCGAGCAGCCAGGGGTCGGCCGGCCGCCCCTCGTTCCGGATGCCGAAGTGCTCGGCGATCATTCTCTCCGGCACCCCCGGCTCGTCGCGCGGCGCGACGGCCGGAGCCGGCTGCCCGGCGGGTGTCTCCGGCATCTCTGGCGTCGCAGGCGCGGCGGCCGGTGGCGCCTCGGCCGGGCCGGGCAGCACGAGCGCCAGGCGCAGCACGCCCTCCTTGCGGCCGCGGAAGAGCGCCAGGACGCGGTGCGACGGCAGCGAGCGCGCCGGCTCGCTGAACGCGAAGTACTCGGCGAACTTCGCGCCCTTCTCCTGCCGCCCCTCGATCACCTTCGCCTGGAGCACGGCGTGGGCGATGACGTGCTGCCGCAGGGCGTCGAGCAGACGCGGGTCCTCCGCGAAGCGCTCCATCAGGATCCACCGCGCCCCGTCGAGCGCCGCGACGCGATCGGCAATCCCCGTCTCCGGGTTGATGAAGCGGTCGCCCTCTTCGTCGGGCGAGAGGTGCGGGCTCGAGAGCAGCAGGTCGGCGAGGGATTCGAGACCGAGCTCGCGCGCCTGGTTGGCGCGGCTGCGGCGCTTCTGCTTGAACGGCAGGTAGAGGTCCTCGAGGCGCGCCCGCGTCTCGGCCGTGGCCACGTGCGCCTGAAGCTCCGCCGTCAGGCGCCCCTGCTCGCCGATCGCCTTGAGGATGAAGGCCCGGCGCTCGTCGAGTTCGCGAACCTGCTGGAGCCGATCTTCCACGGCGCGGAGATGGACGAGGGCCAGGCCGCCGGTCGCCTCCTTGCGATAGCGCGCGAGGAACGGCACGGTCGCCCCCTCGCTCAACAGTCTCAGGACGGCTTCGATCTGGTCCTCCCGGACCCCAAGTTCCCCGGCTATCCGACGGACGGTCGTCTCCATAACACCACAGGCTCCCGGCACGCGACCTACCATCCTAACAAACTTCGCACCGGGAATCCCTCGATTTTCAGCCGAGACGGTATCGCACCGCAAGGAAGTACACGACCAGCAGCACCGCCATGACGTACGCGACCGCGCGCACGTCGCGTCCCCGCCCGCTCAGCACCTTGACCACCGGGTACGAGACGAACCCCAGCGCCAGCCCGTCGGCAATCGACGAGGACAGCGGGATGCCGGCCATCGTGAGGAACACCGGGATCGCCTCCGACGGGTCGTCCCACTCCACGCGGCGCGCGCTCCGCATCATCATTGCGCCCACGATGACCAGCGCCGGCGCGGTGAGCGGCGGGTAGCTGGCCATCATGCGGACCAGCGGGCCGAACAGCAGCGCCAGCAGGAACAGCAGGCCGGTGACGATGGCGGTCAGGCCGGTCCGCCCGCCGGCCGCCACGCCCGCCGCGCTCTCGATGTAGCAGGTCACGGTGCTCGTGCCGAGGCACGCGCCCGCGGTGATGCCGGTGGCGTCGACAAAGAGCGCCCGGTTCGCGCGAGGCAGTCTGCCGTTCTCGAGCACGCCGGCCTGCTCGGCCACGCCGACCAGCGTGCCGACCGTGTCGAACAGCCCCATGAACAGGAACACGATGACAAACGGCAGGAGCGCGGGGTCCAGCGCGCGCCGGATGTCGAGCTCGAACGCCGCGCGGCCGTGGATCTCGGGAAGGCCGACGATCCCCGCGTAGTGGATCTTCCCCAGGGCCAGCGCCAGCAGGGCCGAGCCGAGCATGCCCCAGAGCAGCGCGCCGCGCACCTTCCGCGTGAGGAGCACGCCGGCGGCGACCAGCCCGGCGGAGAACACGGCGACGTCGGCCGAGCCCAGGCGGTTGGTCAGTCCCACCAGCGTCCCCGGCTTGGCCACGATCAGCCCGGCGTGCTGAAGGCCGATCGACGCGATGAACAGGCCGATGCCGGCGGCGATGGCGTTGCGCATGCTCGGGCTGATGGCATCGATGACCGCCTCGCGGACGCGCAGCCAGGTCAGCAGAAGAAACGCGAGGCCCGAGAGGAACACCATGCCGAGCGTCGTCTGCCACGGGTCCGGGACGCCGAGCCGCGCCAGCGCCATCACCACGGTCACGAAGAAGAAGTTCTCGCCCATGCCGGGCGCGAGGGCGATGGGAAAGTCCGCGACCAGGCCCATGAGGATCGACGCGAGCGCCGACCCGAGGCAGGTGGCGAGCAGGACCGCGCCGAGGTCCATGCCGGTGGGATGGCCGGCGAGGTCGGTGGAGAGGACCGCGGGCTGCACGAAGATGATGTAGGCCATCGTGACGAAGGTGGTGAGGCCCGCCATCACCTCGATCCGCACGCTCGTGCCGCGGGACGCCAGCCGAAAGTAGCGAGCGAGCACGTCAGCCTCCGCGATGTCGCGCCGGCGCCACGGCCGGCCTCCCCCGGGGGCAGGATTCGGGGGGACGGTAGCGGAGGGGGCGAAAAGCTGTCAAGTCCGACGCCTCCGGCACGCGGCGGATCGCGGTCTTTTCGGCTGTTTTCACTTTGCTGGTGCGCGGGGTTCTGCTAGGCTAGCGGAGAGTGCACAACCCTCCTGCCAGTTCTCGGAACGCCACGAGCCGATCGAACCCGCCCGTTCATTCGCTCCTCGCAGACGTGACAGCCTGAGCAGCCCGTGTTGAGCCTCATCACGATCGCCGGTTTCACTCGATGGCCGGGCGGTGCCTTGCACCCGCCGTCGGCGCGCGTCAGCGAGACAAGGAGCTAGCACATGGGCCGGAAGCTGTACGTCGGGAACCTGCCGTACCAAGTGGGCGAGGCGGAGTTGCAGGAGCTGTTCGGGCAGGCGGGCGCGGTGGACTCGGTGCGCGTGATGCGCGACATGGCGACGGGGCGCGCGCGCGGCTTCGCCTTTGTCGAAATGGCCACCGACGAAGAGGCCCAGAAGGCGGCGACGCAGTTCAACGGCCACTCGCTCGGCGGTCGCGCCCTCACGGTGAACGAGGCCAGGCCGAAGCCCGAGCACGCGGGCGGCTTCGGCGGCGGCCGCGACGGGTTCGGCGGCGGGAACGGCCGGGGCGGACGGCGAGAACCCCGCTGGTAGCCCGGCAGCGTCAAGTCGAATAGATCACGGCGGCACGAGGGGACGGGCGGCGTCGGTCCCTCGCGCGAGGGCGCCATCCCGACCATCCAGAGAGAGGTACGTGTTGTGAAGACTCGTTTTGCGCTGTTCCTGATCGCCGTGGCCGTCGTGGCGGCCTGCAAGAAGGCTCCCGCCGAGGCTCCGAAGCCGGCCGGCGCCGCCGCCGCGACCACCGCGGCCGCGGTCAAACCGGTACCCGCACAGCTGCCCGAGATCGTCGCGCGCGTGAACGGCGCCGCGATCGACCGGGGAGAGTTCGAGCGCGCCGTGAAGACCGTCGAGGGCCAGGCCGGCGGCCCGGTGCCCCCGGACCGTCGCGACGCGATCTACCGGCAGCTGCTCGACCAGCTGGTGGCGCTCAAGCTGCTGTCGCAGGAATCGGCGGCCCTGAAGATCACCGTGCCGGACGCGGACGTGGACACCAAGATCGCCGAGATCAAGAAGCAGTTCCCCGACGAGCCGGCGTTCGCCGCGGCGCTCGCCCAGCGGCAGATGACGCCCGAGAAGCTCAAGAACGAGCTCCGTCAGCAGCTCCTGGCGATGAAGGTCGTCGAGACGCAGATCGGATCGACGGTGACCGTCACCGACGCGGACGTCAACGACTTCTACGCGAAGAACCCGGACAAGTTCCAGGAGCCCGAGGCGGTCCACGTGGCGCACATCATGATCCGGGTCCCCGAGAACGCCGATGCCGCCGCCAAGCAGAAGGCGAAGGCCGAGGCCACGAGCGTGCTCGCCCAGCTCAGGAAGGGCGGCGACTTCGCGGCGCTGGCCAAGCAGCACTCGCAGGACCCGGGCAGCGCGGCCAACGGCGGGGACCTCGGCTTCGTGCCCAAGGGTCAGACCGCGCCCGCGTTCGAGCAGGCCGCCTTCGCGCTGGCCAAGCCCGGCCAGTTGAGCGGCGTGGTGGAGTCGCCGTTCGGCTTCCACATCATCAAGCTGATCGAGCGCCGCGCCGCCCGCACCGTGCCGCTGCAGGAGGTGAAACCGCAGGTCGAGCAGTTCCTCAAGCAGCAGAAGATGCAGGAGAAGACGGCCGCCTTCGTCGAGAAGCTGAAGAGCAAGGGGAAGGTCGAGATCCTGATGTAACCCCGGCGCGGCGCGCCGGCCGGCGAGATCACGAGCAAAGGGCAGGACCCGGGTCCTGCCCTTTTCGTTGTCGGGGGGGCGGCGCTTGCGGGGCACGACTGCCAGTTTGCGCCACGCGCACTGGGCCGTCGAATTCGCCCTGGCCGTGGAGCACCGCGCTCGCTCGGGTTGGCGCCTGGCGGGTCCCGTCGCCAGGATCCCCCAGCGTCCTCGCGCGCAAAGCGCTTGTCACGGGCGACGCGCTGCGGCGCGCTGGGGGACCCCCGCCTGGCGCCACCCGCCCGTCGACACCGCTCCAACAGGCCGACGTTTCGTCGCCAACCCGAGGGCACAAGGTCGCCAGTTCGCGCGGCCGTCTGGCCTCAGGCCGGCGCAGCCGTCGGGAACGTGGTCCCGGCGCGACGCGCCGGACAGCGAGGGTTTCAATGAAGGGCAGGACGCGGGTCCGGCCCTTCTTGTTTTCAGCCAAGAACGCACCAACAGCGGCGCCGTCCGACGCCGGGGCTGAACGGTGCGACGTGATACTGCCGCCCCTCGGCTGGCCCGCAGATCGTCGGGCGCGTCGTTGCGGACTCCACCGTGCCAAAGGGACACGTTTGTGCCGCTCGCATCGGCTAGTTCGAGCGGAAACACAGCCGCAGCCGCGCGACATGCCTCAAAACGACGCTGGCGGCTGCGATAGCTAGGACCAGTGTCCCTTGAGACTCCCAAACATCACGGGCAATCTCTATGGTCGATATTACGTACAAAGCGATGACTGCGACAGCGGGGGCAAACACGGCGTCTGTGATAGCCGCCTTGAGACCCCAAGGCCGCCGCAGCACGAAGCATGTAAGGCCGCCAGCAGCGACCCCCAGCACACTGGCGACGAGTACAAACACTACGAACAAGACAGTAGCGCCGCGTGTCCCGATCATTAACCACCCACCTCGCAGAACCCGCCAACCATACCGAGAAAGTGGTCCCACTCCGCGTCGTCGACGCCGCTTCCACCGAGGTGAGATCGCGCTGGATGTGCGACAGTTCCTCTGAGACGGATAGTGAACATGATGGGCACATAGGCGGGCGCGATTCGGCATGCCGAGCCGGACCGCGGGATGCCTCGCCGACCGAGCCGTTCGTAGCAGGCCGCGCACGGCGCCGGAAGGCGACGAGCGGCTGCGCCGGTTTCCCCGGCGCAGCGCGTGCGGTCGATCCGGCGCGAATAGCGCAAGCCGGCCACAGAAAGCCGGAAACCGGCGCACCGCGAGGAGCCTTCCCGGCCTGCGGAGCCGGCTCGCGAGGCCGAGGCGCCCGCGGTTCGGCGACACACCGAATCGCGTTCCCTATCCTAGAGCGGCTCGAAGCGCGCCGTGAAGTGCCGCAGCATCGTCGGCGCCGACACGATCCGCAGGCCGCGCAGGGCGTCCCGCTGGCGCGCCACCTCGATCACCCCCTCGGCGACGTAGTCGATGTGCGACTGCGTGTAGACCCGGCGCGGGATCGCCAGGCGGACCAGGTCCATCGGGCCGGCCGACTCGGTGCCGTCCGCGTGCAGGCCGAACATGACCGTGCCGATCTCGACGCCGCGGATGCCCGCCTCGAGGTAGAGCGCGTTGCACAGCGCGATGCCGGGATACTGGAGCGGCGGGATGTGCGGCAGCAGCGCCCGCGCGTCCAGGTAGATCGCGTGGCCGCCCGAGGGCCTGATCGACGGCACGCCGGCCGCCGTCAGCTTGTCCCCGAGATACTCGGTGGACCGGATGCGATACCGCAGGTAGGGCTCCTCCACCACTTCCTCGAGCCCCCGCGCGATGGCCTCCAGGTCGTAGCCGGCCAGGCCGCCGTAGGTCGGGAACCCCTCGGTCAGGATCAGGAGGTTGCGCGCGGCGTCGGCCCAGGCGTCGTTGTTCATCGCCAGGAAGCCGCCGATGTTCGCCAGGCCGTCCTTCTTGGCCGACATCGTGCAGCCGTCGGCCAGCGAGAACATCTCCTGCGCGATCGCCTTCGGCGTGCGATGCGACTGGCCCTCTTCCCGGATCTTGATGAAGTAGGCGTTCTCGGCGAACCGGCACGCGTCGAGGAAGAACGGCTTCTTGTAGCGGTCGCACAACGCCCGCACGCCGCGCAGGTTCTCGAGCGACACCGGCTGTCCCCCGCCGGAATTGTTGGTGACGGTGACCATCACGAGCGGGATGCGGTCGCCGTCCTCCCGCAGCGCGCGCTCGAGCGCCGCCAGGTCCACGTTCCCCTTGAAGGGATGCAGCAGCGCCGGCACCTTCCCCTCGGGGATGACCAGGTCGCGCGCCTCGCACTCCTCCACCTCGATGTTGGCCCTGGTGGTGTCGAAGTGGCTGTTGTTCGGCACGACCATCCCCCGCTTGAGGATCGTGTGGAACAGGATCCGCTCGGCGGCGCGCCCCTGGTGCGTCGGGATGATGTGGCGGAAGCCGGTGAGGTCGCGGACGACGGCCTCGAACCGGTAGAACGACCGGCTGCCGGCGTACGACTCGTCGCCCTGCATCAGGGCGCCCCACTGCGCGGACGACATGGCGCCGGTGCCCGAGTCGGTGAGCAGGTCGATCAGCACGTCCTCGGCACGCAGGCGGAAGACGTTGTAGCCGGCCTCGCGGAGGGCCGCCTCGCGATCCTCCCGCCTGGTGAACTTGACCGACTCGACCGACTTGATGCGAAACGGTTCGATGATGGTACGGAAATTCATAAGTATCAGGCCTGTTCCCTTCTTCCCTTTCGCCGCTCCTCGCGATACCCCCACGCAAGAGCCGCGACGAAGATCACGACGATGAGCCCGTAACCGAGCCACTCCGGCACGTCCCAGGCGATCACGCCGACCTGGTGGAGGTACTGGACCAGGAGCCGAAGCCCGACCCACGCGATGATGACGAACGCCCCGTCCACCAGCGCCGGGTACCGCTCGACGACGGTCAGCAGCTGCCCGATCACGAGCCGCATGGCGATGATCCCGAGGATGCCGCCCGAAAGCACCACCCACGCCTTCTGCGACATCGCCACCGCCACCACGATCGAGTCCACGGCGAAGACGATGTCGGTCAGCTCCACCTTCACGACCGTCGCCCAGAACGCGGAGAGGCCGAGCCAGGGCCGGGCCTGCGGGACCGAGCCCCGTCCCTCCGACCGGTGCTCGCCGAAGAAATGGCGGAACGGCAGGTAGAGCAGGTACACGGCGCCGGCTAGCTTCACCAGGCTGAGGCCGATCAAGTAGAGGCCGAAGAGCAGCGCCAGGGACCGGAAGGCGAACGCGCCGATGATCCCGTAGCGGAGGGCCCGCTTGCGCTGGTGCTTGGGCAGCCCGAGGGCGAGCACCGCCAGCACCATGGCGTTGTCGGCGCTCAGCAGTCCTTCGAGGACCACGAGCATGAGGATGACGACGAAATCGTAGCCTTGGACGGTCACGCGCGGCTCACCGCGGCCCCAACTCGGCCGCACACTCTCATTCTACCCTCGCAGGGCGGCGCGACGGGCGGCCGTCGGTCAGGTATCAGCGCGGAGCAAGGCTGAAGCCTTGCGGCGACGCGGTCGGCGGGGCGCCACATGTTGACATACGTCGTATCAATTCCTATATTCGTTCTGTAGCAGCTTGTGGCAGGGTCCCATGAGGATTACCCGGGAGTTCTACTTCATCAGCGGCGCCGCGCGACTGCTCGGCATGCACCCGCAGACGCTGCGCAAGTACGAGCGCCTCGGCTTCGTGCAGCCGACGCGCACGGTGGGCAGCATGCGGGTCTACTCGGGCGACGAGCTCGAACGCCTGCGGCTCATCAAGCACCTGGTGGACGAACTGGGGGTCAACCTGGCCGGCGTCGAGCGCCTGCTCTCGGTGGCCGACTCGGTCGAGCGCATGCGCCGCCTGGGCGGCCCGGCGGCGGCCCGCGCGGACACCCGCCGCCGATTCGAGCGCGAGCTGGAGCGGCTGTGCGACATTGTCGGCCTCGGCCGCGAGGACGGGAAAGGCTGACGGCATGGAATTCAAGGACTACTACCAGACGCTCGGCCTCGCCAAGACCGCCTCGGCCAAGGAGATCAAGCAGGCCTACCGCAAGCTGGCCCGCAAGCACCACCCCGACGTCAACCCGGGCGACAAGGCGGCCGAGGCGAAGTTCAAGGAGATCAACGAGGCCTACGAGGTGCTCGGCGACCCGGAGAAGCGGAAGAAGTACGACGAGCTCGGCGCCAACTGGCGGCAGTACGAGCAGGCGCAGCAGGCGGGCCAGTCCCCGTTCGGCGACGTCCGGTGGACCTCGGGCGGCGCCGGCCCGGGCGGGTTCCGCGCGGTCGACGAAGAAGAACTGCGGAGCATGTTCGGCGACGCCAACCCGTTCTCCGAGTTCTTCCAGGCCTTCTTCGGCGGCGGGCCGACGACCGAGCACCGGGGCCGCGGCGCCCGCGGCGCGCGCGTCCGCGCCGGCCGGGACGTCGAGGACGAGATCGAGCTCTCGCTCGAGGACGCGATGCGCGGGACCACCCGCCGGCTCGCCATCAAGCAGGAGGGGCACACGCGCACCGTGGACGTGCGGATCCCGCCGGGCGTCGGCGACGGCTCGCGCGTGCGCGTGCCGGGCGAGGGGGAGCACGGCTCGGCGGGCGCGCGTTCCGGGGATCTCTACCTCCGGATTCGGCTGGCGCCGCACCCGCGCTTCGAGCGGCGCGGCCGCGACCTGCACACGCAGGTCAGCGTGCCGATCACGACGGCGGTGCTCGGCGGCGAGGCGGAGGTCCCGACGGTCGGCGAGCACCCGCTGCGGCTCAAGATCCCCGCGATGACGCAGAACGGCCAGGTGTTCCGGCTGAAGGGACACGGCATGCCGGCGCTCGGCAAGCCGAACGAGCGCGGGGACCTGTATGCCGCCGTCAACGTGGCGCTGCCGCGCCGCCTGACCCCCGAGCAGCGGCAGCACTACGAGGAACTGGCCAAGCTCGACTAGCAGGAACCTGACATGGATCTCAACACGTTCACCGAGAAGGCGCAGGAGGCGCTCGTCGGCGCGCAGCAGCTCGCGCAGCAGCTGAACCACGCGCAGGTCGAGCCGGAGCACCTGCTGGTCACGCTGGCGGAGCAGCCCGACGGCGTCGTCCCCGAGGTGTTGCGCAAGGTCGGCGTCGAGCCCAGGCGGCTCGCCGGCGCCGCGCGGGCCGCCCTCGCACGCCGCCCGCAGGTCCACGGCGCGGCCACGCCCGCGCTCTCCGCCCGCCTCGCCGCCATCGTGGAGATGGCGCAGGCCGAGGCCCGGCGCATGAAGGACGAGTTCGTCAGCACCGAGCACCTGCTGCTCGCGCTCTCCGCCGACGGCGCGAGAGACGAAGCCGCGCGCCTGCTCCGGGAGCAGGGCGTCACGTCTGACCGCGTGCTCGAGGCGCTCGCGTCGGTCAGGGGCAGCCAGCGCGTCACCGACCAGAACCCGGAGGGCAAGTACCAGGCGCTCGAACGCTACGGCCGCGACCTGACCGAGCTGGCCCGCAAGGACAAGCTCGACCCGGTCATCGGGCGCGACGAGGAGATCCGCCGCGTCATCCAGGTCCTCTCGCGCCGCACGAAGAACAACCCGGTGCTCATCGGCGAGCCCGGCGTCGGCAAGACCGCCGTCGTCGAGGGGCTGGCCCGGCGGATCGTCCGGGGCGACGTGCCCGAAGGGATCCGCAACAAGCGCATCGTCGGCCTCGACCTCGGCGCGCTGGTGGCCGGCGCGAAGTACCGGGGCGAGTTCGAGGAGCGGCTGAAGGCGGTGCTCAAGGAGATCACCGACTCGGCCGGGCAGGTCATCCTCTTCATCGACGAGCTGCACACGGTCGTCGGCGCCGGCGCGGCCGAGGGGTCGATCGACGCCTCGAACATGCTCAAGCCGATGCTGGCGCGCGGCGAGCTGCACACGATCGGCGCGACCACGCTGGACGAGTACCGGAAGTACATCGAGAAGGACGCCGCGCTCGAGCGCCGGTTCCAGCCGGTCATGGTCGGCGAGCCCACCGTCGAAGACACGATCAGCATCCTGCGCGGCCTCTCCAAGCGGTACGAGATCCATCACGGCGTGCGGTTCAAGGATGCCGCGCTGGTCGCCGCGGCCGTGCTCTCGCAGCGCTACATCGCCGACCGCTTCCTGCCCGACAAGGCGATCGACCTGGTGGACGAAGCGGCGTCGAAGCTCCGGATGGAGATCGACTCGATGCCGGTGGAGCTCGACGAGGTGGAACGGCGGATCACCCAGCTCGAGGTCGAGGCCACCAACTTGCGCAAGGAGAAGGACAAGGCCTCGAAGGAGCGGCTCGGGCGCCTCGAGAAGGAGCTGGCCGACCTGAAGGAGGAGCGGACGAGGCTGGCCAGCCACTGGAAACAGGAGAAGGAGGCGATCCAGGCCGCCCGCAAGCTGAAAGAGGAACAGGAGCACCTCGGGCACGCCGTCGACGCCGCCGAGCGCGCGGGCGATTACGCGAAGGCGTCGGAGCTGAAGTATGGACGCATCCCGGAGGTCGAGCGGGAGATCAAGGACGCGGAAGCGCGGCTGGCCGGGCTTCAGCGCGACCAGCGCATGCTCAAGGAGGAAGTGGACGAGGAGGACATCGCGGAAGTGGTGAGCACGTGGACCGGCATCCCCGTGAGCCGGCTGATGGAGGGCGAGGTCCAGAAGCTCGTGCAGATGGAAGAGCGCCTCCACGCCCGCGTCGTCGGGCAGGACGCCGCCATCACCGCGGTGGCCAACGCCATTCGGCGCGCGCGCGCCGGCCTGCAGGATCCGAACCGGCCGCTCGGGAGCTTCGTGTTCCTCGGGCCGACCGGCGTCGGCAAGACCGAGCTGGCCAGGGCGCTGGCGGAGTTCCTGTTCGACTCCGACCAGGCGATGATCAGGATCGACATGTCCGAGTACCAGGAGAAACACACCGTGTCGCGCCTGGTCGGCGCGCCGCCCGGGTACGTCGGGTACGAGGAGGCGGGCCAGCTCACCGAGGCCGTGCGGCGCCGGCCCTACGCCGTGGTCCTGTTCGACGAGATCGAGAAGGCGCACCCGGAGGTCTTGAACGTCCTCCTTCAACTGCTGGACGACGGCCGGCTGACCGACGGAAAGGGACGCACGGTCGACTTCAAGAACACCGTCGTCATCATGACGTCCAACCTGGGCAGCCAGATCATCGCGGAGCAGATGACGCGGGATGCCGGCGAGCTCGGCGAGGGGACGCGGCGGCTCGTGATGGAGGCGCTCAGGGCGCACTTCTCTCCCGAGTTCCTCAATCGGATCGACGACGTCATCCTGTTCCACCCGCTGGGGCGCGAGCACCTGGCGAAGATCGTGGAGATCCAGCTGCGAGGGCTGATGGCGCGGCTCGAGGCGCGCAAGATCCACGTGCGGCTGACCGATCGGGCCAAGGCCCTGCTGGTCGCCGAAGGGTACGACCCGACCTACGGCGCGCGGCCGCTCAAGCGGACGCTCCAGCGGCGCCTGCTCGACCCGCTGGCGCTCGAAGTGCTGCAGGGCAGGTTCGGCGAAGGCGACCAGGTCGTGGCCGACGCTGACGGCGACGCCCTCTCGTTCAGGAAAGCGTGAAGGAGCACCCCGTGGCGCCACTGAAGAAGCCCCGTCTCCCCCAGCCGCGGAAGGGCCGGCCGGATTCCCGGCGGCCCGTCCCGCCGCGGCCCGTGCAGTCCACGTGGTACCTGCTCGCGCTGTTCCTCGTGCTGGCGCTCGTGCAGACCTACCTGTTCATGCCCACCGGGCGGACGATTCCGTACAGCGAATTCAAGACGCTGGTGGGCCAGGACAAGGTGGCCGAGGTCACCGTGGGCGACCAGTCGATTCGCGGCCAGCTCAAAGACGGGGGGGCCGATCCCAAGTCGCGCGCGTTCGTGACGACGCGCGTCGAGGACTCGAAGCTGGTCGAGGACCTGGAGACGCACAAGGTCAAGTTCACCGGCGAGGTCGCCAGTCGCTGGCTGCCGGATCTCCTCAGCTGGGTCCTGCCGCTGCTCCTCATCATCGGCGTCTCGGGGTTCTTCTTCCGCCGGATGGGCGGCGCCGAGGGCGGCGTCATGTCGTTCGCGCGGAGCCGGGGCAAGATCTACGCGGAAGACGACGTGAAAGTGACGTTCACCGACGTCGCGGGCGTGGACGAGGCCGAGGACGAATTGAAGGAGATCGTCGAATTCCTGCGGACGCCGCGGAAGTACACGCAGCTTGGCGGCCGGATTCCGAAGGGCGTCCTGCTCGTCGGGCCTCCCGGCACGGGCAAGACGCTGCTCGCGCGCGCCGTGGCCGGCGAGGCGCACGTGCCGTTTTTCAGCCTCAGCGGCTCGGAGTTCGTGGAGATGTTCGTCGGCGTCGGCGCCGCGCGCGTCCGCGACCTGTTCCAGCAAGCGGAAGCCAAGGCCCCGTGCATCGTCTTCATCGACGAGCTGGACGCGCTCGGGAAGGCCCGCGTCCAGAGCCCGCTCGGCAGCCACGAGGAGCGCGAGCAGACGCTCAACCAGCTGCTCGCCGAGATGGACGGCTTCGACGCCCGAAAGGGCGTGATCATCATGGCCGCGACCAACCGGCCCGAGGTGCTGGACGCGGCGCTGCTCCGCCCCGGCCGGTTCGACCGGCAGGTGCTGGTCGACAAGCCCGACGTGAGGGGGCGGGAAGCCATCCTGGCCATCCACGTACGCGGCGTCAAGGTCGATCCCGCGGTCGACCTGAAGGTGGTCGCGGCGAGGACGGCGGGTTTCGCCGGGGCCGACCTCGCGAACCTGGTCAACGAGGCCGCGCTGCTCGCCGCCCGGCGCAACAAGCCGCACGTCGAGATGGCGGAGTTCGACGAGGCGATCGACCGCACGATCGCGGGGCTCGAGAAGAAGCGGGTGATGAACGACCGGGAGCGGGAGATCGTCGCCTACCACGAGTCGGGCCACGCGATCGTGGCCACCATGATTCCCGGCCTCGACCCGGTGCACAAGATCTCGATCGTGCAGCGCGGCTTCGGCGCGCTCGGCTACACGATGCAACTGCCGCTCGAAGACCGCTACCTGATCACCCGCACGGCCCTGCACGACCAGATCGCCGTGCTCCTCGCGGGCCGAACCGCCGAGGAGCTGGCCATCGGCGACATTTCCACCGGGGCGCAGAACGACCTGCAGCGCGCCAGCGACATGGCGCGCGCCATGGTGACCGAGTACGGGATGTCCGACACGCTCGGCGCCGTGTCGTACGACGGCCACTCCCGGAACCGGTACCTCGACGTCGGGCTCGGCACCGAGCGCGGCACGTACGCCGAGGAGACGGCGCGGGAGATCGACTCGGAGGTCAGGCGGATCGTGGATGCCGCGCACCAGCGCGCGCGGGACGTGCTCAGCAAGCATCGCCAGACGCTCGACGTGGTGGCGCGCCGGCTGCTCGAGAAGGAAGTGATCGAGGGGGAGGAGCTGCGCAGGCTCATGGGACCGGAGGCCCACGGCTCGGGGCTCAAGACTGAAGCATGACAAAGGGGCCGGCGCAACGTGCGTTCGGCCCCTTTGTCTCGCCGGCCCTAAAGGGCCGGCCTACGTACGGTGATGCCGTAAGTCAGGCGTAAGCCGCAGGCCGTGAGCCGCCGGCGCCCTACCCCATCTTCTGCATCGCCGACAGGAACTCGGCGTTCGACTTGGTCTTCGACATCTTGTCGAGCAGCAGTTCCATCGCCTCGACCGGCGACAGCGGGTTGAGCACCTTCCGCAGCACCCACACGCGGTTGAGGTCCTCGCGCGCGAGCAGCAGCTCTTCCTTGCGGGTGCCGCTCTTCTGGATGTCGATCGCCGGGAACACGCGCTTGTCCACCAGCTTGCGGTCCAGGTGGATTTCCATGTTGCCCGTGCCCTTGAACTCCTCGAAGATGACGTCGTCCATGCGCGACCCGGTGTCGACGAGCGCCGTGGCGATGATCGTGAGCGAGCCGCCCTCCTCGATGTTGCGCGCCGCGCCGAAGAAGCGCTTCGGCTTCTGCAGGGCGTTGGAGTCGAGACCGCCCGAGAGCACCTTGCCCGACGGCGGGATGACGGTGTTGTAGGCCCGCGCCAGGCGGGTGATCGAGTCGAGCAGGATGACCACGTCCTTCTTGTGCTCGACCAGGCGCTTGGCCTTCTCGATCACCATCTCGGCCACCTGCACGTGCCGCTGCGCCGGCTCGTCGAACGTCGAGGAGATGACCTCGCCGTCGACCGACCGCTGCATGTCCGTCACTTCCTCGGGCCGCTCGTCGATCAGCAGCACGATGAGGTAGACCTCGGGGTGATTGAGCGCCACCGACTGCGCGATGCTCTGGAGCAGCATCGTCTTGCCGGTGCGCGGCGCCGCCACGATCAGGCCGCGCTGTCCCTTGCCGATCGGCGTCATCAGGTCCATGACGCGCCCCGACAGGTTGTCGCTCTGCGTCTCGAGCTTGCACATCTCCTGCGGGTACAGGGGGGTGAGGTTCTCGAAGAACAGCTTGTCGCGGGCCTGTTCGGGCGGCTCGAAGTTGACGGCTTCGACCTTGATGAGGGCGAAGTACCGCTCCCCTTCTTTCGGCGGCCTGATCTGGCCGGAGACGGTGTCGCCGGTCTGCAGGTCGAACTTGCGGATCTGCGACGGGGACACGTAGATGTCGTCGGGGCCGGGCAGGTAGTTGTAGTCCGGGGCGCGGAGGAAGCCGAATCCGTCCGGAAGGACTTCGAGGACGCCCTCGGAGAAGATGTACCCGCTCTGCTCGGTCTGGGCCTTCAGGATCTGGAAGATCAGCTCCTGCTTGCGCATCCCGGTCGCGCCGGCGACATTGAGGTCCTTGGCGATCTGGGTGAGCTTCTGGATGCTCATGTCCTTCAGTTCGCCGATGTTGAGCCCCTCGCCAGGGCGCCGGGCTGGCGCGGTGGCTGGGTCCTGGGGTTCGGCCGCCGCCGGGGGCTCAGCCGGCAGGGTTGCTTGGCCGTTCGACCCGCGCGCCGCGATGGGCTGGCGCTTGTTGTTGCTTGGCATAGTGTGTGATCTGCAGCTGACTCTGGTAGGTTGAGGATTCTGGAACTGCGGGGTTGAAGGCCCCCGCGGGCCACGAGACGAGGAGAGGCTTAATAGCCAATAGTATAGAGAGCCGGTCGCCTCTCTGTCAACAGCCGCCCTACGCCTTACGCCTCACGGCCCAGCCCTGAGCCCTGAGCCTCTTGGCTTGAGCCTTGAGCCCTGAGCCTTGAGCCGCTCTGGCGTGGGCCTTGAGCCTCCAGCCTTTAGTACGCTGATGGGCTCTTTCCGATGCCGACGATGCTGCAGGCGACGATCGCGTTGAGGCCCAGCGCCTTCGCGCGCTCGACCACCTCGGGGCTGTCGGCCCCAGGATTCAGCCACACCTCCGCGATTCCCTTCTGCGCAATATCCTCCAGGACCTTCACACCGACCGCCGGCGCCACGTACAACGTCGCCATGTCGATCGGGCCCGGCACGTCGAGAACCGATTTGAAGCTCTTCTCCCCTTCGACCTCCGGCTCCCTCGGGTTGATCGGGATGACGGTATCGCCGCGGTCGCGGAACGCCCGCAGGGCCTTGTTTCCGAACTTCTGACGGTCCGACGACGCGCCGATGACGGCAACAATGCGAGGCATAAGCGCAGTATACCGCCCCCATTGGATCGGGACGAATTTCAAGAACTGCCACCTATGGCAGAAATTGAAATTCGTCCCGATCCAATTTAGTCGGGGAATATCTTGCCCGGGTTGAGAATGCCGTGAGGGTCGAAGGCCTGCTTGAGCCGCTTCGAGAGGGCGATCACCTCGGGCGACAGCTCGAGCGTCACAAACGGCATCTTCGTGTAGCCGATGCCGTGCTCGCCGCTGATCGAGCCTTCCCGCGCCACCACGCCCTCGAACAGCCGCTGCTGGGCCCGCTTCCCCCGCTCCACCGCGGCCGGGTCCCCGGCGTCCACCATGATGTTGACGTGGATGTTCCCGTCGCCCGCGTGGCCGAAGCACGGGATCCGAACGTCGTAGTCGCGGCTGAGGTCGGCGATCAGCCGGAAGAGGTCGGGCACGCGGCCCCGGGGCACGACGACGTCCTGGTTCAGCTTCATCGACGCGATCGTCCGCAGCGCCGGCGACAGCTCCCGCCTCACGCGCCAGATGGCCTGGCGCTCCGCCTCGCTCGCCGCGCGAAGCACCTCGGTGGCGCCGGCCGCCCGACAGGCGGCCTCCACCAGGCGGGCCTCGTCGGTCACCGCGTGGGGCGTCCCGTCCACCTCGAGAATCAGCAGGCCCGCCGTCCCCGCCGGCGCCAGCTCCTCGCCGCCGAGGTAGCGGCTGACCGCGGCCAGGCACTCGCCGTCCACCAGTTCGATCGTGGCCGGCACGACGCGGGCCTGGATCAGGCCGTCCACCGCCTCGACGGCGGCCTCGATGCTGTCGAACGTGGCGCGTAGCGTGACGTGCGCGGGCGGCTTCGGGATCAGGCGCAGCACGGCCTGCGTGATGATCCCCAGCGTGCCCTCCGACCCGACCAGCAGCTGCGTCAGGTCGTAGCCGACGACGCTCTTGACCGCCTTGGAGCCGGTGCGGATCACCGCGCCGGTCGGCAGCACCACCTCGAGGCCGAGCACGTAGCGCTTGGTGGTGCCGTACTTGAACGCCCGCGGCCCGCCGGCGCACTCGGCGATGTTGCCGCCGATGACCGACTCGTCGAGGCTCGCGGGATCGGGAGGATAGAAGAGGCCGACCTTCTCGACTGCGGCCTGGAGGCGGGCCGTCACGACGTTCGGCTCGGTGACGACGAGCAGGTTGCGCTCGTCGATCTCGAGGATGCGGTCGAACCGCTCCATCGACATCAGCACGCCGCCGCGAACCGGCACCGCGCCGCCGCTGTAGCCGGTTCCGCCGCCACGGACGTACAGCGGCACGCGCAGGCGGTGGCAGGTCTCGGCGACGGCGGCCACCTCGCTGGTCGTGCCCGGCATGACCACGACGTCGGCAAGGCGGGCGGACTTGAGGCCGTCCTGCCCGTAGGCGGTCCGCGCCGCCTCGTCACGCGTGACGAAGGCGGCGCCGACAATCTGCTCGATGTCGGAGACGAATGTCGGGGGGAGCTTCACGGCTCGCGTCTCCTGCGGTGGCGACTACAGCCAGTCCCGGGTCACCGTCGTGTCGCCGAGCTGAATCTCGGCCGGCATCGCCGGGTCGAGCGCCCAGCGGATCCGCTTCATGCCCTCCACCACGTCGGCCGTGCTGCCGGCATAACTGAGGCGCAGATGGCCCTCGAGGCCGAAGTCCTTGCCGGGCACGGTGATCACCCGCGCCTTCGACAACAGGAACATCGACAGCTCGAACGAGTCGCTGGCGATCCCCGCCCTGAAGCACCCGCTGAAGTCGGGCAGACAGTAGAAGGTGCCCGACGGCTTGACGACCTTCACCCCCGGGACCTTCGCCAATTCGGCGACGATCAGGTCGCGGTTGCCCTCCATGCACCGACGCAGCGATTCCACCTCGTCCTGCGGGCCGAGCAACGCCCCTTCGGCGCCGGCCTGGCAGAGGCTCGACGTGCAGGAGGTCGTCTGCGACTGGAGCGTCGCCATCGCCGTGACGATCTCCTCGCTCGCGACCGCCCAGCCGATCCGGAACCCGGTCATCCCGTACGTCTTCGCGATGCCGTTGACGACGATCAGGCTGCTGGCGTCGGTCTCGCGCGTCGTGAACTCGTAGCACGAGGGCGCCGCGACGCCGTCGAACACCAGCTTGTGGTAGATGTCGTCCATGATCGCGTGGATGCCGCGGTCCTCGCAGAACTGGACGAGGGCGCCGATCATCTCGCGCGAGAAGACCATCCCCGACGGGTTGTTCGGGCTGTTGACGACGATCGCCCGCGTGCGGGGCGTCACGGCCCGCACGATGTCGTCCACCGCGGGCGTCAGCGAGCCGGCGCGCGGGGTGACGACCACCGGGACGGCCCGGCACATCTTCACCATCTCGGGATAGCTGACCCAGTAGGGCGCCAGCAGGATCACCTCGTCGCCGGGGTCGAGAATCGTCCAGAGCGCGTTGAAGATCGCCTGCTTGGCGCCGGAGCACACGATCACGTTCTTCGGGCCGACGGTCCGGCCGTAGTTGGTCTCGGTATAGCGGATGATGGCTTTCTTGAATGAAGGGACCCCGGTGGTCGGGGTGTACTTGATCTTGCCGCCGGCCAGCTTCGCGGCCGCCGCGTCAACCGCCGTCTTCGGCGCCGCGTTCTGCGGCTCGCCGATCCCCAGGTGGACGATCGACTCGCCCTGCTCCCTGAGCACGCGCGCCCGCTCGTTGAGCGCCATCGTCGGCGACTCGGCAATCCCCCGCGCGAACTGACTCACACCCATGACACTCCTCCGTGGGCCCGGCACGGGCCCGACTTACCGCCGCGGCTCGCGGGCCTTGCGCGTCCGGCGCATGCGCGCTTCGACCACGCCGGGCACCAGGCCGGCGATCGGCCCGTCGAGGGCGAAGACCTCCCGGATCAGCCGGGAACTGATGTAGGTGTACGACTCGGCCGGCATCATGAACACGGTTTCGATCTCGGGCGCCAGCCGGCGGTTCATCAGCGCCATCTGGAACTCGTACTCGAAGTCCGAGATCGCGCGCAGCCCGCGGACGATGACCTGCGCGCGCTCCCGGCGGGCGAACTCGACCAGCAGCCCGTCGAAGCTCTTCACCACGACCTTCGGCTCGCCGGCGAAGACCTGGCGCCCCATCTGCACCCGCTCCTCCACCGAGAAGAGCGGCGCCTTCTCCTGATTGCGGAGGATGGCGACGATGATCCGGTCGAAGATCTGCGCGCCGCGCATGATGATGTCGACGTGGCCGTTGGTGATCGGGTCGAACGACCCGGGATAGATGGCCACGCGGTCGGTCGCGCGCCGCGCCACCCTGGGAGTCCTGGGCTGTTTCATGCTGCACCGGTCCCGGAACCGCCGGCTGTGGGAGCCTCCGCGCTGCCGTGCCGGTAGAACGACAGCGCGCTGTCGCCGGACGTCACGACCCTCGTCAGGATCAGGCGGCCGGCGCTGGGGGGAGAAGTCCGGCGGCGCGCGTGTTCGAGCACCAGCACGCCCCCGTCCGCCAGCCACGGCGCCGCGCACGTGACGCACGCGAGGAGGTCGGCCTCGTCGTACGGGGGGTCGAGCACGATCACGTCGAACGGCGGTGAACCGGCCGGCCGGCTCACCCGGGCGATCTCTGCGCGGATAATAGCATAGCCGTCCGAGACGCCGCAGTGGCGCAGGTTCTCGGCGATGAGCGCCGCGGCGCGCCTGTCGCGGTCCACGAACACCACGGCCGACGCGCCCCGGCTGAGCGCTTCGATCCCCACCGCCCCGGTGCCGGCGTAGCCGTCGAGCACCCGGGCGCCGGCGACCCGGCCGGCGAGAATGTCGAACAGCGTCTCCCTCAGCCGGTCCGACGTGGGGCGCAGCCCCTCCCACGCGGGCGTGCGCAGCCGTCGTCGCTTCAGGCTGCCGGCGATGATTCGCATGCGTCGCCCTATCCCACGCTCATCAGCCCGAATTGGCGCGACCACCGCGTCCGGACGAAGGCCTCCAGGCGCTCGGCCTCCGGCCCGCCGCGGCCGATCCACTCGCGCGCCGCCTCGGCGGCCTCGATCATCAGGTCGCCGTCGCGGGACAGGCGGCCGACCCGGAGCGTCGGCATGCCGGCCTGCCGCGTGCCGGCCACGTCGCCGGCGCCGCGCAGCTCGAGGTCCTTCTCCGCGATGGCGAATCCGTCGCCCGTCGCCGCGATCGCCTCCAGCCGGCCCGCCGCCTCCTCCGACAACGGCGACTGGTGCAGGAGGACGCAGTGCGACTGGTGGGCGCCGCGCCCCACGCGCCCGCGAAGCTGGTGCAGCTGCGAGAGGCCGAACCGCTCGGCGTGCTCCACCACCATGACGGTCATGTTCGGCACGTCGATCCCCACCTCGATGACCGTCGTCGCCACCAGCACGTGGATGTCGCCCGCGGCGAACCGGCGCATCACCTCCTCCTTGGCCTGCGGCGCCATCCGGCCGTGCAGCAGGCCGACGGTGTAGGGCTGGAAGACGTCCTGCGCGAGGTGATCGGCCATGGCCGTGGCCGCCTTGAGGTCGATCTTCTCCGACGCCTCGACCAGCGGATAGACGATGCAGGCCTGGCGGCCGGCGTCCACCTGGCGCCTGATGAACTCGTGGACCTCGTCCCGCCCCGTGTCCGGGCGCACGGCGGTCTGGACGGGCACGCGGCCGGGCGGCAGATCGCGGATCACCGAGACGTCGAGGCCGCCGTAGATGGTGAGCTGCAGCGTGCGGGGGATCGGCGTCGCTGTCATCACGAGCACGTCCGGGCGCAGCCCCTTGGCGCGCAGGGCCGCCCGCTGGACGACGCCGAAGCGGTGTTGCTCGTCCACCACCGCGAGGCCGAGCCTGGCAAACGCGACGTCCTCCTCGATGAGCGCGTGGGTGCCGACGACGATCTGAAGCCGGCCGCTCGCGAGCCCCGCGAGCGTGGCGCGGCGCCCGGCCGGCGGCGTCGAGCCGGTCAGGAGCGCCGAGCGGTAGCCGCGCGCGTCGAACCACCGCGCGATCGTCTCCCGGTGTTGAGCGGCCAGGATCTCAGTCGGCACCATGACGGCCACCTGCTGGCCGTTCTCGATCGCGACCACGGCCGCGAGCAGCGCGACGGCGGTCTTCCCCGCCCCCACGTCGCCCTGCAGCAGGCGGTTCATCTGGCGGGGCCGGCGCATGTCGTCCACGATCTCCTTCAGCGCGGCGCGCTGGCCCGGCGTGAGCGGAAACGGGAGCACGGCCTTCGCGGCGGCCCGCACGCGCTCGTCGACGACCGGGACGAGCGGCTTGCGCTCCAGGTCGCCGCTGGCCCGGTGCGAGGCCAGGCCGCACTGGAACAGGAAGAACTCCTCGAAGATGAGGCGCGCCTGGGCCGGGGACCGGCAGGCCTCGAGCAGCGCGGCCGGCGTGCCGGCCGCCGGGAAATGCGCCTCCGCCAGCGCCGTGCGCCGATCCGGAAAACCGTGGCCGGCTCTCAGGCTCCCGGGCAGCAGGTCGTCGACCTCCTCCGGCAGCCGGGTGAGCACGTCGTGCACCATCACCCGCTGCATCCTGCCCGTCACCGGCCCCGCGCGCTCGTAGACCGGGACGATGCGCCGGGAGTGCAGGGGCTCGCCGCTCTCGTCCTCGACGACTTCGACGTCCGGGCTGCTGAGCTGCAGCACGCCCCGATAGCGCACGACCTGGCCGTGGAGGATGACGCGCTGGTGGGCTCGCAGGGTGTCCTGCCGATACGGCTGGTTGGGCCAGACGCACAGCAGGCAGCCCGAGTCGTCGCGCACGACCGCCTCGAAGATCTTGAACCCGCGGCGGCCGGTCCAGCGCAGCCGGCAGTTGAGGAGTTCGCCGGCCACCGTCAGCTTCTCGCCCTCGCACGCGCCGGCGACGCTCCTGAACGACGCGCGGTCCTCGTACCGGAACGGCAGTCGCGAGAGCAGATCGCCGAACGTCGCGAGGCCGGCCTGGGCCAGGACCCGCTCGCGCTGCGGGCCGACGCCCTTCAAGGCGCGGAGTGGCGTGTCGAAGAACGGAATGTCGCCCACGTCCCTACTGCCTGACGAGGGCTTCGCCCCGCCGGATCTCGATCTGTCGAATCCGGGCGGGCAGCGGGTACGGGTCGTCGAGGTTCAGGCCGCGGGGGTTGTCGGGCGTCCGGGAATAGAAGGTGACCAGTTCCTGGACCAGCATCTTCGGCACCGTCACGCCGGCGATGGTGGCCCGGTCGAGGGCGAACCGCGCGAGGCCTTTCTCCGAGGTCAGCCGGCCGGACACGGCGACGGCCACCTTCCCGCCCAGGTAGTTGACCGGGTCGAGCCAGCTGCGCGACTGGCGCTCCTTGCGGACGGCGTCGAGGTCGATCGTCGCCGTCCCCGACAGCTTCAGGTCCGGGAGGACCGTGATGCGCGGCTCGGTGAACCCGGTGGGCAGCTCGCTCTTCGCGTCGAACGCCAGGTACGCGTTGACCTCGCGCTCGGTGATGCGCGTGACCAGCGGGGCGGGCCGCCGGGCGAGGCCGTTGCGCTCGATCGTTTCGACCTTCATGCGCAGCCGCGCGGCATCCTCGCGCGACGGCGGCGGCACGGCGCCCGCCGCGGGCAGCACGGCGCAGAGCGCGGCCGCGAGGCCGAGCAGGTGTCGTCGACTGGGAACGGCGTGGTGCGTCTTCACTCGATCGGTGCCCCGACAGCGGGCGCTCCCGAGTGTAGCACGCCTACCTGATGCCCGCCGGGGCGTCCTGGGCGCCGCGGCGCCCGCCCTGCCGCGCGCGCATCAGCAACTCGATCTTCCGGCGCTCCACGGCTTCCTCGAAGAGCCTGAACCGTGCCTGCTGCGGCACGTCGAGGACCTCGTCGACGCCGTCGCGGGCCTTCTGCAGCTCCTCGGCCGACCGGGTGTCGAGGTCGCGGAGGGCCTTCAACTGCTCGCGCACCGCCCCCTCGTCGAACGGCGTCGTCCTCACGAGGGCGCCGAGCGCCGCGAGCATCCGCCGCCGCTCCTGGAGGTCCCGGCGTCGCACGTCCTGCAGCGCCTTGAGCCGCTGCACGAAGCGCGGAAACTGCGCGTCGGTCAGCTTGAGCGTGTCCTGGGCCTGGAGCAGGACGTAGGAGTCGAGCCATCGCTCCAGCTCGGCGGGCGTCATCTGGCCCGCGCCGCCGGCCCCGCCGCGCAGCCCGGCCCTCGGACCCTGCATCGCGGCGCCCCGCGGGCCTCTTCCCTGCGCGGTTCCCGCCTGCTGGCCTCCGCCCTGCGTCCCCGTCTGTTGCGCGACGGCCAGCGCGCCGGCGCACGACATCGCCATCACGAGACCGCCGGTCAGGATCGATGATTTCAGGTTCATGTTGGGTTCTCCGTTCGTCTTCGCCCGCGTGCGCCCGCTACTCGGCGGCAGGTCCCTGCCCCGTTTCCGCCCGGAGCAGTTCGGCCAGGCTGGCCCGCTGCTCGGCGTTCAACTGATATACCGCGTTCGCCGCCCCGGCCGCCTCCGACGTGCCGAGACTGTCGCTCAGCGTGTCGACGTCGAACTCGCCCGCCAGCTGGCCGAGCATCGACCAGGATTCGTCATCGCCGACCGTCGTCTCGACCGCGGCCGCCGTTGTCGGCTCCGGGGCAGGCCCCGCCGGCCGCCGCACCGCCCCCCGCTCGATCCAGACCGCGAGGAGCACGGCGATGACGCCGATCGCCGACGGCACCAGCACGCGCCAGCCGATCCTGGAGCGACGCGGCGCCGCAGGCTCTGCAGCCATCCGCTCGGACACGCGGGCCGAGAGGTGCCCCCAGAAGAGCGGCGAGGGTTCGGGCACCTCGCCCAGGCGGGTCTCGCCTAGCGCGGCGCGCCCTTCTTCCACCTCCGCGCGGCAGCGCGCGCACTCCCGAAGGTGCGGATGATTCGGCGCGCCTGCCGACTCGATGAGGTCGAGCCGTTCGTCCAGGGAGAGGTGTGTCATCGCGCGTCTTCCTCGAGCAGGCGTCGCAGGTTGCGCAACGCGTGGAAGAAATTCGTCTTCACGGCGCCGACCGAACTCTCGAGCACGTCCGCGATCTCCTGGTGCGACAGCTCCTGGTAGACGCGCAGGATGAGCGTCGCCCGCTGCGTCTTTGGCAGCCGGGCGACGGCGGCGCGCACGCGGTCCGCCCGCTCGCTCTCGAGCATGCGGCTCATGGCGTCGGGCTCGGCGGACGGCGGGAGCTGCCACTCCTCCACCGGCTCGGCCCGCGGCGCGCGGGCCCCGACCTTGTTGAGGCTCAGATTCACCGCGATGCGGTACAACCACGTCGCGACCGACGCCTCGCCCTTGAACCCGCCGATCGCCCGGAACGCCCTGAGGAAGACGTCCTGCGTCAGGTCGGTCGCATCGGCGTGATCGGCGACGAACCGGTAGCAGAGCCGGTACACCGACCGCTGGTGGCGGACGACAAGACAATCGAACGCTTCCCGCCGCCCGGCGCGGCAGGCGTCGACGAGCGCACGATCGTCGAGCGCGTCGAGGTCCTCTGCCGGCACCGGGGTCATCGCCATCCCTTCGCGCGGAGCCGCGGCGACCGCCGCTTCCGGCCATCCGGCGCTCACGCAGGCTGTGCCCGCCGAGTCCATCGCATCGCCTCCCGCTTCGCGCTCGGACCGGCGACGAGCCGGCCCTCACAGGACTTAGACCCGGGCGGGTGCTCAAGGTTAACTGTGGCCGGACATCGGGCGCAACCGAGCCGGTGTGTGACGCAGGAGTTCAGCCCTGTCTGGAACGCGCGCCGCCCTTGACTTTCGCCTTTCCTTTGCGCACAATCATCTGGCCCCACGCGACTGGAGGAATCCGTGCTGCCTCTGACCAAGCGCCAGCGAGAAATCCTCGACTACCTCAGCGAGTTCATCCAGCAGCACGGCTACGCGCCGAGCCTCGAGGAAATCGGCCGGCGGTTCAGCCTCTCCTCGCTCGCGACGGTGCACAAGCACCTGACGAACCTCCAGGAGAAGGGCTTCATCAAGCGGGCCTGGAACCGGAGCCGATCGGTCGAGCTGGTGCAGACGAGGCCCGGCGGGCGCGCCGTCGAGCTGCCGCTGCTCGGCTTCGTGGCGGCCGGCATGCCGATCGAAGCGATTGCCACGGCGGAGTCGATCGCCGTCCCCGAGGACCTGGTCGGGAAGCGCGACACCTACGTGCTCCGGGTCCGGGGCGAGTCGATGATCGACGAGCAGATCCGCGACGGCGACTTCGTGATCGTCGAGGACCGCAAGACCGCCGAGAACGGCGAGATGGTGATCGCGCTCCTCGGCAGCTCCGACGTGACACTCAAGAAGTTCTACCGCGAGAACGGGCACGTGCGACTTCAGCCCGCCAACCCCACCATGAAGCCGCTCATCGTCGCCGCCGACCAGATCCAGGTCCAGGGCGTGGTGGTCGGCGTGATGCGGAAGTACTGACGCGGCCCGTCCCCTGATCGTGAGACGCCATGGCTGACTCCAAGCAGATCAACTTCACCATCGTCCCGGCCGACCCGCCGAAGGAAGGGCGCACGTACGCGAACTTCTGCGCCATCGCCCACACGCCGTTCGACATCACGCTGACCTTCTGCGAGGTGCTGCCGCTCACCGAACGCGACCTCCAGGCGGCCGAGGCCGATCACATCGTGCGCGCGCCGGTGCGGGCCACTGTCGCCCTGCCGCTGGCGATCGTGCCGAGCCTCATCTCGGCGCTCCAGGAGCACGTGCGCGGCCTCTCCGAGCAGACGCCGCCCGAGGGCTGGGGCAAGGGGCCGGTGCACTGACCGGGGCGACGCGCATGAAGACGCCCGCCGAGGCCCGCGCGATCCTGGCGAAGCTCGAGGTCCAGCATCCGAACGCGGCCACCGAACTCGACTACCGCAACCCGTTCGAGCTGCTGGTCGCCACGATCCTGTCGGCGCAGACGACCGACGTGCGCGTGAACCAGGTCACGCCCGCTCTGTTCGCGAGGCTCCCGGACGCCCGGGCGATGGCCGCGTCGGACTCGGCCGAGCTCGAAGGCCTGATCCGTCAGACCGGCTTCTTCCGCCAGAAGGCGCGGGCCCTCTCGGGGATGGCGCAAGCCCTGGTGGCGCAGCACGGCGGCGAAGTGCCCTCGTCGATGGACGCGCTCGTGGCGCTCCCCGGCGTCGGCCGCAAGACGGCCAACGTCGTGCTCGGCCACGCGCTGGGCGTCCCCGGTCTGCCCGTCGATCGGCACGTCCTGCGCGTGAGCAACCGCATCGGCCTCGTAAGCTCGGACGATCCCGAGCTGGTCGAGCGGAAGCTCGGCGAACTGCTGCCGCGCGAGAAGTGGACGCTCGCCTCCGACACCTTCATCCTTCACGGCCGGCGGGTCTGCAAGCCGAAGCCGGCGTGCGACCGCTGCGCCGTCAGAGACGATTGCGACGCGTACCCCACGCTCACCGCTCCGGCAGCGGGCGCGCGGATGGCGGCCGTACGGAAGGCTCCCGCGCGGAAGGCGGCCGCGCCGAAGGCCCGCCGCTCCACACCGGCCCGACGCCGAACGAAGTCATGACCCGGGAGCGCTTCCGCCGGCTCGTCTCCGAGGCGATCGACACGATCCCGCTCCGCTTCCGCCGGGAGATCCAGAACATCGCCATCGTCGTCGAGGACCGGCCTTCTCCCGAGCTGCTCGAGGAGATGGAGATCGAACCGCCCGACACCCTCTTCGGCCTCTACCAGGGAACGCCGCTCACCGATCGCCGCTGGGACCACGGCAACGTCCTGCCCGACCGGATTGCCATCTACCAGGAACCGATCGAGGACGTCTCGGAGACCGAGGACGACGTGGTGACCGAGATCGGCGAGACGCTCATCCACGAGGTCGGCCACTACTTCGGGCTGAGCGAAGAGGAACTCGAGGAGATCGAGGACCGCTACTGGCACGGCCGGACCGGCGAGGCGGACGACGAGGCGGACGGCCCGGAGCCGGACGGCGAGGACGGGCGGGAGCGATGAGGCCCCGCAAGCGGTTCGGGCAGCATTTCCTCGACCAGTCCTGGGTCGATCGGGTCGTCGAGGCGATCCAGCCCTCGGCGGCGGACTCGTTCCTCGAGATCGGCCCCGGCCTGGGGGCGCTGACGCTCGCGCTCGCCCGCCGCGTCGGCAGGCTGCTCGCCGTGGAGATCGATCGGGACCTGGCCCCGAAGCTGGCGGCCCGCGTGCCGGCGAACGTTCGGGTCCTCGAGGCCGACTTCCTTCGCCTCCCGGACGAAACCCTGCTCGGCGGCGCGGGGGTCGTGCGCGTGGCCGGCAACCTGCCCTACAACATCTCGACGCCGATTCTCTTCCGGCTGCTGGCGCTCGCGGACCTGGGCACGCGGATCACCGACGCCACCGTGATGCTCCAGCGCGAGGTGGCCGACCGGCTGGCGGCCGACCCCGGGTCGGGCGACTGGGGCGTCCTCTCGGCCTGCCAGCAACTGCGCGCGACGGTCCGCCCGCTGCTCGCGCTGCCGCCGGGGGCGTTTCGCCCGGCCCCGAGGGTCCATTCGGCGGTCGTGCGGCTCACCTACCACCCGCCGGACCCGCCGGTGCGCGACCCGGAGACGTTCGACGGGATGGTTCGCTCGATCTTCCTCCATCGCCGCAAGATGCTGAACAACGCGCTGGCGGATTTCGCCGCCGCGCACGCCACCGACGCCCCTCGCGCGCTCGTGGCCGCCGACATCGACGGCCGCCGCCGCCCCGAGACGCTCAGCCTCACGGAACTCGGTCGCCTCGCGGAGGTTTTCACTTCAGCGTAACTACCACCTGTGCTATAGTTTCGCCAGCTTTCCACTTTGCCGCGGCCATCCCAGCGGCCACGGAGACGGGACGGGTCCGGCGCCAGCCGGGCGCGCCGTCGGTCAGCGTGTCGATGGCCCCTTGCGGGGCAACGCGTTCCTGCTCCGGTCTGGCCGGGGCGTGGCATCGCCGACTGGGATCATTCAAGAGCGACTTATCCGAGACTCGGCACCTATGACGCTCGCAGTGCCCGGTGAGATCCGCACGCCCGCGCTCGAGATCGTGCCGCTCGGCGGGCTGGGCGAATTCGGCATGAACATGATGGCCGTGTCGTGGGGCGACACGCTCGTCCTGATCGATGCCGGCGTCATGTTTCCCGACCCGGAGCTGCCCGGCGTCGACCTGGTGATCCCGGACCTGTCCTATCTCGAGCAGCGGCCGGTCAAGGCGGCCGCGCTCGTGCTGACGCACGGGCACGAGGACCACATGGGCGCCGTCGCGCACGCGCTCCGGTTCGTCGACGGCCCGGTCTACGGTTCCCCGCTGACGCTGGCGCTGGCCAAGTCGAAGCTGGAGCGCCACGGCCTCGCGGCCGACGCCCGCCTGGTGCCGGTCGGCCCGCGCAGCACGGTGTCGGTCGGCGAGCTCGAGATCGAGTTCCTGCGCGTCACGCACAGCATCCCGGACGCGCTGGCGGTGGCGATCAGGACCCCGGTCGGCACGGTCGTGCACACGGGGGATTTCAAGATCGACCAGACGCCGCTCGACGGCCGGCACTTCGACTTCCACCGATTTGCCGAGCTGGGCGCCGAGGGCGTGCTCGTGCTGCTGGGCGACAGCACGAACATCGAGCGGCCCGGCTTCAGCGGTTCGGAATACGATGTGGTCGAGGCGTTCGAGGAACTGTTCGCGAGCACGCGGGGCAAGCTGGTGGTCACGGCGTTCGCCACGAGCATCTACCGGATGCAGATCCTGGCGAACCTGGCGGTGGAGTTTGGCCGGAAGCTCGCGTTCGTCGGCCGCGGGATGATCGAGCACTCCCAGGTGGCGCAGGATCTGGGGCACCTGCAAGTGCCGCCCGGCGTGCTGATCCGAGAGGCCGACGTGCGCAGCTACCCGGCCCGCCAGGTGCTGTGCGTGGCGACGGGGAGCCAGGGGGAGCCGATGGCGGCGCTTTCGCGCATCGCCCTGGCCACCCACCGCCACGTCAGCGTCGAGCCGGGCGACCGGGTCGTCTTCTCGGCGCGGTCCATCCCGGGCAACGAGCGGGCGATCGACCGCGTGGTGAACCACCTGGCGCGGCGCGGGGCGGACGTGGTGACCGAGGCCAGCCGGCACGTGCACGTCTCGGGGCACGGCAGCGAGGAGGAGCTCAAGCTGATGCTCTCGCTGGTGCGTCCCCGGTACTTCGTGCCGATCCACGGCGAGTTCCGCCAGCGGTCGCGCTACGCGCGGCTGGCCGACCGGCTGTCGGCGGGAGCCGCCTGGCCGTCGACGACGATCATGGCCGAGAACGGCGACCTGATGCGGTTCGACGCGACGACGGGCGGCGTCGTGGGGCGCGTGCAGACCGGCCGCGTGCTCATCGACGGCCCGGGGCTGGGCGAGGTCGCCGACGAGGTGCTGCGCGACCGGCGGCACCTGGCCGAGGACGGCCTGATCGTCCCGGTGATCGCCATCAACAAGCAGACGGGCCTGGTCGAAGGGCGCCCGGACATCATCACGCGGGGGCTGGTGCTCGAGCCGAACGCGGACGAGCTGCTGGCCGAGGCGGCGCGGATCATCGGCGAGGTGCTCGCCGAGACCAGCGTCGAGGAGCGCACCGATCGCGGGCTGGTCAGCGAGAAGATCCGAGTGGAACTCCGCCGCTGCTTCAAGAAGCGGGCGGGACGGCGGCCGCTGGTGCTGCCGGTCATCATGGAGATTTAGGCCTTGGCTGCTGGTTCGACACTCTCCCGGCGCGTGAGCGAGTTCCTCGGCGTGATCCTGTTCGCGGTCGCCCTCATCTGGCTGATCGCGCTGGTCACCTACGAGCCGACCGACCCGACCTGGTTCTTCAACGCCGGCGCGCAGGGCGCGCCCGCGAATTTCATCGGGCGCGTCGGCGCGTTCCTTGCGGAACTGTCGTACCAGTTGTGCGGCTACGCCGCCTTCCTCGTGCCCGTCGTGTTCGGCGTCGCCGGGTACAGCCTGTTCTGGTGCCGGCCGATCGACGCGAAGTACACGAAGCTCTTCGGGGCCGCGCTGCTGTTCGGGTGCCTCAGCGCGCTGCTGACGCTGGCCCTGGGCCGGGTGAGCTTCGTCAACGGCGCGGGCGGCTACCTGGGCATCGTGCTCGCGAGGCGGCTCTCGGACCTGCTCAACCGCACCGGCTCGATCATCGTGATCCTCACGCTGCTGCTGCTGTCGCTCATCCTGACGACGAGGTTCTCGTTCGGCCGCCTGTTCTCGTCGGTCGTCAGGGCGGTGGCCGCGTGGTGGACCGGGCTCCTGGCGCGGCTCCGCGAGCAACGCGAGGCCCGGCGGAAGGAGAAGCAGCGGCAGGAGATTGTCCGGAAGCACACGGCCCGCAATCCCGAGGAACTCAAGGCCGCGCAGCCGAGGGCCGCGACCGAACGCCAGGCTGGCGCGAAGGGCGGCGACGGCGACGCCCGCTCCGCCGCCGCGGCGGCGCGCACCGGGTCCGCCGAGCCGGCCGCCGAACCGAGGCGGGCGACGCCCGAGATCGCCAAGCCCGGGTCGGCCCCGAAGCGGGCCGACAAGTTGCCGGCGCCGATCCCGATGGACTTCGAATCGCGCACCCCGGCCGAGAAGAAGCGCGAGGGGTTCACGCTGCCTCCGCTCGCGCTGCTCGACGCGCCGAAGACCGAGTTCAAGGTCGACGAGCGCGAGCTGATGGATTCGGCCCGGCTGCTCGAGGAGAAGTGCCACGAGTTCGCCGTCGCCGGCGCGGTGGTCCAGATCCATCCCGGCCCCGTGGTGACCACCTTCGAGTTCAAGCCGGACGCGGGCGTGAAGTACGCCAAGGTCACCGGCCTCGCCGACGATCTCTCGCTCGCGCTCAAGGCGGAGTCGGTGCTGATCGAGCGGATCCCCGGCAAGTCGACGGTCGGCATCCAGATCCCCAACACCAACCGCGAGCAGATCTCGCTCCGCGACATCCTCGAGTCGGACCTCTTCCGCCGCTCGGGCTCGAAGCTGACGGTGGCGATGGGCAAGACGATCCACGGCGAGCCGTACGTCGCCGACCTGGCCGCGATGCCGCACCTGCTGGTGGCCGGCTCCACCGGCACGGGCAAGTCGGTGGCGATCAACGCCATGCTCACGAGCATCCTCTACCGCGCGACGCCGGACGACGTGCGGCTGATCATGATCGATCCGAAGCGGCTCGAGCTGGGGATGTACGAGGAGATCCCGCACCTGCTGACGCCGGTCGTCGTCGACCCGAAGCAGGCCGCCAACGCGCTGGCGTGGGCGGTGCGCGAGATGGAGGAGCGGTACAAGACGCTCGCGGCCGAGGGCGTCCGCAACATCGACCAGTACAACCGGAACATCCGGCACGCCGTCGAGCAGGGGCAGAAGCCCGACGCGGGCGAAGAGCTGCGGACGCTTCCCTACATCGTCGTCGTCATCGACGAGCTGGCCGACCTGATGATGGTCGCCAGCAACGAGGTCGAGGAGTCGATCGCGCGCCTGGCGCAGATGGCCCGCGCCGTCGGCATCCACCTGATCCTGGCCACGCAGAGGCCGTCGGTGGACGTGGTCACCGGGCTCATCAAGGCCAACCTGCCGGCGCGCGTGTCGTTCCGGCTGATGTCCAAGGTCGACTCGCGCACGATCCTCGACGGCAACGGCGCCGAGCAGCTGCTGGGCCGCGGCGACATGCTGTTCCTGCCGCCGGCCTCGTCGCGCCTCATCCGCCTGCACGGCCCCTACATCTCCGAGCAGGAGAGCGCGCGGCTGGCGGCGTTTCTCCGCAAGCAGGGCAAGCCGGTCTACGACGAGACGGTCACCTCGGAAGCGAAGGCCGGCGACGCGGTGACGTTCGAGAAGGACGATTTGTACGACGAGGCGGCGCGCATCGTCGTCGGGTCCGGCCAGGCGTCGATCTCGTACCTGCAGCGCAGGCTGCGCATCGGGTTCAGCCGCGCGGCCCGGCTCGTCGACATGATGGAGGCCGACGGCCTCGTGTCGCCGGCCTCGGGCAGCAAGGCCCGGGAAGTGCTCGTGGACAAGGGCTACTTCGACGAGGTGGACGGCCAACTCCGGTGATTCACTTCCTGTCCGCCTCCGTGCTCGCGGCAGCCGTGCTGGCCACCGGAGGCCAGCCGGGGCAGAGTGCGTCTTCCACCGCCGGGGAGATCTACACGGCCGCCTACTCGCGCGAACAGGCGCTGCGCGCCAACACCGGCACGCCCGCGCCCACGGCCAGGGACTACCGCGCCATCGTCACGGCCTATGACAATCTCGTTCGGCGCTTTCCGCAATCCGGGTTTGCCGACGACGCGCTCTGGCAGGGGGGCGCGCTCGCGAGCGACGCGTTCCAGCGGTTCGGTGAGGAACGGGATCGGGCCACGGCGCGGCGGATGCTCCAGTTGCTGATCGACGGGTATCCGTACAGCCCGTTCGTGTCGATGGCCCGAGGGGCGCTGAAGGCGCTGGCCGAACGCCCGGCAGTGTCGAACGCTGCCCCGGCAGCGAAGCCCGAGGCGAAGCCCTCGACGCCTGCCGCGACCGGGACCGTCACGCCGCGGGCTCCGGCGACCGCGACGCCGGCCGCCTCCGCGGAGAAGGCCGTCGTGCTCCGGGCGATCTCGAGAACGGCGATGCCGGACCGGGTCCGCATCACGCTCGACCTCGACAGCGCCACGACGCACCGGAGCGAGAGGGTCGAAGATCCCCGCGCGTCCTGGTCGACATCAGGGACACGCAGCCGGGCCCGGCGGTGCTGGTGGGGACGCTGAGCTACCAGGATACCGCCGCGAGCTACCTGAGAGTCGGGCTCCACGCGAATCACGTCACGCGAGTGGTGGTGAGCCTCGACGGGGTCAGTCGCTACCGCATCTCGACGACCGATCAGCCGTATCGAATCGTCATCGATTGCGAGCGCACGCAGCCGGTGGCGATGACGACCGCCCCGCCGACCGCCGAGCCCACACCCGCCGCTCCGGCGCGCGTCGTCCCGCGGGCTGTCCCGCCTCCCCTGCCCTCGCGAACCGTCCGGCATGGAGCGCGTACTCCACCGACCGTGGAGGCCATCGATCCCGCACTGCTGCACCCGGGCGTGCCCGGGCCGGTCAAGGCCGCGCCGGCGCTGGCGACGCCGGTCGCCGCGTCTCCGCCTCCACCGGCGGCCGCCAAGTCTCCCACTCAGCCGGCGGCACCGATCCCCGCAGGCCGGGGGCCGTACTCGCTCACCCGGCAGCTCGGCCTCGGGGTCTCCAGGATCGTGATCGATCCCGGCCACGGGGGACACGATCCGGGCGCGCTCGGCGCCGGGATCACCGAAGCCGAGGTCGTGCTGGATGTCGCGCTTCGGCTCGAGAAGCTCCTGAAGAACGCCGGCGTCGAGGTCGTGCTGACCAGGCGGACCGACGAGTACGTGCCTCTCGAGGAACGCCCCGCGATCGCGATGCGGGAGCAGGCGGACCTGTTCCTGTCGATCCACGCCAACGCGAGCCGCACGCGAACGGTGCGCGGCATCGAGACCTATTTCCTCAACTTCTCGACCGACCCGGCCGCCGAGGCCGTCGCCGCGCGCGAGAACGCCGCGACCAACCGGACGATCAACAACCTGCCCGACATCCTGAAGGCCATCACGCTCAACAACAAGCTGGACGAGTCGCGCAGCTTCGCCGGACTGATCCAGAAAGCCATGGCGGCAGAGTTGAACGGCGCCGGAGGAGGGATGCGGAATCTCGGCGTCAAGCAGGCGCCGTTCCTGGTGCTGATCGGGGCCGAGATGCCGAGCGTGCTCGTCGAGATCGCCTTCATCACCAACCCGCAGGAGGGCCGGCTGCTGAAGAGCGGCGCCTTCCGCCAGAAGATCGCCCAGGCGCTGTTCGACGCGGTGCGGGGCTACCAGAAGTCGCTGAAGAGCGAGCCGGTGGCGATGCGGCACTGAGGGCGGCTTACGCCTTACGCCTTGCGCCATACGCCTTGCGGCCCGGCGGCGCAGGGCTGAAGCCCTGCGCTATCTGCAGATCTCCTGGAGATTCCCGGATACCGCAGGCCTTCAGGCCTGCGCCCACGAGCGCCTGCCGAACGGCCCGCGTGGCGAAGCGGCGTGGTACAATCTGACCGTGCTTTTCGCTCAGGGCGCCCAGCCGATGACGCCGATCATCGTGAAGATGATCGACAAGCCGACGAAGGAAATCAGCGTCGCCGACATCCTCACGGGCTCGGTCGGCATCACCGGCATCTTCCTCATCGGCGCGGCGCTGCTCGGGCTGGCGCTCGGCGGGATGTTCATCCTCTACCGGCGCTGGCAGGCGTCGCGCGACGAGGAGAACCACGTCGGCGACGCCTTTCAGCTCACCCGGCCGCCCAAGCCGCACGAGTGAACCTGGCCGACGGCTGAAGGCTGATGGCCGACGGCGACGACCCGCTGCCGACCATCAGTTCGCAACATTCCTGAATCGCACGATCGCAAGATTCCCAGATCGCCAGATCGCCAGATCGCACGATCGCAAGATCCCCGTTCTCCTAGAGTCCCGTCACCGGCGGTTCGCCGACGTCGATTGGCGCCGGGCGCGCCGCGGGCGCGACGACGGGGGGCGGCGGCGGCAACGCCCCGTAGCGGCCGAGCCGCGTGAGCAGCGCCCCGCCGAGGCCCAGCGTCCACGCGGCGTACTCGATCAGGATCCCGACGAAGATGAGCCCCAGGGCGAACGGCATCAGGGGCCCGCCGCCCAGCCCGACGATCCTCCCGAGCAGCGTGAAGCTCCACACGACCACCAGTCCGACGGCCAGCATCGTCAACATGCCCGCCTCGGTCCCCGGCCGTTGCCTCCAGACCAGGCGCGCCAGCCCGCACGCGGCGCCGGTGAAGCCGAGCAGGAACGCGAGGAGGAAGGCCAGCACGCCGAACGGCACGAGCACGAGCAGCGGGATGCCGACGATCGAGATGGCCAGCACCACGATGACCAGGATCAGCGCCGGGATGAAGAACAGCTGCGCGAGCAGCCCGACCAGCGCCGCCTTCCAGGGCTGCGAGATCACCGCATGTTCCACGCGTTGCACGGCCCGCGGCGCGACCAGGACGACCAGGGCGGCGAGCAGGCCGAACAGGGCCATCCGCAGCATCGTGCCGAGCAGCCGCACGACCGACCACCCGCGGCTGTCGAGCCAGGGCCACTGCGCCCAGCGCACGTTCCAGTTCGGCCGAATGTGAACTCCTGGCGTCGAAACGCCCACCTCGTTGAGCCGGCCGCTCACCACCGCGCCGGGGTCGCGATTGATCGTGCCCCCGACCGCGGTGACGTCGCCGAGCACTTCCGCGTGCGGCCCGAGCGTCACGCTGCCGCCCACGGCCACGACGTTGTCGCGGACGCGCCCGTCCACCTTGATCGACCCGGCGATGGCCACCACCGCGCCGTTCACCTCTTCGTCCCGCTCGACGGTGATGTCGCCGAACAGTCGGACCCTCGCGTCGTACTGCCGGCGAAACGCCCGCTCGGGCATCGAGGGCCCCTGGGGCTCGACCGGTTCGGGAGGCGACGGCGGCTGCAGCGGCGCCACTTCGGGCCGCTCCGGGCCGGCCGGCGGCTCCGGACCGCCGCCCGGCAGCAGCATCCGTTGCTGCGTGGCGAGGTCGAAGTAGGACAGTTGCAGGACCGGCTCGGCGTCGCGGCCGAGCCGCTCGCGGATCTCGGCGCCGGTCACCGCGCGCCCGTTGATGGCGACCGCCCCGCCGCGAATCTCGATGCTCTCGACGCCATCCACCCTCGAGAGCGGCACCAGAACGATGCCGTTCTGGATCGACAGCGCCCGGTAGCGCGCCAGCACGGCGTCGCGGGTCTTCTGTTCGACCGCGTTCAGCCGCGAGGGCGCCGCGGCCGACGCCTGCCCGGCGGCCGACACGGCGGCCGCTCCCAGGATGCACGCCACCGCCATCACGATGGCGCGTGCTCCGAGTCGAGATGAGCGCAGCATCAGGATTCCTCCTCCGAGAACACATGAAGGCGCGACAGGCCGGCGAAGGCCCCAGTGGCGAGCGCCAGGTTGACGAGGATCACGAGCACGGCGGTCCGGGTGGTCGCCACGTCGGCCGCCGCCTGACCGAGGCTGGCCACGATCGGCCAGGCCGCAACGCAGCCGTTCCACGCCGTCGAAATCGTCTCGAGCACCGCCGCGCCCCCGGCGGAGAGCAGGGTCAGGGCCGACCCGAGGGTCACAAATGGTCCGAGGACGGCGACGGCCGCCCCGGCTCCCAGGATCAGCAGAGCCGCGCCGACCGTGCTCCTCACCCACCACGAGGCCATCAGGCCGGCGAGCGCCCGCGCCCATCTCGTCTCGGCAGTCCGTGGCATGGCGGCCATGATCCGCTCGGTCAGACCGGCGGGCGCCTCCGACATCGGCAGCCACGCCGCGGCCACCGAGGCGAAGCTCGCGTCGGCGGCATCCCAGTCGCCGCCCGCCTCCTCGGCCTCGAGCCACCGCCGCAGGTCCTGATGCCTTTCGGTCATGACACGGGTCTCTTGCCTGTTCCTACGCACGACGTGCGCCCGGGGTTGCACCCTTCGACTCGCCCCGCTGGAAATCGCTGGGCTCGCTCAGGGCGCCCCGGGAGTTCTCGAGGGGCGGCCCCAGCCCCTGCTCGGCCGGTCCGAAGCCCTGCGCTCGCAGGAAACCGGCCATTTCCGAGCGCGCCCGGTGGAGGTGGCTCTTGATGGTGCCGACCGGCCAGCCGGTGATCTCCGCGATCTCCTCGTAGCTCAGCTCCTCCTGATAGCGCAGCACGACCACCCGTCGGTACTCGGACCGGAGGCGGTCCACGGCCACCTGGAGGATGCGCCCGAGATCCTGCCGCTCGAGTTGCTCGGCGGCCTGCCCGCTCTTCGGATCGACCAGCCAGGTGCCGAGCTTCGACTCCTCGCGGTCGCCGGGATCGTCGAGCGACACCTCCTGCGCGCCGCGCCGGCGCATCGCGTCGATGGCGGCGTTGTGGGCGATCTTGAGGATCCAGTTGGAGAACTTGTAGCCGGGGTCGAACGAGCGGAGGCGGGTGAACGCCTTGAGGAAGGTCTCCTGCGTCAGCTCTTCGGCCAGTGCCGGGTTCCGGAGCATGCGCGCGAGCAGGTTGTAGACCCGCCGCTCGTAGCGGACCACGAGCGCGCGAAACGCCTCTTCGGACCCGGCGAGCGTCTGTTCGACCAGTTGGGAGTCAGTCACAGTCGGCACGCAGCCCACCCGGGGCCCACCACGGACACGTCGCCGGAACTGACGAGGACGAGGGGTCCGAAGTTCCCGGCGAGGGCCTGCCCTAACGCGTGGGACGGGTCGCCGCGGGACGTCCACCGCGTCGGCCGTTGCGGCGGGCCGCCGCGGCCTTCTTCGCCGAACGTTGACGGCCGAGCAACGCGGCAGGGCTCAGGATCGAGACGGTCGAACGGCCGCGCACGGTCGTCACCCGGGCGACCTTGACGCCTGTCAGTGGCTCGGGCAAGGCGAGTCCGCGGGCCTGTCGGTCGTCCACGTACAGCACGAGCAACTCGCGCAGGGCCTGTTCCGCTTTGCTCGCCGTGTGCGCGGCCGCGTAAATCGGTAAGCCCGGCACATACGCGCCGACCGCTCCGCTCTCCTCGACCTCGAAGACGATGGGGTATCGCGTGGTCATTCCAGCCCTGCATCCTTCAATATGCGCCGGGCGAGTCGCCCGACGTCCTTCTTCGTGTGGAAGGACACCCAGACTTCCTTCTTCGTGATCGGGTGAACCAGCTTGCGGTGGCTCCCCTTGCCGATCCGTTCCTCCACGAAGCTCGCTGACCGAAGGCGACCGATTAACTCTGCCCACGTCATCAGTCAGAGTATAACCGAACGATGGGTTTGTGCCATTCCTAAACGAGACGGCCTGCGAAAGACAGGCGTCCCGCGTGCGGCTCGCCAAACCTCGCGGGGATGCCCAGTGGGCCGCGGCCGGCCAGGAGGCCTTTGAGTCATGGCCGGCGAGGACGCCGGCGCTACACATTGTCCGTGTGGCGCGAGCCTCCTGGCTCGCGGACTCGGCCGGCCAGGAGGCCGGCCCCACGCAATTACGCGTCGGGTCAGAACCGCCGCGGCTCGCCTTCGAGACGCAGCGGGGCGGCGGTGGCCGCGCGGACGGCGTCCACCGAGCTGTCGGAGGCGACCTCCCTCAGGACGAGCCCGTCGGGCGTGATGTCGATGACGGCCATCTCGGTGATGATCCGGTCCACGACGCCCGGGCCGGTGAGCGGCAGCGTGCACGCGGGCAGGATCTTCGGCGCGCCGTCGCGCGTCGTGTGCTCCATCGCCACGATCACGCGCTTGGCGCCGGCGACGAGATCCATGGCGCCGCCCATGCCTTTCACCATCTTCCCGGGGATCGTCCAGTTGGCCAGGTTCCCCGCCTGGTCCACCTCGAACGCCCCGAGCACGGTCAGGTCGATGTGGCCGCCGCGCACCATCGCGAACGAATCGGCGCTGCTGAAGTAGCAGCAGCCGGGCGTCTCGGAGACGGTCTCCTTGCCGGCGTTGATGAGGTCGGGGTCGACGTCGGAGTCCAGCGGGAACGGGCCGACGCCGAGCATGCCATTCTCGGAGTGCAGGGTGATGTGGATCCCCGCCGGCACGTGGTTGGCCACCAGCGTCGGCAGCCCGATGCCGAGATTGACGTAGTCGCCGTCGCGAAGTTCCTCGGCCACACGATGGACGATTCGCTCACGTCTGTCCACGACCGCCTCCTGTTCCCGCCGCGCGCCGGCCGCGCTACCCGGCCTTCCGCACCGTCCGCCGCTCGATCCGCTTCTCGTAGCCCGTGCCCTGCAGAATGTGCTTCACGAAGATGCCCGGCGTGGCAATCGCGTCGGGGTCGAGCGCGCCCGGCTCGACGAGCTGCTCGACCTCGGCGATGGTGACCGCGGCCGCCGTCGCCATCATCGGGTTGAAATTGCGCGCGGTGCGGCGGTAGACGAGGTTGCCGAAGCGGTCGCCGCGAAAGGCCTTCACGAAGGCGAAGTCGGCCTTGAGCGGCGCCTCCAGCACGTAGGGGCGGCCGTCGATGATGCGCGTCTCTTTCCCCTCGGCGACGACGGTGCCGTAGCCAGTCGGCGTGAAGAAGCCGCCGATGCCGGCGCCGCCGGCCCGGATGCGCTCCGCGAAGGTGCCCTGCGGGACCAGCTCGAGTTCGAGCTCGCCGCTCAGGCACTGGCGCTCGAACTCCTGGTTCTCGCCGACGTAGGTCGAGATCATCTTCTTCACCTGCCTCGTCTGCAGCAGGATGCCGATCCCGAACGTGTCGACGCCGGCGTTGTTGCTGATGATGGTGAGCTGGCGCGTGCCGCGCGCGTGCAGGGCCGCGATCAGGTTCTCGGGGATTCCGCACAGCCCGAACCCGCCCATCATGATGGTCGCGCCGTCGGGAATCAGGGCGACGGCCGCGCTCGCGTCTGCCAGCACCTTGTTCATATCGGGAACCCCCGCCACTATGACGCCGGAAACGGCCGAGCCGTGTCAAGCCCGATCTGCGACGAGGCGTTCCCTCCACTCGTTCGCCGACGCGAACAGACGATCGATCACCTCGCCCGACTCGAGCCGGTCCCGGAGGTGCTGGAGCGCCGCGATCAGCCGATCGAGCGCGGGGCCGATCTCGTCCGCGTTGGTCAGGCAGATGTCGCGCCAGATGTCCGCAGGGCTCGAGGCCAGCCTGGTGGTGTCCACCAGCCCGCGCCCCGCCAGCGCCAGGCCCTCGACTCCGACTCCCTCGCCGACGACCGACATCAGGGCGGACGCGGCAAGCTGCGGCAGGTGGCTGAGCAGGGCGAGCATCCGGTCGTGCTCGGCGGCCGAGGCGATGACGACCGGGCGGGCGCCCACGCCTTCGACGAACGCCGTCAGCTTCCCCACCGCATCGGCCGATCCGTCCCCGCCGGGGACGAGCAGCCAGGGACGCCCCGCGCACAGGTCGGGACGGGCGGCCTCGAACCCTCCGCGCGCCGCGCCCGCCAGCGGGTGTCCCCCGATAAACGGCAGGCGCGCGGGCAGGCCCCGCGCCGCGTCCATGATGGCGCGCTTGGTACTGCCGACATCGGTCACCACAGCGCTCGCGCTGACGTAGTCGGCCAGGCGCGGCAGCAGGCTGACGATCTCGCAGACCGGCGTCGAGAGCAGCACGAGGTCCGCCTCGGAGATGATCGTCAGGTCGTCGGACGCGACGTCGATCGCGTGGCGGACCATGGCCTGCTCCAGCACGGCGTTGCGGTCCACGCCGATCACGAGCGCGTGCGGCCACGCGGCGCGCGCGGCGAGCGCGATCGACCCGCCGACCAGGCCGAGCCCCACGACGGCGACCCGGTCGAACGGGGCCGGCGTCGCCGGCGCTTCCGGCATCGCCGGCGCGGTCTGCTGCAGCATCGGTAATTGACGTGAGGAGTCTGGCATGAGCTACCCTACCGCGCCCAGCCGCGGCGCGCCACCGGCTCGACGCAGATGCTGCGGCCGATGGCCGGCGCGATGATCCGCAGCTCCGCCATGAGACGGTCGAACTGCGAGGGAAGCAGCGACTGCGCGCCGTCGCTCAGCGCGTGGTCGGGATCGCAGTGCACCTCGATGATGAGGCCGTCGGCGCCGGCGGCCACCGCCGCGCGCGCCATCGGCGCCACCTTGTCGCGGCGCCCCGTCCCGTGGCTCGGGTCCGCGATGATCGGCAGGTGGCTCAGCTTCTTGACGACCGGGATCGCCGAGATGTCGAGCGTGTTCCGGGTGTAGTTCTCGAAGGTGCGAATCCCCCGCTCGCACAGGATGACGTCGGTGTTGCCGCCCGCCAGCAGGTACTCGGCCGACAGCAGCCACTCCTCGATCGTGGCCGCGATCCCGCGCTTGAGCAGCACGGGCTTCCGCAGGCGGCCCAGCTCGCGCAGCAGCGTGAAGTTCTGCATGTTGCGCGCGCCGACCTGCAGGATGTCGGCGTAGCGCGCCAGCACCTCGATCTGCGACAGGTCCATCACCTCGGAGACAACCTTGAGGCCGTGCTCGTCGGCGGCCCAGCGCAGCAGCCTCAGCCCTTCCTCGCCGAGGCCCTGGAAGCTGTACGGCGAGCTGCGGGGCTTGAACGCGCCGCCGCGCAGGATCTTGGCGCCGCCGCGCTTGACGGCGGCGGCCGCGGCGCGCACCTGCGTCTCGGACTCGACCGAGCACGGGCCCGCCATCACCACGACTTCGTCGCCCCCGATGCGCACGTCCCCGACGACCACGACCGTCCCCTCGGGCTTGAAGCTGCGGCTGGCCAGCTTGAACGGCTCGGTAATCCGAACCACCTCGCGCACGCCGTCCAGCAGCTCGATCACGGCCGGGTCCGCGCGCTCGGTGTCGCCGACGACGCCGAGCACCACCCGCTCGGTCCCGGTGGACCGGTGGACGTCGAAGCCCATGGCGACCAGCTGCGCCACGACCGCGTCGACTTGCACTTCCGTCGCCGCCTCCGACATCACGACAATCACGGTGTCCCCCTTCCGGCCGCCTCACGCCTTACGCCTTGCGCAGGGCTGAAGCCCTGCGCTATCTGCAGATGTTGTCGAGA